>NZ_CM135962.1:12500-2432500 GCF_054366245.1 Winogradskyella sp. PC D3.3 | reverse complement strand
ATAATTATACCATATAATACATACTTTATAATTGTGATTAAATATCCTATTGTAAAGCGCTGCTTGTAAAAAAAAGATATAGCGGATGACGCGCCCCTTTTGCTCCTAAAAAGCAAAAGGGGAATGCCCTAAACATACAAATCAAATTTATAGAAACTTCACTTTGTCTATTCCTTATATAGGTATATCTTTGTAGGCTAAAATTTATACTATATATAATGATACAAATTACTCTACCAGATGGTTCAGTTAGATCTTTCGAAAAAGATGTAACTCCTTATGAAGTGGCTGTAGACATTAGTGCAGGATTTGCGCGTAATGTAATTTCAGCAAAATTCAATGACACTGTTATTGAAACCACCACTCCACTAACCACTGATGGTAGTCTTACTTTATATACTTTTAAAGATGATGCTGGTAAAAAAGCATTCTGGCATTCTTCTGCCCATGTGTTAGCACAAGCCTTAGAAGAATTATATCCTAATGTTAAGTTATGGGTTGGTCCTGCAATTGACAATGGATTTTATTATGATGTTGACTTAGGAGAAGAAGGTACTATTTCTGAAAAGGATTTTAAATCTATCGAAAACAAAATGATAGAAATAGCTAGAGGTAAGCACGACTTTAAAATGCGTGATGTTTCTAAAGCTGACGCTTTATCCTATTATAAAGGAAAGAATGACTATAAAGTTGATTTAATAGAAAACCTTGAAGACGGTACTATTAGTTTCTGTGATCACTCAACTTTTACGATCTTTGTCGTGGTGGCCATATACCTAATACGGGTATTATAAAAGCTGTAAAGATTTTAAGTGTTGCAGGTGCTTACTACAAAGGAGACGAAAATAACAAACAATTAACACGCGTTTATGGTATTTCGTTTCCTAAGCAAAAGGAATTAACTGAATATTTAGAGTTACTAGAAGAAGCTAAAAAAAGAGATCATAGAAAACTGGGAAAAGAACTTGAACTTTTTACGTTTTCACAAAAAGTAGGACAAGGGTTGCCTCTGTGGTTACCTAAAGGTGCTGCATTACGTGAACGTTTAGAAAACTTTTTGAAAGCGGCCCAAAAGAAAGCAGGTTATGAAATGGTGGTAACACCACATATTGGAAGTAAAGAACTCTATGTTACTTCTGGTCATTATGCTAAATATGGTGCTGATAGTTTTCAACCTATAACAACTCCTGCTGAGGGTGAAGAATTTTTACTCAAACCAATGAATTGCCCACATCATTGTGAGATCTATAATAGTAAACCATTTTCTTATAAAGAGCTCCCTAAACGCTTCGCTGAATTTGGTACTGTATATAGATATGAGCAGAGTGGTGAATTACATGGTCTAACTCGCGTGAGAGGTTTTACTCAAGATGATGCTCATATTTTCTGTACTCCAGATCAATTAGATAAAGAATTTAAGGATGTTATAGACTTAGTCTTATATGTATTTGGTTCTTTAGGCTTTGAAGATTTTACAGCTCAAGTCTCTTTAAGAGATCCGGAAAAACCTGAAAAGTATATTGGGAGTGATGAAAACTGGGAAAAAGCAGAACAAGCCATATTAAATGCAGCCATTGATAAAAATTTAAATTATGTTGTAGAAACAGGTGAAGCCGCTTTCTATGGTCCTAAATTAGATTTTATGGTAAAAGATGCTTTAGGAAGACAATGGCAATTAGGAACAATACAGGTTGATTATAACTTACCTGAACGCTTTGACTTAACCTATAAAGGTAGTGATAACGAGATGCACAGGCCTGTTATGATTCACCGTGCTCCGTTTGGTAGCATGGAACGATTTATAGCAATTTTACTTGAACATACAGGTGGAAATTTCCCACTTTGGCTGATGCCAGAACAAGTAATTGTACTGTCTATAAGTGAGAAATATGAAAAATACGCCGAAAAAGTTTTAATTTCGCTAGAAAATGACGAAATTCGCGCCCTCACAGACAACAGAAATGAAACTGTAGGTAAGAAAATTCGCGAAGCTGAAATGCAAAAGTTTCCGTATATGATTATTGTCGGTGAACAAGAAGAAAAAGATAATACAATAACTGTGCGCCAACATGGTGGAGAAGACCTTGGCACAATTACTGTAGAAGACTTTGTGAAAATTGTAAAAGATAGAATTAGTAAAAGTTTAAAAACTTTTAAATAATATTAAGTTTAATTTAAAATACAGAAGCCATAGCAATACGTAGAAACAGAAAGAATTTTACAAGACGTGTATCTCAAGAAGATAAACACCGTATAAATTCCAAAATCAGATCTGAAGAAGTAAGATTAGTCGGAGATAATGTTGAAATAGGTGTTTACCCTGTTAAGCAAGCATTGTCCATAGCCGATGAACAAGGTTTAGATCTCGTAGAGATTTCGCCAAATGCGAACCCTCCTGTTTGTAAAGTTATGGATTATAAAAAATTCCTTTACGAGCAGAAGAAACGAGAAAAAACTTTAAAGTCTAAAGCGACTAAAGTCATCGTTAAAGAAATTCGTTTTGGTCCTCAAACAGATGACCACGATTACGAGTTTAAAAAGAAACACGCCGAAAAGTTCTTGAAAGATGGAGCGAAATTAAAAGCGTTTGTATTCTTTAAAGGACGATCCATTGTCTTTAAAGAACAAGGACAAATTTTATTATTAAAATTAGCCCAAGATCTTGAAGAATATGGAAAGGTAGAACAAATGCCTAAACTTGAAGGAAAGCGAATGATTATGTTCATCGCACCTAAGAAAAAATAATTAAAAGCTGAATTTTCAGCTCATACGATACTAAGCGAAACGTAAATTAAAAAGAGGAGAAAATGCCTAAAATGAAAACAAAATCAAGTGCTAAGAAACGTTTCAAACTAACTGGCACTGGTAAGATTAAAAGAAAGCATGCTTTTAAGAGTCACATATTGACAAAAAAATCTAAAAAGCGTAAGCTAAAATTGACTCATGATGGTTTAGTACATAAAGCAGATGAGGACAATATTAAAACAATGTTACGTTTAAAGTAATACGGTTTTAATCGGTTAAAACAAATTATAAACCCTGGAGTTAGGCAAAACAATTTAGCAAGTGTCCATTTAGACCGCCTACTACAAAAACAATTAAAGAAATGCCAAGATCAGTAAATTCAGTAGCAAAAAGAGCCCGAAGAAAAAAGGTTCTTAAGCAAGCAAAAGGTTACTTCGGAAGACGTAAAAACGTTTGGACAGTAGCAAAAAATGCGGTTGACAAAGCGATGCAATATTCGTACAGAGACCGTAGAGTAAAAAAGAGAACATTCCGTTCGTTATGGATTATGCGTATTAACGCAGGTGCAAGACAACATGGAATGAGCTATTCAAAATTTATGGGAGGATTAAAATCTAATAATATCGAATTGAACCGTAAGGTCCTTGCCGATTTAGCGATGAATCACCCAGAAGCTTTTGAAGCTATAGTAAACAAAGTAAAGTAGGCTTTTAGCCAAATTAATAACAACATTTCGCTTATAAAATCCGATTCATTAATTTGAATCGGATTTTTTATGCGATAAGTTTAAAATTATATCTTTTACAAAAACACCAATTCCTACGAAATTCATTTTTTAGTTTTAACTTACGTTTTAATTAAAAACCAATTCCATGAAGCGTATTCAACTCATTGCAACCCTCATTCTACTTGTTACTATTAACGCTTATTCTCAAGATAAAGAAAAGCCCAAATCGTGGGACGTCTCTAACCCCGAAGGTGATTGGAATTTCAAAGACCTCAAACTATCAACTACCGAAGGTACTTGGATGAATTTAGATGTCAGTCCAGATGGAAAATCTATTGTCTTTGATTTATTAGGCGATATCTATATCATGGACAGCAATGGTGGTAAAGCAAAACTACTAAGAGAAGGTTTGCCCTTTGAAATTCAACCACGATTTAGCCCTGATGGCAAACAGATTTCATTTACTAGTGATGCTGGTGGTGGTGACAATATATGGGTCATGAATACTGACGGTTCTGATGCTAAGCAAACCACAAAAGAAAATTTCAGATTATTAAACAATGCTATTTGGACACCGGATGGCGATTATCTTATTGCCCGAAAACATTTTACTTCTGGGCGTTCTTTAGGAGCTGGCGAACTATGGCTATATCATAAAACTGGCGGTAGCGGTTTACAGCTTACTAAAAAGAAGAATGACCAACAAGATGTTAACGAACCAACTATCTCTCCAGATGGGAAGTATTTATACTACAGTGAAGATGTTTATCCTGGAGGTGTTTTTCAATACAACAAAGACCCAAACAGTCAAATCTATGTCATCAATCGCTATGATATGAAAACTGGTAAAACGACAAGAATCACCGGAGGTCCAGGAGGTGCTGCACGTCCTCAAATTTCTAGAGATGGAAAAAAACTAGCTTTTATTAAACGTGTACGCACTAAAACTGTTTTATATATTCACGATTTAGAAACAGGAGAAGAATGGCCTGTTTATGACCAACTAAATAAAGACCAACAAGAAGCTTGGGCTATTTTTGGAGTATACACCAACTTTAATTGGATGCCAAATAATGAAGACATCGTAATTTGGTCTGGTGGAAAAATTAATAAAATCAATATCAATTCGCTTAACGTATCCGACATTCCGTTTGAAGCTAACGCTACTATTAAGATTGCTAAAGCGGTTGAATTTGATACTCCTGTAGCACCTGATACTTTTGACGCTAAAGTGATTCGTCATGCGACCACGTCTCCTGATGGAAAATCAATTGTCTTTAATGCCCTTGGTTATATGTACACACAAAAATTACCCAATGGAAAAGCTAAACGCTTAACTAAAGGCACCGATTTTGAATTTGAACCCTCCTTTTCACCTGATGGAAATACCATTACTTATGTAACTTGGAATGATCAAAACTTAGGTGCTATTTATTCAATTCCTTCAACTGGTGGTACTGCTACAAAACTGACTTCAGAAAAAGGCATTTATAGAAACCCGTCGTATTCACATAACGGTAAACATATTGTCTACAGAAAAGAAGGAGGAAACAACGAACAAGGTCGAACATTTTCAAAAAAGCCAGGTTTGTATTTGATGAATAGTGATGGGACAAACACCAAATTTGTAACCAAAGAAGGAGATTTCCCAATGTTTAATGCTGATGATACACGAATTATTTACCAAAAT
Organism: Winogradskyella sp. PC D3.3; assembly: GCF_054366245.1. Taxonomy (NCBI): domain Bacteria; kingdom Pseudomonadati; phylum Bacteroidota; class Flavobacteriia; order Flavobacteriales; family Flavobacteriaceae; genus Winogradskyella; species Winogradskyella sp. PC D3.3. Next base: position 2,427,338 of record NZ_CM135962.1, on the reverse strand, counting down.
GGCGGACAATTTTTTGGGGCTTTAACTAAAGCATTGAAAAGTGTTGATCTCAATGGTTTTGATGAACGCACACTCGTTAAATCAAAACATGGTAATATTTTGGTACCAAGTCCTGATAGCAACTGGATTGCTTTTGTTCATTTACATAAAGTGCATTTAGCACCAATGCCTAAGTCTGGACATACTTTAGACTTAACTGATAAAAGCAAATATGTTCCAATTACGCAGCTTTCTAAAGACGCAGGGATTAATCTTCATTGGTCTAAAGACAGCAAAACATTACATTGGACATTAGGCAACCAATATTTTTCAGCTAAAGCTTCTGAAGACACTAAACTCGTCGAAAAAGGAATAAAAATTAATTTAGAAGCAAAAACCGATAAACCTTCAGGAAGAATTGCTTTAAAAGGAGCGCGACTGATTACTATGGAAGGTAATGAAGTCATAGAAAATGGCACCATCGTTATTAATAGCAATATCATTGAATCTATTGGAAATACTTCAGACATCACAATTCCTTCCGATGCAAAAGTCTATGATGTTTCAGGAAAAACAATAATGCCAGGCATGGTGGATGCGCACGCACATATTGGTGGCTTTAGATATGGATTAACCACACAAAAACACTGGCAATTTTACGCGAATTTAGCTTATGGAGTGACGACGTCTCATGATCCATCTGCGCATTCTGAAACTATTTTTGCGCTTTCGGAATTACAAAAAACAGGAGAACTTGTTGGACCACGTCTCTACTCTACAGGGTTTATTCTTTATGGAGCTGATGGAGATTTTAAAGCGGTCATCAATAATCTTGAAGATGCGCGTTCATCTATTAGAAGAACCAAAGCTTTCGGTGCCTTATCGGTTAAGAGTTATAACCAACCAAGACGCGAGCAACGACAACAAGTATTACAAGCCGCTAGAGAGGAAGGTATCTTTGTGGTTCCAGAAGGAGGCTCAACATTTTACCACAATATCACCATGGTTATGGATGGGCATACTGGTGTAGAACACAACATCCCAGTAGCACCTGTTTATAAAGATGTTTTAGAACTTTGGGGAAATAGTAATGTGGGTTATACACCAACACTTATTGTAAATTATGGTGGTATGAATAGTGAAGTCTATTGGTACCAAAAAACTAATGTTTGGGAAAATGAAAAGCTTTTAAAGTATACTCCAAGAGGCATTATCGATGCGCGTTCGAGACATCGGGTTATGGTTCCGGATGAAGAATATGAGAACGGCCATATTTTAGTTTCTAAAACTACTAAAGCACTTAGTGATGCTGGCGTAAAAGTCAACCTTGGGGCACATGGTCAGTTACAAGGCCTTGGAGCGCACTGGGAGTTATGGTCACTTCAACAAGGAGGCATGGCCAATCATGACGTCTTAAAAGCTGCCACTATAAATGGTGCCAATTACATAGGAGCAGGTAATGATATTGGTTCGCTGAAAAAAGGAAAATTGGCCGATTTGATAGTAATGGATAAAAACCCTTTAGAAGACATTAGAAATTCTGAAAGTATTATTTACACTATGATTAATGGCCGATTATACGACACTGAAACCATGAATGAAATTGGAAATCACCCAAAGGAACGTACCAAATTCTACTGGGAAAATAATAAATATAACCAAGCGTTTCCGTGGCATGAGGCATCGCAAAGTTTTACACGAGAAACCTGCGGTTGCCATGTAGGCGCTCACTAAAAACAAAAACCGATTCCATTATGAATCGGTTTTTTATTTTACTTAATTTGAATACAATTTTTAAGAATACAATATGAAGGACGTTAAAATGGTAGTTACAGATATGGATGGTACCTTACTAAACTCTAATCACGATGTGAGTTCCAAATTCTTTGAGCTATTTAAAGACTTAAAACAACAAAATATCCAATTTGTTGCGGCAAGTGGACGGCCTTATTATAGCATTGTAAAAAAACTTCAACCTATAAAAAATGATATTATAATCGTAGCAGAAAATGGTGGTTTAGTTATTCAAAATCAAAACGTACTGCTTTCTAATCAGCTAAATCCAAATAGAGTATTAGAACTTTATACCTTGGTTTCAACTATTGCAGATACCTACCCTATTTTCTGTACGCAACATCAAGCTTTCATTCTTAGGGCTTCAGATGATTTGGTAAAGACTTTTTCTGAATATTACTCAGACTATACCATTATTGATTCCTTTGAAGACATCACAGATGATGTCATTAAAATAGCATTATATCACACCACAAATTCTGAAAAACATATATTTCCCTTTGTGAAGCACCTAAAACCAGAACTCAATGTTGTGGTTTCAGGAAATCATTGGGTCGATATTTCTGAAGCTATTACTAATAAAGGAAATGCGCTAAGCTTTTTACAGAGGCATCTCAATATTTTACCTTCTGAAACTATGGTCTTTGGAGATTATAACAATGATTTAGAAATGTTGACATGTGCCAAATATAGTTATGCGATGGCAAATGCACATCCTAATGTGAAAGCTATTGCTAATTTTGAAACAGCATCTAATGATAATAATGGTGTAGAATTGGTTTTAGAACAACTAATTACCGAAAGCCGTAAGCACTAGTTGCCTACCTCCTGCTCTATTTCTATGTTCACAGAGATAAATGCCTTGCCAAATCCCGAGATTTAATTGACCATTTGTGATAGGAATTTGAACAGAGGTTCCCATTAATGATGCTTTTATATGGGCAGGCATATCATCAGAACCTTCGTAAGTATGTTGGTAATAAGCCTGATTTTCTGGAACCATTTTATTGATATGGCTTTCAAAATCTAATCTTACCGTTGGATTGCGTTTTCGTTTATCGTTAAACTCGCTGATGTATGCTTAATAAACACTTGTAATTGCCCTATACTAATTTGTTTTAGTTCTGGAATTGCTCGTAAAATATCTGATGTAATCAGATGGAAACCTCGTGAAAACGCTTGTAGTTTTATTTCTTTTTGAAAAAAATTCATATGGCTATAACATTTTTTTATTTAGATTCCCCTGTAATTTCGTCAATAGCAAATTTAAATTCTTTCCAACTGATAAGGTCATCACCATCTTTATCGTAGCCTTCGATTAATTTTGAAGAGACCATACCACGAATAAATCCGGTAATTTCAGCATCCTTTAATAGTTTTACGATTTCAGCTTTATTGAGTTTTCCATCACCATCTTTATCAAAAAATGCAAAGGCATCTTCTGGTGTTTTAAAATGATTGGTAATTAAGATTTGAATTTTGTTAAGTATGGTTTCTTTTGATAACATTTGTTTTGAGAGTTTTATTAAATAAGTAATACTACACGTTTAAGTTAATAAAAAAAGGTCACTTTAAAGCGACCTTGTAGTTAATGATTATAGTTCTAACGTTTTGATAATCCTGATTAAAATTAAAAGTTTTTAGTACTGATTCACAAAATAAATTTTACATTACGTTTTCTGCTTTTTCTTTTTAGCTGCAGGAAACAATACATTATTCAATATCAATCGGTATCCTGGAGATGTAGGATGTAAATCTAATTCTGTTTTTGGATCACCTACACGATGTGTATAATCTTCGGGATCGTGACCACCGTAAAAAGTAAAAAATCCTTTTCCTTTTATTCCATGGATGTATTTGGCTTCTCCATTCGTTTTATTTTCTCCCATTACCAATACATTAGATTTAATTTGGTCTCTGCTAAAAGAGGTCGTTTGCCCCATAAAGCCTTTTACCAAAGCGGTATGATTTTGAGTTAACATTGTAGGGATTGGGTCCCATTTTGCAGAATACTCCATTAAAGAAAAATAGTCTGTCATCTTAGGAATTTGACGTTTTTGAGTCATATCTATAGACGAAAACTCATATACATTAGGACTACGTTCTAGTACATAATCTTTAAACGCGAAGGTTTTAGAAAAGTCAATTTTACTTTGATATCCAGGGTCACTGCCATCTCCATCAAACATCGGTTCACAAATATCTATACCTTCAGCCGACAACGCTATATCAAAACTATCCGTTGCAGAACACATGGCAAACATAAATCCACCACCAACAACGTAATCTCTGATTTTTAATGCAACAGCCAATTTCTCCTCTGAGACTTTATTATAACCTAATCGTTTGGCTAATTCTTCGGCTTCTTTTTTATCTTCAATATACCATGCAGCAGATCGATAAGCTCTATAGAATTTTCCATATTGTCCAGTAAAATCTTCATGATGTAAATGCAACCAATCGTAAAGCAATAATTCATCATTTAAAACCTCTTCATCATAAATAGTTTCATAAGGAATCTCAGCATAGGTTAAAACCATAGTTACCGCATCATCCCAAGGTTTCAATCCTGTAGGGGTATAAACCGCTATTTTGGGTGCTTTTTCTAAAACAACAGCCTCTTGATTTACTGCAGGACTCGCAATATCTTCTAAAATTTGAGCCGCCTTAGCATCTGATATTATCTCAAATGATACGCCTCTAATTTGGCATTCGCGTTGAATAATTTCAGCGTCTGGCAATAAAAATGAGCCTCCTCTATAATTGAGTAACCATTTTACTTTTAGCTCACGCTCTAAAGTCCAATATGTTATACCGTAAGCTTTTAAATGATTGCTTTGCGTTTCTACATCCATTGGGATAAGAATATAGGATGCAAAAGCTTTAGCATGACATAAAAGTATAAATAAGATAAAAGCGATTTTTTTCAAGTGGATAGATTTAGAACGAAATATAATTAATTTTTAGTCTTTACGCTTCCTATTTATCATTCTTTTAAGACCTAAATTGAACATAGTATATGATTATTGTAATGAAGACGACACTCAAATCATAAGACTTAAATGGTATAGACTATATTCATCTGACACATGCTATTAAGATGGCATCACATTTCCGAAGCAATACCTAATTTAGACAACCTATCAGAAGTACATCATTAACGCTACCTTTAACACCTATTTAAGCTAAAAGGATAAATTTAACCTACACTTAAAATGTGTTTAACTTATAGCTTTTTCATTACCAGAAAGAATACCAGCAATAATTTTGGTCCCTTCAAACTGCTCCAAAATAATTTTGATAAACACCGTAATAGGGATAGCCATTATTAAACCTGGAATCCCCCATAAAAAGCCCCAAAACATTAACATTACCAATACAGCAATAACATTTATAGAAAAGGATTTTCCCATAAATATAGGTTCTAATACTGCTCCAAAGGTAACTTGAACCATAGAGATTGAAACTATAAAAAAGAATAATGTACTCGTTGGATCTAACTCCACGAATGCAAATATTGACAATAGTATAACTGAAATAAAAGAACCTACCATTTGCACAAAGTTAATGGCAAAAGCAAATAATCCCCAAAAAATAGGAAAGCTTACATCAAAAAACAGACACATTAAACCTGTAAAAATTCCTGTTAAGGCACTAACTAAAAATTTTACTTTAATGAATTTAATGAGATCATTTTCGATTTTCATAAAGGTTTTAATCGACGTGTGTTTTCTCTTAAGTAAAGTACTATTTAATAACTTATGCACATTAATAGATTCCGCCAACCATAAAACAACAAAGAATACCGTCATTAATAAACCTGTTAAAAACGAGTTTAAAAACCCAAGTGTAGAGCCTAAGTTTTCCTTCTGAAAAAATTGTCCAAAAACCCCATGTTCTTGTTCAATCTCGATACCAAAATTATTAAGAAGGTAGATTTTAAGGTCTGCTAATTTTAATTCGGCTTTAGCTAAAAATTCGGTATTATTCGCTAATATTTGTTTACTAGACAACTGTATTAATTCAATTCCTAATTTTAGTCCAAGTGCCACTAATAACAAAACAATAATAATGCTAATAATTTTTGGCACATTTCTACGTCCCAACCATCGCATTATGGGTAAAAATAATAAGGCAATAAACATTGAAAATATCAATGGTATAAATATAAAGGACAGTATTTTAAGCAAATAAAATACTAAGGGAACTACTATGATTAACAACAAAATATTTGTTGTACGTCTTTGTTCTAACATGAGGCAAATTTGTTTTTAACTACAAAGATTCAAAGATAAGTTAAAATACAGTTTTCATTTCTATAAAATCCTATTAAAAAGGGACACCATCATCTTCGGGACCGCCAAAAGCATCAGAAGGTGAAGGGAAGCTATCCGGAGAAAAGGTGTTATCATTAGCAGCTTCATTCATTTTAGAATGATATTCCCCAAAAGGAGTATCAAAATCATCTAAATTATCAAACTTACCTAAGTGTCCAATAAACTTCAATCGTATATTTTCTAAACCACCATTTCTGTGTTTTGCGACAATAAATTCACCTTGTCCTTCGGTAGGTGAACGTTCTTCATCATCCCATTCATCAATCTTATAGTATTCTGGTCTATAAATAAACGCTACAATATCGGCATCTTGCTCAATCGCTCCAGATTCACGTAAATCGGATAACAAAGGACGTTTACTTCCACCACGCGTTTCTACAGCACGCGATAACTGAGATAATGCAATTACAGGAACACTTAATTCTTTTGCTAAAGCCTTTAGGTTTCGAGAAATCATCGAAATCTCTTGTTCACGATTACCTCCTTTTTGACTTCCTCCTGCTGTCATTAATTGCAAATAGTCAATCATAATCATCTTAATACCGTATTGAGATGCCAAACGACGTGCTTTTGCTCTTAAATCGAAAATGGAAAGTGAAGGCGTATCATCAATAAATAAAGGAGCTTGTTCTAATGTTTTTACCTTAACATTAAGCTGTTCCCATTCGTGTTTTTCTAATTTACCTGTTCTTAGTTTTTCAGAAGATAAACCAGTTTCACTAGAAATTAAACGTGTAATTAGCTGTACTGAAGACATCTCTAAAGAAAAGAAAGCCACAGGCGTATTACTATTAACAGCAACATTTCTTGCCATGGTTAGTGTTAAGGCTGTTTTACCCATACCTGGACGTGCAGCAACAATAATTAAATCACTAGGTTGCCAACCAGAAGTTAGCTTATCGAGTTTGTCAAAACCAGAAGCGACACCACTCATCCCTTCTTTATTGGACATTTCTTCAATTTTCTTTTTTGCTTGAATTACCAAACTTTGCGCCGACTCCGTAGATTTCTTAACATTACCTTGGGTGACTTCATATAATTTAGCTTCAGCAGTATCTAAAAGATCAAAAACATCCTTAGTTTCATCATAAGCTTCTTCAATAATTTCACTGGAAATTTTTATCAAACTTCTTTGAATAAATTTCTGAAGGATAATACGTGCATGAAATTCGATGTGTGCTGAAGACGAGACACGTTGTGTTAAGGAAATAAGGTAAAAATCACCTCCAGCCGCTTCTAGCTTTTGATCTTTTTTTAATTGACTAGAAACAGTTAATAAGTCAATAGGTTCACTATTTTCAAATAATTTAAAGATGGCTTCAAAAATATGTTTATGCGCTTCTTTATAGAATGCATCAGGACTTAAGATGTCAATGACTTCATCTACACCTTTTTTATCAATCATCATCGCTCCAAGCACAACTTCCTCTAAATCAGTTGCTTGAGGCGGTATTTTACCTTTCTCTAAATTAATGATAGTGCTTTTATCAACTTTGTAGCCTTGTACTGGATTTGGTTGTTTCATAAGTAACAAAAGTAGTTAAATAGTGTTGAGAAAATGAAAATGCTCGCTTTCCGATGTTAACATGTCATCAACAATTTAACTGTTAATAACTTGATTATATTGTTAATAGTGCCAAAAAAAACCGAAGTCAAAACTTCAGTTTTTTTTGGTTTCCTATGTTTAGTGGATTTAGTCTTTATAAACTCCCATAGCATCGTATTTTTCCATACGTTGGTTCACTAAATCTTTTGGTGATAAGTTTTTAAGCTCTTCGTAAGATTTAATAATGGCGTCTTTTACAGCAGAAAACGTCTTATCTCTATCAGTATGTGCTCCACCAAGTGGTTCTTTAATAATAGAATCGACAAGCTTCATACGTTTCATGTCTTTTGCCGTTAATTTTAAGGCTTCAGCAGCTTGTTCTTTATACTCCCAGCTTCTCCATAATATCGAAGAACAAGATTCTGGTGAAATTACAGAATACCACGTATTCTCTAACATCATAACGCGATCTCCTACTCCAATACCTAAGGCTCCTCCTGAAGCACCTTCACCTATAATTATAGTAATGATTGGTACTTTAAGACGTGCCATTTCTAAAATGTTTCTCGCAATAGCCTCACCTTGTCCTCGCTCCTCAGCTTCTAAACCTGGATAAGCACCTGGTGTATCAATTAAAGTAACGACAGGAATTCCGAATTTTTCGGCAGATTTCATAAGTCGCAATGCTTTACGATAACCTTCAGGATTAGACATTCCGAAATTACGATATTGTCTAGTTTTGGTATTAAAACCTTTTTGTTGACCAATAAACATATAAGATTGATCACCGATTTTCCCCAAACCACCAATCATTGCTTTATCGTCCTTTACATTTCGGTCTCCATGTAGTTCTAAAAACGTATCACCACATAAAGCCTTAATATGATCTAACGTATAAGGTCTGTTAGGATGACGAGACAACTGAACACGTTGCCAAGCTGTAAGATTTTTATAAATTTCTTTTTTAGTCTCCGAAAGCTTCTTTTCAATTTGTTTACAGGTTCCTGTAACATCAACATCACTTTCTTTGCCTATAATCTGACATTTATCTAATTGATCTTCTAATTCTTTTATTGGTAATTCAAACTCTAAATATTCCATACAATTTGAAATTAGTTTAATTTAGTTAGTATAGTTAGGATACAAACCTACGTATTCTTATTCTATTATATAAAGAAAAGTAGGTTCTCTTTTTCCAATTCACAAAAATAGAAATTATAAAATAAAAATCTATAAACTTTAATTGTTAATACTATTGACTTTACGTTTTTCTTCTTTTATAATTTTTGAAAATAGCGTCAAATAATACCGTTATCAAAACGAGAATAGCACCTATATAAAACTGAGGCGACATTTTTTCGGTCTCTGGAAAAAGAAACAAGGCAATGGCAATACCATATACAGGTTCTAGGTTATAGCTCAAAATGACCGTAAACGGACTAATAAAACGCATCACCTCTACAGAACCTATAAAGGCATAAGCCGTACAAATTGATGCTAGAATAAAAAGGTATATCCAATCAGAACTAGACAGTGTAAAAAATTCGGCATTAAAGGATTTACCTGATAACAATATAAAAACAGTGAGAAAAAGGACTCCACTTATAAATTCATAAAATGAAATTACGGTGGCACTATGTTTCTCAATAAAACGTCCATTAATTACGGCAAATAAAGTAGAGAAAAGTGCAGAAAACAAGCCTAAAATAATACCATTAATGTATCCCATTTCGCTACTCGTAATTAATAATACTCCGAGAATCACAATGAGTCCGAAGATTATTTCATAACCTAAAATACGTCGTTTAAAAAAGATAGGTTCTATAAAAGAAGCAAAAAAAGCCCCCGAAGAAAACATCGCTAAAGCAATAGATACATTGGCTTGATTTATGGCTTCAAAAAAGGTTATCCAATGCAGTGCTATAATGATTCCTGCTGCTGAAAATTGCCAAAATATTCTTTTTGAAATTTTTATATTTATGCGAACTATTTTAATGTAAATAAACATTAAAATTCCCGCCATGGCCATTCTATACCAAACCAATTCTAGAGCACCAATAGTAATTAACTCTCCTAGTATTGCTGTAAACCCAGCAATAATCACAAGAAAGTGTAAATGTAAATAATGCTTTAGTTTAGCGTTTGGCATTTTGTAGCAGATATATTGCTAAAATACCAAATATTACATTAGGAAACCACACCGCAATGATTGCAGGGAAATTAGACTGTTCGGCCATTACTCCAAAGACCTTATCAAAGAAAACGTAAATCATTGCAATGGCAATACCAAAAGCTAAATTCACTCCCATTCCTCCTCTACGTTTTATAGAAGACACAGATACTGCAATGATGGTAAGAATAAATATTGAAACGGGTAAACTCCATTTTTTTAATTTCACCACTTCATAACGTCCTATATTAGGTGATCCTCTTCGCTTTTCTGCTGCGATAAAATCAAGGAGTTCCCCATAAGATTTTGTTTCTGCCGCATATTCTACAGGTGTTAAATCCTCGAGTTCAAAAGGAAAATCCATTAATTTTTGATTTTCTTTTTCTACGGTTTCAATACCATTATTAAATGACCGTTTTAAATATGAAGACAGCCTATACAAGGTATCTTCTTCGATATATCGAATATTGTCTGCAAAGATTTTATATTTTAATTCGTTACCTTCAAAATGCTCATAAGTAAAGTTTAAACCCGATTTAGTCTTAGGTATAAAATTACTAACATAGATATAGTCATTATCATTAATCTGTTGGTAAACATCTCTAGTTTGCTGAACGGATTTGTTCTTTTTTAAGTACTTAAATTTAAATTCATTAAAGCCTTGACTTGCAATTGGAGCTAAATACATACCTAAAAACAAAGCGAATCCTGCTACAATAGAAGCGCCAATCATATAAGGTCTTAAAAACCGAGAAAACGACACACCAGAACTCAAAAACGCAACAATTTCTGTATTATTAGCCAGTTTGGAGGTAAACCAGATAACCGATAAGAATAAAAATAGTGGGAATAATAGATTTGCAAAATAAACTGTAAAATCTAAATAATATGCTGCTATTTCACCAAAAGGCACTTCATTCTCTAGCATTTTACCTACTTTCTCTGCTAAATCAACTGTAATTCCAATAGGAACAAACAGTAATAACATCATTAGAAATGTAAATAAATACCGCTTTAATATGTACCAATCTAATATTTTCAAGTTTGTCGTTTAGTTGTTAATGTAAAAACTATTATTCAAATTTTACAAACGGTTATCCATTTGCTTTACCATTTTTTCTTTCCAAGTTCTAAAATCACCAGCAATAATATGTTTTCTAGCCTCTCTTGTTAGCCAAAGGTAAAAACCTAAATTATGAATGGTAGCAATTTGCTTTCCTAATAATTCATTAACTGTAAATAAATGTCTTAAATACGCTTTGCTATACTCGGTATCTACAAAAGTAATTGCCATCTCATCTATTGGCGAAAAATCATTAGCCCATTTTAGATTCTTAATATTAATAGAACCATGAGCCGTAAACAACATACCGTTTCTGGCATTTCGGGTTGGCATTACACAATCAAACATATCTACACCTAACGCTATATTTTCTAAAATATTGATTGGTGTTCCTACGCCCATTAAATAACGTGGTTTGTCTTCTGGTAAGATACTACAAACTACGTCTGTCATGGCATACATTTCTTCTGCAGGTTCCCCACAGAAAGTCCTCCAATAGCATTACCTTCTGCTCCAGCATTTGCAATGTATTCTGCAGATTGTTGTCTTAAATCTTTATAAGTACTTCCTTGAACAATAGGAAAAAAAGTTTGTTCATAATCGTATTTATATGGGGTCTTTTTAAGATGTTTTAAACAACGCTCTAACCAACGATGTGTCATATGCATTGAACGTTTGGCATAGTTATAATCACAAGGATAAGGAGTACACTCATCAAAAGCCATAATAATATCGGCACCAATACTTCGCTGTACTTCCATTACATTTTCAGGTGTAAACACGTGGTAACTACCATCAATATGTGATTTAAACTTTACTCCTTCTTCCTTAATTTTTCTGTTTGAAGACATTGAGTACACTTGATACCCACCAGAATCGGTTAAAATATTACGATCCCAATTCATAAATTTATGTAAACCACCAGCTTGTTCTAAAATTGAAGTTTGTGGTCTTAAATAAAGATGATAGGTATTTCCTAAAATAATATCAGGATTAATCTCATCTTTTAACTCACGTTGATGCACTCCTTTTACAGAAGCGACTGTACCAACAGGCATAAAAATAGGAGTTTCTATAATCCCATGATCTGTTGTTATTGAACCAGCTCTTGCTTTGGTTTCTTTATCGTTTGCTACTCTTTTAAATTTCATGTGTTTGTACTTATAGTTTTTCAGAAGACACCTGTTGTTTACTATTAATCATTTGTTTAACCAATAATAATTATAGCCAGTTTGTTCCCTGAATTGTAAGTCAGATGGCAAATATAAATAACTCAAAAACATTACTTCTTAATAAAATCCAAATAATCAATTAAAATTGTTAGCAAATCATACAATTCGTTAATAAGTGCACCTTTTCAACTTTTGAAAACCCTTAGTAAAAAGTTATTTTTGTAGCATATAACTTAAGCAATATAAGATGCCAAACATTAAAGAATTAACTGATTTAACTACTCAAGTTCGTAGAGATATTTTACGAATGGTACACAAAGTAAACTCCGGTCACCCAGGTGGATCATTAGGTTGTGCCGAATTTTTTGTTTCTCTATACCAAGAGCTCATGGAAACTAAAGACGGTTTTGATATGGACGGAATTGGAGAAGATTTATTTTTTCTTTCAAACGGACACATTTCTCCTGTATATTATAGTGTATTGGCTAGATCTGGATATTTCCCTGTTGAAGAACTAAATACCTTTAGATTAATCAATTCACGTTTACAAGGCCACCCAACAACACATGAAGGCTTACCAGGAATCCGAATTGCTTCTGGTTCATTAGGCCAAGGTATGTCTGTTGCACTAGGAGCAGCACAAGCAAAAAAACTAAACCATGATGATCATTTAGTTTATAGTCTTCATGGTGATGGAGAGTTACAAGAGGGTCAAAACTGGGAAGCCATTATGTATGCTTCGGCTAAAAAAGTTGATAATCTAATTTCAACAATAGATTTAAATCATCAACAAATTGATGGTTCTACCGATGATGTTTTACCAATGGGAAGTCTAAGAGCTAAATTTGAAGCTTTTGGTTGGACCGTTTTAGATATTGAAAAAGGTAATGACATTGAAGCTGTTCTTACAGGCATGAAAGAAGCTAAATCCTTAACAGGAAAAGGAAAACCAGTTTGTGTTTTATTACATACAGTAATGGGTAATGGCGTTGATTTTATGATGCATACACACGCATGGCATGGTAAAGCACCAAACGATGAGCAACTGGCTAACGGTTTAGCTCAAAACCCCGAAACTTTAGGGGATTATTAATCCTACCCTTCCCGAAAAGAAGGAGTTAAAAAATGAATATTAATTAAAAGATACCCACTTTCGTGGGCATAGGAATGAAAACATATACATACACAGAGAAAAAAGATACAAGAAGTGGATTTGGAGCAGGTTTAGCTGAATTAGGAAGAACGAATCCTAATGTCGTTGCGCTTTGTGCTGATTTAATTGGATCTTTAAAAATGGACGAATTCATTAAAGAGAATCCTGAACGTTTTTTCCAAATTGGAATAGCAGAGGCTAACATGATGGGCATTGCTGCTGGCTTAACCATTGGTGGAAAAATCCCTTTTACAGGTACTTTTGCTAATTTCTCTACAGGTCGCGTTTATGATCAAATTCGTCAATCTATTGCTTACTCTGGTAAAAACGTAAAAATTTGTGCCTCTCACGCTGGTTTAACGTTAGGTGAAGATGGTGCTACACATCAAATATTAGAAGATATTGGATTAATGAAAATGTTACCAGGAATGGTAGTTATTAATCCATGTGATTATAACCAAACAAAAGCAGCAACCATTGCTATTGCAGAATATGATGGCCCGGTATATTTAAGATTTGGTCGTCCGTCTGTTCCAATTTTCACTCCTGCTGATCAAAAATTTGAAATTGGTAAAGCCATTAAATTTACAGAAGGTACTGATGTTACTATTGTAGCCACAGGTCACTTAGTTTGGGAAGCTTTAGAAGCATCAAAAGCATTACATGAAGCTGGTATTTCTGCCGAAGTGATTAACATTCACACTATAAAACCTTTAGATGATAAAGCTATTTTAGACTCTGTGGCTAAGACTAGTTGTATTGTTACTGCCGAAGAGCACAATTATCTTGGTGGTTTAGGCGAAAGTGTTGCTAGAGTTTTAGCACAACACCATCCAACACCTCAAGAATTTGTAGCTACAAACGATACTTTCGGAGAATCTGGAACACCAGCTCAACTTATGGATAAGTACGGTTTGAATAGTGATGCCATTCAAAATGCTGTTAAAAAAGTACTGAAAAGGAAATAATTTTGTTTTGGCATCGTTTTTGGAAGTACGAACCTAATCTTAAAAACGAACATTATGAGAAATTTGAAAAAATCAGTTATTGCAACTGTGTTTTTTGCTTTTGTTGGCTTATCAATGAATGCACAAAATGGAAGCGCATTTGGAATTAAAGGTGGTTTAAATTATAGTGCCAATGGAAAATATTTTGAATCTATAAATGCCAATGCCAAAAATCCAGATCGTAATATTGGATATCATATTGGTCTTTTTGGAAAAATAGGAAATAAACTTTACTTTAAACCAGAACTAGTTTATACGGCTACAAAAAGTGATTATAACAGCGATGTGTTTTCTATAAAGAAAATTGACGCTCCTTTATTAGTAGGTCTGAAAGTATTAGGACCCGTTAGTGTTTTTGCCGGACCATCATTACAGTATATTTTAAATACGGATTTTGAAGGTATTGATATTGACACTGTTGAAGATGATTTTTCAGTTGGTTTAAATTTCGGAATTGGACTTAACTTTAATAACCTAGGTATTGATTTAAGGTATGAACGCGGTTTTAATCATAACGAAGCTACTTTTATTGATAATAATTTAGGCTCTGGAGTGGTTAGTCGAATTGATACAAGACCAGATCAATTAATTTTAAGTCTGTCAGTAGCACTTTAAAGGAAAGAATATAAATAAAAAATAAAGCCACTCAATTTGAGTGGCTTTATTTTTTATTTATAACTAACAAATTTATTCATTATAATTAATTGTAATATTTGGATCTAAATAATCTGGTATACCATCATTATTAGAATCAGCTATTGTTACTGTTTTTATGGTAATAATACCATCAACTTCGGTTCTACTTCTTTCAAACTCGTTAGCTGCAAGTACTGGTAGCACTTCACCAAGATTAGTATTTACCGTATACGTTGTTGGAATTAATTCATCTATAGTTAAAACAAAATCCCCATCATCATCTACATCAATAAAATCAGGAGTAAAATCTCCATCCGAATCATCATTAGTGACGTCTAAATCTCCATCTATATCTTCAAGGTAAGAAGGAATACCGTCATTATCATGATCTTCAACTTCAAACTGTAATAGTTCAAATTTAAACATAAGGTTATCATACGATGTCCCCGTAGCCGTACCTGAGAAATATGCTAAACCAGAAGGTACAAACATAACTCCTAGACCAAAATCACTAAACGTAATATTGCCATTTTCATCAATTATATAATCTGAAGGCGCAGCCGCATTAAAATAAGGCATTACAAGTTGCCATGCTTTTATAACTCCACTAGAAAAACCATTGGTTTGTAAGTTAAAATCAGCAGGAGTTACGCTAGAATCAAATACTTCATCATTCCCTGCTAAAGCTTCATTTATTGAACTTCCCTCATATCTAACACGAACTATATCCGTAAATGCTGGCGAATCACCACCACCTTGATTTAAGTTTAAGATATAATAATCATAACTTGTATCTAAGTATTCTGTTGTATGAGTAGTCACAGCATCAATTAATAAAGTATGACCCTCTGGTAAAACATCACCTTCTTGTAACTCTTCAATTACAATGTCTGTGTATTTATGATCTGAACCTGTTTCAAAGAATCCTGAATTATAATAATGTGTAGACAAGTATAATAATAAAGAATCCTTATCCTTAGCTTGTTGTTCTGTTCTATCCTCTTCATAAAAAACAGCAACATCATCATCATCGTCCTTACATGAGATAACAATAGAGATTAAAGCGATTAATAAAAGACTAAATTTTAAAGTTTTAATTTTCATAGAAGTTTATATTGATCGCATCAAACCACCACAGTTTGTATACGAAGTTCATTATTGCTTATTTTTAACGCGCAAGATACAATAATATAATATTTTTGCACTACAAGATTAACGTAGTTTTTAGTAAAAAAGATATGCGAATTGATAAATATTTATGGTGTGTTCGTTATTACAAAACACGAAGTATTGCAACTAAAGCTTGTAAAAAAGGACAAGTAAAAGTTAATGGAGCCGCTGTAAAACCTTCAAGAGAAGTGTTTCCTACAGATAAAATTGAATTAAGAAAAGACCAAATCATTTACCAACTTACGGTTAATGACTTGCCTCCTAACCGTGTTGGTGCAAAACTTGTGGATATATATCGCGTAGATACCACACCCAAATCCGCTTTTGAGGCGAAGGAGTTACTACAATACAGTAAAGATTATTACAGAAAGAAAGGTACTGGACGCCCCACAAAAAAAGACAGACGTGATATTGACGACTTTTATGAAGATGACGAAGAATAGTTTCCGTAAACCCCATTTTCTAATATGAACCAAATTGATAAGACTTATTGGGAACAGCGCTACGCGTCTAACAAAACAGGTTGGAATACGGGTTATGTTTCTACTCCGCTGAAAACGTATTTTGATCAACTAAAGGATAAGTCTGTAAACATTCTAATTCCTGGTGCAGGTAATAGTTATGAAGCCGAATATTTATGGCTGCATGGTTTTAAAAACGTTTATGTCTTAGATTATGCTCAGCAACCTTTACATAATTTTAAAGAACGTGTTCCTGACTTTCCTGAAAGTCAACTTTTGAATCTAGATTTCTTTGAGTTGGATAACAAATTTGATCTAATTTTTGAAAACACCTTTTTCTGTGCTCTCCATCCTAATTTAAGATCTAACTACGCTAATCAGATGCTTCATTTATTACAACCGAATGGTAAACTTGTCGGTTTATTGTTTAATTTTAAATTGACTGATGCTGGTCCACCTTTTGGTGGGAATATTTCGGAATATCAATCCCTTTTTCAACCGCTATTTAAAATAAAAGTTCTAGAACCATCAATTAATTCCATAAAAGAAAGACAAGGTAATGAACTCTTTTTTATCTTTGAAAAAAAGAGCTAATGGCACTTACAAAAAACACCATTTTAAGTCATAAAGAAATTGAGCACAAAATAAAACGTATTGCTTATCAAATTTATGAAAGCAATGTTAATGAAACCGAGCTCATCATTGCAGGGATAGAAAGCAATGGCTATCTGCTTGCAAAAAAAATAAAGTCTAACTTAGATAAGATTTCTACCATTGAATCTACCTTGTGTAAGGTGACTATAAATAAATTAGAACCAACCGCGGCAATTACAACCTCAATACCTAAAGAAGCGTATACCAATAAGTCTATTGTACTTATTGATGATGTCTTAAACTCTGGGAGTACATTAATATATGGTATTAAACACTTTTTAGACGTACCACTCAAACAGTTTAAAACGGCAGTTTTAGTTAATCGTAATCATAAAAAATATCCCGTAAAAGCTGATTTCAAAGGTATCTCTCTTTCGACTTCTTTGTTTGAGCATGTCCATGTTAATCTTTCCAAACAACCTTATGAGGCTTATTTAGATTAAATGCACTACAAGATTTTCTAAAATTTCTTGTTTCGTTTTATGATCTGTGTTGAGTGTAAATTGTGATTTACTATAATATTGATTGCGCTCAAATAAGTGCTTACCTATAAACTCTAATAATTCAGTTTCAGAATTTAAATGACTTATTAAAGGTCGTTTTTCTCTTTCTTTGAATAATCGTTTTGTCAAAAGTGGTATGGACAACTTAATGTAAAAACTACTAACATTGGTATTATTAATTAGTATCTCCATATTATTGCCATAACAAGGTGTACCTCCACCTAGTGCTAAAACAATATTTTCTGAAGACTTTAGCACCTCCTTTAAATATTGAGCTTCTTTTCTCCTAAAGTAAATCTCTCCTTTAGTTTTAAATAATTCTGAAATTGTCCTATTTTCTTTGTTTGAAATATAATCATCTAAATCTAAAAAACTGTACTTCAACATTGTAGCTAATTCCTTACCAATAGTTGATTTTCCTGACCCCATATATCCTAATAAAACTATAATCATAACACTTATAAATTGATTATTAAACCCATAGGTTTGTTGACAACAAAAAAACGAAAAAAAAATTTAAAAAAGTGTTGTTAAATTAAAGAAAGCTTATATATTTGCACCCTCGTTAGAGAAAAGCATAAATGACCAGTTAGCTCAGTTGGCAGAGCATCTCCCTTTTAAGGAGAGGGTCCTGGGTTCGAGCCCCAGACTGGTCACTAAAAAAGTTAAGCATTATGCTTAACTTTTTTTTTGGCCAAAACTTAGGTAATCCTCCAAAAATAGAATGTTTTTTAAAAATATCGACACTACAAAACAAGAAATAGCAAATAATTAAAACCACCCCTTTACAACCCTAAAAAATTATAAAACAATCAATTACAAGTAAAAAGGAACAATTAATAAAACTTAAAACCATCATATGATAAAAAAAAATATTTTTTTTTTGAATTCTATTCTTTGTATTTGGATAAAGGTTTTATATTTGCACCCTCGTTAGAAAAACATAACGACCAGTTAGCTCAGTTGGCAGAGCATCTCCCTTTTAAGGAGAGGGTCCTGGGTTCGAGCCCCAGACTGGTCACTAAAAAAAGTTAAGCATTATGCTTAACTTTTTTTATATTTACTTCATTATTTTGCGCACGTGGCGGAATTGGTAGACGCGTCAGCTTGAGGGGCTGGTGGACATTAGTCCGTGGAAGTTCGAGTCTTCTCGTGCGCACAAATACTCAAAACCACATTTCTTTTCTTCATCAATCATTAAGCCTTAAATCAGCTTTATATTCTTTTGCAATTCTTTTTTTTTATAATTTTTGTTAATTCCAAACTTCGTATTGGTATAAACCTTATTTTTGTTTAAACATTTTCAAAAAAAAATGAACAATATTAAAGATAGGTTTAGCATTAAAGATCTTGAAAACCTTACTGGAATTAAAGCACACACTATTAGAATATGGGAAAAGCGCTATAATTTACTTGAGCCTAAGCGTACAGAAACAAATATTAGGTATTATGACCTGGCTAGTTTTCAAAAGCTTCTCAACGTAAGCTACCTTAATAATAACGGTTATAAAATTTCTAAGATTGCCACCATCGATTCTCAGAAAATCCCACAATTAGTCAGAGAAATTGCTACAGAATCTAATATGGAGAGTCATGCTATAAATGCATTTAAACTTTCCATGCTCAATTTTGATCAAGCTCTATTTTATAAGACGTATGATTCCCTTCTTAACGAAAAGGCTTTTCAAGATATCTTTTACAACATCCTCATCCCCTTTTTAACTGAGATTGGTTTATTATGGCAGACAGACACCATTACTCCTGCTCACGAACATTTTGTTTCAACACTTATACGTCAGAAAATATTAGTCAATACTGAAAAAATTCAATCCAAACAAACGCATAAATCGAATAAAACATTTGTACTCTATTTACCTGATAACGAAATACACGAGCTCGGCTTAATGTTTATTAATTATGAAATTATTAGACACGGTTATAGATCTATATTTTTAGGCCCAAGCGTTCCAATACAAAGTCTTAGAGATCTTAAAAATTATTACGATGACATTGTGTTCGTTTCTTATTTTACAGTTAAACCTGAAAAAGAGAACCTTTCAAACTACATTAACGAATTTAATGACATTCTATTAAAGAACTCTAATACAAATTTTTGGATTTTAGGAAAAATGCTAGACGCAATTGACAAAGACCAGTTACCAAAACATATCAAACCTTTTGATTCTATAAAGGCACTAATTAATGAGTTAGACAAAAATGCGTAAGACAATATCCATAATCGGTTCTGGTTTCTCAGCTTTATCAGCAGCTTGCTATTTAGCTAAAGCAGGTCATAACGTTTCCATTTACGAAAAGAACAATACTGTAGGTGGAAGAGCTAGACAGTTTAAAAAAGATGGTTTTACATTTGATATTGGCCCTAGTTGGTACTGGATGCCAGATATCTTTGAAAAATTTTTCAATGATTTTGATAAAAGCACAAGTGACTATTATCAACTTGATAAATTGAGTCCTGCCTATAAAATTTTCTTTTCTGATGACGTCATCACCATTGGAGATCATATGGATAAGATTTGTAAAGAATTTGAACGTATTGAAACTGGCAGTTCTAAACCACTTCGTAAATTTATAGCAACAGCACAAGAAAATTACGATATCGCTATAAATAAAGTGGTTTTAAAGCCTGGTCTCTCCCCTTTTGAATTGGTTACTAAAGAAACCATTACGCGCTTAGATCGCTTCTATAAAACGATTAGCCAAGACGTCCGAAAGAACTTTAAAAATCCAAAACTTATCTCAACTTTAGAATTTCCTGTTTTATTCTTAGGTGCTAAACCCAATCAAACTCCGTCATTTTATAGTTTTATGAATTTTGCTGATTTTGGTTTAGGAACATGGCATCCCAAAGGAGGTATGTACGAAATCGTTAAAGCCATGAAAAGTTTAGCTGAAAGCTTAGGTGTATCGATTCACACAAACAGTAATGTTGAAAAAATAAGTGTAGAAAACAAAAACGCTAAAAGCATAACCGTTAATAACGACATTATATATTCAGACATTATTTTAAGTGGAGCGGATTACCATCATTCTGAAACACTTTTAGATGAGCAACACAGACAATACAGTGAATCGTATTGGAAAAGCAAAACCTTTGCTCCTTCCTCTCTACTCTTTTATGTTGGTTTTAATCAGAAGCTTAAACACTTAGAACATCACAATTTATTCTTTGATACCGATTTTGAAAATCATGCCGAAGAAATATATGACGATCCAAAATGGCCTAAAAATCCATTATTTTATGCTAACTTTCCTTCTGTAACAGATGCAAGTATGGCGCCAGAAAATTGTGAAACTGGTTTTTTTCTAATTCCAATTGCTCCAGGACTTGAAGATACACCAGAATTACGACAGCAATATTTCGATCTTATTATGAAGCGTTTTGAAGAAAGAACACAACAGCAAGTTACAGAACATATCCTTTTTAAAGCATCGTATTGTGTTAATGATTTTATTAAAGATTACAATTCTTATAAAGGAAATGCCTATGGTATGGCTAACACCTTAATGCAAACCGCTTTTTTAAGACCTAAATTAAAAAGTAAAAAAGTAAACGGACTCTATTTCACAGGACAACTTACCGTTCCTGGACCAGGAGTTCCACCAGCCTTAATTTCAGGAAAGCTTGTTGCAGAACTGATTGAAAAAAACGAAGTTTAACAGCAAAGATAATCACCATATGAAATTAATTTTTGACAACATATCTCATACCTGTAGCAAAGCAGTAACTAATGCCTACAGCACCTCATTCTCTTTGGCTACCAAAATGCTTTCCCACAGTATAAGGCAAGACATTTACAATATTTATGGTTTTGTAAGATTCGCTGACGAAATTGTAGATTCATTTCATGATTATGATAAAGAAAAACTCTTTAACATGTTTGAAACCGATCTTGAAGCTGCTTTACACCACAAGATTAGTCTCAATCCGATTCTTAATTCATTTCAAGAAACTTATCACAATTACGGAATCGATAAGCATCTTGTAGATTCTTTTATGAACAGTATGCGATTATATTTCATAAGAAAGACTATTTAACTGATGAAGAATACAAAAAATACATTTATGGCTCGGCAGATGTGGTTGGCTTAATGTGCCTTAAAGTTTTTGTTAAAGGAGACAACGCTAAATATGATGATCTAAAAGCTTCAGCAATGAGTTTAGGTTCTGCTTTTCAGAAAGTAAATTTTTTACGTGATCTAAAAGCTGACTTTGAAGGTTTAGATCGAACTTATTTTCCAAATACCGATTTAAATCAATTAGATGAAGCTTCAAAAAAAGCCATTATCTCAGATATTGAAACTGACTTTAAAAATGGTTTAGAAGGCATAAAACGCTTACCACTAGAAGCTAAGTTTGGGGTTTTTATGGCCTATCGTTATTACAACAAACTATTAGAAAAACTAAAAAAAACACCAGCATTACAAATAAAATCAACAAGGATTAGAGTGCCAAACTATCGAAAGATAGAATTATTGACTAGAAGCTACGTTAAATATCAACTCAATTTACTTTAAATAGTTATGCAAACGTTTTATTGGATATTAATCTTTTTTGGAACATTCTTTATCATGGAATTTAATGCGTGGTTTACCCATAAGTACATCATGCACGGCTTTTTATGGAATTTACACAAAGATCATCATCACAAAGACCACGATAGTTGGTTTGAGCGAAATGACGCCTTTTTTATTTTCTATGCCTTAGTGAGTATAACCTGTTTTTACCTTTGGAGTTACGAAAACGTTTGGTATACACTTCCTATTGGCTTAGGTATTTTAGCTTATGGCATTGCTTATTTTATCGTTCATGATATTTTTATACACCAACGTTTTAAATGGCTTAGAAATATTGATAACAAATATGCTAGAGGCCTGAGACGTGCTCATAAAATTCATCATAAGCATCTAGGAAAGCACAAAGGTGAGAACTTTGGAATGTTAATAGTACCTTTTAAATATTTTAAATAGCTTATTCGGAAAGTAGTTCATCAAGTTGTTTTCTAACTGTAGGACTATTCCAATTTACCGCACCAGACTCGTCAATAACAATTTCACTAGTCTTGTTTAATATAAACGTTCTCGGTATAGAATGTGCCCTTAAATTTTCTGGAACTTCACTTAGCGGTGTAAATACTTCAAATGTAAAATCTCGTTTTGTTTTAAAGGTTTCTACGGTGTCAAAGTCATCATTAGTAACAAACAGAAATATAACTTTATCACCATAATCCTTATATAATTCTTGAAGACTAGGCATTTCTGCAATACATGGAGGGCACCATGTTGCCCAAAAGTTGATTAATACAACTTTACCTTTTGTGGCGTTAAAATCGAATTTTTTACCTGAATCAGAAACTAAGTTCCAATTTAAATTATTAATGGTCTTTCGTTGGTCTTTATCTATAAAGCTTGATTTATTGATATAGCTAAATCCTTTATGAAAAAAAACCTGAATTGGCTGCCTTGTTTGCGGAATCACAAACAAACTAATTAGCAAAATAGCTATAACATTATAAATTCTATTCTTAGTCATTTTAGCTTCAGTCATAAAATAAGTCTATTAAAAAAGCGTAATATGAAAATTCATATTACGCTTCAAATTTAACAAAATAAACAACAGTATTAATTTCTTGTTACCGAACCTGAAATAACAGCAGTTGGTCCTACTCCCATCGGAATAGTTGTATGCACTGCAGCATCACTAGGAACGACATGCACCAATGGCTTTAATGTAAAAGGCGTTGGACTATTATCTGGACTAGGCTCAACTGATATAACAATTGTAGCTCCTCTTAAATCTGTTGGAAATGTTATTCCTGCTGGTGCATTTTGCAAATAATCTTCTCCAGGAAAACCGGGTCCATTTCCTGCATCTCCTTTAAAAACAGACGTTGTAGCATTTTCGTCTGCTCCAATAGCACTAGTAAATGTTCCTGTACTAATCGGTATCCCGTTTAAAACAGCCCATCCTTCATATTTCCAACCATCAGTTAAAGTTGGTAAATTTAAGCCTGCAACAGCAGTTCCACTAGAATTATCTAAAAACCAAACTCCACTTTCTTCATTAGTATCATCAACATCTGTTGGTGTTGCTAAAATGTAACTCCCAGTAGCTGTTCCAAAATTCGCCACTATACCGTTAGAATCCACATTAGCCAAAGCACCTGAAAAATCACCTGCTAAAATTTTTGTTGCTGCTGGTAAAGGATCAGAATCTACTGCAGGTTCAATAGACAATACAAATGTCGTTGCCATAGCTAACTGTTCTGAATTTACATTAAATGTTTGAGGAAAATCTACACTACTAAATGTTCCTGTAGATACTGGAGATCCATCTACAATAATCCATCCTTCATAAACAAAATCATCACCTAACGCTTCTAAACCATCAAGGTTGAGGGTTAAATTTGAATTTACTGAGCTTGTGTTATCATCATCACTACTACACGAACTGGCAAAAATCCCTAATGCCAATACCGCTAAAATCATTTTTTTCTTCATTGCTTTTTTAATTTTAAAATTATATTTCAAAATTAAACGACCACAACCTCTTTAAATGTTAGATAGCTAACACTATGCTGATTTTTTTAAGATTCTTATTTCTTTTCTGTTAAAATCCAAGTAATTTTCATCTTTTAGCTCATTAAGCAGAATATTTATTGTTGGTCTTGAGGTACCTATAAGCGAAGCAATATCTTTTTGAGTATAGGGATGCTTAATAACATAATCTCCGGTTTTGTCACAGTCGTAACCAAAATCTACACAAAGTTCATCTAGAAATTCAATTAAGCGTGTTTTAGTATCTTTAAACAATAACAATTGTAACCTACGCTCTAATTTTTTAAACTTTAAACCAATGAATTTATAGACTTTAAAACTAAAATTTTGATTGTCTCTCATTAAATCGTGCATGGTATCAACACTTATAGGACATATAGAAGTTTCGTTATCTATGGACTGTGCAAATTCATCGCGCTTTTCATCTCCTAAAATAGCTTTTTCACCAAATAATTCTCCCTTTGTAAGAATGGCTTTTACGATTTCATTTCCATCTTCGCTATAATAGCCAATTTTAACTTTTCCATCTTCAATTAAATAGACTTTGTTGGCCGCATCTGCTTGAATATATATGTAGTCCTTCTTTTTGTAAGAACAAAAACTGTGTTCATTTTTATAAATTTTAACTTTATGAGGACAAAGCACCTTAAAAAGGTTAACATTGTCAAAGAACCACAGTGACTGCATTAGTAAGTGAATTTGTTAGATGGCTTTATAGTCGAAAAAAAACAATCATCCTAACATAAAAAAGCCCTTGATTTCTCAAAGGCTTTACTTTTATAAAAACGTTAGAGATTACTCTTTAATAACCTTTTTTGAGCCCCATTGTCCTTTATCATCTTTAGCTTTCACGAAATAAACACCATTTTCTAAAGACGATAGATTGAGTTCTAGTGTTAAAACGTATTGTTCCTTTTGCGTTAATACTATCTTTCCTAAAATATCAAAAACAATAACTTCAACGTTTGATTGTTCTGAACTAAAACTCAAACTCACAACATCTTTTAAAGGATTTGGAAATAGTACATATTGATAATTAAGACTATTTTCTGTTAAACTTAGAGGAGCTACAAATTCAGTATTAAAAGTATTTGTTATTACTGGTGCATTAAAATCGAATACAATACTTGCTGTATTTGGTACAATATCACCAATTTCATAACCAGCTAATGGCTTTATCTTATAGTATACAAATCCATGACTATTAGGTTCGTCAGTAGTTTCATCGGCCAAATTAATATTATTGAATTGCCACGTTAAGGCATCAAAATCGCGTTCAACTGCGTACGAATGACTTGCGCTTAACATTTGAAATGTAGTTTTATCTAACTTTGGATCTAAAACATTTTCTATGGTTACATTTATTGCACTAGCCGTACCCACATTTTGAAACCTAATCGTGTAATATAAATAATCGTCTTCCGTGAAACTAACGTGTTCAATTTCTGGTCCATGAGACTCGTTAATATCATTAGGATCATAAGAACCTATAATGATTTCCGATAAACTAGAGGTGTTGTTTTCAACGACCACATCACTGGAAGATGTTGTATACTCTGCAACATTAGTAATCATATCTCCTAAATTCGCAGAAGTGGAGACCAATAAATCAATATCAATGACTTCACTTTCGCCTGGCAGTAAATCCACAAAATCTAAAGTAAACCCAGTTGTAGTTGGTGTAATGGTATTTCCTGCACTCAATCCTGTTGACCCTGTATATTCTACTATATCATCTTTAGCAAATTCTATAGAACCAGAACTTACCGTTGACTCTCCATTATTTTTTACAATTAGCATATTTCTATATGTAAATCCTGGTCTAGGAGCTGACCAATAGGATAGCAAATTCACTGAAATATCATCACAAGTATCTTGTACTATTAAATTCATCTGTGAAATTTGAACACATTCTGAGTTTATACTGCTCTCTACTCTCACATAGATTACCTCGTTACTCCCTATATAATTATTAGGAGATGAAATGGGATTGGTATTAGTATCTGCATCAACTAAAGTATTATAATAACTTATATTATACTGATATGTACTTAAGCCAGATAACACTAAACTATTTCTACTCGTTAAATTAAAAGCACCAATGCCATCAGTAGCAGAGCCACTTGTAGTATCACAAACGATATAATCTAATTCCGTATTCGGTGTTGGTTCAGAAATTGATAATAATTGAAATTGGATAATACTTTGAGATGGATCGCAATTAAAATTAACGTTACTTGGATCATAGACTCTAGCATAAATAGTTTGATTAGGCGACAATGCCGTATAAGTAGAAGCATTCGCTATTTGGTTACTTAAATTACTAGCATCATTATAGCTTTCAAAATAGCCTACTGTTGCTAGTTGACCTCCTAAAATTTGATTATCATTACTTGTTAAATCAAATACATTATTTGCGGAATCAGTAGAGCAATCACCCATATTAGGAACCAAGTTAGGCAATAAATTCGGAATTTCAGTAAAAACCTCTAGAGGAATAATATCTACACATAAACCATTATTTTCTTCAATACGTAGATATAATATAGCTACGTAGTCATATAAACTATAATAAAAAATATTGTTATCATTACCCAGAATAGCGCCACTCTCAGTATGATAATATTTAGTTGTTATATTAGAAGCGCTAGATAAATAGTTATAGCTCTGCAAATCATGAATAAAAAAATCATTACACTGAACAAATTCATCGTTGTTATTGTATAGATAGTCACTCTTTAAGATTTCAACCCAACCAATACGATTGCTATTGTCTGATAATGTGGCTACCACCTTGTAAAACCCAAGTCCATTGCTGTTTCCAGTGATTGTTAGTAAAGGATTCGTTGCTCCAACAATTTCTTCATTTGCAGAACTAAATGAGAATCCGTAATACCATTGATAGGTAATATTTGTATCAGTCGTATTTATTACAGTTCCATCAAGCTCAAGAGAACCAGTATCACACAAATATAAACTAGGTGGCAAATCGATGGTTTGTGCAAAAATTGCATTGGTTTGCAACAACAAGATGACACTTAAAAAGAGTAGTCTTTTTTTCATAAGATTGAATTATAAGAACGAATATACTCTTTTTAATTTAGTACCATTCCTTTATGAATTGGCATAAAAAAATCCGTTAGAAATTCTAACGGATTTTTTTTAATTATAAATTAACAACTAAGCGTTGTTTTCTTTCTTAATTAAGTTTAAAGCAGAACCTTCGTTATACCAATCAATCTGTGCATCATTGTACGTATGGTTTAAAGCAATTACGTCTTTAGTTCCATCTGCATGTACAACTTCGAGATGTAATTGTTTATCTGGTGCAAACTCATTTAAATCGATAAAGTTGAAGGTATCATCTTCTTGAATTAAATCGTAATCTGATTCATTAGCAAATGTTAAACCTAACATACCTTGTTTTTTAAGATTTGTTTCGTGAATACGCGCAAAAGATTTTACAATTACAGCAACGACACCTAAATGTCTTGGCTCCATAGCCGCATGTTCTCTTGAAGAACCTTCACCATAATTGTGATCACCTACTACAATTGATTTTACTCCTGCAGCTTTATAAGCTCTTGCTGTATCTGGAACACCACCAAACTCACCTGTTAATTGATTTTTAACAAAATTGGTTTTCTTTCCAAATGCATTAACAGCACCAATCAAACAGTTATTAGAAATATTATCTAAATGTCCTCTAAAACGTAACCATGGTCCAGCCATAGAAATATGATCAGTAGTACATTTTCCAAAAGCTTTTATTAATAACTTAGCTCCATTAATTTCATTTCCTATAGGTTCGAAAGGAGTAAGTAATTGTAGGCGCTCAGATGTTGGACTCACTGATACTTCTACTCCACTACCATCTGCAACTGGGGCTAAATACCCATTCTCTTTAACTTCAAAACCTTTAGGAGGTAATTCCCATCCTGTTGGTTCTTCAAACATAACTTCTTCACCATTTTCATTTATCAATTTATCCTTTAACGGATTAAAATCTAAACGACCTGCAATAGCAATCGCAGCTGTTAATTCTGGTGAAGCAACAAAAGCATGTGTATTAGGGTTTCCATCTGCACGCTTAGCAAAGTTTCTATTAAAAGAATGTACAATACTATTTTTTGGTGCATTTTTAGGATCACTATATCTTGCCCATTGACCAATACATGGTCCACAAGCATTAGTAAAGATTTTAGCATCTAATTTTTCAAAGATCCCTAAAATACCATCACGTTCAGCAGTATAACGCACTTGTTCAGAACCTGGATTAATTCCTAATTCAGCTTTCATTTTTAAGCCTTTATCTAAAGCTTGTTGTGCTATAGACGAAGCCCTAGACAAGTCTTCATAAGATGAATTGGTACAAGAACCGATAAGTCCCCATTCTACCTGAAGAGGCCATTCGTTTGCAGTCGCTTTTTCAGTCATTGCAGCACCTACTTCTGTAGATAAATCTGGAGTAAAAGGTCCATTTAATAAAGGTCCTAATTCAGAAAGATTAATTTCAATAACTTGATCAAAATACTGCTCTGGATTAACGTACACATCTGCATCTGCAGTTAAGTATGCTCTAATTTTGTTTGCCTCATCAGCAACGTCTGCTCTATCAGTAGCACGTAAATAACGCTCCATAGAATCATCGTAACCAAATGTTGATGTTGTTGCACCAATCTCAGCTCCCATATTACAGATTGTCCCTTTACCTGTACAAGACATAGACGTTGCACCAGGACCAAAATATTCTACGATAGCTCCTGTTCCACCTTTAACCGTAAGAATTTGAGCCACTTTTAAAATGACATCTTTTGGTGCTGTCCAACCCGAAAGTTTTCCTGTTAATTTTACACCAATTAATTTAGGGAATTTAAGTTCCCAAGCCATTCCAGCCATGACATCCACAGCATCAGCACCACCTACTCCAATGGCAACCATACCTAATCCACCTGCATTTACTGTATGTGAATCGGTACCAATCATCATTCCACCAGGAAATGCATAATTTTCTAAAACTACTTGGTGTATAATCCCAGCTCCAGGTTTCCAGAAACCAATACCATACTTATTAGAAACAGATTCCAAGAAATTAAATACTTCACTACTTGTTTGATTAGCGTGCTTTAAATCTGTTGCAGCACCATCTTTCGCTTGAATTAAGTGATCACAATGTACGGTTGTTGGTACTGCCACTTTTGGTTTTCCCGCTTGCATAAATTGCAATAACGCCATTTGTGCAGTTGCATCTTGACAAGCGACACGGTCTGGAGCGAAATCTACATAATCCTTTCCTCTTGTAAAAGCCTTATTCGGTTTTCCATCCCACAAATGTGAGTATAATATTTTTTCTGAAAGTGTTAATGGTTTTCCAACAATTTCTCTAGCAGCATCAACGCGCTCAGTCATGTTAGTATAAACCTTTTTAATCATATCGATGTCAAAAGCCATATAGTTTATTTAAGGTTGATAATTCATTTATTTGTATCACAAATTTACGAATTATAAAGGGTTTTTAAAAATATGTAACAAAATTGGGTTTTTGTTGAATAAAATACGGATTCGGTACAATTTACTATAGATTCAATATGTTTTATTGTAATAAAATACATATTTAATAATTCTATAGTGTGATAAATATCAAATTAGCAATTACGCTTATTTAGAATAATTATGAATTCTTTTATTAGATGTGACTATCAGGCAATAATCTCTTCGTAATAAAAGCATTATTATACTCAAAAGACGAAATATACAGCCCTATTAATTTGGCCTCAGTAAGGAGACCTTTTAAAGTAGATTATGAGAACTATTAGAACAAGCTTTGAATAATTTTCTCATCAGTAATACCTTCTGCTTCGGCTTTGTAGTTTTTAATAATCCTATGTCTTAAAATTCCAGTTGCTACTGCTTGAATATTTTCAATATCTGGTGAAAACTTACCGGTTGTAGCCGCATGCGTTTTAGCTGCTAAAATTAAATTTTGAGACGCTCGAGGCCCAGCTCCCCAATCTACAAACTCTTTAACAATTTCTGCTGCTGAATCTGCTTTAGGTCTAGTTTTAGCGACTAAGGACACGGCATATTCAATAACATTATCTGCTACAGGAATACGACGAATCACATTTTGAAAATCAATAATTTCTTGGGCAGTAAATAATGAATTAACCGTTATCTTAACATCTGTTGTTGTAGCTTTTACAACATCAACTTCTTCTTGAAACGAAGGGTATTCTAAATTAATAGCAAACATAAAACGGTCTAATTGCGCTTCTGGCAAAGGATAGGTTCCTTCTTGTTCTATTGGGTTTTGAGTTGCCAACACAAAATAGGGTAAACTTAATTTGTACTGATGCCCTGCAACCGTAACCGAGCGCTCTTGCATTGCCTCTAATAAAGCCGCTTGTGTTTTTGGAGGAGTACGGTTAATCTCATCTGCTAATACAATATTAGAAAAGATTGGTCCTTTTATGAATTTAAATTGTCTATTTTCATCTAAGATTTCACTACCTAAAATATCACTCGGCATTAAATCTGGAGTAAACTGAATACGTTTAAAATCTAAACCTAAGGCCTGTGCAATAGTATTAACCATCAACGTTTTTGCCAAGCCAGGAACACCTATTAAAAGTGAATGACCTCCTGAAAAAATAGAAATTAATATTTGATTTACAACGTCATCCTGACCAATAATGACTTTAGAAATTTCTTGTTTTAGTGCAGCATATTTTTTAACAAAATTTTCAATTATTGCAACATCAGACATACTTTATTATTTTTTTAACCAATTACTTTGAAAATCACAATCTCTATACTCACCATTAATCTTAATGTAAGTATCTTTAATGGTTTCCTTTTGCCATTTTTCAACAGCTTTAATTTGTTTGTCTTGTAAGGCTAAATTTTTAATCTTTAAATAATCTTTTGCGAAATCTGCTTTATGGTCGTCTATACGATCTGTTACGGTTAAAATCTTAAATTTAATTCTATTCACACGATCTTCATCTTGTAAGACCTCACTAATCTCTCCATCTTTTAAATCTTGAATTTGAGAATATAATTCTGGTTCCATACGTGTTAATTCAAAATTAAAATCTTGTGTTGTTGGATTCGTTAGTTGACCTCCTTCATATTTCGTTTCCTTTTCGTCACTAAACTCTCTTGCCGCTTCAGCAAAAGTTAAAGTTCCATCTATTATTTTAGCTCTAACTTCATCAATTTCATCTTTAGCTTTTTGAATCGCTTCTTGCGTTAATTCTGGACGCAATAAAATATGTCTTACATCATATTCTTGACCTCTAATTTTTTCTAGGTATATAATATGATAACCGAAATCCGTTTCAAAAGGCTCTGAGATTTCCCCTTCCTGCATAGAGAATGCGACATCTCTAAACTCTTTAACCATTCTAGGTTGATTTCTATTCAGTGTATATTTTCCTCCTGTAGATTTAGAAGCTGCATCGTCTGTATAAAATAGCACTTTAGTTGTAAAACTAGACCCATTCTCTTCGACATCTTTTTTAAATCCTTTTAGCTTATCAATGACCGCTTGCTTTGCTTCTTCCGTAACTTCTGGAATAATCACAATCTGAGCTAACTTAAGTTCTGTTCCAAATATTGGACGTTCATCTTCTGGTATATCATTAAAAAATGTACGAACCTCTTCTGGTGTTACTTCAATGTTACCAGTAACTTTAGCTTGCATTTCTTGTGCGAGATAACCATTTTTATTAATCTCATACATTTCGTCTCGTAATGCTTGTTCAGAATCTTTTTTATAGAAATCTAACAGCCCTTGCATATCTCCTTTAGTCTGTGCTAAAATACCTTGTATCTGTTGTTCAGTACGTGATTTAATATACAATTCATTAACAATAATACTGTCTTGAATCGCCTGATGCGCATATAATTTACTTTCTAATAAACTACCGAAAAGTTCACATCTAGTTAAATCCTTTAAATCTGCACCTTGCGCTTTAAGCTGTGCAATTTCTCTATCGAGATCTGATTCAAGAATAATAAAATCACCAACCACTGCGGCAACTCCATCGGCTTTAATTCTAGTTTTATTAACTAAACTATCTTTGGTTTGTTCAACAGGTAGCACCTCGTCCTCAATAATTTCTTGAGCATGGCTAAAGTTGAATGAAATAAAGGCTACTAAAAGAACGGCCTTAATTATAAGTTTGGAATTTATTTTGTTTAATAGCATCGTTTGTAATATCATTTTCGAGTTGCTTGATGAGCTCTAATTTTCTCTTGTTTATAACAATTTTTTTAATTGACGAACTTACATAATCCAAAGGTGCATAGTCGTTTTGAAGTCGTACGTCATTTACTTGCATCAAATATAGGTTTAATGAATCTTTGAGTTGTAAGAAATTAGTTTTTTTTAACAGTTCATTTTTATTTTTACTGTTAATTATAGGAATCTTTTCTGCTACACGACTTAATTTCAACCAAATTGAATCGTTTAAGGAATACGATCTAAACTGTACAGAGATAGAATCTAGATACACTTTATCTTTAGACTCAAAACGTTGAAAGCGTTTTTTAATTGTATCTAAGTTTACGGGATTTAAGGGTAAACTGATATATCTAAATTGAATTAAATTATCATTAAGCTTAAAAGATTCTTTATTCTGCTCATAAAATAATTCTGCGGTTTCGCGTTTGACGACAGAATCTATATTCTTTTTAACCAAGCCTTCTAAATAGGCTTTAGTGTATAAATCATTTTTATACTGCTCTACCAATTTAGAAAACTCGTTCTGCTTCTCCTCTGAAAGATTAACCAAAGCGCCATCCATTAATAATATACGTCTTGCCCAGCGATTAATATAGGCGCTAACAATTAATGTACTATCTTCTTTAGGAGTGCCTTCGGGAACAATACCTTTAATATCATCCTTATAAAGATAGTGTTCATTAACTCTAGCCACAGCATCTTGTCCTTCAGGCTTTTTTAACAAGTCACAACTTGTAAAAAGCAAAATCAGACCGCATATATATATATAATATTTCAAAAATTACAGCAATTAGTTTCCGATTTTAGCTTTAATCGAATTTAGGGTTTCTTGGTTAACTTCTATTTTAAAACGATTATACAAATCATTAATCCAGTTAGTTTCTATTTCTGTTTGATAATCATTAATCACATTTCCTTTTGCTTCTTCTAAGGTTTTTTGTTCTGCTGGCAAAACGTCTATGACATTAATAACATGAAACGCTTCATTATGTTTATAAATCTCTGAAATCCCTTTTTTGGCTTCAAAGTCTGAAGGCAATATAGGATCATCTACGGTATAAATTCCTTTAGTAAAGATAACATTTTGCTTGCCTTTAGTATTTAACGCTTTGTTAATCTCATCTTCAGATTTTCCTTTTTTCATCATTTTAAGGATTTTCTTCATTTTAGATTTATTTGCAGATGAAGCCATCACCACATCAACTCGATCTCCCCATTGGTATTTAGATTTGTTACTATTATAATACGTTTCTAAACCTGTTGAATCTTTAGAGGCTTTGTTCCAAACCTCCTTTTCCATTAAATCGAATAATAATAACCCGTCTCTATATTCTTTTAGAATATTTGCGTACTCTAAATTTTCTACTTCTAAGTTATCTTCTCTATATTGAAGTATTGCGTTTTCAAAAAAGCTATCAAACTCTTTATCTATAATAGTAGCAAAAGGCATAGACCTACCTGAATAGATACGTTGTGCTGTCATTAAGTGCTTCCCAAAATCTTCAAAAGTAAACGTAGCCTTATTAATTGAGAACATGGTCTCGTCAGCCTTAAAGTCAGCTGGTAAAATCCAAGAACGACTAAAAAAATCATTATTAAGTATAGATATAAAATACGATTTAGCCTCCTTATTATAGACAATCTCATAATCGTCCTTAAGCTTAGCAATCATCGTCTCTTTAATTAACTTAAATATCGAATCTCTCTTAACTTTAGATTCAAAAGATTCTTTTAAATTCTCCAACGGCTCAATTGGCTTAAAATCTAATCGCTTTACAATATGCCAACCGTAATCTGTCTTAAAAGGCTTACTTACATCTCCGTTGTTTTTAAGATTGAATGCTGCATCTTCAAATTCAGAAGAGCTTAATTGACCACTTTTAAACGGTTTAATTTTACCACCATCTCTTGCTGAACTTTTATCATCTGAAAACTGCTTAGCTAAAGCTTCAAAACGTTCTCCTTGATTTAATTTTTTATAAATATCATTTATGCGTTGCTCTGGGTCTGTAAGTGAATCTTTAGGATTTAAGCTTACCATAATATGAGCCGCTTCTATAGTCCCTCGTGACGGTTTTTTATCATTAACTTTCACCACATGATATCCAAATTGCGTTCTAAACGGCATTGAAACTTCACCAACATTTGTATTATAAGCTGCGGTTTCAAACTCATAAACCATTTTAAATGCTGAAAACCAACCCAAATCTTCAACAAAAATGGTCTTTCCATTATGCATTTCTGCTTTTACTTTATCAAATCCTTCTTCTAAAACGCGTTTTCTCAACGCTAAAACGTCATTATAAGCACTCAACGTATCCTTTGAAGCGGCATCTAAACGCACTAAAACATGTGATGCATTGACATCCGATAAACTACGCTCGTAAGCTTCTTTAACTAAAGCTTCAGTAACTTCATTCTCAGAGATATAATTTTTAATTAATTGTTTTTTATATCTGGTAAACTCGCGCTGATAGTTTTTATCTTCATTTAATTTTAAACGCTTTGCCTCTTTTAATTTTAATTGGTACTCTGTAAATAGTTTTAAATAGCCATCAACATCCTTTTGACTTTCATCTTGAACTAAATCTAAATTCTTATTATAAACCCTTAAAAATTCAGAAGCCATAATAGGCTCTCCATCAACCTTTAAAAGCACTTC
Source organism: Winogradskyella sp. PC D3.3 (assembly GCF_054366245.1). NCBI lineage: Bacteria > Pseudomonadati > Bacteroidota > Flavobacteriia > Flavobacteriales > Flavobacteriaceae > Winogradskyella > Winogradskyella sp. PC D3.3. The sequence continues at coordinate 2,392,207 of NZ_CM135962.1, read as the reverse complement.
ATCCTTATCTTGTGAAAACGAAAAATTTAGTGCAAAAAACACCAAAAACAAACATTTAATATTAAGCTTCATAATTTAAACTTGATTTGTATTGAAATAAATAACTTACTTTTAAAACTCAGCAAAAGTAACATAAATAGCGTATTTAACAAGAGCTTTAAAAGGCATTATTTTAATAGTTATTGCTAGTTACGCCGTAAAAATTAGACTAGAATAACAAGTTATAATAATTTACGATGATTTTAACAATTAAAACAGTCTAACATCGATTAGTTGAATGTATTTGTTAAGGGTTTTTCTATTTTTATAAAAACTTCAAAAAAACATGCAATACACTACTGAAATACTAATTGAGAAATCGATTTCAGAAGTCATTAAAAAATTTAATTCTATTGATAATTTAAAGCACTGGCAAAATGGTCTAGAAAGTGCTGAACATATTTCAGGAATTCCCTACCAACTCGGTGCTAAAACAAGATTAAATTATAATTTTGGCAAACGTAAAATGGAAATCATTGAAACGATTACAATGCAAGATTTCCCTAACAAATTTCATGTTAATTACACTGCACAAGGGATTCGTAACATTCAAGAGAATTATTTTGAAGCTACAGGCCCCAATACAACCAAATGGATTTCAACCAATGAATGTCAACCCACAAGTTTTAAGATGAGTTTAATGTTGTTTTTAATACCAAGTGCTTTTAAAAAGCAAACAGAAACCTATATGGACAACTTTAAAAAATTTATTGAACAAGGCTTCTCTGTTTATCATTCACATTAATCTCTCTCAAGATTTAAACCAATACAAAAGAAATTAAACCATGCGAAAATTAAAATTGATTTGGGATTTTAGAGGACCTGCCGGACAAAAAACGGCAGAACACCATCTCATACATTTAAAAGAATACATTAAAATTAACACCTTAGATATTACCATTACAGGTGTTGAAACTATAAATGACATGCACAGTTTAGCCTATTTAGTTGTAGATGAATCTGAAATGAAACCAATTAGAGATTCCCTAAAACCACATAGAGGTCTGGTTTATCAAGATCTTTAGTTTAGAGTAACCTATTCAACTCCTTTAAAGGTATCTCTATTATGTGTATTACAACGTTTTAAAAAAGGCGCTTAAAAAATGCCTGAATAAAACGCTTAGGTGGTACCGACAGAATGATTTTTAAATCTTCTAAAATTGATGACTCTTCATCTAAAAATCTAAAAATAGTTTTAACATCTGCTTTTCTAAACATCGACGAAAACAATGCCGCACCTTCTTCGTTATGATTAGCTAATACATCTAAAAATATTAAATCATAAAACCTGTATTTTGTTTTCTTGTGAAACTTAGATAAGTCACTATCTTGTTTCAAAAAGGCTACTACTTCTTTTGTTTTTTTAGATGTGTTTTTAAAGGTATAACCTGTACTAGCTTTTGTCCATCCACCTGCTGTTCCAATATTTAAAACATGCTTAGAATTTAAATTTAAAAACTTAAAAGACGTCATAGGAATATTGCCTTTTTCCTTTTCAACAATTTCGTATTCGGTTATATTTTTAGTATTCAGATAATCCACAATACTAGACTCATATTCAGAATGCTTTAATAAGTCTTTAGAAAATAATGTATATTCAAATAAAGCCGTCTTTTTATCTATTGGCAGAATGTACATAAAACGCGTATTTCCATTTTGCGGCACGGTAAAATCCATAAAGGTCGCTACAGTAGCATCAAAGGTATCCGTTTTTGTTTTTACAAACCAACCCACAAAATGTTGATGTATCAGCGGAAATTCATTCTGTAAATTATAAGCTTCAGGATTGGGTAAACTATTAAATAATTTTAAACCTTTATACCTTGTTCTCTGAGTTAACACCTCTACACCGTCATTTAATTCTACAAAAGCATCTACAACATCATCTACAAAAGTAAAATTAGAGTTCTGCTCTATACGTTTCCACAATTTCTTATAAAACGATGCGCTTCTAATCATTTTATAATTAAATGGAGTTATTGCAATTGTATTAGAAAAAGTATCACTTCCAAAGAAAATTTTAGGCCACATTTTAGATACTAAATCGTCCCACTCTCCAGCACCATTGTCCCAGTAGCACCAAGTCCGATCATTACCTTTCGCTTTAGTTTTATCGATTATCAAAATGGATTTTGCATCAAAAAAAGCATCTTGAGCCATTCTGTATGCTAACATTAAACCCGAAGCACCTGCTCCTAAAATAATATAATCGTAATTTAATTTCACCTGAATTCTGTTCTAACTATTGAATCTTTAGTCCTTAAAGCCTACAGAAACTATTACTTATCATGGCGTTTTTCGGCATACTCATAGCCTTCTATCCACCATTTTTCCATGAGACGCTTACTAAAGATTAATGAGTTTTCAGTAAGACTTGTTGGAGTATAATATAAATTTAGTTTTACATTATTTTGTTTAGCCGCTAATTTCCCAATAACAATATCATTCCGCTCTACCTGATCTAATAAATGACCAAAGAGACTTATCATTAAGGAAAATGGATTTTTACCTAGCACTTTTTGCTTCCCTAAAGTTTCAGCTTCCAAAACAATAGCATCAACTTCAGTCGCACCACGTCTTATGGCTTCTCTTATAGGAATTACACTCCCCAAACCACCATCGGCATATTCATAACCATCCACTTTTGCTAAGGACATAAACGGAATATAATTACAAGAAATCCATATCCAATTGCAAAACTCTTCGTAAGAACACTCTTGTATAGATTTATATTCCACACGGTTCATCGATAAATTAGTAACGGTTACTACAACATCGTGCTTTTCTTTTCTAATTTTCAGATACTCCTCATAAGTCACGTGTTTTCTAATATGCCGTCTCAAAGCTTTACTTTCTCCAAAAGTTCTTCTACGTCTAATAAATTGCCAAAGCGAATTAATAAAGTCGATTGAAACATATTCTCGATCACCTTTTTTACGTTGCACAAAAGGACTAATACTAAAAATGTTATGTTGCTGAACATTTGTAAAAATATCGTAGAGCTTTCCAATTTCATTAACCGCTAAATGTGGCACTAAAAGACTTCCAGTGGAAGTTCCTAGAAACATATCGTAATTATGCTTTTCGCGCTCCATTAAATACTGAGCAACACCTCCTGCAAATGCACCTTTACTTCCTCCTCCTGATATTACTAATGCTCGCATGTATGTATTGGTCTTATTTAAAGATTTAAATTTTATAATTAATTATTCTATTTCTAAAGGACTTAAGGCTTCATTTTTATGCTTCGCATAATTAAAACCACTCTCCCACCATTTTGTCATTTTAACCTTATCAAAAATTAAAGAATTGGTAGTTAATACTGTTGGAGTATAGTAAAAATTAATAATTGCATCGTGATTAGACGCTACAAACTTCCCGATTTTAATATTCTGACTTTCAATCCTATCTAACATAAATGCAAACATGTTAGTCAACAAAGAAAAAGCATTGGTCGATGGCATCCTATTTAACTGACTCACTTCTGTTTGCAAAATAATAGCGTCTACCGTTGTAGCGCCGCGCTTAATAGCTTCTTCAATTGGGACCATAGACCCCAAACCTCCATCCGCATATTCACAACCATTTTTCTTAGCTAACGACATAAATGGTGTGTAATTGCAAGATATCCATATCCATTCGCAGAACTCCTCATAGTCAAAATCTCTAATAGATTTATATTCTACTTGATTCAGTGACAAGTTAGATACCGTAACAACAATATCAGCACCACTACCTCTTAAAACTTTAAAATCTTCTAATGTTAAGGTTTGTTTAATTAGTTTTCGCAAATTAAGACTAGTCCCAAATGTTTTATGCCCTTTTATAAAATTCCGAAGCACCTCAATATGATTAATCCCAATAGTTTGAACCCCTTTCTTCTTCTTTATTGTAAACGGGCAACTATCAAAGATAGCTTTATCATTAACATTCGTATAAACAGCCTTTATTTTTTCTACGTTGTTTAACCCCAAATGAGACACTAGCAAACTACCTGTTGAAGTTCCAATAAACAAATCATATTTATGCTTTTTGTTTTCAATGAGATATTGAGCCACACCTCCTGCAAATGCACCTTTACTTCCTCCACCAGATATGACCAATGCTCGCATTAATTTTCTTTTTTCTCTAGTTTTTCTGATAATTGTTTGGCAAACTTAACCAATCGCCAGTTGTGATGTGATTTTGCCAATTCTAAATTAGATTGACATGCTTCATTACAAGATTTTATTAAATCCAAATAATTAAACGCATTGATTCTTACATCTGCATTGTACGCTTCTCCGGTATAGCTTACCAACTCATTAAACAATTCTTGCTTACCATCTGCCTCGTAATAAGGAGTGTTTAAATTCAAAATAATCCATAACATTCGCAAGCCTTTATCGCTAAAACCCATTTTACCACGTGTTTTAGAAAGATACTTGGAACGCTCTAAAGGAAAATTAACCCAAAGATTATACAAGGCTTTCTCAATAGTAATATAAGACTTATCATCTAGCAATGACTCATATTCTCCTTTTAAATCCTCTGGTATCTTAGTCACATGTTCTGCTATAGCCTGACGCACCTTTAAGCTATTCTTAAACGTATCTGCCGTTACTAATTCTGGTACTTGTGAAATAATTTTCACTTTAGCCTCATCAGACACATAATATTTAAGATACTCAGCACATTTTGACGATTTGGCTTCACAATCGACCATCGCGTATTCATTAATAAACGTTGATTGTCGTTTCAATATAGAAAACGCCGCTTCATAAGGGAAAGCTTTATTTTTTATCCAATAATTAACGAAATGAGATAAGGATTGACCATATAAATTTTCAACTTGAACAATAAAATCAGATGTCTCAACAGTGCTAAATTGATACTTTTTTAAGTAATTTTCAACCGCTTTCTTAAAAACAACTTCCCCCACTTTATCTCTTAACGCATGCAAGACCCAAGCACCACGTTGGTAAAACGTTAAACTACTAGATTTTGGATCTAAAAGTGATGTACCCTTCCCTGAAAGATCTTGCCTACTTAGCTCTAGGACGGACTCAAGCAATTTAAAATGAAAATAATTATCGCCAAAAACATCGCGTTCTGCTAAAAGTGCGTAATAGGTAGCAAAACCTTCTTGCAACCAATGATGCTCTCCAGATTTAGCCGTTACCAAATCACCAAACCATTGATGCGCTAACTCGTGCGCATTAACACCAACATAGTTTTTATCGTTAAAAGCAATATCATCAACAACTAAAGCATCTGAAAACACCGTAAGACTTGTATTTTCCATTCCTGCATATAAAAAATCGTGCACAGGCACTTGTTTATAGTTTTTCCATGGATAAGGAACCCCTATTTCTTCTTCTAAAAAATCGAATAGTTGTTTAGAATAACGATAGGTTGACTCAACTCTTAAAGAGTCTTCTACATAATAATAGTACTCTAAAGGAATACCACTTTTAGAAGTCGCTGTTTTTTTATTGTATTTACCAATTACTATTGCTGCCAAATAGCTAGACATTGGTTGTTTCATATCATATTTCCAGGTTGTTACAGCATCTCCAACCTGCTTATCTATTAGTTTTCCGTTAGCCAGAACTTCATAACCATTTCGGAATGTAATTGAAAAATCATATTCAATTTTATCATTTACATCGTCTAAACTTGGTAACCAATTACTGGTGTACTTACCTTGACCTTGTGTCCAGATTTGAGTATCATTATCTCGATTAAGAAAATACAATGCCTTTTTAGGATTAGCCTCAAACGTTAGACTTAAAACATTGTCTTTAGAAGGTCTAAGCTTATGAATCAACCAAAACTTATCATTCTCAACATAATAATTAATATTATCGTTACCATTCAACGAGACGATATAACCATGAATATTTTTCGAATCTAAAAATATAGAATCAACGGGCTTCAGTACGTCAAACACATAATCGACCTTACCAATAACCTTTTTTAAATTTTCATCAAAAGCGTCTAGAGAAACTTTGGCTTTCTTAAAATCCAAATAATCCGTCTGCTGAGCAAGAGATAAATTAAATATGAATATACATAAAACGACTACAATTTTCTTCATCATGAAATTTAAGTGAGAATAAAGACCAAAATACGATTTTCTGTCTTTTCGAATGAGGTCCGATTGAGAAATCTCGTAAATACACTAAAAATATAAGATTTCTATTTAGGCTCAAAATAACAAAACAGAACTTCCTTTTTCAACAGAATTAACAAAAGTTTTAATTGTTATTGTACAAATGCACCCCGACCATCTCAAAAACATTGATCTCAACCAAGCAGACTTATTGCCTTCAGAATACAATCCTCTTTTTAATATTAAAACTAATTTCAATTATTATAAAGATTCCTTATTTGCCAACTGACAAAAATCATGTTTTTCTTTAATTTTATCCGTACCTTTACGTTGTTAAATTTCTCTTATACAATTAAATATCAAGATTTTAATTAAAACACTTCCAATGACCACAAACCTTTTTGAAATTGGTTATTACGACAATAGTGATTTAGAACCACTTGGATTTAAATCCCTTGGAAAAAATGTTAAAATCGCTAAAAATTGTTTAATTTTTGGCATTCACAATATCTCTATTGGCCATAATGTTATCATAGATTCATTTTGCTCCCTCATAGCACCTGGAACTGGATATTTAAATATTGGATCTTTTGTACATATTGCTTCATATTGCCATTTACTAGCATCTGATGGTATAGAGCTTAACGATTTTTGTGGACTCTCTCAAGGTGTAAAAATATACAGTAAAACAGATGATTATTCAGGTAACTCATTAACAAATCCTACAATACCGGATTCATACAAATCCATGAAAAAAGGAAGGGTATCACTAGGAGAACACACCATAATCGGAGCTGGATGCACAATACTTCCTAATGTTCTTATTGGAGAAGGAGCTGCGGTTGGGGCTTTATCTCTAGTTAGCTCAAATTTGAGCTCATGGACATTGTATACTGGAAACCCGTTAAAAAAACTCACAAAACGATCTAAAAATTTATTACATAAAAAACAAAAATTCCTTGAAACACTAAAACAAAACAACAATTAAGCTTCAATTACATACAACACTTTTAACTGTTTAAACACCCTATTTATGAACAATTATACAATAAACCTTTCAATACATCAATAGATATTCTTGTAAGACAATTAATAAGTTTGTGATTCTTAATAGCAAAATGTTTGAATTACAAATTCAAAATACGTTAAACAATTTATAGATAACAATAACCTAATAATGCATATAGAAACCGATATAAAAACCAAAATAAAAAATTATATTATCCAATCTACGTTTGATGATATCGAAAAGATAAAAGATGACACTCTTATTTTTGAGGAAGGTATCCTAGACTCTATGGGTTTATTATTTTTAATTGAATTTTTACAAGAAGAATTCAACTTAACAACTAGTGATGAAGAACTCGTTGTCGAAAACTTTCAATCGATTAATAACATTATAGCCTTCATTGAGAGTAAAATGTAATTTCGAACTTTTATTCTTTAAATATGTGTGGAATAGCAGGCTTTTTTAATTTTAATTTAGACACAAAAGATAAAGCTAACACGCTAAGACGAATGCTTACTAGAATTAAGCACAGAGGTCCTGACGAAAGCGGCATTTACGTATCTAAATCTGCTGGTCTTGGTAGCGTGCGTCTTAGTATTATTGACTTAGCCACAGGTACAATGCCATTATCTAATGCTAACGACGATTTATGGATTGTCTTTAACGGTGAAATCTTTAACCACATAGAACTAAGAGACGAATTATTAGCAAAGCATCATACGTTTAAAACCCAAAGCGACACGGAAGTTATTGTGCATTTATACGAAGAATATGGCCCAGAGTTTCTTAATAAATTAAATGGCCAGTTCGCTATTGCTATTTGGGATAAAACTAAACAAGAATTATTTTTAGCAAGAGACCGAGTAGGCATTAGACCATTATTTTACACTACAATTGGAGACTCCTTTGTATTTGCTTCAGAGATTAAATCCTTTTTAGAATTCCCTGAGTTTCACCCAAAGATTTCCGAAAAAACATTATCAGAATATTTCACGTTTTGGACGTCATTATCTTCAGACACGATTTTTGAAGGCGTCTCTGAACTACCTCCAGGTAGCTACATGACCATTAATGCACATTCAAAATCCATTAAGACGTATTGGACGCTCCCCATCACAAGGCCTAATGCTTATAAATTCAATACAGTAAACGAAGCAGCAGATGCGTTTGAAGCGCTTTTTACAGATGCTGTAAAATTAAGATTAAGAGCAGATGTTCCTATTGCAGCCTATTTAAGTGGCGGCTTAGACTCTAGCATAACGACTGCCTTTATAAAGAAAATATCACCAGACAACCTTCGCACATTTTCGATTGGTTTTACTGAAAAAGATTTTGACGAGTCATCGTATCAAAACATTGCTAGAGATTATTTTGAGACACAACACTCTAGTGTCACCTGCAGTCCTAAAGACATTTCAGATAGCTTTAAAGCGGTCGTTTGGCATGCAGAAGCCCCACTACTGCGTACAGCTCCTACTCCAATGAATTTATTAGCTAAAAGCGTACGAGCTCAGAATATCAAAGTGGTGATTACTGGAGAAGGTGCAGATGAACTTTTTGGAGGTTATAACATCTTTAAAGAAACCAAGATTAAACACTTTTGGGCTAAAGATCCGCAATCTAAGTATCGTCCATTGTTGCTAAAAAAACTATATCCATATATTCCACAAATTAGCAAAGCGAATAACAACATATTAAAACTCTTTTTTGGATATAAACTGAACGAGACGTCCTCACCTATTTATTCGCATTTATTGCGATGGAATAACACTTCTCGCATCAATAATTATTTATCCAAACCCTACCAAGAAGTCATTTCTAATTACCATCCAATTTCTAAAATTGAAGACCAATTAAAAGAGCAACTAAACGGCTATGACTACCTTACAAAAGCCCAGTGGATTGAAATTAACTTTTTCATGTCTAAGTACCTATTGTCTTCACAAGGAGACCGCATGGGAATGGCAAACTCTATAGAAGGTCGCTATCCTTTTTTAGACCACAGAGTGATTGAGTTTTGTATGACACTAAATCCAGACTTAAAACTTAAAGGCTTAAATGAGAAATATCTTTTAAAATATATGATGAAAGGCAGAATCCCAGAATCTATACTAAACAGATCTAAACAAGCCTATAGAGCCCCCATAAGAAGCACTTTCTTTTCTGAAGAGATGCCGCCCTATTTAAGCAGCATGTTATCCGAAGAAAACATTACAAGTTATGGAATTTTTAATCCAGACTTTGTAAACCAGCTCATAAATAAAATGAAACAAAACAAACAGGTCTCTGAAATTGATAATATGGCAATTACAGCCGTTTTATCAACTCAAATATTATATGATCTATTTATTAACAAGTCCATTCCAAAACTACAAGAACATGAACTTGTAGTATTGAATAAAACAATAATAGACACACCAACTGTAACATAAAATTAATTATGAAAACACCAAACAAACCTTTTTCTAAAGACCTATTGCATATTGAAAATATTGAAACCGTTTGCAATGACATCATAAAAAAACTAAAAACCGATGTTGCAAAAAAACTGCAACGTAGAGGTGCTGTTATTGGCATTAGCGGAGGTATTGATTCTTCTGTTTGCCTAGCCTTATCAGCTAAAGCTTTTGGACCAAATAAGGTGACTGCAATCATGTTACCCGAACAAGATTCTAGCGATGACAGCAGAATACTAGCCGAAAAATTAGCAGCAAAATTTGGTGTTACTGACACCTTAGTAGAGGATATCACACAAGCTTTAAGTGGTTTTGGCTGTTACCAAAGAAGAGATGAAGCTATCGCTAGAGTTATTACTGATTTTAACCCAACTGTTGATAAAGCAAAAATTGAAATCAAGCAAGATGCAGCCTCTAATTTACCACCAGCCTTTTCTGTAACGGCTATAAAACCAAATGGAGAAGTGATAAGTAAATTATTACCCGTTAGAGAATACCTTCAAATTGTAGCATCTACAAACTTTAAACAACGTAGCCGAATGAGCATGCTTTATTATCATGCCGAACGACTGCATTATGCCGTTATTGGCACTCCAAACAAACACGAAGTAGAACAAGGCTTCTTTGTTAAACATGGCGATGGAGCGGCTGATGTAATGCCAATTGGTCATTTATACAAAACCCAAGTTTATCAAATAGCAAAACACTTGGGAGTGCCTCAAGAAATTATAGACAGAACACCGACCACAGATACGTATACAGCAGAACAAACCCAAGAAGATTTCTTTTATCAAATGCCATTTGAACAAATGGATCTCATGTGGTATGGTTGGGAGAACAACTATTCAGCTGAAGAAGTTAGTAAAGTGATGAACAAAACTAAAGAAGAGATCGAAAGCATCTATAAAAACTTTGAGCGCAAAAAAAAGACTACAGAATACTTAAGAATGCGACCAATATTTTAAAAACCTATTCTTATGAATGTTTTTGATTATCTGTTTGAAACGTCCAAAAATCTTGATAAAGATTTCTTATTAGGCACAAAAGAAACAGCCTCTTTTAAAAAATTATATAACGATAGCCTAAATATTGCATCCTATTTAAACGAAACTATTGGAAAAGGCAAAAACATTCTATTAATAAGCTCTAATTCTGCTTTCTTTATAACCGCATATTTAGGCATTTTAAAATCAGGAAACACGTGTGTTCCAATAGATTTTGCCGTTGAACAAAGCAATTTAGATTACATTATTGACACCACAGAATGCAAAACTATTTTTGTAGATAAAATTGCGCAACGCAAATTAGAATGCTCTTCAACGATTAATCTTGTAGACGAAACAAAACACACACAACTAACTAGCAACAAGAAACATACAACAACCACCTCTACAAATTATTTAAACCCAATTGCAGAAATAATATTCACTTCTGGTTCCACAGGAAAACCAAAAGGAGTTATGATTAGTCATCACAATATTATATCTAACACCAATTCTATTATTGAATATCTTAAGCTCACCTCTAAAGATATTATGGAAGTTGTATTACCATTTTATTATTGCTATGGCTTATCATTATTACACACCCATTTAAGAGTTGGAGGTTCAATTGTTTTAAATAATAATTTCATGTTTTTAGGAACCGTTATCAACGATTTAAAGAATTATAACTGCACTGGCTTTGCAGGAGTACCTAGCCACTTTCAGATTCTACTAAAAAAATCACAATCCTTTAAAACTGAAACGTTCCCAAGTTTACGATACGCAACACAAGCAGGAGGAAAACTACATTCCGTTTTTATTGATGAATTCACCACAGCATTCCCATCTAAGGAATTCTACATCATGTACGGACAAACTGAAGCTACCGCACGCTTATCTTATTTACCTCCAGAATTCATCAAAACAAAAACAGACTCCATAGGAAAAGCCATTCCAAATGTTGAATTAAAAATTGTTAATGAAAAAGGTGAAATTACCAAAACCAATGAAGAAGGCGAATTATTAGCGCGTGGTGAAAACATCATGCTAGGGTATTACAAAGACGAAACAGCAACAAACTTAACTATAAAAAACGGTTGGCTCCACACAGGCGACTTGGCCAAAACCGACAAAGACGGATTTATCTACATCGTCGCTCGAAAAAAAGAAATCCTAAAAGTTCGTGGCAAAAGAGTAAGCCCTAAGGAAATTGAAGAAGTAATTCTATCTATACCTGAAGTCATAGACTGTACAATCTCTGGTTTTGACGACAATCTTTTAGGCGAAGCCATACAAGCCACAATTACACTAAACACAAACCATAATGAAGACCAAATAAAAGAAAACATACTTCAAAAATGTGCTAAACATTTAGCAGCTCATAAAATTCCTCAAAAATTTGTTTTTAAAAACACTATACAAATGAGTGCCACTGGTAAGAAAAAGTGTTAAGAAAATCACTAAAACTACAAATATTAAATTTGACAACGTTTTGAGATAAAGCACCTTATTAACGAAAACATTTTCCTGTCATATCAAATTAAAATCTTTGCACCTTTTCACACCATTAATTTATTTTCAATAAAATAATCAAAGAGCCATTTTGAACTTTTACTTTATAACGAAATAGTTTAATTTCGTTCTTATGAGTGTGAATTTACAAACTCCCATTGATTATCTCAAAGGTGTCGGCCCAAACCGAGCGGATTTGTTACGCTCAGAATTAGGCATTCAAACGTATCAAGACCTCATAAATCTTTTTCCTAATCGTTATATAGATCGTACCAGATATTATAAAATAAATGAATTACAGCGTAACAATGCTGAAGTTCAAATCGTTGGTGTCATAACCGGATTTAAAGAAGTGGCCCAAAAACGAGGCAAACGCCTAGTTGCTAACTTTAGAGACGACAGCGGAATAATGGAACTCGTTTGGTTTAGAGGTCAAAAATGGATACGAGACAACCTAAAAACAGGTCAACCCTATGTAATTTTTGGAAAAACCAATTGGTTTAATGGCAAATACAGCATGCCACATCCCGAAATTGAACTCAAATCTGAGCATGAGAGCAACTTACGTTCTGCCATGCAAGCCATATACCCATCAACCGAAAAATTATCAAATAAAGGCATCACAAACAAAGTCGTTACCAAAATTATGCAGCAATTGTTTTTGGAAACCAACGGTCGGTTTATTGAAACCTTGCCTGATTCAGTGATGACTGAATTAAAATTAATTCCAAAATCAGAGGCCCTTTTTAATATTCATTTTCCGAAGACTCCAGAGCTTCTTGCAAGAGCTCAATTTCGATTAAAATTTGAAGAATTATTTTACATTCAGCTGCAATTAATTATTAAAAATCTCATTCACAAATCAAAAATCAAAGGCTTCTCCTTTGATAAAGTTGGCGACTATTTTAACACCTTTTACAAAAACCATTTACCCTTTGAATTAACCAATGCACAGAAGCGTGTTTTAAAAGAAATCAGACTCGATTTAGGTAGTAATGCACAGATGAATCGGCTTTTACAAGGAGATGTAGGCTCTGGTAAAACTATCGTAGCCTTTATGTCAATGCTCATGGGACTTGACAACGATTTTCAATGTTGTCTAATGGCTCCGACTGCTATTTTGTCAGCCCAACACTACCAAGGAATAAGTGAATTATGTAAACCATTAAACATCAGTGTTTCATTATTAACAGGTTCAACTAAAACTTCAGACAGAAAGATAATTCATGAAAATCTAGAAAATGGGAATTTACAGATCTTAATTGGCACACATGCACTGCTTGAAGACAAGGTGAAATTCAAAAATTTAGGCCTTGCGATTATAGATGAACAGCATCGATTTGGAGTCGCCCAACGGAGTAAGTTATGGCATAAAAACGAATTACCTCCCAACGTTTTAGTGATGACCGCCACTCCAATTCCGAGAACCTTAGCCATGTCTGTATATGGTGACTTAGACATCTCTGTAATTGATGAATTACCAGCAGGTCGAAAACCTATAAAAACAGTACATCGTTACGACAATAATCGCCTAAAAGTTTTTAAATTCATGAAAGATGAAATCGCTTTAGGAAGACAAATCTATATTGTCTACCCCTTAATTCAAGAGAGCGAAAAAATGGATTATAAGGATTTGATGGATGGTTACGAAAGTGTCTCTAGAGAATTTCCTATGCCAGATTATCAAATTTCGATTGTGCATGGTAAAATGAAACCTGCCGACAAAGATTACGAAATGGAACGTTTTGTTAAAGGTGAAACTCAAATAATGGTAGCCACAACCGTCATTGAAGTTGGTGTAAACGTCCCAAACGCTTCAGTAATGATTATTGAAAGTGCAGAACGTTTTGGCTTATCGCAATTGCACCAATTACGTGGTCGTGTTGGTCGTGGTGCCGAACAGAGTTATTGTATTTTAATGACGAGTCATAAACTGAGTCAGGATAGTAAAACTAGACTAGAAACCATGGTTCGCAGTAGTGATGGTTTTGAAATCGCTGAAGTGGATTTAAAACTGCGTGGCCCTGGTGATATTATGGGCACGCAACAAAGTGGTGTTTTAAATTTACGAATCGCAGACATTGTTAAAGACAAGGATATTTTAGAGCAATCCCGCTATTACGCTAAAAGTATTCTAAAACAAGATCCTAGCTTAGCTGCGCCTGAACATAAAGTTATTTTGAACACTTACAGACAAATGAGCAAATATCGCAATATCTGGAACTACATTAGCTAACTAACACGTTTACAAGATCATTACTCAATATTTAATACAAATAAAAAGAGATACTTTATAAAAAAGTATCTCTTTTCGCGCTATCTAACCATTTACCCAACGGGTAAATTTCCTTTTTTCTATTGTTTTAATTGGCTCAGAGCTTCACCAATAATAGTATTACCTTCCAAAATTTCGAATGTTGTATTATATGGCGCATCATCATTTAAAGATTTAACGAGGGTTTGTGCCACATCTGCCCTACTAATCTCACCTCGTTTATGTAATTTTTCTTTTAGCTCTATAGTTCCTTTACCTTCGTTATTAGTTAAAGTTCCTGGTCTTACAATGCTGTATTTAAGCCCACTGTTTTTAAGGTGGTCGTCTGCATTTTGTTTAGCTTCTAAATACGCTTGTAATTCTTCTGAAGCTTCAGGTTGATCTGCCCCCATTGAACTCAGCATCACAAATTTATTAACATTCGCCATTTTAGCAACCGCTATTAAGCGTTTAGCGCCTTCCTGATCCACTTCTATTACATTTTTCCCACCAGAACCAGCAGCAAAAATCACTTTATCCACACCATTTACAGTATGCGTTAAATCTTTGGTTAAATCTGCAAGCACCGTTTCTACTCCATCGTCCTCAAATTGCTTTTGTTGCACTTCTTTTCGCACCATAGCAATTGGATTAAAATATTGTGATGCTTTTAGAAGATCAACAACCTGTTTTCCTGTGGCTCCATTAGCACCAGCTACTAATATATTTTCCATAATTTGATTATTCTTTATTTACTATTAACATAAAACGCATAAATCACTCCTGGAAACCAACCTATTAGGGTAAGCAAAATACTAATTAAAAATTCGGTTCCTAAACCGTGTTTTATAAACACAGCCAATGGCGGCAAGAGAATAGATAAGATTATAGTTAATAAAGACATTCGTTTGTTTTTTTTGGTTCAATACAAAATTAGGATAAAGGATTATGGTCTATTGACTTGAATACAACTTATGTTAGCGCATATTAAAACAAACAAAGTTTGCTCCATATACTCTCAAAAAAAACTTAGCAAATGTGATAAATGTCAAATTTCATTTCAAAAACCAATCGTAATTTCACGATAGACAATAAAAAACAACCTAATACTAATTAGAAAATCATAGCTGACCTAAAGCAAAACACATAACCGGTGAAAAGAAATTTAGACCCCATAGAATACAAAGAAAATACCGAGGCTTTAGCAAAATTTGCAAAGGCCTTAGGACACCCAACACGCATTGCCATTTTAAAACATCTTGAAAGACAATCTTGTTGCTTTACTAGTGACTTGGTAGAGGTATTTCCTTTAGCACAATCTACAATTTCTCAACATCTTAAAGAATTAAAAAACGCAGGTTTAATTCAAGGAGAATTGAAACCACCAAAAATAAAATACTGTATTAACCAAAATAACTGGAAGATTGCAAAATCACTATTTCAGCAATTTTTTGATTGATATTTTTTTAATAATCAAATCGTCTATTGGCGATAAACAAATTCAAACATTATGAGTAAAGTAATTAAAATACTAGGCACAGGTTGTCCAAAATGCCAATCATTAACAAGAGTTGTTTCAGAAGTTGTTTCAGAAAACAATATTGATGCCTCCATTGAAAAAGTTGAGGATATTATGGAAATCATGACGTACAACGTTATGAGCACACCCGCATTGGTCATCGATGATGTTATCACAGTAAAAGGCAGAATACCTTCAAAAGAGGAAGTAATAGCACTTTTAAACTAATTAAATTTCATGTTTATGAATTATCAAATCCAAGCGTCTTCAACTTCAAACGACGACGCTATTGTTCATATTAAAGAATCCTATATTGATTTTGGTACAACCTCAAAAACAACCAAAACCTTACCCAATCCTGCAGAGCTATTTTTAAGTTCATTTGCTGCTTGTATATTAAAAAACGTAGAACGTTTTTCAGGAATGATGAAATTTAGCTACAACAAAGCTACAATTACAGTGCACGCAACACGATTAGAGCATCCACCACGGATGGATAATATTGAATATAGTTTAACTATTTACAGCAACGACAAAACATTAAATACAGACTTACTTAAAAAAAACATAGAAAAGTTTGGCACAATTTATAATACTGTAAAATTATCGAGTACCATCTCAGGAACCATTATTACTAAAGAAAATGTTTAACTGGGTTCAAAATATTGCAGATTGGTTGGTCTATCATGTTTTTAATTTAGATAAGGGTCAACATTTAGCTGAAGCCCTAAACTTCTTTATTTACGACACTACAAAGATTCTGATTTTACTTTTTGTTATCATCTTTTTTATGGGAATTGTGAATAGTTATTTCCCTATCGACAAAGTTAAAAATTACCTGTCAAGAAATAAATTATACGGTTTAGAATATCTTATGGCAAGCTTTTTTGGTGTTGTAACACCGTTTTGTTCTTGCTCTTCTGTTCCGTTATTTATAGGCTTTGTACGTGGAGGAATCCCATTAGGTGTCACCTTTGCTTTTTTAATTACATCCCCTTTGGTTAATGAAGTTGCTATTGGACTTTTTGTTGGATTGTTCGGAATAAAAACCACCATTATTTATGTGATTAGCGGTATTTTATTAGGAACCGTTTCAGGTGTTATTCTTCAAAAATTAAAACTAGAGCGACACTTAACCCCTTGGGTAAAAGACCTTTTAGCAAATGCTCAAAAAGATCAAGATACCTTTATTGCCGAAAAACAAACCTTAAAACAACGCTTACCTGTCATTTGGAACGAAGTCCTAAAAATACTTAAAGGCATTATACCTTATGTTATTGTAGGTATTGCCATTGGAGGCCTTATGCACGGCTATATTCCTGAAGGCTTTTTTGAACAATACATGGACAAAGACAATCTTTTTGCGGTACCTATTGCTACCATTTTTGCAGTCCCTATGTATTCTAACGCCTCAGGCATACTTCCTGTCGTTCAAGTATTAGTTGCTAAAGGTATTCCTTTAGGCACTGCAATCGCTTTTATGATGGGAGTTGTAGGTTTATCCTTACCCGAAGCCATGCTTTTAAAGAAAGTAATGACCCTAAAACTAATAGCCATCTTTTTTGGTGTTGTCACGCTTTGCATCATCATTTCAGGATATGTATTCAACCTATTGTTATAACCCATAAATCATTTAAAAATGACAACTAAGATTCACGAAAACAAACTAAAATGAGTAAAATACTAAAAATTTCACCCCTCTTCACCATTGGTTTAATACTCACAGCTTGCAACAAACAAGACAAAAGTAAAGAACAGGCCATAGACCAATCTGTTTCAAAAATTGAGATTTTAGACTTCCACTCTACCCACAGATGCATGACTTGCAAAGCCATTGATGCTAATACAAAATATACATTAAACACTTATTTTTCAGAATTATAATTGAGCTGTATTATGTTTCCATTTTCACAAAACTATTGGACTAATCGACCTAATACTGAGAACAAATTATAATCATATGTGACCGCTTATTGAAAACTAAAAAACTATTGATTACAAGATCGTTTGAAAGCAAACATTTATAAAATTTGCCCCTTTAGTGTTTTAAAATTGTTAATAAGGCATTTAAACGGCATGGTATCATTAATGTTAAGCGAACCTCCCTACTCCTTCAACAATTTACGAACAAATCCTTCAAATTCAGCCTTAAACTCAACATACTTTTCACCCGTTGCTGGACCATTAAATCCGGTATGAATCTTCCGTACCTTGCCTGATTTATCAATAAAAATTGAAGTTGGATACGACAACACATGGTTTAACATCGGTAGTTTCTCTTGCGCTTTAGCTTTATCTGAAGTTCCGTATTGCGCCAAAAGGATAGGGTAATCTATACCTACGTTTTCTTGCAAACGATCTATTCTACTAAAAGCATCTTCTCTTGTTTTAGCATATTCAAACGCCAGAGCTACAATTTCAATGCCTTCATCTTTATTCTCTTGATAGAATTCTGCGTAATATTTACTTTCATCTAAACAATTAGGACACCAAGTTCCCATAATTTGCACAATCACAACTTTGTCTTTAAAACGATCATCTTTTAGAGCTATTAACTCATCTGAAGTGTTTGGAAACTGAAAATCAATACCATCATAACCTTCTTTTACAAACGTAAGGTTATTAGCACTTGGCAATTCATAAGTAGCATTGCGTTTGGCTATAAAAGGTTCTTTCCAGTGGTTACCAGAATAAAAATAGCCTTCCATTGTAGAATCGGTAACGGTTGCTGTAAATAAAAAGGCATGAGCTCCATCAAACGTAGACAGCTTCATTATATCTCCATCCATTACTCCTTCTAAATAACGGTAATCACCTGTTGTAGTTCTAAAGGTTCCTGTGACTTTTCCCCCTTCTTGTTTAAAAATCCCTTTGGCCATATATTCGTCATCAACAATGCCTTTACTAAAAACGGTTTCCCAAATACCAGTACTATTTTGAGATGGCTTCGATTTTATTTTAAAACGCTTATCATCATTATAAGTGGCAGAAAACGGAACAACACGATCTAAACTTTCTTTAATAAAGCTACCTTTAAGGTTATACCCTTCAAATTTTGCAGCAATATAACCTTCAAACACAGGTAATTTAATAAAAACAGAATCATTCTTATAGGTAATCTCATTAACGTCAATGACTTCTTCCGCGTTAAATAGTTTGATAGCACGAGCGGATTCTACTTCAAAATTAAAAGGTAACTCCTGCTCATCTTGCACTTCTAAAACGGCTCTATACATCCCTTTTTGCAGGGTTTTAGGTGTAATTTCTGTTTTACAAGAAACCAATATAAGGATGGCCAAAATGCTTAAACTATTCTTCATATAATACGGTTCTATTCTAATTAATTGCTAAAAATCGTCATTTGGAATGATTTTTCAATATAAACTTCAAAAAGCGATGTTTTCAACAAGCGCTACATCATTTTTCGTAAACCAAGCAGAATACAAACGCTCACGACCGTTGAAATTGTTTTTTTTAGTCGTGTAAAAACAAAAAACATACAATGTTAAAATCAATTCTAAATTTTATCCTTTCACATTTTATTACAAATCAACTATTACTATCTTTGCAGCTTGAATAAATTGATACTATGAAGATTTCATACAACTGGCTTAAACAGTTTATAAAGACCGATTGGGACGCTGAAAAAACAGGCGAATTACTTACGGATCTTGGCTTAGAAATAGAAGGCATTGACACATACGAATCTGTAAAAGGTGGGTTAAAAGGTATTGTTGTTGGTGAGGTTTTAACTTGCGTACAACACCCAAACGCTGACCGATTAAAGGTAACAACGGTAAATATTGGTGCCGATGCTCCGGTACAAATCGTTTGTGGCGCTCCTAATGTTGCAGCCGGACAAAAAGTACCCGTGGCAACCATTGGCACAACACTTTACACTGAAGAAGGTGAAGCGTGGACCATTAAAAAAGGAAAGATTAGAGGTGAAGAAAGTTATGGTATGATTTGCGCCGAGGACGAACTAGGACTTGGAGAATCGCATGATGGCATTATGGTTTTAGATGCCGATGTAAAAGTTGGTACACTAGCTGCAGAGCTTTTTAAGGTAGAAAATGACGAGGTTTTTGAAATAGGCTTAACCCCTAACAGAGCAGATGCCATGAGCCATTATGGTGTAGCGCGCGATTTAAAAGCCGGTTTATTACAAAAAGAAATCTCATTAGAACTCATTACTCCTTCTGTAAGTTCTTATCACGTTGATGCTAGAGCTTACAAAGTAGATGTCGATGTACAAGACTATGAAAAAGCTCCACGTTATTGTGGTGTTACTATTTCTGGGGTTAAAGTTGAAGCCTCTCCTGCTTGGTTGCAAAACCGTTTAAAATCCATAGGTTTATCTCCTATTAATAATATTGTAGATATTACTAATTACGTCTTACACGAACTAGGACAACCTTTACACGCTTTTGATGGAGATAGAATTTCTGGCAATAAAATAGAAGTTAAAACCTGTGAAGCTGGCACAAAATTTACAACTTTAGATGGTATTGAACGCGAATTGCACGAAGATGATTTAATGATTTGCGATGCAAAAAAACCAATGTGTATTGCTGGTGTTTTTGGAGGCCTTGATTCTGGCGTTTCAGAACACACTTCTCGTATATTCTTGGAAAGTGCTTATTTTAATCCTGTAAGCGTGCGTAAAACAGCAAAACGTCATGGACTAAATACAGATTCTTCTTTTAGATTTGAACGTGGTATCGATCCTAACCTTACGGAATATGCTTTAAAACGAGCAGCTCTACTAATCTTAGAAATTGCTGGTGGAGAAATCACAAGTGATATTGTAGATACTTACCCAAAGAAAATAAAAGATTTTGAAGTAAGGTTGAGTTTTGACAATGCTAAAAAATTAATTGGTGAGACCATTCCTGAAGAAACAATAAAAAGCATTTTATCGTCTTTAGAAATTAAAGTCAATAATGTTACTGAAGCTGGTTTAGGCTTAACTGTACCAGCTTATAGAAATGATGTACAGCGTGAAGCTGATATCATTGAAGAAATCCTTAGAGTATACGGTTATAATAATATCGCAACAACAACGAAGTTAAATGCTTCTATTTCTAACTCATCACGTTTTGAAGATTATAAACTTCAAAATATTATTGGAAATCAGTTAGCATCTCAAGGTTTCTTTGAAATTATGGCGAATTCATTAACCACGCCAAAATATGTAGAGTTAACTGAAGATTTAAAAGCTGAGCATAATGTAACAATGCTTAATCCGCTAAGTAATGATTTAGAAGTTCTGCGACAGTCATTACTGTTTTCAGGATTAGAAGCGGTAGCCCATAATATTAATAGAAAACGTGACGACTTAAAGTTGTTTGAATATGGTAAAACCTACCATCAATACACTGAAGCCCGCGAAGAACACAAACACTTATCTCTTTTTGTAACAGGAAACAAAACAGAAGAACGTTGGAATAGTTCTGCAACCCCTAGTGATTTCTTTTATTTAAAAGGCACCATTGAAGTGGTTTTACAACGTTTAGGCTTAACACGCTTAAAATCCACACCTAATAATTCTGATGTTTTCAGTGAAGGCATGAGCTTTTCTATAGGAAATAAAAAAATGGTTGACTTTGGCTTGGTTAAAAAATCAGTTTTAAAACACTTTGGTATTTCTCAGAATGTATTGTTCGCTGATTTTAACTGGGATAATGTTATTGAAATGGCTAAACACAATAAAATTAAGTTTAGTCCTATTTCAAAATACCCTTCAATACGACGCGATTTTGCACTGTTATTAGATAACAAAGTAACTTTTGAAGATATTCACACTATAGCCAAACAAACCGAAAAACATTTGCTTAAAAACGTGAATTTATTTGACGTTTACGAAGGCAAAAATTTACCTCATGGTAAAAAGAGTTATGCGGTGAGCTTTATATTTCAAGACGAAAACAAAACGCTAAACGATAAACAGATTGATAAAATCATGTCCAAATTACAATCTAATTTTGAAAGTAAGCTTGGTGCTGAATTGCGATAACAATTTATAATTATCAAAACAAAAGCCCTTAAGCCATATGGATTAAGGGCTTTTATATATCTATAACCCGCTAAATCTATAATATTAATTTCATACCTTAAATAACACAACCAAAGTAACAGCAACGCCAAGAATAATTCTAAATATTATTCTTTATTTAAGGGTAATGCGCATAAAAGTTGGTATTTTTAACAAACATAAAAAAACAAACCATGGCAAATATAACATTAGGTGGAAACCCAATAGAAACTACAGGTGAATTACCAAAGGTTGGTACAAAAGCACCAGATTTCACACTTACAGCAACAGACTTATCAGCAAAATCTAATGCAGACTACAAAGGCAGTCGTTTAGTATTAAACATTTTTCCGAGTGTAGACACCGGTACTTGTGCGCAATCGGTTAGAACGTTTAATGAAAAAGCAAGCACATTAGACAATACAAAAGTATTATGTATTTCTAAAGATTTACCATTTGCTTTAGCTCGTTTTTGTGGAGCCGAAGGTTTAGATAACGTAGAAAGTCTTTCAGATTTTAAAACCGGAGATTTTGGAAACGATTACGGTATCACTTTTAAAACAGGACCTTTAGTGCCTTTATTATCTCGCTGTATTGTTGTTATTGACACTGATGGTACGGTTCTGCACACAGAACAAGTTGCCGAAATTAAAGATGAGCCCAACTACGACAGCGCATTAGCTAGTTTAGCATAATTACCGAATGCTAAAAAAAGAATCATTTTTAATTAATAGAATAAAAAGTATAGGCTTTGCTTTTAAAGGCATGCTTATACTTATTAGAACTGAAGCCAGTATCAAAGTTCAATTATGCATTGCATTAGTTGTAACTATTGCTGGCTTCTATTTTAATATTTCAAAAACAGAATGGATTGCTCAAGTCATAATGATTGGCTTAGTCATGAGTGTTGAAGGCATAAACACAGCCATTGAAGCAATTGCAGACTTTATACATCCAGACTATCATAAAAAAATCGGATTAATAAAAGATGTTGCTGCTGGTGCAGTTTTTATGGCATCCATCACAGCAGTGATAATTGCTGGTATTATCTATCTTCCAAAACTTATTTAAAGCAACAAAAGGAGTTCTAATAAGTTTTAAAAAGCTTAAATTTAATTCGTGTTTCCATACCAAAATGGCAAAGAGAAACGTTTCATATTTGTATTTTTGTTCCTTTTAATTTTAACCACAACTTTTGAGTATTACAATGAAATCATTATTAACAACGTTTTCTATTATATTGGTTCTTTTAAGTTGCAATGCAAACGATAAAAAAATAAGTTCTACCGAAATTGATACCACTAAAATTGATACCACTAAAATTGATACCGCTAAAATTGATACGTTAAAAACAATCAAAGCTCCTTTTAAAGACATTAATAAGGCTCTTGTATTAGGTAAGTTTGATTATAAAACAGACACTATGTTCACTAAAGTGAACCCTGAACATTCAGCAAAAACCATTTACCTTAATAAAGCAGTCTATAAAGCTTTTTTAGACATGAATGAAGCAGCTAAGCAAAACGGTATTACGTTACAGATCGTATCTGGAACTCGAAATTTTGTTGAACAAAAAGCCATATGGGAACGTAAATGGAATGCTTATTCTAATCTCAAACCTTTACAACGCGCTCAAAAAATACTAGAATACAGTTCTATGCCAAGTACATCACGTCATCATTGGGGAACCGATTTAGACTTAAATAGTTTAAGTAATTCGTATTTTAGCACTGGAAAAGGAAAAGCCATCTATGATTGGCTAAGTGCAAATGCTAATGATTTTGGATTTTATCAAGTTTACACTAGTAAAGACAATGGTAGAACAGGTTATAATCTTGAAAAATGGCATTGGTCCTATTTACCACTTGCAAATCACTATTTGAACTATTATAATTCAAATATTACAATTGCAGATATTACAGATTTTAAGGGTTTTGAAATCGCAAAGGATTTAAATGTTATAAACGATTATGTAAATGGCATTTCTCAAAAAGCAAAAAATTACAATTAAATAAATAGACTTCTGAAATACTCAGAAAGCAAGCATGGCAAAAACAACAACAAAAAAGAAAACCACCACTAAAGCGGCACCGAAAGCGAAAGCGAAGACTAAGTTAAAAAAACCTTCACTTAAGTTATCGAGTCAACAAAAACTGATTGTTGGTAGTTTTCTTATTATTATAGGGGTATTACTCTTTATTTCATTCTTATCCTTTGTTTTTACGGGTAAGGAAGATCAAAGTGCACTTCATAATTTCCCAGAACGCTCTGTTGAATACAAAAATTGGGCGAGTCAACTTGGTGCTTGGGTTAGCGAATTTTTTATTACCAAAGGGTTTGGTTTACCATCCTTTATATTTGCTGGTTTATTATTTCTTTCAGGTATATATGTCGCTTTAAATTTAAAGAAGTCAAAATTAAGAAAACACTGGATTTGGGGAACACTCATTGTGATTTGGCTTTCTATACTTTTTGGATTCTTTACCCACAAATATGATATTTTAGGAGGTACAATTGGTTTTGAAATGAACCTATTTATTCAAGATTATATTGGTAAAGTAGGCACCATACTTTTATTGCTTTTTGGGTTAATCATCTATTTAGCAATTCGATTTAAAGTTACAGGCGAATCCATTGTTAATAGTTTTAAACGTGCAAAAACGTCTATAAAAGAAGATTTACAATCTGAAAAAACCACAACCAAGCCAACAGCTGTTTTTGACAATAGTTTAACCGAAGAAGCTGAAGCCATTAAATCAGCTTTAGACATTCCTTTAAAAAAGGCAGAACCGACCATTACTAATCACTCTAAACCAGAACCTGAAATTGAAAAGGATTCTAAAGTTGAAGTGTTACAAATGGAAGTGACTGAAAAACCTAATGAAGAGACGATTGATGTTCCTGAGTTAAAAATGGAAGTCGAAACTGTTGAAGAAGAAAAATCAGAATCCGATAATTTAGCCGATAAACTCGTAGAAGATTTTGGTCAATTTGACCCTACTCTTGAATTAGGAAAATTTCAATTCCCAACCTTAGACTTATTAAAAAAATACGATAACGAAGGTATTTCTATTGACCAAGAAGAGCTAGAAGAAAATAAAAATAGAATTGTTGAAACCTTAAACAATTACAAGATTGGGATTGCGAGTATTAAAGCGACTATAGGACCAACCGTTACCCTTTATGAAATTGTCCCAGATGCAGGGATCCGAATTTCAAAAATTAAGAATTTAGAAGATGACATAGCCTTATCGCTTTCAGCGTTAGGTATTCGTATTATTGCACCTATTCCAGGTAAAGGAACGATTGGCATTGAGGTACCCAATAAGAATTCAACTATTGTATCGATGCGTTCTGTTATTGCCTCTCAGAAATTTCAAAAATCTGAAATGCATCTACCGATTGCCTTTGGAAAAACCATTAGTAACGAAACCTTTGTTGTGGATTTAGCTAAAATGCCACACTTATTAATGGCAGGTGCCACAGGACAAGGTAAATCCGTAGGTTTAAATGCGGTACTAACCTCTTTATTATATAAAAAACATCCTGCAGAAGTTAAATTTGTTCTTGTTGATCCTAAAAAAGTAGAGTTAACGCTTTTCAACAAAATAGAACGTCATTATTTAGCAAAACTTCCCGATAGTGAAGATGCTATTATTACCGACAACACTAAGGTTATCAACACCTTGAATTCGCTTTGTATTGAAATGGACAACCGCTATGAAATGCTTAAAAATGCATTTTGTAGAAATATTGCAGAGTACAATACGAAATTTAAAGCTCGGAAACTGAACCCAAATGACGGTCACGCCTTTTTACCGTACATTGTTTTAGTTGTGGATGAGTTTGCCGATTTAATTATGACGGCTGGTAAAGAAGTAGAAACCCCTATTGCTAGACTAGCGCAATTAGCACGTGCTATTGGAATACATTTAATTGTAGCCACGCAACGTCCTTCTGTAAACGTAATTACAGGTATTATTAAAGCCAATTTCCCTGCACGTATCGCATTTAGAGTAACAAGTAAAATAGATTCGCGTACTATTTTAGATGGCTCAGGAGCCGATCAATTAATTGGTCGTGGAGATATGCTTTATACACAAGGAAACGAATTGATTCGAATTCAATGCGCCTTTGTTGACACACCTGAGGTTGAAAAAATAACAGAATTTATTGGCTCTCAGAAAGCATATCCAGAAGCCCATTTATTACCAGAATATGTTGGTGAAGAAGGTGGCACAAATCTTGATATAGATATATCCGATAGAGATAAATTATTTAGAGAAGCCGCTGAACTTATTGTAACAGCACAACAAGGTTCTGCTTCTTTATTACAACGTAAATTAAAATTAGGATATAATAGAGCTGGTCGAATTATTGATCAATTAGAAGCTGCTGGTATTGTTGGTAATTTTGAAGGCAGTAAGGCCCGTCAAGTATTAGTGCCAGATTTAGTGGCTTTAGATCAGTTGTTAGAAAATGAACAACAATAAATTAAAATTTTAGTAGTTAACAAAAATATCATTTTATAATATTCAAAAAAACAGAAACAAATACGAATGAAAAAATTAATTATTATTGCATGTATTGCTATTGGTTTTAGTGCTTTTGCGCAAAATGACACTAAAGCAGAAACCATGTTAAACGAAGTTAGCACAAAAATTAAAAGCTATAAAAATATTAGTTTAGATTTTAAATATGAATTAAATAATATTAGCGAAAATATTAAGCAAGAAACCCGTGGTGATGTGGTCATTGAAGATGAAAAGTACAAACTTAACATCCTAGGTATAACTAGAATATTCGACGGAAAAACATTATACACAATTAGCCCTGAAGACGAAGAAGTAACTATTTCTTCAGATAACACCGATGACGAAAGCACTATTACGCCAAGTAAAATGTTATCATTTTATGAAGATGGGTATGCCTATAAAATGGACATCATTCAGACCATAAAAGGAAGAAAAATTCAGTACATTAAATTGAGTCCAATAGATACCAATTCTGAAATAAAGCATGTCTTATTAGGCATTGATGCTACGACAAAACATATCTATAATTTGATTGAAGTTGGTAAAAACGGAACAAAAACAACATTAACTGTTAATTCTTTTAAAACCGACCAACCTATATCAAAAACCTTATTTACATTTGACAAAAGTAAATACGACGATTACTTTATCAATAAAATAGATTAAGGCTAAACTTTATTTTTGTGAAAATATTAGATAGGTACATACTTATCACATTCTTAAGGACGTTTTTTAGCGTCTTTATTATATTCATGTTCATCTTCATTTTACAAGGGGTTTGGCTATACATTGCTGAACTTGCTGGTAAAGATTTAGATGTCATGGTGACGGCAAAATTTATTTTGTATTACATGCCAAAGTTAATTCCTTTGGTAGTGCCCTTAACCATTTTATTATCTTCTATAATGGTTTTTGGAAATTTTGCAGAAAACTATGAGTTTGCTGCCATGAAATCAACGGGGATTTCATTGCAACGGGCCATGCGTAGTTTAAGCGTATTTATTGTTGCTCTTGGAATTGGTTGCTTCTTTTTTGCCAACAACGTTATTCCTTGGGGTGAATATAATTTTTACAACTTAAGACGTAATATCGCCAAAATGAAACCGGCCCTTGCAATTGCAGAAGGTCAGTTTAATGAAATTGGTAATCTTAATATTAAGGTCGACAAAAAAACAGGAGATCGTGGTCAGTTTTTAGAAGGTGTTGTTATTCATGAAAAAAGTGGCACACGAAGAGGTAATTATAAAGTTATCATTTCAGAAAAGGGAGAACTTAAAAGCAGTCCAGATTCTAACATTCTTCAACTCGAACTGATTAATGGAAATTATTACGAAGAAATTATAAGTAAAGATGTTCGTAAGAATCTTAAGAAACCCCATGTTAAAAGCTATTTTGATAATTACATTACTAATGTAGATTTAGAAATATTAAATTCTGAAGACTTAGACGAAAAGAGTCATTCCGACCGCTACAACATGCTAAATGTAAGTCAACTCAATAAAGTCATTGACACCTTACAACAAAAACGTAAAACGGATTATAAAAATTTATCAAATACGCTGTTTAATAGAAGTACTTATGCCTCATTAAATATCAATATTGATACGAGTAAAACAAGAGATACGATTTTAAAAGATTCAATTTTTAAAACTAAAAACCTTTTAGATTTTTATAAGACCCCACAAAAAATTCAGATTCTAAATTTAGCAGTAAATTCAGCCAATAGTACAAGGCAAATTCTAGACTCAAATAGAAAAAATTTAGAAAAAAAACAAGTTTTATTAAACAAGCACATTATTGTATTGCAGGATAAATTTGTTTTAGCCTTTGCTTGTATTATTCTCTTTTTCGTTGGTGCACCACTTGGTGCTTTAATAAGAAAAGGTGGCCTTGGCTTACCAATGGTTATTGCCATAGTCCTATTTCTAACCTATCATTTCTTTGGTATTTTCGCAAAAAACAGTGCAGAGAAAGGTAGTTTTAGTCCCGTTATTGGTTCATGGCTTTCTACAGCCGTAATGCTACCGTTAAGTATTTATCTAACCACACGTGCTACGAACGATAAAGGTGTATTTCAGTTTGATGCTATTATTGTGCCATTAAAACGATTATTCAATTCAAAACAAAAGCTTCAACTTTCTGAAAGTGATACTAAAGTCTATAATTTTTATTCAAAATACTCAATTGAAGAATTGATTAGTATTATAAAGAAACAAGACGATTTCGATTTAGATAAAAAACCAAAAGAGATTGCGCTTCATAATTTATTAAATCGTAACATTTCACTAGAAGGTTTAAAGTCTGAAGGTTTAGAAATACCAAATAATCTAATTAAAGCTAAAGCCTTACTCAAAAACTACAACGCTTATTCAAAAACAGCATTGATAGGTTATTGTATTGGTGCTATACTATTAGTATTACATTTTGTATTTAAAAACAATAAGCTTCCGCAACTTGCAGATTCGGCATTAAGTATAGCCCTAATTGGATCTCTATTTTTTGTAATTTATGTAATTGTTAATGCCTTTATATATTCAAAATTCTATAAAACTATTAATCAAAAAGGAAAGCAAATTAATCCGTTAATTCTCATACTAACCCTTCCAATATATCCACTAAAATATATTATTGTAAGGAGTAGAATTTCTCAAGACTTCTACTTCAGCTGTCTTCAAAATATAAAATAAACGTATCTTTGCAGCGTCTAAAAAAAAGCACCATGATAACAACAAAAACCAAGAATACACAAACCAGTCTAAATACTATTGAAGAAGCAATAGAAGACATAAAACAAGGTAAGGTTATCATTGTTGTTGACGATGAAAATCGTGAAAATGAAGGTGATTTTATTGCAGCATCGGAAGCGGTGACTCCTGAAATGATAAATTTTATGGCAAAACATGGTAGAGGCCTCATATGTGCACCTCTAACTGAAGACCGCTGTGAAGAACTCGATTTATCAATGATGGTACAAAACAATACCGTTCTGCATCATACACAGTTTACAGTTTCTGTTGATTTAATTGGACAAGGATGTACAACAGGTATTTCAGTTCATGACAGAGCCAAAACCATAAAAGCTTTAGTTGGTAAGGATACAAAACCGCACGATTTAGGGCGTCCGGGACATATATTTCCTCTAAAAGCTAAGAATGGTGGCGTTTTGAGACGTACAGGACACACGGAAGCAGCTGTTGACTTAGCGCGTTTGGCAGGATTTCAACCAGCCGGTATTTTAGTTGAAATTTTAAATGAGGATGGCACTATGGCAAGACTTCCTCAATTATTAAAAGTTGCAGAGAAATTTAATTTAAAAATCATCTCAATTGAAGACCTTGTAGCCTACCGTATGGAGCACGATTCTTTAATTGAAAAGAAAGAAGACTTCAATATTGAAACACGTTTTGGTAAATTTAGACTGAGAGCTTACCAACAAACGACTAATAATCAAATTCATATTGCTTTAACCAAAGGTAGCTGGTCTAAAGACGAATCCGTTTTAGCACGAGTTAATGTGTCTTTAGTCAATAATGATATCCTTGGAACGTTAACCAATAATGCAGATCAGAAATTAGACAATATGTTTAATGCGATCAATACCGAAGGAAAAGGAGCTGTTATTTTTATTAACCAGCAAGCAGAATCAATGAATTTATTAAATCGTCTGTCTATTTTAAAAGATAATCAAATCGAAGGAGAATTAGTAAAAGCACCTAGCTTAGGTATGGATACTAAAGATTTTGGTATTGGAGCTCAAATACTTCACGACCTTAAAATTAGCAAGCTTAAACTATTATCAAACAGCCTCCAAACCAAACGTGTTGGTATGATTGGTTATGGTTTGGAGATTGTTGAATATGTAGAATATTAATTTAATAGGCGTTTATTTAACAACTATTTTTTTGGTTTCAACTTGGTTTCCAATTTGGATTTTAAATAAATAGATTCCAGATTCTAACTTAGAAACATTAACCTCATCAGCACCTTTTAATACTTGCACTTGTTTGCCTAAGATGTTATAAACTTCAATACTATCTATTGGGGTATTTGATACAATATTAACTTTGTCTGTTGCTGGATTTGGATAAATAGAGATTTTTGATCCCTCTAAATTAATATCCGCAATAGATAAAGTCGCTTGACTACTATCAAAAGTGTCATTAGGTAATTGTGTAAATATAAAATTATCGCAATCTGGTGCAGCAAATGGGTTTCCTGTTGGTATATTATCACCACAGGCAGTAAAAAATTGATCGAGATAAATTGGTCCTTCTTCAAATAATACCATAGGGTCTTCATTACTATCTGTAAACTCAATTTTCATGTGAAAGAGTTTTGTTGGTATTTCTGTTACATTATCTCCTGTGAACGTAGAGGCATCAAAAGCTTGAGAAAAAGCCCAAGAAACTCTAAAGTCAGTATTGTCATTAACCGTGAATTGATTGTATATTTTTGCAGCGTCTGTGGCATCAATACCTTGACCACAGATATAGTCATCTGGATAAGTAAATTCTATTTTATTATTTGCAGATACATTTTCTCCAAATGCTGCCGTATTATATGTAAAATATAACTGCCCTGAACCTAACTTAAAACTCCCCGTATCGTTAATAGTCTGTATGAGTACATCCACTTCGTAAAAATCAGTACCTCCTTCGCTAGTAATAGCAGCATCCGCAAAGGTAAAATGAATGTCTTGCGCAAAAGCATTAAGACTTAGTAGCATTGCCATGCTTAATATAACACTGTTTAAAATTGTTTTGTAATTGTTTTTCATAATGATAAATTTATAGGTTATTTTTTGTTTAAATTTTCTGCATTTCGTTTTGCAAAAAGTAGGCTTCTTGCAAATTGTTCACCTTTTCCTAAATTGGGTATTAGTGATATATTGATATCTGTATTCTGTACTTCACTATTCATATCTAAATCGGCGTTATAATAGCCTGTCAACCCTCGTAACGGCACGACTCCATTTTTATCCGTGTTTTGTATTTGGCCATTTCCATCAAAATCACCAGAAAAAAGTGCATAATTACCATCTCCCATGTTAGCTATACCGTTGGTACCACCTGTTACTAAGACACTATTATTAGTAAGGTTTAAGACTATTGTACTTCCTGATAGGCTTATAGGATTCTCGGTAAGCACTCCTAAATGATTACGATGACTAACCATGACATAGTAACTTCCTGGTGCAACATTGATATTTACTACCGAAGTACCATCAGTAGCAACCACATCACCATCGGCTTGTAAAAGTGCTGAGGTTTCTGCTATTACTGTTGAACCGTCATTGCTATCGCGTATTTCGATCCATACCCAATCGATTATGGCATTATTGCCTGTGGTATCAAAAACCATAGCATTACATGTGGCATTATCTGCATAAGGACTTGTTGTTGGAATATTATCGGTACTACGCAAATCATCATTCATAACACCAGCATTATAAGGACCTTCCAAAAATATTTTAGGATCTAGTTTTATCATTAAACTCATAGGATTAATAAAGCCTTCAGATACCGAAATACCTCCAGCACTTAATTCTTGTACATTAATCTCTCCTATAGTATAGAGCATTTGAATGCCTCCTGCGGTTACGGATGCACCACCAGAATCGATACTGAATTTTTCTATGGATTGTGATTGTACAGCTATACTAATAACAATACTGAAAATGGTAATTATAGTTTTCATAATATGTATATTTTAAAATGGATTATAAGCTCTCCATATGCATGAGATAAAGTTTTATTTTTACTAAATCATTTTTTTAATTGTATGTTTTTTCAAAATTATATTCTATAGGAGCAAATAGATATTACTATTGTAACAAATGTTGTAACGTATGTAACATTGTCTATTTTATTACTTATTAAAGCCTTGCTATCGTATAGTTTCCTTAAGATTTTACTTTTAATCACGTTAGTCATATTGTATTAGATATAACCTTGTCCATTCTTTTCAATGTTTTTATGAATTGATTTTTAACACTATTGCGATTTTAAAGCACTAAATTTCTCAATACTTTCTACGCGGTTTAAAAGCGCTTCCAACTGTGCGCTTTGTTTAGCATTAATCGATTTCTCTGTATTTAATGCGGCGCGTTGCAAAGTAATAATCGCTTGTTGTTCTTGTATGGCTTTAATTAAAACAGGAATTAACTCCGTATAGCTAACGCTTAACGTTTTATCCTCATCATCAGCAGTGTGCACTATGTTTTTAAGTATAGGTTGTACCTCTTGAGCAATTAAACCAAGTGATTTATGGTCTTGTTCTCTGTTTTTCCAATAGTATTCTACAGGATTTAATTCTAAAATGGTTTCTAAACCGTAAGGTAAAGGCGTAATATCTTTTTTCAAACGCCTATCGCTACTATGCACTACGACACCTCCGACTCTAACATCGCCACCATCCTGTTGTAAAAAAAGCGGTGAGGCAACTCCATTATTTCTTGCTATTATCTCATTTTGGTCAAAAACAATGTTAGTTCCTGTTACTTCACCTATAACCATATATCCTGAATTGTTAGTATAACTAGCATCAGATCCATTGGTTATTTGGAATCTTGAAGATGGAGTAGCAGTTCCTATACCAACTTTACCGTTTTTTAAAATAGTAAAAGCATTTGTTTTATTTGCTGAGCTTGTACCAATACCAACTTCGAAAAGACGGTCTGTTTCAACCCAAGAAGTAGCAGTACCTCCACCTACATTATACCTACCAATAGCTAAAGAGGCTAAACTTGATGCTCTAGTGTTTTTTCCCATCGATGTAGAATAATATCCTGATGCATACGTATAACGCCCCATAGCTATAGCAGAATACCCTGATGCTTCAGTAGACTGTCCCAAAGCTGTAGAAAGCAACCCAGATGCTATTGTAAGTTGCCCCATGGCTAAGGAAGAATCTCCTGAAGCTGTCGTTCCTCTTCCCATAGCCATGGAATAATTTCCAGTAGCACCTATAGTTGTGCTTGGAGAATAATTACCACTTATATCTACTGCATTTACACCAATATCTCCATAGTTATTAGAGTCTCGTCCCTTCAATCTCCAACCTGTGCCATTGCCTTCATCAATGGCTTCAAGACCAGTAGCTACTAATTTGGTATCTGCATACTCTTTAGTAATTAATGCTTTGGGATCTGTTATTTCGGATAAATCAAAACTAGGAGCGGTAATCGTTCCGTTTTTTAAAACCGTTAAAGCGTTTGTTCTTAATGCATTACTAGAACCATTTCCAATTTCAAATAAGGGATCTGTAACGACCCAGCTTACTGCATCTCCTCCTCCAACATTAAACTGACCAAGTGCTGTGGAACTAACTGATTGCGCTTTCGTGCTTCTTCCTATGGCTGAAGAATAATACCCTGAGGCAGTAGAATATGATCCCATAGCGATTGAAGAATGTCCTGAGGCTTCTGAATGATATCCCATAGCTGTAGAAGAATCACCTGAAGCCGTAGACGATGATCCCATAGCTGTAGAAGAACCTCCTGAAGCCGTAGACGATGATCCCATTGCTGTAGAAGCCAACCCTGAAGCCGTAGAGGATGCCCCCATAGCTATAGAAGAATCTCCTGAGGCTGTAGAATATGATCCCATAGTTGTAGAAGAATCACCTGAAGCCGTAGATGATGACCCCATAGCTGTAGAAGCCACCCCTGAAGCCAATGTTTTATAGCCCATAGCTATAGCATAACTCCCTGATGCTTCTGTTTCAAGTCCCATGGAGGTAGAAGTCTGACCTGACGCTGTTGTAGACTGTCCCATCGCTACCGAAGTTTGACCCGATGCTTCTGTTTCAAATCCCATCGCTGTAGAACTTAGACCTGATGCTTCTGTAGAATCCCCCATAGCTGTAGAACTATAATTAGACGCTATAGTACCATGCCCCATGGCTGTAGCATAATCTTGAGATGCTGTAGAATTATATCCTGTGGCTGTCGAAGCCTGTCCTGATGCTATTGGATTAAAGCCCATAGCTATAGCATAATCTCCAGATGCTTTAGCATTATACCCCATAGCCGAAGAAGAAGTTCCTGAAGCCTCTGAATAATACCCAGTAGCCATAGAATTATTTCCTGAAGCTTTTGTATAACCACCCATAGCTAAGGAAAAATCTCCTGAAGCTGTCGTTCCTCTTCCCATAGCTATGGAATAACTTCCAGTAGCACCTATAGTTGTGCTTGGAGAATAATTACTACTTATGTCTACTGCATTTGCACCAATATCGCCATAGTTATTAGAGTCTCGCCCCTTCAATCTCCAACCTGTGCCATTGCCTTCATTTAATGCCTCGAGCCCAGTTACGTTTGTTGCCGTTTTTGCATTTATGGCATAAGGCACGGTTTTAAACTCGGTAGTCCCCATATCTACCAAACCAGATCCAGTATTTATTTTAGTGTTTAAAAAGGTGGTATCGCTTGCCCAATCTATCGTTGCGAACGTGCCACTTATAGGTGTACCTTCACCAATATTTACTATAATAAGACCGTTGACGTCAGTCGTTGGTGTGTGGGTTTCTTGATACACATTGGTTTGATCTACACCTTTCAGAATGGTAAATTGTACGGATATTAAATCGTTGGCTATAACATTACCAGAGTTGTCTTTGATAATGGCTTTGTAGTTGATGCCGTTTTGGGCAAAACCAAGTGTTGCGAGTAATAAGGTTAAAATAAGAGTAATAAGTGATTTCATAGTGGTTACTGTTTATGTATCTATCCTTAGTGAGATAAAAACATAAGATGTTAACACGATCTATGAAAAAATAACAATAATTTTATTAAACTACTGATTTACAGGGTTTTTAACAGGTTTCATTGATCTAATGTTTTAAGCATGGCCTCCAACTGTTCAACACGCGTATCCAACGTTTTTAGTTGGGTTAATTCTGCGGTAAGCCCATTTATTTTTAAATCTTGTTGTTTTATAATCTCTTGTTGTTCTTGTATGGCTTTGATTAAGACAGGTATTAAATCTGAATAATAAATTCCAAGACGTTCTGCAGCCTTTTCTTTTTGCTCGCCTGTTTTTTCATCTGTTACCCATTCTTTGTCTATAACCACTTCACTAATTATATCTTTTACATCTTGAGCAATAAGCCCCAATTTAGGTTTACCTTGCGAAAAGTTTTTATTCTTCCATTGATAAGATACAGGGCGTAATTGCATGACTTCTTTTAATCCATAACCTATATCTTCAATACTCTTCTTATCCCTTCGGTCTGATGTGTTAATCGTACCATTTATGGCATACACAGAACTCCAACGATAACTAGAATTACCTAAGGTGGCAATTCCATTGACCTCTGGAGCTATAGTCGAATTTACAAGAATAAGATAGCTGCCTCCATCTTCGAATTCTTCTGCAGACCCAATACGTAAATTACCATTGTCTATATGCAATCTGGCCTGAGGATTAGAAACCCCAATACCAACATTTCCATTTTTTTTTACGGTCATGGCATTGGCTCTACTAACTGAACTTGAACCTATACCAATCTCAAAAACAGGGTCAGTTTCAACCCAACTTTCAGCATTTCCTCCACCAAGATTATAGCGACCTACAGCCGTAGAACTATAGGCCTTTGCTGTAACAAATTGTCCTAGGGCTGTTGAATATGACCCTATAGCATCAGTACTATAACCTAAAGCGGTAGACCCTTCACCTGAAGCATTCGTATTATACCCCATAGCAGTAGAATATTTGCCATCTGCATGGGTGTAATAACCAGTTGCAAAAGCATAATTACTGGTTGCTTCCGTATGTCTACCCATGGCTGTCGCACAATACCCTTGTGCTCTTGTATTGTATCCAGAAGCAAAAGAATATAGACCTATGTAATTGATCTCTCGCTCATGAAAATCGTCATAATAAACCTCATTATTCCAATAGACACTAGAGGCTCCATTAGCCAAAGCCCCTACTCTAAAGGCATGCAAATCTGGTAGCCACATAAGTTTATCTCCAGAACCTAGGGTATCTGCCCCAAATAAGACCCTTTTTTCATTTCCTACATGTAAATTCACTTTAGGACTAATACCTACGCCAATGCCCACTTCTCCATCTCCTGTAATAGACATGATATCACCCATACGGTCATTCCAAAAATTTAAACGATCGTTTATCCCACTATCAGTATCGCCTATA
Organism: Winogradskyella sp. PC D3.3; assembly: GCF_054366245.1. NCBI lineage: Bacteria > Pseudomonadati > Bacteroidota > Flavobacteriia > Flavobacteriales > Flavobacteriaceae > Winogradskyella > Winogradskyella sp. PC D3.3. The sequence continues at coordinate 2,355,615 of NZ_CM135962.1, read as the reverse complement.
TATCCTTGAATAGACCAATTCGTTTCGTTATTAATATTACCTAAATTAATACGAGCATAATCTTGTCCTGCCTCTTGCACTAAAATGTGAGGATTTCCCATTGAACTGTTATGTAAGACTCCTAGCTTAGCACTAAGTACATCACTACCAATTCCAACATTATCGCTTGTGTTATTCACAACAGTACCATTCTTATTCCAATAATTGTCATTAGATTTAAGTGCATTTAGAGCATAAGGCACGGTTTTAAACTCGGTAGTCCCCATATCTACTAAACCTGCTCCTATATTTATTTTAGTGTTTAAAAAGGTGGTATCGCTTGCCCAATCTATCGTTGCGAACGTGCCACTTATAGGTGTACCTTCACCAATATTTACTATAATAAGACCGTTGACGTCAGTTGTTGGTGTGTGGGTTTCTTGGTATACATTGGTTTGATCTACACCTTGTAGAATGGTAAATTGTACGGATATTAAATCGTTGGAAATAACATTACCAGAGCTGTCTTTGATAATGGCTTTGTAGTTGATGCCGTTTTGTGCTAAACAAATTGTCGAAAATAGAACGGTGAAAAGTAAGGTAATGCGTGGTTTCATGGTAATGAGTTTTTGTTTCGTTACCTTGAGTGTGAAAAAAATTGAAGATGTTAACATGGACGTGAACTTTTTTTATAAAATTCACCATAGTGTTTTTTTTGATCGAACTATTACTATAGATTTAGCCCGTAACTGATTACATTAAAATTATTATCGCTTTTATTTAAAATGAGCATTCAGCTATATACTAGTCTGTAATGTAATTTAGCAATTACCAGTATTTGCAAATAGAATGTCTCTGCCCAAAACTACTCCGCTTGGCAATTTTACCTTGTCCTTTAAATAGTTTGTGATTTGTTTTTTGATTTATCTAAACCAAAATAGTAGCATTAATAAGATAATTATGACACAGCATAAATTCATAACATTTGCCAATTCACTTACCGAATTTAAACAACATTATGATTATAAGATAGTTAAACCCAATAATAATGCGACTAAAAATGTTACTTCTGTAGTAAAATAGATTTTATTGCCTTAACCATTTTCTCTGCTCGTACTTTAACTTCATCTTCCGTCCAAGATAATTTTATTAAACATGAAATATTACGAGCAATATATGAGTCCGATTGTTCGAAGGTTTTTGTTTGAAGATATTCTAAACCTTCTTTAACTTCTTTTGAAATTGGAACTAGAGATTTCTGATCTTTTAAATGGTTCCATTCTTTAATATAATGCCAATTGTTTTGATAATAATTCCAGCACGCATCAACTCCACCTATTTTAAAGGCTTCAATTACGTTTTGAGCAGCTTCCAAATCGGGTAAAAAGAAATTTAAAAAGGCATAACTCTCTTCTCCTCCATTAGGTACAGTTCTAAACGTCACACCAGGAACTCGAGCTAATGCATTTCTTAAAATGGTATAATTACGTTTTTGAATAGCAATAAATTCTGGCAAACGTCTTACTTGTGCCAAACCAACAGCTGCATGCAATTCCGAAATTCTGAAATTATAGCCTAAAAACGGATGAGTTTCTGCACCTCTATCATTACCAACATGATCGTGACCGTGATCGCTGTAATGGTCAGCATTTATATAGTACTCTTTATTATTTGTTACTACAGCACCACCTTCACCGCAGGTAATCGTCTTTACAAAGTCGAATGAAAAACAACCAAGATCTGCAATACTTCCTAATGGTTTTCCATTGTATGTCCCACCAATAGCTTGACAAGCATCTTCAATAAATAACAGATTATGAGATTTACAAATGGCTTGTAAGGCGTCCATATCTCCCATACTACCACACATTTGCACCACCATTACCGCTTTTGTCTTTGGTGTAATTGCTGCTTCAACCGCTTTAGGGTCTAGTGTTAAGGTGTCATCAATATCAACTAAAATAGGAATAGCTCCAAGCATCATTATAGCTTCAAAACTCGCTACAAACGTAAAGGTTGGCATAATCACCTCATCTCCTGCACCAACTCCTGCTGAAGCTAAGGCTACAGATACTGCAGCTGTTCCACTAGAAACCAATTGAACGTGCTTCGATTGAAATGTGGTTGCCAATTCGGCTTCCAACTCTTTAGCTTTCCAATGGCCTTTTCGCATGCCATCAAAACCATAGCGCATTAATACTCCGTTGTCTAAAACATCATTAACTTCTTTGCGTTCTAAATCGCTAAATAACTCGAATCCTGGCATAGTGAATTTTAATTTTATGTTTTTCTTAAGTCGAAAAACAAAGATATGATTTTACCTATTTCGAGGTGTTAAAAACGGCTATAATTCTATAACGGTTTTTGAAATCGGTTGTCTTACTTTTTTAAAATCCGCAAACAAATCGTCGTCCGCTCTATAACCAACGGGAAGTAATAATACAGAACTTAAACCATGCTTGTCTAGATCTAATTTTCTGTTCAATTCATTAGGTAAAAAACCTTCCATTGGACAACTATCAATACCTTCTACGGCACAAACGGTCATTAAATTACCTAAAGCGATATAAGCTTGTTTTGTTGCCCAACTTACTTTTTTATCGGTTTGCATACCTTCAATAGTAGATTTCATTTGCTCCTTAAAAGGTTCTAGAATAGCATCTGGTGTATTTCTTATAGCTTTTATAGTTTCAAAGTGCTCATTAACATCGGCACTATCAATTTCATTTTGAATACACAAGACCAATAAATGAGAAGCATCTACAACTTGACGTTGTCCATACGCGACTTCAACTAACCGTTCTCGTACTATTTTATCTTCAACAACGATTAATTTTATGGTTTGTAAACCATATGACAACGCCGTTAAATTAAATGCTTCTTTTAAGGTATTTAATTTTTCCTTTGAAAGTGTTTTAGTAGCATCAAATTTTTTGGTTGCGTACCTCCATTTTAACTTTTCTATGATGGACATTTGTTCTTTTTTTTCAAAAATACATAATATATCTTTTGGATTGCTTAGTAGATAAAAGAACGCCTCTTACAAACAGAAAAATCTGAATGACCCTTAAAGATCTTCAGCTTGTTATACAAATTATTTGTAAATTATTTTAATAGGGAATTGGAAGATAAATAAAAATGAAAGCCTTTCATTTTAAAATTTTAAAGACCTATGTATTGTGCGATGTTGTTCTTTAAATCTCAACATTTGGAAGTGTTTAATACGTTATTATAAAAGCAAAGTATACTACTAGAACTAAAGTGATTGTTTAGGAGCCAAACAATCAGCTTAGTACAACAAGTAGTATAGCATAGATGCCAAAACCTTTTTAATGAAAACCAAAATAATTTTGAGGGCTTTTGTTAATGATTGTCCGTTTTAAAATAAGTCGTATTACGTTACTTACTATCTAACAAAAATCTACTTTTATCTTCTTTTTTTATTCTTGATACGATATCAAATAATTGTTGTTTTAAAGCTCTGTAGTATTTAAGAAAATCATTAAGCCTTACCATTAAGGCCTTATGTTCTTCTCTATAAGCCCCTTCTTCTTTTGGCTGATTTATTCCATCAATCATAATTTTAAGATCATTTTGATGAACTTTAATCGCCTCAATCAATAGATTGTTTTGTTTTTCTGATCTGTTTATGGCATCAATAATCTCTTTATTGTGTGAAAATTTTTCAGGTTCAATAAGTTGAAGCGTGTATGATTTTATAAGATCTTCAAAAAACAGGTGTTCATCTTTTAAAAATTCTAATTGTGACAACCACGCTTTAGATTCTGTATGCATTTCTTCTGCACTTAACCATTTTACATAACGCGTATTTGTTTTCGTTGTTACCATGATAATACGATTTTAAAAGCAGAACGCCATTAGAATAACAACCTTCTGCTTTATTGTTAGTTTAGAATACTTCGATTACTTTCTTAAATGGTTGCTTAGCCTCTTCTTTCTTTTGAAGGTCTAATTTTAAAATACCATCTTTATAAGTTGCCTTAATGTCTTGGTCTGTATTCACCGATTTAGGTAAACTTAAAGATCTTTTAAAAGAATTGTAACTAAACTCTTTGCGTGTGTAGTCGTCTTCTTTTTTTTCTACTTCATTTTTTTTCTCACCACAAACATTAAGCATATTATCATTAATGGTGACCTCAAAGTCTTTTTTAGAAAAACCAGGTGCTGCGAATTCAATTTCGAAATTATGTTTATGCTCCTTCACATTCATTGCAGGCATTAAACTATCTTCTTCTAAAAAATCAGTGTTAAAAAAGTCATCGCTACTTAAAAAACTTTTTAAGCTGTCGTTGTTCCAAGTAGGAACCAATCTGTTTTTGTGATTAAATTTAATAAGTGACATAATTAAAATTTTTTATTGTTAAACTTAAATTCTATGACACTAAATTACTTCTATATAATACTTTACAAAATGACCTGTATCAGTTTAATAATCTAAAATAAGCACTGCTTTAGATAAAGATCTTATCGCTTTCATTTAGCTTAGGTATCGTTACATTCCAATTATAAGTCACTTTTATTTTAACTCTAAACGCATCTAATGCTGTAGGTTCTCCATGCACTAAATAGACCTTCTCTGGAATGTTCTTTATCGTACTCATCCATTGCAGTAAATCGTGTTGATCAGCATGCGCTGATAAACTATCGATACTTTTTATCGTAGCCTTTACAGGATAGTATTTTCCAAAAAAGCGTATTTCATGAGCACCATCATGTAACTGTCGACCTCGTGTTCCTTCTGCTTGGTAACCAACTAGCACAACAGTTGTAGAAGACTCATCAATTAATTGTTGCAAATAGGTCAGTACACGTCCTCCAGTAACCATACCGCTTCCGGCAATAACAATCTTAGATCGTTTATCATCTATGGTGTCCCAAGTTTCTTTATACGATTGTACAATATTTACATAATTGCACATGGCATTATAATCTTCTGTGGATAATTTATGCCACTTCGGAAATCGTTTAAAAACTTCTAAAACATTATTTCCCATTGGACTATCTATAAACACAGGAATGTTTGGTATTTTATTTTTTTTATACAATTGCCAAAGAATGTACATTAGGGTTTGCAGCCGTTCTACCGCAAAACTTGGAATAATCACATTTCCTTTTTTATGAATTGTATCGTTAATAATTGTCGCTAAGGTTTCTTCTACATCTTCTACAGGATGTAATTTATCTCCATAAGTACTTTCTATAAATAGGAAGTCTGCCCATTCGGGCGATTTTGGATTGTTGAGTAAATAATCATTAGCTCTTCCAATATCACCTGAGAACACAAAACGCTTTTCATTAATATCTAATTCAATAAATACAGCTCCGATAATATGACCGTTATATTGAAATCGATATTTAATATGTTCCGATAATGGTATCCACTTATCATCAGTTTCAGCCTTAAAACGTTTTATAGTGTCTTCAGCTTCTTTTATGGTATAAAAGGGCAATGCTGGCTCATGCTTAGTGTATTTTTGCTTATTAGCTTTTTCAGCCTCTTCCTCTTGTATTTTAGCACTGTCTTTTAATATAATTTCGGCAATAGCTAGTGTTGGTGCGGTACCAATAATATTTCCTTTAAAGCCTTGTTTTACAAGTCGTGGCAAATATCCCACATGATCTAAATGGCCGTGTGTTAGTAAAACCACATCAATAGAAGGCACATCTACAGGTAAGTCGGACCAGTTTAATTCTCTAAGTGCTTTAAGCCCTTGAAACATGCCACAATCGATTAAAATATTAAGCTCAGATGTTTCAATGAGATATTTAGATCCTGTAACGACTTCAGAAGCCCCTAAAAAACTAATGTTTACAAAATTCTCCATTTTTTTTAATGATTTTCAGTTGTACATAATAGCGCTATTTCATTCAGGATTTTTTCTTTTCGTTTATCTGAAACTCCGAGATGATCTAAATAAAATTTATCGTGTAATAATTCTCTACAAAGCACCACTTCCCTACTTAATAAAAATTGTTTTTCTCTATTTGTAAGTAAAGTCGATACTGTTATAGGATACAAGCCTAATCGATCTATTCTATCTTTTAAACCGTCATTTGTGGGATAGTCCCAACTCAGCAAATAAAGTCCACAACATTTACCATATTGTAAAGCATCTGTGGTAAACCTTGTGTTTGTAACGAGCCAACCTTCTGTAAGTATAGTGTCCTTTTTTAAATTTTTATTCCAAAAGGCCTTAACATCATTATACCTAGAATTTATATACAGTGGAATTTTAACATTACAGTTTAAACCTGGTTCTCCATGAAATTTACATTCTACAAGTGTTGTTTGATTGTTTTTGTGTGCCAAAACATCAATCTCGTGAGTCACACACGCTCCGTTTAAAATTTTGCCTACCTCTGTTTTATAGCCTGAATATTCTAAAATAGCACTCACAAAACGCTCAAACGGAAAACCTGTTGGTCCTAATTCATAAATTGCTTTTTTTAACTTGTATTTTGAGGCTAAATAACTTTTCTTTTTTTTAAGTAATGCAAAGGCCCTATTATAAATCTCTTTTGTTGAAATGCCTTGATATAACTCATCTCTAACTTTATCTAAAATCTGATTAACAACGGCTTTCTCAGCACCTGTTCTGTTTAATGATGTTCTTAATTTTTCAACTGAAAACTTAACTTTATCACCCGATGATTTTATAATATCAAAACTTTCCTTTTTCATCTATTTAATTCATTAAAGCATGTTGTACTCGTATTAGAAAATTAAAAGGTTTCTAACCGTATTAAGTAGAACAAGGAATCACTAAAAACGGCACAATTGGGTTAAAGCCTATTTTAGTAACAACAGGTTCATTTATAAAACCTTCTATTAAGCTGTGTTCATAATTTATCATAACAAGAATATCAATCTCTAAGTCTTTTATAAAATCATTGATTTCTTGGGTCTTACTGGCATAATTTGGCATCCAATGAAAACTATGAGGGTAATTTTCTAGATATACTTTTAGCATGCTTAAATTATAATCTTGTTTTGCTGTTAAATTTTTCTTTTTTGTAATATGAACAATTCTAATTTTTGAATTATACAGTTCTGCCATTCGCTTTATAGGATAGAGTTCTTCACCATAAAAACGATTAAAATCAGTAGGAAAAGCGATTTGTTTAGGTTCTACAAAGTCAAACTCATCTGGCACTACTAAAATTGGACATAATTTCATTTTTTTAATCACATGTACGGTATTACTTCCAAAGAAAATTTCTTTTGCTTTAGTCGCACCTTTGGTGCCCATAATCACCATATCGATGCCATGACTCTTAATAACCTTTTCTATAGCCAAATGCAATGGCTCATTACTAGAAATGGTTTCGAAATTATGATTTGGGTTAATATTAGCCTCTTCCGTCATCTCTTTTAGCTCTGCTAATTCTTTTAAAGAATTAACTTCAAGATCTTCAACATAATGTGTTGTGATATACGTTCTTTCTGTTGAATTTAAGAAATAAAAAGAATTCAAAAAGCAAAACGTACATTCCTCATCCTTATATAATTTTAAGGCATAAACGATAGCATTCCACGCGTTGTCTGAAAAATCTGTTGGTATTAAAATAGAGCGTTTCATAATACTTATTTTTGATGAGCTGGTATTACTAAAAATGGCACCTTTAAATGAAAGCCTATTTGGTTGAGTTTCGATTGAAAAAACAAATTTTCAAAAAAGGAATGCTTATTATTAATCATAACCAGCAAATTAATTTTTGATTTAATCTGAAATTCACTAATAGCCTCGGTTACATTCATCATGTTATATTCATGAAATAGAAATGACGCATCTTTAAAAAAGGTTTCTAACGCTAACTTATTTTTGTTTTGTTCTGCCGTGTATTCATTATTTGTTAGAACATGTAACGCATTGATTCTAGAATTATGAGTTACTGCTATTTCCCTTAATAAATGAAGTTGAGTAGCGTTATAATCAACCTCTAAGTCTGTAGGAAATAACACTTCGTGTGGATTTTCATATTCAAAATTAGAAGGTATCGCTAAAATAGGACACTTTATGTTTTTAAAAACATGAACCGTATTTGAACCAAAAAGCACCTCTTTAGCGCCTGTTGCCCCTTTAGTTCCCATGACAATAAGATCTACGTTTTGATTTTCAATAAATTCCTTTATCCCTTCTATTAAGGTATTAAACCGAGATAAAGTTTCAAATTTATGATTAGGATTATCTGGAAATTCCTCTGAAATTTGTGTTATTATATTTTTTAGGTTGGTCTGAGAGGTCTCTCTAATGGCATCAGCCAAACCAAATTGTGCTGGGTAACCTAACACATACTCTACATTATAAATCACAGGAGTATAAGCATTAAACAGATGAAAAACACAACTTTCATCTTTATAGAGCTGAATAGCATATTTAATAGCATTCCAAGAATTATCTGAAAAATCTGTTGGTAATAAGATATGTTTCATGACGTTTTTATTTTAATAAAATTGACCTTATGTGCTGAATATCGAGGCTACTTGAAGTTATTTGAGTTCCAATAAAATTGTACGCACTACAATAAACCTTATAATCGCATTAGTAAAGTTAATTTGTTCCAATCTCAAAAACTATGATAATTATCAGACGACTACAGAATTATCGACTTAACTCCAATCTTGCACTAGGAGTTTTAGATAAGGGCTATATTTTTCTAAAAAAAAGAAGCTAAACATAGCGTCTAACTTCTTTCTCGATTAATAGCATAAAAAGAATGTATTGTCATAATTCAATGACATCCTAAATGTAATACAATCTTTTAGCTCCTTTAATGATATATATCATTTTTGGTGTTTTAGATTAAAACAATTCCATAAACGATATTCAGTAAATAGATCCCAATAAAAAACAGTAACATATAAAGTACCTGTACGAGTTTAATATTTACAATCTGCAACCAAGCAACCGTTTGTTTTGGCAGAATAAATAAAGCTAAACCAATAAATAAAGACGACCATCCTATTAAGGTTATGATAATTTTATAATTGAGTTCCCAAATATTGTGAAATAAAATATTTAACAACCCGACTATAATGGCAATAAAAGCACTTAAAATTAAGAATTTTTGATCCTTTAAATCACTAAGAATTTGCAAGGAACGTTTGGGGTTTAGGCTAAGTATTAAAAAGAAAATAATAAGATACCAACCCCAGAATTTCGCTAATAAAATTGAACTATCCATAATAATTGTTTTTTTCGTGTAATACTAAAAATGGCACATCTGTATGATAACTTATTTCTTCAACTTTTGAATGAAATAATATTTGCTGAAAATAATTTAAATTTTTAGCCACCATACAAATCATATCAATGTTTCTACTTTCTACAAAACACTGTATAGCATCTTCTACTTTTTTGTTGGTTAAATAATGAAATGTGTACTTATAATGATCAAAGTAATCTTCTAATAATTCCTTATTCTTTTTTTGGTCACTATTTAAATCGACATTGCCTTTAGTAATATGAACAATGCGTAACGCCGAATTAAACTGTTGTAATATATCTGATATCGGTTGTAATACCTGAAGATTGTGAGATAAAGAAAAATCTGTAGGTAAGGCGATTTCTTTAGGTGGTACAAAAACGGCATTTTCGGGTATTGCCAGCATATTACATTTTACTTTTGTAATGATATCTGCAGTATTAGTCCCTAAAATTATTTTTTCTAATCCAGATGCGCCTTTTGTTCCCATTACAATGAAATCTATTTCCTTTTCATCCACATGTTTTCGAATGGACTCTATAAAAAACCCATAGTCTGTAAGGGTATAAAAATTATGCTTTTTATGATCGATCTCTAAATCTGAAATCTGTTTTAAAATCTGACGTAGTTTTTGTTTAGTTGGTTTAGTATAAATTTCTTCTATTAAATCTTGACTTAAAACCAATGAGGTGTCATTAACTGCTATGTTTTCTATTCTATTAACATGCAATACATAGAAATTACATTCTATATTCTCAAAGAAAAGAATAGCATATTGTATTGCATTCCATGAATTTTCAGAAAAATCCGTAGGTAAAAGTATATTTTTCATTACATGTTATCTTTCTCACAAATTTAGAAGTAAGATCTCGTAATGAAAATGATATAAATCATATTGAATAAATCCTTCGACGGATTACGTCATCCGTTTCAGTTTTTCTATGTCTAATAATTTAATATTCCGACCATCGGTTTCTATTAAACCTTGTTTTTTAAAACTGGCCAATGCTCTAATTAAGGTTTCTGTGGCAATACCTGCTACACTCGCGAATCACTTCGTGAAATTTTTATAGCATCGTCAGGTTTGCGATTTATTTTTTCGGCAAATTTTAAGATTGTCGCTGCCGTTTTTTTATTTACAGAACTATAAGCCATCTCTAATAATTGTGTTTTAACACCTAAGAGGTTGTCGGTTAACAACTGTATGAGTTCTAAAGCAATTTTATGATTATCAATTAATAATTTATTAAACTGAACCGTAGATATGCCCACTAATTCTACATTAGCAATGGCTTTTGCCGTTTCTTTGTGTGGCTGATTATCGGTAAATGAAGTATACCCAAATAAGTCATCTTCGTTATATAAAGCCGTTACAAGTTCTTTACCTTGTTCATCTATTTGAAAACACTTTACAGTCCCTTTATTTATGAGATAGATATAATTAGAATGCTCTCCTTCGTGATAAATAACCGTGTCCTTTTCAAAAGTAAAACGGGTCCCTTGATCATCTATAAAGTTTTTTAAATCATTTAGTGTTTGCAACTCATTGCTATCCGTTTCTTTATCTGCATTTTGAGGTCCTAATGTTAATTCTCTTAGAATAGCGTTTTTTGCGATACGACTTTCAATCGCACTAATAAGTTCGTCTTCATTAAACGGTTTAGTGATGTAATCATCGGCCCCCATACTCATCCCTTTTCTTACATCTCTAACCTCTGTTTTTGCGGATAGAAAAATAAACGGAATACATTTAGTGGCCTCGTGTTGCGCTAAAATTTTCAAAGTTTCATAACCGTCCAGTCCTGGCATCATAATATCACAAACAATAATGTCTGGAAGCTGTTCTTTAGCCATTTTGACACCCGAAATCCCATCAAAAGCACTAATAACGTTGTAATTAGAAAGCTCAAGTAGTTCTGTTGTATTTTCTCTTAAAACCGTATCATCTTCAATAATTAAAACTGTTTTCATTCTCTTACAATATTTGGAATTGATATTATAAACGTCGTACCTGTCGTTTCAGAACTCTCAAAACGAATGGTACCTCCGATATTTTCGATATGATTTTTTGCAATGTTCAAGCCAATACCTGTACCTTGAATATTAATAGCGTTTTCTGCTCTAAAGTAGCGCTCAAAAATACTTTTTTGATCGCGTTTTGGGATTCCAATACCTTGATCCTTTACTTCTATTGTGGTTAACGTTTCGTTTTGCTCTACATTGATAGTGATCACCGAATTTTCTGGGGAGTATTTTATGGCATTATTAACGAGATTAAACAAAACTAAAGCTATTGTTTTTTCATCTTGGTAAAGTGACAAATCACTAATATTTTTAGGATACGCAATGTCTTGCCCTGCTTTTAAAAGCATATTAGAATTATAAATAACTTCATCAACTATTTTACTTAATTTAAATTGATTGAAACTATAGGTTATTTTACCAGCCTCTAATTTTTCTAAAGATAAAAAATCGTTTAAAATATTATTTAAATAATAGACCTTATCGGAAATCGTTTTAATGTGCTTATTCCGCTTTTCTTGATCTTCTGTTAATTTGTATTTACTTAATAAAACCGAGGAGGTTAAAATACCACTTAGAGGGGTTTTAAACTCATGAGACACCAAAGATAAAAACCTACTCTTAAGCTCATTGAGCTCCTTTTCTTTAGATAATGCGATGCGCAATTGTTCCGTGCGCTCTTCAACTTTATGCTCTAGTTTTTCAGTATAGCTTTTACGCTCGGTAATATCTAAAATAATCGCCACAAAAACGTCTTTTTCGCCTAAACTAGACAGCTGTAAATGCACTTCTACAGGATACGTGGTTCCATTCTTTCTTTCGTGTTTGGTTTCAAACACTAGTTTTTCAACATCACCATGGATTAACACTTCAATTGTTTTAACAAATTCTTCTCTGCTCTGATGTGTTTTTAAGTCTAACGGAGTCATATCCTTTAGCTCTTCTACCGAATAACCACTATTTTTTTGAGCACCATAATTAACGTTCAAAAACTTTAAGGTTTTAGCATCAAATACATAAATTTCATTTAAAGATTCATCAAAAATAGTCGCTAAATGATTACGCTCAGATTCCGATTTTCTTTGTTGCGTAACATCATTCTGTATACCAATATAATTGGTTACAATGCCATTTTTATTAATGATAGGCATGAGGTATAAATCGTTCCAAAATAAGGTGCCATCTTTTTTATAATTACGCATGGTAACTTGACAACTTTTCCCCGCTTCAATGGCTTTTCTTATAATTTCAAACGGTTCTTGATTTCTATCTTCGCCTTGTAAAAATCGACAATTATGATTGAGAATTTCTTCACTAGAATAACCTGTAAGCTTTTGAAATGCAGAGTTAAAATATATTATGGGATTATCCTCCCTTAAAGAATCGGTTATAATAATACCATTACTAGCCGATTCTAAAGCACTACTCTTTAACATTAGGTTCTTTTCAATCTCTTTTCTTTCAGAAATATCATTGATTAAAGCCATGACATAGTTCTTATCGAGAATTGTAAATGGACTTAATTCAATCTCAACAGCAATCACCTCACCGTTCTTTTTTTGACCATAAATATCTTTAGCCTCACCCATACGTCTTTTCTTCCCTTTTTTAATAAAAGTGTCAAAATGAGAGCCATGTTTTTTGTGATAATTTGAGGGGATAAGCAGACTTAACTGCTTTTGAAGTAATTCATTTTTATTATAACCAAATATAGCTTCAGTAGCCGCGTTTACTTCTATAATGTGCTGTCTGTCATCCACGATTATAACCCCTTGAGCAACAGCGCGTAATAGGATATTAAAAATTTCTTGATTTTGTTGAAGCATGGTTGGTTGGTTAAAAAAATAGGTGTCTAAATTTAACTCATTTATAAAACTTCTCCTAATATAAACACTCCTGATTTTACAGCATATTTTCAAACTGATTTATATCATAAAAAATATGAACTAAAGCGTTTAATTTTAAGACTTAAAACATTGAATTTTGAACCCAAAAACCACTGTAGAATTTTATCAAAGTCTTGGTCAACTCTTTTATGCTATTTCAGCTATTGATTATAGTGTAAAGGAAGAGGAATTTAAGTGTCTTGAAACTATCATTAAGACAGAATGGTTGCCATTAAACCATGATGCTACCTTAATTCTAAATACATTCAAACAATTGCAAAACAACAAAACTCACGATCCTCATAGTTATTTTCAAAGTTTTGTTGATTTTAAAAACACACATTCTTCGTTGTTTGATAAAACGATGAATTCTAAAATTTTAAAAACGGCAAGCGCCATCACTGCAAGTTTTTCAGGACAAAATAAGTCTGAATTAATACTACTTGCAAAACTTGATTTAGAATTAAAAAAAGGGGAGCCGTAATGGTTAAATAAAATTGGCCATCTGACCAATATCATTTCATAAGACTTCTAGCAAAAGTAATTTTAAGGTATTAATTATAAAACATAGAAATCATGAAAAGAGCATTATTACTATTATTAGTACTGGTTATGGTTCCATTATTTGGAAATGGACAAACTATAGAAGATATTGACTTTGTTTCGCCGTTTCACAATGGATTAGCGGCCATCAAAAAAGATGGACAATGGGCATTTATAGACAAAAAAGGAGCTATTGTTATAGATTACAGATCCGATCTCGTCCCTACGACAATCGACAATGTTAGTTATCCTATATTTAGTGATGATCGCTGTATTATTGAAGCCTCTAAAGATGGTATTTCTTACTTTGGTTATATAGACTCTTCAGGCGCCACCGTTATTACACCTCAATTTTTAAATGCAGCTAATTTTAACAATGGAAAAGCACTGGCTTTAGAACTCATAAAAAATACTGTAGCCAAAAATAAAGCTTTAGATAAAAATGTAGTGTACTATAAATATTACGAAGTTGTTATTGGCCTTGATGGAACAGTTGAATATTATTTAAATCCAGCTGGTGTTAATGTAGTTGTTGATAAAGATTACTTACGCCAACCTCCAACCATTGCTGCAAAACGTCTTTCTGATCATTTATATGCTGTGAAAAACAAAAACAACAAATGGTCTTTAATAAAGCTAAAATAATTGGTAATGAAATTCTATAGCGTTCTATATCTATTTTTAATCTTGCTCTCTTGTGAAACTAAGCAAGACAAAATTTTACCTGAGGAACGTGCCTTAACGGAAGCCGTGTATTCTTCAGCGATTATTCAACCGGATAGCTTATATCAAGTCTATGCGATTGTCTCTGGCATATTAGATGCTAATCTAATAGAAGAAGGAGATTTAGTTTTTAAAGGTGAACCACTTATACAAATCATTAATAGTACACCCAAAATAAATAGTCAGAATGCTAAACTAGCTTTACATCTGGCTCAAGAAAACTATTCGGGTAGCGCTGCTATTCTAAGCAGTATTGAAGATGAAATAATCGCAGCCACATTGACTTTTAAAAATGATTCTATTAATTATTACAGACAAAAGAATCTATGGGATCAACATATTGGATCTAAGGTACAATACGATACCAAAAAACTAAATTATGAACTGGCTTCAACGCAATTAAAACTCTTGCGTAATAAATATAATAGAACGAAAAAAGAATTAGATATAGCCGTAAAACAAGCTCAAAACAATTACCAGTCTACATCTATTAAAACTCAAGATTTCACTGTAACGAGCAAAATTAATGGCAAAGTATATGCCCTATACAAAGAACCTGGCGAAATTGTAACTACCATGGACCCTATTGCAAGCATTGGTAGTGCTAATCGATTTATCATAGAGCTTTTGGTCGATGAAGTTGATATTGTTCGCATTGCATTAAACCAAGAAGTTGTGATTAGTTTAGATGCTTATGACGAGGTGATATTTAAAGGAAAAATCTCAAAAATATACCCTAAAAAGGATGAACAAAACCAAACCTTTAAAGTTGAAGCTGTTTTTGTAGAACAACCCAAAGTGTTATATCCTGGACTTTCTGGTGAAGCTAATATCATTATTGCAAAAAAAGATAAGGTTTTAACCTTACCAAAAGCCTATATCATTGATGGGAATAAAGTTAAAACAGATGACGGTATTGTTACTGTAAAAACAGGTTTAGAAAATATGGATTACATCGAAATAGTGTCTGGAATCAACAAAGACACTTATGTTTATAAACAAAACTAATGGTTAATTGGAATATCATTTTAAGTATCGCTAAAACCCATTTGCTTACTAAAATAAAGCAAACCGCTATTGCTGCACTTGGTGTTACATTTGGTATAGGCTCATATATTACTTTAGTCTGTTTTATGACCGGTTTAAATACCATGTTAGATGATTTAGTCTTAAACCAAACACCTCACATTCATATTTATAATGAAATAGAACCCTCAGAAAAGCAACCCATTTCTTTATATGATAATTTAAAGGAAAGCTTTAACGTTGTGCATTCTATTAAACCCAAATTGAGTCAGAAAAAAATCCACAATGGCTTGCCTATTATTAAGTTTTTAGAAAAAGATGAAGCGGTTAGAGGTGCGCTTCCTCAGGTTAAAACTCAAATTTTTTATATGGCTGGTTCTATTGAACTCGCCGGAAACTTAACAGGAATAAATCCCTTGAGCGAAGTTGAACTCTTTAATTTAGGAGATTATATTGTTGAAGGCTCTGCTGAAGCTTTACAAAACACCGATAACAGTATTTTATTAGGCATTGGTATTGCTAAAAAAATGGCTTTAAAAGTGGGAGACCGTGTACAAGTCAGTCCGATTAACGGAGGCATTTTTCCTCTAAAAATTGTCGGCTTTTATCAGAGTGGTATTGCAGATTTAGATGCTGTCCAAAGTTTTAGCAATATAAAAACAGTACAACGGATTTTGGGTGAAGCGAATAATTACATCACAGATATTAATGTGAAGCTTTACGATATTGAAAAAGCCTTACCACTCGCTCAAAAAATTGAACAACAATTTGACTTAAAAGCAATGGATATTAAAACCGCTAATGCACAATTTGAAACAGGTACTGACATTAGAAACCTTATTACTTATGCCGTATCTATTACATTACTTATTGTTGCTGGCTTTGGTATTTACAATATTTTAAACATGCTTATTTACGAAAAAATGAATGATATCGCCATATTAAAAGCCATTGGATTTTCGGGTAAAGATGTGCAGCTTATATTTATGAGTCAAGCTATGATTATAGGTTTTGTTGGCGGTGTTATGGGCTTGCTCATTGGTTACGGATTATCGAGCTTAATTGCTACAGTTCCTTTTGAAACAGAAGCCATTCCAACTGTAGACACCTATCCTATCAACATTCAACCATCATTTTTTATTATCGGTTTTTCATTCGCTATGCTTTCCACTTTTCTTGCTGGGTATTTACCCTCTAAAAAAGCTAAAAAAATTGATCCTGTAAAAATTATAAGAGGCCTATAACATGACTACTGTACTAGAAGCAAAACATATCAATAAATACTTTAAAACCCCTGTATTGTTTCATGTTTTAAAAGACATCAACTTTCAGGTAAAAAAAGGAGAATTCGCATCCATAATGGGAAAATCGGGTTGTGGAAAATCTACATTACTTTATATTCTCTCTACTATGGATACCGATTACGACGGTGAGTTGTATTTAGACAACAAACTTATATCTGGTAGCGCTAATGAACATTTATCCTATATGCGAAATAAACATATTGGTTTTGTGTTTCAGTTTCATTATTTGCTTTCTGAATTTACCATTTTAGAAAACGTAATGCTTCCTGCTAAAAAATTAGGAGAAAAATCGTATCAAGAGATTGAGCATGATGCCATGGAAAAACTAAAAATGTTAAATATTGAACATTTAGCCAAAAAACAAGCCTCACGTGTTTCTGGTGGTGAAAAACAACGGGTCGCCATAGCCCGCGCCTTAATTAATAACCCTTCTATTATTATGGGAGATGAACCCACAGGAAATCTAGATAGCCATAATGCGGAAAATGTGTTTAATATTTTTAAACGTTTAAGTAAAGAAGAAAATTTGTCGTTACTTATTGTTACTCACGACGAAGATTTTGCCAATAAAACAGATCGAATCATCCAGATGGAAGATGGTAAGATACGGTTATAAAATAGCCTTATGCACTGATATAAATCATTTCAAGACCTTCACCTTTTAGTTAATTTTATGGTGTATTTTTAAAGATAACGTTATGAAAACATTACAAAACTTAGAAAATCAAATTATAAGGCTTACGACGAGTATTGAGGTTAATTATCCTGAATTATACAAATCCTTAGATGAAAGCCCTATTACAATTCCGTCTTCATCACATCCACACATGACCATCAGTATAATGGAAGATTATCTTGAAACGCTAAAGCAAATGTTAAAGCAGTATACTAAAACTCATAATAAACAATAATGGCATATATAGATTACTATAAAATATTGGGAATATCTAAAACCGCTTCCGATAAGGATATAAAAAAAGCGTATCGCAAGCTTGCTCGTAAATACCATCCCGATCTTAATCCCAATGACAAAGCAGCAGAGCAAAAGTTTAAGAAAATCAATGAAGCCAATGAAGTATTGAGTCATCCCGAAAATCGAAAAAAATACGATGAATACGGAGAAAATTGGCAACATGCAGAAGAATACGAAAAAGCAAAACAGCAACAAAAGCAGTATTCGCAACAACAAGGTTCGCAGGGAAGTTATGGAGATTATAGCGAAAGTGATTTCTCTGACTTTTTCAGTTCTATGTTTGGCGGTGCAGCTGGAGCAAAAGGGCAACGTCGACAATCTCAGTTTAGAGGTCAAGATTTTAATGCCCAATTACAGCTTAACCTCAAAGATGTTTACAGCACTCACAAACGAACGTTAACGGTTAATAATAAAAACATTAGAATTACAATTCCTGCAGGTGTTGAAAACGGTCAAGTTATTAAAATAAAAGGTCACGGAGGAAAAGGAGTGAATGGCGGACCAAATGGAGACTTGCTTATTGAGTTTTTAATTCATAATGATACTAACTTTAAAAGAGATGGTAATAATTTATACGCTACAGTAGATTTAGATCTCTACAAAGCGCTCTTAGGTGGAGAAATTATGGTAGATACTTTTGATGGTAAAGTAAAACTTACGGTAAAACCAGAAACACAAAATGGTACAAAAGTAAAACTCAAAGGCAAAGGGTTTCCTAAATATAAAAAAGAAGGACAGTTTGGCGATTTATACATCACCTATGTTATAAAAACACCGACAAAACTCACTCCTAAAGAAAAAGAACTTTTTACTGAATTATCAAAATTAAGATAACATGGAAACCACACAGCTTATATCAATCTCTCAATTTTGTACCCATTACAATGTTCCTGTTAGCTTTATTAATACATTACATGAGTACGAACTCGTTGAGATTATTATTACAGATCATAAAACCTATCTCAAAACAAACCAGCTGCATGATGTTGAAAAAATGATGCGCTTGCATTACGATTTAGATATTAACATTGAAGGTATTGATGCTATTTACAATTTACTAAAACAAGTAGAAACCCTTCAGTCTGAAATTACAGCTTTACGGAATAAATTGGATTTTTACGAGAATTTATAAACCAATTTTTAATGATAGACCTAGAAGTATTAAAAGCGTGGATTAATACTAATCCATTATTAGTTAGTATTATTAAATTTATGATAATACTTGCGCTTATTTTAATGGTGATACAGTTGATAAGACGGTATTTTAAAAAAAACATATCTAATACTATTATACGCTACAAAGCACAAAAAGGCATTGAACTTGTTGGCTATGTGCTTTTAATCATAATGGCCATTATCTACTTTTCTGGTTCTATTAAAGATTTCACTATTATTATTGGTTTATTTACCGCAGGATTAGCCTTTACATTACAAGAATTGATACTTAGTATTGCCGGTTCTATTTATATCTTTTTAGTAAAAGTGTACAAACCTGGGGATCGTATTGAGATTAATGGAATTAAAGGTGATGTCATTGATGTCGATAGCATCTACACCACCATGATGGAAATTGGCGAATGGGTTAGCAGTGATAATTATAGCGGACGTATTGTAAAACTGAGTAATGCTTTTGTTTTTAAAGGCCCAATTTATAACTACGCTCAAGATTTTCCATTTATCTGGGACGAATTTAACCTACCTATTCGTTATGGTTCCGATATCGATTTAGCCAAATCAATGATTATAAACATTGCTTCTGAAATACTTTCTGAATATACCATAAATTCTAAAACAGATTGGACCACTGTAGTCAATAAATACTACATAGAAGATGCACAGATAGACCCAACCTTAGCCATATCGCTTACTGACAATTGGATTCAATTTAACCTGAGATACATTGTGGATTATAAAAAACGACGCTATGTTAAACATCTCCTCAATGATAAAATAAGATTGGAAATTGAAAACACTAATGGAAAAATTATTTTAGCCTCTGCAACCGTCGAAGTTATTAAAATACCAGATTTAAAAGTTAACATGAATCATAAACAAACGGAGTAAATTTATAAAAGCCCTGCTAGGTTAATCTGCAACACTAAAATTTTCGGTAGTGACCTTTTTAGTATTGAAAATTCTCAAGATGTATCAATAATGATTTTTTTTTTAATAATGGTTACTGAAGCTATTGCCTTTTAAACTGCAGGCTTCATTTTTTGATCTGATAAAACAGAACACATGAAATCATTTTCTCTTTTCTCTATAGTACTAATGTGTATTGCCATATTAATTTTAGATATGCTCGCGTTCTATTGGCTACAATCTATTACGCAACTAATACCATCGCCACTACTAAGGACAAGCATTCATGTTTTATTTTGGTTATTTTCTATTGGTTTAATCACTTCTATTTTAGTACTAAAAGTGACTTTAGATGATGTAAACCCTATAAAAAAACAACTTTTAATTTCTAAATTTTATGGTCTTGCGATTTCTTCATTTGTTCCTAAATTGATTTTTGTCATTATCATCTCTGTGCTTTATTTTACAAATTATTTGTTTTCGGAAAGTGAATCACTCATCATTGTTCCTGTTGTTGGATTACTTTCAGGATTTCTTCCATTTTTTGTGATACTGCATGGCATTTATATAGCGGTTTATAAATTTAAAGTCCATCATCATATTATTAAATCCAGACTTTTACCAAAATCTTTTAATGGAATTAAAATTGTACAAATCTCAGACCTCCATTTAGGTAGTTTTAATTATGCTTATGAGAAATTAGTAAAAGCCATTGAAAAAATTAACAAGCTACAGCCCGACTATATTGTATTTACAGGTGATATTGTAAATAATTATGCTTGGGAATTACGAGGCTGGGATACTGTCTTTAGTCAACTCAAAGCAAAAAAAGGAAAATATGCTATTTTAGGAAATCACGATTATAGCGATTATAGTACTTGGGACACTTTAGAAGCAAAACAAGAAAATTCTGAAGCCATTAAGCAGTTTTTTAAAACGATAGATTTTAAATTGTTATTAAACGAAGCTGAAGTCATTTCTAAAAACAATGAACACATCGCTATTATTGGTGTAGAGAATTGGGGAGAACCTCCTCTTAAACGCTACTGTGATTTACAAAAAGCTATGGCACATGTAAAAACCATACCTTTTAAAATTTTATTATCTCATGATCCTACGCATTGGCCAGAAGAAGTTATTGATAAAACAGATATCGCTTTAACCCTTGCGGGTCATACCCATGGCATGCAAGCAGCTTTTCAGTATAAAAAATTACAATGGAGTCCTATAAAATATAAGTTTAAACATTGGGCTGGTTTGTACCAACACAAGCAGCAATACCTTTATGTCAATAGAGGCTTGGGTTGGTTGGGTTTTCCAGCAAGAATTGGTATGCGTCCTGAAATTACATGTATTGAATTACAAACACTCCCTAACGAGCCAAAATCATAATACGAGGTCCAATTAGATCTGCCATGCCATTCATTAAGATAGACGATAAGACTATTGTAAATCCTTTAATTTTGCTTTTTCGTCCTTTTCCTTTTGACGCTCTAACCTTTTAAAATAACCTCGCGTTAAAAAATTATGTTTTAAGGCTTCCATATTCTGATTAAATTTATCAGTGCCATCATTAATATTTTTTAAAGATGATTTTAGAGTATTAACCAATGAGGTGTCTTTCATGATATAATGATAAGCGCCTTCATTAGTATTAAAATCACTAACCACAGCATTAACATTAGTTAATACATTTTCCATCTCTGTACTTGATATTTCAAGATTATTGATAATCGTTTTTAGTTGATGCCCCGAAATAGAGTCATTTATTAAAACCCCTAAAACAGTATCATCATTCGTTTTTATAGAATGTATAATGCGATTTAACTCGGAGATTGAATTAGAAGCCCCATAACTTGCCATTTTAAGGTTAACTATAGATTCTTTTAAGTCTTGAGCCAATATGGTATCATTTAACAAAACACCTAAAGTACCTTTCCCTTCAATAAGACCATTGGTTATTTTCATTAAATCGGAAGTCAGGATAGCCGCATTTTCGTTGGTAACACTCAATGTACTTAAAATATCATCCGTTCCAATTTTACTGTACGATTTAATAATATCTCCATTTTTAATAACTTCAGAAGTGCCTCTTCCTGGAACAATATTGATAATCATATTACCAACTAATCCATCGGACCCAATAGAAGCTATAGCATTCTTTTTAATATGTTGTGTTATTTTTTCGTCAATAGACATATCAATTTTAATCGTGGAATCATTCACCATTGCTATAGAACTAACGGTTCCAATATCGATACCAGCATAACGCACGTTATTTCCTTTTTGCAAACCATTTATATTATGAAAATAAGAGCTTATAGTAAAGGTCTTTTTAAACATCTCTTTTCGCTGACCGATAAAATAGACTCCTGTAATAAAAAGTAGGGTCCCTATAATAACAAAAAGACCTAATCTAATTTTTTGTGAATTCGTATTTTTCATAAATCTTGTTTAAAAAATGCTTTTATTTTCGGATCATTTGAAGTGGATAATTCTTTAAACGTGCCAACCGCATAATCTATGCCGTCGATAAGCAATATCATTCGGTCCGAAATTACCCGTGCACAATCCACATCGTGTGTTATAATAAGTGATGATGTATTGTACTTCTCTTGAATGTCTTGCATTAGTAAAATAATTTCTTTGGAAGTAATAGGATCTAATCCACTCGTAGGCTCATCATATAACATTATTTTAGGTTGAAGAATTAGTGTTCTGGCTAAAGCAACACGTCGTTTCATACCACCAGACAATTCTGAAGGCATTAAATCTATAGTATTGGCTAAACCAACACTATCCAAGGTATCCAACACTAATTGTTCCGTGGATTTGGCATCTTTACTAATATTCGTATGATGTCTTAAAGGAAACTCTAAATTTTCTCTAACCGTCATAGAATCATATAAAGCGCTCCCTTGAAACAAAAACCCAATATCCGATCTCAATATATCTAAGGCTTTTTCGTTCAGTTTGGTTATATCTTTATGCATTACAGTAATCGTACCACTGTCTGCCTCCATTAAACCAACCAGACATTTAATCATCACCGATTTTCCCGAGCCAGATTTCCCCATTATCACAAGGTTTTCGCCTTTATGCAACTGCATATTAAACCCATTTAACACATGGTTATCTCCAAAACTTTTATGTAAGTCTTTTACTTGAAGAACAACCTCTCGATCTTGTATGTTTGTTTCTTCTTTCATAAATCGTAGAATATATCCGTTACAAAAACAGCAATAAAATCTATTATAAATAATAATAACGACGTAAACACAACTGCCGAGTTAGCAGCCTTACCAACACCTTCTGTTCCTTTTTCACAAAAATAACCTTTAAAGCAACCGACGATACCGATTGCAAATCCAAAAAAGAAAGTCTTAATTGTCGCCGGAATGATATCTCCAAATTCTAAAGCTTCAAAAACTTGATTGAAATAAAGTAAAAACGACACATTGCCTTTAGAGCTTTCTACCAAATAAGATCCATAAAGTGCAATAACATCGCCAATAATCACCAAAAGCGGTAACATTAAAGTTATTGCCAAAACTCGAGTAACAACTAAATATTTAAACGGATTAGTCCCTGAAACCTCCATAGCATCAATCTGTTCGGTAACGCGCATAGAGCCTAATTCTGCACCAATCCCAGAACCAATCTTACCTGCACAAACTAATGCGGTTAATATAGGACCTATTTCTCTCACTATAGAAATACCAACCATCGAAGGCATCCAACTTACGGCACCAAATTCCATCAGCGTTGGTCGGGTTTGTAAGGTTAGTACCAAACCAATAATAAACCCCGTAATACCGACCAATAATAAAGACTTATTACCCATTTGATAACATTGACGCAAAAACTCTTTATACTCAAAAGGACGATTAAATACGTTTTTAAAAAATCGAGCTGTAAAATATGAAAGCTCTCCTATCTCTGTAAAAAAAGACCTCAATTGCATTCTTATTTGTGTAATTACGAACATTGGCATGACAGTATTTTTCAAATATACAGGATTTCAAGGCGGTTTAAAATGACAAGCGTCATATGGAATGACTGATTAATATCAACATCTATTTCATTTGTTTAAGATACCTTAGAGCTATAAAACTTAAGTTATGAGAACTACTGTTCATATAGAAAACATAAAATGTGATCGTTGTATAAAAACGATAATGAATAGACTATTAAAAATAGAAAACATCAGTGAAGTTGATATAAATACTGAAGCCTGCACAGTCGCTTTTGATTATCATACCGAACACGATTTTGAAATGGTAAAACATGCCCTTTCTGGAATAGGCTATCCTATTATTGGTACAGAAAACAGATTAAAACCATAATGATTAACAACTTAGCATTCTTAAAGAAGATTATCGCTATTAGTTAATTCATTTTCGGTCTCTTCACCGCTACTCCAACACTCTAAATTATAAATCGTACCCTCAGCTATATTTGTTAAAGCTTCAGCTGTTAAAAAAGCTTGATGCCCAGTAATAAGGACATTAGGGAATGCATTTAATTTTATTAAAAGATCATCGTTAGGGATGTCCTGAGAATGATCTCTAAAGAAAATAGCCCCTTCATTTTCATAAACATCAATGCCTAAAGCCCCGATTTTTCCTTTTGATAATCCTTCTATAACATGCTCTGTATTAATCACCGCACCTCTTGAGGTATTGATAATTATAACACCATGTTTCATTTCTGAAATAATATCCTCATTAATTAGTTGAAATGTGTCAGTATTTAATGGTACATGTAAAGAAATAATATCGGCTTGTTCACACAACGCTTGTAATGTAACATACTTTAAATTGTATTGTTCACTTAACGTCTTATTTTCTTCAATATCATAACCCAATAGTTGACAACCAAAACCATGCATAATTTTAGCCATTACACTGCCAATTCGCCCAGTACCAATGATACCTACGGTTTTATTATTTAAATCAAAACCAACTAAATTATCGAGATTAAAATTATAATGTGTCACCCTATAATTAGCCGCTATAAGCTTTCTATTTAAGGAGAGTAATAAAGCTACGGCATGCTCTGCAATAGCATAAGGTGAATATTTAGGAACATGAGCGACTTTAATGTTTAGCCGCGCCGCAGCTCTTAAATTAACATTATTAAAGCCAACCGATCTTAAGGCTATATATTTTACACCAAAATCTTTAAGTTTTTCTACCGTAATAAAACAAGCTTCATCTGACGAAAAAATAGATATGGCATCATAACCTATTGCTTTTATTGCGGTTTCTGATGACAACCCCTCAGTAATAAAAGTGAGTTCATGTTTTTTGTTATTGGCTTTTTCTAAATATGGAATTTCAAATTCCTTTGCACTATAGACGAGTACTTTCATAATTTAGGTCTTAATATTGAATAGGTTAAAGCTATTTATAAAACAGAAATAACGAAATGATATTCATCATCTTAGCCAAGCTTCAAAATAATTTAACACTCTAGATTAAATACAAATAGTAACCATAAAAAAGCCCTCTCTTAATTATTAAAAGAGGGCTTTAAAACCAACCAAAAATCGCTGACTACCACTATCAGCTTTACTTTTAAAATCTTATTTCAACCTATAAAATTGTTCTTATAATTTACAATTCCTCTTTTAGAGATCTAAAAAGCGAAACATCCCAAAATTCTTTTCATTAAAACTCATTACAGGCACCTTACCATAGCCTTCTAGTTTTTTCACTATATCGCGATGAAAGACTTTCTTTAAAAACCCATTTTCTTCTCTTTCTAACAATACAACCATATCCGCACCAACGTCGCCTAAATAGACTCTGAGGGATTCATAAATGGCTTCTGAAAATATAATTTCGAATGTTATTTTATCATAATCTACCTTTTCTTTGAGCATCGTTTTAAACCACTCCATTTGCGATTCTACTTCATAATCTTTCTGAGTTGAAATATGAACCACTTTTAATGTAGCACCAAATCCTTTAGCTATTCCTGATATTTTTTTAATCACTTCAATGTCTGCATCGGCATCAAAATCAGTAGCATACACAATAGTTTTTACAACGGAACAGTTGGCATCTGAAGGCACTGCTAAGACTAAACAATTGGCCTTATCAATGAGCTGTCTTGTTGTATTACCCATAATTATATCTTTCAATAAACTCATCCCTTTCATTCCTGTAACAATCATAAAAGCTTGAATTTCATTTGCCTTTTCAACAATCGTATCAACAACAGCTATTCCCTCTACAACCTCCATACTCACATTCATTTCGTAAACATCTTCCCCTAAATGTTTAACACAAAATTCCTCAAGTTTAGCATGTTCTTCTCTATAAGTATCACTCACTAAATCTGGAATTGGATAACTATCCTCCAATTCTAATGGCATTGGGTAAGTATAAACATGAGTAACCAATACGTTTGCTTCTAATGTTTTACTTATGGCGAGGGCATACTTTAATGCTATGACTGAGTTTTCTGAATAATCGACGGCACATACAATTCGTTTCATAACAATAGTATTTAAAAGATTGCCCCAAAATTAAAGTCCAATTTCGTCTTAGGAAATGACTTGAGTCAGTTATAAAATAGTCGTTCAAAATGACCTACATCATATGATTTACACAATGCGATGAATAATTTTACATCAAAACAATAACAACATGAATGATTTTAGAAGTAGACCTAAAGGTCGATATATTCTTGATGCTGACTGGCAAGAATTATACATACTTACAGAAAATCTGAAAGCAGATCTCTTATTCTATAAAGATGATTTAAGATTCTTACAACATCTCATAGATAAGTATTTTTTATGGATGTCAAAAAAAGAAAACATAGATAAAGTCAGAGATGTAGAAGTTAATTTAATGGAAACAAGCGAACAGTGTAATTCCCTTTTAAAACGCACGAGTATTCATTTAATTCATTTAGCAAACCTTATTGACGATGCATTTAAATACGATTCTCATAAACTTAGAGAAGAACACGAATCTTTAGAAGATGATATCGCCAATTTTGTTAAGGCCTTTAGAACTAGCAGAAAGGATATTTTAACGATTACTGAATACGTCATTGATAATGAAAAATTTGTAGAACAAATCATGAATAAGAAAAGATAAGTCTTAATCGCATTCTACAAAACCTAATATTGTGGCTTTTTGCTACAAGCTATAGTGCTTTTTTTTAACCCATTACCAACTGATATAAATCATTGTTAACACAAAGACTATTACTTAAATTTAATAAAACGACGTCTTATGAAAGATTTAAAAAATATTTTAACAGAAATAACGCGACTTACTCTAGAAATTGAGACCAATTACCCAGAGCTCTATCGCGACCTAAATGAAAACCCAATGACTTTACCTGTAACGAGTCATCCTCACATAGATAAAAAAGTCATGCAACAATATCTAGAAAGCCTTAAAGATTTAATACAACGTCACTTAGAAACCTATAAAATAGAAACAGAACAACGCAAATAGTATAATAAAACAAACAGCCATGGGAGAAATTGCCACCTCAAATAGACAAATTACCGTGTATTTTAGTTCTAAATCTGAACGCGCAAAGCAAACCTTAGCCTATGCTAAAACGAAAGGCTTAGCCATACAAGAAATAGACATCCTAAAAACACCGCTCACAGGTACTCAAATTGTAGAACTCGCCGATCGCTTGCATATTGAGGTCAGTAGTTTAGTTAATCAAGACCATCCATCTTATGAAAACCATTTTGAGCATCATAATTTTTCAACGGACGATTGGATTAAAATGATACAACATCATCCCGAAATAATGAAACAACCCATTGTCTTGTGTGGAGATAAAACCCTATTGGTAGAAACACCTACTGATATCATTAAAATTTAAAAACATTAAACACCAAATATTATGAAAGCTCAAGTTATTTACAATTCAGATTTACATTTTGAACATAACCAATGGAGAAGTGAACTTGCCTTTTGGGAAGATGAATTAAAATCCTTTAAAAATCGCTTAGAAGAATTGGTAGTTCGCTGGACTGATGAAGATATGCTAGCACAATTAGAACATTA
Source organism: Winogradskyella sp. PC D3.3 (assembly GCF_054366245.1). Classification (NCBI taxonomy): domain Bacteria; kingdom Pseudomonadati; phylum Bacteroidota; class Flavobacteriia; order Flavobacteriales; family Flavobacteriaceae; genus Winogradskyella; species Winogradskyella sp. PC D3.3. Next base: position 2,327,798 of record NZ_CM135962.1, on the reverse strand, counting down.
TCAAAATGCCTTTATACGCCAAGGGGAAGTTATCGACATACTACAACACGATATCCATGTACACGAAGCAAACATGTCTGCTCTAGATAACGAGGGTGAAGATGCTCTAGATAGACTACTTGTTAAAAATCATGTAGAGTTTAGAAATCGTATGGAAACGCAAAGACATATCTATGCCGAACTTAAACAAGAGTTTTTCCGCTTTCTCACAAAATATATGTAAACGCGATAACATCTAAGCTATGATTGATCTCAAATTGCCCAGTAAACAAGAGCTCAAAAGGTATAACACCCTTTTTAGTGTGCTCACAAAGTATGGTTTTGAGGATGTTATGGCTAATGATCAACTCAAAAAGCTCATACCAAAAAGCTATTTAAAAAAACATCCTGAAACTCAAAAACTACTTTCGTTTTCTAAGTTTGAACGGATCCGAATGGTATTAGAAGAATTAGGTCCTACCTATGTCAAACTCGGACAAATTTTTAGTAACCGAGAAGATATGTTACCTCCTAAACTCATTAAGGAGCTCGAAAAACTTCAAAATAATGTTCCCTCTTTAAAAGATTTTAATGTTAAAAAAACGATTGAAACTGAATTAAACATTAGCATTAGTGATTATTTTCTATACGTTAACCCGCAACCTTTAGCGGCTGCTTCTCTGGCACAGGTGCACCAAGCAAAATTGTTAAATGGTGATGATGTGGTTCTTAAAGTGCAACGTCCCAATGTCGATGACGTCATTGCGTCTGATATTGAAATAATGTATCACATTGCAAAAACATTAGATAAATATAGTCCACAAGCAAAAGCATTTCAGCCTTTAAGTATCGTTTCAGCCTTTGAAAAAAGTATAAAAGAAGAATTACTTTTTTCTAAAGAACTAGACAACATTGAACATTTTGCACGAAATTTTGAAGGAAATAATGCCATTTATGTTCCTAAAGTCTATAGAGCATTGTCTAACAATCATATTATCTGCATGGAATTTATTGATGGTATTAAAATATCGGATATAGAAAAACTAAAAGCACATCATATAGATCCTGTACAAATTGGTAATGTGGGTGTTGATTTATACCTAAAACAAATCTTAGAATATGGGTTCTTTCATGCCGATCCGCATCCAGGAAATATTTTTGTGATGCCTAATTCTGGTCAAATTTGTTTTATAGATTTTGGAATGATGGGCACAATTATGCCTAACGATGAGGAAGCTCTTGGAGAATTACTTTTAAACTTTATGCGTAAAGACACTAAGAAAATCATCCCTATACTTGAGAAAATCGCCATTAAAACCGAAATACCAGACTATAAAACGTTAGAATATGATTTGTATGAATTAATTGAGGATGTCAGCAATACCTCCTTAAAAAGTATAAAATTAGAAGCCGTTATCGAGAAATTCAAAAACGTATTATATCAAAACAAAGTCACCTTACCGCACTATTTATATATGTTAATGAGAGCCTTGGTCATAATTGAAGGCGTCGGTTTAAAACTCGATCCTAATTTTAATATCAACACCAACCTACAACCCTTTATGGCGACTATTAGTCGTAAAAAATTCAGTATAAAACGTTTATTTAAAAAAAACTGGTCAAGAGTTCAAAACATCAATGCTTTAATAGACACATTACCAGAAGACGTTAATAGTATTATACATAAAATAAAGGATGGCAAACTCACCATCATCCATGATATTAAAGGTCTTGAAGAACTAAGACATTCATTAAACAAAGCCTCTAACCGTTTGGTGGTTGCTATTATTATCGCAGCCTTATCTATTGGATCTGCGCTTTTGGTTATTGCCGATATGCCTCCTAAAGTAAAAGGAATTCCATTACTCGGTGCTATTGGGTTTACGCTATCTGCTATTCTCGGTTTTATCGTGGTCATCTCTATTTTCAGAAATAACAAACTATAGACAACTCTGTTATTTCAAGCCTCTCGCCTTTTCTAGGCCCTCTCCTTTTTCATTTTGTAACAGACTCAAATCAAACTGATTGAAATCAGTTTATACACGCTGACTCAGGTCATTTCAAACCCTATTTTTTCGCTCTAATTTTGTTTAGTAATTAAGATTACAACGTCTACAAAAACTATTAATTCTAAATAGAATAATCATGAAAACAAAATCAGAATTTTTAAGCGAATCTATTGTAAAGTTGCTCCAATATCGTGTTGAGCAAGAAGAATTTTCATATAGAATCTACCTTGCCATGTCACAATGGTTAGAATCCAAAGGATACACAGGAGCCGCTAAGTTATTCAAAAACTATAGTGACGAGGAATTGGTACATGCAGACAAAGCTAAAAACATGTTATTAGCTAATGGCATTAGACCAAACACCTCAGGTTTAGCTCAACCTAAACAAGACTTCTTAAGTCTTCCAGATGTCCTAATTTCTGCATTATCACATGAAAAAGAAATAACCAACCAATGCTATGCCTTAACCAAAGCAGCACATGACGAAAACAATTTTATGGTGGTTGAACTTGGCTTATGGTTTTGTAAAGAGCAAGCTGAAGAACTCAATAAAATCCAAAGCCTTTTAGATCGTTTAGAAGCTTTTGGTGAAGAACCAAGTATGCTCAGAGAGTTAGATGAAGAAATGGGAGATTTAGCAAAAGCCTAGATTGATAAAATAACAATTAAAATACAGAACAAAATGGCACACATAATAATCGTTTCTTTTAAGGAAGAAACAAAAGCTATTGAAGCTTTGCACAAAATGAAAAAATTAGACGCTTACGGAGATATCACGTTATACGAACACGTTATGATTCGTAAAAATGAAAATGATAAGTACGACGTTCTAAATGACCAAACGGACAACTACGCATGGCGAACCTTCACAGGTATGGCTTTAGGTGGCCTAATTGGCGCATTTGCAGGACCAATTGGTTTGGTTGTAGGTTTATATTCAGGAACCGCCTTAGGAGCCGTCTTAGATGTGGGGCACTACAACTTTGAAGATCATTTTATAGCAAAAGTAACCAACAAAATGAAAGTTGGAGATATTACCATTATTGCCGAAGTCGGAGAAGATAGCGCTGTATTTATTGATAACTACCTAAAACCACTTAATGTAGAAGTAATTAGAACTGAAGCTGATGTAGAATTTGATCATTACATAGAGGAACAAATCGATGAAATTGAAGACGATATTGAAGACGAACGCGAAAAACTTAATAAAGCAACAGCCAACGAAAAAGCCAAAATAATTACAAAAATTAACGATTTAAAAGCACAGCGTAAAGCAAAGTTAGCTGAATTAAAAGCTAAAAGAAAATCAACACTTCAAAAAGTAAAAGACAAAACAAAAAGTAAAATTAACACCTTAGAAACACGCCTTCACGACTATGAAGATTCTATCACTAAGTCTATCTCTAACATCAGAAAAAATAGATTGAAAAAAAGAATTAAAAGAGAGGAAGAAAAACTGTTTCAATTGCACGCAGCATTAGGAGAAGATATCCTTGATTAACATAAAAAAACGACACTCTAGTAGTCAAAATGATTAAATCACAACATAATGGGAAAGCTAATATTAGTAAGACACGGTAAAAGCCTTTGGAATGTAGAAAACATCTTTACAGGATGGACCGATATCGATCTTGCTCCTGAAGGTATTGAAGAGGCAAAAGCAGCAGGTAAACTCATCAAGAACCATAACCTATCTATTGATATTTGCTTTTCCTCTTATTTAAAAAGAGCTATAAAAACAGCTTGGATTATACTAGAAGCATCAGACATGATGCACGTCAATTGTATAAAAAGCTGGAAATTAAACGAACGAAACTATGGAGCTTGGCAAGGCAAATCTAAAGACGCTATTAGAACTGAAGTTGGCGAAGAAATATACTGGGACATTAGACGAGGATTTAGTACACCTCCACCTCCTTTAGACATTAATGATCAACGCCATCCTAAGTTCGATTCTAAATACAACACCTTAGAGCCGTCACTTTTACCTCGAAGTGAATCGTTAGAAGACACTCAAAAAAGAGTGGTACAGTATTTTTTTGAAGCCATAGCCTGTGAGCTTGCTAAAGGCAAAACTGTTTTGGTTTCAGCTCATGGTAATTCTATTCGTGCTTTAATTGCTCAGATAGAAAACATTAACAAGAATAACATTTCTAATGTAGAAGTACAAACAGCTGTACCTGCTGTTTACGAATTTGATAATAACCTAAATCTTACAAACCATTATCAACTTCAAGAAGCCAAATTAACTGTTTAAAATGTATTAATTATGAGAACTCTATGGTTTTTACGGATTGTTGCATTAGTAATTGCAGTCTCGTTGCTTAGTTGCGGTTCTTCAAAACCTCAACCGGTAAAAACAAATACCAATACAGCTGTAAAACGAGATGTTGAAACCAATTGGAAAACATTTAAAACAAAATCAGAAACTGCACTAAAAAAGAATGAAAACACCATTAATGACTTTGAAAAGGTATTTTCTCAATTAGGAATACAAAGTATTAATGAGATTAATAAAGAACTTGCTTTAATAAAAAAACAAAAATATTTACTCCAAAATCGTTTAACAAAGCGCAGTCAAGACTTCAAAGAAAAACGAATCAAATTCAATAAGGTTGCTAAAGCTAAAGAACAAAAATTTGAAGCCAAATTTAATCGTGACATGAAGACTTTAGAAAAAGCACTAAACGATCTGATAAACAAAACAAACACAAAAAACAAAACATTATGAAAACACGAATTTTATCCTTAACCATAATAGGATTTATGGTAGGAACATTTTTAACAAGTTGTGGTGACGCTTCAAAAAAAGATATGAAAGCCGCAAAAGAAGATTTGACCGAAGTTGGAAAAGATTTAAATAAAGCCGGAATAGAGGCTCAGAAAGAAGTACAAAACACCGTAGTTGCAAGTTGGGAGAAATTTAAATCGTCCTCTGAAACTGCGATTAATAATACTGAAGAAGAAATAAAAGTATTGCGCGATAAAATTGCTTTGGCTAGTAAAGCAGAACAAGAAAAACTAACAATGCAACTTAATAAGTTAGAACAAAAAAATAAAGCGTTAAAAGAAAAACTAGAGCAAAGAAGTCAAAAATTTAATGAAGACATCATTGAGTTCAACGAATCTGCCATAGAATCTGAATTGAAATTTGAACGTGAATTCAACCATGACGCAAGCCAGCTCGGTATAGCTTTAAAAGATTTATTTAAAGATAATGTAAACTAAAATTTAGAAATCATGACAACAATAATGAGTTCTGTAAAATCTACAGCAAAAAATTGGTGGCTATCAATTATAATAGGAATTCTCTACATTTTCGTAGGCTTCTGGGTATTTAATACTCCCTTAGAAAGCTATATCTCTTTAAGTATAATTTTTAGCGTATTTATCTTCATTTCTGGTATTTTAGAAATTGCCTTTTCTATTTCAAACAGAAAAGAAATGCGTGGTTGGGGTTGGTATCTTACAGGAGGAATCTTAGACCTCATCATTGGTACCTTACTTATATCTAATCCCGTAATGACCATGGCTATTCTGCCCTATTTTGTTGGTTTCTGGCTTTTATTTAGAGGTATTATGGCTATTGGTATTTCTATTGAATCTAGTAGTTTAGGTATCCCTAATTGGGGTTGGTTATTAGCCTCTGGTATAGCGACTATTATCTTTTCGTTTCTAGTACTTGCTAATCCGTTTTTTGGTGGTTTAAGCCTTGTCTATATGACCGCTATCGCCTTTATAATGATTGGAGTTTTTAGAATAGTTCTCGGTTTCGACTTAAAAAAAATAAAAAACACGTTTGATTAATAATAGTAGCCGTATACCTATGATATAATCGTCAAGGAATATTAACTTTTTTTAGGTTGGTTTTGAATAGAACTTACTTGTGTGAATAAACTCTCCAATAGGTAAAACAACTATTATAAACCGACTTATAGAAATTATATCTATAGGTATTGCGCTACGTTTTAATTCTTATTTATTATGAAAAGAATAAAAAATAAAAATTCTGAACATTCAAAAATCTATTTAATAGGAAGCGGAATAGCTTCGCTTGCTAGTGCTGTTTACTTGCTTAAAGACACTGATGTGCTTGGTTCTAACATTCATATTCTAGAAAAGGACAGCATACCAGGAGGTGCACTTGATGGTGCAGGGAATAAAGACGATGGCTTTGTGGTAAGAGGAGGCCGAATGCATGAAGAACATTATACCTGCTATTGGGATCTCCTATCTTACATCCCCTCTTTAGAAGACCCTAACATATCCGTTAGAGATGAATCTTTCGAATTTAACAAAAGATTCGTTTCTAATGGACAGGCTCGACTTTTAAAAGATGGCAAAAAAATGGATGTATCGTCTTATGGGCTATCCTTAAAACAACAATCCGAATTTTTACACCTCTTGTTTTCTTCAGAAAAATCACTGGGAAACAAACGTATAGAAGATTGGTTCGATCAAGATTTTTTTGAGAGCAATTTCTGGCATATATGGTCTACCATGTTTGCCTTTCAAAAATGGAGCAGCGTTGCTGAAATGAGACGTTACATGAGACGTTTTATCCATTTAGTTGAAGGACTTCCTAGACTAGGTGGAGTAATGCGTACCAAGTACAACCAATACGATTCTGTTGTTATACCGATAAAAAGATACCTTGAAAAACAAGGAGTCGTTTTTGAAATGGATCATGAGGTGATTGACATTGATTTTGACCTATCCTCTGATAAAAAAACAGCAACAGTCTTACACCTGAAAAATAAAAATGAAATTGTATTAAGTGAAAACGATTATGTTTTTATTACCAATGGCTCTATTACGGACAGTACAGATAACGGAGCTTGGGATAGACCTGCCAAATTAAAAGGACTTGCCGAATCGGGTTCTTGGCAACTATGGAAAAAACTAGCCGCAAAAGACAAGGCTTTTGGGAATCCTGATCCTTTTTGTGATCATATCGATTTACAAAAATGGTACTCGTTTACAGCCACATTAAAAGATAGCAGCTTTCATGACTATATGGAAAACTTTTCTGGTAATGTCGATGGAACAGGTGGTTTAGTAACGATGACCGATTCTAATTGGATGATGTCTATCGTTATTGCACGTCAACCACACTTCCCAAATCAACCAAAAGATGTCAAAGTATTTTGGGGGTATGGCTTATATCCAGATCGAAAAGGAAACTATGTAAATAAAACAATGGCAGAATGTACAGGTAAGGAAATACTAGAAGAGCTTTGGTATCATTTAAAAATTCAAGACCTAATGAAGCCCATTATGGATGCCGGAAAAGTCAATTGTATTCCTACGGCTATGCCTTATATAGATAGTTTATTTATGCCTAGAAAATCTGGCGACAGACCAAAAGTTCTACCTAAAGGAGCTACTAATTTTGCGTTTTTAGGTCAATTTTCTGAAGTCCCTAAAGATGTCGTCTTCACCGTAGAATATTCTGTTAGAACTGCTCAAACTGCAGTATACGGACTATTTGAAACTGACAAAAAAGTGTTACCTGTATATGATTCAATTCATAAACCAGAAGCACTTATAAGAGCAGCAAAAGCGATTAGTGGATAAACTAATTCTTGTTAAACACAAACAAATTAAATAGATCTTATAGTATGAAAAATAAAAAAAGAATTTTAGTCCTTGGCTGTAATTTTGCCGGACTTACAGTGGCGCGTTATTTACATAGAGAAGCAGATGATTCTATAAAAATCACGGTGATTGATCGTAAAAACTATATCAATTTTATTCCCAATATTCCTATTGAAGTTTTTAATAATCATAACCCAGCCGATACTTTAGAATTTCAATTTCAGAAATTTCTAAAATCAGATGGCAGTGAATTTATTCAAGGTGATGTAGAACATATTGATGCAATCAATAAAATGGTTTACTACACCCCTAATGAACGAAGCGGTTCTCCTCAAGAACATATACCATACGATTACTTAGTCATTGCTTTAGGCTGTAAACTAGCGTACGATAAAATTGAAGGCTTTGCTGAATTTGGACATACGTTTTCTGATACGTTCTACGGTAATGAAGTTCGTCATTATTTAAACAATGATTACAAAGGAGGACATATTGCAATAGGATCCGATCGTTTTATTCAAGGTCACAGTCCAAAATTACCTAAACTCCCAACAGCATTGGCAGCTTGTGAAGGTCCCCCTGTAGAGTTGGCTTTTTCCATGGCAGATTGGCTAAAAAAACATAAAAAAGGTGATGCTAACAGTATTACCTTATTTACCCCAGGAGACGTTATTGCTGAAGATGCAGGTAAAACTATTCTCGATCAATTACTTCCAATGGTCGCCGAAATGGGCTATGGTTATAAAACCAATACCGTAGGAATTAAGCGCATTTACAAGGAAGGTATTGAATTTAAAGATGGCACAAGCTTAGATGCCGAAATGAAAATCGTTTTTCCTAATTGGGAAGCACATCAATTTATGAAGGGACTTCCTTTTGTAGATGATCAAGGATTTGTGATAACCGATTTATTTATGAGAAACCCTGATTATCCTGAAATTTTTGCCGTAGGTGATGCCGCAAGTGTTACCATACCAAAACTAGGATCTTTAGGACACATGGAATGCGAAATTGCATCTAAAGTTATCGCAAAAGACATTCTTAAAACCGATGAGCAGATTAAGCCGCTCCATCCTATGCTTTTATGCTATGGAGATATGGGAAATCACAAAGGGTTTTATATGCATACCGATGAATGGTGGGGAGGAAAAACAAGTATATTAAAAATGGGATATACCCCGTATATTTTAAAAATGGGCTTCAAAACCATGTATCAAACTTTAGGAGGAAAAGTACCAAGTTGGGGATTACCTATATCTGAAATCGTGGGAGATCATTCAATAATATAACATTTAGTCCTCTTACGATCTGCATTAACGATACCATCCTCTGAAAAGGTATTGTTAATGCTTTTTGTATTTTAACTGATAAAAGGCTACAGCTTAACGTTTTCAAAAAATAGTCGATACTGATATAGGTCAGTGAAATTGGTTGGTAATTCCAATACCTTTGAGTAATTGTTAATTTAAAATTTGAAAAAATGAAAACTCCTAACATCGGAATTACAGCAGAAAACAGACAAGCCATAGCAGACCAATTATCAAAAATATTGGCAGACGAATTTATTCTATATTCAAAAACTTTAAATTTCCATTGGAATATTGAAGGGCCTGATTTCCATTCCGTGCACCTGTATCTCGAAACATTATACGAAGAACAACAAGAAGTTGTTGATACTGTCGCAGAAAAAATAAGAGCACTAGGCCATTTTGTTCCTGCGACGCTACAAAAGTATTTAGAATTAACACATCTTACTGAAAAAACTAAAGGAGCTAATGACAGTCAAAGCATTTTTGCTGAATTATTAGCAGACCACGAAAGCATTATTATTTTCATCAGAGAAGAAATACAACCTATCGCAGAAAAATGGGAAGCCGCAGGAATCAGTGACTATATTACAGGACTCATGGAACAACATGAAAAAACAGCTTGGATGCTACGATCTCATTTAAAATAACGTAGTCTGTTATAGGAATTCAAAATATTAGAGCAGACTCCTAAAGTTAAAATAGAGTACGTTCTTGAAGAGGTCGTCTTGATAAGTTGAGATTCCCAATCTAACATCTATTCCGGTGGTACAAACCAATTAATAATTAAATACATTGTACTGCCTTAATACAACCTTTCTGCTTTGGTAAATGAATGTTCTCTAAATAAAAAAGGTTTAAAATATTGATAAATGATAATCAACAATACAATAACTGTTAAACAGCTTGTGTTTGTTTTTTTATTCGTTGCTGTTTGGCTAAATTCTTTAATAGGAACTACAGACCTAGCCAATTGGTTAATAGAAAACACACTAACGGTTATCGCATTGCTATTTTTTATACTGACTTATAAACGGTATCGGTTTAGTGATTTTAGTTATTTTCTCATTTGCTTGTTTTTATGCTTACATGTCTATGGCTCTAAATATACTTATGCTAATAATTTATTTGGGTATTGGCTTCAAGACCTCTTTCATACTTCAAGGAATCCATACGACAGAATCGTTCATTTCGCTTTTGGCTTACTATTATATTATCCACTTCAAGAATGTTTTAGCAAATGGTTACACTACCCTAAAAACATAGCATCATTTATACCCATTTTAATAATTTCATCAACAAGTAGTCTATATGAAATAATAGAATGGTTAGTCGCTGATATTTTTTTTGTAGAACAAGGAATGTCATATTTAGGAACCCAAGGAGATGTTTGGGATTCGCAAAAAGATATGGCCATGGCTTTTATCGGAGTGGTATTATCATTTGTTTTATTCCGTATGATTTCAAGACAAACTAAACCTTCAGAATGATGGAAGATATTTTTATCATACAAACCGACAGTTTTCAACTTACACAATCTGATTTTTTAATTAGAATGCTTATTTCTGTAGGTATTGGACTCGTTATAGGCTTAGAGCGCGAATTTTCAAAAGTAGATCAAAAGGAAATTTTCGCAGGTCTTAGAACGCTTTCTATAGTTGCAGCTATGGGCTTTACCTTTGCCCTACTCAATTATTTGATTCACCCATGGCTTTTCATTATGGGTTTAATAGGTTTATTTATTATTGTTGCCATTTCCTATTGGGTTACAGCAAACAAAGGAGAGATTGGTAGTACCACAGAGTTTGCCACCATATTTACGTATTTACTCGGAGGGTTGACCTTTTTAGGTTATGTAGAACTCAGTTTAGCACTTACCGTCATTCTTGTGGTCCTTTTATCCTTAAAAATTAAATTTCAAAATATTGTAGGTCAAATTAATCACAATGAACTCTCTGCCTTTATTCGATTTGTTGTTATTGCCTTACTCATTTTACCATTTTTACCAGACAAAAATTTTGGACCATATAACGTTGTCAATCCAAGTGAAATAGGTTGGATTATTGTATTAACCTCAGGGATTGGCTTCATTGGTTATATTTTAATGAAATTTTTAGGTACCAACAGAGGTATTCTTCTCACGGGTATTTTTGGGGGCATGGTGTCTAGCACAGTGGTCACTTGGACGTTTTCAAAAAAAAGCAAGGAGACACCAGAACTTTCTGCAAATTATGCCGTTGCCATTTTTGCTGCCGCTAGTATAATGATTTTAAGAGTAGTGGCTTGGGTCTATATTTTTAACATCGCAATGCTACACGATCTTGCCCTTCCTTTGGTTATTATTTTTGGGGCAGGTTTAGCAATCACAATCTATTTTTTCAAAAAACAAAAAGGCGAAAAACATTATAATGGAAACTTACCTTTAGGAGAACCGCTAAATATTAAGGATGCCATTCTTTTTGGACTTCTGTATACAGGAATTTTAATTTTGGTTAGCTATGCTAGCACCGAATATGGTTCAAAAGGTATTTACCTCTCTAGTGCCATTAGTGCCTTAACCGATATTGATGCAATTTCTATTTCAGTTTCAAAACTCGGTGGAACAACCATCAACTTTTTAACCGCACAAAATGCCATTTTATTAGCCACCTTAGCCAATACTATTGTTAAAATTGGAATTTCACTTTATTCTGGAAGTCAACAACTAAAAAAATATGTCCTTATAGGATATGGTATTATTTTTCTAGCTGGGATTATAGGTTTCATTATTCTAAACTACTAATATCAAAACGATTTCTTTCGGTCTTTTTTCAAATCTGATCTAAGTCATTTTCAATATTAATCTAACCCAATACCTTTACTATCATTAAATTAATATGACATCCAAAATAAATTAGATATGAGAACTGATAGTCAAATAAAACAAGACATCTTAGATGAATTTGTATTTCAACCTAATATTGAAGAAAACCTCATTGGTGTAGTCGTTGAGGATGGTGTGGTAATGCTAACTGGAGTTGTTGATGATTTTTCTATAAAAGTTGCAGCAAAAGAAGCCGTTAGTAAAGTAAAAGGAGTTAAAGCTGTTGCGGAAGATATAGAAGTAAAATACGGAACAGCATATCAAAAAACGGATATCGAAATTGCCAAAGCCATAGTTCATGCCTTTGAATGGAATACAGCAATACCCGAAAACAAAATCAAGGTTGAGGTTTGCAACGGTTGGATTACCCTCTCTGGGGACGTAGAATTTCCATACGAAAAAGAGGCCGCCAAACGTATTACCGAGCAAATCATAGGAGTTAAAGGAATAAATAATGCCATTGAGATAGAACCCACTATAAAACCTGAAGTTATTAAGGAAAACATTATAAAAGCACTAAAGCGTTCTGCTGACCTCGAAGCTTCCAAAATAATCATTAAAGTTTATGGTGATGTTGTAAAGTTAGAAGGAAAAGTAGACTCTCTAAACCAAAAGAGAACCGCTCAAAAAACAGCATATTACGCACCTGGTGTAAATAAAGTAGAAAACGAATTGGTTGTGATGGGTTAAGATGTGATTATCTTAAGTATTTATTTTAAGCCCTAATTAGATGGTATTTAATTAGGGCTTTTTTTTTATCAAAAATCAATAACATTAAACTTATGTTAAAGCCTAGCCTTCTGATCTACATCATTTTAAAACACGCTTATTGCAAATACCTTTGATAAGAAATAAGAAAAGTTGAATTAAAAATTATAAAATCATGAGAACAGATGCAGAAATTAAAGTTGACGTATTAGACGAATTAGAATGGCAACCAACAATTGATGAAACTCAAATTGGAGTTGTTGTTAAAAACGGCATTGTAACACTTACTGGTACGGTTGATAGCTATACTAAGAAAGTAGAAGCTGAAAAAGCCGCTAAAAGTGTTGCAGGAGTAAAAGCCGTTGCTGAAGAAATTGAAGTGAATTATGGAACAAGTTCTAAAAGAACGGATGCAGAAATAGCCGAATCTGCGGTTAATGCCTTAAAATGGAACATTTCAGTGCCAGAAAATAAAATTGAAATTAAGGTCGAAAATGGTTGGGTTTATCTTAGTGGTGAAGTGACTTGGGAATACGAGCGAAATGCCGCTAAAAAAGCAGTAGAAAACCTCATAGGGGTCAAATATGTAGTGAATAACATTTCACTTAAACAACAAATAAACCCTGTAGACATTAAACAAAAAATTACTAAAGCTTTTGAACGTGCTGCGGACCTTGATGCCAAAAACATAGTAGTAAATGCTAATGGACACACTGTAAAATTAACAGGACAAGTACATTCATTAAAAGAAAAAGATGAAGCTCGTAAAACAGCTTACTATGCACCAGGTGTATGGACGGTAGAAAATGAATTAGACGTTGTCTATTAATCAAAATGTATTTAAAACAGCCCTAGTTTACTGAGTTAAATTAGGGCTTTTTTTATCCACTGACTTAGGTCATTACGAAACATCTTACGATGGTCTAATTTTGTATTAGCATCCTGTTAAAATAACAGATAAAAAAAGTTAAACATAAAAACTACAACAATGAATTATAAAAATGTAACCATAGCCGGAAGTGGAGTTTTAGGATACCAAATTGCATTTCAAACCGCATTTCATGGATTTCATGTTACCGTTTACGATATAAACGATACCGTTTTAGACCAAGCAAAAACGAAATTCAAAACCCTAAGCGAAGCTTATAAAAAAGACGTAAACGCAACCGACGAACAATTAGAGAAAACGCACCAAAATTTAAACTACACTTCTGATTTAGCTGCGGCTTTAAAAGATGCCGATTTACTCATTGAAGCCGTGCCCGAAAATCCAAATATAAAAATAAATTTTTATAAAAAACTGGCTAAAGTAGCACCAGAAAAAACTGTTTTTGCGACCAACTCTTCTACATTATTACCAAGTCAATTTGCAGATGCAACCGGGAGACCTTCAAAGTTTCTAGCCTTACATTTTGCCAATACTATTTGGGTGCACAACACTGCTGAAATCATGGGGCATTCCAAAACAGACCCAAACGTTTTTAAAGATGTGGTAGCCTTCGCTAAAGCTATTGGCATGTTAGCCTTGCCATTACACAAAGAGCAACCAGGATATATCCTTAACTCGTTATTGGTACCATTATTAAGGGCTGCAACAGATTTATTAGTCAATAAAGTGGCCGATGTGCAAACCATAGATAAAACTTGGATGAAAGCCACCGGAGCTCCGTTAGGACCTTTTGGTATTCTCGATGTCGTTGGCATCACTACAGCTTATAATATCAACAAAATGACCGCTGAAAAAACCCAAGATGAGTTAAAAATAAAAACTGTAAACTATTTAAAAGAGAATTATATAGATAAACATAAATTAGGAGTATCTACTGGAGAAGGGTTTTATAACTATCCCAATCCTGCATTTGAATCTCCCGAATTCTTAAAGTAACCCTGAAACCATTTATAATTCCTTTTAGGAAGACCATTTAATTTTAATGAACACTAAAACAATCCTATGGCATTGTAAGTATGGATAATTATGAAAACGCATAAAAAATTAAACGAACTAGCTGCTACAGCTATAAGCGGAAACGATATAAGCTCATCAGTATTATATGTATCTGCTTTAGCCATCGCTTTTGCTGGTCAATATGCTTGGATTACCTTACTTATAGTGTCTTTAGTTCTTTTTTTATTTAGAAAAATATACGGAGAAGTCGTTGGTGCATTACCTTTAAACGGTGGTGCCTATAATGCCTTACTCAACACCACCAGTAAATTTATGGCTTCATTTGCAGCTACTTTAACCTTGTTGTCTTATATGGCTACTGCGGTTATTTCAGCAAACGAAGCTATTCATTATCTTCATCATATAATTCCAGGCATTTCAATACTAATTGCAACCATAATACTTCTAGGATTTTTTGGAGCACTAACCATTGTAGGAGTATCAGAATCATCTAAAGTTGCTATTGGAATTTTTCTTTTCCATTTACTTTCATTTGTTGTGTTGAGTGGCTTTATTATTTTCTTCTTAATTAATAATGGTATTGACTTATTTCTAGAAAACTGGCATTCCCCTACAACATCAGGAAGTATAACCAAAGCTATTTTTCTAGGTTTTGCAGCCTCTATGTTAGGCGTTTCTGGTTTTGAAAGCTCTGCGAATTTTGTAGAAGAACAGCAAAAAGGAGTATTTCCTAAAACATTAAAAAACATGTGGATTGTAGTGAGTGTACTTAACCCATTGACAGCCATTTTCGCACTTTCCTTATTTGCTATACCACTATTACAAAGTGATGCTTATCAAAACACCCTTTTAGTAGAAATGGCATCTCATGTTGGTGGTAACTGGTTAGCCATATTAATAAGCATTGATGCGTTTTTGGTACTTAGTGGAGCCGTATTAACGAGTTTTGTTGGTGTTTCCGGATTGTTAGAACGAATGGCTTTAGATCGGATTTTACCTCAATTTTTCCTAAAGAAAAACAAACGAGGAAGCTCTTATCGCATTATTCTTGTTTTCTTATTCTTAACCATTTCTGTTTTACTTATGACAAAAGGCAATGTGAAATTATTAGCTGGCGTTTACACTATTTCATTTTTATCTGTAATGGCGTTATTCGGCATCGGTAATATTCTTTTAAAGGTGAAACGAAATAGTTTACCCCGTCCTGAAAAAGCAAGTTGGATGGCTATAATCATTGCAATAGCAGCTGTTATTATGGCTTTAATAGGTAATATTACAATGCCTGCAATAGAAGGTACGTCTAGTAATTTCACCGTCTTTCTAGATTATTTTATTCCTGCTATTATTTTTACAACGGTTATGCTTAACAGAACTGTATTATTAAAACTGCTATTAACAATAATTCACTCGGTTTTTGATCCTGTTCGAAGCTTTGTGCTGAAAACAGATGATAAAATCCTGTCAGTAATTGATGATATTAATTCTCAGGAATTTGTTTATTTTACTAAGGATGACGATGTAGAAACCCTAAATAAAGTCCTTTTATATATCCAAAAAAATGAACATACTAAGAAATTAAAAGTAGTTACTGCAACTAAAAATGGTAACCTTATTACCACACAATTTAGAAATGATATCAATGTTGTCGATAGAGAATATCCTTTAATTGATATTGAGTTTATTGAATTGGATACCAATTTTGGACCAGAACTCATCACTAAACTTTCAAAAGAATGGAATATCCCAATTAATTTTATGTTCATTGGTTCCCCTGGCAATCGTTTTCCTTATAAAATTGAAGAATTAGGAGGAGTTCGCCTAATCATTTGATCGAAGGTTTCGCGCACCATAAATTCACTATATTTAATAAAAATACGACGATTCTATAAGCTGACTTAATGCCATCCAACAACTTTAATATAAAAGGATTAACCGATAAAGACGTGCTAAAAGCAAGGTCAAAATACGGTTATAACAAACTAGAAGCTAAAAAAGAGAATTTCTTTTTAGACGCCATTATAAGTTTGGTAAAAGAACCTATGGTTATTCTATTATTGGTAGCCTCTTCCATTTACTTTGTTAGTGGTAATATAGGAGATGGTATTTTTCTTACCTCGGCAACTGTTCTTGTTGCCGCTATTTCTTTATACCAAGATTCCAAAAGTCGGAATGCTTTAGAAAAACTAAAAACATTTTCAGAGCCCAAATGTAAAGTCATTCGAAATGGTAAAACCGAAGACATAAAAAGTGAGTTATTAGTTGTTGGAGATAGTCTTATCGTTGAAGAAGGAGGTACTATCGCTGCTGACGGTATTATAGTACATTCCAATGATTTTTCTGTAAACGAATCCATCCTAACTGGAGAATCTTTATCTGTTTACAAAGACAAAACAAAAGCAGACCATCAGGTCTATCAAGGCACATTAGTTTCAGGAGGATTGGCAATTGTTACGGTTACTGCCATAGGTAACGACACACAATTAGGTAAAATAGGAAAAAGTTTAGAAGGCATACAAAAGGAAAAAACACCACTAGAATTACAGATTAACAACTTTGTAAAGAAAATGGCCATTATTGGTGCTGTTGTGTTTATAATTGTTTGGGCCATTAACTATTTTCATTCTTATAATGTATTAGACAGTTTACTCAAAGCCTTAACCCTAGCAATGAGTATTTTACCCGAAGAAATCCCTGTCGCTTTTGCCACGTTCATGGCTATGGGTGCATGGAGATTGATGAAGTTAGGTGTGATTGTAAAACAAACAAAAACGGTTGAAACTTTAGGAAGTGCGACTGTTATTTGTACCGACAAAACAGGCACACTTACGGAAAATAGAATGAGTCTCTCTAGACTTTACACGGTAGCCTCCAATAAAATATTCAAAATAGACGATCGTCTCGGATCTGGTGAGCATAACCTCATTAGAATAGCCATGTGGGCCAGCGAACCCATTCCTTTTGATCCTATGGAAATAGCATTACATAAGGCTTATAAAACCATAAGTAAGGTAGATGAACGCCCAGAATTTAACCTTGTACATGAATATCCTTTAGGTGGAAAACCACCAATGATGACACATGTTTTTGAAAACAAACAAGGAAACAGAATCATTGCAGCAAAAGGAGCACCGGAAGCCTTAATGGCAATTTCAAACCTCTCAACGGTTGAAGAGGAACATATAAATAATGCGATTAAAACAATAACTGCACAAGGGTTTCGTGTATTGGGTGTTGCTGAAACTCATTTTGAAGGTGATAATTATCCCGAAAAACAGCAAGATTTTCAATTTAGTTTTAAAGGAATTGTCGCATTTTATGACCCACCAAAAAAAAATATAGCAGCAGTGCTAGACGATTTTAATTTAGCTGGCATAAAGGTTAAAATTATTACTGGTGACAATGCGTTAACCACTAAAGCCATTGCCAAAGAAATTGGATTTAACAATTATGAAAAAAGCATGTCTGGCGATGAATTAATGCAACTTAGCCCTGCCGAATTACAAAAAAAAGTAGAAGACACCACCATTTTTACTCGGATGTTCCCGCAAGCGAAACTAAGAATTATCAATGCCTTAAAAGCTAACAATGAAATCGTAGCCATGACAGGTGATGGCGTTAATGATGGTCCGGCTCTAAAAGCTGCCCATATTGGCATTGCTATGGGTAAAAAAGGAACTGAAATTGCAAAACAAGCGGCATCGCTCATTCTATTGGAAGATGACCTATCCAAAATGGTAGATGCTATTGCTATGGGTAGACGCATTTACGCTAATCTAAAAAAAGCAATTCAATATATTATATCTATTCATATACCTATTATTTTAACCGTTTTTATTCCTTTAGCCTTAGGTTGGGAATTTCCAAATATCTTTTATCCGGTACATATTATATTTTTAGAATTAATTATGGGACCAACATGCTCTATCATTTATGAAAATGAACCGATAGAAAAAAATAGCATGCTTCAAAAACCGCGTCCGTTTTCAGTTACCTTTTTTAACGGAAAAGAATTAACCACAAGTATCATACAAGGTTTAATGATAACCTTAGGTGTACTCTTAGTATATCAATATGCCATTCAGCACAATTATAGCGAAGCACTTACCCGTAGTATGGTTTTTACCACCTTAATTTCAGCTAATATTTTTCTAACCTTAATTAACCGATCGTTTTATTATTCTATTTTAACGACTTTAAAATATAAAAACAAGCTAGTGCCCTTGATTATTGGTATCACCATTACCATTACAGCAGCTTTACTGTTTATAACACCATTTGCTAATTTCTTTAAGTTTGAAACCTTAAATATCACTCAATTATTGATGAGTGTAATAACTGGTTTTTTAGCTGTAATTTGGTATGAAATCGTAAAGTGGAACAAACGTAAAAAAGCTAAACATCAAGCTGATACAGGTCATTTCAATTAACGTCTTACCAAAGTAACTTTGTTCTTATTTTATATCTATTAATTAAATAAACTAGTATCATGAGAACAGATTTAGAAATAAAAGATGACATACTCGAGGAACTTAAATGGCAACCTCATATTGATGAAACTCAAATTGGTGTTATAGTAAAAGATGGTGTAGTTACCTTAACAGGAATGGTTTTTACTTATGCCATAAAAATTGCTATTGTAAAAACTGTTGAAAAGATTGCAGGCGTTAAAGCCATAGCAGAAGACATTAAAATTGGGTATCCTACAGATCATCAGCGATCAGATTCTAAAATAGCAACTGTAACACTAGATGCGTTAGAATGGAATGCTTCTGTGCCCAATAACAAAGTCATTGTAGAAGTCGATAACGGCTGGATTACCCTTTTGGGCGAGTTAGAGTGGGCGTATCAAAGAGATGCTGCTAAGCGAACTGTTGAATATTTAGAAGGCGTAAAAGGCGTTACAAACAATATTAAATTGAAACAACCGCTAATTAAAACTCAAGATATTCAACAAAAAATTAAAAAGGCTTTTGAACGTTCTGCGTTTATCGATGCTAAAAATATCGCTGTCGCTATTGATGACCACAAAGTTATATTAAGTGGTAAAGTACACTCTCTTGCAGAAAAAAATCAAGCAGAAAGCGTTACCTTTAATGCACCAGGTGTCTATGTTGTGAAAAATGAATTAGAAGTTGAATATTAAAAAGGATATAGAATGCAAATTATTTCTTGGAATGTAAATGGCATAAGAGCAATTATTAAAAAAGATTTCTTTGAAACTATTGAGACTTTAAATCCAGACATCCTTTGTCTTCAGGAAACAAAAGCTCAAGATCATGAGGTTGAAAAAGCTTTAGTCACACTATCTGAGACGTATCATATCTATTGTAATTCAGCAGAAAAAAAAGGGTATTCTGGTACGGCTATACTTTCTAAAATAAAGCCTATGGCGATCAACAATGATATTGGCATTGTTGCACATGATGCAGAAGGTAGAGTACAATGTGCCGAATACCTAAATTTTTATTTAGTTAATGTTTATACCCCAAATTCTGGACAAGCTTTAAAACGTTTAGACTACAGAAAGCAATGGGATGCCGATTTTTTAAAATATGTAAAACACCTAGAAAAGGAAAAACCGGTGATTATTTGTGGTGATTTTAATGTGGCGCATCAGGCTATTGATTTAAAAAATGATAAATCAAACTATAATAAAACGGCTGGATATACTCAAATTGAAATTGATGGCATGACACACTTAATTGATGCTGGTTTTACTGATTCCTTTAGACATCTGCATGCCCATGACATAGCCTATACCTTTTGGAGTTATCGTTTTAAATCTAGAGAACGCAATACAGGCTGGAGAATTGATTATTTTTTACTGAGCACAACATTGGTAGATCACATTAAAACTGCGACCATTCTTTCTGAATATTATGGATCTGACCATTGTCCTATTGGGCTCAAAATCGATTTATAATTAAGACTCACAATACTTTTAGTTCAATTTTGCTTTCATAACATTCACTTGCCACTTCCCTACAATCGCTAAATCTGGATTTGCATTTAACAACACCAAACCATACCCCATTTTAGACAACTTGCAATCACTAATTACCCCAGATCCTAATCTGGTAAATAATGGCATAAAATGTTCGCGGATTACAAGTCCAGACGATTTCCCTACTTTGATTGCTTTAAAAACCGCTTCAGAAATTTGTTTGGGCGATAAGCCTTTTTTCAATAAATCGCTGGCAAGATAGGTCATATGAATTCCGTAATAAAAATCCAAAAAATTATCTATAGAATCTGCCAAGTTATATTCCTTTTTATAAAGTATAATGTCCATAATAATTGCTATTTAATGTTTGTATGTCTTCGGTTTAATTCTATTATGTATTTTGATTAATTACAGTCATAAGTTGGGATTTTGACTGCACTCCAGATTGTCTCCAAACAATCTTCCCTGCTTTAAATAAAGCTAATGTTGGCACACCTCTAACCTGATAACGTTGCGCTACAGCTTGGTTTTTATCGATATCTATTTTGATGATACGTATTTTGCCATCCACAGCTTTGGCTAAATCGCTTATAATGGGTCCCTGTGCTTTACAAGGACCACACCATTCCGCATGAAAATCTACAAGCACAGGTTTATCTCCATTTATTAAAGCATTAAAATCTCCTTTCATCTCTTTGTATATGTTTAATTATTGTATGCAACTAGCCACTAAATAATGCTATTAGCAACCACTAATAGGTTATCATTTATCAGGATATTTATTTAAATAAACCTTAGTACTATCTCCATTAAACAGAAAATAGCTAACGTTTATGAACGCATTTATAAATGCTTGGCATAATTAAATACAATGCTTTTAAATTGCGTAAAGTCTTTTTTAAAGGTCTCCATTCTTTCTGAAAGTCGGCGATGAACATCTCTGTATGCTCCATCAGACACTCCGTTTGTGTTTAATTCTAATTGAGAGAGCACGCGTTCGTGAGCCATTATTTCTTCTTCAAAATCATTAAAAAGATTATTGTGAATTTTATCCAAGGTCTTCAACACCACCGAAAACTCTTGCTTATCTTTATCTATAGGCTCTTTTCGTTTTAATAAATCTTCAAAAAATCGGACTTCATCTTTCCATAATTTTAAAGTCTCAATCCATTCACCACTTTCAAAGTGTAAGACATTGAGTCCTGCACCCAATAGTAAATCTGCTTTCGGGTTTGAAATTGCTGCATTCATAATTCATTATTTTTAATTAAACGTTTTCTATTTTGTTGCATATCTATTAAACAAACTCACTTGAAGCGCCTTTTTAGCCGATTTTAAAAGTTCTTTGACCTCTTCAATCGTTGTATTTTGAATCTTTGCAATCTCTTCTAATTCAAAATGCTGTTGTGTAGACAATTCAAATACAGATCGCATTGGTAATGGTAAATTATGTAACACCATTTTAATATGATTTTGAATTTGCTCTTCACTTAAATCGCTATCAATTTTTTCGGTTAGCTTTTTCTCATCATCTTCAATAAAAACGTGATTTAGCGTATAATCATTATGATTATAAGATCGGTCTTCTAAGTCTTCAATCATCACATAATCACCTCCTCCATCTGTACTAAAATTTTCTTCCATGGCATCCCATTCTGGTTTGCTATAATCATCAATGTTTTTGAAAAAAACTCATCAAACTCTTCTTCTACAATGGTATCTTCTAACAACTCATTTGTTTTCTTAAATAACCATAGATAGAAATCATCTTGTTTTTTAACCTCTTCAATGTTATTATAAACTTCTATGAATAGTTGATCTATAAACTCGTCTGCTTTATATTTTCCTTTTGAGAAGTTTCCTTTTTTAATCGCCGTATTTAATCGTCCGTTAATATATTTTTCTACTTGAGGTATAATCTTTAGCAGTAATGCATTAAATGAAGTTGAATCCTCTTCTTTTTTTAATCGTATAAGTTCAGGATAAGAGTTATTAACCTCTATACGATACGCTTTTTGTTCTTGGTAATATGTGGTTTGAGTTTTCATTAGTTTTTGCTTTACGGTTTTACAATGTAAAGGTGCAAATATGATGGTTATAAAAAAATGACCTGGGTCATTCAAGACATTTAAAAATCGGTATTTTTTTTAAAAAAATGTTAAACTTATTCGCTACAACACCATTCATTTTCAAATAGTTAAAAACTAAACTAATATTAGAACCATTGGTATTGTTGAATTAGAATCTAAGAAATCCTTATTAACAATTGAGATTTACAGTCGTAAAAGGCTTTAAAATCTTTATTCCGGAATACAGTCTATTATAAAATTTTATAAATCTTCACTTGAATGACCTAGATCATTTTTAACGAGGACATTATGATCTAATTTTGTGTTATAGAAATAGATTTACTAACCCACCTGTTTTTTAGCAGGTACTAAAATCATAACATCATGAACAACAATAGCGGAAATACACTATTAGCTTTATTAACTGGAGCTGCAATAGGAGCAGGAATTGGAATTTTATATGCCCCTGATAAAGGCACAAAAACCAGAAAAAAAATTAAACAAAAAGCTGAAGAAACTAAACACGAAATTTCAGAACGAGTGTCTCATGCCAAAGCAGATCTTACGAAGACTGTAAATGATAAAAAGCATGAATTTGAACAAAAATTAGATGAGACCATTTCTCATATGAGTGGAAAAGCTGAAGACATTATTTCAAGTTTAGAACATAAGTTAGAAGAACTGAAACACAGAAATGCAGACGCTCAAAAAAACTAATTATGGCTTTTGAGAAATTAAAAGAAAACGTATTAGAGACTGATGTAAACATTCATGGTTATATTAATAGCAGTGAAGAATACATTAAACTAAGAAGTTTTAAAGCACTTATGATAAGCATAACATTTATTGCTAAAACACTAATCATAGGTGCTTTAACATGTATGACATTATTAATTGTGTCATTTGCAATAGCTTTTAAGTTATCTCAAGTTTTACAAGATACATTTTATGGCTTTTTAATTGTAGGCTTATTTTATGTGGTGGTGGTCGTGCTTGTCTATGTCTTTAGAGATAAACTCAACAGTCCACTAATAAGAAAATTTTCAAATTATTATTTTACAGAAGATGAAAGCAAATAAATATAATTCATTTGAAGACATAGATGATCAGTTACAGATTTTAAGTCTTCAAAAACAGATTTATAAAGAACGTATAAAACTGAATTTAAAAAATTCTAAAGCTAATTTTAGTGCCAATAATTTGAAGTTTGAATTTAAAAGCATGCTACAAGATCAGCTTTTAACATTTTTAACCCAAACAGTGTTGAAAAAATTAAGACTAATAAAAGAGACGATTTAGGCCACTTTTATTAGTCTTAATCTATAATACCTTCCCTATTATAACACAGGACTAAACACCTTAGCAAAGCCTTCCTTTAAACGTTCAATCTTTGATCTTTTAATGAATTCTTTATAGCTAATTTGCGTACTTATTTCGCAGCGTTTAAAGAAATCGTTTTTTAATTCTTCAGTGATTTCTTTTTCATAGATTAAAACATTGACTTCGTAATTTTGTTCGAAACTCCTAATATCTAAGTTGGCTGTTCCAATTGTAGTCAATTCGTCATCGGATATAATGACTTTACTGTGTAAAAATCCATCTGGATATTGATAAATTTTCACTCCTGCTTCCATAAAATCTTCAAAATAAGATTGTACGGTATACTTCACCAAAACATTATCGGATTTTGCTGATAATAACAACCGAACATCTACTCCACTTAAAGCCGCAATTTGCAAGGCTTTCATTAAAGCTTCACCTGGAATGATATAAGGATTAGTGATATAAACGTACTTTTTAGAACTGTTTATTATTGATAGGTAAAGTTGATGTATCGACGAAAAATCTGAATCTGGACCACTTTCAACAGCTTGAACCGTAGATTTTCCAGGTGCTATTGTATGTTCTGAAAAATAGAGCGTTTTTAACAGATCTTCTTTTCCGCTTGCAAAACTCCAATCTTTAGCAAAAACAACCTGTAGACTATTAACAATTGTACCTCTTAATTCTAAATGCAAATCGTGCCATATCCCCAAGACCCCATCTCCTTTAATATATTTATCGGATATATTTATACCTCCTATAAAAGCGACCATTCCATCAACAATCACTATTTTTCTATGATTCCGATAATTTACTGATGCTAATAACTTACCAAATCGTATGGGTAAAAATGGATAAACCTCTACACCGATTTTCTTAAGGGCTTTAATATAGGTTTTACTCAGTGCTCTACTTCCTAGTCCATCATAAATAAAACGCACCTCAACACCTTCCTTTATTTTTTTCTCTAACACCTTTAAAAAGTGTTTAGCGATATCACCATCTTCATAAATATAATACTGAATATGAATAAAATGTGTTGCATTTTCAATAGCCTTAAACATAGCTTCGAATGTTGAAGGCCCATCTTTTAGAGGGGTCAATTTATTCCCTTCACTTGGCAAAAATTTCGCGCTTTTAGCAATGAGTTTTGCTAACTTTATATGTTTTTTTACCGATTTTGGAATGATTAGATGGTTATCTTCTATAGCATTGTAATAATTATCAACCATAGAGAGATAGTCTGAAATTTCTTTCGTCTTTTTTAGCTTATAAAATTTATTGATTTTCCTATTACGACCGAGCATAAAATAGAACAGCATTCCACCAATAGGAATCGTAAAAATGGCTAACAACCATGCTAATGTTTTAGTAGGACGAACACCATACAACAAGAGTCTTACAATTATAGCAATTGCAAATAAAAAATATAAAATAGTGACAAGTGTCGTAGTCATAAAACATAAGGTTATTAACTCATTTTATATGAGATGAGGTATTATTTTTCTCTGGCAATCATCTTAAATTTAACGAGGCCTCCATCTATAGTTGCACTTTTTAAAATTCCGTTTTTATAGTGGTATATATTTTCTTTCCCTTTAGAATTTACTTTTTTATAGCGGTGATTTCCTAAAGGCATAATAGTATTAAAACTTCCATCTTGTTCAGAATAGCAACGCCTTATATTGATGGGTTCTTTAAAATATAATTGAATGGTAGCATACGAAATTGCTTCATTAACCGTTTTTTCATCCTCTTCATTAATTTCTACGCGATAATAGTCGTTTTCTCTTGTGGTATTTGTTTTGGCATGTGGTTTTTCATTTACAGTAATAGCAACATCAGCTTCTTTTAATTGCGCATTTTCAAACATAACATCGTATTCATAATCAACTTGAATCTCTTTTATTAAACGCGTTTTAATTTTGGTAAAACTATAATAATGCGTCCTCTCTTTTTGTTTTGATTTTGTCGCCTTTAAACTTCCGATTACTTTGTTATTGTGTAATACGATATCAAAATACAATTGGTCTTCTGAAGAGCTTATAGCATTACCTATAAGCATCAAACCACTAAGCCATATTATGTTCCAAAACCTTCTCATTCTCGTATATTTAATTATAAAACACGTTCGTTTATATTTGAGACGAAATGATTCGTTTTACGGTATTGATATCGTCTTCTAATCCTCTAACAATTAACAAATACTGACCAGTTCTCAACGCATTTAGATATTGAGAAGCATCCTTTTCACTAGAACCAAGCGCTCTAAAAATTTCATACAGCCCAGTAGATAATACCGCTAAAGGTTTACCTCCTACATCGTGTAAAAACGTAGATGTTAGTGTACCAGAAATAAAAGTAACCCCTAATTCTGAATTGTAAAAACCACCAAAACTCGCCTTGTGCCCCAATAACGACTTGCAAAAGCCTTTTATACTTTTAAGTACAGTTTTTCTTAACGCAATCGCATTAGAATCCTCTATAATTAAGGTCCCTAGAATAGATAATTCTAGTTTAGTTTTATCCGCTACTTGTAAAAGTTCTACTGCGTTTTCTAAATGCAATAAATCTTTATAGATAGTGATAAAAAACTGTTTTTTACTTGTATTGACGCCTTTCGATTTCATTAACGATGTATGGAAATTTTACAATCTTCCAATAACACAAAGTTACAAACACCTCACTACGACAGGAATGACTTAAGTCAATCTAGATAGCAGGCTAACGCTTTTACCTAGAGTAACTATGGCACTAATTAACAATCTGTTCTAACGCATTTCTATTTTCAATATGAATTCGTCTCCCAGCTCCGATAGAAATAATACCTTCCTCTTTAAATTCAGTTAACATTCTAATTGCTGTTTCTGTTGCTGTACCTATTAGACCCGCAAAATCCTCTCTTGCGATACCAATAGAATCGTCGTCTTTATTAGTTAAAATTCCTTTATTATCTAAATCTAATAATGCTTTTGCTACTTTTTGTCGCACCGAAGAAAATGCCATACTAACCAATTGCTCTTGCATTTCAATTAAGTTGTTAGAGATCAAAGCAATAAATTTCTCAGAAACGTCTTGATTTTCATGTAAAAGTGCCATAAAATTAGATTTAGGTATCCCATGAACTTCTGCTTCATCAATAACCATTGCAGACTCTGTATACGTACCTTTATTTGTAACCAATGCTAATTGTCCAATAAAATCGCCTGCCTTATATAAACCGGTAACAAATTCTTTTCCAGACTCCGTAGTTCTATAGGTTTTGACAGTTCCTCGTTCTATAAAAAACAAGGTATTTGCAGCAGAACCTTCTCTAAAGACGTGGTCTTTAACCTTATAGATTTTACCTTCAAAATCTTTAGACAGACTCTCAATATCGATATAACTTGAAGCTTCTTCTAAAAACTGATTTAAACCCTCTACATCTTTTGAAAATTCTTTTTTAAAGAAACTATTTTTTTTTAATCGACTATGTATAGCGTCTAACAATTCATCTTCCTCAAAAGGTTTCGTTAAGTAATCATCGGCACCTAAGTTCATTCCTTTTCTAATATCTCTTTTCTCGGTTTTAGCGGTTAAAAATATAAAAGGAATGCCTCTTGTGCTCTTATCTAAGCTTAAAGCTTCTAAAACACCATAACCATCTAATTTAGGCATCATTATATCGCATAAAATAATATCTGGCTTATATTGCCTTGCCTTTTTTACTCCAACAATACCATCCTCAGCGGTTTGAATATCATAATTTGCGAGTTCTAAAATGTCAGCTGTATTTTCTCTTACATCCTGATTATCTTCTATAATGAGTATCGTTTTCATTTTATTTGTTATTTAATGGAAGTTTTATTTTAAAAGAAGTTCCTTTATTGAGTTCACTTTTAAAATGGATGACTCCATCCATTAATTCAGTGTATTGTTTTACAATATTTAATCCTAAGCCTGTACCTTGAATATCCGTGGCATTTGAGGCTCTAAAAAAGCGGTGAAAGATATTTTTATGCTCAGATTTTGGGATGCCGATACCTTCATCTAAAATTTCTAAAATGACATAGGTTTTATCACTATTTATTATAAGAGTTATGTCTGTATTCTCGGGTGAATACTTAACCGCATTAGATAATAAATTGAATAAAATATGACGCATTAATTTAGGATCTAAATACACTGTCAATTCTGAAACCTCTTTTATCAATTTGATCTTTTGACCTTTTTTCTTATTTAAATTAATATCTTGAATTATAGAATTAGAAAAACTGAGCATATCAAAAAACTCGGGTTGACTTGCTACTTTGCCTTCTTCTAATTTGCTTAGCGACAGAAAATCGTTAAGAATACCTACTAAATTTCTAACATTGACTTTTATTTTATCTACATGTTTTAACCGCTTTTCTTCATTTCCGACAGTATTTAATTTTTCGATTAAAATTGAAGATGATAAAATAACACTTAAAGGCGTCCTAAACTCATGTGATGCTGTAGAAATAAATTGAGATTTCAATTGATTTAACTCTTGTTCTTTTTTTAATGCATTTTGAATATTTTGTTCTACTTCTTTTTGGTCAGAAATATTATTATGTACCAATAAGACTTGTTGAATATGTTTATCCTTATTAAATAAAGGAGTGGAATTAATTAAATACACTCGGCCTTCAAATTCTATTTCAAAAGAGCAATGTTCACCTTTAAATGTGTTTATAATTTTTGATTTTACTTTATCTCTAACATCTTTAGGAAAGACCTTAATTTCATCGATAGTGCTTCCTTTGGCAAAATTTCTCATTCCTAAAACATCCAATTCTTCCCCTTCAATAAAAGCTATAGTAAAATTTGAATCGAAAACAGCCACAAAACCTTTAGGGAAATTCTTTGCAATAGTAGAAAACATCAGTTGACTTTCTAATGTTTTATTTTCCGCCAATTTAGTGATTAGAATTTGGTCTTCAAGGTTTATATTACTCTCTACCAGCTGTTGCACCGTTGCTTTTAGTTCGTGGGTACGCTCTTCGACTTTGGCCTCTAAACTTTCGGCATATTTTTTTAATTCCCTTTTATTGGCTTCTAATTTTATTTTATCATTATGCTGTTCTATAGCAACACTAGCCAGTTGAACCATATCTGTTATGCTTTCATTTTCAGATTTAGTAGGCAGGCGTTTTGTTTTACAATACACCGAAAATGTTCCCAATACGCGTTCTGAAGATGATAAAATAGGAAAAGACCAACAAGAATTTAAGCCATATACTAAGGCTAATGTTTTATACTTTTCCCAACGTGGATCATTGGCAATATCAGAAACGATGACTTTATTTTTCTCAAAGGCTGCTGTACCACAGGCCGCAACATTATCGCCAATTAAAACGCCCTCAAAATTATCGCAAAATTTCTTTGGCAAATTTAAAGCGGCCAATTTATGCAAGGTTTTATGATCCTCATTTAAGACGAATATAGAAGCCATACAGTTATCGATATGATTTTCAATGGTCTTTACAATACAATTTCCAATGGCTTTTATAGGTTTATCTAGGGTTATCATTTCTAGAATACGATTAACCTTCTCTTTTAGAATTTCTTCTTTTTTCTGTTTTGTAATATCCGATACAGCTCCTAGAACCCGAGTTGCTCTTCCTTGTTCATCTCTAACAATATAACCACGATCCTCAACATAAGACCATGACGAATCGTTATGGATGAATCTATATTCTGTTGTCCAATATTTATAATTACTATTAAGCGCTAATCTAATAGTTTTAAAAACGGCATCTTTATCATTGGGATGAATGTGACTTTCCCACCAATCGGGCTCATTTGTAGGTTTAAACAAATCTTTATATTTCTGACTATACCAACCTTTATTGGTTGCTGGATTAAAATCATAAAACCCATCGTGTGTTGCCAGCATGGATAAACGAAAACGTTCTTCGCTTTCTTTCACTCGTAATTCATTATTTTTAGTGCTAGTAATATCTCTAATAATCGTTAAAAAGTTTCCATTTTCTTTAACAACTACACGTATTTCAATATGCTTTAATTGCTTATTTGTGGAAAATGAATAATTTATAATTTGGATTTCCTTTGACATTTCTGCACGCTTAAAAGCTGATAATATTTGTATCGAAAGATCCTCTGGCAAAACCTCGTTAATAGGTTTACCAATCAACTCATTACGCGACAGATTTGTAAGAAAAAAATCTTCGGCATATACTTCTACATAAATACCATCACTATTAAATACATATATAATATCTGGTAAAGCTTTTAGAATAGCCTTATTCCGTATTTTAGAATTCAATAATTTTTCTTCTGTTTTTTTAAACGCTGAAATATCTTGTATAGTCCCCAAAAAGCACATTGGTATACCATCATCATTAGTCTTAAATTTTCCTCTGGCAGAAATATATTTTACAGTTCCGTCTAATCTAAGAATCCGGGTTTCGTAATTATAAGAGTGTTTGTTTTGAATTGCAGTATCTCTAATTTTAATAACCTTTTCCCTATCATCTGGATGGATAAAATTGACAAATGAGGTATTGGTTAATCGCTCATCTCCAGGTTTAAGTCCTAAAATTCGGTAAAACTCATCAGACCAATTTGTAACACCCGTTTGCAGATTCCAATACCAACTACCTATATGAGCAATACTCTGTAATAAGGCTATCTCTTCTAATTTATCATTCATTTGATGGCGTCTTGAAAATCAATTTTTATTTCACTTCAACTAACGTTACAATTTTGTTCTTAAGCCCTTATTGAGTCTTACGTTAGGCAAACAATCTTGATAATTCTCTTGGATAAATGAGATTAATTTTTCTCTTACATCACAACGTAAATCCCAAATATCTGAAGCATCTTTTGCACTAAATGTCGCTCTAAGTTCCATTGTTTTTTGATCTGTTTTGGTTACTAATAATTTAGCAATATTATTATCCCATTTAGGGTGGTTAATTAAAATAGTTTTAAATTCTTTTCTTAATTCCTCTACAGGAAAGGTATAATCGACATAAAAAAAAACAGTTCCTATAATATCTTTAGAATTAAAAGTCCAATTAACAAATGGCTTATCATTAAAATAACTTAAAGGCAGCACCAATCTGCGCCAATCCCATATTTTAACAATAACATAAGTTAATGTAATATCTTCAACAACACCAAACTCCCCTTCGATTTCAACTTCATCATCAATCTTAATGGGTTGTGTAAACGCAATTTGAAAACCAGTAATAAGATTTGCTATAGACTTTTGAGCTGCAACACCTACAATAATCCCTATAACCCCAGCGGACGTTAAAATTGTAGTCCCTACTTTTCTAACACTCGGAATATTCCACAGTATAGACGCAATGGCAAGGGTTATAATTATTATAAAAGCTAGGCTTTTTAAAAACCGCAACTGCGTGAGTACTTTACGATCTTTAGCTTTATGATTCCCTTCTATCTCAAATTTAGTTTTTACAACCACTTCAAGTGCTTGTAAAAATGCAATTAAATTCCAAGTAAAACTTAAGATGATTAGTATCTCAATAGCCTTTTTCCAAAATTCCGTTAGATCTAACAATCCTATTGAACCATAAATAAATAAAAGCGGGATTAAAAACTTAGACGGTGTTTTAAGATGGTTTAAAATTTGTGATTTGAGGACTGTTGGTCTTTTTTTATTTATGACTTTTAATACTAAAAAAGCAACCCACTGAACAAAAAGACCCATTACTATGAATACTAAAATTGTAAGCATTGTTTTTAACCAAAGATCAGACAAATGCAATTTTGATACTATAGAATCCATAAATCTTATTTAGTTATTTTAAATCTACCATGCCATCTGTAATTCCTCGCGCTTCTAATACTGTCTTTGTTGTCGTATACCCTAAACTAAAAATGGCATCTATATTATTCATATCAAAAGTTCCATACTTATTGAGTTCTTCTGGTGAGATCACAAAATCACATAAGCCAAACTTATTGATAGACTCAGCTGCCACCTTAATTTTGTAGGCACGCTCTACAATCGTATAGGAATGCTTCAAGTCGTTTACCCTTATTTTTTTTAATGGATTAACGTAGACTCCAATAATTTTATCACAGAGAGGTGTTAATGGCTCGGTAGGAAAATTGTTAAGTGTTCCTCCATCTATATAATACGAACCATTAATTTCTGTAGGTGTAAAAACACCCGGAAACGAAGCCGATGCTATTACGGGTTTTATCAGTTGACCTTTATTAAAGATTTTTAAGGTTCCTTTTATAACATCAGTTGCTGTAATGTAAAGGGATTTCTTTAAAGAAGAAAAATCATCATCTGGAAGATACTTTTTAAGATCGTCATAAAATTTAATACTATCTAAAAAACCAGGTTTATTGTAGGCATACTTCTTGGTTTGAAACAGCGTTATCGTTTTAAAAAACGTGAGTATCTCATCCCAGGGCACGCCATTTGCATACAACGCACCAACAATAGCACCAGAACTTGTTCCTGCTATATGAGTAGCAACAATGCCATGTTCTTCTAATGCTTTTATAACTCCAATATGAGCAGCTCCTCTTGCACCTCCTCCAGATAACACTAACCCTAATTTCATAATCTCAATTTTCGTTCTAACAAAGATATTTGCTACACCTTAATTTTTAAATGATTTATATCATCTATAAGCGTTAATAAATGTTAAAACAAAGAACAGTTCTAATTCGCAATCGACTTATTTGTTCTGCAATTATCCCTACTTACTAAAAACCGAATTCAACAGAAAGACTGACTTTGGTCATATTCGGTTTTAGTCTTGAGTTGTAATTTTACATCAAAATTGGATTACTCATCTTTCTTCGTACAAATGAAAAATTGGATTAATATAATTTTAAGTAACATCGTAAACAGCATTGCTATTAGCATACTCATATTGCTCTGTAGTACTAGTATTTACGGGCAAGACAGACAAATAAGCCTCTCTGAAGCTTTAGAAATAAGCTACGCTCATAATGAAAAAATAAAACGCTATACCGAGCGTGTTCAGCAAAAAGTATATGAAGACAAGGCTGCAAACGGTAATTTTCTACCTTCTATTAATCTATTAGGAGGCTACACTTACTTAAGTGACAACATGGAAGTAAACACCTCACAAGTTAAAGGTTCTATAGATGATTTAGCAGGCAAGTATGGTGCTGCTTTTATTGGTAGCTATGGTGAAAGTTTAGGATTAGATTTAACTCCTGAAGCGGCATATGGCACCATCGTTAATGCCTTAGGGCAATTGCCCGCATATAACCTAGTTATTGATAATCAACAAATTCCTACAGCTGCATTAACAGCCACTCAACCCATCTATACTGGAGGTAAAATTATTGCTGCAAAAAAATATGCAAAAGCAGAACTTGAAACCTCTGAAATAGAGCTTAAACAAATTAAAGATGACATTGCCAATGAGCTCATCAATAGATACCTAACGGTTATTCTTCTAAAACAAATTATAAATACGCGTCAGCAAGTTTACGAAGGCATGTTAACCCACAAAGCACAAACCGAACGTGCCATTGAATTAGAGATGCTTCCAAAACATATTTTATTAAGAGCACAAGTAGCCGTTGCCGATGCCGAAAAGGATCTTAACAATGACAAAAACAAATTACAACTGGCTAAAATGGCATTACGGACTACCATGAATTTATCCGATGCTGTAGACTTTAAGGTTATGGATAGCATTAGGTATCAAGATTTGTATTTTGATTTTAATGAGCTTCTCAACACTGCAAATGCAAACCAACCTATTTTAGAATTAATCAATCAAAAAGAGATTATGGCAAAACAATCTCATGCCCTAGAGAAATCTAAGTTTATGCCCAATATTGCCGCATTTGGTACGTATAATATGTTTCGTGAAGACCTTCCTATAGTACCACCTAAATTTATGATAGGCTTACAAGCACAGCTTAATATTTTTAACGGCTTTAAGGATGTCAACAAATTAAAAGCGAGTAAACATTTACAAGAAGAAGTAAAAAATGCAAAAGCATACGCAACACAACAAATAAAATTGCTTGTTGAGAGTAATTACATGAACACTCTTAATCAACAAAAATTATACAACAGTCAATTAGCAACTGTAAAACTTGCTAAAGAAAATCTTAGAATTAATACCAGACGTTTTGAAGAAGGTTTAGGTAAATCTATTGATGTGATAGACGCTACTTTACTCTATGAAAAATCTAAAATAGAACAACTCGTTGCTTTAGATGGTTATTACAAAGCCATCGCTAGTCTTTATACTTCAATAGGACAACCCGAAAAGATAATACCAATTATAAGTAACCAATAATTATCATGAAAAAATCGCACATTATATTATCCATTCCTATATTAATAATTGTGTTCTCTATTGTATATTTTATAGTTAGATCGCCTTCAACCGAGGAAGAAATATATGTTGGAATGCTAGAAACGACTGAAGTAAACGTATCCTCTGAAATCCCAGGACGCGTTATGTCTATTTTAATTGAAAAAGGAAACACCGTTGAAAAAGGACAAGTTTTAGCAACCTTAGAACCCGATGTTTTAGAGGCCAGAAAAGGCCAAGCAGAAGGTATGGTCAAAGCAGCACGTTCGTTAATTGAAAAAGCCAAAACAGGGGCACGTAAAGAAGAAATTAACGCACTTCAAAATCAATACTTAATGGCTAAAAGTCAATTTGATTTCGCCGAAAAAACCTATAAAAGATATCAAGCACTCTATGCTGATAGTATTATCTCTAAACAAGAAATGGATGAAATTCAATTTAAATTTGATGCCGCAAAAGAACAAATGAATGCTGCTAAATCCATGTGGGAAATGGGTAAAAAAGGCACGCGAAAGGAAGATATCAAAGCAGCACAAGGGAGTTTTGAAAGCGCACAAGGTGCTTACAATGAAGTTGAAGCTTTCTATGACGAATTAAATATAGTTGCACCAACATCGGGCATCATTAGTAATCAAATTGCTGAAGAAGGAGAAGTTATGGCTTCTGGTTATCCGATACTAACCATACAAATTCCTGAAAAAATATATGCAATCTTAAATATCAGAGAAGATAATTTATCTGAATTTAAAATCGGAACGATGCATAAGGCTAAAGTACCTGGCTTAGATTATGCAACTGTCGATTTTAAAGTAACGTACATTGCACCTATGGCTAATTTCGCGACTTGGGTTCCTATCAAAGCCAAAGGGGAATATGAACTCAAATCTTTCGAGATTCACCTAAAACCACAAGATCGTATAGCGGATTTACGACCAGGAATGTCCATTCAAATTATTAAATAAGCAACGCTATCCATGAATTGGCCTGTATACCATATTTTTAAAAGGGAAATGCAACGCTTAGCACGGCAGAAATCCACGAGGAATTTATACTTAATTATTCCCGTCATTGTATTCATTTTATTAGGCTTAATATATTATAAAGGTGCACTCAGAGAAATTCCCATTGCGGTTTACGATAATGATAATAGTGCGTTGAGCAGAGCCTATATTAAATCATTAGAAGCATCTCCAAATTTAAATGTTACCTATTATAGCTCTTCAGAAGACAAACTAGAGCATATATTTGTTTCAAACAATGTTAATGGCATATTCTATATTCCAAAAGATTTTCATAAAAATGTTCTTAAAAGTATTCCTGTACAAATAAAGATTTATACAAATTCTACCAATATTGTATTTGGGAATCTACTTTATAAATATGCACAAGAAGTTACACAATTACTCAGTGCTGGAATCGTGGTTAAAAACATAGCGCCTTTAGGCATTAACCCTGATAAAATTCAAGGGACTGTCATGCCTATTGCTATAAACACGAAAGTTTTAGCTAATCCTCAATACAATTATGTATATTATCTACTACCTGGACTCGCTACAGTATTAATTCAAATGATCCTATTTTTTGCGGCCTCTAGAGCCTTTAATAATGAATGGAAACAAGATACTTACCCGGATTTATTCACTGCAGCCCATGGAAGCGTGGTAACCATGCTATTAGGTAAGTATTTGGCTCATTTAGTCTTTGGACTCAGTTTGTGCGGATTTTTATTTGCAATTGTATTTCCTATTTTCAGTATTCCGATTTATGGAAATATAGGCTCACTTTTGGTCTTAATGTTACTCTTCCTTACCGTTAATATAGCCCTTGGTTTCGGAATTTCATTACTTTTTAAAGATGAAATAATTGCTCTAGATATCGCTATTTTTTACAATTCACCTGCATTTGTATTTAGTGGTTTTACCTTTCCTATTTGGGCGATGCCTTGGTTTAACCGTTGGTATGCTGAAGTGATTCCTTATACTCACTTTTTAACCGGATTTCTTAAAATTTATCAGTTAAATACACCCTTCAAATTTATAATACCCGAACTACAGCAACTCGCTATATTCCTTTGTATTGCAGTAATCATAATCATTATAGGTTTAATCGTTAACAGAAAACATATTTTTCTGCAACCAAAAATGAGCACCATATGAACCTGAAATTAATTTGGCAATTACTCAAAAAGGAAGCCACGCAAATTTACAACGACCATAGTATTCTATTGGCCTTATTAGCAGCCCCTCTACTTTATTTTGCATTAATGGGTTCAACCTATTTTAATAAAGATGAAGAAAACGTTAGTGTTGGTATTGTTGATTTAGATCATTCAGATAGTAGTCGGGCCTTTATAAATAAAATTAATGCCACGCAGAAAGTGGATATTACACATACTTATTTAGATCTCAATGAAGCTAAAAATGGACTATATAGGTTTGATGTACAAGGATTAATTCATATTCCAAGTGGGTTTGAAAACAAACTTAAAGCTCATGAAAGTACTCCAATTGGCTTAATACTTAATAATTCTAAATTCCTATCTTCTAACGATATTAACAAAGCGGTTAACTTAGTAGCGATGGACTATGCCGTAGAATCACGCGAGAATTTTTTTAAGTCTAAAGAAATAAATCCGTCTTTAGCTGCAAAAAAAGCCCTACCTATTACTGCCCAAATTCATGCGGTTTATAACTCCACTAACAATTACGGTAATTTTTTATTACCAGCACTATTTATACTTATTCTGCATCAAACATTACTTATTGGTCTTTCTGAAAGTGTAGCTTTAGATCGTAAAAACAACCTAATTCCATTTATTTTTAATAATGTTCAGCTTAGTTTTCTCAATTATTTTTTTGGAAAAACAGGCTTCTATTTTCTATTGTATGCGGCCTATATCATTCTTACCTATTTTGTAGCATTTCCAATTTTTGATTTACCGCTTAATGGCTCTATGGTTACCTTAATTACCGTATCCTTCCTCTTTTTTATAGCCACTATATTTTATGGATGGTTTATATCTTCATTCTTTAAATCTCAAGCTAGAGCGATGGAAATTATGGCCTTTACATCCTATCCGGTGTTCTTAATTACTGGAATCACATGGTCTTTTAAAGACATGCCATTAGTATTACAGTTTATGTCTAACCTAATTCCTTTAAAGCCTTATTTCAGCTTCTTAAAGAAACAAACGATTATGGGGGTTGAGGGCAATCTGTATAGCAATGAAATTATTCATTTACTTCTATTACTATTACTAGGCTATATTGCAGCATTATTACGCTTTTATTACCTAAAAAAGCAGCTCTTAAAAAGAAATATAGAAGTCGTTTAACGTATTGAAATTTATAAACGACTATAGATAATTCACACACAACTTTTGAGATTGATCCCTTTTAGTCTTGATCCGTTTTAATATAATTAATGAAAAAAGCCCATAAACATTACGTTTATGGGCTTTTACAGGAACTTAAACATTCCTTGCGGAGAGTAAGGGATTCGAACCCCTGGAGGTGTGACCCTCAACAGTTTTCAAGACTGCCGCATTCGACCACTCTGCCAACTCTCCGTTAGCGGGTGCAAATATATAAACTATTCTTTAAAAAAAAATGATTTTTTGAAAAAAAAAGTCACAATAAAAATTATTTATTTTTAAAATACTGATTTACAAAAACTTATTTTTAATAAAAACAATTAATTTTTAGCAGGTTCGTTCATTTTCATTGTCCCTTGAGTTTTGAGTTGGGTATGCCAACTAAATGCCTCTTTAAGCATGTGTGGAGTATGGCCACCTAAGTTATATGCTTTTTCAAAGTACGCTAGTAATTGTGCTTTATAATCTGGATGCACACAATTTTCTATAATCACTTTAGCCCGTTCTACTGGTGCTAAACCTCTAATATCCGCTAAACCTTCTTCAGTAACTAAAATATCAACGTCGTGCTCTGTATGATCGGTATGCGAAACCATTGGTACGATATGAGAAATACGACCTTCCTTAGAAATTGAAGGACACGCAAAAATGCTAAAGTAACCGTTCCTAGCAAAATCTCCAGAGCCCCCAATACCATTCATCATTTTAGTTCCTCCAATATGTGTGGAATTAACATTCCCATAAATGTCAAATTCAATGGCCGTATTAATACCTATCACACCTAAACGACTTATAACTTCTGCTGCGTTACTAATATTCTGTGGACGTAACAAGAGTTTATCCTTGTACTTTTCAAAATTACTAAATATGTTATGCGAACATTCCTCGGTAACCGTTATAGATGACGCCGAAGCAAACAATAACTTTCCAGAATCAAAAAGCTCAAAAGTACTATCCTGAAGCACTTCAGAATACATGGTTAAATCTTTAAACCTACTCTTAGTAAAACCAGATAAAATAGCATTAGCCGTCTTACCAATACCAGCTTGTAAAGGGAGTAGTGACTCCGTTAATCGTCCTTCATCAACTTCTTTTTCTAAAAATTTAAGAATATGATTTGATATGGCTTTGGTTTTTTCATCAGGGGCAGAAATCACAGCAGGACTGTCTGGAACCTGAGTAAAAACTATAGCCGCTACTTTTTCTGGATCGACTTTAATATAATCATCACCTATTCTTGTATCCGAATGAAGCACAGGAATAATATCGCGATGTGGTTGTTTTTTTAAAAGTTTAATATCGTGAATACCCTTTAAGCTCTCTGGAAACGTAGTATTAATTTCAATAATTACTTTATCCGCTTTATCAACAAATATAGGAGAGTTCCCTACTGATGTTGTAGGTATAATATTTCCGTCTTCTGTTATAGACACGGCTTCAATAATAGCGATATCAATTTTAAATATATCAATATTTTGAAGCATATCTGCCGTTTGCCCTAAGTGTTGATCGACATAAAGCACCTCGTGATTATTAATACTTTTCCTTAAAGTAGGATCTGCCTGAAATGGCATTCTTTTATACAAAGCACCACTTTTTGCTAAATCAGCATCCGTATCATATCCCAAAGATGCCCCACTCAATACCGTTACTTTTAAATCTTCGTGCATTGCTCTTTCTGCAACTTTAGGCAGAACAGTCTTACTATCTCCTGCTTTGGTAAAACCACTAACACCTAAAACATCGTGATTTTTTATAAGCAAAGCGGCCTTTTCTGGTGTCTGAATTCTATCTAAATAAGGGGAATACTTAATCCTATCCATACTATTATATATTTTATAATTTTTGGGTTAAAAAATTTCCTATTTCATTATTATAACTCTTTAAAATGAGTTTTTAATAAATAGTGCCTTGCAATTTATGCAAGATATTTAATGTCTATTTATTAAAATAAGACAATATTTTATTAATTTAGTGCAAAACCTGTGTGATTATAAATTTTATGAATAGTAAGTACTATTTAACCGAAGTTGACAAGAATCCTGAAAGCATATTTTGTCATCTTAATTTAATAGGAGAAACATTTGTTGAACCTCATAGCCATACTAAAGGTCAATTTTTATACACCGAAGGAGGAGTCGTTCATGTTAAGACCAACACTAGAATGTATTATTTGCCAGCAAGACATTATATGTGGATTCCATCAGAAGTAAGGCATGCGATATACCCTAGTTCTCCTAAAGTCGTCATGAAAAACCTCTATTTCCCTATAGCATCCAATTCTGCTGAATTTTATACAAAAGAAGGCATATACCCTATTAATAACTTATTAATTGAATTGCTTCTATTTACTAAAAATTGGCATGGAGACATTACCAAATCACAAGAAAATAAATATGCTATTGTCCATGCTTTTAAGGCGCTTTTAGCACAAACCGTTTTTAAACCGTTACATCTGGAATTACCACATCCTACAGATGGAAGACTAATAAACATCACTAAATACCTTACAGATCAAATTCATAAGGAACATTTACTTCCTCAATTAGCATCGAATTTTAGTATGACTGACAAGTCACTCTACCGGTTATTTAAAAAAGACTTAGGAATGTCATTTATTAAGTATTACACCCAATTACGAATATTTAAGTCTTTAGAATATTTAATAAATTCCGACTATAATATTTCAGAAATAGCAAATATGGTTGGTTATAGTAGTTTACCTACATTCAGTAATACCTTTACTAAAGTGATGGGAAGAAGGCCTTCAGAATACAGAAAACCTAATAAAATTTATTTAGAACCTTAAAAGAAACCTTGTGTAAAACAGAATCTTTAAATGCAGACAGATTACAAACATCTATTTATAATACGCTTTTATTATTTAATAACCACTTCATACAATATGCCCTAAATTTGAAATAGATTTAGAAAATTATAGCTTTAACAGCACCAAAAAAAACAAACAACACATGAAAAAAACATATATCGTTTTAGGTTTTACAGCAGCAATTATAGGAACCATTCTTGCTACAACACCATTATATAAATTTGCTTTTACACCAATTGTTTTAGCTTTTGTCTGTGGTTTACTCATTTTAAACAGTTCTAAAAAACAAAATACCAAACCAAAAGTTATTCAATATATCTTTATATTAGTGATTATCTCCTTGAGTTTAACCATCTATAAAGGAGTCATTCACCCGCCTGAAATAGATCATACCAAACAGTTAGATACGCAAACCAATGAGAATGCTAGCGACTCAAAAGAAACTCCTAAAACGATTAAAACCAATAAAAATTTATAAAATTTCTCTCATATCTTAAGAATATTTTAAATCTAATTATCTTATTTTTGCTTAAATCAGTTAGTTAGATGAAAGTACTTATTGCTTCTGCACTCCTTTTTGTTGGGTCTTGTGCTACAATTAGGCATAGTGAGAAAATTAACAACTTAAAAAACAGCATCTCTTACAGTGATGAATCCATTGTTCACAAATACTTAAACACCATTACATCTGAAGAATTAAAAGTACATCTTGTAGAAGTGTCTTCAGATAAATACAATGGTAGAATGACAGGAGAAGAAGGTCATAATTTGGTTTGTAATTACATTAGAAACCACTATAAAAACAATCATATAATTGCACCTGAATCGTATCCCGATTATTTTCAAAAAGTACCTCGAACAGCCTTACCAAATAATCTTAACGCTTCACAAAATGTAATCGCTTTTATTGAAGGCGCTGAATTTCCAGAAGAATATGTCTATATCATGGCACATTCTGATCACGAAGGTATTGTAAATGGTGAGATTTTTAATGGTGCAGACGATAATGGATCTGGCACTTCTGCTCTTTTAGAAATTTCTGAAGCTTTTAACCAAGCGACTAAAGAAGGCCACCGTCCTAAACGAAGTGTTGTTTTTCTTCATGTTACAGGTGAAGAAGTGGGATTATATGGATCTAAGTTCTATTCTGAAAATCCCATATTCCCTATAGAAAATGCTATAGCTACATTAAATATGGATATGATTGGTCGTGTTGACGATCGGCACAAGGATGATGAAAACTACATTTATATTATTGGATCAGACCGAAAGAGTTCTGAGCTTCACTATATTACTCAAAAAGCCAATTCCACCTTTACCAATATTAATCTCGATTATCAGTATAACGATGAAAGTGACTCAAACCACTACTACTATCGTTCAGATCATTATAATTTTGCTTTAAAAGACGTTCCTGTAATTTTCTTTTTTAATGGCGAACATGAAGATTATACAAAACCAACAGACACTGCCGATAAAATTAATTATCCATTGTTAGAGAAACGTGCAAAACTCGTATTTGCAACCGCTTGGTATTTAGCAAACTCTAAAACCCGCTTAAAGAATGAAATTCTTTGATGTTAAAATTTGTTAAAAGCGCTAGACCAGTTACAAACCCTGCTCAATTTTCGTAATTTTAAAGCTGATTTTATTCGAAGTTACTTTTATAAGTCTCTTCGATTTACACAAACAATCCAATCACACATATTAAATGAAAAAAACACTATTCCTAGGCGTTGCTTTTGCAATTGTAACTAGCTGTGGCACGTCTTCAAAAAGTAGTGCTAACACAACACCATCAAATCAACTTGAAAACATTGATCCTACTCAATATGCTTCAACCATAACTTCTGAGGAATTAGAAACCATGCTCTACAAGTATGCTTCCGATGAATTTGAAGGTAGAAACACAGGTGAAAAAGGACAAAAAATGGCTGTAGAATACTTAAAACAAAAGTATATTACTATGGACATTCCGACTCCATTAGGTGGTGATGATTATTTTCAAGAAGTCCCATTAGAGAAACAAAAGGTTGCTGAAGCCAACGTTACGATTAATGGAAAATCATATAAAAGCTTTGAAGATCAGATTGTATTAGCCGTTTCTAAAAACCTTAACATCAAATTAGATACTATAGTTTATGTTGGTTATGGTATTGATGATGCTAACTATTCGGATTATAAAGACATAGATGTAAAAGGTAAATTTGTTTTAGCAAAAGCTGGCGAACCTAAAGACCGAGAAGGAAACTTTATCACTTCAGGAACTACAGATGCAACTAAATGGACCAATGGTCGTCAATCAATATCTAGTAAAAGAGAAGCTGCTTTAAACCATGGAGCTCAAGGTCTCTTATTTATGGATAATGATTTATTTTCTAGGTATGCAAGCTTTTATCAAAACCGTGCTGAATCTGGTGTTACAGGTCGCTTATCATTAAAAAGTAATGAGGAAGGCCTTACAATGTTAATGATCAATGACAATTTAGGTAAAGCACTAAATCCTACTATCGCAGAAGATGCAACTCCAAAAGACATCAAGGTCGATATTAATTTAGAAATTAAAAACAATTCTGAATCGATTACTTCTGAAAACGTTGTGGCCTACATTAAAGGTTCTGAAAAGCCAGATGAGATCGTAGTGATTTCTGCACATTTAGATCACGAAGGTATTAAAAATGGTGAAATTTATAATGGTGCAGACGATGATGGTTCTGGTACTGTAGCTGTTTTAGAAATTGCGCAAGCCTTTAAGATGGCAGAGAAAGCTGGTCATGGACCAAAACGCTCTATTTTATTTTTACATGTAACAGGCGAAGAAAAAGGGCTTTTAGGATCTAGACATTACACCGATAATGATCCTATATTCCCTTTAGAAGATACTGTTGCTGACTTAAATATTGATATGATAGGTCGAGTTGATCCTAAACGCGAAACAGGAACTAGAAATTACATTTACTTAATAGGAAGTGATAAGCTAAGTACCGAGTTACATAACATTTCGGAAGACGTAAACACAAAGTATATAAACATGGAATTGGATTATACCTTTAACGATGACAACGATCCAAACCGCTTCTATTACAGATCGGATCATTACAACTTTGCAAAAAACAATATTCCTGTGATATTTTATTTTAACGGAACCCATGATGACTACCATAGACCATCAGATACACCAGATAAGATAGAATACGACTTATTAGAAACTAGAGCTCGATTAGTTTTTTATACTGCTTGGGAAGTCGCTAACAGAAACGAACGACTTGTTGTAGATAAAGCTACCGAATA
This sequence comes from Winogradskyella sp. PC D3.3, assembly GCF_054366245.1. Classification (NCBI taxonomy): domain Bacteria; kingdom Pseudomonadati; phylum Bacteroidota; class Flavobacteriia; order Flavobacteriales; family Flavobacteriaceae; genus Winogradskyella; species Winogradskyella sp. PC D3.3. Next base: position 2,284,279 of record NZ_CM135962.1, on the reverse strand, counting down.
AAGCATAGCATATATATACCCAAAAAAAGGCTTTCATTAATTTGAAAGCCTTTTTTGTATTTCTTAATCCACAGTAGTTAAAACTATTTATTTCTGATATTCCCATTCGTTAAAACGAGAAAAACCTCATTTACTTTGGCTACAGCCTTAAAATGCAACGTTATAGTTTCAAAATAGTCATCTACAAAAAAAGCTTCTCTTTTCAGAGAAGCTTTGTAATTTGGGTGGAAGACCGGGTTCGAACCGGCGACTTTCGGTACCACAAACCGACGCTCTAACCAGCTGAGCTACAACCACCATTTTAAATTGGATTGCAAAGATAATTTATTTGTAATCTCTTGCAAATAGTTTTTGAAATTATTTTAGATCAAATAACGATTCTACAGCAACATATTTCTCAACTGTATAACCCTCAGCATGTTCCGCGCCAATTAATCGCCCTAAATTTCTTGCTCTATATTCAACACTGTCCGTGAAATTCTTGCTAGAAATTGGAGTTTGAGGCTCTTTACTCTCAGGATCAAAGAATTGTGTTTTATAAGCCAAAACAGATGCCACCTTTTTTTCTATAAAACCAGAGACATCAACAACAACATCGGGCTCTAAATCTTTCCATTGTATATAATGATAGACAGCTTTTGGTCTCCAAGGTTCTTGTACCGAACTTTCATCCTTAAAAGTAGTTTCAATCTTTTTTAAACCACTTAAAAAACAAGCATCACTAACCAGTTGGCTACCTTTAGGGTGATCTATATGCCTATCATCAATTGCATTACAAATTACAATTTCTGGTTTGTAATAACGAATCATTTTAATAAGCTCTAATTGATGCGTTTTATCATTTAAGAAAAACCCATCTGCAAATCGCATATTAATCCTAGCGTGTACACCAAGAATCTTAGCCGCATTAAATGCTTCTTCATCTCGAGTTTCTGCAGTACCTCTTGTACCTAGTTCGCCCCTAGTTAAATCTATTATTCCTACTTTTTTGCCCTTAGAAACTTCTTTTGCTAAGGTGGCTCCACAACTTAATTCAACATCATCAGGATGTGCGCCAATTGCTAATATATCTAGTTTCATCTCTTATTTTATGGTTTCTTAAACGTCAAAAATATTAAAAAGAAGGTAGATAATAGCTTTCTTTTTAATTCGCAATCGTTCTCGGTAAATAAATTTTATGGTTTTATCAAAATTATCTAGTCAATATTGAAAAATTCGTAATACCATAAAAGTATGACATTCGTCATAAATAATCCCTGAGATTGACTCTACCTTTACACTATTATTAAACGACAACGGCCTTATGACCTTAATGTTAACGTTATTATTTATTACTATTTCTTTACTTATTTATAAGACATTTAGCTTAGAAAACAACACCTTTTATAATAGGTCTTTAATACAAGTACTATCAATATGGTCGCATTAAAAAGAATAAGGAATTAATAATTTTATATCATGGAAACTTTACAAAACAACTCAATTATGAAAACAAGAGACCTTACAAAGTATGGACTTAAAGACACTAACGCACATTGGAATCTTTCGCCTGAAAAATTACAAGCCATTACTATTGAAAAAGGCATGGGAAAAGAAACAGCCAATGGAACTTTAGCTGTCAATACAGGTAAATTCACAGGACGTTCACCTCAGGATCGTTTTATAGTAAAAGATGATTATACCGCAGATAAAGTTTGGTGGGGCAAAACCAATAAAGCTATTTCTCAAGACAATTTTGATAAATTACAAACTGAAGTTACCAACTACTTGAGTGGAAAAGAAATCTATGTAAGAGATGCTTATGTATGTGCTGATCCAGAATATAAAACAAACGTAAGAACTATTGCCGAATACCCATGGTCTAGCATGTTTACTTATAATATGTTTTTAAGATGTGATGAATCTGAATTAGAAAATTTTAAAGAAGAGTGGTTAGTTCTTTGTGCGCCGGGATATTTAGCACCAGACCCAAAAGCTGTTGGCTTACGTCAGGGCAATTTCTCTATCTTAAATTTCACAAAGAAAATTGCTTTAATTGGAGGATCTGGCTATACTGGCGAAATTAAAAAAGGTATTTTCTCTTCATTAAACTTTATTCTTCCTGTTGAAAGAGATGTCTTACCGATGCACTGTTCAGCAAATGTTGGTGAGGATGGTGATACAGCGATTTTCTTTGGTTTATCTGGTACAGGAAAAACCACCTTATCTGCCGACCCATCACGTAAATTAATTGGTGACGATGAACATGGTTGGACCGCAAATAACAATATTTTTAATTTTGAAGGCGGTTGTTATGCAAAAGTTATTGACTTATCTGAAGAAAAAGAACCAGACATTTTTAGAGCTATCAGACCAGGTGCTATTCTCGAAAATGTAGTTTTTAAAGACAAAGGCGAAGTAGATTATATGGATAGTAGTATCACACAAAACACACGTGTAAGTTATCCTATCTATCATATCGATAATATTCAAAAGCCTTCTTATGCTGGTAACCCAACCAATATTTTCTTCTTAACTGCTGATGCTTTTGGTGTATTACCTCCGGTATCAAAATTAACCCCAGGACAAGCAGCCTACCATTTCATCTCTGGTTACACTGCTAAAGTTGCAGGTACAGAAGCAGGAATAACAGAACCTGTACCATCATTTTCTGCTTGTTTCGGAGAACCATTTATGCCTTTACACCCTACAGTTTATGCTGAGATGTTAAGTAAAAAAATGCAAGATGCAGGCGTAAATGTTTGGTTAATCAATACAGGCTGGAGTGCTGGTCCTTATGGTGTAGGTTCGCGTATAAAATTAAAATATACAAGAGCTATGATCACAGCTATTCTTAAAGGTGAATTAGAACATGTAACTTACGAACAACACCCAATATTTGGTTTATTTATGCCAAAAACGTGTCCTAATGTACCTGACGAAATTTTAGACCCAATTAATACTTGGGATAAAAAAGGAGCTTACATTAGTAAGTCTATACAACTAGCACACTCTTTTCACTTGAATTTTGAGAAATTTGCTAGTGAAGCTTCACAACAAATCATTGAAGGTGGCCCATTAATTGATGAACACCATCACTTAAACGACCATATTTAATAATAGTTCCATGACTAAAAAGAGCCTAGAAATAGGCTCTTTTTTTATATTATAATCGATTCATAACAATCAGACTAAACCAGATAACAACTGAACGGACGATACATCCCAAACTATTTCAATGCCGCTATAGCTTGATTGATATCACGCTTTAAATCTTTAGTTTCTTCAATCCCCACAGAAAAACGAATCAACTGATCACTAATACCAACCTTATCGCGTTCTTCTTGGGTTAACAGCGCATGAGATGTTAAATAAGGAGACAACATGGTACTTTCTACTCCGGCTAAACTCATCGATGATTTTATAAGTTTTAATTCCTTTTGAAATAAAAGTGCATCCAAACCATCACTTAACTCAAAGGATAGCATAGCACCAAATCCACTCATTTGAGATTTCGCTAATTTATATTCTGGATGCGATTTTAAGCCAGGATAATTTACTTTAGCTATTTTAGGATGCTTTTCTAACCATTTGGCTAATTTCATAGCATTCTTTGTTTGCGCTTTTACGCGCAATCCTAAAGTCTTCATGCTACGCTCTAGCATCCAAACGGTCATATCACTAAGGTTACCTCCAAGATTTTTACCCACATTCCAAATACGCTCAATATGCGCTTCGGAACTTGCTACTGCTCCTGCCAAAATATCACTATGTCCACCAAAATATTTCGTTGCCGAATGCATAACCATATCAACTCCTAAATCCATTGGGTTCTGATTTACTGGTGAAGCAAATGTATTATCAATAGATGTTAAAATTCCTTTAGTCTTTCCAAGCTTAGCAATAGCCTTAATATCTGTAATCGTTAATAAAGGATTTGAAGGCGTTTCAATATGAATCAATTTAGTATTGGGTTGAATAGCCCCTTCAAAATCTTCAACAGTATACCCATCGGTAAATGTATATGTAATACCGTACTTTGGGAATTCTTCTTTTATAAAATTAACCGTCCCTCCATAAATTGTATTCTGAACTACTAGATGATCCCCTTGTTTCAAAAAAGCTAAAAACATCGTGCTAATGGCAGCCATACCAGATCCAAAAACCAATGCCGTTTCAGTATGTTCTAAAGCTGCAATTTTCTTTGCTAAAAATTCTTGATTTGGTGTGTTAAAATAGCGTGGATAACGTTTAACATCAACATCTAAAAACTCGTAAGACGAGCTTAAATACATTGGTGACACGGCTCCTTTAAATTGTTCATCCTTAACCTCACCCACGTGGGTACAAATGGTATTTAAACCTAATTTCTTTTTAGACATAGCATATAATTATAAGCTATAAATTTAATGAAAAAGAAAACAAGTCTTCTGATATCCTTCAACAAAAAAAAGGGTTGACAACTCTCACGATTATCAACCCATTTAATACATTAAAGCTATTATAATTACTTATAATACTTCTTATACTGTCTATAAGATAAAACCCCAAGTACAGCAATTACACCTAATGTTATAGCGATAAATTTAAAACTTAATATTTGATCTCCACTCGCATAAGAATGCAGTCCTGACAAGTAAAAATTAACTCCAAAATAGGTCATAAGAATACTACCAAAAGCTATAATAGACATGAGATTATAAATCCAACGGCTTCTCAAACCAGGCACTAAACGCATGTGAATAACAAAGGCATAAATCATAATACTAATTAGCGCCCAAGTTTCTTTTGGATCCCAACCCCAATAACGTCCCCAACTTTCATTAGCCCACATGCCTCCCAGGAAGTTTCCGATGGTAAGCATTACTAAACCAACAGTTAGAGCCATTTCGTTGATGATCGTTAATTCTTTAATATTAATGAGCATACGTTCTTTATTCTCCTTATTGGTAAGAATCATCAGTAATAATGAGACAACTCCTAAAATCATTCCAATAGCAAAAGGACCATAACTAGCAACGATAACAGAAACATGAATCATTAACCAATAGCCTTGCAGTACAGGTTGTAGATTGGCAATAGCAGGATCCATCCAATTCCAATGAGCAACCATTAAAATCATAGAACATACAAAAGCCGATGCGGCCACCGTTAAGGTACTTTTCTTTACTCCTAACAATAATCCAAAGAGCATAACAGACCATGCCACATAAATCATAGATTCATAAGCATCACTCCATGGAGCATGTCCAGATAAATACCAACGTAATATTAAACCTCCTAAATGAAGAGCAAACAACCCTATAATGACACCAATTAAACTATTAATGGCAACATTAATCCATTTGCTTCTATATTTAAAAATCTGAATAATAATTAGAATAAACAATACAGTACTGGCATACATATACCAGCTGAATAAGCGTTTAAAAATATCATAATCGTTATAAAGAATTTCGGCGTTTATTTTATCGTCCGAAATCATCACTTCACTACCAAACTTTTGCTGCGTCTTTTTAATTCCGTTTAATAAATCTTCGGCTTTAGAATAATCTCCGGTTTGTTTTGCATTATTTAACGTTACTAAATAAGCGACAAAACCATTGTTAATAAAGTTACCGTATAAGGTGTCTTTTATTTTCTCTCTATAACCTTCATCTCTAAATTCTTTGGAAGAAATCCATTTATTATTCTCGTCGTTAGGGACTGGGAAAATTTTAATATTACGGCCTTCAATAGCGTCTGACAAAAGACTTAGACGATTATAAGTTTCCTTAACTTCTTTTTGAAATCCACTTGGCACTTGCGCTTTAAAAGATTCTTCAATATAAGGGCCTAATTTATTACGTCCATCTTCTGTAAAGAAATCGAGTAAACTCGCATATTTAACAGAGGTATCTAAACCAATTATAGATCTTATAGAATCTGCTTTTCTAGGTTTTAAGTAAATAATTGGCACGTTATACCAAAGCATTGGACTCTCTTGAATTGATAAAAATATTTGATCGGCATTAAAATCCTCATAAACATCATTTTTACTAATTTTTCGAAGCATTTCAGAAGCATATGTATGCATTGGCATCATACGACCACTATAATCTTGAATCACCATTTTAGAAAACTTCCTAGCATGCTCTTTTGGTGTAATGTGAACTCTAAGTATAGAATCTATTTGTTCTTTACTCGTTTTCTTTTGGTGATTATGCCCATCATCTTCCGAGTGCACTTGTGCAACACCTGAAAAACTGACTAAAAGCAAAATCATAGTCATCATTTTTGCTTTTTTCTTTTTCAATTTGCCAAGTTTGCTTCTTATATCATCAAACCGTGTATGCTTAGCAAACAAAATCGCCATTAAACCAAAATACAATAGCATATAACCTGCGTAGGTAATGTAAGTTCCCCAAAAATCGTGATTAACAGAAAGAATCGTTCCTTTTTCATCGGGATGAAAACTCGCCTGAAAAAAACGATAACCTCTATGATCTAAAACATGATTCATATAAACACGATAATCAAAATCTCCTTCTTCCTTATCTAAAACGGTAATTTTACTTTCGTAAGACGAATAGGCCTTTTCTGTGCCAGGATATTTTTCAGCAATAAAATCATTTAATTTAACTTGAAATGGCAGTTTTAGAACCTTAGGTCCATACTGCAATGCTATATCTAAGCCTCCTATATTAAATTCTTCCATAGCCGTATAGTTGCCAGGACCACCTAAAAGACCAACTTTTTTTGTTTCTCCATTTGCCGAAACACTTAAAACAAGTCCATCTGTATCGTTCTTTAAAAATTGTGCTTTTTTTACAACACCAAATTCACCTTTCACAATCGGTTTTGGTAATACCAACTGCATATTACCAATAATATATCTCGATCTAAGAATTAAAGGTTGTAAACTATCTTTTACCAATTTCCCCATAGCACGCGTTGCCATGGTCATATATTCGCCATCGTAAGGAGAGTTTATAAATAACCCTTCTTCGGTTTCCATGATATTAATTGCCCCCTCTTGAAACTTATTTAATGAGAATAAGACATTGTGCAAATTGGCGGTTTTACCATCTTCTAAAAAGTGATTGTGCGGTCCGCTTTCTCCAGCTTCTACAATCTTTAAATAACGTTTACCATTCTCATTTGGAATAATATCTTGTTCAGCTCCTTGTATAAATTCTTCGAGCTTAATCGTGACTTTGGTATCACCGTAATCAAAGGTTTTATCAAATTTGTTATCTAAACGTGGAGAAAAATCAACCTCCTCTTCTATTCTACGCTGTTGTAATTGACCATTAACTTTATAATCACCAACTATGCGTCCACCAATATATGTTTTTTGAGAAAAGAACTCACTTTCTGTAGCTCCTTCTCTTATAGGCATCATACCCTCAAAACCAATGTAACGGGTTACAAAAGCTCCTAACAATATTAGCACAAAGGATAAGTGTAAAATGAGTGTTGCCCATTTTTCTTTTTTATACAAACGGTATCTAAAAATATTACCTGCAAAATTGATAACAAAAAACACCATTATCGCTTCAAACCACCATGCATTATAAATTAATGTTCTGGTGTAAGGCGTTGGAGAAGTGTCCATGTTACGATCTAAAATAGTACCAGCAGCCATGGCAATGGCAAAGGCAATAAATAAGAAAGCAGTAAGTTTTGTAGAGAATAGGAAATTAGCGATTTTCTTTTGCATAGCTATAGGCGTTTTAAGCTCGCGCAAAGATATGACTTTTTAATTATTCTCAGTTTCAGTTTTACTCCTAAAACATGTTAAAGTTACAAATGTAAAATCGCTTATTTTTTTGTACTTAATTGCAGTATTCTATTTTGCTCTTCCATCAAATCCTTTAAATCAGAAAGCAATTGAATATCCTTTGGTGTCACAACTGTTTTATCTTTAGAATCGTGTGATTTATTACGAAGTCTATTCATAAACTTTACAATAATAAAAACTGTAAATCCTATAATCAAAAAATCTAAAAACACTTCAGATAACTTTCCATAAGCGATAGCTACTTCACTTGTAGTTACATTACCTGCTGCATCTTGAATGGCTTCTCTTAAAACCCACTTTCTGTTTTCAAAATTAACACCGTCGGTTAATAATGAAATCGGAGGCAAAATGACTTGCTTCGCTAAAACATCAATCACTTTATTAAAGGCCGCACCAATGATAATACCAATGGCCATATCCATCATATTTCCTTTGACGGCAAATTCTTTAAATTCCTTGAGAAGTTTCATCTGTGTTTTAATTTTAGATTTTTAAAACTACAAATTTATGATATGCTCATATATGTTTAGCTAGTTCTCGCAGCAAAAATAGTCATATACATATAGGTCCCCATTTTACGAGCTCTACGCTTTGCATTTTCAGCATAATCACCTTCAAATAATTCATCTATAGTTTGAAACCATAGGTTTAGCCACAAACCAAAATGCAATTCTGTGATAGTATTATGACATGCCGCATCTACTTTTTTATGAACTTCCAATGGATTTCCATAATATTTTGTTTTTAGAAATAAACTCGATTCCCAAAAGGTCGTAAGGCGTTCTAAATGTGCGTCCCAGTCTTTTATTACTTCATTGAAGAATGGCCCTAATATTTCGTCTTTTCTTACTTTTTCGTAAAATTTTGATACCAATAAAAAAACATCTTCTCTATTTTTTATGTCTGATTTACCCATAGAAATTAACATTTACAATCTATTAAATAGACTCATTCTTTTAATGTTACCCAAAGTTATTCTTTTAATCCCATTCTTGTGATTCTAAAATAAGAAATCTTATTATTTTTACAGCATGAAATCAATTGTACTACTTGGCGCTGGCAATGTAGCCACGCATTTATATAAAGCCTTTTCAAATTCTGAAAACATTGTAATTACCCAATGGTATAATCGCACACGCGCTTCTATCTCGTCTTATGCAAATGAGGTTGCCATTACAGACTCACTAGAAGAACTAAAAGAAGCCGACATCTACATTATTGCTGTAAGCGATGATAGTATTGCACAATTGTCTACCGATTTACCATTTACAAACCGATTTGTGGTTCATACTTCTGGAAGTGTGGCAATGCACGATTTAGACAAGAAAAATAAAATTGGGGTGTTTTATCCTTTGCAAACCTTCTCAAAAGAAGCTGAAATAGACTTTTCAGAAGTTCCGATTTGTATTGAAGTTTTCGAAAAAGAAAACCTACAACTTTTAAAAGATTTAGCTAAGGCAGTTGGCTGTAAATCTCATAAAATCACCACTGAACAACGCCAAACACTTCATTTAGCAGCTGTATTTGTAAATAATTTCACAAATCAACTTTATAGAATTGGTCATGAAATATGTGAAACAAAGAATATTGAATTTAAAATTATGCATCCTTTAATTGAAGAAACAGCAAAAAAAATTCAACAAATGTCTCCGTTTAGGGCACAAACAGGTCCTGCAAAACGAAATGATGAAAAAACAATTAAACGGCAATTAAAGCTGATAGAAAAAGACGAGCATGAAACAATTTATAAAATGCTAACGTCTTCTATAAAAAAGACCCATAACCTCTCAACAAAATCAGCAACAAAAACGTAAACCATGAACGACGATAAAAGTTATAAAGAATATTTAGCTAACATTACAACCTTTATATTTGATGTTGATGGTGTTTTAACCGATGGTACAATTACTGTAACTACTGATGGTGAAATGCTAAGAACTATGAATATTAAAGACGGATTTGCTCTAAAAACAGCTATTGATGCAGGTTTTCATCTCTGTATTATTTCAGGCGGTTCTAACGAAGGAGTTCGTAAACGTTTAGCAGCTTTGGGTATAAGAGATATCTTTTTAGGGGCTCATAATAAAATTGAGCAACTTAATTCGTATTTAGAACACTATCAGATTTCAAAATCAGAAGTGTTGTATATGGGAGATGACATTCCAGATTTCCCTGTTATGAAACTTGTGGGCTTACCGTGTTGTCCTCAAGATGCTGTTCCTGAAATTAAAGCCATTTCAAAATATATTTCTCATAAAAATGGAGGAAAAGGAGCCGTGAGAGATGTGATTGAACAAGTTTTAAAAGTACAAGGTAAATGGAATGGTCATTTTAATGCAAAATACGATTAACGTCTTAAGTATATTCTAACGTATATTTATAGTAAACAAAAAACATGTCAGCCGGTAGAAGACACAGTACAGGATTTGGATACATTGGTTTTGGTAATAGTCAAGCGACATTTAACCAAAAATCGGCCACACCGTTTTCTAAATACAAGGAAAAATTAGACCTTGAGGCGCATCTGCACTATAAAATGCATTTTTTGCACAAAGACTTAAGTAAAGAAGATAAGCAAAAAATTAAAGATAAAATTAGAAAACAAGAACTGAAGATTTTAAAAAAGACAGTTGGAATTAGTACAGTCCTTTTTATTGCCGTTGCGTTTCTTTTCTATTATCTCATCACTAAAATATTATCCCGTTAAGCCTCAAATGATTCACTTTCTTAATTTAATTCGTTGGAAAAACTTATTAATGATTGCATTAATGCAATATTTAGTAAAATATGCACTTTTATTACCATTTCAAGAAACTCATGGAGTATTGATTTCCTTGAATGACTTCAATTTTTTCCTTTTAGTTTTAGCTACAATTTGTATCGCTGCTGGAGGATATGTAATTAACGATATTTATGATGTTGAAACCGATAAAATTAACAAACCCAACAAACTCATAATTAATAACTATATCACCGAAAAGCATGCAACAACAGCATTTATTATACTAAATATCATCGGAGTTGGTTTAGGTTTCTACCTATCTAATGGCATAGGTAAACCCGAATTTTTTGTTATCTTTTTTGTCACTTCGGCATTACTCTATATGTATTCTTCATTTTTAAAACAAATCGCCCTAGTTGGTAATATAGTCATTTCAATAGTGGTTTCGTTAAGTGTTTTATTAGTGGGTATTATGGAATTAATTCCTGTAATGACGGAACACAACAAAGCCATTCAGTCCACATTTTTAAATATCATTAGAGATTATGCCCTTTTTGCTTTTATGATTAATCTCATTAGAGAAATTGTAAAGGATATTGAAGATATTGACGGTGATTACAAAGCTGGCATACAAACGCTACCAATTCTTTTAGGAAGAGAACGCAGCAATAAAATTGTTTTTATATTGTCTTTAATTCCAATCTTTTCTATTATATACTACGTTATTACCTATTTATACAAACAACAATTAGTCGTTGGCTATTTTTTAATCGCTGTGATTGCCCCTTTAATTTATGTTAGTATAAAACTATTTAATGCCGAAAGTAAAGCACAGTACAAGCATATTAGTACCGTTCTAAAACTAGTGATGCTAACAGGTATGCTATCCTTATTACTTTATAATTTTATACTAAAATAAAAATGCTAAAAGACCGTCTTAAAAATTACCATATAATTTTGGCTTCGGCATCACCTCGTCGTCATGCATTTTTAAAAGCGATAAATCTCGATTTTACAATTGAACTTAAACCTGTTGAAGAAATTTATCCAAAACATTTAAAGCGAGAAGAAATCACCGATTTTTTGGCAAAACTAAAAGCAAAACCCTTTTTAGAAGGGCTTCAAGAAAAAGATATTCTCCTTACTAGCGACACCATTGTTTGGCTCGATAATAAAGCCATTGGAAAACCAAAAGATGAAGCAGATGCTTTTAAAATGATCAAATCACTAAGCAACAAAACTCACGAGGTCGTTACCTCGATTTGCTTCACTCAAAACAATAAGCAACGCATTGTAAATACCACGACTAAAGTGACCTTTAAATCGCTATCAGACGCAGAAATTCAATATTACGTTAGCACGTACAAACCTTTAGACAAAGCTGGCGCTTATGGCATACAAGAATGGATTGGAGCTATTGGTATCACTAGTATTGAAGGCTCTTATAATAATGTCGTTGGCTTACCAACACATTTACTTTACGAAACGTTAAATATCATTGCAGACGGTTTTTAGAACCTTATCTTTATTACAACGTTATTAAACATATACTATCATGTGTTTAAGACTATAAAATAAAGATATTATGGTACCATATTTTTTAAACTCTAAGCAGTTACTCATTATAAGTTCATTGTTATTTTTAGTTGTCAATTCTTGTAAAGAAACCCCAACAACGCCACCTAAAGCCCCAGTCATTTCTGAGGCAAAAACCGAAACGCTACAGCCAAAAACACCATTATCAAATGATTTTAAAGCCTATTGGTACGATGGTGAGGCAGAAATCACGTCTTATAAACTAGAACAAGCACGCTACGGAGAACTACGAAAAGGGACCGCTGTTTTAGTCTTTGTTACCGAAGATTTTTTACCAGAAAAACAAGTTAAAGCCGATAATTATGATCAAAAAAACATTCCGGTTTTAAAAGTGAACGCCACAAAAAATTTTAATACAGGGATCTATCCATATTCTATTATGCAAAGTACCTTTTATCCTGTTGCAGATAATCAAAACGCTTTAAAAATTTCAGTTTCGGTACAAGAATGGTGTGGACAAACCTATACACAACTTAACAATCGTGATGATTTTGAAATACAGTCGCATTCCTATTTTCAGAGTCAAGCAGACCAATCATTTCACATCGAAAAAGCCTTAACAGAAAATGAATTGTGGGCCAAATTAAGAATCGATCCAACACGTCTTCCTGTGGGCGAAATAGAAATAATTCCTGCTTTAGAATATCTTAGATTATATCATGAAGACTTTAAGCCTTATAAGGCTTTTGCCCGTTTACAAAACGATAGTTACACCCTCGCCTATCAAGACTTAAACCGAACTTTAAAAATAAATTTTAATCCTAATTTCCCTTATGACATTCTAGGTTGGGAAGAAACGACGAGCTACGAAGTCGATGGTTCAGAACACCCTTTAACCACCAAAGCATCAAAATTAGAAACCTTAAAATCTGACTATTGGAATAAAAAAAGTAATGCAGATTTAAACCTTAGAGATACTTTAAAATTAAAATAAACCTTAGCGTTTCTCAATTATATTTGCACTGCTAAATAAAGCCAATAATGACTAATCTATTTTATTACTATAAAGACCCGATTATTGATACCATAATCCTACTCATCGTACTATCAATAATTCGATCTATTATTGTTATTACCGTAAAAAGAATTGGTAAAAAAAGTGGTACCACTGAAGCGCGTGCCGCATTAATTGGACGTTACGCCACCGTAACACTTGTGCTTATTGCCATTTTAATAGAAGCCTTTATTCTTGGTGCAGAAACACGCGATGTCACCCTTGTATTTTCTTCTGTATTTGCCGTTATTGGAGTGGCCTTATTTGCTATTTGGTCTATTTTAAGTAATATCACTTCTGGTGTAATTATGTTTTTTTCATTTCCGTATAAGGTTGGAGATAAAATACGTATTCACGATAAAGACTATCCTGTAGAAGCTATTATTGAAGATATTAGAGCATTTCAAATTCATCTTAGAGAAGATAATGGAGATTTAGTCACCTACCCCAATAACCTTATTCTTCAAAAAGCTGTAACTTTATTGCAAAAGGATGCCTTAGATGATAGTAGTATTTTATAACGTATGAAGAAAACACCAATAAAAAAACGCACACATCATTATAAAAAACACATTGGAAAAGCTCCGGGCACTTTAGTCTACACGGGAGTAAAAACCGAAAAACTACTTCATATTGAATCCTTTGATTACACCAAAGAAACCTTAGATGAAAGCATCCTAACCAATATTGAAGATGCTAAAATACACAAGAATACAGATTCGGTAACTTGGATAAATATTGATGGGTTAAACTCCATTAATGAGATTGAAAACATAGGTAAACAGTACGAATTACATCCACTTGTTCTCGAAGATATCGTAAATACCACACAACGTCCAAAAATTGATGAGTATGACGACTATCTTTTTATTGTACTGAAAATGTTATACTATGACAACGACGAAAACATTGTTATAGAACAAGTGAGCTTCGTTTTAGGAAAAAACTACGTCCTTTCTTTTCAAGAATCTGAAGGAGATGTCTTTGATACTGTAAGAGAACGCCTCCGTCATGGTAACGGTAGAATACGCGGTCTAAAATCGGACTATTTATTGTATGCCTTAATTGATGCTGTTGTAGATCATTATTTTAGTATTATTGAAACCTTAGGCAATAAAATTGAAGATTTAGAAAACGATTTATTTGCCGGAAACACAAGAGAAAACATCAATATTGAAGTGCAACAATTAAAGCGCGAAATATTAAAAGTACGCCGTGCTATTTTCCCGCTACGTGAAATTATAAACCGCATAGAGAAAGGAGAACATCACTTAATTTATCAAAAAACAATTACCTACTATAGAGATATTTACGACCATTTAATCCAAGTCTCTGAAAACATCGATATTTATCGTGAAATGATTTGGAGTTTAATGGACATGTATATGACAACCATTAGCAATCGAATGAACGAAGTAATGAAAGTACTCACCATAATGTCTTCCATTTTTATCCCATTAACCTTTCTTGCAGGCATATATGGAATGAACTTTGAATACATTCCTGAACTAAAATATAAAAACGGTTATTTTATACTTCTAGGTGTCATGTTTATTCTATTTATTGGATTGCTCTTTTATTTTAAACGTAAAAAATGGCTCTAGAAGCTTTACACCATTAAATTCCTCTTACTTAAACGCATCTTTAAAAATTAAATAGAATGATCTGCACATTATACGCACACCAATTAGGCTTCGATAAAATCATAACTATTTTAAAAACTAATATTCCTAAAGGACAAATCACCTTTTCAGAATTAGATGGCTTTAAAATTGCAGAAATACAAACAAAAGGCGGCCTGTTCTCTTCAGACCACATTGTAAAAATTTCATACAGAGAACGGCTTCAACCTGATTATCAAATTAGCGATACAGAACACTGTCCGCTAAATGAGAATTTAAAAGGACTTTATGGCTTTGCGTCTTCCCTTCCTACAACCAATGAAAACATTAAAAGTTTATTTTTAAGAAAAATCCAAACCCTTAATTCTGAGTTTTCAATTTTTCAAGAAAAAGGTCAAACCAAAAATCTTAAAGACATCATTAGTCAATTAGCAGATGAATTTGACGCGATTGTTTTTGCTCAACCGCAAACCATAATTTCTAAGGCAGATGGACAACACTTTTTAGACAAACACCTAAACTTAATTATTGATTTAAACGGACATTGTGAAATAAAAGAGCTTAAAGTTGCCATAGATTCTAAATATTATGATGGTGAAATAGAAGAAATCACAGAAGATCAAAAATCTCGAAAAGAAGAAAGTGAACTCATCCTAAAAAATCACCACATAAAAATTAACGCCAACCTTCCTTTTATAGAAAATGAAAATGCCACCACCATAAGAACGGCAAAAGAAATAGCGCAAAGAGTAACCATTTTAACCATTACCAATTTGGTTGCTTTTAATAATATTTCAGGTGAAGACGCCCTAAAAATGATTACTGATTTTGATTTACTAGATATAGTAACTCCTGATGAAAAATCATTTCTAGAGAATCCTACTGACCAAAAGAAAAACCAAGAAACATGGAAATGTGAGTGCATTTGGACCTTAATGTGGGCATTAAAAATTGTAGACGATCTTGGTTTCCCAAATCAGATGGCCGATTTAAACAATATTCCATTCGAAAACTACCCAATTGGTTCAGATAAAAATCCAAACAACTTTATTAATGCACAAACAGAGGTTAGAAGTAAAACCGAAATACTAAACGCTAATGACCTCTACTACAGAATGGATTGGGCTTGTGTAGATGCTAGAATAAACGGTAAAGAAATTACAGAAATTCATAGCGGAATTGTCTATGAAAGACATTATGCACTCAATTGGCTCATTAACTACATGAGTTCTGATTGGGATGATGTAACATGTGACACCTAAAAATTAAAGTCTACAGGATTCATTATTGAGACATTTATCACCGTTTGTATCAAAAGCGTTAGTATCTAAATCGCAACGTTAAAAAAATCTAAAACAAAGTTCAGAACCTACTAACTTTTCTATATTTGAAACACAACTAACTAATAGCCTCATGTACCAACTTAGACTTTGTCTATTGCTTTTTATAAGCTCCATTGTTTCACTACAAGCGCAACAACCCAAAAAATACAATTCTTCAGAAATTTACGAAGCCGTTCAAAAACTCAACGTTCTAGGATCCGTCTTGTATATCGCAGCACATCCTGATGATGAAAATACGCGTTTAATTTCGTACATGTCTAATGAAGTTAAAGCTCGTACAGCCTATTTATCCTTAACTCGAGGAGATGGAGGACAAAACTTAATTGGTCCAGAAATCCGAGAACTTTTGGGAGTTATAAGAACTCAAGAATTACTAGCTGCCAGACGTGTTGATGGTGGGGAACAACGTTTTACTAGAGCTAATGATTTTGGATATTCTAAACATCCAGACGAAACTTTAGAAATCTGGAATAAAGACGAAGTCCTCGCTGATGTTGTTTGGGCTATTCGTGAATTTAAACCCGATGTTATCATTAATCGCTTTGACCACAGAACACCAGGAACAACACATGGCCATCATACCACATCGGCCATGTTAAGTATGGAAGCTTTTGACATGGCAAATGATGCTTCTAAATACACCTCACAATTAGAATTAACCCAAACGTGGCAACCTAAACGCTTATTCTACAACACCTCTTGGTGGCGTTATGGTAGTCAAGAAAAATTTGATAAATTAGACAAGAGTAATATGCTCAACCTAGATGTTGGTGTATACTACCCAAGCAAAGGCATGTCTAATAACGAAGTGGCAGCTTTGGCAAGTAGTCAACATTTATGTCAGGGCTTTGGCCGTTTATCACAACGTGGTTCTCAACAAGAATACATTGAATTTTTAAAAGGAGAACCTTTAAATAATAGTAATGATGTTTTTGCTGGTATTGATATTTCTTGGAATAGAATTGAAGGCGGAAAAGCTATAGGAGCAATTCTAAAAACCGTAGAAGAAAATTTTAATTTTAAAAACCCATCATCGCATTTACCACAACTTTTAGAAGCTTATAAATTGCTTCAAAATGTAAAAGACGAGCACTGGAAAACCGTTAAAACAAAAGAATTAAAAACAATTATCGAAGCTTGCTCTGGATTGTACCTCGAAGTTTCAGCTAAAACCCCAAATGCAGCACCAAATTCTAATGTAACGTTAGATATGGAAGTTTTAAACCGAAGCAATGCCAATATTAAATTGGTCTCTTATAGCCTTTCAACATTAGAAAGAGGCATTACTAAAAATATAACTTTAGCTTCAAACCAAAAGCTAAACTTTGAAGAAAGCATAACAATTTCAAACAACAAAAATTACACCACACCATATTGGCTAAACAAAAAAAGCACCTTAGGCATGTATAATGTGGAAAACCAAAATTTAATCGGTTTACCAGAAACACCAAGAGCCGTTTTTGTTGATTTTAACTTAATGATTGAAGGCACACCTTTAAGCATTAGAAAACCTGTAATTTATCGTTATTCTAAACCAGATAAAGGCGAATTATATAGACCTTTCGAAATTATTCCAATAGTTTCAGCAAGTATAAGTGATAAGGTTTTCATCTTTGAAAACGACCAACAAAAAGAAATTGAAGTTACTGTTAAAGCTGGAAAGAATAATATTGAAGGTTATGTACAAATGGCATATCCTAAAGGTTGGAGTGTCTATCCAGAAAAGCAAAAAGTTGAAATCGCTAATAAAGATGATATTCAAAAAGTGGTATTTACAGTTATACCTCCAAAAAACCAAAGCGAAGGATTAATTACACCAATGGTGAATATTGATGGTGAATTTTATACCGACGAACTCATAGAAATCGATTATGCACACATTCCTTTTCAAACCGTTTTAATGCCAAGCGAAAGCAAGGTGGTTAGATTGAATATTGAAAAACGAGGTAATAACATAGGTTATATAGAAGGTGCTGGAGATGTTGTTCCGGAAAGTTTGAGACAAATTGGCTATAACGTTACCATTATTAACCCTGAACAAATTTCACCAGAAAACTTATCTAATTTTGATGCTATTGTTGTTGGTATTAGAGCTTATAATATTGTTGAAGACTTAAAATTCAAACAAAAATTCTTGTTAGATTATGTAAAAAATGGCGGGAATTTAGTCATACAATATAATACCAATCGCGGTATTAAAGTCGATGATTTAGCCCCTTATAAATTAGAACTATCTAGAGATAGAGTGACTGATGAAAATGCGCTTGTAAGAATTTTAGAGCCAAATCATCCCCTCTTAAATTTCCCAAATAAAATTGAAAGTAAAGATTTTGAAGGTTGGGTACAAGAACGCGGCTTATATTTTCCTAATAAATGGTCTAAAGAGTTTACTCCACTACTCGCTTCAAACGATAAAGGTGAAAATTCAAAAGAAGGCGCCCTACTCGTCGCTAAATACGGCAAAGGCAACTATATTTACACAGGTCTCAGTTTCTTTAGAGAATTTCCGGCAGGAGTCTCTGGTGCATACCGACTCTTTGCTAATTTGCTTTCCGCAGGTAAAGAAGCTCCTTCTCAGTTAAAAAACTAACGACAACTAAAAACGAATAAACATGGACAGCCAAAATCAGATGCAACCTAAGCAAAAATGGAACAAAATGTATACTGCTGTTTTAGTAGCCAATGCTATTTATATTATTTTGTTTTATTTCATAACTACTATATTCGCTTAGCATGCCACAAACTTTAGATTGGATTGACTGGACCGTTTTAATAGCAACACTCGCGGTAATTGTTGGTTACGGAACTTGGAAAACGAGAGGCCGTAATAACGCCGAAGATTATATTAAAGGGGGAAACTCTACAAAAT
The DNA here is from genome assembly GCF_054366245.1 of Winogradskyella sp. PC D3.3. NCBI lineage: Bacteria > Pseudomonadati > Bacteroidota > Flavobacteriia > Flavobacteriales > Flavobacteriaceae > Winogradskyella > Winogradskyella sp. PC D3.3. Next base: position 2,265,371 of record NZ_CM135962.1, on the reverse strand, counting down.
GGTGGACCATTGGTCTATCGGTAATGGCAACACAAGCTAGTGCTATAACCTTTCTTTCTACTACAGGTCAAGCATTTTCTGATGGTATGGGTTTTGTTCAATTTTATTTTGGACTTCCAATTGCCATGGTTATTATTTGCTTGGTTTTTATTCCACTATACCATCGACTTAAAGTTTATACTGCCTACGAATTTTTAGAAAATCGTTTCGATCTTAAAACCCGAAGTTTAACCGCCATACTTTTTTTAATTCAGCGTGGATTGGCCGCAGGAATTACCATTTTCGCTCCAGCGATCATCCTTTCTGTTGTTCTAGGTTGGAACATTGTAACACTCAACATCGTTATTGGTGTATTAGTTATTATTTACACTGTTTCTGGAGGTACAAAGGCTGTGACCGTTACACAAAAACAACAAATGTTTGTCATTTTTGCAGGGATGTTGGCTGCATTATTTATCATTATTAGCCTAATTCCAGAAGAAGTTTCTTTTATCGATGCTATTGATATTGCTGGTGCTACTGGCAAAATGAAGGTTTTAGACTTTTCATTCGATTTAGAAAATCGATATACCGTTTGGACAGGTCTTATTGGCGGAACCTTTTTAATGCTCTCTTATTTTGGTACAGACCAAAGCCAAGTACAACGCTACCTTTCTGGTAAATCCATGAAAGAAATGCAAATGGGCTTACTCTTTAATGGTTTATTAAAAGTGCCTATGCAATTTTTCATTTTGCTTGTTGGTGTTATGGTATTTGTCTTTTATCAATTTAATCCATCGCCATTAAACTTTATAGATGCTTCAACTCAAACGGTTTTAGCCTCAGAATATGGAGATGAATACAGAATGCTACAAGACAAACAAAGTAAGCTATTCTCTGAAAAGCAAAGCCTCAGTTTGGCCTATTCAAAAAGTGAAGATCCTAATGCTAAAAAAGCGCTTTTCACACTAGATAGTATTGAAAAAACATACCGTTTAGAATCAAAATTTTTAATCAAAAACGCTGTTGACGCAGAATACAAAGAAGCATATACTAAATTAAAAAATGAGGTTGATACCCTAAAAGCAAACCCCGAAAGTGAAGCTTATTTAACGCAATCAGCAGCACTCTCCTCATTATATAAAGATGCAGCAAAGGACACACAGACCAATGACAGAGATTATATGTTTATTAGGTTTATTTTAAACAATTTACCCACTGGACTTATAGGTTTATTACTCGCTGTCATTTTATCTGCTGCCATGTCTTCAACAGCATCAGAAATTAATGCTTTAGCAACAATTACGTCCATCGATTTATATGGTAGAAATTTAAAAGAAGATAAAGGAGAACAACATATGGTAAAGATGACTAAATGGTTTACGTTTGGTTGGGGTATTATTGCTATAATTATTGCCTGTTTTGCAGACCTTGCCGAGAATTTAATTCAGCTGGTAAATATTATAGGATCTATTTTCTACGGAAATGTTTTAGGTATCTTTCTGCTTGCATTCTTCTTTAAATACATAAAAGGTAATGCCGTTTTTATCGGAGCTCTCATCACGCAAGTCATTGTTGTTATTGGCTGGTGGTATGATTGGATGCCTTACTTATGGCTGAATTTATTTGGTTGTGTAGTCGTCATTTGTATCGCTAACCTATTACAATTAGTGTTGCCTAAAAAAGTGCAAATTGAAGTCTAATATAATTAATTGGGGCGTTATTGGGGCTGGTAAAATCGCCTCGAAATTTGCAACGGATTTAAATACCGTTACAAATTCAAACCTCTATGCCATTGCATCTAGAAATCTTGAAAAAGCAAAATTTTTTAGAAAAGAATTTAATGCTGATATCGCCTATGGAAGTTATGAAGATTTAGTCAATGATGCTAACATTGATGCCATCTATATAGCGACACCTCACAGTTTTCATAAAGCACATACCATCTTAGGCTTAAACCACAATAAAGCGGTGTTATGTGAAAAACCTTTTGCAATGCATCTTCAAGAGGTTGAAGAGATGATTCAACTCTCAAAAGAAAAAAACACGCTTCTAATGGAAGCCTTGTGGACGCTTTTCCTTCCACATTATCAGTATGTTTTAGAACTGATTAAAAACAAACATTTTGGGGAGGTACTACTACTTGAAGCTGATTTTGGATTTCACCCTCCATATAACGAAACCTCTAGAGTGTTTGATAAGTCTGTTGGAGGAGGTAGCTTATTAGATATCGGAATTTATCCTGTATTTGCGGCACTCTCAACATTAGGACAACCTGAATCTATAGAAGCGACAGCTGAATTCTTTTCTTCTGGAGCTGATTCAAAATGCGATATTACATTTCATTATAATTCAGCTAAAGCACATCTAAAAAGCACACTCTTAGCGGAAACTAATACCGAAGCTATTTTCCATTGCGAAAATGGAATCATAAAGATTAATAGGCGTTTTCACGAACCGTCATCAGTAACATTAATAGATAATAATGGGCATTCAGAATTAAAAACCTTCAATAATAAGACCATTGGCTACAGTTACGAGATTGAACATTTTAATCAATTGATTAGAAAGGGAAAGACAGAAAGTGACCTAATGACTTTTGAAAAAAGCAAACAACTCATTCGTACTTTAGATGCCATAAGAGCATTGATTGGTTTAAACTATTTTTAAAAGCTACACGTTTGTAATTACAATCGATTTAGTAAACGTAATTCTTCATGCGAAACTAAATATGTATTCATAAAAAAAGCACAACTCAATGAGTTGCGCTTTCTATTGTAAATCAGAATACCAAAACATTCTGATAGTTCTGTTTTATTTAGCTCCCCATTCTTTTAGAGAATCTTTATTCATTTTTACGTAATCTGCATTACCTGCTTTTTCTGATTTAGCCAATGATGCTTTAGCAGTAGCAATCGCTTTCTTTTTATCTCCAAGAGCAGCATACAATAACGATTGTTTTCTCAATTGGTAAAACTTAGGATCTTTAGTCATAGCCATCGCCTTATCCATCCATTCTTTAGCTTGTTCTAAATCTTTTCCTTCAGATAAGTTATAAACTGCTGCAGCGTAATAATCGTTAGCAGATGGTCCTGCCATTACTTTGTCAATAGCAGCTGTAACTTTTTTAGCCGTTGGGACTTCAAATTTTAAATTAGCCATAGTATTCTCCCAGATAAAACCTAATTCTGCAGAACCACTTTTTAAATTGTCAAAAGTAATTGTAAACGTTTCTACATTCATTGGTAATGCCATCGTCTCAACATTTACTTTAGCAGCTACTTTAGACGCATCAATCATTTTTGGTGCTCCCCAATTATTAGTATCATTATAGAAGATAACTTCCCAAGATTTTTCTGAAGGTGTAATAAAAATAGCATAAGCACCTGCTTTTAAAGTATTACCAGCAACAACCACATCATCACTAAATGTAATCATTGTATTTTTATTGGCACCTGCTCTCCATAATTTTCCATAAGGCACTAGGTCTCCAAAAATAGTTCTCCCATTCATGCTTGGACGAGAATATTCTAAAGTAACATCTGTTAAACCAACGACTTGTTCAATTTTTGTAAAAGGACTAGGTTGTGGTGTTTCAATTTGTGCATTTACCGAAAACATTAAAGTTAAAGCAAATGTAAAAAGTACTAATTTCTTCATTTTTTATAGTGTTAGTGTTTGTTTTTAACTGTTGTAAAATTACAACTTAAGCCAAGCTATAAATGTTAAGGAATCCTTAAAAAGAAAACGCCCCTTTATCATAACGATTTCTTAACACTAAATATTTAGGATAACGACACTATTAATCGTAATATTGCAATATAATAATATAAAGACTTATGGGTTTAACGAAATCAGAGATGTTTACACCAGAACAAAATGAGCTCTCAAGTATCGCTAAAGTTTTTGGTCATCCGGCAAGAGTGGCTATTCTTCAGCATTTATTTAAAATAGATTCTTGTATTTGTGGGGATTTGGTTGATGAAATTGGTTTAGCACAACCTACCATTTCTCAGCATTTAAAAGAGTTAAAAAAAATAGGCCTTATAAAAGGAAACATTACAGGTACCAGCATTTGTTACTGTATTGATAAAGACAACTGGTCACAGATGAAAACCGTACTTTCTGTATTCCTTAATCAAGATATAAATGAAAATAATAACTGTTGTTAAATATAATATTGCCTTATGAAATTATCAGAAATTAAATCAAAATTACAAACCTTAGACACTATTGCATTTCAATTACCAAACGGCACTTTAGTACCAAATCACTTTCATGTGACAGAAGTCGGTAAAATATCGAAGCATTTTATTGATTGTGGAGGCACCGTAAGAACCGAAAACGTAGCCAACTTTCAGCTTTGGGAAGCAGACGATTACGACCATAGGTTACACCCTGAAAAACTACTAAGCATCATTGAACTTTCTGAAAAAGTCTTAAACATTGAAGATTTAGAAATTGAAGTAGAATACCAAGGAGACACGATTGGAAAATATGGTTTAGACTTTGATGGCACACATTTTTTATTGACGACAAAATTGACAGATTGTTTAGCTAAAGACAAATGTGGTATTCCTGAAAAGAAACCAAAACTTAAACTATCAGAATTACAAAAAGAAGCTCCGTCTTGTGCGCCTGGTTCAGGATGTTGTTAATCGTTAATATTTCGTAAAAAGCTATGCTATACCAACCTATTAAAACCCAAATAGAACAGCTAAATACAAATTCTATTTCCAAAGAACGCCAAACTATTTTACAACCACTTATAGATTTTGTACAATTAAAAGTAACTCATAAATCAAGAGTTAACTTAAATTTTATTTGCACACATAATTCCCGTCGCAGCCATTTATCTCAAGTTTGGGCACAAGTAATGGCGTCCTATTTTGAAATAAATAATGTATACTGTTATTCTGGAGGAACAGAAGCTACAGCCTTATTTCCTATGGTTGCAAAAACTTTAGAAAACACAGGATTTAAAATTGAAATGCTTTCTAACGGAACCAATCCGGTTTACAGTATCAAATATTCTAAAAACGCACATCCTGTTATTGGGTTTTCAAAAACATTTGATGCTCAGTTTAATCCAATTTCAGAATTTACTGCAATTATGACCTGCTCTAACGCAGATAAAGGTTGCCCATTTATTGCTGGTGCCGAAAAACGAATTCCAATAACCTATGAAGACCCTAAAGCTTTTGATAATACGCCTCAGCAATTAGAAAAATATAACGAGCGTAGCCTTCAAATTGCTACTGAACTAAAATATGTGTTTTCTAACATCGTAAACTAATTACAATGACTGCAATCAAAAAAAAATTAAGCTTTTTAGATAGCTATCTTACCTTATGGATTTTTATAGCTATGGCTATTGGAGTTGGTATTGGCTTTTTTGCTCCATCTTTTCCAGAGCTTGTAGAATCTTACAGTAGCGGAGCTACCAATATACCTATTGCTATTGGTTTAATTTTAATGATGTATCCTCCATTAGCGAAAGTTAATTATGCCTTATTACCAAAGGTGTTTAAAGATGTGAAAATTCTATCTATATCTTTAGTTTTAAATTGGATTGTTGGCCCAGTACTAATGTTCATCTTAGCGATTACATTCTTACAAGATTACCCTGAATACATGGTTGGCTTAATCCTTATTGGTTTAGCTCGTTGTATAGCCATGGTATTAGTTTGGAACGATTTAGCTGAAGGTAGTAGTGAATACGGAGCAGGTCTTGTAGCTCTCAATAGTATTTTTCAAGTCTTTGCTTATAGTTTCTATGCTTACCTATTTATTACGGTACTTCCACCCTATTTTGGTTTTGAAGGAGCTATTGTAGATATTTCCATTGCTACGATTGCCGAAAGTGTAGCGATCTATTTAGGTATTCCGTTTTTACTCGGTATCCTTTCACGCTTAATATTGGTAAAACTCAAAGGTGAGGTCTGGTATTCTAAGAAATTTATACCAGCCATTTCACCAATGACCCTAATTGCCTTGTTATTTACCATCGTGGTTATGTTTTCACTTAAAGGCGAGTTAATTGTAGAAATCCCCATGGATGTCCTCATTATTGCGGTTCCCTTATTAATCTACTTTACGCTAATGTTTATTATTGGCTTTTTTGTCAGTAAGGCCATGGGAACAACTTACGATAAAACAGCCGCTATAGCTTTTACAGCTGCGGGAAATAATTTTGAACTAGCCATTGCTGTAGCCATCGCTGTCTTTGGATTAAACTCAGGTCAAGCCTTCGCTGGTGTTGTTGGTCCATTAGTAGAAGTACCCGCTTTAATTCTCTTGGTTAGAGTCGCATTTTGGTTGCGTAAAAAATATTATTTCCCTCAAACAACGTAACAAAACGCACAAGTATCAGAAATTGGTGTTAAACTTTGTTTAACCATAACGCAAAATAATTAAACATAGTGTATCTTTACATTGTAAATTAATTACAATGGCAAAAAAGAAAAACATAAAAGCATCTGATTTTATATCATTTTACATGGATTATGTTCTAACACATAATCACAAACCCAATTCGGTATATGCCTTTGCTAAAGACCACAATTTTGAAGAACAAAAATTCTATGAATACTTTAGTTCCTTCGAAATTTTAGAACAATCCATATTCAAAATATTTTTTGATAACACATTAGCTGTTTTAGAAAAAAGCGACGATTATCAATCGTTTGATGCACGAAACAAACTCCTCAGTTTTTATTATACGTTTTTTGAAATATTAACGGCCAATAGAAGCTATGTGGTCCATGCTTTAAACACAGATAAAAACCAATTAAAGTCCCTAAAAACGCTATCACATTTAAAGAAGAGCTTTACCAATTACATTGATCATTTAGACATTAAAACCATTGATCTTAAGGAAGAAAAACTCGAAAAATTAAAAAATAGAGGTCTCAAAGAATCCGCTTGGTTTCAATTATTAGTCACCCTAAAATTTTGGTTAGATGACACATCACTAGCCTTTGAAAAAACAGATGTGTTTATCGAAAAGTCCGTTCAGGCAAGTTTTGATTTAATAGATACCACTCCTTTAAAAAGTCTTATTGACTTTGGTAAATTCTTATATAAAGAAAAAATACACTCCAACTAGATGAAAACAATAGATCGTATTCCGATGACCAAAATATCTAGAGCTTCAAAATTAGTTTCAACTGGAGCTAAAGTTGGTGTGAATTATTTAAAGTATTATGGCGACAAAATGGTAAATTCTAAAGAAGATGCCAAAGAACGCCTTAATCAAAATAACGCAGAAGATATATACGACAGTCTTAAAACACTAAAAGGTAGCGCCTTAAAAGTAGCGCAAATGCTAAGCATGGAGAAAAGCATTTTACCACAGGCTTATGTTGAGAAATTTTCATTGTCACAATTCTCTGTGCCACCACTATCTCCTCCCTTAGTTATAAAAACATTTAAAAAATACTTTGGAAAACATCCCGAAGACATTTTTGACACTTTCAACGCCACTTCAGTAAATGCTGCCAGTATAGGCCAAGTTCATATGGCGGAAAAGAATGGGAAAACATTTGCTGTGAAAATCCAATATCCTGGAGTTGCAGAAAGTATAGCATCAGATTTAGCTTTGGTAAAACCCATTGCTATTAAGATGTTTAATATTAAAGGAAAAGACTCCGACAAGTATTTTAAAGAAGTTGAAAACAAACTCACCGAAGAAACCAATTATATTTTAGAAATTGCGCAGAGTAAAGAAATTGCAGAAGCTTGTAAACATATTCCAAATTTAGAATTCCCAGAGTATTACGAAGCATTTTCATCTGAGCGTATTATTACTATGGATTTTATGAAAGGAGAACACCTTTCAGAATTTGTAGCTCATAATACAGACCAAAATCTTTCGAACAAAATCGGACAAGCCTTATGGGATTTCTATATGTTTCAAATTCATACGTTAAAGAAAGTACATGCCGATCCTCATCCTGGAAATTTTTTAATCGCTAAAGACGCTAAACTTATTGCTTTAGATTTTGGATGTATGAAACTAATTCCTGAGGATTTTTACGTTCCTTATTTTGAATTAGCAGACAAAACTTGTATCGAAAATCCAACACGGTTTACCGAGAAGCTTTATCAACTTGAAATTTTACGACAAGATGATTCTGAAGAAGAAATCAAATTCTTTAGTGCAATGTTTCACGAACTATTAAGCTTATTTACGCAACCTTTTCACTCGGATAGCTTTGATTTTTCAGACCCTGCATTTTTTAATCAAATTACAGAAATGGGGCAGCGCTATTCTAAAAGTACAGAACTCAGAAATATGAACGGAAACCGAGGTTCTAAACATTTTATTTATATCAACAGAACGTTCTTTGGACTTTATAATTTAATGTTCGACCTTAAGGCTCAACATATTAAGATAAATAATTTCAAAAATCTTTAGATGCAACAATTCGTAAAAACCAATCTATAATGCGCATACTCATCACCGGCACAACGGGCTATATTGCCAAACGATTAGCGCTTCAACTATTAGAACAAAAGCATGAATTGATTTGTTGTGTCCGCGATTTAAATAGAACTCCAGACGAATTACAAAACCATCCAAATTGTTCTTTTATAAAGGTTGATTTTTTAGAACCTGACCATGTTCAAATTCCAAAAGATATAGATGCTGCCTATTATCTAATTCATTCTATGGCAACATCGTCTAATAATTTTGAAACTTTAGAAGAACATTGTGCGTTAAATTTTAAACATTTAATGGCGTCTACCAATTGCCAACAAGTGATTTACTTAAGTGGTATTGTAAATGACAACTCACTATCTAAACATCTAAAATCTAGACTTCAAGTAGAACAAACCTTAAGCTCTAAAACCTATGCCCTAACCACATTTAGAGCAGGTATTATTGTTGGTAGTGGCAGTGCGTCTTTTGAAATTATTAGAGATATTGTAGAAAAATTACCTATAATGGTAACACCACGATGGTTAAATACTAAAACACAACCATTAGCCATTAGAGATATCCTTACCTACTTATCTGGTGCATTAGGTAAAACAGAACTTTATAATAAAGCTTATGATGTTTTTGGTCCTGAAGTCTTAACTTATAAAGAAATGTTACTTCAATTTGCGGAAGTTAGAGGCTTAAAACGTTACATCTACACCTTGCCTGTTCTGTCTCCAAAACTATCATCGTTTTGGCTGTATTTTGTAACATCAACCTCTTTTCAGTTGGCTTCGGCATTGGTAGATAGTATGAAAGTGGAAGTCATTGGTAAACCTAGCGACATCAATGATCATATACAGATAGAACCTATGGCTTACAAAACAGCTGTAGATTTAGCTTTTCAAAAAATTGAACAAAATGCAGTGATTTCGAGCTGGAAAGATGCTGTAAGTAGTGGTGTTTTTAAAGATCAATTATCTAAGCATATAGAATTACCTCAGTTTGGTTGTTTCGAAGATTTAAGACAACGTCCTGTAAAAGACGATGTATATACACTCAACAAAATTTGGAGTATTGGTGGACGCAATGGTTGGTATAGCTTTAATGGCTTATGGCGCATTCGAGGGTATATGGATAAGATTTTTGGTGGTGTTGGATTACGACGAGGACGCACACACGATACCGATTTAGAAGCTGGAGATCCTCTTGATTTTTGGAGAGTATTGCTTGCCGATAAAAAAGAAAAACGCCTATTACTTTTTGCAGAAATGAAGCTTCCTGGTGAAGCTTGGTTAGAATTTAAGATTGTTAAAGGCATCCTTTATCAACGCGCTGTTTTTAGACCAAAAGGACTTTGGGGACGTTTATATTGGTACATGGTCTTACCATTTCACGCCTTTGTTTTCAATGGTATGATTAATGCCTTAGCTAATAAATCTTGAAATATGTGGGCCGTTGACGAAAGTTCTCGTATATTAAACCGACAAATATTTAACAATTTCATCCCATAACACCAACTATAAGACTGTAAAACGCTAATACTCTGTTAATTTTTGTTTAGACATAGTATTAAAACGTTAAACGTTTTGTAGATTTGAGACATTATATTGAATAGCATATAGCCAGACAGTAAAAGGATGGCAGCTGACAAAATTGCTAGTCTATGAATTTGGTATAGAAATTGGAATTAACAAATGACATTCTAACCATAATATTAGATAACCGTTTATCTTAAAAGTTATGAATTTAGATGTTAGACAAATTGATAGAATTATTGAAATGGCATGGGAAGACAGAACACCGTTTGATGCCATTACGTTTCAATTTGAATTAAAAGAACAAGAGGTTATTAATTTAATGCGAAAAGAATTAAAACCTAGCAGTTTTAGATTGTGGAGAACAAGAGTTCAAGGAAGAGCAACAAAACACAGTAAAAAAAGAACGTTCGACGAAGGCAGATTTAAATGCTCTAGACAAAAAACAATAACAAACAACTCTATTTCAAAACGTTAACACGTGCTTTGATTTAAGTTTGGAGTACTTAAAGACAGCACATTAAAAAGATTCTATGATTACAGAAACAATTTCCAAAACAAATGGTCAAAAGCTCAATATTGATGATATAGGTGACGATCATTTATTTACAGGTTTAGACACACCTATGAAAGCAAATGCTTTTGAAATGTCTAATACAGAGAAAAAAGAACGTATCTCAATATTATTTTCAGAAATAATGGATGTCTTGGGTCTCGATTTAACAGACGACTCCCTACAAGGTACACCAGATCGTGTTGCAAAAATGTATGTTGAAGAAATATTTTCAGGTTTAGATCCTAAAAATAAGCCTGAGATCGCACTTTTTGATAATAAATATCAATATAATCAGATGTTAGTTGAAAAGAATATTACATTCTACTCTAACTGCGAGCACCATTTTGTGCCTATTATTGGAAAAGCACATATTGCATATAAATCATCTGGAAAAGTCATTGGACTATCAAAATTAAACCGCATCGTTCAATACTATGCCAAGCGCCCGCAAGTGCAAGAGCGTTTAACTAACCAAATTGCAAACGAACTTAAAACTGTTTTAGAAACAGAAGACGTTGCTGTTATTATTGATGCTAAACATCTATGTGTCTCGTCTAGAGGTATACAAGATGATACATCAACAACAGTAACAACATATTACGGAGGCGAATTTAATACCGCTTCAAAAATTTTAGAATTACAAAACTATATAAACAATTAAGCTATGGGAACATTAGAAAGAGCTATAGAATTTGAAAACAGAAAATTTTCTTTCAAAACAACAAGTGACAGAATTTTAGCAGCGAGAGAGGCTAAAGACCTAATTTTAGAGGTAAACGAATTATATAAAGAAAAGAAAGATGCTAAACTTATGGATTTAATGAAGCGTCTTACAGTTATAAAACAAAAAATCGAAAAACGTTTAAAAGGAAGGCCACTAACCGCTTCATAATTTAATAATGAAGAGGCTAGTAATTATAGGAGGAAGCAAAGGTATTGGCAAGGCAATTGTTATAGCTTTGCTTTCTTTTTATGATGAAATTATAAACATCAGCAGAACAGCACCAGAAGAATCCCACCCTAATGTAACACATTACAGCTGTGATATTCTTAAAGATGAACTACCAGAAATAGACATAGCAGATGGCTTAGTGTATTGTCCAGGAAGCATCAACTTAAAGCCCATTAACCGATTAACTGTAGACGATTTTAAAAATGATTTTGAAATCAATGTTATTGGAGCTGTCAGAGCAATTCAGAAATACTTACCAGCCTTAAAAAGTGGAAAGCAACCCTCAATTGTACTTTTTAGTACTGTTGCTGCCAAACTAGGTATGCCCTTTCATGCCAGTGTAGCTGCTTCAAAATCTGCTGTTGAAGGTTTAACAAAGTCCTTAGGTGCAGAATTAGCACCAACCATAAGGGTTAATGCTATTGCACCTACAGTTACCAATACCGATTTAGCATCTAAATTATTACGTAACGAAAGGATGATCGAAAACATGAATGAGCGTCATCCCCTAAAAAAATACTTAGAACCACAAGAAGTCGCTGATATGGCCGTGTTTTTACTTTCAGAAAAAGCAGCATCACTCTCTGGTCAAATAGTTGAAATGGATTGTGGCATTGTTAGTTTTAAAATCTAGATTATGAAGCTGTTGAAAGCCTTTATTAGAACATTTAAAACTTCAAATACTGATGGTGTTCAAAGTGCAATAAAGTCAATTTACGAGATAAAAATCAATAGTCTTCAAGGACAGTCTATTCAATTATCCGATTTTAAAGGTAAATACCTTCTATTTGTTAATGTGGCTTCAAAATGTGGATTTACTCCACAATATACAGAACTGCAACAATTACAAGACACATACAAAGATAAGTTGGTCGTTATTGGTATGCCATGCAATCAATTTGGAAGTCAAGAACCAGGTAACGCTGATGACATTCAAACATTTTGCGAAGTTAATTATGGAGTGTCATTTTTAATTACGGAAAAAATATCGGTTAAAGGTGAACAACAACACCCATTATACCAATGGTTGACAAAAAAAGCATTTAATGGTAATCAAAATTCTACCGTAAAGTGGAATTTCCAAAAGTACTTAGTCGATGAGAAAGGTCAGTTATTAGACCACTTCTACTCTATTACAAAACCAATGAGTTCTCGTATCACCTCTCATATAAACTAAAGTTATGTTCGGATTATTTAAGAAACCATCAGAGTTAGATAAACTTCAAAAGCAATACAAAGCCCTAATGGCAGATTGGCACAGACTTTCTTCCACTAACCGCTCCGAAAGTGACAATGCATATGCTGAGGCAGAAAAAATTGCTGAACGCATAGCGCAATTAAAAAATTTATAGGTGAAAAAAATATATCTATTCATACTATTTTTAAGCATCAACTTTGGTTGCCTTGCCCTAGGTAGTTGGCTCATGGGTTCTGGTGCTACATCAGAATGGTATATGGGCCTCAACCAAGCACCATGGACTCCACCAGGTTGGGTCTTTGGAGTGGCTTGGACCTTTATAATGATTTGCTTTTCTATATATCTTACCTATTTATTTTCTATTAGAAATTCAAAATTTGTCATAGTAATTTATACTATTCAAATAATTTTGAACCTAAGCTGGAATTACGTTTTCTTTAACCAACACTTAACACAGCTGGGCTTAGTTATCATTTCAGCCCTTACACTAATCATCTTGTATTTCTTTATCACGTTTAGAGATGACAAATTAAGTAAAATGAGACACCTATTGCTTCCCTATTTAATTTGGCTCTGTATAGCGACATCACTTAACGCATACATTGTTATAAACAACTAACAATGAAAATTTATACCCTACACAAAAAACAGAATTTACCAATTACTGTTGAACAAGCTTGGGATTTTTTATCTAGTCCTGCGAATTTAAAGACCATTACTCCAGATTACATGGGATTTGATATTCTATCCGGTGCAGACCGCCCCATGTTTCCGGGACAAATCATACAATATAGTGTCTCCCCAGTTTTAGGCATAAAAACGAAATGGGTTACTGAGATTACTCATATACAAGACCACAAGTATTTTGTAGATGAACAACGTTTTGGTCCTTATGCATTATGGCATCATAAACATTTTATAAATGAAATTGATGGTGGTGTGGAAATGGAAGACATCATAGATTATAAACTACCTATGGGATTTTTAGGACAGCTGGCACATCCCATTTTAGTAAAGCCTAAGCTCGAAGAGATCTTTAACTATAGAACAAAAAAGTTAGAAGAGCTATTTGGGAAACACTAATCCAGAAGCACACAAAACATTACACATCCGTTAAACATAAGCATGAGTAAAAAAAATAATATTTTTTGGTTTAGAAGAGATTTAAGATTAGATGATAATCTCGGATTTTATGAAGCATTAAAAGGAGACCATCCTATACTTCCTATTTTTATTTTCGATACTGAAATTTTAGAAGGCTTACCTAAAGATGATGCTCGTGTCTGTTTTATACATGAAACGCTTCAAACTATGAGGCAAACATTGCAAGACGATCACAATAGTAGTATGGCCCTGTTTTATGGTAAACCTGAAGCTGTTTTTAAGCAATTAATCAAAGATTACGACATTGCTGCCGTTTATACCAATCACGATTACGAACCTTATGCCGCAGAACGTGATAATAAAATAAAGTTAGTATTAGAAAATAATTCCATAGCATTCAAAACCTATAAAGACCATGTTATTTTTGAAAAAAACGAGGTTGTAAAAAAGGATGGCACTCCATATTTAGTTTATACACCGTATATGCGTACTTGGAAAGAAAAATTTCAAACTATAGCTTTAGAAATTTACGATACAAATTCATATTTAAACAATTTAATTGCCCATAGCAGATTACCCAATTTAAGCTTATCAGATCTTGGTTTCGAAAACTCGAATCAAAACATTATGGCTTACGATGTTACCCCAACCTTAATTCAGAATTATGAAGCTACTAGAAATTATCCTGCTAAAGACGCGACGTCTCACTTAGGACCACATCTCCGTTTTGGAACTGTTAGCATACGGCAAATGGTAAAAAAAGCGATTGCAGAAGCAAATGAAATCTTTTGGCATGAATTGATTTGGCGCGAATTTTTTATTCAAATCTTATGGCATTTTCCACACACCCTAAACAACGCATTTAAACCTAAATACGATCGTATAGATTGGCGAAATAATGAAGAAGATTTTAAAAAATGGTGTGCAGGCGAAACAGGCTACCCATTAGTTGATGCAGGAATAAGACAACTTAATGAAACTGGTTTTATGCACAACCGTGTTCGTATGCTTGTTGGTAGCTTTTTATGCAAACATCTATTAATTGATTGGAGATGGGGAGAAGCCTATTTCGCAGAAAAACTTCACGATTACGATATGGCTAGCAATGTAGGGAATTGGCAATGGGTTGCTGGTTGTGGTGTTGATGCTGCACCGTATTTTAGGATATTTAATCCAACCACTCAAATTCAGAAATTTGATAAAAATCATGAGTACATAAAGCAGTGGGTTCCAGAGTACCAAGAACTCACCTATCCACAGCCAATGGTAGATCATAAAGCTGCAAGAGAACGCTGTCTAGAAACCTACAAAGCAGCATTAAATTAATCTATTAAAAAAAATAACGCCATACCATTACAATAAACGCAAAAAAATAGCGTTGCTAAATATAAGACTGTTAACGTCTTAACTGAAATAACCATTTCAACAAACAATTTTAAAAGCTCTGACTAGTCTTCAGAGCTTTTTTATTTTAACCATTTAAAACTCTAAATTAATATTAAAAAAGACCTCAAACTTTTTTGTTAACTTTAAAGCACTAATTCAAAAACCAGAACATTATGAATACTTGGGGAGTTGCAAAAAAATGGAAAGAAATGTGCGAGAAAGGTCAAAACCTAGATTGCATTAACGAGCTTTATGCCGAAAATGTAGTGAGCAAAGAAATGCCTGGTATGCCTGGTGAAGTGGTAACCGGAAAGCAAAATGTTTGGAATAAAAGCAAAACATGGATAGATAGCGTTAAAAACATTCATGCAAGTAGCATAAGCAACCCGCTTGTTGCTGGTAACTTTTTTACTGCAAAAATGGATTTTGACTGTACTTTTAAAGAAAAAGGCCGACAAAACATACAAGAAGTCTGCGTCTATGAAGTTATAGATGGTAAAATTACGAGTGAACACTATTTTTATTAAAGACTAGGATTGTAATCCTATCAGAAAACAAAAAAGCTTCAAGATTAAACCTTGAAGCTTTTTTGTTATTTATAATAAGAATACTTTAATTCCCTTCTACACGCTCAATTTTAGCTCCAATAGCTCTTAAGCGTTCGGCAATATTTTCGTAACCTCTATCAATTTGTTCAATATTATGAATTGTAGATGTTCCTTTTGCAGACAACGCTGCAATTAATAACGACACACCAGCTCTAATATCAGGAGACGTCATCGTTGTTGCTTTTAATGTCGATTTAAAATCATGACCAATAACGGTTGCTCTATGCGGATCACAAAGAATAATCTTTGCCCCCATATCAATCAATTTATCAACGAAGAACAAACGACTTTCAAACATTTTTTGGTGCACAACAGCACTTCCTCTTGCTTGAGTTAAAACCGTTAAAATAATACTCAATAAATCTGGTGTAAATCCTGGCCACGGCGCATCGGCAATGGTTAAAATTGAACCGTCAATATAACTTTGTACTTCATAACCATCTGTATGCGCAGGGATATGGATATCATCTCCATGACGCTCCACGGTAATTCCTATTTTACGGAACACACTAGGTATCACTCCAAGATCATCCCAACTGACATTAGTAATGGTTAATTCACTTTTAGTCATAGCAGCTAAACCAATCCAGCTACCAATCTCAATCATATCAGGTAAC
This sequence comes from Winogradskyella sp. PC D3.3, assembly GCF_054366245.1. Classification (NCBI taxonomy): domain Bacteria; kingdom Pseudomonadati; phylum Bacteroidota; class Flavobacteriia; order Flavobacteriales; family Flavobacteriaceae; genus Winogradskyella; species Winogradskyella sp. PC D3.3. Next base: position 2,249,008 of record NZ_CM135962.1, on the reverse strand, counting down.
ATTCTATGCTCTGTACCACCTAAAACATCAACTCCTTCAATCGTTAAAAGATTAGAACCAACTCCTGTGATTTTTGCTCCCATACGGTTAAGCATCTTACAAAGTTGCTGTAAATATGGTTCGCAAGCAGCATTATAAATCGTTGTTGTACCTTCAGCTAAAACGGCAGCCATTACAATATTTGCAGTACCTGTTACAGAAGCTTCATCTAAAAGCATATACGTACCTTTTAGCTTGTCTGCCTCTACCCCATAAAACAAATCTTCTTTATTATATCGAAACTTAGCCCCTAGATTTATAAAACCTTCAAAGTGTGTATCTAAACGACGACGCCCAATTTTATCACCTCCTGGTTTAGGAATATAACCTTTACCAAAACGCGCTAACAAAGGCCCTACAATCATTATAGAACCTCTTAAGCCTTTACCGTCTTCTTTAAATTCTTCTGATTCTAAATACTTTAAATTAACCTCGTCTGCTTTAAAAGTATAAGACCCTTTCCCTAGTTTATTAATTTTTACTCCCAGCTTTTTTAATAAGGCTATAAGTTTATTAACATCAATAATGTCGGGTATGTTGTCTATCTTAATTTCTTCGGCAGTTAAAAGCACTGCACATAAGATTTGTAAGGCTTCATTTTTTGCTCCTTGAGGTTGAATTTTGCCTTTTAATTGGTGACCTCCTTCAATAATAAATGTACTCATCCGCTGTTAATAACGTTTTCGGTTGTTGGTATATTTTTTCTTGTTTGAAGACGCACTCTTTTTATTTGAATTGCTTTTGCTTCCATATTTAGATTTGGTGCGCATCAAGCTGGTAGAATCACTTAAGTCTTCATCACTATCCTTTAGATCTATGTTACCGCCAGAAAGTTCAAACAAGTGCTTGTAGATAACATCATCTTCAACGGTATCTTTATTCCAATTTAGAAAACACTTTTTCATGTGATTCGCAATCGTAAAGGTCAAAGCTTCTTTTAAGTCCCCATCTTCCCAACTTACAGCAACATCTATCATTGTTTTTATGTTATTACCATAAAAACGATATTTAGGATGGTTCTGTGGATATTTTAAAGGTTCTGGTCTGGCTAAAATTTCTTCTTTTGAAGGTTCACCATAAGGCGCATCAACATCAATTTCAAAATTGGCCATGATGAACAACTGATCCCATAATTTATGCTGAAAATCTGGCACATCTCTTAAATGTGGTTGTAGATTTCCCATTACAGCTATAATTGCTTTGGCTATTTTATTACGTTCTTCCTTTGTCTCGCGAGACTTAGCGTAATTAATCATCTTTTGCAGATGACGTCCATATTCTGGAATAATTAAATGCTCGCGCTCTGTGTTATATTCTAAATCGTCAATCAAAATTGTAAAATGTGTAGTGTATAATTTTAAAACCTGTAGTCTTTTAGGTTTTGTTGCAAAGTACAAAAAAATATGAAGCTTAAAAGAAATTTTACAAGGAAATTACTCCTTCTACATTTTCAGCGACTTCCTTATATTTTTCAATAACAGCTTCTGGGTTTTTAAGTCTAACATTTATAGATACACTAGTATATTTTCCATTTTTGGATGCTGTAGTTGTAATAACAGCTCCTAAGTTATCAAAAAGGGCTTCAATATGATTGACTCCTGATCCCTCAGAGCGCACAATAAATTTGTACAAATATTCCGATGGCCAAAGCGTTGTATCGTAAAGTTGTGATTTTAATTTTTCGTAAAATTCGTCTGTTTTTTTAGAATTATCCATAATGAAATTTTTCAGTTGTAAAGATACGTTTAACTTTACATTTTTATCTTTAATTTTTACATCAAAAATATTGCCAATTTGAATCCTAAAAAAATAGTCATCGCGGGTGGACCAGGCACTGGAAAAACCACTATCATTAATGAATTAAAAAATCGTGGCCTTTTATGCTATGATGAAATTTCTAGACAGATTACGCTACAAGCGCGAGAAGACGGTATTGAACAGCTCTTTTTAACCGAACCTCTTTTGTTCAGCGAAAAGCTTTTAGAAGGTAGAACCAAACAATTTACTGATGCTGCAAATGAAACAGCACCTGTTGTTTTCTTAGATAGAGGCTTACCAGATGTTATTGCATATATGGACTATATTGGTGATACCTACCCAAAACACTTCGTTGACGCCTGTGACAACCATAAATACGATGCCATCTTTATTTTAGCACCATGGCAAGAGATTTTTACGAGTGATAGCGAACGTTATGAGAATTTTGAAGAGGCTATTGAAATACACCATCATTTATTAGAGACATATAAGCGATTTGGATATCATTTAATTGACGTACCTTTTGGAAGTGTAGAAACTAGAGTCGAATTTATTTTAGAGTCCTTAAATTTGCAGTAATGCATCCTATAGAAGTTTTAGAACGGTATTGGAACCATACATCCTTTAGACCGCTTCAAGAAGAGATCATCACTTCGGTTCTAAACCGTGAAGATACCTTTGCCCTTTTACCAACAGGTGGTGGTAAATCGGTTTGCTTTCAAATCCCTGCTTTAATTCAAGATGGAATTTGTATCGTTATCTCGCCTCTAATCGCCTTAATGAAAGACCAAGTTAATACCTTAAAAGCAAAAGGTATTAAAGCAATTGCTTTAACTTCGGGCATGTCTTACAAAGATTTAGACACACAACTCGACAACTGTATTTACGGAAACTATAAATTTTTATACCTCTCGCCAGAACGCTTACAACAATCTTTAGTACAAGAACGCATTCAGCAAATGCGCGTCAATTTAATTGCCGTTGATGAGGCCCATTGTATTAGTCAATGGGGAAACGATTTTAGACCGGCTTATAAAACCATTTCTACATTACGACAAATGCATCCTCACGTTAATTGTATTGCGCTTACAGCAACTGCAAAACACAATGTGGTAGATGATATTGTTGCCAATCTCGATTTTATAAACCCTAAAGTTTTTAAAGCTTCTTTTGTAAGACCAAATATTGCCTATAATGTTGTACATACTGATGATAAACTATTTCAACTAGAACAGCTTTTAAAAACCTATCCAGGATCGTCTATTATCTATGTGAGAAACCGACGCGCCACTAGTGATATCCATAATTTTTTAAGTGCCAAAGGCTTTTCCTCTACATTTTATCATGGAGGCATAACCAATAAAGAAAAGCAAGAGCGCTTAAACCAATGGACCAATGGACAAAAACAGATTATGGTAGCAACAACGGCTTTTGGAATGGGTATTGATAAAGCAAATGTAAAAACAGTTATCCATATTAATTTACCAGAAAGTTTAGAGAGTTATTACCAAGAAGCAGGAAGAGCAGGAAGAGATGGTGAACGCGCTCAAGCTATTATTTTAAAACAACATATAGATGAAGATCACTTACGCAATCAATTTTTAAGTAACTTACCTTCAGTTGCTTTTGTAAAAACGGTTTATAATAAATTGTGTAACTATTTTCAAATCTCATATGGTGAAGGAGAAAACACAATGCATCAATTCGATTTTAAATCGTTCTGTAATCACTATAAATTAAGTGCCAGTATCACTTATAATGCTTTATTGCTATTAGACCGCAATGCCGTTATTACTCTCATACAGCATTTTAATTTTAGAACTAAAATTCAATTTATAACCACAAACGCAGTGTTATTCCAATATTTAGAAACACATTTAGATCTAAATATTCTAGTTAAAGTGCTTTTAAGAACCTATGGTGGTATTTTTGATTATGAAACAAAAGTTAATCTAGCATTGGTCGTCGATAAAGTCAACCTTCCCGAAAAACAAGTCATTACACAACTACAACGTTTAGAAAAAGATGAGGTAATAAGTTTACAGATGGCGAATACAGATTCTGAAATTACCTTTTTAAAACCTCGTGAAGATGACATTACCATCAACCCAATTGCAAAAACAATAACCCAACAACACACCCTAAAGCATCAACAAATAGAATCTGTACTCAGTTACATAAAAAATGAGACGGTTTGCAGAAGTCAACAACTGCTCCGCTATTTTGGTGAAAACACAAATAAGACCTGTGGTATTTGTTCGGTTTGTGTTGCCAAAGCTACACACACAAAGACCAACTCAAATGAAGCGATTACACTTCAAATTATAAAGGCATTACAAGCTGAAGCTTTATCTTCGCGCCAATTATTACATCACATTAAATGTTCGGAACAAGACCTATTACAGAGTCTTTCGGAACTCATAGAAATAAGAAAAATAAAATTAACACACGCTAATACCTACACACTTGTATGACAAATAAACGTGACCTACGCATCGTTTTTATGGGCACACCAGATTTTGCCGTTGCCACATTAAAAGCACTTATAGACCATAATTATAACGTTGTTGGAGTCATTACTGCTCCTGACAAACCAGCAGGACGTGGACAAAAACTAAGAGGTTCTGCCGTAAAACAATTCGCTTTAGAACATCAACTAAACGTATTACAACCTACTAATTTAAAAGCCGAAACATTTTTAAACGACCTTAAAGCACTACAAGCCAATTTACAAATTATAGTCGCGTTTAGAATGTTACCTAAAGTCGTTTGGCAAATGCCAGAATTTGGGACCTTTAACCTACACGCTTCATTATTGCCACAATACAGAGGTGCAGCTCCAATTCATTGGGCAATAATTAATGGTGAAACTAAAACAGGAGTAACCACCTTTTTTATAGACGAAAAAATTGACACCGGAGCTATCATTCAAAGTAAGGAAACAGAAATAGGCCCAACAACAACCGTTGGAGACTTACACGATGAGTTAATGGCTATAGGAAGTCAATTGGTCATTGAAACCGTAGAACGCGTCGCGAACGATACCATATCGACTACAATTCAACCACAAACCGACGATTTAAAAACGGCATACAAACTTAATCGCGAGAATTGCAAAATAGATTGGTCAGAGTCTATAGATACTATATATAATAAGATTAGAGGTCTAAACCCTTTTCCTACAGCGTGGTGCTATTTAGATAATAACGAAAAAGATCTATTATCTGTAAAAGTATACGGTGTTGAAAAGCTAGAAGAAAAGCACAATCATGCCAATGGTTTTATCATAACATCAAAAGACACGTTAAAAGTCGCATGTCAAGGCGGTTACATAAATATATTAGAAATACAATTACCAGGAAAGCGTAAAATGGAAGTGAAATCATTATTAAATGGGTTTAATTTTTCTCCATCCGCAAAACTGCTGTAAACCCTTATTATCATTGGTTTTACAAAAAATCCGATGAAATACATAGGCTTTATTAACAAATATTATAAGTTATTAACAAAAAGCTGTATTTCCCTTGCTATTACTTGTATAGCTTAATATTCCTAATAATTTTGTGTACAGATTTTAAAGATTTTTTTTTAGAATCAAAAAAATTTAACAATTTAAATTAAATATTATGAACAAAACAGATTTAATTAATGGAATGGCAGAGAATGCTGGAATTACTAAGGCAGCTGCTAAAAAAGCATTAGACTCTTTATTAGTTGATATCGAAGGATCTTTACAAAAAGGTAACAGAGTATCTTTAGTAGGATTTGGTTCTTGGTCAGTATCTAGAAGAGCTGCAAGAGATGGAAGAAACCCACAGACTGGAAAAACGATAAAAATTAAAGCTAAAAATGTAGTGAAATTTAAGGCAGGTTCTGACTTAAGTAATGCTGTAAACTAAGCCATTTTTTGTTTAAAATACAGAACCTGCTCAACGAGCAGGTTTTTTTTGCTCCACTTTTACTGAATATAAGTTGCTTTTTTAACATAAAAAACATAGATTTAGTAATAATAACATTAAAAAAGCCAAAATGAACAAACCCGAAAAAGGCAGTTTACTTATTGCCGAACCATCTATTATCGGAGATATTTCATTTAATCGCGCTGTGATTCTTTTAGCAGATCACAACGCTTTAGGTTCTGTTGGCTTTATTTTAAATAAGCCATTAAACTATAATCTAAAAGACCTTATAGAAGGTACTGAATCTGAATTCCCGGTATATAACGGAGGCCCTGTAGAACAGGATAACCTTTATTTTATTCATAAATCACCAAAGCTAATACCCAATAGCGTTGAAATATCCAACGGTATTTTTTGGGGAGGTGATTTTAATATTGTGTTGAACCTAATTAACAAAGGACTAATTTCAACAGATGATATTCGTTTCTTTCTAGGCTATTCCGGCTGGGAAGAACAGCAATTAGACAATGAATTGGAATCCAACGCTTGGTTAGTGTCCGAAAACATCTACAATAAAGAAATCATTTCAAAATCTTGTAGTTCCTTTTGGCGCGAAAAAATGTTAGAATTGGGTGGCGATTATAGTATTTGGTCTAATGCTCCAGAAAATCCTAGTTATAATTAGCCCTTTTAACAAAACTTGAAGCTCAACTCAAACAAAACTTTTAGTGATATTTTTCTTCATGGTATGTTATACTATTCTGACAAACATATTCATTAAGATAGGATATTTTAGGTTTATTAAACCACGTCCAAAATGGTTATTAGGCAGAGAAGCCCACTTGACCTCCGATTATTTAGCGTTAAGTTGAAGCGAAGGGTTAAGCAAAAATCGATAGGAAATACAATGAATTTACTTTCCTATTTATTGATAAGCAAACATTAGGATTCTAACATCAACTACCCACCATTTTTGCGCCGAAGCAAACAAAATATTTAGATAAATCATCGGCAGTCTTGATGTTTTGGTTCGTTTTGTATCAAGACAAAATGAACCTATAAAAACATGAAACAAATCGTACTAAAATCAAAAACTCAAGACAACAACCTCAATTTAGCATTAAGCTTAGCAACTAAACCCTGAGCAAAAACATCTCCATACACTTTCTTCCTGTACTTCGTAATCGGCACAATGCCCTTAATAACATTCGTAATAAATAATTCGTCTGCTTTTTGGAGTTCAAACGGACTAATAGAAGCCTCTTCCACAATCACATTAACATCTTTTGCTAATAAATCGAGTATTTGCTTTCGCATTACCCCTTTAAGACAGCCTTCTTCCAAAGGAGGGGTTTTTACTTTACCGTCCTTAACCAAGAATAAATTCCCATTTAAAGCTTCAATAACACTTTTGTCTGTATTTAAAATTAAACAATTATCTAAATCATTTTCTTTAGCATAAATACTTCCAATAACTTGAATCGCTTTATTATTTGATTTTAAACCTGAAAGCAATCCTGGGGCTACAAAGTAATCCTTATACAAATCAACTTCACAATTGGAATCATCTGCTATTGAATAAAAAGGTTCATGATGTAGCTCTGTACTGATGTTAAAGTGAACTTCAGCAGTCTCAGAAGGCAAATATTTTCCGCCCTCTCCTCTATCGACATTAATTCGGACACGCGCTGTGGCATGCAATAAATCGTTAGCCTCTAGTGTTTTTAAGATTTCAGCCTCAAGAAATTCCATAGTAAAATACATAGGAATATCCATTCTAAGAATACGCATCGAAGACATCAGTCTAAAATAATGATCTTCCCAAAGAAGATTTTACCATTCACTACTTTTAGTGTTTCAAAAAGCGCGTCTCCGTATTTATAACCTCTATTAGCAACAGAAAGTTTAGAATCATTTTCTGAGAGAAGCGTACCGTTAAAATTTATCATAAAAAAATCTCGATTTAGTTTTAAAGTTAAATCGAGACAAAGATAGGATAGAATATTTTCTTAAAGCTTATGCCGAACCTAAAACTTGTTTAAGGCTTGAAATTTGATTCTCCCAAAGCATCTTTCCTTCGTCAATTTCATCTTCTTCGGCAAAGTCAGTAATCATTAAAGAGACATCTTTAGTAATTTCATCGACCTGTATGCGTATTTCAAAATAGCTTGATGAGCCTTCCTCATCATCACTTAACCAACGAAATTTAATTCGCTCTCCACTTTTTTTACTTAATAATTTAGCTTGTTCTTCCGAGCCATCCCACATAAAAGTAAATAATTCACCACGTGAATTAACGTTATCTGCAAACCATTCTGATAAGCCAGAAGGTGTTGATATGTAAGTGTATATTAGTGCTGGTGATGCTTGAATCACAAACTCCATTTCAAATTTTTCTTTATCGTCCATATTAGCATTGTATTATGTGCTCAATATATACAAATATCCTTGAGTTTTAAACTTTAAACTAAATTTATTTTTTTTAGTTTGTATTGTTTGCGCAACAAGAATTTGTTTTTATATTTGCACCCGCAATTAGAAACATGTTCAGAATATCAATTTCGACGTTTCAATAGTAATTGTAAATATGGCGAGGTAGCTCAGTTGGTTAGAGCGTTGGATTCATAACCCAGAGGTCACGAGTTCAAATCTCGTTCTCGCTACATATCTTAATTGGTTGCAAACAAACGGTTTAGTTCACTCTAAACCGTTTTTTTATGCTTACATTAAATGAATTTCTTACCTTAGAACACGATTATGAACACGATTTAGAACACGATTTGGCACACAAAGCAGATTTTTCATCCCCTAAAATATACTCCGCAAACGGCGATTTAACCAAACGTTGGTACGTATATTTCTCATACAGAGATCCTAAGACAAATAAGCTTAAACGTCAAAAAAATATCTATGGCAATGCAAACACATATAAAACTAAGGAAGATCGCTTAGCCCTATTGTCGCGTTATCGCAGAAGACTTTTGAAACTTCTTAAGCAAGGTTATAGTCCTCACATTAATAATACAGACCTATACCATAAACTTTCTAAGAAAGCGTCTATAAATACTGTTGAGAGTCTTCCTAAAAAAGAATACGCACGACCTATTGCCTATCCTTCGGAGATAATTAAAAAAGACATCTCTAGACCAAAACTAGAATTTATCAAAAAAAAAGAGCCAAAAGATTATGGTCTCCCTTTGCGTGAAGCTTTTGATTTTAGTTTAAAGATTAAAGAGAATCAAATTACAGTGCGATCACTTAAAGATTATGAATACACAACAAATGCCATTATAAAATGGATTAAGGAAAATAGATCAGAAGTAACATCGATTAAGCAAATCGATAAAAAAGTCGCTTTGGATTTTTTAAATTCTGTTTTAATTCGATCAAGTGCTAGAAACCGAAATAATTATAGACTAAACTTAAGTAGCCTTTTACAAACTTTAGAGCAAAACGAACTTATAGACTCTAATCCGATAAAGAAAATACCTGCGTTACGTAGTATTCCTAAAAGAAATAAATCTTATACAACTAAAGAGCATAAAAAGATTTTTAAATATTTAAAAACGGAAGACCCCATACTCCTACTCTTTATTAAATTTATAAGCTATAATTTATTAAGACCTGTTGAAGTTTGTAGATTGAAAATAAAAGATATTAATCTTGAAGATAAAACGATACAATTTAAAGCCAAAAACAGTCCACTAAAAACAAAGTTGATTCCTAGTAAAATTATTGAAGAACTACCTGATTTATCAAAACTAGATCCAGAAGGTTATTTATTTACACCGATTAAAATTGGAGGAGAATGGGATGCCACCGACATAAATAAAAGTAATTATTTTTCTAAACGCTATAAAACCGTAGTTAAAGACCATTTTAAGTTAGACAAAGACCAGACTTTATACAGTTTTAGACATACGTTTATTACTATCTTATACCAGTCTTTAATTAAAGGTTCATCCCCTCATGCTGCTAAAAGTGAATTAATGAATATAACAGGACATTCAACAATGGATGCATTAGAAAAATATTTAAGAGATATTGATGCCGTTATGCCTAATGACTACTCTAAGCACTTTGATAATGATTGATATATCCGAAAAATTAATAGAGAATATTACTAAGAAGTATATCTTATTTTTTCCTAGTTCTGTCTATTCCGAAATTGAAGATTCAATGATTGCAGGCATGATTCCTAAAGAGTCTTATGATATCATTGCTTATAACAGAGATAAATTAGGAGCAACTACTCATGATATAGAAAAGATAGCCTTAGTTGATATTTTGAATAAAAATAAAATACTACAAAATAATTTACTGCTGCTATTAGACACTAAAACTAAAGTCAATGCTGAAGTCTTTCAGTTTATTATAGATGACTATAAAAAACATATGGACTGTCATTTAGTTATTACCTCATGGATGGTTGATAACATAAAAATTACATTCCCTGATCTCAGCAATACAATCTTTAATGCTTTTAAAAATCAAAATCTTTTTTTTAGAAATCATTATTCACAATTAGAACAGTATTTCAAATTGAGTCCTCAAGCTCCTAAATTGGATAGCGTTGATGTTCTTAAAAACATAAAAATGACGTTTTCTAATACTCCTTTAAAAAATGAAGTTCTAGAAGAAAGCAAAAATTCGAAACCAAAAATTTCTACTCCTACGAAAAAAATAAAACCTCAATTTAGTGATGAAGAAATTGACAACTTTTTGATGAAAACAGTTTTTGGCGTTGATTTATCCTAACCCGACGCGTAAATATTGATAAAAAGCATTAATTTAGCGTAAAACAAACGTTTATTATACGCTAAATGAAAAATAAACAATTTTATACTTGTGAGTATTGTTATAAGGAATTTGAACCTAAACGACGTCGCGTACAGAAGTATTGTAGCGATACTTGTCGCTCAAAAGCTTATCATGCTCGTAAAACAAAAACTTTAATCCCTATAGAGACTAATAATATAACTGTTCCCAAAATCTCTAACCCACAGAAACCAAAAATGTCTTTGGGAGGTGTTGGAAATGCTACGGCTGGAACTTTGGCTGCTGATGCTATTAAAAGTTTATTAACAAAAGCCTCTAATAAACCAGCGACTAAAGGTGACTTATCTCAATTAGTAGAGAAATTAAATGGTCGTTATCATTTGGTTAAAAACATGAATCCTAATGCTTTTGGTCAGTATCCCTATTTTGATTTGATTGAGGGGGTTGTTGTTTATTTGAAATAGATGTAGATACATAATAAGTTTTAATTAATTTCCCTATCATTAAACATCTATCGCTTTTCCTATATGAATAATTAAATCTCCTTTAACACTTTCAAAATCTAAACTTAATGATTTTTCACTCTCATAATCGTCATTAAACATTTCAAAATTTATAATGGGTAATTGAAACGAGCTTATCACCACCTTCTGATTATCTGCTAATTCATCAACAATTGTGAATTCTGAATTATTTGTTTCTTCTGTACTAATAGTATTAGGATAAAACAAAACAATTTCATTGACTTTAAAACGCACTGCATAAGATAACATTTGGTACAAATCGGTTTGAGAAATTCCGTTTTTAGTATCGTTTACATCATTGTATACAATTTTATACTTGGTATCTGCTATGATTTTTCTATTGTTAAACTCTAACAATAAATCTGGTTTTAATTGGAATTTATTGTCTTCTGCTAAATATTTGGACGTGTCTTGTGCTTTTGCCTTTATACTATCAATCTCCTTATCGATAAAACCAAAAATAAAATCCTCAAACACATATTCCATTGGCAATAAAAAAGCAAATAGTTTTAAGTCGTTTTTATAATTAAAAGACACACTATTATCTAAAAACAAGACGCAATAATCCCTAATAGTTTCAAAATCTGAAAACATTGGGTTAAACGTCATTCGTTTCATTTGGTCAGACGAAATAGTAACATCCTTAACCTCATCTAGAATGAATAAAATATCATTTAAAAATCGTCGGCTTTGGTTTTCTTTAGTTGTTGATAACAATAGTTTAGATACAAACTTTACGCATCTATTAAAATCGTTATCCATTTCAAAGGCATCAAACGAACAACTAATTTTATGGTTTCTACCTCTAGATAAATTGTTCTTGATGTAAGCATTAAAATCTATACGACCTTTTACAAAAGACAGCTCCTTATTAACTTCAGTATATTGCTGATATATTGATGAATTTAAAAGCTCTCTAGTGTATTTACTAAACAAGTAAATTAAAATCTCAAAGAAATCTGCCTTTTCACTATTTAAACCTGATAAATAATTTGGAAATTTTAATTTTCTGCAATAACTCAACCACCAAAGGATATGCTTATTTATGGCATTAACATCTTGTTGTGTTGATTCTTCATCTTTATAAAAAATCTTAGGTAACAAATTGATGGTTTCTCCTTCAAAATGAATAACACCCACATACTTATTAGATTTTAGAGTTTTGGTCTTGTGCAAAAACTGAATAAATCGTTGCTGCTCTACTCTATTATCTTCTTCATTAAAATAGTAACTCGATTTTTCTCGTTTTGCCCAAATATCATCCAAAAACACTTCTAAATCATCGAAATGCTCTACTGGAAACTCGGCTTTATTTTTATATTCAAAAAGATTAATCATTAGCGACGTATTGCAAAGGCCAACCATCCACTTTTATATTCGCTGCTCCTAGTATTTTTTTTACCTCTTCAAAATCATTCATAAAATATTCTAGTAGTAAAGGGATTACCTTATTATCAATAGTTTTAATTAAGTTATAATCGTCACCCATAAAGTAAGAATGACCTATAGTAAAATCATGACCTTTTCTAGAAATAATCTCATTATTAATTGCATCTAAAATAATAGGGTCATTAACTATTTTATGTTCTGTAGAATTAGAATCTGGATACATAGGCACAAACTCAAAACGTCGTCGCAATGCAATATCTAAAAGTGCAATAGATTTATCTGCTGTATTCATTGTACCAATAATATATAGATTAGAAGGTACAATAAATTTCTCTCCAGAGGGTAAGGTTGCCGACAACGGAATCTTGCCATGAGAACGTTTATCCTTTTCTATTAAGGTAATCAGCTCTCCAAAAACTCTAGAAATGTTAGCTCTATTAATTTCGTCTATAATAATTACATATTTGGGAACATTATATTCTGAAATCGTATGTAAATCCTTGTTATTTACGTTAAATAATAATTCTTTTTTCCTACGATAAGTAATGTTCTCATATGTAATAGTATCATTTACGTCTTCAAATTCGGTAGCGGTATCTTTATAAATTTTTAAGAACTCTATAAATTCTCTTAATGCTACATAATACATTGTTGCATTACAACCTCCAATAACATCTACAATATCTTGATTTACTCGTTTTATCTTATTAATATCATTAAAAGTCTCATATAGTTTTAATAAACGATTACCAGACACTAAATAGGATTTAACACCATTTATTGCTCTAAATTCTATATTCTGTCTATCAGTAAAATTATCTACCTTAACAGTACCTCCCGTTTTAGTCTTAAACTCTTGCCCTTCTTTTAATGAGTTCACAAATTCAATAAAAACATCGTTCAAATCAATTTTCGAATTTTCTTCACTCGCTGATATCTTTTGATTTTTCTGATATACTTTATAATACTCAAACAACGCATTAGTTACCATTTTGGTAAATATACCATCTGCTCTATTAAAGCTTAATGCTTTTTGCTCTATATCTGGTCTTAAACCTTGTATAAAATCCTCATAACTATAGTTTTGATGAAAGGTAATAAACTCTATTCGATCGCCTAAATTTTCATTGAATACGGTTTGGGCTTCACTATAATTTAAATCTGTATTTTGGGTGACGATTTTAGCCGCTTCCAAAATGGTATGATATGTTTTACCTGTTCCTGGCGGTCCATAGAAGATTTGGTTTAAGGGCGCATAATAATTCCCTGTTTCTATATTATAACTTTTATTTTCAAGCACTAATTCATTTATTTGGATAGCCTTATCCTCAGTTAAATTTACATTTTTATATTTTTTTAAACGCTTTGCTAATCTTGTTTGCATTGTATTAAATTCAGACAATGTGATTCTATGTGCTTTAAAGTCAGGATTATTCTTCTTCTCACCAGCGATAGCTTTATTTACTGCTGGTAGAACAATTTTTAAATCCTTATCTACATCTTCCAACAAAGCAACTATAGATGTGTAGCCTTCTTGCCTCTGATTTGTTTTTAAAGTTAACATCTTGTTACTGTCTGGACTAGAATAAGAGAAACCTAAACTTGAAATTGATGAATCCTTTAATGAATCAATAAGGTCAAGTGCTGATTGGTTTTGAGGATTATGTGGTGATTTTGTTTGCGTAAATTCAAAATTATAGGAGTAAATGTTATTTGAAAAAGCAAAAATCAAATCGATACAATCACCAGAAGAACCAGGAAAATTAACAGGTAATGTCCAGAAAGTCATACCAAAATATTTAGATTTTTCCGTTCCAATAAAATAGTCTAACTCTGCTCCTTTAGAGCCTTTCATTCTTAAAGAAAAAGTAAAATTTGGATCGTTTTTATGCTTTTGCATCAGCCAATCATATACTTGTTTTTCGTAGTCTTTATAGTTAATCATAAAATTGATCGTTTTTTATTTTTTACTTAAATCATCATTTATACCTCCCAAAATACTAGCTAATAAAACTTGTATGTCTTCAATGGATTTGTTCATTGATTGCGCTAATATTATTTCTGGGTTTTCTGCCTTTTCTTTTTTAGCAATACTTTTATTAAGTATTTCTAAAATACTGTTTTTTAATGTCTCATTTTGGTTTATAATCTGCTTCATTTTTCTACCAATAATTCTAGCAGCTACAATTTGTGTATCAAAATTATCATCGTCAAATAAATCTAAATGATTTTCGTATGCTTCATCTTCATACAAAGTCCAAGCGTGATGTAATAAAAACGAAATATCTTCAAGATCTTTTGCTCTTAAATCTGGTTTATCTGTCCAAGACATTAACTTCAATATTATAATACCTTCTATTGGAGATACAGGTAAAGTATAGTTTTCTTCCTTAATTGTTACCGTTTCTATATGTTCACCAACTTCAGTAAAACCCAATACTGATAATGTGATATCTCTATCTATAAAATTTACGGTAAACTCTTGTTCTATTTCTCCATAAGGCATTAAATCTAAAACCGTATTAGTTTCATCAAAAACTAACCTATAACCTTCTTTTGTAGTTTTAAACCCGTTATAATTTAATTCTGTAAAAATAGATTGATACACATCGATATCTGGAACCATAATAGCAAAATCAATATCTGCTGTACCTCGACTTGGTTTTATACCTTGCTTATATAATTGTACGTCTCTTGCATTAGCACCTATTAAATAATAATTAATACCGTATTTAGCAAAAACGGTTTCTAATATTGCATATACTTTTGCATGATGCGCAAATGAATATTGCTTATAGGTTGGGTTGGATATGCTCATTATATAATATTTGGGCTGTTTCTAAATTTCTACCGTTTCCGCTGTAAATTAATTGTGCGTATATAATTAATGGGTGTACTATGTTTTGATTTTTTATATAATCTAAAAGTCTATCCACTGTATTGCTTTCTAACCAAAACGGTTTGTAAATACTTATTTCACCATGGGCATCTGGCAACAGTTTTAAGTCTTTAATAATTTCTTGTTTTGGCAAATGTGTAAACATTGAAAACTTTTCAGGATTTAAGTAGTTTGTAAGCAATGCCGCAGCTGGTTCTCCACTCCACAGTACATTGGGAATCATTAATTGGTTTTTCCAATTACCTTTATTAGTTTTAGAAAATGTAAAAGTGCCTATTTTATGTGCAGGTAATATCTTTTCGTTAAGTAGAATAACCCATTTTTCTAATAAAGCGTCTTTATTTACTAATTGATATTTTTGTTGGTTGTTCCATTTTACACTGTAACCTTCATCAAACAATCCTTTTAAAAACTTACTCACACTACCTAAAGACACATTACTAATTTGTGCTAAATTGCGTTGCGTTTCATTAATTAATTCTGGGTTTTTGAGTAAGTTAAATAATATTTGCCCACCAGATTGGGTAAATATATTAGAGTATTCGCTGTTGTATGGTTTTGCGTTGCCTTGCTCTACATAGACTTTTAGGTCTTTTAAATCTATGTAAGCGTTTCCAAAACTATCTATGTAATTGATGCCTTGCGCTTTTAGTAGCTGTTTTGCTTTCGGTGTTATATATTTTGAAGCTACTAAAACAGGAAAGTTTTTGCTTCTGCTTTTAATAAAACCAATTATATTTTGTGGTCTTACTTCGTTTTTGGTTTCTACAAAGACGTTTTGGTTGTTTATTGTGTATATACTTTCTTCCTTAGCTTTATTATAATTTTGATAGGTAACTTCTACCTCAAAATCTAAAGCATCAAAAAATTCCATGATGTGTACAAAATCAGTCATTCTGTTCAAATTTTAATCATGTTCATGTAACATGAACAATCAAATATAATGAACAACTTCTAATTATCAAATATTTAACTCACAAATGTTCATAAAAAACAAATGTTCATGTTACATGAACTAACAGAAATACTAAAAATGCATATTCTATACCTAATTATAAAGGCGCTTTGTTTTAAAATAAACCATCGTTCTTTGGTACTTCTCGTTTTGCTTCTTCTACCATGTACATGGCTTTGCAATTGTTACAATATAAATAATACTCAAAATAATAAGATTTATTTTTATTGAATTTTCGTTTCTTAGGAACCTTCTTGACCGTAGGTGTTTGACACTTTCTACATAAATCACCTTCCTTTTCTATACTTTTCTCTTTGTAGTCTTCAATATGCTCTAAGTAATCTAAATAGCCTTCATCATTCACTTTATTATCTGAGTGAATCCCTTTGTTAGCTAAAAAATCACAGCGTTCATTCTCTATATGGCCAGCATGTCCTTTAACCCAATTAAATGTCACTTCATGTTTTTCAATAACAGAAAGCAACCTTTCCCATAAATCCTTATTAAGTACTAAATTGCCCTTTTTACGAATCCAATTATTCTTTTTCCATGTTAATGCCCAACCTTTTTCTATACCATCCACCACGTACTTAGAGTCTGAATAAACCGTAACCTTTGCTTTGGTATTTATTTGTTCTAAACCAAAAATTACTGCCATTAACTCCATTCTATTATTAGTGGTAAACTCGTAGCCACCAAAAAATTCTTTTTGTCGTCCTTTATGTTTTAATATGGTACCAAAACCTCCTTTACCAGGGTTGGGTTCTGCACCTCCATCTGTAAATAATTCTATTTCTGGTAATACCATATTTTTCGATTTTTTTTTAATCTAAATTGATGGATTAATTTACTTATTCTTATAAACCTTCTTAATTGACCTTATTGAATCATAAGTTACAATTTAACTTTTTTAGTACTACTTATTTTAGATTCATGAAATCTCATTAGTTTATAAAAGCGATTCCAAAACTTTCTGCTTTGTCTTTTAATAACATCTTTACCTCCATTTAAATTTCTCATGCTATCATTTGCTTTATAGATATAACTTAAATAATTGCCCCAATAATACTTTTTTGTTTTCTCATATATTTTAGGATCTGCCTTAGATGGATGATAAATCATTTTGCGCTTTGCTCCTCTGTGTGTAAATCGTTTGTACAATCTTGACTTAAATAAACTTTTATCAGGATTTTTACTGTGAATCGCTAAAGAACTAGATTTTTTAAATGATCGTTTCATCGATCTATAAAATTTAGAAAAACCTGAGTCTTTTATAAGAATCCGTTGCCCATCATAAGAGAACCCTAAATATTCTAAACATTTATTATAGTTATGTTCTTTTGAAATTTCATCAATTTCAAACCCTTTAAAAATACCATCTATTTCTTCGAACCTATAAACAACAGTCTTTGAAGGATGAATTTCTAATTTTGCTAAATTTTTAACTTTATCACGTATGAATTTTATTATATCGTCTTCGTATTCCTGTTCACAGACTATAATTAAATCATCACTATATCTTTGATAGTAACCTCCTATAGCATCCACCTTATCAAACACTTCTTGATCAAAATCAAGCATGTAAATATTAGCTAAAGTTGCACTAATTGGGCTTCCCTGTGGAATACCTTTTTTATTTTGTGCTGAAATAATTAAATTTAAATTATTTGCTAAAAATTCTTCTTTTGTACAATAGGCAACAGCATTTTTCTCTTTGAAGTAACTATTAGATTTGATTTCAATTCTTTTTAACTCTTTGTCTTTCGATGAATTAGGCACACCTTTTTCAACAAGCATCGTTCCATTATAACTATTATATAATTGATCACCTTCTACATAATGTAAATTAGTTAAAGCTTTAAAGACATTATAATGATCTTCTGGAAGAGTTGTTTCATTTAAAACTTTACACCATTGTTTCTTTAATATCTTATGGTCTAAATTATCAAAGAAAGCAGTGACATCTGCAACGATTGCTGTAATTTTTTTGTTTTCATTTTTTTTTATAAACTCAAAAGTACTTTTGGCAAAATCGATATTACATTTATTTTTATCTGAACCAACAGCTATAGGTATTTTACGATAGGCAACTATGGACTCATTAAAATTTTTGGTCTCAATAAGATTTTTATACGCGTCACTAATTAAATGATTATAATAAGAAAACACGATAGAGTCTAAATGAGAAGCATAATAGATATCTCTAACTTTAGGTTTATCTATAAATCGCATACGCTCACCCTTTTTATTTCTAACAAGATCAATAGTATCAGCTCTATATTTACGTTTAATGATACACTTATGAATTAAAGGTAAAAAACTATGCTTTTTTACAAATAGAGGATCTCCCACATAAGATTTGATCCATTTATAATCTTTCAATGATAATGGCTCTCCAATGTGCGGGTAACGTTTTAATTTAAACCAATCTTCTGTTTCCATAATTTAAAAATAGGGCCAGTTACTAATAGTAGCAGGTTTAGAATGTACATGCCTTTCGAAGCTTTCACTCGTAATGAGCTATTGCGACGCTACTCTTTTCAGGTATAGAAATTGTTATCTTTGTAATAACCCTCTTAAACATCATTAAAATGCTTAGAACATTAAACAGCAAATGCAACTTCAGGAAGCCAACAGTTATGACGCTGTTGTCAACCATCTCCTCCTTATTCACTTTATTGGGTGAAAATTTGGAAAATGGTATCATCCTTCCAATCTAACGTAAATCTTAGAAAGTAAAACTGAGTAAAACGTAACATTCCGACCTTCTGGCCCATTTTATTAATTTTTTATTATACCACTTCAAAAGGCCAAGAGTAATGAGAGTAAGCAAATGGTTGGCCACCTTCTTTACTCGTTATTTTTGCTTTTATTTTAAATTTTGTTCCAACAGGATGCTCTTTACTCAATACTTTAGAACATTCTACATGCATATCTTCAGTATAAGGTTCTTGACCTGAAATAGGTTTAATGTGTATTTCACCATGATAACCTCTATTTACTTTTGGTTTGTAACTTTCAACAATGATATAGCTATACTCTTCTTTTTTCATTCTTAATATTTTTTACAAATCCCCCTTAAAATCCCTATCTAACAAACAGCTTTTTAAGCGTTACATTTGTTTAATTAATTACATTTCTTAAACCCTTTTGCTTCCCATAACTCCGCTAAATTCTCGGGTGTTCTAGGAAAGTTTTCATTAAACTGAAAATAATTAAAACCTCCAGGTGTTGTTAATTTAGCTACATGGATTTTTCTTTTTCTACAAACATCTGCTATAGGTTTCCAGAGTATATTCCATGCTCTGTTAGTAGTTGCCCTCGTAAGGTAGACACATTTTAAGTTTTGTAAGTTAGAGGATTGTTCTATTAAGTTTGAAATCTCTGTAGGTAAGACATTATCTTGCAAAATGAATGGCTCTAGTTTACTGTCACTAAAATTTTTACATAATGTCTCTTTCAAATCCTTAGCAACAACTTTATTTACTCTTTTAAGTAAGTCTGTTACAGCTAATTTGTTTCTTTCACAAAAGGATTTCCAATCATCAGGATTTCCCTCTGTTCCTAGTAATGGATTTTGTTCATAAATATAGCCTAAAGTATTCCAGAACATGTTACGTTCTGTTCTGCCATAAAACCATTCTGCACTATTTTCTTCATTACAACAACCAGGATTAAATGTGCCAATAAATAACGTATTTACTTCCCATGACACATAATCCAAATTTAAATTTTTATTGAACTTATGCCAACAATCAATTTTTAGTACTACTTTCATATGACAATTATTTATACTTACAACTCTCCCTTAAAAGCCTGATCTAACAAACTGCTTTTTAAGGCTTTTAAATTGGTTAGTTTTTGGGTTTGGGTTTCTACAACTGAATTAATCCCATTTTGATAATCAAAAAACTTATTAGATAGCAATTTCTGAGTTTTTAAATCAGGCAATGGAACTTCTAATTTATCTATATAACCTTTACTAATATTTGGTTGTGCACCTCCTGAACTTTCTCTGATAATTCTGTCTCTTTGCGATAACAGAAAGAAATAAACATAAATTTCATCAAACAAGCCTTTATTATTTTGAATAGAACAAACAGCTTGATTGGTACAAGCATCCATTCCAAGAATTCCTAATTTACCAGCTGTTGCACCATACATTGCCATAAGTAAAGTTCCTTTTGTAAATAAAGAAGCAGATGATTTTTGTAAACCGATTTCTGTAATAAATTCCGTATTTTCTACTATTTTAAAAGAATCATTTAATTCACCTGATTTTAACCAAGGTATATTTCCTT
Source organism: Winogradskyella sp. PC D3.3 (assembly GCF_054366245.1). Lineage (NCBI taxonomy): Bacteria > Pseudomonadati > Bacteroidota > Flavobacteriia > Flavobacteriales > Flavobacteriaceae > Winogradskyella > Winogradskyella sp. PC D3.3. The sequence continues at coordinate 2,228,465 of NZ_CM135962.1, read as the reverse complement.
TCCAAAATTGTCTTTCACTACGTCTTGGTGTCCCTCCACTTTTTGTTTTTGCAAATTCACTTATTGCTTTTAACTTAATTCCTTTAGTTTCCAACCTCCCAAACTCCTCATCCAACACAGACCCCATTAAAGCCTGCGTATGCAAAATATTTTCTTCTAACAAACCAATAGCTTGGTCTATTTGGGCAAACAAACCATCTAATTTTGTAACAATTCGTTGTTGTTCTGGTAATGGTGGAAGTGGGATTTTTATTTCCTTTATAGTTCTGAGCACAACTCTTTTAATAGCGGCTCCTGTTTTTAAACCTATTGCTTCATCCTGAATATTAGGACTTAGCATTATGTACTTAAAAAAATTTGAATCAATTATTTTTCTATCTGGTCTTAAAATTGCTAAAGAGCTCAAAACAACAAACTCCTTTTCATTTTTCACAAGCGCAACCTTACCAACGGTTCCATCTTTTGAAAAAAGTATATCTCCGTTGAGTGGCTGACAATTTCCATCGACTAAAAGTTTAAAATCTTTAAGACTAATTTTTTTACAATTAGTTGTATCTATTGATCCATCATTACCTATATCTCTAACAGTTATATAAGGAAATCCTTTTTCTAAAGTCTTAGGTGATTTATGTGCACCATCAGTAACTAGTAAACAACAATCCTTAATTGGTTTATAAATTTGTTTACTCCCCATCAATCAAGCTTTCAATTTGGTTCATTAATGTATTTATTTCAGTATCGTTTTGCTTAATAGCCATTAATAGCTCTTTAGGGCTTTGGTGTATTACTTCAACTACTTTGTGCGGGTTTTTGGCGCTAAGGTCGTAGTCTTTTATGTCCGCTACGTTTACAGTCCAGTCATGGCAAGTTTCATCTGTTTTAGCATTGGTTATGTTACGTTCTTTTGGGTTATGGAATAGGTGTACAAACTCCTTGATATGCTCGTAACTTATGGGTTTGTTTTTGGTAAGCTTATAAGGCGGTGTAACATCGTAATACCAAATATTGCTGGTTGCGCCTTTTCTATCAAAATAAATAATATTGGTTTTTACGCCACTATACGGTAAAAACACACCAGATGGTAAACTTACAATAGTATGTACATTAAAGTTTTCTAACAAGGTTTGTTTTACTTTAGTAAAGGCATTATTGGTTTGAAACAGTACGCCTTCTGGCACAACAATAGCTGCGCGACCTTCTAGTTTTAGCATTTTCATAAAATGCTGCATAAACAAGATTTCCGTAGCATTACTTTCTACAGGAAAGTTTTGTTGAATTTGCTTTTTTTCTTTGCCTCCAAATGGTGGATTTGCCAAAATAACATCGTGTCTGTCTTTTTCTTGGTAATCGCGTATATTTTGGGTAAGCGTGTTGCCTTTATATACGTTTGGGCTTTCTATTCCGTGTAGAATCATGTTCATCATACCCATTACATATCCCAAACTAGTTTTTTCTTGTCCGAAAAAAGTATCGTTTTGTATGGTTTCCCAATCTTTGGCAGATAGTTTTTCTTTTTTACCATCTTGCGTTAAAAAATCGAAAGCTTCAACCAGAAAACCACCAGAACCAACCGCTCCATCATAAATGGTATCGCCTACTTTAATATCTGTGGTTTCTACCATAGCTTTTATAATGGCTCTTGGTGTATAGAATTCGCCAGAGTTTCCACCATCGCTTCCCATACTTTTTAGTAGGTTTTCGTAGACTTGCGAGAGCTCAAACAACTCATCACTACTTTGGAAATCTAGCGCATCAATAATATCTAAAACCTCGCGTAATGTGTGACCACTTGCGATTCTATTATCTAAATACTCGAAAATAGCACCTATTTTATAGGTTAAAGATTTAGGATTGTTAGTGGTTGCTTTAAAGGCTTGTAAATACGGAAACAAGGTTTTATTGACGAAGTCTACTAAATCGTCACCAGTTAAAGCACGTTTTACATCGAGTTTACCGTTGTCGTCTTTTGGGCAAGCCCATTGATGCCAGCGTAAATCTTTACGCAAAACATAGTTGTAATCAGTACCTTCTAAAAAAGCCTCGTCTGCTTTATTGTCTTCGTAATCGTTTAAAAATTTAAGAAACAGAATCCACGAGATTTGCTCTGTGTAGTGCATGGCACCTGAGATACCATCGTCGCGACGAAGGATATCTGTAATTCTGTCTATGTTGTTTTGTATGCTCATAGGTTTGTTATGGCTGTTAGTTTTTCTGTAATAAATTCACCACGTTCTTGTGCTGTAATTGGACTAATATGGCATTCTATAATTTCTCTACTATTAGAATGTTCTAGTATAAAGGTACTTAATGCTTTTAAAGCATTTATGACTTCGGTCGTTGCTACTTTTGCGTGTTCTAATAGGTCTGTATTGTTATCTAAAATGTAGATAATATCTTCAAAATCATGACTCCATCTAGGATCTGAGCCTCCTCTATCATTAAAAGCTTCCCATTTAGTAGCTAAAAACACAGTAACAGGAAGTACTGAAATTTCGACAGAACCAACTTGTGTTTCATAAGCCTGCTCAAAACCCGGTTTTAAATACGAATTGGTTGGTCCAAAAGGTGTGGCTTCATAAGGTATAAAATCAATAAGGATACCCTTATGGGTATAACGATACAAATGTGTACCTGTCGCATCTGGAAAGATATTTTTTTCTGCCAACCTTTCTCTTAAGGTCTCCATATCATTGAGCGTAGATACTTGAACACAAACATCTACATCTGTAGTTACACGTGGTAATTCTGCACCTTCATCGGTAGCATAGATACTAATTACAGCACCACCAATATAGACCACTTCTGTGTTAAGATCACCTAATGCTTGCGCAACTGTAGCAACAATATCTAAATTTATTGGTGTATGATTATGCATATTGTAACCGTTCTTTTAATAATGAAATAGCTAAGTGTTGTTCACGTACTTTACCCACTCTAATGGCATCAACAAGCGCAAGTATTTCATGTAATTTATGATCTTTTAAAACAATTTTTGGCACCGTTTTATATAAAGGTTGTATGGCTTGTCCACGCATACTGCCTCGAGCATAAGCCCAAACGAAATTTTCATTTCCATGAATTTCATTAGACAATGGACTAGCCGAATGCGCCGTTGGAACTCCACGTACAATTGCACCAGGTTGTTCTGGGAAAACATATTTAACGCCATGCTCTAAAAACTCCAATAGATTTAGCACATTAACATGTTTACGACTTGCATCAATTAATCCAGAATATTTTGCACGCGATAAACCTTCTGAAACTTCAGATTGACTAATATCTAAATCTTCAGCTATTGTATGTTGAAACCATTCTTGATTTGCTAAAGTGCATATTTTTAAAAGAATTAAAATATCTTGCGGTTTTAAATTGTTGTTTTTTTTCATGATATTGCATATTGCGATACGCAATATAACACATATTTTATTATATATTACTGTACTTCAAAAATTAAATTGCATATTGCGATAAGCAATATTACAAATCATTATCCTGCTTTATAAATGTTTTCCTGTAATTTATAATAAGCGCCTAAAAGTGTCTTCATATCTCCAAAAGCCGTTTTTGCATCTTTGGTCGTACCTAATTTTAGTTTTACTAAATCTCCTAATTTATCGCGTTGTAATTCTTCTATACCATAATTTTCATAATGGTTTAAGATAAACTCTAGAAAGTCTTTCGCTTTTAAGTTTTTATAAACTTTAAAAAACTCAGGCTCATCTTTTACAAACTTCACACGTTGTTTACGTGTCATTAAATTAGAGTTGAAAGAGATATGAGACAACACATCAAAAATATCACACTCTGGTGAGGCAATCATATTCCGTAAATCATTCAGTTGTTCGTTATCAAAACCTAAATCGCCTAATTTTAATAATAAATCAGCCCTTGTATCTGGATTAGACCATATTTTACGTAAATGTGCTTCGTCTTTATAAATGGCAGGTAATTCGCCAATTAGTTTTTCTAGAAACTCACGAGCCGTTAATGGTTTTCCGTTTTCGTCTATATAGCGTGTATCAATGTCTGTAACTTTTAATTGTCTTCCGTTAGAGAGTTCTATAATTAATTTCTCTTTGCGTTCGTAAGGTTCTCCTGGTTCGTTAACTTCAGGCTTACGTGGTGGTTTTGGTATGGGGTCACCTCCTGCTCCTTCACCTTCTGGTTCTTCAGGTTCTCCATCCCAAGCTGCATCATAAAACAAATTAGTTGCTCCAACAAAATCGATAATGGTAAAAAAATCTTTACCATCGAAAACGCGTGTGCCTCTACCAATAATTTGTTTAAACTCTACCATAGAACCAATTGGTGCAGTAAGCACAATATTGCGTACGTTTCTGGCATCGACTCCCGTAGTTAGCATTTTAGACGAGGTTAATATTACAGGAATGTCTTTATCGTTATCTTGAAAAGCTTCTAATAATTCTCTACCATGTTTACCTTCATCACTGGTAACACGAACACAGTAATTGATATCTGATACTTCTTTGTGCTTATTTATATAATCTCTTAAATCGAGCGCATGATCTTGGTTGCTGCAAAACACAATGGTTTTATCCATTTTACCTATTTGCTTTAAGATGGTTTGTGCCACCAACTCAATACGTTGTTTAACGGTTATGCTTTTATTAAAATCTTTAAGTTCGTAACGGTCTTTTGTGACTTCTCCTTGAATTACTTTACTATCATTAGTATGTATGTATTCGTCTATATTCGTGGTGACACGTTTAACTTTATATGGTGTTAAAAACCCATCTTGAATCCCTTCTTTTAGAGAATATTCATAAATAGGTTGTCCAAAATATTTGTAAGTATCTACATTATCATCACGTTTTGGAGTTGCTGTTAAGCCCAAGTGAACCGCTGGACTAAAATGGTCGAGAATTGCTCTCCAAGAGCCTTCTTCATTGGCAGAACCTCTGTGACATTCATCTATAACAATAAGGTCGAAAAAATCTTCTGGATATTCTTTATAATAACCACCAATATCTTCACGCTCTGCAATAGCTTGATAAATAGCAAAAAAGATAAATGCGTTAGTCGGCACTACTCCATTTCGTTTTCGTACTTCTTCTCCATCAATTTTAATTACATCTTTTTCGTAAGGATTAAATGTATTGATCGCTTGATCTGCTAAAACATTTCTATCTGCAAGAAAAAGAATTCGAGGTCTTCTATTTTCTCCTTCAATATTCCATTTCGCCGTTAATAACTTATGTACTATTTGAAACGCAATAAATGTTTTTCCTGTTCCTGTTGCTAAGGTTAATAAAATACGGTTTTGGTCATCAGCAATACTTTCCATTGTTTTATTTATAGCAATTTCTTGGTAATATCTAGGCTGAAAATTACCAGTAAGTAAAAATGGAATGTTATGTAATTGTTCTTTTAGTTTGTTTTTAGCTCCAAAAAGTCTATTGTATAATTCTTGAGGCGTTGGAAAATTATCTACATAGTTTCCTTTTCCTAAACTTCTATCAAACTCATAAATTTGTTTGCCATTGGTAGCATAAACAAAATTGATTTTTAACTTTTCGGCATATTCTAAAGCTTGTTGCAATCCTTTTGTAGGATGATCTCCTAACTTTTTGGCTTCAATTATGGCTAAATTGGTATTATTATACTTTAATAAATAATCTAGAAAAAGACGTTTACCGCGTTTGTTACCTAGTAATTTTCTTCCGTCCGTAAAATAGTGTTCTCTAACTATGTGAATGGCTTCCCATTTACTATCAACTAGTTTTGGGTCTATAAAGTTAGCCCTTGTATCAGATTCTGATATGTGTTTATTCATAAGTACGTAATAGTCATATTGATTCAAATAAAAAATTGAAACAATAGGTAAAAAAAAGAAATTAACTAGGGAACTTTAAAGGTATTAAAACCTTTCAAATTTCAAAGTGAAACTTAAGGAATTTTCAAACGATTAAATTACTAAAACCGTAATATTGAACACTAAATATGTTACAAATTTCTATATCTGATTATATTAAAAATTAAGTGATTGAATTACGCTTTTTCAAACCTAACTTTAGGCAACACCACTTTATACTCTTTACCTTCTTCTTTATCATACCAATACACCAAATACTCAACATTACCGCTTAATAATTGATAACCATCATTGATAAAAGTGTTATATTTTTTTGTCATAAATGCTTTTGAAAACAACAATACGTTTCTATTGTCTTCTTTACCTAATCCTACTGCATCGTTATTAGCAAACGTCACAATACCTTTTCTAAGTTGATCTCCAGACTTCAAAGTATTTATTGCAGTTATTGTTCTATGATACTTCTGAGAACTTAAATAAATATCTTTGTGCCCAAGGATTAATTCAAAATGTTTAGGTTGTTCTGTTGTGCCTTCAAAATTTACAATAGACAATCCGCTTTTGCCAAATTCATCAAAGAAAGATGAGTTACAGTGAATCTGCAAACTTAATTTTGCCCTAGAACAACCTACATAAATGACACGCTTAGACTCTGTTTTCGTAAAATCATAATCTTCTAAAAGCAGGTACACATGATCAAATTCTTTACCTTTGGACTTATGCATGGTCGCAATTATTATAGCATTTGAATCGGGATCTATCGCATCCTCCATTTTAATTTCACGGATGTACTCATACCAATCTATGAGCTGCTTTTGTTTATTAAAGTTTAATTCAAACTTTTCAATTATTTTTAAACAAATTTCAAAATGCATACTCGAATTATGTTCGGCTATAAAATGATCTTTAGCCGCATCCCATTGATTATTAAAAATGAGACCAGCATCATTACTATTTTGTTTAAGATGATTAGTGAAAGTTCTTAACTCAAATAAGTGATCTAAACTAAATCCTTCTAATCCTGTAATAAGTCGTGTTCTCTGACCTAATTCCTTTAAAAAAGTATTTAGCATTAACGCTTGCTTATTTGTTCTAACGAGTATTGCACGTGTTCCAGAATAATTATCGCGAACAACACTTTCTGCTAATGCTTTTTCGAGATAAGATGTGTTGTACCTAATGAGTTTTAAATTGGACTCTAAGCTTTTCTCAATCGGCTCTAATTCTAGTGTTTTTAATCGATTTGGTATTTTTTTTAGTAAGGCATTGTTGAAAGCCACAATATGCGAACTGCTCCTGTAGTTTTTGATTAGGGTGTATGGAGTGGCATTATATTTTCTTTTAAACTCCAGCATATTTTTATTGGACGATCCTCTAAAGCCATAGATATTTTGGTCATCATCTCCCACTGCAATAACTCGAATGTTCTTGGCTTTTTTAATTATAATTTGCACTAATAGCCATTCCGCATCATTGACATCTTGGAACTCGTCAAGTAACAGAACACTTTTATTTACGATTGATGAAATATCGATATCTTCATTTTGAATCGCTTTTATACAATCTTGTATAACATTTTCAGACTTTTTTAAATCCCCTAGTTGACCTAATAATTGAAAGCAAAATCCATGAAACGTTGTAATCTTAATTAAACCAGTATACTCTGGCACTAATTTTCTGGCTCTTGCTCTAAATTCTAACGAAGCCGCTTTAGAGAAAGTTAACATTAAAAATTGTTCTGGTTTAATATCTTCTAACAGCAGTAAACTGGCAATTTTGTGCACAAGCACTTTGGTTTTCCCACTTCCTGGACCCGCTAAAACTAAAATATGATCTGATTTATTATCATCTACAATTTTACGCTGATCAACATCTAATTCTCCTGCTATTTCCTTAAATCTTTCAGGTGTTAACGGTCTGCTAATTTCCATTTTACGTCTAGGAAAGTACTTTGCAATAAATTCTTCGTAAGGTTGACTAAAATAATCATTGACGTAAGCCAAGGCAGATTCATAATTTTGAAGTCTACGTTTAGCATATTCACCAACAATATGTATTTGTTGGGTTTTGTGATCATAATGTTCCCCCATTTTATTAAAGTTCTCTAATGTGAACCTTGGGAGAGACCTATCAATGTCTTCTATATTTAATCGGTTATAAGACACCATAAATCCACCTTCTAATTTTATAGATTTTATCTGATTTAAAAACAACAGCGTTTTCTCGTACCGCTTAATATCTTCTTCTTTTATTTGTCCAAATAATTGGTTTGAGTTTTTAAGATCTAACATTGAAAAACTCACAGGTAAATCCTTTTTTTCTTCAGTTTTTCGATTTTTTTTCTGTTTTAAATAAAACTTCTCTAGTAACTCATAAACATCTAACGTTAACTCATGCCTCCATTCAATATCTTCATTTAAAGATTTGTAGTCTTTTATCTTTATTTGATATAAATCGTTCTCGCGATCCACACGTTTTTTTGTGATAAAATTTCTTATTTCCCAATAATTAAGAACATTCCTAAGTTCGTGTATTTCAGATTTTACGTCTATATCATTTATGGTTTGGTTTAGCTGTCGCATCGATATTTTAATATCCTTTTTTAGAACATCGTGCATGGCCTTCTCTATTTTCCGATAGCGCTCTAGTGTTTTTTTTGAACCTTTTTCTGACTGTGTAAGATTTATAAATGCCGTTAAATCTTTAGCATCACCCAGAATTTTAAGATCTCTTAAGATATCAATGACATCCCTAATTTCATACAGTTTTAATCCTGTTCTATCGGCCAAATAATCAATTCTGCACTCATCATCTTTTACTATTCGTTGGAGTACTATTGAACAATGACTTATTTGGTTTTCAGTAATTGTATGACTCTGTTGTATTTTTACTAAAGCTTTATCTAAATTAGGCACCAACAAACTATCAGCAAAAACCATAGAGGAATTCTGCTTACGTTTTAAAAATCCTTGATCTTCTAAAGCTGCAACCGACGTTTTAACCCTTGTTTCTAACTCATGTATTTCGGTATCCCAACCTGCTTTTTGAGCAATCTCTAAAGCAGAATTGCTTATTTTTTTTGATTTTCTATATTTCGATAAATTCTTAAGCGCTTGCCAAATTTGCTGAATCTCTTTTTGGTTGATCTTGGTTTGCTGCAACAAACTAAAGTGCTTATTTAAGTCTTGTTCATTAAATAAAATATAACACTTCGCTTGAATTTTTTCATCTCTTCCTGCACGTCCAGCTTCTTGAACATAATTTTCTAAAGAGTCAGATATATTATAATGTATCACAGACTTTACATCATCTTTATCTACTCCCATTCCAAATGCAGACGTTGCCACAATGATATTTTTATCATTCTGCATAAAGGCATCCATGTGATCTTTCTTTACTTCCTTATCTAGCTTTCCATGAAAATACGTAGAACTAAATCCTGCTTTTTCTAATAAGCCATGGATTTCTTCAACTCTCTTTGTTCTTGATGCATAAATAATCGCAGGTTTTTCACAATCCTTTAATAATGGCAGCAACGAACTCATTTTTTGATTTGGATCTTTAACGTCTATGACCTCATATCTTAGATTGGTTCTGCTAGCTCTCGTAACAAATTCGATTAATTCAATGTTGAGTTTTGTTTTAAAGTAGGTTTTAATATCTTCAATAACCTGAGGCTTTGCTGTAGCCGTAAAACAAGACACAGGAATTTTCCCATATAATTTATCTTCTTCGAGATCTTTAATAAAATCCGCAATGTATAAGTAATCTACTCTAAAGTCTTGTCCCCAAGATGAGAAACAATGCGCTTCATCTATTACAAATCGTGCAATTGAACGTTGTTTTAAAATTCTTAATATAGTTGGTGAACGTAAAGACTCAGGAGATAAGTATAACAGTTGCACTTCTCCTTGTTCTACTCTTTCAATAGCCTCTTGTCGTTCTAATGGAGAAAGAAGACCATTTATAGCTCTTGCTTTTGTGATATCAAATCGTTTTTCAAGATTTTCAACCTGATCTTTCATTAAGGATACTAAAGGTGAAATCACAACTGTTAATTGTCGAGACAAGGAACCTTTCATTAATGCTGGTAATTGAAATGTTAATGATTTTCCTCCACCTGTAGGAAATACAGCGACGAATGAACTTGAAGTTAATCCTGCTCTGACTGTTCTTTCTTGTAAACTCACCTCTTCATCTTGATCAAAACTTCTAAAGTCTTCATATCCGAAATAACTTTGTAATGCCTTTTTAGGATTTAAATTGGAATTACAATATGTACAACTATCATCTCCACAATACTTAAACCTAATATCATTTAAAATTTGTTGTGTTTTAGGCTTTGTTTTATTCACCCAATAGGATAAAATAGATTTATCTTCTTTAGTATTTATTAATGCAAAAGCATAAGCTAATTCAATAGGATTATCATTTACCAATTGAAAAATATTAGCACTATCACAAATTTTATGCTTAAATAGATTTGCTATTTCAGACGCAGTATCAAAATTACTTATTTGAAAGTTTATTAATTCTAAAAAACCAGAATAAGCCTCAAAACCTGATAAAAGTCTTGCGTAGATTTGTTGTATGTTTTTATCTAATTCGTTAAAACGATTTAGTTCATCACTTAATAATTCCTTAGTTAATTTACAATCAGACAAGGGATTATTATAATCGCTATCATTTACTATTTTGTAGCCTTTTACAAGTTTATGATATGGATTGTCACTAAATAATAAAGGTGACCACAATAGTGTATCAACTATTTTTTTATTTCTAAAAATCCCATTTCCTAATACGTTTTCTAATAATGGAATATCGTGGGTTACAATATTATGACCACAGATGTATTCTGCTTGGTTGATCCAACTTTCAAGTTTTATGAGTTGGTTTTCATGTAATTCTTGTCCATTAAAAAGAGCTCCAACGTCTTTTATTTTCCCATTCTCAGTAGTCTCGATGTCAATGTAGAGAACTTTGTTTATCATAATTTATTGGAATGAGAAAGAATAAAAATTTTAAAGATTTCGTGTTAAATACAATATATTAATCTGATTATTTGTTCTTATATAAATATAGCAAAAGGTAATGGATTCACAAACAGAAAATCCTGATGCAATTTATCGTCATCGTTTATTATCAAATTATTAAAAAAGTTTATCCTTAAACAATAAAATATTAGTATTTATTTAAAATAAGAACAGGTTATAATTAGTTCTATGGTGTTTTTGTAAAAATTAAAAACTTTGACTCATTTTTATTTTTCACCCATCAAATTAGTCATTTTACTAATAGTTTCTTTTATTACCTACGAAGGTTGGTCTATGATTTCGGTGTGGAATAGTACCTCGGACGATTTATCACCGAAATAAAGTTAAAAACATGCTTTTACTTTCATTTATTACACTCCCACTATGCAGAATTACAACTAATTAATCCTAAAATTAATAAAGCTGCAATTACTAACAATCTCCTTTTTTTTTAATTTTTATTTTTTTGGAGGAAAAAGTTTACTTTTAATTCATCACAAGAATTGGACACAAACGAATGTCTAATTTCAATATATAGCTCTAATATAGCATATCATTTAAGTTATGTTTATAGTGTTATTCTCTTTGTTTTTTTTTGAATAAACTAAATATTAAACCTAAAACCACAACGACATCCACAACATTCCATATTTCTCTACCAAGCGCAATTTTAAAAAAGGGTTGAAACAATAAAGCTAGTGCTCCGTAAATTACCATTTCGGTTTTGTTATTTTCCTCCTTGGCTTTAAAAGCTAGAACACCAAAACCAATTAATGCCACAAACCTAACGAATTGATAAAATCCATATGGCATGTCTAGTAAACATAGTAATAGTAGAATTGATAGGGATATTTTTATTAATATATCACTATTCTTCATTACTTTCCTTAAAGCTATCTAATGTCTCACTATCTATTTCGCTAATCAATTCAAATTCATTTGAAATATGCGTGTCAAAGAAGTCCTCTTGAAGTCTAGATAGATAAGAAACACTAATAATATCTTGTTCTAAATAATCCTCAAAATCAGGATGTTTGTCAAGAATTGGTTGATTACCAATTTTTAATTTTGAGCGAATAACTTTGAAAAACTTAATTTCACTATACTCAATAACATCATCAGCTTTAATAGTATCGATTGCAACTTCAATTAACTTTAACTCGTTAGCTTCAGATAATACAGAAGTAGTAAGTTGATTAAAATAATCTTTTAAAAATTGTTGACCACCTCTGTTTATAGCTATTAATAATTTTTCCATTTCTGAATTAATATCAATTTCACCAAAAGTCATTTTTTCCTTATGTAATCGCTTTATCAATTTCACTTCACGTTTATCAATATCTCCATCGCAAGCCATACAGGAAAACGCTGTCTTTAGTAATAGTGTATTAAAGCTTATTGTTTCCATATTAATTATTTTTAAAACCAATACTTGGTCGTTGGTTAGTATTTTCTGATAAACCTTCCATTTTAGCCTTAATTGCTTTATAACTATTCAATTCTTTTAAGGAAATTGAAGGACGGTTTTGTTTTATTGTTTCAAGTAGAATTTCTTTTGAAATTCTAGATTTTGTTTTTAATGCAGTTCTCGAAGCTTCATCACAAAGAAACTTTATATCACTTGAAACATAATTTTCTGTAGATTTTGCCAAAGAAGCGTAATCCAGCCCAATTTCTCTTGGTCGTTTTTCCAAATACAATTTGAACATTAATTCACGAGCTTCAAAATCTGGTGGTGGTAAATAGATTATTTTATCTAAACGTCCCGCTCTTAAAATAGCTGGATCAATTGAATGAGGTCTGTTTGTCGCTCCAATAATAAATACACCATCATCTCCACAATTATTCATTTGGGCTAAAAATTCATTTACAGCACTTGTGTTCATATGATTTACGCTTGAATTATCACGATTCGGAACAACAGCATCCAGTTCATCAATTAAAATGATGCTTGGTGCATTTTCTCTTGCTTCATCAAACAGGTTTTTAATGTTTTCTTGCGATTGATTTACAAACTTACTCTGAATATCAGAAGGCTTTATTTGATAGAAATTAAACCCAATTTCTTCTGCCATTCGTTCTGCAAAAAATGTTTTTCCACAACCTGGTGGACCATATAGCAATATTCCATTGGGAATTGTTAAACCATATTCTGCATATTTTTCTTTGTCATTTAACGCATCAATTACATCTAATTGTATGGTGTCTTTTAGTTCTTGCATTCCTGCAATTGCCTTAAAACCTTTACCGTTTTTTATGTTTTTTAATTTGGGCTTGATTGATTCGTTTGTATTAGAAACTTGCTTGATTTCTAATTCTCCGTTTATGGCTTGGATAAATTCTTTAACATTCTTAAAACGATTTTCTGCATTTGGTTGCAATGCTTTGCTTATGATATTTACAGTTTGTTGTTCAATCTTAATATCAGAACCTTCAAACTTTAAAGGTTTATTTCTTTCTTCTAAAATAACATCTTCTAATTTTATGTTGTCGGACTTGTATTTAGATATTTCTACGAACCATGGTGGCAACCCAAAAAGCAAATGATAATATAAAGCACCAACTGAAAACACATCACTTTGTACAGAAAAGGCTTTGTTGAAATTTTCGTTAGCTTGATAAAATGGATTTAAACCGTCTTTTAAAAAATCTTTGTTTGACTGACTTAAATATCTAGCGTAGCCAAAGTCAATAATCTTGGGAACTGTTACTTTAACTGATAAATCTGTCATAACATTCAGGTTAGTGATATCATTATGAATGATTGGTTTTTCAAGATTATGTAAGTAATTCAATCCATTTAAAACACCTGATATAATATCCTTTGCTTCATACGTATTGAAAGTTTGCTCACGCTTCATTTTATCCGCTAAAGTTTCTCCACTAATATAATCTAGAATAACATAAGCGTATTTCTGATTTTCTACAAGCAAATCCCCATAATCACAATACTTTACCAAATTGGGATGTTTGATTTGTTTTAAAATCTTAACTTCAAGAATATCATCGTTAGCATCAAACTGTGTTCTGTGTAATTTAGAATAAGCAAATAACTTTAATAGTTTTGTTTTTCCATCTTCGTCTTTTACACGATAGGATTCTGCGTAACTTCCTTTTTTTAGGAAGAAGGTTACTTTATATTTATCGTCTATATTTTGACCTTTGGATAATATTTGTATTGGTTTATTCATTTAAAAAGCTTCATCAGAATTACTAGGCTTTGTGCTAAAATTCCCGTCTTCTTGTAATATTAATTCATAACTCAAAACTGCATTGTCTAATCGTTGCGGTTTATCCTTACTGAAGAGCTCGTTTGCTACAAACCCACCTTTTAGAACTCCACAATCGACTTCTTTCATAAACTTATTAGGATTCCAACCTTTACCGTAATAAAAAAATGCTTGGTAAGTACCATTCGGGAATTCAAATTCATGCGTACGACCAGCTTGTACATAGGCGTGTCTATAGACTTTACCATCTTTTTTTATAGTAACCATAACATCTGAATTATATGGGGTTTTTACAGATATCCCTGCACAACCCCAATTAGAACAAGAGCTATTACTTCCAAAACAATAGGCATATGGTGTTGCACCTGTACGTAATGAATTATTTATGTATGTATCATAAATTACTTTTTCTTCTCTTTCCTTTTTAAGTCTAGCTTCTCTAACTACACGTTCGGCTTCTTCTCGCTTTTCTCGGTCAATTCTTTGTTGCTCTTGCCGAAACGCAAGTTCTTCAGCTTCTTTTTTAAGATTAATTTCAAGTTCAATTCTTTGCACTTCTTCTTGTGCTATTCGTTTACTTCTTTCTGCTTCACTTTCGCAAGAAGTTAGAATAAGAATTGAGCAACATATAATAATTATTTGTAGAGATTTCATATAAAAACATTTATTTAGCCTACTAAAACTGAATCATCACCACTTGGTCTTTCATTATTTGGTAACATACCGTAAAGTGAAATTAGTATTTGTCTTAATTCCTCTTTATCGGGATTTTCAGATATCTTACTAATTCCTTTATTAACTAATTGTCTAGCTCTATTAGAATCACTCCATGTATAATCGCCAAAATTGTCATTAAAATTTCTTATCATACCCATCAGTTGATAAATCATTGTTAATTGAAAAAAGAAACTGCTAATTTCATCTAACAATATGGTACCAAGTTTTACATCCTGTACTTTTACAACTTCCTCTAATTGGAAACGAAACTCATTAACTAATTGTGTGCTTTTTTCATTTCCTAAATCTGTATTAGCTTTTTCTAATCTGTAAAACTCTTCTTTAAGTTCTTCTTCTAATTTTGGCCATTCAGTTGTTTCATTTAACTCATCAATAGCTTTTAAAGACTTTCTTAAATTAGACAAAACCTCTTGCTTACCATCTGTATCGTTCTTATTATTTTCAAAGGATTTTTCTAATTTCCCTAACTCAGTATCGATTTTGTTAAGTTTAACTTCATTTAGACTATCTCCTTGTTTTAATTCGGTTAGACTTCCTTTAGCTTTTCTAATTTCATTTGCTAACCAAGACGTTTCAATCGAAGATTTGGTTGAATCAATGTCAATCTCTGTTGAAAAATCTAAATAAGGAAAATAAGCTGTAACTGTTATTTTTTCAGATCTATCAATATTCACGGTTAAATCTACATCACTATTTTCTGGTAATAAAGCAGGTAAATCTACTCCAGTAATCAATATATCCGTAACATGTTCATTATAAATAGCTCGAGTACCATCAGAAGCGTGCTCACCTTCATAAACTGGTATTTTTATATAATCTGATTCCATTCCTGGGCGAATCTGTTTTTGAGTTTTCAAACCATTACTTGTTCCAATAGCAGGAATAGATAGATTTTTTTCTAAACCTTTAATGGTTTTGAAACGTACTTTTCCTGTTGCCTTATCTTTCAATTCTATTCCAACATTATAAGCTAATGTTGCACTTCCAATTTTTGAACCTTGAATTACACTAAAATTTGAGGGCTCACTTTCTAAAATGTCTCCTTTGTCGTTATATAAAACAACATCAAAAATATTTGTTTTGCCTTCGTTTAATTGAATTTCTACAATTTCGCCAATAGTATTTATTTCAATTTTTCCACTAGACCAAGCCTTATCTCCTCTTGTAACTTCTGCAAATACTTTTTCAGGGATTTCGCCTTCAGTCTTATCAGCTAAAATTTTGATTGGTACAAATTCTTCTGTTTCTACTGTTGAAGATTCGTTTGCTATTTCTAACTGAATTTTAGTTTTATCTCTTGTTTGTTCTCTTACCTCTTCAGAAACGTCAACTGTTGAAGCATACAATGCAGCACCTTTTGAAACTACTGTCATTGGGTCTGCACTTGTATCAGGTTTACAAATTTGTGTTTCTAACATTTTTCGTAATACAGGCGAAAAAGTTGGACCACCAACAAGTATTAACGAATCTAAAGAAGAACCTTTTAAATTATTTCTTTCTAAAAGGTTTTTACTAACATCAATTGCTTTTTGAAAAACTGGCGAAAGAGCATTTGATATGTCAGTTTGTGTAACAGTAATATCTAATTCAAATTCTTCTCCTTCATCATCTTCTCCAGGAATATCTCCTAAATCTGAAAGTATATTGTGTGTATCGTTGAATGACAGTTTTATTTTGGTTTCTTCTGCATAAAATTTCATTGCATTTCTTAAAATTTGCTTTTTAGAATCATCTGCTAAAATGGAATCAATTGCAAAATTTTCTTGTATGTATGGCAATATTATTTCATCTACAATTGCAAAATCTAAATTTTTACCACCAAGATAGTTATCTCCTTCGGTATCAATTACTTTCATAATACCTTCTTCAACTTTTAAAAGTGCTGCATCAAAAGTTCCTCCACCAAAATCAAAAACGAGCCAAAATCCATCCTTTTTGTCAGAATCTAATCCGTAAGCCATTGATGCTGCAACAGGTTCTTGTAATAATTCAATATGGTCAAAACCTGCTAATCTCGCAGCTTCTCTTGTTGCTTCTTTTTGATTGTTTTTAAAAGCTGCTGGAACTGTAATTACAATTGAATTGACATTTTCATCTTTCACAAAAGATTTTAAAGTCTTTAAAACCTCTGCTGATAATTCTTCAGATGTTAAATTTTTTCCAAGATTTGAACTCGAATAGGATTTATCACTCCCCATTGTTCTCTTAAATTCGATATATGCATTGGAATTTGAATCATCCCAAGTTTTCATAGCTTTTAACTTATCTCGTTTTAGAGCATTGTATGCACTATCCCCAACTTGAATCGCTTTCTTTTTATTTATGTAAACAGAGGAAGGCATTGTATCCTTTAAAGTGTCCGTTTTTTTTATGGTTGCTTCACCATTTTCCATTCTTGAAATTGCAGAATTTGTAGTTCCTAAATCAATTCCGTAATCAATTTTTGTTCTTGCCATTTGATATTTTTTTATTCGCCTACGCTAACTTCTATTTGTGCTGCTTGTATCATTTCGCCTTTGAAGTTCACTTGTGGTTTAATAATTCTTGATATAATTTGTTTTCCTGTTTCTAAATCTTCACTAGGTGTGAAATTTGCAGTTACTTTCATTCCTTCATTATATTCTTTACCTAACATTTCTACTAATTCGTAACCATTTGATGCAAAGTTGTCTTGAATACGTTTAACGGAAGAACCTAATTGTTTTAATCCTTTTGTGCTCTCGTCCATTCTGCTCAAATTCTTTTGAATTCTTATAACTTCATCTGCCACTTTTAAAGCCAATGAATGGTCTGCTTTTTCGTTTGAAGATGTAGGCTGTACTTTGGTTTCTTCTTGTTTAAGTTTTAATTGTGTTTCTAAAACTTCTACCAATTTATTATCCAATTTTACACTTTCTTCCTCTAAAGCAGTTTTCGTATTCTTTATTTGAGTTTCAACATCTGTTTTACTCGATTGAATACGTTTTCCTAACAACCAATACAACAAACCACCTAATAAGAGTGTTGCCAGAGTTGCAATAATCCAATACAATTGATTTTTACTTAAACTGTTGTCTAATTCGTTAATTTTGGAATTATTAGCATTTACTACCTCCTCTGTTTTCTGAATTTTAGAATCTAAATCATCATTAACTCTAGTCAATTTTTGATGACTTGCTTTCGTAATAAAATTTAAACTATCAATAACCTGTTTTTGGTTTGAAATAATAGATTCATTCAAATCACTTTTAACAATCCGATAAGTCCTATATTCTTTATTTAATTCAGAATAAAGACTTTTTATATCTTCTTGTTGCTTATTAACCTGACCTTTAAGTTCTTCTATTTGATTTTGTAAGATTGAATCCTGTGGTTGTTGCGCAAAAAGATTTGTTGCACAAAAAAAGAGAGTTACGAGTAGAATTTTCTTCATTATTTTTTAATTGCTTTAATAAATTGATCTAATCCTTTTCGGATTATGAGGTTAATACTTTGTTTATTCTTTAACTTTTCAACCAAACTTGGTGAATATTTGTAGTAGAATTTGATAAAACGTTTTCCAACTGTGGTTTTACTTAAAAAGCCATCTCTAAATCTTCGTAATTCCATTACTTGTGGATGATCGTAATCGCCATAAGCCATTGTTGCGATGTAGCATCCACTATCCGTTGCACTACTGATAGTTGAACCAACTTTTTTTGCTGTAGATTTTGCTTGGGCTCCTCTTACGTCTTTCCAATAGCATATATGTTTTATTTGGTTTATTTGAATTGGTCCAAGTTTTTTAAATAAGAATTCCACGAGGTTTTGATATTCCAAAACCTTAGTTTGATTTGAGCAATTCTTTATTGTATCAATGTCACTTAAACTTATCTCACTGCCAACAAGCTCTACAACTTTAGACCAATTTAAACAGCTAGCTTTCATTTTACTAACTTTAGAATAATTGATGCTCTGATTGTATGGCATATTCCTTATCATTGAAGAAACTTGAGCGTCAATTTCACTAATAGCTTTATCATAAGCCAACTTAATAGAACTCAATAAAGCAATAGCTTGATTAACTTCTTGGTCTTTCATTTCTTCAAGAGATGCAAGACTGTCTTTTGCCCTATCTTTTGTTAATTTACCAACCGCAATTCTATCTGCGATTTTTGTTAACTTTTTAGCCTGTTTTATATAGTCAGCACTAGAGTCATTTTCTAGACTTTCGTTAAAATAATCAATTCCACATTGCATTATTTCATTTGCTAATTGGTCGGCAATTGATTTATATGTTAAGTCAGTAATTCCAAGTAATGATTGTAGAGTTACTAAATCATCTTTACAGTTTGTAGCTAAGTTTAGTCCAAATTGGTAGGCATCAATTTTGTTGTTCTTTCTTTTGTTTTTACTGCTTGAAATTTGGCTTTCAATATTGTGTAATGGTTCTTCTGTGAACTTTTTTGAAATATACTTTTGCGTAGTACTATTACAATTGTTAAATAACTTAAAAGTCTTAGAACTAGAATACCTGTCGTTGAATTGATCTAGCAATTCATCAACCAATTTTTCTATTTGTTTTTTATTATCAATTGTAAAAGTTTCATCTGCAACAGAATGAACAAAATTTTCAAAATATTCAGATTGAATCAGCTTTATTTTAGCATCAATACCTTCTCTTATAATACCTTTCTTCTTACTTAACAATTTGTATGTTCCTAAATTATTAAAAGCAGAAAAATTCTTAGAATTAACGTCTTTATTTTGAGTTACTTTCTCCCAAATCTCAATTGCTTTTTCGGTATCTCCTTTTTTTAGGTATTCAATTGCAGTATTGTCAAAAGGATTTGCATTTAAAAACCAAAACAAAGCGAAATTTAGTTTATCCTTATTTTGTTGAATATTTGAGAATGCTTTTTCTACAACTGATAAATCTGCCCTAGATATTACATTTAAAAAATGAAAATCGAACTCAGAATCAGTATCTCTTCCTATTCTGGAGTGAGCTGAAATTCGATTCTTTTGACTTTGTATTTCTCTTGCAGTTGCATTCGATAAAACCCCTGCAATTCGAAAAGGATTATGGTTAATTATATTCATTTAACAAATAAATTTATAGCAGTCATTTAACTAAGGCATAAAGCTATACTTACTATATAATTAAACCTTACGGAATCCCGTAATCCAGAATAATAAATAAAAAAAGACAACTATCCATGATTGCCCTTCTTACTAAAATACTCACTTCATATAATATCCCTTACAGCATTTTGCCTCTATTGAGTATAGATTTCTTAACTATGTATTAATCTTATATAACACCTAAATTCTTGATGATATCTACCATATGGATAACAATATTGGCTGGTTACCATTAGATTTCTTCATAAAACTTATTTCTTTAAATTTTGAAAAACTTTTATTTTTAACGGACGTCGATGAATTGTTTCTCACCGTTACTTCTTCGTTGCTAAAAACTATAATTCTCGTCAATAAAAAACAAAAACTTCCAATTAAATTTTATAAATTTGATTAACGAAAATTACTAACAAAAAGTGAACACAAAACTGCACACGTTTTGGAACACGATTAAGAACATAGCGAATTTTTAAAAGTCTTAAAATCAATTAATTACGATTTTAAAAAAAGCACTTTGTAAAATTCATAACCCAGAGGTCACGAGTTCAAATCTCGTTCTCGCTACAGCAGTAAAAGTCTAGCACGAAAGTGCTGGACTTTTTTATTGTAAAGCTCACCTTCCAAAGATTCTGCGAAGCTAAATCGAGTACATACAAAATAACTACCAAATCAATTAACCAACTCAAAACTTTGAGTCCCTACCCTATAGCAACGTTCTTCTCCAAGAAAAAGCGGATTCCCATGTTTCTCTGACCAAAAGCCTTCCAAAATATCTTTAGTTAGACATTTATAAACAACAACACCTTTATAAATCAACGCATCATCACCTTTGTAATTAAAATTAATCACCAAGATGTTATCTTTAAAAAAGCCCGTTCCTAATTGCTCTTGACTCCCATTAATCAACCACCTCGCTTGTATTCGGTTGTACTCATCTAAGGCTAATTCTAATGTACCTTTGTAAGTGATGCCATCTTTATCTTGGTTGCTTCCAATAATATTGTAGGTTCCTGATAGTTGGTTTATGGTCATTTGTAATCGTTCTATTTAAATTTTAAAATACTATATTAAGAATAAATAATCATATAAAAACATCCATCATCTCTTTTACAAAATTAGACTCAACTTCATTTGAAATACATTTATATATCTTCGTTTTTATTAGTCTCCCAATTATAAACTCTACCGTGATCTAAAAATTTATCAAGATCGTAGTCTATCGTTTTAAGTGCTTCTTTTATTTGGACTTCTAAAATAGGCTGGCTATAATTATCCTTACCGTGCGCCTTATCTAAAAAACAAACGTCTTGCAAGAATTACCCCTACCATAATTTCACTTAATCTTATTGTTATATTCTGGACTATTGTTTCCTCGCATTTATGCCTGTTTAAAACATAGCTGTATTCTTTTTTTTGAGATTTTAAAGACATCAGTCTTTGTCTCATTTTTTAAATCAGCTTGAACTTCTCAGTTTTTAGTTTAAATTTCATTTAGATCGTTTCTTCATTTTTCTACCTTGCTATATGGTCCATATATGCTTTACCCCTTCTATTAACACGGGATATACCCGAATCAAACCTTAGGCAAATACACTATAGACACGCTATACCTATTTGATATATCGCTAAAAATCACTACATTAGCATTACTATGGCACGACAAAAAGGACTATTAAAACTTTCGGGGACCTTAGGTGGTATTAATTTTTACGTTGTAAAAGGAGTTGGTTTTGCGCGTAATGCTGGTGGTGGTTTTAACGGTGACGCTATACGTCACCACCCTAATATGCAACGTGTGCGTGAAAATGCGAGTGAATTTGGCCATTGTAGTAAAGTAAAAAAAGCTTTTAGATTGGCCTTGATGCCTTTATTACATGGCTATAAACATTCTAAGTTGCATGCACGTATGATGACCTTATTTACGCGTATAAAGGCTTTGGATGCGACTTCTGAACGTGGTTCTCGTAGGGTTGGTGAGGGTTTACAAACTGCTAAAGGCAGACGGTTGTTGTGTACTTTTGAATTTACACCTCAGCATAAGATGCTTAACGCTATACTTCTGCATTCTGGTTTTAACTGGTCTACTCAACGGCTTACTGTTACTGATTTTAGTACTAAAGCATATCCTTCTCCTAAAACGGCAACGCACGTGGGTTTGACATTAGGTATTTTGGACTTTAACTTTGATACTCTGGACGCTTCTTTAACCGTTGCTCCTACTCATTTTTTAGAGGTGTCTTCTGCGTCTTCTTCTTTTGATATTGCTATGGATGCGGTTGTGGTTCCTGATTTTGTGGGTATTGCTGTTCTTGGTTTACGTTTTTATGAGGTTATTGAGGGTGAGGTTTATGGTTTGGATGCTATGGTTGGGGTTCGTTTATTGGATGTTAGGGTTTGATAAGAATTCTCTTTTTGTGAATCTTTGGTTTCAAAACGACTTGTTCTATATTTATATGTATTCCTTTTTTTCTTGATAAAAAAACGAACCAAAACCATCAAGACTGCCAATGATTTAGCTAAACCTTTTGTTTGCTGCGGCGTAAAAATGGAGGGTAGTGGTTGTATTAATAATCGCATTTCCCAAGTATCTTATTACAATGGTTTATTGTTTATGGCTACCATCGATTTTTACTACTCCCTTCGCTTCACTGCATGTTTTACGCTAAATAATTGAAGGTCGGGGGTTAGGTTAGTTGTTAGTTGTGAGTTGTGAGTTGTGAGTTGTTAGTACGTGGCTTAATTTTTAATATGTTCTTTTTCCCATTGCCGCAAAAAGAACCTAAAAGGTCTAGCCTTTACTTCTTCGGCGGTCAATTACGCTTTTGATGTCTTAAAGAAATGAACTCGCTGCGCTCAAACAGCATTTCTTTTGTTAAGACTTCTGCAAGCTATTGACGCTCGCCTGCCAGAAGCTAGAGGCTGGGTTCCGACGGGGCGGAATTGGTAGGTTAATTGTTAGCTGTGAGTTGTTAGTACGTGGCTTAATTTTTAATATGTTCTTTTTCCCATTGCCGCAAAAAGAACCTAAAAGGTCTAGCCTTTGCTTCTTCGGCGGTCAATTACGCTTTTGATGTCTTAAAGAAATGAACTCGCTGCGCTCAAACAGCATTTCTTTTGTTAAGACTTCTGCAAGCTATTGACGCTCGCCTGCCAGAAGCTAGAGGCTGGGTTCTGACGGGGGCGGAATTGGTCGGTTAGTTGTTAGCTGTGAGTTGTTAGTACGTGGCTTAATTTTTTAATATGTTCTTTTTCCCATTGCCGCAAAAAGAACCTAAAAGGTCTAGCCTTTACTTCTTCGGCGGTCAATTACGCTTTTGATGTCTTAAAGAAATGAACTCGCTGCGCTCAAACAGCATTTCTTTTGTTAAGACTTCTGCAAGCTATTGACGCTCGCCTGCCAGAAGCTAGAGGCTGGGTTCCGACGGGGCGGAATTGGTAGGTTAATTGTTAGCTGTGAGTTGTTAGTACGTGGCTTAATTTTTAATATGTTCTTTTTCCCATTGCCGCAAAAAGAACCTAAAAGGTCTAGCCTTTGCTTCTTCGGCGGTCAATTACGCTTTTGATGTCTTAAAGAAATGAACTCGCTGCGCTCAAACAGCATTTCTTTTGTTAAGACTTCTGCAAGCTATTGACGCTCGCCTGCCAGAAGCTAGAGGCTGGGTTCTGACGGGGGCGGAATTGGTCGGTTAGTTGTTAGCTGTGAGTTGTTAGTACGTGGCTTAATTTTTAATATGTTCTTTTTCCCATTGCCGCAAAAAGAACCTAAAAGGTCTAGCCTTTACTTCTTCGGCGGTCAATTACGCTTTTGATGTCTTAAAGAAATGAACTCGCTGCGCTCAAACAGCATTTCTTTTGTTAAGACTTCTGCAAGCTATTGACGCTCGCCTGCCAGAAGCTAGAGGCTGGGTTCTGACGGGGGCGGAATTGGTAGGTTAGTTGTTAGCTGTGAATTGTTAGTACGTGGCTTAATTTTTTAATATGTTCTTTTTCCCATTGCCGCAAAAAGAACCTAAAAGGTCTAGCCTTTGCTTCTTCGGCGGTCAATTACGCTTTTGATGTCTTAAAGAAATGAACTCGCTGCGCTCAAACAGCATTTCTTTTGTTAAGACTTCTGCAAGCTATTGACGCTCGCCTGCCAGAAGTTAGAGGCTGGTTTCCGACGGGGGCGGAATTGGTAGGTTAGTTGTTAGCTGTGAGTTGTTAGTACGTGGCTTAATTTTTAATATGTTCTTTTTCCCATTGCCGCAAAAAGAACCTAAAAGGTCTAGCCTTTACTTCTTCGGCGGTCAATTACGCTTTTGATGTCTTAAAGAAATGAACTCGCTGCGCTCAAACAGCATTTCTTTTGTTAAGACTTCTGCAAGCTATTGACGCTCGCCTGCCAGAAGCTAGAGGCTGGGTTCTGACGGTGGCGGAATTGGTAGGTTAGTTGTTAGCTGTGAGTTGTTAGTACGTGGCTTAATTTTTTAATATGTTCTTTTTCCCATTGCCGCAAAAAGAACCTAAAAGGTCTAGCCTTTACTTCTTCGGCGGTCAATTACGCTTTTGATGTCTTAAAGAAATGAACTCGCTGCGCTCAAACAGCATTTCTTTTGTTAAGACTTCTGCAAGCTATTGACGCTCGCCTGCCAGAAGCTAGAGGCTGGGTTCCGACGGGGGCGGAATTGGTAGGTTAGTTGTTAGCTGTGAGTCGTTAGTACGTGGCTTAATTTTTTAATATGTTCTTTTTCCCATTGCCGCAAAAAGAACCTAAAAGGTCTAGCCTTTACTTCTTCGGCGGTCAATTACGCTTTTGATGTCTTAAAGAAATGAACTCGCTGCGCTCAAACAGCATTTCTTTTGTTAAGACTTCTGCAAGCTATTGACGCTCGCCTGCCAGAAGCTAGAGGCTGGGTTCTGACGGGGGCGGAATTGGTCGGTTAGTTGTTAGCTGTGAGTTGTTAGTTTTATCTTTTTTTAGAATTTATTTTTTCTAATCATCTATTAGTTTAAAAGTGGAATGGTTTCTACTTTATATTTTTGACTTATAAATAATTTAAAAACTTAATAAGATGAAAACAAGTAATTACAAGGTTGCTGTAAAAAGTGCAGCACAAGATTTTATTGATGAAAGCGAATACTTAGATGAAGGTTACTTTGCTTTTGAGGATTAATCTGGATTTTTATAAAGTTTCGGTAATTCGGCTTTTATTAAGGATGCGCGATTATAAGGGAATAATCGTGCTCCTTTTGGTGTTTTAAGATTATTATTATCTGAAACAATCTGCACATCTTCTGTAAAGTTATGGGGCTTCCCGGCTATATGTTTTATATCTTTTGAATGCACTAAAAGCTGCCCCAATCGTTCTTTATAGACTTCTATATTAGATTCTAAATCAAATTCAGTTTCGTTAAAACTTAAAAAGAAGGTTTCCATAATTTCCTGATACTCATACAGATTAATATACCCGTTATTACGGTTACTATTTAAATATTTTTCTCCAAAATAACATTTTAGCCAAGGTTGAAACGTTTCGTATCGCTTAAAACCTAGTTCTTCTCTAACTTGTTTTAATGTAAACATTTTTTTATCGGCAACAGCTTTGTCCAATTCATCATCTACGTGTTGGATACTATAATACTTGTCTTTTAATAACACCTCTGTTAAAATAACAGTTAATGTATTTACTTCTTTTTCAAAATTAGAGCAACCCAATGTCCAATTAATTTTATGATGTTCAATATCATAAGCCATATTTATAACATCGGTTAGCGTATGTACCTCTGAGAAATGATTAATTATGGTATTAATATCTTTAATTACTGGCAGGTTGTCAAAAAGGTTTAAATACGCCCTCCCCTTTTCGGCATTAGTTATATTTTGATGCCACAAATCTTCTAACATTTCATAATAAACCTCTTCACCATAGTAATGCTTTAAAACTGCTTTGATAAAGTTGAGCTGGGTACTACTGTTATTTATTAAGTATGAATTTGCTTTTGCGTCGAGGTAATCGATATAACTCATTTGTTTTGTGTCTTATTTAGATATCTCTGTCTAATTATAATACCACTACTACGTTAGAACTGGCATTACTTGATTGGTGCACACGGCAATGGATTTCCCTTTTAGGATAACAAGCTTTTTATTTTTAATGTAGCGCGTGTAACTCATAGGGTTCTTTAATAATTAATTAGATTTTATATTTCTTAAAATTCTCCGCCTGCTCAAAAATCTCTTTAAAAACCTCATCTTTAGTAATCGGAGGATAATCGTTTTCAGCTAACAGAATTATTAAGTCTACTTTTAGCTCTGCTTTAATATCATCTCGCTGGTTCCAATCTGTATATTTTGCTTTATCATCCACAACTTTCTTAACCTCTTTTGCTAGGTGTATTAATTTATCCTCTGGATAATTAAAATCGTATTTATGTGCTATAGCCTTTAGTATATCATAAAATGCTTTCTCTTCAAAATCGATACCCATCTCTTGAAACGATTCTTTTTCCTTTCTAAGTTCATGATACAAGTCAATGATTTCATCTGTAAAATCTTCTAGAACGTTACTTTGTAGAATATCTTGTTCACTACGTTCGTTATATTTATCTACTATAGATTTAAACTTTTTAGAGAAATCAATCCCTTGCATTTTATTTGTTTTCTTTAACTCATCAATAGCCTTTAACAGTAGCTGCCGCAATAGTTTAATCTTAGTATTTGGCAATTTTATCTTTTCAATTTTTGCTAAATACGCTTCATCAAAAATATCTATTTCATTCTGCTGGTCTTCTCCTAATTTGAAGATCTCTTCTACGCCATCACTTTGTAAAGCCTCTTTTATCATTTCACGTACTCTAGCATTCATCTGCGCGGTATCTGGGGCGTTTCCTTTGGTAAGTTTGAATACAATAGAACGGATTGCTAAATAAAAATGAATATGATCTTTCTGCGCCTCCGTAAATGCATCTGCACCACAACAAATATCGTAAGCTGCTTTTAAGCGTTTTACAATATTCATAAATCGGGTTTCTATATTTTTGGTACGTTGAACAAATTCAGCTCCCTGATTTAAACACTCTAACTGTTTAACTCCTTCGCCTGAAAAATAATTAGAGGCATCAAACTTATGAAACAACCTAGCTAACAAATCTAATTGGTCTTTTACAACTACTATAGACGTTTCAATATCTTCAAAATTCTGACCATCAACCGCAGAATACTGCTTTAACGCTAAATTCATTTGCTTTTTAAATCCAATATAATCGACAACTAAACCTTTAGACTTTGTTTTATACTTTCTATTTACTCTAGAAATCGTTTGTATTAAATTATGTTGTTGAATAGGTTTATCTATATACATAGTATCTAAAAACGGGACATCAAAACCAGTTAACCACATATCTACGACTATGGCAATTTTAAAATTAGACTTTTCGTTTTTAAACTGTCTGTCTAGTTCTTTACGGTCTTCTTTAGTACCCAATAAATCATACATTTCTTTTGGGTCGTCTTTACCTCGCGTCATTATCATTTTAATACGCTCCATGGGTTTGATTTCCTTTTTCTCTTTTTCTGTAAGTTCTGAGCCTTCTTCAAATGCTTTAATTTCTGTCCATTCGGGCCTTAATGCTACAATTTCTTGATACAAATTGTAAGCTATAGGTCTAGAACTACAGACAAACAAGGCTTTACCTTTAAGGGTTGCCCCCTCTTCTATTCGGGTTTCGTAATGCTTTACAAAATCTTCTGCAATTGCTTTTAATCTGTCTGGATCTCCTATTATGGCATTCATATTAGCAGAAGCTCGTTTACTTTCTTCTATTTGGTAATCGTTCGCACCTTCTTCTGCACATTGATTATAATAGTCTTCAATTTCGTACAGCTTCTTATTTTCTAAAACTACTTTAGCTGCTCTGCCTTCATAAACAATACGTACCGTGATTTCGTCTTTTTCGGACTCTGTCATGGTATACGAATCTATAATGTCGCCAAACACATTTAAAGTGGCATCTATTGGTGTTCCTGTAAAACCAACATAGGTGGCATTTGGTAAGGAATCATGTAAGTACTTAGCAAAACCGTAAGTTTTTTTAACACCATCTTCGGTTACTGTAATTTTCTGATCTAAGTTAATTTGACTTCTATGGGCTTCATCTGAAATACAAATAACATTAGTACGCTCTGTAAGTTGCTCTAAATCTTCTGTGAATTTATGGATGGTGGTTAAAAACACCCCGCCACTTTTTCTTCCTTTTAATAATTGTTTTAGTTCCTTTCTACTTTCTACACTAACTATAGTATTATCCCCAATATAGGATTTGGCATTGGTAAACTGACTGGATAATTGATCATCTAAATCGGTTCTGTCTGTAATTATAATTATGGTTGGACTTTTAAAATGTGGACTCCGCATTAATAGCCGCGATAAAAACAACATGGTATAACTTTTACCACAACCCGTGGCTCCAAAATACGTTCCTCCTTTTCCGTCGCCTTTAGGTTTTTGGTGCTGTTTTATATTTTCTAAAAGTTTTGTTGCGGCATAGTATTGTGGATAGCGACAGACTATTTTTAATTCGTGTTTATTAGAATCTGGAAAGTACATAAAGTGATGGATCACTTCTCGTAATCTTTTTTTATTAAACAAACCTTGTATCATGGTGTACATAGCATTGATACCATCGACTTCTTTGTCTAAGCCTAAGACTTTTCGCCAGGCATAATAGAACTCATAATTTGAGAAAAATGAGCCCATTTTACTATTTACACCATCGCTAATGACACAAAAGGCATTGTATTTAAAGAGTTCTGGAATATCCCTTCGATAACGTGTTGTTAATTGCACATAAGCATCGTGAATGGTTGTGTTTTCGCGAATAGCGGTTTTAAACTCAAAGACTACTAAAGGCAAACCATTGATGTATAAAATACCATCTGGAATACGCTTTTCATAGCCATAAATCTCTAATTGGTTTACTATTTTGTATATGTTGTTATCTAAAACTGAATAATCTATAAGATGAATGTATAGGTCTTTTTTAGAACGATCTTCGCGTTCTAGTTGAAAGCCATTGCAAACCAATTTCATGATTTGCTTATTAGATTCATATAGATCAGAAGCACTAAAGACCTCTAACTTTCTAATGATAGTCTGTATCTCGTTATCGGTTAGGTTGTCTGTTGCATATTGGCTTTTAAGGTAGTTTTTAATATCTGCTTTAATGAGTACCTCGTTTTGTTGACGCGCTATGGTATTACCTAAAACATGCGGAATCCCTTGGTTCCCTAATAAGTCTATAAAAACGTTTTCTAGTTGTGCTTCTGTGAATTTGCTCATAGTATTAATCTTCTATCAAAATTAACCAATTCCCAATGTGCTATACTTTGCTTATTTTTTTTAGCTAATACACTAATATCATTTATGATTTGCATGTAGGTTTCTACACAATTAAGTTGTGTCCAATTTACTAGTGGTTGTTTGTAAAGTTTTTGTTGAATAAGTCTATCAATAGGACAATGTGGTGGCTCTGGTATGACTCCTAAACACCAATAGTATTTTAAAGCTAAGTTTAGTAATTTTTGACTGATACCAATGTTTATGGGTGCTTTTAAAATATTGCTAAAGCTTTCTGTAAACCTGCAAATAGATTGTATGTTTTCTAAATGTGTTTTGTGGTTGACAACTTGGGTTTTGTAATCTGATAGAATTATATTTTCTATATATCCTTTAAGCTTTGTTCTAAACTGAGTACGCTCTTTTTCTTTGGTTTTAGGTTTATATATACCTGCATGCTGAAAGGCACCACCAAACGTGAGTAACCAAATTTCTTCTATTAAAAAGGCTTGTTGTTGTGTTTGCATAATTATCTATTCTTTTATTAAATTAACAAACTCTACTTGCTTACTCTTCATAATTTTTTGAATTCTATTATTGTGTTTTTTTAGAAAGTTTTGCACAATTGTTTTTCTGAAAAAATACTTGGGTATATATATTTCTAACTCTTTAATAAACATATTGTGTGACCTCTTAAATTCATTAATTTTTAGCTGTATTTTTTTTGCTAATTGTCTTTCTTGCAACTTATCCATTTTTTTTGTGCGACCAATAATCACCTTATTCCTTTCCATTTTGTTAAGAACAAGGTCTGCACTTTCTGCAATAATATCTAAAATTAGATTAGCTACTAAATCTTCATAGGTCTTAAAAATTTTTATAAATTTTATAATCTTTTTATCTTCTAATGCCTCTATTGCCAACTCTTGCAGTATTGGCATTATATCACTTGTAAACGTATGATAGGATAATATATAATTTGCATAAGCTACACTTATCTGTTTAAAATTTGGTTTTTTAATTGATGTTAAAACTATTTCAGCAGACTGGTTTTCTTTGTAACGTTCAAAATAAGCTTGTTCTGCTTCATCAAATGTTTCAAAAGATTTTAGTGTTGGAATTTTTGTTTTTGAAGCTTCTATTAAAAAGAATGAATTATTTTTATCTTCACTAGCCCATCGTTTTTTAACTTCAGCGTTATTTTTTCTAAAGGTTTTACTTAAAACGGATATAAAATCTCGTTCTGCTAGCACTTCATATATTAAGTTGGCTTCTTCTTTTTCTAATTGTTTATCGCTAGACATTAAGGCGTGAAATCTTCCGAATTTCTCATCCGATTTAAAACCGAGTTCTTTAAGTCTTAAACCATATAATAAATCTGTAATTTCAATAAGCGTCGCCCAATTATGATGGTCTATTGTACGTAATTGTATTTCTATACGACGTTTAGAAATTGGGTCTTTTACATAGACGTGAATGCCTTTATAACCAATATCTCGTTTTCTATCGTTTATATAATCTCTTGTTTTCCCACCAGTTTCAAAAGCCTTTTCTATAAGGTCTTTTGCTTTGTAGACTTCGGCATCATTATAAAAAATACAGCGTATACCACCAATATCTCCCATTCTGCTTAAGTCCATACCTTTTTCTCGACCAAGTTTATTAATTATAGTGTCTATACGCTTCAACCTAAAGGCTAGAATACTAGATTGGTGTACGGTATCTGCCAATTCTCGCATTGTATTAAACACATTAACTAATGGTTTAGAAAACGATGTTCTAAACTCTTGTAATAACTCCAGCTCCTCTGGTGTAATTTCTCCACCTCTTGCAGCAATAGCTTCTCCTATTTTATTTATTTTAGTATTAGAAACCATTTTTTAAACTACTGCTGTTTTAGTTTCTGTTTTTGACATTTTGGAAAGGATAATATTTTTAAAAGTTTCTAATTTTAAATTTAATTGATGTTTTTCATCTATGTTTTTCACAATAGTTAAAGATATTTTAGAAAAATCATCTTGTATTTTAACTACTGGACAAAGAATAGAAACACTAAAGAATGCTGAATGTGTCAAATCTGGCTGCGCAGAACCAGACGCTAAATCAATCATTAACCTCCTTGTATTCTCGTCTTTTAAATACCAGTAAATAAATTCTTTCGACAAATAACCTTCAATCGGATTAACTTTAAAACAGTTATTATAGACTACTCCCTCCTTATTTCTGAAAATATAGCCTACTTGTCCGGTTCTTGTATAAATCAAATCCTCTTTAGTAGCTAGATTTTTTTTATTAACTTTTTCAGGGTCAATAAACATTGTTGCTGTATCATTAAACAAATCTGTAATCTTCAAAAGAGGCAAACCATTTTTAACTACCAAGTATCTAGTTTTTGCATTAATTACTTGACCTTGACTTAGTGTAACATATTTATCTAACTTGCCACTATCCCAACCCAAAGGAATCTCCTTATCCAATTCCTCATTATAAACCATCTCACCACCAGAAGATTTATACGGTTTACCTTCTAATTCTGGTGATCCCGAAACAAGTTCGGGACAACTTTCCTTTGTAATTGGAAAGTTGAAATCCACAAACCAATGTTTATACAAGGCTTGTGCGGTGTCTTCTAGTTTTTGGTTTAGGGTTTGGTTGAGTTTTATACGGTTGACGATGGTGTTGTATTCTGCTACTATTTCGTTTTGTTTTTCTATGGATGGGATTGGAATTGGCATTTCTAAAAAATCTTCCCATTCTAAGCTTCCACGTACGCCACCAACTGCTAAAAAACAAGCATGTCTATCAAACTCTGAACGTGAAAACCACATCATTAGATATTCTGGATTCAGAATGCTTTCATCTACAACTTCAAAAACAGGATAAGCTTGTGAAATAATAGCCTCGTCAAAATCTTGTAATAGAGCAACTGGCATTTTTTTATCTCTACGCACTTGCATTGTACTACAAGCAAATTGATTTTTACGAATGATTTTGTAGTTTTTCATATTTGTTCCAATTGTATTTGCTACAGATGGAATAAATTGTTTAGAAATACTTAAACCTAAAAGTTTTGTAACTTTTAAATCTTTATTTCGTTCATCAACTAACTTAATGAAATCACCTATTTTTCTATAATTTGATTTCATAACCTAATTCTTTAAACACGTTTAATAATTCGGTTTTGGATTGTGCTTCGTCTTTTAACAAGTCTGCAAATTCCGCTTGTAGGGTTTGCATCTTCTCCTCAAAATTGATGTTTTCGTCACGGTTTACAAATTCTATGTATTTACTTGGCACTAAGGAATAATCTTTTTTACGGACTTCATCTAGTGATGCTGAGTAGCAGAATTCTGGGATGTTTTCATAACACTCCCCGCCTTTGGCACCCCTCTCAAGAGGGGAATCCTTTTGTTGCCAATTATGTAAAGTTTTGGCAATATTTTTAATATTATCAGTACTAAACTGAATAAACTTCTTTTCAAAAGGAACACCTGTTTCTCTTAAATCAAAAAATAGAATTTCGTTTTCTCTGTTTCTATAGTTTTTATCTACATTATTTAGTTTTACTTGCCTTTCTTTTTTATTGTTGTTTAAAATCCAAATGGTTACCGAAATGTTTGTGGTATAGAACATATTTTGAGGCAACACCAAAATAGCTTCTACCAGTTTATTTTCAATGAGTTTTTTACGGATTTCGTATTCGGTGCCTCCACCAGATAATGCGCCATTGGCTAGTATAAAACCAGCCACTCCGTTTTCTGAGAGTTTAGAGACCATATTAAGAATCCAACCGTAATTGGCATTTCCTGTTTGTGGTACCTCGTAACCTCGCCAACGTGGGTCGTCTAATAACTCGTCTGTGGCTCGCCATGCTTTTTGGTTAAAGGGTGGATTTGCCATGATATAATCTGCCTTTAAATCTGGGTGTTGGTCTTTGGCAAAGGTATCTGCGGGTACATCGCCTAAATTGGCCGATATACCACGTATGGCCAGGTTCATTTTTGCTAGCTTGTAAGTGGTAGATGTGTATTCTTGTCCGTAAATAGAAACGTCTTTTTTATTACCGTTGTGGCTGTCTATAAATTTCATAGACTGTACAAACATACCACCAGAACCACAGGCAGGATCGTAAATCTTCCCTTTGTAAGGTTCTATGAGTTCTGCTATAAGATTTACAATACTTTTTGGGGTGTAGAATTCGCCTTTTCCTTTACCTTCTGCAATAGCAAACTTGCTTAAAAAATACTCGTACACACGCCCAACGATATCTTGTTGTTGGTCTTTTAGGGTGTCTATATTGTTTATGGTGTCTAGTAAGGCGGCTAGTTTACTAACGTCCATATTTAGGCGCGAAAAGTAATTGTCTGGTAAGGCGCCTTTAAGTGATGGATTATTTTTTTCTACGGTGTATAAAGCGGTATCTATTTTTAGTGCAATGTCGTCTTGTTTGGCGTTGGCGATGATGTAGCTCCAACGCGACTCCTCAGTTAAATAGAACACATTATTTTGCGCGTAGAATTCCACCATGTCGATAAACTTTTCTTTGCCATCGTCTATGAGTTCTTGACGGCGTTTCTGGAATTTATCGCTGGCGAATTTTAGGAATATTAAGCCTAGAACGACGTGTTTGTATTCTGAGGATTCTACGGTTCCTCTTAATTTATTGGCAGAATCCCAAAGGGTTTCTTCTATGGATTTTGTTTTTTTAGTTGTTGCTTTTTTGGCCATTAATTTGGTGTCATTTTTAGAGCTTTAAATGTAAGTTTAAAATCTGTTTGTTGCAATAAATGGTTACATCACTTTTTCGGCTAAATACTTTTGCACTTCATAGACATCGATACTTTTATTAAACTTTTTGCTTACGGATGGGATATTTTCGCTAGAGATCCAGATTTTGAGTTCGGCATCTAAATCGAAAGTTCCTGAGGTTTCTAAAGAGAATCGTGATATACTTTTATAAGGCATGGACTTGTACTCTACTTTACTCCCTGTTGCTCTGTTGAAGCTTGGCTAGCGTTGCCTAGTATTTTGTTAAGTAGTCCCATGGTTTTTTGGTTGTTTTTTTAAAAGCTCTAGTATTGAAAGTTAAAGTTTTTCGTCATAAGATTTTATAACCAAACAACTACCATCTTTCACTACAACTTCGTATAGCATTGAATGCTCGTAATCTTTCCAGGTCATACCCTCTAATTTTATAAAATTTTCATTATTAAAGTATCTCACCCAATTATTGGTTTCTGAACTAGGCTCTATATATGCCACACGATAGCATATTTGCTCTTCATCATCTTCTTTATTTGTAAGATAACATGCTACACGTCTATCATAATTATCAAATTCTACAACATAGGTGATATATTCAATTCCATCTTCTGTAACATCTAATATGTAGTCACTGTTATTTTGAATTATCTTAGATTTAGATACTCCTATTTGGGCACTCACGGTTAATGTTGTAAATATTAAAATTATTAATGTGATTACATTTTTCATGAAAAATAAAGGTTTTATGTTTGATTAAATATGATAGCACTTTCACTGTAAAATTATTCAGTTTTATCTTAAATTATAAAGCTAAATAATTAAAATATCATTTGATTACGGTAAACCGTATTCAATAATTATAATAACATAAACGTGATATAATAACAATTAACAGTACTATTTTCTAATTGTTAATTGCTTATTTATACATCCTAGATAATTGTTTAAGTCTAAATCTTAAAATAAGCGCCATTATAGGCAAAACCACCAATAAAAACGGAAATAATACACAAAAGAAAAAGAAATTGATTTCGTAGTATGATGTCCCTGTGAGATTTGCTAGGTTTATGGTAAAATCAGTACAATAAATATATAAATTACCACCTATATAAATCATCCCATCTATTAAAGAATCGATCTTACTCATTTTATTAATTTTTGCTGTTTTTTTAATTTTCTAATTGCGATGGTGTAGTCTATAATCTTTATGAGTGAATACCACATTATAAGAGGAAAAAGTATGACTAAAAACATAATATTAGCAGCCCCATAATTTCCTGTAGAATGTAAGGCTTGAATGGCACCAAAATATATTTTATCAGTAATATGGAAATAATCTTTTAAAAACTTAACATGATGTTGCTTACAATAACTCGTATTGCTATGTGCTATCCAACTACACTTGTGAGGACTTTTAAGATCTGAGTTTATCGCGGTGAACCCATAAGCACTATAGGGTTTTTCGGTTATTAAAGAACGGTAAGATTCATTTATTACTACCATTATGATATAGGGTAGCAAAAGCAGACATATATTTCTAAAGCGTCGCATATAACAATAATTGTTTTTTTTACATGTTTTTTATGTCTATTGTCTAAAACATTAATACTTTTTAAAAGTTAGTCATTATTCTTATTTTGAAACTTAAATTCTAAAAAAACAGGCAGATGATCAGAAACACCTCTTGCTGTGGCAAGGTTCTCACAGTTTTGAACCACATCAATAACACCTGAATTAATAGTTATAACCTGGTTTGAATGGTAAATATTATCTATGGCATGGCTTAGATAATTACCATTACTACATTTGCGTTTTAAAGTTGTTTTTTGGTTTGTTACAGCAGCTTTAAAACCTTGCTTGTATAAATCGTTCCATACAATATGCTCGTTATTCAGATTAAAGTCACCTGCTATGATTAGCTTGTCTGTATTTAATCGTTCTTGATAATTTTTAAAATGACAGATTTCTAATTCTGGATTATCGTCGTGTTTCCGTGAGTGAAAATTGACCACATGAAACTTATACCCTGTGTGTTTCATCTTAAATTCAGCGATATATGGTTCTCTAACAAGTTCTTCGGCTAACTCCTTATCTAAGTAAGCACGACCTTGTATATCTATTTTGCTTGTTTTCCATAAAAAGGCATAGCGCTCGCTCATATAAACAGAAGGACTTTTTGTGGGATCACTTATTCTATAATCCCATTTAGCACCTTTTCTATTTAATTCGTCAGCTATTTGAGCTACTTTTTGCGCGCCAGCAGGGTGTTTAGCAACGACTTCTTGGATGGCAACAATATCAAAATCTTTTAAAACCTCTACTATGAAGGCGATTTCTTCCGCGTTTTTAGTTTGACCTAGGTCTTGGATGTTCCAAGTGATGAGCTTTAGGGTGTTTTTATCTGATGATATTAACTTATTAGTCGTCTTAGAAAAGCTAATTAATGTAATACATAAACTTATAAAAAGCAGTTTTTTCATCCGTTAATCACCTATTTGTTTTTAAAAAAGCCCCAAGTATCAGACCCATTATCGTGATTTGCATCCTTTAAGGCTTGTTTATAAATTTCTAACAAATGTATATAAATCTAATCATTCATTCTTACGGAAAACCGTAATCGCTAAAAAATAGAGCATTCACTCCCTCCTTCTTAGTCACCTCTGCACAATGCCATAATGCCATCACTTATAATAGCATTCGACGCTTACTAGTTAATACCTAAAGCTGCATAAAAACCTGTTCTAAATCATTTCTATTTCTAATGAAATGAATTGTTAAAAAGACTTTTAACAATATTGAAAACCTATAAAAGAAAAAAAATCCCGCAAAGGCAGAACCAATGCGGGATATATAAACTGAAAGCCAATTGCTAACAGTTAACTACGAACTAAGCGTTATTTAGCTGTTGCAATTTTCATGCAATGGCCTTGAGAAAACTCAAAAAGTTGACCATTAACCTCTTGATAAAACACAATTGCTATACCTACAAATAAGGCCGTTGTTACAGGTATTGGCGCATGTTCTGTTAAATCTACAGTTAAATCAGTATCAGTCCCCACCATGCCTGTTAGAGGAATAGCCTGACTATAAGCCACATTACCGACACCATTTGGTGTAACCTCTATAGGTTTGTAGCCTTTTGATTCTGGTACCCATTCATAATTA
Organism: Winogradskyella sp. PC D3.3; assembly: GCF_054366245.1. NCBI lineage: Bacteria > Pseudomonadati > Bacteroidota > Flavobacteriia > Flavobacteriales > Flavobacteriaceae > Winogradskyella > Winogradskyella sp. PC D3.3. Next base: position 2,191,288 of record NZ_CM135962.1, on the reverse strand, counting down.
CTGGTATAGCCTGCCGCCAAAGCTAACTTACAATGGGTTGCTCCTTCGGGTTTTTGAATATACCTATCGGTATTAAAATCTGGAATAGACCAGGTCACCGTATCACGGCTAGCGTTAATCTCTGGTCCGACTGAGGGAGCATTAAAATGACTATCAAAAGGCTTTTTTACATTAAAATTTAAGTCTACTAATGCGGCTGCATTATCTACCAAGTTAATAGTACGCTCCCCTCTTAGTCCGTCACCATTTGGTAAAATACCACGCATCTTTCCTGTAATTCTGGAACTAACATAGGCATCTCCAACCAAACGTGCTATGGTAGCGAAACTGCTTCTAAATGCTTTGCAACAACGCGCTGCTCCACCAAACTCTTGCATATTCTCACGGGTACGCTTATAAGCGGGATCGTTAAGAATACGACTTTTGCTTACACGAGTTTGCGTTTTTACAAAGCTTTTACCATTCTGTCTAAAAAAGGTTAACCCATCCAAGGTCCCTTCGAGTCTAATAAATGAATTATTTTTAGCCATCATAAAAAGATTTAGGATATGTATAACTTATGGCTTAATAAAGTTGTAACATATCTGGTTAAACACCCAAAACGATTTTGGGTTTGTTGGTAAATAAGGGATTACTACCAATATCATATTGGTTACAACTAGTTGACTATAATTCCGGATCTTATAGGTCGTAAATATTTAATTTACTAAATAACTAGTTTTCAAACATATAAAAAATATTAAAAATCATAACTCACTCGTTTTAAAAGATTTACAATAAAATAAGCGATTTTTCAATATTTTTTTAAATTTCTATTGCAAAACACCATAAAAATTAAAAAATTATAAGTGCTACCCGAAATCCTATTGCGAATTCCATAAAAATGCTTAGTCTCTCTTTCTAAGAACTCACATATCACACGACTCATTACTATTGTATATGTGGATTAAAGACAATTGTTATTAGATACGTTACTGTTTTTTTTACAAGCCTCAAACCCCAACCGTATCTATACTATATTGACTAGTTTACGCACAAAAAAAAGGCAATTAGTTTAATTGCCTTTTTACCAGATACCCTTCCTTTTATAGTATTCCCTAAAATAAAATAATGAAAAAAAGTACTGGATTTTAATTGTTAATGCTGTTACTAAATGACTCCTAGATCTTTGGTAATTGCTACCAAATGGATGGCATTGTTGGCTTTAAATTGTTCGCGAAGTTTGTTGAGACGTTTTTCAATAGTGCTTAAACTATTTGGTGTAACCCCTTTTGATTTCAAATGATTACTTATCTCGTCTTGCGATCGCCCTTGAGATAATAGTGTTAGTAAGGTAATGTCAAAATCATCAATCTCTAATTGGGATTTTGGACTCAATGCTTTTTGGACTTGTGGAGAGACATAGACTTTTTTAGCATAGACCGTACGTATAGCTTCAGTTAGTTCAACACTCCCTTTGCGATCTTTACACACATAACCATTAATATGATAGGTATTAAGTAGACTGCGTATTTTTTGAAGTTGGTCTTTCATAGAATACACGATAATGGGCAACTCTGGAAACTCTGTACGTAACTTTGCAATGAGCATCTCACCAGATGCTAAAGTTGTGACTCTATGATCTTTTTTAAAGGATAAATCGGTGATGAGTAAATCAAAATTAAGACCTTCTAACTCGGCTTTCTTTAGTTTCAAATATGCTTCATCACAATATTGAGAAGCTTCAATAGACGCTACCTTTAAATCGCTTAATATCTTGGTGATATTAGCAAGAATAGCATCATGATCTTCATTAATTAAAACGTTCTTAAACATTACTACACAATTATATGGACTTTAAACCCTTTATTAGCATCTGTTACAAAAGTAATAGTTCCATTAATAGATTGAATACGGTTTTCCGTATTTTGAAGTCCAATGCCTTTTTTAAACGGACCTCCAACACCATTATCACTGTAATTAATTTGAATACGCTTGTTGTCTTTTACAAACATAATCACCACTATGGACGCTCCACTATGCTTTTTCATGTTGATTAATAACTCTTGCAAAACCCTATATATGGTGAACTGGGTTAACTGAGGCATGGTATCCCAAGCGATATTAGAAAGTCCTTTAATAATTACATTGGTATGGGTATCATTAAAACTCTCCAATAATTCTTCTAGGTAGTCTATAAATGGATAATCAGTATTTAAAATGCTATGTTTTTTAGAGATATCACGTGTTTTATGATATAAATTATAAAGTTCTGTTTTAAGGTCATTATGCTCAACGGTTTTATGCTCTAATTTGGTCATCACCTGAAAGACATCACTTGCAATTTCATCGTGAATTTCTTTTGAGATGCGAGATTCCGTATTAAACACCTGCTGTAATTTTTCTTTTTTATGTTTTGACCTAAGTACAATATATAAAAATACCGATGATACGGCAATAAGTACAGCTATTAACATGGCATAGATGGTGCGAGATTCTTGCTGTTCTTTGGCTAGTTGACTTTCCAAAGCTTTTCGCTTATATTCTGAGTAATCATATTTCATTAAGGCATAAGTATTTAAACTCTCTTTTTCTGAATTATAAATACTATCATTTAAGGTTTTATAGGCTCTAGCAAAACTATCGTCGCTTAAATTGACTAATAAGCCCAACGCCTTATTTTTATAGGATGCCGAATTTAAGACTTGAGCAAGTTCAAGAGATTTTAAGGCATAAGTTTTAGATGCCTTTTCGTTATTTGCTCTAAAATAGTGATCTGCTAAATGCAAATAACTTGTGTAAATGGTAGATGTGTCATTGACCGCTTTTCTTAATTCTAAGGCCTTATTTATAAAAGCGAGGCCATTAGCATTTTGTAATAGCGATTCTATAACACCGTAATTATCGAGAATGAGTGCCTGCGTAATGGTATCTTTAATTCTTGGAATAAGGTGATTGGCTTTAAGTATTTCCTTTTTAGCATTAGCAAGGTCATCAAACTTCCGATACACAAGTGCTAAATTATTATAAAGTTTAGCACTATCAGAAGGAGATTCTGCAATTTTAAATGCATTGTTATACAACTCTAAGGCTTTTTGTTTATTCTTTTGCGTTGCATACATTAAGCCCAAAAGATTATAGAAACTTTTCCTTAAAGACTCCCGATAAGATGAATTCGGCATTTGATCTAAGAGTTTAACCCCATCAACTGCTGTTGCCTCACTTGCATTATACTCTCCTTTTTTATAGGCAATACTCGCCATATAATATAAATGGTGACTTGCATTTGCCAGATCTCCACGCTCTAAGGCCTTTTGATACCCCTTATGGAAATAGTGATCTGCTTTAAATAAATCTGAAGCACTTTGAGGTTGTACTGCCAATGCACTATAATAGTTTAAACTATCCTGCGATACTTGGGCAAAAGCAGTCTGAATACTTGCTAATAGGACCAAGCTAAGTACATTAAAAAAAAAAGGAATGACGTTTTGCTTCGTTTCATTCCTCTAAAGTAATAACAAAATATTACTTATCCATTGTTTGTTGGTGGCGGCGGTGGTGGTGGCGGAATCTCACCTCCTTCTCCACAACAGGCTTGCGGTACGGCTTCGTCTACCAAAAGCTCTGGATTACAAGAAAATAAAACCACATTAAGAACAACGGTCAACATAATTACAGTTACTTTTTTCATTTTTTATAAGTTTTAAAATTGAACACTAGTGTTGCCTTCCGAGATGATCTCAGAATGCTTTGTTGCACGGCAACACCTACTAAAGTTTGAGGTAGAAACCTCTGTTTTGGGAAGTATGAAGACCAGAAGTAAAACGCACTGTACCTTCCCAAATACAGTATCTATTTACATCATGTCTTCAATGCTAAATTGAAGCTAGCGCACCTTATATGCGTAAGGTTGATTTCAATTCTAAAACAAATAAAAAGCGATATGCTTAAAAACTATGGAAAGGGATTGGAAACCTTTTGGAAAAGAAATTCCATAAAAATTCCAAGTGATTTCACTAATTTTACAACACAACTAACTGACTGATATGCATAGAAAACTACTGGAAGAAGCATTTAAAAAAGCAGAAAAAGAAACCCAATCTCATAAGGTAACCCACCTGTCCATTTACCTTTCTGATTATATCGTAGAAGACAGTAAGGAACCTTATGGTGAACGTGTATTACGTGATCATTACAATAAACTAATGAATCATCCAGAAGAACGCATTCATATTAAAGCCCATGCCGCAACATCGCTGAGTCATTTTTTGGGTTTTTCTAGTTTTTCTGACTTTATAAAACAGCATCCTACAGAAATAACAGATAATGTTACTAAAACGAGATCCTTTTTCAATAAACACAAACGCACTATCAGTATAGTCATAATTGTAATTATTGGCATATATATAGTTAACTCAGTAACCAAACAACGTTGGATGGTTTGGCAAGAGAACCATTATGTAGAGGTTGATTTTGATACCGAGACCTATAAGCTCAACCAATTAAAGCTATTTAAAAAGGAGCGAATCACGTCTTTTAAGAAAATTGAACCGTCTTGTGATTATCCTTTTTTTGATAACCAAGGCCATGTGAAGGTCTGGTATGGAAAAAATAAAGATAAAACAATAGACTATTTTACAGCTTTAGGACTACACCCTGAAACAGGAAAAACGCTTAAGCCCATAACAACTTATATGATTGATAAATACATTTGCAACTAAATCATCATGCTTTAGCCATCATTTTCCCTCAAGTCTTTTCTTAGTTTTAATGTATTTTAAACAAAATAGCAATTGGCTTTCCTATTGCAAAATGCCTTCAATAAATGCCAATCGACTACGTCTTTTCAACTAAGGTTACCTCTTTTTTATTCATGATTTCTGCGCGTTATGTTCGTCCTAATTGTTATCAAATTTACGAATCAAAATGCAATTATGGATCTCCAAAAACCACATAAACCACCTAAAACTAAACATTTAGCATTAATTTAACAATGCGTTTTAATTACGGAAATCTTAGTACAGCGCTTCCCTTCATAAAAACTTTAAAATTGTCTTTTTGGTCTTTAAAAAAACACAAATCTTGCCTTGACTTGTACTTTGGTATTTCAAAGCTAAGTCAACAAAAAAGCCTTCGACATGTATTATCGAAGGCTTTACATTATTATTAAAACATAAACTTAGTTCACTATTAAGTTATAAGACGAAATTAAGATCTGTTCATTGTTAGTCGATGTTTTTCGAACATATAGCTCAATGTAATCGTTTTTTTCAACTGTGACAGTACCAATTACAGAAACCGATTGTCTTTCATTAATATTTAATACATTAACAATGGCTTCTGTTCCTGTCACTTTACTTCCATTTTTATAAATTGAAAACGCAAATTGAGTACCATCAGTTGTTGTAAACGATATTGAAGCAAACACATTTAAAGCCCTTGCTTTTTCTCCTTCATAAATGATTCGATTTTCAGCATCTCCACCTGTCCCTTCTGCTGTTCTAAAAAGCCTAATCGCTTTTGTGTTAACCGGTAATTTAAAAGGAGTTGAGTTCAAAACATTAATGACACCATATGAACTTGCTTCATCGTAATATAAATTCGCTGTAACGACATCATCACTTTCCCTTGGAATACCAGGTGCATCGACTTCCCATGCGGTACTGAAATTATAACCATCATACGAATCTATTGTATAGCCATTAATATAGCCCGAAGGATTAGATGTTGTACCAGAAAACACGGTTCCTTCTATAACACCAGTACCTACATTAAGACCCGTATCACTAACGTCCATTACAACATCTGAACCATCTACAGTACTAAAACCACTCACTTTTTCTATTAACCCGAAGTTACCAGAAAATGTTTCAAACGTACCATTATTACTACTCATCCATGCTTGAGTATTTAATAATAAATTACCAATATTAGAATAGGTAATTCCATCCGAGTTATTTATAAATTGATTAATATTACCAAAATAAATACCTAAGCCTGAAATTGTTCCTACACTAGTCATACCATCTACTACTATATTTTGAACTAAAAGAACCTCACTACTTGTAAGTCCTGGCCCTGTAATTTCGAAAGCTTTAGTTCCTTTTAGGGTTACATTTCTAATACCTCCACCAGTACTACCTTTAAAAACAACTCCTGTTGCAGAGAGGACATCTTCATTGGCATCTAGACCAGAAATGTAGGCGTTATTTAAATCAATAGGATTTGATAACGTAATTGTTCCGTTGATTTCATAATAGGTGCTTTCTTCTAATTTATAACTAGATCCTCCGCCATCAACTAATTCGGTTGCTAAATCTGACGCTGATTTTATCAGTTTATAATTGTTTCGTTTAGCAGTGGTATTATTTGCTAGTTCCACCCAAGCGCTAGTTGTGGCATTATAATAATAAAAGGCATCTAAGTCCGTATCAAAAACTAATAAGCTTTCAGCTGGACTTGAAATGGCGTTGCGTTCTAAGGTTGTCATTCGCGGTGCTAACAATCCTTGAGAATTTGATTGTAAATCTAACAGTGATGAAGGATCTGGTTCTATGGTACCGATTCCTACTTGCGCAGTGGACCATCCGGTAACGGTAAGTAATATACTAAAAAGTAAAATTTTAAAATGTTTCATAAATTTGGGGTTCTGTGGTTAATGAATATTTGGGGTAAATGATTGGGATTCATCCTGACGATGAATGTTTTTATTAAAATTTTGAGTAATGATTAATGGTGTAGGACCAATTTAAAGTGGTCTTAAAAAGAGCACTTTTATGTGTTTTTTAATTTAAATAAGAAAACTACCGTATTACAAATATCTTGTCGTATCATACCATCGTACAATACTTAAATGTGTAAAACAGTGCCGTAAAACTTATTTAAAAATCACTTTCTTTGTTTGCTGTTGTTCTGCATTTTTTAACTTAACCACATAGACGCCTTGACTTAAACTCGCGGCATTTATGGTGTTTATCTCAGATTTTCCGGCTAAGGAAGAAGAAAAAACTAAACGCCCTTGAATATCATAAACCGAGACTTCTGTATCTGCCAAAAGTTGTCCATTAATAAAAAGCGTTTGCTCGTTTGCAAAGATTTGTAAGCTTTTGCTATTTAGATCTATAGTTGATAATGCACTATTTTCAACTCTAAGGTAGAATCGTCCAGTACCAGAAATAGCTGTATTTGCAGTAAATGAATAGTTATTAGTATTCAACAAGGTAAACGTATTGGTTTGGTTATCTTCTAAATAAACCTCAACCTCATCTGACAATGTAGACAATTCAATACTAAATGTAATTTGCTGTCCTTCTGCTACTTTTACTCCTAAAGGGATACTAATATCATTTTGATTATTAAGGTCAAGGCTTTGGATAGCCATATTTTTACCAAGGTTATTTTCTACCAAATGAGAATATAACACCAAATTATACCCCACACCATTGTAGAGTGCAGCATCATATCCAGGATCTAAACCTAAGGTTGAATTTGCATTAAAATAAATTTCTGTAGCAAAATTTTCCGTGTCATTTTCAACTTGCAACCGTAACATTTGATTTTGACTGGCATCTCTACCTAATATAAAGTCATCTGTACCATCTTTGGTTCGCATGGCTGTAGTGAAACTTAGCTGATTTGTAGAATCAACAGGGTCATTTGCGACTAAGAACCCTTGACCTGGTGCAATATTGACATCCGTATTAGTTAAACCATTAATAATTGTAAAGTTCCCAAAGGTCCCAGGGCCTCCAGCCATATTTGTACCACTATTATAAGCATAAATGGCTACTGAATTAGGATCTAACACAGCAGAATTTGCAGTTAAAAAAGCTTGAGAATCAATAAATGTTGGATAAGGATTACCTACTAAGTTCCAACTATTATTAGCTGTAGAAATCTCAACAGATTCCGATACCATAGATACCTCACCCGTAAATCGAACGGTTTGGCCACTATAACTTGCAGCTCTATAACCAACACCTCTTTTAAGGATAGCACCTCCATCTACAGCGGTATTATAATTTGTGTAGGATTGATTAACGTTGTTATAAGGCCCAAAAGCAAATAGCGTTGGAAGAGACGGTGCATTTGGTATAATAACGGAATTCGCATTGGTTCCGTCTGTGTAAGCTAAGAAATCGGAAAACGTAGCGTCTGCTGTTGTCTTTACTGGTAACGAAATTAAATCGTTACCTCCATTTTGTCCGGACATACCAATAACATTAACATAACGATCATAATTCACCACTGTAGAAGCCTCTAAACCTTCGTTTAGAAACAAGCAAGCAAAGCTGTTTGATGTGGATTTAAGGTTTACTTCCGATGCAGAAAGTGTAGTGCCCGATGACACAACAGCGGTTGTACCAGCACTTATGTGCATAGTAGTTGACAGATCTTGGGCTTTAATTGTATAACAAAAGGCCACAGCCAATGCTGTAAGATAATAGATTTTCATTTTTAGTAAATTTGGGGAGGTACAAGAAACAACTTAAATAATGATTATTCGCATTAAACTCAAAAAATCATCTTTTTTTTCACCTGTATTTCAAATACTTAAGTCATAAAAGCAGAAAAAATCACACCATTTGATCCATATCTAAAGTTGTCAAATCAAGATAAAACAATACCTTTCAGCTAGAATTTCACCATAAAAAGAGATTCCATAAAATATAAGAAAATTAGTACCTTAAATAATACTAACCATCTGTTTTAAAAACTAATGGAATCGACCAAACACTATATAGGACTCGTTTTAGGTCCACTTCTCTTTATACTCATAAAGTTTTTCTTTCATCCTGAAGGTCTAAACGACGAGGCTAATGCTATTTTGGCTGCAACAGTTTAGATTGCCATTTGGTGGATTACTGAAGCTATAGCTATACCAGTAACAGCATTGTGCCCATAGTGTTGTTTCCTTTGTCTGGAGGTATTTCGATAACTGAAACTACAGCTTCCTATGGCCACAAATACATTTTCCTTTTTTTAGGTGGATTCATTCTAGCCATTGCCATAGAAAAATGGAATTTACATAAACGCATTGCCCTAAACATCATAAAAATAGTAGGCATCAATGTCAGAAGAATTATCCTCGGGTTTATGGTGGCAACCGCCTTATTATCTATGTGGATTTCTAATACAGCCACAGCCGTTATGATTTTACCTGTAGGAATTGCCATTGTTTTACAACTTCAAGACAATCCTAATACTAAACCCAATGAGAATTTAATATTTGGAAAAGCTTTAATGTTAGCTATTGCTTATAGTGCTTCCATAGGAGGCATGGCAACACTTATTGGGACACCACCAAATTTAGTGTTAGCTGGTGTAGTAGAAAGCACCTATCACACAGAGATTACATTTTCACAATGGTTTATCTTTGGCTTTCCTATAAGTATCATTTTATTAATTATTTGTTGGATTTATTTAACCCGATTTGCCTTCAAATTTGAACAAACAGTATTTCCTGGAGGTCAAAAAGAAATTGAAAACCAGCTGAAAGCCTTAAGGCACATGTCTTATGAAGAAAAAGTGATTCTCTCTATATTTTCATTAGCAGCAATCGCATGGATTAGTAGAGGATTTATTCTTAATAAATGGCTTCCTGAAATTGATGATACCATCATTGCTATAATAGCCTCTATCGTTTTATTTATAATCCCTAATAGAGATAAAAGTGGATCCTTAATTTCATGGTCTGATGCTGTGAAATTACCTTGGGGTATTTTATTACTATTTGGAGGCGGGATGGCTTTAGCAACAGGTTTTGAAGTCAGTGGATTAGCATCTTGGCTCGGTAGCCAACTAACCTCATTAATTGGTATTTCGGTATTTGTACTACTATTTATCTTAATCGCATCGGTCAATTTCCTCACGGAAATAACCTCTAATATGGCAACTACTGCCATGCTTTTACCTGTATTGGTTGCTTTAGCCGCAGGGCTCAATATTCATCCTTACATTCTATTGGTGAGTGCGACATTAGCCGCTTCTTGTGCTTTTATGTTACCGGTAGCAACCCCTCCAAATGCAGTGGTCTTTGGATCGGGCTATCTCAATATAGAAGATATGGTAAAAAAAGGTATTTGGATGAACATCATCTCAATTATTCTAGTCACGCTCATTGTATATTTTGTACTGCCTTTAATTTGGGGTTTAAACTAAGCTCTAAATATTCAAGCGACTATAAACCATAGATTTATAACTCTCTCCTATGGGAATTCGTTCGTCTTTAATTATAATTCTGTTTTTTTGAATTGAAGTAATTTTATTCACATTTACCAAATACGACCTATGCACTCTTATAAAAATATGTTCTGGCAACTTAGACTGCATTTCTTTAAAACTCATTAAAGTTAATATTGGTTTTGCCCCTTCAGAATGAATTTTTAAATAATCTTTTAAACCTTGAATGTGCTTAATAGATTTAACATCTATTTTTACATTTTCGTATTCAGATTTTACAAAAATAAAGTCGTCTTCATGCGAGGGAGTTTCACCCCCTGCTGAAGCAATATTAAAGGACATACCTACCTCATTTAGCTTCATGATTTCCTTTACTCTATTAATCGCTTTTATAAACCTTGGAAAAGGAATTGGTTTTACTAAATAATCAACAGCATTTAAATCAAAACCATCTAAAGCATACTCTGGGTAAGCCGTTGTAAAAATAAAATAGGGAATCTTACCTTCTAGTGATTTTATAAGTTCTATTCCTGAGATGTTAGGCATTTCAATATCTGAAAACACCAAATCAATAGCATTGTTATTTATAAAATCTAAAGCTTCAATAGCATTAGTAAACGTACAAATTACTTCTACGGCACCCAAGGCTTGGCAATACGATTCTATGACATCAATAGCCAGCGGCTCATCATCGATTATTATGCACTTCATTTTCGTTTAAATTTAATGTTAAATGAACTTTGTAATAGGCGCTATCTTCTTCAATAATCAACTCGTGATTATTCTTATATAAGTAATTAAGTTGGTTTTTTATATTCTCTAAACCTACTCCAGAGTTTTTATCATCGCGTCTATATAAGCCTATAATATTTTCTACGTTAAAGTTCAGTTTATTCCCCTCCACTTGAATTTTTATATCGATATGAGTATTCCCTTGATAGTCGGTACCGTATTTAAAAGCATTTTCAATAAAGGAAATTAATAACAAAGAATAGATTTTTAAATTTCTAGTATCTCCTTTTATATTAAGTTTAACAGCTTCTGTGTTTTTAAGCCGTAGCCGTTGTAAAGCGATGTAATGCTTAATATAATTCATTTCTTTTTCTAAAGAAACCTGCTCATCACCTGCTTCATAAAGCATATAGCGCATTAATTCTGATAATGTAATGACAGCTTCTGGGGCGTCATCAGATTTACTTCTTACTAATGAATAAATACTATTTAGGGAATTGAACAAAAAATGAGGGTTTAATTGATTTCTTAAAAACTGCAACTTAATGTCTTTCTGTTCATTTTCTAGTTCCTTAGACAAACGATCGCGCTTATAAAAGTCAACGACCAAACTAAAAATCCCACCCAATAGAAAAATAGATAACGAAAATACAACAGGAATGGCGTGTCGTATACCAAAAGGCCCCCTTGGTCTATTCGGAGACATACCCATATTTCTAAACTCAGCTCTCATCGTATTTGAAATGAGCTCTTCGCTGACGTAGTTATAGAGTAATAAGAACAGAATTGATGCTAAAATATATAGGAATAATTTTCGTTTCAATAAAATATAAGGTACAAAAACCAAGTAATTTATATAAAACAGAATGGGACGCATGAGCTGTCTCAAAAACATTCCGGATGGTATTTCCCCCAAATCAATATAAGCCGTAAGCAAAGGAAATATACTTATGCATATCCAAACCAAGGTATGTACGATTAACTCTTTGTAAGATATCTGCTTTGTTAACATAGCCTACTTATAGATTCTATTAAATGTTCTTAAAACGTATAGCGTTAGCATTTAAATCCTTTATGCTGATTACGGGCATTTTATTTTCTGAAAGTTTTTGCATGACAAGTTTTCCTATTTTTTCGGCATCTGCTTTAGACTGAAATCCTTGTCTTCCTTTTACTGCTGGAATGTATTCTTGTCGGATAAATAAAGCATCGTCGTGATACACCTCATAAATCCAAAATTGATCTTGTTCTTTTACTTGTAAAGCATAAGATGTATCATCGTTCATCGGTTTTTTAAGCTCTCCTGATTGGAAATAAAAAAACACCACAAATAAGATTGTAATTCCTAAAAAGACAGCCTTATAGTTATATTTATTTTTCATCACTTTTACTATTTTAAAAAAAAGAGCCAGAAATAATGTAGGATATCAACATTACCCTGACTCTAGGTTGGCTATTACCATCAATCACAAAAGTAATAGCCTATCAATCAATCAAAACAATTTAACAATTCTTTATCGTTTTAGTTATCATCATCGTCTTGCTCTGCATTCGGAAAGAACTCCATATTATCATCGAGATATAAGGTTCCGTTTCTACCTAAGGCTACAAAAGCTCGAGAACCATCATTAAAAGCGATGGCATCGCGTCTTGCATAAAGTTCGAAACCTGTTTTTTCTACCCAACTTTCACTAGACGGTGAATACTCATAAACCGAACTTAAACTCCCAGAATATTCTCCACATGCAACATAGCCTTTACCATCAATTGTAAACGCAACAGCATTAGATCTATAGACGTAATCATCTTCATCATCATCGATATCGGTGTGTTGTGTCCAAACTTCGGTTTCTAGGTTAAACGACCAGAAATCGGTTTCGTATACTCCATTACTTATTCCTGTTGCCAAATACACGTCGTTATTTATTGTAAAAGTGATACCATCTCTTCTTTTATCGCCTCCAAATCCATAAACTTCTTCCCAAGAATCGGAAATAGGATTGTATTTCCAAAAGTCTTTTTTGTCGCTACCATCGTAACCTGTTCCCACATAACCATACATATCGGATCCAAAACCTACAGCTCCATATCGTGCTGAACCACCAAAATCAGCTATGGCTGTCCAGCTATTTGTAGCGACATTATATTTATAAAAATCGGATAACTCTTCATTAGAATCTCCATTGTACCCCGTACCAATATAGCCATCTTCTCCTATTACAAATGCCACTGCAGAACTTCGTTCAATTCCGGGAAAATCTGATAATTGTTGCCAAGAATTGGTATCCATATTGTAACTCCAAAAATCATTGTAATAATCACTACCATCATATCCTGTTCCCATATACCCAATATTACCAATGGTAAAGGCAGAAGAACTGCTTCGTGCTTCTTCATTAAATGTTGATCGCTTCACCCAGTTTCCTAAGGTATCGCTATCATCATCGCTGTTACAACTATAAAACAACGCCAAAACGGCACCTAAATAAAGCAATCTTATGGCTGATTTGTTATTCAATTTTCTCATTTTACTTATTATTTATATTAAAACTAATTCCTATGTTTAATGACAGTGATTCATTAGAATCAAAATCATAAATCTTATTATTGTTATTGTTTATTGCGAGTTCACTATCCATCAAATACCCCATATTAAAATAGCTAGACCAATTATCATCAAAATGAAACTTGTAGCCCAATGCTAATTTTAACGCTTTAAATTCTAGCTTCGAATTATAGACCTCATCATTTTCGATACTAAAACTAGAAGCATTATTAGCATAAAAAGATTCTGGTTGTGCTGTAAAATCAAAATGACTCTGCGCGTTAAGTTTATAAAACACACCTGTGACCGGTAGGCCTATTTCGAATCTAAATTTTTCATTGACGTTTTTGGAATAAGACACTAAAGGATAAAAGTTAGGCTTACCAAATAATGAACCGTATCCTGCTCCTAATTTTAAAGTGGATTTAAGCCCGTCGTTATCCCAAGTCTTAATAAAGTTTGCAGCATAACTAAATACAAAATCGTCGCTAGTAATTTTTTTATTAAAAGTTGATGATAAATAAGGAGCTACTACAAGATCTAAATTCCAGTTATGAGCTAATGCTTTTTGATATCTAGCATATATTTCAACACTGTGTAATGTTTCAAATGCACTGTAATTACGAAACCTGTCATAATCTTGAAAATCTAAATTATAATTGGTATATCCCACACCGAAACCAACGGTTGGCTTATCTAATAAAGATGTAAAGTCCATAGCAATAGTTTTATTCTCTATTTGAACACTGTTCAGACCTAGATAATTACTATACTCTAATGTCATTAAATCTCCGACGTCTGTTGTTGTGAACATTTGTTGTCCATAAGAGACCATAGAAACGAAACTCAAGGTTAAATAATGTAATGTGTATTTTCTCATCGGGTGCTAACTTACTACCTCAATCTTTTACGTCAATTACAAAATATACCTAGGCTCTTTTTTTATAGACCAACCACAATTTTTAATCTACAAAACCAACCACAAACTTTTATAGTATAAAATAGCCCTTTTGTAGATAAAAATGTACCATAGGTATATTAGACTTTTTATTACATCAATTGGTTAGTTGATTTGTAAAAATTCTACAAAACAAATGGTGAAATCTTTTTCAAAATTATTTATAGCTATTATGGCCTTATTAATGGTAATAGCTTGCTCTACAGACACTGAAGACGACAGTTTATTGGCTGGTGAAGACTTTACAGGAACGAACATTAGAGTCCTATCGATTGATACATTTTCAGTAACGCTATCTACCATGAAATTTGATTCTATTACAACCTCAACTAGCGGTCGGCTATTAATAGGACAGTATCAAGATGACGATATGGGAATTGCAAATGCATCATCTTATATACAACTAAGCCCTTCCTCTTATTATTTAGATAATGACGCTATTTTAGATAGTATTGGTTTAATTCTTGGATATGACACGTATTATTACAATGACACAACCCAAGTCGCAACACTCAACATTCACCAACTAACTGACAAAATGAGTTCTGATGACACCTATTTCTATAACACAACAGAAACTCCTTATGCAACCACACCTTTAACAACTAAAAGCTATTTACCAACTCCAAATAAAGATTCGCTTTTTGTAACACTACCCTACGATTTTGGTGAGGTCTTATTTAATGATATAAGAGACAATAATATTACAGATCAAGAATCCTTATATCAGAAATTAAAAGGACTAACTATACTACCTGGTACCGATGATGATGGATCTATCATTGGTTTTTCAACAGATAGTGGCACCAGTTTCCTTAGGTTTTATTATACTATTCCAGATGAGCTAGAAAGTGATGAATACACCTACGACATGACCATAAACACTTATTATAACCATATTGAAAGTGATGTCAGTGGTTTACCTCTTGAAGCTATAACAGACCAAGAATACAACTTAACCTCATCCGAGAGTGGCCATATAAGTTACAATCAAGCAGGAACAGGTTATGTTACAAGAATTGAATTTCCAACAATTAAAGATTTATATAACCTCGGTAGCGAAGGCACCATATTAGATGCTACACTTTATATAGAACCTAATTCGGCATCACATTCTGACATCCAACCACTAAGCGAAACTTTATTACTCTACACTATAGATCAAAACAACGATTTAGCAAGTCAAATAAGTAATAGCGAAACTACGGTAACAGCTACAACAACAAATGTCAATTCTGAATTTAATAAAGTTGCCTTTACCGTTCCTGTTATTAATTTTATCGATCAGAAATTAAATGAAAGCCCAGAAACTGAAGATGCCCTTATATTAATTCCAACGGATTATAATTCTACCATAAATAAAATCATTTTTAACGACAGTGAACGGTCTAATTATAACACTAAACTCATTATAACCTATGCTGTATATGAATAAATCACAATCCCTAATAACTTTCGTAATGCTATTTGGGTTATTTAGTTATTCTCAATCTAATAATCTAACAGGTTCCCCTTATTCTCTTTTTGGTTTAGGTGTAGAAAACAATTCTAATACAGGCAGAAGTAGTGGACTTGGTAAAACAGGTATTTCTTTAGATGCCAACTACGGAATTAACCTATACAACCCAGCTTCTTTTGCAACCTTAAAAGAAAATGAAATAACGTTTGACTTTGGAGGTTCCATTGAACTTATTAACCTTATTGGTGATGATGTCAATCAACAAAGTACCACCTATAATTTTACTAACGTCTCTTTAGCCTTTAACCATAATAACGATTACGGCATTGGCTTAACCTTAAAACCAGCCACCAATGTTGGCTATTCTTTAATCGGTTTAAATAATAATATTGAAGGTAGTGATGAGCAATTCTCTACTAATATTGATGGCTCTGGTGGCTTAAGTGAAATAAGATTAGACTATGCTAGAACCCTATTAAAAAACCTAAATGTCGGTTTTAAAGCCTCCTATTTATTTGGAAAGATCGAAGAAAATGAATCTATTGTAACTTCAAATAGTTATTTAGAAATTAACGAAATCAACTATTATAGTGGTGCTCAATTTGGCTTAGGATTACAATACAAATTATTAAATAAACACAATTTTGGCTTTACAGTAGATTTCCCTACTGTTTTAAAAGGTTCAAAAGATGTTCTTATTGGTAAATATTCAAATTCAGCTTATAGCACCTTAGAAGAAACAGAAGATGAATCTATAGATCGTTTTCACCTGCCATTAAAACTTGGATTTGGTTATAGCACTAAATTTAAAAATTTACTCTTAACTGCAGATTACAATAAAAACTTTTGGTCCGCTACAAATCAATTTGATGCTATTGGTGATTATACTGATCAAGATATTTTTAGTCTAGGGGCTTCATATGCTATTGATCCAACCAGCTATAAATACTGGAAACGTGTCGACTTTAGAATGGGCTTAAACTATAATTCAGGCTACTTAAGCGTCGATGACAAAAACATAGACACATACGCAGCATCTTTGGGAATAGGATTACCTATAGGTAAACGATCGCTCTTAAATATTTCTTATACTCTAGGAAAAAAGGGTACAACTGACAGCATCCTTATTAAAGAATATGTGAATACCTTAAATATTAATATTTCACTCTCTGATTTATGGTTTCAAAAACGAAAGTTTAATTAGTCAAAATTGTTTTAGCGTTTTCTATTGCGACTTGTTTTTCAACATCAACAGGATGATAACTCGGGAACAGATAAGGTCTAAATTCTTCAGATTAATAGTGAAATAAAAACCTATAGGAATCTAATTTATTATAAACAATAAACATCATCTAAATGATGATATTCTCCTCGGCACATGTCATTATAGACGATAATAATGCTATAATTATTCGAGTAATAAAACGGACTAAACATTAAGTTAAGTTTCATTTCAATAGTTCATTTCCCCTTTAGTTTACAGCTATAAATTGTAAAAACAACATATCATTCTGATAATACACTAAAGCTTTAATTCGCTCAAAAAAACACACTTCATCGGATTTTTTTGCATTTTATAGATGAAAATTCGAAATTATAACTATATTAGCGCTCTAATTATTTCAGTTAACACCCAAATTTGATGAAAAAAATTGCGCTTATTTTTTTTCTGTCTTTATTATTTCTCACCTCCAGTTATACTCAACAGTTGGATAGAGATCTAAGCGCAAATACCAATACCACGCCTCAACAAATTTGGTCGCTATTAGGTCACTATAATCATAATATCGCATCTATAAAGGTTAACAATTCAAACTTCAATCCATCACCTATAACAACTACCGCTGAAGTAACAGACGCTAATCCTATCCTTAGCATTAGTATAGCAGATGAGAATAACACTCAGAACCAATTCGCCAACACCCCGAATGCAACTCATCATACCATAACATGGGGAGATAATGGTGCTGCTTTACATACACATACTACACCTACGACTTTAAATTTAAGTTCTAACGTAAATTCTGAAATTTCAACAGCAGTCTCTTACACAGCAACAACACGCATATGGAAACTAATCCAGGTTGGTGAAGATGCTCCGAGATTAAAGCTTAGAATTCCTCAAGACATTATTAATAACAATTCTACAACTGGTAGTTATTACATGCTTGTTTCTGATTCGGATACATTTGATTCTAATCTAGATTTTAGAATGATGACTTTAAATGACAATGCCTACTTAGAGACAGATTATAATTTTAATAATACTTCATATATCACTTTTGTTTTTTCGCCTCAAATTTCAGAGGAACGCTCTATATATTTTAATGGTTCTGATAGTTATATTGATATGCAGAATACATTAGATTTAAACCCAACTGGTTTTACAATCTCTGCATGGATAAACCATGACGCTACAAATTTTGATGATGTTTCTATCCTATCGAAAAGAGATGTTGCATTTACAAAGGGGTATGACTTAGTCCTTACAACTCACAATAAGATTAAAATCACATGGAACAACGGGAGCAGTCAATCCCTTATATCTCAAACTTCTATTCCAGAAAACCAATGGCATCATATTGCTGTTTCTTACAATGACTCACAGGTTTCAATCTATATAGATGGAGTATTAGATAATTCTGCTGATAGAACCGCACCAACTCTTTCTAATGCATCATTTTTAATTGCAGCCGCTGGAAAAAATGCACCAACACAATATTTTAAAGGTCATATTGATGAAGTCCAAATTTGGAATACATCCTTAACTAAAGCGCAATTACGTTTTATTATGAATCAAGAAATTACAAATGATTCAGGACGAGTTATAGGAAAAGAATTACCTATTTCAATTGATAAAAATGACATTTCTACCATGGTATGGTCCGATTTAGCAGCATATTATCCAATGACCAATTTTACCATTAAAAACACCATCGATGCTAGTGGAAACAACAATGATGGCGAACTAAAACATATATTATCGGTAGATACAGAAACAGCTCCATTACCTTATATCTCAGAACAAGGAGGTTATTGGAATGACCATACAACATGGAAAAATGGAAATCTACAATACATTCCTGGTGCAACATCTATTGTAGATCCAAATGTAACAATAGATTGGAACATTGTTAAAACGTCCCATTCCTTAAAAATGGATAATTGGGATTTACCCCCAACTAAAAACAATAATAGAACCGTACTTGGTTTGTTTGTTAAAGATGAAGAATTGAAACTTATAGGAGAAACAGCAAACCATACAGGAAATGGCTTAACCATTACACATTACTTAGAACTAACTGGAAAAATAGATTTAGAAGGAGAATCGCAATTAGTACAAACTTTAGGTAGTGATTTAGACGTCTTTTCTAATGGAGCCATAGAGCGTGATCAACAGGGTACGTCTGACACGTATACATATAATTACTGGTCGTCTCCTGTTACACGTCAAAATTCTGAATCCATCAATTTCAGGGTTATGGATGTACTTAAAGATGGTACAGACCCTCATACCCCTTCAACTATTAACTTTTCATCTTCAGGTTATAATGGAGCACCTACCAATCCAATAACCATTGCAGATTACTGGATTTGGAAATTCACCAATCTACCAAGTAATACGTATTCAGCATGGCAGCATATTAGACGTACAGGTACGATGTTGCCTGGTGAAGGTTTTACCATGAAAGGACCTGGTTCAGGATCTATTTCAACTCCTCAAAACTATGTATTCTCTGGAAAACCAAATAATGGAGATATTAATTTAAATTTAGTCGCTAACAGTGATTATTTAGTTGGTAATCCTTACCCTTCAGCCATAGATGCGTTACAATTTATTAGAGATAATGGACCTGACGTTAATTCAAACAGTTCGCCTCTTATTAGCGGAACACTTTACTTTTGGAATCATTGGGGAGGAGGTTCTCATGCTTTACAAGACTACGAAGGAGGCTATGCAACATTCAACTTTTCTGGTGGTGTAGCCGCAGCTTATAAAGGTAATAACTATGCCATTCTAGAAACAGATGGTGAACCTAAAAAAGCGCCAGGACGTTACATTCCTATTGGTCAAGGCTTTTTTGTTATGGGTCAAAATTCAGGACGTATTAACTTTAATAACGGACAACGCATTTTTAAAAAAGAAAGCAATTCTTCAGTATTTATGAGGAGTACTAATTCGACAACTGTCGACAATAGTGACGCTAACAGCTCTGAAGATAACAGAATGAAATTTAGAATAGGGTTTAATTCAGTCAATACCATTAAACGTCAACTACTGTTAACGATTGATGAAAATACCACATCAGGGGTAGATTGGGGGTATGATGGCCTGTTAAATGAGCAGCAAATTGACGACATGTTTTGGCTCATTAATGATGAAACCTACCTTATTCAAGCAAGTAATGAATCCGATACGTCTTCTACTTACCCTATTGGGATTAAAACAAAAACAGATGGAATAAACTCAATAATGATTGATGATTTGGAACATGTTCCTAACGATATGAATGTTTATTTACACGATAACGAATTGAATTTGTATCACGATTTAAGAACAAGCAATTACAATATTTTCTTAACCAAAGGGGAATACCTCAATCGATTTGAAATTACATTCGGTACACAAGAAGACCAATTAAATATTGATGCCCCTCTAAAAAACCCAATTGATGTCTTGTATTCTAATGCTATCAAAAAAATTGTGATTTTAAATCCAAATTCAATCGACCTAGAATCGATGACTATATTTAATATGCTAGGCCAATCGATTTTCACACTCAATCGATTTTTACAAAACAATTATTCTGAATATGATATAAAAAACTTAAACGTTGGAACCTATGTCGCTAAATTAAAAACAGGAACAGGATCCGTCGTTAGCAAAAAAATTACGGTAAATTAGAAGTAGATACTTTTAGTTAATAAGGGGAAAAGTCTCAATCTTTTAAAGATTGAGGCTTTTTATTTTCAATAATTCCAACAACTCCTTAAATGCAACTTTATGCTGTTCACCAGAAGCCATATTTTTTAGTGTAAAAACTTCAGATTTTAATTCTTCTTCACCCATTATAACAACAAATGGAATGTTACGACGATTCGCATAATTCATTTGTTTTTTCATTTGTTTACCAGAAACTGCGGCATCTGGGAATAACTCTGCTTTGATATTAGCCTGTCTTAATTTGGTTACGGCTCCCAAACTAAACATAGCTTCTTTCTCTCCGAAATTAATAAAAAGTACTTTTGTTGATTCGGCTATAGTTGATGGAAATAAATCCAATTCCTCTAATACCAAATAAATACGATCTAAACCAAAGCTAATACCTACTCCACTCATATCTTTAAGCCCGAAAATCCCGGTAAGGTCATCGTAACGCCCACCTCCACCAATGGAGCCCATTTTTACACCTTCTGGTGCGGAGACTTCAAAAATAGCACCTGTATAATAGTTTAAACCTCTTGCTAAGGTAACATCTAATTGAAGGCTTGCTGTTTTTAGTTTTAAGTTTGAAATGGCTGTGTTTATAAATTCAAGTTCTTCAATCCCTTTTAGTCCAATTTCTGATAAACTCAAGATAGATTTTAAACTTTCGATCTGATTCCCAAAATCTCCTTTTAAAGTAAATAAAGGTTGAAGCTTAGTAATTCCCTCTTCAGAAATGCCTTTACTGCGCATTTCGTCTTTAACTTTCTCTTCACCTATTTTATCCAACTTATCTAAAGCTACAGTAAAATCGATGAGTTTGTCTTGTGCACCAATCACTTCAGCTATACCAGATAAGATTTTACGGTTGTTGATTTTAATGGTTACTCCTTCTAATTTTAAAGCTGAAAATACGGCATCATACAATTGTACAAATTCTACCTCTTGAAACAGCGATTTAGAACCGACCACATCAGCATCACATTGATAGAACTCTCTAAAACGTCCTTTTTGTGGACGGTCTGCGCGCCAAACGGGTTGCATTTGGTAGCGTTTGAATGGAAACTCGATGTCGTTTTGGTGTTGCACAACATATCTTGCGAAAGGCACCGTGAGGTCGTATCGAAGGGCTTTTTCTGAAATTTTTGGTGTGATTAAACTTTCAGATTTCTGGCTATAATCTTCATCTGAAATTTTCTTTAAAAACGCACCACTATTCAAAATCTTAAAAATCAAGCGATCTCCTTCATCACCATATTTTCCCATTAAGGTCTCCGAGTTTTCAAAGCTTGGAGTTTCAATCGGTTGAAATCCGAAAACTTGAAACTGTGCTTTTATCGTATCCATGATATAAGAACGCTTTGCCACTTGCTCTGCGTTAAAATCTCTTGTGCCTTTTGGGATGCTTGGTTTTTGTGCCATGTTTACTTCCCGTGAAATCGGGAATCTTATTTAGTGAAACTTAATTTAAACTCAATACTAATCACAAAAATATTATAATTTTTAGAGGTCTGACTAAGATATCTTGATTTTATAGTAACTTTATGCTGTTTAAATCGTCTTATACTTTAAACAATCCAACTAACGTATCAAAAAACTATGTTTTCATTAGCTAAGGAGAATATTAGAATTGCTTTCGATTCTATAAAAAGTCAACTGCTCAGAACCATTTTAACGGTTTTAATTATTGCAATTGGTATTATGGCTTTGGTTGGAATTTTAAGTGGAGTGTCTGCCTTAGAGAATACGATTTCTAGTAATTTCTCTTCTATGGGTTCTAATACCTTCAATTTTCTGCGTTATGAATTTACAGCGCAACGTCAGAGCGGCAGAGAACGTCAGAAAATAAATCCTATTATTAATTATAGAAATGTGAAGGATTTTGAAGATCAATATAATTTTCCATTTACTAAAGTAGCTGTGTCTTTCTTTGGAACCTCTACAGCTGAAGTAAAATACGATAACAAAAAAACAGATCCGGAAGTTGCTGTCCTTGGAGCTAACGAATATTATATTGAAAATTCGGGTTTAGACATTGAATTAGGACGCTCTTTAAACGTGTTTGATATTGATAATAGTAATTCGGTTTGTGTAATTGGAAGCGATTTACAAAAGGCATTATTTCCTGTTGAAAACCCTGTTGGAAAAACCATAAGTATAAGAGGTTCTAAATTTAAAGTGATTGGTGTACTGAAAGAAAAAGGCTCTACGTTTGGAAACAATCAAGATTTAAGAGTGATTTTACCAATACAAAAAGCGCGTTCTATTTTTACGAATCCGAATATTAATTACAGCTTAAGTGTTAAAGTTGATAAGACTGATATGTTAGAAGCGGCACAAGATGATGCAATACTTACGTTTAGAAATATTAGAGGATTAAATCCAATCGAAAAGAACGATTTTGGTATTGAACGCAGTGATGATTTATTAAATCAAGTCGCACAAAATACTGCTGCGCTTTATGTCGCTGCATGGATTATTAGCATCATCACCATTTTTGGATCTACTATTGCCTTAATGAATATTATGCTGGTTTCCGTTAGTGAACGCACTCGTGAAATTGGGGTGAGAAAAGCACTTGGTGCTAAAAGTAAAACAATCGCCTTTCAGTTTTTTATGGAAACTATAATTATAGGACAACTTGGTGGTCTTTTAGGAACCATACTAGGTATTTTAATAGGATTGGCCGTTGCCAAAGGTTTCGACCTCGAATTTTCTACACCTTGGGTCGCTATGATTTGGGCAACAAGTATTGCTTTTATTGTGGCAGTCGTTTCTGGCTTGTATCCTGCGACCAAAGCAGCAAAATTAGATCCTATTGAGAGTTTACGTTATGAGTAATATATTCCTGGGAATACAGGAATCTCAAATAACATCAGTAATTAAAATTCTATTTATAATTGGATGTCAGTTCGAGTGAAATTGCTTTTTCTATTATTTTCTATCGAGAACCTTTTAATGTAGAATTTTCCAAATAAAAACTTCCCGATACAATTTCTACATACCTCGTAAATGACTAGAAATAACGAATAAATCGCTGTTAAAAACCTAATTCATCCGTTGGAATAGAATCACTCAAGGAGACAAAACGAGAAGCCTCTCTTTTAAGATTTTACTAGACACTAAAGTCCATAATAAAGCCTTTCTATATCATTGTAAATTCAAATCAAAAGAAAGGCTAATAAATTAAGTGATCAAACTAAAAGATTTTAAGCACCTTTTATCAAATTAGCAAAATAGTTAAATAATTCTCCCTTAGTGATATTGGCTCCGGACTGAATCATTTTAAAGATATCTAAATGCTTATCGTCGGAATACTCTTTTTTAGCATTAAAAAATTCTATAGCATCTGACAAAAGATTATTGCGTAACCATTCAAAGCCTTCTTTAGTTGTAAAATCGATAGCTTCAATATCAATTTTTAAAGCAATTAAACGCATACTTTTTTCATTACATTGAAAGAGGTGAATTTGTTGAGGAGAAATATGTTCTAAATATTCCACTTTACTTAAGACACCAAACCATACTAAATCGCTAAACACATCTAATTCTTGCTCAGCAGCTTCTGGTTTATTCTTTTTAATATCTTCCCACTCCTCGGCTGTAATAGATTGTGTGGCTAAAAAATTGATGAATTCTTGGTGTAATTCTTCAAATTGTTCTTTGGTTAATCTTGAAAATTTCATCTGGTTATAGTTTATTATTATTTAAAGGTCAGATGGTATGCCTTTAAAAGAATATATAATATGTAGTTTCACAGTTGCTGCGAACGCTATTTAATAGTTCATCCTAATTATTTATCGCTCTAAACGCTTCAAAAGGTCTATCGGCAGCCATAATATCGGCTCCATTTTCCTTCCACTGACGATATAAGTCATCACCTTTTGCAGCAGCACGTTTATCCAAGTTACCAAGAGTTCCTAGCAAACAAACAATATCATTATTGTGTAGTCGTTCAAAAAATGAGGCATCTGATAAACGCGTTCCGGTAAAGGCTAACATATTTTCTACTGGAATTTCCGCATCCAATAAGCGATCAAACTCTTCATCATTTCTAGCTGTAACCGATAATAGCAAGTCGGGAGCCAAATTATAAGCCATTTTAGCTTGCGCTACATCATAAGTAATAATGATACATACATCTTCTGCTTTAGCCGCTCTAATAGCATTAATAACGCTTTCTTGACTTACTGTTCTTTTAATATCTACGGTAAGAATTACATTATTTTTTACGCACCATTGCAATACTTCTGAAAACAAAGGAATTTTAAAGGTGGTTTCATTCCCATAATCATCAACCAAATTAAATTGCTTTAATTCATTATAAGTTAATTCATCTACTTTACCACTACCTGTTGTGGTTCTATCTATAGCGGTATCGTGAAGCAAAACTAACTGTCCATCTTTAGTTTGAGCGACATCAACTTCATAAATAGCAACGATACTATCATTAACATAGCGAAGGGTTTCGATGGCATTTTCAGGATAATTCACTAATCCCTTTCCACCACGATGCACACTGACATTTGGATAATCTGAATTTGAAGCTTTAAAAAGCGAAATAAGTTTAGAAGGTTGCACCTCAGAACGCTTAGCTGTTTCTTTAGATTGTTTGCAACTAATAAAAGCGCAAAGTGTAAATATTAATAGAAGATGTTTCATGTTAAAACCGATTAAAACCTGCCAGACTATAGTTGTCTTAGTATTCTAAAAAAAACTATAAAAAAACCGTTTAGTAAACTAAACGGCTTTTAAAAATTGTAATAAAGAGATTATGCGTCAGCAATAACTTCGAAAGTTAAATCTACAGTTACTGATCTATGTAATCTAATTGCAGCTTCATACTGACCTAAACGCTTAATATTACCACCATTGATAGAGATAAATTTCTTATCAACATCGTGACCTGCGTTTTTAAATGCAGCAGCTAAATCCATAGTGGTTATAGAACCAAATAATTTATCTCCAGCAGTTGCACCAGTTCCAGCTTTAGCTGTAATTTTAATATCTAAACCTTTTATAGCATCAGCAGTTTTTTCAGCTTCAGCAATAATAGTTTTCTCTTTGTAAGCTCTTTGCTTTAAAGTTTCCGCTAATACTTTCTTAGCAGAAGAAGTCGCCATTACAGCTTGTCCTTGAGGAATTAAAAAGTTTCTACCATAACCGTTCTTAACAGATACAATATCGTCTTTAAATCCTAAATTTTCAACGTCTTGTTTTAATATAAGTTCCATCGTGTTATGATATTTTATTTTAATAAATCAGCAACATATGGCATTAAGGCTAAATGTCTAGCTCTTTTTACTGCCACAGATACTTTTCTTTGATACTTTAAAGACGTTCCTGTTAAACGTCTTGGTAATAATTTACCTTGTTCGTTTACAAAACCTAGTAACCAATCTGCATCTTTATAATCTACATACTTGATTCCAGATTTTTTGAAACGACAATATTTCTTTGTCTTAGACGTCTCAATATTTAACGGAGTTAAATATCTAATTTCGCCGTCTTTTTTTCCTTTTGCTTGTTGTTCTATTGATGACATAATTACGCTTTTGCTTTTGCTTTAACTTTCATTTTTTCTCTTCTTCTCTCAGCCCATGAAATAGCATGTTTGTCTAATTTCACAGTTAAGTAACGCATAAAACGCTCATCACGTCTAAATTCCACCTCTAAAGGCTCTATTACCTCACCGGCAACAGTGTACTCAAATAAATGGTAAAATCCACTTTTTTTGTTTTGAATTGGATAGGCTAATTTTTTTAGTCCCCAATCTTCTTTTGATACCATCTTAGCTCCTTTAGAAACGAGGAAATCCTCATATTTCTTTACTGTCTCCTTTATCTGGTCTTCAGATAAAACGGGATTTAAGATGAAAACAGTTTCATAATGATTCATAATAAATAATTTTGTTTAATGTTAAAACGGGTGCAAAAATACATATAAATTCTATATTTGGCAACGTTTTTGAATGTAAAAATAAAAAGGTTTTTATATCGTACAAATAATGTTAAATTCTACGGTTTGTCGGCATTATTTGTTTTTTAACCGAATTTATCGTACTATTGTCGATATCTTAACCTAAAATTAATAATGTTATGACTTTAAACTGTGTAGTTGTTGATGATTCTGCGATTCAGCGTCTCTCTATAGTAAAGTTAATCGAAAATCATTCTTCGCTTAACCTTATTGCAGAGTACAGCAGTGCGTTAGAAACTAAAAACGGTCTTAATACACATAAAGTGGATCTTATCTTCTTAGATATAGAGATGCCTGTATTAAACGGTTTTGAATTACTAGATGTACTCAACAACAAACCCCAAATTATTTTTGTTACCGGCAAAACCGAGTATGCTTTTAAAGCATTTAATTACGATGCCACCGATTATCTTCAAAAACCAATCACTAAAGAACGTTTTAATGTTGCCGTAGAAAAAGCTATTGAGCAACACAAATTAAAACTAGACTTTAATGAAACTGATGGTGAGCACATCTTCGTAAAAAGTAACCTTAAAAAACGTAAAGTTTATATAAAGGATATTAAATGGATTGAAGCACTTGGCGATTACGTTAAAGTAGTAACAGAAGAAAACAGCTTAGTTGTTTTATCAACAATGAAAGCGTTTGAAAGCGAATTGCCCGAAGGTAAATTTTTAAGAATTCATAAATCTTATATTGTGAATCTCGATAAAATTGACCGATTCAACAGTAAAAATGTTGAAGTTGGTGCGTATGAGATTCCATTGAGTCGAAATAAAAAGACCCAATTAGTTGATGCTTTAAATAATATGTAGAAATATTACATTAACATTAAAAGCATTACATTATAATTTTAAAAAATCCTGAGCATCTGCTTAGGATTTTTTGGTTATAAAATTTATGAGCTAACAAATTGTTAGCCCTCCCCTTTAGCCCCCTCAAAGGGACAATATTCATCAAGAATATTTAAAATTTGGATTTAATAATTATCCACATTAATTACAACCCTCACAGGTCTAAAATCCTTTACAGCATTAAAACTGTTATCTATTTTCCTTATTGCTTCTTTAGTTTTTACCAAAGATTGGCTTTGAGGAATTTTTATTAAAATATTCTTGTGGTATAAATTTCGAATTCTTGATACTGGCGGAAATTCTGGACCTAAAACATTGGCTTTAAATAATTGTTTTAGAGATTTTGCATACCAATCAGCAGCCAAATTAACCCGATCATAATCTTTATGCTTAAACGTGATTTTAATCAACCTAAAAATGGGTGGATATTTAAAATTATAACGTTCGTTCATTTGCTCAGCAAACATCTCTTTATAAGCATTTGTAGAGACTTGTTGTAAAATATTATGATGTGGATTGTACGTTTGAATCAACACCTTTCCTCGCAAATCGGTACGACCTGCTCTACCAGATACCTGTGCCATGAGTTGATAACTGCGTTCGTGGGCTCTAAAATCAGGGAAATTCAACAAGTTATCGGCATTCATGATACCTACCAACTTTACAAATCTAAAATCTAAGCCTTTCGTTAGCATTTGTGTTCCAACCAAAATATCTACTTCACGCTGCTCAAAACTATTTATTATTTTCTCAAAACCGTATTTACCTCGCGTCGTATCTAAATCCATACGTGCCACTTTCTTTTCTGGAAATAACACTTTTACTTCTTGCTCTATTTGCTCTGTACCAAAACCTTTGGTGTCTAACGTTGAATTACCACAACCTTGACAACTTTTTAGCATCGCAGAATTATAACCACAATAATGACAACGCAACTGATCTCTGTACTGATGATACGTTAAACTCACATCACAATTCGGACATTGAGGCGAGGTTCCACACGTTGTACATTCTATAATTGGAGAAAATCCTCTTCTGTTTTGAAACAATATAATTTGAAACCCTTCTTCTAAAGTTTCCGTCATTTCTTCAATTAGCCGATCGCTAAAATGACCTTTCATCCGTTTCCGCTTGTACTTATCTGCTAAATCTACCAATTCAATATCTGGCATTAACACATTGTTGTAACGTGTATTTAATTCCACCAAACCATACTTACCTTGGCTCGCATTAAAATAGCTTTCTAAACTTGGCGTCGCAGATCCTAAGAGTGTTTTTGCTTTAAATATGTTTGCTAATACGATTGCTGCATCTCTTGCATGATAACGCGGCGCCGGATCAAATTGCTTATAGGACGACTCATGCTCTTCATCAACAATGATGAGTCCTAAATTAGTAAATGGCAACAATAACGAGGAACGCGCACCAATAACCACTTGAGCTTTTTCAGAATTAGCTAACATATTTTGCCAAACCTCTACCCTTTCGTTTCCTGAATATCGCGAATGAAATACAGCCACCTTGTCTCCGAAATAATCTTGTAGTCGGTTTACCAATTGTGTTGTCAAAGCAATTTCTGGTAATAAATACAGCACTTGCTTCCCTAAATCTAGTTGATTTTGAATAAGTTGTACATAAATTTCGGTTTTACCAGAAGACGTCACTCCATGCAGTAAGGCTACGGATTTTTCTTTGAAAATATCCTCAACTTCATTATAAGCATCTTGTTGCGCTTCACTTAATCGTTTAGCATCTGAATCGCCATCGCCATCAAATTGAACCCGATCGACTTGAATGTGATATTCCTCTAAAATATGTTTATCAATTAAGGTTTTAATTATCGAAGTAGAGGCTCCACTACGTTCTGCTAAATCTGAAACTTTAATAGGTTGTTTTAGTGAGGCTTCCATTGTAAATAACGTGAGCACAACCTCGCGCTGCTTTGGCGCACGACTCAATTCTTCAAGTAATACTTGTAATTTTTCTTGTGATTTATGATTGTGATGTAACTTTACATACCGCACTAATTTTGGCGTGTACTTTTCGTACATTTCTTCTTGTAAACTTAAGACCCCTTTTTTTACCAAATTATTGATAATAGGCAATACACGCTTTTTATCTAATATAGAAGCAACATCATTTATCTTTAATGAGGATTGATGTTGTAAGGCTTCATAAATCAAGTATTCTTCGTCTTTTAACTCAGACGCCTCAACACTAACCTTCTCATTTCTTGAGATAATAGTTTCACTTTCTAATAAAAATGCATTTGGCATTGCAGCTCGCATCACTTCACCTAAACTACACATATAATAAGTAGAAATCCACTCCCAATGTTTTAATTGGGTTTCCGTTACAACAGGCGTATCATCCATAATTTGATGAATGGTTTTTGCATCGTAAGCTGTTGGCGGACTTTTATGAATACTATACACTAAAGCCGTGTAAATTTTAGTCTTACCAAAAGGTACAGAAACACGCGTTCCTGGTGATAAAAATTGGGATTCAGCTTCTGTAATATGATAGGTAAACGCTTTTTGAAGCGGAATTGGTAATATAACGTCTATATAAAAATTCAAAAGTGATAGTTTGATAATGTAACTACGAAGATAAATGAATCTTGAAGAAATTGAAGCGTATAACAAACAAAACCACCTAGATTTAAAATCAAGGTGGTTATTATAATATAATGAAGACTATTAGTGTTTAACTATAAATTGCTTTGTTACACTCCGCTTATTATCATTGAGTTTAAGCAAATACACACCATTAACCATCTGCGCTAACGAAATACTTTTATCATTATCTAGCTGTCCACTTTTTACAGCACGACCAGACATATCGTATATAGCATAGGATAATTGACCCACTATAGATTCGCTATTTGAAATTTTAAGATTTCTATCCGCTGGATTTGGATAAAAACCAAAATTGAATACTTCTGATTCTGACACCGATAACGATGAACAAGCAGGATATGTATAAGATGTTCTATAATCATTATCCCAACTACTACCGTTATAATCTTGCTCTGTAATTTCTTCAATGAATCCATTGCTATCATAGTCAAAAAGTGTTCTTCCATCGAGAACGTATGATGAACCATCCCAATAACTAGAATTTAACTCAATCATTTGCCCCTCCGTATTATAGATAATATTATATTTCAAATCCGGTTCCCAAGCTGCCCCATCCCATAAATCTTCTGTAAACTCAGTAACATCAGAACCTGAGTATATATAAGTTACACGCTCCGAATTTCCCCAAGTTGTAGTATTACTATCCCATTCTTGATACGTTTCTTCATCTACCGTACCCGAGCCATTGTATGTATATACCGACCTATTACTATTTTCCCATCCAGTGTTTGCGAGGTTCCTTTCCTGATAAAGCTCTTCTGTTAACTGATTAGACCCATTATAGGAATATTGAGATCTTGACGATAGCACCAAATTGAATCCATTATAACTTTCCGTAACCTCTTCAGTTAAGTTGTCTCCAACATAAGTGCTTTGGACTCTAGAAATACTAATCCAACCTCCAATGCCATCATAAGCTTGCGTATCAACCTCAATAGTTTGATTTTCTGAATTGTAAGCATACACTACTCTAGAATATGTTGAACCTTGAGATGAGATAAAAGACTCCTCAGGCAGGCACTCTGAATTAAAAGAAGTTGTTAAGGTCGTTACTTCAACCCATTCCGTTCCAGACCATTCTTCTGTGACTAATATTTCTGGAAATTGATTAGCTACAGACTCATCTATTTGAGCAGCGATTGGTATAAAAAAAAGTAATGCAAATAAAAGTGTAATTTTTTTGAATTCCATATTTAAAATAATTTATTGTTAATAGCACAATAAAGTTATTGAAAATATTAATAACCAACTAATTAGAAACGAAAATTGTTTATTTACACATACTAGCTAATAGAGGATCAACTCTGTTAATTGGTCTTTTTCAAGATTTTGAATTATACTCCCGTAATGTTAAGATTGATTAATTTGCGAAGCGGAATAGGCAATATGACATCTATAAAATGTAGCATTATTTTACGCGTTTCCAATATTGTGTTCTGTAGAAAAAGGCTAAATAACCTCTTACCTGAAGTGTATCTGGATCATCTTCGAGTTTAAGACGACATCTATACGTGGTACCATTTTCAGGATTGAGTATGGTGCCTCCGTCATAAACCTTTCCGTTTTTTGTTAATCCTTCTATAAAAACCAACCCAACAATGGGTTGATCTTTGTGAGCACCACTACAATCATAACAAGTTCTAGATTCTACTTCTGGATTAGTTACAGCAATAATCTTACCATATATCTTTCCATCTTGTTCATAAATTTCAACTATAGATTTTGCATCACCTGTGTTATCATCTATGGTTTTCCATTTCCCTAGAATACTCTGAGCTGGTAAATTAAAAAACACCGTGAACAAAATAAAAAATGCAATAGTGTTTTTTATCATAATTAATGTTTTAGAGGTTTATCCTTCAAATGTAATGGGTTTAATTTAAAAATCCATCCCGATTAGAGATGGTTTTTAAAACTTAAACGTTCAGCAATTATATTAGGCCCTTAAACAGTTTCCATTTAAAATATTATAAAAAACATGCTAAACACCTAATCTTTCAAAGATTCACTAGCAAATCATATCAGCTTTACCCTCTTAAATCACGGCCTATTACTATCGATTTTGTAAAACAAATATAAAACAAAAACAGTGCTAACACTAATTTTCACAGATACTCATACTCCAATTATAAAGAGATATAAGGATCCTTTTTTGAAATCTGTTACGGCGCTAGCTCCTCTACTGTTTTCTTTTTAATTTCTTTTCGAGCTCTTGGATTCTTCCTTAAAAACTGAAGCGACGCATTCAGTTCATAACCTAAAAGTAAAATATTAGAATTTAACCATAGGTAAAGTAACAAAATCAGTAATGCTCCTATGGACCCATACAACTCGTTATACTGTGAAAAGTTATCAATATAAATACCAAATAAGAAAGACGTTAACATAATGAGAAGTGTTGTGAGCAAAGCTCCAACTGAGAAAAACTTTGACGCCTTACCTTCCTTGGTTCCATAATAATACAGTGTTGCTGTTGCTAAATAAGTCATGATAACAAAAAATAAATACTTTGCAAAAATGATCCAGCCTATGCCTTTATCTTCTTCCGTAAAAGCATGACCACTTAAACCTTCATACAAAGGCTGAATAACATAGATCTGAAAATACCCAAACACAGCAACCGTGAGCAATAAAAGAAAAGCAAGAATTAACGCCACACCAAGCGCATACATATATTGTTTAAAAATATTGCGATATAACTGTTTGTGATACGATGTTTCAAACCCAGAAAAAACAGCATTAACACCATTGGCCATTAAAAATATTGACAATAAAAACACCGAAGAAATTAAACCTCCACTAGTGTTGCTACTCATATCTTTAAAAATACTATCTATTAAAAATTCAGACGTTTGTGGTGGTAAAATTGAATTTAAAAAATCTAAAAAATCAACCCTAAACCCCTCAATTGGGATATAAGGAATTACAATAATGACAAACAATAAAAACGGAAAAATAGCCGTAAAAAAACTAAAGGCAATCGCACTAGCTCTTGTGGTTAGCGCTCCATTTACGATTCCCATAATGTAAAGCTCTAGTAAATCATATATGGATAACCCTTCAAATCCTGGTAATTTTATACGCTTAAAAAAGCGCACAAGTATATTGACTACTGGAATTTTATTTAATTTATCTTCTATCAGTTTTGACATTTTATGAGTTTTAGCTTTTGGCTTTCTAACTTGTAATCTATTACCTCAAAACTAACTTATACAGCTTTTAAGCTTAAATCTTTATTATAAACTGAGTGCGTTAAGGCTCCTGACGAAATATAATCAACTCCACACTCCGCGTATTTTCTAAGTGTATTTTCATTAATACCTCCAGACGATTCCGTTAAACACTGACCTCCAATAAGTTTTACAGCTTTTCTTGTATCTTCATAATTAAAGTTATCAATCAGAATTCTATAAACTCCACCACAATCTAAAATTTCTTTAATTTCTTCAAGATTTCTAGCTTCAACAATAATTTTTAAATCTCTATTAGTGGCTTTTAAGTACTGCTTCGTTAAGTTTATAGCTTTAGCAACTCCACCTGCAAAATCGATGTGATTATCCTTTAACATAATCATATCATATAAGGCAAATCTATGATTTTCACCACCTCCAATTTTTACAGCCCATTTTTCTAAAGCTCTAATACCAGGAGTGGTTTTACGTGTATCTAAAATTTTTGTCCCTGTACCCTCTAATAAATCAACAAACGTTCTTGTTTTGGTCGCTATGGCACTCATGCGTTGCATGGCATTTAAAACTAAACGTTCTGCTTTAAGAATAGATTGTGACGCTCCTTCCACATAAAACACAATATCACCGTGTTTTACGTTTTGTCCATCTTCTATTAAGGTTTCAACTTTCAAATCAGCATCAACATAAGCGAACACCAATTTTGCAAACTCAACACCAGCAATTACACCTTCATCTTTTACCAATAATTTTGCTTTTCCTTGCGCTGAAACAGGAATACAAGCCAGTGAACTATGATCACCATCACCAACATCTTCTCTAATGGCATTGGCAATTATTAATTCTATTTCTTTATCAAATTGTGCTTTTGAAATCATCTGAATACATATTTGTTGTAAAAATAGGAATTGAAAGATTAAAAATATCAAAAAGTAAATGTCAAATTATAAAGAGACAAACTTTTTGAATGCTTTTAAATCCTTAAATTTGAAACTCAATTAGGCAGTTTCTGTCACCTCGAGCGCAGTCGAGAGGTCATTTAACGAGGTCTCGACTGCGCTCGGCCAGACACTACAATGCAAATAAAACTGATAGCCATAGGCAAAACTGACAATAAAAACTTAATTGCATTAATTGCAGATTACTCAAAACGACTTGGATTTTATATTAAGTTTGATTTTGAAATCATTCCTGATTTAAAAAAAGTAAAGAATTTATCCGAAGCCCAGCAAAAGGACAAAGAAGGCGAACTGATTTTAGCTAAAACACAAACTTCTGATGTTCTGATTTTACTTGATGAAAACGGTAAACAAATGGATTCAGTAGCATTTTCGAGTTACTTACAAAAACATATGAATTCTGGAATTAAAACCTTAATCTTTGTAATTGGCGGGCCTTATGGATTTTCGGATGCCGTTTATGCTAGAGCCAACGGAAAATTAGGTTTATCTAAAATGACCTTTTCACATCAAATGGTGCGTTTATTCTTTATTGAACAATTGTACAGAGGGTTTACAATTCTTAGAAATGAGCCTTATCATCACCGCTAAAAACTATAAACCCTCTGGTATTAAACGTCGAAACGTTTCTTCAATTAATGTGTTTTATAAACTTCTTTTCGTTTTTTAAGCTGTTTTGTTAAATCGTTAATAGTCTCACTCATAGCCATTTCGTAATTTTTCTCGTTTGAAGTAGCAAAAATACGTGGTCCAGGTAAACTTAATTCGATATTACAAATCTTACCGGCATTGTGGTCTTTTTCGTCATGCTTAAAATATACTTGAGCCGAAATAAGAAACTCAAACTTGTTAGCTAATTTTTCTAATTTTTCTTCTGTTAATGCTGAAAGTGTTTCACTTGCATCAATGTTTACATATTGAAAATTTACCGTCATAATCTATCTTGTTTTAATGAATAATTCTTTTCACTAAGATACAAGATTTAGTCAATATTGAACCTGATAATTATCATAATTAATTGATAAATTTTACAATTTAGTTCTTTAAACCACCTGTTTAAAAGCAGACGAACTAGAATTGAACACCTTAGACTATCTCTACCTTTTATTAAACTTATAGCCTATTGCTAACTTTGCCTTAGTAAGATTTAATAAGTAATCATTTCCGTAGCCAAAATCTGTATTATACAAATCGTTACTATAGGATAAACTTATGTAATACTGTTTCAAATTATAGCTCAAACCTAAAAGAAAATCTAATTTGTACACCATAGGATTAGAAGGCTTATAACTTCCATCCTTAAGTGTGATTTTTTTATTAGCCAAACCAATACCTGGCATTACATTTACTGTTGCTGTAATGTTCTCAGGAAGTTTAAAATAAGTAATAAAACCACCTAAAATCCCTAAGGATAATCCTTGATATCGTTTAATATCACCTTGTTCATTAAAATAAGGACTTGTCGTTTCAGATAAAATACTTGGTCTTGCTGAAAAGTAATCAAAACTCCCAAAAAGTCCTATACCTCCAGTTATAAATATATTTTCATCATTTTTATTAGACAAACCTGCCTTTAATTGCGAATACGAAAACTCTATATCATCTAAAGTGTACATATAATTAAACCCAACACTCACAGATCTAATATCTTTACTAAAAACAGTCGCTTCGTCAAAATTATTCTTAGCATTAAAACCTCTATATACTTGCGTATAAATTTTTACATAATTTTGATCTTTTAAAATGGTTGTTCCTTGTAAATCAAAACGACTTGTTTTCTCTTTATTCGGGTTTTTAATATTAACAGCGATATCGAGTATAATTTTTTTATTAGCAAATCCAAGCCCTATACCATATCGGTTATTAGGCACAAATTTGGCTTTAGAATCATCATCTGAAATACTGAATTTATTCACCTTAAAATTAGAAAACAGACGGATGGAATAATTTTCCATATCTCGGTCTACAAGTAAAGAATCTAAATCATCTAAATCTTGTGCCGTAAGAGTTAAGTTAGCAAAACAAAAAACTAAAAGCAAATAAAGCTTT
Organism: Winogradskyella sp. PC D3.3; assembly: GCF_054366245.1. Lineage (NCBI taxonomy): Bacteria > Pseudomonadati > Bacteroidota > Flavobacteriia > Flavobacteriales > Flavobacteriaceae > Winogradskyella > Winogradskyella sp. PC D3.3. The sequence goes on along the minus strand of NZ_CM135962.1, from coordinate 2,154,838 downwards.
ACCATAGTGAGTATGTTAAAATATTATATTTTTACAAAAGCTAAATTACATTAAATAAGACCACCCTATGCAACTTGTTTTCGCAACTAATAACTTAAATAAAATTAAAGAAGTCCAAAGTATGTTACCAGAACATATTAAACTTTTAAGTTTAAAAGATATTGCTTGCGATGAAGATATCCCAGAAACACAACCAACAATTGAAGGTAATGCCATACAAAAAGCAGAATACCTAAAAAAACATTATGGCTACGATTGTTTTGCTGACGACACAGGTTTAGAAGTCGACGCATTAAACGGAGAACCAGGCGTGTTTTCGGCACGTTATGCTGGTCCACAACGCAATGCTGAAGACAACACCAACAAACTACTTACAGCGCTTAAAACGAAAGCCAACCGAAATGCACAATTTAAAACCGTAATTGCATTACATCTTAATGGAAAACTACACACGTTTACAGGAATCTGCAAAGGTATAATCACACCTGAGAAACATGGTAATGGAGGTTTTGGATACGACCCGATCTTTAAAGCCGAGGGTTATGATAAAACGTTTGCTGAAATTTCTTTGGAAGAAAAAAACAAAATAGGCCATCGTGGGAAAGCCGTTTCTAAACTGATTGCATTTTTAAAAGATTAAGATAAAATAACAGCGTATAAAACACCTTATCATTAATCATTATCGAGTTCATCATCACTCTGCTACACACATAACACACTGAATTAAATCACATTAACAAACACAAAACAACAAAAATTGATTATCCAATTAATTGTTGTACATTTGCACCCTGCAAAAAATCCATGATCGGATTTTGTATATTCCTCAGAGTGAGGATGTGTTACCTAGAAGTTTAAGTGTTTAGTATGTCGATTCGCTTCTTTTGTAACACCAAAAGAATATAATCGAATACATATACTCAAGAATGAGCACATTCCAAGAATTAGGTCTTAATGAAGACCTTATTAAAGCTATTACAGATTTAGGTTTTGAAAAACCAAGTGAAGTACAAGCAAAAGCAATCCCATTATTATTAGAAGAAGACAAAGACTTAGTAGCTTTGGCACAAACTGGTACAGGGAAAACCGCAGCTTTCGGATTTCCGATGTTGCAAAAAATAGATATTGATAGCAGAACCACACAAGGTCTTATCCTATCTCCTACTCGTGAACTTTGTTTACAAATCACCAACGAACTTAAACTTTACGGTAAATATTGCAAAGGCTTAAATGTTGTAGCTATCTATGGTGGATCTAGTATTTCAGATCAAGCAAGAGCTGTAAAACGTGGAGCACAAATTATTGTGGCAACACCAGGTCGTATGAAAGATATGATTAGCCGTAGAATGGTTGATATTTCTAAGATACAATACAGCGTTTTAGATGAGGCTGATGAAATGTTAAACATGGGCTTTAAGGAAGATATTACTGATATTCTTTCGCATACACCAGAAGACAAAAACACCTGGTTATTCTCTGCAACAATGCCTAAAGAAGTGGCAACTATTGCAAAGAAATTCATGTACAATCCTACTGAAATTACGGTAGGTAATAAAAACGAAAGTACGAGTAACGTTTCTCACGAATACTATTTAGTAAACGCAAGAGATCGTTATCAAGCGTTAAAACGTTTGGCAGATGCAAACCCAGATATTTTTTCTGTAATTTTCTGTCGTACAAAAAGAGACACACAAAAAGTAGCCGAAAACTTAATTGAAGATGGCTATTCTGCAGGTGCACTACACGGAGATTTAAGTCAGAACCAGAGAGATTTGGTCATGAAATCTTTTAGAAATCAACAAATACAGATGTTAGTTGCAACCGATGTAGCAGCCCGTGGTATTGATGTTGATGATATTACTCACGTTATTAATTATCAACTTCCTGATGAAATAGAAACCTATACACACCGATCTGGTAGAACAGGACGTGCTGGTAAAACAGGAGTGTCTATGGTTATTGTTTCTAAAAGTGAAGTTAGAAAGATAAAAAGTATTGAACGTATCATTAAGAAAGATTTCGATAAAAAAGAAATTCCTTCTGGTGGTGATATTGTTGAAGTACAATTAATGTCTTTAGCAAACAAAATCCATACAACAGAAACAAATCACGAAATTGATAAGCATCTCGAAAGTATCAATGAATTATTTGCTGATACTGATAAGGACGAATTAATTAAGAAGTTTTTCTCTGTAGAGTTTAACCGTTTCTTCAATTACTACCAAAAATCGAAAGACTTAGGTACTGTAGAATCTCGTGGAAGCGATAGAGATGGCGGACGCGATTACGGAAAACAATCTGATGATTCACGTTATTTTATTAATGTGGGTAGCAAAGATGGTTTTGATTGGATGAAATTGAAAGATTTCTTAAAAGAACAATTAGAACTTGGGCGTGACGATGTCTTTAAGGTAGATGTTAAAGAAAGTTTCTCTTTCTTTAATACTGAAAAAGCATTACAAGAAAAAGTATTAGCTTTCTTTACAGACTTTAAATATGAAGGTCGTTTTGTAAACGTAGAAGTTAGTGAAGACAAAGGCAGAAGTCGTGGTGGCAGAAGTGGTGGTAGAAGCCGTGGAGGAAATGACAGACGCTCTGGAGGTGGAGGAAGTCGCAGACGCGATGACAAACCAAGAGGAGAGAGACGCTCTAGTGGTAGACGCTCTGAAGGAGGTGGTTCTGGAAACAGAAGCGACAGACGTACTAGCGATAGAAGCGACAGAGGAGAGAGACGCTCTTCAGAATCTAGTGGTTCTTCCGAAAGACCAAGACGTTCTAGACGACGTGATTAAGCTGTTATAAAAACAGTTCTTTCAAAACAATACATTACAAAATCCAAAACTTAAAGTAGCCCTTTAAGTTTTGGATTTTTTTTGTGTGATAGCCGCATTAATGCCTAAAAAAGTTAATATTAAGTCAAATCTAAGCACGCAATATGTTAAATCCGTTTTCTTTATTACCTTTACCTCGTAACACAAATGCATGCGATATCTACTTTTTTTAATTATATGCTTAAGTACGGTTAGTGGTTTTAGCCAAGACAGTACAGCAACAAAAACACCAACTAAAGTTAAAGGAACTATAGTTAGTGCTTCGACGGGTCTACCTTTAGCGGAAGCCAATGTTATAAATATCAATCAAGTTGTAGGGACTGCAACAACCGATGAAGGGCTTTTTGAAATAAAAGCAAAAGTCAATGACACCTTACATTTATCGTATTTAGGTTATAAATCGATTAAAGTTAGAGTCACTAATGATTGGTTAAAATTTGGGAATACCGAAATTAAAATGACCGAATTAGCTTTAGCTTTAGAAGAAGTTACAGTAAAACAACTCGAATTAACGGGCTATTTGGAAGTCGACATGAATCAGGTGCCAATGACATCTAATAATCGTTATCGCATTTCTGGTTTACCTGGACAAGGTTACGAAGCTGGAAAACCAAATATTGCAACCAAAGTGCTTGGTGCGATATTTAATCCAGCAGATTTCTTATACAATATGTTTGGTCGAAAGCCTAATGAAATGCATAGGCTAAAGAAAATGAAAGAAGATGACGAAATTAGAAGTCAACTATCGAAACGTTTTGATAGAGAAATGTTATTAGTGCTTTTACAAGTCACAAAATTCGATTTAGACGAAATCGTAAATCAATGTAACTACTCCAAAGATTTCATTAACACAGCTAATGATCTTCAAATTTTAGATGCTATTAGCGAATGTTATGAAGAATATAAAGTGATCAAAAGAAGTAAGGCAAAAAAGACTAAGACTTAAGCTTCAGAGTGCAAAGCCACTCTATTACCTTCCGTATCAATAAAGACTCCCATAAACCCATTTTCATCAGAAATTTTAGTTTTTTCTAGGCCTATTTTTCCACCAGCAGCTTCTATACTATCAAGTTCTATCTGCACATCCTTAGACATAAAATAAACCAACGTCCCTTCCTTACTTGGTATGTAAGACTTTTGTTTAATCAATGTTCCGGTTGCTCCATAAGCTCCATTGTTATCTGGAAACCAGCCCATTTTTAACCCATCAAATTCTACATCTTTAATTTCTACATTAAATACTGTTTCATAAAACGTTTTAGCACGATCCATATCGTTTACGGGAATTTCAAACCAACCTACCATAATCTGTGTTTTTAGTTCAATAAATTTACAAAATTTATACTTTCAATTTATAGCGCTCTACAATTGCATCGTAATCTTTTAACGTTTTTTTAATCCAATCAAAACGTTTTTCAATAATTTCCGTTTCGCTTAATTGCCATTCTATTGTCGATTTTCGTAATTGTGCCGTCACATGTTGAAGAATAATTGCTGCAGATACCGAGATATTTAAACTTTCCGTAAAACCAACCATTGGAATTTTCAAAAAGCAATCTGCATTATCAATCACTTGTTGTGATAAGCCTTCCGTTTCTCTACCAAAGAAAAAACAAGATTTTTTAGCTATATCAAAATCGATTAACTCACAATCATCAATATGTGGAGTTGTAGCTACAATTTGATAATCTTTCGCTTTTAAATCAGCAATACAGTCTGTTATTGAGTTATAGCGATTTAAATCCACCCATTTTTGAGCTCCCATAGCAATTTCCCTATCGATACTTTTTGAATTCACCTCTTCTACAATATTCAATTCCTGTATCCCAAACACATCACAAGAACGCATCACAGCACTCGTATTATGTAACTGATAGACATCTTCAGTGGCGACTGTAAAATGTTTTGTACGTTGAGGCAGAACGCTATTAAAACGCTCAATGCGGCTTTCGGTGAGGAATGTTTCTAAATATTCTAGAAGTTTCAAGTCTTGCATAGCTCAAAAATAGTAATTTTATAAATTGAAATACCTATGTTAAAAGCGTAAACATTCAAGTCAAGGATTATCATCAACATTAAACAGAACCACATGAAACATATAGTTGTATTAACAGGAGCTGGTATGAGTGCCGAAAGTGGTATAAAAACATTTAGAGATGCGGACGGCCTTTGGGAGGGACACGATGTTATGGAAGTAGCCACACCAGAAGGGTTTAAACGTAATCCTGAATTGGTCTTAAATTTCTACAACGAAAGACGACAGCAATTAAAAGACGTAGAACCTAACCAAGCTCATAGAGATTTAGCAACTCTTGAAAACCATTATAACGTCAGCATCATAACTCAAAATGTCGATGATTTACACGAACGTGCCGGCAGCAGTAATGTTGTGCATTTACATGGTGAACTCCGTAAAATACGAAGCTCAGGAGATCAAAACGATATCAGAACATGGACTGAAGATATCCACCTGGGTGATACCTGTGAAAAAGGCTATCAACTCCGTCCGCATATTGTTTGGTTTGGAGAAGCTGTTCCTATGATTGACAAAGCCATAGAAATTTGTCAACAAGCCGATATTTTAGTTATTATTGGTACTAGTATGCAGGTTTATCCCGCTGCAGGATTGCTAGATTTTGCACCTTCAGAAACACCAATTTATTATATTGACCCGAAACCTAATTTAAATAAAAATAGTAAAGTTCATAGTATTGCCCAGTCAGCAACAGAAGGAGTTAAAACATTATTATCTCTTTTAGAAACGCCTCCACAAAATTAAGCATCAAAACCTAAAACAAATTATAATAAAACTAGACATGAAAACAGAAAACAAAGTCGTCATAGTAACAGGCGCTTCAAGAGGTATTGGGAAAGAAATTGCAATTCAATTAGCTAAAAATGGCGCTAAAGTTGTAGTCAATTATTCTAATAGCACCACTGAAGCTGAAACCACCGTTTTAAACATCACTAAAGCCGGAGGCTCTGCGTTTGCCATTAAAGCAGATGTAAGCAATAGAGATGACGTCACGCAATTATTTGATAAAACCATTGCTAAATATGGCAAAGTCGATGTTTTAATAAACAATGCAGGCGTCATGATTTCAAAAGCAATAAAAGATAATACACAAGACGATTTTTCTAAACAATTTGATATTAACGTTAGAGGTATTTTTAATACCTTACAAGAAGCCTATTTTAAACTTGCAGACAACGGAAATATCATTAATGTTTCATCGAGTACTGTAAAATTAATGTTTCCTACGTATGCTTTGTATTCGGCATCAAAGGCAGCGGTTGAACAAATGACACGCGTCTTTTCTAAAGAAATAGGAAGAGGTATCTCAGTAAATGCCATTGCCCCAGGAGCCACAGAAACTGAATTATTTTTAAACGGAAAGTCTCAAGAATTTATAGATAAACTCAGTAGTATGAATGCATTTAACAGACTAGCAAAACCCATTGATATTGCCAGAGTTGTTGTGTTTTTAGCAAGTGACGATTCTAAATGGGTTTCTGGTCAGGTTATTGGAGCCAACGGAGCTTTAGTTTAAATAGTTATAAAGGATTGTACAAAATTAAAAGTTAATATTGCGTCTTGCTAATTAAAAAAACGTCATGAAATTAGGAAAAATTTAGAATTATTCTATAGTTTTTGCTTATTTTAGTTTCACCTTTTTTAATCTACTTTTAGACATTAATGTTCTTTAAAAAAAAAAACTTCCTAATTTTAGGTTTAAAACTGTAACAAATATTGAAAACAAATTACTAATACTTCAAACTTTAAAAAGATGAAAACAATAACAAAAAAGAAAACGTTACTCCTAATATCTATTGGAATTTTTGTCGTTGCAATATCTCAAATATTTTCTCAATTGACAGAATTACCAGATTTAGCAAAAGGTTCATTTATTGGAATAGGAATTGGGTTGTTACTAACGGGGTTAATTTTTGGCAACTTTAAAACGGTTAAATAACCTTCATTATAAAGACCAAAATTAAACGAACCGAAATCCATATTGTACCAAAGCGTTCTACGACTATTCGACTTCAAGAATATGGTGTTGGTATTTTTAAGACATTTCCCACAAAATCTGCTTTAAAAAAGGCTTTAAAAAAAAATCATATTACTGTAAATGGAGAAATTGCAACTTCAGCTACATTTATAAAAGGAGGGGAATGTATTACCTTATCGGTTCCTGAAAACGTGAGTCCAAAAAAGAGATTGATCTTTAAACTCAAGGTGCTGTTTGAAGATGATTATTTAGCTGTCATTCATAAACCTGGTGGAATTTTAGTAAGTGGCAATCATTTTAAAACTATCGCTAACGCTTTAATCCAGAATTTAAAACGAAGTCCACTCGATGACACAACTCAACCACAACCTGTTCACCGTTTAGATTTTGCAACTACGGGTATTTTATTGGTTGGAAAAACAAGTCGTAGCATTCGTGCTTTAAATCAACTTTTTGAAGATAGAGCCATTAAGAAAACCTATTTTGCGGTTACGATTGGTAACATGAACACCGAAGGCAGCATAACTACAGAGGTTGACGGAAAGCCTTCTCGGTCTAATTATAAAGTCCACCAATCTGTTAGCTCTGAAAGATTTGGTCAACTAAATCTCGTAGAATTAGAACCCTTTACTGGTCGGCGACATCAATTACGCAAACACTTATCTGGCATAGGAAATCCTATATTAGGAGATAAAGATTATGGTATAGCATCCCTTATTTTAAATGGAAAAGGATTGTACCTCCACGCCTATTCTTTAAAATTTATTCACCCATTTACCAAAGATAAGCTATATATTAAAGATGAATTCCCCGAGAATTTCAAAAAAATATTTAGTGTTTTACAATAATTTAAAGTCTAATGCTGAGTGTTGGTTTATTACAGACTCACTTATTCTTAGCCTCAATCCATTTACTCATATATTTAGTACTCTGCATCGATTGGTGCATAAATAATTGTCCTATAAAGTTGTGTTCACGATGTGCATTTAGACCGGTGGACAATTCTATTAGTTTCGATGTCAATGCTTTTTCGAAATCCGTTTTATTAAAACGTTGGTTTAAAACTGTAAATCCATGTAACTGCTTCTCTTTCCAAAGTTCTGCTTCAGTATAAAGTTCTGTTGCTTTTTCTGCAAAAACCTCAGGATTGTCTGCAATAAACCCGTTCTCATCAAAATGACCAAACATCCCTTCTGCGGCAATACTTGTCATAACACATGGAGTTCCGTTTTGCATCGCATCAACGAGTTTTCCTTTTAAGCCTGCACCAAAACGTAAGGATGCCAAACAAATTCTTGCATTTCGCATGACGTCATCCACCTCTTTTGCAAACCCCTTAATAAAAAATCCTTCTTTGGGTTTATTCAGTTGCGTTACTTTTTGAGATTCGTAAGCCCCATAAATATGCAACTCTGCTTTTGGCAATTGCTGTCTTATTAATGGCCAAATTGTTTGCTTTAAATATAAGATAGCATCATAATTTGGCGCATGTAGAAAGTTACCGATAGTTATAAAATGTAGTCTTTCTTCAAAAGTTGGTAATTGTTGTATTTCAATTTCAGAAATAGAATCTAATAAAAATGGCAAATAACAAAGTAAACGCTTATCAATATTAAACTGTTGGGTTAGAATTTCAATTTCGGCTTCAGAAATCATGATGCTTAAATCGCAACGGTAAATGCTAGCAATTTCACGCTTGGTTGTTTCATTTTGTAAATTAGACAAGGTAAGATTTTCATTCTTTTTTAAAGCGACTTCCCTAGCCTTTCGTAAACCATGAAAATCTTCCGTATCTAAAATTCGTATAGCATCAGGACATTGTTCTGCAACACGCCAACCGTATTGTTCTTCTGTCATAAAACGATCAAACAACACTACATCTGGATTCATTTTTTTTACAAATTCATCAAACGATGAATCATTTAAAAGAATCGCTTCACTAATCACTCCAATCGACGATAAATCGAAAGTATTACCTGACGTTTTTGCCGCAGAGACAAACGTAACGTGGTAATCTTGATTTTGAAATTGTTCTATTAACTGAAGTATACGACTACCTGCAGCTGAACTTTTGGGCTCTGGCCAAACAAAACCAATAACTAAAAGCGTTTTCTTCAACTATTGCGGTTCTTTTAGAAATACATATTTTAAACGCACTGTATTTGCCCAAGCCACAACAGTTTCAATTTGTTCTGCTGACAATTTAGCTTCACCATGCGTCCACGTATAACTATCTAAAGGCATTTCCTTGGCTTCTACCATTTCAATTAACTCCTCAAATTTATGATCCTTCTTCTTATCCGAATAATCATTCCATTTAGAAACATTAAAATGTTTTTTTCCATCAGTCACATGTTCATTTAACCAATAATTAACGGGAGTAATATTATTATACCAAGGGTAACGTGTAGTATCGCTATGGCAATCCAAACAAGCATTTTCCAATATCGTTTTGACTTCATTTGGCGGACTAGTATCCCTAAAGAAGGCATCTACAGTTGTAATATCCCCTTCATTTTTATCAGGTCCAAAAAATTGAGCTACAATAAATACTAATAAAAGTAAAAGTCCTATTTTCTTTATAATCTTCATAATTGATTATTTTTAAAGCTCTAAATTAATCATTTTTCTTTTGACAAAAGCAGAACTATACAAAGAATTGAACTACGTCACTCATTCACGAGAAAAGCGACTAAAATACGCCAACCTACTCATAGATAATCCCCAATTAATCACACCACTTTTAGACATTCTTTTTAATGTGGACGATAAAATTTCGTGCAGAGCCGCTTGGGTTTTCGAATTTATGTGCGGTAAAAATCTCAATGCCATAATTCCACATCTCAATACCTTTACAAAACAGATAACAAGAGTTCATTTAGATTCGGCCGTTAGACCTGTCGCTAAGGTCTGCGAATATCTAACCAAAGCCCATTATTCTCAAACTAATAATCCCATTAAAACAGCCCTTTCCGAAACCCACAAAGAACACATCATAGAAGCGTGTTTTGATTGGATGATTACTGACGAAAAAATTGCACCAAAAGCCTATAGTATGAATAGTTTGTATCTCTTAGGTACAGAATACGACTGGATTCATCCTGAATTAGCTATTATTTTAGAACGTGATTATGAACTGCAAAGCTCAGGTTTTAAGGCTAGAGCAAAACATATTTTGAAGAAGATTAGAAAATGATGGTAATTGTTGGTAGCATCTTTATTTTAAAAGCTAGATTATAAAGTACCTTTTATTTTGCTTTTATCTGTGCTTCTGTTTGTCAACATTTCACACGAAGCTCTAAAAACGCAAGACAGAAGACTGTAACTGAGACTGAAAAAAAAATTTCAAATGATCATAGAAATAACTTTATTAAAAAAAACGCGAAACAAACTCATTGACTCAAAACTGAAGACAAAATACTATAAATTGAATACTGTTATTGACACTGCTTATTCCAACTAACTTTCTTATATTTGATGCTTCAAAAAAACCAACACAAATGGCACTTTCTTCTCTTAATGCAATTTCACCAATCGATGGTAGATACCGATCTAAAGTTGAAGCTTTAGGTCACTATTTTTCTGAAGAAGCACTGATTAAATATCGTGTTTTAGTAGAAATCGAATATTTTATTGCCTTGTGTGAGTTACCTCTACCACAATTAGAATCGGTTTCGAGTTCTATTTTTGAAGATTTAAGAGCTATCTATAAGAATTTTACAGCGGTTGACGCTTCAGCTATTAAAGAGATTGAAAAAGTAACCAACCATGATGTAAAAGCGGTTGAGTACTTTATAAAAGATAAATTTGATGCTTTAGAGTTATCTGCATATAAAGAATTTATTCATTTTGGATTAACCTCTCAGGATATCAATAATACAGCAATTCCTTTAAGCATTAAGGATGCGATGAATGATGTTTACGTCCCTGAATATTTAGCATTATTAGAAAAAATTGAAGGTTTAGCAAACGATTGGGCACATATACCAATGTTAGCAAGAACACACGGTCAACCAGCATCGCCAACGCGTTTAGGAAAAGAAATTGAAGTTTTTGCGGTGCGATTAAAAGAACAATTCAATTTATTGAACGACGTTCCAAGTGCTGCTAAATTTGGTGGTGCAACAGGAAATTTCAACGCTCATAAAGTCGCCTATCCTAATATCGATTGGAAAGCTTTTGGAACTAAATTTGTTCAAGAAAAATTAGGATTACATCATTCGTTTCCAACCACACAAATAGAGCATTACGATCATGTTGCAGCTTTATTTGATGGTTTAAAACGTATTAATACAATAATCATTGACTTGGACAGAGATATCTGGACGTATGTATCGATGGATTATTTTAAACAAAAGATTAAAGCTGGTGAAGTCGGAAGTTCCGCAATGCCACATAAAGTAAACCCTATTGATTTTGAAAACAGTGAAGGAAATTTAGGAATTGCAAATGCTATTTTTGAGCATCTGTCTGCCAAATTACCATTATCTAGATTACAACGTGATTTAACAGATAGTACGGTTTTAAGAAATGTAGGTGTGCCTTTTGGTCATACATTAATTGCGTTTAAATCTACTGTAAAAGGTTTAGGTAAATTATTACTAAACGAATCTAAATTTGCTCAAGATTTAGAAAATAATTGGGCTGTAGTTGCTGAAGCGATTCAAACCATTTTAAGACGTGAAAGTTATCCAAATCCTTATGAAGCGTTAAAAGGGCTAACGCGAACTAATGAATCCATTACACAAAGTTCTATTTCAAATTTTATTGATACCTTAGAGGTTTCGGATGCTATTAAATCGGAATTAAAAGCGATTACTCCAAGTAATTATACTGGAATCTAATTTTAAATTTGTGAAACTTTTCCCATTATCAACAGATGCTATTGCCTTAATTTGCGTAACGCTTATAACCTTCAGTATATTTATAGCTGGTTTATTAGATGTGCTCGATTATATGATTATAAAGGGAGTTCTATTCTTAGGTTTTGGAACCATGTTTATTTTTGCGGTTAGCTATGCCTTAAAAAATGATATCAAAAAAAATCGTCCTGAAGATACTTCTCAAGACGATTCACATTAACATTTAAATAAAATTGTCAGTTTATTTAAAAAAGTCTTTTAAACCATTTAATTGATTTTCATCAAAATCTGCCTTTTTTAATACAGATCCTAAGGACATTAATTTGCCTGCATTCATATCATCTCCTAAAATTCTGGCGATGATAAAACCTTTATTTTTAGCGTTTCCAAAAATAACGACTTCATCAATATTCTCTATATCGCCTAAAAACTTCACCACAAATTTTCCATCTGCAGCATCACCCCCTCGCATTAACTCTTCATATTTAGGATCTTTAAGAATAGTATTAACTTTTTCTAATTCTAATTTGTAATCTTCAGCATCTGTATCAGCTTTCATAAACGTTAACACATTCAACTTATCTACAGAATTATAAGCTTCTTTCTGTTCTTCCGTCAAGTCAACATTTTCAACATTAACAAAACTTGTTGGCACATCAAACGAAGCAAAACCTGGTTTTAATTCGTTATCAACGTAATAGGTCTGCAATGTAGGCCCTTGATTACAACTTGTAAAAGCTGTAACCAAAAGCAACATTACTATTGATTTTTTGATTGATTGTATCATGAGTTTATTTCTATTATTTTTTTAATGACTAATGTAGTTCACTATTCATCTTTCGATTGAATGTTAACGTGTTTAGCATGACTTGTCATTAGTTATATTTATTGTTTTTTCTCTCCAGCTTTCTTCAACTGCTCACCACCTGGAATATCCATTGAATTCGTGATTTTCGAAATTTGTCTTAAATCAATATCACCAGTTAAAGACAATACTACAGTTTCAAACACACGTTTCTTACCGTTAATTTCGATGTCTTGTCCTTCGGTTAATTCCTTAAGACCTGACATAAACATTAATAATTCTTTTACATGGTTTTCGTCTTTACCTTCTTTTACGTAAAATTTCACTGTTTGATCACCATCTTTAAAACGCATTAACTCTTCAAGTTTAGACGATTTTAAATAAGAATCTACTGTTGCTTTCATATCTGAAGACACTTTATCATTTCCTGTTGTAAAAACCTTAAGACCAGTTATTTTCTTAACCATTTCCATAAACTCTTTCGCTTCCGGGTCATCAATATCCATATCTATAGTGGCCAACATTCTAAATGCTTTCTGATTAATTACAAAGGATGCCACCTCTTCAATGTCCTCGTATTTATCGAATATACCTTGAGCGAACGTCAATACTGGTGTCAATAAAAGCGCCGTTATTACTAATATTTTTTTCATAATTTCTAATTTTTAGTTTTACTTGTTTTTTAAAATTTTGTTTGTCATTGTACTAAATTGACTTAGCTTGCTTGCTTGTTGAGCACCTTCGTTGATATTATCACCAACTAAAGCTAAGTTGTTAAATTGTTGTTTCCCTTCATTCATTCCTAAAGAAATTAAACTCAAAGCTTCCATGGTTTGGTTATATACCAAAAGTGCTTCTTGTTTTTCTTGTTCTGTAGGCCCCATAAAGCTTGGTACAACTAAACCAATCATAAGAACGGCAACAGCTGCGACAGAAATCCATTGATACAATTTTGTTTTCTTAGTGTTTAATGGAACGTCTTTGGTACACTGCTCTTTTTGTGATTGCGAAAAGTATTGAAACATGGGCTTGTAATGCTCAAATTCTGGCGCTACATTATCCCCGTTGAAGTACGCTTTTAACTGCGCTTCTTCTTGCAGAGAGGTTTCTGCGTTATGATACTTTTCTATTAATTTTTCTATATTATTTAATACCATGTTGATGTGTATTAGTTAATTTTTCTCGTATTGTTTTTCGTGCTCTCGATAGATTTACTCTAATCGCTGTTTCATTCATATCTAGTATTTTAGCGATTTCTGCAAAATCGTATTCTTCAATATCTCTTAACTGCACTATTATTTTTTGTTGTTCTGGTAGGTCTTCCATGATTTTAGAAACCCAATCCATACTGTCTTTAGCTTCAACTTGTTTTTGTAAAGACGTATTATTATCTGTGTAATTACTATGAACAATTTTTAAATTCTGTGCTTGTTTCGATTTTAGGCGATCTAAGCAAAAATTCTTGGTCATGGTCATTGAAAATGCTTCCACATTTTTATAGTCCCCAATCTTTTTGTTATTCTTCCATAATTTCAAAAGTATTTCTTGTGTCGCATCTTCTGCTTCTTCACGAGAAACCAGTAATCGTTTTGCTAAACGAAATACTTTATCCTTAAATGGCATTACTAAGCTTACAAAATCTGCTTGCTTCATTATTGTTTTGATTGGTTGATAAAGTCGATTGTTATTCGCCTTCACTATTACGACGATACACTTTATGTTTTGTTACAAAGATTTCTTTATTTTACAATATTGTAAGTAAATTTAGAGTTTTACACTTAGATATAAGAAATTGCTACTTATTAAAACGATTAACAACCTATGAAAAAGATTAAGACTTTACTGCTCGCTTGTATTGCTATGATTGCAATGACAAGTTGTTTTGAAGACATGGATGATAATATTATAACTGCTAAAACCATAGATATCAATGATTTTGTTTGGAAAGGCATGAATGTGTTTTATCTCTATAAATCTCAAACCCCAGATTTAGCAGACGACAGATTCTCTACTGACGTTGATTACACTAACTACTTAAGCGACTTTAGTAGTCCTGAAGACTTATTTGAATCTTTAAAATACAACCCTGAGACTATTGATCGATTTAGTAGAATTTATGATAACTACTTCGATTTACAAAACCAACTTGCCGGTATAACTTTAAACAATGGTATTGAATTTAATTTATATCGTGTACCAGGAAGTGAAACCGAAGTTTTTGGAGCTATTACCTTGGTCCTAAATAACAGCGTTGCTGATAATTTAGGTTTACAACGTGGGCAAATTTTTAGAGGTATTAATGGTATTCCTTTAAACAATAATAGTATCGATGATCTTAACGATCCAATATATCAAAATTCTTTTACTCTAAATTTTGCAGATTACAACACTAATGGCACTCCAGACACCGAAGACGATACCATTACCTTAAATGGTGAAAGCGCTGATTTAACAAAAACCGTGTATTCAGAGAACCCTATTCATAAGTCACAAGTATTAAATGTTAATAATGTTAAAATTGGGTACTTAATGTACAATGGGTTTAATCAAAATTTTGATAGCGCCCTAAATAACGCTTTTGGTGAATTTAAAGCTGCCGGAGTTTCAGAACTGGTCTTAGATTTTCGCTATAATGGTGGTGGTTCTGTACAAACTGCAGCTTATTTAGGAAGCATGGTTACAGGACAGTTTGATGGCGAAATCTACTCGAAATTATTTTACAATGATAATTTGAGTAGCAATAATGAAACGTATAAGTTTACGAATTCAATAGCAGGCGTTGGTGCAATTAACAGTCTTAATTTATCTAAAGTCTATGTACTTACAACAAATAAAAGAACGGCTTCTGCCAGCGAACTTGTTATTAATAGCTTAAAAGCGTATATCGAAGTTATTGTTATTGGGGAAAATACTGTAGGAAAAACACAAGCCTCACGAACCATTTATGACTCCCCCGATTTTACCTTAGAAAATGTGAGCCTAAGCCATAATTATGCCATGCAGCCATTAATAGCAAATTCAACAAATGTATTTGACGCTCTTGTGCCTTCAACAGGCTTGGTTCCTGATATAGAAATCAGTGAGTCTCCAAGTACATTAGGAACTCTAGGGGATGTTAACGAACCTCTTTTGTCCGCTGCAATTGAACATATGACAACCTCTGGACGTGCTACAAATCAGACCGATAACAGTTCGACGCTTATAGAATTAAGTAGACCAATATCTCCTTTAGAACAAGATATGTATATTGATTAATTTTCTATTTATAATAAAAAGCCGCTTCTACAAAATGTAAAAGCGGCTTTTCTTGCTTATTAGAAACTATAATTAATTAAAATATATTTTTGAAGCACCTACACCAACACTAAACGTATTAATTTCTGTCCCTGAAGATATATCATACACTAATAAGGTACTATTTCCTGTAAAGCTAGCATCGGTTACAAATAACTGATTATCATCTACAGATAAGCCATAAGCATAACTCGTACTTAAATCAAATAAAGACGTTGTTGGTAAACTTGTAGCATTATCAGCTAAACTAATGACATCCGCTTGTATGCATACGCCAAGTTTATATTGGCTTTATGGTAAGGCACATAAATTAACTGTTTGTTGCTTTCTAAATCTTCTGAAATGTTATATGCATAATTGAATTGTAGTGATAGATGATGTTCCTTAATTTTTTTAGAAACATCTAAGCTTGCTTCTGCACCATAGTTTTGTGTTTTAGCAATGTTTTCCGGACTCTAAAATCCCGAAGTATTCGGCTTCCATTGGATAAAATCGGTGGTCTTTATATAAAAAGCGTTTAGATTAAGTTTGGCATTTTTATATGTTATGTCTTGTCCTAAATCAATTTGATATGAATTTTCAGGCACTAAATCTAAATTACCTCCAGGCTGCCAATACAAATCGTTAAATGTAGGTATACGGTAGTTTTTAGACCCATTTAATTTCAATTTATAATTGTTGGAAACCTCATAGGCTACATCAAAAGAAAACAACAACGGACTTTCAAAGCCTGAAGTTACATCCTGTCTTAAATTTAACCCATATTGCCATTTCCTATTAGGAGTATATTGAAGTAACGCTGTCGTTGAAAATTCTTTCCGGTTAGGATCACCAAAACTACTCCCGCTACCTTCGTAATAATTATAAGACACTATCGGTTTCAATTTTAAATCCGTTAATAAATCAATATCTGTCGTATAATTAAAGAGGTAAGTATTTACCTTTCCGAAGGTATAATTCTCGGTGTTTTTATTTCCAAAATATTTAAAGTGCTCTTGTAAATGTGCTACTTTTAATTTCGAAAAGACCTTATCTCCTTGATGTGACCATTCTAACATGGTTCTAAAGTTTTGATCCTCGTATTTAGCTAAAGAAGGTGAACTTAGGGTTCCTGAAAATTCGCGTTCTCCTAAAAACGTTTGATGATAAAGTTTTAAGACATCTTTATTGGATAAGACATAACCGGCGTTAGCATTAATACTTCCATTGTAATACGCTCCGTTTGTATTGCGTTTATCTGTATTTAGGTACTGTCAGAATCAATATAATTAAGTCCAATATTAAAAGACCATTTGTCTTTGGCATAAGACGACAAATAACTGAGATTCTTAGTATCATAACTTCCATAAGATAAGGTTACGGTATTATCAAAATGAGGACTAAAACTTAAAGTATTATTTAAATGAATACTACCACCAATGGCACCACTACCATATTGAACGGATCCACCACCAGAACGTATCACCACACTTTTAAAATTAGTGGTATTAATGGTATTAAAATCCGTTTGCCCCGTGAGTTGCGAATTAATAGAAATCCCATTCCGTATCACAGCCGTTTGCGAAGCATTAGTACCTCTAAATGACGGAGAAGATACCATAACCATTCTCTTTAAAATAAAGATTAGAATTAAAACGTAAAATATCGGTAAATGAGCTTCTATTTTGTTGAAGTAAAGAATCATTAAGCACAGTCACTTTGTAGCCATGAGCAAAGCGCTTTAATTTCACATCACTCAATACAACTTCATCCAGTTTCTGAATAGAATCAGTGGATGTTTGTGCCTTAGCAACGCTACCAAATAATAGCAATAAAAATAAGAGTACTACACGTATCATTCTGCAATCACTTTTATCCCGAAAGTTTGATTTTATTGTTGAATAAGGCAAGTCTCCTCACTTGTTTCTTACGATTTCACCTTCCCAACATAAATGTCAGTGGTTTTGAAGAAAATAATAAAAAATGAGAAGCTCCATCTAATTGAGCATAAAACTCACAGTTGCGGAAACAGTAAATGAATGAAAATTTCCGATTTTAAACCGTGCCTCTTTGCACTTGATTCCCTTTTAATCTAATTGGTTAGATATTAGGACCTAATTTCAGATCAAAAATGGAATAAAGTTACGAGATTAGTCATCCTTTTTCTTATTCATTTTATAGATTAAATAAATGAAACCGATTAAAAAATGTGCTAGGATTATTCCTGCAACGATATATAGTGTTAAATTTGAATCGTCTCTCATGACTGTAGTTTTAACAAAGTTAAAAATTCAAAACTTAAATATTAGTTACAAAGGTTACATATGAAAATCATTAAGTTCTTAATTCTTCTGCTTATCGTTAGTGCATGTAAAAATGAAACTAAAAACGATACCATTTTACCTCAAACAGCAACCAAAGCCATTCCTTTAAAATATGCCGAAGGTTTTAAAATTTCGCAATCAGATAAAAGTAAAACCATAGAAATCACTAAGGCGTGGCCAGAGGCAGAAAAAACATATACCTATTTATTACTTACAAAAGAGCAAGCTGCAAAAACCACTTTTAATAAAGCCGATTATGATGGAGTCATCATTACTCCAATTACTAAAACGGTAGTAACGTCTACAACACATATTCCCGCATTGGAACTTTTAGGAGTTGAAGAAACCTTAATTGGTTTTCCTGGTTCAGATTATGTGTCCTCAAAAAAAACAAGGCAGTTAATTAACGCTGGAAACGTAAGAGAGCTAGGAAAAAATGAAGGTATTAATACAGAAGTTTTACTCGCTCTAAATCCAGATGTTGTTGTTGGCTTTGGCGTTGATGGTGTAAACAAAACCTTCGAAACCATAAAAAAAGCGGGGATTCCTGTCATTTATAATGGGGATTGGGCAGAATCTTCAGCTTTAGCAAAAGCCGAATGGATTAAATTCTTTGGTGTACTTTTTAATAAAGAAAAAGAAGCCGACTCTATATTTAATACTATTGAACGCGATTATTTAGCGGCAAAAGCAATTGCAAAGCAAGCGAAACATCAACCCACAATTTTAAGTGGAGCGATGCATAAAGACGTATGGTATTTACCAAATGGTTCTAGTCCTGAAGCCCAATTTTTAAAAGATGCCAATGTTAATTATTTATGGAGCAATACCACAGGTAATGGTAGTTTAGCTTTAAGTTTTGAAGTGGTATTAGACAAAGCTAAGGATGCTGATTTATGGCTGAGCCCTTCTTACTATTCTAGCTTAAAACAATTAGAAGAAACGAATGCATTATATACCAATTTTGAAGCTTTTAAAACCAAAAACATCTATAGCTTCGCTAATACAACAGGAGAAACGGGTGGTGTTTTATATTATGAATTAGGAACAGCTAGGCCCGATTTAGTTTTAAAAGATTTAATAAAAATTTGCCATCCCGAATTGCTAACAGATTATACTCCTTATTTCTTTAAACGTCTTAATTAATTGGGTAAACAAAAAACATATCGACTTCAATTTACCTTGCTCGCATTCGCTTTATTGGTTTGCTTTGTGGTCAATATCAGTTTGGGTTCTATCAATATCCCCTTAAAAAGTATTTTTGGAAGCTTTTTTGGATCTGTAGAGTCTTCTTCAAACTGGAACGTCATCATCATGGATTATAGATTGCCAAAAGCCATAACAGCTATTATGGTTGGTTCAGGTTTGGGGATTTCCGGATTATTGATGCAAACACTATTTCGAAATCCCTTAGCAGGACCATTTGTATTAGGTATCAGTTCGGGAGCTAGTTTAGGAGTGGCTTTAGTTATTTTAGGCTCAGGATTGTTTGGTGGCTTATTTGCTACTGCTATAGCAACGAAATGGAGCATTGTTATTGCGGCGAGTTTAGGAAGTTTTCTAGTTTTACTAGCTGTTTTAGCGGTTTCTAATAAAGTGAGAGACACTATGGCTATTCTTATTATTGGATTAATGTTTGGAAGTATTACGGCTGCTATTGTGAGTGTACTATCTTACTTTAGTTCCGCAGAACAATTACAACAATACATCTTTTGGGGATTTGGAAGTTTGAGTAATCTATCTTGGAGTGAACTTTTAATTTTCTTCTGTATTTATGCTATCGGACTCATATTGAGTGTCGCCTCCATAAAAGGACTAAACAGTTTATTACTTGGTGATAATTATGCCAAAAGCCTCGGTTTAAATTTAAAACAAAGCCGATTTATCATCATTGTCGCTACCAGTTTAATTGCAGGAACCATCACTGCTTTTGCGGGCCCAATTGCATTTATTGGTTTGGCAATTCCGCATTTAACACGTCAAATCTTTAAAACCACCAACCATAAAATATTGTTACCTGCCGTATTTTTATTTGGTGGTATTGTAATGCTTATTTGCGATACTATTGCACAAGTTCCAAATAGTGATTACACCTTACCCATTAATGCGATTACCGCTTTAGTTGGAGCACCGGTTGTAATATGGTTATTAGTAAGACAACGAAAAATGATGTTTTAAAATGACGACAAAGACATCACATATCATCCTTAAAGCAGAACAACTTTCAATAGGTTATAAAACCAAAAAAGCTGAAACTGTTATTGCTTCAAATATAAATTTTGAATTGCAAAAAGGACAATTAATTGGCCTAGTTGGAGCAAATGGCATTGGTAAATCAACCTTATTAAGAACACTAATTAAAGTGCAGCCAGAATTATCGGGTTCTATACGTCTTAATGATAAAGACCTTAAAACCACCACCACTTTAGAGCTTGCTAAACAACTGAGTATTGTATTAACAGAACCCTTAGCGTCTAAAAATCTTTCGGTTATTGAGCTTGTTGCTTTAGGACGGCATCCGTATACCAATTGGATTGGCAACCTAACTGAAAATGATACCTCAATTATAAACAACGCTTTAAAGCTTGTGAATATTTCAGATTTAAAAGACAAAAAGTGTTACGAGCTTAGTGATGGTCAGCTACAAAAAGTAATGATTGCACGTGCTTTGGCTCAAGATACAGCTATTATTGTTTTAGATGAACCCACGTCGCATCTCGATATGTATCATAAAGCTTACATTTTGAAACTACTTCAAAAGCTAACCAAAGAAACCGGTAAAACGATTTTATTTTCTTCACATGAAATTGATTTAGCCATTCAACTTTGTGATACTATGATTGTAATGCGAAAGAATGAAGTGGTTTGCGATCAGCCTTGTAAATTAATTTCAGATGGTGTTTTCAACTCCCTTTTTCCAGAGGATTTGATTGTTTTTGATGATAAAACAGGAAGCTTTAGAGTGACGAAATAGATTTACTATTTCCTCAGTTCGATTTCATTTTCATTTTCAACTTCAATTTCCTTTTTATAAATTATCTTTGAAAAATTTCCATTTTCAACTATGAACGACACTATCATTCTTTTTATCGCTATACTTGTTTCCGCAGGTATTGGAGCATTTATTAGTCTCAAATTTTCTCAATTAAAGAGTAAAAGTGACAAGAGTACTTTAGAAGAGCGTAATGCTAATCTTCAGCAACAATTCAATGAATTCAAGACCTATTCCGAAACTGAAAACCAAAAACAGAATCAGTATTTCACGCAACAATTAACGGAATTAAAAGAGACAATTTCTAAAATTGAAATTGAACGTGAAGCGATTAGACGAGAAAAAGACTTTTTAAATACGGAACTTTCTAGACGTAATTCGGAATACGAAAATCTTGAAAAAGCCAACCTCAAACGCGACGAAGAACTCATCTTACAACAAGAGCAATTGCGAAAAGATTTTGAATTAATGGCTACTAAGATATTAGATGAAAAATCTGAAAAATTTACACTTCAGAATAAAGAGAACATCAAAAACATATTAAATCCTTTACAAGAAAAAATACAACTTTTTGAGAAAAAAGTTGATGATACGCAAAAGGAAAGTATCAGCATGCACTCGGCTTTAAAAGAGCAATTAGTAGGGCTTAAAGACCTTAACCAAATCATGGCTAAAGAAGCCACAAATCTTACTAGAGCGTTAAAAGGTGATAGTAAAACGCAAGGAAATTGGGGCGAATTAGTCTTAGAGCGTGTTTTAGAAAAATCTGGACTTGAGAAAGATAGAGAGTATTTTGTACAACAAAACTTTCAGCGCGAAGATGGTTCTCGTGTGATGCCAGATGTGGTGTTACATCTACCGGATTCTAAAAAAATGATTATCGATTCTAAGGTATCCTTAACCGCTTACGAGCAGTTTGTAAATGCTGAAGAAGACCAACGTCCCATCTTTTTAAAAGCGCATGTTAATTCTATAAAAAAACACGTCGATCAGCTTTCTGCTAAAAATTATCAAGATTTATATGATATTGAATCACCGGATTTTGTATTGATGTTCATTCCTATTGAACCTGCTTTTGCTGTGGCTATAAATGAAGATAATTCACTTTATAATAAAGCTTTTGAACAAAACATAGTCATTGTTACGCCTTCTACCCTTTTAGCAACCTTACGTACCATAGATTCCATGTGGAATAACGAAAAGCAGCAACAAAATGCTTTAGAAATTGCAAAACAAGCAGGTGCACTCTATGATAAATTTGAAGGTTTAGTTACGGACTTAACTGGTGTCGGCAAAAAAATTGATGCTGCCAAAAGTGACTATTCTGCCGCAATGAATAAATTAGTAGACGGAAAAGGTAATCTTATTTCGCGTGTCGAAAAGATAAAAAAAATGGGAGCTAAAGCCAAAAAATCGCTTCCGGAAAGTATTATAAAACGTGCTACGGAAGATGATTTATAAAATAGTCCTATTTAAAGGCATAAATTAAAATATGCCACAATAAAGGCATAAATTAGATTATTCCGTTTTTAAGGCATATATTTGAATATAATATAAGAATATATGACAAGTATAATTACTGGTGATATTATTAAATCTCGAGAAGCAACGAGTCAAAGTTTATGGTTAAACACCTTAAAAACGGCTTTAAGCACACTATCTACGCGCACTTCTGACTACGAAATCTACAGAGGCGATAGCTTTCAAATTGAATGTAGTGACGCGCTCAACAGTTTTAAATATGCTGTATATTTAAAAGCTTGTATTAAAATGATAAAAGGTTTAGATGTACGCCTTGCCATTGGTATTGGAGACAAAACCTATCAAGGTAAAACGGTAAGTGAATCTAATGGTGAAGCCTTTATATATTCTGGTGAAACCCTTGAAACCTTAAAAAAAGAGAAAGTCAACTTAAAACTTAAGACCAATAGCGACGTGTTAAATACAGAGCTTAATCTTTATTTTAAACTTGCTTTAATTGCCATGGATAATTGGACGGTAAACTCTGCAGAAATTATAAAACTTAGCATAGAACACCCCAATATGATTCAATCGGACCTCGCTAAGCTCATTGGCATAAGTCAAGATGCCGTAAGTAAACGCCAAAAACGAGCGTATTTAGATGAGATTCTAGAATTAGACCATTTATATAGACAGAAAATAAACCAATTATGATGCTAATCATTTTAAAACTTTTTATGGCACACCTCATTGGAGACTTCTTTCTTCAACCTCTAAAGTGGGTAAAACATAAAGAAAAGAAAAAACTAAAATCTGCTTGGCTTTATATACATGTGGCAGTGCATTTGGCCTTAATGTTTTTATTCGTTTGGGATTTATCATACACTCCATTAATATTAGGTATTGGTTTGTTACACCTAATCATCGATGGCTTAAAACTTATACTTCAACGTAAAAAAACAAAACGATTATACTTTTTTTTAGATCAGTTATTCCATATCATTTCAATCCTTGGATTAACAGCAATTCTATATCCTGATGATTTTAATCTCTCACTAACCTTAGATGCTCAGCTTCTACTCTTAGTAATTTGTGTTGCCTTTTTAACCACACCGACATCTATCATAATGAAAACCATTTTCTCTAAATGGAACATTTCAAAACTGACCAAAGACAATGAATCCTTAAAAGATGCTGGCACCTATATTGGTGTTTTAGAACGCCTTTTAGTATTTGTCTTTGTCGTTTTAGGCCATTGGGAAGCCGTAGGTTTTTTAATAACAGCTAAATCGGTTTTTAGGTTTGGAAATTTAACCGCTTCTAAAGAACGAAAACTCACCGAATATATACTCATCGGTACGCTTATTAGCTTTGGTATTGCTATAATAACAAGTTTACTTTTCCTAAATTTTAAAGCTTATGTATAAAACTATAGATTCTTCAAGAATTAGCATTTCACAACTAATGCTACCATCACATTCTAACTTTAGCGGTAAAATCCACGGTGGTTTTATACTAAATCTTATGGATCAAATTGCCTTTGCCTGTGCCTCTAAACATTCTGGAATGTATTGCGTGACGGCATCTGTTGATACGGTCGATTTTATAAATCCTATTGAGGTCGGTGAACTCGTCACCATGAAAGCTTCTGTTAATTATGTTGGAAAAACATCTATGGTCATTGGCATACGTGTAGAATCTGAACACATCCAAACAGGTAAGATAAAACATTGTAATTCTTCCTATTTTTCTATGGTTGCCAAGAATGAAGACGGCCAATCTAATGAAGTCCCGGGTTTAATTATAAACGATAAAACGGAAGTCATGCGCTTTTTGAAAGCCATAAAACGTATGGAAACCAAGGCATCTAGACAAAAAGAGTTTAACGATATCAATTTTGCTTTTGAAGATTATCTAAGCGAATTAAAAAACTACAGAGTTAAGATTGAGTTACCTGATAGTCATTAAACATCAAGAACCCCTGTATAACACAAAAAGCGACTAATTAGATTAGTCGCTTTTTAATTTTGTATAAACTGTATTGCAATTACTGTTTTATAAATCGTTTCGTTTGTGTGACGGTATCGTCGCTTAATCTAACCAAATACACACCACTTTTCCAATTAGAAACATCAATTGATGATTCCAATTTGGTAATTACACCTTTATAAACTCGTTTTCCTAAGACATCAAAGACTTCTAATTTTAAATCTTCGTTTCTGTTTTGCAATTTAATATTCAATTTATTTTTAGCAGGATTAGGTGCAATAGTGAATTCATTATTTTGAATTTCAACAGCACTTAAGCCTGTTTCAACATCATTTACCTGACCAGGTGACACCTGAGCAAACGAATAGGCTGCAATAAAAAATATTAAAAAAAGTAATTTCAGTTTCATATAAGTAGGCATTAATCTATGCTAAGTTAATAATTATTAGTGAATAACACTTACGCTTTATCGAAAACTATGCCATTACTTACTTAAATACATTTTTCT
Organism: Winogradskyella sp. PC D3.3; assembly: GCF_054366245.1. Lineage (NCBI taxonomy): Bacteria > Pseudomonadati > Bacteroidota > Flavobacteriia > Flavobacteriales > Flavobacteriaceae > Winogradskyella > Winogradskyella sp. PC D3.3. The sequence continues at coordinate 2,129,780 of NZ_CM135962.1, read as the reverse complement.
TCTTGCATATAAATCATAAAACTGATCATCCTTTAAATTATCTATAAATAAGATACTTTCACCTGTACTTTTCATTTCTGGCCCTAATTGTTTATTCACATTAGGAAACTTATTAAATGAGAATACTGGTTGCTTAATAGCGTAGCCTTCAAGTTGCGGATTAAAGTTAAAATCGGTTACTTTTTTCTCTCCCAACATAACTTTAGTTGCATAATTTACATAAGGTTCTTTATAGGCTTTTGCAATAAAAGGAACGGTACGTGACGCTCTAGGATTGGCTTCAATAATGTATACAATATCATCTTTTATAGCAAATTGTATATTAATTAACCCAATAGTATGCAATGCTCTTGCAATGGTATGAGTATGGTCTATAATTTGTTGCATCACTAAATCGCCTAAATTAAAGGCTGGTAATAAGGCGTTACTATCACCAGAGTGAATACCACAAGGTTCAATATGTTCCATAATACCTATGATATGAACATTACCATCGGCATCACAAATGGCATCAGCTTCTGCTTCAATAGCTCCATCCAAATAATGATCTAATAACAATTTATTTCCAGGAATTGATTTTAATAAATCAATAACATGAGACTCTAGCTCTTGTCTATTAATAACAATTTTCATCCCTTGCCCTCCTAATACATAAGAAGGTCTTACTAAAATTGGAAAATCTAAAACATCTGCAATTGCTAAAGCTTCATCTGCTGATTCTGCAACATCAAATTCAGGATAAGGAATATTATTCTCTTTTAATATGTTTGAAAAACTACCTCTATCTTCAGCTAAATCCAAAGATTGGAAGCTGGTTCCCATAATTTTAATACCATAACGCTCTAATTTTTCAGCAAGTTTCAAAGCGGTTTGTCCACCTAATTGTACAATAACACCTTCTGGCTTTTCATGCTGAATAATATCATAGATATGTTCCCAAAATACAGGCTCAAAATATAATTTATCAGCAATATCAAAATCCGTTGACACCGTTTCAGGGTTACAGTTAATCATTATAGTTTCATAACCACATTCTGCAGCGGCTAAAACACCATGTACACAACAATAATCAAACTCAATACCTTGTCCTATTCGGTTGGGTCCCGAACCTAAAACAATGATTTTCTTTTTATCTGAAACGATACTTTCGTTTTGCACATAAACTTTACCATCTGCTGTTTCTACTTCACTTTCGAAAGTGGAATAATAATATGGTGTTTGCGCTTTAAACTCAGCAGCACAAGTATCTACTAATTTAAATACACGATTAATATTAAGTTCGCTTCGTTTGTTATAAACTTCACTTTCTAAACACCCCAACATATGTGCTATTTGTCTATCTCCATAGCCTTTTTGCTTGGCTTCTAGCAATAACTCACGTTCAATGGTATCGATTTTAAAGGTAGAAATCTCTTTTTGAAGTAGAAATAATTCTTCGTATTGCTTTAAAAACCACATGTCTATTTTTGTGATTTCGTGAATACGACTCAAAGGAATTCCCATAGCAATCGCATCATAAATAACAAATACACGATCCCAACTGGCGAAAGTTAATTTCTCAATTACAGTATCATAATCTTTATACCCTTTACCATCTGCACCTAAACCATTACGTTTAATTTCTAATGATTGTGTCGCTTTATGTAAAGCTTCTTGAAACGAACGACCAATAGACATCACTTCACCTACCGATTTCATTTGTAACCCTAATGTGCGGTCTGACCCTTCGAATTTATCAAAATTCCAACGAGGAATCTTTACAACAACATAATCTAAAGTAGGTTCAAATAAAGCTGACGTTGATTTTGTAATCTGATTATCTAATTCATCCAAATTATAACCAATGGCTAATTTCGATGCTATTTTAGCAATAGGATACCCCGTTGCTTTACTCGCTAATGCTGATGAACGTGATACACGCGGATTAATTTCAATGGCGATTATTTCTTCTTCGTCATCAGGACTCACAGCAAACTGAACATTACAACCACCTGCAAAATCACCGATACTACGCATCATATGGATGGCCATATCTCGCATTTTCTGAAAAGTTTTATCAGATAGGGTCATTGCTGGTGCTAATGTTATTGAGTCACCTGTATGAATTCCCATCGGATCCATATTCTCAATCGTACAAATAATTACGACATTGTCGTTTTTATCACGTAATAATTCGAGTTCGTATTCTTTCCAGCCTATTAAAGCTTTATCAATCATTACTTCATGGATTGGAGAGACTTCCAAACCACGTGTTAATAATTCATCGAAATCGTCTTCTTTAAATACAAAAGAAGCTCCTTCACCACCTAAGGTGTATGATGCTCTAATAACCAATGGAAAACCAAACTCTTGTGCTATTTCTTTTCCTTTAAGATACGAAGTAGCAGTTGCTTGAGGTGCCATACCAACACCAATTTTCAACATGAGTTCTCTAAATTGTTCTCTATCTTCAGTAATATTAATGGCGTCAATATCTACACCAATAATATCTACATTAAAATCTTTCCAAATTCCTTTTTCATCAGCTTCAATACAAAGATTTAAAGCTGTTTGCCCACCCATAGTAGGCAAAACAGCATCAATCTGCGGATGCTCTTTTAAAATCTGGATTAAAGATTTTGTAGTTAATGGCAACAAATACACATGATCTGCCATAGTAGGGTCAGTCATAATTGTTGCTGGGTTAGAATTAATAAGGATGGTTTCAATCCCGTCTTCTCTTAATGATCGCAGTGCTTGAGACCCAGAATAGTCAAATTCGCAGGCTTGCCCAATTACAATAGGACCTGAACCGATCAATAAAACAGATTTGATGTTGTTGTTTTTTGGCATGAGACTTTATGTTTAGTGAAATTGCAAATGTGTTCCATATCGCATTTGCAGGTGCAAAAATAGTTATCAATAGGATACAAAAAAAGGCGTTACACCTAAGTAACGCCCTAATATATTAACAATTGTTAATCATTATTTTTTATGTCTTGTTTCTGTAGATACAGACAATTTCTTTCTTCCTTTAGCTCTTCTACGTGCTAAAACTTTTCTTCCGTTAACAGAAGCCATTCTTTCTCTGAAACCGTGCTTGTTTTTTCTTTTTCTCTTTGACGGTTGAAACGTTCTTTTTGGCATGTCTTATATTTTTATAAACTAATAATCTTTTTTGAACATTGAGAGGTCTCTCAAAACTGCGTGCAAATATACAACAAGTTTTCACTTTAGCAAGAAGCAAAAGAAAATTTTTGAATAGATTTTAAACTCTTAGATTTTATTATCTTTGCGCTCTGCAAAAATACACAGAAATATGTTTAATAAAAATATAAAATTAGTCATTGCCGCATTAATTATAGGTTACGGCATATATCAATTCACTGAAGGTTATATTGGTAATGGAATAATGTACCTCCTACTATCTACGATATTCATTTTTCTTTACTTTAAGAATGAAATCATTTTACTTTCATTTTTAAAATTAAGGAAACAAGATTTTGTTGGTGCTAAAAAATGGTTAGACAAAATAAAGAACCCTGAAAGCGCCTTAGTCAAAAAACAACAAGGTTATTTGAACTACCTTAATGGAATTATGGTTTCACAAACCAATATGAACGAAGCTGAAGCTTATTTTAAGAAAGCGATTAGTTTAGGTCTATCCATGGACCATGATTTAGCAATGGCAAAATTGAATTTAGCTGGAATTGCTTTTTCTAAACGCAGAAAACCAGAAGCTCAAAAACTTTTAGCTGAAGCTCAAAAATTAGACAAACGAGATATGCTTGCGGAACAAATCAAGATGATGAAGGATCAAATGAAAAAAGCTTCTATTCCAAAACAGCAATACGGTCAGCCAACATCTGCAAGACAAAATAGAAGAAGTAGACGCTAAATTTCTACTATACTTTCTTTTTTAGATATACTGGTTGAAAGCTTATTACTAACATTGTTGAGACAAATAAGATAAGCAGATACCACGTGTTTTGCATTAAATCAAAGTAATCTATTCTCCCTTCTGAAAAGCTCAGAATCATTAATACCTGCGCTCCATAAGGAAGTATCCCTTGCGTTATACAGGCAAAAATATCTAAAATTGAAGCTGTTTTTCGGTTATTTAAACCATAGTCATCATTAATTGTTTTTGCAATGGCCCCCGTTATAATTATAGATACGGTATTATTTGCAATAGCCATATTTATGGTACTCACCAATGCTGCAATTCCAAATTGAGCAGACGTTTTACTTTTTATAAAAACTTTAATTTTAGTTAAAATATAATCTATACCACCATTTTTTTCTACCAAAGCAGCCAAGCCTCCGGTTAATAGCGATAGTAAAAATATCTCTGTCATGTTAGTAAACCCTGTATATGCAATTCTTGTGGATTCCATAAGGCTAAAGTCACCATCAAAAACCCCCAGAATACCTGCAGAAATGATTCCTAAAAAAAGCGTAACAAATACATTAACTCCTATGACAGATAATAGAATAACTAATACATAAGGTACTATTTTCAGCACAGAATACTGATATATGACGTCTTCTAAAGCACTAGAATTTAAATTAAATCCTTGAACTGCTAAAATCACTACTGTAATTAATGCTGCAGGAAGCGCTATTTTAATATTTTCTTTAAACTTATCACTCATTTTACAATCGAGAGACTGTGTTGCTGCAATAGTTGTATCTGATATTACAGATAAATTATCACCAAACATAGATCCGCCTAATAATGCACCACAAAGAATCGCTAACGATATATCACCTTGGCTAGAAAAACCAACTACTATTGGAGCTAAAGTCACTATTGCACCTACTGAAGTTCCCGTTGAAATGGATAGAAAAGCTGAAATCACAAATACACCTAAATAGATATATTGAATAGCAATATAATCCATACCAAGATTTACGATGGCGTCAACACTACCTGTGGCTTTTGTAATTGCAGCAAATGCCCCTGCTAACAAATAAATTAGACACATGGTTAATATTTTATAATCACCACAACCTTTTAAAAGCGTTCTTATTTTAGAATCAATGGATTGTTTAAACATTAAGAAAGCCACAACAATACCTACTATAACGGCTATTGGCGCTGGTAACACATAAAAGTCATCTTTATAGATTCCTATACCTAAAAAGGTCAATACAAAGACTAATAATGGAATTAATGCGGTAAAATTTGCTGTTGAATTTTTCGAGGTTTTCATTCTTAGGGTTCATAAAAAAGAAGACCGAAAGCAAATACGGTAGAAAATTATGTTAACATTTTTTCCAAAGTATTGGCTTATCATTTTAGCACCTTGCTTGTTAATGCAGGTTGCTATCTCCTTTTGAGATTCTTGATAATTTTATTTAAGTCCGCAAATATAGAACATATAATTATAGCTCCCTTAACCGTTATGTTAATTGATTCTTATAAACAGAAGAATAAAACCCATAAATTATAATAACGGTGCCATCAGACGTGCGGTAGCTTCAATCATTTTTGTACGCTTAGAGCGATTCTGCCAGGATTTTAATTCTAACTTTTCACAATGCTTTAAATCATCCTTAAAAAATTGTGTGAGTTCACTACTAATGTTCTTATCGTAAATTAAAGCATTGACTTCAAAATTTATATTAAAACTTCTGTAGTCCATATTAGTAGTTCCAATGGTACTAAACACCCCATCTACAACCATCGTTTTTGCATGAATAAATCCTTTGGTATATTGATACACCTCTACCCCTGCTTCTAAGAGCATTTCTAAATAAGAATTTGTGGCATATTCAGCAATCCATGAATCTGATGTTTTTGGTACAATTATTTTTACTTTAATATTACTTCTAGAGACCACCTGAAGTGCTGTAAGAATTTCAGAATTAGGAATAAAATAAGGAGTTGTTATATAAATATGATCTTCAGCATTAGTTATAGCAACAAAAATAGCTTCCATAATATTAGACCAATCTGTATCTGGGCCACTAGCAGCAATTTGAAGAGGCACATTAGCCTTAGAATTGTGTTTTGGAAAATAGGCTTTAGAAATTTCTAATGTTGAGCCATTAACAAAATCCCAAGTCGTGAAAAACAATATTTGAAGCGGTTTTACAGCTTCTCCAACCAATCGAATATGCGTATCTCTCCAATACCTATCGTTATTGGCATTGACATAATTATCAGAAATATTGATTCCACCTACATAACCAATTTTACCATCAATGACTATAATTTTGCGATGGTCACGATAATTCATCTGACCAGTAAATCTCGAAAACAAAACAGGCATAAACGCTTCTATTTCTACTCCACAATCCTTTAATTTTCGTTTCATTTTAGACGAAATAGAACTTCCTACATCATCAATTACAATTCTAATCTCTAAACCTTCACTTGCTTTTTTACATAACAAATTAAGCACTTCAGTACCTATTTTGTCATCCTTAATCACAAAATATTCGAGATGAATGTGATGTTTTGCCTCCTTTAAATCTTTAAATAACAGCGCAAACTTGTTGTCACCATTTTTAATAAGCCTTACATCATTATTAATCGTTAATTTCGATTTTTCGCTATTATATAATAAGGGAATTAACTTTGATTTTTGATCGAGTAAATCATCAACTTCATTAATATCTTTGGTATCTAGCTCTAGTTCCTCTTGAATTTTCTTAACAATAGACTGATTTAGAACATTTTTTCTACTGAATATTTTAATCTTCCGGTATTCTTGTCCGAAAAAATAATACACAATTATTCCTAAAAATGGAAACGCTAATAAGCCTATGATATAACTTAATGCTTTTGTGGGATTAAGTTTTTTAAGTAAAATAGTTACAACCGCAGATAAGGCAATGGTATAATTGAGAACAATTAAAACTTGCCAAATATGATTTTTAATAAACTCCAAAAATTATGGATTGGTGTTGTAATACCCTTTCTCAGGAATTTCTATAAAATACGATTTTCTAGAACTGTTATTTAAATGCGGTTCTCTTAACCAAGGGTTATGAAGTTTTAGAATTTTATAGTTAATTCCGAACTGCTTTGCAAACTGAGAAAAATCAGTAACAGCAGTATCAACTTCAACTTTATAAGTTGGTATGTCTTTATATAAATGCGATTTATTAAAATTGAATCCATACTTATCAGGGTTAGAAAGTATTTCTTTCAAAGCTACAATTCTAAAAACATAACGGCCTGTTTCTTCCCCCAGCAATAAGTCGTAATACCCTTCAACATCTTGTTCTTTCAATCGTCTTGAAACGCCGAAATTTCCTGCATTATATGCAGCAGCAGCTTTGGTCCACGACCCTAAACTTTCTTTGGCTTTCTTCAAGTATTCACAAGCAACCTCAGTGGCTTTTTCTAAATTATACCGTTCATCGACGTTAGCATTTACTTCTAAGCCATTTTCTTTTCCTGTGGCTGCCATTATTTGCCATACACCACTAGCGCCTGCAGGAGATTTTGCAGTTGGTACTAATCCACTTTCAATTACTGCTAAATACTTAAAATCATCTGGCACACCGTTTTTCTTCAAAATTGGCTCTATAATTGGAAAATACTTTTTAGCACGTTTAAACATTAAAAGGCCATTAGACTGCCAATACGTATTCACTAACAATTCTCTATCCATACGCTCGTAAATATCAGGATCGTTAACAGGTACGGCCTCACCAGCAAAGTTTAAATCATCTGGCATTTCTAGTGCATATACATTGTAATTATTAACAATAGGATCTTCTTTTCCCAACAAATGATCTGGCAAAGTCATTTCATCTGGTGATTTTTGCATTGAAAAAATAAACAAGCCCGATATACAAATCACACCTATTAATGCTAAACTATTTTTTATGATTTTCATGTCTATGAAATTTAATGTTTTTTATGTCCCAAGCTATTTTCGTTTTGTTACTCCTTTGATTAACAACAACTTTAACAGTCTCGTTTTATAATTTTTCTTTTTTATAAATGTAATCAATCTAATAACACCATTCAAATTCAAGCCATAATAAGTTTTGGTAAATTTTCGTTAAACCATTTATACTTACTAATAACCATAATATGTGTTCCGCCTTTAATAACAATACAATTTCCTCCGCAAGAATGAGGGAACACAGCATCTTTATCACCGTGAATATAGATTGCATTAGGATGCGGTTCTTCTTGATTCCAACACACCACTTGCTTAATTGCCCAATCTAAATAAGTCTTATCATTAACAGAAAGGTACTTTTTATACAAATCCACGCGTTTTTTTACCGTTTCACCAAACGCATATTTAGCCAATAAATCAATATTACTAACCAATTGCGTTGGTAGTATTTTGTACGCTTTGGTTACCTTAAGTAATTTTAATCGTTTTGGTAACTCGTGGTGTGATTTAACGCTAGAAACCACAATTAATTTTTTAAGGTTGAGAAACTTGCTCATTTCCTGAACTAAAATACCGCCAAATGAGACCCCAAGTAAAACGACATTATCATGCTTTACAAATTTACACATGCGTTCGGCATAGGCAATAAGGCTTTCATTAGCCTCAGGAATTTGCCATTCTAACCAATGAATTTCAAAGGCCTCTTCTGGTAATTTAATATGTTCGAAAATGGTAGGGTTTGCAGCCATTCCTGGCATTAAATAAACATGGATTAATTCACTATTCATAGGTCTTAAAACTTTAATTCTGGGACGTCTTAATTAATTACAATTTAAGGTTTTAACATCGATAACCTAAAACATTCGTTGATTTTTTGTACCTTTGCACAGCAAAACTATATAAAATATAGTATCTACACTGCCGACCGCCGAATTTAATATATAAAATTATGACAGAAACTGCTGAATTAATTGACAATGATTTCCTGCGTCAATTTGAATTAAAAGTTGAGAACGAACTGGCTATTATCGAGTACTCTTTGCAAGAACGAAAGATTTTCTTAACTAAAATGATTATTCCTGACACTATTAGAACGGACGAATTTGAGTTAGATTTTATTGATTTAGTTTTTACTAACATTAAAGAACGCAATATTAGTGTGGTACCAACAAGTCCTGAAATTGCAAAATTTGTAAGGCGAAATAGAAAATACAAACGTATGCTTCCTGTAGGTATTCGTATATAACTTAAAAAAGTTATATTAAAAAACCCGAAACGTTTTAAATGTTTCGGGTTTTTTAATATTTAAATTTAATACCTGTTATTGCTTTGTGTAAATTAATTTTAAGTCTTTAGTTTCTAAGACCTCAGAAAAATCATCATTATAAATATCCACGGCATCTTTATACACTGTAGTTAACGTATTGTCACTTAAAACGTAAACTCTATTTGAAATTTTAAACGTGTTTTCTTCTATTATATCATATGTAGAAGCAAAACTTATAATCCCCTCTCTATTGCAGTCTGAATTAAGCTTATAACGGCCGGTATTAACTTCTTTATAAAACCTGAGTGTATTAGAAAATTCATTCCCAGAAGTTATCATACCATTGGTATCAAAGCTTAAGGTTTCTCGTTCATTACAATCGATTTCATCAAGAAGATTTGTATGAGCTATACCATCTTCATTAACATCAAAAGGTATATCAATGGTTCGTGTTGTTAATAACCAAACCCCAGTAATTTGATGGTCATTACGATCTGAACACGATGTTATAAAACCTAATAAACCAATAAGGGAACAAGCTATGGATCTTTTAATCAAAGTTGAAATATTAATGGCTCCAAATATAAAACGAAATAACTTAACATGGAAAATAAGCTGTAATAAAACGTGTTAAGCTCAACTCTTTAGTGTCAAGTTTTCTTCAAATTCAAAACGAACCAAACCATCTTCATCAATCTTCGTTAATCGCACTTTTTCTAGGGTATTCACCAATTCCGGATTCCAAGGAGCTTTTACTTTTACATAATTCTCTGTAAAACCATGAATATAGCCCTCCTTATTTTCTCCTTCAAACAATACTGTTCTATTGGTATTTAATTGATTTTCATAAAATGCACGCCGTTTTTTAGCAGATAAGCCCCTTAACATTTTACTGCGTTTGGCTCGTTTTGCTTTAGATACCACATCAGGCATTTGCGCGGCTTCTGTATTATCGCGTTCCGAATATTGAAACACATGTAAATACGAAATATCCAATGCGTTTAAAAAGTTATAAGTTTCTAAAAACAATTCATCCGTTTCACCCGGAAAACCAACAATAACATCCACACCAATACAAGCATGAGGCATAACTTCTTTTATTTTTGAAACTCTGTCCACATACAATTCTCTCATATAGCGACGTTTCATCTTTTTAAGAATGGCATTGCTTCCACTTTGTAAAGGCACGTGAAAATGAGGTACAAAAGCTCTAGAATTTGAAACTAAATCTATCGTTTCGTTTTTTAGTAAGTTAGGTTCTATTGAGGAAATTCTTAAACGTTCAATCCCTTCAACTTGGTCTAATTCTGTAACTAAGTCTAAAAAAGTGTGTTCGTGTTTTTTATTTCCAAACTCCCCTTTTCCATAATCGCCAATATTTACACCGGTCAATACAATTTCTTTAATACCCTGTTCTGATATCTCTTGAGCATTCTTCAAAACACTGGTCATTGTATCGCTACGCGAAATCCCTCTAGCCAATGGAATGGTACAATAGGTACATTTATAATCGCAACCGTCTTGAACTTTTAAAAAGGCTCTTGTTCTATCTCCAATTGAATAACTTCCAACATAGAAATCGGCATCTTCAATTTCACAAGAATGTACTTCACCAAAATCATTTTTAGAGAGGTCATTTAAATAATCGGTAATCTTAAATTTCTCTGTAGCTCCCAAAACCAAATCCACTCCATTTACATCGGCCAATTCTTCTGGCTTTAATTGCGCGTAGCAACCTATAGCCGCCACAAATGCATTTGGATTATTTTTTTGAGCTTGTTTAACAATTGTCTTAAAACGCTTATCCGCATTTTCTGTTACCGAACAGGTATTTATGACATAAATGTCTGCCGCTTCCTTAAAATCTACACGATCAAATCCTTCATCTTTAAAACTTCTAGCTATTGTAGAGGTTTCAGAAAAATTAAGTTTACAACCTAGTGTATAAAATGCGACTTTTTTTGTTGGATTCATTCTTGTACTTTTACCAAGTTGGCAAATTTACAACATATAAGTTATATGCTAAAACTCACACCATTCTTATTCAATAGATTGCTTAATATTGCATTAATTTTGATGGTATGCTCATGTACATCAAAAGAAACTGCAACATTAGACCATCTGGTTTTTAGATACAATGAACATAAAAATATTGGTTCTTTAGATCCTGCATTTTCTAAAGATTTAGCTGACATTTGGGCAACTCATCAGCTATTTAACGGTTTAGTTCAAATGGATGACCAACTCAATGTAAAACCCTGCATTGCTAAACATTGGACTATTACAGACAGCGCAACAACCTATACGTTTACGCTTCGAGATGATGTATTTTTTCATAAACACGAATTGTTTGGAAAGGATTCTACCCGAAAAACGATAGCCTCAGATTTTGAATATAGTTTCAACAGATTAAAAGATAAAGCCATTGCTTCACCCGGAAGTTGGGTTTTAAATAAAGTTGAAGACTTTTCAGCAATTAATGATTCGACTTTTCAGATTAAATTAAAACAGGCATTTCCTGCGTTTTTAGGCTTATTAACCATGAAGTACTGTTCTGTGGTCCCAAAAGAGATTGTAGACCATTATGGTAATGATTTTAGATCACACCCTATTGGAACTGGCCCCTTTAAGTTTAAACGTTGGGAAGAAAATTTGAAATTAGTCTTTAGAAAACATAACAACTATTTTGAAACCGATTCCTTAGGCCAAGCCTTACCTTATCTTGAAGCTGTTGCCATTACGTTTTTACCCGATAAACAGAGTGAATTTCTTCAGTTCGCCCAAGGTAATATCGATTTTGTCTCTGGTTTAGATGGCTCGTATAAAGATGAAATTTTAACCACAGTCGGACAGTTAAAATCTAATTACGCGAATGATGTAAAAATGATACGTGGTCCTTATCTCAACACTGAATATTTAGCTTTTTTTATGGAAACCAAGGTTAAAGCTATTCAATCTTTAAAACTAAGAAAAGCCATTAACGTTGGTTTTGATCGTCATAAAATGATGGTGTATTTGCGAAATGGTATCGGAATTCCGGCAAATGGTGGATTCATTCCAAAAGGTTTACCTGGTTTTGATGCCACAATTGGTTTTAAATATCAGCCTGAATTAGCAAAACAATTGGTCTCAGAATTTAAAGCTGAAACAGGAATTACACATCCTGAAATAACACTAACCACAACTAGTAATTACTTAAGTTTTTGTGAATTTATTCAACGAGAGCTTCAAAAAACAGGCTTATTGGTGAATGTTGACGTGATTCCTCCTTCAAGTTTAAAAGACGCCAAAGCCAATGGCCAAGTCGATTTTTTTAGAGCAAGCTGGATTGCCGATTATCCAGATGCTGAAAATTATTTATCCTTATACTACAGCAAAAACTTTGCGCCAAACGGTCCGAATTACACCCATTTTAAAAATGAAGCCTTTGATAAACTATATGAAGCAGCTTATTTAGAAACCAATTATAACAAACGCATAGCACTATATACTAAAATGGATTCTTTAATTATGGCTTCTGCTCCAATAGTACCTATGTTTTATGATGAAGTGGTTAGATTTACCCGGAAAAATGTAACGGGTTTAGGCATTAACGCTACTAATTTACTAGAACTGAAATCCGTCAAAAAAAGTGAACTTAATAATTAAAATCGTAACGGTTTTAAAGCAACACTTGATAATGAGGTTTTAAGAACTAATTTCTAAGGCTTGTAAAAAATATAAACGGCCGTGTAAATTCTGCTTTTTAAATGGTATTAGTTTTTTCTATAGGATTTTGTTTCTTCAAAAATATGATTTAAAATCGCTTTGTCTTGGTCGGTAAATTCTTCTTTACGTCTTGCCATAACAACTTCTGCAACCTCAAAAGCTTTCTCAGTTTTATAAGTTACAAAACCTTTACTTCCGCCCCAAGAAAAACTTGGCACAAAATTTCTAGGAAAACCACTTCCAAAGATATTAGCGCTTACTCCTACAACAGTGCCTGTATTAAACATAGTGTTAATTCCACATTTACTGTGATCTCCCATCATTAGTCCACAAAATTGTAATCCTGTTTTAGCAAAGCCCTCCGTATTATAATCCCAAAGTCTAACTTCTGCGTAATTATTTTTTAAATTACTCGTATTAGTATCTGCCCCCAAGTTACACCACTCTCCTAAAACTGAATTTCCTAAAAAGCCATCGTGACCTTTATTAGAGAATCCGAAAATCACAGAATTACTGACTTCACCTCCAACTTTACTATGAGGTCCCACAGTCGTTGGTCCATAAATTTTACTCGCCATCTTTAAGGTTGCATTATTACATAACGCAAAAGGCCCTCTTACCATAGAGCCTTCCATCACTTCTGCATCTCTACCAATATAAATTGGTCCTGAACTAGCATTTAAGGTCGCAAAATTTAAAGTAGCCCCCTTTTCGATAAAGATATTTTCGGGATTAATAGTATTTATTGTCGAAGGTATTGGTTGCGACTGTCTATCCTTTGTAATTAAATTAAAATCTTCAATTATTGCATCACCATTTAAGGCAAAAATATCCCAAGTATGTTCTATTTTTAAAAGCTCTCCTTCGAACTCAATAGCGTCAAAAGTTGAAAAATCATTAACTTCTTCACCTTCTTTAACAAAAAAGGCGATAACATCTTCACCTTTAAATAAAGCCTGATTATGATTTAGGTTTTTTACAACTTCTACAACTTCCATATTAGGCAGAAAAGAAGCATTAATCATAATATTATTTTCCATTTCTACCATAGGAAACTTATCTGCCAAGTAGTCTTCTGTAACCGTTGTTGTGGTATATTCTATATACGATTCCCATTTTTGGCGTATCGTTAAAATACCGACTCTTAAGTCCGCAACTGGTCTTGTAAATGTAAATGGTAAAAGATTATTACGATAAGGACCATCAAATAATATGTAGTTCATGGTAAGGTTTTAGGTTAGACGCTGATCGTTAGAAGTGTCATTTTCTAAACTTCAACTTAATTGTGACACCAAAAATAGCTTAATTGCTTAAAATAAAAAAGCCTTTCTGATAACAGAAAGGCTTTTTTATATGTATAAGTAAGCGAAGTTTATTTTTTAAACTTAGCATATTTGTTTTTAAACTTGTCAATACGACCAGCTGTATCTACCAATTTAGATTTACCTGTATAGAAAGGATGAGATGTTCTTGAAATCTCCAATTTTACTAATGGATATTCAGTACCATCTACATCGATAGTTTCATTTGTATCTGCTGTAGATTTTGTTAAGTATACCTCTTCATTAGACATATCTTTAAACGCTACTACTCTATAATTTTCTGGATGTATTCCTGCTTTCATCACTAAATGCTTTAAATGTATTCGATTTTTCGAGGTGCAAATTTAAGTAAATTTTATAAATCTACAATCTTTTTGATTAATTTTATTTAGCAAATGTATGTAACATTTCCGTAACTTTGACTACTAACTAGATAATTAACCAAAAACTTACTATTTATTATGGATAAATCCTTCAAACCTTCCTCTGTTAATTACGGTCTGTATTTAGCACTAATACTATCATCTTTTACTATAATTGGGTATGCTGTTTATCTCGATCTGTTTACGCAATGGTGGTTTGGTATAGGGCAAATGTTTATCGTTATCATTTTTGGAATGGTTGCCGCAATGAAAGCAAAAAAAACCCTTGGAGGTTTTATTAGCTTTAAAGACGCATTCACTGCTTTTTTTATTACAATTGCTATTGGGGTGTCAATTCCTGCTCTTGTAGGCTTTATTATTTTTAATATCGTTGATACAGAAGCTGCAAGTATTCTCCAACAAAAAATCATAGATAATCAGTTAGCAATGATGGAAAGATTTGGTGCACCACAAGCATCAATTGATGAAGCCATGGAACAAATACAAAAAGAAGACAGTTTCTTCTCTCTAGGAAACACTATTAAGTCTATTGCATATCAACTTGTTGGCTTTAGTATTATTGGACTTATTGTTGCAGCAGCCACTAAAAAAAATGATCCGCACGCAGCTTAAATAATTTCTTTATTTTTGAAGAATAGAAATTATACCTAAATCATATGGATATATCAGTAGTAATTCCACTACTTAACGAACGCGACTCTTTAAAAGAATTACATGATTGGATAGTATCTGTAATGCTATCCAATCAGTTTTCTTATGAGATTCTTTTTATAGACGACGGTAGCACTGATAAATCGTGGCAAATTATTTCTGAACTTGGTGAAATTAATCCCAAAGTAAAAGGTATTAAGTTTCTTAAAAACTTTGGTAAATCACAAGCCTTACATGCTGGTTTCGCCAAAGCAGAAGGAGATGTGGTTATTACTATGGATGCTGACTTACAAGACAATCCTGAAGAAATCCCTGAACTCTTTAAAATGATTAAAACTGATGGTTTTGATCTTGTTTCTGGTTGGAAAAAGAAACGGTATGATTCTTATTTCTCTAAAAATTTACCTTCAAAATTATTTAATTGGGCAGCAAGACGCACGTCTGGTGTTACCCTAAATGATTTTAATTGTGGTTTAAAAGCGTACAGCAATACCGTTGTAAAACATATTGATGTGTATGGAGAAATGCATCGCTACATTCCTGTACTAGCTAAAAATGCTGGCTTTACTAACATTGGGGAAAAAGTAGTACAGCACCAAGCACGTAAATATGGGCATACTAAATTTGGGATGAATCGTTTTGTCAATGGCTTTTTAGACCTCATTACGATTTGGTTTGTGTCTCACTTTGGAAAACGACCAATGCACCTTTTTGGAGCACTTGGTGTGATTATGTTTTTTATCGGGTTTTGTTTTTCATCTTATTTAGGTATCGACAAATTATTTTTAAACCCAACAGGACGTCTTATCACTGAACGTCCGCAATTCTACATTGCATTATCTACAATGATTATAGGTTCTCAATTATTTATTGCAGGCTTTTTAGGGGAGCTCATTTTACGCTCTAACCGTCAACAACAACGCTATTTTATAAAAGAAAATTTGAATCTTTCTTAATAAGACAATTTTATTGTTTACAAGACTTATTAAATTTTTGAATTGTTTATTTTTGTTAATAAATTCACTTTATCCATGATACATATTAAACCAGAAATTTTAGAACGTGTAAATTCTTGGCTAACTCCAACTTTTGATAACGACACTCAAAAACAGATAAAAGATCTCATAGCTTCTAACCCAAAAAATTTAGAAGAAAGTTTTTATAAAAACCTAGAGTTTGGTACCGGAGGAATGCGAGGTATTATGGGCCCTGGAACCAATAGGATTAATAAATATACGCTTGGAAAAAACACGCAAGGTCTAAGCAATTACTTAAAACAATCGTTCCCTAATGAAACGCTAAAAGTTGCTATAGCTTTTGATTGTAGACATAACAGTAAAGAATTTGGAAAAATTGTAGCTGATGTATTTTCTGCCAATGACATACAAGTTTATCTTTTTGAAGATTTAAGACCAACACCTGAATTATCATTTGCATTAAAACATTTAAACTGCCATTGCGGCATTGTTTTAACCGCTTCTCACAATCCACCTGAATACAATGGATACAAAGTATACTGGCAAGATGGCGGACAGTTAGTACCTCCACAAGATGCTGAAGTTATAGCTGAAATCAACCGTTTAGATTATGCTGAAATAAAATTTGAAGCCAATGACAGCTTAATTCAATATGTAGGAAAGGATATTGATGATGTTTTTATTACTAATTCTATAAAAAACGGTAGTTTCGATACGCCTCCAGAAGCTAAAGAAAATTTAAACATCGTTTTTACATCTTTACATGGTACCTCTATAACAGTTATACCTGAAACCCTTAAACGTGCAGGTTACACTAATGTAAATATTGTAGAAGAACAACGTATACCTAACGGAGATTTTCCTACTGTGGTTTCACCAAACCCAGAAGAACCAGAAGCTTTAAAAATGGCCATTGCTCTTGCAGAAAAAGTAGATGGAGATATTGTTATAGGTACAGATCCTGATTGTGATCGTTTAGGAGTTGTGGTTCGTAATTTAGAAAATGAACTCGTGATTCTTAATGGTAACCAAACCATGGTTTTAATGACTAATTTCCTACTCAAACAATGGAAAAACTCAAATAAAATCAATGGAAATCAATTTATAGCTTCTACAATTGTTTCTACTCCAATGATGTCTGTTTTAGGTGAAGCTTATGATGTAGAATGCAAAATTGGACTTACCGGATTCAAATGGATTGCTAAAATGATAAAAGACTTCCCTACCATGGATTTTATTGGTGGTGGTGAAGAAAGTTTTGGTTTTATGGTTGGTGATTTTGTTCGTGATAAAGATGCAGTAACCTCTACACTATTGGCTTGCGAAATTGCTGCACAAGCTAAAGCACAAGGAAAAACCATCTATGAAACCTTAATTGATTTATACGTAGAACATGGTTTCTACAAAGAACGATTGATCTCTATCGTTAAAAAAGGTAGAGAAGGTGCACAAGAAATCAAACAAATGATGGCTGATGCCCGAAACAATCCACTAAAAGAAATCAATGGTGAAAAGGTCGTTTTAATTGAAGATTACCAATTATCTATTTCTAAGAATCTTCAATCAGGTAAAGAGACCACTATAGATATTCCGAAATCTAACGTCTTAATCTATTACACAGAGAATGGTAGTAAAATAGCTTTAAGACCGAGTGGAACAGAACCTAAAATCAAATTTTATATCAGTGTAAATACCGATCTTGACAATACGGCAGACTTTGAAAAAACGGAGCAATTGTTGGAAAATAGAATCGATGCTATCCTAAAGGATATGAATTTATAATTAATGGATTATATAAAAAAATTATCGAGGTTTATTGTTCCTTATAAGCGGTATGCCATATTAAATATTATTTGTAATGTTTTTTATGCCCTATTTAGCACTTTGGCTATGATATCTTTAATGCCAATGATCAATGTATTGTTTGGCGAGAGCGAAAAAGTTTGTACAAAACCAGTCTACCAAGGCATTAAACACATTAAAAGTTATGCCGAAAATTACTTGAATTACGTAGTAACTAGCACAACTGAAGCAGATGGCCCGCAACAAGCCCTTCTCTACATGATTGTTTTAATTATTAGTCTTTTTCTCCTCAAAAACTTATTTAATTATTTAGCCTTATTTTTTATTACATTTTTAAGAAATGGAGTTTTAAGAGATCTAAGAGATGAGATTTATAATAAAGTAGTAAGCCTGCCTATTTCATATTATTCTGAAAAGAAAAAAGGAGATATTATTGCTAGAATTTCTAGTGACGTTAATCTTGTTAAAAACTCCATGCTATCTGTTTTAGAACTTATAGTAAAAGAACCTCTTACCATTGCGTTTGCCATCATAGCCATGTTTCTAATTTCGGTAAAGCTTACCATTTTTGTATTTATTTTTATTCCTGTTGCTGGCTTTATTATATCGCGTATTGGTAAAAGTTTGAAACGAAAATCTGATAAAGTTCAAAAAGAACAAGGGTTATTTTTATCTACTTTAGAAGAAACACTAGGAGGTCTAAAAGTGATTAAAGGTTTTAATGCAGAACGTCGATTTACAAATAAATTTAAGGAGTCTACAAACCGTTATTACCATTTTTCGAATACTTTAATGAATCGTCAAAATTTAGCGTCACCAACAAGTGAATTTCTTGGTATTGCAACCATAGCTGCCTTGTTATGGTATGGAGGTAAAATGGTTATGGTAGACCACTCCTTATCTGGTGGTGCTTTTATTGGATATATGGCATTAGCCTATCAAATACTTACACCTGCAAAAGCAATAAGTAAAGCAAGTTATCAAGTAAAATCTGGTAATGCTGCAGCGGCACGTGTGCTCGAAATTATTGAAACACAAAACCCTTTAGAAGACCACAAAGAAGCTATTACCAAGACCGAATTCAATTCAGAAATCGCTATCAATAATATTTCCTTTAAATATGACGACGATTTAGTCTTAAAAAACTTTTCTATTAAAGTTTCTAAAGGAAAAAGCATAGCGCTTGTAGGGCAATCAGGTAGTGGAAAAAGCACCATAGCAAACCTTGTAACGCGTTTTTATGATGTTAATGAAGGCAGTATTGCTATTGATGGAGAAGATATTAAAAACCTCACAAAACATTCACTTAGAAACTTAATGGGCTTAGTTACCCAGGATTCTATTCTTTTCAATGATACCATAGCCAATAACTTAAAAATTGGTAAAGAAAATGCAACAGAAGAAGACATTATAAACGCACTTAAAATTGCCAACGCTTGGGAATTTGTAAAAGATTTACCTCATGGAATCAACACCAATATCGGTGATTCTGGGGGAAACTTTCTGGAGGCCAAAAGCAGCGCTTAAGTATAGCTAGGGCTGTACTAAAAAACCCTCCAATTATGATTCTAGACGAAGCGACCTCTGCACTCGATACAGAAAGCGAGCGCTTAGTACAAGACGCTTTAGAAAAAATGATGCAAAACAGAACATCTATTGTTATTGCCCATCGCTTATCTACAATTCAAAAGGCAGACCAAATTGTTGTTATGAATAAAGGTGAAATTGCGGAACAAGGTACTCATAATGAACTGATGTCTAAAAATGGAGTTTACAAAAAGCTAGTCGATATGCAGAGTTTTGAATAAGCTTTGTCATTTTATTTAAACCCCACTTTAAGAGGTGTCAAAACCATACCATTACACACATTAACACCTTCACGCCATTACCCTATAAAATACCAAAAGGATGTATTATTCAATACATCCTTTAACATATGTCATCAGGTTTGGGGAACTGATAACTTTTAATAGGTTAAGCTAGGACAAACATAAAATAAATATATCTAGCGCACAAGGAAAACATACATTTAATCGTTTATTTTTGCATTTTATCGAAAAAAGATACATAAAACACCGATTTTTCAACCCACAAAAATGATATTGATTTTTTTATAAAAACGGCCATTAAACTTTTAGTAATTTAACGCGTCATAATACCAAAGTTATTAACTTGATTAACGAATCGGAATTTATATTACGTTTACAAGACCCAAAGTCAAAAGAAGCCGCTTTTAGAGAATTATTACAACTCTACAAAGAGCGCTTGTATTGGCATATCCGTAAAATTGTAATTAATCATAATGACGCCGATGATGTACTTCAAAATACATTTATAAAAGTCTATCGCAGTATTGACAAATTTAAAGGCGAAAGTAAACTCTTCTCGTGGATGTATAGAATTGCAACTAACGAATCTATTACGCTTATTAATAAAAATGCAAAGCGATTACAAATAACAAATGAAGAGCACCAAAATAGAGCCATAAATAATCTTACGGCAGATGTGTATTTTGAAGGTGATGCCATTCAACTAAAATTACAAAAAGCGATAGCGACCTTACCCGAAAAGCAACAGTTAGTATTTAATATGCGCTATTTTGATGATTTAAAATATAAAGACATGGCTGAAATTTTGGAAACAAGTGAAGGTGCCTTAAAAGCATCATACCATATAGCCGCTAAAAAAATAGAAGCCATTTTAACTTCAGATTAAACCATTTTACTAATTTGAAGTCATAGTTATAGAAAACCATTTAAAAGATATTCACAATATCGGAAAGCAAACATGAAAAACACGAACTTACATAACATTGAATCTTCGGGTTTTAAAACACCAAATGATTATTTTGAGTCGTTTGAAGCTGATTTTTTTGAACACTTAAAAGAAAAGAAGCCATTACGTCTTCAGAAGCGTCAGGTTTTACCGTTCCTGAAAATTATTTTGATTCTGTTGAAGGCAAAATTTTAGAAAAACTTCAACATAAAACGGAAACTCCGGTTATCAACTTAAAACCAAAAAGTAGATTTTATTATTTTGTTGGTATTGCTGCAACTATTGTGCTATTATTTAGCTTAGGGTTTAATAACGATAATATTACTATTGATACTTTGGATACTGAAATCCTCGAAAGTTATTTATATCAGGAAGATTATACTAATGACGATTTTGCATCTTTATTTAAATTTGATGATATTTCCGTCATTGATTTTATAGATATAAATGTTTCGGATGAAGCACTCAATCATTATTTTGAAAAAATCGAAACAGAAGACCTAATTTTTGAATAATAAGATTATGAAAATAATACACACACTCTTACTTACATTATTTGTTTGTGCTAGCGTATTTGCACAACGACCAAATAGAGAAAAAATTAAAGCCTTAAAAATTGCACATATAACGGATCAAATGGACTTAACCGAAACCGAAGCTCAGAAATTTTGGCCTATTTATAATGCCAATGAAGATGCAGAAAACAAACTTAGAGAACGTTCATCAAACCGACGTAAATCTAAAAACCCAGATGAGTTATCTGAAGACGAAGCCAGATTATTGTTGTTAGATATGGAAAATATCGAAAAGCAGAAAGTGGAATTACAATCTAAATTGCTAAAGGATTTATTTGAAATTCTTCCAGCAAAGAAAATAATAAAGCTCTATCAGGCAGAACATTCCTTTAAGCAAAAGATGTTTGAAGAATATAAAAAACGACATTCAAAAAACTAATACTATAAAAAAGAAGGAAGCACTTAGCTTCCTTCTTTTTTTACTTAAATAAAAGTTTACTTACGCTTCCCTTTCCTGCTGCAAAAGCCACAGAGTCATTTATAAATCGTAAAGTATAAAACCCTTTATCACTCAAATGTGACCAAGTATTTCCGGCATCATTACTGTAATCAATTCCTTTAAAACCTACAGCGACTAATTCTTTAGCGTTAGAATTTGGTACATATTGCACACAACTCCTATAACCAGGACCTGTTCCGTTAGCCACAACGTGCCAAGTTTTACCTCCATCATTAGTTCTTATTTTGTTATTATTAGTTTGATTGGGCTTAGTATAATCACCACCAATAGCAAAGCCATGAGTTTCATCGTAAAAATCAACAGAGTATATTCCGGTCGTTGGTGCTCCTTGCACAATTGGAGTCTCATAAACCTCCCAAGTGTTTCCTTTATTTGAGGAATATAAAATTCTACTAGCTCTACCTCCTGTAGCAACCCAAGTACGATCTCCAATGATTGCAATATTAGTATCACTTGCAGCAAAAGCAGCTTCTCCTTCTTTTGCTTTTGGTAAATCGTCACAAGATAATTTTGTCCAGGTCTCTCCTCCATCTCTGGTAATGATAATACTCATACAATCCTCTGTTGGATCTCCAATGGCAATGCCTTCATCATCGTTCCAGAAGTCCATGGCATCGTAGAACGCTTTTGGGTGGTTTTCAGAATAAGTAACTTCTCTTCCTGATTTAGATACTTTAAAAATTAACGCTGGACTACCAATCGTTATATAATGCATTCCTTTATTAGTCAATGCCATTGCTCTAAAATTAATCATTAAAGTATCATGCGCTAATTTAGAGTAAATCCCACCAGACATATTGATCTCTTGGCCTGGATAAAGTTTAGGATGATTAATAGGATAAACATGGCCTAAACTACCATTTGACGTTGCAAACATGCCAATCCCTTCTGACTTAACAACTTCTAGAGCTCTAATATTTAACAACGAATCTTGTTGCAAGGGTGTAATCTCGACCTTAGAAAAATTTCTAGATTTTATTGGTTCTTCAGATTTACAAGAACTAAACCCAATCAACAATAAACAAACAATAACTAATCTCATATAAATCAATTTTATATAAAAATAGAAAAGCTTTGCGATATAACCGCAAAGCTTTTCAAATCAACAATAATCAATCAATCAAATATAAACTAGATCATCACTCTAGTTTTCCTTTTCGAGGGTCTTTACATCGGCAATCAACTGTGCTACAGCTGTTTTATTTAAACCATTATAAATTCCTCGTATATGTTTATTCTTATCAATTAACACAAAGTTTTCAGTATGCAGAAAATCATCCTCCGTTTTAACTTCACCTAAATCTTCTTCTACAAAATAAGCTTGTCGTCCTAAATCATAAATCGTTTTGCGTGCTCCTGTAACTAAATGCCATTTAGAAGCTACAACACCTTTGGTCTCTGCATAGTCTTTTAAAACCGGTATTGAATCTGTTTCGGGTGTTACAGAATGTGATAATAATAACACCTCATCATCATTTAAAAATTCGTCTTGTAAAATAGACATGTTTGCTGTCATTTTAGGACAAATTCCAGGACATGTTGTAAAGAAAAAATCGGTAATGTAGATTTTATTTTGAAAAGTGTCTTCCGTGACGATTTTGCCTAATTGATTCACTAATCTAAACTGTGGTATCGTATGAAACGTTTCTAAAGCTTTATCATCTTTAGACATCCAATGTGGTGTAAAAGAAGCATCACTATAATAAGGTAACAACTCTACTCTACTTGCTTTTTCTTGTTCCGCTTGTTTACACCCCAACAACAATAGCCCTAGAATTAAACTATAATATTTTATACTGTACTTCTTCATCTTGTAATGAGTAACATAAGTTTGCACGTTTTAATCCAAAAATGCGTCCATTTTTAGCTTCGTAATTATTATAAAGCTTTCCGTTTCTTCTCCAAGTTCGTTGTAAGCCTTCTTCTTTTCCATTTACTAAGTTCCGTTCTTTTAAGCGTTCACCAGAAATATACCATTGACGCTGTATTCCGGTAGCTAGTCCATTTACATAATTTGACTCTGATCGAAGTTTTCCATTACTCCACCAACTTTTTGTAACTCCTTGTTGTTTTCCATTGGTGTAGCTAGACTCAAAGCTTAAAAGCCCATCTTCAAACCATTTTTTATAGGTGCCATCTTTAACTCCATTAACATAAGTGATTTCTTCTGCTAATGTTTCATTTGCATAATAACGTTGTGCTGTTCCTGTGAACACAACATCATTATAATACACAAGCCCTTTATTTGCTTCTAAAGTTAACTGACTTGCATTAATCGTTTGGGTATTTCGAGTCATTTTAACTTCAGAATTACTAGTGGTTTCTACGGCTAAATTATCGCGATTATCGCTACAACTAATTAAACTAAATAGGACTATAAATAGTACACTATACTTAGTTAATTGAACTCGCTGAACCTTGATAATCACCTGGAAAAAGGATGTAATATGCATTAAGATATAATTCATTTTGAATGTGATAATGATACTCTGCTTCTGTGGTATGTTGCGTTGTACTAATATGTCCACCTGAAGCATCTAAGTCTGTTGGGTATGTTCCTGTTGAATTACATTTTCTTCCATATAAGAAAAATCCATCTGCAATAATTCCGATTAAGGCTTCATCGTCGTTAGACCACGCTTTAGGCTCTAAGTGATAATGATAACTCTGCGGCCCAGTATGCGCTGCTGTATAGTCTAGAGATCCCACGGCGTCATCTAAAGGAATATTTGGACCTTCTTCATCATTATAAATCATTGCACCACTTACTGCGATACCAATAGCTCCTAAACCTGTAGCCGATGTATTTGCTGACAATGATGGATTTGCAGAAACCGTTAAGGTATACGACCCATTAAAATCGTCTATGTTTCCTGGAGCCATCTCATCATAAGAGGTTAAGGTTGGCTCTACCCATAATGGATGATTTGAACTTGAAACTGTAGTCATTGCATTTCCATCAGGACCTGTTAATGTACGCGATGTTGTATTAGACCAATATGGAGAAGTGTGATTTGGCAAACCGTTAGATTCTATCACAACATTAGTTCCGCTCAACATTACTGTAACGTTATCTTCATCAAATTCTGCGAATGCATTGTGTAATTCTGTTACTGTCCCACCGTCATCATCAGTTCCATCAGTAGAATTACTGTCATCACTAGAACAAGCTAAACTTACAGATGTGCAAATAATTAATAACATTAATAGTTTAAATAGATTTTTCATATTTTTCTTGTTTGCTTTCCGATATAGCGGAAATCTTTTAAATTGTTTTATTTAAATGTTTAGATGTCGTTATAAAATAAAACTTGCACTATTTTTTATATTTTTTATTATTTCATAAAAAAGCATCAAACTAAAACACTACTTTATTAAGATCATTGATTTCTGAACACAAATAATTTCTGTTTCCTACTTATGGAATTATAACGATTCATTTCAAAAACGTTCCTGATGGGTATTCTGAATTATAAGTTCTTCCGCTGATGCCAAGAAAGGGCTCCCAAAACACTAAAAGCAACTACAATTAAGCCTATTTTAATTGGTAACTCGAAGTCATGGCAACAACAGAAGAGTTAATATTTGTGGCCTCTGAATACGCATATTTATAATAACTAGGAAAACCATCTGCTGCATAGCCAATTAAAGTCATCGCATCTGTTGGGACATTTAGTGATTCTAAAAAGAGCACAGGTGAACCATGGTAATGATATTTACCTGTAGGTTGTATGTGTGCACTATTACAATCTAAACCTAGATTGACATTTAAAGCCTCTAAATTCCACTCCCAATTTACGTTTGGACTCATCACACCTTCATGAAGAAAAGGTTCTGCTGCAATAGGATCTAATTCTACACCATTTAATAAAACACCAAATGAATATTGCGGTCCTGCATCGGCACCAACTCCTGTTGTTGATAACAAAGGTGTCAGAACATTAGCTTCTGTTGGATTCATGGTTAGCGTATAACTTTCATTTTGCTCAGAAATGGCATTAGGATTTAATGATCTAGGGCCCATTCCAAAGGTTCCAACAAGATGATCTGGTATACTATTAGATGTAAGGACTCTAGTTGCTCCTTTAATCGTTTGGTTATAGGACGTGGCAAATGCTAAGGTTTGATTACAATCACCTCTTGAACTCTCTAAAATTTGATCTGACAGACAACCAGAATCATCAGTATCTGAATTATCAGCGACATAACCTGTTGGTTGTTCGCAAGCCAGTATGCTTACATCTGGATTCCCTAAGTTATCCTCATCAAAACCCTGATACCTGAGCTCTTCTTTAGACTAAAGCCTTGCTTATTTATTTAGTTGTACTAATAAATCTTTTCTTAATTTCTCCCACCCCTAAATCTTCTACCTTGAGGTTCTTGTTTCCCTTGATTTGATCCATCTTCTAATTCTTCTTTTGAAATAAAACCATCCTTATTTGTATCTATTTCTGAGAATTGTTCAGACAACGGCCCTTTTACTTCATTTTTAAATAATTTACCGTCCTTGTTAGCATCCATTTGATTCATTAAATCTGTAATACTTGGTCTTTGTCCTTGCGCCCCATTAGGTGGCCCTTGTTGTACATCTGTTGTTTCTCCCATTAAACAACGTCCTATATATGGAAATTCATTCGTTACGAAATACATATAGTTGTCATTTATGGTTATACCGTTGCATTCATCTAAATCACCATAACCTTCCACATATTCAAAATCTGAAGTAAAAGTACCATCATGATGACCTCCAACAGAAAGGTCCATAGATTGATGTGGATTATCATAAGTACAATTTTCGCCCTCTCTATTTCCATCGAGGGCTTTATAACTTGGCTTATATTTTCCACTTTTAGAGTAATACATAGGAAAACCGTCGTGAGCAAAACCAATATGAACCAAATCGTCTCCATTATCAAAATCTTTAATTACAGACGTTGGTGTGCCGTGATAATGATAAGCTCCTGTTGGTTGCACATGCGCATGGTTAAAATCTAAGCCTAAATCTATAACATCTTGAAGTGCTTCAACACGATAATTTTCTCCTGTGTCACAAACAACAACTTCTGCTGTTCCAGGTTCAAATTTTATTCCATTTAGAGCTACACCTGGCTCTCTTGTCCAAGTTGCTTTTCCTGTGTATTTTGGGTGTAATGGAAAACTATAAGTATTATTCTGAGCAGAAATTGTATTTGGATTGCCTTGATTAGGAAACGCACCTGTTTTATGATTTGGTATCGCATTGGTGACCATAATACGTTCGTCTTCTGTCAGTGTAACCTTAGTTTTAGTTCCAAAATTCTCATCTTCTAAATCATAAGCTCCAAAATAGTTGTTAGCGATATTCGGATGAGAATGCGCTTCACCTCCATCATGGCTATGTTCACTAGCTCCCTTATGACCATTGCAAGCCAACAAAAGACTTATTAAAATGACACCAAAAAATTTATGTATCTGTTTCATATTCTAATTGTAAATATTTAAACCTAATCTTTATTCTTTCCCTTTTTCTTAGCTGTTTTTGAGTAGAACGCTTTCAATTCTTCTTCATCTAATTGACTATCACCATTGCCATCAATCTCCGAAAAATTATCCATTAAATCGCGTTTGTCTTTTGCAGCAACCTCTAACTCATTTAATTGTCCATCTTCATCTTGATCGACTTCTTTTAAAAGTTTTTTTACAGATACTTTTTTAGGTTTTGAACTATCTAAAGAAGCTTCCAATTCTTCTAAATCTATAAATCCATCTTCATTAGCATCTATGGTATCAAAATCTTCAGAAATTTTCCCTCTTTTATCTTTTGAAGCTTCATCCTTATCTATTTTATCATCATTGTTTATATCCAATAATTTCAATATTTGTGACGCATCAGGTTTTTCTACTTTTGGTGGCCCACCTCCTTGTCTTTTACCTCTACCTCCACCTGGAGGTCTTTGTGCAAAAGTGGCTAAACCTAATAACATTGAAAAAATTATGATTGTGCGTTTTATGTTTCTGTGATTCATCTTAATTATTTTGATTTTAGATGCCATAGCAAATAAAAACTTGCGTTACACTTTAAAAATTAATTTGTGAGTTCTTTATGTAACTGAAAAGCCATGATTTGCGTTTTTTCTCTTAGACTTTTAGCATTTTTCAATTGAATTTCAGTTTGCAATAACCTATCGACTAAACAATTCTGATATTCTCTACTTTGAAGCAACTGAGCATAATTCGATTCAACAGAAAATGTTTGAAGCTTGTTTATATTAAATTCGCGCTTCGTAAGAATATCAATTAATGATACATACTTTTCTATAGCAGGCTGTAACCGATTAACAATGATATTTTTAATTTTTGCTTCTTGATTTTCAAAATTGTCTAATTCATTAGGATAAGCTGCAATTAAATTTTTTAACAACACACCTTCTATAAACTCAAATTTATTAGTTGTATTCACTGAATTTATGGCACCTGTGTGCAGTTGTGTTGGTTTATAATCTACATTAATAATCATATGTTTCTCATCTGTCCCCAATTGGTTCTGTTGCCCTGTCATAATGAGATCTATAGTCGCTTCAATAGCTTCCATATTTTTGGTATAACTAGCAATGGAAGAATCTAAAAGCACTAAGTTTGAATTTAGCTCCTCATTTAAAGATTCGTATATTTTTACTTCTACAATTCTATTCTTTCTTAATTCGTTTAAATTGTTAATTTTCCAAGCTATCAGAACACCAATTACAATGAGTAAAATTTCTCCAAGCGCATAAACAACATAATTTTTTATTTTACCTGAAATCAATAACTTCTTTCTTATTTTTCTAAATAACCTCATATCGTTAGCTCTAAATTATAGGTCCTTTCGTTTGTTTTTTTTTTAAGAAAAAAGCTTCGCAAGCTCTCACGAAGCCTTTAATAAACAACCAATCAATCAAAAAAAAAATCTATCTATTAATTTATATAATTACTTACTGCATCCGCACGTGATACAACATGTGTATTTAACTCATTAACCGCAGTTTGAAAATCTGAACTACTATTTAAAAATGTATAACCTGTAAGTTCTGAAGTTGCATAAGGCTCTATTAATGCTGAATATGTTGCATACTGCGTTTGAATAGTACTAACATTAAAGGCACCATTCACCACCTCTTGAAGATAAGAATCGTATTGCGCTTTATATACTTCATCTTGATAGAGGTAACCAATTAATGGCCACTCTTCACTACTTAATCCTGAAAAATCTAATGGCAATGCTCCTAAATTATTTCCTTCTTGTAGTGCTTCATTATTATCCCAAGGAATCCAAGTTAATTTACTCGTATCTGGATTATTATAAAGAAAATAATTATGTGTCATTCTTCCGTAGGTATCCCAATTCTGAATCACTGTATTTGTTGCTAAATACTTTAAAAAAGTATCCGTATCAAATACGGTTTCTAAGTTTGTCCTCCATGTTAAAGCATCCGTTGTTCTCGTGTCATCATGTAATGCTGCAAATAAACTTTGGATGTCTGACCAATCGTTATCGTCTTCATTTGTTTTCTTAACAAAAACATCTTCTGTAAACGAACCATACGCAAAACTTGCGCCATCACCATCTGGTTTATATAAATTACCATCATCATCAGAAAACTGAGTCTCTAAAACGGTATCATCAACTTCTTCAACCATTGTATAAAGTCCAAAGTATGTTGGTCCATCCCCATGATCTACATACACTGTATAAAAAGCAGTATGAGAACCTGCCAAACCCGCATTTCTAAATACATCTCCTGCTACTTTTTCGCGTAACATCGATTTGTCGTTATAATTATTTTTCAGACTTAATTTTTTAAAACCATAAAAACGCTGGTTATCAATCTGTGGATAATCATCTTCAAATTCGTCAAAATCTAATTTAAAAGATAGTTTCAATATCCCATTAGACCAGCTAGATTGCAGACTAGAATTCCCTTTAAAACGCACACCAACTCTATACCATTCTTTCCCGTTGTAAAACACTTCTGCCGGCACAAAAACAGGATCCCCATCGACTTCTACTAAGTCGTTTGGGCCTCCTGGACCACCAGGACCTCCTGGTCCCGATGAACTTGTTCCAAATGTGCCATATAAATCAGTCATATCATCTAACATGGTTTGCCAACGTGCTTCAGTAATAACAATATCTAGTCGTTTTACAGTATTATCTTCGAACACTTCATCAAAATTAGGATCGGCATCTTTACTGTGTGTTTCTGTAGTCCAATCTGTGGCTTCAAAATCGG
Organism: Winogradskyella sp. PC D3.3; assembly: GCF_054366245.1. NCBI lineage: Bacteria > Pseudomonadati > Bacteroidota > Flavobacteriia > Flavobacteriales > Flavobacteriaceae > Winogradskyella > Winogradskyella sp. PC D3.3. Next base: position 2,099,763 of record NZ_CM135962.1, on the reverse strand, counting down.
TATCATTGACGTCTACTCCAACTACCGCTTCAGTTTCTGTTGCGTCATCATCATTGCTACAGGCATTAAAAGTTACGATAGAAACACTACATAGTAATGCGATATATAGCACACTTAATTTGTTTTTAACCTCCTTCATATTTATCTAAGTTTTATTGTGTTAGTTTGAAGTAATACGAATTAGTTTCTTTCCTTTCGTTCTGGCTTTGGTGCTTTTTCAAATTCTTTTTCGGTGATAAACCCATCCTCATCGGTATCTATTTTAGAAAAATGTTCTTTTAAAGGCCCCTTTATTTCTGATTTAGACAATTTGCCATCTTCATTTGCATCCAACTCTTTAATTAATTCTTTAAATGTTGGTGGTTTTTTTCTATCCTGTTTATTACCATCTGGTTGAGCAAAAACAGAATTAGACATAAAAATTGCGATTCCAAATGTTAATATTACTGTTTTAAATGTGTGCTTTTTCATAATTATATGTTTTAAGATTATATACTTTTAGATGAGCTTCTCTATATAAACTTGTGCGCTCCTTTGTTAAAAAAAACAAAAAAAAAGACCTTCAATATTCGAAGGTCCTTATGATTTATTTTACAATTACGGATTATGTGGTGGAGGCCTATGTCCTTCACCATCTCTAGGAGGCGGTCTCTGACCTTGATCATCTTGACGCAGCGCATCCATTATTATCGTTTTGAATTTTTCTTTTTGAGTATCGTTAGATAACTCTTGAATCATTTTAAAATGATAAAACACCTCTTTTTCTTTTATCTTTTCCTTTTCACAAATTAATGATGAAATAGAATCGATTACAGTTTCATCTACAAAATCATCAGACAATTTACCAAAGAGTTCATCTTTTAAATCCTTAATCTCATCAGACAAACGCATCATGGAAATATGATGTCCTTTACTCTTTTCTCTAAATTGATCTAATTGCGTTTTATTAAATCCGAGTTCTTTAACGATAAAATTTCTATTTCGTTGTGGTTCATTTATGTTTCTAGCGCTATTATTTCCGATATAATTAAATAAGAAAAAACCATTAACAACAATAAGAAACACAAGTAACACATATAATATTACATTTTTCTTCATAATTAATCTATTAAAGAAGTTTCTGTATTTGTAGACAACCCATAGGATTCTGCAAAATTACTAACATTCTCATTATAGTTTGTTTTCTTGAGGTTATTGAATGCGACTACATTTAAAATCACAACACAAACCAATGTTGCCAATTGTAGCTTAGGTGTTAACCACGACCAAGTTGCATCTTGTAGGTCTTCAGAGACATTACGAATTTGATGCATTACGTTTTCCTTAAAAAACGGAGACACTTTAACCTCCTCAATAGACGCTATAGAATCAAAGGTGTCTTTTACTTTTTTATTCATTTCTACATTTGATTTTATGTATTAATATTTGTTTATCTTTTTACTCACACTTACTCTACGTTATAAGTCTTTCCATTGCGTAAAGCCATTTTGAACAGCTATTGATAATTATATCTTTAGATGCAAAAGTTTAGAAAAACTTGTGTTAATATTCATTTTTATAATAATTTTCCAATAGGTGTTGTAAGTTTTTTTTCGCTCTAAACATTATAGATTCAACAGAAGACAAACTTCGTTTGGTAATATCCGCGATTTCCTGATAACTTTTACCATCTATTTTATGAAGCGTAAAGACCACAGTCTGACTTTCGGGCAAGCTATTAATCGCCTTAAATAAGGTGGCATTCAACTCTTTATTCTCCAACAAAATTCCAGGATGATTAATTTCAGTAAAATAATCCGTTTTATCTATAGGAATAGCATTTCCTGTTATCGATTGTAAAAAAGCGAAACGTTTTTTAGTATTTTTCTTTCTGATAAATTCTAAGCATTTGTTCGTTGTAATTCTATAAATCCAAGTCGATAATTTTGAATCCCCTTTAAATTTATCAATCGATTTAAAAACTTCCACAAAAACATCTTGCGCTATATCTTCAGCATCTTCTTTATTAGGCACAAAAGAAATACAAGTACTAAACACCTTCTGTTGAAAATTATCCAAAAGTTGACTGTAAGCTGATGTGCTTTTTAATTTTAATTCTTGTATGAATTCGGTTTCGTTCAAAAAATACTGTTGATAAAGTAGGTGCTAATTTAGTTGAGATGCAGTTACTAAAAAAAACTTGCGGAACATATTATTAATTTTTAAAAGATAACACTTTATAATAAAACCTTATACTCTTAAACTTTTCTCTTACCTTTGCATGTTCTTTTTTGCAGAGATTTAACAACTGCAAAATGAATATTGAAAACAGAAGACCTAATATGAGATTACACAGAAACTTATGCTTTGCCGTAATTGACGGATTACACCTTATTTTTAATGAAGGTGAATATGCAGACAAAGTCATACAACAATTACTAAAACGTGATAAACGTTGGGGAAGCAGAGACAGAGGTTTTGTCGCAGAAACCGTTTATAGTATTGTTCGTTACCAAAGACTTTATGCCGAAATAGCAGATGTTAAAGCACCATACGACAGAGATAATCTTTGGAGAATATTTGCCGTTTGGGCAACCTTAAAAGGAATCAAATTACCAGATTGGAAATATTTTACAGCGACTCCTTCTCGAAAAATTAAAGGACGTTTTGATGAATTGTCTAAAATTAGAAAATTCAAAGAATCTATACCAGATTGGATTGACGAATTAGGAGTAAAAGAATTAGGTGAAGCGGAATGGACTAAGGAGATAGCCATGCAAAACGAGCAAGCCGATGTTATTCTTAGAGTTAACACACTTAAAACGAATAAAACCGATTTACAACTAAAGTTACAATCTGAAGACATTGAAACTGAGTTTTTACCAAATCATCCTTCAGCTTTAAAATTAAAAGAGCGTGCAAACGTGTTTGTGACCCAAGCTTTTAAAGACGGTTGGTTTGAAGTTCAAGATGCGTCTTCTCAATTAGTTGCAGATTATTTAGATGTTAAACCCGGAATGAAAGTGGTTGATGTTTGTGCTGGTGCTGGTGGTAAAACCTTGCATTTAGCGTCTTTAATGGAAAACAAAGGCCAACTTATAGCGATGGATATTTACGAAAGTAAATTGAGAAAACTAAAAGTTAGAGCCCGTAGAAATGGGGTTCATAATATTGAAATGAAAGTCATCGATTCTACGAAGCCTATTAAAAAATTACATGGTAAAGCGGATCGTTTATTAATTGACGCACCTTGTTCTGGACTTGGAGTTTTAAGACGAAACCCAGATGCCAAATGGAAATTACAACCTGAATTTATAGAAAACATAAAGAAAACCCAAAAGGAGGTTTTAGAACAGTACTCTAAAATGGTGAAACCTGGAGGAAAAATGGTCTATGCAACCTGTTCTGTCTTACCTTCAGAAAATCAAAAACAAGTTGAAACGTTCTTAAATACAGAAGCAGGAAAAGAATTTACCCTTGTTAAAGACAAGAAAATATTGGCTTATAAATCTGGTTTCGACGGATTTTATATGGCACTTTTAGAAAAGAAATAACAAAACCAACTTATTATAATACAACATATGAAACACATTTACCTTTTATTCTTATTAGTATCGAGTATTGGGTTTGCTCAAATCCCTTCAAATTACTATGATAGCGCCAATGGTTTATCTGGTTTTGCTTTAAAAACACAGTTAAAAAATATTACTTCTAATGGTCATACCCCTAGAACATACGATCAACTTTATGATGGCTCTGGTGTTTCTGGTTCTAACGGTTATGTAGATACACACTCTGATATTGATGTCACAGGTGGTACAAATTATGAAAATGACGGGACTGTTTTAGATTTTTATTCTGAAAATCCAACAGGTGTAGACCCATACAATTTTACGCACAATGTTGATGAAGGTGGGAATCAAAACTCAGAAGGTGATTGTTATAATAGAGAACATATTGTCCCGCAATCGTCCTTCAATAGTAATTACCCAATGCAGAGTGATATTCATCACGTTATCCCAACAGATTGTCGTGTTAACAATTACAGAGGATCGTATCCTTTTGGAAACGTAGGCTCTGCAAATCTTGTAACAGACAACGGATCTAAACGAGGAACAAGCGCCATGCCAGGCTATTCAGGTATTGTATTTGAACCTATCGATGAATTTAAAGGCGACATCGCAAGAGCACTACTTTATTTTGCGACGCGTTATGAAAGTACTGTTGATGGTTATACAAGTTTTGACATGTTTAATGGTACCGAAGATCAAGTGTTTTTTCCTTGGGCTATTGAGGTTTTACTTGATTGGCACAATAATATAGACCCTGTAGACCAAAGAGAGCGCGAAAGAAATAAGGCCGCTTTTAATTTTCAAGGGAACGCTAATCCTTTTGTCGATCATCCAGAATATGCTGATCTAATTTGGAATCCTACTCCAGATACTGAAGCACCAACAAACCCTACAAATTTAGTAGCTTCTAATCCTACAGATAATAGTATTACCTTATCTTGGACAGCTTCAAGTGATAATGTAGGAGTAGTATCTTATGATATTTATATTGACGGAACTTACTCCTTTAACTCTAGCAATACAACAGTTACTGCAACAGGTTTAACGGCTGCAACTAATTATTGTTTCACCGTTAAAGCTAAAGATGCAGCGAATAATGAATCTGCATTTAGTAACCAAGATTGTGAAACCACAACTAACAATGGCACTATTGGCGGATCGGATTGTTTAACAGAAACTTTCGAGAATTTAGACACCTCTATTGGATCCTATTCTACAGTTAGCTGGATAGGTGATGAAGGTGGAACTTGGACCGCTACAGATGCTAGAACAGATCAAGAAATTAACATGACTTCTGCTATTACTATTAGAGATGGTGTGTTAACACTACCTACAACCCCTGGTGGAATTGGTGCGCTTACTGTAACAACAAAACGTGTCTTTAGTGGTTCTGATGGTACATTTAATGTTAATGTAAACGGAACGTTTGTGGGCACAATTGCGTATAGCGATACCGAGCAAACCGTTACAATACCTAATATTAATATCGAAAATAGTGTTTCTATTGTAATCGATGGTAATAGTGCATCTGGCAATAGAGTTGTGTTTGATGATTTATCTTACACCTGCTATTCAGCTTTAAATATTGAAGAATTTGATGTTGCTAGTGTTAAAATTCATCCAAATCCTGTAAAACATAGTTTAACTGTAGATTTAAAATCTCAAGTTAGCACCAGCATAGAAATTTTTGATATTCTAGGTAAGCGTGTTTTTAAAAATACCATATCAAAAACAAGCAACCTAAACCTTCAAAATTTGAAATCAGGAATTTATATTGTAAAAATTTCACAAGGTAAATCTACAGTTACTAAAAAGTTGGTTAAACAATAAAATCAAAAACCATACTATAAAAAGCAGCTTCTTTAGCTGCTTTTTTTGTTTAAAACAAACATTATCAAAGTTTAAAGCAGCACTATCCTTAAAGGTGTTAAAAAATAATCTGATTTGTATTTTTTTTTACCTTTACAACTGACAAAATTTGTAAATCTCCTTTCTTGAGATTTTCCTTGTCACGATAAAAAAATAAACATTTAATGAAACACTTTTACACTTTATTATTAGCATTTGTAACGTCATTTGCATTTGCTCAATTAACCCCACCCGCAGAATTAGAATCTTATTACAGTACCGTTGATTTTTCAGCAACAGGTATTAGCTTAAAAAATGACTTAATTGATGTCACCATAGATAAGCACATCTACTATTTAAGTTATAGTGACATTTGGGATGCTTCAAGAATTACAGATGTAGATCCAAACAACCCGAATAACGTACTATTACTTTATGGCTATAACGATACCGATGGAGACGTAACAACGGATAGAACTCGAGGAAAGTATAATAACGGAGGTGGAGTTGGCGAATGGAATAGAGAACATGTGTATCCTAAATCGTTAGGAAGCCCAAATTTAGGGACTTCTGGCCCTGGCTCTGATGCTCAAATGCTAAGACCAAGCGATGTTCAAAGAAATGGAGACCGTGGAAGCCTAAAATTTGCAGATAAAAACATTGGTCAATTCCCTAATGGTGAATCTGGTAATACTAATGGAGGATGGTATCCTGGAGACGAATGGAAAGGAGACTGTGCAAGAATCATTATGTATATGTATTTACGATATGGTGAACGTTGTTTACCAACAGGTGTTGGTTTTGGAAGTAGTGCGGCAACTCCTGATAATATGATTGATTTGTTTTTAAAATGGAATGCTGAAGACCCTGTAGTAGACGGAGAATTAGAAGATGTTAGAAATGCATATCATGGGGATCCAAATAATGAGTATGCGCAAGGCAATAGAAACCCTTTTATTGATAATCCTTATTTAGCTACTGTAATTTGGGGTGGCCCTGAAGCTCAAAACAGATGGGAAAGTCTTTCGGTTACAGAAGTCGAACAAGATCGTATTAAAATGTTTCCCAATCCTGCAAATGGTAATGAGGTTACTATTTTATCAAACCAAGACATTATTGCCGAAGTTTATGATATTTTAGGTAAAAAAGTAACGGTTCAAAACATCTCATCAAACCAATCTAAATTAAATATATCTGACTTAACTAAAGGTGTTTATATCGTAAAGTTAAATTCTGAAGTCGGTACGCAGACAAAAAGATTAATCAAACAATAAGTATAACTATCATATAAAAAAAGCGACTCAGTGAGTCGCTTTTTTTTATGTTTAAAACATCGTGAACAACTCCCAATTTTCAATACACAATTATGAGTTAAATCACGTTTAAAAAAAGTAAATTTGCATTTTACTAAACACAACTCAAACACACGACATAAATGATTCATTTCTTCGGAAACCAAAACAGCAAGATATTTGCTGTTCAAGCAACAAAAGAATTATCAACAGAAACCGTTTCAAAATTGACATGGTTATTTGGCGACCAACCAAAAATAGAACAAGCATCTCTCGATGCTTTTTTTGTTGGACCTAGAGCAGCAATGATTACTCCTTGGAGTACAAACGCTGTTGAAATCACTCAAAATATGGGAATTTCTGATATCCTAAGAATTGAAGAATTTACTTCAGTTCCTAAAGATTTCAAAGATTACGACCCTATGATTTCTGAAAAATATCAAAGTTTAAATCAAGATATTTTCAAAATTGATATTCAACCTAAAGCGATTCTAAATATTGAAAACATTTCAGAATACAACCAACAAGAAGGCTTATCACTTAGTGACGAAGAAGTTGACTATTTAGAAAGTGTTTCTAAAAAAATAGGTCGACCACTAACCGATTCTGAAGTTTTCGGCTTCTCTCAAGTCAATTCTGAGCACTGTCGTCATAAAATTTTCAATGGAACCTTTGTGATTGATGGAGAAGAAAAAGCAACGTCGTTATTCAAACTTATAAAAGAAACATCGAAACAACATCCTAACGATATTGTTTCAGCATATAAAGACAACGTCGCCTTTATAAAAGGACCTGTTGTTGAGCAATTTGCACCAAAACGTGCGGATGTTCCAGATTACTATACAACTAAAGATTACGAATCTGTAATTTCATTAAAAGCCGAAACTCACAATTTCCCAACAACGGTTGAGCCATTTAATGGTGCTGCAACAGGTTCTGGTGGTGAAATCAGAGATCGATTGGCTGGCGGAAAAGGCTCTTTACCATTAGCCGGAACAGCCGTTTACATGACCTCATACTCGCGATTAGAAGAAGAACGTCCTTGGGAAAAAGCCTTCCCTGAACGTAAATGGTTATACCAAACACCAATGGATATTTTAATAAAAGCCAGTAATGGTGCCTCTGATTTTGGAAATAAATTTGGGCAACCGCTTATCTGTGGTTCTGTTTTAACCTTTGAACACCAAGATCAAAATGGTAAGATTGGTTACGACAAAGTCATTATGCAAGCTGGTGGAATTGGGTATGGAAAAGCAGATCAAGCTTTAAAAGACACACCTCAAGAAGGCGACAAAATCGTGATTCTTGGTGGTGATAATTACCGAATTGGAATGGGAGGAGCTGCAGTATCCTCAGCAGATACTGGCGAATTTGCTTCAGGCATCGAATTAAATGCTGTACAACGTTCTAACCCAGAAATGCAAAAACGTGCTGCCAATGCGGTTCGTGGCATGGTAGAAAGCGATGAAAATTTTATTGTATCTATTCACGATCATGGAGCTGGTGGACACCTTAACTGTTTATCTGAACTTGTTGAAGATACAGGAGGAAATATTGATTTAGACAAATTACCTGTTGGCGACCCAACATTGTCGGCTAAAGAAATTATTGGTAATGAATCTCAAGAACGTATGGGATTAGTAATTGCCGATAAACACTTAGAAACATTACATAAAATAGCCGACAGAGAACGTTCTCCAATTTACGATGTTGGTGAAGTTACAGGAAAACACCGCTTTACTTTCGAATCTAAAACTACTGGCGAAAAACCAATGGATTTAGCCTTAGAAGATATGTTTGGAAGCTCTCCAAAAACCATAATGAACGATATTACGGTTGAAAAAAACTATGGAGGTATTTCTTATGACACCAATAAATTTTACGATTATTTAGACCAGGTATTACAATTAGAAGCTGTAGCCTCTAAAGATTGGTTAACAAATAAAGTAGACCGCTGTGTTGGTGGTAAAGTGGCCAAACAACAATGTGTTGGTCCTTTACAAATTCCTTTAAATAATGTTGGTGTGATGGCACTCGATTTTAAAGGCAAAGAAGGTATTGCAACCTCTATTGGGCACTCTCCTATTTCGGGATTGATTAACCCAGAAGCAGGAAGTCGCAACTCTATCGCAGAAGCCTTAACCAATATTATTTGGGCTCCTTTAAAAGATGGACTTAAGAGTGTGTCTTTATCAGCAAACTGGATGTGGCCTTGTAAAAATGAAGGTGAAGATGCGCGTTTGTATGAAGCGGTAAAAGCGATTTCAGAATTTTCAATTGACTTAGGCATCAACGTACCAACAGGTAAGGATTCCTTATCCATGAAGCAAAAATATCCTGATGGTGATGTCATTTCTCCTGGTACAGTAATTATTTCTGCGGCCGGAAACTGTAATGATATTACGAAAGTTGTGGAACCTGTTTTTCAAAAAGGAAAAGGATCTATTTATTATATCAATGTATCACAAGATACGTTTGAATTAGGAGGAAGTTCATTCGCACAAATTAATAATAAAATTGGAAATACCACACCAAACATAAAAAGTGCGGCTTACGTTAAAACGGTATTTAATACCATTCAAAATTTAATAAAAGACAATCAAATTGTGGCTGGTCATGATGTGGCTTCTGGTGGATTAATAACCACACTTTTAGAAATGTGCTTTGCAGATACCAATTTAGGAGCTGAATTAGATATTACTAGCCTAAACGAATCGGATTCATTTAAAGTTTTATTTGCTGAAAATGCTGGACTTGTAATTCAATCAGAGGATGATAGCATTGAAGGAGTCCTTTCTGATGCAGCTATCAAATTCCACAAAATAGGTAACGTTACCGAAAGTGATGTTTTAGGTATTATAAACGGTAGTCAAGTCTTTACAATGACGGTTTCAAGATTACGAGATATGTGGTTTAAAACCTCTTTCCTACTCGATCAAAAACAAACCGCAAATGGTTTAGCCAAAGACCGATTTGATAATTATAAACATCAAGCTTTAGACTTTACCTTCCCTAGTCATTTTACAGGAAAATTAAAAGATACGCTTGGCACAACCAACACACGACCAAAAGCCGCTATTCTTAGAGAAAAAGGTTCAAATTCTGAACGCGAAATGGCAAATGCCATGTATTTAGCTGGTTTTGATGTGAAGGATGTGCATATGACTGATTTAATTTCGGGAAGAGAAACTCTTGAAGATATTCAGTTTTTAGGAGCTGTTGGTGGTTTTAGTAATTCTGATGTTTTAGGTTCTGCTAAAGGTTGGGCCGGAGCTATTAAATATAACGACAAAGCCAACAAAGTGATTAACGATTTCTTTAAGCGCGAAGACACATTGTCTGTTGGTATTTGTAATGGTTGCCAATTAATGATGGAACTCGATTTAGTAAATCCAGAACACGAGGTTCACGGCAAAATGACGTATAATGATTCTCATAAGCACGAAAGTGGCTTTACGTCTGTGAAGATTCAAAAGAATAATTCGGTGATGCTTTCTTCTCTTGAAGGTGCGACATTAGGAGTTTGGATTTCTCATGGTGAAGGCAAATTTAGCTTACCTTATGAAGAAAGTAAATACAACATTGTTGCTAAATATGGCTATAGTGAATATCCTGCAAATCCAAATGGTTCAGACTTTAATACGGCTATGTTAACGGATAAAACCGGAAGACATTTAGTAACGATGCCACATATTGAACGTTCTATTTTTCAATGGAACTGGGCTAATTACCCAGCAGGACGAAAAGATGACGTATCACCATGGCTTGAAGCTTTTGTGAATGCTAGAAAATGGATTGATAAAAACAATTAATAAAAAAGGCTTCTCAAATTGAGAAGCCTTTTCTTTTTTAAACTAACGATTACTGTTTTAATCAGAAATTATAATGCGTTTTGAGATCCTTCTACCATTGTCGGTAGATAAACTTAAAATATAAGTACCACTCATCACCGCTGATACATCAATTTTAAATGTAGAATTCTCAACGTCTGACCGTGATTCCATTATTAATCTACCATCGAGATTATACAATTTATAAAAGGCAATATTTGTAGCGTTATGAACCTTTACATTCACACTATTCTGAACAGGATTAGGATATATAGTTATGTTATCTTGTAGATCAGTATCATCTACAGATAATACTTCTGATCCAAAAAATTCAATTTCACCAATAGCCGTCCATACACTTTCTCTAGAATCTCCTGCACTATTAAATCGTCCATACCCTAACAATTTTACATAACGTGCACTGGCATCGACTTCATACAAATTAAAATCAGTCGTATTTGTTGCTGACAATAACAAATCACCCGAAGTGGGTAAAATCATTGAAAAGTCTGAAGCCTCAGTTCCTGTTGTTGATACTAAAATTTGAATCCCGAAAGCATCAGATTTATTTGTCGTATTAAATTGCACTAAATCTAATGCATAAACACTTCCTAAATCATAAATAATATACTCTCCATCACCTTTGTAATCTCCTGGTAAAACATCTCCATCATCTGCAGCCCACACTGAACTCATATCTTTATCTAAAGTATTAATCGCATAATTAAACTTATCCACGCCGTTGGCTTCTTCTTTTGAAAAGGAATTAATTGTTACAGGATCCTCACCTTCTACACCTGTATTAATAAGGTCGTACAAATCGGTTAAATCTGCACCGTCTTGAGTAATATTTAAAATTCTAATAATATCATCTCCACCAGCATCTTGTGTAAAAGTAACACTCCCTATTCGACTGCTTAGGTCAGCATTTTCAGTAACTGAAACCTCAACTATGGCATCACCAGTACCTGAAGTCACATCTATAGCTATCCAGTCGTCATTCGCAACAGCTGTCCAACTTACATTTGCATTAACAGACACATTATAACTACCTGCAGCTTGAGCAAGTATTGGTAAGCTACTAACCGTTAAAGATTCTGGTATTTCAATTGTACAATCACCATCAGTTATATTCACACCTAAGTTATTTAAAAAACAAGCTCCAATACCTTGACCAACCATAGCGTCGGTTGTTGGCCCATAAGTCCCCATGTCTGCTCCTTTCCCTTCCGATCCAGTACCAGAAAACGTATAAATCTCACCTTCTGCAATAGCCATGATACCAGTTTCTTCAGAAAACCCAGCGTTTGTTTCGCCTAAGATCGTTCCTGTATAAACGTTTCCTGTGTAAACTAATGTTGTTCCAAGGTTCGTATACGAACTTTCAGTATCTCCTGTTAGAACATTTGTAATGTTAGAATTATCAGTTGTATAATATATTAAGTTATTTGAAACTGTTCCTGTTGGGTCTGTTGATCCTTTATCCGTGTTATAATATAAAGGAGCATTCGTATTTATTATGGTGTTATTTGAAAGGTTGATATTTTCAACCTTTTGATAGCCATTTGAAGTATTGTCAGACGCACAAGACACTGAATTATTAGCGCTTCCTCCTAAAAAGGTTATTCCATTGTTCCATTTGGCTTGATCAATAACTGTAACACAATCTTGAATATAATTATTAGTAATAGTATGCTCACTATCCACAATTCTAATTCCACCAGTACCATCTACATTTTCACCTAAAAAATAATTGCCATCGACCGTGGCATGCGAACCGTGACGAAGAACTAAAGACCCTCTACATCTTCTAAAAGTATTATTGATATAGGTGTTATTCTTACTTTTATTCGTAATAATTTCATTTTCCCCATCAGCTTCAACAAAATAGTTATTACTAACAATTACGCTACTATCAACATTTTGATAGGAACTTGTACCAATACGTATGGTTTCACTATCTCCAGAATTGGTTAACTCAGAATCAATTTTTGAATATTTATAGAAATAATTATTACTAATTACATGCCCAACGATATCGCAACTCGTATTTATTTCAGGTTCACCATCCGCAACAGGTGGGTAGGCATTATAAGCCAGTTCAACAAGAATCATGTTTCCTGCATTTGTCTTATTCATAAATGAGCAATTTATAACCGTATTATAGGTTCCATACAACATTACCCAATTGTGTTTTTCACTTGTTCCAACTTCAAAATCATCTGGATCAACAGTTAAACCATCAATTGCACAATTTTGAATAGTGCTATAATTGGCATAATCTTCACCATCTCTAAATTCAATAAGACTGCTAGAGCCATAACCTCCTTGCCAATGAAAACCATCCACAACAACATGATCTCCACCAATTCTCATTTGCATTCCTCCTGTAAATTTAACACCTCCTGGAGTTTCTGCTCTAAATATAATGGGCATAGCAGCAGTTCCTGTAGTCGGTGAAAATTTAAGTCGTCCATCCGTGTCATAGATTCCATCTTGTAAAATTACAGTATCACCAGCGGCAAGCGTTTCAGACAAACTTTCGAGTTCATCAGGATCAGCTATCGTATATGTAGTTTGACAAAATGCGCTATATGACGATAGTAGCAACGCACAAATTGTAAAAAAAACGGAAGTCTTTAATGTGTAAATTGTTTTCATACTTATGATAATTAATTGTTGATTACAGAAACTGGTTAACCAATCTGGTTAACCAAATATATAAAAAAATATGATTTTAATAAAAAAACCAACAGATAAATGTAAAATTCACTGAATCAGCGCAAAAATTATAAGATAATGATAACAAAATTCCATATTATCCTTTTATTATATGCTACATTAATAATTTTACATTTTGTAACTTTAATTTTTATATTTTCGTAATATCACATTCTAAAATAAACGTCAATAATTATGACAGAAGTAACACGTCTTTTCGATTTCCCTTATTACCAATTAAAACACAAACCAAACTCTAAAGCACTAGTCACAAAGTATAACGGGAAATGGGAAGCTATCTCTACACAAGAATATGTAAATAAATCTAATGCAATAAGCAGAGCTTTATTGCGACTGGGCATCCAAAAAGATGATAAAATTGCTGTTATTTCAACAACAAATAGAACAGAATGGAATATCATGGATATTGGGATTCTTCAAACTGGAGCTCAAAATATTCCAATTTATCCCACCATTAGTCCTGAAGATTATGAATATGTTTTAAACCATAGCGAATCTATTTATTGCTTTGTTTCTGATGAACAAGTCTTAGAAAAGGTTAGAAAGGTACAAGCCAATACCAAATTAAAAGAAGTGTATTCTTTTAATCACATTGAAGGTTGCAAGCATTATTCAGAATTACTAGAACTGGGCGAAGACCAAAGTAATCAAGCTGAAGTCGAATTACGAAAAGATGCTGTAAAACCATCCGATTTAGCGACTATAATTTATACCTCCGGTACAACAGGTAAACCTAAAGGAGTTATGCTCTCGCATTGGAATATTACAAGTAATGCATTAGATAGTTCACCAAGAGTTCCATTACGTAAAGGAGAAACTCGTGTATTGAGTTTTTTACCTATTTGCCACGTTTTTGAACGTTTATTAATCTATGTGTATCAATATGCTGGTACTTCTATCTATTTTGCCGAAGGCATTGATAAAATTGGAGAAAATGCTCAAGAAATTAAACCTAATTTAATGAGTGTTGTCCCTCGATTACTTGAAAAGGTTTTCGACAAAATAATGCTTAAAGGAGATGAATTATCGGGTATTAAAAAAATGTTATTCTTTTGGGCAGTGCGTTTAGGAGAGCGCTGGGAACCTTATGGTGCAAATGGAGCTTGGTACGAGTTTCAATTAAAAATTGCGAATAAACTTATTTTCAGTAAATGGCGTGAAGCACTTGGTGGAGAACTCGGAACCATGGTTTCTGGTAGTGCCGCACTACAACCAAGGTTAGCAAGAATTTTCGGAGCTGCAAAAATGTTAGTGATGGAAGGTTACGGTTTAACAGAAACCTCACCTGTTATTGCTGTTGGTTTATATAAAGATAATATGTACAGAGTGGGGACCGTTGGTAAACCCATAGATAATGTAGATGTTAAAATTGCAGATGATGGAGAACTCTTAATTAAAGGCCCTAATGTTATGATGGGCTATTATAAAGACCCTGTAAAAACGGATGAAGTTATGACAGGTGACTATTTTCATACCGGAGATAAAGGAGAAATTGACGCGGATGGTTTCTTAAAAATTACAGGCCGTAAAAAGGAAATGTTTAAAACCTCTGGTGGTAAATATGTTATTCCTCCGCTTTTAGAAAACGATATGAAACAATCCCTTTTCATAGAACAAATTATGGTTATTGGAGAAGGTGAAAAAATGCCAGCAGCATTAATTCAACCTAATTTCGATTTTATACGTGATTGGATTGACCTGAAAAAAAACAATGTTGGTAAAACTGATGCCGAAATTGCCAATTCTGAAATTGTAATTAATAGAATTCAAAAAGAAATTGATAAATACAATAAACATTTTGGTAAATGGGAACAGATTAAACGTTTTGAATTAACACCTGATGTTTGGTCTATTGAAGGTGGTCACCTCACCCCTACTTTAAAAATGAAACGCGCTATTATAAAAAAGATGTATCAAGATCTTTACGATAAAATTTATAGAGCTTAATTCTATAGTTGTCATAAAAACTAAAAAAAAGGAACAACCGCAATACTTATTGTGGCTGTTCCTTTTTTTATTCAATTTAATTTATTTATATACTCCCCCCTCTTATTGAGTGTATTTATAAGTCATGCTCAAATTGTTCTATATGTTTTTATATTAACATATTCACAGAAAATTAGGACTAAAAAAGAGCTTCTCTCAGTTATTGCCTCTAATTTTAGTATTATGGAAATAATATTTTAAACATTTATTATGCGTGCATAGTATTTTTTTATTATCTTTGGTACTCAAACCAATCTATGAAAGATAAAACCATTGATTACGTATTAAGAACCACATGGTTAGCAGTCAATAAAATGTATAATGAAGAAGCCTCTGAATTTGGAACAACAATGGCTACAGGTTTTACATTATTAAGTATTGACCCAGAAAAAGGAACCCCTTCAACATCCTTGGGTCCAAAAATGGGAATGGAGGCCACCAGCCTTTCTAGAACGTTAAAAGCTATGGAAGCTAAAAATTTAATAGAACGCAAACCCAATCCTGAAGATGGCCGTGGTGTCCTTATTTTCCTAACCGATTTTGGTAAAGAAAAAAGAGCCTTATCAAAAGAAAAAGTTCTAACCTTTAATGAGGCAATTAAAAATAATGTCTCCTTAGAAGAACTAACAAATTTTTACAAAGTTGCTGAAGTCATTAATAATATGATTTCCAACAAACAGATATACAATAAAAAAGAACACATTTTAAAATAAGATGAGTAAACGAAGAATTAAAAAAGTAGCAATTATTGGATCTGGAATTATGGGAAGCGGTATTGCTTGCCATTTCGCCAATATTGGTGTTGATGTTTTGTTATTAGACATTGTACCAAGAGAACTTAACGACAAAGAGAAAGCTAAAGGTTTAACTTTAGAAGACAAAGTTGTAAGAAACCGATTAGTAAACGATGCCTTAACAGCCTCTTTAAAATCGAAACCCTCTCCTATTTACAGTCAATCTTTTGCAAGTCGAATTACGACAGGTAACTTAGAGGACGATATATCTAAAGTATCTGATGTCGACTGGATAATGGAAGTTGTCGTTGAAAGGCTAGACATCAAGAAAATGGTGTTTGAAAACTTAGAAAAATACCGTAAGCCGGGAACATTAATTACATCAAATACATCTGGTATTCCTATAAAATTCATGAGTGAAGGGCGTAGTGAAGATTTCCAGAAGCATTTTTGCGGAACACACTTCTTTAATCCTGCTCGTTACTTAAAATTATTTGAAATCATTCCTGGACCAAAAACAGATCCTGCTGTTTTAGAGTTTTTAAATGAATACGGTGAAAAATTCTTAGGTAAAACATCTGTTGTTGCTAAAGACACACCTGCTTTCATAGGAAACAGAGTTGGTATTTTTAGTATCCAAAGCTTATTTCACGCCGTTAAAGATTTAGATTTAACGATTGAAGAAGTCGATAAATTATCTGGACCAGTCATTGGTCGTCCAAAGTCAGCAACCTTCCGTACGGTTGATGTGGTTGGTTTAGATACTTTGGTTCACGTAGCCAACGGCATTAGAGAAAACTGTCCTAAAGACGAACGTTTAGAGTTATTTGAATTACCTGACTTCATCAACACCATGATGGAAAACAAATGGTTAGGAAGTAAAACGGGACAAGGTTTTTATAAAAAAACGGTGTCTGCTGAAGGTAAAAAAGAAATTTTATCGCTTGATTTAAACACATTAGAATACCGTGCTGCAAAACGTGCAAAATTCGCCACTTTAGAATTAACGAAAACAATTGATAAAGTAGTTGACCGTTTTAAAGTATTAGTCAAAGGAAAAGATAAAGCTGGTGAGTTTTACAGAAAAAGCTTCACGGCATTATTTGCTTACGTATCTAATCGTATTCCAGAAATTTCAGATGAGCTTTATAAGATTGATGATGCCATGAAAGCTGGTTTTGGTTGGGAACACGGACCTTTCCAAATTTGGGATGCTATTGGCGTAGAAAAAGGAATTGAATTAATGAAAGCTGAAGGTTTAGAACCTGCTGCTTGGGTTAATGAGATGATTGCTTCTGGTAATACATCATTCTATACTGTAAAAGAAGGAGCTTCATATTTTTATGATATTCCTTCAAAAGCACAAACAAAAATACCTGGTCAAGATAGTTTCATCATCCTTGATAATATTAGAAAGACAAACGAAGTGTTTAAGAACTCTGGTGTTGTTATCGAAGATATCGGAGACGGCATCCTTAACCTAGAATTCCAATCTAAAATGAATACGATTGGTGGAGACGTTTTAGCGGGATTAAATAAAGCTATTGATTTAGCCGAAAAAGATTTCGCAGGTTTAGTCGTTGGTAACCAAGCTGCAAACTTTTCTGTTGGTGCAAACATCGGCATGATTTTCATGATGGCTGCAGAGCAAGAGTACGATGAGCTTAACATGGCTATTAAATACTTCCAAGACTCCATGATGCGTATGCGTTATTCTTCTATCCCAACTATTTCTGCGCCTCACGGCATGGCTTTAGGTGGTGGATGCGAATTATCATTACACGCAGATAAAGTAGTTGCAGCAGCAGAGACTTATATGGGACTTGTAGAGTTTGGTGTTGGTGTTATTCCTGGTGGTGGTGGTTCTAAAGAAATGGCTTTAAGAGCACAAGACCTTTTTCATAAAGGAGATGTACAATTAAACGTGTTGCAAGAGCATTTCTTAACTATTGGTATGGCTAAAGTATCGACGTCGGCTTATGAAGCTTTCGACTTAAACTTATTACAAAAAGGAAAAGATGTTGTTGTTGTAAACAAAGACCGTCAAATAGCAGTTGCGAAACAACACGCTATAATAATGGCTGACGCTGGTTACACACAACCTGTAAAAAGAGATGACGTTTTGGTTCTTGGTAAACAAGCCTTGGGTATGTTCTTAGTAGGAACCGACTCAATGGAAGACAGTCATTACATTTCAGAACATGATATGAAAATTGCTAATAAGTTAGCTTACGTTATGGCTGGTGGAGATTTATCTGAACCAACACGTGTAACAGAGCAATATTTATTGGATTTAGAGCGTGAAGCTTTCTTAAGTTTATGTACAGAGCGTAAAACTTTAGAACGTATTCAACACATGTTAACCAAAGGGAAACCGTTACGTAATTAAAAATTACTAAGCGATTAGCCTTTAGCATATAGCTATAGGCAGTGATAATGTAAAATTTTTAGACGCTAATAGCCAAAAGCTAATAGCCAAAAGCATAAAATATGAAAACAGCATATATAGTAAAAGCATATAGAACCGCAGTTGGTAAAGCGCCAAAAGGTGTGTTCCGTTTTAAAAGATCAGATGAATTGGCTGCAGAAACCATCAAATATATGATGAAGGAATTGCCTGATTTAGATCCTAAGCGTATTGACGATGTTATTGTTGGTAACGCCATGCCAGAAGGTGCTCAAGGATTAAATATGGCACGTTTAATCTCTTTAATGGGATTAGATATTGTGGATGTTCCTGGTGTAACAGTCAACCGTTTTTGCTCTTCTGGAGTAGAAACTATTGGTATGGCAACGGCGAAAATACAAGCTGGAATGGCAGATTGTATTATTGCTGGTGGTGCAGAAAGTATGAGTAGTGTACCAATGACTGGTTTTAAACCAGAATTAAATTACGATTTAGTAAAATCTGGTCACGAAGATTATTATTGGGGCATGGGAAATACAGCTGAAGCTGTTGCAAAACAATTCAATGTTTCTCGTGAAGACCAAGATGAGTTTGCCTACAATTCGCACATGAAAGCGTTAAGAGCACAAGCTGAAAACCGTTTTCAAGATCAAATTGTACCTATTGAAGTGGAACAAACTTATATCGATGCTAACGGAAAGAAAGCCACAAAATCTTACACCGTAACTAAAGATGAAGGCCCTCGTGCAGGAACAAGCAAAGAAGCTTTAGCAAAACTAAGAGCGGTATTTGCTGCTGGAGGAAGTGTTACCGCTGGTAACTCGTCACAAATGAGTGATGGTGCTGCTTTTGTAATGGTGATGAGTGAAGACATGGTGAAAGAACTAGGTTTAGAGCCCATTGCAAGAATGGTAAACTACGCTGCAGCAGGTGTTGAGCCACGTATCATGGGTATTGGACCAGTAAAAGCTATTCCAAAAGCCTTAAAACAAGCAGGATTAAAACAAGACGATTTAGCTTTAATTGAGTTAAACGAAGCTTTTGCTTCGCAATCTTTAGCAGTCATTAGAGAACTAGGTCTTAATCCAGATATTATTAACGTCAATGGTGGTGCCATTGCATTGGGTCACCCATTAGGCTGTACAGGTGCAAAATTATCAGTACAGTTATTTGATGAAATGCGTAAGCGTGACATGAAAGGCAAATATGGTGCAGTTACTATGTGTGTAGGTACAGGCCAAGGAGCTTGTGGAATCTTTGAATTCCTTAATTAAGAACCAAGAGTCAAGATTAATAAAAAGACGTAAAAGACGATAGACTATGCCTAATTTCAAGAAATTAAAAATTTGGAATGAAAGCATGGTATTAGCTTCAGAATCTTATAAAATCACTAGGAATTTTCCAGATTTTGAAACTTATGGATTAACGAGTCAAATGAATCGATGCGCTGTGTCTATTCCTTCAAATATATCGGAAGGCACAAGTAAAAGCTCAAATAAACATTTTGCTACTTTTTTAGAGCATAGTCTAGGTTCTGCTTTTGAATGGGAAACACAATTGAATGTTGCTTTTAATGAAAACTATATTTCAGAAGAAAAATTTAAAGAATTAGAAGACAAAATAAAACAAATACAAAAAATGATTTCAAGTTTCAAATCCGGACTTAAGTGGTCTTGATTCTTGGTTCTAGAAATCTTAAAATCTAATAACAAAAAAAATGGCAGATACAGAAAAAGACATCCTACGTGGAGGTCAGTTCTTAGTAAAAGAAACAAATTGTGAAGATGTGTTTACTCCTGAAGATTTTTCAGAAGAACAAACCATGATGAAGGAATCCGTAATGGAATTTAACGATCGTGAAATCATACCACATAAGCCTCGTTTTGAAGCTAAAGATTATGCACTAACCGAAGAGGTAATGCGTAAAGCTGGTGATATGGGCTTTTTAAGTGTTGCTGTTCCTGAAGCTTATGGCGGCATGGGAATGGGTTTTGTATCTACAGTATTAACTTGTGATTATATCTCAAGTGGAACAGGTTCTTTTAGTACTGCTTTTGGTGCACACACAGGAATTGGGACTATGCCTATTACCTTATATGGTACCGAAGAACAAAAACAAAAATACGTACCAAAATTAGCCTCTGGTGAGTGGTTTGGCGCGTATTGCTTAACAGAACCAGGAGCTGGATCTGATGCCAATTCTGGTAAAACAACAGCAACGCTTTCAGAAGACGGAAAATCATATAAAATTAACGGTCAAAAAATGTGGATCTCAAATGCAGGGTTCTGTAGTTTGATGATTGTTTTTGCTCGTATTGAAGATGATAAAAACATTACAGGTTTCATCGTAGAATATGATGGAGATAATCCTAACGGTATTGTTTTAGGAGAAGAAGAACACAAATTAGGTATTCGTGCCTCTTCTACGCGTCAAGTGTTCTTTAATGATACAGTAGTGCCTGTTGAAAACATGTTAGCGGGTCGTGGTGAAGGTTTTAAAATCGCAATGAACGCCCTTAATGTTGGTCGTATTAAATTAGCTGCGGCTTGTTTAGATTCTCAGCGTCGTATTTTAACTACTGCGGTAAATTATGCTAAAGAACGTAAACAATTTAAAACACCTATTGCCGATTTCGGAGCTATTAAAGTAAAGTTAGCTGAAATGGCTGCTAGTGCTTATGCTGGTGAATCTGCAACGTATAGAGCTGCAAAAAATATTGAAGACAGAATCGCCATGCGAGAAGCAGCAGGTAATTCGCATCAAGAAGCCGAACTTAAAGGGGTTGAAGAATATGCTATTGAATGTTCAATCTTAAAAGTAGCTGTATCTGAAGATGTACAAAATTGTGCTGATGAAGGTATCCAAATTTTTGGTGGGATGGGCTTCTCTGAAGAAACGCCTATGGAGTCTGCTTGGAGAGATGCGCGTATTGCACGTATCTATGAAGGCACTAACGAAATCAACAGAATGTTAGCTGTTGGTATGTTAGTAAAGAAGGCAATGAAAGGTCATGTAGATTTATTAGGTCCTGCACAGAAAGTCCAAGAAGAATTAATGGGTATCCCATCTTTTGACACACCAGATTATTCTGAATTATTTTCAGAAGAAAAAGAAATGATTAAGAAGCTTAAAAAAGCCTTTTTAATGGTTGCAGGTGGAGCTGTTCAAAAATTTGGACCTCAACTAGAAGAACATCAACAATTATTAATTGCTGCTGCCGATATCTTAATTGAAATCTATATGGCAGAATCTGCAATTTTAAGAACTGAGAAAAACGTAAAACGTACTAGCGAAAAAGCGCAATCTGCTCAAATCGCTATGGCTAAATTATATTTATATCACGCTGTAGATATCGTTGAAGAAAAAGGAAAAGAAAGTATTATTTCTTTTGCAGAAGGAGATGAACAACGTATGCTATTAATGGGACTTAAGCGTTTTACAAAATATGCAAACTATCCAGATATTGTAGATTTACGTATTGAGATTGCAGAAAAAGTAAAAGCTGAAGGCAAATACTGCTTCTAGCAATTTAGTTTAAGTTGAATAGTTAAAAGCCAATTCTTCCCATACACGATTGGGTTGGATTGGCTTTTTTAGTTTTTAATAATTCTAAAATTTAATAGTACTTGCATCCAAAATACCATTATAAATGACTTCTGCTATTTCTTTCTGCTTTTCAACATTAGTAAGCTGTGTTCTATCTATTTCATTAGTCAAAAAACCTATTTCTAACATAACAGCAGGACTATCTAAACTTCTTAATAATTTAAAATTCCCTGACTTTATTTTCGCATTATCAAAATTCTGACTTACTAAACTTGATACCAATATAGAACTATAAATCATAGATTTATTATTATTTTCTAAACTATCACTTTCATAATAGTAAGCCTCAACACCAGAGTTTTCACTGTTAGAATGCGCATTACAATGCAAACTAACTACAAGATCTGGTTTTAGGTTATTTATAAAAGTAATTCTGTTATCTAAAGACGAGAATTCATCTTCATTTCTAGTTGTAATTATTTTCAGCTTGTCATCACTAAGAGATTGCAGGTAATGAGAAATATTTAAAACAATATCCTTTTCGTTTACATTGAAAGACGTATTTCCGGAATCCTTTCCTCCATGTCCTGCATCTATAACAACTACGAGCGGTTCTTTTAAGTCTTTGTAAGAACTTAATACAAAGATACCTGCAAGAAGTAAGCTGACAGATATAATGTTTAAAGTTCGTTTGAATACTGATGATTTTGATTGATGTAACATAATAATTCGATTTTTGATTTGAATGAAATTAAATCCGCTAGTTAGAGGAACACGGTATTCCTTTTGCCCTAAATTTATAATGGTGTTTGAATAATTCTCAATATCAATTCCAGATAAAACTGACTTTTCATCTGCTAAAAATTCATGATTCTGCAAAATGGCTTTTTTATACAACCAGATAAATGGATTGAACCAAAAGATGCAACTGAGGAACTCTAAAAGGATTATATCTACAGAATGGAACTCTTTACTATGTACGGTTTCATGAGCAATAACACTTTTGTAATCCTCTCTAGAAAGCGTGTGCTGTTTAGGAATAAACATATAATTAAAAAAACTAGACACCATATCAGAATCCGAATTCTCAATTAACTTAAGCTTCCCGACATACTCATAATCGTTTCTTGTCAATCTATAAATCTTTAATAAATTCTTAAAAAACCGGAAGGATAAAAACAATGATATCATCACATAAACATAGAAAAAAGGACTTTTTTGAGATAGGCTCACTTGCTCAACCTCACCAAAAGTCACGTCTTCTATATCTTGAGTTTCCACAATGGATTCTGTTAATTTATCTAAAGGAATCTCAGTAATACTAGGAACAGCATTAAATAATTCAATTTCCATAAATGGTGCTACCAAACACAAAAGAATAGAACCTATTAAAAAAAAGCGATTAAACTGAAATGTTTTTTGCTTTCTAAGTAACAAAACATAGACTGCATAAGAACAACCTAAACTAATAATGGTATAAATGAAATAACTAATCATTGGCTTTCTTTTGATCCATTTTCTGCTTTAACAACGCTTGAAGTTCTTCTAATTCTTGCATCGATAAATCGGCATTTTTGGCAAAAAACGATGCAAATTGCGCTTTAGAATCGTTAAAAAAATGCTGAATCATTCCGTTAACCTGTTTCGTAAAATAATCGTTCTTCTTAAGAATCGGAAAATATAGTTTGTCTCTTCCTAAACGTTCAAAACCTATATACTCTTTATCTGTCATACGTTTCAATAAAGTTGAAATCGTCGTATAAGCAGGTCTTGGTTCTGAAAATTGCTCTACAATGTCTTTCATAAATCCTTTTTCAAGCATCCATAAATACTTCATAATTTGAAGCTCAGATTTATTTAGTTGTTTTATATCCACAATTATAGTTTTAATACTACAAATGTAGTAATAAAAATGTAATGCACAAATCTATCTTAAAAATTATATCTTTATTGACCTATTATGCCTTGATAATTTAAGTAACTATTAGCCATTTGTAACATGAAGTATTTAATTGTATTCCTATTAGCATTTACCGCAACCCAAGCGCAAAACGATAAAAAATTAGCACCAAAACTAGAAAACATTTCATGGATTTCTGGCACATGGCATGGAGACGCTTTTGGAGGACAAGTAGAAGAAATTTGGAGTGAACCCTCGGCAGGTAGTATGATGGCCAGCTTTAAATTTATAAACGATGGTAGAGTGTCATTTTACGAAATAGAAGTTATACGGGAAGTAGAAAACACATTATTACTTCAATTAAAGCATTTTAGATCTGATTTAAAAGGTTGGGAATCTAAAGATGAAACCGTTGATTTCCCTTTAATAGAAATCACAGATAACAAAGTCGTTTTTGAAGGTATGGTTTTCGAAAAAATTTCAGAGAATGAAATGAATGTCTATGTGGATATCGAAGACAACGGTAAAACGGAAACCGTAAAATTCAATTACAAAAAAACTTTAAAAAACAGCAAACCACTGAAACAGCTAATTAAAGTTAAACATGCAAAAGAAAACATAAATATTGATGGTATTGCCAATGAAACCATTTGGAAAAATTCAGAATGGCATCAACTCGATCAGTTATGGTTAGGTGAAGCCTATACCGCGGACGATTTTAAAGGGCGATACAAGTTATCTTGGACTAAAGATGCCCTTTATCTTTTGGCAGAAATACAAGATGATATCCTTGTAGACACTCACAAAGATCCTCTTGTAGCGTGGTGGGACGATGATTGTTTAGAAGTATTTATTGATGAAGACAATAGTGGTGGCGAACATCAATTTAATCATAATGCCTTTGCTTATCATATTGCTTTAGACGGAAATGTCGTTGATATGTCGACAAAAAGAGAAGGTAAACTATATAATTCACATATAGAATCTAAACGAAACGTTACAGGAAACACCACCTTATGGGAAGTCAAAATAAAATTATTTAACGACACCTATAAAGACGATATGGATAACCTGCCTACAGCCTTACAAGCGAATAAAAACATAGGTTTTGCCCTGGCCTACTGTGACAACGACAGTAGTTTAGAACGTGAAAACTTCATAGGCTCAATTCCTGTTGAAGGTGAAGATAAAAATCGTGGTTGGATTGATGCCAATATTTTCGGAACTTTACAATTAATCGATTAACAACTTCAATACTATGAAAATCGCATTCAGCTCAGTATTTCTAATGGTTTCTATCATCCTAGGTGCACAAACCGACCAAAACATTTATGACATCATTGATGCTGTTTCCGAAGAGCGTTTAAAAAAAGACGTACAAACGTTAGTCGATTTTGGAACACGACACACCTTAAGCGACACCATTTCTAAAACGCGTGGTATTGGAGCAGCGCGTCGTTGGATAAAGTCTGAATTCGAAACCATTTCTAACGATTGTAACGATTGCTTAGAGGTGTTCTACCAAAAGGATTTAGTAAAAAAAGGAGAGAATCAACGTATCGTTAAAGACGTAATGGTCGTTAATGTTGTTGCTATTCAGCGAGGCACAAAATATCCAAATCGCTATATCATAATGAGTGGTGATATCGATTCTAGAGTTTCTGATCCAAATGATTTTACTTCAGATGCACCAGGTGCTAATGACAATGCCACAGGAATGGCAGGTGCTATTGAAGCTGCTAGAGTGTTGTCTCAATATAAATTTGAAAGTAGTATTATTTATGTGGGACTGTCTGGTGAAGAACAAGGTTTGTTTGGAGGTCAAGGCTTGGCTAAATATGCCAAAGAGCATCATTGGGATATTATTGGGGTTTTAAATAATGACATGATTGGAAATATCGCTGGAGTCGATGGTGTGATTGATAACCGCACCTTCCGAATTTTCTCAGAACCTATTACAACCTCGGAAACAGATCCTGAAGCATTAGCAAAACAAGCGAGAGCCAGACGTTTTTATGGTGGTGAAGTCGATGGTATTTCACGTCAGTTGGCACGATTTGTATATAAAACCACAAAAACCTACATGCCAGAGATGAACCCAATGCTAGTTTATCGCTTAGATCGTTTTGGACGTGGAGGTCATCATAGACCTTTTAATGATGCGGGCTTTGCTGGCATCCGAATTATGGAAGCTCACGAAAATTATACCCAACAGCATCAAGATATTCGTACAGAAAACGGGATTGCATACGGAGACACTTTTGAACATGTTAACTTTCCGTATTGCAAGAAATTAACCACTGTCAATGCCATTACTATGGCAAGCCTTGCTTCTGCTCCACCGTCACCAACCGAAGTTAGTATTGGTGGCATTGTGGAAGCCTCTGCTAAATTACAATGGAATAAAGTTGAAGGTGCCAAAGGTTATAAAATCTATTGGAGAGACACCACTTCTCCAACTTGGGATCACAGCCGTTATGTAGAAGGTGCTACCGAATTTACCTTAGACGGCATCGTTATTGATAATTTCTTTTTTGGAGTGGCAGCGGTAAGTGCAGATGGGCATGAAAGTGTTGTTGTGTTTCCAAATAAAATTTTAAGATAAAAACACCGTTAAATTAGTGAAACACTAAACTAATTATACCAAAAGCAACCATGAAAATTAAAACGATTACATCTCTACTGCCTGAATTATTTTTAATCGGTTCCGTTATCTATTATTGGATCTTAACGCCCAACCTTTTCAATCCCATTGCTATAGCTTTATTAGCTATTCTTGTTTATCAAATATTCAGTAAAAAAATGATTTTAGGATTACTAATTTCCACTGTCGTTATTATGTTGAGTTTATTTATGGTATTAGCGTTAGTTTCTGAGTTATCTGAATTTAACGTTATTAATCAAGATTATAACAACCTTCTTCTTTTTGGATCCTTCTATTTAGGACTAACCTTACTACTGGCAGGATTTATGTTCTTTAAATATTTAAAACTTCAAATGAAATGAAATTGAAATACGTATGTCTCATCATTGTCATTCTTTCAACATTTTCTGTAAAAGCACAATTACTTCAAGATAAAGGAAAATTCACACATCAAGATACCTTAAGAGGAAGCATCACTCCAGAACGCGCATGGTGGGATTTAACCTATTACCATTTAGATATTGAAGTAAAACCAGAGCTCAAGTTCATTTCAGGAAAAAACACTATTTATTATAAAGTAGTTTCAGCGCCTAATGAGTTTATGCAAATTGATTTGCAACAGCCTCTGGAAATCACCAAAGCGATTCAAGATGGCAAAGAATTAGAGGTGCAAGTTGAAGGTAATGCTAATTTTATTTTAATTCCTACAAAGCAAAATATTGGTGACATCAAATCCATTGAAATTCATTACAATGGTTATCCAAGAGAAGCCAAACGCGCTCCTTGGGATGGTGGATTTTCATGGAAAAAAGACAAAAATGGAAAACACTTTATAGCAACCTCTTGTCAAGGTTTAGGAGCTAGCGTGTGGTGGCCCAACAAAGATCATATGTATGATGAAGTGGACAGTATGCTCATTAGCGTTACCAATCCAAAAGGGCTGACGAATGTCTCTAACGGTCGTCTTAGAAAGCTGGTTGAAAATAATAACAACACCGTTACGTCGCATTGGTTTGTGAGCAACCCGATTAATAATTATGGCGTTAATGTGAATATTGGCGACTATACCAATTTCTCTGAAGTCTTTAAAGGCGAAAAAGGGGATTTAGATCTGGATTATTGGGTGCTTAAAGATAATTTAGAACGCGCCAAAACGCATTTTAAAAATGCTCCAAAAATGATGAAAGCCTTTGAACATTGGTTTGGTCCTTATCCATTTTATGAAGATAGTTTTAAATTGGTTGAAGTCCCTTATTTAGGTATGGAGCACCAAAGTTCTGTAACCTACGGAAACCAATATAAGCAAGGCTATTTAGGGCGCGATTTATCTGGCACAGGTTGGGGTTTAAAATTTGATTTTATTATTATCCACGAAGCTGGTCACGAATGGTTTGCTAACAATATCACCAACAAAGACATCGCTGACATGTGGATTCACGAAGGCTTTACCTCCTACTCTGAAAATTTATTTTTAGACTATTATTATGGCAAAGAAGCGTCTGCCGATTATGTGATTGGCACACGTGCTAATATTCAAAACGATAAACCTTTAATTGGCACCTACAATGTGAATAATGAAGGCTCTAGCGACATGTATTATAAAGGAGCTAATATGTTGCACACACTTCGTCAACTCATTGAAGATGATGAAAAATGGAGACAAATACTGAGAGGCTTAAATTCTGAATTTTATCATCAAACGGTAACAACGAAGCAGATTGAAGATTACTTAAGTGAGCACTCTGGTATTGATTTAACGGCTTTTTTTAATCAATATTTAAGAACGACTAAAATTCCAACCTTGGAATATGAAATAAAAAAGGGGGAACTAAAGTATCGTTGGACAGACATTGTTGAGGGGTTTGATATGCCTTTAAAAGTGATTATTGGCAATGAAGAACAATGGATATACCCAAAGGCAGAATGGAAATCGCTCATGACAAAGTCTAGTAAAATGTCACTTATCGTTGACCGAAATTTTTATGTAAATTCAAAAGAAATTTAAAAACACACCTAAAGTCCCCTCAAGAGGACAATTCACTCAGTTGAATCAAATAACATTAAAAAAAACCTGACAGGTCTGAAAACAAAAGATTTCCGCTTTCTCGGGAAATGAACATGGAATTACAAGAATTATATTTTAAAACAGATACGGAATGGCGCGAATGGTTGCTAGACTATCACGATTCTGTAAAAGGGGTTCATTTAATTTTCTACAAAGTCGATCATAAAAAGGACTCTATGCGTTGGGAAGAAGCCGTAAAAGTGGCCCTTTGTTTTGGCTGGATAGATTCCACAGTAAAAAGTTTAGGAGACGGAAAACGTAGACAATATTTTTGTCCACGACAACCCAAGAGTGTCTGGAGTGCAGTGAACAAAAATCATATAGCGCAATTACATAAAGCAGACCTAATCCACAAAAGTGGACATCTGTCTATTCAAATTGCAAAAGAAAATGGCAGTTGGACAGCTTTAGACGATGTCGAAAATGGAGTCATTCCTCGTAATCTTCAAAAAGCCTTTGATGCTAACAAAAATGCTTTTGAAAACTACCTCAACTTTGCTCCTAGCTACCGAAAACAGTATTTATATTGGTTAAACCAAGCCAAACGCGAAGCGACAAAACAAAAAAGAATCGCAGAGATTATTAAACTCTGCGATGCTAATATTAAAAGTCGTGATATTTGGTAAATTATAACCCACTTATATAACTTCCATAAGGGTCTTTAAACTGCATGCCTTCAGAATAACGATACTTACTTAATTTTTTAAATTGCGTTAAACCCCAAAGAATAAATTCCTTTTCAAAATAGACATCTTTAGGATCAATTTCTGGCTGATAATCTGCAATTAAAGCATCTAAAGGTGTTACCTCATCTAATTTTGCCTTATAAGTTGCATCATCATAATCATCTAACAATTCAAAACCATCTCCATTGAAAAACCATGAGATTAAGTCATCGTAAGGAGTTTCGTCACCTTGTTTTTCTAGTTTTTCAACTTTAGGAAAATATTTAGGGAATAAGGTTTTTACCGCAGCTTCCATTAAAGCGTTAGCTACAAAATCGGCACCCTCTTGTTCACCTTCGTACACCAATTCCACTTTTCCTGTAATTGCAGGAATCACTCCTGTAAAATCAGATAAACGTACTGCTGTTGTATCGTCACCAGCAATTAAAGCACGACGCTCTGCGGTACTTAGTAAATTCTCAAAAGCCGTAATACTCATACGTGCACTGACTCCACTTTTTACATCGACATATTCACTTTCTCTGGCTTCAAAACTGATTTGCTCTAAAAGGTCTTTCGCTAATTCTGGAACATAAACAGATTCCGATTGTCTCGAATCTAACTTTGCCTCTTGAGTTGTAATGGTTCTAGCCGTTTCTACAGAATCTGGGTAATGCGTTAAAATCTGAGACCCTATTCTATCTTTTAAAGGAGTTACAATGCTTCCTCTGTTTGTGTAATCTTCAGGATTGGCTGTAAACACAAACTGCATATCTAAAGGCAAACGCAATTTAAATCCTCTAATTTGAATATCTCCTTCTTGTAAAATATTAAATAAGGCGACTTGAATTCGTGCTTGTAAATCGGGCAATTCGTTTATAACAAAAATGCAACGGTTCGCTCTTGGAATCATGCCGTAATGAATGACACGATCATCAGCATAACTCAATTTTAAATTGGCTGCTTTTATCGGATCCACATCACCAATAATATCGGCAACAGTTACATCTGGAGTGGCTAATTTTTCAGCAAAACGATCATTTCTATGTAACCAAGTTATTGGAGTATCATCTCCTTTTTCAGCAATCAATTCTACTGCAAATCTTGAAATCGGAGCTAATGGATCGTCATTAATTTCAGAACCTTCAACTACTGGAATATTTTCATCCAACAAATTCACCATCATCCTTGCCAAACGTGTTTTTGCCTGACCTCTTAATCCTAATAAATTAATGTTATGTCTAGATAAAATCGCACGTTCTAATTCTGGGATTACGGTATTTTCATAACCATGAATGCCTTCAAACGTATTGACTTTATTCTTTATATTTTCAATAAGATTATCTCTCAATTCATCTTTAATAGACTTTGATTGATAACCTGCTTTTTTTAATTCTCCGAGTGTACTTATGTTTTCTGTTTTCATTGTATAGCTTGTGGCTATTAGCTTTTAGTTATTAGTATGCTCGTTTGAGCTAAAGGCTAATACCTAAAAGCTAAACGCTGTTTTTATCCTTTAATTCTTTTCTTCCTATTGTTTTCGTAATCTTCAAAAATCATTTCTCCTAAACCTTTCAATCCTGTGTAGAAGGCTTTTCCTCTATTGGCTTGTGTAAATGCTCTAATAAATTGCATCAAATACGGATCTTCTGCAATCATAAAAGTTGTTATCGGAATATGTAAACGTCTTGCCTGTTGTGCCATCGCATAACACTTGTTGGTGATAAACGGATCTAAACCATTACTGTTTTTATAATATTGGCCGTCTGGCATACGTAAGCAACTAGGCTTGCCATCCGTAATCATAAAAATCTGCTTGTTGGTATTTCGTTTTCTGCGCAACATATCCATCGCGAGTTGTAATCCTGCAACGGTATTGGTATGGTAAGGACCGACTTTTAAATAGGGTAATTCTTTAATTTTAATTGGCCAGGCATCATTACCAAAGACTAATATTTCTAAAGTGTCTTTTGGGTAGCGTGTGGTGATTAATTCGGCTAAAGCCATAGCGACTTTTTTCGCTGGAGTAATTCGGTCTTCTCCGTACAGAATCATACTGTGACTAATATCAATCATCAAAACCGTACTCATTTGACTTTTGTGAAGCGTTTCTTCAACCACCAAATCGTCTTCTGTTAGACTAAAATCTCCAATCCCATTATTGATTTGTGCGTTTCTAATGCTTTCAGTCATCGAAACGTTATCTAAACCATCACCAAACTGATAAGGTCTAAAATCACCTGTATGCTCGTCTCCAAGTCCAACACCTTTGCTTTTATGGTTACCAGAACCACTGCGTTTTATTTTACCAAAAATATGATCTAGTGCTTGTTGTCTAATAGCACGTTCTGTTTTGGCTGTAATTGTCATACCGCCTTCACCTGCACCAGTAGGATCTAGCTCTTCTCTTATATACCCTTTATTCTTTAGGTCTTCAATAAAATCATCAATGGTATATTCTGGAGTTGTTAATTTGTATTCTTTATCCAGTTCTCGTAACCAATCGATAGCTTCATCAAAATCACCAGAAGTATGTGTAATCAGTTCTTTAAAGATTTCAAAGAGTTTATCGAAAGGAGATTGATGCGGAGCTTCATAGGTTTTAAAGACGAAACCCGATTTATTCGTTTTTTCTTTCATGTGTTTTTCTTTATTGTAATTTAACTGACACATGCAGTTCGCTATTCCCCTAAGTCGTTGTGTAATATTTTTTTTAAGAATACTAGTTTTATAGCTATGTAAAAATAATGCTTTTCACGCGGCTATCATCAGCATTAACATCTCCTTTAGAAATCAAATAATAGCTTTTCGTTATATTTTAGACTGTAGTTGCTCTTTTCTTATAGATTATTGCATTTCATTTCTATAATTCTCCTCCAATGTGGATAGTTTAATTACGTAAATCAATTAACAATAAATATAATATGAACGGCAAGTATTCAGAATCTTTGAGGTCTCTATCGACTCTAATATGATCTGAATATTGGCTTACAAGTACTTCTTTTCATAGCACCTTTAATAAGCGCTAGCATGACATATAAGAATATCATTAAAGTATTGGTCCCTAAAAAATATTATAAATCAAACAGGTAATAAAAGCTCTTATTATTCAACGCGTTTCAAACCTTCTAAATTTTCGATCTTTACATGTTTCCCTGTCGTTGAAATCAGTCCTTCTTTTTTAAACTGAGATAAAATTCTAATCGCAGATTCTGTAGCGGTTCCTACAAGATTGGCGTAATCTTCTCGAGATAACATAACGCCTAAAAAACCATTTTCATCTCTATCAAAAGCTTCATGTAAATAAATAAGCACATCAGCTAATCGTTGTTTTACAGATTTCTGAGCCATATCAACAATGATATTATCGGCAATCCTAAGTTCTTTAGCCATCTCTTTAAGCATATCTAAAGAAAACGATGCATTTTTCGTTAAATCATGTAAAATCTCACTTTTAGGAATAAAACAAATTTCCATATCATTTAGTGCTATAGCCGTTAAGTTCGATTTCTCATCATTTACTAATGAACGTTGTCCTAATAAATCTCCTCTAACTACAAGCTTAACGATTTGGTCTTTGCCATTAGCACTCAATTTTGTTAACTTACAAACACCATCTTTTATGCAATAAACACCATTGATACTTTCACCTTCTCTAAAAAGAATTTCTCCTTTTTTAATAAATTTAGAAGTTTTACATCCAGAAATTCGAATTAGATCGTTTTTTTCTAATGACCTTAAAGCATTAAACTGTTTAATTATACATTGTTCACATTTACCCATTCCAAAATCTATTAAATTCAAAGTTAAATAAAACATGACAAATATCATAGATTAAAATCACTAGATTTGGGACTTTTGCAGTAGGTATAATAGAGCAAATTTATAATGGAAAACAAAACTTGTTTTCATTGTGGTGATGACTGTGGTAATCACCCAATTACATTTCAGGACAAATCATTCTGTTGCAATGGTTGTAAAACCGTTTTCGAAATTTTTAACGAAAACGATCTTACATGTTATTACGACTTACAAAATTCTCCTGGAGCAATCCCAAAAGAAATTGAAGGTAAATACGATTTTCTATCCCAAGAAAATATAATTGATAAACTAACGGAATTTAGAGGAGATTCAATTGAAATCGCCACCTTATACATTCCACATATCCATTGTAGTTCTTGTATTTGGATTCTTGAAAACCTCAATAAACTCAATCCTAATATTTCAGATTCTCACGTTAATTTTGGTAAGAAAACGGTTAGGGTAACTTATAATTCTGAGACGACTAACTTAAAATCTGTGGTCTTATTATTAAGCTCTATTGGTTATGAACCCTATATCAGCTTAGAGGATTTTAATTCAGGCAAAAAACACATTAACCGAAGTTTAATCTATAAACTTGGAGTTGCAGCCTTTGGTTTTGGCAATATTATGTTTTTGTCTTTTCCTGAATATTTTGAAGTTAACGAGTTTTGGCTAGAACAATATAAACCACTCTTTCGTTGGTTAATGTTTGCCATGTCTTTACCGATTGTGTTTTATTCAGCTCAAGATTATTTTATTTCGGCATACAAAGGTTTAAAGGCTAAAATTTTAAATATTGATGTCCCTATTGCTCTTGGAGTTTCAGTCCTATTTATAAGAAGTACTATTGAAATTATGTTTGATATGGGATCTGGCTTTTTTGATAGTCTCGCTGGATTAATATTTTTTCTTTTAGTTGGTAAATTCTTTCAACAAAAAACCTATGATTTTTTATCTTTTGAGCGCGATTATAAATCGTATTTCCCAATCGCAATAACCAAGATAGACAAAGAAGGTAACGAAGATTCCATTCAGGTTTATGATATTGAAAAAGGCGATCGTATTTTAATTCGGAATGAAGAATTAATCCCTGTCGATGGTATTTTAATTAACGGAAAAGCAAAAATAGATTACAGTTTTGTTACTGGCGAATCACAAACAGTATCGAAACAATCTGGAGACAAATTATTTGCAGGAGGTAAACAAACCAATGGAGTTATTGAAATGGAAGCTCTAAAATCTGTTGAGCAAAGTTACCTCACACAATTATGGAGTAATGATGTTTTTAACAAAAACAAAGAAGATGGTTTTACTAATATTACCAACACCATTAGTAAATATTTTACAATAGCGATATTAACGGTTGCTTTTATCGCGACAACCTTTTGGTTGTTTGTAGATTCTAGTAAAGCTATGAATGTATTTACAGCGGTATTAATCATTGCTTGCCCTTGTGCCATTGCGCTTTCTGCTCCTTTTACCTTTGGAAACTTATTGAGAATCTTTGGTAAACAGAAATTTTACATAAAAAACGCTAGTGTTATTGAACAGCTAGCACAAATAAACACCGTAATTTTTGATAAAACAGGAACGATTACATCCAACAAAAACAGTAATGCAGAATACGATGGCGAATTACTTTCAGAATCGGAAAATATAGTACTTAAAAATTCGCTTAGAGGCTCAAACCATCCTTTAAGCCGAACCTTATATACCATTTTAAAAGAAAACAATATTATTACACTCGATGCTTTTGAAGAACATATTGGTAAAGGTATTGAGGCCAAACACGAATCGGTTAACATGAAAATTGGTTCTGCAAGTTTTGTTGGAAACCCAAATGAAAGTACGGCTTTAAATACTACTGTTCATGTGAGTAGTAATAATGTCTATAAAGGCAAATTTACCTTTTACAACAGCTACAGAAAAGGGGTTTCAAAATTATTTAATCAGTTAAAGCGGCATTTTGATTTGGTTATTCTCTCAGGAGATAATGAAGGTGAACTTGAAAATTTAAAAAAGTTATTACCGGCTAAAACCAAATTAATTTTCAATCAAAAACCAGAAGACAAATTAGAGTTTATTAGGTATCATCAATCAGAAGGAGCCAAAATCTTAATGATTGGTGATGGTTTAAATGATGCTGGAGCATTAGCACAGAGTGATGTTGGTATCGCCATATCAGAAGATGTAAACGTCTTCTCACCTGCTTGTGATGCCATATTAGATGCTTCAAAATTTAAGCAATTATACAACTATATTTTAGCCTCTAAATCAGCCATAAAAATTATTAAGTGGAGTTTTGTAGTCTCGTTTTTTTATAATATTATTGGATTATACTTTGCTACAACCGGACAATTAGAACCCGTCGTTGCAGCAATATTAATGCCTTTAAGCTCAATCAGTATTGTTGTATTTACAACAGTTGCTACAAATCTTCTAGGAAAACGATTAGAATGATTAAAAATAAGGAAATATGATAAAAATCATGTTTTCGAAACAAGTTCAAACGTAATTTTGGGCCATAACTTCAGTAGGTATGAGTGTTATTTATATTTTGTTATCAGTTAGCGTCGTCATTGGCGTGGCTTTCTTTGTTATTTTTATAATGGCAGTCAGGTCTGGTCAATATGATGACGATTATACACCTTCTGTACGCATGCTTTTTGAAGACGAACTCGTCAAAGAGCAAACCAACACATCTAAACAAACTAAAACTGACTAATTATATTAAATATGGAAATGCAACAATTCTATTACGATAATAAAATCGTTAAAAAATTCCTCTATGCAACAATCTTTTGGGGAGTTGTTGGGATGCTTGTAGGGCTCATTTTGGCCTTTATGTTTTTATTCCCAAACATGACTGATGGTATCTCTTGGTTGAGTTTTGGTCGTCTTAGACCTTTACACACCAACGCTGTCATTTTTGCCTTTGTTGGTAATGCTATTTTTGCTGGTGTATATTACTCTACTCAGCGTCTATTAAAGGCTAGAATGTTTAGTGACTTTTTAAGTAACTTAAATTTTTGGGGATGGCAACTTATTATCGTCGCAGCGGCTATAACTTTACCTTTAGGATATTCTACATCTAAAGAATATGCTGAGCTAGAATGGCCTATAGATATTGCAATTGCGGTAATCTGGGTTGCATTTGGTATTAACCTTATTGGTACCATGATAAAACGTCGTCAGCGTCACTTATATGTTGCACTATGGTTTTACTTAGCAACATTTGTAACGGTTGCTGTACTTCACATATTTAATAGTTTAGCACTTCCTGTAAGTTTTACTGGTATGAAGAGTTATTCTGTTTATGCAGGTGTACAAGATGCCTTAGTTCAATGGTGGTATGGTCATAATGCTGTTGCATTTTTCTTAACCACACCGTTCTTAGGTTTAATGTATTACTTTGTACCTAAAGCTGCCAACAGACCTGTTTACTCTTATAGATTATCTATTGTTCACTTTTGGTCGTTAATCTTTATCTACATTTGGGCAGGACCACACCACTTATTATATACTGCTTTACCAGAATGGGCACAACATTTAGGTGTTGCATTCTCAATAATGTTATTGATGCCATCTTGGGGTGGGATGATTAACGGATTATTAACCTTGCGTGGTGCTTGGGATAAAGTCCGTACAGATCCTGTTTTAAAATTTATGGTTGTAGCTATTACCGGTTATGGTATGGCAACATTTGAAGGCCCAATGCTTTCGCTTAAAAATGTAAATGCTATTGCACACTTTACCGATTGGATTATTGCTCACGTTCACGTTGGTGCATTAGCTTGGAATGGTTTCTTAGCCTTTGGTATGATTTATTGGTTAATACCAAGGTTATTTAAAACAAAATTATATTCAATTGGTTTAGCCAACGTTCATTTCTGGATAGGGACCTTAGGTATTATGCTCTATGCATTACCATTATATGTCGCTGGTTTTGCACAAGCAAGTATGTGGAAACAATTTAATCCAGATGGTACTTTAGTTTATGGTAACTTCTTAGAAACGGTAACTGAAATAATGCCAATGTATTGGATGCGTGCCATTGGAGGAACCTTGTATATCTCTGGTATGATTATCTTAGTCGTTAACGTTATTATGACTGTTGTAACGTCTAAACATAAAGTTACCGACGAATTAGCTGAAGCACCTGCACTAAAACGTGTTTCTAAAGGCCGTGTTGCAGGAGAAGGATGGCACACTTGGTTAGAGCGTAAGCCTGTACTTTTAACAATATATGCAACCATTGCTATTTTAATTGGTGGTATTGTTCAAATTATACCAACTATAGTTGTAAAATCAAACATACCAACAATTAGTACCGTTAAACCTTACACTCCATTAGAACTTGAAGGTAGAGACCTTTATATTAGAGAAGGTTGTGTTGGATGTCACTCACAAATGGTACGTCCGTTTAGATCTGAAGTAGAACGTTATGGAGAATACTCTAAAGCAGGTGAATTTGTTTACGATCATCCATTCCTTTGGGGAAGTAAACGAACAGGACCAGATTTACATCGTATCGGTGGAAAGTATTCAGACAACTGGCACTTTAACCACATGTATGATCCTCAAAGTATCTCTACAGGTTCTATTATGCCAGCTTACCAATGGTTAATTAGAAATGAGTTAGACAAATCTACCATTGAAGAGAAAATGGAAGTTATGGTAACTTTAGGTGTACCATATACAGAAGAAGATATTGCAAACGCTCAGGCCAACATGTTAGAACAAGGGATTCAAATTGAGAAAAACCTTTACAATGACCCAGATTTTGTAGCCTCTTACGAAGCTGATAAAGCGGCTTCAGGTGATGAGTTTGTAGAAATGCGAAACAGAGAAATCGTAGCCTTAATCGCCTATTTACAGCGCTTAGGAACTGATATTAAAGTAAAAGATATTTTAGACGAAACCGCTCAAAACTAATTCATTATGTTCAAATTTATAAAAGGCCACTTGGAAAGTATTACAGGTATAGAAATATATCCTATGATATCACTTCTTATTTTCTTTATCTTTTTTGTTGTGTTATTTTACTGGGTAATCACAGCTAAAAAAGAGTATATAACCACTGTTAGTAATTTACCATTAGACAACCAAAACGACACCGAAATATGAGACATTTAATTCCATCATACATTAGAGTACCTGTTATCTTTTTTGCGATTGCCGGACTCATAGAATATTTTGTAGATTCAGGTGATCAGCCTGCTTTTATTGAGCAGCCTATGATCTTATTATTTTTACTTTTAGTGTTGTTAGTCCTTATTGCTATTGAAGGTATTGTTAATTCATTAGATAATATTCTATATCAGAGCTTAGATGAAGAAGAAAAAAAACGCTATATAGCATCGCAATCTAAAGCACCTAAGTTTGAAAAAGTAAAAGCTATATATTCAAAATTAGTTGGTAATAGTAAACCTATTGAACAAGAAGGAGAAATTGTATTAGACCACAACTACGATGGTATTAGAGAATTAGATAATAATTTACCGCCATGGTGGGTTTACTCATTTTATATCTCAATAATTTTTGCCGTAATCTATATGGTGCGTTATCATGTGTTCGATGCAGACAACCAAATTGTAGAATATGAAATGGAATATGCAGAAGCAAATGCTGCTATTGCAGAATACAAGAAAACAGCAAAAGGTTTAGTTGATGCTAATTCTGTAGAGCTGTTAACAGAAACAGCAGATTTAAATGCTGGTAAAAAGATATTTGAAACCAACTGTGTGGCCTGTCATATGATAGATGGTGGTGGTGGAATTGGTCCAAATCTTACCGATGACCATTGGATTTTAGGTGGAGGTATCAAAAATGTTTTCAAAACAGTTTCTGAAGGGGGACGTTCAGGTAAAGGAATGATTGCATGGAAACAAAGCTTAAAGCCCCTTGAAATAGCACAAGTAGCAAGTTATGTTTTACAATTTCAAGGTACAACACCTGCAAATCCTAAAGATCCTGAAGGTGATATTTGGGTAGAAGAGGACTCTAAAGAGTAACACAAAAACAATATTTTTAAGATTTAAATAATAGCTAAGTCAAAAAAAAGTAATGGAAACACCAAAAAATGAAGTTTTTAGAGATTCAATTGGTACCATCGATGAAGAAGGTAAACGTAAATGGGTATTTCCTAAAAAACCCTCTGGTCCATTATATGAAAAGCGTAAATTAGTAAGTTATTTCTTATTAGCATTTTTCTTAGCTGCTCCATTTATAAAAATTAATGGTAACCAATTTCTACTATTTAATATAATAGAAAGACGTTTTAATATTTTTGGTTTTCCGTTTTGGCCACAAGACTTCTATTTATTTGTAGTATCCATGTTAATTGGGGTCATTTTTATCACCCTATTTACTGTTGGTTTTGGTCGTGTATTTTGTGGTTGGATTTGTCCTCAGACGATCTTTTTAGAAATGGTCTTTAGACGCATAGAATATTGGATAGATGGTGACAGAAATAAACAAATGCGTTTGGATCGTCAGAAATGGGATGCTGAAAAAATCAGAAAACGCCTATTAAAATGGTTTGTCTTTTTAGTCATTTCCTTTATCATTGCTAATGTATTTTTAGCTTATTTAATAGGAGGAGATAAACTCTTAAAATATATTACTGAAGGTCCTTTTGAACACACAAGTACACTTATTCCGTTACTTATATTTACAGCAGTCTTCTATTTTGTATTTGCTTGGTTTAGAGAGCAAGTTTGTATTATCGCTTGTCCTTATGGTCGTTTACAAGGGGTGCTTTTAGATAACAAATCTATTGTTGTAGCTTATGATTACAAACGAGGAGAGGCTGAAAGTGGTCGCAAAAAATTCAGAAAAAACGAAGATAGAGAAGCTTTAGGATATGGGGACTGTATAGATTGTAATCAATGTGTAAACGTATGTCCAACGGGTATAGACATTAGAAACGGTACACAATTAGAATGTGTTAACTGTACTGCATGTATCGATGAATGTGACCATATTATGGAAAGCATTAATCTACCAAAAGGTTTAATTCGTTTTGCGAGTGAAGATGAAATTGAGAAAAAAGAGCCTTTTAAAATAACGGCTCGTATGAAAGGTTACATGGCTGTACTTACCATTTTAATTGGAATTTTAGCTGGCATGCTATTACTAAGAAGTGATGTTGAAGCAAGAATTTTGCGTCTACCGGGACAATTATTTGAACATAAGGAAAATGGTATCATTAGTAACGTTTATACATTTAAACTAGTCAATAAAACCTCTAAAGATATTGATGATATCACTTTTAAATTAAGAGGTTGGGATGGTAAAATTGAAGTGGTATCTACATCAGATACCTTTACGGTAGATTCAGAAGGTATAGCCGAAGGTACATTATTTATAGAGCTTAAACAAAGTGATTTGTCTGGTGATAAAAACGAGGTTATGATTGACCTTTATAGTAATGGTGAGGTTATTGAAACGACATCTGTAACGTTCTTGGGACCTCGAAGTTTTAACTAGGTATCGTTTAGGTTAACGTTGATCTAGAGTTTAATTCAGGATAATAAAATAGATTTGATTATGAAAATAAATTGGGGAACAGGAATCATTATTGCATTTGTATGTTTTATTTCGTTTATCATGTACTTTGTTATAACGATGAGTACGGATAAAAAATATAATCATGATTTAGTAATAGAAGATTATTATGGGCAAGAACTTCAATTTCAAGCGGATATTAATCATGAAGAAAATGCAAAAACGTTAAAGACGAATGTCACCTGGAAAAAAACCAACGATGGCATTCTAATTACATTTCCTGAAGACTTAGACATTCAAAATATTGAAGGTAAAGTGTTCCTATATAGACCATCTAACAAACAATTAGATTTTGAAACACCAATTTCACTATCTAACCATAATTTGCTCATACCTGACAAACGTTTGTTGGATGGTCGTTGGAACATTAAAATAGATTGGAAATATAACACTAATTCTTATCTCTATAAAACCGAAATAACATATTAAATGTTGTTTTCAGCGTTTATATTTGGATTATTGGGAAGTTTGCACTGCGTAGGTATGTGTGGCCCCATTGCTTTTATGCTACCTGTTGATCGGTCTAATTCTTTCAAAAAAGTTAGTCAAATTGCCATCTATCATATTGGTCGATTATTAGCCTATAGCTTAATAGGCCTATTTTTTGGACTACTAGGTAAAAGCTTTTACTTGTTTGGCATACAGCAACAGCTCTCCATTTTCATTGGTGTAATAATGATTATTATTGTGCTTTTACCACACAAAACTATTGGTAAATACAATCTATCAAAGCCTCTATATCGTATTATTTCTAAAGTAAAATCATCACTTGGTAAGGCCTTAAAAAAGAAAACCGCTGACACATTTTTAACGATAGGATTTCTCAACGGATTTTTACCTTGTGGCTTAGTGTATATGGCTGTTTTTGGATCTATCGCTACAGGAAGCCTTATAGAAGGCAGTTTATATATGATTTTATTCGGACTCGGAACTATTCCATTAATGACAACTGCAATTTATTTAGGTAAATTTTTAAACAGTACGATAAAACAACGCATACAAAAAGCCATTCCTGTTTTTGTTATTGTTATTGGCTTATTATTTATTCTTCGTGGATTAGGATTAGGAATCCCTTACCTATCACCAGCTCCAATAGTTGAAACAGCGACAAGTGCTATTGAATGCCATTAATATATAAATCATTTCCTACAAAATGGTCTAATTATTGATATCTTAGCTTTCTATAAATATCAATAATTTAACTATGAAAAACAAGATTCTTCTATTTATTTTTAGTGTTTCCATATTTACGGCAACAGCACAAGATGCTAGTGTTGAGCAATCTACTTACGGTATTCAAACCGGTTTCTTTGGTATATGGGGACATAATGAATCTAAACTATCAAACTCCATAGCTTTACGAAGTGAATTAGGGTTAGACCTCGGTATTTATAGCAACAATTTTGTTGGTAGTAAAGGCTTTATTCTAGTACCGGCAATTGTATTAGAACCACGATGGTATTACAACCTTAATAAAAGAGTTTCTAAATCGCGACGAATAGATGGTAATAGTGGTAATTTTATTTCAATTAAAACAACATACCATCCCGATATTATTGTCAACTCTGTAGATGACAATTTGAATTTCATCAGTGATATTTCAATTATTCCAACTTGGGGAATTAGACGTAATGTAGGTAAGCATTTCACTTACGAAACAGGTATCGGTTTAGGATATATACACTACTTTAAAGAAAAAAATGTCTACTTAAGCAATAATAATGGTCTTGCTTTAAACCTGCATTTAAGACTTGGTTATCGTTTTTAAAACAAGTACAACCTTAATTATCGAAAATTTTATAAGAGCCTACTATAAAAAAACGCCTAAGAAATTCTCTAAGGCGTTTTTTAGTGATGTTTAAACACTAACTAAAAAAAACATCTCCAACTATATTTTAAACGTCATTACAGGTAAGGTTGAATGATTTGCGATATCCTCAGAAACACTACCTTCAAAGAAATGCGATAAGCCTTTTCTACCATGAGTTGCCACTGCAATGAGGTCTGCTCCTATCACATTCGCAAAATTAAGAATCCCTTTTTCTATGGAATAATCTGACACCACGTTAACTTGATTCACATTTTTTAAATCTCCTTCTGCTTTTTCCATAAACAGCGATACACGTTTATCAATCTCAGAAGAACTTCTAAAGTTTCCATCTGGTGAATTCACATATACCAAATGCAACTTAGTCCCCAATAAATCAAAAGTTTCTTTGGCTTTTAAGTAAGGCTTAACGGTCTCTTCAGAAAAATCACAAGCAAAAACTGCATTTTCAAAATCCATTAAAATCGGATTATGTTTAATAACCAATACCGGAACATCAGAATGACGTACTACTTTTTCAGTATTAGACCCTACAAATACTTCTTTTAGTCCACTTACTCCTTGTGAACCCATAATTATTAAATTGGCTTGATGCTCTAAGGCCACATCATTCACTTCACTCCAAACTTTAAAATGTTTTACAATTGGAGTTACTTTAAGGCCTTCTAAATAGGGTTTATCTAAAAAGCTTTCAAATTTTTGTTCGGCAAGTTTTAAATAAAACACAGCTTCTTGATTTAAAGCTTCACTTGCAGAAGAAATAATTGCATTAGACAATTCTAACATGTGTAATACAATAAGTTCCGATCCATACTTTTGAGCTAAACTCGCAGCAGCTTCGAGTGCAAATTCTGAATGTTCTGAAAAATCTACTGGTACAATTATTTTTTTC
The DNA here is from genome assembly GCF_054366245.1 of Winogradskyella sp. PC D3.3. Lineage (NCBI taxonomy): Bacteria > Pseudomonadati > Bacteroidota > Flavobacteriia > Flavobacteriales > Flavobacteriaceae > Winogradskyella > Winogradskyella sp. PC D3.3. The sequence goes on along the minus strand of NZ_CM135962.1, from coordinate 2,056,459 downwards.
ATTTTTTGTTATATTAAATAGTCATTGAAAACAACTGAGTTTCGGGCTTTTTTCTTTGTAATAATAAATCGAAAGCCATACATATATTTCGTATAAATGCTTTTCCTTTTTCGGTAACAATTACTTGTTTAGGTTCAAATTGAAGTAAACCATCCAATTCAAATTCTTTTAATTTTATAAGCACTTCTGATAATTCGTCAAATACTAAGGTGTTGCTTTCCCAAGACGTTTCAAAATTACACATTAGGTTAAGGATGTGTTTTCTAATCACTAAATCTTCAGTATTTAAAATATGTCCTTTAAACACCGGAATAATATTGTGCTCTAATAAGTGATAGTATTCTTCATTCGATTTTACATTTTGTGCAAAACCATACCAACTATCGCTAATTGAAGATACCCCTAAACCAATCATAGCTTGTGTTTTAGAGGCTGTATACCCCATAAAATTACGATGTAATGTTTTATTTTCCATTGCTTTATAAAGGGAATCACTTTTTAAAGCAAAATGATCCATACCAATCTCTACATAACCTGCGTCTTCAAAACGTTGCTTTCCGGTTTCGTATTGTTGACGTTTAGATTCTGGAGACGGTAAATCGTCCTCACTAAAACCACGCTGTCCGTTTCCTTTTATCCAAGGCACATGCGCATAACTGTAAAATGCAATACGGTCTGGCATTAACTCCTTTGTTTTATTGATAGTTTCAATAACATCAGCTTCAGTTTGAAATGGCAATCCAAAAATAATATCGTGACCTACAGAGGTATATCCTATTTTTCGTGCCAAATCCGTAGCTCGTTTTACATTTTCAAAAGGCTGAATACGGTTTATAGCTTTTTGAATGCTAAGATTATAATCTTGCACTCCATAGCTCACACGTCTAAATCCTAAATCATATAAGGTTTGTAAATGACCTTCCGTGGTATTATTAGGATGACCTTCAAAACTAAACTCATAGCCTTCCGCTAAATTTGCATCCCGTAATAATTCAGAAATTAAATACTGAAGATGCTCTGGAGAGAAAAATGTTGGTGTTCCACCTCCAAGATGTAATTCTTTAATTTTAGGTTTACGACCTAATACCTCCAAATACAAACTCCATTCTTTTAAAACGGCTTTTATATAAGGTGACTCGACTTGGTGACGTTTTGTAATACGTTTATGACAACCACAAAAGGTACAAAGACTTTCGCAAAACGGTAAATGAATATAAAGGCTTAAGCCTTCCGAACTATTACTTTCTTCAAAAGATCGCTTTAATGAGTCTTTCCATTGCGCTAAAGAAAAAGTATCTGAATTCCAATATGGAACTGTAGGATAACTCGTATAACGAGGGCCTGCAACATTATACTTATTAATTAACGACTGACTCATTTTTTATAAAGATTTGACAGTCAAAATTAGTCCTATGTGTTCTATTAAAATATGACATTTATCATATTGATTAAAATAGTCTAATGAAGAATATCCGATGTGCTTGCTTAAAAACTTTTATCTACTTAACTTTACTAAAATATTTAAATCTTAACTATGAAAAGTACAAAGTTCTTCTCATTATTAGTTGTTATTGCACTAGTAATCACCTCTTGTAAACAAGACAAAAAAGAAACCAAAACAGAAGCAACAGAAACTGTTGAAACGGCAATAAAATATATTGTTAAACCAGAAGCAACGACTGTAAAATGGACGGCTTATAAGACCACCGATAAATTACCTGTAGGTGGCGAATTTGCAACTTTAAATTTTGAAGACAAAGCAGGTGCAACACCACAAGAAGCGTTAAATAACCTAGAATTCTCAATTCCTATTAGTAGCTTATTTACTAAAGATGATTCTAGAGATCAAAAATTAAAAACGTCGTTCTTTGGAGCTATGTTAGATACAGAATTTTTAAAAGGTACCATTAAGTACGCTAATGACAGCTATGTGGCAAGTATTACGATGAATGGTGTTACTTCAGATTTACCTTTAACGGTTAACATTACTGATGAAAGACGTGTTAGCATGACAGGCACAATGGATCTTAAAGAATGGGATGCACTCGGAGCGTTAGAAACGTTAAACAAAGTATGTTTCGATCTTCATAAAGGAGCGGACGGTGTGAGTAAAACTTGGGAAGATGTTGCTATTGAAGTGAACACTTATTTACGCGACAAATAATTTCCTTAGCATTTTATAATCTGATATCGTTTACCACAAGTAGCACCAAATAAATTAACAATAGTCGTAATTGCGCTATTGAAACGTTGTTTACTTCATTACTTTGGATGCGGTATTACTTTTTTTTATATTAAGTACATATGCCAATAGTAGCGTAAAACCTATTATTGGCATTTACTTTTATACATCATGATTGACTTAATGATCTCACTGTTGTTATTGATCTAAAGTATAAGCAATACTAGTTAAACTTAAAACCATATCATGAAACATTTAAAATTTATAGTATTGACGTTTGGTGTTCTATTTGAAACGGCTTGTAAGGACACTAAAATCAAACAGTTACTGAAACCGACGTTTTAAACGTTGAAAACATTGCCCCCACCTAAGCGATTATCCATCACCTTATCCCCAAAAAGTGGTAGTCGTGTTGAAGGCACTATTAATTTCACACAATTAAATGGCATGGTATCTATGGTTGGTATGGTTACAGGTTTAGAAGAAGGTGACCATGCTATTCATATCCATGAAAAAGCAGATTGTTCAGCAGATGACGGTACATCTTCTGGTGGTCATTGGAATCCCACCGAACATCCACATGGTGCTTGGGGATCTGAAACAGGATATCACAAAGATGATATAGGTAATCTTACCGCAAACGTTAATGGACCTGCTACCATAACTAAAATAACAGACAAATGGTGTATAGGTTGTGGAGATGAAACTAAAGACATCTTAGAAAAAGCCATTATTGTACATATTGGTGTCGACGATTTAAAAACACAACCTACAGGTAATGCTGGAGCTCGTATTGGTTGTGCAGGTATTATAGAATAAACCTCATGTAACAAACAAAAAAAAGCGACCTGAAACTCAGATCGCTTTTTTTGTAAACTAAATCTTAATTTTAGTCTTACTTGTTAGTGATAATAGTTAACTCATCTACAATATGTTTTGCATTAGAGTATTTATCAATTAACCAAAGGACATATCTAATATCAACATTAATGGTACGTTGTAAGTTAGAATCGAAAATAACATCGCCTGCCATAGCTTCAATATTTCCATCAAAAGCTAAACCAATTAACTCCCCTTTTCCATTAATAACAGGCGAACCAGAATTACCTCCAGTGATATCATTATCCGTTAAGAAGTTGACTGGTAATTCACCAAATTCATTAGCGTAACGACCGTAATCTTTCTTTTCGTAGATATCTAACATGCTTTGATCTAAATCAAACTCACTATCATTCGGCTTGTATTTTTTAATCATACCTTTAAACGTGGTATAATTATTTACTTTAGCATCATTTCTTTTATCTGCTGGTAACGCTCTCACTTTACCGTATGACAAACGTAAGGTAGAATTGGCATCAGGATATTGTATTTCGCTTAATCCAGACTCACGTAAACCTTGAACTAATAATCTAAACGCCGCTTGAAAATCATTTTCTGGCTGCTCTAAACTTTCAGGACGTTCTCTGTATTTTTCTAATATCTGACTCGATAAAATATACAAGGGGTCGTTAGCTAATACTGTTGCATCAGGATGTTTCATAAACGCTTCAACTTTTTCTTTAGAAGCAAAAATGCTTTCTTCAAAACTCGCATTTATATACGCTGTAAAATCATTGTTGTTTTTGTTTCCAATTTCAGATACAATCGCAGGCAATTCATAGTTAGATTTTGAGGCATATAAACCTAATTGCTTAGCATATACTTCCTTTTCTAAAGGTAAATAGTAGTCTTTATATTGCGACTCAATTAAAGCTTCAATTCTTGGCAACACCTCAGCTTGCTTTGCTTCATTTTGACTTGCATAATATTCTAAACTTTTTCCTATACTATATGGTAATACAGCAAATTTACTAGAACGCAACATCCCTAATAAATAATTACCATGTTTAGCCTTTTCATTTGTTAAGCTGTAGTAATCATTAATGTTCTTAATAACAGCCCCATATTTATCTCTATTTTTTTTCTTCTTAGCCCATTTAGCGAATTTCTTTTCAGTTTTACGTTTCGCCTTGACGGTTTTATGTGCTGTTAAAGCATCAATCATACCTTGACGATTCTTCCAATAATTAGCTATACCTGCATATTTAGAAGCATACATTAAATCGACTTCTTCACTTTCATCCATGTATTTTTTCATCACATCCATGCTTAATTTTGAGCCTTCAACCCAAGCAGGATAAGCATACTTCACATTTTGCTCTACACCAGAGGCTGGCATCCAACGATTGGTACGACCAGGATAACCTAAAATCATAGCAAAATCGTTTTCTTTTACACCATCAATATTAACAGGTAAGTGATATTTTGCTTTTAAAGGCACGTTATCTGTAGAATATTCTGCAGGGTTTCCGTCTTTATCGGCATAAACTCTAAATAATGAAAAGTCACCTGTATGTCTTGGCCATTCCCAGTTATCTGTGTCACCACCATATTTACCAACGCTTTCTGGAGGAGTTCCTACCAAACGCACATCGTTATAATCTTCGTAAACAAAATAGTAATATTCATTACCTTGGTAAAACGAACGTACTGAAACCGTGTATTTACCACCTTCGTTATTTTCTTGTTCAATTTTAGCAATTTCTTTGTTTATAATAGCTTCACGCTCTTTTTCGCTCATACTATCATTAACAAGAGATAGAATACGTTTAGAAACATCATCCATTCTTACAAAGAAGCGCACATACAAGCTTTCTGGTTTCAATTCTTCTGCCAATGAGCCTGCCCAGTACCCATTTTTTAAATGGTTTTGTTCTGCAGTAGATAATTCTGCAATAGCACTATAACCACAATGGTGATTTGTTAAAACTAAACCACTATCTGAGATAATACTTGCGGTACAACCTCCATTGAATTGTACAATAGCATCTTTTAAACTTTGGTTATTGACGCTGTAGATTTCCTCTGCAGTTAACTGTAAACCCATTTTTTGCATATCGCGATGGTTTAAGCGATCTATATGCATTAAAAACCACATGCCTTCATCTGCCATTACCGACGATACTGATATAATAAAAGCAATAATTGTAAGCGAAATTTTCTTCATGTTTTGTTGTTTTGAATATGGCTATAAAAGTACTGAATTTTAAACATGATTTAAGACTTAAAAAATGTTAAAACAGTGTTATAATTAAGCCTAATAGCCCTATAGACGTCATAATACATAGCCAACTTTTAGCGCATAGCTTTGTGCTGGATTCCGTAAGTGATTGAATTACGACTACTTATTTTATGCGAAAACCCCCTAACTTTAGGTACATAAAACTAGTTAATTTTTGGTAACTTTAAAACCAAACAACATTGCTAAACTTCTGCCATTCTGAAAACAGAAAGGAATAAAGGAATCTATTTCGTCTTATATAACACATCGTTTAGCATAAAAACTAACTTATATAAAAATATGACCATAAAAATTAATTGGATTACAGAAGGTTTAATATTTGGTATCATTATGCTCATATTCTCAAGTATTCTTGATGTCATTACAGATGATTTTACTTTTGATCGCTTTTGGATAAGGATTTTAATATGGTTGACTGGAGGCTTGGTCTATGGATTTCTAATGCAATTAATAAGACGAAGAAGAGCTGCTAAATAGAACCGTCTTAAACTAAAATTTGGATTTAACCTTGCTCAACTCAACATTAGAAAGCTCTTCAATATCTTAAAAACGAACTGAATCGCATAAGTGCCAACCAATAACTAAAAAAGAAGGCTACTCCGAAATTTAGAAACCGGAATTCGAAGGCAAGCACCGCAATTTTGGAATTTAATAACCCTCAGTTCTGAATAATTGAGCAAACCAAGTTTTGGAAATGAAGGTGATGGCTTCTAGATTATAGCAATCAAGATGACTTAAATACAGTCGTTTTGAGATTATTTGAACTTATAACCTTTCTAAGAAAAATTACAGCGCAAGCTGAACCTCTCATAACTTAATAAAAACAATATCCTTAAAATCTAGCTATTTTATTACGCGTTATAATATACTTGTATTGTTTTTAGGTGAGTTTATCACAAAGAGGAACTATTGCAAAATGAATTCTACAGATTGCACTTCACTTTTTTAAGTATAATTCTAGGGATAATTGGATGTGATCTTCGTTTTTAACATCACTACTCGACCTGCAAAAACCTAGAAACAAGAGTGGTATTAAAATTTTGATAATGAAATAAATTGATGCTTTTTCGATATAAAAAATTAACTTTGAACTTTCAAATTATACGGTATGAATCCATCGGCTAGCGGCTGGATAAAAAAATTACTCAATCAAGTTTCAGAAACCATGTATTCTCAAACTGAATCTGCTGTGTTTTATAATAACTTAAAACGCGCTGGATTTATATATGGGAGTAATATTAAAGTGGTATTAGATATTGTTAAACCCTTTGAACTTAGTGAAGAGGAACGTTGTAAAACTAATTTACTTCTTACCTTCTACTATATTTATAATAAGGAAAAGCCCGAAGTACAATTTACAGAAAGCCTCATTAGATATTATAAGTCTATAAGTGACCAAAAGCGTTCGTTTTTTGAAGATTTATTTAGTGATAATTCTCCAGATAGTTTGTTGGAGAAAATCATTCATAAGCGCATACATATTGATGATAATTTTATTACCAAAAGTTTTAATTATTTTTTAATTAATGCCCTTTTATTTGTTGATATTTTAGGCTATCAACGTTTTTTAAAAGATGAAAACAACATAAAAAGCTATGTTGAGAATCTTGAATCTGCATTAGAAACGATTGTGTTCTCGGTAATTGAAAATAAAACCGCGAAGTCAGAGTATGATGAAAATCTTATTAAATTATTTGAAGCTTCTGTTCGTTACAAAAATGCAGAACTTCTTACCTATACTGAGGCAATTGCAATTATTAATGATCCTCTAGAAAAACTTTATGTCATAGATTTAGTCTGTATGGCATCATGGACGGATAAGATTATAGATAATGAAGAACATAATTTTTTAAATCAGTTAAAAACAGATTTAGCTATCGATCATACCATCATTGTAAAATCGGTGAATGACATTAATCTATTTTACGATGAACACAAAGGTGAAGTCGCTTTTTTAAGTTCTAAGAATTTAGCACAAAGTTTTTATGATAACAGTAGTAAGGTCGTTTCGAAGCTTATTAATCGAAACAGTAAACGCTTAATTAAAGAATTATCTGAAAGTAAAGAAGCTTTATATCTATTAACACAGTCTACACAACGCAATCTAACGGACGAGGAACAGAAGAAAATTCAAACGCAACTCATAGACATCTTTAAATCCATACCGAGTTTAGCCATCTTTATGTTACCTGGCGGTATGCTGCTTTTACCATTATTTATCAAATTTATTCCTAAGTTATTACCTTCAGCTTTTGACGACAATAGAATAGACGATAAGGATTAAGTTAAGTATGAGTTTTCCGAAATGAACTCTGAATTATGAAGCACATTTTATTTCTATTAATAATCATAGTCTTTATGAGTTGTGCTGAAAAACAACATACGGAATCTGAGCAAATAAAAACATACTATAACGGCTATAAAAATTCGGATTACAAACTGATAAAAAAAGTATTAGCTGATAGTCTTACAACAGTCTTTGGAGACTATACCACAACCTACTCACATCAGAGTTATTACGAACAATTTAAATGGGACTCCATCTTTAAACCCGATTATGAATTAGTTGATTTAAGCTATGAGGATGGACAACTTCTTGCGACTGTTTCTATGCGTTCTTTAAAACTTGAATTTTTAAAGAATAACCCAATGAGCTGTCGCTATCAGTTTCAATTTACAGCAGGAAAAATATCAAGAATCAAAGAACTAGATTGTAAGGATGTTAATTGGACCGTATGGCAAAATGAAGTGAACGCTCTTGCCAATTGGATTAAACTTCATCATCCTGAAATGGATGGCTTTATTCACGATTTAAGTATGAAAGGTGCTCTAAATTATGTAAAGGCTATTGAATTATATAAAAACCGCGAGGTCGATTAATACTACAATTAGCTTTCCTGTCTTTATTCAAAAATTCAACTTTATTTCCCTTTAGCATTAATGTAATTTAGAACAGCCTCTTTAGTCGTATACCAATTGCGCCCTTCTTTATGCGCATCTATTTTACCTTGACGTGCCAATAAACTGACATATTCTTGGCTATAAGGCACCGCTGGTTCTTCAACGATATTAGAAATCGCCTGATAATCGTTATCAGAACCCGGAATAGCACTCATATACATATTTATTGAACGCTCACAAGCCTGAGCCATTAATAACATCAGTTTACTATAATTTCCTTTATTAGCTTGATTTAGTGCTGCGTAATATTTAGCTCTATCATTAGTAAGAATGATGGCTGGGGGAAAACCATAGCGCATCAATAATAAATTCATGGCAAGCCGAATGGTACGACCATTACCATCAAAAAAGGGATGAATCCATACAAATTTATGATGAAAAACCGTGGCCAACTCAATAGGATTAAGCCCTTGTGGATTTGTATTAATATAGTTTATTAATGTATCTAAGTATTCTGAAACTTTACGAGCGTTTGGAGGTATAAAATTAGCACCAGAAATACGAACAGCAGCGTTTCGTAAACTCCCTGCATACTCATCTTCTATAGAACGCAATACCAAACCATGAAGCTCTAAAACATCTTTAGCATTTAAAACATAATCATTCTTAACTAAAGTATACAACTTATGTATAGCCGTTTCGTGGTTTTTAGCTTCAAAATGCTCTCGTAATGATTTTCCTTTTATGGTAATGCCTTCTTGTAAAACCAATTGCGTTTCTCGTAAAGTTAAGGTATTACCTTCTATACTGTTACTATTATAGGTCCACTCTATGAGAAGTGATTCTTTAATATTTTGCAATACAATATTAGGCAATGGTCTAGCTGCATTTAAAACCTTTACCTTGTCTAATAACCTACTAAAAGTAGATTCTAAATCGTTGCGATATGCTGTATTAACGTCCCACATATCACAAAGATACAACTTTTATCGGTTACATCTAATTTTAAACCTATCCGATATTACTCTAACCAATTTTTAAAATCTTTAACACGTTCCCTAGCAACTATAATATCTTGTTCGGTGAAACGGTTGAGTTTTATTTGAAGTCGGGAATTGGTATAACTCACCATATCTTTTATGGCATTGATATTCACGTAGAACTTTCTACTGATTCTGAAGAATATATCAGGTTCTAAATCCGCTTCTAACTCATCTAAAGTCGCGTCTAAAAGATAATTACGGCCTTCGGTGGTAAATGCATAAGTGCCTTTATTTTCACTATAAATACATTCGATATCTTCAATATTAATAAGCTTTAAATGCTGACCAACTTTTACCGAAAAGCGTTTTTTGTACTCGCGCTCTATCGGATTCACCAATAAATTTTTAATATCATTAAAATCTAAGGTAACAGATTGTTTTTGAGGTAATCTGCCTTTATATTTTTCCACAGCAGTTTTTAAGTCCTCATCATCAATGGGCTTTAATAAGTAATCAATACTATTTAGCTTGAAGGCTTTTAAGGCATATTCATCATAAGCCGTTGTAAAAATCACAGCCGATTTTATATCGATAGCTTCAAAGATTTCAAAAGACAAACCATCACTCAACTGAATATCTAAAAAAATCAAATCTGGATGCTCATTATTTTGAAACCATTCTATAGACTCTTCAACCGAATGTAACATGGTTTCAGCATTTAGATCTACAGCTTTTAACATACGTTGTAAACGTCTTGCTGATGGTTTTTCGTCTTCTATTATAATTACATTCATTGCTGTTTATTTTGGTAGATTGACACTTATTCGTAACGATTGGTTTCCTGAGCATCTTTATCCATCAGCTCTTTAATCTTGCGTTCTTCCCAATTTTTTCCAAATAATAAACTTGGAAGAAATACAGAAGCAGCATGTGCTAACACACCAATTCCCCAAAATGAAAATGTGATAAAATTACGCCATTGAAAATAGCTTTCGCCATCGCTTAAATTTTCAATATTGATAAAAACAAAGATGAGATTAACAATAATATAAATGGTTAAATGCGTGTAAAACCCTTTGAGTTGTTTCACTCTTTTTGCGGCAAACTTGTAACGTTCATTTTGCAAAAAATTATTAGTGTTGTTCATTATTTCCAGTTTTTATTGTCTTTATCCATTAACTCTTTAATCTTGCGTTCTTCCCAGTTACTTCCTAAGAAAAAACGAGATCCAAAAACTCCCACAAAATGAAAAGCAAGTCCTATTCCCCAAAAAAATGCGGTTGAGAATGTTCCGAAGCTAAAAAATTTCACACCACTAGAAGTTATCAAAATGATTAGAAATACATTTACAATCACATAAGATGCTAAGTGCCAGTAAAAGCCTACTATTGCTTTTACTCTTTTTTTAGCTCTTAAATAAGTTTCTTCTTTTTCCCAAGCGCTCTGAGTATTACTATGCTCGAAGGGTTCTATATTATTTTCCATGATATTAAGAATTAATTCCAACGTTGTTCTTCCTCTTCGCGCATAAACTTTTCAATTTTACGTTTTTCCCATCCATTACCTAAAACACCATCATTGACATACACTTTATAGGCATGAAATGCTAAGCCCATTCCCCAACCTAACATTGGAAACCAAAACCATTGGATGGTATGTGGTGTATAACGAAACCAGATAAAAATTAAAAATGGTATAACAATGCAGTAGGAGATTAAACTATAATAAAATTCTTTCATCTCTTCAACACGTTTACGTGCTCTAATATATCTGTCGTCAAATTGTGTTTTAGGTTCTATGGTTCTCATGATTGATACTTGTTTTGTAAGCATTGGAATTGCTACTGCAAAATCCTTTTCTCTTTGATTAATGTTTACTTTTCTATTGGAAAGTAATTGGTAACGTTGCTTTATGTTTTCTAAACCAACACCTGTACTCTTTTTTACAATTTGTTTAAGCTGAAGATTGTTCATCACCACTAAATAATTATCATCTTCATATATTTTGATATGCAAAGGTTTACTAGATGTCACCATATTATGCTTTACCGCATTTTCTAATAATAGCTGTAAGGATAATGGCACTACTTTACTTTCTGGATTTGATGCCTTATCCGGAATTTCGAAAATGATACTATCCTCAAAACGCATTTTTAGAAGCAACATGTAGGTTCTGGCAAAATTTAACTCTTCATCTACCGTTACCAATTCTTTACTCTTTTGCTCTAAAACGTAACGGTACACTTTAGATAAAGAGGTGGTGAATTTTTGTGCATTCTTAGGATTTTCCTCAATTAAACTCGTTAATACATTTAAGCTATTGAATAAAAAATGGGGATCTAACTGATTTTTTAAAGCATCAAACTTGGCACTTGCCGTACCAGCAATAACCTTTTGTTCTTTTATTTTATTCTTCTGATAGCGGTTATAGAAATAAACGATATGAAAAACAATAACGATGCTTAATGTAATCCAAATACCAAATGAATAAGCTTGCCAGGATTCCTTTTCCATAAACACATTAAAGTCCGTTCCATAATAAAACACAGATGTACCAGCTCGTAAGAAAAACAGACCAATTAAAGTAATAAACGTACTGCCAATAATTCCTAGTATGATTCGCTTTATATAATTACTTTTCTCCCAATTTCGCCGTTCCATATAATCGAAAAACGCCATATTAGAATAGCCTAAAACAAAGGCATAGAGTTGATAAAATCCAAATTGAATACTGAAGTCATTAAATGAGTCATAATTAAAACCATCAGATAAAAGATTACCTATTACAAACACCACACATCCAATGGCGAAGGTTAGCATTATTTTTTTTAATGACTTCATCATAATTTATTAGGCTTTACAATCTTTAGCAACAGCTACTGCGCGTTCTTTTCCCCAATTAGGGTGTAATTGACTCTCTGGCTTAAAGGTATCAAAAAGATCAATGGATGCTTCTATGTCTTTACAATAAGGCGCTGTATCTTTTCCAAAATATTTTGCACTTCCTATAGCCCACTCTGCCTTACCTAAAGCTGCTCTTGGATTTGTAGGATCTAAAGCTGTAGCTTTATCATACAACTCCGCTATTTTAGCTCCGTATTTCATACCGTAGGTCATACCATCAAACGCCACCCAATTGGTAAAAACTTGAGCCTGCATAACCAGTAATTCTGTGTTATTTTCACTTTTTAACATAGCTGCATCTATATGTTGCTGCGCCTCGTCTAATTGCGCTTTTAAAACTGTAGCATCTTTTTCTGTCCAACTTTTTAGGCTATTAATCTGAGCGATATAATAATCTGGCAACCATTCTTTTGGTTCTGCTTTTGCAATACGCTCAAACATATTTTCGGCTTCGTCCGTTTTATTAGCTTGCCAAAGTTCAAAGGCCTTTAGCATGCCTTTTTCAAAATTGGTTTGCGCTTGTGTTAGTGGCGTAACAAAGAGCATTGTGATAATAATTAGATATTTCATGTGTCTTTGATTTTTAATATTATAAGGTTATTTCAATCGTCTTATCTGCTTTTATTTCAAATTTAGCATCCTTCCATTTTGGTGGTCCCATAAACCCCGTAGCTCCATTTGAACAGCCATAATCTTCTTTGGGAATATGCATAAAATTAGTATCCATTTTGCCATTATCATTTTCATCATGAAAAACGGAAACCGCATAAGTACCATCCGGAATCCCTTCAAAAGTTACGGTGCAACGTTTATTTTCAATAGCACTTATAGTACCTTTATAGTTTTCCTTTAAAAATTCGGTTTCAGAATTATAAAGGGCTATAAACATTTTACCTTCGTTGTTATCGGCTTCAACCACAGTGACTGTAAGAGTATGTTTTTCTTGAGCTTCTAAGTGCAAACTGACAAAGCTAATCAAAGTGATAACCGTCATTTTTACGAGTATATTCATGGTATATGGTTTTGTTTGATACAAATATCGAGTACATGTCCTGGTAAAAAAAACACAAATAACCGAAATGTCATTTTTTAATGACGAATTGTAACTTCTAAAACGACAAGTTACAGCAATATAATGCATTGTTACTTCTAGCCTTAGCGCCAAAACCCCATTATTTTATTTTGCAAGGCCACTATGCTAAGGTCTATTCGATTTAATTTCCTAAATTTAGATACCTGAAATAAATTTTAAAACATATATAGAGGTGTTAGCTATAATTTGAAACCATAACAATATTGAGAAAAAGAAAGAAAATAGTTATAAGTATATTAACCATTCTAATAATCGGATTTTTAATACCACAGCATTTAAAAATGCCGGTTAAAGGAGCTACAAAATCGGACTATAACTCTAACTCATTTTGGTTTTATCCTTGGGGAAAATCGGTAACACATAAAGGAGTTGATATTTTTGCTAAAAAAGGCACTGAAATCAATTCTGCAACTTCTGGTTTCGTTTTATATTCTGGAGAAATAAGTAAGGGCGGAAAAATTGTATTGGTACTTGGTCCAAAATGGAGATTACATTATTATGCCCATTTGAATGCCTTAAAAACAGCTTCGTTTTCTTTTGTGAACCATAACTCAATAATTGGAACGGTTGGAACAACTGGAAACGCTTCTGGAAAATCACCACACTTACATTATTCTATTTTAACAATCGTTCCATATGTTTGGAAAATTGATTCAGACAAACAAGGTTGGAAAAAAATGTTTTATTTAAATCCAATTGAATATTTAAAAATATAAACAATATGAAATATAAATTACTAGTCGTTATCACATTAATAGTTACGCTTTCAACAACAGCTCAGAACCTTAATGATGAATCAATAATGGGAGAATGGGTCACAATTAATGTTGAAATCCCTAACCCAGAGAACGCCCGTCAAAAAGAAGCCTCAAAATTAATGACCGATGCTTTTTTAGGCTCAAAGTTTAATTTTAAAGGAAATAAAGTTTTTAAAATAACCTATGGCAAAACAACAGACGCTAGAGTAAAAGAATTGTTTTTTCTTGACAATCAAAATTGGATCATTGAAAACGATCAAATTAAAATTGGAATGAATAATGATTATTCTTCAATGCACATTATGTTTCAAGAAATCAATGGTAAAACTTATTTTTTACTTCCAATGATGCGGTTAGAAATGGAAAAAATCAGTAATGACACACCTTCCAAACCAAAACTCATTACATCAAAAAAAGAAATTATAGAACCCGTTGATTATTCAAAATCAGAATTGGTACTTAAAGAAATTGATGCCTCTCAAATCATAGAATATAGCCTCGTTGAAAATCCACCACTCGCTCCAGACTGTAAGGCGAAATGGAGCTTAGAAAAACGACAAGAATGCACGCGTAATTACATCAATAGATTTGTTTCTAGAAAATTTAATACAGATTTAGCAGCAGAAGTTAAAGTAACAGGGAAAATAAAAATAAATATCGAATTTGTAATTGATACAAACGGAAAACCCGTAAACATTACAGCAACTGGTGGCCCCGAAATTATGAACCAAAATGCCAAAGACGTTATCGGATTACTACCCGATTTGGCACCAGGAACACAAAATGAAAACCCTGTAAATGTTTTATACAAAATGCCACTAATTTTTCATATTGTAGATTAAAACCTCTTAGAAAACTGGGCAATATAAAAACGTATAAAATCAATAATTTTAAAACAAAAAAAGACCATCCTTTCAGATGGTCTTTTTAATATGTCATACTGTTTTAGCTTAAAACATATCTCTTCCAGCAAAATGAAAAGCACCTTCAATAGCTGCATTTTCATCACTATCACTTCCGTGAACAGCGTTTTCGCTTATTGAGTCAGCAAACATTTTACGGATAGTACCTTCAGCTGCATCAGCAGGATTAGTAGCACCAATTAATGTTCTAAAATCTTCAACTGCATTTTCTTTTTCTAAAACTGCAGCCACAATAGGACCACGAGTCATATACTCAACTAACTCACCAAAAAATGGGCGTTCGTTGTGAATTGCGTAAAATTCCTCAGCATCTGCTTTGGTCATTTGAGTTAATTTCATTGCTACGATTCTAAATCCTGAAGCTGAAATTTTTTCCAATATTGCGCCAATGTGTCCTTTTTCAACAGCATCTGGCTTTAACATTGTAAATGTTCTATTAGTTGCCATGTATCTTTTTTTTTATGAGGTGCAAAAGTAATGTATTTCTTTAATTAATCAAGGCCTCCTTTTATTAAATGATTGTTACCCTTTTGCCCCTTATAAATTGTACAATTCTCAACAATCTTAATTCTATTTAGAAAATAGGTTTAACAAATCATTAGTAACTACAATGTGATAATTCCGTTTTATAAAACTGAAAAATACGTATCTTAGCCGACTATGATTAAAGCACAAATTCCAGAAATAAAAGCATTATTAAGTACACCAAAGAACATTGTTATAGTCCCACATCGCAATCCCGATGGAGATGCTATGGGTTCTACTTTGGCATTGTATCATTATTTAAAACTTTATAATCACAATGCAACTGTAATTGCACCCAATGATTATCCTGATTTTTTAAAATGGTTACCAGGAGATGATACTGTTCTAAAATTTGAGAATCAACAAGACGAAAGCAATGCACTTATAGCTAAAGCTGATCTCATTTTTACATTAGATTTTAATGCCTTTCATAGAGCAGGACATCAAATGGCTCACGCTTTAGAGCAATCTGAAGCCATCAAAATTATGATAGACCATCATCAACAACCAGACGATTATGCTAAGTATATGTACTCGGATGTCTTGATGTCTTCAACCTGTGAAATGGTTTACAATTTTATAGAAATGCTTGGAGATGATAATAAAATCGATGCCACTATTGCATCTTGTCTATATCTCGGAATTATGACAGATACAGGCTCTTTTCGTTTTCCAGCTACCACTAGTAGAACACATCACGTTATTGGGAATTTGATTGAAAAAGGAGCCGACAATTCGCAAATACATAATAACACATTCGACACTAACAGTTACAGTCGTTTACAATTATTAGGGAGAGCAATGCAAAACCTAAAAGTCATACCAGAATTAAGAACAGCGTATATCACTTTATCTCAAGCTGAATTGGACGAATTCAACTTTAGAAAAGGAGACACAGAAGGTTTTGTGAATTATGCATTATCATTAAAAGATATTATTTTTGCAGCCATATTTATTGAAAGCAAACAAGACGATATCATAAAGATATCTTTACGCAGTAAAGGTGAATTTTCGGTAAACGAATTTTCGAGAGCTCATTTTCATGGAGGTGGACACACCAATGCAGCAGGAGGACGTAGTGAAGACGATATGCAAACCACCATAAATAAATTTATTAGTATATTACCACAATATAAACAAGATTTGTCCCAATGAATCCCCTAAATTGGCATCAAATAAAACATTTCAATATGAAAAACCTACTCATACTTTCCTCTGCATTACTCTTATGCTTTAGCTGTAAATCACCAGAACCACGACTGCCAGAATCGGTACAATCGGGTTCATTTTTAAAAGCCTCTGCAGAACGCAATAAAAAACTTAACGAACTAGAACGCAAACAAATTCAGGATATTATTCAAAGTAATCCTGATAAAAACTATATCGCTTCGGAAAGTGGCTTTTGGTATTCTTATAATTCTAAAATTGAAACGGATACCATTCAACCACAATTTGGGGATGTTGTACATTTCACGTATGATGTATCTAATATTGAAGGTAATGAAATTTATGCCAACACTAATAAAACCTATATTATGGACAAAGAAGAATTGTTCACTGGTTTACGTGAAGGCTTAAAACTACTGAAACCAACAGAATCAGCAACATTTATTTTTCCATCTCAAAAAGCTTTTGGGTATTATGGAGATGAAGGTAAAATAGGAACCAATGTTCCATTAATTTGTGAAGTAACTTTAAACACTATAACTAAAAAAAATGATTAAACAAGCACTTACAGCACTCGTTGTACTACTAGTATTAGCTAATATTTCTTGTCAAGAACGCTATTCTGATTTAGAAGATGGCATTTATGCCGAATTTGTAACCTCCAAAGACACTATGGTTGCTAAACTCTTTTTTGAAGACGCTCCTGTAACCGTTGCCAATTTTGTGGCCTTAGCTGAAGGAAACCATCCTTTAGTTAAAGATGATTTTAAAGGGAAACCATTCTATGATGGATTAACGTTTCACCGTGTTATGAATAACTTCATGATTCAAGGAGGTGATCCAACAGCGACTGGTACTGGTGATCCTGGATATAAGTTTGAAGATGAACTTATACCTTCATTAAAACATGACAAACCAGGTATGTTATCAATGGCTAACAGTGGTATTAACTCTAATGGAAGCCAATTCTTTATTACAGAAAAAGCAACTCCTTGGTTAGACGGTTATGATGAAGCAGGTAATTTAAAAGACTGTGCAAATCCAAGAGTGTATTGCCACGCTGTTTTTGGAGAAATCGTAAAAGGTCTTACGGTATTAGATACTATTTCTAATGTCAAAGTACAGCCTGGATCTAATAAACCATTAGAAGATGTTGTTATCACTAAACTAAACATTATTAGAAAAGGTGCTGCAGCAAAAAAGTTTGATGCCCCTAAAGTCTTTACTGAAGAATTACCAAAAATTAAAGAACGTGCAGAAAAAGCGAAACTAGAAGCTGAAAAGAAAGCTGAAGAAGCAAAACAAGAAGCAAAATCTAAAGCTGATATTGCTAAAGCCGAATTCTTAAAAAAGAACAACGAACTAAAAGGTCGTAAAATTGAATCTCCAACAGGTATGGCGATGATCTTTTTAAACGAAGGTAATGGAGTTAAACCAAGCTCTACACAAAATGTTAGTATTGAATGTGCTGGTTATTTAGAGAATGGAGATCTGTTCTGGACAACTTCTAAATCTGTTGCAGAAAAAAATGGTAAATACGACGAAAGACAAGATAAAGCGGGTCGTTATGCACCATTTGATATGCCGTATAATGAAACGGCAACATTAATCGCTGGATTTAGAGAAGCCATGCTTAACATGAAAATTGGTGATAAAGCCAGAGTATTTATTCCTTATTATTTAGGTTATGGTGAACGTGGAAACCCTCCTGTAATTCCAGGAAACGCCAACCTTGTTTTTGATATTGAATTAGTTGGTATTAAATAAGATATAATTACAAAAAAAAAGCAGCTATATAAATAGCTGCTTTTTTTTTGTATTAATATTAATTAAGCGCTTTAGGAATATTTTCTAAAATCTCTAGTACAAATTCCCAATACTTCTGAGCAGAAGAAATTTGTGCACGCTCATCTGGAGAATGGGCACCTTTAATATTTGGTCCAAAACTAATCATATCCATGTTGGGATAGTTGGTTCCTAAAATCCCACATTCTAAGCCTGCATGGCAAGCAGCAACATGTGGCTTCTCACCATTATTTAAACGCTCATAAATTGGCACCATTAGTTTTAAAATATCAGAATCCATATTTGGAGCCCAACCTGGATAATCACCAGAAAACTCAACCTCACAACCTGTAAGTTCAAAAACAGCACGCAAGGTATTTGCTAAGTCTTGTTTTGTACTTTCTACAGAACTACGAGTTAAACAACCAATTTTTATATGCCCCTCTTTTACAATAACTCTAGCGATATTATTAGACGTTTCTACTAAGCCTTCAATATCCGGACTCATACGATATACACCATTCCATGCAGCATATAATGCTCTTGTTAAGCCTTCTTGCACACCTAAATCCATTATTTTCTCTGGAGTCTCAGTTTTAGAAACCACAACTTCTAAATCAGGTTCCATAGTTTTAAATTCAAACTTAAGCTCATCAGCTTTAGCTTTCATTTCTGCTTCAAACGCAGCTTCGTGTACCGCATCAATTGCAACCGTTGCATTACTTTCTCTAGGAATAGCATTACGTAAACTTCCTCCATCAATTTCAGAAATACGAAGTCCATAATCTTCAAAACCATCAAATAACAAACGGTTCATTAGTTTATTAGCATTACCTAAGCCTTCGTGAATTTGCATTCCTGAGTGCCCTCCTTGTAAGCCCTTTACGGTAATGGTATACCCAATTTTAAATTCTGGAGTTTCTTCTTCTTTATACTCGCGTGTTGCAGTAACATCGACTCCACCAGCACAACCCACACCAATTTCATCATCCTCTTCGGTATCTAGATTTAAAAGAATCTCACCTTTAAGTAAACCTCCTTTTAATCCTTTAGCACCTGTCATTCCTGTCTCCTCATCAATTGTAAACAACGCTTCAAGTGCTGGATGTGCAATAGTATCACTTTCTAAAATAGCCATAATTGTTGCCACACCAAGACCATTATCGGCACCAAGAGTTGTACCTTTTGCTTTTACCCAGTCGCCTTCAACATACATTTCAATACCTTGTTCATCAAAATTAAACACCGTATCGTTATTTTTTTGATGTACCATATCTAAATGCGATTGCATCACAATAGGCTTTCGGTCTTCCATACCTTTTGATGCTGGCTTACGGATAATTACATTCCCAACCTCATCTTCTATCGTTTCTAAACCTAAGTTTTGTCCAAAATCCTTCATGAATTGAATCACACGCTCTTCCTTTTTTGAAGGACGTGGTACAGCATTTAAATCTGCAAATTTATTCCATAATTCTTTTGGCTCTAAGGCTCTTATTTCTGAATTCATATTTATATAATTTTAAAAAAGCAAATTTACAAAATAAGGATAACTCTATGTGGTCATTTTAAACTTGTTTCAGAATCTCATTACAGTTCTATTTCTATAGAAGAAAAACCATAAATCAATCCTATCTTTTTCTTATTTTTGGTCTATGCTCAAAAACAAAAAATTAGGTTTAGTTATATTCTTAGGAATTCAAATTGCTTTAATTGCTATACTCAAGCATTATCCCGAATTTGTTGAGCAATTTTACAGCAATGGACTATACGTGTTCATATCTAAACTCAGTCGCTATGTATTTGGTTGGATCCCTTTTTCGGTTGGAGATATATTATACACACTTGCAGGAATTTATATAATACGATGGTTAATTATAAATCGGAAACGCATTATTAAAGACACCTTAAATTGGTTCCTAGATATTGGAGCAACCTTATCAATCGCTTATTTTGCATTTCATATCCTTTGGGCATTCAACTATTACAGACAACCACTGTACAAATCCTTAAATCTTGAAGCCGAATACAGCACAGAACAACTGATTTCGTTCACAGAAAAATTAATTCAAAAATCGAATAACCTACACCTTCAATTAGCAAAAAACGATACTTTAAAAGTTGAAATACCTTATACTAAATCTGAAATTTTAAGTAAGGTAAAAGAGGGTTACAATACCCTTTCTGAAGTCTACCCGCATCTCGAATACCATCCCAAAAGCATCAAAACATCTATTTATAGCTTGCCTCTAACTTATATGGGATTTTCAGGTTATTTAAATCCATTTACAAATGAAGCTCAAGTAAACGGTTTGATCTCCACCTACAAATTCCCAACCACAGCTTGTCACGAAGCCGCACATCAACTTGGTTATGCCGCCGAAAATGAAGCGAATTTTATAGGAAGTCTCGCCGCCATTCATAATGACGATATTTACTTTAAATATTCAGGCTATACCTTTGCCCTTCGGTATTGCTTAGCAGAACTCTACAACAGAAATCCAGAACATTACTTAGGCATTATGTTTACTATTAATAAAGGCATTTTAAAAAATTACCAGGATTCACAAGATTTCTGGAAGTCTTACGAAAATCCAATAGAACCTATTTTCGAAAAAACGTTTGATAGTTTCTTAAAAGCAAACAATCAATCTGCTGGTATGAAAAGCTACAGTTATGTCGTTGCTCTATTGGTTAATTATTATGAGGATAAACAATTGTGAATTAATCCTTAAAACAACACCCCAAAAGTCCCCTCAAGTGGACAATACAAACATTCAACATTTTAGTTAAATTTCAGCAATAGGCTTAAACTTTATTAAACATTAAATGGCCATCTAGCTCATTAATACAACATTAATTCTACTTAGAAAATGTTAAAGTATTCAAATAATGAATATCCATTTAGCTATAATTCATATCTTTAGAATTCAATCTAACCAACCAAAACCATATGATTAAAGTTCATTTACGGCTGCTCATTTTTATGTGCAGTTTTTCGTTATTTGCACAAGATTACTTTCCGAGCAATTCTGGAGTCATTGCAAACAACGCTAACTACACAGCATTTACAAATGCTACAATTCACGTATCACCAACCGAAATAATAGACCATGCCACGCTCCTCATTAAGGATGGTAAAGTGGTGAGTGTTGGAAAATCAGTAAACATTCCGAAGAACACTACAAAAATTGATCTTTCAGGAAAAACCATTTATCCGTCTTTCATTGATATATATACCACTTTTGGCGTAGAAAAACCCAAACGTGGTGGCAACGGCCCACAATACGGAGCGAGTCGAAGCGGCTATTATTGGAACGACCATATTATGCCAGAGCAAGACGTTATGGCTAGTTTTAAATATGACGCGAAATCGGCATCAGCGCTACATAAATTAGGTTTTGGGGTTGTAAATACGCATATGCCCGATGGTATTGTAAGAGGCACAGGTGCTTTAATTGCATTGAATAATAACTCAGATAATGCTATGCGTATTGTTGATGGCGAAACCACACAACATTTATCATTTCGTAAAAGTGTAAGATCTCGCCAATCGTACCCATCTTCAATTATGGGCAGCATGGCTTTACTGCGCCAAATGTATAATGATGCCAAATGGTATGAAGCAGGACATATTGATACCAAAGACTTATCACTAGAAGCTTTAAACAAAAACAAAAATTTACTTCAAATTTTTGAAGCTGGCAGTAGAGCTAATTTGATGCGAGCAGATAAAGTTGGAGATGCTTTTAATATTCAATATACCATTGTTGGTGGTGGAGATGAATACGAACGTATTGATGAAATTAAACGCACAAACGCCACCATTATTCTTCCCATAGATTTTCAATTGGCTTACGATGTTAATGACCCTTTCTTAGCAAGTACATTGTCTTTAAGCGATATGCGTGCTTGGAATCAAGAACCTCATAACCCAAGACTATTGGCTGAAAACGGTATCAAATTCGCGTTAACCACACATGGTTTAAAATCGAATAAAAGCTTTTCTTCTAATTTAATGAAAGCGATTGAAAATGGGCTTTCTAAACAAAAAGCATTAGAAGCTTTAACCACTATTCCGGCGTCATTATTAGGAAAATCAGATGTCTTAGGCACTTTAAAAACGGGAAGCTATGCCAATTTCTTAATTACTGATGGAGACATTTTTGAAAAGAAAACTAAACTTTTTGAAAATTGGGTACAAGGCACACCACATGTTATAGCCAATATGAATACAAAAGACATTGATGGCGATTACAATTTTAAACTCGCTAGAAATGATTATAAACTTACCATTTCTGGAAGCACAAGTAAACCAACAGCTCAACTTGAAAGTGGTGACCAAACTTTAGGCACAAAAATGAACTACTCAGATGACTGGGTAAATCTGACGTTCAAAACTGCTGATAGCACGAAAAAAGCATACGTTAGAATTATAGCTAACGCAGCAAACAACAATACTTTAAACGGTAAGGCTATTTTAGAAAATGGTAATGAATTGTCATTTTTTGCAAATAAAGTAGCCAAAGAAGACACCAATAAAAAAGACGACAAAAAGAAAGCCAATGACGCTACAGAGACGCCTTTTATGAGTCCTATCACCTATCCTAATTTAGCTTACGGATTTACTGAGAAACCAAAATCGGAAACCTTATTATTCAAAAATGCAACCGTTTGGACAAACGAAAAAGAAGGTGTTTTAGAACAAACAGATGTCTTAATTAAGGACGGTAAAATTTCCAAAATAGGAAAAAACCTATCGAGTAAAAACGCAAAAGTTATTGATGCTACAGGAAAACATATTACGGCTGGTATTATTGATGAACATTCGCATATTGCAGCCGCTTCGATAAATGAAGGAGGTCAAAATTCTTCAGCAGAAGTGACTATTGAAGATGTTGTAAATGATGAAGACATTAATATCTATCGCAATTTGGCAGGTGGAGTGACCTCTATCCAAATTTTACATGGCTCAGCCAATCCTATTGGTGGACGCTCAGCTATTATCAAACTAAAATGGGGAGAAGCTGCTGACGATTTAATCTATGAGAATTCTCCTAAGTTTATCAAGTTTGCTTTGGGTGAAAACGTAAAGCAATCGCGAAGCAGAACCAATTCGCGTTTCCCACAATCGCGAATGGGTGTTGAACAGGTATTTGTCGATTATTTTACAAGAGCAAAAGCTTATGACGAATTAAAGAAAAGCGGCAAACCATATAGACATGATGCCGAAATGGAAACACTTGCTGAAATTCTAAATGGTGAGCGTTTTATTTCTTGTCATTCTTATGTGCAAAGTGAAATTAATATGCTGATGAAAGTTGCCGAGCAATTCGATTTTAGAATCAACACATTCACACACATTCTTGAAGGTTATAAAGTCGCTGATAAAATGAAAGCACATGGAGCTGGTGGCTCTACGTTTAGTGATTGGTGGGCTTATAAATATGAAGTAAATGATGCCATTCCTTATAATGCAGCTATTATGCACAATGCCGGAATTACCGTCGCTATTAATAGTGATGATGCTGAAATGTCGCGTCGTTTAAATCAGGAAGCTGCAAAATCGGTTAAATATGGTGGAGTTAGTGAAGAAGAGGCTTTAAAATTTGTGACGTTAAATCCTGCAAAACTTTTACATCTCGATGATCGCGTTGGAAGTTTAAAAGTTGGAAAAGATGCCGATGTGGTCTTATGGAGCGATCATCCGTTATCTATTTACGCTAAAGCTGAAAAAACGATTATTGAAGGAGTAACCTATTTTGATTTAGCTAGAGATCAACAAATGCGTGAAGCTATTAAAAAAGAAAAAAGTGAACTCACAAACTTAATGCTTCAAGAAAAAAACAAAGGCTTAAAAACACAGCCTGTTAAGAAAAAAGAAGAGAAATTAATGCATTGTGACACCATGGATTCACACCACTAAAAACGATTTAAAATGAAAAACATAAATAAAATAAATAGTCTATTGTTTTTGTTGTGTGTTACTTTAGGATTCGCACAGCAAACACCTGCACCAAAGCAAACCAAAGACTTTGCGATTGTTGGTGCCACCGCTCATATCGGTAATGGTACTGTAATAGAAAACAGTATTATAGTAGTAAGTAACGGAAAAATAATAATGATTGGACCAGAAGCTACAACTCCACTCACCAGACAAGCCATGGCTATTATTGACGCCAAAGGAAAAGACGTCTATCCCGGTTTTATTGTCGCTAACGGCACCTTAGGTTTAGTAGAAGTTGATGCTGTAAAAGCCTCAAATGACTTATCTGAAATGGGAACATATAATCCACATATTAGAAGTATTATCGCTTACAATACCGAATCTAAAGTTACTGAGTCTATGCGACCGAATGGCGTATTACTTGGACAAGTTGTTCCAAGAGGAGGCCGTATTTCAGGTACCTCGTCTGTAGTACAATATGATGCTTGGAATTGGGAAGATGCTGCCATAAAAATGGACAATGGAATTCACGTCAATTGGCCAAGTAGTTTTAGTCGTGGGCGTTGGTGGTTAGGTGAAGATCCAGGTTTAAAGCCCAATAAGGATTATGCCAAACAAGTAAAAGAATTATCAGATTACTTCAATGAATCTAAGAGTTATAATAAAGGAAATAAGTCCGAATTACATTTACCTTTTGAAGCTTTAGCGGGCTTATTTGAGGGCTCTAAACGTTTATACATTAATGCTAATGATGAAAAAGGCATTACGGATGCTGTAAATTTTGCAAAGTCCCATGGAGTTTCTAAAATTACAATTGTTGGTGGTTATCAAGCAGGTAATGTCGCTAGCTTTTTAAAACAAAATGATGTGTCTGTCTTTTTAAGACGAATTCACTCTAGACCAGAATTAGAAGATGATGATTATGACACTTCTTATAAACTCGCAAAAAAGTTAGTAGATGCTGGTGTTTTAGTGGCTTTAGAACCAAGCGGACAAATGGAACGTATGAATTCTCGTAACCTCCCGTTTTATGCTGGCACCACTGTAGCACATGGCTTAACCAAAGCAGAAGCCTTGCAGTTAATCACACAGAACCCTGCAAAAATCATGGGTATTGATGATATGTATGGCACTTTAGAAGTTGGTAAAAGCGCAACACTATTTATTAGTGAAGGTGATGCCTTAGATATGCGCACCAATCAATTAACACATGCTTTTATTGATGGTAGAAATTTAAGCTTAGAAACCCATCAAACAGAACTTTGGAAACGGTTTTCAGCGAAACTGAATCAAGAAGATTAACAACTATTAATTTATACCCCTCAAGTCCCCTCTAGGGGTGTTTTTAGTTTAAAAGTTAAGCTACTATTAAATTACCTTAGCACGTTTACGTAACATCTAAACACAAAAAAAGCGAGCCATTTGGCTCGCTTTTTTTGTGTTTAGATATATTGATTATTCAATCACTTTAGCTCCTTCTGGTTTTGAAAATATCGCGTTATCTGGTGCTTTTACTGAAAGTAAAATATCGGTAAACTCAACTGTGTTTCGCTTTTCTGTTGGTACATTATTTTCATAATTATACCAATCTATACTTTTTGGTAATACCAAACCATTAACCGTTTGCCAATTATTATATCTTATAAAATGAAAATCTGGACTTCCTTCAGATTTCCCAAAGGTTACCGTATAGGCTAACCACTCCATCTGACCTGTTTCGGCATCGTAAAAAATCTTATACTGATCGTCTGAAGATTCACCAACTCCTGCCTCGTAAGAAATTAAGATTCCTGGATATGTTTTTCCTTCAAAAACCAATGACTCAGTTTCTTTATAAGATATGCCATCATCACCAAAAACAAAAGGCATCGCATAGAAGTAAAACATTAAACCTTTATAAAACTGAGGCTTTCCTCTATATGCATTTCCATCTTTTTCATTAATCCAAAGCGTTTCACCATCAAATCCCTGAATATAAGTTGGAGTATCAATTAATTCTGCTCTAGTCATTAAATTTTTAGTCGTCTTTTCTATTCCTGTAGGTTTTGTAATGGAGAAAGAGAGCGTTTGCATTTTGTTCCAGTTATCAATGCCTCCATGTGCATCAAACACTTTAGTTATAGATTCTGGATAGATGCTTGTGGTAATCTCTTCTTGCTTTACCTCTTCTACAATTTTAGTGTCTTGTTTTGGTTCGTTTTTACAAGCTGTAATTAAAATTGCTAAGAGTAGAGTTTGTCCTATTTTTTTCATGATATAGTTTTAAGTTGAAGTGTTTGACGAAATTAATCATTAAGTATTACAAAAAAAGCTTCAGGAATTAGCTGAAGCTTTTCAAATAAAATATTATTTCAACTTAATTCACAATTAATTTCTGAACGGTTGCTGTATTTCCTATAGTTAATTCTACAAAATACAAACCACTTTCTAAACTTGAAATATCTATAGTTGACGTATTCTCTTCAAATGTTATTTGTTTCAAAATTGCTTTGCCTTGAATATTGTAAATGTTTATATTTCCAGTTGTAAAATGAGATGTTGCTAACTGAATGTTGACTTCATTTTTTGTTGGATTTGGGAACAGTTTAAAATTTACAACACTATAATCGTCAACTCCTAAAGCAACAGCATTTTCAAGATAATCTGGAATCATGTTGTTATTCGTATCATCGTCTGTTGGATCGCCGTTGTTATTATAATCTTCATCAATAGTTAATACGCCATCACCATCATCATCGTTATCTAAATAATTTTCAATAGTATCATTATCGGTATCCACAAATGGATGCATCGTATTTCGTCCTAAAACAATATTAATTTCAACACTAGTAGCAACACCATCTCCATCATCATCGTCATCTAAATAATTTGGAATGTCATCACCATCGGTATCATCATCGTCTAGATTACCATTATCATTGATATCTTCATCGCTATCAATGACTCCATCGTCATCACTATCTGTACAACTAACTTCCTCTACAGTAATAAAAGTATTGCTAGAACACTCAAAATCTAAAGAATACAACACAGCTACATATTCACCAGGTTCTGTTATCGTAAGTGAAGGTAGGTTTGCGCCTTGTATCGTATTTCCATTAAGACTCCATTGAAAATAATAATCAAAAACAGACAATCCTGTTTCCAATACCAAAGTACTGCCTGTACATAAGCTATTACTACCATCCAGATATATTTCGGGTAAAGGATTAACAGAAATATCAAAATTAGTAAGTGCATAGCAGCCGTCTAGAGTTTCAACTCTAACATAAATAGTTTGTGGATTACTTACGTTTGTAAAATTAGTTGGATCTAAAATTGGAGCAAAATTACCTAAGGCATCAGCTTCATCTATAAAATAAGATAGTGTAAAAGGCTCTCCTGACGGATTTATTTCACCCTCGTTTAGTGTTAGATCAAAATCGATAACTCCATCATTATTATCATCACATAACATAATATCACTTGGAGTGCCCATAGCAACAGAAGGGTTTGGTAATACACGTATGGTTAATGGAGTTATACCTACACAACCCGTATTGGTATCCGTAACTGCTGCAAATAATGTCTGCGGATTTGAGGTATTTGTATAAGCTATTGAATTAGATATCATATTCATCTGAGCCTGAGCATCCGATTGCGTTTCATAATACGCTACTGTCCAATCAGTATTACCTTGTGTGATTTCTAAATTGTTTACTGTTAAATCAAATACAGCAGTCTCATCGGCATCATCATCACATAACATCATGGAGGTTGATGCCGTAACTATAGGTGTTGGATTTACAACTAAGGCTAATTCAGTAGTATCATAACTTCCTGTATTATTATCTTCTAATCGCACATATATAATTTGTAAATCCGTATTATTGACATAAGGATAATAAATTGCATTAATTCCATTGATGGCATCACTCATTGTTTCGTGATACGTTACCGTATAATCTGCTACACTTTGTTGACTTCCTAAAACTTGTGCATCTGCATTAGTTAAATCGAATGAAGCAAACCCATCATTATCATCATCGCAAACCACGTAATCATTTGGTTGGTTAGCCACTTGAGCAAATGAAGTTACACTGATTGTTAAGAATAGAAATAGGTAAAGTAGTTTTTGTTTCATAATAGGTTAAATTTGTATCTCTCAAATATAGATATAAATAATATAGTAATGAGTAAATCCATCTCTAGCGTTCAGAATCCATTTATAAAACAACTTGTTCTGCTCAAAGAAAAAGCGAGACAACGCAAAAAAACAGGACTGTTTTTAATTGAAGGCAAACGTGAATTATCATTAGCTATAAAAGGTGGCTATACTGTTAACACCTTGTTGTTTTATCCAGAATTATTTTCTGAAAGCGAAGCTCAAGCAATGTCACAATACAATATTGAGATTATTGAAATATCAAAAGAGGTCTTTCAGAAATTAGCACATCGCGATACTACTGAAGGGGTTATTGCTGTTGTGAATTCAAAACATCATACATTGGAAGATTTAAAATTTGAATCTAAAAACCCCCTAATTTTAGTGGCCGAAGCCCCTGAAAAACCTGGTAATATTGGTGCCTTGCTTAGAACAGCTGATGCCGCAAATGTTGATGCCGTTATTATTGCGAATCCAAAATCGGATTTATACAATCCTAATATCATTCGTTCTAGTGTTGGCTGCGTATTTACGACTGAAATTGCTATGGCCAGTTCTGATGAAGCTATTGACTTTTTAAAGAAATACAACTTCAATATTTTCTCCGCTATCTTACAAGAATCAGAACCTTACCATTCACAAGATTACACCTTACCAACAGCCATTGTAGTGGGTACAGAAGCGACAGGTTTAACCAAAGAATGGCGCAAAGCTGCAACAAAAAATATAAGTATACCAATGCAAGGTGAAATTGACTCCATGAATGTGTCGGTTGCTGCTGGAATTCTTATTTTTGAAGCCAAACGCCAACGCCATTTTAAATAACCTAATTTTTGTCTGGTTGAGCGCAGTCGAAACCTATTTTAATAGTATTCTAAAACCTCTCACCTGAACTCTAGGTGACAAAAAAATATATTAATGACAGCACAAACCCTATTCTATATCATCATCGCTATTATTGTCATCAACTTTATAATCGATAAAGTCCTCGATGCTATAAACGCAAAACATTATAACGATCCAATTCCTGAAGTATTAAACGATGTGTATGACGCAGAGGAATATAAAAAATCACAAGCTTACAAAACCCTGAATTATAAATTTGGACTTATAACCTCCTTGTTTTCTTTTGTATTAACCTTAGGCTTCTTACTTTTAGATGGCTTTGAATACGTTGACAATTTCGCTAGACGTTATTCTGATAACCCAATACTAATTGCCTTAATTTTCTTTGGCATTATTATGATTGCTAGCGATCTAATTACAACACCATTTGGCTATTACAAAACCTTTGTAATTGAAGAAAAATTCGGCTTCAACAAAACGACTAAAAAAACCTTTATTTTAGATAAATTAAAAGGTTTGCTAATGACCATACTTCTCGGCGGAGGCATCATTGCACTTATTGTTTGGTTTTATCAAGTTACAGGAAATCAGTTCTGGTTATATGCTTGGGGTATTGTAACCGCGTTCACTGTATTTATGAATATGTTTTATTCCAAACTTATTGTACCTCTATTCAACAAACAAACTCCTTTAGAAGACGGTGAATTGAGAACTAAAATTTCAGCCTATGCAGCATCGGTTGGTTTTAATCTCGAGAAAATATTCATCATCGATGGTTCAAAACGAAGCACCAAAGCCAATGCTTATTTTTCGGGATTTGGCAGTGAAAAACGTGTCACGCTTTACGATACTTTAGTCAACGATTTAGACGATGAAGAAATCGTTGCTGTTTTAGCACATGAAGTAGGACATTACAAAAAGAAACACATCATTTTCAATTTAGTGACCTCTATTCTACTTACAGGATTAACACTATTCATTTTATCCATCTTTATATCAAATCCGTTATTATCTAATGCTATTGGAGTTGAAACTCCGAGTTTTCATGTTGGCTTAATTGCTTTTGGACTACTCTACTCGCCTATTTCTGAAGTCACAGGTTTAATAATGAATTATGTTTCAAGAGTTTTTGAATACCAAGCAGATGATTATGCTAAAGCAACATATAAAGCCGAACCTTTAATCACCTCATTAAAAAAACTATCTAAAAATAGTTTGAGTAATTTAACACCTCATAAAGCCTATGTGTTTATGCATTATTCGCACCCTACGCTTTTAGAACGCGTAAATAACTTGAAAAAATAAAAGCGGTTTAAATTCTAGCAACTAATAACCTTAACAAATCTCATAAACCTTGAACGCCTCCAATACAGAAGAGCATTATATAAGCACAAATACTATTGAAGCTCCAGAATCAGACTACTTGTTTATTCAGCCTTCACAAATTAAACATGCTGGACAAGGTTTATTTACGGCAGTGGACATTTATAAAGATGAAATCATTGCGTTGTTTAAAGGGGAAATTATCGATAACAAAGAAGCCGCAAAACGAGCAGCACAGCACCAAGACAGGTATTTTATTAATTTGCTAGATGGCACTATTATGGACAGTATGCATACCCATTGCTTTGCCAAATACGCTAATGATGCAGAAGGCTTATCGCAAAGTAATTTTAAAAATAATGCTGCAATTACTTTAGACGATGATCATAATGTCTGCCTCAAAGCCATAAAAGATATAGACTATGGTGAAGAAGTATTTTGCAGCTACGGTAAATCGTATTGGAAAAAGCACGGTAAATAACATTTTCTAACACCCAATACTTGTCAAAAAAACGCATCTCACACTTTTAGAACGTATTAAGAATTTAAGGTCGTAAGTTCACATTATTATAACATGACAAACCCACAATTTTTATAACTTTGAACAAAAAGAAACATACTATAATGACAGATTTAAAAAATAGAAAAGCAATAATTACAGGAGGCGGAAGAGGTTTAGGAAAAGCAACAGCTATCGCTTTTGCTAAAGAAGGTATTGATGTAGCTATTACAGGCAGAAATGAAGCCGTTTTAAAAGAAACCGTTTCAGAGTTAAAAACATTTGGAGTTAACGCTATATATGCTGTATTTGATGTCAGTAATTACGAGGAAGTACAAGCAAGCATTAAAACTTTAATTGAAACTTTAGGCTCTATTGATATTTTAGTTAACAATGCCGGTATTGCTGCTTTTGGATCCTTAAACGATATGGAAGTGGATCAATGGAGCCAAATTATACAAACCAATGTAATGGGAATGTATTACGTCACTAAAGAGGTTTTACCACATTTAATAGCTAAAAACGAAGGTGATATTATAAATATCTCTTCTACAGCAGGCTTAACAGGTAATGCTACGACTTCTGCATATTCAGCTTCAAAATTTGCCGTTATTGGAATGTCGCAATCGTTAATGAAAGAGGTCCGCAAAAACAATATTAGAGTATGTACCTTAACACCAAGTACCATAGCTTCAGATATGTCTATTGAATTGGGTATTGCAAGCAAAGATTCTGAAGACAGCGTATTACAGCCCGAAGATTTTGCAGAACTAATTGTATCTGGTTTAAAACTACCTAGACGCGCTATGATGGCTAATGCGTCGTTGTGGTCTACTAATCCGTAAAAGTTTCAAATTAAAATAAGATTTCACAAAACCTGCATTAATTGCGGGTTTTGTTATTTTTTATTTTGAAGTATTTGTATTATTGAACTCTAAATCAGAGTAATTAAAACATTTAAACCCTTAAGATTGACTAGAATTAAAACACCAATAACAAATATTATAGTTAAAATACCAATTGTTATTATTTCAATCCTAGTCTTCATTCGTGATTATAATAGTTTAATTGATTATTTTGAATTAACAGGAAATAGCAACTCCATTGTTGACTATTTGAAAACAGTATTTACTACTTCAACATTAAGGACTTCATTTTTAATGCTTATTCCTCTAATTGGTGTCTTCTTAAAAACAAAAATGGGTTGGGTTCTAATGCTTTCCTTTTACTATTTTTTAATAAGCCTTTTTATTTATTTTTTTATTGATGCCGAACTTGAACGAGATGGGTCAATAGTATTTGCTTTTCTTTTCGTAATACTTCCAATGATCTTCATTGGAGTAATGAACAATAAAGACAATACAAAGGTCGTTTATCACCTAAAAAGCGATGAATTAATAAAGATGAATTTGGCTTCATTTATTATAGCGCTAATTCAAATAGTTATGATTAGTTTTTTTAATCTTACGCAATAATAAATACAGCTCTTAATTTTTCTATTCTTACCTAAACGAGTGATACTATTTTCTTAAAAAATCAAAATTTATTCAAATTTCATTTAAAAAAACAATTGCCAATTAGAAATCCTTTCACTACTTTAGTTCTATGACTGAGGAAGCTATAGAAAAAGAAAATAAGGCCATTGCAAAAGCTTACAAAGAACTACTCAAGGTAAGCTATCAGACATTAAGCAAAGATGATAAGAAATTAATTCGTCATGCTTTTGAGGTCGCAGTGGATGCACACAAAGATCAACGACGCAAATCGGGTGAAGCTTATATTTTTCACCCTATTGCAGTAGCTAGAATTGTAGCCCAAGAAATTGGTATGGATGCCACCTCCATCGCAGCAGCGTTGCTTCATGATGTAGTTGAAGATAACCCAGATTACACCATTGATGATATTGAGCAATTATTTGGAGAAACCGTGGCTAGAATTGTTGATGGCCTTACCAAAATCTCTTCGCTTAAAAAAGATATGGATGTGTCTTTACAAGCTGAGAATTTCCGAAAAATGCTACTCACATTAAATGATGACGTTAGAGTTATCATTATTAAAATAGCAGACCGTTTGCATAATATGCAAACTATGGATTCTATGCGATCAGACAAACAGGTCAAAATCGCCTCCGAAACCTTATATATATACGCACCTTTAGCACATAGAATTGGACTCTATAATATTAAAACAGAATTAGAAGACTTAGGTTTAAAATATACGGAACCCGAAGTTTACAATGATATTTTAGCTAAGATTCAAGACAGCAAAGAAGATCAAGATGCCTATATTAAAGCATTTTCTAAAGTCATTGAAGACTCCTTAAACACCGAAGGTTTAAACTACGAAATTAAAGGACGACCAAAATCGATATTTAGTATTCGTAGAAAAATGGTGAAACAAGGGGTTTCTTTTGAAGAGGTCTATGATAAATTTGCAGTTCGAATTATATACAAATCCGATTTAGCGAACGAAAAATTCTTAGCTTGGAAAATATACTCCATCGTAACCGACCACTTTACGCCTAACCCTATTCGACTTAGAGACTGGATTTCATCCCCTAAATCAACAGGATACGAAGCCTTACACATTACTGTTGTTGGCCCTAAAAGCCGTTGGGTAGAAGTTCAGATTAGAAGTGAACGTATGAACGAAATTGCTGAGAAAGGTTATGCTGCACATTACAAATACAAAAATGCAGATACCAAAGAAGACAATCTCGATTTATGGATTAACCGTTTACAAGAAGCCTTAGAGAATCATGAAGCGGACGCTGTTGATTTTGTAGAGCAATTTAAACTCAATTTATACTCTAAAGAAATTTTTGTCTTTTCACCAAAAGGAGATTTAAAATCACTTCCTAAAGGAGCTACTCCGCTCGATTTTGCTTTTAGTATTCATACTGAAATTGGATTAAAAACACGTGGTGCTAAAGTCAATGGAAAACTAATGCCCTTAAGTCATGAGTTACAAAGTGGAGACCGTGTAGAAATATTAACTTCAGAAAGCGCTAAACCTAATTCCAATTGGCTAGATTATGCAACCACCGCAAGAGCTCGTAGCAAAATTAAATCGGCTTTAAATGAGGGCACAAAAGAAATTGCTGAAGAAGGAAAAGAAATTTTAAGACGAAAATTAAAACAACTTAAAATTACACTCAATGAAAATTCCGTAAATGAACTTGTCAGCTACTTTAAGCTTAACACCTCTTTAGATTTATTTTACCGTGTAGGTATTGGTACAATAGACAACACAAAACTAAAAGCTTTTGCTTCTTCACGAAGCAATGCCTTTGTGAGTTATTTTAAAAATAAAATCTACAAACCTTCTGTTCCAAAAGACATTCATAAAGAAGAGATTACCTCAAAATATGATATGTTAGTTTTTGGGA
Source organism: Winogradskyella sp. PC D3.3 (assembly GCF_054366245.1). Taxonomy (NCBI): domain Bacteria; kingdom Pseudomonadati; phylum Bacteroidota; class Flavobacteriia; order Flavobacteriales; family Flavobacteriaceae; genus Winogradskyella; species Winogradskyella sp. PC D3.3. The sequence continues at coordinate 2,021,971 of NZ_CM135962.1, read as the reverse complement.
AGGAAGAAGAAAAGCTCAATTATACATTAGCTAATTGTTGTAATCCCATTCCGGGCGACAAAGTCTTTGGTTTTTTAACAATTAACGATGGACTAAAGGTGCACAAAACCAATTGTCCTAATGCTGTAAGTTTACAATCTAATTATGCTTACAGAATTATGCAAGCCAAATGGATAGACTCCTCTCAGCAGGTATATACTTCTCAGATTATCTTGTCTGGTATAGATAATTTAGGGTTAGTTAACGATATCACTAAACTCATTTCTGAAAACATGCACGTTAACATGAAAAGCATAAGTTTCTCTAGTGATGATGGCATTTTTACAGGAAAAATAACAGTCCAGGTAAAAAACCAAACCATGCTTAAAAAGCTAATTGATAATCTTAAAAAAATAAATGGAATTGACAAAGTGACTAGGGTGTAAATTGTTATCAACTATTATTTTTAAACTTGTTCATTTCTTTCATTTTTAATACCCCATTTTATAATTCATATCCTATAAAATTTGTGTAAATTTGCTGTTTAATTATGAATGCAACCACAGAAGAAAGTAATCAGGAAATTGTAAAGCGCGTATTTACACAATTCCTTGAAGATAAAGGTCATAGAAAAACACCTGAGCGTTATGCTATACTTCAAGAAATTTATGATAACAAAGAACATTTTGATATCGAATCGCTGTACATCAAAATGAAAAACAAAAACTATCGTGTTAGCAGAGCAACACTTTACAATACTATAGAGTTACTCCTAGAGTGTGCTTTGGTCCGTAAACATCAATTTGGACAGAGTCAGGCACATTATGAAAAATCGTATTTTGATAAAAATCATGATCATGTAATTCTTACTGATACAGGTGAAGTCATAGAATTCTGTGACCCACGCATTCAATCCATAAAAAAAACCATTGAAGAGGTTTTTGATATTCAAATAACTAATCATTCACTATATTTTTACGGTAATCGTAAAAAGGACGACTAACTCAATTTTAAAATGGCAGTAGATTTACTACTTGGATTACAATGGGGAGACGAAGGCAAAGGAAAAATTGTCGATGTATTTACCTCTAACTACGACATTATTGCACGTTTTCAAGGTGGCCCAAATGCAGGACACACTTTAGTATTTAACGGCAAAAAACATGTATTACACACTATTCCGTCTGGGATTTTTCATGAAGACAAAGTTAATCTTGTTGGTAATGGAGTGGTTATCGATCCTGTTATTTTCAAAAAAGAACTCGATAAATTAGAAGCGCAAAATGTGGATTATAAAAAATCCCTTTGTATCTCTCGTAAAGCCCATATTATTTTACCTACACATCGCTTATTGGATGCGGCGAGTGAAGCTTCTAAAGGTAAAGCTAAAATAGGTTCTACATTAAAAGGTATTGGTCCAACCTACATGGACAAAACCGGTAGAAACGGAATTAGAGTTGGAGATATTGAATTAGCCGATTTTAAAGATAAATACAGAGCTTTAGCAGATAAGCACGAAGCCATGATTGAATTTTACAACGTAGATATTCAATACAATTTAACAGAATTAGAAGCCGATTTCTTTGAAGCTATCGAAACTTTAAAATCATTACAGTTTATTGATTCTGAAGAATTTATTTACCAAGCTCAACAATCTGGTAAATCAATATTAGCAGAAGGTGCTCAAGGCTCTTTATTAGATATTGATTTTGGAACGTATCCTTTTGTAACATCATCTAATACCACTGCGGCAGGTGCTTGTACAGGTTTAGGTGTTGCACCAAACCAAATTAGAGAAGTCTTCGGAATTTTTAAAGCGTATACTACTCGTGTGGGTTCTGGACCATTTCCAACAGAATTATTTGATGAAGATGGTGCCACCATGGCCAAGGTTGGAAACGAATTTGGAGCCACTACAGGCCGTCCAAGACGTTGTGGCTGGTTAGACTTAGTGGCTTTACGCTATGCTTGTCAAGTTAATGGGGTTACACAATTAATAATGATGAAAGGAGATGTGCTTTCTGGTTTTAAAACCCTTAAAGTATGTACTGCTTATAAGTATAAAGGTGAAACCATTACGCATTTACCATATAACATCGAAGAAGAAAATATTACTCCTATTTATACAGAAGTAAAAGGATGGGCTGCTGATTTAACAGGAATGACTGAAGCATCGCAACTACCAGAAAATTTAAATGCTTATGTTGAATTTTTAGAAAACGAATTAAATATTCCAATTACAATTGTATCTGTGGGGCCTGATCGTAGACAGACTATCATTCGTAAGAAAATATAATTAGACTTCAATAAAATATTGGTTTTTTTGTGAAAATAACGGTAAAGATATCCCGTCTTAACTTTAAACTATTTCTCAAAAAAACCATTATTTTTATCTACTATTAAGCTTGATAAGCTATACCTTTCTGTTAAAAAAAACGTTAACACATACTAAAGCAAATTTAATAAGTGTTATTTTGTAAAAAACATAAATCATTGAAACGTTTTAAACATCTACTTTTTATCGTTTGCTTACTGTCTATTTTTTTCAGTGTCGCACAAGAAAAACAGAAAATCACAATTAAATATGCAGGAAATGCTTCTACGGCACCAGACGTAGAAGAAGGAGCCGTCGTCTTTATTAGAGATAAATCACAGCAAGTTCATTTTATTCATGAAGGAGTAAATATGTGGTGTGATAAAGCCATTTATTACGAAGATCAAGATTTTATAGAAGCCTTTAGTAATGTTGTAATGAAACAAGGAGACTCTATTAATATGGTGGCCAAATATGTAGAGTATAGCGGAAAAACGCAATTAGCTTTTGCAAGTGGAGATGTTGTTTTAACCGAACCACAATCAACACTAAAAACAGATACACTTTGGTTTAATAGAACGAGACAACAAGCTTATTACAATACAGGAGGTACGGTTGTAAGAGATTCATCAGGAACCATTACAAGTCAAATTGGAAGATATTACATGAATACTAGCAAATACCAATTTGTTAAAGATGTGGTTCTCGTAAATCCGCAATACACTTTAAACACCGAACGTCTCGATTTCTTTACAGAAAACGGACACGCCTATCTTTTTGGTCCTTCGACCATTACAGGAGAAACAAGTAAAATTTATTGTGAACGCGGCTTTTATGACACCAATAATAATGTTGGCAATTTTCAACGAAACGCTAAAATCGATTATGATAACCGAACTGTTGAAGGTGACAGCTTATATTTTGACCGCACTAAGAATTTTGCTTCTGCAACCAACAATATTACGGTAACCGATACATTAAATAAAAGTATTGTAAAGGGTCATTACGCGGAAGTTTGGAGAGCGCAAGACTCAATGTACATTACTAAACGTGCTTTAGCCATAACCGTACAAGAAAAGGATTCCATTTATATGCATGCAGACACCCTTATGGTTACTGGAAAACCTGAAAACCGGATTACTCGCGCTTATTATAACGCCAGACTTTATAAAAGCGATTTATCAGGTAAATCAGACTCTATACATGTTAACCATAAAACAGGTTTAACACAAATGATTAACCTCAGTAGATTTAGTTCTACAGATGCCTTCGCTATTAAACGAAAACCTGTACTCTGGAATATTGACAATCAGATGACAGGCGATACAATTCATTTAATTTCTAATACCAAAACAGAGCAACTCGATTCCTTAAAAGTATTTGACAATGCCTTTTTAATAAGCAAAGACACCATAAGCGAAAATGGATTCAACCAAATAAAAGGACAACGTTTAATTGGTTTATTTGAAAATAACGAACTCTACAATGTTGACATTATTAAAAACGCCGAGACCATTCGTTACCTAAGGAATGACGATACTGAATTAATAGGAATTCAAAAGTCGAAATCAGGAAGTATAAACGTTAAAATAATTGATCAGATTGTTGACGAAGTACGTTTCATTAATCAAATTGATGGTAATATTTTCCCAGAATCAGACTTCCCGAAAAGCGGAAGACAATTAAGAGGTTTTGATTGGAGAGGTGAAGAACAACCGCGCTCTGTTGAAGATTTATTTAAAGATGACCCACCTTTAGAATTACCTAAAATTAAAGGCTTAGAAGATTATGTTCCACCTGAAGAATTTATTGATGATGCTGTAACGGAACGTGTCGAGGAGGCTGGAAAAGCAACTCCCAAAAAGGAGAATAAAGCCGCTAGAAATCTACCAGCAAAATCAACGGCAACTCCATTTAAATTAGTACCTCCAAAACCAATACCTCAAAAAAAACAGCCGTTAAAAAGCAACGATAAACAAGAAGACAAAAAAGAAGATTAACCATTGAAAGACGCATTTTTACAATACCAAGCTCAGACGACTCCGCATCCATTAGCTATGGAAATAAGTCATGCTAAAGGCGCTTATATTTACGATACTAAAGGCAAAGCATATCTCGATTTTGTTGCAGGAGTGTCAGCGTGTAGTTTAGGACATTCACACCCAAAAGTAGTCAATGCTGTAAAGGAGCAATTAGACAAATACCTTCACGTCATGGTTTATGGAGAATATATCCAAAAACCTGCTGTAGAATTAGCTCAGCTATTGGCAAACCATCTACCTAATCCATTAGAATCTACATATCTTGTAAATTCAGGAACAGAAGCTATTGAAGGGAGTTTAAAATTAGCTCGACGATTTACAGGTCGTTCAGAAATTATTGCTGCAAAAAACGCCTATCATGGCAACACTATGGGTTCGCTTAGTTTAATGGATTATGAAGAACGTAAACAACCATTTCTACCTTTAATTCCAGGTATTAAACATATTGAATTCAATGCTGAATCTGATTTAAAGCATATCACAAATCAAACAGCAGCTGTTATTCTTGAAACTATTCAAGGAGGTGCCGGTTTTATTGAACCTACAGATAATTACCTAACTAAAGTTCAACAACGTTGCAATGACGTAGGAGCTGTATTTATTTTAGATGAAATTCAACCAGGCATAGGACGAACGGGAAAACTCTTCGGTTTTGAACATTATAATTGCCAACCAGACATTGTGGTTACAGGCAAAGGATTAGGAGGAGGTTTACCCATTGGAGCGTTTACAGCTTCAAAACATATGATGGATTGCTTAAGTGATAATCCTAAACTTGGACATATCACCACTTTTGGTGGTAACCCAGTAATTGCAGCCGCAGCTTTAGCGACTTTAAAAGAAATTACAGAAACCAACCTGATGTCTGAAGCCTTAGAAAAGGAGCAATTAATCAGACAACATCTTCAACACAAACACATTAAAGAAATTAGAGGACGTGGTTTAATGTTAGCTGCTTTTACCGAAAATGCAGAACGCACAAGCCAATTAATATTGCGTGCTCAAGACCAAGGATTAATTCTGTTTTGGTTACTTTTTGAACCCAAAGCCATCCGAATTACACCTCCTTTAACCATTTCTAATGATGAATTAATAGAAGGTTGTTCCATTATAACTTCATTATTGGATACAATTTAAATCTATTTAATACCATATAAACATCTTAAATACAGGATTTTAAACACTATTACATAAACAACAATTCTAATGTTAATTATTTTGTTAAGAACATTAGTTTAAAAACGCCTTTAACGCACAGGATAACTGTAATTTTATTTCAGTGATTTATTAAACTATTTATGCATTACAGTCAAGACGACGAAAACTTCCCTCTCACTCGATTCGAATCGATGTTAAAGACCAATAATATTTTGTTCTTTGACTCGAACGAATTTGAAAATATCATTCATCATTATCTTGAAAATGGTAAGATTCCCCTATCTAAGCGCGCTATTAAATTAGGTTTAGAACAACATCCTACATCCATTAATCTAAGATTATTTCAAGTTGAAATATTGGTGATTGAAAATAAATTTGAAGAAGCCGATGATCTTTTAGATAAATTACATAACCTCGAACCTACAAACGAAGAAATTTTCATTCAAAAGGCCAATGTATTATCTAAGCAAGATAAACATCAACAAGCCATAGACACCTTACTAATTGCAATAGAGATGTCTCACACACCTGAAGACGATGCAGATTTATATGCTTTAGTTGGAATGGAGTATTTGTTTTTAGATCAATTTGAAGATGCTATAATATATTTTAAAAAATGCCTAGAAAGTGACGTCTCGGATTATTCCGCCCTTCACAACATTGTGTATTGCTATGATTTCTTAAATAAGAATTCTGAAGCCATAGACTATTTAAACTCATACTTAAACACCAACCCATATTGTGAAGTTGCTTGGCATCAACTAGGACGCCAGTATTTAACAGTTAAAGATTACAATAAAGCAAATGCCGCATTAGATTTTGCAATCATTTCAGATGATACGTTTGTTGGTGCTTATATCGAAAAAGGGAAAGTACTCGAAAAGTTAAAGAAGTACGAAGAGGCTATTGAAAATTACAAAATTACTTTAGCATTAGAAGACCCAACATCCTTTGCTCTTTTACGTATTGGTCAATGCTATGCCAAGTTGAATCAAGAAGAATTAGCGATTCAGTTTTTCAAAAAAACAATAGACGAAGACCCCTTACTTGATAAAGGCTGGATTGCAATTACCAAGTTTTACATGAAACGTCTTAACTACCAAAAAGCGTTATATTACGTTAATAAAGCGGTTATTATAGACAGCGAAAATGTGGCATATTGGAAATTGTACGCTACCGTAAATAAGCGTTTAAACTTTCTTGAAGAAGCAGAACGCGGTTACAAACGGGCCTTAGACTTGGGAAATTATGAATTAGACACTTGGTTAAACAGATCGGATGTTTTAATAACCTTAGGTGAATACCAAGGAGCAATTTATAATTTACTTCAAACTTCAGAGTTTTATCCTGAAAACGCAGAGGTTGAATACCGATTAGCAGGTCTATACTTTTCTGTTCATCAAATCGAAGAAGGACGTTTCCACCTAAAAAATGCAACACGACTTAACTTTGATTACAACTTTATTATTTCAGAATTATTTCCGAAACTTTCAGACAAGCCCATGATTAAGGCTATAATTTCAGAAGCTAAAAAGACGTCTAACTAAAAAAAATCATACCTTAGCGATTCTTATTTTATAGAAGAATGCAAAGACGATTTTTAGATTATTTAGTCATCACTTTTAAAGGTATTGCAATGGGAGCAGCAGATGTTGTTCCAGGTGTTTCTGGCGGAACCATTGCATTTATCTCTGGTATTTACGAAGAATTAATAGAAAGCATAGATAAAGTTAATCTTAGTGTTTTTAAAGTTTGGAAACAAGATGGTTTTAAAACCGCATGGAATTCCGTTAATGGAAATTTTCTATTAGCACTTTTTTCTGGTATCGCTATAAGCATCTTATCCTTATCAAAACTCATAAAATGGCTATTACACAACGAACCTGTATTACTATGGTCTTTCTTTTTTGGACTTGTTTTAGCTAGTATTTTATACATCGCGAAACAAATTAAAGGCTGGTCCTTAAAATTGATAATTGCTATTATAATTACGTCAATTATATCTTTTTACATTACGAAAGCCGAACCATTTGCCTCTCCAGACAGTCCATATTATCTCATATTTTGTGGATTCATTGCCATTATTGCTATGATTTTACCAGGAGTTTCTGGAGCATTTATTTTACTAATTCTTGGAGCTTACCAAACGGCAATTGATACCATTAATAATTTAAGAGATGGTTTGTTAAATGGAAACATGGAACTTTTTAAAGATGCGTTGTTAAAATTTGTATTACTTGGTGTTGGAGCTGTCATCGGACTTAAAGTATTTTCTAAGGCCTTAAATTGGATGTTTAAACATCATAAAAATCTAACCTTAGCTATTCTTACTGGTTTTATGATTGGGTCTTTAAATAAAATCTGGCCTTGGAAAGAGGTTTTAAAAACGCGTATAAACTCTGAAGGTGAAGTCGTAACGTTACTAGACAAAAGTATATTGCCAACATCTTACGCCGGAGATAACGACTTAGTAATGGCAATCATTTTTATTGTCATCGGTTTTGCAACGATTCTTATTTTAGAAAGTCTAGGAAAACAAAAAAACAAAGTGTAATGCAAAGTACAAGAGCCCTTAAAGATCGTGTTTTCTTGGTCATTAAAGGTTTGGCTATGGGTGCAGCCAATAAAGTTCCAGGTGTATCTGGTGGAGTGGTTGCCTTTGTTGCTGGTTTTTATGAAGAGTTTATCTACTCATTACAACGCGTAAACAAAACGGCTTTTAAACTCTTATTTAATGCACGATTTAAGAGCTTTTACCGCTATATAAATGGTAAATTTTTAAGCCTCCTTTTCTTAGGTATGATTGTGAGTTATTTTAGTGTGTCTAAATTATTAGACTATCTTATTATCCACTATGAACTCTATGTTTGGAGTACCTTCTTTGGTATGATTTTAGGATCAATTTATTACATCTCTAAAGATTTTAAAGAATGGAATAGGACAACCTTATTAGCACTCGTGCTTGGTGCAATAGCAGGGATTAGCGTTAGTTTTTTAGATCCTGCAACAGAAAATGACAATCTCTTTTTTGTGTTCTTTTGTGGTATTATTAGTGTTTCAGGCATGACGCTACCTGGGTTTTCTGGCTCATTCATCCTTATTCTTTTAGGTAACTATGTTCTATTACTCGTGGATTCCGTTAACGCTCTTAACGACACTATATTTGATCTCTTTAGTGGTGATTTTGAATTTATTCACAATGCCTATCGCATACGACTGCTAAAAGTTTTAGCCGTATTCACACTTGGTTCTGTTACTGGATTGGTAACCTTTTCTCATATCTTAAATTATATTCTAAAAAATTATAAATTCATAACACTAGCTACTATAATGGGGTTTATTATCGGTTCCTTAGGAGTGGTTTGGCCATGGAAAGAAACGATTTACAAAACCAATTCTGAAGGTATTATTATTTTAGATTCTACCGGAAAACAAATCATTTCTAATTACCAACGCTTTTTACCAGAACTCAACACCCAAACTTACATTGCAATTGTTTATATTGCCCTAGGAATCCTTATAGTTTTAGGATTAGAATGGTATGGAAAACGCACAAGACAAATCAAATTATAAATTCGGACTCGTAGGCAAAGACATCTCCTACTCTTTTTCGCGAGGTTATTTTAAAGATAAATTCAAGACTGAAAACGCACCACATTCGTATGTGAATTTCGATCTACAATCTATAGATGAGCTTTCAGAAATCATAGAAACCTCCTCAAATTTAAAAGGCCTTAACGTTACCATTCCTTATAAAGAACAGGTTATTCCTTTGCTAGATAAGCTCAATAAAAAAGCTAAAGCGATTGGCGCTGTAAACACCATTAGGTTTACCAAAAACAACAAATTAGTTGGCTACAATACCGATTTTTACGGCTTTAAAAACTCTATAAAACCGCATCTAAAATCGCATCATAAAAAAGCATTGATTCTTGGTACTGGAGGTGCTTCTAAAGCTATTGCTTATGCACTTAAAAAACTAAACATACAGTATGATTTTGTTTCACGTACTAAAAAAGAAAATGTAACTTTTTTGTACTCAGACTTAAACAATGTTATTATTTCGGACTATACCATTATAATAAACTGTACACCTATTGGTACGTTTCCAAATGTAGACGCATGTCCAGATATTCCTTATGAAGCCATCACAAAACAGCACATTTTATACGATCTAATATACAATCCAGATCAAACTAAATTCTTAAACCAGGGTTATATCAGAGGCGCCAAAACCATTAATGGACTGGAAATGTTAAGACTACAAGCCGAAAAATCGTGGGAAATCTGGAATAAAGTCTAAAACACAAGCTCTATGAGCATTTCCTTTGTAGTTAAAGGACTAGTTAGTATCTTTAACAACTATAAAAAATATTTGACACATGTCTGAGAATGATAACCTGCAAGAAGCAGATGGAAAAAAAGAAGTAGAATCAACCGAATCTACTCCAACACTGCAAGCTGAAATTAAAACTGAAATCGAATCTGTAAGCGAAACGAAAGAAGCTATAAGCGACGTTGAAAACAATGTTGAAACCTCTGAAAAGCTTGACACAGATACGACAACTGAAGTTGTTAAAGATGATCTCGTTGATGAAATTGAAGCTTCAAATGCTGAAGACGCAGAAGACGAATCTAATGCTGAGCGTCATGAAGTAGAAGAAAAAGATTATCACGCTATGTCAATGGTTGAGTTGACAGCAGAAATGAGCCGACTTTTAAAAAATCACAAAGTTCAGACCATTTCTAAACATGTTAATGAAATAAAAGGCGAGTTTAATGCCAAATTCAGTGAACTTCTAGATGAAAAAAAGGAAGAATTCATTGCCGATGGAGGAAACGAAATAGACTTTTATTACACTAACGATACCAAAAAAGAATTCAACTCACTTTATAAAGAATATAAGCATACTATAAATGCATATTATAAAGAACGTGAACAAAATTTAAAGCAAAACCTAGAAAATAGGCTAGCCATAATTGAAGAGATAAAAGGTTTGCTCAGCGTTGAAGAAAACATGGGTACAACGTATAAGACCTTTAAAGAACTTCAAGAAAAATGGCGTAATGCAGGACCAATTCCAAGAGACAAATACAATAATGCCTGGAATACCTACCATCATCATGTAGAACGTTTTTATGACTTTTTACATCTCAATAACGATTTGAGAGATATGGATTTTAAGCATAACTATGATCAGAAATTAAAAATCATAGAACGTGCTGAAGAATTAGCAGAAGATGAAAATACCAACCGTTCGTTTAGAGAGCTTCAAGTATTACATAAACTATGGAAAGAAGAGCTAGGACCTGTTGGAAAAGAACACAGAGAAGCTATTTGGGAACGTTTTAGTAATGCAACAAAAGCCATACACGATAAACGTCAAGCTTACTACGCTGATATGGATAAAGCGCACGAAAAAAATCTTGAGCGCAAAGAAGAAATTATTGCACAAATAACAGCTATTGCAGAAGATAAAAGTAATACGCATAGTGCTTGGCAGAAAAAAATCAAAGAAGTTGAAGCACTAAGAGACGCGTTTTTTAAAGCAGGAAAAGTGCCATTAAAAGTAAACGAAAGCACTTGGGCTAAATTTAAATCTGCTGTTAGAACCTTTAACCGTGGTAAAAATAGTTTTTATAAAGATTTAAAGAAAGATCAGTACGATAATCTTAAAAAGAAGAAAGACTTAATTCAAATTGCAGAAGACCATAAAGACAGTGATGACTATGCCAAGGTAACTCCGTTGATGAAGAAAATTCAGAATGAATGGAAAAAGATTGGTCATGTTCCAAGACGCGATAGTGATAAAATCTGGAAACAATTTAAAGCTGCTTGTAACCACTATTTTGATAAAATGCACACAGCGCGTAAAGCGCAAGACCAACATCTTTATGATGCTTTTGATAAAAAAGTAAAACTTCTCGACGAATTAAAAGCCCTAGAGTTAACTGAAGATCCGAAAGCAGATATCAAAACTCTACAAGAGAAAATTGCTCAGTGGAAAGAAATCGGATACGTACCACAAAACAAACGTTACATTGATGGTAAGTTTTATAAAGCAATTGATGATAAATTCGATAAGCTGAAAATGGATAAATCGAAATTAGAAATGATTAAGTTTGAGAGTAAACTCGAAAACTTAGCCGATTCTGATGACACACGATTACTTGATAATGAGCAAAATTTTATCAGAAAAAGAATTACTGAAATCAAATCTGAAATCAATCAGCTAGAAAATAATTTACAGTTTTTCTCTAATGTAAAATCAGACAATCCATTGGTTAAAGATGTACATAAAAACATTGCTAATCATAAGAATGAATTAGAAATTTGGAAAGCTAAGCTTACCAAAGTCCGTGGAATGTACAACTAAAACATTCCCCTTTTAATGGATAAAGATTTATTAGGGAATTTTATCATTGCCTTTCCTACTGCTGCTTATATAACCTATACGCTTGTTATAAAAACAGACCCTATGGGTATTAATTGGACCACTTGTATTATAACAGGTCTAATTGCGACTGTAAGCTATGGCATAGGCACTAAAATAAAAAACAAAGGTAACGTAGAGTAATACACTCTTTTAAATATCAAAACCCATCTGCAACTAACAGATGGGTTTTGCCCTAACTAAACTAAATTAACCTTAATTACAACCGCTTAAAATAATAATTAAGATCTCCTACTAAGATTATAAAAACGTTTATTTGTTCTTATATACCCTATTTACGTAGGAAAATTACTTTTGGATGTTTTATTAGTGAATTTTTTGATAATTTCTAAAATTTCCTCCCAATTTTATAGCATTTTGGTTGGTTTTCAAGGCTTTGAACAAGGTTTAGAATATCTAAGAAATTATAGTGCGATAATTGAAAAGTGCTTTCTAAAATGACCATAATTTTACATCATTAGCTGATGACATAAAAAAACAACGTATGAGAGACGTTGTTTGATAAAGATTTAGAGTAATTTGGCTTCTTCCCAAAAGACATCCATTTCTGAAAGCGTCATATCTTTTAAAGATTTACCCAATTCTTTAGCTTTACCTTCTAGATACTGAAAGCGCTTTATGAATTTTTTATTAGTCCGCTCTAAAGCATTTTCTGGGTTTACATTTAAGAAGCGTGCATAATTAATCATAGAAAACATCACATCACCAAATTCGCTTTCTATAGCATCTTGATCTCCTTTTGCTATTTCAACTTTTAGTTCGGCTAGCTCCTCTTCTACTTTTTCAAAAACTTGTTCTGGTGTTTCCCAATCAAATCCTACTCCAGCAACTTTATCTTGTATCCTGCTTGCTTTCACCATTGCTGGTAGACTTTTAGGTACACCTTCAAGCACACTACTCTTTCCTTCTTTAAGTTTGAGTTGCTCCCAATTACGTTTTACTTCGTCTTCATCTTTTACAACGACATCACCATAGATATGAGGATGACGATCAATCAATTTATCACAAATACTATGACAGACATCTGCAATATCGAAATCATTGGTTTCACTCCCTATTTTTGAATAAAACACAATGTGAAGTAAAACATCACCCAATTCTTTTTTAACCTCTTCTAAATCCTTATCAAGAATGGCATCACCAAGTTCATAAACTTCTTCAATGGTGAGATGCCGTAAAGATTCCATCGTCTGTTTTTTATCCCATGGACATTGCTCACGCAACTCATCCATAATAATTAACAAACGCTCAAAGGCTTTTAATTGGGTAGCTTTATCAGACATTTTTATTCTTCTTCGTCAGAAACTTTTTTGTCATCTTTAGATTCGTCAAGTGCATCTAAAAGATTATTTTTTTGAAGTAAATTATACCACTGAACCACTTTTTTAATATCTGAAGGATACACACGATCTTCATCATAATCAGGTAAGACTTCGAAGAAAAACTCTTCTAAAACCTCTTTACTATCTTTATGACTGATCGACGTTGGTTGTCCGCCTTCTTTTTCTTTTACTTTCTTTAGTACATCTCTTAAAGGTACTTCTTCAGCTAAAGTATAAATAGCAATTTCACTAAGAATGCTAATATTACTGTGTGCACCAACTGTAATGCGTTTATTATCAATTAACGATTCTACAACAGCACCCGTTCTAGTCTGTGCTACGATTTGGTATAAACCTGGTTTCCCAGAAATGGATAAAATTTTATCTAAGCTCATATATATTGTATTAACGTTTCTTGCTCATTGCAGGAAAACGCATTCTGTAATCAATTTTAATCTTACCTTTTGAAATATTAGTAAGTCTTCCTTTTATTAAACGCTTTTTAAATGATGATAATTTATCAGTAAATAAAATGCCTTCAATATGATCATATTCATGTTGAATCACTCTAGCGATTAAACCATCATATTCTTCAACATGTGTCTCAAAATTCTCATCTTGATACTGAATTTTAATCTTTGGTTTTCTAAAAACGTCTTCCCTTACATCTGGAATGCTTAAACAGCCTTCATTAAAAGCCCATTCATCACCTTCTTCTTCTAAAATTTGAGCATTAATGAATGTTTTCTTGAAATTTTTCATTTGCTCACTTTCTTTTTCTGAAAGCTCTTCATCATCAGCAAAAGGACTTGTATCAACTATAAACAAACGAATCGCTAAACCAATTTGAGGTGCAGCCAAACCAACTCCATAGGCACCATACATGGTTTCGTACATATTTTCTATGAGTTCTTTAAGCTTTGGAAAATCTTTATCTATTTCCTTTGCCTCTTTTTTTAAGACGGCATCGCCATAGGCTACAATAGGTAAAATCATATTTCGTTTATTTTTCGGATGCAAAAGTATCAAAAATCATGGATAATAATTCAAATTTCAAAAACTAAATTCCATAGTGTTTTCTCAGAGCGATGTATAGAAACAATGTTGTAATATTATAACATTTTCATTCTTCACTGAAAACTAGAAAGGTAACTCTGCAATATTAATGTTGCACTAATCTCATCAATCAACGCTTTGTTTTTACGTTGTTTTTTCTTCAAACCACTATCAATCATCGTTTGAAATGCCATTTTTGACGTAAAACGTTCATCCACACGTTCTACAGGAATATGAGGGATTGCTTTTGCCAATTGCACTAAAAATTTCTGAATATACACTTCACTTTCAGAAGCTGTATTGTCCATTTGCTTAGGTAAGCCAACCACAATTTTCTCTACGCTTTCTTTTGCAACATATTGTTTCAAATACAACAATAGCGTTTTAGTCTCAACCGTAGTGAGACCAGATGCTATAATTTGCATTTCGTCAGTAACAGCTAAACCTGTTCGTTTTGTACCATAATCAATGGCTAATATTCGTCCCATAATGACAAAGATAATGTAATACCAATTCTAAACTTAAATTGACGACAAATAAAAAACGCTCCTTAAAAAAGAAGCGTTTTAAAAAAAATCAATTTACCCAAATTAATCAATGTGATATATTCCCTCTAAAAAATAAATCATTGTATTAATTATACTATTAAGACACCCCATTTTTTAATCGGTCACATTTTATGTCAAAAAAAAGAAAACTCCTCAATGTGAGGAGAGGAGTTTTCAAAATTAGCTATTAGTAAATTCCTAGATATCTATAAGATATACCAGTATTTAATTAGTTTTAAGACCCCATTTTATTTAAGTGGTCACATTTTTCAAAAAAGTATTTTAGCTTAAGTTATTATAAAAGTATCTTTGGAGACTAAATCCTTTTTCAAAATTATGAATCAACTACAATCTATTATCGAAAATGCTTGGGACGATCGCTCTCTTTTAACTAACAAGGTAACAATAGATGCTATTAGAAGTGTCATTGATCTAATTGATGCCGGAACCTTACGTGTTGCTGAGCCTACTACTGACGGCTGGCAAGTCAATGAATGGGTAAAAAAAGCCGTAGTATTATATTTTCCTATTCAAAAGATGGAGACATTTGAAGTTGGTATTTTTGAATATCATGATAAAATCCCTTTAAAACGTGGTTATGCTGAAAAAGGGATTAGAGTGGTTCCTCATGCCGTTGCAAGACATGGAGCTTATATTTCTGCGGGTACTATTTTAATGCCAAGTTATGTAAATATTGGAGCTTATGTCGATGAAGGCACTATGGTAGATACATGGGCAACGGTAGGTAGTTGTGCGCAGATTGGAAAAAACGTACATCTTTCTGGTGGTGTTGGTATTGGTGGGGTTTTAGAACCCTTACAAGCAGCCCCTGTAATTATTGAAGACGGCGCTTTTATTGGCAGTCGTTGTATTGTTGTTGAAGGTGTCCGTGTAGAAAAAGAAGCTGTTTTAGGTGCTAATGTAGTTTTAACCATGAGTACAAAAATTATTGATGTTACTGGAGACACACCTGTAGAAACTAAAGGTGTTGTACCAGCTCGATCTGTAGTTATACCTGGTAGTTACACAAAAAAGTTTGCCGCTGGCGAATTTCAAGTACCTTGTGCGTTAATTATTGGTAAACGTAAAGAAAGCACAAATAAGAAAACATCATTAAATGATGCTTTGCGTGAGTATGATGTAGCTGTTTAAATATGAAGGAGAAGAAAATTGTTTTATGGACTGGTGGTTGGGATTCTACATTTAGAATTATCCAACTCTATGAGCGTGAATTAATTCTTCAACCCCTTTATGTAATTGACAAAGGCAGACCTTCTACAACTAAAGAGCTTGAAACAATTAAGTTGTTATCGGAACAAATACAGCAAAAATTTAAAGACTCTAATGGTAAAATTTTACCTGTAAAGCTGATAAAGCGAGAAGAAATATCCACTAACCTATACTTAAAGTTAATTTTTAAAATAATTAGACGTCGTCGTAGAATAGGAAAGCAATACTATTGGTTGGCTTGCTTAGCAAAAAAATATAAAGGCTTGGAACAAGGATTTCACAATGAAGATCGAGATTCTTTAATATATTTTGATGAATTAATAGAAATTTCAGATGAAACAGGTGGGAAAAACTGGGTTGTAAACCCGAAGAAAATGGATTTTCTTCGAAAAGAACTGTTTAAAAATATTAGATTTCCAATTGCTTATATCTCAAAGTTAGAAATGAAAAGTTATGCTGAAAAGCATGGTTTTATAGATATTATGAACAATACTTGGTTTTGCCATCGTTCAAACAACAAACCCTGTGGTGAATGTAATCCCTGTAAACAATACGTCATTGACGGCTTTGGTTATCGGTTTGAATAATGAATTTCGTTTTAATTCAAATGAATATAAAAATCGAAAATTGACACCCTATTTATGTTTTATCTTTACTTAAACTACTTTATCTATGCCTAATAAAATACGTCGATTCCTTTTAAGACACTTACGAAAAATGCGTTTTCTGCCCTCTAAATTTTACGTTAGATGCCATTACGAATATTTTTCTAGTAAAAAATTAGATTTAAACAACCCAAAGGAATTCAATGCAAAAATAGAATGGTACAAAGTTTTTTTTAGACCAAAAATCCTGAACACTTTAGTTGATAAATATGAAGTAAGAGATTTTGTTAAAGAGAAAATAGGTGCTCAATACCTTAATGAGCTTTACGCTGTTTATGATAATCCCGAGGACATTGACTTTAATAAATTGCCTAATAAATTTGTAATAAAAACTAATCATACCAATGGTCATAACCTTATCGTAAAAAACAAAGAAAATCTCAAAAAGGAGGATGTCATTAAAAAGTTTAAAAAATGGTTAAATAAAAATCAATACTATCGAAGAGGTCAAGAATGGGCTTATAAAGATATTAAACCAAAAATAATCATTGAAAAATTCTTGAAAGAAGACGACAAAAGCACTTTAGTTGATTATAAATTTTATTGTTTTGATGGAGTACCTAAATTTATAGACGTACACATAGACAGAGAAGAGGACCACAAACAAGGATGCTTTGATTTAGATTTTAATGTATTACCTTTTGGTAAAAGTAAAACTTATAAAAGTATTTCTGCTGGAATCCCCAAACCCACGAATCTTAAAGAAATGGTAAATTTAGCTGAGATTTTATCTAAAAACCTTCCTTTTGTTAGAGTGGATTTTTACTCTGTTAATGGTAAAACTATATTTGGAGAAATGACGTTCTACCCATCTGACGCTAGAAAAGAATTTTACCCAGATGAATACAATACTATTATTGGAGATTATTTTAAATTGCCTAAATTTGAAGAAGGTCAAAACGTAATTACTAAATTTTAATAGAAAAGAACATGAACCATTTTTTGTTTAATTAAGTAATAGATACTATGACGAAGGACATTATTGAAAAGCATCCTATAGACGCAGTAATACTGTGGGTTGATGGCAATGACGAAAAGCATAAAGCTAAAATGCTGCCTTACTTAGAAGACAAAACTAAAATTAATTTAGACAATTTCAGAACCCGATATGATCAAGTGAATGAAATTAAATTCACTATAAATTCCATTTTAAAGTTTGCTCCTTATGTGAGAAACATTTTTATAGTTACAGATAACCAAACACCCGAATTTTTAAATCATACCGAAACAAAAGACCTGTATAAGAAAGTATCTATTGTAGATCACAAAGTTATTTTCGAAGGTTACGAAGAATTTTTACCTACATTTTGCAGTAGAACATTAGAAACTTGTATACATCGGATCCCCAATTTAGCAGAGCATTTCATCTATCTTAACGATGACTTTTTTTTAATAAAAGAAACACAACCTGAAGATTTTTTCAGAAATGGATATCCTGTTTTACGAGGTAAATGGCAAAAATTTGATGAAAACAAATTCTATAAAAAATTAAAGAAACCAAGAATCGGACATAAATCAGCTCAACAACTTGCTGCAAAACTTGCTGGACTAGACAAGTATTACAATTTTAAACACACACCTCATCCTTTAAGGAAATCTACTTTTGAAACGTATTTTAAAACGAATAGTCAGGTTTTTTTAGAAAATATAAAATATAAATTTAGGAATCCAAATCAATTTCTATCTCAAGGCTTAGCAAATCATTTAGAAATAAAAAACAAAACATGTTATTTTAAGGATGATCTTCAACTGATGTACTTTAGGTCTTATAAGAAACCGTTGTATTGGTATAAATTCAAATTGAATATAAAAGCTAAAGACAAATTATTCTTAGGCCTCCAAAGTTTAGATCGTAGTCCACCACATATTTTAGATTATATATTAGGTTGGCTAGAAGAACGCATGCGTTAAGTCCGTACAGTTTAAAAGATAAAAGTAGAATGCATTATAAATTTTTAATATATATATCTTATAGTTATGCATTGCCCATAGGGATTCCATTAGAAAAAGAAATCTTAAGCAGAGGTGATACCGCAATGTGGTTTAGCGACCTTGACGATGGCAAAATAGCCTTACAAGGAAAAAATAATGTGTTAGACACCATTGAAAGTGTCGTAAATTACAAACCCGATATTGTGCTGGCGGCAACCAATGACGTACCTGATTTTATTTCAGGATTAAAAGTGCAAATTTTTCATGGCTTTAATGCTCAAAAACGACCAGAGGGACACAATAATTTTTCTCATTTTAGAATTCGTGGTTTTTTCGATTTGTATTGTACACAAGGGCCAACATCGACTTCTGGATTTAAAGAGCAACAAAAAAAGCATCCGCATTTTGAAGTTATAGAAACAGGTTGGAGCAAAGTAGACCCCTTATTTCCATTAAACACTAAAATCAAGAGTGCTACACCAACGATAATGATTGCCTCTACATTTACCAAACGTCTAAGTTTAGCGTTACAAGACGACGTTTTTAATGAAATTAAAAGACTGTCCAATACCGATAAGTATAAATTTATCATGGTACTTCATCCTAAATTACCCAATGAGGTAAAAACAAAGTGGAAATCATTAGAAAATAAAAATTTCACCTATTATAACACCACTGATTTAATTCCTTTATTTAAGGCTTCTGATATTATGTTTGCCGATACGACATCTGCCATTCAAGAGTTTTTACTTCAACAAAAACCCGTAGTTACTTATAATCATACGTTTAACCACAATTATCTCATAAATATCACCACAACAGACGCCATTGAAAAGGCTATTACCGAAGCGCTCAATCCATCGTTAAATTTAACAAAAACCATAGAAGCGTTTATTGAGCAATTACACCCTTATTTTGACGGCAAATCTAGTAAACGTGTTGTTGATGCTTGTCTGACCTTTTTACATAAAGACAAACGTTATTTAAAAAAGAAACCGCTCAACCTTATTAGGAAATATAAAATAAGAAAACGCCTAGGTTACTTTACGTTTAAGAGTTATTCTAAAGCATATACTATACAAAAATAAATTATGCTTTATGAATTCCGTATTTCGTATAGGTGCGTTTTTCGCGTTTAGTTTCCTGTCTGATTTTTTTATTTAGCAACAAGGCCTCTTCGTTTTTATAAGGTCTATCATGATGCAAATGCACACAGATAGCACTATAGCGTATCTGTAAAAACTTGATACCATTGTGCATCATGCGCTCACCTACTTCTCTGTCCAATCCACCATACTTCATTCGCTCATCAAAACCATTTACATTAACAATATCAGCTTTATAGCAAGACACGTTCATACCATCAAAGGTGGCTTTTGTCGTCGTAATTTTATTTAATACTTTTGCCTTTAACTTGGAGCTCGTTAGCTTATTAAATTTAAATGATTTTTGTTGACCATTTTTAAGCAACCACTCTTTATTAAAGCAAACCTGATTTTCAACTACTTCTTTTGTAATTATTCTAGTAATCGATTCTGACAATTTAAAATATCCACCAGACAAGGCGCAATTCAATCGTCTCAACTTTAGGTGAGTTTCTACAAAATCTTTGCGAGCAACACAATCACCATCGGTAAATATTAAATAGTTAGCATTTGAAGCAACAATAGCCTTATTTAAAATTTTTGTTTTCTGAAACCCATCATCTTCCTGCCAAACCTGAATGATATTTAATCTTGATGTCTGTGAAAACTCATCAATTATAATTTTAGTTCTTTCATCCGAACCATCATCTGCCACAATAATTTCAAAATCTAAATTTGTTTGAAGTTCATAACTATACAGCACCAAACTCAACCACTCTGGCTTATTATAAGTACTTATTATTACTGATGCTTTAAGATTAGTCTGCATAAGCACAAAAATACTATTTTTACATTTATCAATTTACAACTATGATTAAACTATCTGGAGTTATAATTACCTATAATGAAGAACGACATATTGCACAATGTTTAGAATCGTTAATTAACGTTGTCGACGAAATTGTTGTCGTAGATTCTTTTTCTTCTGACAATACTAAGGCAATTTGCAAAAAATTTAACGTGCGTTTTATTGAACAAACATTTTTAGGTTACATTGAACAAAAGAATTTTGCATTAGCCCAAACCAAGTATGAGTATGTAGTATCATTAGACGGAGATGAAGCCTTATCTGAAACGCTTCAAAAATCAATAATAGAACTAAAATCAAATTGGAAATATGACGGTTATTACGCCAATCGTCTAAATAATTTATGTGGTCAATGGATTAAACACACGACCTGGTATCCTGACAAAAAATTACGCATATTTAATAAAAGAAAAGCGACATGGACAGGTATTAATCCTCATGATAAAATCAGTTTAATAGACACCTCTAAAAAAGCGGGATTTCTGAAAGGGGATATTCTACACACAAATTATCAAACCTACTCTGAACACAACCAACAAATCGAAAAATTCACAACAATTGCTGCTCACGCCTATTACGATTTAGGGAAAAAAGCTTCACTTTTTAAACTTATTGTAAATCCTACATGGGCCTTTGTTCAATCTTATTTTATTAAATTAGGTTTCTTAGATGGGTTTAATGGTTTCTACATTTCTGTTCAAACCGCGCATATTCGCTTTTTAAAATATGCCAAGCTACGAGAACTAAACAAAAAAACGACCTAACCTTTAATACGCTTTTTGAGTCGTTGTTTTCTATCGTGCTTATTTCTAAACTTCTGAACTTCTCCCCACATACTATTAAAAACGACATCGTAAGGCTTGCCGTAACATTTAGCATACTCATCGCTCATAATTTCTACCATATGCTTGTATTTAGATAATCTTGCAAAATTTTTCATTCTTGCATTAAAATCCATGGTTACAAATTTCATTCGGTTTAAATCAACAAGATAAAATTCGTAATTCTCTTTATCAATAGTAATTAGGGTATTTCCTGGTGAGTGGTCTAAAAAATTGATTCCCTTTTCATGCAGTTCAAAAGTAAATCGTGTAAAGGCTCTCAAAATAGCTTCGTAATTAGGATAATTATAATCCGTAAGTAGCTCTCTATAGGTCAAATCACATTCTAATTGCTCAGAAATATAGTAACTTTTTTTAAACAAAAGACTCGACGTATACTCATAATACGCAACAGGTTGTGGAGTTCCTACACCTAACTTCTGAAGTTGTTTTGCATATTCAAAAGAACGTTGTGCTTTACTTTTTCTAAAAAACCGATATGCAATCTGATTGATGACATTTGGTACTCTAAAAGACTTCACGTTAAGTGTTTTGTCTTCGAGTTTAAAAAGCTTTAAAGAATTTCGCTTTTGGTTACCATAATCTTCACCTTTAGTATCGAAATCTGTAATGATAGCGTCTAAAAACGTTTCATATTGCTTAAAATTATTGTGTATGCTTTTTGTTCTATTCACTATGATATCGTTAACGCTACTTAAACCGTTTAACCACTTGTTTGCGCGTTATTATAAGTCCATGTAATGTACAAAAATAGTTATATTTTTATATTCTAATCCGTATTTACAAATTAAATCGAAAGCCCTATTTTCTCTTTAAAATTCATCGTTTTAACAACTCCCTTTGTTATTGGCTTCTATTATTAAATCATTATATTAAATTTACATTAAATAATACTATAAATGCAGCTATTAGATCTTATCGGTAGAAAAAATAATTTGTTTGAAATTGATATGAACACCTATCATATCGAAATAAACACTATCGTTGCATCTTCAAAATTTCTAGTTTTAGGTGGTGCAGGAACTATAGGCCAAGCAGTAACTAAAGAAATATTTAGACGTCAGCCTAAAAAACTGCATGTAGTTGATCTTAGTGAAAATAATTTAGCTGAATTAGTTAGAGACCTTAGAAGTTCATACGGTTATATTGATGGCGATTTTAAAACCTTTGCTTTAGATATTGGTACTGTTGTATATGATGCGTTTATTGCTTCAGACGGAAATTATGATTATGTACTAAATCTTTCAGCTTTAAAACACGTACGAAGTGAAGAAGACGCTTTCACATTAATGCGCATGATTGACGTAAATATCTGCAATACCGAAAAAACCATTCAACAATCAATTGATAATGCTGTAAAAAACTATTTCTGCGTTTCAACTGATAAAGCCACGAATCCAGTAAATATGATGGGAGCGTCAAAACGTATTATGGAATTATTTTTAATGGAAAAAAGCAAAGCCATCAACATTTCAACAGCACGCTTTGCTAATGTTGCTTTTTCTGATGGATCATTACTCTATAGTTTTGAACAACGTATTAAAAAACAGCAACCCATAGTAGCTCCCAATGATATTAAAAGATACTTCATCACACCAAAAGAATCTGGAGAGCTGTGTTTAATAGCATGTCTATTAGGCGAAAATAATGATTTAGTATTTCCTAAATTAAATGCGAATTTACAACTCACTAGCTTTGCTGACATTGCTATAAAATATATTCAAAACTTAGGTTATGAGCCTTATTTATGTAAAGATGAAAATGAAGCAAGAACTTTAGCGCAAACCTTACCCCAAACTGGTAAATGGCCCTATTTATTAACACATAGTAACACAACTGGTGAAAAAGAATCTGAAGTATTTTTTGAAGCACACCAAACTCTAGATTTACAACGATTTAATACTATAGGGATTATTAAAAACACCCCTTTAGCGAACAACACCGAGAAATTAAACCTATTCTCTAATACAATTCAGCGTCTCAAATCTAAAAAATCTTGGACAAAGAACGAATTAATCCATTTATTCAACACAATATTACCGAACTTTAACCACAAGGAAACAGGTCAATATTTAGATCATAAAATGTAACTGATGCATAACAAAATTGATGTTGTAATTATGGCTGGTGGTAAAGGTGAGCGTTTAATGCCTTTAACCAAAAACACTCCAAAACCCCTTTTAAAAATAGGAAACAAACCCATAATTGAATATAACACAGACCTACTCGCATCTTACGGTATTAAGCATATCAATATCTGTCTTAATTATCTAAGCAAACAAATTGTTGCTTATTTTAAAGACAATAACAAACATCAGCTTACATTTAATTTTATAAAAGAATCCAAAACTTTAGGGACTATTGGAGCTTTAAAACTCATAAAAAAGTTCCATACAGATTATATATTAGTGATGAATGCCGACTTGCTCACTAATGTGAATTTTGAAGCCATTTATAACGCCTTTATTTTAAAGCAAGCGGATGCCTTAATTGCTACAATACCGTATACGGTTAATATTCCACATGGAATCGTAGAAACCAATGCTGGTTATGTTACCGACTTAAAAGAAAAACCCTCCTATACATATTACTCTAATGCTGGAATTTATATTTTTAAGAAAGCCTATTTAGATTTTATTCCAGAAGACACCTTTTTTGATGCTACTGATTTAGTGGAAACCTTACTTAGCAAAAACAAAAAAATCATTAATTATCCGATTTTAACTTATTGGTTAGATATTGGAAAACATGACGATTTTGAAAAAGCACAAGATGATATTAAAGCTTTAAAAATCTAGAATAATTCTTACTTTTCAAAAAGGACATTATTCATTTTAAAAGATTAGCTACGTGTCGTATCTTTGCACAGCTAAAAAATACAGTTGTTTTAAAATTAATTTAGAGCATCTGTAGTTTCAATCGTCTTATGAATCACAAACGCGCCTTAACACACCGTATTTTTAATTACATCACTCAATCTGCCGAAGAATTACAAGTAGAAAGCTACGTCATTGGTGGTTTTGTTCGCGATTATTTATTAGAACGAGGAGATGCAAAAGATATTGATGTGGTAGCTGTTGGCAGTGGTATTGCATTAGCAAAACAAGTTGCTAAAAATCTACCCACCCAACCAAAAGTTCAAGTTTTTAAAACGTACGGAACAGCAATGTTATGTTATGACGACATAGAAATTGAGTTTGTTGGCGCACGAAAAGAAAGCTATACCGAACACAGTAGAAATCCGATTGTAGAAAACGGCACTTTAGAGGATGATCAAAACCGACGCGATTTTACCATAAATGCTTTAGCTCTTAGTCTTAATAAAAATAATTTCGGAGAACTTTTAGATCCTTTTGATGGTCTCAGTGATTTAGACAAAGGCATCATCCGCACACCTTTAGATCCCAATATTACGTATAGTGATGACCCCTTACGTATGATGCGTGCTATTCGATTTGCAACACAACTCAATTTTGAAATTGAAGCAGCTTCTCTTAAGGCTATCACTGATAATAAAGAACGCATAAAGATTATTACTAAAGAACGTATTGTTGTTGAACTTAACAAAATCTTGGAGAGTAAAACACCTTCTATTGGATTTATTCATTTAGAAAAAACAGGCCTTTTAGATTTTATTCTTCCTGAATTAACAGCTTTAAAAGGTATTGACGAAATTGAAGGGCAACGCCATAAAGATAATTTTTACCACACTTTAGAAGTCGTTGATAATATTGCCCGAACTACCGATAACCTTTGGCTACGCTGGGCGGCATTATTACACGATATAGGAAAAGCACCTACCAAAAAATTTCATAAAAAAATTGGTTGGACGTTTCATGCACATGAATTTGTAGGCTCTAAAATGGTCTTTAAACTTTTCAAACGTTTAAAAATGCCATTAAATGACAAAATGAAATTTGTCCAAAAAATGGTGTTTATGAGTTCTCGTCCTATTGTTTTAGCAACAGACGTTACGGATTCTGCCGTAAGGCGTTTGGTTTTTGATGCCGGCGATAATGTTGAGGATTTAATGACGCTTTGCGAAGCTGACATCACCACTAAGAATCCAAAAAAATTCAAAAAATATCATAATAACTTTCAGAAGGTAAGAGATAAAATTATTGAAGTTGAAGAACGCGACCAAGTTCGTAATTTTCAACCTCCTGTTTCTGGAGAAGAAATTATGAAAACCTTCAACTTAAAACCTTCAAGAGAAATTGGATTAATTAAAGAAGCGATAAAAGAAGCCATTTTAGAAGGAGAAATACCTAATGACTATGACGCCGCTTTTGAGTTGATGTTGGAGAAAGGTAAAAAACTAGGACTTGAAGCAGTAAGCAGTAAGCAGTAAGCAGTAAAATAATATTAATTCTTGTATTTATGGCTCATCAAACAAAAGAAAACAAAGCAGTTATATATTGGTTATTGACAGGTTGTGTTTTAATCTTTATCATGGTGATTGTTGGTGGCATCACTAGGCTAACACATTCAGGTTTATCTATTTCAAATTATAAGTTAATTTCAGGAACTATTCCTCCAATGAATGAGGTAGAATGGAACGAAGCTTTTGAACTTTATAAACAATATCCTGAATATCAAAAACTTCATAATCACTTCGGTTTAGAAGAATTTAAAGACATTTACTTTTGGGAATGGATTCATAGAGTCATTGGGCGATTTATTGGTTTGGTTTTTATTATTCCATTCATCTATTTTTTAATTAAAAAACGCCTTTCAAAGTCCACTATTAAAAAATCTGCAATCCTACTTATTTTAGGAGGTTTTCAAGGCTTCTTAGGATGGTACATGGTAAAATCGGGTTTAGTAGATGAGCCTAACGTGAGTCACTTTAGATTAGCTGCGCATTTAACTACAGCATTTTTAACCTTTGCCTACACGTTTTGGGTTGCTTTAGACTTAATGTTTCCTGATAAAAAAGTCATTGATAAAAAATTTAGAAATTTTATAAGAATCGGTTTAGTCATTCTTATAATTCAAATCATTTATGGAGCTTTTGTAGCGGGTTTAGATGCAGGATGGATTCATAACCATTGGCCATTAATGAGCGAAGGTAAATGGATACACGAAACTGTATTTATTGAACATACCCCAATTTACCTCAACTTTTTAGAAGGTAAAAGTGGGGTTCAATTTGTACATCGAACATTCGCATATGTCGTGGTGATTTTTATACTCGCCATTTGGTATAAAGCCAACCGAATGACACTTACCTCATATCAAACTAAAGGGATTAACGTACTATTAGCCATGGTAGGCATTCAATTTTTATTAGGTGTTTTTACACTGATATTAGCTGTTCCGGTTTGGTTAGGTGTACTACACCAAGTGGGGGCGTTTATATTGTTAAGTGCTATGACATTTACCTTACATCGCTTTACCAAATAATTAAAAAATGATTTAACTTTGCAGCATGATTTATAGATTTAGAATTATCCTTGATAACGATACCGAAGATGATGTGTTCCGTGATATAGAAATACGCGAAAGTGACACGATGGAAGATTTACACAATACTATTACGCAATCTTTTGGGTTCGATGGTATGGAAATGGCGTCATTTTATGTAAGTGATGAGCAGTGGAATCAGGGTGAGGAAATCGCTATGATGGACATGAGCGAAGCTGGCAATGAAGTTAAAATAATGAACGAAACAGTTATTAATACTATTGTTCATGAAGCATCAACACGTCTTATCTACCTTTACGATTTTATGAACATGTGGACGTTTTATGTTGAACTAGGTGAAATTGTTGAAGAAGCAGAAGGTACGGATTATCCTAATTTAATGTTTGTTCATGGTCAAATTCCTGATGAAGCTCCAGAAAAAACATTTGAAGCTGAAGAAGACGATGACGATTATAACGCGTTTGAAGACGACTTAGATATTGATGACTACAGTGATTTAGATTTTGATGAAAATTGGAATTAACTAAATCGCTTTAAATTAACATCCTCATAATTTCGCTTTACAAAGTCGAGCGCATTTTTAAGAACTTCACCCATGTTTTTACTTTTTCTAAAGTTAATATCATGGGTGTAATTGTAAATAGCTTCCTTTAGCATTTCAATATGTTTAGGAATAGAAATTTCGTCCGCTTCCATACATTCTAATAATGCTTTTAAACGCGAGTGATAACTAATCATTCGTTTCGCAACAATAGAACGTTCTTCAATTTTATATTGATCTATGGATTCGGGTTGAATTTTTTCCCGGACCAACTCAACCATCTTAAAATTTTCCTTAAAAAATTGCGGCCTATAAATCTTTAGATTGCCTTCATAAGATTGTTGATCAAAATCAATGGCTCTAATTTTAAAAACCACATGATCAAAATCGTGAGTAGGCACAATCACATAATTGTAAGAACGCATATCTCCCAAAAGCCTAATTAAACAACGTTCATTAAACTTTACAAACTCTTTAGCTATCTGTGATTTTTCAGACGCACTACAATCTGGTAACATATTCTTTATAAACTCATCTCCAGGAATGCCTGCAATATGCTCTTCAATCAACGTATCCTTACACACCAAAAAATTAATTTGATATGGTGATAACATTTGCTCTAGCTCTAATCCATAAACTCGTGATGCATCTGCTGTTTTAACGTAAAAATGAGTAAAATTATCATTCAAAACATTCCTCACTTTTATTCTAAAAGGTTTAGAATTTCCGAACGTACAAAAATCAATCGCATCTACACTAAGGTATTTTAAAATGCTAGTTCCGCCGTCAGAAATTAAACTTGAGTATACTTGCTTTAAACTAATATCAATTTCTTCACGTTCAAATTCATTATAATACACACGTACCCATAGCGTATCAACATCATTTTTATCATATACCACAATAGAACCTTGAAAGCGCAACAAATCGGAATAGAAAATAGGCAAATCTATATTCCTTCTATATTTAGATAAATACGTATTTAATTTATCAGATATAGGGTATGTGGGTTTCTTTTTTGATATTTTTAAATCATTACTCATAGGCTAAATTTAAGGGTTTTAAAGTGAATAATAAAAAGTTCCCACTAAATTTGAATAAATTGTTTCTTAAAGATCTAACGACTAATTAAATCCATCATTTTGCAGGATTATTTATTATAAAATATAAATTCTTGTAACAAACAAAAGCATCAATCGTCTTATACACATAACCAACTTTTGCTGAACTTGTGTCAGCATCTAAAAAACCAATCATTTTGGAGCCAATCCTTACGATCAATAATCTCACAAAAAAATTCGGTTATCTCACTGCCGTTAAAGATTTAAGTTTCACTATTAATAAGGGTAATGTCTATGGCATTTTAGGCCCTAACGGAAGTGGTAAATCCACAACTTTAGGTATTGTTTTAAATGTGGTAAATAAAACAAAAGGCGATTTTCATTGGTTTGATGGCAATACCTCAACCCATGATGCCTTAAAGCAAGTTGGGGCTATCATAGAGCGTCCAAATTTTTATCCGTATATGACCGCCGAGCAAAACCTAAAATTAGTTTGCCGCATAAAAGGAGTCGATCGGAGTAAAATTGACGAAAAACTTGCTGTAGTGGGCTTACTTGATAGAAAAGATCATAAATTCAGAACCTATTCTTTAGGTATGAAACAGCGTTTAGCTATCGCTTCTGCCCTACTTAATGATCCTGAAATTTTAATCTTAGATGAGCCAACTAACGGTTTATATCCACAAGGAATTCATCAAATACGTCAAATTATAAAAGATATTGCTGCCAATGGCACAACGA
Organism: Winogradskyella sp. PC D3.3; assembly: GCF_054366245.1. Taxonomy (NCBI): domain Bacteria; kingdom Pseudomonadati; phylum Bacteroidota; class Flavobacteriia; order Flavobacteriales; family Flavobacteriaceae; genus Winogradskyella; species Winogradskyella sp. PC D3.3. The sequence continues at coordinate 1,992,705 of NZ_CM135962.1, read as the reverse complement.
TTCTTTTGGCGTCACACCTTTTAGATGAAGTAGAAAAAGTTTGTACTCATGTTGTGGTCTTACGAAAAGGAGAAAAATTATACGCTGGTCGTGTCGATGAAATGATTAACAGTTATGGCTTTTTTGAATTAAAAGCTGAAAAGCATCAAGAACTCTTAGGCTTATTAGAGTTACATTCTAAAATTGGTAAAATAAAAGTTGAAGGAGAATTAATTACCGCTTTTTTAAAAGAACCCATGTCGGCTTCCGATTTTAATAAATCCATGTTTGACCAAGGAATTTTACTTTCACATCTTGTAAAACGCAAAGAAAGTTTGGAGGAGCAATTCTTACAACTAACAGACAACCAATAAATCAATCAAAAGAACAGCATAATTCTTATACCTTGAGAGTGTGCAAAACCAATCAAATATGTTACGTCTTATAAAAATAGAATTTCAAAAACTTTGGCTAAATAAAGTCAGTCTCGTTTTAATCTTTATATCCTTTATTTTACCATTCACAGTACTTATTTTATCATCCATTAAAATAAATTTTTTCGGCATTTTTACTTTAGAATTAGGTGAATTAGGTATTTTCAATTTCCCAATCATTTGGCACATTACTACCTTTTTCGCATCCTATTTCAAATTCTTTTTTGCTATTGTAGTCGTTAGCATGATAGGTAATGAATACAGTAATAAAACCTTAAAACAAAACCTAATTGATGGTTTAAGCAAGAAAGAGTTTATACTTTCTAAATTCTACACCATTGTATTTTTCTCATTGTGCGCCACCTTACTCATTGGTTTAGCCACATTTGTAATTGGGATGTATTATTCAAGTTATACGGAAGCCACTATTATTTTTAGAGAAGTAGAATTCTTATTGGCTTATTTTATAAAACTCGTTGGTTTTTTTAGTTTGTGTCTATTCTTTGGTATGCTAGTAAAACGTTCAGCATTTGCCTTAGCGTTTTTAGTAATTCTCTATATTGTAGAATGGCTTGTATTTTGGGCTGCTGTCTATATCACCGGAACTGTAGAAACAGCATTTAAGGTCAAAAGTTTCATGCCTCTAGAATCTATGTACAATCTTATCAATCAACCTATGCAACGTATAATAATGACTAAGTTCCCTGAAAAAACAGATATTGTGTACGATTACGCAGTACATTGGTATGAGATTGCTATTGTTTTAGGTTGGACTGCTTTATTTGTATTTTTATCTTATCGATTATTAAAAAAGAGAGATTTATAATCGTGTTAATAAAACTGCTTTGTCATGATACAATGTTAAAACTCGGTTTTTTTTATGTTCTAGTTGTTATATTGTGTGCCTAATGTGTATTCCCCACATTAAGCGCTTATGAAAAGGATCTTTTTAATTATATTCTTAGTATTTATTAGCACTCATTTTTATGCGCAAAATGAAGCTTCATTTTGGTATTTTGGGCAAAATGCTGGCTTACGTTTTAATGCCGAAACAGGAACAGTAACGGCAATAACCAATGGGCAAATAAACACCTTAGAAGGTTGCACCTCAATAGCAGATACTGATGGCAATTTATTATTTTATTCCGATGGAAGAACCGTTTGGAATAGAAATCATCAAATCATGACCAATGGCAATTACTTTGGTGGCACTGGGCTTTTAGGCGATCCTTCAAGTACATCATCAGGTTTAATTGTTCCAAAGCCCGAAGATCCTGATAAGTATTATATTTTCACAGTAGATGAACCGCATCAAAATAATGCCAGCACCTACCCTAATCAATTTCCTGGTCCATATGTTGAGGGCACCACAATACCTCAAGATGATGATGGTTTTAACAATGGTTTCAACTATACCCTAATAGACATGACCTTAAACGGTGGTTTGGGAGATGTAGATACTTCAGAAAAAAACATTCATCTAGTAACCTATGATCCTAACATTCCTATTGAAATACAATATAAATGTTCCGAAAAAATCACCGCAGTTCGTGCTGAAGATTGTTCGTCCTTCTGGGTTATTACCCATTTTGGCAATAAATTTTACGCCTTTAAAATTGACACCAATGGAGTCCAAACAACTCCTGTAATATCAGAAGTCGGCCCTTATATTCCTATTGAGGGTTATCGACGAAATTCTTTGGGCTATATTAAATCCTCACCAGATGCGTCTAAACTTGTGGCGGCCAACTATGGTGAAGCTGCACTTGCTGGTGGTAATGCTCCTGGCAATGTGTTTTTATATGATTTTAATAATGAAACAGGAACCGTTTCTAATCCTTTAGAGCTTTACGGCGTAGAAAATGGAGACAGTCCTTATGGTGTAGAGTTTTCTGCAGAAAGCAAAAAAGTATATGCTACAATAGCTGAAGGTGCTGCAGGATCTGGAACAAGCCATGTTTTACAATGGGATTTAGAAAGTTCTGACATACCGAGTTCTCTACAAATAATCCACTCTTCTAATTCTATGACTGCAGGTGCCTTACAATTAGGTATTGACAGACGTATTTACAGAGCTCAATTAAGTTACAATGGACATCCAACAATTTCAAAATATTTAGGAGTTATTAGTAACCCAGAAGCAGATGGATTAGCTGCAAATTATAGTGAACAAGGTATATTATTAGATATCAATGGTTCAAACCAAAATAGAAGTACAATAGGATTACCTCCTTTTATCCAATCTTTATTTAATTCTGAAACCGATATCATTAGAAATGGTATTAGCACTACTGAATTGAAACTGTGTACGAATGATTCTTACACCTTACAAGCCGATGACATTATTGGTGCAGATTATGTGTGGTCTTTTAACGGTACTCCTTTGACGGAAACTAGTTCGCAATTAGTTGTTGACACTCCTGGTTATTATGAAGTTTATATTGAACCTAATAACGGTGATTGTCCTATTGAAGGTAATGCTGTAGTTGGTGTTTTTGAAATCCCTGTAGCACACCCCGTTTCAGACGTTGATGTTTGCGACGAAAGTGATAACGACGGATTTACAAGCTTTAATTTTAGGACAAAAAACCCAGAAGTGTTATTAGATCAAGATCCCTCATTATACAATGTAACTTATTATGAAACAATCGACGATGCCAATGCTCAGGAAAATCAATTAACGTTTCCCTACACTAATACGGTAAATCCTCAAACTATTTTTGTTCGTGTAGACAATGTGGAAAACACTAATTGTTATGCGATTAACTCTTTTAATATTGAAGTATTCAACCAACCACAAATTCCAGTACTAGATACCATTCAATTTTGTGATAATTTTGGAGATGTAACAGATGGCATTGCAACCATAGCACTTGGCGATTTAATTCCCACCATAAGAGGCCATCAAACAGAAGCTGAAAGTCGTATTACATTTCATCGTTCTCAAGATGATGCCGATTCAAACACTAGTGCCTTACCTCTCAATTACACCAATACCACTGCAATAAATGAAACTATTTTTGTTAGGGTCGAAAATTCACTAAACACCAATTGCTTTGCTACAGATAGCTTTAATGTGGTTATTAATCCTATTCCAACAGCCTATAATACCACCATCATTCAATGTGATGAAGATGGCATCCCCGAAGGCTTTACAACTTTTAATCTTAACGAAAGTATAAGTGAAATAACAGATGGAGCACCAAATAGAAGTGTTACTTTTTACAGTTCTCAAACCGATGCCGAAAACGAAGAAAACCCTTTAAATGCCGAAGCTTTTGAAAATTACTTCAACCCTCAAACACTATATGCAAGAGTCACAAGCACTGATGCCGATTGTATGAATATTAGCGAAGTTACTTTAGAAGTTAGTACAACCTCATCAAACAATGCCAGTTTATCGTTATGTGATACCGATGGATTGGAAGATGGATTCATGACTTTTAATCTTACAGAGGCAACAAGTACTGTTCTAGCAAATTCTGCTTCAGACTTAAATATAACGTACTATGAAACTTATGACGATGCATTATTAGAGAATAATCCGGTTGGAACAACATTTACCAACACCATTGCCTATCAGCAAACGATTTATGGACGTGTAGAAAATGCTAATGCGTGTTATGGCATAAGTGAAATAGCCTTAACGGTTTTTAACTTACCGAATATTGAAACTGAATTTGAAACGGTTTATTGTTTAAATTTCTTTCCCGATACCATTATATTAAACGGAGGTGTCACTGAAGATTCTCCTAGCAACTATTATTACGAGTGGTCCACTGGCGAAAACACCGCTGAGATTGCCATTGATGCTCCAGGAACGTATAGTGTTAGAGTGACAAATACGAATGGTTGTTTTAAAGACCGAACAATTACTGTTTTACCATCTCATACCGCAACTATAACACAAATTAAAGTTATTGATGCTTCACAAAACAACTCTATTTCTATACGCGTTAATGGAGAAGGAGACTATGAGTATGCTCTAGATGATAGCAATGGTCCATATCAGGACAACCATACGTTTAATGATGTTCTACCAGGATTACATACCGTTTACGTACGCGATAAAAACAATTGTGGCATTACGGAGGATGTCGTTTCTGTTATCGGGTTTCCTAAATTTTTCACACCAAATAACGATACCAAAAATGATTTTTGGCAAGTGTATGGTATAAGCAATGATTTTCAAATAAATTCTTCTATATTTATTTTTGATAGGTATGGCAAACTTATAACAGAACTCGATCCCTTAAGTCCAGGTTGGGATGGTACTTATAATGGCAAAAAAATGCCAACAAGTGACTATTGGTTTAAGGTAATCTTAGAAGACGGACGTACATTTACAAATCACTTTACATTAAAACGATGACAAACACCCCTAATATGTTTATTAAATCTTTAGTTTTAACATGCGCTTTTTTTTACAGTACTCTAATTTTTGCCCAACAACCAAATGATTGCCAATTCGCAGTAACGGTTTGTGGCAATTCAGATTTTAGTTTAGATGTAAATGGTATTGGCTCTCAAGAATTAAACAACTCCAACACTTGTGGAAGTCAAGAAAATAATAGTATTTGGTTAGAAGTTAATATTGCAACCGCTGGTACTTTGGCCTTTACACTGACGCCTAGTAGCACAAATATCAGTGAAGATTATGACTTCTTTATTTTCGGCCCCAACGTAAGCTGCGGAAATATAGGACAAGCGATTAGATGTTCTACCACAAATCCTGCTGCCGCAAATCAAGGAAATAATAAAACAGGTTTAAATTCATCATCTACAGAAACCTCTGAAGGTCCAGGTGCTGCAGGAGACAGTTTTGTAAGCGCTATTGATGTTTTAGCAGGCGAAAGTTATTTTATTGTTATTGATAGACCTATTGGAAATAGCCCGTTTTCTTTAGAATGGACTGGTACGGCCACTTTTCCAGAAGCCCCCACGAATCCTTTGGTTGCTAGTACCACATCAACCAGTTTACCTACTATAACTATTTGTGATGCTACAGCACCCTATGATGATAACATTACAGAGTTTGATCTCACAAGTTTAACGCAAGACATTATTAATGGAGAATCTGATGTAATGGTATCGTATCATACATCAGAAAGTGATGCTAACATTAATTTAGATCCTTTAGGAAATATCTTTACTAATACATCGAGTAGTCAAACCATATATGTAAGAATCGAAAACGTAACTACAGGCTGTTATATTATTAACGATTTTGATATTAATGTTTCAGCACTTACCAATTTTAATACAACAACAGATTATAACATTTGTGATGATGATTTAGATGGTGATGATCAAAATGGTATTTCTACTTTTGATTTTAATATCAAATCACAAGAAATTATTGAAGGAATTCCTAATACAAATTATGCCATTAGTTATTATTTAAATCAAGCTGATGCTGAAACATCTGCGGCTCCTTTACCTCTAAACTATAGAAATACAGCTCCTACTCCAACCGAAATATTTGTTAGAATTGAAGATCTAGATTCTGGTTGTATTGGTTTCACTTCTTTTATTATTACTGTGGATCCCAAACCCATAGCGAATGATGTTTCACTGTTGCAGTGTGATGAAGATGGTATTCCGGAAGGCTTTACAACCTTTAACATTACTCAGGCATCCAATGAAATTACAGAAGGAGATCCCAACTCAACTATAGAATATTACCTCTCTCAGATTGATGCAGAAAATCAAGAGAATGCTATAGATGGTAGCTCTTTCGCTAATTTTTTTAACCCACAAATCATTTATACTAGGGTCACCAACAATAATACTAGCTGTGTTAATTTTAGTGAAATTTCGTTAGAAGTTAGTACAACAGCAACGAACAATGCTAGTATCCAGCTATGTGATACAGATGGTACTGAAGATGGCTTTATGGAATTTAATCTGGGCGCGGTAGCTGGCAATATTTTTCCGAATACAATTGAAGATTTTGTTTTAGTCTTTTACGAAACCTACGAAGACGCCTTATTGGAAACCAATCCTATTTCAGGAACATTTACGAACACCATACCCTATAATCAAACCATTTATGGACGTATGGAAAATGAAAATGCATGTTATGGGATTAGCGAAATAGAACTGACTGTTTTTAAATTACCAAATATCGAAACTACGTTTGAAACTCAATATTGTCTTAACTTTTTTCCAGAAACGATAACTCTCAATGGTGGTGTCATTGACGACATCCCTAACAATTACTATTATGAATGGTCAACAGGAGAAGATACTTCAACGATAGATATTAATGCGCCAGGAACGTATACCGTAAGAGTCACTAACACTAATGGTTGTTTTAAAGATAGAACAATAACCGTTTTACCTTCAAATATTGCAACAGTAACCAATATTGAAGTGATTGATGCGACTCAAAATAACACTATAACTGTTTTTGTAAGTGGTGAAGGTGATTATGAATATGCTCTCGATGATATTAATGGACCTTACCAAGATGCCACCACTTTTGAAAATGTACAACCAGGGCTCTATTCCGTTTACATCAAAGACAAAAATGATTGTGGCATTACAGACGCCTTAGTTTCTGTGATTGGCTTCCCTAAATTCTTTACTCCAAATGACGATACCGTTAATGATTTTTGGCAAGTAAAAGGGATTTCATCTCTTTTTCAATCAAATTCTTCCGTATTAATATTTGACCGTTATGGTAAGCTATTGAAAGAACTTGACCCCTTAAGTGTGGGTTGGGACGGAACATTTAATGGAGAAACAATGCCAACCAGTGATTATTGGTTTAAAGTTAAGCTTCAAGATGGACGGACATTTACCAACCATTTTACGCTAAAACGCTAACAATAAAAATTGTATTTTAGACCACCAATCAAAACTTGTGAAACAAAATCATTTTATATTATTATTCTTTCTATTTAGCCTAACGCTTCCTTTATTCTCGCAAGATGTTTCATTATTTCAGCAGTTTAATGGTCGATATGATTATGTTGCTATTGGAAACACTATGAATACGGTAGAGAATGGGACTTTAGGACCTTGTACAATTTTAACATCTTCTTCGGCGAACTTAACACTAAACGACAATCAAAATATCGTCGCAGCTTATTTATATTGGGCTGGTTCTGGGAATGGAGATTTTCATATTTCATTGAATAATATAGACATTACTGCAGAGCGCACATTTAGTGATGCTTTAGATAGCGATCGTGTTTTCTTCGCTGCTTTTGCAGATATTACTTCAATCATTTTGGATCAAGGCAGTACGGATTATACGATTTCCAATTTTGATCTTAGTGCGGATATTGGGCCTTATTGCGCATCAGGTACAAATTTTGGAGGTTGGGCAATTACTGTGATCTACGAAGATCATAACCTTCCGCTAAATCAACTCAATGTTTATGATGGTTTACAAAGTGTCCCTGACTATCTAAGTATTTCACTCGATAATTTAAACGTCTTAGATAATGAAAATGCTAAAATTGGATTTATTGCTTGGGAAGGAGATCGGTCTATTGCGGTTAATGAACAACTGACTATAAACGGAAACGTAATTAGTAATTATCCCTTAAATCCAGCAAACAATGCCTTCAACGGCACTAATTCTTTTACAGGTGCTTCAAATCTTTATAATATGGATATTGATGTTTATAGCATTCAAAACCATATCAATATTGGTGACACCTCGGCTACAATATCACTAACGTCAGGACAAGATTTCGTAATGATAAATAACATCATAACTGTATTAAACAGTCAATTACCTGATGCAACGATAAGCATAGACAATAATACCGTGAGTTGTGGAGATCATACTATTGAATTATTTTACACCGTATACAACACAAATAGCACAGGTGTTTTACCAGCAAATACACCAATTGCATTTTATAGCAACGGAAGTTTTATTGGTGCCAGTGCAACGGTTAATGATATTGCTATAAATGCTAGTGAAAGTCAATCAATTTACCTCAACCTACCTAATGGCACAGATCCTAATGTCACCATTATTGCTATAGTAGATGATAATGGCACCATGAACGGAGTTGTTACAGAATCTAATGAAAATAACAATAGCGCATTTAAAGAGATTGAACTACTTCTTATTCCTGAAATAATAGAACTTCCGAACCTAGTTGGTTGTAATGAAGGTCTTGAAATTTCGAATTTCAATTTATTTGAAGCCCTTGAAACTTTAAATTATAATGAAGAAGATATTGCTTTTTATCATTCAATAGAAGATTTAGAAACAGAATCTAATGCTATAATAATACCATCAGATTATAATAATGTTTCTAATCCTGAAACAATATATGCTCGGATAGAGCGTGATCCATGTTATGAGATATTTCAGTTTGATTTGACAATTGAAAACTGTCCACCTTACATTCCTCAAGGGTTTTCTCCCAATGGAGACACAAAAAATGATTGGTTTAATATTCAAGGTTTATACAATATATTTACAGAACACGAATTACAAATTTACAATCGCTACGGGGAATTGATTTTTGTTGGTCATAATGAAAAACCTTGGTTTGGTAAAATAAACAGAGGACTTAATAATAGAGGTAACCAAGCGCCTGTTGGGACGTACTATTATATTTTAAATTTGAATGATCCCAATTACAAACCATTTGTTGGTTGGGTCTATATTAACTATTAAAATCCGTTATAATTTTTCAGAATTGTTAAAGTTTTAATCCATTCATCTTATTTTTTTGTTATTATCCTTTAGTTACTTTAATTTTATACCTGCTAGTGAGATTTACTTACTATTTCCCTCCACATTTTAATAATTCCCTCAAAAATTTTAATAGTTAATTAATAGCTATAATTATATTTTAGATTTATCTCGGTTATGGAACTAAATTACTGATACTCAGCTTAAGGTATTTCTTACAAAAACATAAGGAATATTTCAAGATTTACGTATACGCCTATTCTCTAATTCGCTGAATTCACCAGCCGAAAAGGCCATTTTGGGCTCTAAATGTTAACATTTAGTGCGTTTTGACGTATTATTTTGTATTTCATCTTATTTTAATCTACTTTTCGTCCATAATTAAATTAGATGTCTGCGTCGACTCCAAATCTACCCTACACTAAAGTATCTAACCTTAACCGAAACGAATGACTTATTTAAACCGCTCCCTCTGCTTATTTATAGGCTTAATTTGTAATCTTTCTATTGCACAACAAGTTACCGTAGATAATTCAGTTTCACCTCAAGACTTAATTCAAAACACATTAATACAAGGTTGTGTTGAAGTCTCTAACATTTCATCACCCTCAAATGGATCTTCTATCGGTATCGGTAGTTTTGGTTATTTTGAACGTGCGAATTCAAATTTCCCTTTCGAAAATGGAATTGTGTTAACCACAGGAAATGCAACCTCTGCTGGTAATGGACAAAACAATAACATTTTAAACGATGGAGATGCGACTTGGTTAACGGATAGTGATCTTGAAAATGCTTTAGGTATTTCGGGTACAGTTAATGCAACATCTATAGAATTTGAATTTATATCAATTTCAAATCAGATACAGTTTAATTATATTTTAGCTTCAGAAGAATATTTTGGAAACTTCCCTTGTGATTATTCTGATGGTTTTGCTTTTTTAATTAAAGAAGCAGGTACAACAAATCCTTATACCAACATTGCTTTAGTACCAGGCACTACAACTCCTGTAAACACAAATACTGTTCACGATGAAATCGTTGGATTTTGTCCTGCGTCAAACGCTGAGTATTTCGCTGGATATAATCTTGGGGACACCAATTATAATGGTAGAACCACTGTACTATCTGCTACAGCAACGATTCAACCTAATGTACAATACCAAATTAAACTCGTAATTGCCGATCAAAACGATCAAAATTATGATTCTGCTGTATTTATAGAAGGAAATAGTTTTGATGCCTCTGTAGATTTAGGTGAGGATTATTCTACCTGTGCTAATAGTGCTGATTTAGATGGAAACATTGATAATCCTAACGCAACATACGAATGGTATTACAACAATACTTTAATACCTTCAGAAACGCAATCTACACTAACCGCTTCACAATCGGGAAATTACCGTGTAGAAATTAGATTACCCCTTGCCGGAAGTTCTTGTGTTATAGAAGATGACATTAATATTACTTTAAATACAACACAAACTTCAGATCCTATTTCAGATTTTCTGTTGTGTGATGATTTAAGCGGCAACGGCATAGAAACTTTTGACTTATCAACTAAAGATGCCGAAGTTTTATCTTCAGTGCCACCTTCTACTTATACCATTTCATATCACTACAGCAATGCAGATGCTATTAATAATAGCAATGCTATTTCTGGTCCAATTCAAAATACCTCAAACCCACAATCTATTCATGTAAGAATAGAAGATACGGTTAATGGTTGTTTAGCCTACTCAACATTTAATTTAGTAGTTAATTCCTTACCAATTATTTCAAACCCAACATCATTAACGATATGTGATAGTGATAATACAGCTGATGGATTAACGGCTATGGATCTTAACGCACTTAAGGATAGTGAGATTACATTATCTCAGCCCAACCTTGTTGTAAGCTATCATGGAACTTTGGCTGACGCCGCTGCTGGTGTTAACGCTTTTCCAATGCCATATACCAATTCTAGTCCAAATGAGCAACTATTTGTAAGTGTTAAAAACATAGAAACAGGATGTATTAGTACAACCTCTTTAAATATTAGTGTTACAGAAAGTCCAGTCATTAACACAGAACCACATTATATTGACGCCTGTGATACCGATCATGATGGTTATGCCAATTTTGATTTAACATCTATAATTCCTGAAGTTTTGGAAGGTCTTACAGGAGTTACGGTAACATTCCACAGTTCTGCTGAGGATGCGCTTTCTGGACTAAATCCTATTGCAAATGCCACTAACTATGCCAATAGTAATTCTGAAGAACAAATCGTATATATCAGAGTAGAAAACTCAACTTCGGGTTGTGCTTCTACAACTCCAATAGAAATTCATACAAACCTATTACTTACCGGAACCAATATTAGAGATATCAATTTATGTGATATTGATGATGACAATACTGAGGACTTTGATTTTGAAAACATTGCCGTTGGAATTATTAATAACTTACCCGATGTTGATATTATCTTCTACGAGAGTGAAAGCGACAGAGACAACGGAATAAACCCAATAGATATAACGTCTCCTTATAGTTCTGTAAGTAATCCACAAACGATATATATAACCTTAGAGAGCCCTACATGTACTGAAGTTGCAGAGTTTGATTTGGTTCTATATCCTATTATTCAATTTGATTCTGTGATAGGTTTAACAGTATGTGACGAGGACCAAGATGGTTTTACAACAACCGATTTATCTGCATTAAACGGGGACGTAACTAATGGACAAGAAGGATTTAATGTTAAGTATTTTTTAACAGAACAAGATGCTATTGATAATACGAACCCATTACCTAATTCATACACCAACCTAACAAACCCGTTTACATTATACCCAAGGATAACATTTTCACAAACAGGGTGTTACGACTACAACTCGTTTGAAGTCACTGTTTTACCAGCACCAGAAAGTGAAAAACCTTCAGATATCATTATTTGTGATGCCGATAGAGATGGTTTCTCTACTATAAACTTAAACTATAGTATTCCAAATTCTATTTTAGCAACACCTAACAGAAGTGTTAGTTTTCATAATAGTTTACAAGATGCACGTTTAGATCAAAACGAAATTCTTACCCCTTCAAACTACGAAGCTCAAACAGAAATTGTTTTTATGCGCGTTGAAAATAGCAACTCAGGTTGTTATGCTATTGAAGAATTAGACATTACAGTTAACACCTTACCATATGTTGGTGATTTAACAAACTATGTTGATCAATACAATTTTTGTGAAGATGTATCAGATGGTATTGGTGAATTTATTTTTGAAAATAAGGATCTGAAGCGTTAGATGGCCAAACAGGCAAAGAAGTCACTTACTATCTCAACCAAACTGATGCCGAAAATAAAACCAATGCTATTGATAAAACAAGTACGTATCAAAACATTAGTAACCCTCAAGAAATCTATGTTAGAGTAGATAACACTACAGATGAATCGTGTTATTCTACCTCTTCATTTACAATTGAGGTCGGTACTAATCCAACATACAATGAGCCAACAAACTGGTTTGTTTGTGATGACATTTCAAACGATGGTGCTGAATTATTTGATTTTTCAAGTATCGTTGACGAAGTCAGCGCTGGCATTCCAGATATACAATCCGTTAAATTCTATACCACAGAAAACGATGCGAGAAATAGTACAAATGAAATTCCATTACAATTTACCAATACCGTAAATCCGCAACAAATATTTGTTCAGATCGATAATGGTACAATTTGTCAATCTATTACATCCTTTGTTGTTAACGTGATTAAAGTTCCAGATGTAACGCTAGCGGAGCCCATGATTGAATGTGATGACGATACAGACGGGACACTTGTATTTGATTTAACAAGTGCTGAGTCTAATATTTTAGATGTAAGACAAGAAGATATTATCATTAATTATTATGCCACTTTAGACGATTCTAATTCGGATTCTAACCCTATTACGGATCCAGAAAATTTTACGAACACTTCTAATCCGCAAACCATTTACATGAAAGTTACGAATACAGTTTCTAATTGTTATGTTGAGCTTCCAATAGAGTTAATTGTTAACCAACCTCCTATTATTAATGATTTTGAAGAATACACCGTATGTGCCAATGAAACCAACAGTGTCGATTTAACTGAAATTAATGAAATAGCTACAGATGTTAGTTATAACGTTCTATATAGTTATTTTAAGACTGAAGCAGATGCTATTGCAAATACAAATGCATTAGATACTAATTATACGTACCAAAGTAATTATGATACGTTATTTGTGAGAACAGAGTATAGCACTACGCATTGTTCAACGTATCACCAATTCAATTTAAAAGTCACCCCTTTACCTGTAGCTAATCAGCCTAATGACTTAATTGCTTGTGATGATGATTTTGACGGTATTTTAGAATTCGATTTAACGCAACAAAACTCAAGTATTTTAGGAGGCCAAAACCCCGATTTATATACAATAACATACCATAACACAGCTCTTAAGGCTAATGAAAACATTTCAGCTTTAGAAACAGATTATATGGCATATGATAGCGAAGTGATTTATGCACGCATAGAAAATAACGATACAGGCTGTTATAGTGTAACTTCATTTTCTGTAATCATAAACCCTATTCCTGTAATAGATATTGAAGATCAAGTTATTTGTGTTGATAATATGCCTTTGCTAGTATCAGCAAACACCAATTATGCATCAGATTCTTATTTGTGGTCTACCGGAGAAACGACCCCAGAAATAGACATTACAGCAGTAGGAAACTATTGGGTCACTGTCACCACAGAATTTGGTTGTGAAAACACACGCTATTTTGGTGTTACCGAATCTGAAACAGCCACAATTGAAACTACAGAAGTTCTTGATTTCTCTGACCCAAACAATATTACTGTTACAATTAGCGGTATTGGTAATTACCTTTATCAATTAGATAATTTTGAACCTCAGGAATCTAATGTATTTCAAAATGTAGCTATGGGGTATCACACCGTAACAATTATCGATTTAAATGGTTGTGCTAATGTTACTAAGGATGTCTTAGTTGTGGATATTCCTAAGTTCTTTACACCAAATAACGATGGTGATTTTGATACGTGGCATATTGTAGGTATCGAAACATTACCTGGAACGGTTATTAATATTTTTGACCGTTACGGTAAACTTATAAAACAATTAACCTCTAGTTCTCCTGGTTGGGATGGGTATTATAATGGTCACATACTACCAACAAGCGATTTTTGGTACACTGCAGAAATACATCGCGGTTCTATTGCTTTTGAAGTAAAAGGTCATTTTACATTGAAACATTAAAGCCTACTACAATCAATTATTATTCTTAACAATCCCCTTACTTTATGGTAAGGGGATTTGTTATATTTAAAAGATCTTTGATAACGAATTTCATTTTGTACTACAAAATACTACGTTGTGTATCCTTTTCAATTGGTTGTTCTTTTAAATCACATAGCCAGCCAAATAATTTAATGGTCTACGATACTATGAAGAATTAGATTTAACACCGCAAAACACATCTATATTAGGCAATCAAAGTGCTATAAACATTTCAATTACATACTACGACGCTAAAGTCAAAGCCATTGAAAATCTAAAGCCACTTAATACGGACCATCTCGCTTACAATAATGAAATCATCTATGCTAGAGTAAAAAAACACCATCACAGATTGTTACGCAATTATAGATCAAAATGGTTGTGCAAGTATGACTAAAGAGGTTTTTGTAATAGATACACCTAAACATTTGACACCCAATGATGATGGGGATTTTGACACTTGGCATATTGCGGGAGTTGAAACCTTACCAGGAACAGTAATCCATATTTTTGATCGTTACGGAAAATTAATGACACAACTCAATCATACAACTTTAGGTTGGGATGGAACTTATAACGGTAAAAAAATGCCAGCAGGTGATTATTGGTTTATTGCCGATGTAATTCAGAATGGAAAGGCATTTCAAGTAAAAGGACATTTTACACTTAAGCGCTAATTTTTTTAACCGCATCCCCCTCATACACTCATAAGAGGTTATTCATCAATTAAAAAGGTAGCTTACCCTACAAATCCATAATACAAGGCATTTTTTAGCTACTTTTTATCTCTTAAATAGCTTTGTTAGAAGCTAGACCTATTTAATCTATCTTTTTTTTATAAATCAAAACCGTGAAATTAAATTACATATTTTCTTTCGTTATTACTTTTATTGGATTTTATTGTAGCTATTCTCAGCAAATAACAACAGATGATACTTTACCTTTAGAACAACTTATTCAACAAAATTTAGGTCAAAACTGCGTTGAAATATCTAACATCTCATCTAGTATTAATGGTTCAATAAATGGCTTTAATAGTTATGGTTATTTTGAGCGTTCAGATTCTAATTTCCCTTTTGAAAATGGAATATTACTAACCACTGGAAATGTAAACTCTGCTGGAAATATATTAAACAGTAATCCATTAAATGAAGGTGATGACACTTGGCAAACCGATATCGATTTAGAAAATGCTTTAGGCATAACAAATACTCAAAATGCAACCTCCATACAATTCAACTTTATTTCTGTAGCTAATCAAATTCAATTTAATTACTTATTAGCTTCAGAAGAATACCAACAAGAATTCCCTTGTTTTTATTCGGATGGATTTGCTTTTTTAATTCGAAAAGCAGGATCTTCAGAGCCATATTCAAACATAGCACTAGTTCCTGGCTCATCGACACCCGTAAACACAAGTACGATTCACGACCAAATTGAGGGATTTTGTGCTGCAGAAAATGAAGCTTTTTTTGAAGGTTATAATGTCGGAGATACAAATTACAACGGAAGAACAACAGTATTAACGGCAACCGCAGGAATTCAACCCAATATAGAATATGAAATTAAGCTAATTATTGCAGATCAAACCGATAATAACTTTGACTCAGCCGTTTTTATTGAAGGTAATAGTTTTAATGCTAATGTTGATCTTGGTCCAGATATTATTACATGTGGAGATGCTGTCTTATTAAATGGAGATATCCAAAATCCGCAAGCTTCATATAGCTGGTTTCAAAATGGTACACTTATCGCTGGCGAAAATAATCCAACATTAGAAGCACAATCTTCTGGCACGTATCGTGTTGAAATCACTATACAACTCAACGCCACCTCTTGTGTCATAGAAGACAACGTTGAAGTTACGCTCAACACAGAACAACCTTCAACTCAAATTTCAGATATTATTTATTGTGACGATGAGTCTAATGATGGCATAGAAACTTTTGACCTCTCAATTAAAGACAACGAAGTACTTGCTTCTGTGCCTCCTTCAACTTATAGTATTAGCTACCACTACACAAATGAAGCTGCTCAAAACAGTAGTAATCCTATTCTAGGACCTATTCAAAATACAATGTCACCACAACCTATTTATGTTAGAATTGAAGATACTGTTAATGGATGTTTGGCATTTTCCACTTTCAATTTAGTTGTAAATGAAAAACCAGATTATGAGGATCCAGACCCGATTGTCGTATGTAAAGATCCGACTTTAGATGGTTTTACCTTCGTCGATTTAACTGTTGCTAACGACCAAATTATAAACGGAAATACTAATTTATATGTCTCTTATCATTATTCGGCACCCGAAGCAGATTTAGGTATTAACCCCATTTTCTCTCCATATTCAAATGCTAATATTTCTCAAACCCTTTATGTTAGAATCTACAATGCCCTTACAGGTTGTTTTTCTACAACTACAATTTCTGTCGAATTACAAGACATCCCTAATATTAATTTAGACAATCAATGGATTAATGCGTGTGAGCAAGATGACGATGGTTTTGAAGCTTTTGATTTAACGACCGTTGTTGATGATGTTTTGCAAGGTCTCACAGGTTTAGATGTTAGCTTTCATATCACTAATGACGATGCTTTAAGTAACACGAATCCCATAGCAGATCCGGAAAATTATATAAACACAACTCCAAATTTTCAAATACTCTATATACGCGTTCAAGATCCTATAACAGGATGTAATACCATTATAGAATTAGAACTACATTCTAATATTATTGAAACAACGTTTTCAAACACAACTTTTATTGTTTGTGATGATATATCCAATGACGGTATTGCCAATTTTGATTTGAATGCTGTTGAAATGGACCTCAAAGATGGCTATGATGAATTTGAAGTTTCATTTTATAACACCGCAGATGATCGAACAAACGACAGCAATTTACTAGACAAATCCGTTCCGTTTAATGTTATTAACAATGGCACAATTCTATATGCTACTTTAGCCGATGGAGAATGTACGGGATTTGTAGATATTGCCTTAGAAATTGCACCAGCCGTTGTCTTAACACCTCAAGTTACTGACTATTGTGATGAAGATAGCGATGGTTATACTACATTAATTATGGACACATTTGATAGCATTGCGCGTCAAGGTGTACAAGCCGCAAATGTGAAATATTATCTTACGGAAGAAGATGCAATTAATAATGAAAACATACTTCCAGAATATGTTTATAACACCAGCAATCCTCAATTATTTTACATAAGAGTAACCAATGCACAAACGGAATGTTATGATATTTCT
This sequence comes from Winogradskyella sp. PC D3.3, assembly GCF_054366245.1. Lineage (NCBI taxonomy): Bacteria > Pseudomonadati > Bacteroidota > Flavobacteriia > Flavobacteriales > Flavobacteriaceae > Winogradskyella > Winogradskyella sp. PC D3.3. The sequence continues at coordinate 1,975,039 of NZ_CM135962.1, read as the reverse complement.
ACTCTAGAAGTCCATGTTGTACCTGCACCAATAATTATGTATCCCGAACCTATAATTATTTGCGATGATAATGCCGATGGTATTTATGATGTCAATTTAGAATCGAAAATTCCTGAAATTACAACCTCTACTGCTGGTTACGAAATCACATTTTACACAGACTATACTTCTGCTATTGAAGGTGAAAATGAGATTAGCAATCCTGAAAATTATGCAACGACATCACAATACATTTACGCTAGAGTTGAAAATGAAACTACAGGTTGTTATAGTCTTTCTGGTTTTTATACTTATATAAATACCTTGCCAGAATTTATTCCAATTACAAATTTTGAAAATTGTGAAGCCGATATCACGGGAGTTGCTGATTTTTATTTCTATCTAAAAGATGAAGAAATCCTTAATGGACAACCCGATAAACAGGTGCTTTATTACGAAAGCGAAGCTGATGCCCTTGCTGGGATTAATGGTATTGACAAATATGCAATCTACAACAATACCTCTAGCCCTCAAACTATTTATATTAGAGTAGAAAGCGTTACGGATTCTAATTGCTTTGGTACCTCTTCGTTTGAAATAGAAGTTGGATCTATTCCTATTTTTAATGCCGCGACAAGTATTTTTGTTTGTGATGATATCAGTAATGATGGCTTTATAACAATTGATTTAAATGATAAGATTGCCGAAATGGTCGCTGGTAGTCCAGAAACTTTAGATATTACATTTCATGAATCCGCTTTTGATGCGACTAACAATAATAACCCTGTACCATTAATTTATACAAATTCAACAAACCCACAAGACCTCTACGCTAGAGTTGATAATGGCAATTATTGTATTGGTATTTCAACTTTCGATATCAATGTTATTTCAGCTCCAGTGGTGAATTCCGCAACTCCAATTGCGCGCTGTGATGATAACTACGATGGCATCTTGACTTGGGATTTAACAGTTTCTGAAGTTGAAATACTCGGAGTAAGACAAGATAATATAGAGATTTCTTATTTTGAATCTATTGATGATTTAGAAACTAATACCAACCCGATCCTAGATCCTGAAAACTATAATAATATTAGCAATCCGCAAACCGCATACGTTAAAATCACCAATACACTTAGTCATTGCTTTGTTAATGTTCCACTAGATTTAATTGTGAACCTTCCACCACCGTTTAATGATTTTGAAGTTTATGAAATTTGTGGTAATCCAACAAATAGTTTTGACCTTTCGGAAATTGAATCGGTCTTAATTAATCCAGGAACACAAGCTACTTTATCATATTTTGAAAGCTACAATAATGCGCTAAACAGTATCAATCCATTAGCTTTAAATTATAATTATCAAACGCTAAACGATGTTATTTTTGTTCGTATTGAACATCCAGATACGGGTTGCTTTTTTGTGTATGATTTTATACTTCAAATTAACCCTCCTCCAATTATAAATACCCCAAATGATATTCAGACTTGTGATGACGATTCTAATGATGGCATTTCATCTTTTAATTTAGAATCTCAAACGGATATCATTTTAGGCACACAAACCTCAATTGACTTTACAGTAACTTATCATTTAAATCTTAGTGATGCCGAAGCTGGAGAGAACCCAATTACATCCCCTTTTACAACGTCAAATCAACAGCAAATTAATGTTCGAATTGAGAACAATAACACAGGTTGCTATAGTTTAACAGATTTCACATTAATTGTAAATCCGCATCCAGACATTCCAGAACCACTTTTAGAATGTGACACAAATTATGATGCCATTACACTTTTTGATTTAACAGCAGCTGAAGATGATTTGTTTACAACACCAAATCCGGATACTATCATCTCATATTTTACATCAATAGACGATTTACAAATTGATCATAATCCCATATTAAATCCTGAAAACTATTCTAACATCAGCAATCCACAAACCGTATACATAAAGGTGTTTAATTCGGTAGCCGATTGCTTCACTTATGTACCATTAGAATTAAATGTAAATCTTCCTCCAGCGACTAACTCCTTTGAAATATTTGATATTTGCGAAAATGAAGACAACAGTTTCGATTTAACGACTATAAATGACATTATTGTTGATACAAATTACAATGTGCTCTTTCGTTATTTTACTTCAGAAGCTGACGCCCTTGCCAACCAAAATGCGCTAGACACCACTTATATTTATACAAGTACAACGGATATCATTTTTGCGCGTGTAGAATATAGCACCACACATTGTTTTTATATTTATCCATTTGAATTAAACGTTAACCCACTACCTGTGGCCAATCAACCACAAAATATCATTGCTTGTGATGATGACTATGATGGGTATTTTGAGTTCAATTTAAATCAACAAACAGCAAGTGTTTTAGGCTTTCAAAATCCATCAAACTTTAGCGTGACCTACTTTAATGACACCCTTGAAGCTATAGACGGTTTAAGCCCAATAAACGACGAAGCTTACAATGGATTTAACAATGAAGTTATTACGGCACGTATTGAAAACATGGCAACGGGTTGTTTTGATCTTGTTGAATTTTCATTAATCGTCAATCGGAAACCGTTTGTTAATATCCCAGATCAAGTGGTTTGTATCGATAATTTACCTTTAGTGGTTTCAGCTCATACATTTTATGCCACAGACACCTATGCGTGGTCTACAAATCAAAATAGTCCTGAAATCGAAATCACAGAAATCGGCACCTATTCAGTCACCGTGACTTCCGAAAATGGATGTATCACAACACGTACGTTTAATGTTTCAGCTTCAGAATCAGCAACTATAGAACTTGCAGAAACTGTTGATTTTTCTGATCCCAATAATATTACGATAACCATTACTGGTATTGGAAATTACCTCTACATCTTAGACAATGGAGAACCACAAGAATCTAATGTTTTTCAAAATGTTTCCTTAGGCTACCATACTGTCAGAATTATTGATCTTAACGGTTGTGCCGAAGTCACCAAAGAAGTTGTTGTCGTGGATGCTCCGCCTTTTTTCACGCCCAATGGAGATACACAAAATGACACATGGCATATTATAGGTATAGAAACACTGCCCGGAAGTATTGTTTATATATTTAATCGCTATGGCAAATTAATCAAACAGTTAGGGTCTAGTACACAAGGCTGGGATGGTACTTATAATGGTTACAACATGCCAGCTACGGATTATTGGTTTTTAGCAGAAATAAAACAAGGCAATATCGCTTTTGATGTGAAAGGCCATTTTGCGCTTCGTCGTTAATAAAAACCTATCATCTTTTTTAACATCGTATTACAATTTAGATAATCCATAGAAGTGTATCTTTGCAGTCCCTTAAAATGAAAATGAAGCATATACTACAGGCTATTGTCCTTTTATTTTCTCTATTGAATTATGCTCAAAATATTTCAGTAGACAGTCAAACCTATACTCCACAACAACTTATAGAGAACATTTTAATTGATAGTGATTGCATAAGCAATATCACTGTAACGAATGTGGTAGGCGGTGATTTTGGCGGTGCAGATCAAAGCTATGGTTATTTTGATGCTTCAGGCTCAACATTTCCTTTTGAAAGTGGTATTGTTTTAAGTACGGGAAGGTTAACAAATGTCCCTGGACCAAATGACAACTTAAGTGATGATGATGCGCCGAATTGGATTGGAGATATTGATTTAGAAAATGCTCTAAATGAATCTGCAACAACAAACGCTACCATTTTGGAATTTGAGTTTACCTCAGTTGCCTCACAGGTAAGTTTTAGATATATTTTTGCCTCAGAAGAGTATCAAGAAAATAATTCTAATACTTGTCAATATTCCGATTTATTTGGCTTTTTAATTAAGCCGGCAACCGGACAGCAGCAATATGAAAATATAGCCTTAGTTCCGGACACAGACACTCCTGTTAAAGTTACGACTGTAATGCCAGGTGTCCCAGGTAGTTGTCCCCCAGAAAATGAAACCTATTTTGGTAATTATAATGATAGCACTGCTCCCATTAATTTTAATGGTCAGACTGCTATCTTAACCGCTACAGCAAATGTAGAACCAAATACAACCTACCATGTCAAATTAGTCATTGCTGATGAGCAGAATTACAGATACGATTCTGCCGTTTTTTTAGAGGCTGGCAGTTTTGAACTCTCTTCAGATTTAGGACCAAATTTACTACTTGCTACAAATAATGCACTTTGTGAAGGCGAAACAGTTGAGCTTAATGCATATCAAGATGGTCAGAATACTTACGATTGGTATAAAGATGATGTCTTGATTCAAGGGGCTTCAGGATGTGTAACATGTGATAGTTATACCGTTACAGAACCTGGGGTATACAACGTTGAAGTCACTTTAGCCAATGGATGTATTTCATATGGGGAAGTTCTAATTGAATACGCACCGTTACCTATTGGAGTTGATTCTATTTTAATTGAATGTGATAGTAACCAAGATGGGTTATCAATGTATGATTTATTTGATGCCTCCTTTGATTTAATCAATGGAAATCAAGACATCCTTGTTGATGCCTTTTTCTTGTCCGAATCAGATGCCATTGCAAATATAAACCCCATTACAAATCCTGAAGCATTTCAGAATACGGTTCCTTTTCAAACTGTTTATGCTAGGATTATTAATCAAGCAAATTGTTTTGACATTGTAGAATTAGAATTACAAACGTCAAATAACACGATATATATTCCTAATCTTGAAGCTTGTGATGGCGCGGTTATAGATGGATTTACCGCTTTTGATTTATCTAATATTCAAACCTCTATTCAAAATCAAATTCCGATAGGAGCTGAAGTCCGTTATTACGAAACAGAAGAAGATGCTTTGAACGAATCTAATCAATTATCTGATAGTTTTGAAAACACGATAGCCTATACCCAAATGATTTACGTAAAAATCACAGATAACAACCAGTGCTATGGTATCTCTACAGTAAACCTTAATGTCCTTTATACTCCAGTATTAGAAGCTGATGAAACCGTTTTATATTGTTTAAATGCATTCCCTGAACCACTTACTATATATGGTGGTGTGCTTAATGATTTACCCAACAACTATTATTACGAATGGCTTTTTAATGGTACCACAACTCCCGTCAACACCTTATTTTATGATGTTACAGAGCCAGGTGTTTATACGGTAATTGTTACAGATCCTAATGGCTGTTCTTCTAGTAGAACAATTACAGTATTAGCCTCAGAGTTAGCAATAATAGAAAGTATCAACGTAATTGGTGTAACACCTAATAACACTATAACCATTTCGCTTTCTGGTGAAGGAGATTACGAAATCGCATTGGATGACATCAATGGACCTTACCAAGATCATTTTGTATTTACAAATGTTTCTAAAGGCTTCCATACCATATATATAAGAGATAAAAATGGTTGTGGTACTCAAGAAGAAATCATTTCAGTCTTAGGGTTCCCAAAATTCTTTACTCCAAATGGAGATGACGACAACCCAACATGGCAAGTGATTGGTACTAATGCACAATTTGACCAAATAGCAGCGATTCAGATTTATAATCGTTACGGTAAATTGATGACCCAATTAACGGCTTCAAATCGAAGTTGGAATGGAATGCTCAAAGGAAAACCACTTCCAAGCGATGATTATTGGTTTGTCGCTAATTTTTATGATGGCAAAACTTATACTGGCCATTTTGCATTGCGGAGATAGTTCGTTTTTAGGTCTCATTGTTTTCAATTATACTTTCCCCCTAAAACACAACATTTTAGGTTTATATCGATATGATGATAGACCTATAATGGTTCAAATTATAGATTTATGAGAGCAGCCAATGCTCTAAACTAAAAGATTATCTTCTGTTTTCTTGTATTCAGATAGAAAAAAAAATCTCATATCTAGTGTTTTAAAAACAGAACACAAGAAGTAAAAAAAGACAAAAACAGCTAAATACCTGATTCCCTATTCACTATAATAATAGCTTCACATTTTGAGTTATCACTTAATCTTCTATTTTTGTGATAACTAACTCAACCCTTATTTGAACAAAAATTAGCGTAACTATTACTTAACAAATAAAAGTATTTTATTACATATTTTTGTCAACTATTTTTATCTATACTAAATGAAGAATTATATTTTTTTACTCTTTCCCCTCGTTTTAATTTTTAATGGTTATTTTTTAATTAACAACACAAATTACACAAGCTACAACGCTGAAAGCATAGTTTGCCCGGCACCAATCATAAACACCTTTAATCCATCAAGTGGACCTGTAAACACCGAAATCACACTTAATGGAAGTAATTTCGACACGACAACAACAGTAGATTTTAATGGTCTAACTGCTAGCTTTTCAATACTAAGTGATACCGAAATTTCAATTATTGTCCCTTCTGGAACTCCTGATACGTCTAACATAAGGCTTACGACTTCTGGCGGATGTGACACTACAACCACTGCTAGTTTCACCTTATTAAATTCGGATTGTAATTCTGCCGATGAGATTTATATCTCTGAAGTTTATGATTCTAATGGAGGAAGCTATGGCGTTATAGAACTTTACAACCCAACCAATACGGCTATAAGTCTAAATACAGTTTACGAAGTACAACGTTTTGGAGATATTGGTAATGCCGCGCCAAGTGCCACAATACCACTAGTCGGCACCATAGCACCACTTAGTACTTATATTATTGAAATGGGTAGTACTGGTAATACATGTAGTGGCTTAACCGCTGGGACATCTGTAGCTGCAGGTATTAATGAAGATGACGAAATCAAATTAATTAAAAATGGGGCTATCATTGATGTGATGTACACCGATGATGAAATAGGTTACAGCTTTATTAGAAATGCAGATGCCACCGCACCAAGTACAACATTTAATCTTAACGAATGGTTATTATTAGAGGATGAAGATTGCTCTAACTTAGGATTACATACTGCTGATGCTAGTTCTACTCCAAACATTACACATCCTAACAATCAAGACGTTTGTGAAAACAGTACAACAACCTTTTCAATTGCTGTAAGTTCAGGATCGTATTCTTACCAATGGCGTGTTCTTAACGCTTCAGGAAACTGGCTAAACCTTAGTAACGATAGTAATTATTCTGGTGCTACCACCAACACATTAACAATTACTAATATTCCTGCTAGTTTTAATGGATTACAATATTACTGTATGCTATCATCTACAGGTTGTAACCTTGTTTCAAATGCAGCACAACTTGAGGTTTCAAATCCTGAAGTCGATACGTTGCCAAACCAAACTGTATGTTCTAACTATATCTTACCTGCGTTAACAAACGGAAATTATTATACAGGAACTAACGGCACAGGAACGCAACTTAATGCTGGAGATATTATAACATCGTCTCAAACCATCTATATTTTTAATACATCTGGCACTCCACCTAATACGTGTCAAAACGAATCTAGCTTCACCGTTTCTATTAGTGGTAATCCACTTGTAAGTGTCTTAGCTGATCAAACTGTTTGTTCAGAATATGTGCTACCAAGTATCACTAATGGAAATTATTATACAGCAGCTAACGGAAATGGAACACTTTTAAATGCTGGTGCTATTATTTCAACTTCGCAAACGATTTATATTTATAACGAAGTTGGAGTTGCCCCTAATATTTGTACTAACGAAAGCAGTTTTAATGTAACCGTAACTGGAATTCCAAATGTAGATACACTTTCTGACATTTCTATCTGTTCTGAGTTTATTTTACCGAGCCTTACAGATGGTAACTATTTTACAGGAAACAATGGCACAGGCACACAACTTAGTGCAGGCGCTATTATTTCAACCTCACAAACCATTTATATTTTTAATGAAATTGGTACAACTCCAGATACATGTAATAACGAAAGTAGTTTTGATGTTACAATTTATCCTTCTACAGATTTCTCGCTAACGGATTCAAATATTGAAATCAATGAGGATTCTATAACGATAACCATGTCTGATACATCAATAGCATATGAATACGCTATTGATGGCTCAAGTTTTCAAAGTGAAAATACATTTACAAATATTACAGAAGGTACACACACTTTATACGTACAAGACGCTAACGGCTGTATTACTAAATCCATCAGTTTTGACATTGCAGCTTTAGCAGAAGAATTAATTATACCAAATGGGTTTTCACCTAATAATGATAACAAGAATGAATGGTTTAACATTCAAGGTCTCTATGACGTCTACACCAATCATAAATTAGAAATTTATAACCGCTATGGCACTTTAGTTTTTGAAGGAAACAATACTAAGAAATGGTTCGGAATCGCAAACAAAGGAGCAATGCATACAGATAAAGTACTACCTGTAGGCACTTATTTTTATGTCTTATATTTAAATGAGCCAAATACAAGGTCTAAACCTTATACAGGTTGGGTTTATCTAAATAAATAAAACCCTTTTTAAACGTTTAATTTGAAGCAATGAAGCGCATTAATTTATTAATTCAGTATACCTACGTCTTAAGTTTAATTTTTATAACAAACGCTTATGCCACAGTGGGAAGCGATGTTATAACAGACAACAGCTTTTGTCCTGCTCCAATTATTAATACGTTTACACCTTCGAGTGGACCAGAAAACACATTAATTACAATTAATGGTAGTAATTTTAACGATGCTGCTTCTGTTTCTATTGATGGAATTACTACCACATTCACCATTATAAATAATACTCAAATTACCGCGATTATACCTGCTGGCACAAGCACTACGTCTAGCATTTCTATTATAAGCAATGGTGGCTGTACAGGCACGTCTTCTACAGATTTTACGGTGATAACTTCAGATTGTGATTCTGCCGATATTTATATTTCGGAAATATATGATGCCAACAGTGGTGACTATGCGGTTATAGAGCTTTATAACCCTACAAACGCTCCTGTGGTAATAGACAATATTTATGTCATAGAACGCTATGGTGATGTCGGAAATGCGACACCTAACAATATCTTTAGTGACATTGTAGGGACAATTCCACCATTAAGTACTTTTATCATTCAAATGGGAAGTGGCACCAATTGTTCGCCACTAGATGTGGATTTCAATATCCCTACAGGAATTAATGATAATGATGAATTCAAACTCTTTAAAAACGGAATCCTTATTGATGTTGTAAACTCGCCTGATGAAAGAGGCTATACTGTGATTAGAAATGCGGATGCACCAATACCACAAACAACTTATGATAGTAACGATTGGTCTATTGCATCTAGTGAAAATTGTTCCGATTTAGGATCACATACAGCAGATCCAATTACAAATAACATTCCAGATATTATAGACCCAATTACCCAAACCATTTGTGAGAATGGTACTGTAATCTTTAATACATCTTTAGATAATAGTATATTCCTATACCAGTGGAAAGTTCTTGATGCTTCAGGAAATTGGGCAGATGTCCCAAATGTTAGTCCATATTCTAACTCTCAAACTAGCGCATTAGAGATCACTAATGCCCCTATAAGTTTTAACGGAAATCAATACTACTGTGAAGTCACCTACGATTCTTGTTTGTTAATTACAAATGCTGCTCAACTAAATATCGATAATCCAGCCGTAGATACGCTTTCAGACCAAACTGTATGTTCAAGTTATACGTTACCTGCTCTAACGGATGGCAATTATTTTACAGGCACTAATGGTACAGGAACACAACTTAATGCTGGTGATGTGATTTCAATAGATCAAACCATTTATATTTATAATGAAATAGGTACTGCCCCCAATAATTGTTCAAACGAAAGTAGTTTTGACGTTACGATTACCGGAACTCCAGATGTCGATACCATTGCTAACCAAACAGTCTGTGCTAGTTATACGTTACCGGCACTAACGGATGGCAATTATTTTACAGGCACTAATGGTACAGGAACACAACTTAATGCTGGTGATGTGATTTCAATAGATCAAACCATTTATATTTATAATGAAATAGGTACTGCCCCCAATAATTGTTCAAACGAAAGTAGTTTTGACGTTACGATTACCGGAACTCCAGATGTCGATACCATTGCTAACCAAACAGTCTGTACTAGTTATACGTTACCGGCACTAACGGATGGCAATTATTTTACAGGCACTAATGGTACAGGAACACAACTTAATGCTGGTGATGTGATTTCAATAGATCAAACCATTTATATTTATAATGAAATAGGTACTGCCCCCAATAATTGTTCAAACGAAAGTAGTTTTGACGTTACGGTGAGTGGGACTCCTAATGTGGATACACTTTCGAATCAAACCGAGTGTGGCTCTTATACCTTACCTACTCTTACCAATGGTAATTATTTCACTGGCACCAATGGCACAGGAACTCCACTAAATGCTGGTGATATTATTTCGACTTCACAAACCATCTATATTTATGTCGAAATAGGTACAGCACCAGATACATGTACTAACGAAAGTAGTTTTGATGTTACAATCACAGGGGCTCCCAATGTAGACACCATGGCTAATCAAACGGAATGTTTAGAATACACATTGCCTGCACTAACTAATGGCAACTATTTTACAGGCACCAATGGGACAGGAACGCAATTAAATGCTGGAGATGTCATTACCAATTCACAAACCTTATACATCTACAACGAAATAGGAACAGTCCCAAATACTTGCTCTAATGAAAGTAGTTTTGACATTACTATTAATGAAGCAGTAGATTTTACACTCGATGAATCTAATATTTCAATAAGTAACAGTACACTTATCGTAACGATGTCCGATTTAACTATCGACTATTTATATGCTATAGATTATTCTAGTCAACAGACCTCTAATATTTTTAATGATCTTTCAGAAGGTATTCATACGTTACATGTCACTGATCTTAATGGCTGCATCATTAAATCCCTTTCCTTTGAAATTGAAGTCGACCTATTTATCCCTGTCTTTTTCACACCAAATAATGATAGTGATAATGATTTGTGGACCGTTATTGATAGAAACCGTATAGTAAAAGAAATACTTATATTTAATAGATATGGTAAACTTATTAAGCAATTAATCCCTTCACAATATTCTTGGGATGGCTATTACAATGGTAAAATGTTAGAATCAAATGATTTCTGGTATTTAATTACATTAAAAAATGGAGAAGAACTTAGAGGCCATTTTGCTTTAAAGCATTAAGAGATATAAAGTGTAGTTAATCTAAATATCTATAAAACGGACTTCAGAATTCAAATCTTGAAGTCCGCTTTATTTTAACGCAATTGTAACGCAGTTCACAATTCAACTATAAGCGCTTTATTGTAACTTTGCAATATGCGATTTAAAATTGAATCTGAATTTAAACCTACTGGTGATCAGCCACAAGCTATAAAAAAACTAGCAAAAGGGATTACCGATAACGAAAAGTACCAAACGCTTTTGGGTGTTACTGGTTCTGGTAAAACCTTTACCGTTGCCAATGTTATTGAAGAAGTGCAACGACCAACTTTGGTTTTGGCGCATAACAAAACTTTGGCCGCACAACTCTACTCCGAATTCAAACAGTTTTTTCCTGAGAATGCTGTTGAGTATTTTGTGTCGTACTACGATTATTACCAACCCGAGGCCTATATTCCGGTTTCAGGTGTTTATATAGAGAAAGATTTATCTATCAACGAAGAAATCGAAAAAATGCGTTTAAGCACCACCTCGTCCCTACTATCAGGTCGTCGTGATGTGATTGTGATAGCATCAGTATCTTGTTTATATGGTATTGGAAATCCTGTGGAATTTCAAAAAAATGTCATATCTCTAGAACGAGATCAGGTTATTTCTCGTACTAAATTATTACATCAACTGGTTCAAAGTTTATATTCTAGAACAGAGTCTGAATTCAAAAATGGAAACTTCAGAATAAAAGGTGACACCGTAGACGTGTTTCCTGGTTATGCTGATCATGCCTTCAGAATTCACTTTTTTGGTGATGAAATTGAAGAAATTGAAGCTTTTGATGCTAGATCTAACGAAATCATAGAACGCTATGATCGCCTAAACATTTATCCTGCAAACATGTTTGTGACCTCTCCTGATGTGTTGAATGGTGCCATAAAAGACATACAAGACGATTTAGTAAAACAATACGATTACTTTAAAGATATAGGTAAACATCTTGAAGCCAAACGCCTTAAAGAACGTACGGAATTCGATTTAGAAATGATTCGAGAATTGGGATATTGTTCGGGTATTGAGAACTATTCAAGATATTTAGACGGTAGGTCTCCAGGAACACGACCTTTCTGTTTATTGGATTATTTTCCAGATGATTTTTTAATGGTCATTGATGAAAGTCACGTCACCATTTCACAGGTCCATGCCATGTACGGAGGTGACCGAAGCAGAAAAGTCAACTTAGTTGATTATGGTTTCCGATTACCAGCCGCCATGGATAATAGACCTTTAAAGTTTGAAGAGTTTGAAGCACTTCAAAATCAAGTAATCTATGTTTCTGCGACTCCTGCAGATTACGAAATGCAAAAAACAGATGGAGTTTATGTAGAGCAAGTCATTCGTCCAACAGGATTATTAGATCCTATTATTGAAGTCAGACCAAGTCTAAATCAGATTGATGATTTAATTGAAGAAATTCAAAATCGTGTAGAAAAAGACGAACGGACTTTAGTCACCACGTTGACCAAACGAATGGCGGAAGAATTGACGAAATACCTCACTCGAATTTCGGTACGAACCCGATACATCCATAGTGATGTAGATACTTTGGAACGTGTGGAAATAATGCAAGATTTACGAAAAGGCGTTTTTGATGTTTTGGTAGGTGTGAATTTACTACGTGAAGGTTTAGATTTACCTGAAGTATCACTAGTTGCTATTTTAGATGCTGACAAAGAAGGTTTCTTAAGATCTGCGCGTTCACTAACACAAACTGTTGGTAGAGCCGCAAGAAACCTAAATGGAAAAGCTATAATGTATGCTGATAAAGTTACAAAAAGCATGCAAAAAACTATTGATGAGACTAATTATCGTCGTGAAAAACAAATTGCATACAACACAAAACACAATCTTGTACCTAAAGCTTTAAATAAGAGTTTAGACAGTGCATTAACTAAAAACTCTGTAAGTACTTATCGGACAGAATTAGATGCGCAGATAGCTGCAGAACCAGAAAGCGAATATTTAACAAAAGAAGAACTCGAAAAGAAAATTAGAGAACGACGCAAATTAATGGAACAAGCTGCAAAGGCTTTAGACTTTTTAGAAGCCGCTCGTTTTAGAGATGAAATTACAGCCTATCAGAGTAAGTTAGAGAAGTTAAAGGTGTAAAACAGTGGTCAGTAGTCAGTGGTCAGTAAAAAGTGTGAGGAATGAAACTAAAAAAAATTGACGGAAGATTGGAAGATTTCACATAAAGTTCCGAAGAAGAAAACATTCCGAAACTCAATAACTAAATTTCAAAATTAAAAACTGAGACTAAAACTGAAATTGTTACACAGAGAAGGCACAAAGATTCACAGAGAGATTGTTCTAAAAATTAAGCATATATTTAAATAGGATAGCTTTTTAAAATTACCATTGAGACTGCAAACTGAATACTAGATACTGAAAACTAGTTATACTGCACTTTAAAAATATCAATCAAGAAATCTGGTGGTACAATTTTATTAGGAAAACTATCCATTAAATCTAGAACGCGGTTAATTGATTCATGACTTAATCCCATTCGTAATCCAAAATTGTGAATTTTAACCAATTGTTTTGGTGCCACTTTATGATCGAGATTCATAAGCAATACTAATCGGTGAAATTGAACAATGCGTTCGCTATGTGATTTTAAATGTACATACGTTACAGGATGTTCAAAGAGGTATTTAAAATCTTCTTTTGAAATCTCTAACTGCTTAGCAATACTATATAAAAATTTATATTCAATAGATTTTATATTTTCATCTGTTTGAGCGAATGCAATCATCTCGGAAAGCAAACTCAGTTTTTCAACACGATTAATCATGATTTAATGGGGATTAATTTATAGTGTAAAGTTAAAGAGGTAGTTTATTTTATTGTCGTTGATATAATGTATCTTGTCGAAAAATTAAATGTACTTAGTCGGTTTTTTTAAACTTTTATCACTCTAATTTATCATTTTTACCATGAAATTAAAGTATATATACTTGCTGATTTCAGCATTTTTTTCAACACAAACAACATCTCAAAACACTATACAACAACACATTACAACCTTTTCAATTACATCTCCTCAATTAGATTATGTAAAAAAAATTTGGGTGTATTTACCTACAGATTACGAAAATTCAGATAAATCCTATCCCGTGATTTATATGCACGATGCACAAAATTTATTTGATGCTAAAACAGCTTATGCTGGAGAATGGGAAGTTGATGAGTACATGGACAACCTAACCGAAAATAAAAGTATCATTATTGGAATAGAACACGGAAATGAAAAACGAATAGATGAGCTAACTCCATTTAAAAATCTAAAATACGGGGAGGACAAGGTGATGCTTATTTAAGCTTTATTAAAAACACATTAAAACCACATATCGATGTTGCTTATAGAACTTTAGCAGATGCAAAACACACTACAATTTTCGGGTCTTCATTAGGTGGTTTACTATCGTTTTATGCTGTTTTAAAATACCCTGAAACATTTGGTAAAGCAGGAGTATTTTCACCTTCATTCTGGATAAATCCTGAAATTTTTGATTTCGCTGAAGCTATTGACATACCTGAAACTTCAAAGTTTTATTTCTTAGTTGGCACAGACGAAGGAGAAACGATGCTTCCGAAATTAGAACAGATGCTAAACTTATTAAAAACCAAGGGTCTTAAAGATTCCCAGATTAAAAGTTACACTATAGAAGGCGGTCAACATAACGAAAAATTTTGGTCAGCTCATTTTGGTAACGCCTACCAATGGTTAATTTAAAATGAGGCATCAAATACATAACAATAATCGAATATTAATAACATAGATTCTTATCTTCAACGGATCATAAACAATTTACAAAATGACAAACAACGACATATTCAAAAAACTAAGAGTAGCACATAAGTTAAGAGATGATGATATTGTAAAAATCTTAGAATTGGTAGATTTCAGAATTTCAAAAAGTGAACTGAACGCGATGTTCAGAAATGAAGACCACCCTAAATATATGGAATGTGGTGATCAAATTCTTAGAAATTTCCTTAATGGATTAATTATTCATTTACGAGGCCCAATGCCTAAAAAAGGAGAGTCAAAACAAGCTAAATAAAAAAAGAGCAACAGTAAATGTTGCTCTTTTTATTTTATATCTCACCTGTCTGTTTAAAGAGAACAGGACAATAACAATATATGCTTATGCTAAAACCTGTTGCACCTTATCAGCTGCTTCTTGGAATTCAGTTGCACTCATAACGTCTAATCCAGAATTATCAATCAATTCTTTTGCGATATCCGCATTTGTTCCTTGTAAACGTACAATGATTGGGACATTAATGTTACCCATGTTTTTGTAAGCATCAATAACACCTTGAGCAACTCTATCACAACGTACAATGCCACCAAAAATGTTAATTAAGATAGCTTTTACAGCAGGATCTTTTAATATAATTTTAAAAGCCGCTTCTACTCTAGCTGCATCAGCAGTACCACCAACATCTAAAAAGTTAGCTGGCTCACCACCTGCTTGCTTAATTAAATCCATAGTTGCCATTGCTAAACCAGCACCATTAACCATACAACCAACGTTTCCGTCTAAATCTACATAGTTTAAACCTAAAGCACCTGCTTCAACTTCAATTGGATTCTCTTCGCGTAAGTCACGTAATTCAGCTAAATCTCTATGTCTGTATAATGCGTTATCATCTAAAGTAACTTTAGCATCAACAGCCATTATTTTACTATCACTAGTTTTTAATACTGGGTTGATTTCAAATAAAGACGCATCCGATTTATCGTAAGCTGTATATAAAGCTGTTACAAATTTTGTCATTTCTTTAAAAGCAGTACCTGATAACCCTAAGTTAAAGGCTATACGACGTGCTTGAAAAGGTAATATACCAGTTGAAGGATCAATCTCTTCGTTATGTATTAATTCTGGTGTTTCTTCAGCAACAGTTTCAATGTCCATTCCACCTTCTGTAGAATATACAATCATATTTTTTCCTGTAGCACGATTTAATAAAACAGACATATAATATTCGTCTGGCTCATTTTCACCTGGATAATAAACATCTTCAGCAACTAAAACTTGATGAACACGTTTTCCTTCTGCAGAAGTTTGAGGTGTTACCAAATCCATTCCTATGATTTGTCCTGCAATTTCTTCAACCTCTTTAAGGTTTTTAGCCAACTTAACGCCTCCACCTTTTCCACGTCCACCTGCATGAACTTGTGCTTTTATAACATGCCAACCTGTATCAGTTTCAGCTGTTAATTGCTTTGCTGCATCAACAGCTTCTTTAGCACTTTGAGCGACAATACCTCTTTGAATACGTACTCCAAAACTGCTTAATAATTCTTTTCCTTGATATTCGTGTAAATTCATTTTTAATCAGAAATTTATTGGTCGTACAAAAGTAAGCATACTAATAGTTTTTACCAATAGTTTTTAAAATTGATTTAACTCTTAACAAGGCAACTCAGGTATGGCAACCGATATCTATTTTTATTTGCGTATAATTCTCTTAATCAATTAAACGCTTTATAGCAGAAAATGCTTTATCAACCAAATAGTCTTCTACCACTATCGTAAATTCATTTGTTGTAGAAACTACTTCATATAAGGTAATATTCTCCCAAGCCAAACGCTTAAATATCTGGTAATACAAGCCAACAATTTTTGAATTCCCTTTGGGTAAATAAATACTAATTGCAGACAGTTTTTCTTGCAATCCAATTTGCGTTTCAGCTTTAAATGCTTTGAGAACGCGTTCTTTTTCTGAAGTTGAAATAATAATATTACTTTCAAACATACCACGTGTAAAAGCATAAAAAATTTGATGATTTTCGCTTATAGTCTCCAAGATTTGAGAATGACTATGAATTAAGGTTTTTGAATTTTGAAAAGTAAAATCACTTAAATTAGAACGGACCGTAATATCTCCTAATTCCGTAAAGGCTTGCTTTAATTTTTTCGAATTTTCAAGATTTAAAGGCTGTTGATAGCGTCGTAAAGCCATCATAATAGCACCATCTTTTACCGGTTTTCGCAACATGGCAGAGATTGGTGCATTCAACTCTTTTGCTAAAGCTGAAAAATTAATAATTTCTCGAGATAAGCCTTCTTCTAAAAAAGGGCTGGCAATTATAATATCTTGAACACAAGAGGCAATGGTTTTCATAAGTTTAAATTTTGATGATTTTAATGAAAACAACTCTAAAATTGAGAACACGTGAAACGACTTCATTCTCGTATTACAAAGTTTTAATAGGATTTAAAAGACGATTTAACTTTTAAATACCTATTTCATTTTGTTAACTATTTAACATTTTGTGTAAAAATAGCTATATTTTTTCATTTTTTATGTTTATAGGATGGATTACATCTATTTTCGCCAGATAATTTTAAGAAAGATAAAGAATGAAAGATAGTACCTTATTACAGATTGCTAAAGACTTTGGGAGTCCGGTTTATGTTTATGACGCTGAAAAAATAGAATCTCAATATAAACGATTAACAAAAGCATTTAGTAAGGTAAAACAGCTAAAGTTGAATTACGCTGTTAAAGCCCTTTCCAACATTTCTGTTTTAAAATTGTTTAATAAGCTAGGATCAGGTATTGATACCGTTTCAATACAAGAAGTCCAATTAGGCTTAAAAGCAGGCTTTAAACCAGAAAATATCATATTTACACCCAATGGTGTCTCTTTAGAAGAAATTGAAAAGGTTGCCAAACTAGGTGTACAAATTAACATCGACAACCTCTCTATTTTAGAACAATTTGGAACGAAGCACCCTAAAGTTCCTGTTTGTATTCGTATAAATCCGCATGTTATGGCTGGTGGAAACACGAACATTTCTGTAGGACATATTGATAGCAAATTTGGAATTTCAATTCATCAAATCCCGTTGTTACTTCGTATTGTAGAAAACACAAAAATGAACATCAATGGTATACACATGCATACAGGTAGTGATATTTTAGATATTGATGTATTCTTATATGCTAGTGAAATTCTGTTTGAAACAGCAAAAAATTTCAAAACACTAAAATTTATTGACTTTGGTTCTGGTTTTAAAGTCCCATACACAACCGGTGATATTGAAACTAATATTGAAGAATTAGGAGACAAGTTATCAAAACGTTTTAATGAATTCTGCAAAGCATACGGCAACGATTTAACCTTAGCCTTTGAGCCTGGTAAATTTTTAGTGAGCGAGGCTGGTGTCTTTTTGGCTAAAGTTAATGTGGTAAAACAAACCACGTCTACGGTTTTTGCTCAGATAGATTCCGGATTTAATCATTTAATAAGACCAATGCTCTATGGATCTCAACACGACATTCTAAATATCTCCAATCCTAAAGGACGCGAGCGTTTTTATTCTGTAGTAGGATATATATGTGAAACAGATACGTTTGCTAATAACAGACGAATTTCTGAAATAAATGAAGGAGATATTTTATGCTTTAAAAATGCAGGCGCTTATTGTTACTCTATGGCTAGCAACTACAACTCGCGATACAGACCTGCAGAAGTATTATGGTATAAAGGAAAAGCACATTTAATTAGAAAACGTGAAACTTTTGATGACATCTTAAATAATCAAGTTGAGATTACCTTATAAATCGACCCAATTGCGTTAACAATTTATTGTTTTAGAGCACGTTTCCATTCCGTTTGCAATTACCTTTGAACTATTGTAAACGCTATCGCTATGAATCAAATTGCTCCTAAAATAATTCGTCAAGTATTTGTTTTACTATTAATCCTACTCATTGGTAGCTTGATTTTTCGTGAAATGTTACCATACTTGAGCGGTGTTTTGGGAGCAATTACTTTTTACATATTACTTCGAAAACTAATGAAACGATTAGTTAATGAATATAATTGGAACCCTACGCTAGCTGCATTAACCTTGATGCTTAGTTCCTTCATTATTATAATGGTACCTCTAACGGGTTTTGGAATTATGCTAGGCAACAAAATTTCGGATGTAGCTAGTAATAGTGAAAAAGTTATTGATGCGTTTAAAGATCAAGTCGGCCAATTAAAATTTAAAACGGGCTTTGACATTAATTCTCAAATTGACACTGAAGCAATTACCACCTGGCTTTCTGAAAGTGTACAAAGTATGGCTGGCAGTACGTTTAACTTACTTGTTGCTTTAGGATTAATGTACTTTATGCTTTATTTTATGCTCACCAATCGCAAGCAATTAAGGCAATCGCTTAAAAACTACATTCCAATGAATAATAAAAATATTTCTAAAATTGGTAGCGAGGTCCAAGCCATGGTCAAATCGAATGCCATTGGAATTCCATTAGTTGCCATAGCCCAAGGAATTATAGCGTTAATTGGTTTTTTAATTTTTGGAGTTGAAGATCCGTTATTTTGGTTTGTCATAGTTACCATTGGTTCCATGATTCCTTTTATTGGTACTTTTGTGGGCATTATTCCTGTCTTTATACTAACCTTATCTAGTGGCCAATCGGCTCAAGCATGGGGCATCTTAATTTATGGTGTGGTCGTTGTCGGTTCTACTGATAATATTATTCGCTTGTATGTGTTGCAAAAGCTCGATGATGTACATCCTTTAGTTACCCTTATAGGTGTTATTGTAGGAGTGCCATTATTTGGATTTATCGGTTTGATTTTTGGCCCCTTACTTATAAGTATTTTTATGGCTTTAGTTAAAATTTATACAGAAGAATATGGTAAGTCTTTAGATAAACCATTGGAAGCGCAGCATTAAATTACAGAATGGCTATTAAGTTATTTCCAACTTTATAACATGATTATAATCAATTTAATTAACTCACCCTTATGAAGTCACAATCATAAACGCCTCATCAAGTCTTCTATTTTTCTATTTTTCTATTTTAGTTTTACTAACAAAGTTTTTATCATTTGCTCAAGGCACAAGATTACTGAGACAACCAGAATTTAAAGGTAATTGCCAAGAAATTGTTGAGCCTATTCGCAGCGAAAACTCGTTAAAGCAATGCGCTTGAGTTGAAGTTAACCGCAGATTAGTAGATAAATTATCATATGCTCGCTTAGGCTATATTTGGGACCCTTTACTGGAGGTCTCAATTTTGTATCTTTTAGCAGGTATTATTTTGCACAACAAGACAAAGAAGGTACTATTATAAATGAACGTTTTAATGAAGGTGGATTATATGGTAGACTCAATGACACGAAGTCTTAGAGCAGGATTAACCAATAAAGTCCCTAATAGAAAACCATTAACACTTCCTACTGGAATTTTAGACCCAAAAATATTATTGATAAATGAACTTGCGGGTTCTGATGGAGCCTTTTTTCCATGGTTTTTTAGACAGCAAAATGTTGGTAAATTAATTGGGATGCCAACTTGGGGAGGCGGGAGGCCTGATAAAATCGTCTACAAATTATGCGCTTATTGATGGTGGAGGTTTAAGCGCACCTGATAACGCGGTATTTCACCCTATAAACAATCATTGGATTGCAGAAAATAAAGGTGTAGCACCAGATATTGAAGTTAGGCCAAATGCCATAGCATTATCCATTGGAACTGATTCTCAACTTGAAAGAGCCGTTAAGGAATTAATGACACAGTTACGTAGTAACCCTAAAGTTAAAACCCCACAATTTCCCCTCCCAGCAACAAGTAATTAATATAAAATAATGACAGGATTAGATATTGTATTAGTATTTGCCGTAATCCTTTTTGCAAGATTAGGAGCGCGACTAGTCTCTAAATATATTAAAATGAAAAAAGAAGATGAAGGCAAAAAAAAGACTAGATTAAAAGTCTCTTTTTTCAACATAAAAACACACAATTGCTTTAAATATAATACTCAATGATTATGGTTTAGTGCTTAATTTTGCCACTAAAATGATTTACGTTTGGACTTATAGGATTCCCTGTAGATCGTCTATAAATTACGAGTTGTCCACAGTGCCAAATCGCATCGGCTAATGGTCCATTAACGAGGTTCCAGAACGAAATTTTATTTTCTCCAAAACTAATTTTGTATTGCGAAATATCGTCAGACGTTCTTAAAATATCTGCAGCAGTTTTTAAGTTTTGCAAAGTTTTAGAACGCAATTCTATATAAGATAATTCTTCTTTTCTATTAGAGTTTGGTTGTTTCAAGGTTGCATTAACAATGATTTTAGACAAACCATAAATATGTTTTATAGTTTCTTCGGACGACCGATTATCTTCATTGGCTCTATAGGCCAAATCCTTAGCCGTTAAACTATCAGTTGCCCAATAAAATCTAAAACCTAAGGCATCAACCATACGTGCTGCCATAGTACCTGCCGTGAATTCCTCTGAATATTTGGGTAACTCATAATATGGAAGATCCGCTTTATTTTGAGCCTCACTATGCAATGAAAACAAAATTGTATAACACAATACGACCTTAAAAACTACGGTATTAAACTTATTCATTTTCAAGTTGATGCTTATAAGAATCTATATTCTCTTTTTGATGTGGTGGTAATTCGGGTTCTCTTATATCAGTGTACGTTTTTAAGGTATCGTAAAGAACTTTTGCAACAATATATCGCGCAGTTGGCTTATCATCCGCTGGTATATTATACCAAGGTGCATGTGCTTTAGACGTTCTGTTTAGCACGTCTTCGTAAAAGATTTGATAGTCGTCCCAACACTTACGCTCATCTAAATCATCTGGTGAAAATTTCCAGTTTTTTTCAGGTTTATTAAGTCGTCTTAACAATCTGTTTTTTTGCTCTTCTTTTGAAATATTTAAAAAGAATTTGAAGACAATTGTACCGTTATCAGCAATATGTTTTTCAAAATTATTGATTTCATTAAATCGTTTATCCCAAAACGCTTCAGTAACATCATCTAAACTATTAACATTTGGCATATTCTCGTACATTAAATACTCGGGATGCACTCTTGTTACTAATACGTTTTCATAATGTGTTCTATTAAAGATACCAAACTTTCCTCTTGCTGGTAAAGCCTTAACATGTCTCCATAGATAATCGTGTTTTAACTCTAACTCTGTAGGTTTTTTAAAACTGTGCGCTACAATTCCTCTAACATTAAATTCTTTAAAAACTTCACGAATCAAACTATCTTTGCCAGCAGTATCCATACCCTGTATACACATTAGTACAGCGTATTTTCCATGAGCGTACATGGTGTTCTGAATATCAGCTAAGTTTTCACTTACAGTTCGCAGTTCGCGTTCTATCTTCTTTTTATTAAGCCCTAGGTCAAATGATGTTGGCAGATCCTTAATCTTAATTTGAGATGAAATCTTAAAGTCTTTTATATTTACATCTTTCATAATTACTACATTTTATTTTGAAGCAAAAGCTTTTACATCACTCTCACTTACTTCATTGCCTCCTAGAATAATAAGACGCTCTACAACATTGCGCAACTCCCTAATATTACCAGTCCAATCATAATTCTGAAGTAATTTAACCGCTTTATCTGAAAATGCTTTTTTAGCAGTTCCGTGCTCATTAGATATCTTTTCAGAAAAATAATTAATTAATAAAGGAATATCATTTCTTCTATCATTTAAAGCAGGAACTTCAATTAAAATAACCGCCAGTCTATGATATAAATCTTCTCTAAATTTACCTTCTTCAATTTCCTTTTTAAGATTTTTGTTGGTTGCAGCAACCACTCTAACATTCACTTTAATGTCCTTGTCACTTCCTACACGCTGAATTCTACTTTCTTGTAACGCACGTAATACCTTAGCTTGCGCAGACAAACTCATATCACCAATTTCATCTAAAAAGATGGTTCCTCCATTAGCCGCTTCAAACTTACCTGCCCTATCTTTTGCTGCAGAGGTAAATGCTCCTTTTACATGACCAAACAATTCACTTTCTATAAGTTCACTGGGAATTGCCGCACAATTCACCTCTATCATTGGGCCTTTAGAGCGTTCGCTTTTTTGGTGTAACCAATGCGCCACGAGTTCTTTTCCAGTTCCATTTGGTCCTGTAATTAAAACACGTGCATCAGTTGGGGCAACCTTGTCAATCATGTCTTTAATACGTTCCACTCCATCACTTTCACCAATCATCTCGTAGTTTTTACTGACTTTTTTCTTAAGCCTTTTATTCTCTACAACGAGTTCTTTTCTGTCTAAAGCAATACGTACCGTATTTAATAATCTATTTAAATCTGGTGGTTTAGAAATATAATCAAAAGCTCCTAAACGCATAGTATTAACAGCCGTATCTAAATCACCATGTCCAGAAATCATAACCATCGGAATTTCAGGTTTTATCTTTTTTACAGCTTCAAGAACTTCAACACCATCCATTTTTGGCATTTTGATATCACAAAGCACCAAGTCATAATCCTCCTTTTTTATTTTTTCAATTCCCACTAAACCATCTTCTGCTTCCTCTACCTGATACGTATCATTCTCTTCAGAAAGAATCTTTAACAATACGCGTCGTATAGCAGCTTCATCTTCAATTACTAATATTTTTGGCATAACTATATTTTAATTTTTTATGATGACTATAACTTTAGCCTTTCAAATTACTTAATAATTTAAAAAGAGAAGAATCATATTCCGCTTTTATTTTTGAATAATGTGTATATCGCGTTGTGGAAATGGAATTGAGATATTATTTTCTCTAAAAAGACGATCGATTTCAAACCGGATTTCACTCTTCGGAAACTGTGCCTTAAAACTATCTACTAATGAAAATGACACCTTAAAATCTAAAGAACTATCTCCAAAATTTGTAAAAATAACAGCAGGCTCTGGCTCTGAAAGGACATTCTTATTTGAACTCGCTGCTTGAAGCAACAACTTTTTTACTAATTGAACATCACTTCCGTAAGCGACACCAACTTCTACATTTTCTCGAGTTGTCGTTCCGTTTTGCGTCCAGTTATACAAACTATTTTCTAAATACAAATGATTAGGAATTATTAAGACCTTATTATCAATGGTTATTGCTCTGGTTGTTCGTAATTTAATTTCCTCTACGCGACCAACTTTACCTTCAATTTCAATGATATCACCCACATGTAACGATTGGTCAATTAATATAAATACACCTGATATAATATCTTGAAATAAGGTTTGTAAAGCTAAACCAATCCCTATTAAAAGCGCTGCAGACGCTGCAAAAACGGCTGTTACATTGACCCCCACACTGTGCAACGTTATTAAGAGTATTACAATATAAACAAGCCATCGAAAATACCCATATACAACACCAAATTTACCTTTATCTTCTTCAGGTACATTTCTAGTGATAATTTTCAAAACTATTCTTAATGCAATAGTTGTAACAAATATAACAGTAATGATAATTAAGATATCAAGTATTGAAATACTAATATCTTGACCTAAACTCACGTGTAACCCTAGGAAATCTTTGACAGTCTTCCAAGCGTCACTTTCTGTTATTTTGTCTTCTATTCCACTTAAATCTTGAGTCATTATTTAGTATTTCAACCATTTAAAAAGTTCTTTGTAAGTTGGTTTTTTACCATACATTAAAATACCAACACGATAAATTTTAGCAGCAAACCATACGGCAAAAATGAATGTTCCTATAAGCAGTAATAACGATAAACCTTGTTGCCATAATGGAACACCAAAAGGAATACGCATTAGCATCACCACTGGAGATGTTAATGGAATAAATGAAAATACTGTTGATACAGTACCATGCGGATCTTCAATCACCGTAAATACACCAACATAAACCGCTAACATTAATGGCATTAAAATGGGCAACATAAATTGCTGTGTATCGGTCTCGTTATCAACAGCTGCACCAATTGCGGCATACAACGAGCTATAAAGCAAATACCCTCCTATAAAGAAGAATAAAAATGCAATAATAAGATTGGTAATTGGCAAGTTACTTATCGCTGTAATTAAGTTCTCTGCCATGGCCTGAGCTCCATCCACTTGCATAGCCTGATTCATCATTTCTTGTTGTGGAGTCTGTACTTGTGTTAAATCTATACCGAAAATGGCAGAAACGATAAACAATAAAACCCCTCCTAAAACAACCCAAATTGCAAATTGTGTAACCCCAGCTAATGAAGTTCCAATAATTTTTCCCATCATTAATTGAATAGGCTTTACAGAAGAAATAATAACCTCAATAATTCTACTCGTTTTTTCCTCAATTACACTACGCATAATCATGTTACCGTAAATTACAATAAACATAAATAACAAATACCCCGCAGCCCCACCGAACGCAAGCTTTACAATATTATCTATTTTAGAACTCTTTTGGCCATCAAAACTCTCTTGTGCGATTTCAATATTTGTCTGTGAAGCCTCAATTTGTGCTAAGGTCACACCGTCTAATTCAAGCTTTTTTTCTTTTAAGCGCTTTTCTACTTGGCGTTCTAATCCTGAGATGACACTTAAAGAAGGAGATTCTTCAGAATAAAATTTGACCTTACCAGAGACATCATCAAGGGAATTGGCTTTACCTATATATAACAAACCATAATCCTCTTTTTCTTTTACCAACGCAATGGCATCATCTAAACTTAATCCGTTAAGATTGGTATAAGTTGTATGCTCTGTATTTTGAAAAACATCTTTTAAGTATCCCGTTTCATCCAAAACTGAAATCGTTCGTTCTTTATCATTATTCAATTGCGATAAATAAGCCACAACTGCAATAAGAGCAATCATTATTAAAGGACTCAAAAACGTCATTATAATAAATGATTTGTTTTTTACTTTAGTAAAATACTCTCGTTTTATAATTAAAGGTAAATGATTCATTATTAGTTATTTTTTACAGTTTGAATAAAAATATCACTAGCTGATGGTATCACTTCTACAAAGTGATGCACCTCTGCTTTTGAGGTTAAAAATGATAGCAAATCATTAGGTGATGTTTGTTCATTTATTTTAATATTCAACTTAATATCATCATTTAAATTTTTGAATGTTGCCGGGAGCACTTCAAATTTATCCTGAATTTCAGAAAACACTTTTTCTTTATTTAAGGTTTCTAATCCCACTTCAAATGTGTTGGTTTTAAACTGACGTTTGATATCGTTTAATTTTCCATCTAAGACCTTATTAGATTTATGAATTAAGGCAATATGATCGCACAATTCCTCAACGGATTCCATTCTATGGGTTGAAAAAATCACCGTAGCTCCTTCATCTCGAAGCTGAAGAATCTCATCTTTTATCAAATTTGCATTTATAGGATCAAAACCAGAAAAAGGTTCATCAAAAATCAACAATTTTGGTTGATGAAGTACGGTTACAATAAACTGAATCTTCTGAGCTTGTCCTTTACTCAATTCTTGAATTTTCTTATTCCACCAGTCTCCAATCTCTAATTTATCGAACCAATATTTCAATCTGGTTTTGGCTTCAGACTTAGTTAACCCTTTTAACTGTGCTAAATACAGACATTGCTCGCCAACTTTCATGGATTTGTACAAACCGCGTTCTTCTGGCAAATAGCCAATATCTCTAATGTGTTCAGGCTTTAGAGGCTGTCCATCTAATAGTACAGAACCTTCGTCTGGCATCGTTATTTGATTTATAATACGGATCAACGTGGTTTTTCCTGCTCCATTTGGACCAAGTAAACCAAAGATGCTACCTTTTGGCACAGCAATAGATACTTGATTTAGTGCTTTAAAACTTCCGAAATTTTTTGAAACGGAATTAGCAACTAATAAGTCATTCATATTAAACTAAATTTTTAGGGTGTGGTTAATATGTAAAGATATTAAATGTTATAGATTCTAAAATAAGAAATGTGATACTATTTATATAATAGGTGTATATTTCTTTACCAGATCGCTAAAGTGCATGCTTATATTAAAATTTATAAAAAAATACCCCTAGTTTTTCGAGTCATTTAGGAAGCATATTATACTGAAATATTTGTTTTAGATGACGTTCGTCCGAATCGAAAATCGACACTAACAAACTACAAAACAAACGATTAAGACCTTAAAAAACAAAACCCACCCTTATGGTTAGACAAGGATGGGAAAAAATTGCTATGAAAAAGAAAAATTACCGCTAATTAGATTAGCGATAAATCAAATATACTAATTTTTATTAAATAGGCACCTATTATGAAAACATATCTTTAACCTTTTCAAAAAAAGATTTATCTGTGCTTTCTGGTTTAGGCTCAAAATGTTCATCTTCCTTCATGCTTTCGAAAAACGTTCTTTGCTTTTTACTTAATGTCTTTGGTGTCCAGACGTTTACATGAACGAGTAAATCTCCTTTACCATAGCCATTAATACTAGGAATACCTTTACCTCTAAGTCTTAATATTTTACCAGACTGAACACCTGGTTCAATTTTTATTCTCACCTTGCCAGTAACGGTGTCTATTTCTTTAGAGTTTCCTAAGACCGCATCTGGTAGACTTACATACATATCGTAATGTAAATTATCCCCTTCACGCTTTAATGTTGGATGCTCTTCTTCTTGGATAGCCACTAATAAATCACCTGCAATACCATTTCCGGGAGCATCGTTACCTTTTCCGGTAACTTTAAGTTGCATACCATCTACAACACCTGCAGGTATTTTAACGGTAACGGTTTCCTCAGAAACTTTTAAACCATGTGCATCTGCATCTGCTGGTTTTTTATCGATAGTTTGACCTGCACCTCCACAAGTTGGACAAGACGAAGCGGTTTGCATTCTACCCAATATCGTATTGGTTACTCGAGTCACTTGACCAGAACCATTACAAGTACTACATGTTTTATAGGTTGTGCCTGGAGCTTGTATTTTACGTTTAACTTTTATTTTCTTTTCAACTCCATTCGCTACATCTTCTAGCGATAAAGTGACACGAATACGCAAGTTACTACCTTTAACCACACGCTGCTGTCTTCCGCCGCCGCCAAAGCCACTAAATCCGCCGCCGCCGCCGAAAGCACCTCCAAAGATATCTCCGAATTGACTGAATATATCATCCATATTCATTCCACCACCGCCGAAGCCTCCATTGCCATCAAAAGCCTGATGCCCAAATTGGTCGTAACGTGCTTTTTTGTCAGCATTACTTAAAACTTCATATGCTTCTGCTGCTTTTTTAAACTTCTCTTCAGCACCTTTATCATCAGGATTTTTATCCGGATGGTATTTTAATGCCATTTTGCGATAGGCCTTTTTTATTTCGGCTTCAGATGCTCCCTTACTTATTCCTAATATCTCGTAATAATCTTCTTTCATCAACTAATTAATTCTTGATTTCGCAAAAATGTGCAAATTCGTATTTCAATATTATTGTCCGATAACCACTTTTGGAAAACGAATAACTTTATCCCCTAATTTATATCCACGTTCAACGACGTCAATAATTTTCCCTTTAAGATCGTCTGTCGGTGCCGGAATCTGAGTTACAGCTTCATGGTTATCCGCATTAAAGGCATCTCCTTGTCTTACTTCTATTTTAGACAAGCCTTTTTGCTCTAAAGTATTGACTAGCTTATTATAGATTAATAACACTCCTTTTCTTAATTCTTCGGCTTCTTTATCATTTTCGATATGTGACAAAGCACGTTCAAAATCATCTAAAATTGGAAGCATTGCTAGTACAACATCCTGATTTGCTGTTTTAAACAATTCGACACGTTCTTTAGAAGTTCGCTTCTTATAGTTTTCAAATTCAGCAAACAAACGCATAAATTTATCTTTCTCAGCAACCAGTTGATCTTGTAACTGTTCTTCTGGTGACTTCATCTCTTCTTGTTGTGCTTCAACATCAGCTTCTGCAGTCGTTGTAGCTTGATCCTCTACTTGTGGATCTTCAACCTTATTGTTTTTATCTTTTTTACTCATTTTGAGTTCCTTTTTTTACTTTCAATTAGATTGGCAAAAGTACTGCCATTCTTATAAAAATGTCAAAATGTCATTAACATTTTTTTATCGTACTTTAAATACCATATTATATATCTTTGTATATTTAAAACTCAAATAAACATATACCAATATGAAGTCAAATTTTTTTAAAATTTTTATGCTAATTGCTGTAGTTTCATTATCAAGTTGTGGCGACAAAGCCAAAGAAGCAGATACTACGCAACCTAAAGATGCTGCAGTCTCCAAATCTAATGCAACACATTACGCTGTAGATTTAGAGAATTCTATGATTGAATGGAAAGGTTTTAAACCAACAGGTAGCCACAATGGCACAATTGCTATAAGTGCTGGAAAATTAAACGTTAGCGATGGTGCCATTAAATACGGAAAGTTCATTATTGATATGAATAGTATTGTGGTTAGCGACATTCCTACCGAAGAAGAAGGAAACGCTAAATTAACCGATCATCTTAAGAGTGACGATTTCTTTAATGTAGGAACTTATCCGAATGCCAAATTTGAAGTTACAGGAATGGAAACTAAAGATGGAAAAACAATGCTTTCTGGTAACTTAACCATAAAAGAAACAACAAATAATATTAGTTTTCCTGTTGTAACAACATTTAATGGAGACACAATGACTGTGACAAGTGATACGTTTACAATAGATCGTTCTAAATGGCATATTAAATATGGTTCAAAATCATTTTTTGATAATTTAGGTGATAAATTCATCAATGATGAGATTGAATTAAAAATCGTTTTAACGAGCAACAAAATTTAAACAAAGCTAAATTTCAATATAAAAAGCAGTCTTTATGGACTGCTTTTTTTTTGCTCTAAAGCTATTTTTAGAAATGCCTTTGTAAATTACCAATCCACACAATAGCGTCAAACACAACAGCACCTCATAGTGGATGCTGATATATTTAAAACCATAGACGTTTATCTATATAATGGAATTCTAAGCCCTAAATACAGATCTGTAGTTTTAGAACTATCTGATAAAAGATTCGTAAAAACAGATCCAGATCCTACAGTTAAAGGTCCAAAACGAAGTCCTCCTCCAAAAGAAACATCTCCATATTGTCTAAAACTTAATGGAGCATAAAAACTAAACCATTTCGTTTCAAATCTAGGTGCAACCGTTGCTGTATTAATAACCGTACTACTCAGTTCTGTACCTTTTTTGACTAAAGACAAATCGGCTTGAGCACTCACATACCATTTTTTTGCTAATCGGTAATCTACAAGTAAATGCAGCGCTGTTGGCAATTTTATTTTCGCGGTTTCATTAGTTTCTACTTTTGAATAATTATTATCTAAAAAATCTTCTACATCATCTTCAGAATTAGAAGTATCTGCTACAGCATTTAAATCGTAGTTACTAACCGTAGCGTTGTCGTAATTAATAGCTCCTATATCTGTAACTGACACTCCCACTTTTAATTTATAAGGTGTTTTATAGGTTGGCAGACTATTATTACTTCGATCAGAATACCATTGATAAGTAAAACCAAGATCTAAACCAAATCCCGCCGTAAGATTACTAAAATCGACATCATCGGCTTCAAAATCTTGACTAGTCCCATAGTTTAGTTGACCTTGAGTTGTTAACATTTCTGTAGACGCATTGTATTGTCCTTGTAATCCTGGACTGCTCATAAAAGCACCACCCGCTCCTTGTAAATATTTCAATGTAACTCCACCTTTTAAGAGATGGTTTGGTTTTTCCATAAGAATTCTACCGTAAGCTAATCCTACTTCCGCCCAAGCGTGAATAGTTCCATTTAAATTCTTTGAGTCAAAATTAAAATCCTCATCAGAATCAAAATCATTTGTTATGGTTTCATAGAGCTCACCGTTAATATTATTAATATTTAAGTTTGACCGCACTCGTGTTACAATACCAATACTACTTCTCTTATTGATATTAAACATAAATGAAGGTCCAAGAACATCGATATTTAAGAAAAAATTGTTAGAATTACTTGTAAATTTCTCGGTGTCATCTTCAAAATCAAAACCGCCATCGGAATTTAAAATATCACTGACATTAATTCCAAAATAATCACTACCACCAAAGACACTAGCCGATAGTAAATTGATATCAGCTCTTAAATTAGAACCGACAATACTCGATGGGTTATAAATAACACCATGTATCCCAGAGTAATTATCAACGGAATGGCCCACATAGCTTTGTCCAAAAGATAAATTTAGAAAGAATAAGAACACTGAAAAGGTTAATAGTTTTGTAAATTTCATAATAGATGTAATTTGAGTAATGGCGAAGTTAAAATTATAATTGACTTTAAAAAATATATTTTCCCTTATAGAGCTCTTAACACCTCAAATATCAATGCATTACACCGCTATCTGATAAGGTCTTTATTTTGATAAAAGTACATTATAAAATAGAATTCAATAAAAAAACACAGCCAATGCGTCTAAAAAACAGGTAATTACATAAAAATAAACTTTATGGCTGCAATCATTCCTATAAATGCAACAAAACCAATAAGCACCCAAATGGTACCCTTATAATGCTTTTTGTGAAGTTGAAGATCTTTACGATACTGATAAGCAATAACAATAACGAAGGCGATAAAAAATAATATTCCAAAAATCAATTGACCAGTACTAAACATCTTCTTATTTTTATGCAAAAATAAGGATTAAAACAACAACTATGCAAGACAAAATTAATGCAGTAAAAGCGTTTCATACAGCTTTCAAAATAGGACATCGCGAAACCCCAAAAGCCGATTTAGGAACCGATAAAAATATGCTGCGTTACAAACTGATGCGCGAAGAAAATGAAGAATATTTAGAAGCCGCAAATAACAATGATTTAGTTGAAGTTGCTGATGCCTTAGGTGATATGCTTTATATTTTATGTGGTACCATTATAGAACATGGTATGCAACATAAGATTGAAGAAGTCTTTGAAGAAATACAACGTAGCAATATGAGTAAATTAGGTGAAGATGGAGAACCGATTTACCGTGACGATGGAAAAGTATTAAAAGGTCCTAACTACTTTAAACCTCATATAAAAGCGATTTTAGAATCATAAAAAAAGCAGCCCATGGGCTGCTTTTTCTTTATAACACTATAATCTTAAATTTTTATTTAACCTCATATCTCCAACCATGCTTATCTTCCGCTAAATTATGTTGAATGTTTAATAAGGTTTGCTTAAATAATTTCGCATAAGAATCTTCTGCATCAACTCCAGAGATTTCAAATAATTCATCCTGGTGCTCAAATGCTGAAATTGGACTAATTACCGCCGCTGTTCCAGCTCCAAAAATTTCTTTTAAACTACCATCTTTTGCTGCATTTTTTATTTCTTCTACAGTCACTTGCCTTACTTCACAAGGAATACCTAAATCTTCAGCAAGCTGAATAACACTTTTACGCGTAACCCCATCTAAGATTCTATCGCTTGTTGGTGCTGTAATTAATTTATCATTTACTCTAAAAAACACATTCATCGTTCCTGCTTCTTCAAGAAACGTATGCGTATCGGCATCGGTCCAAACTACTTGTTGAAATCCTTTTTCTTGTGCCAAACTTGTTGGATAAAACTGTGCCGCATAATTACCAGCAGCTTTTGCAGCTCCAACTCCGCCATTTGCAGAACGGCTATAATGATCAGCTATTAATACACGTACAGCTGAATTATAATAGGATTTTGCTGGTGAGCAGATAATCATAAAACGATACGAATTTGCTGGCGACGCAGAAATAGCGGGTTCTGTTGCAATAACAAACGGACGTAAATACAATGAATTCCCAACTCCTGGTTTAATCCAATCACTATCTAATTTCAATAAGGTTTCCAAACCTTCAAAAAAGAAATTTTCAGGAAATGCCGGCATTGCTAAACGGCCCGATGATTTATTAATTCTCTCAAAATTTTGTTTAGGCCTAAAAAGAAAAACCTTTCCTTGGTCATCCTTATAAGCTTTCATTCCTTCAAAAACGGCCTGACCGTAATGAAACACACGAGCCGATGGCTCAAAACTCATCGCTTGATAAGGCATTATTTTTGGATTTTGCCATTTTCCATCCGCATAATCACAAACAAACATGTGATCTGTAAACACACGACCAAAGTCCAAATTGTTAAAATCTACAGTATTGATTTTAGAAGTGTCTGATTTTTCAACATTAATATTATCTGTATGAATAGCCATAATTATTGCGATTTTACAACAAAAATACATAATCGGCATCGTTAAAAAAAGGTAATATTCACTTAAATTGTTTAATTTCGCTATTCAATAATAATTCAATTCAAAATCCATAATAATGAAAAAAGTGTTCCTATTTGTAGCGGTATGTTTGGCTACTTTATCTTGTAAAAACGAAACTAAAACTACTGATACTGAGGCTTCAGAAGCAAAACCAGAAGTTACTTATGCTTCTTTTGGAAAAGAAATAAATGACAAGGACGCTTTAACAGCAGAACGGATACTAGAACAATATAAAAGCTTAAAAATCGGTGATACCCTTAATTCTAAAATAAAAGGAAAAATCATTGAAGTTTGTTCTAAAAAAGGATGTTGGATGACACTAGATATTGAGGGCGACAATGACGTTATGGTAAAGTTTAAAGATTACGGTTTCTTTATGCCATTAAATGCTGAAGGTGATGTTGTAATCAATGGTAAAGCGTTTGTCTCTGAAACTTCTGTAGACGAATTAAGACACTACGCTGAAGATGCTGGTAAATCTAAAGAAGAAATTGCTGCAATTACAGATCCTAAATTTCAATATCATTTTGAAGCTGATGGCGTTTTACTTAAAGAATAAACATTACGCCGTACTAGCTTTAGCTCTTTTATTGTTTTTCAACTGTAAAAATGAAGAAAAAGTTATTGAAGCACCTGTAAAAAAGAAGCTTGTGTACGATATGTACCAACCTTCTGAAATGGCGGGTTTTATGAATGCAATGTATGCGTACAACCAGCAGTTAAAAGCACAAATTATTGCAGGAGAGACACCAACGTCAATGCCTTTAGATTTAATAAAATTGCATTCAGCCGAAATGAGTAAGGGTAAATCTAGAACTCAAAATTGGCAAAGCTTTGTAAACGTCTTTATTGAATCGCAAGAAGCCATTGTAGATACACTTTCAAATGAAGAATTAAAAGTGCGTTACAATGTCGCAATCAACAACTGTCTAAGCTGTCATAAAACGGAATGCACAGGACCAATTCCAAAGATTAAAAAACTACTGATTCAATAATATTTGAAACGAAATATAATTACCACATCAGATGGTTCTAAAACCATACAAATAGAAGAATGGAACGAGCAGTACCATTCCATTCATGGTGCCATACAAGAAGCAAATCACGTGTTTATGAAACATGGATTGCAGTATTATCACGACACCCTTTTACCTGGTACATCTAACGCATCAACCAATCCAATATCCATTTTAGAAATTGGTTTTGGCACAGGTCTCAACGCTTTTTTAACTTTAGTTAAAGCTGAAAAATTAAAATTAGACATCAATTATGTTGGAATAGAAGCTTATCCTGTTCAACTTGAAGAAATTAAACAACTCAATTATATTGAACTTATTTCTAATGAACATGAAGCTGTTTTTGAAAAATTGCATGACACTCCATGGGAAGCACCACATGCTATCACACCTTATTTTGAATTAGAAAAACAACAGAAATTCTTTGAGGCTATAGAAAACCAAAATGAATTTAATCTTATTTATTTTGATGCTTTTGGTGCGCGTGTTCAACCCAATTTATGGACGGAAACTATTTTTAAAATCATGTACAAAGCACTAAAGCCTAATGGCGTTTTAGTTACCTATTCTGCAAAAGGAAGCGTCAGACGTGCTATGCAAGCCGTTGGTTTTATAGTAGAACGACTACCTGGACCTCCAGGTAAACGTGAAATGTTACGCGCTCAAAAAAAGAGCTTATAACATTCTATGCACTGAGCCAAATGCTTTAAAAGCTAAAGTAGCAATCCTTAATTAACCTCGCTTTGAATGAAATTTCTTTTCTAGTTTTTTTTTTATAGAAGAGATTATTCTATAAAACCACCAAGGTTTGCGATACAATGTGCGCATACTTTACAAATCACTCAAACTGACATTTGTAAAAAACACATCACCACGACTTTAAAAAGCACCTGAATAACAAGCTCAAACGTTAAATCATATCTAAATCTCATGCGCACACTTTTCCCCTTTTGTATCTTTACACAAAAAGAAAAATGACCGTTTTAATAACAGGCGCAACAGGATTAATTGGACAGGAAATTGTAAAACAATGTCATGATAAAGGAATTGATGTACATTACTTAACCACATCAAAATCGAAACTGAACACCGACACAAATTATAAAGGTTTTTATTGGAACCCCAAGACCAAGGAAATTGACCACAACTGTTTTAATGGCGTTACAGCCATTATAAATATGGTTGGCGCATCTATTTCTAAACGTTGGACCGATAGCTACAAAAAAGAAATCATAGATAGTCGCACCAAAACAGCACAGCTTTTACAAGACACGATAAAGGCACATCATTATAAAATTGAGCACGTCGTTTCGGCTAGTGCTATTGGAATTTACCCAACGAGCCTAGTTAATTACTATGAAGAATCGAATACCGAAATTTCAGAATCGTTTTTAGGAAAGGTCGTCCACCAATGGGAAACCACTGTAGATGGTTTTAAATCCTTAGGCTGTAAGGTCGCAAAAATAAGGATTGGTTTAGTTTTAGCTAAAGATGGAGGTGCCTTACCCGAAATTATAAAACCTATAAAGTATGGAGCTGGTGCAGCCTTTGGAAGTGGTAAGCAATGGCAAAGCTGGATTCATATCGAAGACTTGGCGTCACTCTTTGTATTTGCAGTACAACATCATTTTGAAGGCATCTATAATGGTGTTGCACCAAATGCGGTAACGCATAAAGAATTAACTAAAGCGACCGCTAAAGTTTTACATCGACCATTATTATTACCAAACATTCCCAAGTTTCTTATGAAACTCATTTTAGGAGACATGCATATTTTATTATTTGAAAGTCAACGTGTCAGTTCTAAAAAAGTAGAAACTGAAGGTTTTAATTTTAAATACGCAAATTTAAGACCAGCCTTGAAAGATTTGTTAGCACAAGAACCTATGACGTTAATTGAATAATTACACCAACTAGTCCCATCATCAAACATAACGGTGAAAATAAATTGGTGTCTAACTTTCCAAATTTAGACGCTTTAACGCATTTAAAAAAACCATATATTTGAATTCCCCTATTGCTCGTAAAATAAAGATTGCAGGAATTATCCAAGCTGGATAAATCATAATTAAATTAATTGGAAGTGAGTACTCCATAAGCTTTTCAACCTTCTTCGACTCCGATTTCAATCCACTCCTCAATACCTTTTTTAGTAGTTCTAAAATTTCAATAGTTATTTTCTCTTTTGTCTATAAGGTGAATCATCTGATTTAAATTAAATAGTTATGGGATATAAGTTTCACCGAGAACTTCTGAATAGTTCACAATGCGTTTCACAATTTTATTAGGATCATTTCTACGCCAGTTCATATACAAATCGACTTTCTCTGCAAGTTCAATAAAACGAACATTTTTATAGTTGGCAAACTTGAATGAATATGGTAAAATAGAAATTCCTAAATCTTTTGCCACAAGGTTTAATATCACATTCCCAAAATCAGATTCAATCGTTGTTTTTGGATTAAAACCACTCGTATTAAAAATACCACGTAATAATGATGAAAAATAGGTCTTGTTCTCCAGTGGAGAAATGATAAAATTTTCATTTTGAACCATTGTTAAATCTGTAAAATTTTCTTCAGTGACCCAATGATTTATGGGCACAACTAAACAAACAGATTCTGAATACAGCCGTTTGGAAACTATCGTAGGGTTTAAGATTTCATCACGACTTAAAGCAATATCAATATGATAATTTAGAAGTAAGGATTCATGATTGACATCATTTGGTTCTGTTAATTCTATTTTCAAATCGGGCATTTCTGTGGTTAGAATAGTCATCAGACGTGGTAAAAACCCGAATGATATCGAACCAGGATATGCAATTGAAATCGTGCCCAAAGTACCAATATCAATTTTTTGTGCTTGCTTATAAATTCTGTCTAATTCGTTAATAGAAGTCGTCCAATTATCTTGAAGAAATTTACCAGCAGCTGTCAATTTTACGTTCCGCTTATCTCTTTCAAAAAGTTGAAACCCTAATTCATCTTCTAAGGATTGAATTTGCCGACTTAATGTTGATTGCGATATAGACACCTTCTCTGCGGTTTTCCAAAAGTGAAGTGCATTAGCAAGTTCTAAAAAATATTTGATTTGTTGAATCGTCATCTTTAATGCGGTTTTTGCATTAATAAGGTAAAAATATGTATTTTTCAATGGTCATCAAAGTATTTCCTTTGCCAAAACATATTGTTTTAAACTAACGTAATAGCATGATGGGAATAGAAAATTTTATCTCTTTTATTTTTACAGCCATAATATTTATTATGATACCTGGTATGGACACGGTTTTTGTCTTAAACAAATCCATTAGTCAAGGACGAAAATCGGGAATTTACGCCTCGTTAGGCATTAATTCTGGTGCATTAGCTCATGTTTTTTTTGCTGCCATTGGTTTATCTGTGTTACTAGCAAAATCCGCTTATGCCTTTACGTTTATTAAATATTTAGGAGCACTTTATTTATTATATATTGGTATTTTAAGTCTTAAAAATAACAAAGCGCTTTTGAGTTCAGAACAAGATCATCCGAATCAAAACGTGCGTAAAAGTGACTTTTGGTCTGGATTCTTAACCAATCTATTAAATCCCAAAGTTGCATTATTCTTTTTGGCCTTATTTCCTCAGTTTATAAGTCCGAATGCGATTAATGATCCGATTCCTTTCCTGATTTTAGGTTTGACGTTTGCAGTTATTGGTGTTATATGGTATATCACCTTAACGTTATTTGCTGGGATTTTTTCAGAGAAGTTTAAGGCCAATCCCAAGTCTAGCATTTACTTGAATAAAATTTCAGGATTAATTTTTATAGGAATGGCGATAGCCATTGTATTGACTTAAATGGACGATTTTTTTTAATTCAAAATGTTTAGGTTACTTAGACAAAATCGTTTTAAGACTTACTCTATAATCTCGTAATCAACATCTAGTTTTCGCAAGGCTCTTAATGCAGAACCCGAGTTTTTATCATCAATCTCAATATCTACAGCATCCCCGTCTAATAATATTTCGGTAAGCTCATGAGATAAGGAGGCATTACCATTAATAGCAATCTCAGTGATGCAATTGGCTATGGCTCTTTTATCAGGTCTTTGCGCATCACAGGATAGTAAGTTTAGTTTCATGAGCTGTTATTTATTGTTTTTTTTTTAAAGGTCACATAGTATATCCCTATAATTATTCGCTTTTGTATCAAAATTTAGTTATAGATGTTTCTCGTGCTCAGCGAAGTTAGTAAAAGAAAACTAACCAGAGACACCTACAGAAAACCACTTTAGATTTAATTCTAAAGTGGTTTATATAAAGTGATTTTAATACAAACTTATTAAAGCAATTCAGTTTTTAATAAATCGAATGTCAATTCTTCTCCTTCTCTTAAAATCGTAATGGATAATGCTTCTGTTCTTTGCTCAAAACTATCACTATAAATACTGCAATACTCTTCCTCTACAATGTTGGCATAATTGGTATCATTTACACGCAATATGATATCATCTTGCATTAAAACCTTAGACGCACTAGATGTTTCTACAATGGCATTTACGTAAACATTGTCTTCTTTATAAAACATAGAGAACCCATAGGTATTATAAGTATCGTTACCTGCTTTAGTAATTTCTATCAGGCTCATTTTTTTCTTATTCCAGTTTAAGATCACTCTATAATTTTTAAAGAATGCTAAACCTAAGTTATTACCTGAACCACTTTTTACCGTTGTAAACAAATTATTGACTGTATGATTCCCAATTTTTAATTCATTAACCATGGTATGGTAAAACGCTTTCTCTTCAGTACGGCCAAATCCACCAAACCCTTTTTGAGTCCCTTTTACATATTTTGTTATGAGATTGGCATCCCTTTGTTTTACAAAATAGTCTCCGCGTAATAGATTAGTGCCACTATTTCCTAAATCTATAGTATTGTTTAATACTTTTTGTCCGTTAATTTTCAAGGTCACAGCTGGTATGCCTGCAGTTCCGATATACATTTTAGTATCTATAGTTTCTGTTGGAATGTCTAATTGACTTTCGTCACTAGCTATTGTGATGGTTTGATTCTGAAAATCGAAATCCCAAACCGCTTTTCGCATTAAGTTAGAACCAATAAGTCCATGAATTTTTGTACAGCTTATTTCTGTTATCTTATTAAGATCTGCAATACCTGTAATTGTATTTTGAAAATCGACGTTACCTATTTTAACGTTATCAAGTCTTGAATATTCGGTTGAATTTTTAGTAGCATTGATATCTTTTATTTCTTCAGCACCAAGCACTTTTAAATTCAGTTCTTCTGCAAATTCTGTGGTTACAAAATTAGAAGCGCCTGAGTCTAAAATAAAATTATAAGCCTTATCTCTTATTTCTACTTCTAAAACCATCCAACCATTAACGTATGTAAAAGGAATGGTGGTTTTAAAGTTTTCTTGAGCAACTTGGCCTTGTTTTAAAACGTTGTCAATGTTTGAAGTTGCACAACTAGATAGTGTTAGTAAAATAATGAGCGAATAGAATAATTGATTTAATTTCATGGTTAGCGTTTTTTGATTGATTGATGAATAGAATAAACAATGGTTTATCCCTTTATAATACTAGACGCTAATTTTATTGTTATGGTTGCCTGAGTGGTTTTAAATTCTCATAATTAAATTGAATTGAGGACTGGAGCTTAATAATATTTAAAGATTTAATCACTAAATATCAAGCACTTAAACAACATGAAGTTTAATTGATTTTTTTTTAGACTTTTTTTGGACTTCCTATTATATAACCACTAAACTTTGTGATGACCTTACTTAATGCCTTTAGTTGATCATCGAAATTTATTTGAAAGCGTCCATCTTTCCTCTAAACACAAAAGTAATAAGACCTTTTAAAGTACCTTTTAAAACCTTATTTATCTATATTTCCTATTCTTAAAAGGATGGGAAACGTGACTTCTTTAATTTCATTATCCTTCCAATGTTCTTTTAATTTAATTTCTAATACTTCAACCGGATTGCTTTTATGCTGGTCTATATAATGTTTCACAGAAGACCATGTGTTTAAATAGCCAATTAAGTGTTTAAGTTCCCATTTTTTAGTATTGATAAAAGGCGTGGTTTTGATTTCTTCAAAAGGAAATGGAATCGTTTCGTAATTTTGGTCTATATACTTACGTTCGTCATCCCAATACTTGCCAATTATATTGGTATAAAAGTCATATATAATAGGATCTATAGTCTTAGAAATTTTAATATTTCCGTAGCCAACCACACAAAGTTTAGCATTAGGTTTTGCTACACGTTTTACCTCCGTATAAAATGCATTAAAATCAAACCAATGTATGGCTTGTGCTACAATAACTAAATCAAAGGTGTTGTCTGCAAAATTAGTATGTTCGGCAGGTTGAACACTATAATTAATATTATCTGCTTTAAAAGCATTGTCTAATTGAGATTGACTAATATCTGTGCCATATACATGCTTAAATACTTTTGATAATTGGTAAGCAATTTGACCATTTCCGGTACCACAATCCCAAGCATTTAATTTTATTGGCAACAAAGCATATAAATACGCAAAAAACGCATTAGGATATGTAGGACGATACTTAGCATAGCCTTCTGAATTTGACGAAAAATTATCTTTCATAAATTAGGTATGGATTATTTAAATTTAGTCATTTTCTTAGAATTACTCACCAATAATCACAAAAAAGCCAGTTAACGTTCTACTTCAAAAATAGTATTTCTTTCCGTTTTATACATGTCCTTAACAGCAAGGGTATTGATTGCTGTAGAATAGTCATTTTTATGCTTTGGATTGAGCAGATAGTCTAATTGATGCGCTATCATTTTTTCAAAAGGCACAAGGAAACCTGATGTGTCGCAATGTTCAACGTCGCCTTCTTTAAGTAAGTTTAAAACGGTATAAACAGACTCAATGGTACTTAAACAAAGCGATTCTGGTTGCTGTTTGATAATAAATTTTGATTTAATGGCATTATCAAAACTCACCCGTTTTAGGCTTTGCAAGTTTTGACTTAATTTTAGCATTTTACGCGCACAAGGCCATGTCCCATCTAAAATGAAAAGATGTGGATGATTCCCCATAAATACATTCACTTCTGAACTTTTCCTTACCGACAAGTTGAAATTATCTTTTCCTGGATACAATAAAAAAGAACTATTGTTTTCATTAGACAGAATCTCATTAACGCGCTTATTATTGGTAAAATCGACACCCACTATAATTTCCGAATTTTCGAGTTGAAGCTTCGTCATCTGTCCCGTTCCATTTTTTTCTTTCTTGTACTCTTTTGGGTGCATCAAAATAATAAAACGCGTCTTAGTCTGTAACGGATGTATGTGTTTACAAATACAGGTGCTTTTAGGACTCATGCATTTGTAACAGGTTAGTCTTGGGGGTTTTGTTTTTGGTTGCAATGTTGGGTATTTCTTTGTTTTTCTGAAACGGGTTTGTATATGATTAGTGGTGTGTTTAAGTAACTAATTTAGCAATTAAAAACCGAATAGAAAATACGTTAGGACTTTCATAAATAGGCTATAACTAGTAATTAATTTTATACGGTGTTGTGCCCAGTTATTTTAAACGATAGATTGTCTTATTTTTTTCTCCTATTTTTTCTGAAATAGAAGTTATTAATTTTAAAATAGAAGATGTTATTTCGTAAGGTGGTTTCATTCGTGATACTATCATTTGATACTATCATTTGATACTATCATTTGATACTATCAAAGATACAAATCATTTAATCTGAATTATCTTATGAAACGTGATTTTTTAATTGGGTACAACGTTTAAGTTGCGTGTTTGTGTGCGAGGATTTTCCGAAGGAAAATCAGTAGCTAGCAAACAAGCAACTAACTTTGGTTTAGCTAAAACTAGCATTTTTTTTTATACGGTGTTACCCACTGGTTTTTTTCTTTGTCAAACTTTGTTTTAAGTCAGCAATTAGTTTTTCGGATTGCTCAATTATTGAATTCGATAAACTTTCATTCATTTTTCGAGCGTATTTTTTTCCGCTTTTAACTACGTTCATATTATCAAAATGATTTTCTAATACAACTTCAGATGTTGTTCCTTGAGAATTTGAACTTACTTTGAAATCTGAAATTGTAATTCTCACTTTATTTTCTTTAAATTCAGTTGATATTGTATAAAGAATTGTATAGGTTATTGGAATATTTGAAACGTTCATATTAGCAGGGAAACTACCATTGTCGTAAAGCTCTTTTTCTGGAATGTCAATAAAGAATTCTTTGTCAGAATGTTTTTTTGTCAGAAATAATTTTGTCGAGTTATACAATTCTTTGGCGGTCAAACTGTCCAATTCATAAATTTCTGTAAATCCGTATTTGTCAGTTTCCTCAATTTTTGGGATTTTTATTCCGTCATCTTTTTGTCCGAAAGTCAAATTAAAAACGAAAAGTAGAAATATTAATGTTATAGTTTTTTCATAGTCAACTTTTGGGTAACGTTGTTGTATATGGTTTGTTGCGTGTTTCAAACAATTAATTTAGTAAATAATTACCGACCAAGAAAGTCCACGAGGACTTTCGTAAGTTGGCTAGAACTAGCAATAAATTATATACGGTGTTGTGCATAGTTTTTTTAATTTATCTTTAATATTTTTCCGTTTTTAGGTGTTTTCAAAAGACTTTTAACTACAACAATTTCTACAATAGTCATTAATAATAAAATTCCGAGGGTTTTTAGCGATAACCCGATTGTTACTATTAAAAATATTCCAATTCCGATTGTGGCTAATAATGAAAATATAATCGGTTTGTTTTTGTCAAAAAAAGATAAGTCGGTTAGTTTAGAGTTTTTGAAAATTGCTAAAAGATGATTTTTGAAATCATTATAATCAGCTTTTTTAATATCAATTTTTATCGATTTCTCTTTTTTTCCGTCATCATCTGTCAGATAATTTAAGATGAAATTGAAATTATCTTCGTCAAACATTATATTCTCAAAATCAGAAAATTTATAAAATTTAGTTTTTCCAAATAGTTTCTTTTCTTCAATCGCTTTATCAATTGAGATTTCACTTTCATCAATTTTTGAAATCCATATAGAGTCTTTGTTTAAAATCAAAAATTCACTTAAATTATTTACTTTATTTATTTTCCAATATTTAATCATTTTCTTGAGTTCAGAGTTCGTTTTTCAAATTATGCACAACTCGTTATATAGTAACCTTTCGTGTTTGTATATGGTTTGTTGCGTGGTTTAAGCAACTAATTTAGTAATAATTACCGACCAAGAAAGTCCGCGAGGACTTTCATAAGTAGGCGAGAAGCCAGCAATAAATTATATACGGTGTTGGCAACAGTTTTTATTATTCAGATTACAATATGTCGTTTAAATCTTGTCTTCCTACAATTGCCATTATTTCAACAACGTCGTTATTTATTTTATAGTAAATACTATCTATTCCGCAAACACATCTTCTGTAGTCTTTTTTTTATATAATCAACTGACTCGAATGAAAAAGGCCGTTGGGAAATAATTTCAAAATATTCAAAGAATGATTCAAAATATTTATCCGCTTGAGTCATTCCAAATTTTTTAACTCCATAGTGATGAATTCGGATTAAGTCATTTTTAGCTTCATTACTTAATCGATATTTAGCCATTCAGTAAAGTTTTTGATTGAGCTAAAATTTCATTTTTTGATTCGCTTGTAAATCCGCTATTTTCAGCTTTTTCCAATTTAGTTCGAACCCAATCAATTTCGACTTGTTGTTTTCGAGCTTGCCTAATTAAATCGTTTACTAATTCGCTTTTGCTTGAATACTCTTTTCCATTGACTTGGGCTTTCAGCCATTCGTCGTTAGGTTCTGTAAATGATATACTTTGTCTTGACATAATATAATTGTTTGGTGTAAATATACATCAATTACGAATCGCTTCCAAATTGTGGGTAACTCGCTATATAGTAACCTTTACTACTAATATCACGCAAAATTTCGGGATAAGCGTACTTACAGAGTTATTTCACTTCGTAAAGCTAACCAAAACAATCCAAAAATCTATACGTAAAGTCACGTACGTTTTGAACCAAAAAAAGCACCTACAAAACTGTAAGTGCTTTTTAAAAACAAATACTTTCTAAGTTTACCTCTCTAAAACAACTTGGCAAGTTCCGCAAACTCATCAACAACTAATGTTGGCTTATAATCGGCAATGTTTTCATTATAGTTATAACCGTAGCTCACACCAATACTATCCATGTTGGCGTTTTGAGCGGCCAGAATATCATTTTTAGAATCACCAATCATCATGCTTTTTTCTATGGTGGTATTCAGTTCTTTTACTAAGTGTAACAATGGTGCTGCACTTGGTTTTTTCTCAGCTAAGGAATCTTCACCAATCCAACATTTAAAATATTTGGTGATTTCTAAAGTGTCTAAAATCGGTTTTATAAATCCATAAGGTTTATTAGTGCATATGGCCATTTTATAGCCTTTTTTATCTAAACTTTTTAAGGTTTTTAAAACACCAGGATACATAAACGTATCTACACA
Source organism: Winogradskyella sp. PC D3.3 (assembly GCF_054366245.1). Classification (NCBI taxonomy): domain Bacteria; kingdom Pseudomonadati; phylum Bacteroidota; class Flavobacteriia; order Flavobacteriales; family Flavobacteriaceae; genus Winogradskyella; species Winogradskyella sp. PC D3.3. Next base: position 1,930,264 of record NZ_CM135962.1, on the reverse strand, counting down.
AATAGCGTCTTTATAAGCCGCTAAATAGATACCAAAGGCTTCTTTTAGCAAGGTTTCTGGCAGCTCCCTGTCTTGCATCCTATATTCTAGAGCTCTACGCACCAAAGGTTTTGCGCCATTGCCTATATAAGGCGTGACTTGTGCTATGGTTAAGGGATGTAAACTATAATGCTTCAACATTTTATTTACGGCCAAGGTCAGATCTGGAATACTATTAATTAGCGTGCCATCAAAATCGAATATAATTAGGTCTTTATCTTTAAAATTCACAGTGTTTCATTTAACAACAAAGATGCGGAAGTTTTGTTAAAACCGTACCTGTTGGCGCATAAAAAAAGCACCTACATTACTGCAAGTGCTTTTTTAATATTATCCGTAATTGAACATTAATTCACATCTGGAAGATGGTTGTAATTCTTACTATAATATAACATTTGTTCTGCAAACGTCTTTGGCTGTGTTACTTTAATGGCTGTGATTTCACCAACCTCATTAGTTTCAGGCACTAAAACAGGATTTACAAAACCACTATAAGGTGGAGATGGAAATTGCTTGTTACGTTCTAAAACTTCGGCATGAATAGCTTGATCGACTTTTACACCATAACCTTCAACTAATGCTTCAACGGCTTCAAAATCTCCTTCAGATTTAATACGTTGTGTTTCTCTTAATAATTGACCAAAAAGTTCATGTAATTTCTTATAATCATTAATATTGAAATACGTTTTACCCTCTCTGGTTACTTTTTCAATAACATTATCTGCTTTTCCTTTTTCAAAAGCCCAAGCCGAAACCCATTGTCTGTTACGCATATGTGCTTCTTCTACATCGTCACCAAGGTTTAAACGAACAAGCTGTGTCATTAAACCATTTCTAATATAACCATCATAAGCCGCTTTCCCAACTTTTTCCCAATCGTCTACAAGACCGAGTTCTTGTAATTTAGAATCGTATAAATAATACAACCCAACTAAATCAGCACGTCCTTCTTCTAAGGTAGATGCATAATTTTTTAATGTTTCTTTAGTTTCACCAACACCAGGATTTAATTGCCCTGAAGCATGACCAATGACTTCGTGTAATGCGGTGTGTAATTTATCTGCTAGTTGTCCGTATTCTTCTTCTAACTGTAGTTCTTCTTCATCGTGAACGAATTCTTTTAAACGCCCTGTACCACCTGCATTATTGTAAGCATTAATAATGTTTCCTAAAGAAACTGATTTACTGCCTACTGCTGCTCTAATCCAATTGGCATTTGGTAAGTTAACACCAATTGGTGTACTTGGAGAGGCATCACCAGCTTCACCTGCCACATTAACGACTTTATAACTTACGCCAACAACACTATCTTTTTTATGTTCATCCATTAAAGGTGAATTGTCTTCAAACCATTGTGCGTTTTCAGATAAAACGGCCATTTTCTCAGACATGTCAAAATCGTTAATTTGTACAATCGTTTCATAAGACCCTCTGTATCCTAATGGATCGTTGTAAACTTCAATAAAACTATTGATATAATCTACATTTCCTTCTGTTGCTGCGGTCCAAGCCACATTATAATCGTCCCAAGTTTGTAAATCACCTGTTTTGTAATATTGAATTAACAAACCTAAGGCGTTACCTTGTGCTTCATTTTCTGCAACACCTTGCGCTTTTTCTAACCATTTTACAATTTCATCTATAGCAGAGCCATATAATCCGCCTGACTTATAAACCCGTTCTTTTAACACTCCATTTTCTTTTACCAATTGTGAGTTTAACCCATAAGACAACGGCTTCTTTGGATCTGGAGAAGTTTTTGTTTTGTAAAAATCAGCAACATCTTTATTAGTAACATCAGGACCATAAAAGTTAACCGCAGATTCTAATACGTTATCTACACCTTTAGCTTGGTTTACTTTTTTAGCATCCTTATCGTTAAAGATGACGTCAAAAGCTTCACCTTCTAAGGTTGTATTTGTTGCTGCTAATAATTCATTTAAATACTCCTTATTAAAATCAGGCTTCAATTTAGCGTTAGAATAATGATGGTGAATACCGTTACTAAACCAAACGCGTTTTAAATAGCTTTCAAAATTATTCCAATTCGCTGTTGTTTTATCTCCATTAAAATTGGTGTAAATATTTTCTAAAGCATGTCTAATTTTAAGATTGTGTCTATAGTTCTGATCCCACATAATATCGCGACCAGCAAGACCTGCTTGTGTTAAATAATAAACCAATTTCTGTTCTTTTAAACTTAGATTTTCCCAACCTGGTATTTGATAGCGCAAAATTTTAATGTCTGCAAACTCTTCTACATTAAAATTGAAATCCTTTTCTACAGGCTCAACAGTTTTAACTGTTTCTGCTGGCGCTTCTTTTACGTCATTCTTACATGCTACTATTAGCAAAGTAAAAAGGCAAATTTTAAATATTAATTTTAAATTCATATAGTTTATTTATTTAGTTCTACACAAATGTAATGTATATATCACATATCATAAAATCACTATCTTTGATTTATACAAAAATCTAATCCTTATAAATGAAAGCATTTAAATCCTTCCTTTTATTATTTCTAATCCTTGTTATTGGCGTTTCAATTTATATTGCTGTGCAACCCAATTCGTTTGAAGTAACGCGAACCAGAACAATAAAAGCACATAAATCTGTTATTTATAATAATGTCATTGACTTTAAAAATTGGAAATCATGGAATCCTTGGACCGAAAGTAATCCTGAAATTGTTGTTACCCTTGGAGATACCACAAAAGGAATTGGAGGTACTTATAATTGGAAAGACAAAGCTACATTAGGACGTATGTCTACCATAGCAACAAAACCAAATACCTCTATTACACAAGACATGCAGTTTGGTGAGTTTCCAAAATCTAATGTAACCTGGGATTTTAAATCTAATTCTAATGGTTCTACAGACGTAACATGGACCATTTCTAGTAAAAATTTACCCTTTGGATTTAAAATGTGGTCAGCTTTTTCAGGTGGTATGGAACAGCAGATTGGTCGAGATTATGAAAGAGGCTTAGAAAAATTAGACAGCACAGTACAGGCTGAGATGAAAGTTTATAATGTTAATGTTTTAGGAATTACACAACACAGTGGAGGGTACTACCTTTACAATACGGCATCATGCAAATTCAGTGATTTCCCTCAAAAAATGAAAACGATGCTTGGCGATATTGGATCGTACGCTATAACACATAATATTTCAATGGCCGGGAAACCGTTTGTTTTATACCATAAATGGGATGAAGACAATGATGCTGTGATTTTCTCTGCGTGCATCCCTACAAATTCGAGAATTCTTTCAGAAGAACCCGAGGTGCTAACAGGTAAACTAGAATCCTTTAGAACTGTAAAAACCATTTTAAATGGTAATTATTCAAACTTGAAAGAAGCTTGGAATGCCACCATGACCTATATTGCAGACCATAACCTCGAAATGATTGAAGGAGGACCAATGCTTGAAACCTATTTAACAATGCCTAAAAATTTTCCAAATCCAGCAGATTGGAAAACGGAAATATATGTAGCCATTAAAGAATAGGATACAATTTTAAGTAGTTTTATAGTGTTTGAACTATAAAACTTAGATGACAATATGCATAGTTAAGCCTCTATATTTAAACAAACGATTAATAAACATTGAAACAACTAATTCTCGTATTTCTGGGTGGTGGCTTTGGTAGCGTGCTGCGTTTTATCATTGGAAAATGGCTCAACAATTCTCAAACAGGTATTCCTTATGGAACGTTTGTTGCCAATATTTTAGGAAGTCTATTAATAGGTATTATTCTTGGCTTAGCGGCTAAAAATGAAACCTTGTCTCAAAGTCAGACCTTGCTTTTAGCGACTGGTTTTTGTGGTGGATTTACAACATTCTCAACCTTCGCTTATGAAAACCATGTGTTTTTAAAATCGGGTGATTTTATGAGTTTTGCGATTTATACAATTGCTAGTTTTGTGGTTGGATTTTTAGCGGTGTTTTTCGGAATGTTTTTGGTTAAGTGAGTTTATTGTTTGCAAAGGCTCAAAATTTCAGCACCCCAAAGGATTTTCTGTCAGCTTATTCTGCAATCAATTAAAGACTTAAATAGGCGAATTATTTTTTCTATTCTCTGACTAAATACCGTTTCCGATTACTACGACTGTAAACGACAATCAATCCTTCTTATAAAAGCCTTTTTCCTTCTTTGCTTCTACTTCTTTTAAGATTGAAATAAAAATGGTGTCATCAATATCATCTAGTGTTTTATAACGCAACGATTTTACAACTTTACGTTTTTCACTTACTAAATAAGCATCCCATTGTTTTGATAAGTGAGCAGAATGCCAAAAGCCAACATCAACGTAATTTTTGGTTTTATTAATATAGCACATCGGTCTTTTACCCATATAATAACATGGCATTCGCCATTTGTAAAGTAAATCAGCTTCTGGCAATGTGTGCTCTATTAAGACCTGCAAATGCATAAATATAGACTTGAATGGTTCGGGCTGATTTAGAATATGTGTTTCTGCAGGGTTCAAACTAAGATCTTAAGATATTTTCAAAAATAATAAAAATTAATTAAGAATAATTCATATAAAATCGTTTACTTTGTATTTCAAAGTACTTTAATATGAGCAACAAAGATTATCTAAAAGACATAAGCGAGATAAAACACCTTATGAATAAATCTTCTCGATTTATTTCCTTAAGTGGATTATCTGGTATTCTCGCTGGTATATATGCTTTAATTGGTGCCGCTGTGACCTATTGGCTAGTGAGCACTTATAGTTATGGTACACTCAAATTAGATGGTTGGATTTTTGAAACCGTATTACTCATTCTATTCTTAGTTGCGTTTTTTAGTGTAGCTACGGGCATTTTACTAACCACCAGAAAAGCAAAAAAAACTGGTGAAAAAATATGGGATAACTCTTCTAAACGATTGTTATTTAATTTTCTAATACCTCTAGTTTCAGGTGGTTTATATACTTTAATCATTCTAAGTCAGGGGAAATATGGACAAACCGGTGGCTTAATGTTAATTTTCTACGGCTTAGCGTTAATCAATGCTTCAAAATATAGTATCGGAGATATTAAGTATTTAGGATTTATTCAAATAGCTTTGGGGCTTATTGCGGCAGTGTATCCTGGATATGGGTTTTGGCTTTGGGTTATTGGCTTTGGCATAATGCATATTGTATATGGAACTTGGATGCATTTTAAATATGATGTGAAGTCAAACAATGTTCACGCGAAGACAGCTAAGCCGCAAAACAAATGAAGATTTTATACTGAAAATTTACACGAAGAGACACGACGTTGCACAGAGAAAAAGAGAGATAAGAGAAATAAGAAAAAGGTTCTCGCGAAGTCGCAAAGTAAAAAATAATGCAGCGATGCATAGAGATTACACGGAGATTCACAGAGACTATTAAGGAATTGGCAAACTATTTAAATATCAATTCACCTAATTTCGAAACTGAATATTGAAAATAAATAAAATTCCTGCTTTCGCAGGAAGTGAGATGAGCATAATAACCAACATAAATAAACTTTTTGATCATAGGATACGACTTGGCATTATGTCGGTTCTGATGGTAAATGAGTATGCGGATTTTAATATGCTAAAAGACCTATTGGGGGCCACAGATGGCAATTTAGCCAGCCACACAAAAGCATTAGAAAAAGCAGAATATATTTTGGTTGAAAAACAGTTTATAGGTCGAAAACCGAATACAAGATACAGCGTTACAAGATTAGGAAAATTAGAATTTCAAAAACACATAGAAGCCCTAGAAAAACTGATAAACAAAACCCAATAAAACCACCTCAACTGCCCTAAATAGAACAGTTGAACACTTAAAATATTTTTTTTAATCATTCACTTTGAAATTCAAAGTACTTTAAAATCATTCGTCATGAAACAACTAATCTTATTCATTGCAGCCCTCTTATTTAGCACCTTCTTCTACAACCAGACTATCGGGCTTAACCTCTTTTTATTCAGTATTCTTACGGTTGTCATCCTTTTTATTAATAACAAGTCTCAGTTTAAGAATCAGAAAACCCAAACCTACGCTATAGCGTACCTCATCACCGGACTTACCATATTTTTCCATAGTTCTACACTTTCTATAATTGCAAATCTAGTAGCCTTTTTCACTTTAATAGGTGTACTCTCTGAAACTAAATCGTCTATTTACGTCAATTGGCTAAACGGTTTATACACAACAATAGCTGGTTTTTTTCACCGTAACTTTGCCATAGTTGAATCAAAAACTAATCCCGAAGAAACAGAAGAAAAAACAGCCATAGATTATTTCCATTGGGCTAAAATTATTCTAATTCCATCCGTAATTGTAATCCTTTTTATTGCGCTTTACAAAGAAGGAAATCCGCTGTTTAGGGCATTAATAGAAAAAATAGATTTCGCATTTATAAATATCCAATGGGTATTGATGGCTGGATTAGGCTACTACTTGTTTAATAATATTTATGCCCCAATAGCAGTAGAAGCTGCTACTGAAATCGATTTACAAACCGATAATAGTTTACACAAAACAGAAGCCTTTTCTATTCCAAAATTAAAACAGGAGAATCAACTTGGCATCGTCTTAATTGCGCTTTTAAATGCCTTAATCGTTATGTATTTAATTACAGATATCACCTTTTTAACAACACAACAAGACGTAAGCGCTTCTGTTTATTCTGCTCAGGTTCATAATGGCATCAATGCTCTTATAGCTTCTATTGTTATTGCTATAATGATCCTACTTTATGTCTTTAGAGGTAATCTGAATTTTTACGAACAAAACACCACACTAAAACGTTTAGCCTTTGCTTGGATTATTTTAAACATCCTATTGGTCTTAAGTATCGTTTTTAAGAATACTCAGTATATCTATAATTTTGGTTTAACCTATAAACGCATTGGAGTTAATATTTATCTTCTACTCGCCACAATTGGACTAATCACAACACTTTTAAAAATAAATAATGCCAAAAATAATTGGTATTTATTTAGATTAAACACCCAAGCTGCATTTATAATTCTTATTGTTTCTAGTACTATAAATTGGGATTATCACATTACCTATTTCAACTTCAATTATGCAAAATCAATGGACTATGATTATGTCATTGGTCTATCCAATAACAACACCTTATTATTGAATGAACAGCTAGAAAACAAATATTTAAATCGTGACTCTATTCATCTTATAAAATCAAAATACAACCAATATGTTTATAAGCTAAGAACTAATAATTGGCAAGAATTACAATACGATAATTTTAAATTAAATACCAAATAAGATGGCTGCATTAATCGTCTTTACGGTTTTAATTATTGGAGGTTTTACGTTTATCATTATAAGACTTAGTATTTCATGTATGTTTTGGTTTTCTAAAAACCCAAACGACAAAGCGTTAGTCTTTAAAACCTATTTCCCCTACTATATGATTATCCTATTTGGATTGGAATTAACGGCACTTATAACTTTTAACTACGCTTCTAGTGTCCTCTATTATTCAATAAGCACATATGTTTTAGCACTTTTAATTTGGAACTTTAAATTAAAGTACAGCAAAAGTCACTATTCCACAATCGTAAAACAACAAAACCACAGCATCCCGAATTACCATGAGTAATCTATTTAAAATATTAAAACACATGCGAAAACAACTCATCATTTGGATGTTTGAACATTCACAACGCATATACACAACTTTATTTAAAAACCATGAATCATGGAAAATTACTAAATCCGAGCTATTAAAACTACCAGAACCTGCTTTTGGACGACATTTAGGCGAATTTCTAAAGAGGCATAATTTTGACTTAATCCCAAAAGTAGAGCGTCATGATTGTTACCACGTACTTTGTGGCTACAGTATAAAAGTTGAAGATGAAATTGCACTACAATGTCTGTGTTATGGCAACGGAAAACGCAGTCCTTACTTGTATGGAGCGATTATTCTTGGAGTCGCAATTCTTCCAGATTATTATAAATATTACTATAAGTCTTTTAAAATAGGGCAAGCGGCAAATGCTTTTCATCATTTTGATTATCAGGAATTACTAACCTCTTCCATTTCAGACTTCAGAGCTGCTATGTTTCCAAAACACAACTTATTAAACCTCAACATAATTACAATATGAAGATCTTAAAACGTGTAATAATAGCAGGAATTTGTTTGACTATAAGTATTTTTAGCATCTTTCACTGGATAAGCTATAAAGCTAATGACCTTAATTATACAGACCTAAATAATATTCCGAAAAACAAAGTTGGGCTGGTCCTTGGTGCAAGCAAATGGGCTCCAAGCGGAAACCTAAATCTATTTTATAAACACAGAATAGAAGCCACTGTGGCGCTCTACCAAGCGGGTAAGATTGATTACATTTTGGTGAGTGGTGATAATGGAAGAAAAGACTATGATGAACCCACTGATTTCAAAACTGATTTAATTGCAAAAGGAATCCCTGAAGAATGTATATTTTTAGATTATGCAGGTTTTAGAACGCTAGATTCTATAGTGAGAGCTAAAGCCATATTCGGACAGCATTCCATAACAATTATCTCTCAAAAATTTCATAACGAACGCGCTATCTATATCGCTCAACATTTTAACATTAACGCTATAGCATTTAATGCCAAAGACGTTTACAAAACACCAGCTCGCGAATATTTAGCACGCACGAAAGCCAGCTTAGATTTATTATTTAATGTCCAACCAAAATTCTTAGGAGAAAAAATCACCATCCAATGAACTTTAAATTTCACAAAAACTATTTAGTCTTGGCACACAGTTTGTTCTTGGTAGAACTAGCTATTGCTTTCATTATAAAAACAGGATTTATTCGTTACACTTTTGGCGATTATCTCGTTGTAATTTTACTATATGCAATTATTAGAGGATGCACTAATCTGAGTGTGAGGGCCTCAAGTTTAATCGTCCTCTTAATTGCTTATGGTATCGAATTTCTTCAACTCACACCATTTTTAACTTACTTTAATTTAGAAACTAATCTTACAGCTAAACTCATCTTTGGTAGCACCTTTCATATTACAGACTTACTCGCCTATACCTTAGGAATACTCACCATTCTGGGTGCAGAGACTCTTATCCCTAAACTTAAAAATTTACAAAGCAACAAACTATGGAAACTATAAAAACAGAGCTTATAAAGCGATTTAAAACCCTATCGTTAATTACAGTAGCCTTACTATTTAGTGCTATTTTATTACTAGTCCGTGTAAAACTCAACAACTCTTTTTTCTTTCTATTTCTAATCTGGAATGTGTTTTTGGCCATCATACCCTTCTCCATCACCATGTATTTAACCACCACTCCAAATCTTAGTCACATTAAGCTTGCTGTGTGGTGCATCATTTGGCTAGCTTTTTTACCCAACGCCCCCTATATTGTTACAGACCTCATTCACATTAGAATAGGAAATGATGCCTTATTATGGCTTGATGTACTGGTAGTGCTGTCTTTTGCCTTAAGTGGATTACTGTTATTTTATATCTCTATTACCCATATGCAACAACTTGTTTTATCTAAATTTAAAAAGTTTCCTATTGAAATTATCAGTATCGCTATTCTTTTTTTGTGCGGATTTGGAGTCTACTTAGGACGATTCCTTCGTTACAACACTTGGGAAATCATAAGCCAACCACACCATTTATTTAAAGATATTTTAACGATTGTCTTTTCTCCATTTCAACATTATGAAGCGTGGTTATTTACCCTTGGCTTTGGTGCGTTTTTAACCATAGGCTATTTTATGTTTAAAAATTTGAATCGACTAAAACTAAATTAAAATGATAAAACTAACTTTTATAGCCATGTGCCTGTCTGTCTTTATGATGAGTTGTAGGGATAACTCAAAAACAATAAGCCATAGTAATCAATTCGAAGTCCAAATCGAAAAGGACAGTTCCAAAATCGAGATTGCTGATTTACCCATTAACATTGATAGTACAGATTATTTAATCCACCCAATTGGATATATTTCTGAGTATAATTCTAGATTTTCAAGTTATAAGAATGGAAGTGATAATACGTCGTATTCAGTAGGACACTATACTAATTTTTCTATAAAAGGTACGTTTAGTAATATTAAATTTCAACAGATTACTTCAGAACAACTCACTGCTTTAACAGATAAGATCATAGAAATCACATCCATCCATTTTCTGGAAGACTTAAGACAACAAACCGGACTTCAATTGCTAGTGTACACCATTAGAGATATGGATACCAACAAAGATGCAAAGCTAAATTCTAAAGATGTTGAAACGTTATATATAAGTAATATTGATGGTAACAACTTTAAAAAACTCACCCCTAATTTAGCTCAAATTGTCGATTGGAAACTGATACCACAATTAAAACGATTGTATTTTAAAAGTATATCAGACTCTAATACAAATGGTAAGTTCGACAAGAATGACACCCTTATCTATCAATATGTTAACTTAGAAGACAAAACTCTAACTGTTAAAAATTATTATCCCATGAAACACCTTTAATTTACTTAAATGGAAAAACAGTCTTTTAAAACTAAATATTTGATATTTTTATACTTCATAAATTACACTATATCATGAAAAAAATAGCATTTTACACCGTACTTTGTTTATTCCTTTTTGTTGCCTGCAAGAATGAAGACAAAGTAGCACCTCAATCTGTTGAAATTGGGGATTTTAGTTTTTCTTCTAAGACCATTGAAGCTAACACACCATTCCAAATCACTTATAATGGAACAGGAGAATTAGACGATAGTTTTTACTACGAATTAAAGCATACCAAATCATATCCTTATGATTTAGAATTTAAAAACAAAACAGCAACGATTACCGTACCAGATAGTATTTCGGCTATTGCTTTTAATATTAAAGTTGATGACAATTATGCTAACAACAATGAAGAAGGATTCCTTTTTTCTGTCGTTAATACCAATAAAAATACAGCTGCAGACACAGAAGCTTCTAAACAAAATTACATCGTTAATTATGGCAAAGATTTTGGTATTGAAGGCAGTGTTGAAGATGCATTAAATGCCGTAGAAAAGGCCTTAAAGACAAATCCTGAATTAAAAAAAGAATGGATAGAAAGACATCTATATTTAGCGAGACAAGTCGATGTCCAAAAGGCTAAAGCCATTAGTGATATGTATCTTTCTGAATTTAGCACTAAACAAGCAGAATCACTAGACGACTACAAAACCTTATCTAGTGTTTATAATGGCATAAGAGATTCTAAACGTAGTGATAGTATCCTCAAAATAGTCGCTGAAAAATTTCCTGATAGCGATTTAGCCTTACGAGCTGTAATTAATGATTTCTCTGCAACAAGAGAACTCAGTACGCTAGAAACTATTTTTAATACACATAAAGACCAATTATTAGAGTCAACCTATGCAAGTTATGTTCTAGGAACCTTAGCCAAGGCAAATTATAAAAAAGGTGACATGAAGGCTTTTGAACATTATTTAAGTCTTCAAAACAGCAAAACAGATAAAGCATCGCTTTATAATACTATTGCTTGGCCCAAAGCTGAAACAGGTGAAGATATAGAAGCAGCTATGGCATTATCTAAAAAATCTTTAGAGCTGATAAAAGCAGAACAAAGCGCACCTCAAGATAAGCCAGAATATTTAACTCCTAAACAATATGCAAACAGCTTAAAGAGCGCCTATAATATGTATGCTGACACCTATGCATTATTAGCCTTTAAAAAAGGAGAAATCAAAGAAGCCATTACCTACCAAGCTTTGGCTGTAGAAGATGGCAATAATGCCGAATTAAACGAACGTTATATTGAATTTTTGATGGCGGATAAGCAGTATAAAACCGTTATGGAAAAAGCTTCTAAATTTATTGAAGACGGTAAAAGCACAGCAAAACTAAAATCCTATTATAAAGACGCAGTAACCAAAGTAGATGCCACATTAGATGCTGGTGCGATGTTAGCTAAACTTGAAGACATTGTAAAAGAAAACGAAACAAAACGTTTAAAAGCATCTATGTTAGATGACGAGGCCCCTGATTTTACTTTAACGAATTTAAATGGTGAAACTGTGACATTATCGTCATTAAAAGGCAAAACTGTGATTTTAGATTTTTGGGCAACGTGGTGTGGTCCTTGTATCGCTGCTTTTCCTGGTATGCAAAGTGTCGCTACAAAATATAAAGACGATGAGAACGTGGTATTTCTATTTATAGATACATTTGAAAATGGAAAAAATAGAATTGAAAATGTCTCTAAATTCTTAGAAGCTAATAATTACGATTTTAATGTCTTAATTGATCCTTTAGATGAAGCCAAAGGAACATATAAAACCGCAAATGCTTATGACGTTTCTGGTATACCTAATAAAGTGATTATTGGCCCAAGTGGACGAATTAATTTTAAATCAATAGGTTATAGTGGTTCTGCTGAAAAGATCGTTACTGAAATAGATATTATGATTGATCTTCTAAAAAAATAAAAACGACAGTTAACAATCTAAAAAGAGGAAAGTCTTAATTGACTTTCCTCTTTTTTATTACTCCGATGTTTATTTAAACCAACACTATTTTGCGTTATAAAACGTGTTTTATTTCCCATCTACATAATCTTGTAAATAGCTAAACCGTTTAGTTAACTGTCCGTCTTCGGTCATTTTTGCTCGCTTTAGAATACCATTTTCATCATTGTTAAAAAATGCAGGTAATACATGTTCCAAAAATGCTTCACCAAAACCTTCACTAGCATCTTTTGGTAATTCACATGGCAAGTTATCTACAGCCATAACTGTTATAGCACCTTTAGCATCGTAAGCGACTTCTTTTTCACTGATAGGATCGTAACCATAAAAAGGATCTTCAATAGTTGACGCTCTAAGTGTGCTTGCCACAGGACCGTCAATATCACAAGAAATATCGGCAATCAAATTAATTTTAAAATCAGGGTGTTTAGCATTTTCTCTTGTAAACAAATAAGGTGCATTATTACCGTAAAAGTGACCTGCAATAAAATAATCAGACTCCTTAGCGTATGGCATAAAGTTACTGACATAACCCGACGGATCTTTATAAAACTCATACTTATCCCCTACTTTGCCATCTTCTCGTTTAGCGTATTCCATAACATCAGCCATAACATAAACGGGCTCCGTAAACTGTGAAGTTAAATACAACGCATCACTAATTTGTTTAATCCCTAAATGATCTAAGATTTCTTTAGCACCATAGGCCACTTTACCTGTCCCTGTTAATACAATTTTAATATTAGGGATTGTAATTTTATCCAATTCCGCTTTTACAGCATCTAAATCAGCAAGGGTTTCTACTTTAGGCAATTCAAATAATCCATCTCTTAAGCCTAGCGCTCTAAACCCATTGTAAGCACCAACTAAACCCGCAAAACGTCCAAATCCAATAAGCCTTGCACCACTCTTTTTAACAATAGTTTCATGGTCAAACATTTCTATATTTTTCTCTAACATAGCCTTTAAGAGCGTTCTGTTATAAGGTTGTTTTTTAATCGTATGTGAGAAGTAGAAATATTTTTTATTTGGAATTAAATGTTCAATAGGCACTTCTTTAACTCCAATCATTACATCGGCATGCGATACATCATCTAACACTTCAAAACCTAATTTTAGATAAGATTCATCAGGGAAAATTCTAATATCAGAAGATTCTACAATAAACTTAGCATTTCGAAATTGAACTCGAGCTTCTGCTAAATGTTCTGGTGAAAATACCACCCGTCTGTCTGGTGGATTTTTACGTTCTTTTATGATGGCAAATGTCATAGATAAATTTTAAAATTGAGATAGTTCTACATTAAATATTGCCCAGTATTTATATTACAAATACATTATTAATTTCTTTAAATGGACTCAAAGAAATTCAATAATTCCGGCATTTAATTTTGAAAATATTTTCACGAAAATAAGCGGATTTGCATGTTTTCGCAAACATTCTTTGGTTAAAAATATTTATAAGCTTTAAGGTCCGCAACAGTATTCATCATATATTATAGGCTTCTGGTTTACGGTACTTTAATTATTACTTTTTTTTACAAACGCTGTTCAAATAACTTATTTACAGAACTATCGCTATAAATAAAACCACAACTAATACAGTTAAGCTTTAGCTTTAAGCAACGCTTTTTCATAAAATGTAAGTCTAATTCCAAAGAGTAATACAATACCTCCAATCACCATTTGTAAGGACACTTGTTCATCGAGAAGCCACCAAGCTAAAATAGAAGCCAATACGGCTTGTCCTAACAAACTCACAGAAACTCTTGTCGCTCGCATATGCTTTGTTGCAAAACTGATAAGTAACCACGCTAAAAGCTGACACACCACCCCTTGAACCACTAACACCAACCATCCTGCATCTGAAAATCCTGTAAACGGTTCATTAAAGACATAACTAAGTACACCTAAGGCTATAGTAGAAGATAATAGGCTAATCATCATAAAGGTCATGACCTCCATTTCCCTTAAAACCGTCTTACTCAACAACATATAAACAGCGTAGAGCATTCCGGATAAAACACCAAAAACAAAAGCGATATTAAAATCAAAATTGAGAAACAAATCAAACCCAACCAAAAGGACCATACCTATGATGGCTATAACGGTACCCAACCAAAAATTCTGTTTCGGTTTATCTTTAAGAAATAAAAACGCTCCAACACCCACCCAAACAGGAGATAAGTTAGTTAGTAATGTCGCTTGTGTTGCCGTAGATTGTTGAATCGCAATATTCCAAACACCAACATCTAAACCAAATACAACACCACAAATCACAGAAAACCCTAATGCTTTTTTAGACGTTACCTTAAACTGTTTTGTTATAAGAATGTAAGGCACAATAAATACAGAGGCTATGGCCATTCTGTAAAATGCTGAAACAAGTCCTGGAGTTAAATTTAACTTGACCAATATTGGGAATATTGAAATACAAATAATGCCAATCGCAAGTGCTATTCTTGGTTTTGTCATGTGTTATAGAATTAGTAAATTGAAGTCGACAAAAATAAACTTTAAAACAACGGTATTTTTAAATTCTATGCCCTATTTACAATACCAAATTAGCCATAGTATTTAGCACTGTAAACGTAATGAAATTAGTGGGTCTTTTGATGTTAAATCTCCTTTAAGACCTAATATACTATTTTGTTTTATTAGGTCATCTTCAAAAACTTGTACTGACACTATTTCTGCAAATACATATAAAACAAGATTGGTATAGCTTTTGCATTAGTATTTTTAGTAATTTTGCAACCCTTGAAATACTAAATTGTTTCTTGGATTAGCGCGTTAGGGATGGAAGCGGCATCCTTTTGCTTTTTGAGCAAAAGATATAGCGGACAGCCCGACCTGAAAAGGTAACGCCAAAACATATATCATTTAAATTGGGGTCGACTGGTTTTGACAGCGAGATTAATTAGATGGTAAGCACGTGGTGTAATGGCATTGAAACACCTAAAAGGCTAGACCAAATTTTAAACGGCGAGAATAACTACGCTTTAGCTGCATAATCTGAATTATAGTAAGATTTCGTGCTCATTCCTACTAGGTAGGAAGGCTAAATGTCTCCGAAAAGCCCTAGTCAGTGGCGTTTCTGTTTGAGGCATCGTAAAAATTGACTAAGATTAGGTAGTGCTTTGATGCCTTTTCAAGATTAAGAAGCTAAGCTAAAAGTGGGTTGTCTTTAACCAGCTTTTAGTCGAAAACCCAAGAAAAGAATAAACGTGTAGAAAGCCTTTTGGTTACTTGTTTGGACGAGAGTTCGATTCTCTCCGACTCCACAATAAACCCTGTAAACACCTTATTTACAGGGTTTTATTTTTTTTTACATAGTTGACAATTGAATTAACGTTGATGACTTCCCTCCATTTTATAAACTCATTTAAAATTAACCTTGCAAGCCTTTGGGAGAGATTTGTTAAATTAGATATTTACAACACAGTTCTTAAGCCCTTTAAATATTTAGAACAAATGTTAAGACCTCTTGAATCCTTTAATCAATTGACATGAAGAAATTAATCCTTTTGATGTTTAGCCTACTAATTGCCAATAGTCTATTTAGCCAAGATCAAGCGCTAAGAATCACAAATGAGGTTTCTAAAAAAGAAATCACCATAAAAGAAAACAAAAGGATAAAAATTAAAACCTTAGATGGTCAAAAAATATCGGGTCGTTTCCAACTAGAAGAAAATACCATTATAATAAACAACCAGCAATATAAATTATCAGAAATTGGTGAAATCAAACGTCATCCACTACTTGTTTCTATTGTTACCAGTGTTGCTTTTATTTATATTGGTGCCATTGCGACTGGAGTTGCCGTTTTAGTTGGAGTACTCGTAGATACATCAGCTTTTCTATTAACGATACCTGCTGCAGGAATGGTTTACACTGGAATAAAATCCCCCAATTTTAGCAGAAAGTTTAAACGTGATAACCATTGGGTGTTTGAAATTGTTTCAATAGCCAAATAAAAACAGACTTCAATAACACATGAACGTAATACTCTACTAATTTTACATCAAAAAAAAAAGGCATTAAACACCACAACGAATCGAATCGATTTGTGTCTTGTTCAATGCGAAAAAGTAAGGATTTCTGATTTCTCCTTAACGATCATCTTCTTCAGGTGCAATAAATTTTGTCTGATATTTTTCTAAAAATTTCTTTTGTCTCTCAAGCATTTGCTGTCTTATTTTATCAATATCCATAAAATCTTTTCCAAAATCACTTCCAAAAAAATCATCATTAAAGAACTGTTTACTAAAAAGGGAATCTTCAGAAAACAATGATTGAAAGCCTTCATCTTCAAAATGCGAAAAATCTGTAAAGAATCGCGATTTAAACGCTTGCATTAAACTGTCCTTTTCCTCCATTGAAAGATCATCTAAATGATCCATAGAAGACCACGAATAAATACTATCATAGCGAATTAAATTCCCGTTTTCATCAAATTCTTTATCGACTTTCCAACTACCTTTAGGTTCTTTTACAATTTGTTTTTCGCTCTCTTTTATTTCTACCTTTTTGGAGTCATCTTTTTGTCCACTACAACTCACACTTAAAAGAACAGTCAGTAATAATAAAATATGCTTTTTCATTATGTTAAATTTTAAAATTAAACTTCTTTTACTCTCCTTACAATTATAATAGGAGTGTTAAAGATGAGGCTATGTTATTAGCCTCATCTTTAACACTTAACTACACTATTTAAATGCAGTTATGAAATTTTAATAGTTCGTGGCGGTTTTTGTTTCGCCTCTTCTTTTTTAGGCAAGTGAATACTTAGAATGCCGTCCCTATAATTAGCTTCTATTTTCTCTTCTTCTACCGTTTCAGGTAAACTAAAGGTTCTTTTAAACGATGCATAACCAAACTCTCTACGTGTATAGTTTTCACCTTTTTGTTCGCTTTCTTCTTTAGTTTCGGTAGAAATTGATAACACTTGATTCTCAATGTCTATTTGGAAATCAGACTTTTTTAAACCTGGCACCGCCATTTCTACCATATAGGCATCAGCCGTTTCTTTAATATTTACTTTTGGTAATGTCAGTCCAGTATTAAAATTTGAAGTGAATACTGAAGGCAGGTCTCTGTTAAACAAATCATCTAACCAATTAGACCACGTTGGGAAGTTTACATTTGAATTTGTGTTTGTTAAACTTCCGTTTTTAGGAACACTTACTAAATTGCTCATAATTACAAAATTTTAAATTAAACATTATTTCAAATTTGAAATCTTCACTGACTTCAATCGTATTTAAACAAAAAAAATACCAAAACAGAATACTGTCATTTTTTACTAAAAACCACTATTAAAGCGCAGATTATTAGCGTCAAATATTCAGAATGATTGTCATTTTTTCATCAAATAAAATGTCAATTTGACATTTTTATTTGCAATAACTAGCTTACAAAAACACATGTTATTAAGTAGCATACATTCTAAAATTTATTTAACCTAGTCCAATATGAAACATTTTATTTATAAACATGTTAATATTTACAAGCTTATGGAGCTCCTAACAACAGCCACAAGCCCTAATAAAACTGCAAAAAAACCAAATTACATCAACGTTTTAGAGATTAATCTTTATTATTACTCTGACAATTATCATAGTTTTTGAAGAAAATCTTAAGTAATTTTATACTTCACAAAAACGAAACTTATGCTATCCATACTTTTACCCACGGATTTTTCTGAAAATTCAATGAATGCGATTAAGTATGCATTAGAGTTTTTTAAATATCAGAAAGTACAATTCTATTTTATGCACGCTTACCGCAATGAATTTTACGATCATAATGATTTGGTATCTCGTGACGTTTTTGATGATGTGTTAGACCAAGTAAAAACAGAATCTCAAACCAATCTAGATCATCTTTTAGAAAACGTAAATACTATTGCTCCAAACCCGAGATATACCTATCAAACTATCTCAGCAAACAGTACGCTTGTAGAAGAAGCCAATGCTATTGCAAACACATACAATATAGACTTAATTGTAATGGGAACTAAAGGCAAGTCTAACGATAATAACGTTGTGTTTGGAAGTCAAACATTTCAGGTTTTAAAATATGTGGATTGTCCAGTTTTAGCAATTCCCTCAAATTATACTAACGCACAACCAAAACATATTTTATTTCCAACAAATTACCTTATTCCTTATAAAAGACGTGAGTTAAAACTATTGTCGGTTTTAGCTAAATCTTACCGCAGTGATATTGAAGTCATTTACATTTCAACAATTCAAAAATTATCTATGAGACAAGAAGATAATCAGAGTTTTATAAAAGATGTATTACGTGACAATAAGGTTCATTTTAGTATTAAAAACAGTAAAAAAGTCGCTGATACTATTAAAAACCATATTAAGGATA
Organism: Winogradskyella sp. PC D3.3; assembly: GCF_054366245.1. Taxonomy (NCBI): domain Bacteria; kingdom Pseudomonadati; phylum Bacteroidota; class Flavobacteriia; order Flavobacteriales; family Flavobacteriaceae; genus Winogradskyella; species Winogradskyella sp. PC D3.3. The sequence goes on along the minus strand of NZ_CM135962.1, from coordinate 1,911,344 downwards.
ACCATATTGATCTCATCACTATGGTAAACACACAACATTCATTTTTAGAAGATATGTTATTTGCTTCTACAATAGACAAAGTGAGCATTGGCTTAGAAATACCATTATTAGCCATGCAAAATACCAATCGAAATTAACAAACATTAGTGTATGACACCAACTAACATAAACCCATTATTTTAAAAAAAATTATATGAAAAGGACTATTCTATTACCTACAGATTTCTCAGATAATGCTTGGAGTGCTGCAGTATATGCTCTTAAATTATATGCCAAAGAGCCCTGTACCTTTTACTTTATACATTCAATAGACATGAAGGTTTCTGCCATGTCTAGCATGTCTAGTAAACTTTCACGTGTAATGGCAGAGCAAGCCTCAAAGGATCTCGATAAATTAAAAGCGGCAGCAAAAGAGATTAGCACCAACCCTGAGCATCATTTTGAAACCGTTTTAAGTTCTCTTGAGCTTATCGATGCAATGGATGTTGAAATAGAAAAAAGCAAAATAGACCTCATTATTATGGGTACTAAAGGCGCGACAAAAGGGACAGAAATTGTTTTTGGAAGCAATACCGTTAACCTTATTAAAAAGGTAAAGAAATGTCCTATTTTAGTTGTTCCTGATAAATTTGATTATGTAAACCCCGATAAAATCGCATTCCCGACAGACTTTAGTCGTTTTTATGGTGATGAGATTACCGCTTTACAAGAACTAGCTAAACTTCATAATTCTAAAATTAAAATTGTTCATATTAATAAAAAAGATGAGCTCTCTGAGTCTCAAGATTATCATTTAGAACAATTAAAAATAGCTTTAAAAGATTATCCACATAGTTTCCATTGGGTACCTGGAGATAGCAAAAAGGATAAAGTTATTAGAGATTTTATTGAAGAATATGATATTAATATTTTAGTAATGATTAATTACAAACACAGTTTCATAGAAAATATTGTAAAAGAACCCGTGATAAAAAACCTAGGATTTCACCCAACGATTCCGTTTTTAGTGATTCCTTGTTTAGGCTGATATACCGCTTTTTAGACGATAGAAACAACAACCTATTTTTTAAAAATTAAATACAAAATGAGACAACATATATTATTACCTACAGACTATTCTGAGAATGCTATGAGTGCAATAGACTATGCGCTTAACCTATACAAAAACCAAACGTGTACCTTCTATCTTTTACATACTTGGGCATTTACCGATACAGGTTCTAGAACCTATATCACCTCAACTTATCTAGATCAGCTAAAAGAAGAATCAAAAAATCGCTTAGAAGAAATAAAAACGCAATTAAAGACGGAGAATAGCGAAACCAATCATAAATTTGAAAGTATTCATAGTACAGAATCCTTATTACCAACCATTAAAAAGGCGATTAAAGATCATAAAATAAATCTTGTAATCATGGGTACCAAAGGTGCTACAGGAGCCAAAGAATTTTTCTATGGAAGTAATACCGTAAACATTATTCAGAAAATAAGATTGTGTCCTGTTTTAGTCGTACCAAATGAACATCCATTTGTAAAACCAGAACAAATTGCATTTCCAACAGATTTTAATAGATTCTATGGTGAAGAACTCTTACCATTAAAGCAATTAACTAAATTATATAATTCTAGAATACGAATTGTTCACATCAATGAAAGTAAGACTTTGAGTGATAAGCAAAACTATAATTTAGCCATGCTAAAAGCGTATTTAGAAGATTACCAAACTAGCGTGCATTGGATGCCAGATTTTGAAACTAAAGAACAAGCTATTAACGATTTTATTAAGGAATTTAATATTGATATTCTTGTGATGGTTAATTACAAGCATAGCTTTATCGAGAATATCACAAAAGAACCGGTCATCAATAAAATTGGATTTCATTGCATCGTCCCTTTTCTAGTTATTCCTGCGTTTAAATAAGTTATAACTATACTCGATTTTTTTAACTTCCAATTATTAAAAAACGAAAAGACCTGTGAAAAATGCTTCACAGGTCTTTTTAGTTTTCTAAGTAAAACATTCTTATTTAATCTCTACTAATTCAAGATCAAATGTTAATTCTTGTCCTGCTAATGGATGATTTCCATCTACAATGATATGATCTTCATTAACCTCTGCTATTCTAAATGGATGCTCATTACCTTGTGCGTCTTTTGACACCAAACCTAACCCCACTTCTGGTTTCATATCTTCTGGAAGTTGTGATTTTTCAACTTTATGAAATAATTCTTGTCTTACTTCACCATAGGCTTCAGCCACAGGAATATCTACTGTTTTTTTATCGTTCACTTTCATAGCAATGACAGCACTTTCAAAACCAGGAATTAACATACCCTGCCCTAATGTGAACTCTAATGGCTCACGCTCTAGAGAACTATCAAAAACTTGTCCGTTTTTTAATTTTCCTGTGTAATGTACTTTTACTGTGTCATTCTCTTTTACTATACTCATACTTCTTGTTTTCATTTATTTAAGCTGCAAAACTATTATTTCTAAGACAGAATAAAGAATGAAACCTAATATTTTCGGAGTATTTAAGAAAAACTTAACGTGAATAATTAGCAATAAGACTTAAATTTAAAAGGACACCTAGGTAATACACTTATAATTTTATAACTGTAAGAAATTAAAAAACATTTCGACTATCTTTATCTTGAAAACAGATAGACAAATCAATTATAAATAAGAAAGGAACATTAACTATGCTAACTTGGAAGGAAGTCATCAACTTTTCCGTAAATGGAAATCCAACTCCAGATAAAAGAGTTGAAAAAACAGAAGCAGAATGGAGGGCTCAATTAACTCCTGAGCAATTCCGAATTACGAGACAAAAAGGCACAGAGCGTGCGCATACTGGTGAACTCTGTACAGCTTATGACGAAGGCAAGTACAATTGTGTTTGTTGTAACACTCCGTTGTTCGATTCTACCATAAAATTTAGCTCAGGCACAGGTTGGCCAAGCTTTACGCAACCTATAAAAGAAAACGCCATTAAGTACGAAAAAGACACGGCTTTTGGAATGGTGCGTGTAGAAGTGATGTGTAACACCTGCGATGGTCATTTAGGACATGTATTCCCAGATGGACCCGAACCAAGCGGCTTGCGTTATTGCGTGAATTCAGAAGCCATGATTTTAGATAAGGAAATTGCCTAATGACCACTAAAAATTTACAAATAGCAACCCTAGGCGGAGGCTGTTTCTGGTGTACAGAAGCTGTTTTTCAGGAAGTAAAAGGTGTAGAAGAAGTGATATCTGGATATGCTGGCGGAACTGTTCCTGGACGACCAACATATAGAGAAATTTGTTCTGGTTTAACAGGTCATGCCGAAGTGGTACAAATTACTTTTGATGCTAATGTGATTAGCTACAAGGATATTCTTATCATTTTTATGACCACCCACGACCCTACAACGCTGAATAGACAAGGAGCCGATCGTGGTACACAATACCGTTCTGTAATTTATTATCATGATGACAGACAAAAAGACATTGCTAATCTTGTACTTAAAGAGATGAAGCCTTATTACGAGCAACCTATTGTAACTGAATTAACCGCTGCTCCTGTTTTTTATGAAGCAGAACAAGAGCATCAAGATTTTTATGAAAACAATCCAGAATATGGCTATTGTAGTTTTGTCATAGATCCCAAATTAGCGAAGCTCAGAAAATTGCATTCAGATAAGTTGAAATAACAAACAAATATTTAAGAGCAACTTTCTATTGAGAGTTGCTTTTTTTTATCGAAGGAAAGAACAAGACTAGCACATGTCTTCTATTTTAAAAATCAAATTATACGGCACATCACGATGCCATAAAACCCAACATTATATAAAGATTTTAAATGAAAGAGGTTTACCATATTCATTTTTAGATGTAGACATCAATGAAGATTATAATGAAGAATTAAGGAACTTATACACCAATAAAAAACTTAATTTTCCAACCCTCACTTTAGGAACTAAAAAATTACGAACCCCATCGGACACAGAATTAATAAAATGGATCAACCAACTAAAATAGCATTTGGAGGTGGTTGCCATTGGTGTACCGAAGCTGTATTTCAATCTTTGAAAGGAGTCTGTAATGTAGAACAAGGTTTTATTGCTTCTACCAAAGAAAATAGCTCCTTTTCTGAAGCTGTTATTTTACATTATAATTCTGATATTATTTCACTTCAGGTTTTAATTGAAATTCATTTACGTACACACAAAAGTACATCTACGCATTCTATGCGAGACAAGTACCGTTCTGCCATCTATTATTTTTCAGAGAGTCAGAAAATTGAAGCTAAAACCCTATTACAAGCATTTCAACCAAAGTTCGGAAACCAACTAATAACTAAAGTTTATCCGTTTTCCGAATTTAAAGCATCTCATGAAGCCATTCAGAATTACTATCAAAAAAATCCTGAAAAACCTTTCTGCGAACGCTTTATAAATCCTAAATTGAGGCTCTTATTAAAGAGTTTTTTAAATTATATTGATACAGACTATATTCCCAAAACATTACAATCGACATCAGAATAATTAACAGATGAGCACTACAAAAATTGGATTAGGTTTAGCCGCTTTAGGCCGACCAGATTATATAAACATAAGACCAGAGCAAAACATTGATAAGTCTATTGAAGGCTTTAAGGCAAATGCATTAAAGGTTTTAGATGAGAGCTATGCCTTAGGAGTTCGGGATTTTGATGTGGCCCCTTCTTATGGATTAGGTGAACAATTTTTACAAGATTGGAATGACTCTAGAAATCATAAAGACGCTAATCTCTCGACTAAATTTGGGTATACGTACGTTGCGAATTGGGAAGTTGGATTTTCAGGTAAGCATGAAATTAAAGAACATTCTATAGAAAAATTGAATGCACAATGGGAGGTTTCAAAAGCTTTATTGCCTAATTTAAAAATCTATCAAATTCATTCTGCAACATTAGATAGTGGTGTTTTAACCAATGATGTTGTACTCTCTAGATTAAACGACTTAAAACAAGAGCATCAACTTAAAATCGGAATTTCATCTAGCGGAACTGAACAAGTAAAAATCATAGAAGAAGCTCTAAAAGTATCTTTTGACGGTAAAGATTTATTTGATAGCTATCAAGTCACCTTCAATATTTTTGAACAATCTACGTTTGAAATTTTAAAGCGATTATTAGTAAAAGGAAAAACTATTATTATCAAAGAAGCTTTAGCTAACGGTAGAATTTTTAAGAACGATAAGTTTCCTGCTTATAAATCTGCTTATGACTATCTTGATGAACTCTCCAAGAAATACAACGTTAACGCAGATGCTATAGCCATTCGTTTTATTATGGATAGTTTAGAACCTACTCTCATCTTAAGTGGTGCGACGAACACGAATCAGCTTCAACAAAATTTGAAAGCTTTTAATTTAAAACTAGAAGCAGACGATATAGAAAAGCTAAAATCGCTTACTGTAGATCCTCAAGACTATTGGCAAGAACGAAGTGATTTAGAATGGAATTAATTAACAACTCCTCTGTAATAATCTAAAACTTTTACACGTAACAAATATTCGTATTTAGCATTGGCGAGGTTCACTTTGGCATTATCTAAATTGTTCTTACTGGTAATATAATTTAAGAAATTAGACACTCCATTTTTAAATCGGATATCATTAATACGATAAGATTCCTGATAAGCCTCTACTTGTTTTTCTAAACTTTGATGACGGTTATAAACGGCTTCCATATCAAAATAAACCTGAGCAATGGCATTTTTAATATCTACATGTGTACGCTCTAATTCTAGGATGGACTCCTCTACTCTAATTTTTTCTAAAGCGACATTGTTTTTTGCTCTAAATCCATTAAACAATGGCACATTAACTGCAACACCAACCACAGTATTTAAGTTATTATCTAATTGATCTTTGTAACTTATAGCTTTTGATGTAAAGTTGGTTTGCTCTGTCATAATTGGTAAGTCTTGACCATCAACCGTAACGAAATCACCAGTTGCCACAATATTTGTCCCTGTTGCTGTAAACAGTTCTGCTGCACTAGAGTAATTGGTATTGACACCACCAAAAAGCGAAATTTCGGGTGTGAATTGAGACTTTGCAACACTGACACCTTTTTTAGCAGCTTCAATACGTAATTCCTTAGCTTTAAATGTGGCTAAATTTTGAATAGCCTCTTCAAAAACGGCATCCGAACTTAAATTGTATTTTTCAAAATCTAGGATTAATCCATCTGTCACTAGATTGACGTTTTCTTTTAAATTCATTAATTGTGCTAAGTTCAGTTTGGCATTATTTAAGCTACTTTCAGAAGACAAAACACTAGTTTCATCACTTGCCACTTGTCCTAAAATATCTGCATAATCTGCTGGATTTCCAGATTCGTTATCGTAAAAATCTTGTTGAATTTTAAGTTGTTGTTTCGTTGTTTCTAACCTTGCTTTAGTTAATTCTAAAACATCTCTAGCATTTAAAACTTGAAGATATGCTAAGGTTACATTTAATATTAAATCTTGTTGCGCGGCTTCAATTTCTAACTCAGACGCCTTTTTATTCAATCGCTCTTGTTTGGCCGAATTTAATAATCGAAAGCCATTGAAGATTGTCATATCTAAACTCAATCCTAAGTTTGAAAAGGTTAATTCTTGATTGATATAAGCGTTGGTAAATGGATCGATACTTCTTCCGTCATTAACACCCAAACTAAAGTTTCCATTAAGACTTGGCAGCAAATTAGCTTTAGACTGTTGGTAATTTACTTTTGCTGAATTGGCTTGTAAATTCGTAGATTTTAAATCGAGATTATGCTCTAAAGCGACTGCAATGCATTCGTCTAAAGTATAACTTTCATTTACTTCATTTTGAGCAAAACCAGCCCAGCTCATCAGTACAATGATGATTAGTATTACAAGTTTATGTATCATGATTTGTTTCTTTTAATTATTTAGGTGTCGAACAATTAATCCTACAGCATCGTCAATTCGAGTGTTTCGAGTGAGCGAGAAATGTATCGAGAATCTTACATCTACATATTACTTCTCGATACAAAATTTTCTGAAAAGCGAAAATTTCACTCGAAGTGACGCAACGTTATCGAAATGCCTTTTTGTTTATGATAATTAGACTATTTCTCCGTCTAGCAGATTAATAATTCGAGAGCCATAAGCGGCATTACTTTCTGAATGTGTGGCTTGAATTATGGTGACTCCTTCTTTATTTAACTGTGCAAAGAGTTCCATAATGTCGCCGCTTTGTTTTGAGTTTAGATTCCCTGTGGGTTCATCCGCTAAAATTAATTTAGGTGTTCCTATTAATGCTCTGGCAATACCCACTAATTGCTGTTGCCCTCCACTTAATTGCATAGGGAATAAATCTTTTTTACCAACAATATTAAAACGATCTAACATATCAGCCACCATGGCTTTACGTTCAGAAGATTTTACATTTTTATAAAGCAAAGGGGTTTCAATATTTTCGTAAACGGTGAGTTCATCAATAAGATGATACGCCTGAAATACAAATCCGATGTATTCTTTATACAATTTGGATCTGTTCTTTTCTTTCATGCTATGCACAGGCTCTCCTAAAAAGGTATAGCCTCCATCTGTGAAATGATCTAACATGCCAATGCAATTCAACAAGGTAGATTTCCCAGAACCCGATGGTCCCATAAGTGAGATGAATTCGCCCTCCTCTACATTCAAATTGATATTATCTAATAGCGTGACTTTATGGCGCGCTGAATTTACGGTTTTGGTGGCTTCGTTTAGACTTAATAGTGTGTTTTTCATTTTGACTAATGTGTTAACTATTGTATTCTTTGTTTTTTTTATTATAATTCTCTCTAAAAAAACACCCCTAAAGTCCCCTCAAGGGGACAATCTAACTAAGACTATTTTTAGGAAAATATAATATTGTTTCTACTATTTATAACTTAATCTATTCGTCTAATTTCATAATCGCCAAAACTCAATCCTTTATTGACCTCAGCATCGCCTTTATATCGTAATGTCGCTTCTCCATAAGCTGTAAATTTGATACTTTTTGAAGCTTGAATTTTAAATACCGCTTCTCCATAGGCTTTAAGTTTAGACGATTTATTATCCACATCTACAAGATTGATGATTCCTGCTCCATAGGCTGTAATATTCTGCTTAACCGTAGTTCCTTTTTTAATTACCAATTCACTTTCTCCGTAAATATCCACGTTAAATGTGTCAAAATTCACATGATTAAAGGTCACTTGAGATTCTCCATAAATATAAAGTTTGAACTTTTTCGCTTCAATTAAATTCTCAATTAAAGTACGTTGCTCACCTCTAACAGATAGCGTTTCAATGCTTTTATAAGTTACACGAATCGTCAGTACTTTCCCTTTATAGATTGGCACTTTGCGCTCAACACCATCGATAACAACTTTTTCTTGCTTTGTGGTTTCTTTAGCATCGTCTAAATAAATGCGAAGTGTGTTTTTATTCACTTCAATATTTATCTTGTCATCTGATTCTGTATTTTCTATAATGGTTACAGATTCTTCATCTCCTTGAACAAATGTGGTTTCAATATGTGGCCTTATAATAACCATATTAAAAGATTCAACAGGCTTCTTTGTTTGTGCTAGTGTAATTTGGCTCATACAAACCAATAGTAGGACTAAGCTATATTTCAAATTTTTCATGTTTTATTTTTATAAAATTATTCTGTTCTTAAACTTTTTATAGGGTTTGCCACTGCTGCTTTAACCGCTTGATATCCGACCGTAACAAATGTGATCATCAACGCTAATACACCTGCAATTGCAAAAACAGTCCAGCTAATAGTAACGCGATAAGCAAAATCTTGTAACCATTGATTCATAACATAAAATGCTAACGGAAAACTAATCGCTAAAGAAATTAAGACCAATCTCATAAAATCCATAGAGAGTAACTGTACGATTCTTGGGACGCTTGCTCCAAAAACTTTCCGTATTCCAATTTCTTTATGACGTTGTTCTGCCATATAAGCTGCTAAGCCAAATAAGCCCAAACAAGCTACAATGACTGCCAAAATTGAAAATAACAATCCGACATTTGCTGTACGTTGCTCTTTCTCATATAGCAATTCTAGATTCTTATCTAAAAAGGTATATTCAAAGGCAGAGTTTGGTGCTATGTTTTTAAATGTGTTTTCAAAATTTGCAATCGTTTCAGATAAAACTTTATTTGTAAATCGAATTAACAAGTAAGATTTCGGTTCTCTGTTTGAGTTATGAAACGCATAAGCCCCAATTGGATTATGCAATGACGCAAAATTAAAATCCTCTACAACTCCATGTATATAAGCATTATTACCTAATTGCATCGCTACTTTTTTCCCAATAGCTTCCTCTGGCAATAATCCTAAAAAGTCAACAGTAGTTTTATTCACCACAACCTCAACTAAGGTATCACCTGCCTGTTTATTTTTAGGCAACAATTGACCTGCTAAGAGCTTAAGCTGTAACACATCCGCCACTTCGCGCTCAGAAGTATTTGTTGAAATCCCCATGGTTTCATCCGTATTTGGCTTATTAATACTTCTCCCACTAACTCCCATGCCAGGATAACCTTGAGATCTGCCTACAACTGAAACATTTGGTAATTTTTTAAAAGCATTTATTAAAGCCTGATTAGCCTGTCCACCGCGAATTGCAGATGTTGAAATAGCCATTACATTTTCAGGATTATAGCCTAAATTTTTATTCTGAATATACTCTAGTTGCTGATGAATCACAATGACTCCAATAATTAGAACAACAGATGCTGAAAACTGAACCACAACCAATCCCTTTCTTATAACACTTGCGACACCTCCTTTATTAGTAGATGGTTTCAGGACTTCTTTAGGAGAGAATCGTGATAAATACAATGCCGGATAGGATCCTGAAATAAGACTTGTTACCAACCAAATTAAGACTAAAAAGACGATGATTTCAACAGAAAAAAGCGATGAAATATCGAGTTCTTTTCCGGCAATATCATTAAAGATTGGTAATGCTACAATAGCAAGCACACCTCCTAAAATCATGGCTATTGCAGTAATTAAACCTGTTTCAATATAGAATCTAACAATGATATCTCTAACAGATGCTCCAAGCGTTTTATTAATACCGACATCTGTGGCACGTTTTTGAGACCGTGCTGTAATTAGATTCATATAATTAATACAAGCAATTATTAATATTAAAATCGCTAAAGCCGTTAAATTCCGAATTTGATTGATATCACCATTTCGCTCAATATAACTATCCTTATACGTTGAAGAATACAAATGAATTTGATCTAAAGGTTGAAGTGAAAAGTTATACCATTGCTCATCTTTCTTAACATTTTTATCTAGAATATCTTGAATTTTAGCTTCCACATTTGCCACATTTAGTGACGCTGAATTAAAGCGCAAAAAGGTTTCAAAACTCGCATTATCCCAAGTAGGATTTTTTGCTGCATTTTGCATTAAAAACGGAGCCACCACGTTAAAATCTAACGAACTATTTTCAGGAAAATCCTTAAATACACCTTTCACCTCAACGACATCTGTATCGTCTATGGTTAAGGTCTTTCCTATTGGATTTTCATTTCCAAAATACCGTTTTGAAGTGCTTTCTGAAATTAAAACTGTATTGGGAGTATTGAGAACTTCAGCCCCCTCACCTTTAACCATTTCAACACCAAACATATTTAATATAGAAGCATCAGACCAGAATAGTTTTTTCTCAGTAAACACTTCGTTACCCGTTTTAATAAACGCTGTGCCACCAAAATCGTGCTTGAGTAGTCGTCCTGCTTCAGCAACATCAGGAATATTAGCTTCGAGCTCCAGTGCAACTGCCGAAGGAGAGCCTGTCCAAGTTTCAAGATCATCTTCTGTTGTATTAAGAAGTACACGGTAAATCTTATCCTTGTTGGCGTACATGGAATCAAAACTACGCTCGTGTAAAATAAATAAAAATAGAACCAATGTTGTGGCTAAACCAATGGAAAGCCCTAAAATATTTACAATTGAAAATAAACGATTCGTCTTTAAACTTCTCCAAGCAATTTTTATATAACTACGTATCATAATACTTCTTTTTTATTCGGTTTTTAAACTATCTACAGGATTTGCTAATGCTGCTTTTACAGCCTGAAAACTCACCGTTAACATCGCTATGATAATAGCAACGGCACCAGCTATGACAAAAATCCACCAATTAATTTCAATGCGATATGCATAATTCCCTAGCCAATTATCCATAACATACCAAGCCATAGGAATAGCGATTACGATAGCAAGACCAACAAGTTTTAAAAAGTCCTTAGATAATAATTTCACAATACCAGAAACACTAGCTCCTAATACTTTTCTTACTCCTATTTCTTTACTACGTTGTTCTGCGGTGTAAGCTGCCAATCCAAAAAGTCCTAAACATGAAATAAGAATGGCTAATAGAGCAAAGAGTTGCGATAGCTTTCCGACGAGCTGTTCACTTTTAAATTTGGCATTAAAAGCATCATCTACAAAACTGTATTCAAAAGGAAACGCTGGATTGTGTTTTTTCATCACTGCTTCAATTTTAGACAGCACATCGCTAGTTCTTAGTTTAGGATTTGTTTTTAAATACATATAGCTCGCTTCACCATGATAGTTAAAAAATAGCACAGGATCACTTTGCCCATACATGTCATCAAATAGGTAATCTTTTACAACACCAACAACCGTATACACATCTCCTCGATTTACCTTTTTACCAATAGCACTGCCTTGTCCCATCAATTTAGCAAATGATTCTGTAATTAAAACACTTGCACTGTCTTTTGCCATATTTTCATAAAACCCACGACCTTCAACGATTTCCATACCTGCAGTTTCTAAGAAATCGGAACTGACATATCTAAAGAAAATTAAGACGTCTTCAGTATTTGTGCCTCCTGTCCAAGTTAGGTTAGAACCATTATTACCTCCATTTAGAATCCCAGAATTATTTAAACCGACACTTGAAACCGCTCCTGTATGTATTAAATCTTGTTTGATGACATCAAATTTTTCAATCATCGTCCCATTGACATTCAATGAAATCAATTGGTCTTTATCAAAACCTAAATCTCTATTTTTTATATGTTGAAGTTGTTGATAGACTAGAATCGTACAAATGATAAAAACGATTGAAATTGTAAACTGTCCAACGACAAGCCCTTTTCGGATATAATTTGCAGAACCTTGAGTCACTTTTAAACCTTTTAAAACCTCAACAGGCTTAAATGAGGATAGATAAAAAGCTGGATACAGTCCAGCAAAGATGCCACACACCAATGTAATTCCTATTAAAAATAGGATATGAAATGGTTGTGCTAATCCTAAAACTAAATCTTTCTCTATGAGCAAATTAAATTGTGGTAACAATATGAAGAGCAACAACACACTCACTAAAGTTGCTATAAACGCTAAAATCAAAGCTTCAGTTATAAATTGAAAAATTAATCGTGTGCGACCAGAGCCCATAGCTTTGCGAACACCAACTTCGTTGGCACGTTTTTCACTTCGCGCTGTGGATAAATTCATAAAGTTAATACACGCAATAAGTAAGATAATTAAAGCAATGATGGTAAATAATCTCACCGAATCAATTCGACCTCCAACTTGCTTTCCATTTTCAAAATGATCTCTTAAATGCCAATCTTTTATAGACTGTAAAAATGCTTTTGAATCACTATCTCCTGTTTTTTTCTCTAATAAACCTCTTACTTGTGCATCAACAGCATTAAAATCAGCTTCTGGTGATAATTCGACAAAGGTATCTGCGAAGAAACTGCCGTATTCATTTGTCCATTCTTTATCTCCACTCCAACGTTCAAATGGCGCAATCCAGTTGATAGGAAACGTCACGTTTTTCGGTAAATTCTCAATCACTCCAGTTATGAGGTATTGATCTTTATTGTCTATAGTTAAGACTTTGCCTAATACCTTGATGTTTTCGCCATAAAGCTGTTCTGCGGTTTCTTTAGTAATAACGATAGCTTCCGGATTCTTAAAGGCGTCTTTAGCATTGCCTTCTACAAACTTTAAACTAAAAATCTCAATAAAATCGGCATCTACAAAACGTCCACCGCTATTAATGGCATTGTCATTTACCGCAAATAAAAAGTCTCTATATTTGGTACGCGATGCCTTAACAATTCCCGGAATTTCAGTTTTCATAGCTTCCGCAAATGGTCCTGGTGTAGAATTGAACGTTCGCCATTCTCCATCATATTCTTGATGCGTTGGCACGTAATACACTTGATCTTGCTTATCAAATTCCGAATTGAAACTCAACTCATCTTCAACCCATAGAAAGATTAAACTGGCACACGTAATTCCTATGGCTAATCCGAAAATATTCAGAAAGCTATACCCTTTATTTTTACGTAACGTTCGGAATGCTATTTTTATATAATTTAAAATCATATTATTTTTTGACTGAATTAATTACTTCTACTCATTATATAGTGAAGATGATGCCAAAACCCTAAACCCTTATCTATCAACAAACTAAATTTAATTCAAAACTAAATAGTGTTCGCTTTTAGTACACTATTTGTTCGTAATCGAACACTTTATTCTGAACGCAATGAGTCCACTGGATTAGCACTTGCAGCTTGTAGTGTTTTTACACTAATAACTAGTAAAGCAAAGAAAATCATAGCTAATCCGCTTACTAAAAACACCCAGAAACTTATACTTGTTTTATAGGCAAAATCTTGCAACCAATTATGAATACCGTAATAGGCAATTGGTGCCGCAATTACAAAAGCAATCGCAACCAAGATTAAGAATTCCTTACATAGGATTGTGTTAATTTGAAATAATGAAGCGCCTAAAACTTTGCGGACTCCTATTTCTTTTACACGTCGGTTCGTGGTATAAATGACAAGACCTAATAAGCCTAAACAACTAATTAAAATAGATAAACCCGTGGCCCAATTTAAAAGTTTAGACATTTTACGTTCACGATTATAGAAATTTTGAATGCTTTCGTCTAAAAACTCCACACGGTAATCATCTGTTTCGGTATAGACGGATTTATAAGCATTTTCAATTTTAGACAATGTTGTTTTTAAGCCTTCGGAAGATTCATTTTGCAATACCAAATGTAATCCCTGAAATTGACTCCAATTTGGACGGTTCCAATCGCCACGAAATGCCATAGGTTTAATATTGCTTTTCAATGAACGTTGAAAAAAATCGGCCATAACACCCACAATCGGAACATTCTCACCACCTAACAAAACGATCTTACCAACGGCTTCCTCTGGACTTTTAAAACCTAGTTTTTTTCTACAGGTTTCGTTTATGACTAACTCTTTAACCGTATCATTTCTTATACTTCTTCCGGCTAAAAGATCTAACTCAAATACGTTGGCATAATTAGTATCTCCAAAAATAAATTGTAAGTCGGTATTAACCTCATTTTCACCATTATTATAGGAAAGAGACGTACTATTTGTGGATATCGATGCAGGAGGTGTACCACCAATACTAATGTCTTTTATTTCTGGAATAGCTCTTAATTTTTCAGCATAAAGCTCTTTTTTGGAAACTTCACGCTCACCTCTTGGACTATAAACAGTAACAATAGCATCCGTTTTAAACCCCATATCTGTAGTGAGCAGAAAATTAATTTGTTTACCAACCAACAAGGTGGCAATTATGAATATCTGAGCAATAGTGAACTGAAAAATGGTTAAAAACTTTCTTAGTTTCACCTTTTTATCGCCAACAGCTAAATGATTTTTTAATACGGAAACGGTATTAAATTTTGATAAAATTAGGGCTGGATAAAATCCTGATAAAAAGGTTACGATGATTAATAAAACGATAACACTAACAACAATTAAAGGCGATTTAAAAAGCTCAAAATTTAGACCATCTGGCACAAAATCTGAAAACACATTTATTAACCATTTAGAAAGTAAAACAGACAATAGAGCAGATACTAGCACCAATAAAAAGGTCTCTCCCATAAACTGACCAATCAATTGCTTTCTAGAACTCCCTAAGGTTTTACGAATACCAATTTCTTTGGCGCGTTGAGATGCTTGTGCTGTATTGAGGTTAATAAAATTGATACAGCCTAACAATAACAAGAATACAGCCACTAAAGCTAAGTTTGTCAGTAATGATTTATTGGCTTGCCCTTTGGTCCAATCATAAATGCCATATTTTTGATTAAAATGAATATCTGACAGCGGCTGTAATCCAAACTTTTGCTCGTCACCATATTTTTTTGAATCTTCATCTTGGTGCGCTGCAGCTAAATTATCAAGACGATTTTGTATGGTTGATACATCGGCATTAGAAGCTACTTTTACAAACAGTTGTGAAGCATCATTTGTATTATTCCAATTTAAATTGAGGAAATTTTCTCGTAATCGGGTTTGCAAAAGAAGAGGTTTTGCGATAAATTCTTCGAATACAAAATCGGTTCTTTCTTTAAAATTTTCAACAATACCTGATACAGTAACATTAAGGGAATCGTTATAAACTAAAGTCTTTCCTATAATATCTGAAGGTACCGTATTTGGAAAATAATCTGCTGCTCTATTTTCTGTTAGTATAACACTATTTGGATGTGATAAGATGCTAGTTTCATCTCCTGCTAAAAAGGTGTAATTGAAAATCTTAAAATAATTGGCATCTGTAAAAATGACGAAGTTTGGCCACTTAAATTCTGAACCTAATTCTCTATTTTCAACTTTTGAAGGGCGTTCTATATAAAAGCTACCAACCGTTTCAAAATTAGAATCATCCTTTATTTCATCCTCTAAGGCTAAGGTGACTCCTGAAATAGAAAAGGTATCTTCTGGACTAATTAAATCGGTAACCACTCGATAAATTCGATCACCATCTTTATGAAAGTCATCAAAAGTAGCATCATAATACACCATTAAACCAATTACAAACGACGCACTTAATCCTATAGTAAGACCTATGATATTTATTAGAGAAAACACCTTATGCTTCATAAGGTTCCTCCAGGCTATTTTGAAATAATTCTTAATCATGATGTGTATGATTTAATGGATTAGTTATTCCGTTCTTAAAGATTCTACAGGATTAGAGGTTGCGGCTTTTATTGTTTTTACGGCTATGGTTAGTATGGCTATTAATACTGCAATTCCACCTGCCGCGAGGAACATCCAAATATTAAGATCAATACGATAAGCATAGTTCTGTAACCATTTATTCATGCTCCACCATGCAATTGGTGTAGCCACAAGAAATGCAATAACAACCAATTTTAAAAAGTCTTTGGTAAGTAAAATTGTAATCGCAGAGACACTTGCTCCCACAATTTTACGCACGCCAATTTCTTTTCGTCGTTGTGCCACAATAAGCAATGACATGGCAAACAAACCGATACAACTTAAGATAATGGCGAGTATGGAACCACTACCAATCATGGTAATCATGGTGCGTTCGTTGCGTAAGGTTCGTTCTATATTTTCATTTAAAAATGAGCCTTGAAATTCCACATTAGGCTCTATGGTATTCCAAGCAGTTTTTACATCATCGTAAGCCTGTTCTAAATTCTGAGATGTGACTTTAACGTAAGCATTTCTGAGATTCCAATTAGGAAGTGCAAATAAGGTCATAGGTGCAATATGCTGATCTAATTCCTGAAAGTTAAAATCCTCAATAACTCCAATGATATTATACGAAGCATCATCGAGCGTGATTTGAGATGCTAAAATATCGTCTTCATTCATCTGTTTGGCCATTGCTTGGTTGATAATAACCGATAGACTGTCGCTCACCAGATTTTTTCGAAATGAACGGCCTTCAATGATATTCAAATCTAAAGTTTCAACATAATCGGCATCAACGACTATCATATGCGTATCCACTCCACGTCCTTTATGCTCAAAACCTAAGATGCTCGTCGTTCGATTGCCATCTTTACCAATACCCAAAATATTATTAGATGCTGTGATGCTCACAATATTCGGCTTATCCTGAAGCGTATTTCGAAGTAATTCTATAGCCTTTTGGTCGTTGTGTTTTCCATTAAGCGGAAAGGCAATCACCTGATCTTTATTAAACCCTAAATCTTTAGTTCGCATAAATTCTACCTGATCCCAAAGTACAAGCGTACCACTGATCAATAAAATAGCAATCCCAAATTGTAAAACCATTAAACTGTTACGTAAACGATTTTTACCATTCACTTGTAGCTTTCCTTTTAAACTTTGTAAAGTTCCTAGACGACTCATGAGTAATGCAGGATAACCACCGGCAATTAATGTAATAAGCAAAACACTAAAAATTAGCAAAATCAGTAATGATGGATTTAGTAACGTTGCCAATGAAGCTTGCGTTCTAAAGAGTGTTTGAAAATAAGGTAGTAACACCACAGCTAATAAGATCCCTAAACCTATAGCCATTAAAAACACCAAAATGCTCTCTCCCCAAAATTGAAAGAAGAGCTGTTTTTTATTGGCTCCAAGCGTTTTTCGCATGCCGATTTCACGCAAACGTTGTGAACTTTTGGCAATACTCATATTTATAAAATTCACACAAGCGATAAACAGAATTAAAAAAGAAATTCCCAAAACTAAATACGGCATGGTCCGATTAACACTAACAACACCTTGATTAAAATTCGCAAAGCGAACATCTGCCAACGGCAATAGTTTTATTTGTCTATAAAGGCCATCTGCATTAGGCTCAAAACCATCTCGTTTGGCATTATCAATCTCATTTTTATAATGTAGTTGGGTAAAATCCGCTGTGCTTTTCTCAAATTGTTCAGGTTTTAATCCTTCAGAAAGTTGCATAAACACCTCATGATTCTCCATATCCCAACGCCCAACAGTTCTGGCATAAGCATGCTCATTTTGACTTTTAAAATTGAGAACGATATCAAAACCAATAGAACTTGTATCCGGAAAATCTTCAATAATCGTGGTAACATTAAAAGGCACTTCTACTTCATCTCTTAAAATCGTAACGGTTTGCCCTATAGGGTTCTCATCTCCAAATATGCGTTTTGCAGCCTGCTCTGTCATTGCAACCGAAGACTCTGATGTTATTGGATGTTTTGTATCTCCTTTTACAATGGGAAAACTGAACATATCAAAAAAGTCGGGATCTACATAAGCCGTCCCCATGCCAAGTTGCTTGTCTTGATACGTTAATAAGACTCCAGAACCACTATAACGTGTTATTTTCTCTACTCCTGTAACCTCATCTTTAAGTGCAGCTGCAAAAGGTTCAGATTTTGAGGTATTGGCTTCAATACCGTATGGTCCACTATCTTCTGAATACACTTTATAAATCGCATCTCCATGGTCATGAAAGCGATCAAAAGACAATTGAAAAACCGCAAACATGCCTAATAATAAGGCCACTCCAAATGCCATTGTAAGTCCTACAACATTGAGTGCCGTAAACGTTCTGTTCTTCCAGAGGTTTCTGAGTGCTATTTTGAAATAATTTTTAAACATAGTTTCAAAGAATTACTGTTCGTTTTTTGATTGATTGATTGATTGATTGATTTATTCTGTTCTCAACGATTTCACCGGATTTGACGTGGCTGCTTTTATGGCTTGGAAGCTTACAGTGATTAGTGTAATGATTAATGCTCCAAAACAAGCGATCGCAAAGACATCCCAACTTACGGTGGTACGGTAACTGAACTTCTGCAACCATTGTCCCATAATATAATAAGCTAACGGTGATGCAATTAACAATGCGATGATCACAAGCGTGATGAAGTCTTTTGAAAGCAATAACCACAACTGACTGATTGATGCTCCTAATACTTTACGGACTCCAATTTCCTTAGTACGCTGTTCTGCAACAAACGATGCCAATCCAAAAAGTCCTAAGCAACTTATAAAAATCGCTAATACTGTAAAGACTCTTGCTAAACTGGCAACACGTTCTTCAGACTTAAACTTTGCTCCATATTCTTCATCCACAAATTGATAATCGAATGGTGTGTTTGGGAAGTTCTTTTTAAAGACTGCTTCTATCAACGCTAAATTTTCACTAGTGCTTTTTTCAGGATTAAGTCTTACATTATAAAACGCCGTATTATCCTCGCTATCAAAAACATACATCGCTTGTTTCACAGGACTGTAAGGCGATTGAATAATCATATCTTCAACAACGCCTACAATTTTTAAAGGTGGACTTGGATCTTCAGTATCAGAATCCCTTATATATTTCCCTATAGGATTTTTGATATTCATATATTTTACAGCGGTTTCATTAAGAAGTACCGCATTAGAATCTGAAGCAAATGCTCTCGAAAACCCTCTCCCTTCTAATACTTTTAAACCTAAAGTTTCAACAAATTCATAAGACACAGAAGTGTAGGCTAAATCTTCTTGAAACCCCTCAGGTTTACCATCCCAAGTATAGCCAGATCGGTTAGACCACACATTAGTCATTGGCCCACTTGTACCCGTCATTTCTAAAGCACCTCCAGAGGCTATAAACTGATTCCTCATGATATCTTTTTTCCCGATAAACTCGTTACTCATTACAGGAATTTGAATCAATCCTTCTTTATTATATCCAACAGGGCGATCTTTAGAAAACTGAATTTGATTCATTACCACTAATGTTCCTATAATTAATGCTACAGAAACGGTAAACTGTGCTACCACCAAAATTTTTCGAGGTAAGGATGAATAGCGACCAGATTTAAAAGTACCTTTTAATACCGCTACAGGATTAAAAGATGACAAATACAATGCCGGATAACTTCCTGCTAAAAATGCCGTAATAATTACAAACACTAATGCTATCAACCAGAATTGAAGACTTGTCCACGGAAAAACAATGGCTTTACTCGCTAGGTTATTAAATCCATTTAAGAATAACAACACTAAACCAAGTGCAACAATAAATGAGAGAAAAACTATTAAAAACGATTCACTTAAAAATTGAAAAATAAGCTGACTACGTTGTGAGCCAATCGATTTTCTAATACCAACTTCGGTCGCTCGTTTTTCGGAACGTGCGGTACTTAAATTCACAAAATTGATACAAGCTAATAACAGAATGAATATACCTATAATACCAAACAACCAAACATTTTCAATACGTCCGCCAGATTGCACTCCGTTTTCAAACTCACTTCGCAAATACCAATCTTTCATGGGTAATAAAAATAGTTGCGGATTAAATTGAGCTGTTTCAGATGAGGCATTTTTCTTTACATCACTAATTTTAGAATTGACCACATCCATAGTGGTATTCGCATTGATTTGCACAAACAACTGAAAAGAATTGTTTCCCCATGATTCTTTAGACCATTCAATCCAATCTTGCGTAGTGATATAATGCTTCCAAGGCATGATATATTTCATGTCGCTAAACGAATTGTTAGCTGGTATATCTTTATAAATTGCAGTGACCACTAAATCATCTTCGTTATTTACTTTTACGATTTTACCAAGTGCTGTATCATTCCCAAATAAAGCATTGGCAGCAGATTCAGAAAGCATGATTGAATGTTTCTCTTTAAGTCCATCTTTAACACCTGCAATAATATCCAAGTCCAACATATCGGTTGCTCCTTCTTGCATCGCGTTTCCTGTTCTGTAAATGTTGGTTTCACCAAATTTCAGGTATCGTGGTTGCTCCCAAGATGACATCACAATATGTTTAAAGTTATCTTTATGATCTTGACGCAAAGCAAACTCTAATGGTCTCGGAATTGCTGGACTAGTTCCAATAGTATTATTTATAGTCTGACTTTGAAATATTTGAGCTATAGTCTCTTTATTTTCAAAATGATTATTAAAATTTAATTCATCAGTGACCCATAAACCAATCATAATCGTCGCTGCCATGCCAACAGCTAAACCGGATATATTGATAAATGAATACACCTTATTTTTAATAAGATTCCTAAACGCTATTTTGAAATAATTTTTTAGCATGATTTCTAAAATTACTGTTCGTTTCTTGATTGATTTGGTTTCAACACTTCAGCACAGATTGGTTGGTTAATTGGTTGGTTGATGACGTACTGAAGTATTTCCACCTGATTGATTGATTGATTGATTGATTGATTGATTGATTGATTCCAGACCTGTAAGGTTTTAAAAAACTGACAGGTCTATTATATTAAGCCAAAATGTTCTCGGTTACTTTTTGCCCGTCCAACATTCTGATAATCCTATGACTGTATTTTGCATCATGCTCACTGTGGGTTACCATGATGATGGTTGTTCCAGCTTCATTAAGATCTATTAATAAATCCATAACCTCATTACCATTGGTGCTATCTAAATTTCCTGTTGGTTCATCAGCTAATATTAATTTTGGATTATTAACCACCGCTCTCGCTACTGCCACACGTTGTTGTTGACCACCTGACAATTGCTGAGGAAAATGATTACGACGATGCATAATTTGCATTTTTTCTAAAACCGCTTCCACTTGTTTTTTACGTTCTGCCGGTTTTACACCGGTGTAGATTAATGGTAATTCTACATTTTCAAAAACGGTAAGTTCATCGATCAAATTAAAGCTCTGAAATACAAAACCGATATTATGTTTACGTAATTCTGAACGTTTACGCTCATTGTAACCAGCGACTTCAGTACCATTAAACATAAAGCTGCCTCCATCTGGATCATCTAATAACCCTAAAATGTTTAATAAGGTCGATTTCCCACATCCTGAAGGTCCCATGATTGCCACAAACTCACCTTCTTTTACATTAAAAGACAACTTATTTAAAGCTATGGTTTGCACTTCTTCGGTTTTATAAAATTTCTCTAAGTCCGTAATTTGTATCATTGTATTTGTTTTTTGGCTGTTGGCCCTTAGCTGTTAGCCTTTAGCTTGTTAGTTGTTAACTCTTAATTATTTCTCTATTCTCTTGTTTCTATTTCAAAATCAACTCTTCCGAATCACCAAAAGCATCATAACTTGATGTCACTACTTTATCACCAGGATTTAATCCCTCAAGCACTTCGTAGTATTCTGTATTCTGACTTCCTAATCTGATATTTACTTTGTAGGCCGTATTACCATCTTCACTCACTTTAAACACCCAATTGCCTCCTGTTTTTTGAAAAAACCCACCTTTTGAAACTAATAAGGCTTCTTTTTCGGCACTCAAGGCCACACGGATCTGTAAGTTTTGACCTCTTCTGATGCCTTCTGGTACATCTCCTTCAAATTTCATGTCCACTTGAAAACGACCATTGGTGACTTGAGTAAATACTTTTTTAATGACTAACGTGTAGGTTTTATTATTCAACGTAAAAGTTCCGATTTGACCATTATAGATTCTAGAAATATAATGCTCATCGATATCAACTCTTACCTTGTAACCACTAGTGACATCAACTTGTCCTAATCGTGTCCCTTTATTTATGGATTGTCCGATTTCAGCATCAAGAGATGTTAATTGCCCATCAATTGGAGCTCTAACCACTAAATCACCTACTTTTTTTCGCATTAATTCTAAAGCACTTTGAGTTCTGGCATAAGAGTTTTTTGCTTGGCTTACTTCTAATTTAGACGAAATAGTATCTTCTTTTAAGACTTGTTTAGCCAGTTTCATACGTTCTTTTTGGTACTCATAATTATTCTGAGACGACTCGTAGTCCATTCGTCCTATGGCTCCTTTTTCATATAAGCGTTTATTCAAATTATAAACACGTTCTGCTTCAATCAGATTGTTTTCAACATCAGTAAATTGATTTTGTCTGTTGATGGTATTTTGACGCGCTGCATTTTGAGAAATCTGCATTTGCGTTAACAAGTTATATACTGAAGTTTCTTGGTTTACAAGACTCAATTCCAAATCCGTATTCGATAGTCTTAAAATAGGTTCTCCTTTTTTCAGCATGGCTCCATCTTCAACAAACTTCTCTTCTACACGTCCACCTTCTAAAGCATCTAAATAAATCGTCGTCACAGGAAGCACAATGCCATTAACTGGAATATTTTCTTGAAAGACACCTTTAGAAACGGTATTGATTGAAATACGTTCTTTTTCAACATTCAATTTTGAACCACCTGAGGTTTGAAAAATAACATACACGATTAAAGCCACTATGGCTAAAATACCTAAAGCTAATCCTAATTTTTGATTTGAAAATTTCTTCTTCTGAATTGGAACGTCCATTATATCTCTTTTATTTATACCATTTATATAGTGAAGATGATGCCAAAACCACAAAAACCTTATTTACAGACACTTACATTCAATCCCAAAACTAAAAGTGTCCGTTTTTGATACACTTTATGTTCGAAAACGCACACTTTTGAAGGCTCTAAAAATTTAGGTTTTGTAATTTTTATAAGCCCAAGATAAAATCGTAATATTGTAAACACAACCTTAGAATGAGCTCCATACGTTATTTCCGAAGAATGACATTGGGCTTTGAAAGGACTTCCTAATAAATAAACCTCGATTATCGAGTGATGGTATTAAAAAACGCTACAATATTAGTTATAGACGATGATGTTGATGTATTAACAGCATTACGCCTGCTTTTAAAACCACTAGTTAAGGAAGTGGTTACCGAAAAAAATCCGAGTAATATTACGTCTCAAATTGAGCGTACCTCCTACGACATTATCATTTTAGACATGAACTTTAATGGTTTAGTCAATACAGGTAACGAAGGTATCTTTTGGCTAAATAAAATTCGGAAACAAAAACCTGAAACCTCAGTTATTTTAATGACCGCTTATGCTGATATTGATTTAGCGATTAGAGGATTAAAAGAAGGAGCTTCTGACTTTTTGATGAAACCTTGGAAGAATGAAAAAATTGTAGAAACGATTACAACGATCCTAAGTCAAAAGAAATCCCAAAACACTCAGAAGAAACAATTTAATAGTAATACCGTTGAAATCATTGGCGACAGTGATGTTATGACGGATGTCTTTACCAAACTTAAAAAAGTGGCACCAACAGATGCCAACGTTTTAATCCTTGGTGAAAACGGCACAGGTAAAGATTTAATTGCTCGTGCGCTTCATGATAACTCCAATAGAAAACACCAACCTTTTGTAAAAGTCGATGTTGGTGCTTTAACCGAATCATTATTTGAAAGTGAATTATTCGGGTATAAAAAAGGAGCGTTTACAGACGCTAGAGAAGATAGAAAAGGCCGTTTTGAAGCTGCCCATGGTGGTACATTATTTTTAGATGAAATTGGCAATATTAGTTTAGCCCAACAAGCACGATTGCTCACCGTTTTACAAAATAGACAAGTGACGCCTTTAGGTTCTAATACTTCAATTCCTATTGACATTCGCTTAGTTTGTGCGACGAATATTGACCCACAAATTTTAGCGGATGAAAAGAAGTTTCGAAAAGATTTAATTTACAGAATAAATACGGTGGATATTATTGCGCCACCACTTAGAGATCGTGGCACAGATATTACCGAATTAGCACATCATTTTGTCACCTTATATGCCGAAAAATATAATAAAAGTCCGTTTTCATTTGATTCGGGTTTTATTTCAAAATTAAAAAACCACGATTTTCCGGGTAATGTTAGAGAATTACAATACGTTTTAGAACGTGCTGTGATAATGACCGATGGTTCCGTTTTAAAACCTGAAGACTTAGTGTTTTCATCAATAGAACGTCCGTCCTCAGCAACGAGTATTACCACGAAAAGTTTAAACTTAGACGATTTAGAAAAAAATGCGATTTTAAATGTCCTTGAAAAAAATAAGGGCAACGTGTCAAAATCGGCTAAAGAACTAGGAATTACAAGAGCTGCTTTATACCGAAGACTAGAAAAGTATGAACTATAGAAGTTACATCTTTTGGCTCTTTTTTAGAATTCTGCTTTTAGTGAGTACCATACTTGCATTAGCCTATACCATATATAAGGAACAGACGGCTTACATCGTAGTAATTAGCATTGCACTACTTTACTTATGTATTAATACCTACACGTTTGTAAAACGAAGGTTTGTGGTGATGGATGATTTTTTTGAAGCGGTTAAGTATCGTGACTTTTCGAGATGGTTTCCAGAAGACAGAGGCCCAAAAGATATTCGTTTTTTATACACAGGCTTTAATGAAATTAATAGAACCATTAAAGAAATCAACTCTCAAAACGAAGCGCAATACGTTTACCTTCAAAAGATTTTAGAAATGGTAGACATTGGGATTATTGCGTATAATATAGAATCTGGTGACGTGCTATGGAGTAATGATTCTTTTGGGGAAACGCTAGATATGCCGTCGTTTAAAAATATTCGGTTTGTAGAAAACAGAAAACCAGAATTATTCAATACCATTTTTGAAACCTACCATAGAGAACCGAATTCCATTTCGATTGCGCTTCAAAATGAAAGTATTAAAATCTTGATTTCGGATACCGTATTTCAGGTTAAAGAGGATGCGTTCAAATTAATTGTGATTCAGAATATCGATGATACTTTAAATAAAAATGAATCGGAATCTTGGAAGAAACTTTTAAGTGTGATGACACACGAAATCATGAATTCTATTGCTCCGATTTCATCCTTAGCAGATACCCTTCAAAAAAACTTACAATTAGCCATAGAACAACCTGAAGAAACACGACTTGAGTTAGACGATTTAAACGCTGGAGTCAAAACCATTAAAAACCGTAGTGAAGGCCTTTTAAAATTTGCGAAGACCTATAGAAGTTTGAGCAAAGTCACACACCTCAACCTACAACGTGTTAAAATTGAAGACTTATTTAATAATCTTCAGTTGTTAATGGAACCTTCAATAAAGGCGAAAAATATAAGTATAGCATTTAATGTCACCTCTCCTAAACTAGAATTGGATATTGACACCCATCTTATAGAACAAGTCTTAATCAACCTTATTTTAAACGCTATTGATGCTTGTAAAGATGAAGCCCATCCCGAAATTAAAGTCCTTGCTTCTGAAAACCCCAATAGAGATATTGTAATTAAAGTTTTAGACAATGGCTCTGGAATTCCTAAAGACATTTTAGAAAATATCTTTGTACCGTTCTTTACTAGTAAAACGACAGGAAGTGGCATTGGATTAAGCCTTTGTAAGCAAATTATGTTACTTCATAAAGGTAGAATTATTGTAAAAAGTGTGGAAGGTGAAGGTTCTGTATTTAGTTTGGTGTTTTAATTTTTAAAATTTTCAATCCCTTCTTTTAACCAAGCCTCATATTCCTCTATATCTGGAGTATAAGCAACAGGCTCATTTAGATTTTCTTCATTATGATCCATCAAAACATAATACGGCTGTGTATTGGTTTTATATTTAATGGTTTGCATTTCGCTCCATAGCTGCCCTTTGTTTCTTAGTTTTTTCCCTGGTCTTAATTTAGAATCTGGTGCTTCACCTTCAGGAAAATCTATTTGCTCATCTACGTATAGTGAAATAAGCACAATATCATTTTTAAGCTTAGATAACACTTGAGGATCTACCCAAACATTTTGTTCCATCTTTCGGCAATTAACGCAAGCCCAACCTGTAAAATCGAGCATTACTGGCTTTCCTACTTTTTTAGCATAAGCCAAACCGGTTTCGTAATCATTAAATGCTAAAATATCATGTGGTGCTAACAAATGAGCTCCCTCAGGAATATCTATTGTACTTGCTGAACCACCACCTTTAGAATTACCAACTCCATACGGAGATTCAGAATAATCTAATGGAGGAGGAAAGGCACTTATAATTTTTAAAGGTGCACCCCAAAGTCCAGGAATCATATAAATTGTAAACGTCAATGTTAGTAAACCAAATAATAGTCGTCCTACAGAAATATGTTTTAATGGAGAATCGTGTGGTAATTGGATTTTCCCAAAGAGATATAACGACAATGTTCCAAAAACAGCAATCCATATCGCTATGAATACTTCACGTTCTAAGAAATGTAATTGCAATACTAAATCGGCTTGCGATAAGAATTTAAACGCTAGGGCTAATTCTAAAAATCCTAAAACGACTTTCACAGTATTTAACCAGCCTCCTGATTTTGGTAATGAATTTAACCAACCTGGAAAAGCAGCAAATAATGCAAAAGGTAATGCGATTGCAGATGAAAAGCCTAACATTCCTATTACGGGTGCGATACCTCCTTTTGAAGCCGCTTCAACCAAAATAGTTCCAACTATTGGCCCTGTACAAGAAAACGAGACAATGGCTAAGGCTAAAGCCATAAAAAAGATGCCAACAAGTCCACCTCTATCAGCTTGCCTATCGGCTTTATTTGCCCATGAATTTGGTAATACAATTTCAAAAGCACCTAAAAATGAAATGGCAAAAACCACTAATAATATAAAGAAAATAAGGTTAAACCAAACGTTTGTTGCTAAGGCATTTAAGGCATCGGCACCAAAAATTGCTGTTATGATTGTTCCTAATAAAACATAGATAATAATAATTGATAAACCATAAATAATAGCATTACGGATGCCTTTGGCTTTAGATTGGCTTTGTTTTATAAAGAAACTTACTGTCATTGGTATCATTGGAAACACGCATGGTGTTAATAACGCGACAAATCCTGAAAAGAAAGCAATAATAAAAATAGACCATAAACCTTTGCTCGACTCATCGTCGATATCCGAGGCTTCGTTCACATCCGATTTAGCAACAACAGTCTTAGTTAAATCATATTCTAAATCGACATAAGTTGGCGCTGTACATTGCGTATCATTGCAAGACATAAAACCAACCTCCGATACAACTTTAGAAATTGTTGCATCTGAAACTTTTATTTTCTGTCTAAATTGAGCTTTATTTTTAAAGTATTTAATCTTCATATCGAAGACCTTATCTATACTCTCTTCTCCTTTTTCTTCGTTAGTTGCTCCAACCAGAGCAACCCCTTCTTTTAATGTATAATCAAAACTTGTTGGAATTGGTCCGCCTTCATCAATATTTTGAGCATATAGTTTCCAACCTTTATCTATGGTTGCTGTAGCCACTAAAATCAATTCAGTATCATTCAATTTTTCAACAGAAGTACTCCATTTAACAGGTTCAATGATTTTAGGAGTCGCTCCCATAATATCGAGACTCACTTCTGAAGCATCCTCTTCAGCGTCTAAGTCGTTCTTAAAATTGAATTTAAGGTCTATATAATTTGGTGGCAAACACTTTTCATCATCACAAACCATAAATTCCACCTCAGCTTCAACTAATGATAATTCTTTATTTAGAATTTTAATACGTTGAGAGAACTCTGCCTTATTTTCAAAAAACTTGATGCGCATTTGAAAAACAGGATCATCAACAGTATGTCCATCTTCCTCTAACGTTTTACCTACAAGTTCAAAATCCTTTGTATTGGTATATGAAAAACTAGTCGCAATTGGTCCATTCTCTGGAACATTTTGCGAATACAAATGCCACCCTGAATCTATAGTTGCTATTGAAATAAGGTTGTATTCCGTATCGGAAATCTTTTCGACTTTTGTTTCCCATTTTACGGGATCGAAAACTTGAGAAAATAAATTGAATGAAAACGAAAATGCCAAAAGGCAAAGTAGAAGTGCTTTTTTAAAATTCATAAACGACATGTTAATTTGCAAATGTAACAGAAGTCTTTCAGCTCTCTGTTTACAGTCGTCTAATTTATAAAAATCTTAAGAATTCGAGAAGAGAATTAGGAGTATAAAAAAACCGAACGTTAAGTTCGGTTAGTGTGTTAAGATTTTCCTTCGGTTTTTATATCGTTAGCGTGTTGCCATTTGGAAATTCCGCCTTGTAAATCATATATTTTTTTAAATCCTGCATCTTTCATCTTTTTAGCACATTTAGCACTTCGACCGCCAGATTTACAATACAGTATCACAGGTTTATTTTTATCTAATTTTGTTATGTCGTCATCAAATGTTGGAGACATAAAATCAATGTTTTGCGCATTAGCAATAAAACCTCCATCGTATTCTTTAGGCGTTCTTACATCTATTAATTGCACTTCCTCCAACTCTAAAATAGATTGCATTTCATCAGCTGTTATTAGCTTTATTTCAGAGTCGGTCTCAACACTATTTAAACAACTTGTGCTAACTCCTAGCGTTAACAATAAACAACATATTACAAATACTCTTTTCATTATTGTTT
Source organism: Winogradskyella sp. PC D3.3 (assembly GCF_054366245.1). Classification (NCBI taxonomy): domain Bacteria; kingdom Pseudomonadati; phylum Bacteroidota; class Flavobacteriia; order Flavobacteriales; family Flavobacteriaceae; genus Winogradskyella; species Winogradskyella sp. PC D3.3. The sequence goes on along the minus strand of NZ_CM135962.1, from coordinate 1,882,285 downwards.
GTTTTAAAATCATTACTTGTGGGCAACTTCACCTTGCCATTCATTAAAACCACCTAAAAGGTTATAAGCATTTTCAATATCTAATTGATTCATAATGGCACAAGCTTGTCCACTTCTATTACCCGACTTACAATATACATAGTAATTTTTTGTTTTATCTAATTCTTCTACTTCATAAATAAAACCCTGTCCTTTAAATATATCAATATGAATTGCATTAGGAATCATACCTAAATTTATTTCATCTTGTGTTCTTACATCCAAAACAACAGCATTATCGTCTGCTTCGAGTTGTTTTGTCCATTCTTCTTGTGATAAATCAGCCATTTTTTTAATCTAAATTTTTAGCAAAATTAACATTTCATTATAACATAAACGAAAAAATAACAGAAGTGTTACATTTCGGATTCACTTTTTAACATATTCCATCTAAAACGTAGGAATCTACGGTAGATAAACGTTAGCTATACAATCAAATATCCAAAAGTCTTTCAATTTAATCCATCCCTTCTTGAAAGATCTACCTCTTAACCACCCAAAGCCCACAACTTAATAAATTTAACAAAATATTAATTTTCTGTCTCGATAAAACACATACATTTGTATATACAATTGTTGTATATGAGAGAATTGAATGACATATTAAAAATAAAAGCTGATTTACCGATATCAAGAGCGACAGTAATAAACATTTTTCATACCACCACATGGATAAAAGATGAATTGTTATTAGAGCTAAAACCTTTCGATTTATCCTTAGAACAATTCAATGTGCTTAGGATTTTAAGAGGTCAACATGGCAATGCCATAAACTTACAAGATATACAAGAACGTATGGTAAGTAAAATGAGTAATACCACTAGATTGGTTGATAAGCTGATAAATAAAAAATTCGTAAAACGTACGATTTGCAAATCCAATAGGAGAAAAGTTGAAATTGTTATTACAGATTTAGGTTTAGAAACGCTAAAAACAGTAGACCCAATTATAGATCACACAGAAAAAAATATTACAAAAAACTTAACTCCAGACGAGTTAACACAATTGAACACCCTTTTAATAAAACTTAAAAACAAATAATTATGAAAAACAGAAATTCAAACATTGCTATGCTATTAATTTTAGCATTATCATTTATGTCTTTTACGACATTAAAAGACAAAACCGTAAAAGTTGAAGAGAGCTCAGTAATATGGAAAGGCTATAAAGTAGGCGGAGAACATACTGGAACGATTAATCTAAAAAGTGGTACTTTATCATTTGATGGCAAAATGTTAACTGGTGGAAATTTTACCATAGATATGACTTCTATTAATACCACAGATTTACAAGGAGAATACAAAGGAAAATTAGATGGTCATTTAAAATCTGATGATTTCTTTGGTGTAGAAGAATTCCCTACAGCAACTTTAGAAATTACATCGGTTACAGGTAAAAATGGTGCTTTTAATGTAAATGCAGATGTTACTATTAAAGGAAAAACGGAAGCGATCTCTTTTCCAATGTTAATTAAAGGCAACACAGCAACCGCAAGTTTAAAAATTGATAGAACAAAACATAACATCACTTACAAATCGCCTTCTCTTTTAGAAACTTTAAAAGATAAAGCTATTTATGATGACTTTGATTTAAATGTAACCCTTAAGTTTTAATCCCTAATAACTAACTTTAGTAACATTTAAATTTTGATTCCTGTTTTTAGTAAAACCCTAATACAGGAATCTTTTTTTCCTAAAGTGTTTGAAATCCGAAATTTGATTTCTATCTTTGATGCTCAAATGAAAATAAATACAAATCATACTTGGTGGTGGAATTTCTCAAACTTACGTTCGTGAAATCATCCTTGGTATGTAAAACTTATATATATAAAAAGGCTTGTCATTCACGACAAGCCTTTTTTTTTTTACAAAGGCTTCATAAGCTATTATATTGAAACCTGTCTCTGTCTAAAGAGACATCAAATTGAATTTGACATAAAATGAAAACATTTAGTTTAAACACCCATTATAAAAAAATCTTAGCAGACACCATTACTCCTGTGAGCATTTATCTAAAGATTAGAGATAAATTCCCAAATAGTATCTTGTTAGAAAGTAGTAATTACCATGCTAACGACAATAATTTTTCTTATATATGTTGCAATCCTATTGCTTCTATAAAAGTTGAAAATGATATAATTTTTCAAACTTTTCCTGACGGAAGTATAAAGACTAGTCCTATAGGAACCGTAGGTGTTGTTGAAGAGATACACAAATTCACACAACGTTTTAAAGTGGATTCAAATAAAGAATTCAAGTTTATAAATAATGGAATTTTTGGGTACACCGCGTATGATGCTGTAAAGTATTTTGAAGACATTGAGATTTCAAAAAAAGACCATTCAGTGTCTATTCCTGAAATATACTATGCTGTGTATCAAAACATCATTGCTATAGACCATCAAAAAAATGAAGCTTATATTTTTGCGCACTGCTTTCATAACGAAAATAATATTGACGACGTTTTACAATTGATCCAAACCAGACAATACGCTTCTTACGATTTTAAAACTAAAGGCACTATTGAATCAAATCTTACAGACGACGAATATAAAGCACACGTAGAACTGGCAAAAAAACATTGTGGTCGCGGAGATGTCTTTCAATTGGTACTGTCTAAACAATTCTCGCAACAATTTAGTGGTGATGAATTTAATGTTTACAGAGCCTTAAGAAGTATTAACCCTTCTCCTTACCTATTCTATTTTGATTATGGGAATTTTAAAATATTTGGTAGCTCACCAGAAGCACAATTGGTAGTTAGTGATGGTAAAGCCGAAATTCACCCTATTGCTGGTACTTTTAAGCGAAGTGGAAACGACCTTAAAGACGCGCAATTAGCTGAAGAATTAATAAAAGATGACAAAGAAAACAGCGAGCATGTTATGTTAGTTGACTTAGCCAGAAACGACCTAAGTAGAAACGGAAGCAATGTTACTGTAGAAAATTATAGAGAAGTACAATTCTTCTCTCACGTCATTCATTTAGTAAGTAAAGTTACAGGTACAATTCACAAAAACACCGACACCATGCAAGTGGTTGCAGACACATTTCCAGCTGGAACTCTAAGTGGAGCACCAAAACACAAAGCCATGCAGTTGATTGAAAAGTACGAAAAAACGAGCAGAGGTTATTATGGTGGAGCTATCGGTTTTATGGATTTTAACGGTAATTTTAATCATGCCATTATGATTAGAACATTTTTAAGTCAGGATCATAAATTATTTTGGCAAGCAGGCGCAGGATTGGTTGCCAAATCTAATCCCGAAAGTGAATTGCAAGAAGTTTATAATAAGCTTGGTGCTTTAACAAAAGCGATTGAACAGGCTGAGGAAATTTGAATTAGCAGTCATTCCTGCGTAGGCAGGAATCTATTTAAAAAATTGAAGTATAATCAAAAAGATACCTGCTTTCGCAGGCATAAAATGAAAAAAATATTAGTCATAGACAATTACGACAGTTTCACATACAATCTAGTTCATTATTTAGAGGACTTAGATTGTGAAGTCACCGTAAAACGAAACGATAAACTAACGCTAGAAGACGTCGATGCTTTTGAAAAAATTGTGTTGTCTCCAGGACCTGGTATTCCAGATGAAGCTGGTTTATTGAAACAGATTATAGAAACTTATGCTCCAACCAAAAGTATCTTAGGTGTTTGTTTAGGACAACAAGCTATTGGAGAAGTTTTTGGTGGTTCATTAGAAAATTTAGATAATGTGTATCATGGTGTAGCCACTAGCATTACACTTTCAGTGGATGATGAATCCCTTTTTAAAGGCTTAGGTAAAACTTTTGAAGTGGGCAGATATCATTCATGGGTCGTTAATGCCAATTTGCCAGATTGTTTAGAAGCCACGTCTTTTGACGCAAACGGACAAATCATGTCGTTAAGACATAAGATTTATGATGTAAAAGGTGTACAATATCATCCGGAATCGGTGTTGACGCCAGATGGAAAAAAGATTCTTAAGAATTGGGTAAATGAGTGAATAGAGGATTCTGTTTCTTCCTCAGTCTCAGTTTTTAGTAAACAGTAACATCCTAGATTTAGACAAGGTTAGAAAAAAAACTATGCTTTTCAGAAAGAAAGAAAGAAAGAAAGAAAGAAAGAGTAAATAAAAAGATACCTGCTTTCGCAGGCATTACTATGAAACAATTATTAAACAGACTCATTAACCAAGAAAGCATCTCTAGTGAAGAAGCAAAAAACGTCTTGGTGAACATATCCGAAGGAAAATATAATCAAAGTCAAATTGCATCGTTCGTAACCGTTTATATGATGCGAAGTATTACCACTGATGAACTTCGTGGTTTTAGAGATGCACTTTTAGAATTATGTATTCCTGTAAATTTAGATAATTACGAAACCATTGATTTATGTGGAACTGGAGGTGATGGAAAAGACACTTTTAATATTTCAACCTTATCTTCATTTGTAACTGCAGGAGCAGGAGTCCACGTTACGAAGCACGGAAATTACGGTGTATCATCAGCTTGTGGATTTCAAATGTTATGGAATATTTAGGCATAAAATTCACAAATGATACCGACTTTTTAAAACGTAGTATAGATGAGGCTGGTATTTGTGTTTTACATGCACCTTTGTTTCATCCTGCTATGAAAAATGTAGCACCAATCCGAAAAGAATTGGGAGTAAAAACCTTTTTCAATATGTTAGGTCCTATGGTAAATCCGGCATTTCCAAAAAATCAAATGGTTGGTGTTTTTAATCTTGAATTGTTAAGATTATACAGTTATTTATATCAAGAAACAAATAAAAACTATGCGATTGTCCATGCTTTAGATGGTTATGATGAAATCTCATTAACGGGAAAAACAAAAGTGATTTCTAATACATCTGAAGTTTTATTTGAACCTTCTTATCTAGGCCTTTCACAAATTCAACAATCTGAAATTTTTGGAGGAAACAGTATCAAAATGGCTGCCGAAATTTTTAAAAGCGTTATTAATTATAAAGGTACAGAAGCACAGCACAATGTGGTGTGTGCTAACGCCGGACTAGCTATTGCTACGGCTAAACAAATTTCACACAAGGAAGGTTTTGAATTGGCCAAAGAATCGCTTGTTAGTGGAAAAGCAAAACAGAGTTTAGATAAACTAATTGAATTAAGCAAATGAACATCTTAGACAAAATAGTAATAGACAAACGCAAGGAGGTTAATCTTAAAAAAGAACTAATTCCTATAAAAGCTTATGAACAATCACCTTATTTTGGAATAAAAACAAGGTCATTGTCAGACAAACTAAGAGCTAGTCAGACTGGTATTATTGCAGAGTTTAAACGTAAGTCACCTTCTAAATCCATTATAAATGATACTGCTTTGGTTGAAGATGTTGCCTATGGTTACGAAAACGCAGGAGTATGTGGCATGTCTATTTTAACAGACGAGATTTATTTTGGTGGTTCCATGGACGATTTAATGATTGCTAGAGAAAATTGCGAATTGCCTTTGCTTCGAAAAGAATTTATTATTGATGAATATCAGATTATTGAAGCCAAAGCCATTGGTGCAGATGCTATTTTACTAATTGCAGCCATATTAACTAAAGCTGAAATTAAGCAGTTTTCTGAATTAGCGAAAAGCCTAAAACTTGATGTGTTATTAGAAGTCCATAACGAAGACGAATTACACAAGTCAATTATGCCATCTTTAGATATGTTAGGTGTGAATAACAGAAATTTAAAAACATTTGAAGTCAGTTTAGACATCTCAAAACAATTGAGTGCATTGATACCTAACGATTTTGTAAAAGTGTCAGAATCAGGTATTAGTTCGGTGGACGCCATCAAAAAACTACAGCCTTATGGATACAAAGGTTTTTTAATCGGCGAAAACTTTATGAAAACAGAGAACCCTGAAGCAAGTGCTACTCAATTTATAAAAGACCTAGCAGGTCTCAATACATAATAATTTAAAAAAGTCGAATGCGTGGTGAGATTCCCGCTTTCGCGAAAATGAAGATGAAACTAAAAGTCTGCGGAATGAAATATGAGGATAACCTGGAAGCTGTGGCTAGTTTGCGACCTGACTATCTCGGTTTTATATTTTATAAAAAATCAACCAGACATTTTGATTCTAGTATTCCTGAATTGCCAAAATCAATTAAAAAGATTGGTGTTTTTGTGGATGAAGAACTAAAAACCGTAAAAGACACCATAGAAAAATTCAATTTGCAAGCTGTTCAACTTCATGGTTCAGAATCACCAGAGTATTGCAGTCAACTAAATAATGTGGAAGTGATTAAAGTATTCAGCATTAAAGATGAATTCAACTTTGATGTGCTTCAACCTTTTGAAGATGTCTGTGATTATTTTTTATTCGATACCAAAGGAAAATTACCAGGCGGAAACGGTTACACCTTCAACTGGAATGTATTAGAGCAGTATCCATCAACCAAACCTTATTTTTTAAGTGGTGGTATTGGATTACATGAAATTGAAAAACTAAAAGAATTCAAAGAAAGTCCGGCTTCAAAGTACTGTTATGCTATTGATGTGAATAGTAAATTTGAAATTGAACCTGGATTGAAAAATATTGAAGAATTAGAAAAATTTATAACTCATCTGTCATTCCGCACGTGATGCGGAATCCACAATGAAAATCAAAATTAATAGATTCCTGCCTTCGCAGGAATGACAAAGGCTTATGAAAAACACATACAACATCAATGAAAAAGGCTATTACGGTGAGTTCGGTGGAGCATACATTCCCGAAATGCTTTATCCTAATGTAGAAGAGTTGCGCCAAAACTATTTAAAGATTATGGCTGAACCTTCGTTTCAAGAAGAGTTCAATCAACTTTTAAAAGATTACGTTGGTCGTCCTTCTCCACTCTATTTTGCGAAACGTCTTTCAGAAAAATACAATACCAAGGTCTATTTAAAACGTGAGGATTTAAATCATACTGGTGCTCACAAAATCAACAATACCATTGGTCAAATTCTGATGGCGAAACGTTTAGGTAAAAACAGAATAATTGCCGAAACTGGAGCTGGTCAACACGGCGTTGCAACCGCAACCGTTTGTGCTTTAACAGGTATTGACTGTGTGGTTTATATGGGAGAAATTGATATTGCACGTCAAGCCCCAAACGTCGCCCGAATGAAAATGTTAGGCGCCAAAGTTGTTCCTGCGTTATCTGGTAGCAGAACGTTGAAAGACGCTACTAATGAAGCTATTCGCGATTGGATTAATAATCCGGTTGACACCCATTACATTATTGGTTCTGCTATTGGACCTCATCCTTATCCGGATATGGTGACGCAATTTCAATCGGTAATTTCCGAAGAAATAAAATGGCAATTAAAAGAAAAAGAAGGTCGAGAAAATCCGGATTACGTGGTCGCTTGTATTGGTGGAGGCAGTAATGCCGCAGGAACCTATCATCATTTTTTAGATAATGAAGATGTTGGTATTATTGCTGTAGAAGCCGCTGGAAAAGGGATTCACTCAGGTGAAAGTGCCGCAACTTCTGTTTTAGGAAAAGAAGGGATTATACACGGTTGCAAAACCTTATTAATGCAAACTAAAGACGGACAAATTACAGAGCCCTATTCTATTTCTGCAGGGTTAGATTATCCTGGTGTTGGGCCACTACATTCACATTTGTATAAAACAGGTCGTGGTGAATTTTATTCAGCAACCGACGATGAAGCTATGAATTCTGGTTTAGAATTAACGCAATTGGAAGGTATTATTCCGGCTATCGAAAGTTCGCATGCCTTGGCTATTTTTAAACATAAAACGTTTAAACCTAGCGACGTTGTGGTGATTAGTTTATCTGGTCGTGGTGATAAAGATTTACAGAATTATATCGATTATTTTGATTTATAGTTGGTTGTTGGTTGAAAATAGAATTCTATATTGGAATTTAAAACTTAAGTTTTGGATTTGAAATTTTAAGCAATACATTTACAGTTACCAATTATTTATATTTATAATATGTCCGAAACGGTTTTAGAACTTAGAGATGCTACAATTTATCAAGGCGACAGTATGGTACTGTCTAAGGTGAATTTTGAAATGAAGAAAGGAGATTTTGTCTATCTTATTGGTAAAACAGGAAGTGGAAAAAGTAGTTTCATGAAAACCCTTTATGGTGATTTACAATTAACCGAAGGAGAAGGTTCAATTGTAGATTTCAATTTAAAAACCATGAAAGAAAAAGATATTCCGTTTTTAAGACGAAAATTGGGTATCGTTTTTCAAGATTTTAAATTATTACCAGATCGTACTATTATTGGAAATTTAGAATTCGTGTTAAAAGCAACAGGTTGGAAAGAAAAAGACCGTATTAAAGACCGTATAGATACAGTTTTAGATAAGGTGGCCATGAAGACCAAAGGCTTTAAATATCCACATGAACTTTCTGGTGGTGAACAGCAACGTATAGCTATTGCACGTGCTTTGTTAAATGATCCTGAACTGATTTTAGCCGATGAGCCAACCGGAAATTTAGATCCACAAACCAGTGTTGAAGTCATGGAAGTCTTGCAAGATATTAATAAAAATGGTAACACCATTTTAATGGCGACACACGATTATGCTTTACTTTTAAAATATCCGAGCAAAACCTTAAAATGCGACGAAAACAAGGTGTTTGAAGTGGTGCAACGTAAGAGTTAAAAAGAATTTGATTCTAAATGAGATGTTAATCTCTAATTCTATATAATTTAGTTAAAAACACTAAATTTAAATTTTCACACTTAAACATGACTGTAATATGTATTGGGTACTACGACAAGTTTTCAAGATATTTTCTTGATATTAAAAAGCATCTTGAAACGCAACACCACTCTACTCTTATTTTTAAAATTTACAGCATTCATCTCAGTGGGTTTCTTTATAATTTATTCCGATTAAAATTTAGTAGTTGGATTGCTCTCAAAGCTTGGCTAATAGTACTCCGTAAAAAGCAACTCTATCAAACAACTATAAAAACTTCGGATACCTATAAAGGAATTTCATATAACAACCACATAAAATTTCATTTAGCCTTAAATTCTAAAATTTCAAAAAAAGCATTACAGTTGCAAGCTTTGGCTTACATCGATATATTTGATAAGCGATTTACAAAAGAGCAACCGGATTTTTTATTGACACTTGGGGACTCTAGACTTTGTATTGAAATCGCTATTGCACTTGCAAAACAGCAGAATATAAAGATTTATTTTATTGAACAAGGGCCTTTTAATACCACTTTTTTTGATAATGAAGGTGTAAATGCGAATTTGAGTATTAGAACTAAATTTAATTCTAATACCACTAACCATACAGTTTTACAATCTAAAACACAAAGAACTGCGACTTCAAAACCTTATAAACGTTCGCCATTCTATCGTGGTATGGATTTTTTATGTGCTATATTGTTTGAAAATACAGCAATCTATCCTCCTGATTTAAAATATACAGATGTTATTCATCGTGCTTTAAAAAAGCCATATAATTCTTTAGAAAATTCAAAAAAAGCAGCACAACCTTATGTGTTGTTAATACTTCAAATTCCTAAAGATGTAAATATGATTTATCACAGTCCTAATTTTAAAACACATACTGAAATTATAACTAGTGTATATTCTAATCTGCCCAAAGACATCAAGCTAATTATAAGAGAGCATCCTTTATACATTAATAAATATGACACATCCATGTATGAGTTTGCACATAAAAATCATATTCCAATAGATAATAACACCCCATTACTAGAGGCTATAAACTTTGCAAAAATTGTGGTGGTTAATAATTCTACTGTTGGAATAGAAGCTATTTTAGCCTATAAAACAGTAGTCGTTTTAGGAAATGCATTTTATGATAATGATCAAATTTGTCTTAAACTTAAAACCAAAGAAGACTTATCTTCAATTTTAGAAAAAGCCATGTATAATGTGCCTGATACGGTAAAAATTGATACATTTAAAAAGGCTTTATATAATAGTGTTTTATTGCAAGGTGCTATTACTGATGACACCTTACAATCCTCAAAAACCATTGCTCAACATTTATTAGAAACTCATTAATATGCCCTTTTTCTCTGTCATAATTCCATTATACAACAAAGCCGATTATATTTCTGATTGTCTAGAAAGTGTCTTAAATCAAAATTTTACAGATTACGAAATTGTTATAGTCAACGATGGCTCTACAGATCAAAGTGAGGCTATAGTTAAAGGCTTTAATTCTGAAAACATAAATCTGGTCTATCAGGCCAATGCCGGAGTAAGTAAAGCTCGAAATTATGCTTCAAAATTGGCAAAAGGCAAGTTTTTAGCTTTTTTAGATGCTGATGATCTTGGAAAACAAATCATTTACAAACATTAAAAGAAAGCATTGAGCAATTTCCAAATGCTGGTCTTTATGGTAATAATTATGAAGTTAATTATAATGACTCGTACATACAACCTGCAAAATTCAATTTTGAATATGCTAACGAGCCATGCATTGTTGAAGATTTTTTTAAAGCCAGTTTAAAAGACACCGTAATTTGGACATCTGCTGCTGCAATTTCGAGAGAAAAATTCTTAAGCTCGGGTATGTTTAATAGTAAATACTCTACTGGACAAGATTTAGACTTATGGATAAGAATAGCACTCAACCAAACTATTGTATTCAACCCTAAGGTTACCATGTGCTACAACAAAGCGATTGTCAATAGCTTATCTAAAAGTGAAATTAATGATGTACGCTTTGACTTTTTAAACGCTTACAAATCTTTTGAAGAAAACAATAAGAGTTTAAAACAGTATTTAGACTTAAAACGCTACGGCTTAGCATTGCGCACTAAAATAAATGGAGAATCTAAAATTTATAGAGACACAAAAGATTCAATAGATTTTGAAAATCTCAATTTCAAGCAAAAGACATTATTAAAAACTCCTTCATTTTTACTGAGATTACTGAATAAAATGAGACCTTACATTATAAAAAACACATTGTATTTAAAACTTTTTAAAGCTTAGAAAATCATTATATTCTCTAATGTAATCTAATTCGTCATATTCTGAAGACGCTAATACTAAGCAAACACAACCTGAAGAAAAATTATCAATTTCTCTCCATATACCTGGCACAACCAATAATCCCTTATGAGGTTTATTAAGTTTCACTATTTTACTCTTTTTTCCGTCTTTCAATAACACATCAAAACTGCCAGAAAGCGGAATAATAAGTTGATAAAGTTCTTTATGAGCATGACCACCTCTAAATGCATCCGAAGGCACATCGTACAAATAATAGACACGTTCAATTTTAAAAGGTATCGTGTTTTTTTCAATAACGGCTAAAAGGCCACGTTCGTCATGTACTCTAGGAATTTCTAGGATAGAAACATCATCAATTGTTGTACTCATTAATTTTCTATTAAAATTTGCCATTGTTTTGAAATATTTTGAACCGAAAAAGGTTCTACACTTTGTTTTGCATGGGCTTTGCAACGAAGATATAATTTTTCATCCTTAATAAAACGATTTAGGGCTTTTGATAATGCCAACGGATTATGATTTTTGACCAATAAACCATTAACTTCATTTACAATTACACCATCCTCATGATTTTTATATTCGACACTAACCACAGGAACTCCACAAGCTAGAGATTCTAAAACGGTCATAGGAAAACCTTCATATTTGCTAGATAACACCGTGAATATCGATTTATCAATATATGCAAAAGGATTTTCAGAAAAGGGTAATACTTCTATTAAACCATTTAAATTTAAATCTGAAATCTTTTCTACTATCCAATTTTTATCTTTTCCATCGCCCATAAGTACAAGCTTAATGCCTTGCGTTGAAAGTTCTGATTTAGAATAAGCATCCACTAATAATGCTACATTCTTTTGATCTTCTTCAAAACGTCCATACCAAAAAATAAATGGAACGGCTATAGCAACATTAGCCGCTTTCAAACGATTTAAGTAATCAAAATCTATTGGATTATAAATAGTTTCTAAATTATTGAAATTATATAATTCTTTTACTTTTTTCTCAATACCTTCAGAAACTGTCACAATCTTTTTAGCTTTTCCGTACAATAATTTTGTCAACCACTTTACTGGTGGAAAATAACGTTCAATTGTAAAATTATGCACAATATAAATGGTCGTTTTTGGATATATCAATCCAGAAATAATATATTCTGAAAAACGTTTACAACGCACACGATGGTCAATGACAATATCAATTCTATTCTCCTTTAAATATTTACGAAACAACAACAAGCGTTTAAATCGGCCTAACATAGAATCATTCTGCTCTTTAATTTCACCTAAATTGAATAATTCACCTTTGTAAGGATACTTTATACTGTTGAGTATGGTTACGATATAAACATCATATCCTAAATCTGATAAAAAAATAGATTGCATAGCTGCCACTCTATCGGCACCGCCTTCACTAAGTGAGCGTGACACGATACAAATTCTTTTTTTATGTTTACTTTGCATGTTCATTAATTAATTGGATAAAGATATTAAATGAAACTGCAATAAATGAAAGTTTTACTCTTTGGTGAATATAATAGAGCGCAATGGAACATTAAATTAGGCCTTAACAGTTTAGGACATGAAGCCATTTTGGTTAGTAATAGAGATGGATTTAAAAAAGTTGATGTTGACATTGAAATAATAGACCCTTATCGTTCTAAATTTAGAAAAAAATTCAGGATTTTAATTAAAAAAATCACTGGAATAGACCTTACTGCGGTTTCAATAAAACGCCAAATAAAATCTAAAAAGAAACTACTTTCTAATTATGATATTGTGCAATTTATTAATGAAGCTCCATTTGATTTTGAGCGAAAACACCAACTTATAATTTTCAATTGGCTAAAACAATGGAATAAAAGCGTTTTTTTACTTTCGGCTGGCTTAGATTACCCAAGTATCAGCTATGCTTATGCTAAGAAATTTAGATATTCTATATTAACACCTTATTTTGAAAACAAAGGTTCTAAGAAAGATTTTTCGCCTGCTCTAAGTTATATCAGTGAAGCACACATAGCATTGCATAATGAAATCTTTAAAAGTATTAAAGGGGTTATTTCAAATGATTTAGATTATCATATTCCATTAATAGGCTATTCAAAATATTTAGGCATGATTCCTCATGCTATTAACTTAAGTGAGCTCAGCTTTCAAACACCATCTATTGACGAAAAAATCATCATTTTTCATGGTATAAATACGTTTAATTATTACAAAAAAGGGAATGATATCTTTGATGCTGCCTTAGCTATTATTTCTAAGAAATATGGAGATAAAATAGAAATAATTATTGCCAAAAACTTACCTTATAAAGACTATATTAAGAGTTTTGACAGAGCTCATATTCTATTAGATCAAGTGTATGCATATGATCAAGGTTTTAATGCTTTGGAAGCCATGGCAAAAGGAAAAGTAGTATTTACAGGCGCGGAACAAGAATGGTTAGACTATTATGAGCTTAAAGACGATACCATTGCTATAAATGCATTACCTGATGCAGAACTAATAGCCAAAAAATTAGAGTGGCTCATACTTAATCCTGAAAAAATCGTTGAAATTTCGGCTCATGCTAGGCAATTTGTAAAAGCACATCATGATCATATCTCATGCGCCCAACAGTATTTAGAAACTTGGCAGAAACATATTTAATTTTTTAGAAATATTAACTAATAATGGTGTGCTGTAATATTCACCATTTTAGGTATTAGATTGTGATTTATAATACCCCCTAATTAGAAAAGCTACAATTATAAAGTAGATAATATAGCGCACAAAATGTGCTATTACAATGCCTTCTGTTCCGTAATACTGAATAAACACTTTAGAAAGTGTAAAAAACAGGGCTAAAGAAATTACTTCAGTAATCACAAAACTTTTAACCAATCTTTTAGCTAAAAACTGATGGGCTAATACTACAGAACACAAGCGCACAAAATCGCCTAATAATTGCCATTTAAATAAAGGCTCCATGCCTATAAAATCTGGATAAATAAACTTTATAATATAGTTTCTAAGAAAATAAACGAGTAACATTCCTAATGCAAAAATGGGTAGAATGGTTTTATAAATACTAAAAACTTCAGTTTGAAATTCATGCTTGGTATGAATACTCGCAAATTTTGGTAACACATATAGCGTAAACAATCCAGTAGCAAATACCATATAATTTTTAGAAACAAATGTGATGGCTGTCCAATAGCCTGCTTCATTAATATTCATTTCTTGTGCAACCAAAGTCCTTATATCTAATTCAATATAATTCAATAAAAACGTAGAAATAAAGGACATCAATGTAAAGGCTAACAACTTATTTTGATAAACGAGACTTAAATTTATTGATTTAAATTTTATATATTTTCTCAAGGTTTTTCCAAATACAAAAGCCAAAACACATAAATGAATCACTGGTGTTATGGTAATAGCAATAAGCACTCCTTTTAATTCTAAAGTATAAAGTCCAATAACAAGTGCTATAATACCTAGAAGATAACTTATTAATTCAATTTTAGCATAGCGTTTATAATCCGACAAACCACTAACCACTGCATTTACAATACGACCTATGGCGAGAAAGGGAATAATAACAGCCAAAAGCTGAAAAACATAGACATAGTCTTGTGAACCGAATAAATAATTAGACAAGAATACTGCCCCAAAAAACAAAATTGCAGCAGAGCTGATTGAACCAATAACACCAAAAATAGTTACGGTTGAGAATATTTTAGAAAGTTCTGGCTGATCATTTTTAAATTCAGCTACATATTTAACGACCCCATTGAATGTTCCCAATGTAGAGGTACTTGTTAACATTGCTATTACATTCCGCACCTGTCCAATACTTGCAATACCTACTTCACCAACTGTAACCGCAAGTAAACGCTGAATAAATGCAGAAACAATTAATCTAATAGTTATGACCACTGCATTTAGCGATGTAATCTTAAGCACCGTATTATTACTAATAAATTTTGGAAGTTTCACGTGTTTGCTTTTAATACTCTTCTATACCTTCTTCGTTAATAACACCAAATAAGGAACTACTAAAGAGTAATAATATTATTCCGAAGTACATAAAATAACTTAGACAATGTCCCATTACAGCACCTTGTAATCCAAACTCATCGATAAGATAAATACTAGAAAAGTACATTATTACGAATAAAAATATTTCTAGTATAATAAAATGTGCAAACATCTTTTTTGCCAAAAACTGATAGGCAATTACCATTGAAAACACACGAGCTATATCACCTAATATTTGATAACCAAATAGGTCTTCTACAGGTCTAAACTCTTCTGTAAACAATAGATTTATTAATAATGACCTACTCAAGTAAATTACAAGAAGTAATATTAAAAACGCAGGCATAATGCTCTTATAGAAGCTAAAGACTTCCTTTCTAAAATCCCGTTTTGAATTAATTTCAGAAAAACGAGGCAAAATATAAAGTGCCGTTAAGGAATTAATAAACATTAAGTAATAATCTGAAACGCGGGTCATGGCTGTCCAATAACCTGCTGACTTTATTCCAATTTCATCAATAAGATAATTTCTAATAATTATCATTACAATTGGAATTGCTATAGAGCTCACCAATGCCATCATCATATACGGACTTAATTTATTTAAAACCGACAAACTAATTCGTGTAATCTTAACAAAGGACATTAAGCTTCTTCTAAAGGCTATACCGACAATGGTGATTAATAAATTAAGCGCCGGAGTAATCACTATGGCTAGTAAAGCACCATCTATATTTTCTTGATATATCAGAATCAATGTCACCAGAAGACCTAAAATCTGACCTAAAATGTTTATCAGCAGCAAATACTTGTGTTTAGAAAATCCATTCATAATGGAAAATGTAAACATGTTTAAGGCATAAAACGGTAAAACAATGGCAACTGTTTTAATGATATATGTATATCTAAAGCTCGAAGAAAAAATGATATTATTTATAAACTCAGCGTTGTAGTAACAAAAGAACGTTAAAAATATAGAGGTAAAAAAACCAAAGTAAAATACTGTAGATAAAATTTTACTAAGTTCAACGGCATCATCTTTAACTTGACTGACAAATTTAACCACCCCTTTGTATAGTCCAGAAATAGAGAGCGACTGCAGAACACTCATAAAATTCCGCAAATTCCCAATAAGTGCCATTCCTTGTGGACCAATGTAAATGGCTATAAATTTCGAAATCAAAATACCTGCTAAAATTCTAAGGCTAATGTTAGTCAAGTTTAAACTTGCCGCCTTTACTAAGACTTCGCTATTTATGTAATTAAAAAACTTTTTCAATTAATATGTGTTTAAAGCCGAGATAACCGACTGAATATCTTTGTCTAGCATCACAGGACTCATTGGCAAACTTATAATTCTTTTATGAATCTTTTCAGTAAGCGGAAGATTAAAATAAGAAAAAGAGCGCAATGCCTCTTGTTGATGCGGTGGAATAGGATAATGAATTAACCATTCTATTTTATTGGTATCTAGAAACTTTATAAAATCGGCCCTATCATCAACCTCTATAACAAAAGCATAAAACACATGATTCTTAGAACCATTATAGTATGGTAGTTTTAATTTGGGGTTTTTAATACCATTTAAGTAAGTCTTAGCGATTTCCCTACGTCTATCATTATCTTTATCTAAGACCTTCAATTTCACCCTTAAAAATGAGGCTTGCATATCATCTAAACGACTATTAAAACCAATAATTTTATTATTGTATTTTTCTTCACTACCATAATTTCGCAATAACTTAATGATAGTAACTAATTCTGAGTCATTAGTAGTGATAGCACCACCATCACCAAGTGCTCCGAGATTTTTACTCGGATAGAAGCTAAATGCTGCTGCGTCTGAAAGGTTTCCTGCTTTAGCTAAATTAGAATCTGCAATGGCGCCATGCGCTTGAGCCGCATCTTCAATTAAGAGTAAATTAAAATCTTTAGCTATTTGCTGAAAACGGTCTACATCTGCCAATTGGCCATATAAATGAACCATAATTACAGCCTTAGCATCAACAAACAGAGCAGTATCTATATCAACAGCAATAGTATAGGTTTCTGGATCAGGTTCTACCAAAACAGGGACTAATCCTGCATGAATAACCGATAAAATGGTTGCAATAAATGTATTTGCAGGAACAATTACCCGATCCCCTTTTTTGAGTTTACCGAGTTCTATATATCCTTTTAAGATTAAAGTTAACGCATCTAAACCATTACCTGTACCAATGCAATATTGTGTTCCACAATAAGCTGCAAACTCATTTTCGAAATTGGTAACGTTAGTTCCTAAAATAAAATGAGCATCATCCAAAGATTGATTGAAGGACACTTGAAACTCGTCTCTAAAGCGATTATTGATTTTATATAAATCTAAAAACTTAATCATAAATTTTAAATTATAAGGACATAACTCTCTTTGCTCAACTGACCAATCAGATAAACCTGTGAAATATAAAACAACAATTGATGAAATTAAAACTTTAATTAACTAGATTTCAATAACCTTCGGAAATACTGTACTAATTTGGCTATAAACACTTAAAATTAGACAAAGCGAAGAAAAAAACTAGTTATACTCTCGGAATATCTAACACTTTATAAATAGCAGTTTCTAGCAGATACGTATTTGCAGTATGACTTCTTGCACCGCAACTTTCTTTCCAAAAAATAAGTCCTTCATTGATTTTTGTTCCGTTGTCCTCGCTCGAAATATTAAAATCAAAATAACGCTTATCATCGCACATTTTATTGATTATAAAATCATAAGCCAGATCAAGGCTACCATAGGCGTTTTTATCTGCATTACCAGAAACATATTGCGGATGGACAGTCGTTTTGGTTAAAAACACAGTTGTTCCGGCTACAACTTTACCATCTTTGTAAATATTAACTTGCTTAATATGCTCTGGAAAGCGTGAAGCCAACAATTCTATTTCTTCTAAAGAATGAACGGGTTTAATGCCATGTTTCTTATCTAGATTTGGTATCAAAACCGTATTCCAAAATTCTTTAAAATTAGTATCTACCTTCAACTCAAGACCAGATCGCATTGCTTTATTGAGACCTTCTCTTCTGTTTTTTTGAAAGCGTAATTTATGAGCATAATCAATAACCATCAGCACATCTTTTTTTAATAATTGTGCATTGGCTTTATATAGAAAATAGTCCAACTCATCAGCTGGCATTATATTATAAAACGTAGGTATAACTTTTATTTCAAGTTGCTTAATACCTTCAGAGTGGTAAAAAGCAAGCATCGCTTTAAAAGCTTCAAAAGCATAGAAAAATTTTGATTTGTCTTGTAGTACAAAGCTCCCATAAGTTAACCCTTGATGAGAAATTATCTTGTTACCAACTACATTTGCAGGAAGCAATGCGTATAGTTCTTCACCTCTATAAACCATGACAGAAAAATCGTTAAACCGATTACTATGATAGTCCATAAAACCTCTCTGAAATAAGAATGTGGCATTTTTAGCCTTTTTTACAAAGGCATCCCATTCTGGTTGCAAGCTAGAGTGATATTTTTTTACTGAGAAAATGATATTTGAATTTTATTGACCAAAGTAAATAAAAAAAACGATGAGTAAGATTATTTGTAATAAGTTATTGTTTACAATAAAAGACAGCTAATGATAAAAAATAGTGCTTTGAATGCTTTTGCAAGTTAAATGACATTAAATTTTATTAAAAAAATTGAATTACGTCAACCTCCTCCAAAACACTTTATCCGCTAAACGCATTAAAGCTTTATCTCCATTACTATCTCCATAAACCGTTAAATAATACGATTCCCTATCTGGAAACACACTGAGTAAACGGTTTACTTTTTCTTTACCAATACAATTTTCGGAAGCGAATTTACCCGTTAATTTTCCTGAGCTATCAATCTCAACTTTTGTGGCGACAATAGTATTTATACCATTAGCCATAGCCCAAGGCCTTATCCAATTTTCTATAGATGCACTAACTATTAACACATCGTTATGTTGAATTAAGTGACTTTGAATTACAGTTTTAGCGTCATCTCTAAGATTTTTATCTATTTCACTTATAAAATCAACACAATATTTATCAAACTCAATTAAACTTATTCCTTTAAAAAAGCTTGAAAAAATAAATTCTTTAGCATAATGTGTTTTTATTAATTTTAATTTAGATAAATACCACACCACACCTATAAATGGAAGATTTAAATAAAATCTAAACCTTCCTTTAGAAAACTTTATAAATTCAACAAATGAATCTTTTTTTGTTAATGTTCCATCAAAATCGAAAGCCGCAATTTTTCTCATTTACTTATTTTGATTTGGTTGATAAATATTAAAATAAGCATTACTCCAACTTATTGAATAATTGTTTCTATCTAAAAAATCATTCATTGCCTTAACGCGATTCCGATTATATCTATAATTCTCTACTTTATGTTCTGACATGTAGTAAGGATCTGGAGTAGAAAACTGACCAATGGTTTCAAACTTCTGTTGAACCACTATTGGCAAAACGCCTATTTCTGCTTCTGCTCTTTCTAATTGCTTTTTAAACATCTCACCATCATAGACCCATACCCAAGAGATATACATATACGGTTGTGTTTGTGTTAAAAAATTTACCATAGGAATATTGTCATAGGCCAATAAGTAATCATCTTTTTTAACGAATTTTTCAAGTTCAGGTAGTAATTCATTGACTATTTTCGCTCGCTCTTTAGTTGTATAAATCCCCTTTGCTAGTTTATTATCAATGGCATATACCTTATTGAAACGACTACCTAAATCAAAATAAGATTCATTTGATATTTTATACACTTTAACCGTAAAAAAGCCAACGACCATCAAGGGCAAAACATATTGGAGTATGCTTTTATTAAAAAAAACATTTGACATTATTTGCTTATTTAGCCATACAAAACTTAAAACATCAGTTTGATTAATCACATAAAAAAATAAAGGTAATGCTAGCCAAATACACACATAACCCACATTATGAATTCCGCCATCACTACCCAAAGGCAAAAACAACATCATTATCAGTGCCAACAAGCTCAACAATTTGTAATTTGATTTTACTGTTTTACCCCTTAGCAAACTCAAGCATCCAAATAAACTAAGGGCATATAAAGCGTATATAGCATTATTTCTAAAAACAAATACAAACATTAAAACACCTATTGCATACCAGAGGTATTTACCAACATTATGTCTAAAGAGAAGCTTTTGTGTTGAAATTAAAATCACAGACGCTATTAGTATTTTCAAAAACACCTTTAGTAATAAGTAATATTCTTTAAAATACACACTTAATAATTTTGAAAAATTATGATTACTCCCTGTATTTTGTCCCTTATCTAAAATCGCCAAAATAGAATTCTGCATAATATCTAAATGTCCAAGACATAATAGTATTACATACATTATGCTAAACCCAAGCAGAGCACCAATTCCATAGGCACTAGCCTGTTTAAACATAAATTTAATTCCCAATGATTTATTCCATAAAAGTTGCAATGGAAATACCAAGCTAAATGCAAAGAGTGTAAGGTTAGGAAGTCTTGAGAAGACATTTATTGCTGTTAAACTACCTGCAATCATTATAAAAACAATATTATTTTTAACTAAACCTTTCAATAAAAAGAAGATCGTTAATACAGCGAATAAACTTGACAATTGGTTATAGTAAAAGGCTACATAACCAAAATCATTAACAAATAACACCATTAACAGACCGATAATTGCCCAAGTTTTAGACATATATTGAATTAATATTCTATAAGCAAAGACGAAGGTTAAAACAATACAGAGTAATGCTAAAACCCTAAAAGACCAAATGCCTCCATGAGGAAATAACTCATACCAAATACCACCAATAATTCCTGTAAGGTAAAACACAAAATTATATTCTACAGTTTCTGGATGATTAAAAAATTGTTGATAAAAGGTCATGTACCAGCCTTCATCAACAACATCAAAACCTTGAAATGATAGCAACAACATAACAACTGTAATAAAAACTACAGTTATACTTAATGTATGGTTTTTGTAAATAGTTAAAAGCTTTTTAAATAATTCCACTCTAATGTTTTACGTATATATTATAATATAGAAACTAATAATCCAACCAATCACCACAAATTGCATGACTTTATCTTTCAATAAGATTTTTGTGGGATTAACAAAATTACGTCTCAATTTTATTAACCAATTATATCTAAACAATCCTAAAATCACAAATATTGAAGTTAGCCACACATAATCATTATTAAATTGCGCTTCAATTTCAGAAGAAAAAGAATAAGCTAAGTAGAGTATAATAATTATGAAAGACAACACCATTAAAATAGCATCTAGGAATCTTAATGAGTATTTATCAATATTACTTCTTACTAGAATTTCATCTTCTAGATAGATTACAACTTCATCTCTTCGTTTTGCAAATGCAAGAAAAAGAGCCAATAAAATTACCATTATTAAGATCCAATATGACAACTCGGTATGTGTTGCCACTCCACCTGCCAAAAGCCTTAAAACAAAACTGGCAGCAATACACATAACGTCTAAGACAATGATTTTCTTAAAAACTAAAGTATATAAGATATTAAGAACAAAATAACTAGCTAAAACCAAAAACAAACTAAATCCACTAAAAAAATAAGACACCCCTAGTCCTAAAATCACACAAAACAGCATACCTATTTTAGCTTCCTTCTTCAAAATTAAACCGCTCGCTAAAACTCTATTTTTTTTTGACTTATGTTGTTTATCAAATTCTAAATCTACAATATCATTAAAACAGTAAATAGAACTAGCAACCAATGAAAATGAAATAAAAGCAAGGCTCGCACTTAAAAGACTATCTGAAGCGATAAGTTGTTTATTAAAAAACATAGGTAGAAAAACGAAAAGATTCTTAACCCATTGTTGCACTCTAATTAATGAAAGAAAATAAGACAGTTTAGTAAGTCTATAATGCATTACGAAATATTGGTAGATAAGTGGTAAAAATATAGAAATTAAGGTAAATTATCTCGGTATAGACTAAATAACCATTAAAGATTTAGATTTTAATTTACAGCGATTTATATAATCAACTAACAATACTTCAGTAAAACCTTTTTTATTATTTTGTACTAAGCTGTTGCTTATTGTTTATGAAGATGTGTTTCTATTATTAACTAGAAGAAATACGACAAATAAAAAAAGAGAAACCCTTTTTAGGATTTCTCTTTTTCAAATATATTATGAATCTAAACTCGATTATATTTTATTACGCTTACGATCTACTTCAGTTAAATGAATTTTACGTAATCGTAAAAAGTTTGGTGTTACCTCAACATATTCATCTTTTTGAATATATTCTAAGGCTTCTTCTAAAGAAAACTTAATTGCTGGTACAATCTTAGCTTTATCATCTGCACCAGAACTACGTACATTACTTTGCTTTTTAGCTTTAGTAATATTTACAGACATATCATCTTGACGCGAATTTTCTCCAATAACTTGTCCTTCATAGATACTTTCTCCTGGCTCAACAAAAAACTTACCTCTATCTTGTAATTTATCAATTGAATAAGGAATCGCTGTTCCGTTTTCCATTGAAATTAAAGACCCTGAAATACGTCCAGGAATATCACCCTTATAAGGTTGGTATTCTTTAAAACGGTGTGCCATAATAGCCTCTCCAGCAGTTGCTGTTAGCAATTGGTTACGTAAACCAATAATACCACGAGAAGGAATCATAAACTCACAAATCATACGCTCACCTTTAGTTACCATACTTAGCAACTCACCTTTACGTTTAGTAACAAACTCAACAGCTCTACCAGATACGGTTTCCGGAAGGTCAATTGTTAATTCTTCAATAGGTTCACATTTAACACCATCAATTTCTTTAATGATTACTTGAGGTTGTCCAATTTGTAATTCATAACCTTCACGACGCATCGTTTCGATTAATACCGATAAGTGTAATACACCACGACCAAAGACCATGAATTTATCGGCACTACCAGTTTCACCTAACTTAAGTGCTAAGTTTTTCTCTAATTCTTTTTCTAAACGATCTTTAATATGACGAGATGTTACAAACTTTCCATCTTTTCCAAAGAAAGGTGAATCGTTAATAGTAAATAACATACTCATTGTTGGCTCATCTATCGCAATAGATTTTAAACCTTCAGGATTTTCGATATCTGAAACGGTATCTCCAATTTCAAAACCTTCAACACCAACAAGCGCACAAATATCTCCAGTTTCAACTTTTTGTACTTTCTTACGTCCTAGACCTTCAAATACAAAAACTTCCTTAACTCTACTTTTTATAACCGTCCCATCTCTTTTAACTAAAGCGATTTGTTGTCCTTCTACGATGTTTCCTCTTTGTACACGACCAATAGCAATACGACCTGTAAAAGAAGAAAAATCTAGAGAGGTAATTAACATCTGCGTAGTGCCTTTCTCAAACTCTGGAGTTGGTACATGCTCAATAACCATATCCAATAATGGCTCAACATTCTTTGTTTCATTTTTCCAGTCGTCACTCATCCAATTGTTCTTAGCAGAACCATAAACGGTAGGGAAATCTAACTGCCACTCTTCAGCACCAAGTTCAAACATTAGATCGAAAACTTTTTCATGTACCTCATCAGGAGTACAGTTTTCTTTATCCACTTTATTGATAACCACACAAGGTTTTAACCCTAAGTCAATTGCTTTTTGTAATACAAAACGTGTTTGTGGCATAGGACCTTCAAAGGCATCTACCAATAACACAACACCATCAGCCATGTTTAATACACGTTCTACTTCACCACCAAAATCGGCGTGACCAGGTGTATCAATGATATTAATTTTAGTATCTTTATATACAACAGAAACGTTTTTAGATGTAATAGTGATACCACGCTCACGTTCTAAATCGTTGTTATCTAGAATTAGATCTCCTGTGTTTTCGTTTTCACGAAACAATTGACAGTGATACATAATTTTATCTACCAATGTTGTCTTTCCGTGATCGACGTGTGCAATAATTGCAATATTTTTAATCTTAGTCATAACTGCTGCTGATTTTTAAGCGTGCAAATGTACGTTTAATTCTTGTTTTTTCGTTAATTAAATGTTATAATTTCATTATCAAATAATCTGAAGTTGTAACTTACGTTAAATTATTGATTAGCAGCACAAAGCCTCCCCTCCCAAACTCACTGCGATTTTGGTAATTACAACAGCTTCTGTTTGACTAATCTGAACCCTAAAAATTTAACAGATGAATACCCTTAGCAAATACACCAAATTTATCCCTTATCTCTATTTTTTGTCAGTAATTGTATATTGGTTTACAACCATAAATAAAATTGAAGGTATTTCTGCTTACCCTATTTTATTGTTTGGCACCCCCTTTTTATGGCAACTTATAAAACCAAGTAGAAAATTAAATTTTTCTTTAGGTATTGTATTTGTATGCTTATCGTCTTATTTAATATTAGCTTATTTATCGGATTTACTCAACCTTATTCATTGGACAGAGCATTCAAAAAAACTACTATTCTATGGAGGCCTTTTAGTTATTGGTAATTTTGTGATGTCCCTTTGGATGGTACGCAACGGAATGAAGAAAGTGTTTTAACCATTTAAACAAGACAAATTATCTAAAGACAGCATTATAGAATTCAAAAAACAATGTTTCATTTAAGCATTCAGAATTGTATCTTTGCCCCCCTAACATTAAGTCTAAAACTTTGATATCAATTCCAAAATTAAAACATACCCAATCCGATAACTTCTTTCTTCTTTGTGGCCCTTGTGCTATTGAAGGTGAAGACATGGCATTACGTATTGCTGAAAAAGTTATAACAATCACAGATAAACTTAAAATTCCTTACGTTTTTAAAGGAAGTTTTAAAAAAGCGAACCGAAGTAGGATTGATAGTTTTACCGGTATTGGAAATGAAAAAGCTTTAAGAATTCTTAGAAAAGTATCTGAAACTTTTGATGTCCCTACAGTAACGGATATACACGAAGTATCTGATGCTGCAATGGCTGCTGAATATGTTGATGTTTTACAGATTCCTGCGTTTTTAGTGCGACAAACCGATTTGGTTGTTGCCGCTGCCGAAACAGGAAAGGTCGTTAATCTGAAGAAAGGACAGTTTATGAGTCCGGAAGCAATGAAACATGCGGTTCAAAAAGTAAAAGATGCTGGTAACGAAAAAGCTTGGATTACTGATAGAGGAACGATGTTTGGTTATCAAGATATGATCGTCGATTTTAGAGGCATTCCAACGATGCGTCAGTATGCCCCAACGGTTTTAGATGTTACACATTCACTACAACAACCTAATCAAAGTATAGGAGTTACAGGCGGACGACCAGATATGATTGAAACAATCGCTAGAGCTGGAGTCGTCAACAACGTCGATGGTTTGTTTATTGAAACCCATTTTGATCCTGCAAATGCCAAAAGCGACGGAGCCAACATGTTACATTTAGACAACTTAGAAGGTTTGTTAACAAACTTAGTTGCTATAAGAAAAACAATAAACACACTCTAACATTTATTTTTTCACCCCCTTGTAAGTAAGCTAAAAGATTAACGTCTACTACTACTTTTATGGCCATTTTCTTATGAACTATTTCAATAGAATTCTAAGCTTAGGATTCACTTTTTTATGCACTATAGCATACAGTCAGACTCAAGAAATACTAAACTACACAACGTCTAATAAAGGAAAAATATTTATTAGTTGGGGCGGCAATAGAGGAGCATATTCAAAATCGGATATCCGTTTTAAAGGTGACGATTACGACTTTACTATAAGCGATGCTACATCAAAAGACAAACCTAAAGGTTGGCACATCGATTATATAAATCCAACTCGTGTTACAATCCCTCAAACCAATGCTAAATTGGGGTATTTTATATCAGATCATTACACCATCTCTATTGGTTTAGACCATATGAAATATGTAATGGAAAGAGATAAAAATAGAACCGTAAACGGCTATATTAACTTACCAGACAATGAACCTGGAAGTAACTATAATGGTACTTTTAACGATGAAAATGTTTTTGTTTCTAGTGATTTATTAAAATTTGAACACACGGACGGTCTTAACTATATCTATACTGAAATTGCGAGATATGATGATATTTCGTCACTATTCCATATTAATAACACGGATAAATTTCAAGTAAATATCACCGAAGGCATTGGTGGAGGCATTTTATTCCCTAGAACCAACACAACATTATTACAAAAGGAAAGATACGATGAATTTCATGTATCAGGTTATGGCATATCTGCTAATATTGGATTAAATCTCACATTTTTTAAGCACTTTTTTATACAATTAAATGCAAAAGGTGGCTATATAGATATGAATAACATCAGAACAACCAATGATTCTAGTGATCATGCAGAACAAAGTTTTTACTTTTTTCAGCGTGTTGTTTCTTTTGGTAGTATATTTAGATTAAAAAAATGATACAAATAAGACCCGCAACAATAAAAGATCTACCAGAAATCACTTCGGTTTTTAGAAATACCGTTATCCATACGAGTACAAAACAATATTCCGAAAAACAGATTACTATTTGGGCTTCTGCTGCTGATGACACAGAAGAATGGGAAAAACGCATTACTAAACTCTATTTTATTGTTGCTGAAATAGAGAACACTATTGTTGGTTTTGCCTACTTAAAAAACGGAAATTATTTGGAAGGTCTTTTAGTACACAACGATTACCAACGACAAGGTATTGGCTCTAAACTATTACGAATTGTAGAATCTCAAGTGATGATGAATGATTTTGAAATCCTAAAGTCAGACGTCAGTAAAACAGCTTTACCATTTTTCGACAATAAATATTTTGAAGTTCTGAAAAGACAGAATAAGAATTATAAAGGAATTGCTTTTGAGAATTATTTGGTTCAAAAAGAATTCTAATAAAAATCACAATTTCTTAATGTCCTTAAACCTTCAGGGAAACTAGATGTATCGTTTAAATAACGAACAACTCAACGTTAACTGAAGCAGAAAGACTTACTACATTTTATTTCACAAAAGCCTTAACACCGGCCTCGATCTCCAAATCCACATAATTAACACTTGGCACTATCGGACAAGAATATTTTTCGTTATAAGCGCAATATGGATTATAAGCAGAATTAAAATCAAGTTCTATGATATTGCCTTCCGGAATTTTTAAATCGATATAGCGTCCTCCACCGTATGTAGACTCACCATTTGTATTGTCAAGAAAAGGCAAAAACAAATAATCTTTAAATCCCTCTCTTTGCATAAGGTCTTTCCCTTGATAAACATTTAATTCAAAAGACTTCCCCTTTAATTCAAAGGTTAAAACCCCAAAAACACGTTCTTTAGAAATACGATCGGTTGTCGTTTTCATACTAAACCATGCTGCATTTGGAGTTCGCTTTAAAGTCGCTTTTACAACATATACAGAATCATAAGGAAAGAAATCTAAACCTTCAAACGTTTTTAAATCTTTTGCCTTTAAAGGAGACTTTGAAGCATCCTTAAATTCATCATTCATTTTTTTCTGAAACGGAGATTCAGTTGTGATTTTCTTTTTTTCTTGAGCACAGCTAAAAGAAAAGACCAATAAAAGAAGTAATAATAAATTTTTCATTCGTATTAATTTTAATCCTCAAAAATACAACTTATACAATTTCATTTTAGTTTTAAGAGATATTTAATAACATACATTTTATAATTATCGACTTTAACTGTAATTTTAAACCCTTATGGAAAGATTAGATTTAGACGTTGTAATTATTGGTGCAGGACCTATAGGAATTGCTTGTGCTTTAGAATGTAAAAAAAGAAATTTAAATTATGTTGTGCTTGAAAAAGGAGCCTTAACCAACTCTATATTCAACTACCCATTAAACATGACCTTTTTTTCAACTTCTGAAAAACTAGAAATTGACGGTATTCCTTTTATTAGCAACAATCCAAAACCAACACGTAATGAAGCCTTAGAATATTACAGACGTGTAACAACATCAAATGCCTTAAACGTTAATTTATATGAAAAGGTCATCGGATTTAATCACACAGAATATGGTTTTAAAATCCAATCTGACAAAGCCTTATACACGACTAAGAAAGTTATTATAGCTACTGGATTTTATGACATTCCTAATCTCCTAAATGTCGAAGGAGAAGAATTGCCAAAAGTGTTTCATTATTACAAAGAAGCCCACCCTTTTACACTGCAAGACGTAGCTGTTGTAGGCGCAAGTAACTCATCTGTTGATGCAGCATTAGAAATCTACAGAAAAGGAGGCAATGTCACCATGATCATTAGAGGAAGCGCCATTGGAGAACGCGTAAAATATTGGGTAAAACCTGATATTATAAACCGAATTGAAGAAGGCAGTATTAAGGCCTATTTTAATTCTGAAATTGAAGAAATTAAACCAAACGAACTTATTATTAGGACACCTGAAGGTAAAACGACCATTCCAAACGATTATGTTATTGCATTAACAGGTTACAAACCTAATTTTAAGTTTTTAGAAAAAGCTGGGATAACATTTTCTACCGATGGAAAATCGATCCCTAACTATAATCCTAAAACGATGGAATCTAATATCGATGGTCTTTATTTAGCCGGAGTGATTTGTGGAGGAAAAGAAACACACAAATGGTTTATTGAAAATTCTAGAGTGCATGCAAAATTGATTACTAATCACATTCAAAACAACTTACTATAACTCAAACCAACCACAAATAGGCATTACTTTACAGGTTTCACCTCACTGTATTTTATAACGTGAGAGAGTACAATTTGCGTTTTGGTTTCACCATAACTGATTAATTGATCTATAAAAACCTCTAAGTGCTTTTGATTTTTAAGTACCACTTCCATTACTATATTTTCGTTCCCCGTTATGCGATAGCAGTTTACCACTTCATCATAGGTTTTTACCTTTTCTAAAAAAGGTTTCAACATCCCCATAAATGCCCGAAGTGTAATTAAAGCTTTAAGCTGATACCCCGCTTCAAAAGGGGAAACAAAAGTGGTATACCCCTGGATAATTTCAGCATCTTCCATTTTTTTGATGCGTTCAGAAACGGCTGGTGATGTTACCCCTACACGCCTTCCAATTTCAGCATTAGACATACGCGCATTTTCTTGTAAGCACTTTAAAATTTTCCAATTTAAATTATCGATACTCATATTAAGGAAATTTAACTATAAAAATATAATATTTAAAGCAAAAATACAATAATGCTTTAATTTATAAAGTTAACTTTCAATTTTAGTTCTTAATTTCGTATCAATTGCTATTGAAATTATGAGTTACCACTTACCATCTCACTTATCTGATTTGCCTATATATCAAAAGGCCATGGATATAATTGTACTATCTCGAAGTATTTCTTCGTATCTCAATCAAGATTTAGCCTACCTAAACGCTGATGGCACTGAGGATCATCATATTTATTTTTCAGGAGATATTGTTCAACAATCCACAAATCTTGCACCACAAATTATTAGTGTAGAACGTGAAAGTTGCTCTGATAAAAAAAGTATGCATTTAGAGAGTTTAGATCGCTTAATAACACGATTGTACCGTAACTGTAGAAGACTTGAAAAATCTAACAGTAACGGTAGAGATTATTTACCAATTCTTCGTGGTGAATTAAAAAAATTCAGAAAACTGCAACGTACTTGGATGTTGACCTTATAAACGGCTAATTTTGAGTAATGAGGTGTGCATTACTCATAAAAGCATTTTGATAATTCTTAATTCTAGAATTCATCTCATCGGCAATGATTACAAACTGACACTTGTTTACACTTTCAGAAAGTCTTAAAACATGGTTATAGGCGTTATTTCTACCTAAATAATCAGCGTCTTCAATAGCAAATAATTGAATTTGCCCCATATGAATCCCATTCAAAAAATAGAGCTTACTTAATCTGGCTGGCGATGCAATTACAATATCTTGACCAAAGTAAACTTCTGTTTTTTGCTTTTCTATATCGTATTCATCGTAAAGCGCATACACCCTTAAATCTGTGTTTTTTGTAAAACGTTCAAATTCTTCTTTAAGCGCTAACACATCTGCTTTATCTTTAGCTATAACAACAGCTCGCGGAGAATCTTCAAATGCCTCAGCTTTTAGTTTATGAATGGTTGCTATAATAAGTGCCGTAGTTTTGCCACTACCTTTTGGAGCAATAATATAAGCATCAGCACCTCCTTTTAATATTGGTAATATTTTTTTTTGAAGTGGGTTTGAAGTTTCAAAACCAGCATTTTCTAAAGATTCTTTTAATAAAGGATGTAATTTCTTGAAAGACATGTTTGCGTTTTTTATAGTAAATTAAAAATTCACTAATGGCTGCAAAGATACCATTAATGACAGACTTTGCAATCTGCTTTGTCTTTGATTTCACCAACTAAATAACCATGGTCATTTACTACAAAATCACAACAGTCCATAAACCCTTGAGCAATCATTTTTCGTCCACGTTGAATTTGAGATTTCACAGTAGATAAAGGCAAGTTTAATTGCGCTGAAACCTCTGTTTGCTTTAATCCTTTTATATCACTTAAAAATAAAGGATCTCTATACTTTTTAGGTAAACTTTTAATAATTCCATGCAGACAATCAGCCTCCGTATGTTCTAACTTTTGTTCTTCAAAAACAAAGTCTTCATCAGTTATCTCATACACCAAATTACGCTGCCTAAAATAATCGAGAACCGTATATCTAGCAATAGAAAAAACCCAAGACTTTACTTTTTCTTCATCTTTCAAGGTCTCTAACTTTGTGTGTACTTTAATAAAGGTATCTTGCAACAAATCATCCGCAGCAGTCGTGTCTTTAACTTTACTTAAAATAAAGTATTTAACATCCTTTGCGTGCGTCTTCCATATCTCTTTAGTCGTCATAGCCATCTATAAAAAAACAATGCTAATTGTAGTATAAAGTTACTAAAATCAGCATCGTTATTAGTGTGTTTAAACTAGATTTAACAATTACAGCTACTACATGTACAAGGTTCGCAAGTACAGTTTTCACAATTTCCTTTTGAGCAACCTTCACAGTTGCAGGTACATTCATTATTTTTCATGATATATGATTTTTTACGTTCATATAATAGACGAGAATGTTTAAAAAAAGATGCAAAATCACAGCACTTATTTTTAAGAATAATTTACTCACCATATACCGCTGCCGCATGGGAAATTAGAAAATTACAAGAATTAGCAATAAAACACAGGCTACTAGCTTCATTATGTAAGCTCAGCGCGAGTTCTTTTTTATTAACATCTTTTATAGTGACTACAGGTTTTAACCTTACCGTTTTAAAACTGCCACGTCCCAAAGCATCTACTTCCAAATCTCCTTCGGCACAATCGGTATAACTTAACACCTCTATATGATGAAATGAACAAACATATAAATAAGACATCATATGGCAGGATGCTAAGGCCGATAATAACAAATCTTCAGGGTTATATAATGCCGCATCACCTCTAAATGTTTTTGCTGCTGACACTTGTAATGGTGTTGCCTTTTTATCTATGAAAACATTATGATTTCTACTAAAAGTTCTTGGATTCAGTGTACTCTCTCCTTCATTGAGCAACCAATTTACCTTGGCTTTAAAAGTATGATTTATAGACATTTTCTTTTTTTTGATATAAAAAAGCGTTTCAAAATGAAACGCTTTATATTAATTTTACTACAATACTTCGCTATGCTCGGAAAGACGATTTATGATTCCGAATAATAACTAGTTCTCTACTTACATGTTTCTACGATACTGACCTCCTACTTCAAACAATGATGCTGTAATTTCTCCTAAACTACAGACTTTACACACATCCATTAACGCTTCAAAAATATTTTCATTATTAATGGCTTTGTTTTGCAAATCTTTCAATAATGCTTCTGAATTATTTGCTTTATGTAAATTCTCCAATGTTTTTATCTGAAACTGCTTTTCTTCTTCCGTTGCTCTTATAACCTCAGCTGGTTGCACTGTTGGCGACCCCTTACTACTTAAGAAGGTATTCACACCAATAATTGGAAATTCACCATTGTGCTTTAAGGTTTCGTAATACAAGCTTTCTTCCTGAATTTTTGAA
Organism: Winogradskyella sp. PC D3.3; assembly: GCF_054366245.1. NCBI lineage: Bacteria > Pseudomonadati > Bacteroidota > Flavobacteriia > Flavobacteriales > Flavobacteriaceae > Winogradskyella > Winogradskyella sp. PC D3.3. The sequence continues at coordinate 1,850,093 of NZ_CM135962.1, read as the reverse complement.
CGTTGATACATGGTTTCCATGGCACCAAGTACGCCTCCGCGTTCAGTAATTCTATCAAACTCTAATAAAACAGCTTCTTCAACCAAATCGGTTAATTCTTCAATAATGAAAGAACCTTGAATTGGGTTTTCATTTTTAGCTAATCCTAATTCTTTATTAATGATTAACTGAATTGCCATAGCTCTACGCACCGACTCTTCTGTAGGCGTTGTAATCGCTTCATCATACGCATTGGTATGTAATGAGTTACAGTTGTCATAAATTGCATATAAGGCTTGAAGCGTTGTACGAATATCATTAAAATCAATCTCTTGAGCATGTAAACTACGACCAGACGTTTGAATATGATATTTCAGCATCTGAGCTCTTGCATTGGCTCCGTATTTATGTTTCATGGCTTTCGCCCAAATTTTACGAGCTACACGACCAATAACAGCATATTCTGGATCGATTCCGTTTGAAAAGAAGAAAGATAAATTAGGTCCAAATTTGTTAATATCCATACCTCTACTTAAGTAATACTCTACATAAGTAAATCCATTAGATAGTGTTAAAGCCAATTGCGTTATTGGGTTGGCTCCTGCTTCTGCAATATGGTAACCAGAAATTGATACCGAATAGAAGTTACGGACGTTATTCTCAATAAAATACTCTTGAACATCTCCCATTAAACGCAAGGCAAATTCCGTAGAAAAGATACAAGTATTTTGCGCTTGATCTTCTTTTAAAATATCTGCTTGAACCGTTCCTCTAACCTGAGCAATGGTATTCTTTTTTATTTCGGCGTAAACATCCGATGGTAAAACCTGGTCTCCCGTAACACCTAAAAGCATTAAGCCTAAACCGTTATTACCTTCAGGTAACTCCCCATTATAGGAAGGACGCGTTTTTCCTTTATAAAGTTTAGCGATTTTTGCTTCAACCTCTTTTTCTAAACCATTTTCTTTGATATAAATTTCACATTGCTGATCAATGGCTGCATTCATAAAAAAGCCAAGTAACATAGGAGCAGGACCATTAATTGTCATACTTACAGAAGTCATAACGTTTGCCAAATCAAAACCAGAATAAAGCTTTTTAGCATCATCTAAACAGCAGATAGACACACCAGCATTTCCGATTTTTCCATAAATATCTGGACGCAAATCAGGATCATTTCCATAAAGCGTTACACTATCGAAAGCCGTAGATAAACGTTTTGCTGGTAAACCAGCACTAACATAGTGAAAGCGTCTGTTTGTACGCTCTGGTCCACCCTCGCCTGCAAACATCCTAGCAGGATCTTCACCAGTTCTTTTAAATGGATACAATCCTGCTGTATACGGAAACTCTCCTGGTACATTTTCTTGTAAACACCATCTTAAAATATCTCCCCAAGCTTGATACTTTGGTAAAGCCACTTTAGGAATATCTGTTTGAGATAAGGATTTGGTATGCGTTTCAATTTTTATCTCTTTGTCTCTTACTTTAAATGAATAAATAGGATCTTTATAACGGTTTACTTTTTCGTCCCAACCTATAATGACTTCCCAATTGTAAGGATCTAAATCAAGTTTTACACGATCAAATTCAGCGAACAAAAGTTTTATAAATTGATCATTAGTCTCAGCATTTTCAAGACCTTCGATGTCAATACCATGTTTCGTTAGATTTAAGGCCACACCAGAAACAGATTCTAATGTTTTATAAATACCATACAACTTCTGAGCCACTTCAACTTGCTCATTAGCCGTTTTATCATAAGCTCTGTTGCTTTCAGCAATTTCGGATAAATAACGTGTTCTTGATGGTGGTATAACAAATATCTTCTCGCTCATTTCCTTCGAAATCTCGAAAGTGGAGTGCAAATCTATTTGAGTTTTCTCTACAATTTTATCCATAATAGCTTTGTAGAGTGTATTCATTCCTGGGTCGTTAAATTGCGAGGCTATCGTTCCAAAAACAGGCATTGTGTTTGGATCTTCATGCCACATATTATGATTACGCATGTATTGTTTTTTCACATCGCGTAATGCATCTAAAGCTCCTCGTTTATCAAATTTATTAATGGCTACTAAATCAGCAAAATCTAGCATATCAATTTTTTCGAGTTGCGTCGCAGCACCAAATTCTGGAGTCATTACGTAAAGTGACACATCCGAATGTTCTATAATTTCGGTATCTGATTGTCCAATTCCTGAAGTTTCAAGAATAATTAAGTCATATTCAGCTGCTTTTAAAACTTCAACCGCTTCATTTACATATTTAGACAAAGCCAAATTAGATTGACGTGTCGCTAAACTGCGCATATAAACTCTAGGTGAATTAATGGCATTCATACGAATACGATCTCCTAAAAGCGCACCACCTGTCTTTCGTTTTGAAGGATCCACAGATACTAATCCTATGGTTTTTTCAGGAAAATCAATTAAAAAACGACGTACGAGCTCATCAACCAATGACGATTTACCAGCTCCACCTGTTCCTGTAATTCCAAGAACTGGTGTTTTTGAATTTTTATTTTTAGCGTGAATTGCCTCTAAAGCGTCTTTTGCGACGTCAGGAAAATTTTCAGCCGAAGAAATAATTCTAGCAATCGACTTCGGATTTTTTTCAGGAAGCACATCAACTTCATTATTTAATTTGTCTCCAATGGCAAAATCCGATTGTTGTACCAAATCATTAATCATGCCTTGTAATCCGAGGGCTCTTCCGTCGTCTGGCGAATAGATTCTGGTAATTCCATAATCCATTAATTCTTTAATTTCTTCAGGAAGAATAACTCCACCGCCACCTCCAAAGATTTTGATGTGACCAGCTCCTTTTTCCTTCAGTAAATCATACATATATTTAAAATACTCGTTATGACCACCTTGGTAAGAGGTTAATGCAATCGCATTTGCATCTTCTTGTATCGCTGTGTTCACTACTTCCTCTACACTTCTATCGTGGCCAAGGTGAATGACCTCCACTCCAGTAGATTGAATGATACGACGCATTATATTTATAGCAGCATCGTGTCCATCAAAAAGCGATGCCGCTGTTACTATACGTACTTTATATTTTGGCTTATAAGGTGCAATTTGTTCCATTCTTAAAAATCTTGCTTATTTGAGTAGCAAATTTAAGGAATATTCAAAAATCTAAAGCAATAATCACCAATTATCTAAAACTTAAAGAAAGTCAAGTTCGCGCATAATTTTAATTAATTTTAACAACTCATTAAAGATCAATTTTATGCAAAAAATCACGCTACTTATTCATTGTGAAGACCAACCCAACATTATTGCATCGGTAACTAATTTTATGGCTACTAATGATGGAAACATCGTTTATATAGATCAACATGTTGATAGAGAACAAAATATCTTCTTTATGCGCTTGGAATGTGAATTTGCATCTAACACATTTGCTCTAGAAAACTTTGAACAGCTTTTCAGCACAACCTTAGCTCAGAAATTTCAACTGGAATGGAAAATATTTGCCGCCGAAAGAAAACCTAAAATGGCTCTGTTTGTTTCTAAATACGACCATTGTTTATACGATATATTAGGGCGTTACAATTCGGATGAATTGTTTCTTGAAATTCCATTTATTTTAAGTAATCATCTCGATTTAAAACCTATAGCAGACCGTTTTAAGATTCCCTTCTATCATGTCCCTGTTACAAAGGCGACAAAACATGAAGCCGAACAAAAACAATTAGATCTATTGGAATCACACGCTATTGATTTTATCGTTTTGGCGCGTTATATGCAAATTGTATCTAAAACTTTAATCGATAACTTCCCCAATAGAATCATTAATATTCATCATTCCTTTTTACCTGCATTTGTTGGAGCAAAACCCTACCATTCCGCATATAAACGCGGAGTAAAGATTATTGGAGCAACTAGTCATTATATCACCGAAGAACTCGATGCAGGACCGATAATTGAGCAAGATGTAGCACATGTATCACACACCCATTCTATAAAAGACTTAATTGCCAAAGGGAGAGATTTAGAGAAAATCGTTTTATCTAACGCTATTAAACTTCATGCGAAAAGAAAAGTTATGGTTTATAATAATAAGACCATTATATTCTCATAATCTCGATATCATCTAAAATTCAAGAGAAAATAATAGATGTGATAAAATAAAAAGTGACGCTTGGTGTTACTATGTGTCTATTAAGTAGGTCAACACGTTTTAATCAAAAGATGTCGAATGTCTAATATTAGATCTAAAAGTTAAAGTGTTTTTGCCTATATAAATTATCTTTACCAACTAAAAAAAAACTTAAATTATGATTAAAAGAATTTTTGCCCTACTAATGGTTTTCAATTTAACAGCTTGCGCTGAACTACAACAAGTTGTTGACTCTTTACCTCAAGGCACCAGTGATGTTTTAGGTAATACTGACATTGCAGCTGGATTAAGAGAAGCGTTAGACACAGGTATTGAAAAACAAGTTAGTAAATTAACTGCAGAAGACGGCTTCTTTAAAAATGAACTAGTCAAAATCGTTTTACCAGAAGAACTACAGAAGGTAGATAGTGCGCTTCGTAAAATTGGACTAAGTAGTTTAGCTGATGAAGGCTTAAAAGTATTAAATAGAGCAGCTGAAGATGCTGTATCTGAAGCAACACCAATATTCGTAAATGCCGTAAAAGACATTACTTTTGACGATGCTAAAACTATTCTTTTAGGAGACGATAATGCGGCTACAGCTTATTTAACGACAAAAACACAAACCGAACTCTATAATAAATTTAAGCCCGTTATTAGTAATTCATTTAGTAAAGTTGGAGCAGATCAAATCTGGTCGAATCTCATTACGAAATACAATAACATTCCCCTAACCAATAATGTAAACCCAGATTTAACGGATTACGTCACCCAAGAAGCTTTAAAAGGTGTTTATACTATGATTGCTGTTGAAGAAAAAGAAATTAGAACCAAAGCATCTTCTCGTAGCACAGATTTATTAAAGAAGGTCTTTGCACTACAAGACTAAATAACAATTATTTAAACAATTTTGCTATTTTTTAAATAAAAAACATCTATTCTGACTAAAATTTAGTAATTTACTAACGTATTTATTAAAATTTAATAGTGAGCTATTCAGATAAGATATTAAAAAAAGAAGAAAGCTTAAGAAAAAGTATATTCAACTTATTGAAGATGCTTATAACTTAAGACAAACAGATCACGCTTTAAGTGATTTTTCTGAATACAAAGCCACTAAAGTCCTCTATAAAATTAATAAGTTAGGATTTGTTGTATACAACTCAGACGTACAAGCCAACTAATCCTAACTTATTAAATTACACTTAATTATACCCTAACATTCCCTTAACTTACAAAACAATTAAAGTTATCATCTTTGCAGAGCAAAAGATTGAGTTAGTTAAATCTTAGAATAGTTAGTTAGAAGTCGGTATTGTAGTTAGGTATCGACTTTTTTATGTTTATTTGTGAAGTGTTTGAAAATAGCTATAAGACTTTAGCAAGCGACTCCCATACCAAGAAAACAACTCACCATCCACAATTTTAACGGTTTTTTCAGGAAATTGAACTTTCAATTCTAAAACATGCTCCTCCTTAAACGGAAAAGGTTCGCTAGAGAGAAAAATAAGATCTGCTTCTTTTAATTTCGGATTACTTAAGTCGATTTCCGGGTAGCGCTTTTCAGATTCAAACACATTTACAAAACCCGCTTCTTTTATCATAATATCAATAAAGTTCTCAGAAGCAGCAACCATCCAGGGCTTTTTCCAAATAAAATAAGCCACTTTTAATTTCGCTTTACTTTGACTTTGAAGTTGAAAGGCCTCACGTTCAATTTTAATATGATCGATTAAGTCAGAAGCTCTTTTTTCAACCTCAAAGATATCTCCATACATTTTTATAAGCTCAAAGCTATCTTCAAGATTATAAATATCACTAATATGAATTGGAGCAATAGCTTTCAACTCTTCAATCATTTCCTTTGTATTTTCCTCTTTATTACAAAGAATAATATCGGGACGAAGTCCTTTAATTTTTTCAACATTAATTTTTTTAGTCCCACCAACAACCGCTTTAGACATCCTAAGATGCTTTGGATGCACACAAAACTTTGTCACACCTAATATAAAAGCTTCTAAACCTAAATCTACTAATAGCTCTGTTTGAGAAGGCACTAATGAAACAATGCGTTTTGGTTTGCGACCAAATAAAATTTTACGATTTAATTGGTCTATACAAGTTTTCATTAGTAAAGTTTGAGTTTTTAAGTTTTAACAACAATTAAGCGTTTGTTGTTTATATAAAATTATGCTTTCAATTCTTTGGCCATCTGCAATTGAAGTTCTTTGGCTTTTTCTACAGCAGCTTCTGCAAAATCCTCTTCTTGTGAAGCATAAATAATTCCTCTCGATGAGTTTATCAACAACCCTACAGAATCATTCATACCATATTTACAGACCTCTTGAAGATTTCCACCTTGAGCTCCAACACCTGGTACTAATAAAAAACTATCAGGAATAATTGTTCTGATATCCACTAAGTATTCGGCCTTAGTTGCACCAACCACATACATCAGGTTTTCTGAGTTCTCCCAAGATTTAGAGGTTTCTAAAACCTGCTTATACAGCTCTACTCCATCAACCGTTTTTGTTTGAAAATCAAAAGCGCCTGCATTTGAAGTCAAAGCTAATAGTATGGTATGTTTATCCTTAAAAGTCAAAAAAGGCTCAACTGAATCTTTTCCCATATAAGGAGCCACTGTGACACTATCAAAACCTAAATCCTCGAAAAACGCCTTAGCGTACATAGTACTGGTATTTCCAATATCTCCACGTTTGGCGTCTGCAATAGTGTAAATTTCAGGATAGTTTTTTTTGAGATAGTTAATTGTTTTTTCTAAAGCTTGCCAACCTTTTATGCCGTAAGCTTCGTAAAAGGCTGTGTTGGGTTTGTAAGCAACACATAGATGATGCGTTGCATCTATAATCGCTTTATTGAAAGCGAAGATAGGGTCTTCTTCTTTTAATAAATGCTTTGGAATTTTATTTAAATCGACGTCTAATCCAATACAAAGAAAGGATTGTTTTTTTTTGATTTGGTCTATAAGTTGTTGTGTGGTCATAGTATAAAAAAAGCCTCAAAAGGAGGCTTCAATTTAAATTACATCATCGTTCGCCTTTAACAACTCAGTGTTTTCGGCTAACATTAATTCATCTATTATTTTTTGAATATCACCATTAATGATATTTGATAAATCGTAAAGTGTTAAACCTGGCACTCTATGATCTGTTACTCGTCCTTGTGGATAGTTATAAGTTCTAATCTTAGCCGATCTATCACCCGAACTTACCATACTCTTACGTTTTTCAGAATCAGCAGCTTGTTGCTTGGCTAATTCTAAATCATATAAACGCGAACGTAATACCTTTAAGGCTTTTTCTAAGTTTTTATGTGATGATTTTTGATCTTGACAACTCACAATCATTCCTGTAGGTTCGTGATGTAACTTAATAGCCGAGTACGTTGTATTTACCGACTGACCTCCAGGACCTGTAGATGTGGTACGTTCAATACGAACTTCCGTCATGTCTAATTCATAATCAAACTCTTCCGCTTCTGGTAACACCATAACGGTTGCAGCACTCGTATGCACACGACCTTGAGTTTCGGTTTGTGGTACACGTTGCACACGGTGAACACCTGCCTCAAACTTTAATGTGCCGTACACATCTTCACCTGAAACCTCAAAGATAATTTCCTTGAAACCACCTGATGTACCGTCACTCTGACTCACAACATCAACTTTCCAACCTTTATCGCTACAGTACTTAGAATACATTCGGAATAAATCACCTGCAAAAATACTAGCTTCATCTCCACCAGTTCCTGCACGTACCTCAACTACGACATTTTTAGCGTCATCAGGATCTTTAGGAATCAACATAAACCGAATCTCTTCTTCAAGCTTATCAATAGTTTCTTTAGCTTCTTCGAGTTGCATTTTAGCCATGTCTACCATTTCGGCATCAGAACCATCTGCAATAATTTCTTCAGCTTCAGATATATTATTTAAGGCGTCTTTATAAATTTCGCCTTTATCAACAATTAACTTAAGATCCTTGTATTCTTTCATCAGCTTTGTGTAGCGCTGCTGATCTGTTATAATATCGGGTTGTATGATAAGATCATTTACCTCATCAAAACGTTGTTTTACAATCTGTATTTTCTCTAACATCTCTCTTCAAAAATTGGAATTCAAAAATACGATAAATTATGGATTCTGAAGCGATGGATTTAAGGACATTTCAACATATAAAAAAATAAAATACATAAAACAAACGTTACCTATCTAGTATGTATCGATTCCTAGCTATACTTACATTTTACAAACCGTTTGTGGTTTGGTCTTTTGTTGTTAATGCCATAATTGCGTTTTTTAATCCGTGTTTAGTGCCAGCAATATTTACCAAATTATTTCTTACGGTTTTCGCATGGTATTATGTGAATGAAACTCCGAATAAGCGCAAATTAACAATTTATAAAAATTTAGGCATTTCGTCCATTAAGCTCTTTTCCATTATATTTATTGTGGATTGTGCTTTAACCATTATATTCCTTAGCATATTTAAGGAATTCATATAAATAGTATTTAAAATTGATATTTGAATTAGACAATGTAGAACTTTACTTTAAAAACAAACGGGTTTTAAATGGCATATATCTAAAAGCTGAAACAGGAACTGTTACCGCTATTTTAGGCAGAAATGGTTGTGGTAAAAGCAGTTTACTCAATATTGCATTCGGAAATTTAAAACCAAAATACATGCTAGTGAGATTAGATAACAAACCGCTTCGTAAACCCTTATTCACAAAAGGTTTCGCAAAGTATCTACCACAATATAATTTTATCCCAAGAGCTATGACCCTTTCTTTTGTGTTTAAATTATACGGTATAAATTGGCCTCTCTTTATTGAAAATTTTGAAGCGTTTTCAATCTATAAAAATTCTAAAATCAAGACATTATCTGGAGGAGAAAGACGTCTTATTGAAACCTATATTATCCTAAAAACGAAAAGTCAAATTGTATTTTTAGACGAACCCTTTTCCCACATATCTCCATTACATATTGAAACGGTAAAAGCACTTATTACAGCAGAAAAGAAACACAAAATCATCATTATTTCGGACCATATGTACCAACATATCATTGAGACATCAGACATTATATACTTGCTAAAAAACGGCACGACTAAAAAGATTAATCAATTGACGGAACTTGAAGACTACAACTACTTAAGCGCAGGGTGTGTACAATAAGAATTGCATTAAGATGATCTACTAGATCTAATAATATTATCTAAATCCACAACAACACCAACTCCTAAAATTTGTTTCCACTGCAGTTTAGGCCCCACAATAACATTTTCTTCATTGGTAACTTCATTCGTCTCAACTTTAACTTTTATATCATCGTCGTATCTAAGGTGCGACCCTAAAGTTGCTTTCACAAACTTGTTCACTTTCATATCTAAATTCAGTTCCCACTCTATATCAATATTACCAAAACTATTAATATAGTCGGTATATAATCGCAATAGACTTGAGACTTTTATATTATCAAAAAGCTCTTCTTCGTATTGATTCGTTAATAAGATACCTAATTCCTGTTTTACTTTTCGCCCTTCTTTCAGCATATTCCCTTCCAAATCATAAATTGCGGGATCGACACCAAAAGCTCCTTTATTAGCCAAATCATCATCTAAGACAAAAGTTGTTTTTAAAGTAAATGGCGAGACATAAAAGGACAGTCGTTCAATAAATCGACCATACTCCATCCCTAAACCAAAAAACATATAACCTGGTGCTAAAAATTTAGAAATTGGCTCATCTCTATTAGGGTAATTATACCCATTAGCCAACTGCGAGTTAAAACTAAATTTGGAAGAATAAAACCAATTACTTTTAGGATCTTTTTCTAAACCGACATTAGAAATAACCTCTATAACATCTTCTGTTTTTCTAATATTTAAATCTTCTTGCTTATTTAAACCGTAGCGAATATTGAAATTAGAATTCCAATACCATTTTTCTTGCTTATATTTTGCTTCGGCCTTTCCTGTGACAATTCCAGAAATAGAATTTGTACCACCAGAATTCCAATTGGTAAATGACACCTGATTAAGATTTAAGCCAATTTCTTTTTTAGTTCTCCATCCCAATTGAATTGGTTCATTTTTTTTCTTCAGAAAATACAACGAATCTGGCTGAGCAAAAAGCACACTCGAACATAACACAAATACACTAAAAATAAACCACGGACAGTTTTTCATGCTTAAAAATTTAATACGTAAATGTACCGTATTCGCTAGTAATAGTAAGTTGTTTTTTATCTGAAGCTTCTACTCTACCAATAATCTTAGCATTGACATTAAACGATTTTGAAATCGCTATAATAGCATCCGCAACCTCTGGTTTTACATACAGCTCCATTCTATGACCACAGTTAAATACTTGATACATTTCTTTCCAATCTGTCTTAGATTGTTCTTGAATGAGTTTAAATAACGGTGGAACCTTAAACATATTATCTTTTACAATATGAAGATTATCTATAAAATGAAGGATTTTGGTTTGTGCACCTCCGCTACAATGCACCATTCCGTGAATAGCTTCACTAGAATATGTATTTAAAATTGCTTTTATAATTGGTGCATACGTTCGTGTTGGTGATAGCACCAATTTACCGGCATCTATTGGTGAATTTTCAACAGCATCCGTTAATTTTGTTTGTCCAGAATACACTAAATCTTCCGGAACTGTAGCATCGAAGCTTTCAGGGTATTTTTCAGCTAAATATTTAGAAAACACATCATGTCTTGCTGAAGTTAAGCCATTGCTTCCCATACCACCATTATATTCGGTTTCGTAAGACGCTTGTCCAAAAGACTCTAACCCTACAATAACATCACCTTCAGAAATATTAGCATTATCAATAACATCAGATCGTTTTATACGTGCTGTAACTGTAGAGTCGACAATAATAGTTCTTACCAAATCTCCTACATCTGCAGTTTCACCACCTGTAGAATGAATGGTTACACCAAATGATTTCAAATCTTCAATTAATTCTTCTGTTCCGTTAATTATTGCAGAAATCACCTCTCCAGGAATCAAATTCTTGTTTCTCCCAATAGTTGAAGACAACATGATATTATCGGTTGCACCCACACATAGTAAATCGTCAACATTCATAATTAACGCATCTTGCGCAATACCTTTCCATACTGAAATATCACCTGTTTCTTTCCAATACATATAAGCTAATGAGGACTTTGTACCTGCTCCATCTGCATGCATAATTAAACAGTAGTCCGTATCATTAGCTAAATAATCTGGAACTATTTTACAGAAGGCTTTAGGAAACAACCCTTTATCGATATTCTTTATCGCATTATGCACATCTTCTTTTGAAGCAGAAACACCTCTTTGCGCATATCTTTTACTCACCGAATTACTCATAGCACTATTAAATTAGTATTGGTGATGCAAAAGTAAGGATTGCGTTTAATTATAAGGAATGATTAAGTTGGAATTAATAACAGTTTTCATTTTTTTTCTAAGCATCTCTTTTTTCTTATTGCCACCGAAGTACATATTAAGACCTAAACCTACTCTAACGAATGTATCATTTGATTCACCATCCATAAAACCATCAAGATGATCGTCAGTGAACATATAGTTGTATTCCCCAAACACTTTGAAACCTAAACCTTCTGCAAGGAGAAATTCAATACCAAAACCTCCTTGTGCCTTTGTTGCAGTTGTAACAAAATAATTGGAAGCGTTGTAACCTCCGCCTGCATATAGAAATGGAGTAACATTAGTAAATGGACTCAAAACATATTCTACATTAAAATCAAAAGACATAAATCCTTCGTTGTAGACATTTTTCACGGCTAAATTATACTTATTGTACGAGAAATTTACATTTAAATGACTTGTAATATGATGCCTGTAACCTACCCTAAAATAAAGTTCAAATTCTGAATCTGGATAATCACCATTAATGATTGCGGAACCAGCGGCTATATCAATGGCATGAGATCCTCTTTTTTCAAAAAATGAAAATCGATTGGCAATAGACTTATCTTTTTTATTATCCGTTTCTTCTTGAGAAAATAAGGTATTAAAGAATAATACCGATATTACAATACTCAATAAAACACTATTGGATTTGGAATTCATATTCCTTTTAATAAATACATCGATTCAACGTCAAGTTAGAAGTTGTACAATATAGAAAAATATTTATCAAATTGCAGATTATCAAAAAGGAATCTCTAAGGCAAAAAAAGATAAAACCGATTAATCGGTTTTATCTTATAATCTAAAAGGTAAATATTACCTTATATTTTTTTTATCTTAATTTTTAAGATTCGATGGTAGATTTACTTGAACACTTACAACATCATCATTACTCACATTATTCAATTCACCTGAATTGTCTTGAGAAAGAATTAGAGTTGCTCCAACAAGAATTGCTACACTAAGTAGTAACTTTTTCATTTTTACAAATATTGATTAATAGCCCTACAAAAGTACGAAATAACCGTATTGCTAAAATGATTATTCTCAATTATTTACCTTCACCTCTCCACCTTTTCGACAACTAGTTTAATGTCATCGACAAACTGCACAAAACGCAAATTTGCCGCCGTGAGTTGTACGTATATATACGTATTTCATCGTACGGCATTATCTGCTAAAACGCTTTCAAGAAGCATTAAATTGGTTATTTCGTGAATAAAAGCTCTCTATATTTGGTTAATGGCCATAACTCATCATCAATCATCAATTCTAATTTATCACAATGGTATCTAATTTCGTCAAACAAAGGCTTCACCTTATTAGAGTAGCCATCTGCTTTCTTTTCTAAACTCGTTTGCTTATTGCTCTCTTTTCGCATATCTGTCATTTTAGTAACTGTATCATTAATCGCTTCTATATGCCCCGAAATTTGCTCTATAAGAACCAATTGTGCTTTTGCAAAATCTTTAAATCGCTCTCCATAAATAGTCTTTAGCCCAGTAACATTTTCAATTAAAATATTTTGATACCTTACAGCCGTTGGTACAATATGATTTCTAGCAATATCACCAATAACTCTACTTTCTATTTGTAAGTGAAGAATATAATCCTCCATTTCAATTTCGTAGCGCGCCTCTGACTCTACTTTATTCATAACCCCTAAGCTATCAAAAAGCGCTATGGTTGGCTTGGCCTTTTTAATTTTTAAAGCTTGAGGTGTTGTTTTATTATTACTTAAGCCGCGTTTTTTAGCTTCTTTTTCCCATGCTTCGCTATAACCGTTACCTTCGAAAAGAATGGCTTTTGATGTTTTAATATACTCTCTTAAAACATTAAAAATAGCATCATCCTTTTTCATTGCTTTTTTATCGATTAACTCATCGACTTCAATTTTAAAGTCCATTAATTGTTTAGCAACAATGGTACTTAGAACAGTCATTGGATTAGCACAATTAGCTGTAGAGCCAACTGCTCTAAACTCGAACTTATTACCCGTAAAAGCAAATGATGATGTTCTATTTCTATCCGTGTTATCCAATATAACCTCTGGTATTTTACCTACTACATTGAGTTTTAAATCTGTTTTTTCTTTAGGAGATAATTTCCCTTTAGTCACTGTTTCTAACTCGCTAAGCACTTTAGTCAATTGATCGCCAATAAAAATGGATATAATCGCAGGTGGTGCTTCGTTTGCCCCTAAACGATGATCATTACTTGCCGAAGCAATTGCTGCTCGTAGTATTTCCTCATGAGTTTGTACGGCTTTAATGGTATTAATAAAGAAGGTTAAAAACTGAAGGTTACTCATCGGAGTTTTACCAGGAGATAATAAGTTTACTCCTGTATTAGTACTTAAACTCCAGTTATTATGCTTCCCTGACCCATTTACACCAGCAAATGGTTTTTCGTGTAGAAGCACTGTAAAATTATGACGCTTAGCTATTTTATGCATAATATCCATCAACAATGAATTATGGTCAACTGCCAAATTCGCCTCTTCAAATATAGGAGCCAATTCAAACTGGTTTGGAGCAACCTCATTATGTCTTGTTTTAACAGGAATTCCCAATAACATACATTGATGTTCTAAATCGCGCATATAAGCCATTGCCCTAGCCGGAATAGTCCCAAAATAATGATCATCTAATTGCTGTCCTTTAGCAGGCGAATGCCCAAAAAGCGTTCTTCCTGTTAATAAAATATCGGGTCTCGATTTTGCTAAGCCAGCATCGATTAAAAAGTATTCTTGCTCCCATCCTAAAGAAGTGCTGACTCGTTTTACATTCTTGTCGAAATATTTACAAACCGCTACAGCAGCATTATCTACAACCTGTAAAGCCCTTAAAAGCGGAGTTTTAAAATCTAAGGCTTCACCTGTATAGGACACAAATACCGTAGGGATACACAATGTTTTATCATAGATAAAAGCTGGAGACGTAGGATCCCATGCCGTATACCCTCTTGCTTCAAATGTATTTCTTATACCGCCATTAGGAAAACTTGATGCATCAGGCTCTTGCTGCACTAATTGGTCGCCACCAAATTTTTCAATCGCTAGTCCATCTCCAATAGTTTCAAAAAAGGCATCATGTTTTTCTGCTGTTGCTCCTGTTAAAGGTTGAAACCAATGCGTATAATGCGTTGCTCCTTTTGAAATGGCCCATTCTTTCATTCCTGTTGAAATATGGTCCGCAACAAGTCGGTTTATCTTTGTGCCTTTTTCAATAGCTTCTAAAACACTATTTAACGCTGTTTTGGTTAAATATTGACGCATAGCGACCTCGTTAAACACATTAGAGCCAAAAATTTCGGAACGACGCTTTTCTTCTTTAATCTTTACTGGCTTCCTTTTTAATGATGCTTTTACAGCATGAAATCTAAGTGTTGACATATTATTATTTTTTAAGGTCAAAAATACAAAATATTTAAAATAACGCCAATTACCCATTAAAAAATAGGGTATCAACAATAATTAACCTCATTTAACCTAAAACACCCCTGTTTTTTTTGATGGGTTAAAAAAAAAGTAATATTTGTAATGTAATTAAACATTAAATCACAGCACAATGAGTAAATCTAAATTAGAGTATATATGGCTTGATGGCTACAAGCCTACTCAAAACATGAGAAGCAAAACTAAAATTGAGGAAAATTTTAGTGGTAAATTAGAAGACTGCCCAATTTGGTCTTTTGATGGCTCTTCTACAAGACAAGCCTCTGGTGGAGCTTCAGATTGTTTATTAAAACCTGTTGCCATCTATCCAGATCCTGCTAGAAAGAATGGATACTTAGTAATGACTGAAGTTTTAAATGCCGATGGAACTCCTCATATCTCTAATGGTAGAGCTACGATTGATGATGATGACAATGATTTCTGGTTTGGTTTTGAACAAGAGTACTTTATTATGGATACACAAACACAATTACCTTTAGGTTTTCCTATTGGTGGTTATCCTGCCCCACAAGGAATGTATTATTGTTCGGTTGGTGGAAAACACACACATGGTAGAGATTTAGTAGAAGAACATGCCGATCTTTGTATTGCTGCTGGTTTAAACTTTGAAGGCATTAACCAAGAGGTTGCTTCTGGCCAATGGGAATATCAATTATTTGCTAAAGGAGCTAAAATAGCTGGTGATGAAATTTGGGTTTCAAGATACCTTTTAGATCGTTTAACAGAACAATATGGTTACTATATAGAATATCATCCTAAACCATTAGGAAAAGATATGGACTGGAATGGTTCTGGTATGCACGCTAACTTCTCTAATACAGTTTTAAGAACTTGTGGTAGCAAAGAGACTTACGAAAAAATATGTGAAGCTTTTAGACCTGTTGTAAAAGAGCATATCGCAGTTTACGGTGAGTTTAATGACCAACGTTTAACAGGTGAACATGAAACGGCTTCTATTCACGATTTTAGCTATGGTATCTCAGATAGAGGGGCTTCAATTCGTATTCCAATTATCACAGTAGAACAAGGCTGGAAGGGCTGGTTAGAAGACCGAAGACCTGCATCTAACGGAGACCCTTACAAAATTGCTGGTAGAATTATAAAAACAGTAAAAAGTGCTAATATTTCTTAATTAGTTACATTATATAAATTTAAAAGTCGTCTAGATACTATTTTCTAGACGACTTTTTTACTCCTTAATATACCAACTAAAATTTAAAAGACCTAGAATTTTCTGGTTCTATTTCTACAGATTAAAAAACAATCACTTTCTCATATCAATCTATTTCACAGATAAAAGCACTGCAGTTTAGGAGTAATTCCTTACAACGATAAAATTTGTTTTTTAAAGAAAATAGAAGCCTTTTATCGATTTTTAATGGCCGTCTTCGCTTTTTTTAGACGGCTCATAAATACCTTCATAATATTGCCTTGTTATTAACCAAATGCATATACTTATGAAAAACTTTACTAAGCACCTACTACCTATTATATGTAGCGTTGCAACTTTTATGACAACCAACTTAAACGCTTTTCAAAACAATACCCAAGATAACTGTACTGCTGTAGAGGTTATTTCTGCTACTCAAGGCTTACAGACTAACGGTTCACCCGTTGCAGCCAATCGTTCTGATGTAAATTCGGCTTTATACACACCAGACAAAGCGAATTTAAACGGTGGTTTTTATTCTTTAGGTATCAATGGTAGCATTACCCTAAAATTAGGTGGTGCCGTATTTAACCAAGCCGGAACTGATATCATGATTTACGAAACATCATTTTCGGGAGATACTTGTGGCAACTCTGATGATGAAACCGCATTAATTGAATTATCTCAATATGGTGACACATGGATTGAATATGGAACCATTTGTCGTGATGGTGCTATCGATATAGAAAGCACTGGTTTAGATTTCGTATCTCAAATTAGAATTACAGATACGACAACTATGGCCAATGGAGACGGTTATGATTTAGACGGTATTGAAGCCGTATTTGGATGTGAAGACATACCAACACAAGTTTGTTACGCTTCAGCTGCAATTAGCTATAACCCTGGTTTAGATAGTTCAGGACAACCCTTATCAATTTTAGAAAGAATGAACACAAACAACGCTTTGGGTGAACCAGAAATGGACGACACTATTAATTTTTTATCACTAGGATATGGTGGTGAAGTTACTATCATTTTTGATGGAGCTGTTCTTAACAATGAAGGTGCAGATATTGCTATAGCTGAAACGACATTTAATAATGCAACATACGCTAACTATCCAGAATCTGCTAACGTTTACGTTTCACAAAACGGTATTGATTTTTACTTTATAGGATCTGTTGTAACAGGAGGATCTAATGATCTTGACATAAGTAACGCCCCTATCAACCTAACATATATTACAGACGTTAAAATTGTAGATACAACCCCTGAAGGCTCTGTTTCTAACGACGGATTTGATTTAGACGGCGTTGTTGCATTAACAGGATGTAATGATCCATTACTACCTAACCCTGCTGAATGTTATGCCACAAACTTCATTAAGTATTATGGCGGAACAACAATAAGTGGTGGTGATATTGACCCTATTAGAACTGAAACTCCTGAAAACGTTCTTGGAGAACCAGAAACAACTGATGAATACGTATTTACATCGCTTGGTTATGGAGGAGAAATCACCTTAACTTTTAATGGAGCTGTATACAACCAAGAAGGTGATGATTTACTTTTTGTAGAGACTAGTTTCAATAGCACAGATTGTGAAACAAGTGGTGAATATGCTGATATCTACGTTTCTGCGGATAACATTAATTATCATTTTGCTGGAACTGTATGTAATTCTGACAATATGATAGATATATCAGATGCTGGTGATTTTGATTTTATATACTATGTTGCTGTAGTTAACAACAATGAATTATCAAGAACTAATGATGGTTATGACTTAGACGGTGTTGTTGCCTTAGCTAATTGTGAAGATTTTGATCTTGACGCTTATCTTAATGGAAAAGATGACTTATTAGGCGTAAACACACCAAACGCTAATGCGATAGGTTTTAAAACATACCCTAATCCAACAAACGGTGTTTCACATATTGAATTCACACCAAAAACCTCTGGAAATGTACTTATTGAAGTTTATGACATCAATGGTCGTAACGTAGGTATTGTATTCAATAAAGAAGTTCATTCTGGTAAAGTTTACAACGCTGATTTTAACGGTAATAACTTAGTTTCTGGTTTATATATTTATAAAATCACTACAGGAAATAGTAGCATAACGAAGAAGTTTGTTATTTCAAAATAGAAGAATTGATAATTCTATTTACTAAATAAAAAAGTCGCCTGAAATTAATTTTCAGGCGACTTTCTTTTTGAGAATAACTCTACTATTAATACTTCTTGAAATATATTTTAAAATACACCCTCAATAGATAACTAGAAAAAGATCGTTATTTTAAAGTGAGAACGATTGAAGCACCAAATCAATTGATTTCATGTATTCTTCCTATTCACAACGTTTTGGAATCATTATAAATGAAATTAAAATAGTAGTAAAACCCATCATCCAAAAGATATCGACAACTAGTATTTCTGGAGTATTGGGATTTATAACAATAGACTTTATCATAACCGTAAGACCTAAACATGAAGCAATATCAAAGCTATTAAAACCAGCAAGAGTACCCCGTCTTAGCTATTACATAAGTCGCTAACTCTAGCATGCTAGTACCAAATTCCATTACCATTACCATTACCATTACCATTACAGATATAGCATAATCACAAACTCTTATACTGTGGCAATTGCTTAGCCCCATCAACAAACCAAAGTAACCTAAAGTACAAACCTACGGCTTCAATTAACAACCACATTACAATTTTCACATTAGAAACTACAGCTAAGGCATCATCAATTTCATCTAAATTAGTTTTGTAGCTTTTCTAGAACTTCTAATTAAAAAGGCAACTAATAAAATTATTAATAACTCGTTTTTTTTTTGCTCATTATTTAACAGAAAAAATAGCTTAATTAAATCTACTTTCCGCTTCACATATATAAGATAATTCCTATATACTCTTATTTTAAAGCACCTATAATCGAATAAATAACAAATGTTCGTGTTTTTCTAAATAAACACAATACCTTGAAGTTTACTATTTCAGATTTCAACCCTAAAAAACTAATTATATCTTAGCCAAATCTTATAATGAAAAAATTCCACCTACCTGTTGTTATGGTTTATCTACTCCTGTTAAATGGATGGAACAGTACTAGTCAAAATATCGCAGCCTACTCAGGCACATCTACACCAACTTCTAACTCCATAGATTACATTAGCACCACACCGCTATCATTTGGACCTGGTGTATCCTCTGCTACAGGAGTCGTGTTTATAGGCAGAGACTGGACTAATAGTTCAAGTATTGACACTAATGATTACATAGAGTGGTCTATTACCGCTGATCCTGAGTTTACTGTTAATATCTCTAGTTTAGAAATTAATTATGACAGAAGTGCAAGCGTATTAGGCCTCATAGGAGCTGGTCCAAAAAAAGTGACATTAAAAAGTAGTTTAGATGGCTATACGACTGATTTATTTACGGATACAAGTGTAAGTTCTAGTAGCGAAATAAACACCATAAGCACCAATTTAACTTCTGCTGTAGGTGGTACTATAACCTTTAGACTTTATGGATATGACGCTAAAGATCTGCTTGCATGGTTAGGGCTTCCAACAGGCACCTTTAATATAGAAAACAACCTAGGTACTGTACTGGGTACTACTGACACAGGTATTATCATAAAAGGCAGTGTCGTTTATGACGGCCTAGCATACTCATCTGGTTCTTGGACACCTGAGGCTCCTTCATCAACAACTGGAGCCGTAAACGCTTTAGTGATCGATGGTACTTATACAGAAACAGGTAACGTAGAGATAAATAATCTAAAGATTGAAGATGGAGCAACTACTGAAATTGCAAAAACAGGATCAGTTACGGTTAATGGTGACTTAACCACTTCAGATGATTTAATTTTAGAATCGGATTCCGAGAATTATTCTAGTCTAATTGTTGAAGGTTCAGTTACGGGAACTGCTAAATACAAAAGACATGTTAATTCAAATGCAGGACTTCGTGGAAACGACTTAATATCAGCACCTCTAACTGGCGAAACATTTGGAAGTTTCACTTCAAACAACTCTAATATTGTTCAAAATCCATCAGACGTATCACAAAAATTATTTGGGCCTTTTAACAAAGCTACCGGTATTTACGATTTTTATGATACTGATATCTCTGCAGAGTCAAACATAACCTTAGATCCTGCGATTGGCTATAGAGCAGCAAGTACAGACAATGATACGTTTACATTTACAGGTGCCATTGAAACAAGTACAAAAACTATAGCTATTTATAACTCAGGAGCTCAATTTGCTGATTGGAACCTTATTGGTAACCCATACCCTTCATACATAAAATTATCAACTTTCATTACCGAAAACAATTCACAATTTAACACACCAAATGCTGGAATTTATGGCTATGACGGAGATGCCTCTGACGGTTGGGAAATTTGGAACAAAGCATACTCTGACACTCATCCAAATGCCATGTTAACACCTGGTCAAGGGTTTTTGGTTTCTTCTAAATCTGATGGAGGAACCATCACTTTTACACCAAGTATGCGTACCATTGGTAACACAGATGATTTCATCGCAAACCGTTCTTCTACAACGGCAAATAATGGATACTTAACACTATTACTATCTTCAATTTCAGATAAAAACTATAGCACAACATTATATTTTAACCCTAATGCTAGCTTAAGCATGGACAAAGGTTACGATGCAACTTTTTACAATAATAGCGCACCAGATTTCGCCATCTATTCACGTTTAGTTGAAAACAGTCTTGGAGAAGATTTAGCAGTTCAAGCTGTTAGTTTTAACGATTTAAACGACGTAGAAATACCTATAGGTATTAATGCTTCACAAAGTGAGCAAATTACGGTGAGTATCTCTGAAAATGTCACTCCAGAAGACACTGATGTGTTTTTAAAAGACAACCTAACTAACATCATTACAGATTTAAAAGCAGGTGATTATACTATTTCCCCAAGCACAGATTTAAATGGTGTAGGGCGTTTTTCTATTATTTTTTCTCGTCAGGAACAGCTTTCTATTTCCGAAAACAACCTTAACGATCTAAAAGTTTATACCGACAAGAACACGATATTTATAATAGTAGATGGCCAATTCTCTTTTCAAACTAAATTATTGGTTTATGACATTCAGGGGCGGATTGTAAAGACAAAGGAATTAGACACTAAAAACACAAAACACACCATAGAGACCCAAAGCCTTAGTTCTGGTGCATATATTGTTCAATTACAAAACTCAAATAAAAAAAGATCAGTTAAAATAATTTTGAATTAAATTTAATCAATTCAAAATACCAAAGAACACCATAAAAAGAGTGTACCTATTACAGGGTACACTTTTTTATTTAAGCGCTGTAAAAATGAAGAATATATAAGCTCCAAATAACAAAAACCCTTTAATTCTTCCAATTTCAAAACGTTTTGGAATGATTATAAATGGAATTAAAATGGCCGCAAAACCAATCATCCAAAAGATATTGGTTGATAGTATTTCTGGAGTATTAGGATTTACAACTATAGGCTTTATCATAGCCGTAAGACCTAAAACTGAAGCAATATTAAAGATATTAGAACCTATAAGATTACCTAAAGAGATTGCTTTTTCTTTCTTCAAAGCAGCTATTACTGAAGCCGCTAACTCAGGTACACTAGTACCAATTGCAATTACAGTTACCGATATAGCATAATCACTAATTCCTATTGATTTGGCCAATTGTTTTGCGCCATCGACTAACCACAGCGATCCAAAATACAATCCTGCAGCACCAATAAGCAACCACATTATTATTTTAAAATTAGAAACAACCGCTAAGGCATCATCAACATCATCTAAATTAGCTTTTGTAGATTTTCTAGAGCTTCTAATTAAAACAATTAAAAAGACAACTAATGAAATCATCAATAACAAGCCTTCAACAAAGGTTAAGACTCCATCATTCTTCAAAAAATAATACAGCACAAATGACAACAACATCATCATTGGCCAATTTAATTTATAAAACTCCCGATCTACGGCTAATGGGGAAATAATAGCTGTTATTCCTAGAACCAAACCAATATTTGCAATATTAGAACCTATGACATTTCCTAAAGCAATATCAGAAACTCCTTCTAAGGCCGCTTGTAAACTTACTAGTAATTCTGGCGCAGAGGTTGCAAAAGACACCACTGTCATACCAATAACCAATTTAGATATTTTAAGTTTAAACGACAAACCAACAGAAGCTCTCACTAAAAAATCACCACCAACCACTAACAATGCCAAACCAGCAATCACTAAAAACACACTCATCTACTATCGTTTATTTAATTACTTACCTCTATTAAAAACGCGAAGATAATATTTCATTTTCACACCTACTAAAACTATATTTTTCGTTATACAACTACTTTAATAGTTGTATAACTATAAAAATAGTTATATATTCGACATCACTATTCACCTCAAGACATAACACCTATGCAAAAACTAACAAATAAAGAAGAAGAAATAATGCACATTTTGTGGAAGCTAGAAAAAGCTTTTGTTAAAGACGTGCTAGCAGAAATAACACAAGACAAACCCCATTATAATACCTTATCTACCATTATAAGAAACTTAGAAGAAAAAGGCTACGTCAGCTATAATGCCTACGGTAAAACCCATCAATACTACCCAATAGTAAGTAAAGAAGCTTATAAAGCTAAGTTTATGAATACCGCTATTGAAAATTACTTTAATAATTCTTATAAAAACGTAGTGTCCTTTTTTGCAAAAGAAGAAAAAATAAGCATTGATGAGCTAAAAGAGATTATTGCATTAATTGAAAATAACAAATAATTATGGAATATCTTTTAAAAGCCTCAGCCGTAATTGCACTCATATACTTCTGTTTTTATCTCTTTTTGAAGAAGGAAACGTTTTTTGAACACAACAGATGGTTTCTTTTAACCGGATTACTCCTTGCCTTAATTTTTCCATTAATTGTAATCCCTGTTTATATTACTGTAGAACCTACAACAACTCAGGTATCGTCTTTTATAGCATCTACACCTTCAAGTTTTGTTAGCACAACACCCGAAGCCCCATTTGATTGGCTTAAACTTATTCCCCTATTATATATTACGGGATTAATAGCATTTGCCATTCAATTTATTTTTCAGTTTAGCTCATTAGTTTTACTTCTACTAAAACATCCAAAGCACAAGGCACAACGTTTCACTTATGTTATTGTAGATCATAAGATTTCACCTTTTTCATTTTTTAAATGGATTGTTTATAATCCGAAATCTTATAAAACAGAAGAACTCGACCTCATTCTTACACACGAAAAAGTACATGCTAATCAATGGCATTCCATCGATATTTTACTGACTCAACTAGCTTGTACGCTCTTTTGGTTTAATCCATTGATTTGGCTTTACCGACAAGAAATCCGTCAAAACTTAGAATACATCGCCGATTCTAAAACACAATTATTATCAAATTCGGAAAAACAATATCAACATTTACTACTAAAAACAAGCGTCGCTAATCACGCTACCTTACTAACAAACACTTTTTACAATTCATCAATCAAAAAACGAATCCTTATGTTAAACAAATCGAGATCAAACAAAAAAAATCAATTGAAGTACCTGTTAATTCTTCCACTTTTAGCCTTTTTATTAATGAGCATGAACACGGAAACAATTTATGTAGAAACTCAAAACAATAGCAATACCACTGATTTTATTAACAGCATCACAACCGAAAGTATCAAAATTAAGTTCACAAAAAACATGACTGATGAACGCTTAAGTGAAATAAAAACATGGCTAAAATCGAAGAACGTCACCATGACCACAAAACATGTAAAGCGAAACAGAAACAGCGAAATTTCGAATTTAAATATTGATTTTAAAACAAAAAATGGCACTACGAATTACCATGTTAAAGACCAAGATGGTATCGCCCCTTTTGAATTTAAAATGGATGATGATGGGAATTTTAGAGTTGAAAGCATTCAACCTAATGATCATAAAAGGAAAACATTTATAATCGAAGAATTACGTGATAGTTTAGACCTTACAGTTAAAGACAGTATCTATTTTAATACTCAAACTCCTAAATACAAGACAAACCTTAATCAATTAAGTTTTAATAAAGACACGATTTATTTATCAATGGATTCTTTAGAGATTAAGAGCCAAATCAACACAAAATCTGATTTTTATTATGAAGATGGATCTAAACCTAAAATTATAAGTCAAGAAGTCATCATTCATAATCCAACCAATACGGCAATTTATAACTTACGTTATGATTCGCAGAATCCAAAACCATTAATTATTGTAAATGGCACACCTGCTTCTACTGAATATTTAAAAACCATCAATGCTAATACGATTGAAAGCATGACCGTTTTAAAAGGTGAAGATGCTCTTGATGCATATGGTAAAAAAGGGCAGAATGGTGTCATTATTCTTAGAACAAAATCAAATAACACTGTAAAAGGAAGTTATAAAAATGCTGATATGGACACCCAATTTCCAAATGAGGACAACTTATTATATATTCTCGATGGTAAAGACATATCTAAATCAGATTTATTAAAAGTATATTCAAAAGAAACGGTTTCAAGTTTAACAGTTTTAAAAGGAAAAGAGGCCAAAGAAAAATATGGTAAAAAAGGAGCCAATGGAGTTGTTGAAGTGATTTCTAAAAACAGCAACAAATTTACTCAGAGTAAAACCATTAAAAAAGATAACCCATGGAAAGTCGTTGGCAAACCAAAAATAAATAGCTTGACTTATATTGACGATGAAGATGCTTCAAAAAATGGATCCATTGCTTATATTTCAAAATCTACACCAGCTCAAATTTTAGATTCTCACGTAAATGAACTTAAAAGAATTGGAATCACGGTTAAGTATTCCAAATTAAAACGAAACAAAAAAGGTGAAATTACAAGTATAAAAATTAGCCTCGAAGATAAAAACGGATATAAAAGTAGTGCGACCTGGAAAGCAACTGATGGTATTCCGAATATAGAATTTGGAAAATCAGAAGGTTCTTTAATAGCGAGAACTCAATAGAAAAGCCATAAATATGAAAAAAGCCAAACTATTTAAATGCAGTTTGGCTTTTTTTTATTGAAGTAATATTATACGTTAATCAACAATAATTTTCTTAATTACCGAACGATTTTCGCTTGTTAATTTTAAGAGATACATGCCAGACGTAACATCTAAATCTATATAATCTGTAACAGACTGCGATTGCTTTAGACGTTTTCCGTCCACAGAGTAGACTTCAACTTTTGCATCAGCATTTAACCCAGAAATATAAACGCGTCCTGTTGTTGGATTAGGAAATATATTCACTTTTAACTGCGTCGTTTCATTTACACTTAGAGGTTGCGCCCATACTTCTCCAATCATATTTCCCCAAATATATTCTATCATATCTGGCTGATCTATAAATGGGTTTCTATTCTTCTGCCAGTTATAAATTACGTTATTTCTATTCATTTCAAAATCATCTGGAGGATCATTTCTATGCCAATCTAACAAGGTGGCCAAATCTCCAAATTCACCAACAATCCCTTCAGGAAAACCATTTACTATTTCTAAACCATTGTAACGAACAGCCATATAAAATACGCTTCTTGCCACATCACCTTTAAATTTCCCTAAGGTACCATCTGGTCCATTATACTCACCATAAAATTGATTATTTCGAGAACTATTCTCAGGGCCATCTACAGCTCTTAAAGCATGCACATCAGAATTTCCATGACGTAAAGAATCGGCTTTTGTAGTCCAATAAACATCAATACCATCGGCAATTTCATCTTCCTCAATATTATAAAAACCACCACGAGACCTAGGAAATGTATGCTCTCTATTCCATTTTCCGGTACTTAAAGAATTGGTTTGCACATCTAATTTAGCACGCCCTTCTTCTAAATACACTAACCATACTTGGTTACTATTTTCAGGGTTTTGGTCCGCCTCTTTTAAAATATCAATAACATCGGCATATGAGTGTGCTCTAACAATATTTGGATTTGCTATAATATCTTGCAAAGCTTGTCTTAATTGCACATCAGCCAAACCATCTAAACTATTATAATAACCATTAGGTTGCGTACTCTCCACAATTCCGTATGTAGGATCGATTGGTGTTCCCCAAGCAGCAACAGTAAAATCATTATCAACTACTCTAATTTCAATAGCACCATTAGATGCGACATTAGGCTCAACTAAATCTAAAAATCGAATTTTTAAAACCTCATCCCCTTCATCATCAGCATCATCTATTAACGTAATGGTTGTACTTGTTGTATTTTGACCCGATGGAATTGTAAGATTTGTATTTCCTGTAAAATCCGAGGTATTGAATCCATAATTATCTAAACTTATATTGAAGTTTAAATCCGACGTCATATTCGCTTCTGCCGTAAACGTAATATCAAAAACATCTCCTTCATTAAGTTGCGTCTCCAAAACAGAAATAGCAATAGGCACAATGGCAATACCAGAGCCATCATTTTCGCGTCTTGGAGTTGGAGTAGCTGCAGCAAAAGTCACATTCCCCATAGTGTCAACATAACGTTGAATTGATTTTGGGTTAGCGTTAGTACCATTATCATTGTACTGCATCGTTTGCCCTAACAAAGCAAGTAAACCAACATCATCAGCGTCGTTAGTATCATAAACCATGGCATCGATTAGATTGGTCTGAGTAGCGACAGTACCTTCAGGAAAATCATCTACAGACGCCAAATAGATACCAACAGCATCTGCCCCATTTTGAATAACGTTCTCTGACATTAATGCTTGAGGGAAAGGCGAAACATTCGAACTTCCTACAACCAACAAGCCATTGTTATCTGTTATAAGCCCGTCTAAATCATAGACAAAGTAACTGCTATCACCTCCACTTTCCGATCCATTAAAAAACACCAAAATATAACCATCAGTAGAAAAGTTGGGAGTTTGCGATTTTAATTCAATAAATTCTTTTGTATCAATACTTGGACTATCAGCTTCCAATTCATTTATAACTAAAACCTGAGACCAGCTCAATCCCGAAAGTAAGAGTAATACAACAATCGTAATTCTTTTCATTTCTAATTTTTTATACAAAGATAACTTTATTATTAAGTCATAGGTTATGTCAAAATTAAATACAAAAAACACCTTAGATAAAACATGAACTTTATCATACGATGTCATCTCTTCAAAGATGAAAAACTAAAATTTTAATGTTTTAATCATAAAATCCCTCTACAATTCCTAAAACCACCTTAAAACAGCCCTATAAAACCATCAATCCGAAACCACAAACATATAAAACAATTACAATTTAAAACTTAATTATAGACAAGTCACAGAATACTAAAACACATATCATATTTTTAGTTATAAATTAGAATTCAAATTCACGAATTTATTAATAAACGCTTGGAGGATTATTGGTTAAGATTATATATTGAAAACTCAATCAAACAAACGAAGTATTTTACTAACCTCTAAAACCGAAACATTATGATGACATTAGCAAAATTGATTATTGAACTTATTTTAGTTGTAATCTAAATTAAAAACAAAAAAAAACTACCAACCAAGACAAGTAGAACTTAGTTCTAGAATAAGTTTTACTATTTTTGTTAAAGATTTATTATTCAACATACAATGAAAATCAAAATCTTTAAAATTCTGGCTAAAATTAATAAAGCCATACTTCCTTCATATTCTAAAAGACAGCTCGACCTGAGCCAAGCAAGTAAGTTTCAGCTTGCCATTATAGGTTGGCGTGTTTATGTGACTAAAAATGCATTAGTCTAAAAAAAATTAAATTTCAAGTAATACCACTACCATTTTAAAAAGAAGATATACTGCTATTCGCAAAAAAAATGGCGACTAACTAGCAATAAATGTTCGAATAATTCTGAAAATAAAAAAAACCAACACTTTCAAAATCGCTTGAAAGCATTGGTTTTAGTAGTGACCTCGACTGGATTCAAACCAGTAACCTCTTGAGCCGTAATCAAGTGCGCTATTCAGTTGCGCCACGAGGCCATTATTTTCACTTTACTTAAACACAAAGATGTTTTTTTAAGTGGGTGCAAATATAATACATTTATTAAATCATTGCCAAATTATTTATTTCAAATTTTTAAATTACTATTTTTGAACTATGATTTCTAAAGAACTACTTCAGCCTTTTCATTACTTATTCGACGAAGAAATAATCGATAGCATTGCTAATGTTGCCTTTCTTAAAACGTTTCAAAAAGCAGATATCATTATTGATATTGGTCAGGATTTAAACTTTATCCCGTTGCTTATCAAAGGAAACATTAAAGTTTTAAGAGAAGATAACGATGGTGACGAACTACTATTGTATGTTCTAGAATCTGGAGATACTTGTGCGATGTCGCTAACGTGCTGTATGGTAAAATCGGTAAGTAAAATTCGTGCTATTGCAGATGAGGATGCCACTGTAATAATGATTCCTATAGAATACATGAAATTATGGTTTAACTCAAACGAAAGCTGGAGAAATTTTATCTTACAAAGTTATCAAATTCGTTTTGACGAAATGCTAGAAACCATTGACACACTCGCCTTTATGAAAATGGATGAGCGCTTATTCAAATATCTTATAGACCAAGTTAAACTAACGGCTTCTACTAGCTTAGAAGTTACTCATCAAGAAATTGCTGAAGACCTAAATACCTCTAGAGTTGTAATTTCGAGATTATTAAAACAACTCGAAAGAGAGAAAAAAATCGAACTTGGAAGAAACAAGATCATTGTTTTAGATTTTTAGTCACATTTATTACATTACCTAAATAACAGAACTTTATTTTTGTCTTAAATTAATGCTATGGAATATATTTTACAACCTTGGCCTTGGTATGTTTCAGGTCCATGTATTGCAATCGTTATGTTTCTTCTACTCTATTTTGGAAGAACCTTTGGCATGTCTTCTAACCTCAGAACGTTATGCGCTATTGGTGGAGCAGGAAAGCGTTCGGAATTTTTCAATTATGATTGGAAAAGCCAAAAGTGGAACTTAATTGTTGTTCTAGGAGCAATTGTTGGAGGGTTTATTGCTCACTTCTTATTATCAAACCCAATAGACATGGATCTAAGCGAAGCTACTATAAAAGACTTGAGTACACTTGGATTTAATGATGCAGGTCAAAATTTATTACCTCCAGAATTATTTAGCTGGGATGCTGTTCTTAGCCTTAAAGGACTATCGATACTTATCATAGGCGGATTTCTTGTTGGTTTCGGCACACGTTACGCCGGTGGCTGTACATCTGGCCATGCCATAACAGGATTAAGTAGTTTACAGCTACCGTCGTTAATCGCCGTGATTGGTTTCTTCATTGGAGGCTTAATTATGATTCATCTTATTTTTCCAATACTCTTTTAACTATGGGTAAGTATATAAAATTTTTCGTTGTAGGTATTTTCTTTGGAATTGTTTTAGTAAAATCTGAAGCCGTTTCATGGTATCGTATTTTTGAAATGTTTAAATTTCAATCCTTCCATATGTACGGCATTATTGGAACTGCAGTAGCTACAGGTATACTTTTGTTATTAATTTCTAAAAGTAGTAAGATTAAAACAACGGAAGGTACAACCTTAAGAGTTCCGTTAAAGGATCGCGGTTTTACACGTTATATTCTTGGTGGAATAATTTTTGGTTTGGGTTGGGCATTATCAGGAGCATGCCCAGGACCTATGTATATCCTAATTGGTACTGGCGCATTCTCTATTTTAATTGTTATTGCTGCTGCTTTATTAGGCACTTTCGCTTATGGATTACTAAAAGACAAATTACCACATTGATATGGAATTAATTGAAATACTAGGTTATGTTGGCGCCTTAATTGTTGGATTAGTTTTAGGACTAATTGGAGGAGGTGGCTCTATCTTAACAGTCCCTATTTTAGTTTATCTTTTAGGCTTTAGTCCTATAGTGGCTACGGGTTATTCACTTTTTGTTGTTGGTAGTACGGCTTTAATTGGCACGTTTCGAAACATCAAAAAAAAGACCATCGATTTTAAAACGGCCATCATATTTGCAATTCCTTCAATAATTACCATATTTATGGTGCGAAGCTTAGTCATACCTAACTTACCAAAGGTTTTATTTTCTATTGGTAATTTTTCTTTTACCAATTCACTATTTATCATGTTACTATTTGCTATTATTATGCTTTTAGCAGGTTGGTCAATGATAAAATCTAAAACCATTAATACTGATCAAGTCATTAAAGAATTTGACAATACCCATTATTTTGCCATTGGTACACAAGCCATAGGTATTGGAGCCCTAGCCGGCTTAGTTGGAGCTGGAGGTGGTTTTCTTATCGTTCCTGCCTTGGTTTTATTAGTCAAACTGCCTATAAAAAAAGCCATTAGCACCTCATTATTTATAATTGCGATACAGTCACTTATTGGCTTTTTAGGCGATTTAAAAACATTATCTATAGATTGGAAATTTCTAATCACATTTACTGCCATCTCAATTGTTGGAATTTTTATAGGCCTAGCACTAGCTAAGAAAATTAGTGCAAAAGGATTAAAACGAGGATTTGGTTATTTTACCATATTTATGGCTATCTATATTATATTCAAGGAGCTCTTATAACACTTTGTGATAATTATCACATTTCAAAAAATGAAGTTTCGTAAATTTGCAAAACAAATACATAAAGAATGAAAATTGAACAATTATATACAGGCTGTTTAGCACAAGGTGCTTACTATGTTGAATCTGAAGGTGAAGTTGCTATAATTGATCCACTTAGAGAAATCCAACAATATGTTGACAAAGCAAATGCTAATAACGCCAAAATTAAATATATTTTAGAGACGCATTTTCATGCTGATTTTGTTTCAGGACATGTTGATTTAGCCCAAAAAACCGGAGCAACTATTGTATACGGGCCAGGGGCTTCTACGGCTTTTGACATCCATTCAGCAACAGATGGCGAGGTTTTAAAACTAGGAAAAATATCCATTAAAGTATTACATACTCCAGGCCATACATTAGAATCTGTAACGTATTTATTAATAGACGAAAACGGAAAAGATTATGCAATTTTTTCTGGAGACACCCTGTTTTTAGGTGATGTTGGAAGACCCGATTTAGCTATTAAATCCGATTTAACTAAGGAAGATTTAGCAGGGATGTTGTTTGATTCGCTACGAAATAAAATTATGCCTTTAGCTGATGACATCATTGTTTACCCAGCGCATGGTGCAGGTTCTGCCTGTGGAAAAAATCTAAGCAAAGAAACCGTTGGTCTTTTAGGGGAGCAGAAAAAAACAAACTATGCTTTACGCGCAAACATGACTAAAGCTGAATTTATAAAAGAAGTTCTTGATGGTATTGCACCTCCTCCGCAGTATTTTGCAAAAAATGCAATGATGAACAAAATGGGTTATGATGCTTTTGAAACGGTTTTAAAAACTGGTGATGTTGCCCTTAATCCAGATGAATTTGAAGCGATGGCTAATCAAGAATCTGCTTTAGTATTAGATGTACGATCACAATCTGAATATATAAAAGCTCATATTCCAAATTCTATTTTTATAGGACTCAACGGCCAATTTGCCCCTTGGGTTGGAGCCTTAATTAAAGATATAAAACAACCGATTATTTTAGTCGTACCAGAAGGCAAATCTGCAGAAGCTGTAACAAGACTTTCTCGCGTGGGCTATGATAACACATTAGGTTATCTAAAAGGAGGCCTAGAAGCATGGAAACTGGCCGGAAAAGATATTGAAACCTTAGATTCTGTATCGGTTGACGAATTTGCAAAAAGAGCAAAAGAAAATACGCTAAATATTTTAGATGTTCGTAAAGACGGAGAGTATCAATCGTCTCATATAGTAGATGCGCAACATTTATCATTAGACTTTATCAATGAAAAAATGAATGAAGTCAGTAAAGATAAAACCTATTATGTGCATTGTGCAGGAGGTTATCGTTCTGTGATTGCGGCATCCATTTTAAAAGCAAGAGGATATGACAAACTTATAGACGTTGATGGCGGCTATAATGCGATTAAAGAAACCGATATAAAGACAACCAATTTTGTTTGTCCTTCAACATTATAAAATTAAACATTATGAAAACCACACTTAAAATACAAAACTTAAAATGTGGTGGCTGTGCTAATACTATAGTCACACAATTATCTAAACTCGACGGTATTTCTGAAGTTGTTGTAGATAATGACACAGACGAAGTAAGCTTTCTTGCGTCAACAGAAAACGACATAGAAGCTGTAAAAAGTAAATTATCTCATCTAGGTTATCCCATTCTAGGAGATACAAACTCTTTACCTAAAAAAGCGAAATCTTTTGTGAGTTGCGCTGTAGGCAGAATGTCTAAATAAGACCAACAATTCTACATTACAAATAAGAATTACAAATAAAAAATCCCACTATTTAAGTGGGATTTTTATTAAACTATTTCAGCACTGAGCCCTGCTTGTAAAAGCTTGGAACATCGTGGTTCTAAATCTTCATAAGATCCTGTTTTCACAGTACACTTTCCTTTGTAATGCACCAATAATGCACATTGCTCAGCTTGTTCGGGTACGTGATCACAAGCGTAAATTAGGGTGTCAATAACATGATCAAATGTATTGACTTCGTCATTAAACAATACGATCTCGTTCTGTTTTAATTCTTCTTCTTGCAGAAGCAACTCTTCTGAATATTTTTCTTTTGTCATCCCTTTTGTTCTTTACAAACTTCCCCGTAGGAAAAATCATAGTTAAACTTAAGTTTACACTAATTTATAAATTTTAATGAAACCCACTGACCTTTTTGAAGAGTTTCGTCTAATTTTAACATCTGTTTATTACATTCCATTTCAATCATAGGGATATCCTCTTTATAAAACCCGCTTAAAAATAAAGTTCCATTTTCGTTTAAGGATTTTGCGTAATGTGGTATATCGGCTAACAATATATTTCTATTAATATTAGCAATAATACTATCGTATTTTTTCCCTTTTAAAAGTTTTACATCACCTTCATAAACCGAAATATTCTTACAATCATTACGCTCTACATTTTCTATACTGTTTAAATAACACCAATTATCGATATCTATAGCGTCGAGCTTACTAGCCCCAACCTTCTCTGCCAAAATAGCTAAGACCCCTGTTCCACAGCCCATATCTAAAACTGATTTATCTTTAAAATCATTATTTAATATATGCTGAATCATCATATGCGTAGTCTCATGATGTCCCGTACCAAAGCTCATTTTAGGTTCAATAATAAGATCGAATTTTGTATCTAGCTTTTCATGAAACGGAGCACGTACAGACACTAAATCATCTACTACAATCGGGTTAAAATTTTTCTCCCATTCTTCATTCCAATTGGTTTGCTCTATGTCTTCAAACGTATAAGAAATTTCAAATTCATCTGAGGTTAAAACGTAAATATGGTCTAAAATATTCTCATTCCATTCTTCTTTTTGAATATAAGCTATAACCCCTTCTTCCGTTTCAACAAAGCTTTCAAAACCAGCATAGCCTAATTCTGCAATTAAAATCTCTACAGCTGGCTGTATAGGGTTTACCTTAAACGTATAACCAATATATATTTCTGACATTTATTTATTTTTTTTTACAAATTTACTAATCCTTAATTTAGTTACGATTAATTTTGTTTCAAATTAGAGTATTTTGAATACCTACACGGATGCTATTACGGTATCCGAATACATTTTCCAAGTGAATTAGCTCGAACAAAAAAAAGCGAACATAACGTTCGCTTTTCTTTATTTTGAGTTTTTAAATTTAAAACGCATTCACAATAGCATAAAAATCTTCTGCATTTAGAGCAGCTCCACCAATTAAGCCTCCGTCCACATCAGGTTTTCCAAAAATTTCCTTTGCATTATTTGGCTTTACACTACCTCCATATAATATTGAAACCGATTCCGCAACTCCATTACCATACTTATCAGCTAAAGTTTTTCTAATAAAAGCATGCATATCTTGTGCTTGTTCAGGACTTGCAGTTTCACCTGTTCCGATAGCCCAAACTGGTTCGTAAGCCAAAACGATATTTTTAAACACATCAGCTCCTAAATGGAATAGTGCATTTTTAATTTGACGTTCTACAACAGCTTCATGATTTCCAGATTTTCTATCTTGTAATTCTTCACCAAAACAAAAGATAATTCGGATGTCGTTAACTAAAGCAGCATCAACCTTTTTAGCTAAAGCTTCATCTGTTTCATTGAAATATGCGCGACGTTCACTATGTCCTAAAATAACCGTTTTAATTCCGATACTTTTTAGCATAGCTGCGCTAATTTCACCAGTGTAAGCACCATTTTCTGCAAAATGCATATTCTGAGCAATGACCTCTATAGACTCTTGTCTTAAAGACTCAAATGCTTGCCACAGATTTGTAAATGCTGGTGCAATCATTACCTCAGCATCTGAAGTTTGACTTTGCTTTAATAAGTCCGTTATTAAAAGTTCCGTTTGAGGTAAATCATTATTCATTTTCCAGTTTCCGGCTACGATATGTTTTCTCATAATTTAAGTGAATTGAATTTTAATACTAAGTACACAAAAATAACACAATAAAGATAAAAGTGAATTGACAATTGTCAGTATTTCATTAAGATAACTTCACCCTAGGATCTAACCAAGCGTAAATGACATCTACAAAAATATTTATAGTAATAAAGATAATCGCAATTACTAAAACAGCGCCCATTATCACTGGTAAATCTAGCGTATTCAGTGCATTAACAATTTCTTTCCCTAGGCCATTCCACCCAAAAATATATTCTACAAAAACAGCGCCCGCTAACATAGATGCAAACCAACCTGATATAGCTGTCACAACAGGATTTAAAGCATTCTTAACCGCATGGTTTTTAATCACCTGAAATTCACTCAATCCTTTAGCTCGAGCTGTACGAATATAATCTTGATTTAAAACTTCTAATAGTGAATTTCGCATTAATTGTATAACAACGGCCAATGGTCTAATCCCTAAAACGACAGCAGGCAGAATTAAGTTTTTCCATTTAATTTGCATCTTTTCACCAAAATCATCAAGCTCGTATAAACTACCTGTCATTTCTAAATTGGTATATTTATGTAATACAAAACCAAATAACCAAGCAAATAAAATAGCACTAAAAAATGATGGGACACTCATACCAAACGTACTTAATATTTGAATGGTTTTATCTATCCAAGTATCTTTGTACAATGCAGAAATAACACCAAAAACAACTCCTAAAATAATCGCAATCACAATTGCCGAAATAGCTAAAACAAACGTATTAGGAATAGTTTCTCTAATAATTTGAGTAACTTTTTTTCCTTGTTTAGCAAAGGATTCTCGCAAGTAAGGTGTTTTTATAACCATTGTGGTATTTCCAAAACTGAACAAGGTTGTTGCGGTGTATTTATTTGGACCTAAATACGTAAAACTACTTGGAGCTTTGGAGTGAAAAGATATCGGTGACAAATCATTGAGATAATAAAGAAACTGTGTCCCAATAGGCTTATCAAATCCATACTTTTTCTTAACAGCAATTACCTGTTCTTCAGATTGGTTTTGCCCTAGCATCATTTTTGCAGGATCACCAAGTTTATTAAATAAAAAGAAAATGACGGTTATAACACCTAGTAAGGTGATAAAAGCATAAAAGATTTTATTGATTATATATCTTATCAAAAAAATGGGTTGTTATAAAACTCAGTAAAAACATTGTTTAATTAAAAACAGACACTAAAATATTACGCTATAAACTATAACTCAATATCCTCAATATCATTCCAATGTGCTTTGTTTACGACAGTTCCTTTGTTTAATATAATAATTCCAGGATTTGCCCGCACAATAGTTTTAACTACTTTTTCATCACATAGATAAATATCAAAATTAAAATCATATTTGGCTTTAATGTTTGCTTTGTCAGCAGCGCCAGAAGATGATAAACCAATTACGGTATAACCCTTTTTCATCGCTTGATCTGTAAATGTTTTAAGCTTTGCCATACCTTCGGGTTCTCCCTTGTTAACATTATACATCGTAATCATAATAAGCTTTTCTTTTTCTAAGAAATAACTTGTTAAATCCTCTTCATCAGATTCAATTGATAAATCTTGAATTGCAGGAATGTAACCTTCATCAACAGTCTTAGTTTCTACACCGACATATTCACCATCGACACTAGGGTAACTTCCATTAGTAACAAACTCTTGCTCTTCTCCATTAACATTAAACGTCCATGTGTATTCTAATATTGGTTTTTTCGCATTTTCTGGAATTGCCATTTGCTCAGGTAAATTTTTACCAATAGCATAGGCTCTAAAATCTATAGAAGGCAAATGCATTAACACATGGTACCCAAACCATAATGACAAAATAAAGCTTAATAGTGCAATAACAGTTGTTGCTAATTTTGAAAAAATTGGCTGAATGTGTTTTACTCCAAAAAACAAAATTAGCACTAAAACTAGTAATACTAAATCTTTTGAAAAACTTTCCCAAGGAGTTAATTTTAAAGCATCACCAAAGCATCCACAGTCTTTCACCTTATCAAAATAAGCCGAGTAAAACGTTAGAAACGTAAAAAACACAATCATTAACAACAAACTCCAAACTGTAAATTTTGGTTTATAGCCAACTAACAAGAACACCCCCAAAACAACCTCAAACACCACAACAATGACTGAAATTCCCAGAGCGTATGGAATTAGGAATTCGAGATTTAATACATCGGCTCCGAAATACTCTTCAAGCTTATAAGAAAATCCTAAGGGATCGTTAAGTTTTATAAATCCTGAAATAATGAATAATATTCCTGTAAATATTCTGCTAAGTTGTACGATGTATTTCATATGCTTATGGTGTTTCTTTTGCTCAGTGAGCTTCGTCTTAGTAAAATTGAAATTTATATTATTTAAATAGATTTCTGCCGTAGCAGAAATGAGAAATTAATTAGCTTCGTTTAAATGAATCATAGCAAAAACTGCATAATTAATCATGTCTTGATAATTAGCATCAATGCCCTCACTTACAATTGTTTTCCCTGCATTATCCTCAATCTGCTTTACACGTAATAATTTCTGTAAGATTAAATCCGTCAGCGAACTCACGCGCATATCTCTCCAAGCCTCACCATAATCGTGATTTTTATCGAGCATTAACTGCTTTGTTACTGCTATTTTTTCGTCATATAATTTTGTAGCTTCTTCGGTATTTAAATCGGGCTGTTCTACCACACCTTTTTCTAACTGAATTAAAGCCATTAAACAGTAATTTATTATTCCTATGAACTCACTTACCTCACCTTCATCTACTTTTCTCACGGCATTTTGTTGCAATCCTCTAATGCGTTGTGCTTTTATAAAAATCTGATCGGTTAACGATGGCAATCTTAAAATGCGCCATGCACTACCATAATCACTCATTTTATTTACAAAAAGCGCTCTACATTTAGCGACAACAGCATCGTATTGTTTTGAAGTATCTTGCATTTATTACGTTATAATTTCCGTAAATTTCGCATAAATAAATTAGAAGTTCAAAGTTTGGGGTTTAAAGTTTTCTTAACGCCTTTTTTAGAGTAAATATGAATATAAATTGTAAAGGAAAATTAATCAATTTATCCACACCAAAAGTGATGGGCATATTGAATGTTACACCAGATTCATTTTTTGATGGTGGACAATATAATGACGAAACTGCTATTTTAAATCAAGTTGAAACCATGCTAAGCCATGGAGCTACTTTTATTGATATTGGTGGTTACAGCTCTCGGCCAAATGCTGACGATGTTAGTGATATAGAAGAGTTGAATCGCGTAATACCTGTAATTAAAT
This sequence comes from Winogradskyella sp. PC D3.3, assembly GCF_054366245.1. Taxonomy (NCBI): domain Bacteria; kingdom Pseudomonadati; phylum Bacteroidota; class Flavobacteriia; order Flavobacteriales; family Flavobacteriaceae; genus Winogradskyella; species Winogradskyella sp. PC D3.3. The sequence goes on along the minus strand of NZ_CM135962.1, from coordinate 1,812,039 downwards.
TAATTCTGAAGCATTTCCCTAACGCTTTAATTTCTGTTGACACCTTTAGAAGTCACGTCGCAAAAAAGAGTATTGAAGCTGGTGCCGCACTGATTAATGATATTTCAGCGGGAAAATTAGATAAAAACATGCTTTCTACGGTTGGAAAATTAGGCGTTCCTTATATTATGATGCATATGAAAGGAACTCCTAAAACCATGCAACAACAAACAGATTATAAGGATTTAACTAAAGAGGTGATTGCCTATTTTGCTGAACGAATTGCAGCTGCTCACCAAGAAAAAATTAATGATATTATTATTGATCCTGGATATGGTTTCGCAAAAACAGTAGATCAAAATTTTGAATTGCTTAATCAACTTGAATTGCTTCAACTTACTGACCAACCTATTTTAGCCGGTATCTCTCGTAAATCTATGATCTACAAAACGCTAAATTTAACTTCTAAAAAGGCCCTCAACGGCACAACGGCTTTACATATGGTGGCGTTACAAAAAGGTGCAAAAATTTTACGTGCACACGACGTCAAAGAAGCTATAGAATGCGTGACCCTTTTTAACCAATTGAAATCTAATTAACCCATGCGCTATATTTTTATCCTTATTATTTTATGTTGTTTTAGCTGCAACAACGAACGTGTTTTACACTTACCAGAAATTGAAAATGCTGAAGTCACCGAAGTTTTAGACGTATCACCTGCGTATCTTTTTTATGATGAAACCCAACCTGATTCAACGCTACTAAATCGAAAGAATTTAATAATTACCACCAATTGGTTGGTTAACGTAGATAAACGCTTAACGTTAAAACAAGCTATTCCACATATTAAATTCTTACAAGACAAAAAGCGCAATGCCGAAATGCATAAAAATGAAGATGCTAAGAATTATTTTACATGTAATGATACGCGAATTGAAAATTTAGGTTTTTTAGAATTTACGGATGTATATTATGAATTTACGGAAGCAGATGATAAACCCATAAATATTAAACAGCTAATACAAAAAGAAATAACTAATGATAGCATCATATCAGACTACCTTTTAAAACTTCCAATTCAGATTAATAACGATAATAAAACGAAAATTAAAGATGAGATTATTGAAATATTAAAACAAATAACTACAATTTCTGAAGATAAAAGAATAACTGAATTTTCAATAAATCTATATTTTGACGAAAACCTAAGCTTTCAAGATTACATTTCAATAAAATCAGAAATATTAGAAATCGATACTAAAAAAGTTATAATTGACTCTAACGAATTCATTTATTAATTAGATTAATTAAATCTTAATGTTTTGAAAAAACAGAACTGAGGTAACAATTATAATTTTTTCTTTTGAACTAAGCATAAATTACTAAATTAGCAAAAACACCAATCTTTTGGAAAACTTACAACTTTGGGATTTTAGATTTATAGACTTCGTGGATGTCTTCCTCGTAGCTATTCTGCTCTACTATATTTACAAGCTTGTAAAAGGAACAGTTGCTATCAATATTTTCATTGGTATTCTTATTATTTATTTTGCTTGGCGCTTAACCGACTACCTCAATATGCACATGCTTTACAGCATTTTTGATGGTTTTATGAAAGTTGGAATTATCGCTTTAATTGTGGTGTTTCAACCCGAAATTAGAAAGTTTCTTCTAATGGTTGGTTCTACGAATATTGGTGGTAAACGAAATCTTTTTAAAAATTTCAAGTTTCTTAAAAACGACGATCAAACCACAACTGATGTGGATGCCATTATTAATGCGTGTAATAAAATGGGATCTTCTAATACAGGGGCTTTAATTGTTATTGAACGCAATAATAACTTAGACTTTCTAACAAATACAGGAGATGAGATGAATATCTTAGTCTCTCAGCCCATTATAGAAAGTATCTTTTATAAAAATAGTCCTTTACACGATGGCGCTATTGTTATTGACAATAATGTAATAAAAGCAACACGTGTTATTCTCCCCGTTAATAACGAAAAAAATATCCCAGAACGCTTTGGCTTACGTCATAGGGCAGCGATTGGGATCACTGAAAAAACAGATGCTATTGCGCTCTGTGTAAGTGAAGAAACCGGACAAGTGTCCTATATTAAAAATGGTGAATTTGAAATGTTTAAAAATACTGACGAGCTTAGAGATAAAATTAAACAAGACTTAGGGTAGTGCATTGTAAAAACTGCCATAACACCCTTAGAAACACACAAAAATTTTGTGATGAATGCGGCGCGAAAATCATTCAAAATCGTTTAAAACCAAAAGTCTTAGCGCAACAAGTTAATGAGCAATTTCTTTGTGTAGACAACAAGTTTCTGCTAACATTCATAGACTTATTAAAAAAACCCGAAGCAGTCATTATTGGCTACATAAATGGTACTCGAAAAAAATATATTGATGTCCTTCAGTATTTTGCCATATCAATAACTTTAGTCGGTTTTCAAGTGTTTTTAATGTCTACTTTTTTTAAGGAATCAATGGATTTTGGTTCAGGATTTATAGAAGGTTTTAATGCGTCTTCAGGTAAAACAGAAAATCCATTTAAAGACATTGATTTTAATAGTTTCAACAATTACCAAGGTTTAATTTATATTTTAACAGTCCCATTTTCAGCACTTGGAAGCTGGCTTGCTTATTATATAACCGGAGACAAAAGCTATAATTTTACAGAGCATATTGTTATTAATTTATACTACTCTGCCCAAGTCATCATTATAACTGCTTTATTAACCATACTATTTTTAATATGTGGACTAAATTACTTTGTCATATCTTCCATAATATACATCCCGACTTTCATGTATTTATTTTATGTTCTAAAACGCATCTTTAAAACAACATTTTGGGACACCTTTGCTCGATTTTTACTCGTAATGGCAATCTATATAGGCTCATTTATGGTCATCGGATTACTTGTACTAATAGTCGCTATAATAATTGGAATTGCCTTACATAAATGATTTGTAAAAACTGCCAGACAGATCTTGAGGAACACGACGATTATTGTAAACATTGCGGAGGTAAAGTGATTAGAAATAGACTAACCATTCAAAACCTCTTTACCCACTTTACTGAAACATTTTTTAATTACGACAATAAACTTTTACAGACCTTCATTAGTCTATTTACTAAACCAGAAGTTGTAATTGGTAGCTATATAAACGGAACTAGAAAAAAATATGTAAATGTCGTTAGTTATTTTGCGCTTGCCATCACCATTTCAGGATTTCAACTCTTAATTATCAATAAATATTTTCCAGAAGTATACGATTTCTCTTTTAAATCTATTAAAGGACAAGCCGATTTTCAAAAAAAGAATATGGCCTTTTTACAAGAGTATCAATCTGTAGTCATGATGCTTTATGTACCGCTTTATGCAATTATAGCACGATTTGTTTTTTTTAATTTGAAGCGCTTTAATTATACCGAATTGCTTGTTATATTTATGTATATACAAGCCCAAACCTCAATTGCTAGTGCGCTTTTTGTTTTAGTTTTAGCTTTAATTGGATTGTCTTCAAATATCATCGGCTTAGCCATGATGCCATTAATGATACTTTACGCTGCCTATTGCCTCAAACGACTGTACAACCTTAACTTACTGAACATTGTTGTTAGAACCCTACTCTTTTTTATAGCTCTTGGAGTGGTAATGGTTATAGCCACAATAATAATGTTAGGAGTGATGTATTTAAACGGCGACTTACAAACCATGTTTGAAGCTGGGAAAAAGGCCGCAGAAGAAGCAGCAAAAAAACAAGCAATACACTAAGTCGTTTCTGCTTTTAAAAATTGAACTTCATAAAGATTTTTGTAATAACCATGGTCTTGCTTCAGTAATGACTGATGCGTTCCAATTTCAACAATCTGACCAGCGTCCATCACAATAATTTTATCAGCTTGTTGTATTGTTGCTAATCTGTGCGCAATAACAATTGAGGTTCTCCCTTTAGTAATCTTATCTGTGGCATCTTGTATTAATTGCTCGGAATGCGAATCTACCGAAGACGTCGCTTCATCTAAAATTAAAATACTTGGATTAGTCACATAAGCTCTTAAAAACGAGATTAGTTGACGCTGTCCTGAAGACAACATAACGCCACGCTCTTTCACATTATAGTGATACCCATTAGGAAGACTTGAAATAAACTCATGAATCCCAATTACTTTTGCAGCATTCACCACATCTGCTTCTGTGATGTTTTCATTATTTAAAGTAATATTATTTAGTATGGTATCCGCAAATAAGAATACGTCTTGTAATACAACAGCTATCTGACTCCTAAGTGAACTTATAGTCATATCCTTAATATCTATACCATCTACTTTTATGGTACCTGAATTGATATCGTAGAAACGATTCAATAAATTAATAATTGTAGACTTACCAGCTCCTGTTGCACCAACTATGGCTACCGTTTCTCCTGCATTTACATTAAATGAAATACCTTTTAAAACCTCTTCCTCTTTAACATAAGAGAACCGTACATCTTGAAATGAAATATTCCCATTAAAATGTTTTGCTTCAATAGTGCCAGAATCATCAATATTAGCGGATGTATCTAATACTTTAAACACACGATCTGCAGCCACCATACCCATTTGAAGGGTATTAAATTTATTTGCAATTTGATTTAGAGGTCTAAATAACATAGGAATAAACATGGTAAAGGCAATTAAATCACCCAAAGTTGCTGTCTGCCCTATAACGGTATTTAAACCACCGTACCATATCACAGCGCCCATTGTTAATGACGAAATAAATTCTGCTATTGGAAAGAAAATAGAGTTGTACCAAACCGTCTTTAACCAGCCTTTTTTATGACGCTCATTAATGGCTTTAAACTTTTTAAACTCGGTATCTTCACGTGTAAACAATTGTAAAATCTTCATTCCTGTAACACGTTCTTGAACAAATGAATTAAGGTTAGAAACCTCGGTACGCACATCTTCAAAAGCACGTTTCATATACTTTTGAAAAATATTAGTCGCTATTAATACAAAAGGTAAAGTCACAATTACAATAAGGCTTAATTTCCAATTCATGTAAAACATAAAACTGGCTACGACTAGCATTTTTAAGACATCACTAAAAATCATAAATAAACCTTCACCAAAAATATCAGCAATACGCTCCATATCAGTAACCGCTCTTGTAATTAATACTCCAACAGATGATTTATCAAAATAGGTCATTTTAAACTTAAGCATGTGCTTAAATAATTTCACTCTAATATCTCTAACGACTGACTGTCCTAACCAACTCGCATAGTAAATAAAGAGCAATTGCGAAATGACTTCTAATAGAAGTAAAACAAGCATTATAACCATATAGATTATAAAACCGTTATATTCTTTATTAGCAATTTTTACGTCAATCGCTTCTTTTAAAACATAAGGTCTAAACGCACCAAAAAAGGCTAAGCCAATAACACACAATAGCGAAATCACGAAAACCGCACGATAAGGTTTTATGTACTGTAATAATCGTGTAAATAACGATACATCAAATATTTTCTTATCTTTTTCTGCCATTTTATGCCGAACTTGTTTCGGAATCTTTTCCGTTACAACGGAAATTTAATTTATTAACTCTCTATTTTAATCGTTTCAGGGTATACTATTTTCACAAGGTACAATCCATGTGCAGGAACTGAAAATCCAGCTTCACTTCTACTTTTAGACGCGATAATAGCATGTAATTCTTCTGCTTTCATTTTTCCTAATCCAATATTCACCATAGTCCCTACAATAGCTCTTACCATATTTCTTAAAAAACGGTCTGCTGTTATCGTAAAGATAAGTTGCTCATTGGTTGTTGTCCAAAACGCTTCTTTTATATCACAATTATACGTTTTAACGTCTGTATTAGTCTTTGAAAAGCATTGAAAATTTTTATACTGAAATAAGATTTTACAAGCTTCGTTCATTGCTTCAACATCTAAAGGCAATTGTACTTCGTAAGCAAAATCGTAATTAAATACATTTTTAGAAGTAGAAATTTTATAATTGTACGTCCTACTTTCCGCATAAAATCGTGCATGAACTTCAGGTTTGACTTCAAAAACAGAAGTTATAGCTATATCTTTCGGTAAAAATGAATTCAGTTTATAAACGATATCTATAGACTTAAAATCCCCATCATAATCAAAATGAGCAAACATTTGTGAGGCATGTACGCCAGTATCTGTTCGGCCCGCTCCCATTATAGATATTTTAGTTTTCAATATAGTAGATAAGGCCTTTTCTAATACTTCTTGTACAGAAATTGCATTAGGTTGGATTTGCCATCCATGATACGCCTTACCATTATATGATAACTCTAAAAAATATCTCAAAAGATTACATTATTTTTGCTTCAGAAGCTACAAAGATAACTTTATTCAAAAGAAGACAGTCCCGAATTTTAGGGATTTTAACAAAACATTACACGACACGTTAGTCCTTTTTAACCTAAAAATAAGATCCTGAATTGCGTTCAGCCTAAAATGAAAAAAATACTCCTCTTATCCGATACACATAGTTACATGGACGAAGCCATTCTTAAGCACGTAAAACAAGCTGATGAAGTTTGGCATGCAGGCGACATTGGCGACCTAAATGTTACAGATCAAATAAAAAACCTGAAACCTTTAAAAGCCGTTTATGGCAACATTGATGACACCAAAGCTAGAGCCGAATTCCCGCTTCACAATAGATTTATGTGTGAAGACATGGATATTTGGATAACGCATATTGGTGGTTACCCTCCGAAATACAACCATAAAGTCAAAGAGGAACTGAGTTTAAATCCTCCTGATATTTTTATTACAGGCCATTCTCATATTTTAAAAGTAATGCCAGATAAAAAACTAGATTTATTACACATGAATCCTGGGGCTGCAGGTAAACATGGATTTCATAAAGTAAGAACCATGCTAAGATTTAAAATTGAAGGAAAAACAATTAAAGATTTGGAAGTCATTGAATTTGACGCTTAGATATTTAAAGACGAAACCACTATTTATCGTTTCCTCTAAATTATTTTTTACGGCTATTCATGGCATATAACAATCCTAAACTAGCCGCACCTACACCAATAAATATTGAGCTTCCTAAAGTAAACGTAGCCAATTGATATAATAAAAAACTTAAAACCAAAGCGGCTAATACATGCAAAAAAACTTGTTTTTTCATTTGTTTAGTAGAGCCTTTTTAAAATCAATAACTAAACTATTGCTTTTTATGTTATAAAGCAAACATGTTTTCTTTTACAAGAAAGGGTGAAAATAAAAAAAAACCCAAACGGCAGCGTTTGGGTTTTTTCACACTAATACTACTAAGATTTTAGGTCTATCGTAATCTATCTACAGATTTTACGAGATCTTCATCCTTTTTTATAGCCTTGTTAGCCAAGACTAAACACACAATAGAAAAAATAGGAAGAAGCATCCCAATACCTTTCTCAGAAACGTTAATTTCTCCAGATAAGTTTAGAGACTGATATACAAAGATTCCTAGTAAAATAAAGTTTAATATTATATTGAGTCGTCCCAAAACAAATTGAGACTTCCTGTCTTTAAATCTAAATATTGAAATCAAAGATAATAAAGCTGAGCCTAAAAATAAACCTAAATACAAATAATTATCTAGGGCAAATACTTTAGTTCCTTCACCATCTGTCCACAAATGAAACACAAATATTAAACCAGCTGAAATTACAGCGGCTAAAAATAAATATAGAGTTTGAATGCGTTGAATCATATCTTTTATTAAAAAAGCTCTGCAAAATTAGGAGTTTATTTTTTAAAAAGATAGAAATTATTTTAAAATAAAATTGTATTATTGCAATAGAAAGAAGTAACGTACTGAGTTGCATCTTTCTAATCTTCCAAATTAATCTCACTTTTTTTCTTTTTATTTCATTTAGAAAATATTGAATTAATAATATCAAATTATAATACATATACAACATATAGAATGTTTGAAATTTCTCAGTTAAAAGCTAAAAAACTTCCTGAATTACAGGAGATAGCGAAACAACTAAACGTACCTAAATACCGTACACAAAAAAAACTAGACTTGGTTTATCAAATTTTAGACTACCAAGCAGCTAATCCTAGTGCTGTAAAAGCAACAGTCGCTACTGAAGCCCCTGCAGCACCTGAGCCAAAGGAGACCAAACCAGCAGCAAAACGTGCTAGAGTTTCACAAAAACCTGCAGAACCTAAAGAGCAAAAATCTTTAGAGTTTACAGACAAGCCTGAAGACACAAAAGCAAAGCCTCAGGCGCAAAACAAACCTAATCCTCGTAAACCTCAAGAGCGCAAGCCACAAGAAAACAAACCACAGGATACTAAAAATAAAGACGAAAAATCGAACACAGAGAAACCTGTAAAAGAGAAGTCTCACAATAAACCACAAGAACAAAAGAAACCTAATCCCCGTAAAGACGATAAACGTCGTCCGCAAAACGATAGGCAACCTCGTTCTAAAGATGGAAACACACACGGTAATAATTCAAAAAATAATGGTAATAAAGATAGCAGAAATCGCTACCGTGAGCCAGATTTTGAATTCGATGCTATTATTGAAAGTGAAGGTGTTTTAGATATTATGCAAGATGGTTATGGTTTTTTAAGATCTTCGGATTATAACTACCTATCGTCTCCAGATGATATTTATGTCTCACAATCTCAAATTAGATTATTTGGATTAAAAACAGGAGATACTGTTCTTGGTCATGTTAGACCACCAAAAGAAGGTGAAAAATATTTTCCTTTAATTAAGGTGAGCAAAATTAACGGTCAAAGTCCAAATGTGGTAAGAGATCGTGTTGCTTTTGAGCATTTAACACCATTATTTCCACAAGAGAAATTTAACCTTGCTGAAAAACAAGCGACGATTTCTACACGTATCATGGATTTATTCTCTCCAATAGGAAAAGGACAACGTGGTATGATTGTATCGCAACCAAAAACAGGTAAAACAATGCTTCTTAAGGATGTTGCTAACGCTATTGCAGCGAATCATCCTGAGGTTTATCAAATGATTTTATTAATTGATGAACGTCCTGAAGAAGTTACAGATATGCAACGTAATGTACGTGGTGAGGTGATTGCTTCTACGTTTGATAAAGAAGCACACGAACACGTAAAGATTGCTAATATCGTATTAGAAAAAGCCAAACGTTTAGTAGAATGTGGTCACGATGTTGTGATTTTATTAGATTCTATCACACGTTTAGCAAGAGCTTATAACACCGTTCAACCAGCCTCTGGAAAAATTCTTTCAGGTGGTGTTGATGCGAATGCTTTACACAAACCAAAGCGTTTCTTTGGTGCTGCTCGTAACATTGAAAATGGTGGATCTTTAACCATTATAGCAACAGCGCTTACAGAAACAGGTTCTAAAATGGATGAAGTTATCTTTGAAGAATTCAAAGGAACTGGTAACATGGAATTACAATTAGATCGTAAAATTTCTAACCGTCGTATCTTCCCTGCTATTGACTTAACTTCATCTAGTACAAGACGTGATGATATCTTATTAGACGCAAACACAATTCAAAGAATGTGGGTAATGCGTAAGTATCTTGCAGATATGAACCCAGTTGAAGCTATGGAATTCATTAATGACCGTTTTAAACAAACGCGAAATAATGAAGAATTTTTGATTTCAATGAATGGCTAAAGTCCAATTACATATAATATCTAAAAAAACCTTGAATATCTGTTCAAGGTTTTTTTATGCTTTGTATTTTTATTAGAATTAAACTCTAGGTTTGTCAATACCTCTATCGTACATCACAATACTACCAGCAACAGCAACATTAAGGCTTAACTGAGATTTAAATTTTATTAAAAAATGACTTTTTTCAATGGCCAGGTTAGACAAACCATGATCTTCAGCTCCGAGTAAATACACACAACGTCTTGGATGCTTAAATGTTTCTAACGGCACGGCGTCCTCTGTTAATTCTACACCAACAAGTCGTGTTCCTTTAGGCAAATTATTAAAGAAATCTTCAAACGTGTCATAATGAAAATAAGGCATGGATTTTACAGCGTTATGTGTATCGCAAGCTTGCTTCGCATAACGATTCCCTATTGTAAAAATAAAACTCGCCCCTAAATTTTGAGCAGATCTCCAAAGTACACCTAAATTTTCTGGTGTTTTTCCATTCTGAATTCCAATGCCGAAGAATTCATTTGTAAAATTATCATTCATGAATCAAAAATAGAAATTTGAGTTATTCTTTGATTAAGAAATCAAAAAAAAGAGGTTGTATAAATATTAAAAATACTATTTATACAACCTCTATTTGATATATATTATGCTGTTACAGCTAACTTAATCTTTATGACATTAGATATGACTAAGACAATCTGTTTGAACATATGTCAGCTAGAGTACCATTGAAAACTTAAATCTCTATAAGTATTTCGACTGCGCTCAATATGACATTTCATTCTTTATTCTTTTTTTTAACAATCTTTTTTTGATCTATATTATGCTGTTGCAGCTAACTTAATATTTTGTTTATACTCTATTGGCGAGCAATTGTATTGCGCTTTAAAGATTTTAGAGAAGTAACTTCTACTTGAAAACCCTAATGAATATACAATTTCAGAAATATTTAAATCAGTGTTTTTAATAAGCTCTTCAGACTTCTTAACTCTTACTGATCTTATAAAGCTGTTAAGCGTCTTACCATGCATTAATTTGAATCCTTCCTGAACCTTAGCAGGGCTTATTGAAATCTTCGCCGCCAATTCTGTAACGCTTAAGTTAGTTTCAGGGAAATTATTAATGTAATCCGATAATGCTTTAACTTGCTTTAGTTCGAATGCCGTTAACGACCCTGTTGGATTTTGAGAACTCTTTAGATCTAAAGAATGTTGCTCTATCTCCATGGCTAATACAAAATTCACTAATCCTTGAATTAATAATGTTCTTACCACCCCATCTTGTTTAATGGCCTTTAATTGCTTAATATTTTCTGCAATTTTTAAGTTATAAGACCCTACATAACTATAATCTGCTGTTTTTCCTGAAATAAAAAGTTCTGAAACCATACTATTTATATGGTGCTTCGCAGAGCTCTTTTCAGAGGTGTTCACTGAAATAATCGTAGAGTTGACATAAACATCTTTAAAAAAGCTGATATGGTTTTCATTGGTCTCAATATTAGCAGAAATTCCTGTTTGAAATGTTTCTACCGTATTTGACGATCCGTTGTTATTAAAAGCATGCTTTAATTTTCCTTCTGAACAATATAAGAAGTTAACTACTGATCGTTTAGAACTTTCAACAACGAACTTAATGTCTTCTTTAAACTTTACATCAAACTCAATAAATACCGTATGTCTTTCTAGCTCTATACCTTTAATTAATCCTACTCCTAACTCATTATCAATTTTTAACTCAACCTCTCTGCGGTTTGTTGTAAAAGTTCCACCAACTTCATTATTTAAAGCGTGAAACATAAATTGTAAATTATTTGCTTTAATCTCTATAGTTTTCATATGTGTTTGTTTTTGGTTAGATAGTAATTTTTTTATAAATCCTATTAGTTTTACTAATTAGGATAGTAACTCTTGTAAGCTTAAAAAGTCTCTTTGGTACTTACGACGGCATTAAGTTTTGAATACCTTAGTTCTGAATAAGCAACTTCAAATTTGCGTTTTGGAAAAATTCTTCCCACTCTTGCAAACTGCTTTTGTAAATGTTTAGATGATATTTTCATGATATAATTGATTGGTTAATTTTCTTATGACAAAGTAACAACCTCTTTAGGCTTGCTATGTTATACAATTCCTCAGTTTTGTTACATCATTTCTAATATGTGTTAAACAAAACATAAAAAAGTACAAATTAGAGGTCTATTAAATCAACTATCAACCCATATAAACCAATGCTTACAAATACACTGAAGAATAACCAGGCAGAATGGGTAATTAAAAAATAGATTTAAATGGAAACGTTTAAATTGAAGTAACCTTGAAGAAGGCTTGTGTTAATCTTTAGAATTATTTCTATTGACAACTATAAGTAAGATAATAGCTATTACTAATACAATGTGAATTACAGCAGATACTGCATAAACAAAAAATCCGATGGCCCAAAGGATTACTAATAACACTAAAAAAACAGAAAGAAAAGTCTTCATTATTGAAAAACGATTTTATTAAGGGCGTCAACTCTATAAAGAAATAGTTTAAGTAATTATAAAAATAGAGGAGTAAAACACATAACAAATATGCTCAATTACAAATAGAGCATGTTATACAATTTCCGAAAATGTTTATACTATTTTAAGGCAGACAATAATGTCTATTATTTTAAAAACGGCAAGTAAATTATAAATGTGGCACCAATATTAGGTTTGCCCTCTGCAATAATAACTCCTTTATGGTTTTCTACAATCTTTTTACAAATGGCTAAACCAATACCTGTACCTGAATATTCAGACTTACCGTGCAACCTATTAAAGAGCAAGAAGATCTTTTCGGCATAAGTTTGCTCAAATCCAATACCATTATCCTTAAAGGTGATTTTATGATGAAACTTATATAAGGATTCCTTTATTTGCTCTACATCTCTAGAGCGCACCTCTTCGTGTGTAATTTCTATTATTGGAGGAACATCTTCTTTACTATACTTTAACGAATTGCTTATTAAGTTGATAAACAATTGTTGAATTTGAAACGAAATGACCTCCATTGTTGGTAAATCATCACAAATAATTTTAGCTTGTTTCTCTTCAATGCTATCTAAAAGCTCAGTTTTAGCGTGCTCCAAGAGCATATTCATATTCGTTTTTAAATATTCCTTTTCTGAGGTGTTTGTTCTGGAATATTGTAATAAATCTTCGATCAGCATACGCATTCTGGCCGATGCAGACTTCATTCTTTGAATATAGAGTTGTCCACTTTCAGAAATATGATCCTTTTCTTTAGCCTCTAGTCGTGACATAAAAGTCTGGATTTTTCTTAAAGGCTCTTGCAAATCATGACTGGCAACATAGTTAAACGCAGACAGTTCTTTATTAGTACGTTCTAACTCTTGGTTACGCTGCTCGATGATTCTGTAGTTTTCAACTTCAGTTGTAACATCAATGGTGACACCAAACATTTTTTTATCACCTTCAGTATCATCCAAAAGTTTAGAATAGGCCTTTAGGTGTCTAATGGTGCCATCTTTGTGTACGACGCGATACGTTGTAAAAGGCAATTCCTCTTCCCGCATCATCATATTAACTTGCTGCCCTAAATTATTAATATCTTCTTCGTGTACGTATTTATAAAAATTTTCTAAAGTTGGTTCAAAACTTTGTGGCTCTTCACCTACTAAACGATATAAATTATCTGAAAACTCAAATACATTGTCTTCAATATACCACACCCAAGTACTGATATTACTGACAATCTCAGATTGTTTGGTTAATTTTTCAAAAATTTCTAACTCAATATTGTTCTCTTTTAACGCTTTTAAATCCTTAGTCATCTTAAAATAAGCTAGTAAAAGAATAACTAACGTAACAATTAATAAACCATAAAATAATAAAGGAGTTAGTCCTATTTTTTCTTCATTAATTTCCTGATTGTGTGTTAACAGACGCTGTTCTAAATCTAACATTTCGGTGATATCCGCACGAATTCTGTCCATTCTAATTTCACCTTCATGCAATAAGAATAATAAATCTTGAGAGAGTATTGCATCATCCTTTGCTAGACTAAACGATTTGTCAAAATTCTTAAAGCGTGATGCAATATCGTTCTTTAATTCCTTGAGTTTTTCGACCTGCTCACCATTAGGAACAATTAGAGTATCTAACCTAGAAAGGTTGTTGGTTATTTTTTGTAAACTCTCATTGTACGGATTAAGAAATAGTGAATCATGCGTTAGCAAAAAGCCTCTATGCCCTATTTCAGCATCTTTAAGATTAGAAATAATAAGCTCTAATTCACTTCTTAAGGAGTAATTATCTTTAACAACTTTTGAGGTCTGGGATAGCTCGCTAATATGTTTATATGTAAACCCTCCAATACATAAAATAACAAAAAGACCAACTATAAAAGCGGTTCTTAGGTATCTGCTGGAAGGTGTTGGCATAGCTTATAATCTTAATAAAAAATTATCTTTATTTAAACCACTGGTATGATATTGCCAATTGGTAGTGACGACTTCTGAAAGTGCTTTTTTTAGTTTTTCAAAATCATTAGGCTTCTTAATATATACATTGGCACCTTTTACAAAGGTGTTTTCAATATCTTCTTCAGATGCTGATGTAGAATAAATGGCAATGGCCATATCACTTAATCGTTTGGTTGCTTTGATATCTTTCAAACATTCTAACCCAGATTTCTTTGGCATATTGAGATCTAGAAATAATAAATTTGGAAGTGTATTATTGGAATCATTTAAATAGTCCATTAGTTCGATACCATCCTTAAAAAGTAAAACTTTACTTTTAATCTTCAACTCTTCAAAGGCCTCTGTAAAAAACAACCTATCGTCCTCATCATCATCAGCCAAAGCTATATTAATATAATCGCTATTCATATCTACAAACTTATAGTAAGGTTAGTTAATTTGTTTTCTTTTAGCAATAATACGCTGAAAAGCTGAAGGTGTAATACCTGTTGTATTTTTAAATTGTTTACTTAAATGTGCCACACTGGAATAGTTGAGTTTAAATGCTATTTCGGTGAGCGAAAGTTCTTCATTTGTCAATAATATCTTAGTGTACTCTATTTTCTGTAAGATAATAAAATTCTCGATAGACGTATACGTCACTTCCGAAAACAGATTAGATAAATAGTTGTAATTCTCTTCTAGTTGCTCAGACAAATAAACAGAAGTCTTTACGTTTATATCCTTTTCATTAAAGACCATATCTACAATGACGTCTTTAATTTTTTGAATCACGATTTTTTTAGGGTCTTCTACAACCTCAATACCAAAACCATTAATATCTTCATGAAACAGTTTTAACCGTTCTTCCGATACTTTATCCGTCAATTCGATTTCACCAAAAGCCGTTTGCTGATAATTGAATTGGTGCGCTTCCAATTTCTGTTTTAAAACAGTATTGCAAACTTTAGTAAAATCGAATTTTAACAATAATTTCATTATAAAGCTTTTGGCACTAGATAAATATTTCTTCTATTTTCATTTTAATCAAATTTAATATTAAAAATCACATAAATCACTATGTTATTTTACAGAATCACTAAAACATAAAGATTGAACTTTTTAAAATGTAAAAAAAAGCCAATTATAATAATCGGCTTTCCTTTGTGATATAGATTTAATTAATCTACTAAAATTCTGAATAATTAAATTTTTGACCACCAATTGAAACGTCAGCCATTGCTCCAGCTTTGGATTTTGCAAAAATGACAACACCATCATTATAATTGACAGTTTTACTAGCTCCTTTATCTACAATTACCGCTTTTGCTTCTGCAGAAAACTCAAAATTTCCTTGCTTAAATGCATTTAAGGCCTCTTCTGTTTCAAAGAACACAACTTGTATATAGGCTTCTCCTCCTGCTTGTAAACCAATGTCTAGTTTTTTCATATCAGCCATTCCTATAGGCATTCCGTCTTCATAAACAACACCATTACCTGAAGCCGCACCTATAATTAAGGCACCTTCTCCTATATTTGGAAACACAACATAGCCTGAAGAATTGCTAAAACATTTCTCTAATCCAACATCTGAATTCTTTAAGGATCAATCTCAAAAGTTGTGTGTGATGATTAAAAAAGAAGTTAAATAAAAAAGGCTTCCGATTTCTCGAAAGCCTTGTCTTACTTAGTAGCGGGAACTGGACTCGAACCAGTGACCTTCGGGTTATGAGCCCGACGAGCTACCTACTGCTCTATCCCGCGATTTAATCTTAAAATGATTTTCTTAGCTTTTAACTTTCGGTTCATAATGCCGACTCAATCATTTTAGGACTGCAAAGATAATACTTTTTTTAAACTATGAAAGTTTAAATTAAAAAAAACGCTCAATTTTATTTTTGAGCGTTTTTTTTAATAATCATGGCAAAAAATTAATTATCATCTTCTTCAGCGTCTAAAGTCGCCAACTCCCCTTTTCTATTCGTTTCATCTAAATCAAAATCCACAATATTTGGTAATTTTTCTTTTAAAGCCGCAAAGTTGCCTTTAAATTCATTTTGACCTAATAGTAATGTTTTTAAATTCTTCAACTGCGCTAATTCATTTGGGATACTACCATAAAAGGCATTGTTAGACAATACTAACTCTTCTAATTCTACAAGTCCTCCTATAGATGAAGGAATTGTTCCTAATAAATGATTATCAAAAACGCTTAATACTTTTAAAGATTTTAAGCTAGATAAACTCGACGGTAAGTGACCTATTAATTGGTTACTACTTAGTATTAAATTTTCTAATTTAGTTAAGCTTCCTATAGACGCTGGAATCTCTCCACTAAAGTCATTATTAAATAACTCTAAAGATCTTAAATTAGTTAGCTTTCCAATATCAGAAGGAATTGCCCCACTAAAAACATTAGAGAATAATTTTAATTCTTCTAGGTTAGTCATGGTTACTAAAGAACTTGGTAATTCACCCCCCAATTTATTGAATGATAAATTTAATATTTTTAAATGTGTTAATTTTGAAATTGACTCTGGAAGATTACCTCGCAATCCATTAAAACTTAAATCTATAGCAACAACATTATCATTTTCTAAGGTTAAACCATACCATTTTGATATAGGTTGATCTAAGTCCCATGACTGATTCCAAGAATCACCATTAGTGGCCTTGTATAAATCTTCAAGTGCTGATTTTTGATCTTGTGAAACTTTGGCAAAAGATAAAACTGAAACGAAGCAGAATAGCAATGTTATTTTTAGTGTCTTCATAGTTGGTAGTTTTTTGTGGAGGGACACAATAACACTACGAATCTAGGCATATTATCTCTTAACTGCAAATTTTTTCGACGAACAGCACTATTCAGAAAAAACACCCACTCAAAATTCGGGTATTTATTAATTTTACTGGGCAGTACTTTCAGCTTGAAAATCTTTGATTTCTTGATTTTCTATAAGTATAGAAATTTGAATAGGATTACAACAAATCTCACAATCTTCAATATACTTTTGATACCGTTGCGATACATCGACTAGCATAGAAATCTGCTCCCAACAATGTGGACATTAAAAAGCAATATTCATCCATTGTCTTTCAAACTTAAAATTCAACATTTAACAATTCCCCACTTATTTGTAACACTTCTAACTCAGATAGTTTTGCGGAAAATTTAGCCTGATTTCGACTTAATTCAGCATTAAGTAAATTAAGCTGTGCTTGTCTAAATTCGATAGAATTAACTTGCCCAATTTTAAATTTTTCTTGGGTACGATCAAAGTTATTTTGAGCTGTTATAATATTCTTTTCTTGAATATTGTAAATTTCAAGCTTATTCTGATAATTATCCCATGCATTATTAAAATTGCGTTCTATACTGAGTAAAATACTTTCTTTTTGAAGCTTTTGGGTTTCAAGATTTAGTTTAGCGTTCTTAACTCTGGTTATTGTTGCTCCTCCATCAAATAAATTCCAATTAAGGTTCAATCCAGCAGACAAACCTGTACTTGTTGAAACCGCCAAAAGTGCGACAGCATTATTATTGTTTTTGTTCCAACCGTAAGATCCTGACAAACCAATAGTTGGTAAATATGCTGACTTACCGGAACTAATATCCAGTTGACTAATTAAAATATTTTTCTCAGTTTGAAGCAACTCTACATTTCGCGATTTCGCTTTTTCAAATAAACTATCTTTTTGAAATTGAAGTGTAAATTCAACGTCGGTTTCAACATTAAAATCAGTTGTAAACGTTTCACCTAACACCAGTTTCAAATCGCGTTTTGCCGTTTTTAACTCTTGCTTAATATTAATAATATTGATGCTATCGGTATTAATATCTACTTCTGCATTTAGTACTTCTAACTTTGTATTCTGCCCATATTCAAACTGATATTCAGCTCGTACCAATCTGTCTTTAGTATTACTTAATGTCTCCTCTAAAGCATTTAGGTTATCCGAAAGCTGAGCCACATTATAGTATACTGAAAACAATTGTAATAATGTTGATTCTATAGTTGCTCTAGCTTGTAATTCTGATAATTGATACTGTTCTTTTAAGCGTTTATAATTATAACGTCTACCTAACCCATCAAAAAGGGTATAGTTAACCGTTATATTAGCATTATAATTTGAGCTCTCTGCTCCATTTAACACGGCATCAGGTCTACCATCTGAAAACTCAGCTTCTGTATTATCTAAATTATAATTTGCGCCAGCACTACCCGAAACCGTTGGTAAGAAACCTGTATTTAAAATATTGGTGTTATTCTCAGCTATGGTTACTGCATTTTTTGCAATTTTAACTCCGTAGTTATTTTCTAGGGCGGCAGAAACCGCTTGTTCTTTAGTTAAAAGGTCTTGAGCTTGCAAACTAATGTAGCATGCAAAAAAAAGAAATGTAAGTTGACTTTTAATGTTCATTAGCTTCATTTTGTTCTTTTATAGCACGTTCTACTTCCTCTTTTGTAACCTTTTCACCAGTAGCTAACCATTTAACATTCGTTTTAATTGTATTACTAAAGGACAAAAACAATGGTAATATCAATAAGGTTAAAACCGTAGCATAAGCAATTCCGAAAGATATAGAGATGGCCATAGGTTTTAAAAATTGAGCTTGTCTACTTTTCTCCAAAAGCAATGGTGCTAAACCAGCAATCGTTGTTAACGACGTTAAGAAAATCGCTCTAAAACGCGACTTACCAGCCTCAGACAGTGCTAAATCAAAGGTCATCCCTTCTTTAAGATTGCTATTGAATTTACCTATTAAAACCAGACCGTCATTCACCATAATACCAATTAAGGCTATAATTCCTAAAAGTGATAAAATATTAACTTGAAAATCTAACAACCAATGTCCCCAAGCTACAGCTGTTAAACTAAATGGAATTAATAAAAGAAGTAAAAACGGTTGTGAGTAACTTCTAAATGTAAAGGCAATAGTGATATAAATTAATATTAAAATAATAGGACCTGCCACACCTAAAGACCCTACTAATTTATCTTTTTCTCTATTCTGCCCTTCATAAGAAGCGTTTATTGTTGGGTGCTTAGATTGTAACTGAGGTATAAACACAGTTTTAATATCATCCATGATATCTGTGGCACTTGTACTTGGATCTTTTAAATCTGCATACACTTGTATTTCGCGTTTACCTTCAAGGTGATTTATTGCAACATCACCTCTAGCAATACTATAACTTGCAATGTCCTTTAATGTTACGCGCTCGCCAGTTGGTGTTACAATACGCATAGCATCTAAATCGTTAATAGAACTTCTATTGTTTTTATCGTAACGTACCCAAATTTTAATTTCATCTTGCCCACGTTGAAAACGTTGCGCTTGAGCTCCAAAAAATCCTGAACGCACTTGCGCCATTACGGTTCTTAAATCTAGTCCTAATAAATAGGCACTTTCTTTAAGTTCTAATCGGATTTCTTTTATACCTGCAGGGTCGTTATCTCCAATATCCTTAAGTAATGGATTAGATTCTAAGTATTTTTTAAGTTCTAATTTTGAAGCTTTTAATTCTTCGATATTATTACTTAATAATGATACTGATACAGGACTACCACCAAAGTTTCCATTAGAGCCATAGATTAAGCGTTCGGTGCCAATTACAGGGCCTACTAATTCTTCTAAACGGTTTGTAATGAGATCTGATTTTATTTCATCTGGACGTTCTTCTCCTGGTAATAAATTAATTATTAACCTGGCACTAGAACTACTACTAATTTCTACGATAGTATTTTCAAATAATTGTTTTCCTGTGCCTTTAAGGTATTTCTCGGTCAGTTCTTCATTAACAATAAAGGCCTTCTCTTCAATCATAGAAATGATAGAATCTGTGATTTTTATATTTGTACCAGCTGGCATTACTAATTCTATATTAGCTGCATCACTTGCCACTCTTGGAAACATCGTAACTCCTATAACTCCACCTCCAAGTGACCCAAGAGTTAAGATTAACAAAGCAACAAAAACTCCTAAAGAGAATAATTTAAATTTTAAAACCCGATATAAAATAGGTGTATAAACCTTATCCCTAAGAAAAGACATTAGGCGATCTCCACCATTGTTAATAGCCCTCATAAATGAGAAAAACTGTTTTATTTTTGAAGGATTTTCATCAACCTTCTGAGCTCTTAACGCTTTAGAATGTGCCAAATGGGCTGGTAAGATAATCAGCGCTTCTACTAATGACACCACTAATGTTAAAATCACAATAACGGCGACTTCACTAAAAAACTCACCAATTCTACTATCTAAGAAGAAAAATAATGAAAAGGCCAAAAGCGTGGTAATAATTGCAGATACTACAGGTGGAATAACTTCCATTGTACCATCGATAGCAGCTTGAATTGGACTTTTTCCTTTTTCGTAATGCTGATAGATATTTTCAGCAATCACAATACCATCATCAACTAAAATACCAATAACGATAATCATTCCAAAAAGAGACAATACATTAATAGTCACATCAAACTGTGCCGCAAAAATAAACATCCCTAAAAATGAAATAGGTAAGCCAAAAGCCACCCATAATGCCAAACGTGTATTTAAGAATACCGATAAAAACACTAACACCAGAATCATACCTACAATAGCATTCTCTGTTAATAACTGGGTTCTTTGTTTTAAGGTAATTGATAAATCGCGGACAACATCTAATCTAATATTAGTATACTTTTGATTGTACGCTTCTATATAGGCGTTTACTTTATCTGCTGAACTAATTAAATCTTCATTATTAGTACTTGTAATCGAAATGTTAACAGCCAACTCCTGATTAAAATAGGTCGCATTTGGTGTTTCAGAAAAACGATCTCTAATGATAGCAACGTCTTTTAAACGAATTACTTTTCCATCTGACGAAGCTCTTACAATAATATTAGAAAGCTCACTTCCGTAATATTGTTTGTTGTTCGCTCTTATTAAATACTCTTCTGCAACCGTTTTTACATTTCCACCTGTCACTAAAATATTAGCATTACTGACCGCATCTGCCACCTCGTTAAACGTGAGGTTATAAGCTAATAAATCGAGCTCATTAACGGCGATTTCAATTTCTTCTTCGGGAAACCCTGAGATTTCAATTTGAGAAATACCATCAATTGCCCGTAAATCTGTTTCTACTTGACGTGCTAATTGTTTTAAGGTGACTAACGGAATGTCTTTCCCACTAATTGCAAAAGAAATTGTTTCTCGTACCGCTTCTTGTTTAGAAACGACCAGTGGCTCCATACCCGTTGGAAACGATGGCACACGGTCAACTGCATTTTTAACTTCAAGAAGCATAAAATCTAAACTCTCGCCTTTTTCAATTTCTACAGTAATACTCCCACTATTTTCACGCGATGTCGACGTTACACGATCAACTCCTTTAAGCCCTTTTAGGTTATCTTCAATTTGAAGGACAATCCCTTCTTCAATTTCTTGAGGCGAAGCACCAGGGTAAGCAATATTAATATTGATAATTTTAGACTCTGTAAGCGGAAAGAATGACGATTTTAAAGACAAAGCGCCTATAGTACCGAAGACTATAAATGCTATAATAAAGATATTTACTGCAACATGATACCTTATAAAATATTCAATTAATTTTTTCATTATTGAATAGAATCAGAAGTTACAGTGTTACTTTTTGCGGCTTTAACATGCATTCCGGCATAAGCTCCAGGCACAGGCTTCTTTAAAATAATTGTTCCATTTGGCACTTCTTTTAATACAACTTTCTCTTTAGAGAAATGCGCAGGTTTTACAGAAATAACATCTAGTAAACTATCTCTAACGATATAAATTTCTTGACTATCTAACAATAAGTTTCTATCAATCTCAATAGCATTTTCTACTTTCTCGGCATTTAAATTGGCTTCAAGATACATCCCTTCTTTTAAATCAGCATGTTTAACTTCAATATAAACCGTTATTGTTTGTGTTGTTGCATCGATACTTCCGTTAACTCTAGAAACCGTTCCGTTGTATGTCTTTGTTTTTTCAAGATTGGTTAAACTTACATCTTCTCCTTCTTTTAAAACATCGGCATAAGATTTACTTACGGCCACTTCCATTTCGTAAACTGATGGATTAATAAATTCGCCTAGCTTTTGCCCACTTCTAATTAAAGTCCCCTCTGTAACCAAGGCTTCTGTTAAGATGCCTGAAAAAGGAGCTACAATTCTATACTTAGTTAAACGTTGTTCTAAATTCTTTACGTTATAATACGCACTCACAATACCACGTCCCGTAATAAAGTAATTCTCTTTTTCATTTGAAATTTCTGGTAGTTTTGGAGTGGTTTTATTTAAATCGAAGCGATTTAAATACCCTTGCCATTTTGGAAATATATCTGGAAAATCTAATCGTAAATCGGGCATAATTGCAGCGATACTATTGTACAAATTGCTTTTAGACGATTGTACGCTAGCATAATATTCGGAAGCATCTAAACGAATTAGTGTTTCGCCTTTATTGTATTTCTGACCAGGTTTAAAAAGTTTAGGGCCGATTTTAAAAATCCCTTGAACTTCTGAGTATAACTCTACACGCTCTTTAGCCCTTAGGTTACCGTTTGAAGAAATTAAAATAGGAACAGTTGTATTTTCTACGGTATCAACTAAAACCGTTTTCACCACCTTGGGCACTACTGGTTTGGGTTTATGTTTATTATCAATGAGATAATTAGCATAGATAATAGCACCTATAATAAATAGAATACCTAGGACAGATAAAATAATTTTTCTTAACATAATAACAATGGTGGTCAGTAATTTACAAAGCTAACCTTATCATCAAGTGAATGCGTTAAAGAAATCCTAATTATTAATCTGAAAGCGCATCTAGCTCAAAATGCACCTTTTCCCAATCACCCATTAACTTCTCTAATGCCTTTTTCTTAGATTGATAACCCTCAAAAAACATTGGATCTGAAGCTGTTTTATCATAGTCTGTCTCCAGTTTTAAATCATCAGCTTTAATGTCTTTTTCAAGTTGATTAATTTTAGACTCAATATTACTCAACTTGTTATTTAGAGATTTTAATTTCTTTTGATCTTCGTAGTTCTGCTTATTGCTTTCTTTTGGTTTATCTGCTATCACTGTTCTTTTTTCAGCTTCACGTAAATTTTCGAGATTACGTTGTTCTAAATAAAAATCAATATCGCCTAAATACTCCTTAATATTTTGATCCTTAAATTCGTAAACCGTATCGGTTAACCCTTTAAGAAAATCTCTATCGTGTGAGACTAATATTAAAGTACCTTCAAATCTCGTCAAAGCTTCCTTTAAAACATTTTTCGATTTAATATCTAAGTGGTTGGTAGGCTCATCCATAATAAGGACATTTAATGGCTGTAATAATAATTTCGCTAAAGCTAAACGGTTACGTTCACCACCAGAAAGAACTCTAACATACTTCTCTGCTTCCTCTCCTCTAAATAAAAAGGATCCTAAAATATCTCGAACTTTACTTCGATTCGTTTCATTAGCCGCGTCAATCATGGTATCTAAAACCGTTTTATTCCCGTCTAAATACTCGGCTTGATTTTGCGCGAAATAACCAATTTGAACATTATGTCCTAAAGTCAGTTTACCTTCGTGTTCTAATTCTCCAACAATAATTTTTGCTAAAGTTGATTTCCCTTGTCCGTTTTGCCCAACAAATGCGGTTTTAATATCACGTGGTACTGCTAAATTCACATTATGCAATACTTGTAAATCACCATATTTTTTAGAAACGTTTTCCATCTCTACCACAATTTTCCCTGGTGTAACTGAGACAGGAAAATTTAAAGACATCACGCTATTATCATCTTCATCGACCTCAATACGATCAATCTTATCTAATTTTTTAATTAGTGATTGCGCCATGGTCGCCTTAGAAGCTTTGGCTCTAAACTTTTCAATCAGTTTTTCGGTTTGCTGAATTTGTTTTTCCTGATTCTTCTGAGCCGCCAATTGTTGAATTTTCATTTCTTTACGCAACGCTAAAAATTGCGTGTATGGCTTGTTATAATCGTAAATACGCCCTAGCGAAATCTCAATTGTTCTGTTGGTTACATTATCTAAAAACATTTTATCGTGAGAGACAATGACTACAGCACCACTATAGCCTTTCAAAAAGTTCTCTAACCAAATGATAGACTCAATATCTAAGTGGTTAGTCGGCTCATCTAAAAGTAATAAATCGTTATTTTGAAGTAAAAGCTTAGCGAGCTCTATTCGCATTCTCCAACCACCAGAAAACGTATCTGTCAGTTTATTAAAATCTTCGCGTTTAAACCCTAAACCTTGAAGAATTTTCTCCGTTTCACCTTGATAATTGTAACCTCCCAAAATCTCATACTGATGCTGAATATCATTCAAATCAATCATTAATTGATGATACGATTCACTTTCGTAATCGGTGCGCTCTGCTAGCTGTGTATTAATTTCTTCAAGTTGAGCTTCACATTTCTTTATCTCTTTAAATGCTTCATAGGACTCTTCCAGAACCGTTTTACCTAAGTCGAAGTCGATATCTTGTTTTAAAAATCCGATTCTCATATCCTTATCTGCTGCGATTTGCCCAGAATCGGCTTCTTGTTCTTTTGATAAGATGCGAAGCATAGTAGATTTACCGGCGCCATTTTTACCAATTAAACCAATACGATCGCCAGGACCGAGTTTAAAAGTAATTTCTTCAAAAAGGTATTCTCCTTGAAATGATATAGAAAGATTATGAATATTTAGCATAAATTTTTTGAATAATACAATTGTGAATTTGCGTTACAATTGTTACAATGCTTCGATTATATTATTTTATCTTCGCATTGTCTTAGAAAACGCAAAAGTAAAGGTTTTAGTTATGATTAGAAAAGGAATGAAACTTTATAGTATTCTTTTTGGTGTCTGTCCAAAATGTCATCAAGAATCTATGTACGTTAATAAAAATCCATATGTACTTTCTGATATTATAAAAATGCGAGAAACGTGTTCGCATTGTAAAACGAAATACCAAATAGAACCGTCATTTTTCTATGGTTCCATGTATGTAAGTTATGCTGTTGGTATTGCCTTTGCTGTAGCTGCGTTTATTATTAGCTATAATATATTAGAATTCTCTTTAATGATATCTTTTATAGCGATTGTTGTTACACTAATTGTGTTTATGCCTATAATTATGCGTCTATCTCGTAATATCTGGATAAATCTATTTATGAGTTACGATAAAGAATTAGCAAAAAAATCGGCTAAGGCCACAAAAAAGGATTAATTACGCAAAGCGTTTTATATCGATAGCTTCATCTAGCTTATCGCCTTTTTCTATAAATCTAAATAATTTATCCGCCACATAAGGTGCTATCATTACACCTCTTGTTCCTAAACCATTTAGAACGTAAAGATTATTATGTTTAGGATGTTGCCCTACCAATGGTCGTCTATCCCTTACTGTAGGTCTTACTCCTGCAATGTGATTCACCACTTCGAAATCGCAATTAATAAATGTTTTTAACTTAGAAATCAACTCTGATTTAGCAGACTCTGTAGGCACATTAGATTTATCTTCATTATTATAGGTGGAACCGACATTGTACAAATCATTACCAAGTGGAATAATGAAAACAGAAGATTTAATCGCATAATCAATTTTTAAATCTGGTGCTTTAACCGTTAATATTTCTCCTTTAGAACCGGTTAAAGGAATAGTATTAAAATATGGATTCTGTTTCACCCCAAACCCTTCGGCAAATACAATTTGTTTGGCTTTTATATTTTTATAATGAACCACATCTTCTTCAAATTGAATTTGATCATAAATAAAAGATTCGGCTTTTAAACTTTGACGCTCTTTTAGCAACGACTTATAACTCGTAATAAGCGTTTCTGTATCTAATCGACCAGCATGTAACACTTCTCCAAAATCAAAAGGAGCATCTATTTCAGGATTGGCGTTTTTAATAAGTTGAAGTGATAAGTAAGCCTCTAATGACGGTTTATCCGATGCTGTAAACCACTTATTTTGTTCTTCTATTGATGTAAACCGTCTTAAAAGTTGAAGTTTATAATCGATTGTTACCTTTAACTCCTTTTCAATTTTAGCATACATTGGAAGCGCCAGGGCCAATTGTTCCTTAGCCATCCAAACTTCAGAAAAACGCTTTAAGATTACCGGATTATATAATCCAGCGGCAACGATAGAAGACTTCTGAGAATCATCGTTAAAGACAATAAACGTTTTGTGATTAGCTCTTAATTGCTCACAAAATGCAATACTAGCTAAACCACAACCTACAATAATATAATCGACTTCTTTCATATGGTGTTTAATGTGGCAAAAGTAAAAAAATGTTTGTCATAAAAAACGCCCACTTAAAAAGTGAGCGTTTTTATATTTTATGTTAAGTTAATTAGTAACTCCACATATCTTGTTCAAAGTTTCTAATCTTGTCTTTGATACGTTCTGATTCTAAAAGCTGCATTAATGCATTCTCTGCAACATACTCTTTTACTTCTCTATCACCATAAACATTTTCTTCTTTGTAAATTATTGCACTAAAACGTCTACTGTTTAATAAATGATCAAAAGATAATGGCACAGCACTATTCTTGTTATTAAACGCTTTAGCATCATGAAGAATATCTCTTATTTCTGGGAAAAACACCCAAAATAAACCGATAGGTTCTTTATTAGCTTCATCATCAGAATCAATAAAGTTTACATCTGGTGCTGCTGGTGCAATACCAAGAATACGATACTTTAATTCTCCTTGACGCTTATCAAAATACCAAAGTCCTTTTACTAAATAAGAATTAATATCCGCAGGACCAATTTCTCTACGAATCTTGTATTCTTCTGGCACTAAAGCCGTATCAGTAACACCTTCAGCATTCATCCAATCAATTCCTACATCAGTGATTCGCTCCATTACTAAAGCTGGTTCTAAATCCTCCATGGTACGTTCTTCTCTAAAATAGGAATCAGCATATACCTTAGGAATAGTTCCATCTTTGATATTTTGCAATAGTACCATGTATAATGATTTTCTATCATCTCCTAAATTATCATCAACAGGAAAGTACAACGGAAAATTAGCACGTTCATCTAAAACAATCTTTTCCCAAGTCATTTTAGAAAATAAGATATCTCTATCTCCGACATATCCATATTCTAAAGGCTTGTCGTTATCTAGAAGTAACTGGGCTTCAGTTTTCATACCAATTTCTTCTGGTATTTTTGCATTTAGGATGTTAGCTTGAGCAAACATAGAGTTTGCGGCTAAAACACCTAATCCTATACATAAAAAGCTTTTTAAATTCATCTTATTTTTTATTATAATTTGGGATTTTCTTTATGGCTAACGTTTAATATCGTATTCGATTATCGCTTAATTAGATACTTCAACCGTTACAGGAGATACACCTTTTAAATTATAGCTTGAATTCCCTTGAATCTTAGCTTTAATATTAAAAATTGTAACTATATCACCAGCACGAGCTCTACCAATAGCCGCTTTTGCTTGGCTATTCATTTTAGTACCAGCTACATTTACTGTTGGCTGACCAGGTACTTTAACTTGGAATGATGTTACATTGATTGGTAAATCAAATACAAAATCATCTAATTTAGCACCTACTGTACCTATTTCTAAGTTACGCTTAGGTAATCTTACCATACCATCCTGACCAGAGATTGTTCCAGTAGGCTTAGGAATATCTTTAATTCTAAACGTTTGCTGATCTGTTGCTCTTGTTCCATCGTCTAAAGTCGCAGATACATTAATTGTAACTTCTCTACCTGTACCAGGATTCATTACATATTTACCTGTACCTGATGCTTTCTTTAAACCAGCACCACTTGCAGAAACTTTATTATCTGGTACACCAGCAAAAGAAATTGTCATTGGGTTAGGAACACCACGATAAACAACGTTCATCTTATCAGCAGAAATTGTAGCAGAGTTTGGTCTAGGTACAACAACGTAGTTACCAACAATAGGAATATCTAAAGGTTTCCCATCTTCTAAAAGGTGAACTTACCTTCAATATTTTGTTCTCCTACATTACCAACAGTAAAATCTAAACGTGCAGCACCAGTAGAATCAATAGCGTTACTTAAGTCAATTTCCTGACCTTGCACCGTTAATTTTGTTGGCGTTACATTAGCATACTTTCCTAATACAACTTTACCTTGAAATTTCTCTCCTGCAAAGAACGCCGATTTATCAGCGATAACAATAGCTGTATAATTCTTTAATGATGTTGCATTACTTACTAAGTTACCAAGAAAACCATTATAAATATTAGTCTCGGTTGCCTTAACATCATTTTGCATTGCAGTTAACTTAGTGTAAGATGCAATCGCTGGAAATCCTTGAAAATGGTAATCTAACCAATTTTTCTTAGCACCTTCGCTATCAACGATAGGATCTAAATTAAAACGCTTTTCAAAACTACTAATTACGGGTTCCCATTTGCCTTCTTTAGGTAATACAGCTTTTATATCAGCTTTGTATTTTTCTATAGCAGCAATAATTTCATCACCTCTTTTTGTATAACGATCACCAGTAAACCAATGTTCATCAAGTTTATCACCCTTATCCATTTCTTCATAAGGTAATTCACCGTTTTCTTCTCTTTCGTAGCCACCTAATTTTACAATATCATTTTCTTTTACAGTTTCTAAGAACTTATAAAATTCTTCAGATATGGTATTTATTTGCTTCGCTTTATCATTGGCTTCCTTAAAATCCTCTGGTTTTTCGTCTGCTTGTGATTGCAACTGTGAAAGTATACCTTCATTTGAAGTAGCAGCTAATTCATTAGCGCTATCAAACTTTGTGTTCATTAATCCGAATGCAGATAATACTTCTTTTGACATGGTCATCGCAATCATTGCAATGAATACCAAATACATTAAGTTAATCATTTTTTGCCTTGCGGACTGTTTTCCTCCTGCCATTTCTAATTTAGTTTTTAAATGTTAATTAATTCGATTATAAAAACCAATTAGTTTTTGTTCATTGCAGATAACATACCACCATAAACACCATTTAAAGATGATAAGTTAGATGCTAAAGATTGCATTTGCTCTTTTAATTTAGTAGCGTTTTCAACTGCTTCTTCGTTAATTGCTGCTTGTCTGTTTGCACTATCAACTTGTAATTTATAAAGACTGTTTAAAGACTCCATCTGAGCCGCTGCTAATGACATTTCTTCACTATATTTCTTTTGAGCTGCCATAGAATCCACTGTTGGAGAGATACCTTTAGCCGCTCCTTCAAAGTTTTTAATGCTATCACCAAGGCTAGCCATAAGCGCACCATCAATTTTTGCCTCTTTTAATAAGTTATCTAATTTTTTAGATAACATACCTTCTGCATCCTTAGGCTCTTCTAAAGCTTTCTTTTTAGAACCTGAAGTTTGGCCACCTGCCAATTCAGGGTATACTAACGACCAATCTAAGTCATCTCCTTGTTTTTCAAATGCTGATATTGTAAATACAACTGCTTCAACAATCATACCTAGAGTAAGGATAAGGGATCCATAAGGCCAGTGTTGAATTTTGAATAACGCTCCAATAATTACAATTGCAGCTCCAAGTCCGTAGACCATATTCATCGTTGATAATTTCTTTTGTGCCATGATTTTTAATTTTTTGTTTTCAAATGAGCTTGGTTAATTAATACTCATTTAGGATTAATATTTAGTTAAAGTTAAGTTTAATTAGTTAGTTGCAGCGTTTTTAGTCACCTCAGTTCCCATGTAATCTTGAACCGTTCTAAATCCGATGTAGCTTCTTGCTGAATCTGCATATTCATAATCTCTAGAGCTCACTTGCAAGAAATAAGCAACATCTTTCCAAGAACCACCTCTAACGACTTTACGCTCATTATCAGGATCATTTACATTTGGATTAATTGATGACGCAAATTCATATGAAGTAGGGTCATAAGAACCATTTACCCATTCAGAAACGTTACCAGCCATATTATATAAGTTAAAATCGTTAGGATCATAAGAATCCGCTTCTACTGTATACAATGCTTGATCAGCAGCATAATCACCTCTTAAAGGTTTAAAGTTTGCCATAAAACATCCTCTGTCATTTTTAGTGTAAGGCCCACCCCAAGGGTAAGTTGCTCCTTGCAAACCACCACGAGCTGCATATTCCCATTCTGCCTCAGAAGGCAATCTATATTTATTTACAGGTTGTTTTCCTCTTTTCTTTCTATCTCCATTATGATATAATGTTCTCCATTGACAAAAAGCTTGTGCTTGTTTCCAAGACACACCTACTACAGGATAATCTCCATAAGCATCATGCCAGAAATAATCATTATGCATTGGCTCGTTATAAGAATAAGCAAAATCTCTAATCCAAGCTGTTGTATCTGGGTAAATCTCAACTTCTTGTTGTACCACAACTTCAGAACGTTTTAAACCTCTGTTTTTTGCAGCTTTTTGAATATCCATATAAGTATACTGAAACTTGAATTGTTTCACATCCCAAGTACGTTGACCATTATATGATTCTTCTAAAGGTAAATACATACCATCCATGACTTCAGCATATAATTCATCTGGATACTCATCTGTATCGAAGATTAACTTCACGTCACGATTAATTTTTCTCTGCTCATTACCATAGGTATTCACCATGTAACTTTCGTAAGCGTTTAGATCTTCTGGATTTGCATCTAAATAAGCAAATTCTCCAATATCTCCATTTCCTGGTGTTTTTCCCTCTAAGTCAGCCATCTCTGCTAATTTTAATCTTAGAGTAGAATCTCTCACCCATTCTACAAATTGACGATACTCGCTATTTGTAATTTCTGTTTCATCCATATAGAATGCACGAACAGTAGCTGTTCTTGTTGGTGCGTCTTGTACGCCAGCTAAATCATCATCTGACTTACCCATAATAAAAGCTCCACCAGGCACCAATGTCATTCCATAGGGCTTTTCTGGATGCCATTTCTTACCTTGTACACCTACCAATTGTCCTCGATCTCCAGAATTACAGCTGGCAACCATAACTAGTACTGCGGTTAGTAAAATAAACTTCTTAATATTCATAGTAACTCTAGGTTAAATTAGTCCTTATTATTTTTGAGGTCGTAAACATATTTATATATTTCCGAATAAACAACTTTTTTTATCTTTTTTTTACACTTTACCCGTAAAATAAGTATTTCATCGATAAAAAAAATGTTAAATATCGATGAATGGTTATTTCAAAAGCTATTCTTCCTGTAGGCTTTATACCAACGCTCTGGTATTTCACCCTGAGTAGCATGCACATAATCGGAATGCATGCAAGGTAATAACGTATGCTTTTTTAATTTATTATTAACATTTGGTAAAAATGGAATTTCAATCCACCAACGCCCTGTTTTTAGGCTCTTATAAAAAATCAATTCATCATTATCGACCAAAACATTATACTTTTGGCTCGTCTTTTCGTTATTAAAATCGTCATCTTTCACTCTGCAATTCACTCCTTCAATAAAATACCATATCATTTGTGCTATAAGCATTGACGTGGCATTATCATTTTTAGAACCTTGGTATTCATAAATTCCAAATGAAGATACCTTATTACTTATACCTGCATATCGACTAATGGCACAAATTTCTTTTCCAGAAAAACCGTTAGGCGAATACTTCTGGTTTTCACTAACTTCAGAAGCTCTTACAGATTTTAAATCTACCGATACAATGTGCGCATCTCTCATTAAAGGCTCTACCCTACTGATGTCTCCAGATATCTCACCTAAACGGTAGGCCTCAAAGTACAACTTTTCTATAAGATCTATTTCTTCTTGGGAGTTAAAATAAGTTTGATAGCCAATTGTTGTATAATTAAATAGATTGTAAGGCTCTTCTACAATTACTTTACCAACATAACTATTATTTTTAATAGGAAGATTAGCATCTCCTAAATCAAAATTACTATCAACACTTACCACATTCACCATAGGCATAAGTAAATCATAGGCCCGATAATTAGCATAAGTTAAATCTTGACTTCCTCCTAAGATAATAGGAATGATGTTTTTCTCCACTAACACGGTTATAGCCGTACGGATCGCAAAATAAGTATCCTCAACGGTTTCACCAGGCTCAATATCTCCAAGATCAGCTAATGTTGTATACCAGTTACCTGGAAATAACGTATAGAAGGTTTTACGAATAGAATCAAAATTTACTTGAGCTCCAATATAATTGACGTCATTTCGATTTTCTTGAACCCCAATAATCGCCATATCTACGTTTTCCAAATCTGGAATACCGTTTTGACGAGAATGTACCTTTATTTTTTTTCCTAATGCTTGTTGCGCTATTAGTTCATTATGAGCTAAAACCGCATCTGAGACAGGCGTAAGGAAATTAAAATTCATATCCAATTATTTCTTTTTAGTTGTCGTTTTCTTTTTTGTGGCCGTTTTCTTTGTTGCCGTTTTTTTAGTGGCTTTCTTTTTTGTAGCTTTCTTTTTAGGGGCATTTTTTTCGAGAATCTCTTGAGCTTTCTCCAAAGTCATTTTACTCACATCCACCGTTTTGGCCAACTCAACTTTTTGTTTGCCTTTTATAATGTTGTGTCTTCCCCATCTCGCCTTCTCTACTCTTATGCCTGCATCTTCCCAATTATGGATAACCTTATCGATCTCTTTTTGAATTTTTTCTTCAATCAACGTCACAATATCTTCTTCAGATAAATTATCCCAATCGTATTTTTTATTGACATTAATAAACATATTGTTCCATTTTATAAATGGCCCAAAACGCCCTTTACCTTTTGTAACTTCCAAATCCTTATACATATATATAGGAGCATCTGCTTTTTCTTTCTCCTTAATATATATTAATGCCTCTTCCATTTCAACACTTAATGGATCTACACCTTTTGGCAATGACACAAATTTATCACCAAATCTAACATAAGGTCCAAAACGTCCATTATTAACCTCAACCTCTTCATCTTTATATTGACCTAATGCTTTTGGAAGCTTAAATAAATCCATAGCCTCTTCATAAGTTATGGAGTTCAATTGCTGGTCTGGAGATAAGCTCGCAAACTTAGGCTTATCTTCATCATCCATTGTCCCTACTTGCACCATTGGCCCAAACTTACCTAAACGCACACTAACTTGGCGACCTGTTTTTGGATCTGTACCCAAAATACGCTCACCTGATTCGCGTTCAGCATTTTCTTGCACATCTTTAACTTGCGGATGAAAGCCTTTGTAGAAATCCTTCATCATTGCTCTCCAGTCTTCCTTACCTTCTGCAATATCATCAAAGCGATCTTCAACTTTTGCCGTAAAGTTGTAATCTAAAATACTTTCAAAATGATTAACTAAAAAGTCAGTAACAATCATACCTATATCTGTAGGCACTAACTTCCCTTTATTAGAACCTGTTTGTTCTGAAAGTATATTATTTTTTATAGTTTGATTTTCAAAGACCAATTGCTTATAGCTTCTCTCATCACCTTCATGTGTACCTTTTTCTACGTAGTTTCTATTTTGAATGGTAGAAATCGTTGGTGCATAAGTAGACGGACGACCAATCCCTAATTCTTCTAATTGTTTTACTAAAGACGCTTCAGTAAATCTTGCCGGTGGCCTTGTAAAACGTTCTGTTGCTGTAATATATTTATTTTGAAGAATTTCACCCACTTTTAAATCTGGTAAAATACCTTCTTGTTCAGTATCTTCATCATCAGTACCTTCTAAATAGACTTTTAAAAATCCTTCGAAAGTTATGATTTCACCGTTTGCTGTGAATTGTTCGTTAATCTTATTTTTAGAATTAATTTGAATTTTAAGATTGGTACGTTCTAATTTTGCATCACTCATTTGCGACGCAATAGCACGTTTCCATATTAAATCATATAATCTAGCTTGATCACGTTCGGCATTAACCGTATGATTTGAAAAATCTGTAGGTCTAATAGCTTCGTGAGCTTCTTGCGCTCCTTTAGATTTCCCTTTATAATTCTTAGGGTTACTAAATTCCGCACCATAGGCCGAAATAATTTCGTTCTCTGCTCCTTTTTTGGCTTCATCAGATAAATTAACACTATCTGTTCTCATATAAGTTATAAAACCTGCTTCATACAAACGCTGAGCATTTGTCATGGTTCTACTTACAGAAAACCCAAGTTTACGTGAAGCTTCTTGCTGAAGTGTTGAAGTTGTAAACGGTGCCGCTGGAGATTTCTTAGCGGGTTTCTTTTGTAAATCAGCAATCTCGTATGTGGCTCCTATATTATCATTAAGAAACTTTAAAGCTTCTTTTTCTGAATTAAAATTCTTAGGCAATTTTGCTTTGAAAGCATTTCCATCTTCATTGGTAAATTCTGCATCTACTCTATAAGACGCCGTAGCTTTAAAAGCCTGCACATCGCGTTCGCGTTCAACAATTAAACGTACTGAAACAGACTGTACTCTACCAGCAGATAAACCACCTTTAACCTTCCTCCATAATACTGGAGATAATTCATAACCTACAATACGATCTAAAACACGTCTTGCCTGTTGCGCATCTACTAAGTTGTAATCGATACTTCTTGGATTCTGAATAGCTTTTTGAATAGCGCTTTTTGTAATCTCATGGAATACAATACGTTTCGTCTTTTCTTTATCTAATTTTAAAGTTTCAGCTAAGTGCCAAGCAATGGCTTCTCCCTCGCGATCCTCATCACTAGCTAGCCAAACAATATCTGCTTTCTTTGCTAAATCTTTTAATTTTTTAACGACATCCTTCTTGTCTTTTGAAACCTGATATTTAGGCATAAAGTCTCCTTCAACATCTACTCCTAATTCTTTAGAAGGCAGATCTGCAATGTGTCCAAAACTGGACTCTACTTTATAATCTTTTCCTAAAAATTTTTCAATGGTTTTAGCCTTTGCAGGGGACTCAACAATAACGAGATTCTTTGACATTCTTAAAATTTTGCGTTTACAAATGTATATGAAAATTAAGATACAATCCTAATTTGGTCGTAAATACCATACATTTTATCGTGATTAAAAGTCTTCAAATAATAGAAAAAGCCCTACGAAATGTAAGGCTTCTACTGTTTATAAAATTTTATAATTCTTGAATTATCACTAATTTAAAAAGCAAATATTAATTAGTTGACAATTGTTCAATACGTCGCATTTGATCGCTTTCTTCATCAAAACCGACAACCTCTTTATAAATAAAGTATGAAGGTAAATAACCAAAAGAAGAGGTCACATATATCCCTAAACCACACATTAAAAAGCCCACTATCATTGCCAAGAATCCTGAAACCAACATAAGTCCAAATGAAATCAACCATTTTTTATTCCCCAATTCAAATGCCAATTTAACAATTTCTGAAACCGACAAATCAGGATTAAAAGCATAACCAATAACCATAAAAGATAACGGGACTATAACATATAGTAAGGGCAAGAAGCACAAAAATGCAGCTAAAACACTAATACCTGTAAACGCAAGCCCTATCTTAATTGTTTTTCCTAAATAGGGCTTTTTAAAGAAATAAAAATAATCTTCTCTACCTAATTCCTCTAAGTCTTTAAACTTACAAATCCTATAGAACGCAGCTTTTAAACCCAAACCAATAGTACTCATTGCTACAATCATAAATAGATAAATCACCACCATAAAAAACACCATAATAATACTTAGATCTGGTTCCGAATAAGAATCGTATGGATCATAAGGGCTAGGATCAAGAAACACACTAGATAACCCTAACAATAACATAGGGATATACATAATCAAAAAAACAGGTATTGCCAAGACAATATTTAGTATCAAAGTAACTAAGCCCTGTACCCAAACCTTTTTAAACAGTTCAATGGATAGGTTAAAAATAGTCCCAAAGTCTAGCACTTTAGCATTTTGAATTCGATGTTGAATTTCAGTAGTGTTCATTTTTTTTATAATAAATTTGGTTAGTCCGTCAAAAGAAATCTTTTTTTAGCACAAATTCAAG
Organism: Winogradskyella sp. PC D3.3; assembly: GCF_054366245.1. Classification (NCBI taxonomy): domain Bacteria; kingdom Pseudomonadati; phylum Bacteroidota; class Flavobacteriia; order Flavobacteriales; family Flavobacteriaceae; genus Winogradskyella; species Winogradskyella sp. PC D3.3. The sequence goes on along the minus strand of NZ_CM135962.1, from coordinate 1,775,944 downwards.
AAAAACCATAGGTGAACGAATTTTAAAAATATAATCAAACATTATAACTGCCACTTTGTCATAATCTCTAAAATAATATTATCTTTGCATACTTATTGCGATTTGAAGTATTCACTACAGCTGATGGAAAAAATTATAGACGAAACAAAACAAGGAGAAACCTTGGTTATAGACAAGAAAGAAGGTAACCAACGAAAACTATTTATTGAAAGTTATGGCTGCGCTATGAATTTTAGTGACAGTGAAATTGTGGCTTCCATTCTTTCGGAACAGGGTTTTAATACCACGCAAGTTCTTGAAGAAGCAGATCTTGTTTTGGTAAACACTTGCTCTATTAGAGATAAAGCAGAACAAACTGTTAGAAAACGATTACAAGAATACAATGCCGTAAAACGCATAAACCCAAAAATGAAAGTTGGGGTTCTAGGCTGTATGGCAGAACGACTAAAAACTAAATTCTTAGAAGAAGAAAAAATAGTAGATTTAGTTGTAGGGCCTGATGCTTACAAAGATTTACCAAATTTACTTGCCGAAGTTGATGAAGGTAGAGATGCCATAAACGTTATACTATCTAAAGAAGAAACTTATGGAGATGTTTCTCCTGTACGATTAAACAGCAACGGTATTACTGCTTTTGTCTCAATCACTCGTGGTTGCGATAACATGTGCACCTTCTGTGTCGTTCCTTTTACAAGAGGACGAGAACGTAGCCGAGACCCTCAAAGTATTATAGAAGAAGTCAATGATCTATGGTCTAAAGGATTTAAGGAAATCACCCTTTTAGGTCAAAATGTAGATAGCTATTTATGGTATGGAGGTGGCCTAAAGAAAGACTTTGACAATGCTTCTGAGCTTCAAAAAGCAACTGCTGTAAATTTTGCGAACCTTTTAGAGTTATGTGCAAAAGCACAACCCAAAATGCGAATCCGATTTTCGACATCAAATCCACAAGATTTCACCATGGATGTTATTGAAACCATGGCTAAGTACGATAATATCTGTAAACACATTCACCTTCCTGTACAAAGTGGAAGTAATCGTATTTTAAAAGCGATGAATCGTTTACACACACGAGAAGAATATTTTGAGATTATCGATAATATTAAGCGTCTGATTCCTGAATGTTCAATAAGTGTTGACTTAATTGCTGGTTTCCCAACTGAAACTGAAGAAGATCACCAAGACACCTTATCGTTAATGGAATATGTAAAATACAACTTCGGTTATATGTTTACGTATTCTGAACGCCCTGGAACATTAGCTGGTCGTAAATTAAAAGATGATGTCCCAGAAAAAATTAAGAAACGTCGACTAAGTGAAATCATTAAATTAGAACGAAAGTATAGCGAAATTAACACACGCGCACACCTTAATAAAACCGTAGAAATTTTAATAGAAAAAGCATCTAAAAAATCTGATCAACAATGGTCTGGAAGAACCTCAGACAATACAGTCGCTGTTTTTCCAAAAGAACATTATAAGGTAGGTGATTTAGTTGATGTACTTATAACAGATTGTACAAGCGCAACACTCATTGGAAAAGCAATTGATTATTCAAAAAACAATTAATAAACAAATAAATGAAGAAATTAGCATTACTATTATTCACGTTAACCCTAGTTACCTCATGTAATGTAGAACCTTTAGATTCTGCTTACACCCAAGGTGGCGTAAACCCTGGTGGAGATGACGGTAGCGAAAGCGCAGACCTTACCCTTTCTGTTTACGAGTTAGACACACAAATTAATCTAGTGTTTTTTGGAATACCTATTGAGACAATTACCAATTCAGATTTTTTAATTAGTGGCAATAAAATTGCTTCAGGCACAAACGCACTTTCAGCTAATGGCAGTGCTTTTGAAACTGAAAACCAAATCATAACCCGTAATAATTCAGGACAAATTATTAGCGATATCTCAGTAAACACTTCAGGTGTTACTACTAATGAAACCTTGATTACTTACACTAATGGTGTTATATCACAAATAACCTATGATTATTATGAAAATGACGACGACGATTACACCTATAACTTTACTTATAATGGCAATCAAATCACAAGAACCAAAGTAGGAACTACAGAAACAACAATTTTCACCGTAGATGCCTTTGATCGTATTGTATCTAAAGAATCTTACATTGATGGCTTCCCTGCACAAATAGAGACTATAACCTATGATAGTAATGGGAATATAAGCAGCAGTGTAACATCACTTGAAACTGAAAGCAATACAACCTATGTCTTTGATGGTAACATAAATCCTCTAAAAGTAATTTATGAAGACAATTACCTTTTGTCATTTTTGAGAGATGAATATTCTGATGAGATTGGCCCACAAATAGCACAATTTCTTTCTACGAATAACTGGAAAGGAGCGACCTTTAACGGAACAGCATTTAATTTTAATTTAGAATACAATTCTGTAGGACGAATTAAAAGTCGTGATATTGCTTATGACTTCGGGCCAGAGTTGTCTTTTGAAATTAATGAAAGATTCAATTATGTAAATTAAGGTATGGAATCTATTCAAGCCATAAAACAACGTTTCGGGATTATAGGAAACGACCCTAAACTTAATCGCGCTATAGAAAAAGCGATTCAAGTGTCTCCCACTGATATTTCGGTATTAGTTACTGGTGAAAGTGGTGTAGGAAAAGAGAGCATCCCAAAAATCATTCATCAGTTATCGCACCGAAAACACGGCAAGTACATTGCTGTAAACTGTGGTGCTATTCCCGAAGGCACTATTGATAGTGAATTATTCGGTCACGAAAAAGGAGCATTTACAGGTGCCACGACAACACGTTCTGGATATTTTGAAGTTGCTGATGAAGGGACCATTTTTTTAGATGAAGTTGGCGAACTACCATTAACAACACAAGTCCGTTTATTACGTGTTTTAGAAAATGGTGAATTCTTAAAAGTAGGATCTAGTAAAGTTCAAAAAACGAATGTTAGGATTGTAGCAGCAACTAACATTAATATGTTTGAAGCCATAAAAAAAGAAAAGTTTAGAGAAGATTTATATTACAGACTCAGTACTGTAGAAATCAATCTGCCTCCACTTAGAGAGCGCAAAGAAGATATTCACTTGTTATTCCGAAAATTTGCGAGTGACTTTGCCATAAAATATAAAATGCCAACGGTTAAATTAACCGATGACGCCGTTAATCTATTGACCAAATACCGATGGAATGGTAACATTAGACAATTGAGAAATGTTGCAGAACAGGTGTCTGTTTTAGAACAAAACCGGACTATAAATGGTATAACAATTCAAAATTATTTACCAAATACAGGTAGTAATTTGCCTGCTGTAGTCAATAGTTCTAAATCTGAAAGTGATTTTAGTAGTGAACGTGAGATTTTATACAAAGTCTTATTTGATATGAAGAGTGATCTTAACGATCTTAAAAAGCTCACCATGGAGCTCATGAAAAAAGGAAGCGATTCTGATGTTCAAAAAGATAATGAGCATTTAATTCAGAAAATCTATGGTGAAGATAAAGATGAAGCCTTTGAAGCTGCTGTTGAAGATTTAGAAATTTTATCTATCGCAGAGCACAAAGAACCTACAGAAGAAATTGTTTCCGAACAAGGAGACAAATATCATTTTGCTGAAGAAATTGAAGAAGAAGAAACGTTATCTTTACATGATAAAGAACTTGAGTTAATAAAAAAATCATTAGAACGTCACGGTGGAAAACGCAAATTAGCAGCAGCAGAATTAGGCATCAGCGAACGTACACTTTATAGGAAAATCAAACAATTTGATCTTTAGGATAAATTTATGATGTCTATAGAAATATTTTTAATCTGTAAATCGTTTATTAAAAACAGATTAAGGATCTAAAAACCTCATCAATAAAAACGTATTGCTAGTTATCACTTCCTAATGTAGATTTTGATGTAGCAGAATACACTGGTTATATTTAAATTCTTATAACCCTAAAAAACAAACTCATATTAAATGAATTCATTAAAATATTTTCTCATCGTTGCCATATGCCTTACGTGCTACGGTTGTAAGGTTAATTATTCGTTTACAGGAATTACAGAAACCCCAGAAACCTTTCAAGTAAATTTCTTTCAGAATAATGCCGATTTAGTAGAACCAGGCTTAGATCAATTATTTACCAATGCACTCCAATACCTGATTGTAAATCAAACAAGTGCTCAATTGGTCACTTCTGGTGGTGAGGTAATATATGAAGGGGAAATTACAGAATACCGTATTGCCCCTATGACTGCTACTGCCGAAAACACGGCTGCACAAAACAGGTTAACAATAAGTGTTAAAGTACGCTATATTAATACCAAAGATGAAGAAAAAGATTTTGAACGTGTCTTTTCATTCTTTTACGATTATGGTGCCAGCGAACAACTTACAGGTACTATAAAAGATACAGCGTTTGATGAAATCTTAGAGCGTTTAACACAAGATATTCTTAATGCTTCATTAGCAGATTGGTAAAAACATGCAGCTTCAAGACCTTACATATTTATTACAACACCCGGAAGCCGTAACAGCATCTCAAACTGAAATACTCTCTTCTGCTATAAAAGCGTATCCCTATTTTCAACCGTTAAGAGCACTGTATTTAAAAGGCTTAAAGCAGAAAGAAAGTTACAAATACAACAATGCTTTAAAGGTAACAGCTGCTCACACCACAGACCGAAGTGTATTGTTTGATTATATTACGTCCGATAGCTTTACTCAAAATGAAATATCTGAGCAGATTAAACAAAACATAGAACATATCAAATCTATCGAAGTTAATGCTGTAGATGATATTTCAGTCCATAAAAGTGTCACCATAGATGATGCTTTAAAAGAACAGATTAAAGCCACAGAAGGCGTATTAGACCCTGGTTTGTTTGAAGCCAAACCAATAGCTGAACCTAAATTAGAACCGAAGGTTGCAACAATTGAAGATTCAATCATTGCTGTAGATGTTAAAAACATCACGCCAGAACAGGAACTTAAGATTGGTAAACCTTTAGAATTTGATAAAACTGAAAATCATTCGTTTACAGAATGGTTAAAAATAACCAGTTTTAAACCTATTATTCGCAATCAAGATAACACTGAAGAAAAAACAGTAGAACCTAAAAAAATTGATGAAACGCAAAATCATAAAGAAAAAACCACACCTCCTTTACAAGATAAACTTGCTATTATAGATAAATTTATAAGGGAAAACCCTAAGATAAAACCCGTCACTAACAACACCCCAAAACCAAAACTAGTCAACAATGACAACCCTCTTTCAGACAGTTTAATGACTGAAACTTTGGCACGAATTTATTTAGAACAAAAAAACTTTGATAAGGCAATTCAATCTTACAAAATTTTAAGTTTGAAATATCCAGAAAAAAGTAGTTTCTTTGCACACCAAATAAAATTGGTAAAAGAATTAAAAGATAATAATACAATATAGAATGAGTGCATTTACAATATTTTTAGTACTAATCGTAATCGTTGCCTTTTTACTTATCGTAGTAATTATGGTACAAAACCCTAAAGGCGGAGGATTATCTTCTTCTTTTGGTGGAGGTGGCACCCAACAAATGGGTGGCGTTAAGAAAACCGGAGATTTTCTAGATAAAAGTACATGGTTTTTAGCAACCGCATTAATTATTTTAATCTTAGCATCAAATTTAACCATCAATTCTGGTGGAGCTGTAGAATCTAAAGCTTACGATGCTGATGAAACAACTGACATGCCTGCTATTCCTGCACCAACTACAGACAATACAGCTGCCGAATAACACAAACGTTATTTTACATAAGACATTGAGCCAACTTTTTTAAGTTGGCTTTTTTTATTCCAACAGTTTCGGCAGACAGGGCTGAAACTTTGTCAGATATTCTCTATTGGCATAATTTTCGAAATACGCTAAAGCGTAATTAATTAAATAATTAAAAAAACATATAACAAAATGAGTTTAAACATTAAACCTTTAGCAGACCGTGTTCTTGTAGAACCAAAGGAAGCTGAAACGAAAACGGCTTCAGGTATTATTATTCCAGATAATGCAAAAGAAAAACCTCAAAAAGGAACTGTTGTAGCCATTGGAAATGGTACAAAAGACGAACCTCTAACGGTAAAAGTTGGTGACACTGTACTTTATGGGAAATATGGTGGAACTGAGCTTAAACTTGAAGGTAAAGATTATTTAATGATGCGTGAAAGCGACATCCTTGCAATTATCTAAATTGCTTTTAGCTATGGGTTTTGAGCCTTTAGCACACTTCAAAAAATAAAAAATCAATTTATAAATAAATCTATTAGTAATAGCCTCGTGCTAACAACTAAAAGTTAAAAAAAATAAAGATGGCAAAACATATAAAATTCGATATTGAAGCACGCGACGGACTTAAACGTGGTGTTGATGCTTTGGCAGATGCAGTAAAAGTAACATTAGGCCCTAAAGGTCGAAACGTAATTATTGGTAAATCATTTGGTGCACCTCAGGTCACTAAAGATGGGGTTTCTGTTGCAAAAGAGATTGAGCTTGAAGACGAGCTTGAAAACATGGGAGCGCAAATGGTAAAAGAAGTCGCTTCTAAAACAAATGATTTAGCTGGTGATGGTACAACAACGGCTACCGTTTTAGCTCAAGCTATTGTAAAAGAAGGTCTTAAAAATGTTGCTGCTGGTGCAAATCCAATGGATTTAAAACGCGGTATTGACAAAGCTGTTGAAGCAATCGTGAAAGATTTAGACAAGCAGTCTCAAAAAGTAGGTAGCGATTCGGATAAAATTAAACAAGTCGCTGCAATTTCAGCTAACAACGATGATACTATAGGTGAATTAATCGCTAAAGCCTTCGGAAAAGTTGGAAAAGAAGGTGTGATCACTGTTGAGGAAGCTAAAGGTATGGAAACGTATGTAGACGTTGTTGAAGGTATGCAGTTTGACAGAGGGTATTTATCACCTTACTTCGTTACCGATGCTGATAAAATGATTGCCGATTTAGAAAATCCATACATCTTATTATTTGATAAGAAAATTTCTAACTTACAAGAAATTCTTCCAATACTAGAACCAGTTGCTCAATCTGGTCGCCCGTTATTAATTATCGCTGAAGATGTTGACGGACAAGCCTTAGCTACTTTAGTTGTAAATAAATTACGTGGTGGATTAAAAATTGCTGCAGTAAAAGCTCCTGGATTTGGTGACAGACGTAAAGCAATGTTAGAAGACATCGCAATCTTAACAGGTGGTGTTGTTATTTCTGAAGAAAGAGGTTTCTCTTTAGAGAACGCGGATCTTACTATGCTTGGTACTGCTGAAACAGTAACTATTGACAAAGACAATACAACAATTGTTAATGGAGAAGGTAAAGCAGAAGACATTAAAGCTCGTGTTAACCAAATAAAAGCTCAAATCGAAACAACAACTTCTGATTATGACAAAGAAAAACTTCAAGAACGTTTAGCTAAATTAGCAGGAGGTGTTGCTGTACTTTACGTTGGAGCTGCTTCTGAAGTAGAAATGAAAGAAAAGAAAGATCGTGTTGATGATGCTTTACATGCAACGAGAGCGGCAGTTGAAGAAGGTATCGTTGCCGGTGGTGGAGTTGCTTTAGTGAGAGCTAAAATAGTTTTAGAACAAATCACAACAGATAATTTAGACGAAACAACCGGTGTACAAATCGTAAATAGAGCTATTGAAGCGCCTTTACGTACAATTGTAGAAAATGCTGGTGGAGAAGGCTCTGTTGTTATCAATAAAGTATTAGAAGGTAAGAAAGATTTTGGTTACGATGCTAAAACTGAAACTTACGTAGACATGCTTAAAGCTGGTATTATTGATCCTAAGAAAGTAACACGTATCGCTTTAGAAAATGCAGCTTCTGTAGCGGGCATGATTTTAACGACCGAGTGTGCTTTAGTAGACATTAAAGAAGATACGCCTGCTATGCCACCAATGGGTGGAGGCGGTATGCCTGGCATGATGTAGTCCATAATTCGGACAAGTAAAAAACTCACTACTATAAATCATTATTAGTGAGTATATATAACAAAGCTTAAAAGCCCTAGATTTTCATCTAGGGCTTTTATTTTGAATTATTTCATTGGCTTTAAACATCTAATCAAAAATAATGATGGCTAAAACGACTTGGAAGTACACCTTAAGAGAAATTATTATCGTTATTATGGGTATAACCATTGCTTTTAGCATGAACAAGTGTGCTGACAAGGTAAAAGACAATAACTTAAAAATTCAATACCTCACAAATCTAAAAAGTGATGTTGAAGCAGATAAAGTTCAACTTCAAAAAAATATGGAAGCTATTGATAAAAAAATTAGCGTCTTGCTCAAAGATTATCCCCGTGTTAAATTCTAATACGGAACAAGATATGCAATTGATGTATAATATTTTTGACATCGTTAAATATGAAAATTTTAGTCCAAAAAGCATCACCTACAAAACGTTAATAAATTCAGGTAACTTAAAATTAATTGAAAATTTTAAGCTCAAAACAACGATTCAGCAACACTATTCTAATGACGATGAAATGGCAGATGTCTATGTAAGACATACTAGCTTAATAAAAGATTATTTAGGCCACTACCTAGTAAATTATGCCGATTACGACCTTATACCACAAGGTAAAGGTCCATTTTTAGACGAAATTAAATTGAAAAATATTGTCAGAGCTTTATTAACGACTTTTGATGATAAAAAAGAGGCCACAAATCTCGGAATTAAAAGTTGCGATGTGCTAATTGCAGAAATTGATGCGGCTTTGGATTAATGGTCTGTAAAGGTAAATTAAAGACTCATAGATTTCCTATGAATTATATAACCATAAAAAAAGCCTGAATCTAAATTCAGGCTTTTTTTTCTATTTTCCATCTTGCTTTTCATTCCCATGGTCTTTCTTAACATCTTCATCACGATAAAGACAACAAGCATGCACAGAATGGTACTGCTCATCTGTTGCTTTAATTTCTTTAGTATCATGTCCAACAGCAGCTACACTTTTAGAAATGGTTTTTACATCTGTTTTACGTTCATCATAAATTAATTTTAATTCATGTGTATCAATGCTCCAAACTGCAGACTTTACCCCTTTGGTTCTAATAGCTGCTTTTTCTATACGTTCTTTACACATACCACAAACACCATCGACCTCAATGTTTGCTTTGGCGTTTTTATTTTGTGAGAAAGCAAACATTCCCATGCATACCATAATAACTGTGATTAGTTTTTTCATAATTTCTAATTTTTATAATTCCTGTAAAAAAGGAATTAATTTATTTAACTTTAATTTGATTGATTTACTTGTTGTTATAATCGTTTGGTTATTTTATTCTAAAACGTAGGCCGGCATAATACATACTACCATAAATTGGACCATACACAAAATTACTATCAAAATTTGAACCAAATGGATTATCTGCGCTAACTACGGGGTTATCTTGTCGCACATTTGTTACGTTTTCTCCTCCTAAATATACTTCAAATTTCGGAGAAAACACTTTAGTAACTTGTAGATTTAAGGTGCCAACTGTTGGTGTTTTATCGGCCAATTGAAATTGAGAAGGACTTAAATCTGTACTAGGAAAACGCTGAGCACTTAACCAATTATAGGTGGCATCAAACTTCCACTGTGCCCCACTTTCTTTAATAACAGTTTCATACGATGCATTTGCAAATAAACGATGCTTTGGCACTAAAGGTTTTTCTAATTTACCAGAATTATAATCCGTTTTAATGTCGTAATACTTATAAGCCATTCGTACATCAAAATGTTCAAAAGCATTATAATTAAATTCAAACTGAAAACTATTTGCATAGCTATCTCCTTCTAAATTATAAAAATTGACTTCATAAGGATTTTCCCAATCCACAACCACTTGATTCTGAAAATCGGTTCTATAAAAATCAAAAGTTACATCGGCTTTTCTATTAAATAAATTAAACCCTTGTAGGTAGCTAATGCCATAATTCCATGCAATTTCAGGATCTAATCCGTAGATTTTGCCATTTGAATTTAAAATATTAATCTGTCTTGAGCTTGAAAACATATTCTGGTTTTCTGCAAAAATATTAGCACTACGTTTCCCTCTCCCTATTGAGGCGCGTAATGCAGATTTCTCCCAAGGTGTATAACGTACATGCAAGCGCGGTGTTACAAAAAATCCTAGTCTATTGTGCTGGTCTACTCGTACTCCGGCTGTTAATGATAGTTTATCTAAATTATCAAAAGCATATTCAAAAAAACCACCAACAGAATTCTCTGTACGCTTGTAATTTGTACTGTTTACAAGCTCATTATAATGATCGTATGTAAAGCTTAATCCTGTTTTTACTTTATGTCTCGAATCTGAAATAATAGAATTATATATTAAGTTCGAATAAAAACTATTGTGCTTAATATCATACTGATTTAACCCAAAGTATGATTCTTGTTGATGATGACTAAAGGCCGTTTGAAACCCAATACTTTGATATGGGATTTCTGGATTTACATAACCTAATTTTGTAGTAACTTCAAAACGCTCTGTATCAATCTCACTTCCCCAAAAATTCGTAGTACCTTTATCACGTTTTGGCTCAAAATCGACTTGTCCTGCCTGTTTTTCATCATTAAGATATCTCAAATTAATAAAGCTCACTACTCCTTTTTCTGCATTGGTGTATTGCCAACGATTCATAACATTAATCTGATTATACAAAGGCATATCTAAAAATCCATCATCATTAACATCATGCTTTTCCTGATGTGTATTTCCATGCACATACAAGCCTGTACTCCACTTATCTGAAACTATAGTATTAATGTGAGTATTTAGCTCTAAACGCTCACTAGAGGCCCCGTAAAGGTTTACAAATAATTTATCATCTGTAGAAGGTTTTACCAATTCGGCATTAATCTGACCTGCAATGCTTTCAAATCCATTAACCACACTACCTGTTCCTTTAGTAATCTGAATACTTTCTACCCAAGTGCCTGGAATAAAACTCAAACCATAAGCCTGAGATGCACCTCTTATAGCAGGAATATTTTCTGTTGCTATTAAAATATAAGGAGAATTCAACCCCAACATTTTTATCTGTTTTGTCCCAGAAATCGCATCTGCAAAATTCACGTCTATTGACGGATTGGTTTCAAAACTTTCCGCCAAGTTACAGCAGGCCGCTTTTAACAATTCGGCACTAGTAACGGTAAAAGTATTAGAGGCTTGCAAATACGATTTTCGAGTAGCTTGTTTACGCGATGTAATTTCCACAGCATCCAACTCATCACTAGCCTGTAAGATATGCGTTATATATTGATTTTCTTTTATTGTAATCGTATCCGACTTAAAACCAACATAACTAATTACTAACTCATTATAAGAAAATTTATAAGGTAACACAAATACCCCATCTTCATTTGTAATTGCTCCAATTGATGAGCCTAACCAATACACATTGGCACCAGGTAATGGCATTTCTTTTCCGCTGCTGGTTTCTAAAACAACTCCTTTTAATTGATCTTGCGCAGACAATATTAGCGACAAGAACATAAATTTTATAAATAAATATTTTTTCATTTTTTTTGAATTTCAGGTACAACTAACTACACACCTTGATGTGCTTCCTATTTCGTTAAGAGTTATATCTGAATCAAATAAGGTAAACTTCATCTAAGCGATGAATATCTTTTACTAATGTTGGAGGTAAGTAATTACTATAAGGAATAACCAAGCTTGGTAAACCTTCAAAAAGATTGATGTAGGAATAGCTATAAGCAAATAAGACCTGTTGATGAATAAAATCAAAATCTTCAACTGAATTAATAGTTAAATCAGAAATTCCTTCAATAACATCAACTTCATTTTTACAACAGTCTTTTGTAACATCGTCTGTCTGTTTCATTTCCGAAACTTCCATACCGCATGTTTTACTTTCGGAAAAAATAGCCACATCAACTAAAACATCTCCACAAAAATGCTTCTCTATACTTAATGACAGTGTAGAAAACAAAACCAATAATGATAGTGCTACAGAAAAGATTTTATGTAAATATGAAATTTTCACAATGCAAAACTACAAAATTATTAAATTGACGACATCGTTTTAAAAAACAATTAACGATTTAGTTTATAATAATAGAACGCTGGTAAAAGCAGAATTAAGCCTATTGGTTGAATTAAAAAACGTCTAATATTAAAAAACAAATAGTAATCTTCTTGATTTGGATTTATGACGAAATACAAAAAAGGAATGAGCAATAAAACATAGGCCACAGCAAAGATTATTACCGAAAACTTGACAATACTTTTATCCTTAAAAATAAGATATAAAATTCCTAATGAAATTACAGTATTTAATAAAAACCGTAACGATGTAAATAAAACAAGTTTTAAAATTTCTCGCCTAGGACTATCCATATATAAATAGTCATTTTCAAAAAACGTTAAATACGGATCGTAAAACAGAACGCTTTCATAAGCTCTAATTAGTACTAGTAGCACCAATAGTATTCCGACCAATATATAAGTAACTATTTTATGCATTGGATGTCTTATTTTTAGAAAAACGATTCACCCAAACCATCCAAAGTATAAAAACAGTACCATAAATTAACATTGGAAAAATAACCGTATGTAATACCTCTCTTCTCCAAGGGTAATGATATAATCCTACTGATAAAATTACAATCCGAATTAAATTAAAGGCATAAATAATTATACTACCAGCTAAACCATATAACAATGTTGTTTTAAATTTACCTGCAAAAGCCACAATAAAAGACAAAAATAAAATAACCACACTTAAAGCATTACATCCTTCAATAACTCTTGCCACATACTTTCCATTGATAAGTATTTTCATTGAAGGTTCGCTAGGATGAGGGACAACCTTAGCTATATACCCTAAACTATTTAATATTGAACTGGTCTGCTCTGCCACTAAATGGGTTAAATAATCTGGATAAAACTTAGAACCATCAGACACATTTAAATACACATTATAGCCAATAGTTAAAATACCATACACTGCTAAAAAGGTAACGATAAAACGAATAACAGATTTATATTTTATAAAAAGTGTCTTCAAAAAAATTACTAATGTTAGTTTGTTGTTAAATTTATAAAAACCGCGTTTTAAAACAGTGTATTTTAGATACTTTTGCAAAAAGTTTTTTACACCTATGAATTTACATGACTTAAAGCCCGAAATAAAATCTATCGTTACAGAGAACAATCTTACTGTAGACCAACGTTTATTGAAGATTTGCGAACTTCTTGAAGCAAATATAAGTTATTATAATTGGGTAGGGTTCTACTTTAAAAACGGAGATAAAGACGAATTGAAATTAGGGCCTTACGTTGGAGAGCCAACAGATCATATTATAATTCCATTTGGTAAAGGCATTTGCGGACAGGTTGCTATAAGCAATCAAAATTTTGTTGTACCAGATGTGGCTGCTCAAGATAATTATATCGCTTGTAGTATGACAGTTAAAGCTGAAATTGTAATTCCCATTTTTGTCCACGGCGAAAACATTGGTCAAATAGATATCGATTCTAGTACTCCTGATCCATTTACAGAAGCTGATGAACGCTTTTTGGAGTTTGTTTGTAAAGAGGTGGCTACTTTATTAAAATAAAATTGTCCTTTTAAATTCTAAACGGGAAAATAAAAAAACACAAGGTCTTACGGATTAGAATACACTAACTAAACAAGACTGTTAACCGATATCACATTCCTGTTCGTATAGCTTCCACAGGATCTAGTTTTGATGCCGTTAGCGCAGGAATCACTCCTGATATTAAACCAATTACCGAAGAAATAAAGAATCCAAGAGCCATATTATAAGGTGACAATACAAATTCAAAATCTTCCGTAAGGCTACTTCCTATTATAGTGCCAATCCACACCAAAAATAAACCTACCAATCCACCTACAACAGCTAAAATAACAGCTTCAAATAAAAATTGAAATAGTATAAACTTATTCTTCGCACCTAGAGATTTCTGAATTCCAATAAGATTAGTACGCTCTTTAACACTCACAAACATAATATTAGCAATTCCAAAACCACCAACTAAAAGTGAGAAGCCACTTATTATCCAACCTATTAAATTCATATAGCCTAAAATTTCATCAATAGCATCTTGAAAACCAGAAATAACACTAATAAAAAATGTATCTATTTCGTCTGGTTTTAGACCTCTTTTATTTCGAAGAATTTGAGTAACTTCTGCTTTTAAACCTTCTATATCCGCATCTTTTTTAGGTTTTATAATCACAATATATTTCATAAACGGATTATTATCACCATAGCGATTTCGCACATAGTTTGCTGGAAGAAAGATGGAAACATCGTTACTATCTCCAAATATGCCGGAGCCTTCTTTTTTCACAACACCAATAACCGTGAATTTCTGACCGTAAAGCCGAACTTTTTTCCCAATAGGCTCTAACTCACCAAAAAGAGATTTTGCAATTTCGGAACCAATAACAACAACAGCACTCCCAGAATTAGATTCAGATTCGTTATAAAAACGACCTTTTTCAAATTCCATAGCCTGAATATCTATAAATTCATGCGAAACAACAACCGTATTTACACTACTTACTAATTCTGATTCGTATCTAATATTTTCACGCTTTACAAATAGTTGCAAAGCCACATATTCTGCCTCAGACAAATTAGATTTTAAACTTTTATATTCGTTATAAGAGAGTTCTTCAAACGTTTCTCTTTGCCAACGTGGTACATCTGTTGGTCCAAAAGACATATTTGCTACATACATGGTATTACTATCTAAGGAACTTAATTGAGAGGTTATCGTTTTATCTAAAGAATCCACAGCGGCAAGCACAGCAATAATAGAGAAGATACCAACAGTTACACCTAAAAGCGACAAAAATGTTCTGAGTTTATTGTTTCGAAGTGCATTTATAGCAAACGAAAAACTCTCTTTTAGTAAACGAAAATAGACTAGCATGCAAGGGGTGTTTTAAAACATTTTAAAGATAGG
Source organism: Winogradskyella sp. PC D3.3 (assembly GCF_054366245.1). Taxonomy (NCBI): domain Bacteria; kingdom Pseudomonadati; phylum Bacteroidota; class Flavobacteriia; order Flavobacteriales; family Flavobacteriaceae; genus Winogradskyella; species Winogradskyella sp. PC D3.3. The sequence continues at coordinate 1,760,944 of NZ_CM135962.1, read as the reverse complement.
ACGTTTTCAACAATATATTGTTACAAAAAACTTAAAGAAACTCGTTTTTGCACCAAGCTTTTCTTTTTGAATATGTTTACTTTTGCAGCATCTAAAACACAACACAACATTATGAACAACAAAACCATTTCATCGGCACTAATTTCGGTATTTAGTAAAGATGGATTAGCACCTATCGTTAAAAAATTAAACGATCTCAATGTGACCATTTATTCTACAGGAGGCACTGAAAAATTTATCAAAGATTTAGGTATCAACGTCGTACCAGTCGAAGATATCACCTCTTACCCTTCCATATTAGGAGGACGTGTTAAGACACTCCACCCTAAAGTATTTGGAGGTATTTTAAATCGTCAAAATCACGAAGGTGATATTGCTGAATTAAAAGAATTTGACATTCCACAGATTGATGTCGTTATTGTAGATCTCTACCCTTTCGAAAAAACGGTAGCTTCTGGAGCAAGTAATCAGGATATTATTGAGAAAATTGACATTGGAGGTATTTCTTTAATTAGAGCCGCTGCTAAAAATTATGCTGATGTCACTTGCGTGTCTTCTGTAGATGACTATGCTGAATTTTTAGAGTTACTTGAAACTAAAAATGGAGAAACTTCTGAAGCGGATAGAAAACAATTTGCTGCAAAAGCATTTAATGTATCGTCTCATTACGATGCTGCAATTTTTAATTACTTCAACAAAAATCATGAAATTCCGTCTTTAAAAATTTCCGAAAACAAAGGTAAAGTTTTACGATATGGCGAGAACCCACATCAAAAAGGATTCTTTTTTGGTGATTTTGATGAAATTTTCACAAAACTTCACGGTAAAGAATTAAGCTATAATAATCTTTTAGACGTCGATGCTGCCGTAAATTTAATGCTCGAATTTAAAAATGACGCTCCGACATTTGCTGTTTTAAAACATAACAACGCCTGTGGTTTAGCGCAACGTGACACTTTGCACCAAGCCTATGTTGATGCCTTAGCAGGAGACCCTGTCTCTGCGTTTGGAGGTGTCTTAATCAGTAATTCTGAAATAGATGTCGCTACTGCTGAAGAAATTCACAAACTATTCTGTGAAGTCGTTATTGCTCCTTCTTATTCCGCTGAAGCTCTAGAAATCCTAAAAGGTAAGAAAAACAGAATCCTTTTAATATTAAAAGATATAGAGATGCCACAAACCAACGTAAGAAGTTGTTTGAATGGTGTTTTAGTTCAGGATAGAAATAATGTTACAGATACACTTGAAGGTTTAAAAGCCGTTACAACTACAACGGCAACGTCAAATGAATTAGACGATTTAATATTTGCTTCAAAAATTTGTAAGCACACCAAATCGAATACGATTGTTCTTGTTAAAAACAAACAATTGTGCGCTAGTGGAACCGGACAAACAAGTAGAGTTGATGCCCTAAACCAAGCAATACACAAAGCACAATCTTTTAATTTCGATTTAAAAGGAGCGGTTATGGCTAGTGATGCTTTTTTTCCATTCCCAGATTGCGTAGAGATTGCAGATAATGCTGGTATCACTGCTGTGATTCAACCAGGTGGCTCTATAAAAGATGAGTTAAGTATTAACTATTGTAACGAAAATAACGTTGCGATGGTTTTTACAGGCACACGCCATTTTAAACACTAAAAATTATTAATTTAGTAAGTATATTGAGCCTAGAACTAAGACGCATAACTATCTTATTTCTAGGCTCTATTTTTTTATAAAACCCTCACGCTGAAGACAGCATTTATAAAAGCGTCATAAAAAACAAAAAAAATCTATCAATAAACGTCGAATATCGTATAAATATCGTATTATTTACTACATTTACAGATAGTCTTAATTAGTAGACGAGAATAACCCAAATAATTTATAACAGCACATGGGATTTTTTGATTTCTTAACGGAAGAAATAGCCATAGATTTAGGAACCGCAAATACACTGATCATCCACAACGACAAGGTTGTTGTTGATAATCCTTCGATAGTAGCAAGAGACCGCATTAGCGGAAAAATAATAGCCGTTGGTAAAGAAGCCAACATGATGCAAGGAAAAACGCACGAAAACATTAAAACAATTCGTCCATTGAAAGATGGTGTAATTGCAGATTTTGATGCTTCGGAGCAAATGATTAGCATGTTTATTAAAAACATCCCTGCATTAAAGAAGAAATTTTTTAACCCAGCATTACGAATGGTCGTTTGTATTCCTTCTGGAATTACAGAAGTAGAAATGCGAGCGGTAAAAGAATCTTGTGAGCGCGTAAATGGTAAAGAAGTTTATTTAATACACGAACCAATGGCAGCTGCCATTGGTATTGGTGTAGATATTATGCAACCAAAAGGAAACATGATTGTTGATATCGGTGGTGGTACTACCGAAATCGCAGTAATTGCTCTTGGAGGTATTGTTTGTGACAAATCTGTAAAAGTTGCAGGTGACGTATTTACAAACGATATCATTTATTACATGAGAACGCAACATAACTTATATGTTGGAGATAGAACTGCTGAAAAAATTAAAATTCAGATTGGTGCAGCTACTGAAGATTTAGAATTGCCACCAGAAGACATGAGTGTTCAAGGTCGTGATTTGTTAACAGGAAAACCTAAACAAGTTCAAATATCATTTCGTGAAATTGCAAAAGCTTTAGACAAATCTATTTTACGTATTGAAGATTCTGTAATGGAAACGTTATCACAAACCCCTCCAGAATTAGCAGCAGACATTTACAATACCGGAATTTATTTAGCTGGTGGTGGATCAATGTTAAGAGGTCTTGACAAACGTTTATCTCAAAAAACAGACTTACCTGTTTATATTGCAGAAGACCCATTAAGAGCCGTAGTAAGAGGTACTGGTATTGTGCTTAAAAACTTACCTAAATACAAAAGCGTATTGATTAAATAAGACGTAATATAATGCAACAAATATTCAATTTTGTTATAAGAAACAAAACCTTTCTGTTGTTTTTATTGCTTTTTAGTATTGCCTTAGCTTTAACCATTCAATCGCATTCTTATCATAGGAGTAAATTCATAAATTCAGCCAATGGTTTAACTGGCGGTGTTTATGGTACTATGAATTCTGTAGATCAGTATTTCGATTTAAAAACAAAAAACGATATTCTAGCGGAAGAAAACAAACAATTAAGAGAACGCTTACTCAATCTTGATGTCGCAAATGATTCGTCTTATATTGACAGTACTTACGCTAAGGAAAAATACAGAGTTACTATTGCAGATGTTTATAAAAACAGTTATTCTGCACCCAATAACTATATCACCTTAAACAAAGGTGAAAATGATAGCATAAAACGTGATTTTGGTGTTATTACATCTAATGGAATTATTGGAATTATAGACAATACATCAAAGAACTATTCGACAGCATTATCTATACTCAATATCAAAAGTAGAATTAATGCTAAAATAAAATCAACCAACCATATTGGCTCTTTAACATGGAATGGAAAATCACCCGTTTATGTTCAACTTGAAGATGTCTCTCAATTTGCACCTGTAAAAGTTGGTGACACCATTCAAACCGGAGGAGAATCTTCCATTTTCCCTAAAGGCATTGGTATAGGAACTATTACGAGTTTTGAAACTGATATAAGCGGAGATACCTATACAATACAAGTCAAATTGTTTAATGACATGACTAACATTGGAACCGTTTATATTTTAGAAAATTTAGATCGTACAGAAATTAGTGTATTAGAAAAACGTAGTAATGAATAGTGTTGCAGGCATAAATATCGCAAGGTTCATTTTACTACTATTATTACAAGTAGTCATTTGCAATCATATCAATTTCTTAGGATATATAAATCCTTATATCTATATCATTTTTATTTTTCTATTTCCAATTAGAGAAGAGCGATTAGCCCTTTTATTAGTTAGTTTTTTATTAGGTATGCTTGTAGACATGTTTTCAGATTCGGGAGGAGTACATGCAGCTGCAGCTGTTAGCTTAGCCTACATAAGACCTATTTTACTTAAAAGCTCATTTGGAATGCTATATGAACATCAAAGTATTAAATTTAGTTCTACAGATATTGGTAGCTTAATAACTTATATTTCTTTAGGAACCGTTATTCATCATTTGATATTATTCTCATTAGAAATTTTTAACATTTCCAACATACTTTTAACCCTTCAAAAGACGTTATTTTCTAGTATTTTCACTATTATTCTTAGTGTATTGATTATAATTTTATTTAGCCGAAACCGAAAATGAGAAAACTGCTACTATTAATAACTGTTATCCTTGTTGGTCTGGTTTTTATTGGGCGTTTATTTTATCTTCAGGTTTATGATAGTACCGCCTATAATATTTTTGAAGACAATGCCATCAGAAAAGAATATAGCTACCCTAAACGTGGTTATGTTTATGACCGAAATGGAAAATTGCTTGTAGCCAACCAACCATCGTATGATGTTATGGTTATTCCTAGAGAAGTCGCTCCTTTAGACTCCTTAGAAATTGAAGAGTTCTGCAGCCTTTTAAAAATTACACGAGAAGATTACGATAGAAAATTAGAAAAGGCAAGACATTATTCGCCTAGACTACCCTCGCCTTTTGTTCCTCAGCTTTCAAAAAAAGATTATGCTGTTCTTCAAGAGAAAATGCGAAAATTTGAAGGGTTTTATATTCAAAAACGTTCCCTTAGATCCTACCAAACAAATATTGGAGCCAATGTACTAGGTGATTTGGGAGAGGTTAATCGTAAAACAATCGAAAATGATGCCTACTATACATTAGGTGATCTTATTGGAAAACAAGGCATAGAAAAAACCTACGAAAAAATCTTGCGAGGGGTTAAGGGTATTAAGTTTATTCAAAAAGATAGATTTAATAAAAACATTGGTCCATTTAAAAATGGAGTCTTAGACACCTTACCACAACCAGGAAAAGATGTCACTATCACCATTGATTCTGATTTGCAAGCTTATGGTGAATTGCTCATGAAACATAAACGCGGAGGTATTGTTGCCATTGACCCGAGTAGTGGTGAGATATTGGCAATGGTTACAGGACCAAGTTACAACCCAAACTTATTAGTAGGACGAGAACGAAACAAAAATTTTTCGAGATTATTCTTAGACAAAGTAAATAAACCAACTTTTGACAGAGGTTTACAAGCACAATATCCTCCGGGATCACCATTTAAAGTCATAAACGCCCTCATTGGATTACAAGAAGGAGTTGTTTCGGTTGACGATACATTCTCATGCCGAATGGGGTATTATTATGGTAACAGACGCTTAACAGGTTGTCACCACCATAAAAGTCCTGTTGATATGAACAATGGGATTGCACAATCTTGTAATTCCTATTTTGTAAATGTTTATCGTCGTATTGTTGACAAATATGATGATGCTGGAAAAGGCATGAATATTTGGGCTAATCATGCCAAAAGTTTTGGCTTAGGTAATTTTCTAAATAACGATTTATCGGTTGGCCAACCTGGACGCATTCCTGATGGTGACTATTACGACAGGCAATACGGCGACAATCGATGGGGCTCAACCTATATTGTTTCTAATGCTATTGGCCAAGGAGAAGTTGAAGCCACTCCAATTCAGTTGGCTAATATGGCTGCAGCAATAGGAAATCGCGGTTATTATTACACACCACACATTGTAAAAAATATTGAAGGAGAAACCATTCCCGAGAAATACACGACACCAAAACATACAACCATTGACAAACGTCATTTTGAACCTGTGATTCAAGGTATGTTTGATGTTTATAATGAAGGTACAGCAAAACACATAAGAATTCCTGGTATTGATATTTGTGGAAAAACAGGGACTGCAGAAAATTTCATAAAAATAGATAGTGTAAAAACCCAACTTACTGACCATTCTATATTTGTGGCATTTGCTCCAAAAGACAATCCAAAGATTGCCATTGCTGTTTTTGTTGAAAACGGTTATTGGGGAGGTCGTTTTGCGGGCCGAATGGCAAGTTTAATGATTGAAAAATATATTAAAGGGCATATTACGAGAACCGATTTAGAAGATTGGATTTTCACCCATAGTCTTGAAGACGAATACAAAAAACCATATTCAGGGAAACCTTTTAAAATTAATGGTGAAGCTAAGCTTCAAGTAATTGAAAACTATGCCACCGAAGAAAATTACCCTATTAAAAGTGACACCCCTAGCTCCGTAAAATCGTAAGCCTTCATGTTAAGAGAAAACCAAAGACATTTTAAGTTTGATTGGATTACCATCATTCTATTTTTATTATTACTTGGCTTTGGGTATTTAAATATATTATCCGCTTCACACGAAGGTGAAATCACTAGCTATTTTGACACCAGTCAACTTTACGGAAAACACCTTGTATTTATAGGACTAACCGCCCTTCTTATTGTGTTTATTTTGTCATTTGAAGCCAAGTTCTATGAACGGTTTGCTAGTATTATTTATTTAATTGCTATGCTGGCTTTAATAGGACTTTTCATTTTCGGAAAAGATGTTAATGGAGCACGCTCATGGTATGGCATTGGTAGCATGACTATACAACCCAGTGAGTTTGCAAAATTCGCTACCGCATTAGCTGTCGCTAAATATATTAGTGACCTTCAAACCAACATGACCACCATAAAAGATCAGCTTAGGGTTGCGGCTATTATATTATTTCCCGCCTTACTCATCTTATTACAAAATGATGCAGGAAGTACAATTGTCTATTTAGCATTTTTCTTTGTTTTTTATCGTGAAGGCTTACAACAAGTCTATTTAATAATCGCCTTATCGCTTATAATACTTGCTGTTTTAGCTCTAAAATTTGGGATTGTTATAACCGCCATTACGGTAGCTGTTATAACCACTTGTGTTTATTTTATTAGAAAGAAAAAAAGAGGTTCTATTTTACAGTATATCGTTGTGTTTATAGTTGCAGTAGTGTTCTCTTATGGAGTTCAACTATTTTATCAGCATGGCTTAAAAACACATCAACAAAATAGAATTAGTCTTTGGTTGCGCTTAGAAAAAGATCCTGCCAAGTTAAAACGCATGAAAAAAGAAGAGGCCTATAACCTTATTCAATCGGAACAGGCGATAAGTTCAGGTGGCATTTCAGGTAAAGGCTTCTTACAAGGCACGAGAACAACAGGTAAATTTGTACCAGAACAACATACCGATTATATTTTTAGTACTGTAGGTGAAGAATGGGGATTTATAGGAACGAGTTTAGTTGTACTAACCTTTGTACTGTTAATTATTCGGATTTTATATTTGGCTGAGGCTCAAAAATCGCAATTTAGTCGTGTATATGGCTATGGTGTCGCTTCTATTCTATTTGTACATTTCACCATTAATATAGGTATGGTAATGGGCTTAATACCTACTGTCGGTATTCCCTTACCCTTTTTTAGTTATGGTGGCTCAGGACTTTGGGGTTTTACTATTTTACTGTTTATTTTTATAAAGTTAGATAGTAATAAAATTAATGAGTGGTAAATAAAAAAAGACCGCTTTATCAGCAGTCTTTTTTTACAATATCTTAATGTGACAAGCTCTATTTTAAACTCGCTAAACTTGCTTTTATCGTTTCTATCTTAGCTAAAGCATCTGCTTCTTTCTTTTTCTCAGAAGCCACCACTTGTTCTGGAGCACCAGCAACAAATCGCTCATTAGATAATTTCTTTTGGACAGATTTAAGGAAGCCTTCCGTATAGTTTAATTCTTCGGTTAACTTTTTAATTTCAGCTTCAACATCAATACTTCCTTCCATAGGAATAAAGTACTCATTAGATTTTACTCTGTATGTTAATGCTCCTTCAACAGCTTCTGTTACATATTCAAAGCTTTCAAGGTTGCCTAATTTTGAGATAACTTCATCAAACGTAGGTTTTACATTTTCATTATTAACGACAGAAAAACCAATGGCATCTTTAAACGCAATATTCTTTTGTTTTCTGATGTTTCTTAATCCAGAAATCACTTCAGATGCAAATTCAAATTCAGAAATCAAAGCTTCATTAATTGGCTTTGCTTCTGGCCACTTTGAAATGATTAAAGCTTCTTCCGGTGAACGTTCTTTAATATAATGCCAGATATCCTCAGTTAAAAACGGCATAAATGGATGAACTATTTTTAAGTTATCTTCAAAAATAGACATCACTTTTTCATAGGTCGTTCTATCTATTGGCTGCTGATATGCTGGTTTTACCATCTCTAACATCCAACCACAAAAATCATCATAAATCAATTTATAAATAGACATTAAAGCATCACTTAATCTGTATTTACTAAAGTGATCTTCTATCTCTACTAATACAGATTGAAATTTAGCTTCATACCATTCTAAAGCTATTTTACTAGAGTTAGGTTGTGCTATATCTGCAACTTCCCATAGATTGGTTAATTGAAATGCATTCCATATTTTATTCCCAAAACCTTTTCCTTGTTGGCATAAGGCTTCATCAAACATTAAATCGTTTCCTGCTGCAGAACTTAACAGTAATCCTACTCTAACTCCATCGGCAGTGTATTCTTCAATAAGTTTTAAAGCATCAGGTGAATTTCCTAAAGACTTCGACATTTTACGTCGTTGTTTATCTCTAACTAATCCAGTTAAATAAACATTCTCAAAAGGTTTTTCATCTTTATATTCATAACCCGCAATAATCATACGGGCTACCCAGAAAAATAGAATATCTGGCCCAGTTACCAAATCGTTTGTTGGGTAATAATATTTTATTTCTTCGTTTTCAGGATTTCTAATCCCATCAAACACACTCATTGGCCAAAGCCAAGAACTAAACCAAGTATCTAAAGCATCTGTATCTTGTGTTAAATCTGAAGCTTGAAGCTCTGCGTTTGAAGTTTTCTCTCTTGCAAGCTTAACAGCTTCTTCAATATTTTCTGCAACTACAAAATCTTCTTTTCCATCGCCATAGAAATAGGCAGGGATTTGTTGTCCCCAAAGCAATTGACGCGAAATGTTCCAATCGCGAATATTCTCCATCCAATGGCGATAGGTATTTTCAAATTTCTTTGGAAATAATTTCACTTCTCCTGTTTTTAAAACGGCATCAATAGCAGGTTGTGCTAAATCTTCCATCTTTAAAAACCATTGATCACTCAACCTTGGCTCTATAACTGCTTTTGTACGTTCTGATGTTCCTACTTTATTAATATGATTTTCAGTTTTCACTAAAACACCAGCCTCTTCCAATTCTTTTGTAATGGCTTTTCTAACAACAAAACGATCTTGACCTTCGTAATGCACCCCAAAGCTATTTAAACTAGCATCGGCATTAAAAATATCGATAACTTCTAATTGATGCTTATCTCCTAATACTTTATCATTTTCATCATGAGCAGGAGTTACTTTTAAACAACCTGTACCAAATTCAACATCCACATACTCATCTTCTATAATAGGAATAACACGTCCACAAATAGGCACAATCGCTTTCTTACCTTTTAAATGTGTAAAACGTTCATCATTTGGGTTAATACAAATAGCCGTATCACCAAAAATCGTCTCTGGTCGTGTGGTTGCGATGGTTAATTTTTCATCACTACCTTCAACTTTATACTCTAAATAATAAAGTAAACCTTGTTTTTCAACATGAATGACTTCTTCATCAGACAAGGTTGTTTTTGCTTCCGGATCCCAATTCACCATACGGTATCCTCTATAAATAAGACCTTTATTGTATAAGTCAACAAACACCTTAATTACAGCTTCCGACATATCGTCATCCATAGTAAATTTTGTACGATCCCAATCACAAGAACATCCCAGTTTCTTCAGTTGGTCTAAAATAACACCTCCATACTCTTCGGTCCATTCCCAAGCATGCGCTAAAAACGCTTCTCTAGTCAAATCGTTTTTATCAATCCCTTGCGCTTTAAGTTTAGCTACAACTTTAGCTTCAGTGGCTATTGAGGCATGATCTGTACCAGGTACCCAACAGGCATTTTTACCCAATAAACGTGCACGACGAATTAAGACATCTTGAATGGTATTATTCAACATGTGTCCCATGTGTAACACTCCTGTTACATTAGGAGGAGGAATCACTATAGTATAAGGTTCTCTTTCGTCTGGTTTAGAATGAAAGTAATTGTGCTGCATCCAGTAATCGTACCATTTACTTTCTACTGACGACGCATTATATTTAGAAGGAATTTCCATGTTTGGTATTGTTTTTGTAATATAACAAGCAAAAGTACTTATAATTCCTTTTTTGCAAAATTATTAGGGTAACAATATGAATTCAGAACCCATAAAATCTGTTAAATGAAGCGTAATACAACTAAAAAATTTTGTTAGGAATGAAAAAGTGCCTAGTTTTGACTAATCAATTTTAAAATTAAAATGATGAAAAATTTAATAGTAGTATTATTTGTAGGATTAATGAGTTTAGGTTCTTTTGCTCAAGAAAAAGTAGCAAAGATAGAATTTAAGACAGATGTTATTGACTATGGTACCATTGAAAAAGGTTCAGATGGTGTAAGAGTATTTGAATTTACCAATACAGGAAATGCCCCTTTAGTCATTTCTAAAGTAAAATCGACTTGTGGGTGTACTGTCCCTAAAAAACCTGAAGGACCAATTATGCCAGGAGAAACGGGTCAGATTGAAGTAAAATACGATACAAAACGAGTTAACCCAATTAGAAAAACAATTACGGTTTTTTCTAATGCAGAAACTCCAACAGTAGCGCTTAAAATAAAAGGCTTAGTTGTAGATTCTAATAAAACTAGCGTTTTAGAAAAGAAAAGTAAAAGTATGATTGAGCAATAATCAAGAATACATTTAATAACATAAAAATGAGCACTCAAATTGAGTGCTCATTTTTTTTGTATTTTTTCCTTATAAACTTTAAGATTTTTCAGAACTTAGCATTTTAAAACCAATACCAAATGCCATCAATATCAAACAAAGGCATCCACATGCCAGAATCGCCAATTAGAAAATTGGTACCTTATGCTGAAGAAGCTCAAAAAAAAGGAAAAAACATTTACTACCTTAATATAGGTCAGCCAGATATAAAAACTCCTCAAGTCGCACTTGATGCTATAAAAAATAACACCCTCGAAACTTTGGCGTATAGTAGATCTGAAGGCTCTGAGAGTTATAGACTAAAAATAGCGGAATATTATAAGCGCAATTCAATTGAGGTTTCTCACAACGATATTATAGTTACAACAGGCGGTAGTGAAGCACTTTTATTTGCTTTTGGAAGCATTATGGACGAAGGTGACGAAATCATCATTCCTGAGCCATTTTATGCTAATTACAACGGCTTTTCAACCGCTTCTGGAGTGAATGTTGTTCCTGTAATTTCTAAAATTGAAGATAATTTTGCATTACCACCGATTGAAGCGTTTGAAAAATTAATTACACCAAAAACAAAAGCCATATTAATTTGTAATCCAGGAAACCCTACAGGTTACTTATACTCTAAGGAAGAAATAAAACAGCTTGCCGCTATTGTAAAAAAACATGATTTATTTTTAATTGCAGACGAAGTATACCGAGAGTTTGTGTACGATGGCGCTGAACATTATTCTATTTTACAAGAACCAGGCTTAGAAGAACACGCTATTGTTATTGATTCGGTTTCTAAACGCTATAGCATGTGCGGTGCACGAATTGGTTATTTAGTGTCAAAAAACAAAGAATTTACAAAAACTGCTTTAAAATTTGCACAAGCAAGATTGAGTCCTCCTACTCTAGCACAAATAGCAAGTGAAGCAGCATTAGAGACACCTCAAAGTTATTTTGATGATGTAAAAGCCGAATACGTAAAACGCAGAAACACACTTATTTCAGCGTTAGAAAAAATTGAAGGAGTCAAAGTAGCAAAGCCAAATGGAGCTTTCTATTGTATTGCAGAATTACCAGTAAAAAATTCAGATCATTTTGCCAAATGGCTTTTAGAATCCTTTGATTATAATAACAACACTGTAATGGTGGCTCCTGCAGCAGGTTTCTATTCAACTCCTGGAGTTGGTTTAAATCAAATCCGTATTGCTTACGTTTTAAATAATGACAGTTTAAAAACAGCCGTTAAGATCTTAGAAGAAGCATTAAAAGTATATAAAGACTAATGACTATTATCAACAATGCTTCTTTAAAATCGTTTAACACCTTTGGTATTGATGCTAAAGCGCAATCGTATTGTGATATTAGCTCAATAGAAAGCCTTTGTACCGTTTTAAAAAACAATAATAACGCTCCAATATTTGTTTTAGGCGGAGGAAGTAACATGTTGTTAACTAAAGATATTGAAGCCTTAGTGCTTCATATTAATTTAAAAGGTATTGAAGTTCTTAGTGAAACTGAAAACACTGTTATTATTAAAGCCATGGCTGGTGAAAACTGGCACAACTTTGTGCTTTGGTGTCTAAAGCACAACTACGGAGGTATAGAAAACTTAGCTCTTATTCCTGGTAATATTGGCACAGCTCCAATTCAAAATATTGGCGCTTATGGAGTTGAACTTAAAGATGTTTTTGAAAGCTGTGAAGCACTAAAAATACACGACCAAACCATAAAAACCTTCTCAAAATCGGATTGCAACTTTGGTTATAGAGAATCTATATTTAAACAAGAGCTAAAAGGACAATTCATAATTACAAGTGTAAATATTCGACTGACAAAGAAAAACCATCAATTACACACTGATTATGGCGTCATTAGAAATGAATTAGAATCGAAAAGCATTAGCAAGCCAACGATTCAAGACATTTCAAATGCAGTAATTGCGATTAGAAAAAGTAAATTACCAGACCCAAAAGAAATTGGTAACAGTGGAAGTTTTTTCAAGAATCCTATAATTTCATCAGAAGATTTTAATGAATTAGAACGTCATTTCCCAGAAGTACCATCTTATAAAATATCAGATGACGCCATAAAAATACCGGCAGGATGGCTCATTGAAAAAGCAGGATTTAAAGGTAAACGCTTTAATGATTACGGTGTTCATAATAAGCAGGCTTTAGTTTTAGTAAACTATGGAGATGCCACAGGACAAGAAATTTATGAATTAGCACAATTAATTCAAAAAACGGTCAAGCGGTTATTTAATATTTGTATTGAAACTGAAGTGAATATTATATAAAGCAAAAGTCACAATTTGAATTGTGACTTTTGAATTTAGAATAATTTTTATGATATTGCTATTAATCAACCTCCTATGAAGATAAAACCATTCTAATACTTTAAATTGAGCACCGTTGTTAGGTGTATTTAATTATATTTACGTTCAGAAATTCAATTAGGACGTTTTAAAAATCACAAAAACAAGACTTTAACATTTTGAGTATAACACCTACAGAACAAAATATTATTGATTATCTCCAAAAAGGAGATAAACGTGCCTTGAATTTATTGTATGAAAATTATTCAAATAGCCTTTATGGTGTTATCTTAAAAATTACAATTAATGAAGAAGTTGCTCAAGATGCTTTGCAAGAAACCTTTATTAAAGTATGGAAAAACCACTCAAAGTACGATCCTTCCAAAGCAAAACTCTTTACTTGGTTATTTAGAATAGCCCGCAATACCGCTATAGATAAACTAAGAAGTTTTAATAATCGCTACCATAAAGAAGTCCAAATTGAAACTTCTAACGTATATATCTTACCAACAACAAATTTTAACGAAGATGTCATGGACATTAAAAAGCATGTTGGAGGGCTAGAAGAAAAATATCAAATTGTGTTAGATGCCTTGTTTTTTCAGGGTATGACACAACAAGAAGCTAGTGACGAATTAGACATTCCGCTAGGCACTATTAAATCTAGATTAAAAATAGGATTGAGAGAACTGAAAAAAGTTTACAATCCATAAATTATTTGATCATGGAAAAAAAATTACACAACTTTTTAAATTCTGACTTACTTAATAAGTATTTGGTCGGAGACCTTTCTTTGGAACAATCCGAAGAAGTAGAACACTTTATTTCTACTTATCCTGAAGCCGCGCAAGCTTATGAAAAACTTCAAGATAATTTAGAAATTATAGCAAAAGCAGGTGCTGTTGATGCACCTGATTATATTTTAGGAGATATTTTAGAATCTATAGAAGCACCTAAAGACACCAAAGTCACTCCATTAGCGCAAAACAAAAAAACACCTTGGTATAGCATCGCTGCAAGTGCTGCCGCTATAATGTTTGGAGTCACCTCATTTATGCTCTATCAGAAAAACGTAGATTTAAATAGCGAAAACAATGTTGTTGTTGAAGAGATTTTTGACCTTAGAAGTGATATTGAAAAAAATAATTCTAAATTAGAAGAACTCTCTAGAGAGTTATTAAAACTCAATAACCCAGATTCTAAAAAATATGTGATTAATGGTAACGAACGAGCGAAAAACTTAAAAACAGTTGCCTACATTAATCCGGTTGAAAAAACGTCTATGATTGATGTTATTACGTTGCCTCAATTACCCAAAGAGCAACAATATCAAATTTGGGCTGAATTACAAGACCGTATGGTTAACTTAGGTATTTTAGATGAATCTGACCGTAAGTTGAAACAGATTCCATACATGGAAGATGCCTTAGCACTAAGTATTAAAATTGGTACTAAAGGAGATAGTGCAAGCGAAAACGACACGGAAGTTGCTGAAATTTCTTTAAAAGAAAACTAAATTTAGTTAATTAATCCTAAAAAAGAGGCGCAATTTAAATTGCGCCTCTTTTTGTTCAAAATCTAAAAAAATTATGCTTTCTCAAAGAATGATTTGTGAATAATACCACCAATAATAGCACCTACAATTGGAGCAACCCAAAATAACCAAACCTGTGATAAATAAGCACCATCGGCAAAAATAGCCTGACTTAATGATCTGGCAGGATTTACAGATGTATTTGTAATAGGAATACTTATTAAGTGTATTAACGTTAACGCCAATCCAATAGCAATTGGAGCAAAACCTTTAGGAGCTCTAACATTAGTACTTCCTAAAATAACGATTAAAAAGAATGCTGTTAAAACGACTTCTGCAACTAACGCCGACATCATATTAAAACCTCCAGGAGATAAAGCATCGTAACCATTAGCAGCAAAACCACCTACTCCATCAAAACCAGATTTACCTGATACTATAAGAAATAAAACAGCAGCCGCAGCAATAGCTCCAACAACTTGAGCAACAATATAACCTAATAAATCTTTAGCTTCAAACTTTCCTCCAGCCCATAGCCCTATTGACACAGCAGGATTAAAATGACCTCCAGAAATGTGACCAACAGCAAAAGCCATTGTTAATACAGTAAGACCAAATGCCAACGCAACCCCTAGAAATCCAATTCCTAATTCAGGGAAACCAGCTGCAAATATTGCACTACCACAACCACCAAACACAAGCCAAAATGTTCCGAAGAACTCAGCGAATAATTTTTTCATAATTCTTAAATTAATTAGTTAGTAAAAATATTTATTTAGTAATAAGACACAGATTCAACAAGTTAAGTCACACCAAAATAAGTAAAGAATAAATGTAAAAGCATTATCTTTGCAATAAACTTATTCATTTAAGTGAAACATCTTTAATTTCAGATTTAATATGAATATGGAATGACTAAAGGTGTTCCTATCTGGCAATTAAAACATAATAGATATCAACAGATGAAATTACTATTTCTTACATTAGGATTATTAGCTCTAGCAGTAGCAGGAATCGCTATAAAAATATGGGCAAAAAAAGACGGCAAATTTGCAGGTACTTGTGCAAGCCAAAACCCAATGCTAAACAAAGAAGGTGAAGCTTGTGGTTTTTGTGGAAAATTACCAGAGGAATACAAAGACTGTAGCGCACCTCAACATTCTTAAGTATTAATGACAATTCCCTCAATACTATTTTACGCATTTATTGCGGTAGTTAGTATTCAAGTCGCATATTACCTTAGTTTTCTTTTCGCTTTCAGCATCAAACGTGCCGAAAACCGATTAAAAAAACACATCCCAATATCACTAATTATTTGTGCTAAAAATGAAGCCGAAAATCTAAGAAAAAATATTCCTTTAATATTAGAGCAAGCTTATTCAAATTTTGAGATTGTCTTAGTTAACGATAGTTCGTTTGACGATTCCTTAGAAATCATGAAAGATTTTAAAGCTAAACACAACAACATAACGCTTGTTGATGTAAAAATTAACGAAGCCTTTTGGGGAAATAAAAAATACGCTCTCACCCTAGGTATAAAAGCCTCTAAACATGATTTCTTAGTATTTACAGATGCCGATTGTACGCCTAACTCAAAAGATTGGTTAGCTCAAGTGAGTAGCCAGTTTTCTAATGAACACGCCATTGTATTAGGCTATGGAGCTTATGCAAAAAAGAAATTATCCTTTTTAAACAAGATTATACGTTTTGAAACGGTAATGACTGCTTTACAATATTTTTCTTATGCCCAAATGGGAATCCCCTATATGGGAGTTGGTAGAAATATGGCTTACAGAAAAGACTTATTTTTCAATAACCGCGGATTTAATAATCATATGTCTATTAAGTCTGGTGATGACGATTTGTTTATTAATGAAGTCGCCAATGCTTCTAATACAGCCCTCTGCTTCACCAAAGAAAGTTTCACTATTTCAGAGCCTAAAACCTCTTTTAAAGCATGGATTCTTCAAAAACGAAGACATATAAGTACAGCGCATTTTTATAAACTTAAACACAAATTCCTATTAGGCGTATTCTATATCTCGCAATTATTATTCTGGGTTTTGGGAATTTCACTTTTAATGATAGGCTTTTCTTGGCCATGGATGGTTTCATTAATTGGACTACGATTAGCCATTCAATGGTTATGTTTTGGATTTACAGCGAAAAAATTTGAAGAAACCGACTTAATTATTCTCATGCCAATTTTAGAATTAGTTCTCATTACTTCACAATTAAGTATCTTTATCACTAATCTGATATCTAAGCCAAAACATTGGAAGTAAAAGAAGCCATAAGCAAAGCAAAAAATAACAATCAAATAGCATTCAATTTTCTCCTTGATAAATATTGGAACGACGTCTATGCATTTCAACTTAAACGTACGCTAAACGAAAATGATGCTGAAGACATTACCATTCAAACATTCTCTAAAGCTTTTGATAAGATAGACACTTATAATGAAGACTATAAGTTTAAAACTTGGCTTATCACTATTTCGAAAAACATTCATATCGATCTCGTTCGAAAACAGAAAAATACAATTAATAATACTTCAAAAGATAATGACAATAACTATTTTGACATTATTGATGATTCACCAACCCCTGAAGATAAAATTATAACAGAACAAAATCTTGCGAATCTATTGCGCGACATAAAAAAACTAAAACCACATTATCAAGAAGTTATCAACTTAAGATATTTTCGAGAATTGAGTTATAAAGAAATTTCAGAAGAACTAAACGAACCGATTAATAACGTAAAAGTGAAACTTTTGAGAGCAAAAAAACTACTCGCTGCAATTATTACAAAATCCTAAGCTTTTTAACATATAACAGCCGTAATTCATTAAATAATTATAAAGGTTAATGCTCTATTTTTCTTATTCAGCATCCATCATTCCAATCAACTGATTTTAGTATTTACTTTGTATCTTTGCTTTTAGAAATTGATAATTGCATGGAAACGAAAGTTGCTTCAAATATTTTACCAGAACGAAAGCCCAAATGGTTAAGAGTTAAATTACCTACAGGTAAAAAATACACCGAACTAAGAACCTTAGTTGACAAGTATAAATTAAATACCATTTGCACCTCTGGAAGTTGTCCAAATATGGGTGAATGCTGGGGAGAAGGAACAGCTACGTTTATGATTTTAGGAAACGTATGCACACGTTCGTGCGGATTTTGTGGTGTTAAAACTGGTCGTCCCGAAACGGTAGATTGGGATGAACCAGAAAAAGTTGCACGCTCTATAAAACTCATGCAAATTAAGCATGCCGTTTTAACAAGTGTCGATCGTGATGATTTAAAAGATATGGGAAGTATCATGTGGGCAGAAACGGTAAAAGCTGTAAGACGTATGAATCCTGAAACGACATTAGAAACGTTAATTCCAGATTTTCAAGGAGTTGAAAAACATATCGATCGTATTATTGAGGTAGCACCAGAAGTTGTATCTCATAATATAGAAACCGTAAGACGTTTAACTCGTGAAGTTAGAATACAAGCCAAATACGATCGTAGCCTGGGTGTTTTAAAATATTTAAAAGCACAAGGACAACGCAGAACGAAATCGGGCATTATGCTAGGTTTAGGTGAAGAACGCGAAGAAGTTATACAAACACTACACGACTTAAGAGCTCACGATGTCGATGTCGTAACGATAGGTCAGTATTTACAACCAAGTAAAAAGCACTTACCCGTAAAACAGTTTATAAATCCGGACCAATTTAAAGAATATGAAGAAATTGGTTTAGACTTAGGGTTTAGACATGTAGAAAGTAGTGCCTTAGTAAGATCATCTTACAAAGCCCAAAAACATATTAATTAATGATTACTATAGCCATCAACGGTTTTGGAAGAATTGGCCGTCGTGTATTTAGACTTGCATTAGAACATCCACAAATACAAGTTGTTGGGATTAATGATTTAGCTGATGCTAAAACTTTAAGCCATTTATTAAAATATGATAGTATTCACGGTGTTTTAAAAGACACCGTTTCATTTGATGAAAATCATATTATTGTAAATAATATTTCAATTCCCCTATTTAGAGAATCGCACCCAAAAGCTATTAATTGGTCTAAAGTTCAACCAGACTTTGTTGTAGAATCCACCGGTAAATTTAAAACAAAGGCGGAACTTCAACATCACATAACAAATGGTGCTAAGCGTGTGATTTTATCAGTCCCACCTTTAGAAGATGACATCAAAACCATTGTGTTAGGAATTAATGATGATAGCATAGATGGCTCCGAAACGATATTATCTAATGCCTCTTGTACAACTAATAATGCCGCACCTATGATTGCCTTAATAAAAGCACATCTAGGAATAAAACAAGCGTATATTACAACCATACATTCTTATACAACAGATCAAAGTTTACACGATCAACCTCATAAAGATTTAAGACGCGCTAGAGCTGCTGGACAATCTATTGTACCTACCACAACAGGAGCAGCAAAGGCTTTGACTAAAATTTTTCCAGAATTATCAGATGTCATAGGAGGGTGTGGCATTAGAGTACCTGTTGCAAACGGTTCATTAACAGATATAACGATAAATGTTGAGAAACCAACTTCCATTAAAGACGTGAACGCCATTTTTAAAAATGCGGCAAATAATGAATTAAAAGGTATTTTAGAATATACTGAAGACCCTATTGTCTCTATTGATATTGTTGGCAATTCACATTCTTGTATTTTTGATGCCCTAATGACCTCAGTTATAGGCAATATGGTAAAAATAGTAGGATGGTATGATAATGAAACAGGGTACAGCTCACGAATCTTAGATTTAATTTGCAATTTATCGGACAAAAAAGCACTTTTGTCTAGTAAATAATTATATTTGTTCAAATTAACCTGAGTTGAATGTCCCATATCAAATATTACATATTTGTATTTTTAGCATGTTTTTATGGTTTTATATTCGCACAGCAAGACAGTGTAGAAGACAAAGACCTTCTTACATTACGACTTCAAAACCGCGTAGATCAAGCCAAATTTGATAGTGAACGAGGTAATTATTATAATGCCAAGGACAACTTAGACAAAGCTTTAGCTATTGCAGAAAAAATTGACGACAAATCTAGCCAAGGTAAAATTCACACCAAAATTGCTAAAGTTCAATTTCTAGTTAATGAAAAAGAACAGGCTAATATTTCTCTGAATAAAGCTATACAGATTCAACGCGAGGCCAATGATTATAACAACCTGGCCATTACATATAATATTAAAGGCGTTATTTATAGTACGCTTGGTGAGTACAAAAGTGCCTTAGGTTACTTCACTTCTGCAAGAAACCTATTTGAACAACAAAATTTAGAAGAATACACTTCAGATGTTACACTTAATGAAGCAAAAGTATTAATCGCTCAAAAAAAATACGAAGAGGCTAAAATAAAGCTCGAAAGAACGATAGTAATAGCTAAAAAGTACGACGAGAAATACGAACAAAAACGACGCCTAAGTAGTGCCCTCATACAAAGTGGAAAAGTATATAGCGCCCTCAACAATCCTAAAATGGCACTCGTTCAAACTGAAGCTGGTTTAGAGATTGCCGAATCACACAAAATTATAGAAAATATAAATGAAGCTTTTTTAACACTTAGTGATATTCATGAAAAAAATGGGAATTATAAAGACGCTCATGAGTACATTAAAAAACATATTCACTTATCAGACTCTATTTTAAATGTCAAAAGAGAAAACTTAGCTCCTGGTATATCAGGTGAAACTATCAATAATTATAAGGATGCCCAAAATGCACAATTAAAAGCTCAAATTGATGAAGTAAGTGCAGAAAGTGCTTTTACCCGAATTACAACTATACTCAGTATTGCTTTAATTACAATTTTATCACTCTTAACATTATCGCTATATAAAAACAATAATATAAGACTGAATACCAACACTATGCTTCATAAAAAGAACGATGAACTTATTGTTGCTAAAGAAAAGGCAGAATTGGCCTCTAAAACCAAAGCCAACTTCTTATCTACGGTTACCCATGAATTGCGTACACCATTGTATGCCGTAACAGGTCTTACAAATATGTTATTGGATGAAGACCCAAAAGAACATCAAATACCACATTTAAAATCATTAAAATTCTCAGGTGATTATCTTTTAACCTTTATTAATGATATTCTTCAAATTAATAAAATTGAAGCTAATAAAGTTGAAATAAATCCAGAACACTTTAACCTTAAAAATAAATTAGAAAATGTAATCTCGGCACTAAGTAATTCTGCTAAAGATCAAAACACTACAATTCATTTTGACTATGAAGATAGTTTACCTGAAACATTTGTTGGAGACCAATTAAAAATTTCCCAAATCCTAATAAACCTACTAGGAAATGCTATTAAATTCACTAAAAACGGAGACATTTGGGTAAGAACGTACAAAGTTGACTTAAAAGACAATATGTACAACATACGCTTCGAAATTGAAGATAATGGTATTGGTATTACAAAAGAAAAACAAGAACACATGTTTGAGAGCTTCTCTCAAGGCTCTGTACAAATCAATAGAAAGTATGGAGGTACTGGTCTAGGCTTATCAATTGTAAAAGGACTTATTCAAATTCTGAAAGGAAAAATCCATTTAAAGAGTGAGCTAGGCAAAGGCACAACATTCTTTTTCGAAATTCCATTAGAATATGTTGAAGTTGTTGACAAAACCGAAGTAGAAGAAGTTAAAAAAGTTAATAAGATGGAAGGATTGGATTTAAGCAACGTTAAGATTCTTATTGTAGAAGACAACAAAATCAATCAAATGATTACCAAAAAGATTCTAAACAAAATGAATCTTTACTGTGATGTTGTCGACAATGGAGAAGCTGCTGTAGAACAAGTTAAACACACTGCATACGATATCGTTTTAATGGATATTCATATGCCAGGTATTAGTGGATTAGAAGCCACTAAAATCATTAGAACATTTGATAAAGAACTTACCATATTTGCACTAACGGCTGTAACCCTAGAAGACAAAATGCACGAATTTGGAGACGCTGGTTTTGATGACATCATATCCAAACCGTTTAAACAAGACGATTTTGAAGATAAATTGCATGCCGCACTTTCTGGAGAAAAAATAATATCGAGCTACTTTAATTAATAAAGCTTTTTACAACTGTTTTAAATTCCGCTGCTTTATCTAATTTTATTTCAATAGGTAAATAATACAATTTATCTTTTAAACTTCTATAACCGCTTAATCTTACATAATCCTTTTCCGTTGTAAGTATTAAAGTTTTCAATTTCAAATTTTCGATATCACTAGTTCTAAAATTATAATGATCACTAAACTCTAAATGATCAAAGGTCAATCCTTTTTCCACTAAAAAGTCTACTAATGGTTTTGCGTTTGCAATACCTGTCACCAATGTAAATTTTGGTAATTGAGCTAATTCTAAGGTGCTCGATTCTGAAATAACATGTGAAGCATAATCTACATAACTAAAAAATAACTGTTGATTCCTTTTTAAATTTAAGGCCAAAGCAATTTCCCCCTTTTCAACATCGCCAATCTTCTTATCACATTTTGTTACAACAACCAAATCAGCACGTTTAGCACCAGACCTTGGTTCTCGCAAATTACCAGTAGGTAACACAATATCTTTTGAATAGAGATTATGATAAGCCGTTAAAAGAATATTAAAGCCCGCTTTTACTTTTCTATGCTGAAAGGCATCATCCAATAACACCACTTCGGGTTGTGGCTGTAACGTTCTAAGTGTTGCAATACCATGTTGCCTATCGGCATCAACAGCAACACGAACGTCCTTAAACTTTCGATAAAACTGAAACGGTTCATCTCCAATAGTATCTGCGTTTGCATTATCATCTGCTAAAACAAAACCTTCCGTTTTTCGTTTGTAACCTCTACTTAATGTCGCTAATGATGTTTCATCCTTTAGAAGCCTAATTAAATATTCTATCATTGGTGTTTTTCCTGTTCCACCTGTACTTAGGTTACCTACACAAATCACAGGAAAATCATAAGCCTTAGACGGTTTAAACCCAACATCATACAACCAATTACGCAACCACGTAATGATGAAATAAATTGGCACAATAGGAAACAATATGATGCGGATAATCTTCATGTGTTTTTATTTATAGCATATTTTTGTTCTATGGAGCATCACATTACCCATTGTACTCTAAAGGCAATATAGACGAATGATGGTTCACAAGAACTAAATTATATTATTTTTGAAACAAATATACACTTATGATTATACAAGACGTAATTAATCACCTGCACAACTTAGCACCTTTGGCTTATGCCGAAGATTTTGATAACGTCGGACTTTTGGTTGGTGATACAAATAAAAAGGTTACAAATATTTTAGTCACATTAGACACGCTTGAAGCTGTTGTTGACGAAGCCATTGAAAACAACTGTAATTTAATTGTCAGTTTTCATCCTATCATATTTTCAGGATTAAAAAAATTAACCGGAAAAACCTACGTAGAGCGTGTGGTTATAAAAGCCATTCAACATAATATTGCTATTTTTTCTATTCACACTGCCCTAGACAATGCACACCAAGGAGTCAATTCTATTATTTGCGATCAATTAGGCTTAATTAATAAAAGGATACTTATACCACAATCTGGTACCATAAAAAAATTACTAACCTATGTTCCTAAAGCAAATGCAGAAGCATTGAGAAAGGCTTTATTTAATGTAGGTGCCGGACATTTAGGAAATTACGAATCTTGCAGTTTTAATATGGAAGGAAAAGGCACATATTTAGGCAATGAGGACTCTAATCCTGTCATAGGCAAAAAAGGAGAATTCCATACAGAAACAGAAATCGCTATTTCAATTACTTTCAAAAAGCATTTAGAATCCAAAATTTTAAAAACACTTTTTGAAACACACCCATATGAAGAAGTTGCTTATGAAATTACCACGTTAGAAAATACCAATCAACATATCGGCATAGGCATGGTTGGCGAGCTAGAAACCCCATTAAAAACCATTGATTGTCTTCATTTTATTAAAACTAAAATGCAAACTGAGTGTATTAGGCATTCAAAACCCGTAAGTGACACCATTAAACGTATTGCAGTACTAGGAGGATCGGGAAGTTTTGCCATTTCTGCTGCAAAAGCCGCAAACGCTGATCTTTTAGTCACTGCAGACTTAAAATATCACGATTTTTTTAGTGCAGAAAACGCTATTGTTTTAGCAGATATTGGACATTATGAAAGCGAACAGTTCACAAAATCGTTTTTAGTAGACTATCTCTCGAAAAAAATCACTAATTTTGCAATCATTTTATCAAAGACAAATACAAATCCGATAAAGTATTTATAATTATGGCAAAAAAAGCTGAAGTTTCTGTTGAAGAGCGATTAAGAGCACTATATGATTTACAATTAATTGACTCTAGAGTAGACGAAATAAGAAATGTCAGAGGAGAACTACCTTTAGAAGTTAGAGATTTAGAAGACGAAGTTGAAGGGCTTAACTTAAGAATGGAAAAGCTAAATGATAGCCTAACTATTATTGATGATGAGATTAAAGGTAAGAAAAACCTAATCGAAGAAGCCAAAACTTTAATCAAAAAATATAGTGAGCAACAGAAAAATGTTAGAAATAACAGAGAATACAACTCACTAACTAAAGAAATTGAATTTCAAGAATTAGAGATTCAATTGGCAGAAAAGCACATTAAAGAATTTAAAGTTCAAATAGAACAGAAAAAAGAAGTTATTTCTGAAACTAAAGATCGTTTAAAAGACCGTACTGCGCATTTAAAGCACAAAAAAGGGGAACTTAATGAAATTCTAAAGGAAACTGAAAAAGAAGAAGATGCTTTAATCAGCAAATCTTTAGATTTTCAGAAGAAAATTGATGATCGTTTAGTAAAAGCATACCTCAGAATTAGAAACAATGTTAAAAATGGTTTAGCTGTTGTTGCAATTGAGCGTGGTGCATCTGGTGGATCTTTCTTTACGATTCCTCCTCAAGTACAAGTAGAAATTGCTTCGCGTAAGAAGGTCATTACTGATGAGCATAGTGGACGTATCTTAGTTGATGCTGCTTTAGCTGAAGAAGAAAAAATAAAAATGGATAAATTATTTGCTAAACTTAGCAAATAATCATTCCTCACATATTTATATTTAAGCCTTTGCAACAGCAAAGGCTTTTTTATTTGTTATACTCTAAAACCTATTTAATAATTAGTATTAAGGACTCCTATTTTTTTACGACTATACTCCTAAAGAAAAATTAAATATGAAAAAATTACTCAGTCTTTTAACTATTGCCTTATTTTTTAGCTGTCACAATCAAGCACAAGTTACGCCTAAACAACAATCCGTAATCGATACAAAACCTATTGTCGTACCACTACAAGATGGTAAAGCAAGAGCTTATTTTGCTAGTGGTTGCTTTTGGTGTGTTGAGGCCATTTTTGAAAGCGTAAAAGGGGTTGATGAATCTATTTCGGGTTACGCTGGTGGACACACAGAAAATCCAACATACGAAGACAGTAACACTGGCAGAACCGGCCACGCAGAAGCTGTAGAAATTATTTATGATCCTGAAGTTGTAAGTTTCGCAGATTTAGTAGATGTTTATTTTGGATCTCAAAATCCGACACAAGTTAATGGTCAGGGACCAGATCATGGCTCGCAATACCGCTCTATTATCTTTTATCAAAACAATGAACAAAAGCAAATCATAGAAGATAAAAAAGCAGCATTAGCCAAAGAATTAGATGCCACTATAGCTGCTGAAGTTTATCCTTTTCAAAAATTTTGGGTTGCAGAAGATTACCACCAAAACTATGAACGCTTACATCCTAATCAAGGCTACATAAGAAATGTTTCTATTCCGAGATTAAATAAATTCAAAGCGAAGTTCCCTGAGTTATTAAAAGATAGTAAAAAACACTAATGCAACAGACCTGTCATGTTTTAAAAACCTGACAGGTCTTAAGTTAAACCTTAGTCGCCTTCAATTCAAATATCATAGGAAACAATTGATTTTTCATTTTATACATCCCGGATTCCGTTTTTATTAAATCTGGAAACACATCATAAGGACTTTCGTCATATTCATTTAAATAGTTTATTTGTAATCCGGCTGCAATCAAAGCATTGACAACCTCACTCAAACCATGATTCCAACCATATTCTTTACTTACCATTTTTGAATCTTGATTAGCATAAGTTCCCTCATATTCATCATAAATCACATCATCTTGATTGTAATGATAGGTCATTATGGATTTACCATCAGTGTACTCAAACATCCATGCAATAGGGTGAAATTCTACAATATAAAACGTACCACCAACGTTTAAACGTTCGGATATCATTTTAGCCCAAGGCTTTAAATCGGGTAACCAACCAATAGTGCCATAGCTTGTAAAAACAATATCAAACGTTTTAGATACATATTTAGACGTTTCTAAAACATTGCAACAAATAAATTCAGCATCAAGCTGTAATTCGTCATTTAGTTGTTTTGCTAATTTCACACCTTCATCACTCAAATCAATACCAATACATTGAGCTCCCATCCGACTCCAACTTAACGTGTCTTGACCAAAATGACATTGTAAATGCAATAACGACTTGCCTTCTACGTTCCCTAAAGCTTTCAACTCATAAGGCATAAGTGATGTTTTTCCTTTCTTAAAAGCCTCTAGATCGTACATTTCACTTTGTGCATGTACAGCCACTTTAGCGTTCCAAGTCGCTTTATTAACTTCAAAATAATTCGTATTCGCTTTCATAGTTGATTAATTTCGCATGTAATTTAAAACAACTTTATTATGAAATCATTATATATTGGTTTAATCTGCTTGTTACTTGTCTCAAATTGTAAATCTGACGCACCACAAATCACGTTAAAAGACAACAAAAAAGAATTATCTATAGCTGAAAAAATTGCGAGTGCTCATGGTTTTGAACATTGGATAAATGTATCAGAGGTAAAATTCACTTTTCAAGTCGATAGAGATACAATAAAAGGAAGTGGACGATCTTGGATATGGCAGCCTAAAACGGACAACGTGATTATGATAGCCAGCAAAGACACCATTAGCTACAATAGAAACAAAGTTGATAGCACACATATTAACACAGACAGTGCTTTTATTAATGATAAATTCTGGCTTTTCGTTCCGTTTCAATTGGTGTGGGATTCCTCGGCAACAATTTCTGAACCTAAAAAAATGCTAGCTCCAATTAGTAAAAAAGAACTACATATGATAACCTTAACCTATCCTAACGAAGGAGGCTACACTCCAGGGGATGCTTATGATATCTTTTACGATGAGCAGTTTATTATAAAAGAATGGATTTATAGAAAAGGGAATTCCGTAGAACCGTCATTAACAACGACATTTGAAAATATAAAGCATTACAAGGGCATTAAGATTGCGACTAACCACAAGCAAGCGGCTGACCATTGGAATCTTAATTTTACGGACATAGAGATTACTTTGGACAAACAAAAATAAGACCGTATTTTTGCTATCTATAATGTAAGATTCGCGTTCTAAGTTTTAACTTAAAATCGCATAGCTTACATTTTCCGCACATAGTGCGCCTATATATAAAAAGCACTTCTACTTTTTAGTTGAAGTGCTTTCTTTTTTATATTGAAAACTAGAGATGCCTGCCGTTAATCTATGCTAAATCAATATCTATACTAAATTTAAAAGCTGTTCCTTCACCTACTACACTTTCTATAATCAAACAGCCTCCTAACATTTCTACATAAGCCTTAGATATAGAAAGACCAATACCAGAACCATGAAGTGCATTTTTGTTTTCAATATCAACTTGATAGAACGGATTAAGAATAATTTCTAATTTATCATCAGGAATACCGATACCTGTATCTTTTACAATAAATTGAAATTGCGACTTACTTTTATCGACATTACAGGTAAGAGAAATACGCCCCCCTTCTGAAGTATACTTAATTGCATTTTCTACTAAATGTCTTAAGACAACTGTAAATTTATCATGGTCTGAGTTGACAATACTGTCTTGAGGAGATATAAAATTATTTAAAGTAAAATCAACACCTTTTAATTCTGCATCAATTAAAAACACATTATAAACGCCATCAATACAGTCATTAATATTAAATGTCGATTTGTTAATCGTCATTAACCCTGTTTCTATTTTTGAGATACTTAAAATATCAGTTATAGCATCTAACAACTCCTTACCATTACTTTCAATAACATTAAGGTATTCGTTAAAGTCTTTATCGTCTGTATGGTACGATTTCAAAAGTTCAGCACAACCAAGAATACCATACATAGGCGTTCTAATTTCATGACTCATATTGGTTAAAAACGCCGACTTTAACTGATCCGATTCTTCTGCTCGTTCTTTAGCTATTAGCACATTTCTATGCTTCTCAATAAGCTCTTCTTGAAGTTGACTTTCTTTTAATAACGAATGATGCAAGTGATCAACTAAAAAAGACACCGAAAAAACCGTTAATAATCCAAAGACTATATTATTAATAAAAACCACAAATAAAATTTCTATAGGAGACTCCGGAAAAAATTGAAAATCTATACCTTCAAAAAAGTCAATAAACAATACTATAACATAAAATACTGCAGACATTAAAACCGAAATAACACCAGCTCTTTTACCACTATAAAGCGTTATTAAAACACTAAGCATAAAAAGTAAAATAGTACCGTTGCCATTAAGCCCTAAATCAACAGTTAAAGCAGAAGATAACAAAAACAAATTAATAGAAAATAGGGTTTTCTTTGTTGCTAAACGCATTCGTTTATTAATAAACAAAAACAACATAACTAACACAGAAAGCGTATCGATTACAAAAACAAACCATTTCTCTAAAACAATAGCCAATACTGCACTAGGAATATAAGACATTAAACCTAAGGCAAGCGTTAGTATTAAAATAGAGACAAATAGTTTATCTCTAAAATAGGTTAAGTCTTCTTTTTTCTTTTCATTAGAAAAACCGCTATACTCAATATACCATTGGTGGTAGGATATCCAAAGTTTTTTTAGCATACAAAAAAATTATTGACTATAAATTTAGCCAAAAAAATATACGCAAAACTATTTAATTCTTTTTAATTCAGTCGTGCTTTCTACATTAATCGATTAAAGGAAATATCATATAATTATGCTATTTTTGTTACAAACCGAAAAACCTTTCAAATTGTCCAACTATAACCCGAGTCTTGAGTACGCGCAACAACAAGACAAATTAGACGAATTATCTCATTATAGAACTCAATTTCATATTCCAAAAGACAAACACGGAAATGAACTTATTTACCTTTGTGGTAACTCTTTGGGACTTCAACCCAAATCTACAAAGTCTTATATCAATCAAGAATTAGAAGACTGGGCAAATCTAGGTGTAGAAGGTCATACAGATGCCAAAACCCCTTGGTTACCATATCATGAATTCCTAACAGAAGCCACAGCAAAATTAGTTGGCGCAAAACCGATTGAAGTGGTCACCATGAACTCTTTAACGGCAAATCTGCATTTTATGATGGCGTCTTTTTACAAACCAACCAAAGAGCGTTATAAAATACTTATTGAAAGTGACGCCTTTCCTTCAGATAAATATGCGGTAGAATCGCAATTACGCCATCATGGCTATGATGATAAAGAAGGTTTAATTCTCTGGCAACCAAGAGAGGGTGAAGAATTACTAAATTATGACGATTTAGAAGCTATATTAAAAGCTCATGGTAACGAGATTGCATTAATAATGATTGGAGGTGTCAATTATTACACAGGGCAGTTTTTCGACTTTAAACGTATTACAGCCTTAGGACACAGTTATGGTTGTAAAGTCGGATTTGATTGTGCACATGGTGCCGGAAACGTTAATTTAGACTTACATAATTCTGGAGCCGATTTCGCCGTATGGTGTACTTATAAATACATGAATTCTGGACCAGGAAGTTTGTCGGGTTGTTTTGTCCATGAGCGACACGCTTACGACAAAGACCTCAACCGATTTACAGGTTGGTGGAGCCACAACAAAGACACACGTTTTAATATGCGCCATGAGTTTGATGTATTACCTGGAGCCGAAGGCTGGCAATTAAGTAATCCACCTATTTTATCAATGGCCGCCATTAAAGCGTCTTTAGATATGTTTAATGAAGTTGGTATTGAAAAACTGATTGAAAAATCGAAAAAACTAACGGGTTATTTCGAGTATTTACTGAAAGACTTAGGAGAAGATACCATAAGAATTATCACACCAGAAAATCCTGATGAACGTGGTTGTCAGTTATCCATTCAAGTTTTAAACGCTGATAAATCGTTACACGATAAATTAACCGAAGCCGGAGTCATTAGCGATTGGAGAGAACCCGATGTTATAAGATGTGCACCTGTACCATTGTATAATTCATTTGAAGATGTTTATTTGATGGTTGAAAAAATGAAAGTTATTTTGAATAAAAACTAAATGTCACCTCGAGCGCAGTCGAGAGGTCAAATTCGGTCTCGACTGCGCTCGACCAGACAGAATACTATGAAGAAACAACAAAACATATTAATCATAGGCGCAGGACTTTGCGGAAGCCTATTAGCATTAAGACTAGGACAAAGAGGGTACAACGTCACTGTGTACGAAATGCGTCCAGACCTAAGAACCACAGATATTTCAGCAGGTCGTTCCATCAATTTAGCATTTTCGGACCGTGGAAACAAAGCCATGAAACTCGTTGGTATTGAAGATAAAGTGAAAGCATTGTGCATTCCTATGAACGGCAGAATGATTCACGACAAAGAAGGCAATACGTTTTTATCTAATTACAGCGGAAGAGATTATGAATACATTAATTCCATTTCTAGAGGTGAACTCAACGGTTTACTTTTAACTGAAGCCGAAAAGCATGATAATGTCACCATTCATTTCAACAAGAAATGTAATTCTGTAGATTTCGAAAAAACCACAGCTTTATTCCAAGATTACAATTCTAAAGAAGAGTTTATTGAAGATTCAGATTGTATTATCGCCACAGATGGAGCTGGATACGCATTACGAAAAAGCTATTATTTAAGTCATAAATTCCTATTCAGTTTTTCGCAAGAGTATTTAAGTCACGGTTATAAGGAATTAACCTTTTTACCAAAAGAAGATGGTGGTTACAAAACCTATAAAAACGCGTTACACATTTGGCCAAGAAGTAGCTTTATGCTTATCGCTTTACCCAATTTAGACGGTAGTTTTACAGTCACTTTATTTTTAAGTTATAACGAAGGAGAATACAATTTCAATAATTTAACGACACCCGAATTGGTAACGGAATTCTTCCAAAAAGAATTTCCAGATGCATTAGAAATCATGCCGAATTTGGTAGAGGACTTTTTCGAAAACCCAACAGCAGCTTTAGGCACTGTAAAATGTTCCCCTTGGCATTATAAAGGCAACACCTTATTAATGGGAGATTCAGCACATGCCATTGTGCCTTTTTATGGTCAAGGTATGAATGCCTCATTTGAAGATGTGGTTGAATTTGATAAAGTACTAGATCAAAATCTAGATAATTGGGAAGCTACATTTGAAGCTTACGAGAAAAACCGAAAGAAAGATACAGATGCCATTGCCGATTTAGCCATTGACAATTTCCATGAAATGAAAGGTCATGTTGCCAATCCAATATTTCAAGAAAAACGAAAAATTGAAATGGCTTTAGAAAAAGAATTCCCTAGTGCCTATTCATCAAAATATAGTTTAGTTACCTTTAACGAAGACATTGGATACAATGAAGCCATGCTAAGAGGACGAGCACAAGACAAGGCTATTTTGAATATGTTAACTGATAAAATTATATCAACTGAAGATGATTTAAAAGACATTTTAGATAAAGTAAAAGCAGAAACTGAAGCGATTTTAGAAGATGATCGGATTGCTGGATTGCATTGATTAGTGATTAGTGATTAGTGATTAGTGATTAGTTGAAAATAAAAAACAAACTGGGATAAAAACAAGATTTAGTAAATACGAATGTCCCAAATCAATTCAAAGAATTGAACATCAAAATTCAGAAATAATGAACGAAGGAACGAAGATGCGAGGCGCAGCCTCAAGCACGAAGTTCCGAAAGCGAATGATGCTTTAGCAATTTCCTAATTTTGATTGTGATTTTTGGTTCGTTTGCATCAAGGCAAATGAACGGAATAAAAAAATAAAATGATGAGTAAAACAAATGATAAGATTCCTGCTTCCGCAGGAACAGGAGTAACACCAAGAGGAGCCTATCCACATGTAAAGCAAGTTGGCGATTTTATTTTCGTTTCAGGCACAAGTTCTCGTCGACCAGACAACACCATTGCAGGAGTTGATATTATAGACGAGATGGGAACAAAACGTCTAAACGCTTATGTACAAACGCAAGAAGTCATAAAAAACATAGAAAAGAACTTAGCCAAAGTCGGAGCAACTTTAAAAGATGTGGTTGATGTCACTTCCTTTTTAGTCAACATGAATGACTTTGCTGACTACAACAAAGCTTACGCAGAATTCTTCGAAAAAGAAACAGGACCAACTAGAACAACCGTTGCGGTGCATCAATTACCACATCCTGATTTAGTGGTTGAGATAAAGGTTATGGCTTATAAGAAAAAAGATTAAAGAACCTAGAACCAAGAATTGTAGACTTATAAATCTTGACTCTATTATCTTGGTTCTTTTATCTGAAACCACATGAACATCAAAAACTACATAAACGGTAACTTTCACAATCCAATCAACAATAACTGGATAGACAACTATAACCCTTCTAATGGTGAAGTTTACGGACAAATACCAAACTCATCAAAAGAAGATGTTGAAAATGCCTATATCGCAGCAAAATCTGCTTTTCCAACTTGGAGTAAAACGACGCTAGAAGAACGAAGCAGAATCTTAATTAAAATTTCAGAATTACTAGAAGCTAACTTACAGCGTTTTGCAGAAGCAGAAAGTAAAGACAACGGAAAACCTATTAGTTTAGCAAAAGCGGTTGATATTCCAAGAGCTGCAAGTAACTTTAGATTCTTTGGAAATGCGATTACACAATTTGCAAGTGAAAGTCATGAATCCGTAGGACAACAAGCCATAAATTACACCTTACGCCAACCGATTGGAGTTGTAGGCTGTATTTCACCTTGGAACCTTCCACTCTACTTGTTTACTTGGAAAATCGCACCAGCGCTTGCCGCAGGAAATTGTGTGGTTGCCAAACCAAGTGAAGTCACACCAATGACCGCTTATTTATTAGGCGAAATTTGTAATGAGGCTGGCTTGCCAAAAGGCGTGTTAAATATTGTTCACGGACTAGGAACCTCAACAGGACAAGCGATAATTGAACATCAAGATATTAAAGCCATAAGTTTTACAGGCGGCACAGCAACAGGAGCACATATTGCGAGAGTTGCCGCACCAATGTTCAAAAAACTATCCTTAGAATTAGGTGGAAAAAACCCAAATATCATTTTTGCAGATTGTGATTATGAAGACATGCTGAATACAACGGTTCGTTCATCGTTTGCAAATCAAGGACAAATCTGTTTATGTGGCAGTCGCATTTTTGTAGAAGCCTCTATTTATGAGAAATTCAAAACAGATTTTGTCGCTAAAGTAAAAGCGTTAAAAGTTGGGCATCCATCAAACGAAGACACTAATATTGGTGCTTTAGTATCTAAGCCGCATTTAGAGAAAGTAAAAGACTATATTAAAATCGCTAAAAACGAAAATGGAGTTGTGTTATGCGGTGGTAATGAAATTACCGTTAAAGGTTATGAAAACGGTTATTATTTAGAACCAACGATTATTGAAGTTCCTAATGACAACTGCAGAGTGAACCAAGAAGAAATTTTTGGACCTGTCGTCACCATTATGCCATTCAATGCTGAAGACGAGGTTTTAGAAATGGCCAACAAAGTTAAATACGGACTTTCAGCGACCCTTTGGACTAATGATTTAAAACGCACCATGAAATTAAGTCACCAATTACAAGCAGGAATTGTTTGGGTAAACACTTGGATGATGCGCGATTTAAGAACCCCTTTTGGAGGAGTAAAAGCATCTGGAGTTGGTCGTGAAGGCGGCTTTGAAGCCTTACGATTTTTTACGGAAGCTAAGAATGTTTGTATAAAATACTAGTTCCCACGAAAGTGGGAATCTCATAAATTGAAACGAAATTATTAATCATATGTCATGCTGAACACATTTCAGTATCACATTAAACAGATTCCCACTTTCGTGGGAAATATTATGGATTTACAATTAAACAACAAATACGCATTAGTTTGCGGAAGCACAGCAGGAATAGGAAAAGCAACAGCACTAGCTTTAGCGGCAGAAGGTGTTCAAATAACTCTAATTGCTAGAAACGAAGACAAGTTAAAAGCTACATTAGCCGAATTACCGCAACAAAGACCGCACGATTATATTGTCGCTGATTTTTCAAACCCTATCGAATTGAAAGCCAAAGTTTCAGACTATGTTTCTAAACATCATGGGTTTCATGTTTTAGTTAATAATACAGGAGGTCCAAAAGGAGGTCCTGTTTTTTCAGCAGAGGTAGACGAATTTGAATCCGCTTTTACCCAACATTTAAAATGTAATCATGTCTTAGTTCAAACGGTTGTTCCGTTTATGAAAAGTGAAGGTTATGGTCGTATTATAAACGTGATTTCAACCTCTGTAAAACAACCTTTAGATGGTTTAGGTGTTAGTAACACCATTCGTGGTGCAGTGGCTAACTGGAGTAAAACCTTAGCCAATGAACTAGGGCAATTTGGGATTACAGTGAATAACGTTTTACCTGGCGCTACAGGAACAGAACGTTTAGCTGAAATCATAAAAAACAAATCAGCAAAAACCGGAAATACAGAAGAAGAAGCGGCCAATGCTATGAAAAGTGCTGTACCAGCCAAACGTTTCGCAAAACCCGAAGAATTGGCTGATGCTATTACCTTTTTAGCAAGTGAACGCGCTGCTTATATTAACGGAATTAATCTTCCTGTTGATGGCGGACGAACAAAATCTTTGTAACTTTATAGAGAATAAAAAAACAAAAATCATGAGTAAAATATATCCTCCCATTAATTTCAAAGCATGGATAGATGAAAATCGTCATTTACTAAAACCACCTGTTGGTAACAAAGTGGTATGGAAAGATGGTGATTTTATTGTGATGGTTGTTGGTGGACCTAACAGCAGAAAGGACTACCATTATAATGAAACACCAGAGTTTTTCCATCAAATTGAAGGAGATATGGTGCTTAAAATCATTGAAGATGGTAAACCTAAAGACATTCCTATTAGAGAAGGTGAAATATTTCTTTTACCACCAAAAGTTCCACATTCTCCGCAACGTGGAGCTAAT
Organism: Winogradskyella sp. PC D3.3; assembly: GCF_054366245.1. NCBI lineage: Bacteria > Pseudomonadati > Bacteroidota > Flavobacteriia > Flavobacteriales > Flavobacteriaceae > Winogradskyella > Winogradskyella sp. PC D3.3. The sequence goes on along the minus strand of NZ_CM135962.1, from coordinate 1,725,896 downwards.
ACGGTTGGTTTGGTTATTGAATATCCAAGAGACAAAGGTGTTCAAGATGCATTACTTTGGTTCTGTGAAAATTGTACCACAAAACTATATGAAGAAGATTTTACCGTAGAAAATATTGAGACAGATATGCCTAAGATTTTTGATAACTATTACAGTGACAAAAATAAACGTAGCTGTCCAAACTGCGGAGAAGTGATGGAGCCTCCTAAAAAAGTACAGATAGACTAAAAGTGCTTTTAATTTCCCTAAAAAGAAATATTAACCCCTAACCAAAAAAGATTCTTCCCTTCTCGGGATATAACTATGGAAAAACGTAAACTTAGAATAAACGGCCACTCACATTTACTTCCTTATCCAGAGGAAATACCTCAGTTTATGCAAGACAAAGGTATTTTTTGGGTAGATAAAGACCGAAAATTCATGCTTCAAAAAGATTGGAACCGTCCAATTACAGATTCTAGTTTTTTCTTAAATGAAAAATTAGCATGGATGGAACGTTTTAATATTGACCATGCTGTTGTTTTAAACCTATCGCAACTTTATGGAAATGGGCTTCGTGTTGAGGAGATGAAACAAGCCTTACGTTTTCAGAACGATTTTAATGCTAAAATCCAACATAATCACCCAAGTAAATTTACCTGTGGGTTTGTTGTTCATCCAGGATTTGTTAGAGGAGCATGTTGGGAAATTGAACGTTGTGTTGAAGTTTTAGGTCTTCAACTTTTATGTTTACCAACCCATTATATGGATACGATTGGAACTTGGCGTTGTATTTTTGATGAGGAGAACGAACCTATTTTTGAGTTAGCGAATAAATATAATCTTGCCGTAGAAATTCATCCTTACGATGGTGAAAAATTTATTAAACTAGAAAATACCTCTTGGAGATTTCACTTAATTTGGATGTTAGCACAATGTGCTGATGCGTATCATTTCTTAACTTTAAATGGGTACCAAGACAAATATCCTAATATGCGAACATGCTTTGCACATGGAGGACAATTGGCACAAATCAACTTAGGGAGACGAATTCAAGGTTTTGATGGTCGTCCAGATTTATTTGAAGGCAAAAGCCACCCTAGAAAAGCCGTTGGTCATAAAAACATATTCTTTGATACACTCGTTCACGACACAGGCGGCCTAGAACTATTAATTAGGAATCAAGGCTCTAAACAAGTCTTAATGGGATTAGATGATCCTTATCCACTTGGCGAAATGGAAAGCGAAAAGCAGTCTTCTTACCCTGGAAAAATTATAGATTTAGCTATAGAGCGCGAGATAATTACAGAGACCGAAGGTGATGCCATTTGGGAAGACAATGTGATTCAATGGTTATGTGGAGATGATGAAGTTGCAAAACAGAAATTAGTCGATAGAATTTTATCCTAACAGTTTCCTAGATTTTATTCCTATAATTAAAATTATTTTGTATGCAATTGTTGCCTGAAAACATAGACAAATATGTAGTTGATCATTCTGAACAAGAACCTAAACTACTACAACAACTGACTAGAGAAACATATCAAAAAATATTACAACCCATTATGCTTAGTGGCCCTTATCAAGGTCGTGTATTAAGTATAATATCGAAGTTAATTAGACCTCAATCTATTTTAGAATTGGGGACTTTTACGGGTTATGCGACGCTATGTTTAGCTGAAGGACTTCAAAAAAACGGCAGCCTTCATACTATTGATATTAACGAAGAATTGGTTGATTTTCAACGGAAATATTTTGACAAATCCGATTACGGTAAACAAATCATTCAACATACAGGTAATGCATTAGATATCATTCCAGAATTAGATCAAACCTTTGATTTAGTTTTTATCGATGCTGATAAACCCAACTACAGTAATTATTTCCATTTAATCATCGATAAGTTGAATCCTGGTGGTATTATACTTTCAGATAATGTATTATGGCATGGAAAAGTAGTTGAACCCGTTGGAGATAAAGATATTTCAACAAAATCTATTTTAGATTATAACCAACTTTTAAAGTCTGACAAGAGAATAGAAACCGTTATATTGCCTATTAGAGATGGTTTAACTATTAGTAGAAAATTATAATCTACCAGACATGAATAAAATTGATATTAGAACAGTAGATGTTGTTAAATACATCACTCCGTTAAGAGAAGGCGGATCACTTCCGGCTATTGTAGAAGCTAGTGATGGTTTTCTTTATGTTCTAAAATTTAGAGGAGCTGGTCAAGGCGCAAAAGCATTAATTGCAGAATTTATTGGTGGAGAATTAGCACGAGCCATTGGTTTAAAAGTTCCGGAATTAGTCTTTATGAACTTAGATGATTCCTTTAGTAAAACGGAACCCGATGAAGAAATACAAGATTTACTTAAATTTAGTGTTGGCCTAAACTTAGGTCTGCACTACTTAAGTAGCTCTATAACATTTGACCCTTTAGTATCAGTGGCTGATGCCTTAACGTCTTCTAAAATTGTACTTTTAGACAGCATCATTAGTAACATAGACCGAACCGTAAAAAACACGAATCTACTAAATTGGAATAACGAATTATGGGTTATAGACAATGGCGCAAGTTTCTATTTTCATCATAATTGGGACACATGGAAAAATCATCTTACTAGAACGTTTCCACTTATTAAGAATCATGTGCTTTTAGAACGGGCATCACTTTTAAGCGAAGCCTCTAAAACTATTATTAAAGCACTTAATGAAAGTACCATTGAAGATATTATCTACAAAATACCTGAAGATTGGCTGATAAATGAGTCTGATTCCTTTACGCCAGACCAAATGCGAAAAGCCTATATTGAATACCTAAATTCAAGACTTTTAAAAATTGACACCTTAGTAAAAGAAGCTGAAGATGCAAGATAAAGTTACTTTTGAATATGCCATTATTAGATTGGTCCCTAAAGTTGAGCGTGAAGAGTTTTTCAACATTGGAGTCATTTTATTCTCTAAACGAAAGAAATTTCTAGGAGTTAAATTTAAAGTCGACGAAAATAAGTTAAATGCCTTTTCATGCGAATTAGATTTAGACGCCATAAATAGTTATTTAAAATCTTGGGAATTAATTTCTAAAGGAGATGCCTCTGGCGGAGCCATTGCTCAGTTTGAATTGTCAGATAGATTTAGATGGTTAGCTGCCTCACGCAGTACGGTTATTCAAAGTTCTAAGACGCATTCTGGTCTAACAGACAATCCAGAACTTGAATTACAATCTATTTTTGAAAAACATGTTTTAGTTGTAGATTAACATCACGGTTTATATATAAAAAAAAGCCTCATTATAAACTAATGAGGCTTTTCCTTTTTGTAATTCACTTCAGATTATTGCACGGCTTGTAAAGCATTAATATTACCATAACCAAAACTACTGTTTTTATTTGGATAAAATTCTGCTGATTGTTTTAATCTATTCAGAACCTGTGTGCGACTCCAACTTGGATATCTCGACCAAATTAAAGCGGCTATACCAGCTGTAGTTGCTGTTGCAACAGAAGACCCACCTGTGTAACGTCGCTGACCATCATAAAATCCTAATACCGGAGGAGCTTTACTTGTATTATTATCCCCTTCCATTACAATAGTGAAGTCTATTTTATTACCGCTATGACAGGTATCACAACGTTCATAATTACTTCCATCGTTTACACCTGTAACAGCAACAGTTTCACTCATAGTTGCTGGGAATATCACCCCAAAGCCATTCGTAAAACTCGTCGATGTTCCACCAGCCGCAAAAATTAACTTTCCTTTACTGTAAGCGTACTTTACGGCATCTTTAATATTACCAATAGACCACACATATCCTATGGACATAGAAATAATTTTTACATCACTTCGATTACCTAAATCTTTTAAAGCCTGAGAAACACCTTTTCGTTCATGATAATCGTTTAATAATACATCTTCGGTCGCTCTGTAAGCTACCAAATTAGCGTTATAAGCTACACCAACAGGCATACCGTTATCATTTCTTGGAGACGCCATGGTAGAGCCCATTGCTGTGCCGTGACCACATTTATCGTGAGGACCATCATAATTACTAGACCACCACCAATTTGAATCGATAAACGTCCCATATTTCTGAACAAAACGTCCTGAAGAATAGCCATCATTAAATCCTGCCGAATTTAAAAGCGCTTGTGATTTTGAAACACCAGTATCAATCAGTCCGATGGTAACGCCAGCTCCAGTAGACAAATTCCAGGCACTTGGTATATTGTGTTCATTAAAATGCCAAGACACCTGTGCGTTATTAGGCGCCATTGTAGAGTAATGCGATGCATTAATAGAGGCTCCACTTGTATCACATCCTGAACTTGATTTTTCCTGAATACTCTCAGTATATTGATTATAGCCATTTGGCTCTAAATATCTAATATAGCCACTTTCTCTTAAAGCTATAATAGTTTCAAGTTTAGTAACTTCAACATCGAAAACTGTTAAAACATCATCGACTTTAAGCTTAAAGTCTTCTTTAGAAACATTTTCTTCATTACGTATTGTAGCAATTAAACTATTTTTTTTCTTTTCAAGATCTTCATCTTTTTTCTCACTAAAACTCTGACCTTCTTCACCGTAACCAACCGTTAAAACATTTTGTCCATGCGTTAAGGCACTCCATAAAAAATGAGCATTTTCCTTATTCCAGTCAAAATCTCCAGTGGTTCGAATGCTTTCGCTAATTCGTTGATTAATTTGCTCTACAGTTAAAGGGTTTTCGGGAAATTGAACGGCTTCTGATTCGGTTTCAAGAACAGTATCTTTAGAACAAGATACTATGGTAATCGCTATTAGAAGCACTACCAAAGTGTACATTTTTTTCATGTCGTAATATTTAGACGGTTATTAACTCTCTAAATATATTAAATAAAACGCACTAATTAACACTTACATTTATGATTATTACAAAAAACGAAGTGATTTATTAAGAAATACACAATTTACTTATTACGTTTTAATGACCCCGTAAAGTCTTCAAGCTCATCTTTTACTTTGTTAAGTTCCTCTGCTACACTTTTAGCAACATCGGTATCAATGATGTTGTTTTCCTGAGCGGTTTTAGTCACTTCTTGCTTTATGTCATTAGTCGCATCCTTTAATTGACGCATACCTTTACCCAAGCCACGTGCTATTTCAGGCAGTTTATCAGCGCCAAACACTAATACTACGATTAATAGTATTACCATTATTTCGGCACCTCCAATAAATAATAATGTTAGTTGATGTATCACAGTGCAAATATAAAGTGAGTTTGTGGATTATACCACTTCAAATTAAAAATAAAAAAAGCCAACTAAAAAATAGTTGGCTTAAATTTATAATTTAGGTCTTATTAATTCTTAACCTTTTCTTTAAACTTATCAAAATCGCTTTCTTTAACTTCTTTAGGCCAAGAATTATTAGTTGTATCAACATCTGCTGTTTCTAAATCTGGATCGACTTGAATAGATACAATTTCTTTATCGCTAGCTATAGTTTTTTTAAATTCTTTATCGTTCAATCTCCAAATTTGAGCAGGATAGGTTTCTCTAGCCGTCGTTCCATCGGCATAGGTAAATTCTACAATTAGTGGCATCACCAATCCGCCGGGCTTTTCAAAAGTAATTTGATAAAAATATTTAGGAGCTGTTTTCATTGCCTTCTGTTCTTCTGGGGTAAAGTTATCCATAATGTATTCTTTTACCGTAGGCAAATCTTCTATAGAGGCATTTGTTTTAATGGCATCTTCATACCCTTCAGTCCCTTCTTCAATAAAATACACTAAGCTTTTAGGATCTCTATTGTAACGTTCAGCTAATCGTTTTCCATTTTCATTTGGAGTACCCGTTACCGCAAAACGTTTGACTTCTTTTATTCCAATATCAGTATAATCTGTTGTATAGAACCAACCTCTCCAAAACCAATCTAAATCTATAGCAGACGCATCTTCCATTGTACGGAAGAAATCTTCTGGAGTTGGATGTTTAAACATCCAACGATTGGCATATTCTTTAAATGAATAATCAAATAGCTCACGTCCCATTACCGTTTCTCTTAAAATATTTAAGGCTGTAGCTGGTTTACTGTAAGCATTATTTCCAAATTGGTAGGTATTTAAACCTTTGGTCATTATTGGGGCTATAAAGTCTTGATCACCTCCCATATATCTCACAATATTTTTAGCAGGGCCTCGTCGTGATGGGAATGCTTTATCATTAGGTGATAATGCTTCAGGATACCATTCTCCAAAATCTTGTTCTGCAACATATTGCGTGAATGTATTTAAACCTTCATCCATCCAAGTCCATTGACGCTCATCACTATTTACAATCATTGGAAACCAGTTATGCCCAACCTCGTGAATAATAACTCCAATCATTCCATATTTTGTTCTATCTGAATAATTTCCTTCTTTATCTGGACGACCAAAATTAAAACAGATCATTGGGTATTCCATTCCCATAGGTGTATTTACAGAAATCGCCTTGTGATAAGGATAATCAAAGGTCATACGTGAATACGTTCTTAATGTACTTGCAACAGCTTTGGTAGACCATTGCTCCCATAATGGGTTTCCTTCTTTAGGATAAAGCGAAACCGCCATAACCTCCTTTTCTCCTAGTTTTACTGCCATCATATCCCATAGGAATTTACGAGAGGTTGCAAAACCAAAGTCACGAACCATTTTAGCTGAAAGTTTCCATGTTTTTTTATCTTTACTCTTAGTTTTCTCTGCTTTTCTAGCTTCAGCTTCTGTTACAATCATCACAGGCTTGTCATAAGATTTCTGTGCTTTCTTATAACGCTTCATCATGTCTTTTGTGAAAACTTCCTCTCGATTAACTAACACCCCTGTTCCATCTAAAATATGATCTGCAGGTACTGTAATATTCACGTCAAAATTTCCAAATGGTAAAGCAAACTCATCGCGTCCCCAAAACTGAGAATTTTGCCACCCTTCTACATCATTATAGACAGCCATGCGAGGGTAAAACTGAGCTATAGTATATAGCTTGTTGTCATCTTCCTCAAAATATTCATATCCTGAACGCCCTCCATCTACAAGGTGGTTATTAATATTGTACCACCACTTTATTTCAAAAGAAAATTTATCTCCCGTTTTCATTGTGTAGGGCAATTCTACACGCATCATAGTGCGGTTTATTGTATGTGGCAAATCTTTACCTTGAACATCTCTAACATACTCTATATTAAACCCTCCATCAAAAGACGGTTTTAAATACGTTTTTACAGCGTTTGAAGACGATGCTGCTGGCGCAATACCAGACTCTCTAATTAATGGAGTTTTAGAATCTTTAGATCGCATATTTTGATCTAACTGAACCCATAAATAGTTTAATTCATCTGGTGAATTATTAGTATAAGTGATGGTTTCATTCCCATACAGTCTTGCGTTTACATCATCGATTTCAATATCCATTTTGTAATCTGCTTGCTGCTGATAATAAGCCGGTCCTGGTGCACCAGAACCTGTTCGGAATGCGTTTGGAGTAGAAAACTCATCATACAACTGTTTGAATTTGTTCTGGTTAGTATGACCTTGTTGGCGTTCTGGTTTTACATCATTTTGAGCATATGTGCTAAATGATGTAAATAACAAAGCGCATAAAACATATTTAAAAATTTTCATAAAAAGTTTTTGTTATTAAAAAATGATGCCTAAAGTATGAATTTATGACGGCTTTAACTGTTTTTTATTCAAAATTTAACAAGCAAGTATCCTTCTCAGGAATCAACAAAAAACTTTTATTTTTTCCTAAAAGTTTTAATCGAACAATATTTTGCTGACCTGAAAACACATCGAATAAAACCTGATTGGTAAACTCTATAGATTTAATATCTGACACCTTTTCTATTTCTAAATAGCAGTATGTTATATCATCTTTATATTCCTTTCCTATAAATTTGAAATTGACGGCAGCATCATTAACTTTAATTTTTATTTTATCCGTTAAATACCGCTTCATATAAGTCTCTACCGATTCTAATTCGTCATCAATATCGAGTGTAATATTATCATCGTAACGTTTGCGCAAGACAGTTTCAAAATCATCGATATAAATCTGACTAATAATCTGAAGTGATTGTTGATCTTTTGCATATTCTACTTCTGTTACACTGACGTAATACTCGTGTGAATTAGAATTGAAAATTAAAAATGGAAGAATAAAAAAGAGACTTAAAAAATATTGTAGTTTCATGCTTTGTTTTTGGATGGTATTATACGTTTACAAAACGCATTCCAAAGTTAGTCTTTAGTTACCGATTTTCTATTTTCTTGATATACTTTTAGCTTTACTTTTAAAAATTCTAGCATTGTAAGATCATCATTCTTATTGCAAATTGCTAGAAACTCATCGTCTTCTTGACAAAACAGAAAATACTCTGCACGACGATTTTCAGCTAAAGAATCATTTTCAAAAATATAATTTTCATAGTTATTTTTCATGTGCTCTATACATGCACTACGATCGTCTAGTTCTACAATCGCTTTTAGTTTTTTTGTTCGTCCACTAATAGTATTTAAGACTTTAAATAAATTAACACTAAACCCGAAACCCACACTGCCCCATGATCCACCATCTGCATCGTACAATTTTCTTTCATTTTGGGTTAACGGTTTTCCTTTATAGCCAGGAATACCCAAATCGTAAAAATTAATCTCAGGTTTGGTTTTTAAATTTTCAAGATCGGATTCTAAGCTTCCTGTTAAAATTTTACCGACAATAACTTCATTTAACGCGTTAACGCTCTCAGTTAATTGGACCGTTAGTTTCCCTAAATCCATCATTGCTTTTGAAATAACAACCTCTTGTGTTTGATATTTCACTCCAGAAATCACCAAAGTGTCTTGCGCTTTAGCAGGAATAACAAAACTCCCATCTTCATTTGAAATGGTATATTTTGCTGCTGTTTTATTTTGAACATGAAGTCCTTCAACCTCATCATTAGCAAGCAATTCTCCTTTTAAATCGTTTCGTTGTGCGTTAACAAAACACACACTTAAAAGGGCCGTAACGATATAAAGAATTCTATTTTTTTTCACTAGTATCTTTTAAAAACGCTTTACTTAACTGAGAAATACGTTCTAAAAGTTGCATTTCCTTGTTTTTTTCAAATAAGCTCTCATCTATCCCTTCCTTTTCCACATAATCAATAAATGACTCCACCTGATCTAAAGGTATTTCAAAATTACTGTGAATATAATTAACGCTATACGCATCTAAAGCTTTCTTAAAAGGTGTTTTTTCTAGTAAAATCTCTTTCTTGGTTTTCGATTTCAATTTATTTAAATCAACCACTTGTTTAATTAAAAATCCTGCAACATTAACCATATCAATCATATTTCCTACGTGCGGATTGTATTCATTGAATGCTAAATTATCGGCTTTAGTCTTATAATCTGCCGAGAACTCAAAATCTTCAATATTATTTAAACCAAAATAAACAGCATCTAAACTTACGTTATAGGTTCTAACGTTTTCTAAATCTGCTGCCAAATTTCCCGTTAGGTCAAATGGCAGTAACACCACTTCGTCTAATTTATTAACTTCTTCAACAAGGATAACTGTTAATCGTTTTGACATAAGTACTTTGTCGGTAATGGTGACCGTAAAATCCTTAAATTGAAGTGCGCCAAACTCTACAACATCATTAAGTGCTACTTTTATTTCAAAATTCCCATCTGCATCCGTATAGGTTCCTTTATTAGAAGACGAGTTAAAAACAGCAACACCTTCTTTATCATCAGAAGACACTACAATTCGACCATTTACTGTAATTCTTTCAACCTCCTGACTAAAGCCTGTTAACGTAGCAATTCCAAATAATAAGAGTAGTAATTTTTTCATGTGATTATATCTGTTTTTCTAAAATTATTGGAAGCTGTTTATTGTAAATCATTCTCTTAATTGAAAACAATTTTAACATGCCTTTTTCCTAATTTTAATTCTTGTAATAAATTTCGGTTATATTCTTCAATTCTCATAGGAATTCGTATGTAAATGTTTGTTAAATGAGAAAATAGTACTTTTAAAAAAGATTAACTTTCTTTGTAAAACGGAACCACTAAAATATCACGATTTGAAATCAATTATAATTGCAAGTACTTCCACTATCCATGGTAGTGGTTATTTAGACTATTTATTAGACGAACTTCAGCTTCATTTTAAATCTGCAAATGAAATTTTATTTATTCCTTATGCTAGACCAGGAGGTATTTCGCATGATGACTACACAAAAACGGCATCTAAAGCATTTCATAAAATAGGAAAAACGGTAAAGGGTATTCACGAATTTGAAAATGCAGAAAACGCCATTAAAAATGCAGAAGGTATTTTTGTTGGTGGAGGGAATACTTTTGTTTTAGTGTCACAACTCTATAAAAACAAAGCATTACTACCTATAAAGGAAGCTGTTAAAAACGGAACACCTTATTTAGGTACCAGTGCAGGAAGTAATATTTGTGGCTTAACAATGCATACCACTAACGATATGCCAATTGTATATCCTCCTAGTTTTAAAACCTTAGGTTTAGTACCTTTCAATATTAATCCGCATTACCTAGATCCTATTGAAGGCAGTACACATATGGGGGAAACCAGAGAAACCAGAATTAAAGAGTTTCATGCGTATAATAATCAACCTGTTATAGGTATTCGTGAAGGAAGTTGGATTGCCGTTAAAGGCAACAAAATAACACTACAAGGTACACTAGATGCTAGAATATTTGAATGTAAAAAACCTCCCTATGAAATAGCGACTACTTCTGATTTAAGTTTTTTAAAATAGACTATATTGTTTTTAACCGTCCATCTTAAATTATAACTCAACCATCCTATAAACAAAAAAGCGTCCTAGAGACGCTTTTTTTTTGACTAACTAACTCAAATAATTGCCTACTCCTAGACATCTTTATTTTTAAAACGCTTAAGAAACATTTCGGCTTCTTTAGCCTTAGATTTTTGTGCGTGATTTAATGCCGTATAACCCATATCACATGATTCATGAATTTTAGAACCTGCAGTGATTAATACTTTAATAATTTCTACACGATTATACTTTGCTGCATAGTGAATTGGCATCATACCATTAGACTTTGCATTGACGTCTGCACCAGATTTTATAAGCTTGTTCATTTCTTCTAAATTACCTGTTGCAACGGCCTTACATAAAGGACTTACTTCAACGGTTGTAACAATGATGTCATTAACTTCTGAAGTTAAAATGGCATTGGATGCATTTAAATTTGAAATTGAGAAGCCTAATGCTAAGGCTAATACTACTACTGATTTTTTCATGATGAAAGGTTTTAAATTTAATTGATTGTTTTTTGATTACACTAAATAGACGCCACAACCACTGAAGTGTTACACAAAAATTATTTTATAACATATTTTTAACATTTTGAAAATAAACATATTAGCATTATTACAATTCCTAATCCATACTTTATCAATGCATTAAAAAACCTTAAAACAACGTTAATGCTTCAATTTTTTTTAGCCTAGCGATTTATAGTCGAGTTGTATGTGTTATCTTTGATACTCAAAACAATTACAAATGAACAAGAAGGTTATTTTAATGATTTTAGATGGTTGGGGAAAATCTCCTGATCCTAAAGTTTCAGCTATAGACAACGCACAAACACCATTTATAGATTCGCTTTATACGAAATATCCAAATGCAAGCTTAAGAACCGACGGTCTCCACGTAGGTTTACCTGAAGGACAGATGGGAAATAGCGAAGTTGGACATATGAATTTAGGTGCAGGACGAATTGTATACCAAGATTTAGTAAAAATTAACCTTGCTGTAGAAAACAATACACTTCGTGAAGAACCGGTTTTAAAATCGGCTTTTGAATATGCTAAAATCAATAATAAAAATGTTCATTTATTAGGTTTGGTCAGTGACGGTGGAGTACATTCTCATATTAATCATCTTTATGGCTTATTAAATGCCACTAATGATTATGGTCTAGAGAACGTTTTTGTACATGCCTTTACAGATGGTAGAGATGTAGACCCAAAATCTGGATTAAGTTTTATTTCTAAATTAGAAGATCATCTCGATAAAACTTCAGGACAATTAGCAACAGTAACTGGTCGCTATTATGCCATGGACAGAGATAAACGTTGGGAACGTGTAAAAATTGTTTATGATGCATTGGTAAATGCAGAAGGAGAAAAAACCAATGATGTCTTAAAATCGATTCAAAATAATTACGACAACGATATTACAGACGAATTTATAAAACCATTAATTGTAACTGATCATAATAACCAACCTATAGCTAAAATTAAAGAGGATGATGTTGTTATCTTTTTTAACTTTAGAACGGATCGCGGACGACAATTAACAGAGGCATTAACTCAAAGAGATTTCCATGAGTACAATATGCACAAAATGAATCTGTATTACGTGACTATCACCAATTACGATAACTCGTTTAAAGGCATTAATGTTGTTTTTAATAAAGATAATCTAACAGACACCTTAGGTGAAGTCTTAGAAAAACATCAAAAAAAACAAATTAGAATTGCTGAAACTGAGAAGTATCCTCATGTAACGTTCTTCTTTTCTGGTGGGCAAGAAAAACCATTTGAAGGTGAAACCCGAATTTTAAGAAACTCACCCAAAGTCGCTACTTACGATTTAAAACCAGAAATGAGTGTTTATGAATTAACAGACGCTTTAGTTCCGGAACTTAAAAAAGGAGACGTTGATTTTGTATGCCTAAATTTCGCTAATGGAGATATGGTAGGTCACACAGGAGTGATGCAAGCAGCAATTGAAGCTTGTGAACATGTAGATAAATGCGTTAAAGAAGTTATAACTACAGCATTAGAAAACGATTATACCACCATTTTAATTGCCGATCATGGTAACTGTGAAACCATGATAAATCCTGATGGCTCACCAAATACAGCTCACACCACTAACCCTGTTCCTGTTATATTAATAGACAAGGATTTAAAGACTATTAAAGATGGAGTTTTAGGCGATATTGCACCAACTATTTTAAAGTTAATTGGCATACCACAACCAAAAGCAATGACAAGAGAAAGCCTTGTGTAATTTTCTTATTGTTGTAACTTTGCCTTAGACCCAGATACTATAAATAGCATGAATTTTCAAAATAGATTAATAATTGCCGTAGACTTTGATGGTACCATTGTAGAGGATGCTTATCCTAAAATTGGTAAAACACGAATTTTTGCTTTTGAAACTTTAAAAAGACTTCAAGAAGATGGTCATCGGTTAATTTTATGGACCTATAGATGTGGTGCTAAATTACAAGAAGCTGTTGATTTTTGTAAAGAAAATGGTATTGATTTTTATGCTGTAAACGCGAGTTTTCCAGAAGAAAAATACGATTACAGTAGAAGTCGTAAAATCCATGCCGACCTATTTATAGACGATAGAAATATAGGTGGCATTCTAGGCTGGGGGGAAGTATACCAATTGATCACCAACGAAGAACCAAAAATTACAGCTCCACCAAAAAAATGGTGGAAGCTGTAAATACTGCTAGTTACTTTATCATATCAAAATAAGCCCTATCGATACTTTCTCTGTGATCTGGATGTGAAATATTGACTAAAGCCTTTACTCTTTCTTTTATCGTTTTTCCGTATAAATTAGCAATACCATACTCTGTAACCACGTAATGTACGTGAGCTCTCGTAGTTACAACACCTGCACCAGGTTTTAATGTTGGTACAATTCTACTAATCCCATTTTTAGTCACTGACGGCAGTGCAATAATAGCCTTACCCCCTTGACTTAATGATGCTCCTCGTATAAAATCCATTTGCCCACCAACACCAGAATACATATTAGCCCCAATAGAATCTGCACAAACTTGACCAGTAACATCGACTTCTATCGCTGAATTTATAGCTACCATCTTTGGGTTTTGCTTAATATACGCTGCGTTATTGGTATAATTTGAAGCCCGCATTTCTACAAACGGGTTATCATCTACGTAATCATATAAGCGCTTAGAACCTATTAAAAATGTCGCCAACGAACGTCCGCGATTAATCTTTTTATAATTTCCATTTATGACGTCATTCAATATTAAATCAATAACACCATCTGAAAACATTTCGGTATGTAACCCTAAGTCTTTATGATTTGTTAAGCGTGTTAATACGGCATTAGGAATAGAACCAATCCCCATTTGCAATGTACTTCGATCTTCTATTAAACTAGCAACATAATCTCCAATCTTACTTTCAATAGGATTAGGCTCTGCCATATGATGTACAGGAAGCGCTTCATCTGACTCAACAAAATAATCAATTTCAGTCATATGAATAATTCCTGCTCCATGCGTTCTTGGCATTTGCGGATTCACCTGTGCAATTACACATTTCGCATTATCTATTGCTGCTAAAGAGGCTTCTACAGAAACCCCTAATGAGCAATACCCATGACGATCTGGAACGGAAACTTGAATTAAAACAACATCAAGTTCTAAAATACGTTGTTGAAAAAGTCGAGGCAATTCACTTAAAAAAACAGGGGTGTAAGAGCCATTTCCTGCTTTTAAGGTATGTCTTACATTTTTTCCAATAAAAAAAGAGTTAACGTGAAAGCTATCTTTTAACTTTGGATCGGCATAAGGCGCTTCACCTTCGGTATGTAAATGACACACTTCAACATTTCTTAATTCCTCATGTCTTGCTGACAAGGCATTAACAAGCACCTGTGGAGCTGCTGCGGCTGCCTGAATATATACACGATCATTAGATTTAACAACTTTTAAAGCTTCTTCTGCGGTAACGGTTTTATACATGGCTATTTAATTTTATAATGCAAACATATAATAGAAAATTTATTTAGAAACTGTTATTTATCATGTTTTAGAAATATTATAAAATTGTTATAATTACCTATCTTTACACCCAATTAATTTGAATCATGATTATAGTAAAAACAGCTGAAGAAATTGAATTAATGCGCAAAAGCGCACTTATCGTATCTAAAACCTTAGGGATGTTAGCCTCTGAAGTAAAAGAAGGGGTTACCACCAATCATTTAGATACTATTGCAGAAGAATTTATAAGGGACCAAGGTGCTCTACCTGGTTTTAAAGGACTTTACGATTGTCCTTCAACTTTATTATGTAGTGTTAATGAAGCTGTAGTACATGGTTTACCAACAGATATTCCACTAAAAGATGGCGATATTGTTTCGATAGATTGCGGTTCTATTTTGAATGGCTTTTATGGAGACCACGCTTATACGTTTGAAATTGGAAATGTTGCAGAAGAGACGAAGAAATTAATTCAGATTACTAAAGAGTCACTTTATAAAGGTATTGAACAATTAAAAATTGGCAATCGCGTTGGTGATGTTGGTTTTGCTATTCAACAATACACAGAAGCCGAAGGTTATGGTGTTGTTAGAGAATTGGTTGGTCATGGTTTAGGTCGAAAAATGCATGAAGACCCTGAAATGCCCAACTACGGAAAACGCGGTCGTGGTAAAAAGTTTATCGAAGGTATGGTTGTTGCCATTGAACCAATGATAAATTTAGGAACGCATAAAGTCAAACAATTGAGTGACGGTTGGACGATTGTTACTCAAGACGGAAAACCAAGTGTGCATTTTGAACACGATGTTGCCATTGTTGACGGGAAACCTGAAATTTTATCAACGTTTGGATATGTCTATGAAGCTTTAGGAATTACTTCTGATGAAGAGGATGCTTTTAGACAAAAGGCTTTAGTGCTTTAAATTATAATTATTATGAGCATTGAATACTTAGAAAAAGAATTAACCGGTTTAAGATCTGAACTCAATAATCATAAACTATATAGTGCTTTAACTTCTATTGAAGCTGTAAAAACATTTATGGAGCAACACGTGTTTGCTGTTTGGGATTTTATGTCTTTACTAAAAGCACTTCAAAATCATCTAACAAACACATCAGTGCCATGGAGCCCTGTTCAAAATCCATCGACAGCGCGTTTTATTAATGAAATAGTACTTGGAGAAGAAAGCGACATCAATGAATTAGGTGAACCTAAAAGTCATTATGAAATGTATATAGATGCGATGCACCAAATTAATGCAAGCACCACACAAATCGAGAATTTTGTCTATCATATTCAAAATGGTTTTTCTATAAAAAACACCGTTAGTAAAGTTGAATTAAGTAAAGAAACTTTAAATTTTATTGACTTTACATTCCAAGTGATTGCAACAGAAAAACCTCATAAAATTGCTTCGGCTTTTACTTTTGGGCGTGAAGATGTTATTCCTGATATGTTTTTTCAAATTATAAATCAGTCTAAAACTAGTGACAATACCTATAGTAAATTAACTTATTATTTTAAACGTCATATTGAACTAGATGGAGATGAGCATGGTCCACTTTCTTTAAAAATGATTGAAGAATTATGTGGTAATGATGAACAAAAATGGAATGAAGTTTTAGCGGTTGCTAAAGCGGCTTTACAACATAGAATTACGCTTTGGGATGGTATATATAATTTAATTTCTTCTTCTGTAGAAGTTGATGCTTAGTTAATTTGAAGAAAATTTTTAAACTTATATTAAACACCATTCCAAGACCTTTATTAATAAGGCTTAGCTACATAGTACGACCAATTTTAGCTTTCTTTTTAAAAGGCAATACCTTCACAGATCCCATTGATGGTAAAAGTTTCAAAACCTTTTTACCTTATGGTTATGGTAATCAACGAAACAATGTATTATCACCATCAACCTTAAGTTTAGAACGTCACCGATTATTGTGGTTATATCTTAATAATGAAACAGATTTCTTTTCTGCTAAAAAAAGCGTCCTCCACTTCGCACCTGAACAATGTTTTTTAAAACGGTTTAAAGGTCTTAAAAACTTAAAATATACCACAACCGATTTATTATCACCTATTGCAGATGTCAAAGCCGATATTTGCGATTTGCCTTTTGAGGATAGCAGTTATGATATTATTCTCTGTAATCATGTTTTAGAGCATATTCCAGATGATACTAAAGCCATGCAAGAATTATATAGAGTTATGAAGCCTGGTGGTTATGGTATTTTTCAGATTCCACAAGATTTGAATCGTGAAGTGACTTTTGAAGATGATTCTATAACGGATAGAGATGAACGTGCTAAGATTTTTGGACAATATGATCACGTTAGGGTTTATGGTCGTGATTATTTTGATAAGTTGCGTTCTATTGGTTTTAAAGTTGAAGAAGTAGATTATACAGCTTCCCTTTCTAACGAAGACATTGAAAAATACTGCTTAGCTAAAGGTGAAATTATTCCTGTAGTTTATAAATAAAACAATTGACTTAAATGACGCAACATATTATCATTGCTACTGGTGCACTTTTTGGCATGTTAGCTGTAATTTTTGGTGCTTTTGGAGCCCATGCTTTAAAGAAAATTTTATCTACAGAGCAATTGCATAGTTTTGAAGTTGGCGTAAAATATCAAATGTATCATGCTATTGTATTATTAGCTTTAGGTCTAAGCGCTACCAATGTGACCTCAGCAACGTATTGGTGTTTCACCATTGGTATTATACTATTCTCTTTTAGTATTTACGGTTTGATTTTATCGGATGCCAAAGGAAAAAAGCTTCGATTTTTAGGACCTGTGACTCCAATAGGTGGATTATTATTAGTTGCAGGTTGGTTTTTGGTGTTGATTAATGCTTAGTAACACTAGAGTGATTGCATCAAAACAATTATAAAAAAGAAAAGTTGAACTAAAATTAATTAGTCCAACTTTCTTAAATTGATTAATAGCACTTTTTAATCTTTTTTCAAATTGTTTATTTAACTCATCTGTTTGTTTTACAGATTATAATTAATGTTGTTAGCCACCATATCATTACTACAAAAGCGGAATAGTTTTATTTGTATTATCTATTCTACGGTAACAGCATTACCACAAGCAGTATTAGCGGTATAACATTGAATTCCTGAGCCTTTTTTACTAAAACTATAAGAGTAATCTTGGTCACACTCCAATTTTGTAGAACCGTTATCCCATACTTCAGTTCCCGAAAATGTTCTATCATCCCCTTTTCGAAATACATAAATAGTTCTACCAGTTTCATTGTTAATAGTTACTTGTTCACCATCCCTACGTTTATGGAAAGCCATCGTTTTTTTATACTCAGGTGTTGCTTTAATAGAGTCGTTATATTTTTTTATATCTGCGTCTCCTCGTTCTCTAGCAGCTATGATGTTTTTATCTCCCTTTAATTCAGCAGAGGTTCTGGCATCTTGTTTTGCTTTCATAGCTACTAAGTAATCCGTAATGTTTTTACGTAAATCTTTTATCTTGATTCCGCCATTACTATTAGCAACACCGGTTGCCTTAGTTTTTAATGCCATTATTCTTTCTTTAAACGACATTTTCTTCTTTTTTGGTTTTTCTACCTTTTCTGCTTCTGCTTCTTTTGATGGTGTCGCTGCTCCTTTTTTTATGTATATTTTGTCAATGCCTTCAAAAGACGTACCATCTTCTGAGATACCAGAAAGCAAGAGTACATAGTCACCCATAGATACAAATCCATTTTTTAGATATTTATGTTTTAATATAGATTCGTATGGGTATCCAGAGGCCAAATAATAATTATCAGTGGCATCATACCTGTGTTGTACACTTCCTTTATTAACCCCCTCACTTTCAATAACAGCTTCTATTTTATACCCTTCTCCAGTAGCTAGATATTCTGTTTGAAATGTAACAAGAAAACGCTTTTTGGTTACTGTATACACCCCATCTCCTTTTGCATCATAAACTGACCAATATTCTTGATATTGCTCTGTGGTAGAAATGTTATTAAATAAACTGTTTTGTGCTTGTGTTAAGGCTGCTGTTAACACTAATGCAATGGATACTATTATTTTTTTCATAATTGGTTATTTATATTTTACTTGTGCAAATATCTTATAGAATTAGACTTAAATATGTGGTAACTTTCTGAAACCCCTTTTTCAACTTCTAAAACAAAAAAAATCCCGTAAGCACTACACTTACGAGATTTCTTATCCCCTTACTCCCTAAAACATATCACTAAAACATTATTGTTTGATAAATCTTTTGGTTGAAACGTTTCCGTTTTCGTCTTCAATTTTAATTAAAAACACACCGTTTGATAATCCTGAAATATTCATATTTTTATTTTGAGTGCTTAATACTTCTTTTCCTAAAACGGAATAAATCGTGGCTTGCTTAAAGTCTTGAGTCATTTCTATATTTAAAACTGACGCTGCTGGGTTTGGGTATAATTTCACCTGGTTTTCTGCAATAGAAAAATCGTTAATCCCTAATGTAGAACCATATTCGTAAGCTCCCATATCTACAGTGGTCGTATAAACTCTTTGGTTTCCTAATAAATCCATGGCTCCAAAAATATAGGTATTATCTCCTGTATTTACGGCTGGCGAACTTGCTGTTAGGTTATAGTCTCCATTTGAAGTATTTACAAATAAAGGACTTGTAGTTACCGTATTAACTGAGTTAGTGATGCTGCCTTCTACAAAATTTAATGCATCTAAAGAATTATACACATTAAGTGATGTAATAGGGTTTTCCCAAAGGTCTGAAATTGCTCTTGTAAGTCCTGATTCACCTGTATTGTTCCAAAAGATACAGTTAGCAACATTAGCAACAATATTATTTGAAAATGTTCCGTTTTTAGCGATTGCTAAAGTTGCTCTAAAATTATCATCAGTCGCATACTCAGTTCCGCTATCTATATTATTCACATAGGTATTATTATAAATACTAATGTCTGCATCTGAATTAGCACCTGCTGATCTTAACCACATTGAGCTCCCAGAAACAGCTTTTAATGTACCACTTAAATCACTCGTTATATTATTTTCAAATACACTATTAGTAATACGAATATCTATATCTGTATTCTCTCTAATAATACTATACATACCTGAACCTCCACGAGACATATTATTTATAAACTGACATCTATCTAAAACTAAACTACCTCTTACGCTCGTTGCATTTCCTAAATTAAAATCTGCATAAATTCCTGCAGAAAAGTTTCTACTTACATTATCTTTTATAATACAATTTACAAGTGTTAAGTTATTAACTGCATCGTTTTTATAAATTGCACCTCCTATAGTTGTTCCATCAACATTAGTATGTGCATCACTAATTGTTAAGCCATCTAAAAGTAAATTTTCTCCTGTTGCTTGTATAGCTATAATTCTGTAACTATTATCACTATTTCTGGTTGTATTTGCATAATTATTTACAAAACCTGCAACATTTACGTCATTGCCTAGTAAATCCCCAGATAGTTTTGTTTCATTGGCTCCTAAAACCCTATCTTCAATTGAAGTTTCTGTACCTGCAAA
Organism: Winogradskyella sp. PC D3.3; assembly: GCF_054366245.1. Taxonomy (NCBI): domain Bacteria; kingdom Pseudomonadati; phylum Bacteroidota; class Flavobacteriia; order Flavobacteriales; family Flavobacteriaceae; genus Winogradskyella; species Winogradskyella sp. PC D3.3. The sequence continues at coordinate 1,705,529 of NZ_CM135962.1, read as the reverse complement.
ACCTCCATATATACTTAAATTAGGATGTACAATCTGAAAATATGTAGAACGACTAGCAACTGCTGGTTTATAAGTACCTGAAGCTATCCAAATTTCATCATCACTACCTGCATTAACCAATGCTTGTTGCAAACCTACAAAGGCATTTGCCCAAGACGAACCATCACCAGAACCTGTTGCAGTATGATCTACGTAATAACGGCTAAGGTTACTTCCTGTATTTTCTGATTGATTATAAAGTGCAAAAACTTCGGAAGCAGAAAGGGCTCTACTAAAAATAGAAATATCATCTATAGAATCATAAAACTTAAGAGATGATATTGGTGTGATTTTAAACTGTGCACTAGAATTTATAAGAAGAAGTTGTACTAACCGCTGCACCATCTACATATAAATTAGAATAATAATAATAATATCCATTTAATTGGACTGTTAAAGTAATATTATGCCATTCACCATCATATATATCTGATCTAACGTCTGTAGTTGTTAGCACTGTTGTTCCTATTTCTATATGAATTTTTAAACGGTCACCATTCACGTTTTCTATATAAACGCCACTACCAGAACTATCGATAAGCTGAAGAATTCTTTGAGATGTACCATCAGGACCTCCACCTTTCATCCAGAAGCTAATAGTAAGGTTATTGGTTGCTGCTAAAGAACCACCCGAATACTCATCTCCATTTACTCTTATGGCGTTATTGTTGGTTCCATAATGATCTGTTTGTGAAATTGTTCCGCTACCGCTTGTTCTTACAAGATTTGCACCTGAAGATCCTAAATTTTGTAGTGATCCTCCTGTAAAATCATATCGTAGTTGGTAATCCCCTGGTACTTGAGCATACGTGATGCTGCTAATAAATAAAATAAGTAATAGTAATTTTGCTTTCATAATAAATTTGGTTTTAAGTATTGTTATGTCAGCAAATATCTATCATGATACCTCAACAAAATGGTGTGAATTTCTGAAATGCCGTTATCAACTTCTAAAACAAAAAAACTCGTAAGTATTACACTTACGAGATTTCTTCCCCTTTTAATCCCTAAAAAAAAGTAACTAAAACTTTATTGTTTAATAAATCGTTTGGTTGAAACGTTTCCGTTTTCGTCTTCAATTTTAATTAAATATAATCCAGTTTTTAAATTAGACGTGTTTATCATATTCGATTTTGTTTCTAAAACTTTAGCACCTAAAACAGAATAAACAGTTGCATACTTAAGATTTGCCTTCATCTCAATATTTAAAACAGACGTTGTAGGGTTTGGATAGAGTTTAATTTCGTTTTCATTTAAATGAAAAGTATGAACTCCAAGTGTAGAATTGTACTCATAAGCTCCCATATCAACTGTTGAGTTGAAAATACGTTGATTTCCTAATAAATCTGTTGGTGTTGAAACATAAGTATTATCACCTGTGTTTATTGCTGGCGAAGAAGTTGTTAATGTAAAATCGCTATTAGCAGCATCAGTAAATAATGGATCTGTAGTAACAGTATTAGATTTAGACGTAATAACACTATCTGTAAAATCATATAAATCTATAGAGTTATTTACGGTTATAGAACCTATTACTGGGCTTTCATGTAAATCTGTTATAGCTACAGCATCTAAGCCGCCTGCACTTGTATTTCCCCAAAAAATACAGTTATTTACAGTGGCATTAAGCGTACTAGATATGTTTGAGAATTTACCAATTGCAACAGTAGATCTAGAAGAATTTCCTAAACTTTGATCTGTACCTGTATCGATATTGTTAGCATAGGTGTTATTCGTTAAATTGAGTGTCACATTGGATCCGTTATTAGTTAATCTAAACCACGAAGAACTTCCGGCAAGACCTTGAGCTGATGTCGTATTTAAATTTCCTGCTATATTTCCATCAAACAATGTATTAGTAACTCTGACACTTACAGTTGCACTATAAGATATTGGAGCATAAATAGCCGTTCCTGCACGAGACATATTATTTATAAACTGACAATTTTCTATTACTAAGCCTCCTGTGCGGCTTGGTAACTGTAAGTCAAAATCTGCTAATAAGCCTGCGTTTATATTTCTAGACACATTATCTTTTATTATACAGTTTTTTATGCTTAAGTATTTTACATCTCCTTCTTTTACTATTGCGGCACCACGAGCTGTTGCATTAATATTGTTATGCGCATCACTAATTGTTAAACCATCCAACAATAAATTATTTCCGGCATTAAGAATATTTATGACTCGGTAACTATTATCTGCGTTTCTTGTGGTATTTGCATAATTACCGATAAAATCAGAAACATTTACATCATTATCATCAAGGTCACCAGATAGTATGGTTTCATTAGCACCAATAATTCTATCATTAATAGATGCTTCTGTACCTGCAAAACCTCCATAGATTTTTAAATTTTCTTTATCAATTACAAAATAGATACTTCTATCCGAAGCGTGTGGTGTATAAGTACCTGCGGCAATCCATATTTCTCCATTATTAGTTACTGTAGTAAAGGCATCTTGTAAATTATCATACGCATTTGCCCATGATGTACCGTTATTATCTCCTCCCACAACACCTATGTTAACGTAAGTAATACCATTAGTTCTAAATTCTAAAGGCACAGACCAAGCAGACATAGCATTTGATGAGCATTTTGTTCTTAAATAAAAATTATAAATTGTAGAAGGTTGTAATCCCGTTAAACTCTGTAAAGTATTAGCTATATAACCTGTACTTGATATAATAGTTGCACTAGTAAAAGGGTCTCCTTTTGGCACGTAAGCCAAATCGAAATCTCCAGACACTGGCCAATAAACATCTGCTGTGGTTCCTGTTATATTAGTAACTGTTATGTCTGACGAAGTTATAGGAAAGCAAAAACCATTTAAAACACTTAGTTGTCCAACCTCTTGCGCGGTAAGTTGTCTTTTGTAAATATATAAATCGTCTATAATATCGAGATATGTATTAGTAACACTTAAATTATTACTTCTATTATTTGCTATGACAAAATCTCCAGCAACATCATGAGACTGAGCTAATTGCAAACCACCAGAGGCAACCGACCTAACATCCGTTCTATTGGCTTCATCATAATATTGACCATCAATGTAAATTTTAGCCGTAGTTTCAATAATATCACTTGCTCCCGTGCCTCTTAACTCGTTACCAATAGTTATAGCTATATGGTGCCATTCGTCGTCACTAACAAAAAAAGGGATTGTCTTAGTAAGCCCTTGAAACCCTAAACCTGTATTACTAGTATATTCAATTCTAGCGTTTATTCCAATATTCCCATTTTTCAAAAATATGTTATACCCAGCCCAACTGGTACTTACAAAATCTGGTCTGTTAGAATCATCAATAATAACTCTCTCATTACTATCTACGGTTGATGTTTTAATCCAAAAACTAATAGTACCATCTTGCCCATAAGGAGCACCAAAAAAACTATTTGGGTAATCTACATCTGCTCTTGACAAAAAATCTTCGTCTAGATTAAGTGCATTATTTGCTACTAAAGCACGATCATTTACAGTTGTAAACGTTGTTCCTCCTTGAATTAATGGAATTCCGTTTTCCGTGTCCATTAATAGGCCATTTGTAAAATCGTATTTGGCATACGTACCAGCAGGCACTTGCGAATAGGAATAGCCACATATTAGTAGCAATACATAAAATAATTTTGTTTTCATAATAGGTTATATTTTAGATTTATGAGGACAAATATCTACTATGAAGTTTCATAAAAAATTGCTCAATTTCTGAAACACCGTTTTCAACTTCTAAAGCAAAAAAAAATCCCGTAAGCATGACACTTACGAGATTTCTTATCCCTTTTTTCCCTAAAAGAACTTAATTACACATTACTCTTTAATAAATCGGTTTGTTGCAATGTTTCCGTTTTCGTCTTCAATTCTAATTAAATAGAATCCACTTTTTAAGTTTGCCGTTGCTATAGTTTTTGACGTTGTTTCTAAAACGATAGCTCCTAATGTAGAATAGATGGTTGCTCGTTTTAAGTTGCTATCCATTTTAATATTTAAAACAGATGTCGTTGGGTTTGGATAAATAGACACTGTATTCTTCATAAAATCACCTACACTTAATCCCCTACAATTTGTACTAAAATTTACTATAGGATCTATGTTTGTCCAGTTTGCAGCGCTATAAGCTACATCATCTACTTGAATACAAGATAAATTTGGATTATCATTAGCAAACATATGTAGCATGTTTGCATTATTTGTATTTGCAATATTTAAACTCGTTAATTCATTTTCATTACAAAACAAGCTTTCTAATACCGTGAGAGCTGAAATATCTAAATCTGTAATTTGGTTATCTACACAATACATTTTTGTTAAAGCAGTATTATTTGAAAGGTCTAAACTTATTAATTGATTAACAGAACAATTTAAATCTTCTAACGCGGTATTAACTGAAACATCTAAACTCGTTAATTGATTCGTGGTACACGATAATTTTACTAAAGCCGTATTATTAGAAAGGTCTAAACTTGTTATTTGGTTATCGTTACAAAACAAATATTCTAAAGCCGTATTATTAGAAAGGTCTAAACTTGTTATTTGATTCTCTGAATAATTCAAATACGTTAAAGCCGTATTATTTGAAAGATCTAAACTTGTTAATTGATTACCATAACAAGTCAAATAGTTTAACGTAGTGATATCTGAAACATCTAAACTTGTTAATTGATTTGTGTGACTATACAATTTTGCTAAAGACGTAAATGCCTCAATACCTGTCAAATCTGCTATAGATAGGTTAGAACAATCTATTGTTCCATTAAACGCCATTGCTTCACTACAACTAATTTCTGTATCACCATCTGTATTTATTGCTGCGTTTCCTACTAAATAGGTTTTAAAATTTGCATCTGGAATATTTACAGTACAAGCAGAGCAATTTGTACTATAACTTGCTGTAGGATCTATGTCTGTCCAGTTTGTCGTGCTATATGCAACATTATCTACTTGTATACAAGTAAGGTTTGGGTTACTTTCGGCATTAAAACTGGTGAAATTAGTATTATTACCATTAGCAACATTTAAACTTGTTAAAGAATTAAGGCCACAATGAAGTGATTCTAAAGAAGTATTTGTTGAAACATCTAAACTTGTTATCTGATTGTTATAGATAGCAAGATCTTCTAAATTGGATAAGTTAGAAACATCTAAACCGGTTAAATTATTAAAAGAGACATAAAGAGTTTCTAAATTTGTTAAACTAGAAACATCTAAGCTTGTAAAATTATTATCATTAATATACAAATATGTTAATTGTGTATTTGCAGAAAAATCATAACTAGTTATATTATTACTCGGACAACTTATATTTGTAACGTTAATAAAAGCCTCTACACCTATTAAATTTGTTAGACCAAGATACCCTATGCTTAAAGTACCGGTATAAGCAATTGCTGCTGTACACTCCACTTCATTATTTCCATTAGTATCTGCAACTGATACTAATATTTGTTTAAGGTTTGCATTTGGTATGTTTACAACGCAAGCTGCACAACTTGTACTAAAACTTGAAGCGGCATCAATGTTTGTCCAATTTGTAGTACTATATGCTACATCATCTACTTGAATACATGGTAAATTTGGGTTGTTTGTGGCCTCAAAATCTACAATATTGTAGTTATTACCATTTGCTACATTTAAACTTGTTAACGCATTATTTTGACATTCGAAGTATTGTAAAGGAATATTAGAAGCATCTATACTTGTTATCTGATTGTCACTACAATTTAAATCATACAAAGTAGTAAGATTAGAAAGATTAAGGGTGGTTATATTATTACCATTACAATATAATGTATTAATATATGGATGAGTGGAAAGATCTATACTTGTTAATGCATTATTTGCACAACGAAGGTTATACAAACCAGTGTTAAGAGAAGTGTCTAAACTTGTTAACTGGTTATCACTACAATCTAACCCACCTAAATTAGGAATTGCAGAAATATCTATGCTTGTTAAATTATTATCACGACATATTAAATCTGTTATATTTATAAAGGCCTCTATACCTGTTAAGTCTGAAATTGATAAACTAGAACAATTGATTAAACCAGTAAAAGCAGTTGCCTCACTACATTGAATTTCTGTATCGCCATTTGTATTTATTACAGAGTTACCTACTAAATAAGCTTTAAAGTTTGCATCTGGTATGTTTACAGTACAAGGTGTTGCTACGCAACTTGTACTAAAGCTTGCAGTTGCATCTATATTAGTCCAGTTTGCAGTACTCCAAGCCACATCATCTACTTCTATACACGTTAAATTGGGGTTGTTTAAGGCATTTAAACGACCATATGGACTATTTACACCATTAGCGACCTTTAAACTTGTTAATGCATTATTTTGACAATAGATATCATACAGCGTAGAATTAGCAGTTACATCTAAGGTTGTTAATGCATTATCTCCACAACTTAATTCAATTAAAGCTGTATTATTAGAAAATTTAAAGTTGTTAAATTATTATTGTAACAATATAAAGAATTTAAAGCCGTATTGGATGAAACGTCTATACTCGACATTGGATTTCCACTAACGTCAAATTGTCTTAACCCCACAATAGCAGAAGCATCTATACTACTTAAAGCATTATCTGAAACATCTAAATATCTTAAAGCCGTATTATTTGAAACATTTATAGTTGTTAAATCATTATCGTGACAAAATAACTCTACAATATTCGGAAATGCCTCAATACCTGTTAAATCTGAAATCGATCGATTATCACAAAACATAGAGCCAGCAAAAGCAATGGCTTCACTTTCTTGTATTTCTGTATCCTGATTGGTATTTATGGTATGATTATTTACTAAATAACTTTTAAAACTGGCATCTGGAATGTTTACATTTTGTGCATTTACTCCCATACATATAATAAGAAGTGTTAACATTGATAGTACTCTTGTTTTCATAAAATAATTATTTTTATTGATTTATTTGAAAACAAAATTGCCATAAAACAGTGGTCTTTTTTATGGCAAATTTCTGAAAAGCGGTTTTGAACTTCTGAAGTAAAAAATCTCGTAAGCATGACACCTACGAGATCATAACAAAATAATTTTACAACGAATTTAATCTATATTTTCAATCCAATCGATAGCGAAAGAAAGCACCTCTTTTTCCGCTTTAATATCAGGAAAAACAGGTTCAAAAACATCAGACTTCCCATTAGCGCCAATATCATAGGTAGAACTTACATAAATATAATTGCCAGAATTTGGTAATTCAAAACTTATAAGTTCGCCAAAATCGTTGGTACACTCACCTGTTGCTGTACCTATTAACGCACTTAATTTATAGGTCTTTACAGCATCTGCTAAAAAATTAGCACTAGAAAACGTACTAGGACCAATTAAAAAACATGTGGTTCCATTAAAATAGTTTTCAGGTGTAATAGGCTTAACTAAATAGTCATCAAAATCTTCAATTATAGATTGGTTTTCTGCCTCATTATAGGTCATTAAAAACTCCTTTCCAAAGAGTTTTTCAAACACACTATTACTATTATAAGTTTCTTTGGCCAGTGTACTCACTTTCCAAAACCGACCACTAGATTGACGGTATGGTGTTGTTGTAATATATGACAACAATAAGTCATTTAGACTAGAATCTCCACCTCCATTTTCTCGAATATCAATAATAAGTTTTGTAATCTTTTTTGTTTTAAGACTCGCAAATGTTTCTTTTAAGAAGGTATCAAATGCATCGTAATCCTGACAACTATTATAAGAAACAAGACCGATATTATCCTTTATTATTTCAAATGTATAATTATTGGCTTTTGGCTGATTTTCAGTCATTAAATTGTTGATTTCATAAACATTTATTCCTAATGTTTCCAATTCATCTTTAGCACCTTTTAATTTTATACGATATGGCGCTTCTATTTTGTCTGTAAAAAACAGAAAGAGTGGTAGTGTTTTTTCGGCATTTACATTTTTAAAAGATTCTATTCCACCAAAATAAGTCATGCATTCTTTATACAAATCTACCATGCTAATGCCATTTATAGACACAATATGCATTCCTTTCTCTAGGTCTAAAATGGTTGATTTGGTTACCTCAAAATCCTGATTGTTATTGACTAATTTTCCTGAAAAGGGAATAAATTTAAAGGGCATTAATTCTGGCATCAAATTTCGATTTTGCCAATCCATCATCGTATGACCTCCGCTGAGTTGAGATACCAATTTCATTCCTGTAGCAATGAAAGTTTTAAGCGGTATTGAGTCTTGATTAAACGCTCCTAACAATTCCTCTTTGCTTTGGTTGAATTGATCCTCAGACACCATGAAATAAGGATTATAGTGTACTTTCTCTATAGTTTCAATCATGTAGTCTATATCTGAAATAGCTTTTTCAGTAGAGATATATGCTTTTTCCTGAGCCACTAAAGGATAGATCGATATGGACAGAAAAAGAATTAAAAAAAATGCCTTCATATTTTCAATTTAATAATTTACATACAACTTTTTCTAACGTAGAGTTCAAAATGAGCACTAACCAATATTTTGAACAATGGTTAAAAATTCGTCTTTCTTATCATTAGAGATCGATACGGTTTGATCATTTTCCATCACAATATAACCGCCATCCTTTTTGATGTATTCTTTGATGAAAGACAAATTAATAAGATGAGAACGGTGTGGTCTATAAAACACACCTATTTCCTGAAGTGTCTCTACAAAAAACTTTAAGGGTTTACTTACTAAAATAGTACCATGTGTCGTAGTTGAAACGCTAGTGTACATACCGTCTGCTTCTAACATAATAATGTCGTTAAAATTCACAAACTTAATCCCATCTGCATTAGGCAAACCTATTTTTTTGAAACTAGAGTCTTGTAAACTTGATTTTAATTCAGAAAGGCGTTTATTAATTTGAGTGTTTCCTAAAAAAGTAAGCGCTTTTTCTACAGCCTCTTTTACTTGACTTGGTCTTACAGGTTTTAATAAATAATCTATTGCTGAAAGTTGAAAGGCTTGTATAGCATACTCACTGTACGCTGTGGTGAAAATAATCTCGAAATTATGGACTTCTTTTTCAATGAAATTTAAAATTTCTAAACCTGAATGCTCTGGCATTTCAATATCTAAAAAGACGATACTTGGCTGTTCTTTTTTTATGAGTTCTACACCTGATAATAAATCTGATGCTTCAAAGATCTCAGTGATTTTAGGACAGTTTTCCTCTACCAAAACATGCAATACTTGTCTTGCTTTTTTCTCGTCGTCTATTATAAGTGCTTTCATTTTACTTTTTTATAATTGGAATTTTCAAAATCACTTTTGTTCCTGTTGGCTCATGGTTTTCGTATAGATCTATAATAGCTACACCTATTTTTTTCTCACGACCATAGTTTAACAAATCCAAGCGCTCTGTGGTTGCTTTTAAGGCAAAAGACTTGTGTTGTGATTCTCGTTTTTTATTAATCTGTTTCGATTTCTCTCTACCTATGCCATTATCTACAATGGTACATTCTATAATTTTATCTGAAACTCTATGAATAGAAATTTCAAGTCTTCGATTATCTTTTTTATGCAATAAACCATGCTTTAAGGCATTTTCTATATAAGGTTGAATTAACATGGTGGGAATATTTATCTCATCAGAATTTGCAGCATCATCAATTTGAAATGCATATTCTAATTCTTCTTCGAAACGTAATTTTTCGAGCTCTAAATAGAGGTTTAAATTATGAACTTCATCTGAAATAGAAATAAAACCTGTATCGCTAAAATGAAGGTAATTACGAATTAAATCTGCAAATTTCCCTAAATAGTCACTCGCCAAATTCTTTTGATTCAACACAATATAATCTTGAATAGAATTTAAGGCATTAAATATAAAATGCGGATTCATTTGTGCCTTCAGCGCTTTTAATTCCGAATCTCTATACTGCTTTTCAATAGCCAATCGTTTTTGTGCTTCTTTAAGTTCTAAAGTGATTAATTCTGCTTTCTTTTTTGCTTTCAATCGGCTAAAATAAAATACGGACGCTAACAATAATAAACCTGCAACAACTAAAGCGCCTATAAACAAGTTTCTGTTTTCCTGGCTTTCTAGCTTAGTGATTACGACTTGCTGTTCTGCGGTTTCTTTTTCTCTTTTCGTTTTTTCTGTATCGTATTTTATTTCAATATCACTAATGGCAGTTCTCATTTCAAGACCCAAAACACTATCACGAACCACATTTTCTTTCTTTGAATATGCTAAAGATTTCTTATAATCTCGTTTCTTTTCATACAGCTCCGATAACACTCTATAATTAATTTCTAGGTTAGTTAAACTTGGATTTTTCTCATTTGCCAATAGCGTTTCAACTTCTTTTAATTGTTGTTCTGCCAAATCATATTCGCCTAAAAACATTGAATTATTCCCCATATTTTGTTTGGTGGCAATGATTCTAATTTGATCTCCCATAGCTTCAAAAACAGGAAGTGATTTTTCTAAATATCCGTTGGTTTTTTGATGGTCTCCTTTTTCATTATATAAGGATCCTAAAACCGAATAAATCATAGCTTTTAGATAAGATCGCTTTTCAATAGATTCTGCGTATTTGGCATATTCTATAGCTTCATCTGTGTCATCTAATTGGTATTTAACTGCTGCAATTTGCAAACACACTTCAGACAAAAACTCTTCATCTTCCTTTACTTTTGAACTTTTGTACAAGGCTTCTATTAAATCTAAAGACTTATCATAGTCTTCAATATCATAATATGCACCAGAAAGATTATATTTTGTGATGAGATAATTTCTTTCATCTTCCTTGCCTAAATCTTCATGAGCCTTAAGCATTTCATTCGATAATTCTATGGCTTTAGTATGATTACCATTAGCCATATAAGCCGCAGAAAGTGATGTTTTAGCATTAGTTATAAGCCCAAAATCTTGAAGCTTTTCTCCAATTTTAAGCGCTTTTTTACTGAATATTAGTGAAGAATCAATATTACCTTGTATTTTATAGTATGTCGCTTTTTCATTAATCCATTTACTCTGAAGTCTTTCATTTCCATCTTTAAGGCTTTTGTTAAGTAAATTCGTTAAAAGATATAAATGCACATCCGAATCTCTATGACGATAAAAATTGATGAGTTCAGTTGATTTTTCACTTCTAAGGCTATCAACTTTAATTTCAGAAAGGACGTATTCTAAACTATCTATAACTTTTTGTTGCGAAAAACTAGATTGAAAAAAAAAAAAATGGTAATGAATGCTAACAGTAATTTTTTCATTGAGGTGGTATATCTTGTAAAGATGAAAAAAAATACCTCAACTTCTTTTTTCAATTGCTGAATAACGGGTTTGAGTTTCTAAACCGTTTTATCCAATATTCTGAACAATCGTTAAAAATTCTTCTTTTTTATCTTTTGATACCGAAACCGTTTCTCCATTATCCATAATAATGTAACCTCCATCCTTTTTTGAATACTCTTGGATGTATTTAAGGTTAATTATATATGAACGATGAGGCCTATAAAATGTTGAAATTTTATCTAATAAGGTTTCAAAATGTTTGAGTGGCTTACTAATTAAAATCTCGGAAGCATTTTGGATGCTTACTTTTGTATACATTCCGTCTGCCTTTAAGAGAATAATATCTTCGAAATTAACAAACTTAATACCATCTGCCACAGGAAGTCCAATTTTCTTAAAATTCGCAGATTTTAAACTTTTTTGAAGTTCTTCTAATTTTATATTAATATGAGATCGACCTAAACTCTCAACGGCTTTTTTAATCGCTTCAGTGAGTTTATCTATTCGTAATGGTTTAAGTAAATAATCTACAGCAGCAAGTTCAAAAGCCTTTATCGCATATTCACTGTAAGCAGTTGTGAAAATAATTTCGAAATTATGCTGCTCAATAAAATCAAAGATTTCTAAGCCCGAATGTTCTGGCATTTCAATATCTAAAAATACAATCTGTGGTTTTTCTCGCTTTATAATCTCTACACCACTAAGTAAATCTTCTGCCGTAAAAATAGTAGTAATTTTGGGGCAGTTTTCGTTTATTAATATTTCTAATAATTTTCTAGCTTTTGGCTCATCGTCTATAATTACTACTGTCATAATTTAATGCGTTGTATAAGGTATTATAATTTCTACTTGAGTCCCTGTTGCATGTTCACCATCCATTAAATCTGTAATAGTAACACCAATTTGTTTTTGTTTACCGTAATTTAATAACTCCAATCTATCGCTGGTTGCTTTGGTTGCAAATGATTGGTGTGTTTTACGACTCCTAGCTTTAAACGCCTCTGCTCTTACGCGTCCTACACCATTATCTACAATGGTACATTTTACAACATTAGCCGTCTCATCAATAAAAAAGTTAATTGTCAACACACGGTCTGTTTTCCGATGCAAAAGTCCATGTTTTAAAGCATTTTCTACATAAGGCTGAACAAACATTGTTGGAATGTTAACTTCTTTGGGACATAAATCACCTGATGTTAATATGTTGTATTGTAACTTATCTTCAAAACGCAGTTTCTCCAATTCGAGATACATTTCCAAACAATCAATTTCTTCTTGAAGCGTTATTGCCCCTTTGGTACTATGATTTAAATAGGTTCGTATTAAATCTGCAAACTTGCCTAAATACTCGCTCGCTAATTTCTTTTTGTTTAGTACAATATATTCTTGAATCGAATTGAGGGCATTGAAGATAAAATGCGGATTCATTTGCGATCTTAAATTCTCTAATTTTAAGGCAATAAGCTGCTTATCTAAAAACAGTTGCTTTACTTCAATTTCTCGTTGTCGTTCTTCTTTTCTAATTTTTCTGCGGTAGTATAACACCGTAGAACCTAATACTAAAATAGAAAAACTAGAGATGAACCACCAGGTTTTCCAAAACGGTCTTTTAATAGAAAACTTAAGTTCTTCAATAACATTCTCTTCACTATCAACGCCTAATACAGGCTTTACTTGAAAGGTATAATTTCCGGCAGGTAGACTATTATATTTAACCGAATTAATTCCTGTTTCCGTAATAAACCAATCGGTATTTAAACCTAATAAACGATAGGCGTATTTTCCTTTTTGGTTAAATTGAAACCCATTAACATTAAATTCTATTTTAATCGCATTTTGATCGTAGTCTAGTTTATAATTGGATTTTAAATCGACTACTTTTTCATTAATTTCAACATGCTTAAAATAAACATTATGCTCAATTGGTGCTTTAAACGCCTTTACTTTATCTATAGAAAACATCCCAATATTAGAAGAAAAAAACACCCTATTACCTAATATTTCTATACCCGAAATATCATACGATATAACACCATCTCTTTTGGTTAACGTTTTTATATCCATGGTGTCTACATCTAATAATTGTATACCATTATCTGTAGCAATCCAAAGTTTATTTTGATCTGCTTTTATTTTCTCAATTCTATTAGATATTAGATTATGCGCTGTTGTAAAATGCGCAACTATTTTATTGTTTTCAATGCCAAAAATACCGTCCTTAAACGTACCAACCCAAACAATTCCGTTACTAGTTTCTGTTAACGACACCGCAAAAATAGGTTGATCGTTATATCTTATTTTTTCTGGAATCCATTGACTATCGTAAGCGACTAAATCATCTACAAAACCAACATAGGCAATCTTATTTATTAGGCTATAAAATGAGCTATAAGCACGCTTATTAGCAGAAATTGATTTCCCTTTTCCGCTTAAAGAATTCCGTTTTAATAAACGAACACTAGAATAGTTTGCAAACAACAAATCTTCGTTTTCTACTATTGAAAAACTCTTTACCGTATAAAAGTTTTCAATAACTTCTGTTTGCTTGGTTTTATTATTTAACAAAAAACCACCACCATCTTTACTAATAAAAGATACCTTATTTTTAGGATGATACTTTATGGCTGAAACGCGATTTGCAGATGACAAATCTATAATTTCTTCACTATGATTGTCTGTATTATAAAACCCTACATCTCCTTTATTTGTTCCAAAAAACAACGTAGTATCATCTATTTTATCTAAACAGCTTATATTACTATTCTCTTTAGAAATATTAAGGTGTTCTATAAAAATATTAGGCATCACAAAAACACCGTTGGTTAGTGTGGTAAACCAAAAATTATTATCCTTATCCTTAAGGATTCTAGTGACTTGATAGTCTTCTAAAAATTGCTTCTCTAATTTAAATACATGATTATCATACGAATACACATAAACACCGGTATTTGTAGCAACCCACAACTCATTGTCGTTATCGAAAAAGACAAGGTATCTCTTGTGTATGAGCTCTTTTAAATTATGAATTTTGGTGTTAGTTTTTTTCTCTAAATCAAGTTTAAAAAAACTATTCTTTTCTGCGGACTCCTGCTTCAAGAATAATGAAGATCCTAATTGAAATATATTAGATTTTTGATTAATGTTGAAGCCTCCGGTTGCATTCGTTTTAGGTAACTCTAATTTAATAAGGTCTTCTTTTTTACCATCTCTATTAATATTAGACAAATAATTAAGCCCTCCAAAAAGCACTTTGTCTTTATACCTAAATGGCAAACCGTATGCAAAATTAGTCTTGAATTTTGTTATGATCTTTTTGGTTAATAAATTGACTGTATAAATTTTAAACCGACTAAAAACAATAAGATTTTTTTTAGTGACTACAAAAGAAGACAGTTCGCCATTGAGTTCTTTTCCAAGATCTATAAAAGTGACTAATTTGTTGTTTTCAACATAAAAAAACTGACCTGAAATATTAATACACCAAATACGACCAAGATGATCCTCTAAAGGTTCAAAAACAGATAAACCTCGCTTGTCTTGGTTACTGTAATTTTCAAATGTTTTACCATCATATCTAAAAAGACCTTTATCTGCACAAAGCCAAATAAAGCCTTTGCTATCCTCTAGAATATTATAGAATTCTTTATCTGGTAAGCCATCTTTTTCTGTAAGATGTACAGAAACGGGTTGCTGTGCTTTCATGAAAAATGAAAGCATTAAAAGACAAATGAAAAGTAGTTTTCTATACAATTGAAAAAATAAAAGTTAAAAATACAATTTACTACTAGTAATTGCTGCTTTAACTTCTAAAATACAGGTTTGAGTTGCTGAGCGTGATTCTAGCTATTCTGAAAAACCATTTATATTTAAAGTCTGTAACGACTTATTTTCATCTTCATATATTATATACACTTTTAGCTCTGAGTGTTTATATAAAAAATCCGTTACTTTATCAATGCCCATCGCCTGAAACGCCGTTGCATAAGCATCTGCCGTCATACAATCTTCTGCAATTACAGACACACTTAGAATGTTAGTTTTTGATGGGTAACCAGTTTTGGTATTGATAATATGTGCATAGCGATTTCCGTTGTCATCGATCTTAAATTTACGATACGTCCCAGATGTTGCCATAGCTTCATCTGTTAGTTCTATGACTTTTGAATACGACTGTTCCCCTTCAAAATTTGGATCATCGATACCGACTCTCCAAGGGGATTTTTTTTCAAGATTAATACCTCTTGCTCTTATTTCTCCTCCGATTTCAACTAAATAATCGGTTATGTTTTTACTTTCTAAAAACTCTCCAATCACATCCACACCATAGCCTTTGGCTATGGCATTGAAATCTATAAACGATTTAGAACTTTTAACAATTTTATTAGCTCTCAATCCCATACGGTTATATCCCACAGATCTCATTAAACTGTCTATTGTTGTGCTATCGATATGCATGATTTTTCCTTCTGGACCAAAATCCCATGCATTCACAACCGCACCGATGGTAGGATCAAAAGCTCCTTCTGTTGCTCTATAAATTTCTTTGGCTTTATTAAAAACACGTATAAAATGTTGATCTAATTCAATGTTTTCACCTTTATTAATTCGAGATATTTTTGAATCTGGAATATAGGTAGACATCGATTGATTAATTACCGTAAAAAGACTATCAAACTGTGTTTTATAATCTGAATCATCCGTTGTGTAATATTGAATATTGTAGGCGGTTCCAAATACAGGACCACTAACTTTAGTATTTTCAGGTTCTTGATTACAAGAAAAAAGTATGGTAATTAGAAATAGGTAAACTATTTTTTTCATAACTATATAGATTGATTTAGACTGTGAGTCGTCTAATAAAACGGATACTGTATTAATTCAAATTCATTTCAATGACCTGAATGCCATTATACTCAATAAGATATTCTTCATTTAAATAAATCGGCAAATCTTCGCCATCAGGATTTCCCAAGCCAACACCGGCATATAACACTTTCGCATCTTTATCGAATGCGTGTTTTTTAAAGGTTTCCATCCAAACCACATCATAATTATTTGGATTTTCTGGCAACATTACTGCGCGTACAATCACAAAATAATACTGCTTATTTTTATCAATACAGACAAATTGTGGGTGACGTTTTAGCTTACTATTAATAGCAATAAATTCAAAACCACGTGATTCTAGGTCTTTACCAACATGGTTCATGGCGAGATTGTGAATTTCTTGAGGTGTTAGTGGTTTTCTCATATTACATTTTGACTGTCACAAAGATAAAGTCTTGCTGAGATATTTCCGAATATAACTGAAGAATTAAGAATTTTGAAGTCAAGCTAATGGTCTTCGCTATTATTTAAACCTTACAAACTTAGAACTGCCAAACGTATAATTTGAAACCGAAATCACAGCATTATCTTCTAATTGATACCATGGAGATAGCGTTGAATTTTCCAAATTTTTAACCAAATGTACACTTTGCGCTGGCGTATTACCTTGAAACAATAAGAATAACTTTTCACCACTTTCATTTATAACCTCATCTGCAATCATAACAATATGACCAGGCGAACCTCCTTTAATAAGCATATCACCAATTTTTAAATCTTTGGCTGCAACGGATTCTAACTCATTGTAAAGCGATAAGGTTCCAGAATACATATAAATTAAATTCAAGTATTTATAGAAGTTGTCTTTTGAAGTATTAGCCCTTGCCGTTTTATGAAACGTTACTTTATTACCATTAATTTTAGGCCTATACCCTTCGGCATATTTGGTCCAAGAACAATAATGGCCTGAGGTAAAATTGAAACCTATTTCATCTTTTCTGTTGTTGTCCCAAAGGTATTCACTTCGTATTCGAATTAGAGCATCGGCACATTGCTGTAGTCCGTTTTTTGGTACGGGAACTTCTAAAATGCCGATATGGCCTCCTTGCCAGAAGTAACTGGTATCATCGTAATTGATAATTTTACTTCCAAAAGCTTTCAATTTATAATGGCGCAAATATGCTTCAAAGCTTCCTTTAGCATAGTCAACACGTGTATAACCTTCAGGAACATTAACTCTAGAAGAAATTGTTAAACTATCTTTATTAACCAAACTTGGTGTATCAATAACAGCAGAAACTATACTACCCCCTTTTTCTAAGGGTTGAAATTGAACTGCTAAAACAACAAGCGATGCACATATAAAAAGGGCGAGTATAACTTTCTTCATACCTAACCTAACGTATAAGTTATGGCTTTTGGTGTGTTGAACGTTGAATTACAACTCGTTATTCTAAGATTTTTTTGATTAATTCCGCCTTACTATTAATCTCTAAAGCCTTGTAGATCGTTTTGATATGTGTACGCACCGTATCAATGGAAATAAACAAATCATTAGCTACCATTTTGAAACTTTTAGCATCAACTATACCTGCAACTATTTCTTTTTGTCGTGGTGTGAGTAATTTTAACTGCGAGATATCTCAACCCCAATTATTATTCAGAATTAAAAAAGAAACAGAACTTATCTTATGGCTGATTATTAAAGCATTAAAATATCCCCGACTTAAATTCTATCATAAAAAACACTCTTAAACATGTCTATTAGACCAATTGAAGATAAACCTTACAATAAAAACACGTTAATCCATAAAAAACTACGTTTATTTTGATTTAATCCAATTTAAAAATATAGATTTGTTTCTTAAGCCCCTTAACTCATCTTATTTTGTATATACCTACTAAGCAAAAAAAGAGTAGTATTGACTTATTAGATTTTATCCAAGAACGTGCTTCTATAGGTACGTGGGAATATAATCCTTTATCAACTATTCTAACCTGGAGCATTCAAACTGCTAAGATTCACGAAGTTCCGTTAAATTATAAGCCCAATGTTGAAACGGGTCTTTCTTTTTATAAAGAAGGTTACAGTAGAGACACCATTACTACCTTATTTACCAATTGTATTGAAAAGCACCAAGATTTTGATGTTGAAGTTCAAATAACCACAAAAACAGGAAAGGATAAATGGGTTCGAGCCATTGGCATTTGTATCGTGGAAAATGATCAATGTGTTTTAGTCCAAGGCTTATTTCAAGATATTGATAAACGAACAAAAGATTCTAAAGAATTAGCCTATAAAGAACTCCAACTAAGAAGAACTTTTGACACCGCATTAGTGGGAATGGCTACGATTGATTTAGAGGGCAATTGGCTTAATGTCAATAAAAGTCTCTGCAATATTTTTGGCTATAGTAGAGAAGAAATACACAAGCTAAATTTTATAGATCTTACCCATCCTGAAGATATCCGTAAGGATTATAAAGCTATGTTAAGCCTAATTAGTGGTGAATTTGATCATTATGAATCAGAGCACCGCTATGTACATAAAAAAGGTGAAACTATTTGGGCAGAGTTATCGATCTCTATTGTAAACGATGACCAAGGTTTACCTATACATTTTGTAGCACAAATTAACGACATTACAGAAATCAAAAAAACAAGTAAAAAAGTTAATCAATTATTAGAAACTACGGAAGACCAGAATAAGCGCCTATTAAACTTTGCTCATATTGTATCACATAATCTAAGGTCCCATTATGGTAATTTAGATATGTTACTTGACATTGTTAGAATGGATTTACCAGAAACTACCGACAACGAAATATTTCCATTAATACAACAAGCTGTAAACCACTTGGGAGAAACTGTTTCAAACTTAAATGAAGTTGCCGCCATTAATATTCAAAAAGATTTAAATACAGAACCCTTAAACCTATTGAAAAGTTTTAATGGAGCTTTTTCTAGTATCTCGGCTCTAATTAGAGAATCAAAAACTACAGTTGATATAAATATAGATCCTCAACAATATATCGTTGGTGTTTCGGCTTATTTAGATAGTATTATTTTAAACTTCTTAACCAATGCTATAAAATATAAAAAACCGAATACGCCAGCTAAAATTGAAATAAATACGCGTATTGACAACAATTTTGTAGTTTTAGAGATTAAAGATTACGGCCAAGGTATCGATTTAAAAAAGTATGGGGATAAGCTCTTTGGAATGTATAAAACATTTCATAAACATGAGGATTCTCGTGGACTAGGCCTATTCATAACTAAAAATCAAATTGAAGCTATAGGTGGAAAAATCACAGTCGATAGTCAAGTAAATGAAGGTACAACCTTTTATATATATTTAAAAAAACATGACTAAAATTGATCTCGCTTGTATTATCGATGATGATCCTATTTTTATATTTGGTGCTAAGCGAATGATGGAGCTATCAGATTTCTGTAATTCTTTTATGATTTTCAAAAATGGAGAAGAAGCCATTACTCATTTGAAACCCATTATGAAAAATGGTGACGCTGTTCCAGATATTATATTATTAGATATCAATATGCCTATCATGGATGGATGGGAATTTTTGGATGCCTTCGTAACTATAGCATCCCATAAAACCACAACGATCTACATTGTGAGTTCATCAATAGACCCAGTGGACCTAGAGCGTGCAAAACGCTATGATAATGTCTCTAATTACATTATTAAGCCCATATCCTTAGAAACATTAAAAGGTCTATTACAAGAATCAACAACTCGCTAAAGATCTAAAGATTTTTTATTACTTGCCTTTTTCGTACCTTATTCCTGAAATAAACTCTTCAGGATATGAAAACTTCAGCACGTTTTGATCATGCCATTCGTAAATTATACACTGCTTTTCATAATAAGCATTTAAATCCTGATGACTACACACAATGCGCTGTAGGCAATATTCTAGACCATAACGAAAGTTGGAAACATTTATCGGATTTTCATGGGGCAACACAATTGAATTATATAGGTTTAGTCCATCAAAACCTAGGGCGACGATTTAATGGCTATTCACCAATAGAACTCTTACAAATTGAAAGTGCCTTTTTAAAAGGCTGTGGTTACCATTTTACCCTACATCATAGCTTATATAAACCAGAAGTCATAACTGACGACATCTTATTTAATGGGCTTTGTGAAGTGGTGTCACAACTATGTCGTATGGATAACCTAAAAAATGAGATGCATTGTTCCGTAATGTTTAAATATGAAACTGTATTAAACACCAATCAATTGGTATAAACCACTAATTAAAGCCATTAAAAAAGCCAATACTTTAAATTAAAGTATTGGCTTTTTTTATATAATAATTCTCAATTGAGAGTCTTTATCTTGAAACATCTAGATTAGCCTCCAAAGTCATCAAATCTGATGTGCTCATCTGGGATTCCAAAATCTTCTCCCATTTTCTGAACAGCTTTGTTCATCAATGGTGGTCCACAGAAATATAATTCAATATCTTCTGGCGATTCATGATGGCTTAAATAGTTATCTATTACACAATTGTGAATAAAGC
This sequence comes from Winogradskyella sp. PC D3.3, assembly GCF_054366245.1. Lineage (NCBI taxonomy): Bacteria > Pseudomonadati > Bacteroidota > Flavobacteriia > Flavobacteriales > Flavobacteriaceae > Winogradskyella > Winogradskyella sp. PC D3.3. The sequence goes on along the minus strand of NZ_CM135962.1, from coordinate 1,684,848 downwards.
CTACAAACCCATCTCCTGGTGCATCAATATTCTCTTTTACTTTCCAGTTATCTTCTTCCATAGGTTCAGATAACGCTAAGTAAAATTTAAAGTTAGGGAAATCTCTTTCTAACTCACGGAAATGCTCTAAGTAAAACAATTCACGTTTAGAACGACCACCATACCAATACGTTACTTTACGACCGGTTTTTAAGGTTTTAAATAAATGGTATAAGTGCGAACGCATTGGCGCCATACCTGCACCACCACCAACATAAAGCATTTCACTATCGGAATCATTGATGAAGAATTCACCATATGGTCCAGAAATAACCACTTTATCACCTGGTTTCTGATTAAAAATATAAGAGGATGCAATACCTGGATTAACATCCATCCATCCATTCTTTGCACGATCAAAAGGAGGTGTTGCGATACGTACATTTAACATAATCTCACGCCCTTCAGCAGGATAAGAAGCCATAGAATACGCACGCTCTACTGTCTCTGTATTTTTCATAACTAAAGGCCATAACGCAAATTTATCCCATTCTGCCTGAAATTTATCTGGTGTTTCGTGCTCTTCTGGATGCGCTGTGATATCCATATCTGAAAACTTCACTTCACATGGTGGGATTTCAATCTGGATATAACCTCCAGCTTTATAGCCCATATCTTCAGGAATCTCAACAACAAATTCTTTAATAAATGAGGCCACGTTATAATTACGCACTACAGTTGCTTCCCATTTTTTAATTCCAAAAACTTCTTCTGGAATCGTAATCTCCATGTCTTGCTTTACTTTTACCTGACAAGATAAACGTGCTCCCTCTTCCAATTCTTTTCTACTAAAATGAGGAGTTTCTGTTGGTAAGGCTTCACCTCCACCAGAAAGCACGTGACATTCACATTGAATACAAGTTCCACCACCACCACATGCAGATGGTAAAAATATTTTTTGAGAGCCTAATGTCGATAGTAAACTATCTCCTGAAGCCACTTCAATTTCACGTTCGCCATTAATCAAAATCTTTACAGGTCCCGATGGCGATAATTTTTGTTTTACAAATAATAATAAACCTACCAATAACATTAAAATGATTAAAAATGCTACTACGGTAACTAAGATTGTTCCAGTTGTACTTGCTGCTAATAAAATCATACTACTCAATTACTTTAATTGTGTTATCAGCTAATGCTTTTGTTTCTTCGATTGTCTTTTCTGCGTCTACTTTAGCAGTAGTCACTTCTTCTTTAGCTTCTTCATCACCACCTGTTAACATACCACCGAAACTCATAAAGCCAATAGCCATTAAACCTGTAATAATAAATGTAATTCCTAAACCACGTAATGCAGGTGGTACGTTAGAATATCTAATTTTTTCACGAATTGCAGCAATTGCTAAAATAGCTAAGAACCATCCAATACCTGAACCAATACCATAAGTTGTCGCTAATCCTAATGTAGGTATTTCTCTTGATTGCATAAATAATGACCCCCCTAAAATGGCACAGTTTACAGCAATAAGAGGTAAAAAGATACCTAATGAATTATATAGCGACGGCGAAAATTTCTCTACAACGATTTCTACCAATTGTACCATGGTTGCAATAGTCGCAATAAACATAATAAATGATAAGAAACTTAAATCATAACTCGCATATTCTTCACCTAACCATGACAACGCTCCAGGCTGTAATAAATACTGATCTAATAACCAGTTTAAAGGTACAGTAATGGCAAGTACAAAAATAACTGCGGCACCCAAACCAACAGCTGTGGCAACTTTTTTAGATACAGCAAGGTAAGAACACATTCCTAAGAACGTCGCAAACACCATGTTGTCTATAAAAATCGATTTAAAAAATAATTCTATATGTTCCATATATTTTGTTTTTAGTTGTTAGTATTTAGTTATTGGTGAGAATGATCAACCAATAACAAGTAACCATAAACTAATTTAGTCTTCAATTAAAGCTTTGTTTCTACTACGTTGTATCCAAATAATGATTCCTACAACAATTAATGCCATTGGTGATAATAACATAAATCCGTTATTCTCGTAACCTATTGCATACAATCCTGTTTCTCAATAGGATCTCCTAACACTTTAAATCCTAATAAAGTCCCAGAACCTAAAAGTTCTCTAAAAAAACCAACGATTATAAGTATTAAACCATAACCAGCGGCATTACCAATACCATCTAAAAACGATTGCCATGGTTTGTTTGCTAAAGCAAAAGCTTCAAAACGTCCCATAATAATACAGTTCGTAATAATTAAGCCCACGAAAACCGAAAGCGTTTTACTTAATTCATAAGCATAAGCTTTTAAAACTTGATCTACAATAATTACTAAAGCAGCAACTACAACCAGTTGTACAATAATTCTAATTTTTGAAGGAATGATATTTCTCATTAAAGAAATAACCACGTTTCCTATCCCTAAAACAGCCATTACAGAAACAGCCATTACGATAGAAGCTTTTAGCTCTGCAGTAATTGCTAAAGCAGAACAAATACCTAATACCTGAATAGTTATTGGGTTATTATCCGCTAATGGATCTGTGATTAACTTGGCATCCTTTTTTGATAAAAGTCCCATAAATTAATTGTTTTTTAAATTTTTAAAGTAAGGTTCATAAAGCTTTAAATCGCTTTTTATCATTGCTGAAACACCATTACCTGTAATAGTAGCTCCTGCTATTGCATCAACTTCATTATCTGTTTTATCCATGTTTTTTGGATCAGCGTTTCCTTTTGATACAGCAATACCTTTAAAGGTACCAGAAGCATCTAAAAGATGTTCACCAATAAAATCATCCATAAAAAAACGTTGCTTAATGTTAGCTCCTAATCCAGGAGTTTCACCAGCATGATCAAAAAAGGCACCTTGTACAACCATATTTTCATCCATCGAAACATAAGCCCAAATAGCATCCCATAGACCTTTACCTCTAATTGGTGCGATGTAATATGTTTTACCATCTTTTACACCTACAAATAATGGTAATTTTCTAGCATTACCAGCCTTTGCATTGGCTTGCTCTTTTTTAACATCAATTAAATACGCTTGATCATTTTCAGTCACTTTTCCATCCTCAATAACCAATTGCTTTTGAATATACTTTTCAAACAATTTTGGTGCTTCGTCTGTAGAAACAAAATTGGCACTACTTTCGTCATTTTCATTAACACCCATCGCGTACAGAATATTCTGTTGTTTTTCTATACGTTGATTCTCAGTAATCGTTGGCTTTAACGAAGACGCGGTAAATGCTAATAATGAGCCAACAATCACTACCATACCTACAGCAAATAGGATGGTGTATGAATTTTTATCTGTTCTATTTTCCATCGTTACGCAGTTTTTGCTTTTAGACGTTTCTTTCTCTTCTTAATATTACCTTTAACCACATAATGATCAATAGTTGGTGCAAACACATTCATTAATAAGATAGCTAACATCACCCCTTCTGGATATGCTGGGTTGAATACACGTATCATAATAGAAAGAAACCCTACTAAGAAACCATAGATCCATTTTCCTTTATTAGTTTGTGATGCTGTTACAGGATCCGTAGCCATAAATACAGTACCAAAAGCAAAACCACCAATTAGTAAATGATGCCAAAATGTTGTACTCATTAAGCCGTAAAACTTACTTCCTTCTGTAATGACCTCTGCATTAACAAGACCATTAAATATAAGTCCCATTACTAAGGCACCTGCTACAGAAGATAACATAATTCTCCAGCTTCCAATCTTAGTAAAGACCAAAAATAATGCAGCTAATACAATTAATAGTGTTGATGTTTCTCCAACCGAACCAGGAATAATTCCGTAGAACATATCCCAGACGGAGTAAACAATTTCTTTCCCTTGTGCTAATGAACCTAATATGGTTTCACCAGAAATAGCATCAACATTCTGTCCTGCAGCAATCATTTGATCGCGTTCAACAGCACCATGTACCCATACTTTATCCCCAGACATCCACGTTGGGTAAGCGAAGAATAAAAAGGCTCTAATAGTTAATGCTGGATTCAGAATATTCATTCCTGTTCCACCAAAGACTTCTTTACCGATAACCACACCAAAGATTACTGCTACAGCTAACATCCATAATGGAGTATCTATAGGAACAATAAGTGGTACTAACATTCCTGTTACCAAATATCCTTCTTCTACTTCGTGTCCTTTTATTATAGCGAAAATAAATTCTACCGCTAAACCAACACCATAAGAAACGATTACTAAGGGTAACACTTTCCAAAGTCCAACCACAAAATTGTCTAAAGTCCAAAATGAAGCTCCAAAAAATCCATCAGCAGACTCTATTAAACCTTGTGCTAAATAATGCTGATAACCAGCGTTAAACATACCGAATATTAAACATGGTACTAAAGCCATGATTACTGTATTCATTGTACGCTTTAAATCATCTGCTGCCTTAATGTGTGTACCACCGTGAGTGGTTTCATTTGGCAAGTATAAAAATGTATGTAAAGCATTGAAAGCCGGAGCCATCTTTGTGCCTTTATACTTTTCTTTAAGATTATGTAAATTACTTTTTAAACCCATTATCCTATCTCTTTAAGCATTAAGTCTAAACCTTCTCTAATTATTCTTTGGTGTGGTTGCTTAGACACACACACAAATTCTGTTAATGCAAAATCCTCAGGTGCAACTTCGTACATTCCTAAAGCTTCCATTTCATCTAAATCTTTATACATACAAGCTTTCAAAATCTGCATTGGGTAAATATCTAACGGAAATACTTCTTCATATGTTCCTGTAGTTACAAATGCACGATGTTCTCCGTTCGTATTGGTATTTAGATCATACTTTTTCTTAGGATTTAACCAAGAAAAGGTTAATGCTCTAGATGTAGAAATTTTATTGAATACGGGTTTATTCCAACCAAACAACTCATAATCATCTCCTTCTGGTATTACAGTAATAACATTACTATAATAATCTAAATAACCATCTGGCTGTACTTGTTTACCAGATAATACATTTCCAGAAATAATACGGTTATTACCGTTTTTATCAACTCCGTTATCATAAACCATTGTTGCTACTTCCGATCCAATTTTAGTTCTAAAGTATCTTGGTTTTTGAACTGCAGAACCTACAAAAGCAACAACACGTTCAGCATTGAATTTTCCTGTAAGTAGCAATTCGCCAATAATAACAAGGTCTTGTGCATTAACAGTCCAAACCGTTTCACCTTTATTAACAGGACTGACCTTGTTAATTAAAGTGCCAACATTCCCAGAAGGATGCGGTCCTGAAACTTTGTAAGTTGTAGCATTATTTAAATTTGCTAAAGGAGAGTTCGTACTTCCTATTGAAATGTGTACACCTCCATCTGTTAAATGCGACAACGCCGTAACTGCAGCTTGCAATTCAGCCTCTTTACCAGCAAGCGTATAATCCAAATCGGCCGCCAATGGTGCACTAGCATAACCAGAGATAAAAATAGCTTTTGGAGCAACGTCTGCTTTGGCAACAACATCATAAGGACGTTGCTTAATAAAAGCCCAACAACCCGTAGCTAACAAATGAGCTTTAGTTTTTTCAGCATCAGATGCCAAATCAAACTTGCCATGATCTACATGTACTTGCGTTTTATCTGCTGTGATTTTAATGCCATCGATTCGACGTCTTGGCCCTCGTTGTACTTCTGTTATTTCACCAGAGACAGGTGAAACAAATTTCATAGCTTCATTATCCTTATTATAGAACAAAGTTTCACCCGCTTTAACGTGAGTGCCCTCTTTTGCAACTAATTTCGGAATGATAGTATGAAAGTCTTCAGGTCTTATGGAATAAGAATTACTAATGATAGCATTCTCTGTTGCTTTCTCGGCTTCACCGACAAGCTTTATATCCAAACCCTTTTTAATTCTGATGTCTTTTGACATATCTATTAAAGATTAGTTATCTAAAAATCCGTGCAAATTTACGAATTAATGCTTAAAAAAGACTCAAATTAAAGCATCTTTTTTATTTGTAATGATTATAAATAAGAGACTTGTTTTAAGGCATAGATTTTGATTATCTTTATGCACTTAGATTTTAAATAAAATGAAAAACACTTTTTTTTACCTTTTAACATTTATACTATCTCCCTCCATTATAGGCGCTCAAGTTGCTGAAGAACTCAATCCTCCATATTTTATAAAAACCATAACATTTAAGAGCAATACCACACAAGGCCAATTACCCGTTTTAAAACTCGGAGAGCCTTTAACGCTCGAGTTCGACGCCCTTACAGGAGATGAAGAAGATTTCTACTATGTTATTGAACATTTTAACTTTGATTGGACTCCCTCCAGCCTCTCAAAATCCGAATACCTGAAAGGCATAGATAACCAACGCATTAGAGATTATGAGAACTCGTTTAACACCTATCAAATTTATTCTCACTACAACTTAAGCATACCAAACGAACAAACGCACGGATTGTTAAAAAGCGGAAATTATCTTATTTCTATTTATGATGATTATGACGAGTTGATGTTCAGCAGAAAATTCATGATATATGAAGACATAGCCAGCGTTGGAGTAAACATAAAACGCTCTAGAGATGTTAAAGCAATTGCAGAAAAGCAATCTGTAGATATGGTTATTACCACAAACGGAATGAATCTAAACAACCCATTAGAAACTATTAAAACACTTATTATTCAAAACAACAATCTTAACACAGCTATTTCTGACTTAAAACCACAATACACATTGGGTAACGAACTCATTTATCGTTACGATACCGAATCCGCTTTTTGGGGAGGAAATGAATATTTATTTTTTGAAAACAAAGATGTTAGAGCTGCAAATGTTGGAGTTCAATTTACAGATTTAAAAGACCTATATCACAATTATTTATACACCAATATATCTCGAAAGAATAGACCATACACCTACAATCCAGATATTAATGGAAATTTCCTTGTCACCATATTAGACCGAGACAATCCCGATATTGAAGCAGATTATGTAATGGTTCATTTCTCATTATCCCAAGAGGAATTAAAGACTAAGGATATTCATGTCTATGGTAACTTTAATGCGTTCACCATTGAGCCGTTAACACAAATGCTTTTTAATCCTGAAAGCAAACGCTATGAAACGATATTGCTTCTAAAACAAGGATTCTACAATTATAAATTTGTTGCTGTTGATAAAAACACAGGAGAATTAGACGAAGGTGCTATTAGTGGAAATTTTTGGCAAACCGAAAACAATTACAAAGTTTTAGTATACTATAAAGATCTCGGTTCACGATATGATAGACTTATTGGTTTTGGCGAAGCCAGTTCTGTAAACATTTCTAATTAACATGATTAACAATACCAAAACAAGATACCCATTAACATTTTCACACCACAAGTCATTTTTATTAGGTATTTGTTAAAAAACACATCCCCTTAACCGAATTATAGTGCTTCATTCAAAAATTATGTTATTTTAGCTATAGTTAAAGAATTAAATTCATGGTACAACAAGTTACAAGCGGCATAAAAATTTCTGTAGAAACCAATTTTGAAGGAACATTTTACAAGAACTATAAAGTACATTTTGCATTTGGTTATAAAGTAACTATTGAAAACCAGAGTAAAGATTCTGTGCAATTAAACTCTAGACACTGGAAAATACTTGACGCTTTAAATAACGAAGAGATTATTGAAGGAGAAGGCGTCATTGGAAAAAAACCGGTTTTAAAACCAGGCGAATCTCATACTTATAATTCAGGATGCTTATTAACGTCTCCATTTGGCGCTATGTCTGGCTATTACAACATGATAAACCTATCTAAAACAAATAAGTTTAAAGTCTATATCCCCTCTTTTAAATTAAGTGCTCCTTTCGCCCTAAATTAAGCTTCAAAAGTTATATTAAACTCGTTGCAAATTCAAATAGTCATTCATCTTAAAGACTATTTATAGATTAATATTTACGATATTCCGAAGACACACCTCTCAATTAACCCACTCAAATACAGTTATTTAAATAATATTACAGTAGCACTACTGGTTAAATTAAAAATCTATAGATCTTGATTCTAAATATGAATAAACCATTCATACCACTTCAATTTCAATCTTCACATAACAATAACATTTCAAGAAACTATTCTCCTATAAAAATTGTACCTTTGCCCTTTCAAAATTCAAACTAAAAAAACAAATATATTATGGGAAAAGGATTCTTTAATGTACCAGTAGCAGTTAATGAACCAGTGATGACTTACGCACCAGGTTCTGCTGAACGTCAAGCCGTTTCAGAAGCGTACAAATCAATGTTTAATTCTAAGGTTGAAGTTCCTCTATACATAAATGGAAAAGATGTTAAAACTGGTAATACCAGAACAATGTCTCCTCCACACGATCATCAACATATAGTCGGCGAATACCATTTAGCTGAAAAAACACACGTTGAAGACGCTATTGCTACAGCATTAGAAGCACGTAAAGCATGGTCACAAATGCCATGGGAACAACGTGCTGGTATTTTCTTAAAAGCAGCCGAATTAATTGCAGGTCCTTACAGAGCCAAAATTAATGCAGCAACCATGATTGCGCAATCTAAAAGCATACACCAAGCTGAAATTGATGCTGCTTGTGAGTTAATTGATTTCTTGCGTTTTAATGTTCAGTTTATGTCAGACATCTACATGGAACAACCAGAAAGTACTAGCGATGCATGGAACAGAGTAGAATACAGACCTCTTGAAGGTTTTACCTATGCAGTAACACCTTTTAACTTTACTGCTATTGCCGGAAACTTACCAGCTTGTATGGCATTAATGGGTAATGTTGTTGTATGGAAACCAAGTAACAACCAAATATATTCTGCAAAAGTTATTATGGACGTCTTTAAAGAAGCTGGCGTACCTGCTGGTGTTATTAACGTCGTATTTGGTGACCCTGGAATGATTACAGATACCGTAATGGCAAGTCCTCATTTTTCTGGTTTACATTACACAGGTTCTACACCAGTATTCCAAAGCTTATGGAAACAAATTGGTAACAATATAGAGAATTACAAAACCTACCCAAGAATCGTTGGTGAGACAGGTGGCAAAGACTTTATTGTAGCTCATAAATCAGCAGTTCCAAAACAAGTTGCAACAGCTATTTCTCGTGGTGCCTTTGAATTTCAAGGCCAAAAATGTAGCGCTGCTTCTAGAGCATACATCCCAAGTAACATTTGGGAGGATGTTAAAAAATTCGTTATTGAAGATGTAAAATCTTTCAAAATGGGTTCACCTGAAGACATGAGTAACTTTATTACTGCAGTAATTAACGAAGGTTCCTTTGATAAATTAGCAAAATATATAGACGCAGCTAAAACTGATGCGGATGCAGAAGTTATTGTTGGTGGGAACTACGATAAATCTAAAGGTTACTTTATTGAACCTACTGTTATTGTTACAACAAACCCAAAATACACAACCATGTGTACTGAGTTATTTGGACCTGTCATGACGATTTATGTTTATGACGAAGACAAATTCACTGAAACTTTAAAACTGGTTGACGAGACTAGCGAATACGCCTTAACTGGTGCTATTTTATCAACTTGTCGTTATGCCGTAGAAGAGGCAACTAAAGCTTTACAGAACGCAGCAGGTAACTTCTACATTAATGACAAACCAACAGGAGCTGTTGTTGGCCAACAACCTTTTGGTGGAGCAAGAGCATCTGGAACTAACGATAAAGCGGGTAGTGCTCAAAACTTATTGCGCTGGGTCTCTCCAAGACTAATTAAGGAAACTTTTGTAACTCCAACGGATTACAGATATCCTTTTTTAGGCTAAACACTTATAAAAACCTGAAATATAAATCCTTAGAAGTTCAATACTTTTAAGGATTTTTTTTTGCGCTTTATAGAAATGACCTCAAAAACCAACAATAGCTAACGTAAACTTTGTATCTTTTCGAGATATTAATTCAAAATCACGACCTATGAAAAAACATTACTTTTCTATTTTATTCTGCTTACCCTTTCTAAGTTTTGCGCAAACATCGTTTACATCTGGAATAACACCAGACTTATCAACTTATGGGCAAACAGTAAACTACCCAGGAGAAGGAGAATATCAAATATTTTTAAGTCCTGATAACATTTTAGACAAACCAATTATTGTTGTAGATGGTTTCGATTCTGGAGATATAAGAGATATCAATGGTATATACAACCTATTAGACTTTACAAATACTTCTGGAACTGAAAACTTAGCCGATCAATTACGAACTCAAGGATTTGATGTTGTTATTCTAAATTTTCCAATTTACACACGTACTGCCGATTCTGAAATCATAGATGGTGGCACTGATTTCATAGAACGAAACGCCATGCTCCTAGTTGAACTAATCACTATTATTAATACCGCAAAAGCCACAAACAGCCCTGAGCAAAATGTTATTATTGGCCCAAGCATGGGTGGCCTAATTTCTCGCTATGCCTTAAATTATATGGAAGCAAATGCATTAGATGCTGACACGAGACTTTTTATATCTTTTGATGCGCCGCATCACGGAGCTAATGTGCCAATTGGATTACAACACCAATTAAATTATTTAGCCAATAACACCTTGAGTCCAGTAACAGAAATAGAGCCTTTAATTGAAGGGCTTCTTAAGTCTCCTGCAGGAAGACAACTATTAATAGATCACTACGAATCTCACCTATCTGGTGCTGATGCCTATAGTTTTGATCCTGCACTAACCCTTCCAAAACCACATCCGTTTAGAGAAACTTTTGAAACGAACATAAACAGCTTAACACCTAATGGTTTTCCTACAAACGTGCGTAATGTTGCTATTATCAATGGTAGTGGAATAGGAAGTACATACTTAGCCGCAGATGGAGTAACACCGGTAACAAGTGGATTTCCAATAGTAGACATTACCTTACCTGTAGAAGTACCAATTCTAGGAAGTGTTGATGTTGAAATAGCAATAAATATGACACCAAGTGCAGGTTCAGCACAACAAGTAAGTCGATTTTTTGCACCACTTTTACCTCCAATTATTTCAAATATTGAAGTGATTGCTAATTCTGGAACAACCAATTATGACGGTGTCGATGCTGCACCTGGCGGATTATTTGATTTATCCGCAATAACAGGCAGTATTGGTGCAATAGGCGGTATTGGTGAAGATTTTTTTAATGCCTTACAAATCGATAAATTCAGCTATGTTCCTTCTGTAAGCGCATTAGCATTGGATATTACAGATGCAACCGAAGCCGATAATATTAACTGGTATCAAACTGTTGACATAGCAGGAAGCAACACGACAAACAACACCCCTTTTGTTAATACATTTATGCCAGAAGACAACGAACCTCACCTTCAACTTACAGAAGCGAACGTTGCATTTGCTTTAGACGAAATATTGAATTCTCCTTTACATATCCCTAATTTTGAAGTAATAGCTATTCAATTAGAAAACAATCCAATAAAGAATGAATTAGTATTAAAGTCTAACAGCAGTACTAACGCAAACATTAGTATAACAGATTTAACAGGAAAAACTGTATACAACTCCAATTTAAAATTAGATAACAGCACAATAATACCTTTGAATATAGCTTCTGGATTTTATATTCTCAATATAATTGGAGAAAACAATTCAATATTTACAACAAAATTTTTAGTAAATAAATAGCACACTAAATACTTAGGCATAAAAAAAAACCTGAACGCTAAAATTAGTGTTCAGGTTTTTTCTTATAGAAATTCAGCAAAAGAAATTATTCATAAGACTTATCTTCTCCAACATGTGCATGCTGTGAATTTTTAGCCGTGTTATCAGCACCAACAACCATAGCAACAATACTCAAATTTTCCACAACATAATTTGAAGGAAGCGTCATTGTATTTGACCAAATATGCTCAGTTAATTCAGCTGTTACAGGAATTGCATCTCCCAAAAGACCAGATAAAGAGTTTCTTAAGACCTCGTTATGTTCAAAATCTGGGATTATATCTCCCATATTATAAAAAGGACTTGTAGCATCATCATTATAATAATTAAATTGATCACTTATAATACCATCTTCTAGCAAATAAACTACTAATTTATCTCCTTGAACTGAGCCTTCCTCATAAACTACATTGACTTGAACTTGTAACTCGCCTTCTTCAACCTCAGAGTTTATTGCTATTGCTAAATTAGTATCTAAACCAGCCATACTAGTAACAGCACTATTGGGGTGTGGTGTTGCCCAATCTTCAGTTCTATTTAATCTTGCTGCAGGTAAACCATCGACACCAAAAGCATCTTTTAACAATTGTATTTGTCCAAAATGCATTGGCTCAGGAAAATTGTTATTTGTTTCATGTATAGCAACAACCGTAATGTCATCTGTTTCTTCACTTAACGAATAAATTGCACCTGCAACTCTCGGACAAAAGCCACACCATGTACCAGTGTAATCTTCTACAACAACTTTTCTTTTGGGTATGATAACACTAAATGTTTCTGTATTAGTAGTAACTTCTACTCCATCCTGCATATAAACAGCATACACTTCAAAATCTCCAATAGTATCAGAAGAGAATGACGTCCCTTCCATAGGCTCCCCATTGACATAAAACACCAAGTCGGTAATTTCTCCGGCCTCAGAATCACTTGTAATTGTAAAAGGAATCTCTTGATTAATTAATGACGCTTTACGCACCAACTTATCTACAACAATTTGAGTGGTTGGAGTGTTTAAGGGTACATTATCTTCCGTTTTACTACATGCAACACTTACTAAAACAATTAGTAATAAAAAGAACTTTGGTATTTTTTTTAAAATCATAGCAATTCTATTATTTTTTTGCTAAAATAATTAATTTTTAGTACTTCACTACATTTGAAAATAATTTAACTAATATTGTGAAACACAATTTAAAAATTATTACTATACAAGCTTATTAAATGTATTATCACCTTCTGGTATATATTTCAACAAACAGCACGTACTAGTTAAAAACGACAAATTATAAATACATGAAAAAACTAATTTTTATTTTTTGCTTAAGTCTATTTAGTCTAAACGCTATGGCTCAAAACGACCTTCCTAGTGTAGACTTAACCTCTATTGACGGTAAAACCATCGTATTAAAAGACGCTACTAATAAAGATGGTATTACCATTATTTCCCTTTGGGCAACCTGGTGTGTACCTTGCTTAAAAGAATTAGATGCCATTAATGATATCTACGACGAATGGCAAGAAGAAACTAATGTAGAACTTCTAGCTGTATCAGTAGATGATAGTAGAACTGTAAAACGTGTAAAATCAATGGTAAATGGTAAAGGTTGGGATTACACCGTTTTACTAGATACGAATAATGATTTAAAGCGTGCACTAAATGCTTCAAGTATTCCGCTTACAATTTTAGTAAAAGACAATAAGATTGTTTATAAACATTCTGGCTACAGTCCTGGTGCAGAACTAGAACTGTACGAAAAAATTAAAGAATTTTCTAACTAATAAAACCCAAGACTAACCTTACCGCTAACAACCATATTATAATGAAAAAAATAGTTATTCTAGCAACGCTATTGTCAAATCTCTACCTTATAAATGCTCAAGAAAATGGTTCATTTTACGGTGGATTAGAATCTAATTCACAATGGCTTCAAACAGATAAAGGCTTAAATTTTGTAGCACCAGAAGACCAATTTAGAGCTAACAATTACATTTTAATGAATTACAATCTTGGTAAGTTTACTGCTGGTGCTCAATACGAATCATACTTACCATCTGGACTACTTGGCTATAGCCCTATCTATGATAATCAAAACGATATAGCAACTTATTATTTTAATTATAAAGCCGAAAATTTAGATATTACCGCAGGCTATTTTTACGAGCAATTTGGTAGTGGATTAATATTGCGTTCATGGGAAGACAGACAATTAGGACTAAATAATGCCATAAAGGGATTGAACATAAAATTTAATGCAACTAAAGACTTAAGCCTTAAAGCTGTTTTCGGGAAACAACGTTATGGTTTTGAAGAATCTGCAGGTACTATTCAAGGTATAGATGCCGATTTAAGTCTCAGCGGAGCTTTAAATATAGAATCTGTAGATATACAACTAGGTGCTAGTTATGTTGGCAGATATCAAGATACGAATGGAAACGAAGCTCTTCCCACTACAGTTGGAGCTTATGGTGGACGTTTAGATTTTATTATCGATAACTTTTATGCTAGTGTTGAAGCCATTGTAAAAGATCCTGATGTTATTGTTAATGAAGAACAGATTTCATCCAACAAACTTTACGATGGAACAGCTTTACAAGTTAACGCTGGTTATGCAAAAAAAGGCTTAGGAATAAATGCCACGTTTAGACGTCTAGAAAACTTTAGCTTTTATTCAGACCGCTTTGCCGAAGGTAATATTTACAACCAACAAGTTGTAAACTACGTCCCTGGACTTACCAAACAGCAAGATTATTTATTAACAAATCTATACGTTTACAATCCGCAGCCAAGACTAATTATTGAGTCTTTTGACCAACGCTCTGGAGAAGTCGGCACACAATTCGATTTATTTTACTCTTTTAAAAAAGGTACATCTTTAGGCGGAAAATACGGAACAAAGCTAGCGATGAACTTCTCTTATTGGGGAGGATTAGATGCTGAATATAATATTGAAAACCGATGGTACAAAGCCAAATTTATTGGCAAAGGTCACCAATTGTTCAGAGATTTTAATCTTGAAATTAAAAAGAAATGGTCTAAAAATTGGAGTTCTGTTTTAACCTATCAAAATGTAATAGTAGACAAAGCCATTGTTGAAGGAGGTCCACTTGGAAAAAAATCTATCCTTGCAAATATTGGTGTTATTGAAGCTACAAGACGATTTGACAACGGAAAAGCAGCACGTTTTGTTGTACAACACCTATGGAGCGAAGACGATCGTAAAAACTGGGCAGCCGGAGTTGTTGAATATAATTTTTCTACACGTTTAGCACTTTATGTAGCAGACAACTATAATTACGGTGGAGTAGACAAAATACATTATTATAGTGTTGGAGGAAGTTACAGCAAAGGCAATACGAGATTAGGCATTAACTATGGAAGACAACGTGGTGGTCTAATATGTATTGGTGGAGTGTGTAGATTTGTACCCTCAAATACGGGCCTTAGTGCTAACTTAACCGTTGCTTTTTAATTTTATCCGATATAATAGTACTTAGACGGTGTTTATTTATAAATACCGTTTTTTTTATGTTAATTTTTTGCAAAAATTAGCTATTTAAGTATCTTCAAGCTCACTTATTCTCAAATATTAACTAATACTTAAAAACATGATTAAAAAAATTACGCTCTTAACTTTGCTCAGTTTTGCTTTCTTGCAATTCTCTACAGCACAAACTTACTTCTATGATGATTTTTCATCAGGAAATATGGACAACTGGACATTAACCGACGCTGATGGAGACAACAATGGTTGGTATGTAGCTGATTTAGATGATGGAGTACAAGAAGAACACGCCACATCAGCATCTTGGATTCCTACACCACCATTAGGAGAAGCATTATTTCCTGATAACTGGATGGTTTCAAAAGCTATCGATTTAACAGGAGCCAGTGGTTCTATTTTATTACAATGGAAAGCTTATGGACAAGATCAAGCTTGGGCTAACGAAAATTACACCGTTTATGTAGCAACAGCTTCAGATATTGCAACATTAGGCGCATCTACAACGACGTTCAACGAGATTATTGGAGCTACAGGAGGATATGCTGAGAGAGATTTAGACATCTCCTCTTTTGCTGGTCAAACTATATATGTAGCTTTTAGACATCACAATACTACTGACCAATTCCGATTAAATATTGATGACGTTTCTGTTACAACCATTCCTACTCCAACAGACGTGGCCTTACAATCTCTAAGCTTAAACAGATACTCTTTAGTTTCTGTTGACAATCAATTGTCAGTTAATGTTAAAAATATAGGTACAAATCCAATTACGTCTTTAGAAATTAACTGGAATGATGGTACTACAGATCATATCTCTACTATCAATACAAACATTGCAGCAAATGCTACAGCAACATTAAACCACCCAATAATGGTTAACTATCCTACTGCTGAAGAAAAAGATATTAATGTTACAATAACAGAAATTAATAATTCTACCAACCCTAGTCCTTTAGTTAATTCAATAAACACTAAATTTAATACCATGACGCAATCTGGCACAAAGACTGTACTTATAGAGGAATCTACTGGTACTTGGTGTGGATGGTGTCCTAGAGGTACTGTAGGATTAGATTATATGGCTACAACTTATCCAAATACGGTTGTTGCAATAGCTGTTCATAATGATGATCCAATGACGGTAGCAGAATATGACACTAACTTAGTTAACACTATTGGTTCTGGATGGCCTAACTCTGGTCTTGATAGAAAATTAGTAGGTGTAGATCCAGGACAAGCTTCTTTACAAGAAGGTTATGATATTCAGATTAATGAAATTGTTCCTGCAGATTTATCATCTAGCGCTATTCAATCTGGGAATACTTTAACCATTTCTGCTCAAGCTGTATTTTACACTTCTTTTAGTGCTGCTAATTATAGATTAGGTGTTATAATTACGGAAGATGGTGTTACAGGTACAGGAGATGGAACAAATGTTAATAATGCGGATTATGACCAAGTGAATTACTACTCTGGAGGATCAGAAGGACCAATGGGTGGTTATGAAGCCTACGGAAACCCTAAACCTGCCACAGACATGGTATATAACCACGTTGGTAGAGCATTATTAGGAGGATTTAATGGACAAGAAAACTCTGTACCATCAGTGATTAATACTGGTGAAAATGTATCTTATGATTTTAACTATACGGTTCCTGCCACAAGTGACGTTAACAATATGAATATTGTTGTGGTATTAATTGACGGAACCGATGGCACTATTGTGAGCGCAAAACAAAGTACTGTAGCGCAAGCATTAAGTGTTGAAAAAGTAACAGGAATAGATTCAATTAAATTGTACCCTAATCCTGCAACAGATACACTTAATATTGCTTTCCAAAATGGAAATGGCAATTACAACATTACGGTAACTGATATGTTAGGAAGAACCGTTATCAACAATAACTACGAAGGTTTATTTGGAACTCAAAACATAGAGTTACCAGTATCTCAGTTAAACGCTGGACATTACATCATGAATATTAATGATGGAAAGGCTTCGTACAGTTCAAAATTTGTAGTAAGTAAATAATTATAGTATGCTACTATAACATTAAGGGAAGTGCTTCAAAAAAGACTTCCCTTTTTTATTACATACAAAAAAACCTATCTTTGAAAAGATATTTTCAATACTAAAAATCAAAATACTATGAAAAAAACATTACTTTTTTTAGGCTTAGTTTTAGCCGCATTCTCTGCAAACGCACAATTTGAAGTTAGAGACAAAAGTGACGACAGTATTGTCACTGATGGACAAACTATCAGTTTTTCTGAAGCAGGCTGTGGTTATTCTGACCCTTGTAACTGGAAATTTAAAGTCACAAATACTTCTACCGAAAACATATATATGAGAATTTTTGTTGACAATCTTGTAGGAACCGATGGCTCATTCTTTCAGTTATGCTTTGCAGGTCAATGTTATAATAATGTTGCCTTATATGGTGGCTATCCAAACGCTGCAGCTATGATTGCTCCTGGAGCAACCAATAGTCCTGGTAATAATTTTTGGAATTTAAATGATCCTACAACGACAACTCCTATGAGTTGGTCGCTTAGATTTCAAGCATTTAATGCTAGTGGTACAGCAATTGGAACACCTTTAAACGTAACATACAATTTTGACCCAAGTTTAAGTATTAACGAATCTTCATTAGCGACTCTAAATGTTTATCCTACAAATACAAAGAATGAACTTAATGTAAACTCTAATGAAAATTTAACTGCTAATTTTTATAATTTATTAGGAAAAAACGTAAAACAAGCTAACATTGTTTCTGGTGACAATACTATTGATATTTCAGATTTATCTGCACAGCCATACATTATTCGTTTTACTAACGAAGAAGGTGAATCTATTACTAAAAAAATAGTTAAGCAATAAGACACTTAACTTTCTTGTTATAAAAAAACCGTTACAATAATTATTGTGACGGTTTTTTTATATGACTAATAAATAGATAACTAAACTTTATACTTTAAAGGTAAATGAATGACTTTTTTAGTTTCAAAAAATGGTTCTTTAAAATAGTCTGATAACAAGAAGGCCTTTACCGTTTTGTACTGTTTTAACTCCTCTCTTAAATCTCCTCCTTTTAAATAAAGGATACCATTTTTAAGATCATTGTTTTGAATTTTGGCTATTTTACCTTTAACCCATGTTGTAAATTCTGGCATTGTAGTTACAGCACGGCTTACAATAAAATCAAAAGTTTCGTCAATAGCCTCTACCCTACTATGAGTCGTTCTTATATTTGTAAGTTCTAAAGTTTCCGCAACTGCGTTAATTACTTTTAGCTTTTTATTAATGCTATCCACCAAATGAAATTGACACTCAGGAAATAATATTGCCAAAGGCACTCCAGGAAACCCACCACCAGTACCAACATCTAAAATCGATGTACCAGACTTAAAATTTATCACTTTTGCTATCCCTAAAGAGTGTAAGACATGTCTTAAATACAGCTCATCAATATCCTTTCGAGAAATCACATTAATCTTACTATTCCAGTCTTTATATAACCCTTCTAAGGCTTCAAATTGTTGAATTTGAGTTTCTGTTAAATCCGGGAAATACTTTAAGATAAGCTCCATTATTAATTTTTTTTACAAAAGTACTTAATTTTAATCTGCATAATTTAACGTTTCCCTATTAAGGTTGCTTTTTTTTATTAACTATCTTTGCAATGTTATAATGTTTTTTAATCCTTAACGTTATAATATTAAATTTAACACAATACATGGCACAACAAACATTATCATTCTCAAGAACAGACTCAGCCAAGTTCTTTAGAACCCTCAACAAACGCGTAAACAATTATTTCAAAGAAAACAATATAAAACGTACTGGCAATTGGCAATTATGGGTTAAAACCATAGTTATGTTTGCTTTATTTTTAACACCTTATTTCCTTTTATTAACCTTAAACATCCCAACTTGGGCGCAACTATTATTAACCTTAGTAATGGGCATAGGTATGGCTGGCGTAGGCATGAATGTAATGCACGATGGTAATCACGGTGCATTTTCTAATAAAGAATGGGTAAACCGCATTATGGGAAGCAGTATCTACATTTTAGCTGGAAATGTATACAATTGGAAAGTACAGCACAATGTTTTACACCATACGTATACCAATATTCATGGTCACGATGAAGATTTAGAAGCAGGCCGTATTTTACGTTTCTCAGAACATACAGAATGGCGTAAACATCATCGTTTTCAACATTACTACTCTATTTTACTTTATGGCTTATTAACTATCAATTGGGCTATAACTACTGATTTTCAACAAATGAAACGCTATATGCAACGAAAGTTATCTTATGGTCAATTTCCAAACCCAGTAGCTAATTGGAGTAAATTAGTAATATCTAAAATTATTTATGTTTCTATGTGGATTGTTTTACCAATCTTACTTACAGATATTGCTTGGTATAAAATTTTAATTGGATTCTTTATTATGCATTATATCGCAGGATTAATTTTAAGTGTTGTTTTTCAGTTAGCTCATGTTATGGAGGAAGCCGAAATGCCTTTACCGGAAAAAGACGGTACGATGAAAAACACTTGGGCTATTCACCAATTAAACACTACCGTTAATTTTGGAGCTAAAAGCAAAATTATAAACTGGTATACAGGAGGCTTAAATCATCAAGTAGAACATCATATTTTCCCAAATATTAGTCACATCCATTATGGTAAAATTGCTGAAATAGTAAAATCTACAGCGAAGGAATTTAACTTACCTTACAAAGAATACAAAACCACAAGAAAAGCAATTGCGGCTCATTTCAAATTTTTAAAACAAATGGGAACGCGTCCAGCATTACAAGCCTAATTCTATATTTTTATCAAATGAATCAACTTTCGGATAGAATTAATAACCTATCAACATCAGCAACGCTCGCAATGGCAGCTAAAGCCAGAGAACTTAGAGCAGAAGGAAAAGACATTATTGGATTAAGTTTGGGAGAACCAGATTTTAATACCCCAGATTTCATAAAAGATGCGGCTATTGAAGCCATAAATCAAAATTACAATAGCTACACTCCTGTAGATGGTTATGTAGAATTAAAAGAGGCGATTATTAAAAAATTCAAACGCGATAATAACCTCAATTATACACTACCACAAATCGTTGTTTCAACAGGCGCAAAACAATCATTGGCTAATATAGCTGCTGTAATGATTAATCCAGGAGATGAAGTTATCTTACCTTGTCCATATTGGGTAAGTTATAGTGATATTGTAAAATTAAACGATGGAGTACCTGTAGAAGTGCAAACCTCTATAGACACGGATTTTAAAATGACAGCCGAACAACTAGAAGCTGCCATTACTCCAAAAACGAAAATGATTTGGTACAGTTCTCCTTGTAACCCAAGTGGCTCTGTTTACAGCAAAGAAGAACTAAGAGCTTTAGCTGATGTACTTCAAAAGCATCCAAATATTTATGTTGTTTCAGATGAGATATACGAGCATATTAATTTTAAAGGAGGTCATTTTAGTATGGCTGAATTTGAAGATATGTACGACAGAACTATTACCGTAAATGGAGTATCTAAAGCGTTTGCTATGACAGGTTGGAGAATCGGTTATATAGGTGCACCAGATTGGATTGCTAGAGCTTGTAACAAAATGCAAGGTCAAATAACGAGTGGAGCTAATTGTATTGCACAACGCGCAGTAATTACGGCTTTAGAAGCTGATCCTTCAAGCATAAAGTATATGGTTGATGAATTCAAAGAAAGACGTCAACTGATTTTAAACTTATTAAGTGAAATTGAAGGCTTTAAAACGAATGAACCAGAAGGTGCATTTTATGTATTCCCTAATGTGTCTGCTTATTTTGGAAAAACAATTAAAGGCAAAACGATAAATAATGCCTCTGATTTTTCTTTATTCCTTTTAGAAGAAGCTTTAGTAGCGACAGTTACTGGGGAAGCCTTTGGTAATCCTGATTGTATCAGAATTTCTTATGCTGCATCTCAAGACGATATTAAGGAAGCGATTAAACGCATAAAAACAGCCTTAAGTTAAAATATAAATTACCTTATTTTTATAAAGAAGTTGTAGCATTAATTGTTACAACTTTTTTTGTGAGTAAACTTCGCGCCAAACCTCTTTTTAATCATAAGGTATCTTAAACACATGCTACAAGAGCAGTACTAACAAATACCGATATTTTTAATGCCATAGAAGTTGTGTGAGTAGATTTACTCAGTTTTGGTGATTTTGTATGTTGTCTAACACCAAATAAGGTTTTCTTACAAGCCTTTTTAAAATTTTGTTTTACAGTGCGCTTGTATGTAGAATTCAACAAACCTTGAGCTGTAAAATGAGATACCTCGGCGTGCTCCATATTAATTCCTCTGTCTTCCATTTTTCTTGACTTCATAATTATCCTTTTTAATGTTACTAATTTCAGATAAAATACAAATTATTAATTAAATTCTCAAAAAAAAAACAACGAAACACAACAACAATCACTATAAAACACAAAGATATTTAACAATTCCTACTCCAACGTTTTAGTCTATATTTAAACCACTAGAAGCCCTATTAAACCTCCCATTACGAGTATTGAAAGACCAATGAATTTTATCCAAAACAATTGATTTTCCTTTTTTAACTTCTGCCTAATCGCTTTTAATTGTTCGGGAGTTGCTTTAGGTAAATTGTATTCTGTTTTACGCTTTAGACCATAACCACCAAGTGTCTTTCTAAACCGTTTCGATTTATCAAGCATTATACTCCTATTACTTTTAATAAAACTAATCATAGATTCTCCTAGTGGCATAACTGTTATTTTTTTTACTAATTGAACAATACATCTGTTACATACGTCAAACCCATTAAAAGAAAAACAAACAAAACAACAGTACATACTACAACTTTTAGCATTCTGAGCTTATACTCTTCTTTTAATCGTTTACCAATAATATTTAACTGTTTAGTTGATGCTTTAGGTAAATTATATTCCGTTTTAAGATTACGACTAGAACCACCAAGTACGTTTTTAAATTTCTCACGTTGAGGCAACTGGCCCCTATTGTAATTAATGACATTCATTGGATTAGATGACATAACTGTACGGTTTTAGATTTAAAAATAAGCTAGAATGAATCACATAAATACCTAATGTAATATGTGATCTTGGCGATAAAAGACAACAACAAATGCGTCAGTTAAAAAGAGTTACGTATACGCTTAAAATAAAGCGATGAAAAAGATGGCAAATACAGATAGTTTTAAAATAACAGCCATATGGTTTACCGTATTGAATTGAATTGTCTTTGTGCGTTGTCTAATTCCAAATACGGATTTTGCCCCTAAGGTTTTAAAGTTGTGCTTCACTATAGATTTGTAGTTTGAGTTTAACAAGCCTTTAGTTGTAAAATGAGATACCTCAATGGGCTCTGGTACAAATTCTAATGTTGAGTTTAATGATAATTCCATGATTGATAATTTAGTTGGTTATACAAATAAGACGCACAAACAATACAAATGTTACAACCTCAATTTCAACAAATAACAAAAATAAACTATCAAAACTCATCGAATTATTAGTGAGAATATAGGCTAGCTAAATTTAAAAAAATAATAGAATTAATGATTTTCTTTAACGAGCACATAAATAAACAGCACCAAACCTATCGTTTTAAGGATTAGAATCACTGGACCAAACTTTAAGTCGTTCAAAAGGAATAAAACAGAACCTAAAATTATAAATGCTGCTGCTAATAATTTCGTTTTATTTACAATCATAGTTAGCCACCATAATTATCGATTACGCCAGAAAAAAGGAGTTAACAATATCAGAACCGTAAACAATTCTAATCGACCAATAAGCATTAAGAACGACGCCCACCATTTCCCTAAAGGAGGTAATGCGGCATAGTTATTTACAGGTCCAAAATCCCCAAAAGCAGGTCCAACGTTTCCTAAACTAGATGCAGACAATCCAATAGCAGATATAAAATCTATTTGAAGCATAGAAAACACTAAAGCTCCAACAATAAAAGACAACATATAGAGAATAAAGAAACCTAAAACATTAAATACAATTTCTCGTGAAACTGATTTTTCATTATAGCGCACTGGCACTATAGCGTTGGGATGTAATGCGCGTTTAAATTCTAAAAAACTATTCTTAATCAAAATTAATTGACGTACCACTTTTACTCCACCAGATGTACTTCCTGCTGATCCACCTAAAAACATCAATCCAAAAAAGAAAACCGTCAAAAAGGGTGTCCATAAGGTATAATCTGCACTTATAAAACCTGTCGTAGTAATTACAGATAGCACCTGAAACAGGGCATGTCTTAGAGCACTTTCCGCTTCACCTAAAACCATAGGATGAATAATAGAAGACCTAGAGACATCGGCTCTAAAATAGATTAACACGGCTGCGATTAGCGTAAAAATGATGATAAACTTAAAATAGAGTTTAAACTCCTCATCTTTTAAGATTTTTGAAACTTTTCCTTTAAACAGATAATAACTCAGTACAAAATTAGCCCCTGCTAAAAACATAAAAAATATAATGATGTATTGTATAGCAGGATTATCATTCCAATATGCGACACTTGCGTTTTTGGTAGAAAACCCTCCTGTAGACAAGGTACTCAAAGCATGGTTTATCGCATCAAAAAACGACATTCCTGCAGCCTGTAGCAAAATCGTTTCAGCCGCAGTATACCCGACATAAATAAGCCATAAACGCTTTGCTGTATCCGTAATTCTTGGGTGTAATTTATCTCCACCAGGACCTGGCGCTTCTGCTGCAAACAATTGCATACCACCAACTCCCAATAAAGGCAAAATAGCAATCGCTAAGACAATGATACCCATACCACCAATCCAATGCGTCGTACTTCTCCAAAACAAAACACCTTCAGGTATAATCTCTATATCATTTAAAATACTAGCACCTGTTGTGGTATAACCAGACATCGTTTCGAAAAAAGCATCGGTAAAAGACGGTATTGCTTCAGTAACCACATAAGGCAAGGTTCCTGAAAGCGACATCACAATCCACCCAAAAGCCACAACAATGTAACCTTCGCGTTTATTCATCTCCTTGCGATGGTTCTTGGTTTGCCACATGGCAATAGCGCCAATTAATAGCGTTATAAGTCCCGCTAAAAATAATCGAAACGTTACACCATCTTTATAAATAAGACTGATTAACGTTGCTATAAGCATAAAACCACCATTAAACAATAATAGCAGTCCAAAAAAGTGAAAAATAATTTTATTATTAAGCTGAATCCGAGACATAATATCTTTTAAGAGAAAAATCGTTCTACTTCTGCAATAGAGCGTGGTAAACAACAAACAACAACACGATCACCAGCTTGTATTGTAAAGCTTCCTAATGGAATAGATCCGCTTTCTCCTCTAATCACACCACCAATAATAGCTGATTTTGGAAATTTCAAATCTTTAATTAGTTTGTTGGTAATTTTAGATTTTGGTTTTACAACAAACTCTAAAAGCTCCGCATTCATGTTGGTCAATTTTGTCATGGCTACCACCTCACCTTTCCTAATATATCTAAAGATATTATTTGCTGCTAAAAGTTTTTTATTAATTAAAGTATCGATACCAATAGATTGTGATAATTGATAATAATCCATATTCTCAACTAAGGCAATGGTTTTCTTTACACCTTTTGATTTTGCCAAAAGACAAGACATAATATTCGTTTCTGAATTCCCTGTAACCGCAATAAAAGCATCCATATCGGAGATATTTTCCTCATCCAAGATATCGACATTTCTACCATCACCACATATGATTAAAGCATTAGGTAAATCTTCAGCTAATTCTTCAGCTATAGTTCTTCGGTTTTCTACCAATTTCACATTAAACTTACTAGAACATAGATCTCTAGCTGTTTTGTATCCTATTTTACTGCCTCCAAGAATCATAACATTCTTGATATCTACTTTTACTTTTCCTGATAATTTAAAAAGCTCTTCATCACCACCTTTCGAAGTCATAAAAACAACCTTATCGCCTTCTTTAAAAATCGTATCACCACGTGGAATTATGGTATATTGAGTTCCTAAGCGTTGAATTGCAATAGGAATAAAGTTCAATTCCGGATAAATCTCAGCAGCCTCTTTCACCGTCTTATCTACAAAAGTTGCAGTTCTAGACAATCGCAATCCTAGCATGGTTAAGGCACCATCTTCAAACTCATACGTGTCATTAAAACCGTATTGATTTAGCAACAATTCAATTTCAGATGCCGCTAATGATTCTGGTGAAATTAACTCATCAATTCCAAATTTAGAAAACCCAACGGTTTCCTTATTATCTATAAATTCAGTATTAGAAATCCTAGCAATGGTTCGTTTGGCCCCTAATTGCTTAGCTAAAACACAAGCTGTAATATTAGTGGTTTCCGAAGATGTTACAGCAATAAACAAGGCTGCTGTTTCTATACGCGCATCCCTTAAAATTGCAATAGACGTGGCATCTCCCTTAATAGTTCTAATATCCAAGTGTTCTCCGGCATATCCTAAACTATCTTTTTTGGTATCAATTAATGTAATTTCTTGTGACTCGTATGATAAAAGTTTTGCCAAATGAAATCCGACTTCACCTGCACCTGCTATAATTATTTTCATTATATCTCTTTGAAATAAGCATACAAATATACTAAGAAGTTACAAGTGTAGCTAAAAGATGCAAATTTATAAGTACCTAAAGTATTTAAAGTTATATGTAGTTAGAACTTCTTAGTATATTTGCAAAAAATTTTTATGGCTAAAAAAGTAAATCCATATAAGGACAGTGATCAATCAAAAAAAGTTCAGGTAACAAAAATGTTTGATACTATTTCTAAAGAATACGATGGTTTAAACCGTGTAATTTCTTTTGGAATCGATGTAAAATGGAGAAATAAGGTTGTAAAAATGGTAGACAAAACCAAGCCTAAAAACATCTTAGACATTGCAACAGGAACTGGTGATTTAGCGATTAGCTTAGCTTCTACAAATGCTAAAGAAATTATCGGTTTAGATATTAGCGATGGCATGTTAGAAGTTGGTCGAAAAAAAATCAGCTCTAAAAATTTAGACAGTGTTATTTCTATGGTTATCGGTGATTCTGAAGATTTACCTTTTGAAGATCACACTTTTGATGCGATTACTGTAGCCTTTGGAGTTAGAAACTTTGAACACTTAGAAAAAGGTTTAGCTGAAATTTTAAGAGTTCTAAAACCCAATGGCATTTTTGTTATTCTTGAAACGTCTGTACCTACAAATCCTATTTATAAAGCCGGTTATAATTTTCACACAAAGTTAATTATGCCTACCATAGGAAAACTGTTTTCTAAAGATAAAGTAGCCTATAGTTATTTAAGTGAATCGGCCTCTCTTTTTCCTTATGGAGAAGCGTTAAACAATATTTTAAGAAAAATTGGGTTTATTAATGTTGAAGATTACCCACAAACTATGGGAGTCGCTACCATTTATTCAGCATCTAAAGCATAATATGAAGCATTTTTTTAGCCTTTTAGCATTTTTGTTTGCATTCCAAAGCATGTCTGCACAGCTTTTTACAAAAGAGAAAGTAACAAATTCCGTAGACAATATTGATCAAAAGTTTTTGACTTGGGGTTATTTTATTGGCTTTAATCAATACGACTTCAATTTTGACTATAATGAAAACTTAAAAGATATTCTTGTCGATAAATCTTTTGGATTTCATTTAGGGCTTATTGGAGATATGCGTATTAATGATTACATGAATTTAAGACTAGAACCAGGAGTATTCTTTACAACAAGAAATCTTAGGTATGACGAAAGCTATTTTCAAGGCACAGGATTTAATGACTCTGATTTGCTTAGAGAAGTGAAGTCTACGTATGTTCATATTCCACTTTTACTAAAAATTTCAACAAAACGTATTAACAATTTTAAACCCTTTATCATTGGAGGTGTTTCTACAGCCTTAAACCTTTCTAGTAATCAAGACAATCCTAATGATAACAGTTCTGGCGAGTTTAGAATGACTAAAAACACCTACTTCTACGAAATTGGTTTTGGAATTGACCTCTATTTAGAATATTTTAAATTCACCCCATCGATTCGTGGTATTTTTTCCATGAATGACGAAATCATTAAAGATATTGACCCTAATAGTCCATGGACTGGAAATATCTCAAAAATGCAAACACGAGGTCTATTTATTAATTTTACATTTCAATAGTCCGCCTGCTAAATTCACTCAATAAAATTGCTGTAGCGTTAGCAACATTTAAACTTTCTGTAGCTTTATTTGCACCAAATTGTGGAATGGTTATTTTTCGATCCACCTTTCTTTCAATGGCTTCAGAAATCCCATTAGCTTCATTCCCTAATACTATTATACCCGTTGCAGGTAAATCTGCAGTATATATGTTCTCACCATTTAAAAAGGTCCCAAAAACCTCCGATGGATTAGATGTTAAATATTCACTCAATTCTAAATATTGAACATTAACTCGTGTTAAAGACCCCATAGTTGCCTGTACCACTTTAGAGTTATAGCAATCCACTGTATTTAAACTACAGACTAAATCTTTAATACCATACCAATCACAAAGTCTAATTATGGTGCCTAAATTCCCAGGATCTCGTACATCATCTAAAGCGACAACCAAACCAGTTCCCTGAGATGTTGCTTGTTCAGGAATTTCAAAAATAGCTAACGCTGTATTAGGATTTTTAAGTGCAGAGATTTTTTTTAATTCTACTTCTGATATTTCAAAAATTAAAGTTTTAGGCGCCTCAAAAATTGGTTTTGTTGTATAAAGGGCTTTCAAATTATAGTCCGACTTCAGAAATTCTGTAATTCCCTTAATCCCCTCAACTATAAAGCAACCATTTTGCTGACGACCTTTTTTTTGACTTAAACTTTTAATTAACTTTATTTGATTCTTTGATAACATTAAAATGTCTTTACTTTTGTTAGACGAAACACTTATAAACACAAAGTAAACCTTTTTTGATTTAATAGCGCTTTGAAATTAAAGCGACTATACTATTTCTAAAGGATAAATGGTATTATTTTTGTTTGATTAATTTTATTAAAAAAACACACCTCATATAACTTTGCGAAAGATCACTTTTACACCATCTACTAAGTACAAGTCCTTGTATGGCTATATATTGCTTTTGCTCAGTATATTAATACTCAGCTCTTGTAATGTTGTAAAACGTGTTAAAGACGGAGAGCATCTTATTATAAATAATACCATTTTAGAGGACAGTATTCATGTGTCTAACGAACGTATTAACAATATAATTTCTCAAAAGGTCAACTCTGGTATGCGAAAATATTTAGGTTTTCCTTTAAAACTTCATATTTACAATCTTGCTAGGCCTAATATTGATTCCATTTTAAATGCTAATATTTTAAGCGATTCAACTAAAGTAAAACGAAGAATTGCTTTACTATCTAAAAAGCAGTTTGATAAGCAAATACAATCGCGACGCGATTTTAACGCTTGGTTAAAACGCAATGGAGAAGCTCCAGTAATTTACGATGAAGACAAAACTATAAAAACGGCTAAAAACCTTAGAAAATACTACTATAGTAAAGGTTGGTTTAACAATGAAGTCACTTACAACGTCGAAAAGGATAGCAATAAGTTTGCTAAAGTCACTTATAAAGTCACAAAAAAGGAGCCTTATATTTTAGATTCATTAAATCCTGTGATAAGTAGTCCTGCAATAGATTCTATTTATCCCAAATTCATCAAATCTACACTCCTTAAAAAAGGAGAACAATATGATGAGCAAAATTATGAAAACGAAAGAGAGCGAATTAATACCTATTTAAGAAATACAGGTTTTTATCATTTTGGACAAGACTATATTCGTTTTGAAATGGATACCATTGACACAAATCATAAAGTCAATACAGATTTAATAATTGCTAACAGAACTATTAGAGGAGACGATTCTACAACAACGACACAATTTAAAATCTATAAAATAAAAGAGGTTAACGTTTTTACAGACGATAATTTTGACAACCGATTTAAACCCATTACAGATACTACCACCTATAAAGACATTAACCTTTATAGTAAAGAAAAATTAAGGTTTAGACCTAAAGCATTAACAGACGCTGTTTTTATAAATAAAGGAGAACATTACAGTGATTTAGCAAGAAGTAGAACATCGCGATACCTCAACGATTTACAGATGTTTAGATACCCCAATATAGACTTTATTGAAAACGAAGAAGACACAACACTAACGGCTAATATCTTTTTAGAACCTAAAAAGAAATATGATTTAAGTTTTGATCCTGAAATCAATACAAGTAATATTCAAACTATTGGGTTTTCATTTAGTACAGGGTTAAAAATCCGAAACGTTTTTAGAGGTGCAGAAACCCTCGAGATCTCAGGAATTGCAGCCATTGGATCTTCTAAAACCCGAAATGAATTAGAAGCCGCCTTTTTTGATATTAATGAGTATGGTGGAAATATACGTTTAACCATCCCAAGGCTATTTAGTCCTTTTAATACCGATAAGATTGTTCCTAAATACATGTCGCCAAGTACTATCATTAACCTCTCTGCAACGAGTCAACAAAATATCGGTTTAGATAAGCAAGCCATTTCGGGAATGTTTAGTTACAATTGGTTCCCTTCTAACACGGTTACCAATACATTAGAATTATTTAATGTCAATTTCGTCAAAAACTTAAATACCAGCAATTACTTTGGCGTATACACCAATTCTTTTGCCAGTTTAAATGCTATTGCCAGGGATATCAATTATATTGATAGTGATGCTAGTCTTTATGATGAAACTTTGGTAAATCAATATGCCCCTGCAGATATATTTATTAATGATGTTTTAGCAGGCAACACAAGTTTAACCTCTAGTGATGATGATTATTTATCTGTAAATAATATTGAAGAACGCAAAGAACGACTCACAGAAAACAACCTTATATTTTCAACTAGTTTTGATTATAAAAAGGATAAAAGAAAAAACATATTTGATAACGACTTCTCCGTCTTTAAATGGAGAATTGAATTAGCAGGAAACCTACTTTCAAGTATATCCAGTATTACGGGTGCTTCTAGAAATGACGATGGCAATTATGAAGTCTTTGGAGTGGCTTTCTCTCAATATTTTAAAACTGAAATCGATTACATTAAGTATGTAGATTTAGGCCAAAAAAACGTCTTTGCGTTTCGTAGTTATGCGGGAATTGCGATACCCTTTGGAAACTCTAATAGTATCCCATTCGCGGAAAGTTTCTTTGCCGGTGGACCAAACGACAACAGAGCTTGGACCGCGTATAATTTAGGCCCAGGAAGCTCTAAAACCACTAACGAATTTAACGAAGCCAATTTTAAAATTCATTTGAGTGCCGAGCAACGATTCAGTTTGTTTGGTGCCTTTCAAGGAGCTGTTTTTGTTGATGCTGGTAATATTTGGAATGTTTTAGATAACGTCACTGAAGAAGCTGCTACATTTACTAATTTCAACGCTTTAAAAGATATTGCCGTAGGTTCTGGCTTTGGAATCCGATATGATTTTGACTTTTTTGTTCTACGTTTTGATGTTGGTTTAAAAACGTACGATCCATCGCAAAGCGATAATAACCGATGGTTTAGAGATTACAACTTTAGAAATGCGGTTTATAACATTGGAATTAATTATCCTTTTTAGATTTCACGTACAGTTATTTTGGTAGTAAATTTTAAATTTATAATCCGTTAAACACGATAACGTTTTCGACATATTATAACGGTTTGGGCATCATAAATACTGAAATTTTATGTATTTTTGATAACTAAATTTTCAATCCAAAAAATTATGAGTCATAATATTAAACCTGGCGTTGCCACAGGAAAAGAAGTTCAGAATATTTTTAAACATGCTAAAGAAAAAGGCTATGCATTACCAGCTGTAAATGTCATTGGCTCTAATACGATTAATGCTGTTTTAGAAACTGCAAAATCATTAAATGCACCAGTGATCATTCAGTTTTCTAATGGTGGAGCGCAATTTAATGCAGGAAAAAGTTTAAGTAATGAAGATCAAAAAGCAGCTATAGCAGGTTCTATTGCTGGTGCTAAGCATATTCATCTTATGGCGGAAGCTTATGGTGTACCTGTAATTTTACATACAGATCATTGTGCAAAAAAATTATTACCTTGGATTGACGGTTTATTAGATGCTAGTGAACAGCATTTTAAAGAAACAGGAAAACCCCTATACAGTTCTCACATGATTGATCTATCTGAAGAACCAATTGAAGAAAACATCGAAATCTGTAAAAAATATCTAGCACGTATGAGCAAAATGGGTATGACTTTAGAGATTGAATTAGGGATTACAGGTGGTGAAGAAGATGGTGTTGACAATACAGATGTAGATGATTCTAAATTATACACACAACCAGAAGAAGTTGCTTATGCTTATGAAGAGTTAAGCAAAATAAGTGATCAATTTACAATCGCAGCAGCTTTTGGAAATGTACACGGCGTTTACAAACCAGGTAATGTTAAATTAACACCAAAAATATTAAAGAACTCTCAAGAATTCTTATCTAAAAAACATAATCTACCTCACAACCATATTGATTTTGTATTCCATGGTGGATCGGGTTCTACAGTAGAAGAAATTAGAGAAGCTATTGGATACGGTGTTATCAAAATGAATATTGATACAGACATGCAATACGCATTTTTAAGTGGTGTTAGAGATTACATCCAAGATAAAAAAGACTATTTACAAACGCAAATCGGAAACCCTGAAGGAGCTGATGTACCTAACAAAAAGTACTACGATCCACGTGTTTGGTTGCGTAAAGGTGAAGATGCATTTGTAGAAAGACTTAAAAAAGCATTCGAAGATTTAAACAATGTAGACACGTTATAAGTTTATTTTAAGAAATATTTACCGGCCCATTAAAGCTCAAAATCAGAGTTTTAATGGGTTTTTATTTAACTAACATCACTCAAATTTTGAGATACTTTTCTCTATTTTTGAGTTATATTTAATAAAATAGTAATTTTGTACGCATTTCTAAATGTAAAATAGAACTAACTAAAAATACCGATTAGAGATTAAATCAATAATCGCAAACCTTTCCTGAGGATTGCACAAACCAGAGCTTATGCTGTTTACAGTAAAAGTATCTTAGTGTAAATCGAAGGATTAAAATCGCAACCTAATATGGCTTGGTTTAAAAGAAAAGATAAAGGTATTCATACCTCTACCGAAGAAAAAAAGGACACACCTAAAGGACTTTGGTATAAATCTCCAACAGGGAAAATTATAGACACAAAGGAACTAGAACAAAATTTTTATGTCAGCCCAGAAGATGGTTATCACGTAAGAATTGGTAGTAACGAGTATTTTCAAATTCTATTTGATGATAATAAGTACACCGAATTAGATCCTGATTTAACTTCAAAAGATCCGCTTAAATTTGAAGACACTAAAAAATATCCAGACCGTTTAAAAGCGGCACAAGCAAAAACAAAACTTAAAGATGCCGTACGTACAGCTGTAGGTAAATCTAAAGGAGAAAATTTAGTCATTGCTTGTATGGATTTTAGTTTTATTGGTGGCTCAATGGGAAGTGTTGTCGGTGAAAAAATCGCAAGAGCAGCAGATTACTCCATAAAGAAGAAAATACCATTAATGATTATTAGTAAATCTGGAGGTGCACGTATGATGGAAGCGGCGCTTTCATTAATGCAATTAGCTAAGACATCTGTAAAACTTGCTCAGTTGGCCGATGCTGGCATTCCTTACATCTCGTTATGTACAGATCCAACAACAGGTGGTACAACAGCTTCTTTTGCAATGCTAGGAGATATTAACATCGCAGAACCTGGCGCATTAATTGGTTTTGCAGGCCCTAGAATTGTAAGAGACACCACAGGTAAAGAATTACCTGAAGGATTTCAAACTTCTGAATTCTTATTAGAACATGGCTTCTTAGATTTTATTACACATCGTAAAGACCTTAAGAACCGCGTAAACCTTTATATCGACTTGATAAAAAATCAACCGGTAAGAGCATAAAACATTATAAAAAAAAGAGACGTATATAGTCTCTTTTTTTTGCTTTAAATTGAAAAGTGGTTCAGAAATCGACTTATTTATTGCCCTTAACTATTACGCTTTCTTAAAATGGATTAAAAACTCAGTGCCAACATCAACTTTACTCTTTACTTCTACTCTACCACCTATAGACTCAATATGATTTTTTGTTATAAAAAGTCCGATACCTATAGCATCAGCATTACAATGAAAGGTATTATACATCTGAAAAAGTTGGTCCCCAAATTTCTCTAAATCAATTCCTAATCCATTATCCTTTATTTTAAGAATCACAACATCATCTTCGATTTGAGAACTCAATTCAATAATTGGACGTCGTTTTTCAGATCTATATTTAATAGCGTTTGTAATAAAGTTAAGGATTATACTGTCTAAATAAGCTGGTATCCCTTTTACGCAAACCTCCTCATCAATATGATTATAAATAATCGCTTCAGCGTTTTGTGCCAAGGCTATAATATTATAGGTCGCTTTTTCAGCATAATCATATAGGTTGAGTGCTACCATTTTAGAATCCTCAATTTCTATAATTTTAGGCACCTGAGTTAAATGCAATACAGTTTCTTGTAAGTTATCAATTGCTCTTTTCAATAATTGATAATTCTCATTGGTTTTTAAAGCAGAATAATCTTCCTCTAAAAACTCAGTTAAAGCCGATAGATTCCCTGAGTGTGATCTCAAATTATGGGTTACAATATTAGCAAAAGATGTTAGCCTTTCGTTTTGTTCTTTTGCAACACTTAGCATCATTTTTAGCTTATCTTCACTTTTCTTACGATTGGTAATATCTGTAAATTGCCATATCATGTGTGGTCTTCCTTCTTTAAAATAGGCCAACGACACTGAGATTAATACCCAAATAATAGAACCGTTTTTATGAAAATAACGTTGTTTAACACGGTACTTTTGAATTTTACCGCTTATGAGGTTTTCAAATTTTTCTTCATGAACACCAAGATCTTGCGCATAGACAATATTATTAATGTCCATATTAAAGAGTTCCCACCGTGTATATCCAAAAACTTCACAGACACTCTCGTTAACTTTTAACCAATTTCCATTTAAATTTACAATAGCAATACCATTATAAGTATTGTTAAATGCGCGTTCTAAAACGTCGTAAGCGTTAGAGAAATTCCGCAGATGATTTGAAACTTTCATACATATCGTTTAATAAAGGATTAATCTTTTGAAAGTTATTTCTAATTAGGGAAAATCTTAGTTAGGACATCATTATACTCTTATAGGATATCTAAAAGTTACGAAAAAAAATCCCAAATCACAAAAAAATAGTATATTTGCCGCTCGAAAGAGAGGCTTTCGTGTACATAAAAATCATTTACAATAATATTAGCATGTATTTAGATCAAAAAGCAAAAGAGGAAATTTTTAAAAAACATGGTGGTGATGCAAAAAACACTGGTTCTGCAGAAGGACAAATTGCATTATTTACAGCCAGAATTAATCACTTAACAGAACACTTAAAACAAAATCGTAAAGATTTTAACACTGAGCGTTCGCTAGTAAAGTTAGTAGGAAAAAGAAGAAGCCTACTCGATTACTTAATTAAGAAAGATATTTTAAGATATCGTGCCATCGTTAAAGAATTAGGATTAAGAAAATAATCTCAATATAAAGGCCACGCATTTAGCGTGGCTTTTTGTTTTTCATATAACTCAAACGTAAGAGTAAAACAATCGTAAAAAAAATAGCAGAAAAATCCTAAAATGAGTTTAGGATTCGCGGTTTTTCATTGGTCACAAACAACAACTACACAACAACACAACGACCATTGTTTAATTAGAATTAAAAAATTTATGATTCCAAAAGTTTTTAGAGAGGTCATAGACCTTGGTGATGGTAGAGAAATTTCTATCGAAACCGGAAAATTAGCAAAACAAGCGCATGGTAGCGTTGTTGTGCAATCAGGAAAATGTATGTTATTATGTACAGTTGTTTCCAACTACAAACAAAGTCCAGTAGACTTTTTACCATTAACAGTAGATTACAGAGAAAAATTTGCTGCTGCAGGTCGTTATCCAGGTGGTTTCTTCAAAAGAGAAGCTAGACCAAGTGATGGAGAGGTGCTAACAATGCGTTTAGTGGATCGTGTTTTACGTCCATTGTTCCCAAAAGATTACCATTCTGAAACACAGGTCATGATTCAATTAATGTCTCATGATGAAAATGTTATGCCAGATGCCATGGCAGGTTTAGCGGCTTCTGCTGCTATTCAATTATCAGATTTCCCTTTTGAATGCCCCATTTCTGAAGCAAGAGTTGGTCGTATCAATGGTGAATTTGTAATCAACCCTACACGTGCACAATTAGAAGAGTCTGATTTAGACATGATGATTGGTGCGTCTGCCGATTCAGTAATGATGGTAGAAGGTGAAATGGATGAGATTTCTGAAGAAGAAATGGCTGATGCCATTAAATTTGCTCATGAAGCAATCAAAGTACAATGTGCTGCACAAGTTAGATTGGCTGAAGCATTTGGAAAGAAAGCAACTCGTGAATATGAAGGAGAAAGAGAAGATGAAGATTTAGCAAAGAAAATTCATGACATGGCTTACGATAAAGTGTATGCTATAGCTAAAGCTGGATCTCTAAACACGAAAGAAGTGCTGCTTTTTCTGAAATAAAAGAAGAAATTAAAGCCACGTTTTCTGAAGAAGAATTAGAAGATTTCGGAGACTTAGTTTCTAAGTATTATTATAAAGCTGAAAAACAAGCTATTAGAGACTTAACCCTTAATGAAGGTTTACGTTTAGATGGAAGAAAAACAGACCAGATTAGACCAATTTGGTGTGAAGTAGATTACTTACCATCTACACATGGTTCTGCAATTTTCACTCGTGGAGAAACGCAAGCTTTAGCAACTGTAACTTTAGGTACTTCTAGAGATGCCAACCAATTAGATATGCCATCTTATGAAGGTGAAGAGCGTTTCTATTTACATTATAATTTTCCACCATTTTCAACAGGTGAAGCTAGACCAATCCGTGGTACATCTCGTAGAGAAGTAGGTCATGGTAACTTAGCACAACGTGCTTTAAAAGGTATGGTTCCTGATGAATGCCCTTATACAGTACGTGTGGTTTCTGAAGTTTTAGAATCTAACGGTTCTTCTTCAATGGCTACAGTTTGTGCTGGTACAATGGCACTTATGGATGCTGGTGTTCAATTAAAGAAACCTGTTTCTGGTATTGCTATGGGATTAATTTCTCAAGGTGATAAGTATGCCGTATTATCTGATATTTTAGGAGATGAAGATCACTTAGGAGATATGGATTTTAAAGTTACTGGTACGGCAGACGGAATTACCGCTTGCCAAATGGATATTAAAGTAAAAGGCTTGTCTTACGAAATTCTTGTAAATGCCTTAAAACAAGCTCGTGAAGGTCGTTTACATATCTTAGGAAAACTGACAGATACTATTTCTACAGCAAATACAAATGTTAAGGAGCATGCTCCTACAATGATTACTAGACGTGTTCCTAACGAATTTATCGGAGCCTTAATTGGACCTGGTGGAAAAGTCATTCAGGAAATGCAAAAAGAAACTGAAACGACTATCGTTATAAACGAAGATCCAGTGACTGAAGAAGGTATTGTTGAAATCTTAGGAGTAGGTAAAAAAGGTATTGATGCTGTAATGGCAAAAATCGATGCTATTTTATTTAAGCCTACTGTTGGTAGCGTATACGAAGTAAAAGTCATCAAAATGTTAGATTTTGGTGCTGTTGTTGAGTACTTGGATGCACCAGGAAACGAAGTATTATTACACGTATCTGAGTTAGCTTGGGAACGTACAGAAAATGTTTCTGATGTGGTAAACATGGGTGACGTTTTTGATGTGAAGTACTTTGGTCTTGACCCTAGAACTCGAAAAGAAAAAGTATCTCGTAAAGCATTGTTACCAAAACCTGAAGGTTATGTAGCAAGACCACCAAGAGACGATAAACGTTCTGGTGGACGTGATAATAACAGAGGAAGAGATAACCGCGGACGTGACAACAGACGTGATGATCGTAAACCTAGAGAAGATAAGAAGGAAGATTAATTCTGAAATTCTAATCCTTATAAAAACCCTAAATAGAAATGTTCTATTTAGGGTTTCTTTTTGTTGTAAAATGAAGAGGATCCATCATAGTCACTCCATTCCTTAATTGTCTAAAAAGCAACGTTTATCGCTTTAAAGATAAGGCTTGCTATGTTAAATAAAAACTAAAAAAAGTCTAAAATAAAGAAGCCAACGTACATCTGATTTAGTTAATCAATCTACAAACACAATCTATGGCTTCAAAAAAACCGACCTCTAAAACAATACTTTCAAATTCAAAAAAGAGAACTAAGAGTATCTCTAATAATTTCAATTTGTTTCTAAATAGCAAATCAAAAACAGAAAACCCAAACAATAAAATTGTACTCTTTAGTACCTTTTTACTACTGCTTTTAGGCGTGTATTTCCTCTCCGTTTTTTATGGTGATTTTGAACAATTAAACATCGACAAAAGGAGTTCTACAATAGGACTTACATTCATCGTTTTAGCCACTATACTCATGGCTTTTAAAGCCTCATTCTTTATTTACAAAGCCTACAATTACTTTAAATACAAACCTATTGCATCAGTATCAGATAAAGAATTACCAACGGTTACGGTTATTGTTCCTGCGTATAATGAAGGTAAACAAGTTTGGGATACCTTAATGAGTTTAGACCATAGTAACTATCCCAAACATAAAATTCAAATTATATCTATTGATGATGGTAGTAAAGATGATACTTGGGACTGGATGCTTGATGCCAAAACGAAACTTGGGGATCGTTTAGAGATTTATCAGCAATCGGAAAACCAAGGGAAACGTCATGCACTTTATCGCGGATTTAATTTAGGTACAGGTGATATTTATGTCACAGTAGATAGCGATTCTATCGTTACTGAAGACACCCTTAGAAACTTGGTAAGCCCTTTTGTTAAAGATGAAAATTGTGGTGCCGTTGCAGGAAACATTAGAGTCTTAAATAACAAAAAGGAAATGTTACCTAAAATGCTTGACGTCAGTTTTGTCTTAAGCTTTGAATTTGTGCGTTCTGCCGAAAGTAATTTGAATTCGGTGTTATGTACACCTGGCGCATTAGCGGCCTACAAAAGCACAGCCGTTCATGAGTGTTTACCACAATGGATTAATCAAACGTTTATGGGACAACCTTCAGATATTGGGGAAGATAGAGCCATGACGAATATGATTTTAAAACAGGGTAAACATGTCCTATTTCAGAAAAATGCTGTAGCTTTTACTAACGTCCCAGAACAATATATGGGATTATATAAAATGTTTATTCGTTGGGGAAGAAGTAATGTAAGAGAGAATTTAGAAATGGCAAAATACGTATTCACAAATTTTAGAACCAAAGGTAAATCCGGAACTAGAATCTTATTTATAAGTCAATTCCTAAAAATATTAATGAGCTATCCTTTACTAATTTCAATGTTATTTTTTGTACTAGTACATCCCTTACTTTTTATTGGCTCTACCCTCGTTAGCATTTTAGTGATTTCAACATTTTCAGTATTGTTTTTTGCCAGTCAATACAAAACTACCGAAGGCTTTTGGGCATATTCTTATAGTATACTGTTTACATTTGGTTTATTTTGGATTACACCTTATGCTATTGCAACAGCCAATAGAAGAGGTTGGTTAACACGTGGTTTAGAAGAAAAGAAATAAACATCCCTTTTATAATATCATAATTATAAGCCTACGAAATTCTATATTTTGTAGGCTTTTTTAGTTTCAACTTCCATTTTGTCACCGACAGCCTGACATGATTATTGGAGATATCATTTTTATGAATTTTGATTTTGAAAATAATTACAGTCAATAATTCTTAATATCCCAATGAATTACACAAAAGCTTCAGGATATCAAAATTCTCCAAATGATAATTTCATTTTGGCACTATCGCACAGTAATTGCGGCTATTAGTCATAACTGACATTAATGTCAGTAAACTTATTAAATAAATTATGAGAGTATTAGTAATTGGAGCTGGAAACATGGGTTTAACATATGCAGAGGGAATGGCAGCGTCGCCACTCCTTAGTAAGCATAATCTAAGAATTTATGATACTGATCCCAAAAAAATAAAACGTTTAAGTCAAGATGCAAGGTTTAATGTTTTTGACCATCTAGGCGATTGTTTACCTAAAGCAGATATTATATTTATTGCCGTAAAACCATATCATAGTGATGGCTTATTTGAAGTGATGAAACCAATGATAAACAGTGATCAAATTTTTGTATCCTTAATGGCAGGTGTAACTATAGCGACCATTAAACAAAAATTAAAAGCCGATAAAGTCATTCGTACAATGCCTAATCTACCTGCCCAAGTTGGCAAAGGTGTTACATCCTATACAGAATCTAAAGACGTTTCTAAAGTAGAACTGCTAATGGTCAGAAACCTATTAGACACCACAGGAACATCAATACACGTCAATACCGAAAAATTCATTGATGCCTCTACAGGAATTTCTGGAAGTGGCCCTGCATATGTCTTCTATTTTATGCAATCGATGTTAGAAGCTGCTCAAAAAATGGGGTTTTCAGATGATGATTCTAAAATTTTAGTAAGTAGTACGTTTGAAGGAGCTATCGAACTTTTCAATCAAAACAATATTTCACCAAAATCTTGGATAGATAAAGTCGCCTCAAAAGGAGGTACCACCCAAGCTGCCATTGACTCTATGGATGATAATAATGTAAAGCAACTCATTGAAGATGCCGCTTATGCTGCCTTTGATCGTGCTGTAGAATTGGGTAAAGAAAAATAAAATTATGTGTAAAGAGATTAAACGCGTGGTCGTAAAAGTAGGGACCAACGTCTTAACAAATAAAGATAATAGAATTTTAGGACCTATTCTTCGCGAATTGGTTAGACAAATTGCTGTTCTATACGAACAGAACATTATGGTGATTCTAGTCTCGTCTGGCTCTGCTATGGCAGGTATGGAAATACTCGGTGAAACAAATATTAAAGACAAATCAATTAGACGGCAAATCTATTCTTCGGTAGGTCAACCACGAATGATGAGGCATTATTATAGTCTATTTCATGATTACGGCATGCGATGCGCTCAAGTTTTAGCTACAAAACGAGATTTTGATAGTGGTAAACACCGTGAAAACATGATTAATTGTTATGAAGGTTTACTAGCTGAAGGAGTTATCCCTATTGCCAATGAAGATGATGCCGTTTCACTTACTATGTCAATGTTTTCGGATAATGATGAACTCGCTAGTTTGGTTGCAGAACTTATTGATGCCGACCGATTGATTATTCTATCTGATACAGACGGACTTTACAATGGGCATCCAGATGACGACAATTCAAAGCTTCTGAATACCGTAATTACCAACCAAGATGTAGAAAAATACGTTCAAGATTTTGATAAAAAAGAAGGAGAAGGTCGCGGTGGCATGGCTTCAAAATTGAAAATAGCCAAAGGAACAGCCAATAAAAACATACCAACCTATATTGCTAATGGTAAAACAGAAAATGTAATTGTAGACATCATTAACAATAAGACAGTAGGTACTAAATTTATTAGTGCCTAGTCACACATTAAAACAGAAAACACATGAAACTTTTAAATACAAAAATAAAAAATAAGGTATTAAGATCCATGCTTCAAATTTTAGAACGCGAACGCAATGCTATTATTGAAGCCAATAAAAAAGATTTAAATGCTTTTAAAAAAGAAGATCAGGCCCTTTATGATCGTTTAATTGTAAATGATAAAAAAGTAGATGAAATGATTGCTGCTGTTGACGCTGTGATGCTTCAAGATGATCCTGTTGGAAAAGAAATAACGAACAGAACCTTAAAAAACAATTTAAACATCGTAAATACGACTGCACCTTTCGGCACTATTCTAATTATTTATGAGTCGCGTCCAGATGTCACGGTTGAAGCCGCTGTTTTAGCATTTAAAGCCAATAATAAGATTCTACTAAAAGGCGGAAAAGAAGCTTTACAGAGTAATCTTATTCTAGAGAAATGTTGGCATGAGGCTTTAGAAGAAAACGGATTGTCTAAGGAGTGGATTACACTTCTACATTTAAAACGTGAGGACACCCAAGCCTTTCTTAAAAACCCAACAGAACCATTAGACTTAATCGTCCCTCGTGGCGGTGAGCGACTGATCAACTTCGTAAAAACACATGCAACATGTGCCGTGTTAGTTAGTGGCCGAGGCAATAATTTTTTATATGTCTCAGAACATGCCGATTGGAGTAAAGCGGTAAATGTAATTATCAATGCTAAAACAGATAAAATATCCGGATGTAATGCTCTAGACAAGGTACTTATCAATAAGAATCTACCGCAGTACCAAACAAAACTAAAAATGCTTCAAGAAAAACTAGAACAGCACAAGGTAGAGCTATTAGTAGATAATAAGATATCTCATATTTTATCTGAAAAAGAATCGATCTCTAATTTAGAAATATGGTATGAAGAATTCTTAGCTTTAAAATTATTAATAGGAGAAGTTGCCTCCGTAGATGAAGCTATAGAAATAATTAACACCTATTCAGGAAAACACTCCTCCGCAATTATATCAGAAGATAAAACGGAAGCTATGCATTTTATGCACAATGTAGATAGTGCTGCCGTATATCATAAT
Source organism: Winogradskyella sp. PC D3.3 (assembly GCF_054366245.1). Taxonomy (NCBI): domain Bacteria; kingdom Pseudomonadati; phylum Bacteroidota; class Flavobacteriia; order Flavobacteriales; family Flavobacteriaceae; genus Winogradskyella; species Winogradskyella sp. PC D3.3. The sequence goes on along the minus strand of NZ_CM135962.1, from coordinate 1,642,833 downwards.
GCTTCAACGCGATTTACAGATGGTGGTCAAATGGGAATTGGTGCTGAATTAGCCATTAGCACAGACAAATTACACCATCGTGGTCCTTTAGGTTTAAACCAATTAGTAACTAATAAATATTACGTTTACGGAGATGGACAGGTTAGAATTTAGAATTCTAAAATGATTAAATCAAGTACCTATTCACATTTTTAACGCTGATAATTAGGTTTTTACACTAAAAAACCTTATGTTATAAGTTATGATTACACAAGACAAAAATAAATACACAGCAGAATTAAGTACTTCAATATCTTATCTTGAAAATTTAGGTTACTCTAATATTAAGGCAGATCTTGAAGGTTATGAGTCCCCAAAATCCTATCACAAAAAAGGAAGTGATATTGATGTGACCCCAGATATTGTTGCAGAGAAAGAAGGACGTAAACACATCTTTGACCTAAGTTTAAAGTCTGAAAAACCACGTTTATTAAAATCAAAATGGCTCTTTCTAAATACCTTAAGTCAATTAAAATCGTATCGTTTTAGACTCATCACAATGAAAGGCCATTACAAATTCACCAATGAAACTGTAGGTGCCATTAATCTTGAAACCGTAAAACTTCTAAAAATATAAAAGTTTTTTTTATTATTGTGTAACATTTTATTGCTTCCGTACGTATAATAAAAGCAACACCTTGTTGTATTTAAATTGCACAAATCTTAAAATTAAATGAGACAACTTAAAATTACCAAGCAGGTCACCAATAGGGAAACTGCATCGTTAGATAAATATTTACAAGAAATTGGTAAGGTAGATGTTATTACAGCAGACGAAGAGGTAGAATTAGCTCAACGTATTAAAGCTGGAGATCAACTTGCTTTAGAAAAATTAACTAAAGCTAACCTACGTTTTGTGGTTTCTGTTGCAAAGCAATATCAAAATCAAGGCTTAACATTACCTGATTTAATAAATGAAGGTAATTTAGGTTTAATTAAAGCTGCACAACGTTTTGATGAAACGCGTGGTTTTAAATTTATTTCTTATGCTGTTTGGTGGATTAGACAATCTATTTTACAAGCCTTAGCAGAGCAATCTCGTATTGTTCGTTTACCCTTAAATAAAATTGGTTCTATTAATAAAATCAACAAGACTTTTGCCTTTTTAGAGCAAAGTCATGAACGCCCACCTTCTGCAGAAGAGATTGCCAAAGAATTGGATATGACCATTAACGACGTTAAGGAGTCTATGAAAAATTCTGGTCGTCACGTCAGTATGGATGCACCTTTAGTTGAAGGAGAAGATTCTAACTTATATGATGTATTGCGAAGTGGAGAATCTCCAAATCCAGATAGAGATTTATTACATGAGTCTTTGCGTACTGAGATTGAACGTGCATTAGAAACACTAACTCCTCGTGAAGCAGATGTAATTCGTTTGTATTTTGGTTTAGGTAACCAACACCCAATGACATTAGAAGAAATTGGTGAGACTTTCGATTTAACTCGTGAGCGTGTAAGACAAATTAAAGAAAAAGCTATTAGACGTTTAAAACACACGTCTAGAAGTAAAATATTAAAAACATATTTAGGTTAAGATAAATTTCGTTCAGTTATCATTAACTTTGTAAGAACTGAGCAACATAATCGACTAACTTAATAAAGGTAACAACAGTTACAAACATAACTGTTCGTTTTTTGATTGATGAAAGAACCCACGGCTGATTACCGTGGGTTCACTTTTTTAATATCTTTTGTTTTCCGATTAAAATAGGACAAATTAATCCTCACAATTTAATTACCTTTGTTGAAACCCAATAGAATTTCAAAAAATGAATTCCAAATTAATTGCACCTTCCATGTTAGCAGCCGATTTTGGCAATCTACAACGCGATACAGAAATGGTTAACAACAGTGATGCCGATTGGTTTCATATTGACGTAATGGACGGCCATTTTGTACCGAATATATCCTATGGTATGCCTGTAATTGCCGCTATAAAAAAACACGCCACTAAGCCTTTAGATGTTCATCTAATGATTGAAAAGCCTGAGCGTTATATTGAAGAATTCGCAAAGGTTGGTGCCGATATTATCACGGTACATTATGAATCTACAGTTCATCTACACCGCACATTAAGACAAATTAAAGACGCAGGATGTAAAGCGGGTATTGTTCTTAACATCACCACTCCACTAGTGGTTTTAGAAGATATCTTACCTGAATGCTATATGATTTTATTAATGTCTATAAATCCTGGCTTTGGAGGTCAGAAATTTGAAGACATTACGTATAAACGCATTAGGAATCTTCGTAAAATGATAGACGAACAAGGTTTAAATACACGTATTGAAGTTGACGGTGGAGTTACTGACCAAAACATTAAAAAATTAGTCGAAGCAGGTGCTGATACTTTTGTAGCTGGTAGTCATGTTTTTAAAAGTGACAATCCCACAGCAACAATTAAAGCTTTAAAAGATTTAGCTAATTCATAAAAAAATGCGCATTAAGCGCATTTTTTTTTATAATTGTTTCAACAAGTAGTTAATGAGATCTGTAGTTGTAACAATTCCAACTAAACTGCCCTCATCAACAACAGGTAAGGCATGAAATTCTTTCTCTGCTAAAATTTTAGCGACCTCTTTTATAGTTGCTTTAGACGACACCGTAACCACATTTTTAGCCATTACCTGATCGATAGTAAACATATTATATACCAGACTTTCTACCTCTGTTTCGGTCTCATCAACGGCATCAGCAAAGCTTATTCTAAGTAAATCGGTATAACTTAATATACCAACCACAACATCCTCTTTAACTACGGGAATATGTCTTATTTTATGTCTCTTAAATAGGAGTTCTGCGGTCTCCAAATTATCATCTCTATTTAGCGCAATGATATCTGTAGACATTATTGTAGAAATTAACGTGTCATTTCTCATGAGTTCTAGTTTTAAAATTCACTACTAAAAGTAACTTATAAAACAGAAGTAAAGTATGACAATTATCACGTTATCTTACGTATATCCCCTTTCCTTATGATTTACTTCCATACCCATAATTATAACCGTAATTATAGCCATAGCCGTAAGAATCTTTAACACTGACGCCATTAATAACATAAGCCATATTCTTCAACTTGCCAGAATCTGAAAGCTCCTTCGAATAGTTCAATAAATTTTTCTCTGTATAATTAGCACGAGTTAAATAAATGGTAGCATCAGCTAATTGAGAAATCAACATGGTATCGGTTACTAATATTGTAGGTGCTGTATCAACTACAATGTAATCGAATTCATCTTTTGCTTCCTCTATCAGTTTTGCAAAACGTCCATTAGTTAATAAATGTGCCGGGTTTGGAGGAATACTCCCTGACAATATAATTTGATGGTTCGGATGTTTTTTAAAACCGTTTATTAAGGCGTCTCTCCAATCATAATTAATATCATGAAGGTAATTAGACAACCCTACGTTTTGTTTGCCTTCAATAATATGCGCATGAATTTGTGGATTTCTTAAATCTGCCCCTATTAATAACACTTTCTTATTGATACTCGACAACGCTAAAGACAAATTAATACTTACATAGGTCTTTCCCTCTCCTTTAATGGTGGATGTGCAGTAAATCACTTTACCTTTATTATCATTCTTAACAGGTAAGATATAATCGACGTTAGAACTTAAGATTCTGAAGGCTTCAGATTGGGTAGAATTATCATCTGGATCACTAAAAATAAGTTGTTCCGACTTCACTTTTGGTAATTCGCCTACAATTGGCACTTTAGAATTCACTTGCATTATATCCTCACGTCCCTTTATTTTAGTATCCAAGAGTTCTGAAGCATAGATAACCCCAAAAGGTACAATTAAGCCCAAAACCAAAGCAATTAAATAGGTGCTTCTAGAATTAGGAGATATCGGTGTACCACCTGATATGGCGTACTCCACCACTTTTATTGAAGGTTCTGTAATCGCCAAATTGATAGCTGCTTCTTCGCGTTTTTGAAGTAAAAACAAATATAAGGTTTGCTTTATCTCGCGTTGCCTAGTGATATCTGTTATTTTCTTTTCTTTACCCGGTAAACTATAGACTTGTGATGCAAATTTTCTATTCTTACGCATTAATTGCGCTTTAGAAGCATCCAATTGTTTAGCATAGGAATCGATAGATGTAAATATGTTAGCTTTTAAGTCTTGTAACCTATTATTTAGTAATACCACATTGGGATTACTTTCACCAGCACTTACAATTAAATTATCACGCTCCAAAACAAGGGCATTGTAATTATTGACTAAACCATTAATACTTGAATTATTAACGCCAATATTAGCTGGAAGGAGTTCAGAATTAGAGTTGGGCTTCTCCAAAGTTTCTTTAAGTAAACTTAAAAGGATTAGTTGGTTTTCAGTTTCAAATAATTCTTGTTCCGACTGTGTACGCTGTGATATCCCAAGTTCAGCGTCTGATTCTAAGGTAATTAAGTTATTTTTTTCCTTATAATCTTTTATACCCAATTCTATAGAATCTAATTCTCGCTCTATTAGCGTAAAACGCTCATCAATAAAGTCGATAGTTCGTCTTGAGATATCTTGACGGTCATTAATACCATCCTCATTAAATACGTCTATTAAGGTATTAAGAATACGCTCATTCTTAGCTTTACTTTGACTTGAATAATTTAACTGAAGCAAATCACTACCTTTACCTAGCATACTAATATTCACCCCTCCTTTTAAACCTCTTGTTACAGAAGCCACTGGTGAAAATGTAACAACATAGGTTTTCCCGATAAAAGCCTTAGACAAAGACGGGCTCCAGCTTAATTCAAAAGGTAAGCTATGCTGGGTTTTAGTAGTATCAAAATTAGGAAATACTATTGTTGTCTCGGTACTAGAAGGTGTAACTTCAAACGCTTGAGGTTTCACCTCAATTTTATAAGATGTCCCATAATAAATACTGTCGTTACTAATGGTTTTTAGTATATTAAACGGCAAGTGATTTATTTCAGTAGTGAGAACACTTCCTTCTTCAAAAAATCGCATGGTTAAATCTAAACGATCGACAACATCCTCAATAATACGGTACGACTTTAGAATTTCTATCTCATTTTCTAAGTTAATGTTTGAGCGGTTAAATATAAAGGCCGATGACGGTAATTCTAAGCCTTTAGTTTTATTTAAAATTTTAATTTTCGCACTTGCACTATACACTTTAGGTGTATATCTTAAATGGATATAGGCTCCTATAAATGCCAATACAACCCCTAAAACAAACCAATACCAATAGCGCAGATATTTACGAACTTCCCGTTTAATAAACTCCCCTTGATCACCTTTTTTTGGAAATTATGCTCTTCAATCTGACTCATCTTATTTTGTAATTAAAACTACTGTGGTTAATAAAATAGAAACCACTGATATAACCGTTCCAACATTACCAATGAAACCAGCACTTTTAACTTTTGGATTATTAGGATTTACAATGATAACGTCATTAGGTTTAATAAAATTATAAGGTCCCTCTAACCAATCGGCTGATGTAAGATCTATATGCGTAATTTGCCTCACTCCTTGTTCATCACGCATCACAATAACATCCTCGCGCTTTCCGTTAATCGTCAAATCACCTGCATAGCCCAAAGCCTGTAATAATGTAATATTTTGTTCTGTAAAATTAAATGTTCCTGGTTTATTAACTTGTCCTAATACCGTCACTTTTGCATTTATTAAGCGCACATCAACTGTAGGGTTTTTAAGATGGCCTTCATCTTCGAGCTTCTTTTTAAGAAACTTAGCAAAGTCTTGCGTTGTCATATTTGCAACGGACAACTCCCCTAAAACAGGAAAGTTAATCGTTAAATTTTCACTAACCAAATAGCCGTCGAGTTGAATTAAATCAACACTTGAACCACCAGAATTTACCGATACCTTATTATAAGGAATTACGGACTCAGGGATTAATGCACTTATAGTAATGCGCAACACATCGTTAGGTAAAATTATGGCATTAGAATAACTAATTTCTTTATTGGCATACTGATCTGCATCTTGTAGGTATAAAATTTCTTTCTTGCTGACACATGACGATATGAGTACACAGCAGAATAAGCTATAAAAATATTTGGACATTTGTAAGTATTTAATAAAGTGACAAATATAAGTGCAATAAAGCTATTGACAAAGTAATAACCTTACTACCTAATTAATTAGAAACTTCTACAGAATTATTTCCCTTTTCACCTCTTATCCAATTAAAGACAAAGTATAAAGAATATAAGATAGTGCCACTAATTAGCAACATCACTAACTGCCAGTTAATATTCCAATTTCTGATTAAAAAGGTAATAACAATAAGAACACAATTAGTAGCGACAATGATAGCCGTGGTTTGTCTATGTGAAAAGCCTAAAAACAAGAACCGATGATGTAAATGATTTCTATCAGCTGCAAACGGGCTTTTTTTATGAATGACTAAGCGAATAAAGAAAATACGCAAGGTATCTAGTAATGGGAAAAACAAAAAGGCTAAGACCAATACTGGTGAAGCGTTATGATAAATTGCATCAGGGGATAATTCGGACTTATTAATAAACCGAACAGCAAATAAAGCAATTATAAAACCAAGAATCATAGAACCGGTATCTCCCAAAAACATTTTGTTTTTTTTTGAAAAATTCAGGTATAAAAAAGGTATTAGAGCCCCAATCACGGATGCTGCTAAAACCACCATACTAATATCTTTATATCTAGAAAATACATAAGCGAAGGCTACAATGGCCATTAAAGCCAAAGTACCAGCAAGTCCATCAATACCATCAATTAGATTAAAGGCATTTATAACTAATATATAAACAAAGAGCGTAAACACTACTGATAACCAGTAAGGCATAATATTGATATCAAAGATACCTGATAAGCTAACAATTCTTGTATCAGTAAAAAGAATAAGCAATAACGCCGACAATAATTGCCCTGTAAATTTTTTACGAGGAGATAGAATAAGAATATCATCTTTTAATCCTAGAAAAAACAATAAAGTAATGCCGCCTAATATTAATAATAACATTTTAGTATCTAATAGCGCCCCAATAGTAGTGATAGTTACTACAATACTGAGAAATATACCAATACCTCCCAAATTAGGAACACTACCAGAATGACTACTTCGTCCCCCAGAAAAGGCCATTAAATTTTTAGATTTTGCAACATTAATTATAGCAGGATAACTCGTACTAGACACAAAAAATGAAATAAAAACAGCTAGCAAAAAAAGCCAGCCTATGTGATCTTGTGGAATAAAATTTTGGAGTAATTCTTTTACCATTTCTATTGCTTCTACTTTTTTGATGCAAATATCTGTTAAATATTTTAAACCGATGTAATTTAAGTGTTAGGATGTGTAAACAAATCGATTTAAGCTTTAAACTGTTTGATTTTACTTACATTTTTTAGAAGAATCGTCAGCCAATTACCTGTTTGATTTGTCTTTATCGCTCGGTAATCTTCTCTCGATTTTTGTAAAATATTTTTTAAACTTTTATTACTAGCACCACCAACGCGCATTTTAACAATGGTTTTTGGTAAGTAGAAAAAGTTCAAATTGGTCTGCTTAAATATACGTAAAATAAAATCATAATCTGCTGCTATTTTGAACTTTAGGTCAAACATGCCGTATTTATTATACAAACTCTTTTTTAAATACAATGTGGGATGCGCAGGCATCCAACCTTTTTTAAGCAACTTATAATTAAAAGGTTGACTAATCCAGTTTCGTATAATTTTATCTGTATTTTCTAAAGCTACATAATGTAAATCGCCATAAACACCATCTACTCCTTGAGTTTTAAACGCCTCAACAATTGAAGTTATAATGGTAGGATCTGCTAAAAAATCATCGGAATGCACAAATCCTACAATCTCTCCTGTTGCTTTTTTAACCCCTTTATTTAAAGCATCATAAATCCCTTTATCAGGTTCAGAGCTTAGTTTTATATTGGGATACTTTTCCGCAGCCGCATTAAGTTTATTTAGAGTTTCTGAATTTGAACCACCATCTACAAGGAGGTATTCAATATTGGGATAGGTTTGATTCAATACAGAATCCATACAGGCATCAATAGTTTTTTCACTATTATATACTGCAGTTATTATTGAGACTTTCATTTAGGGCGTTTTAAATTGACGTGACTTTATTTTTACAGCAGGATTCCCACTATAAATACTATAAGCTTCTAAGTTCGTTGTAGCAACAGAGCCCATACTTAACACCGCATGACTTTCAAGTGTTACACCTGGGGCAACACTACATTTTGCACCAACCCAACTGCCTTCTTTTAAGTGAATTGGTAACACAAATAGGTCAAAACTTGGGGTTTTATAATTATGGTTACCACAAAGTAATAAAGCGCCTTGCGATACACAAACATGATCTTCTAAGGTTACTTGATCTAAATTATCGATCCAAACCCCTTCTCCTATCCAACAATGATTGCCTATGCTCAATTTCCAAGGGTATTTGATGGTGACTTTAGGTTTAATCACTACCCCTTCACCAATTGTAGCCCCAAAACGTTTCAACCAAAAAATCTTTAATCCTGAAGATATATTCCAGCCTCCTTCAAAAAACATCAAACTCGTAACATACCAAAGCAAACGCTTCAATTTAGAGCCTGGTTGGTACCAACTATTATTATATGTCGACAGATCCGTTTTCACAAGGTTAAGTAAGGTTATGCCCTATTCGATTTAATAAGGTTATCAAAATAGGCAATTGTTTTTCCTAAGCCTTCTTTCAGATGCACATTAGGCTCCCAACCATTTAACTCCTTCTTTGCCAAATCAATATTAGGCTGACGTTGCGTAGGATCGTCTTGAGGTAATGGCAAGTGAATAATTTTAGATTTTGAGTTGGTCAATTCGATAACCTGTTGCGCCAATTCTAGCATTGTAAACTCTACTGGATTCCCAATATTTACAGGCCCTACAAAACCAGCTCTACTATTCATCATGCGTATCATACCTTCTACCAAATCATCAACAAATTGAAAGCTTCGGGTTTGTGTTCCTTTTCCAAATATGGTAATATCATCCCCTTTTAAGGCTTGCATAATAAAGTTAGACACCACACGTCCATCTTGAGGATGCATACGCGGTCCGTAGGTATTAAATATTCTGATAATTTTTATATCAACCTCATTCTGTTTGTGATAATCCATAAAAAGCGTCTCGGCACAACGTTTCCCTTCATCATAGCACGAACGCAAACCTATAGGATTCACATTTCCCCAATAACTTTCTGGTTGCGGGTGTACACTAGGATCACCATACACCTCACTAGTTGAAGCCTGAAGAATCTTAGCTCCTATACGTTTTGCCAAACCTAACATATTAATAGCCCCCATTACAGACGTTTTTATGGTCTTTATGGGATTGTACTGGTAATGCACAGGAGACGCAGGACAAGCTAAGTTATAGATTTCATCCACCTCAATCATATAGGGGTTAATAATATCGTGACGCACCAACTCAAAATAATGGTGATCCATTAGGTGTTCTATATTTTGCTTTGATCCTGTAAAGTAGTTATCTAAACAAATCACTTCATTTCCTTCATTAAGCAAACGTTCACATAAATGTGAACCTACAAAACCCGCTCCTCCAGTGACTAAAATCCTTTTCATGTATTTATTATTTATTATTCGGGTTCAAAAATAAGGCTTTATTTTGTTCTATGAGCTCTGGGTTTTCAGTAAAATTCTTAGCAAATTTAATTGAAGACTCTGACCACGTATTAAATTCACTTTGATCCATTGCCGCAAATAGCTCAATAGCTTTAATAAATTTATGTTGTTCCTCTAAAGGAATATCAAATCCTAAATTATCTTTTAATAACGATCTCCATGGTGTTTGATCAGATATAATTACAGGACATCCATTCTGCCATGCTTCCATAATAACATGTCCAAAATTCTCATGCTGTGTTGGTAACAATAAGACATGTTGTTGACTTAAATTATCAGAAATCTCATAGTGAGGTATAGCCCCTAGATATTTAACCGTTATATTTTGAGGGAGCTTATCTATTTTAGATCGGCAATTATCCCAATACGTTGCCTCGTCAATTGGACCGATAATACTAAAATTAACCTTGTAAGACGTATTTACATCTGCCAAATAATTTAGTGCATTCAACAAATTCTTTTTAACGGCTATCCGTGACAAAAAGAATAGATTAACCTCATTTACTGCCTTTAATTTATTAACTGATTTTAATTGTGTTTTTGCAGATAAATTTGGAGCTAATAATACAGCACAATGTTTTCCAAAATGTTTATTGACTTCAATAGCTTCGCTTTCTGCAGTGACATGCCAAATTACTTTATTATGAAATTTTAGCGCCTTAAACAGTGTCAAAAAGATTTTTTTCTTAATCGGTTTTATAGCTAAAGCACCTTTACCAAGCATTCCTCGCGGAGCTAAAACCTTTCGTATGGATTGATTTTTAAAAATTAAAAGTGGTAATAATGTGAATTTCTGAGAGAACAATGAATTAAAATAAACTACATCAAAGTTTTTATTTAAGAAGATCTCCTTATAATATTTAGACGTTTGATGTACTGGATCGAGGTAGATGATGTTATAATCCCCTTTATTAATCCATGTATTTAATGACGTTAGAGGCAAATCTAAAGTCTCTCCTAAATCTGAATTAGACGTTGCTATATAATAATCAAAATCATCTTTTGTATGGTTCACTAAATTAGCAATAGACTGTATGGGTCCTCCTGCTTTATAAGCTGGTAGAAACCAATCAATACATACTAATACTTTCTTTTTCTTAATTATCATCTAACTCTTAGTTCTATTCTATTTCGTGAAATTAGTATTGCCTAACACAACTGAGTTTAGCAGTGCCGTCCAACGTGTTAAATTAATATTAGATGCCAAACTTTTACTGTTTGCTGCCATCTTAAAGTAGTCTTCTATATTTTGAGTCATCATTTTGGTAATGATTGCCGAGAGTGCTTCCTTATCATTGGCATCGTACTTATAGCCATTAAAACCGTCCACTAAAAGTTCTGTAGCTGCACCACATTGTTGTGTCGCTATAATTGGTAATCCTGCTAATGCAGCTTCATGGACTACGACACCCCAAGCCTCATAAAAACTAGGCAATATAAACGTCCCTGCATTCGTTAATAATTTTGGAATTTCTTCCGGGTCAACAAAAGGTGTATGTTGTACATTGGAATGTTTCGGAATTAAATGCTCTAAAGGGCCACTTCCTATTACATGTAATTTAAAATCGAGACCTTTAGACCTTAATAAGTCTTCCACAACTTCAAACAACAGCTCAACCCCTTTATGGTCTACAATACGTCCGACAAAAATTAATTGTTTTTGGTGTTCTGTTTGATTTATGGTTTCAAAAATAGATTCATCCGCACAATATAGTCCTGATAAAATTTGTTTTGATTGAAATCCTAACCTACGCGCGTAATAATATTGTGGTGTTCCTGCGACCCAAATATGCGTAAAATACTTGCGAACTAAGAATTTACTAAAAACGCTAGCTATATGTTGTTTAAGCGTTCCAAGCCATTGGTTATCCATTCCTGTAATTACAGGAATACCCATTGATTTATATGTTTTGGCAATTTTCAAATAGTTTTTATTCACCCAACCCGCACAATATATTAGATCTGGTTGAAATGCATGTATTTCGGCTTGCATTGCACTAAATGCGGGCTCAGAATAATCACAAATTGTAATCCCTGGTTCACTTTTAATTTTAAATGGCGCCTCAGGGCTAGGTGCTGTTCTATACACTAAATACGTATTTTTATTTAACGCCACATCTTTTCGCATACAAGCCATCCAATAGCCCGTTAAACGTGTATAGAGTACTACAATATTCATATAACTTCGGTATTAGATTTAGGTGTATAGATTTGTAAAGCCAAACAAGTGAATATCAAAGGCATAAAAGCATTCATAGACGCTGCCATCCAAGATTCTGAAATCCCAGAAAATAAACAAATTATTAAAAAAGCAAATCTAATATTTTTCATTTGGCTAAAGATGTACATTTTATACCAAAAAAAAGCAAAAGCCAATGTTCCTATAATCCCTACATTTAATAATAGGCTTAAATAGGAGTTCCAAATACCGTACCAATGCCTAGCTCTATTTTCACCTATAAAGCGTTCTGCATAATTATTAATAAAATAGTCATCGTAAAGCATGCCTTTACCTAGCCAAGGTTGATTTTTAATTTCTTGGATTGCCACAGTCCATACCTCTGTTCGCCCACTAGCGTTTTCTATTGTATCCAATCTTATAAAATCTGACAATCCAAACAATTCAACGAGGGACAACGCATTAATGCCAATATTATAAATACTAAACATAACTAAAAGAGCTAATCCTAATAAGAACTTATTCTTTTGAAGTCGCAAAAGTATCTCGTAGGTAAAAACACTAAACAAAGCAGTACGTGAGCCTGTTAGAATTATTAAACTAATGAGTAATATTTTAAATGTAGTAAAAAATCGAGGTCTAAAAGTAGTTTTCCCACCCCTTCTTACGATATCAATAGTAGCATATGAAAAAAGACTAATTAGACCGAGTTTATTTGGATTCGCTGTGAGTCCCTTAAAGCGATTGCCCATATATACTTCATCGATAAAAGGTATAAAAAACACTAGAAGTGTTAAACTAAAATAAACTAGTAATAGTACTGTAATAAGGTCATAAAAACGACTTGTATCATGTTCGACAAGTAATTGTACAGATTTAAAAAGAACCAGTGCCATTAAAACATGCCCCCCCCTCTTGCTATTGCTTCTAACCCAAGGGGTGATAACGCATAAGTAATTACTATAGCAATTATACTAAAGGGTAAAATATACCACCCTAGATTAGATTTAAAAATTTGAAACTTTAACAAAATAAAAAGAGCTACACCTAAAACTACAAATCTTAAATTTTGTGCAAAACTTAAAACTCCTTGAAAATTATCAGCTAAAAGAAAAGTAATAATAAATAACACAAATAAGGTCTCTATTTGTACTAAATCATTATTTTTAATAGCTAAAAATACGCAAATAATTGCCACGGAAGCAGCTATAAACCCTCCCAAAACACCACATAAAACAACGAACAATAGCCACACTAAAGTTGGCTTAAAAACCTGAAAACTTCTAATAATCTGACTCACCCTTAACTTATAAGTTGTTTTTGTATAAATTTAAATAATCGAATAATCCTGTTTACAATCTAATCAAACTCCCCATATTTACTATTGTTATTTACTTGGCCTTTATACTTATAACATCCTTTCTCTTCAAACCTACAATAGTTACCTTTATTATTTATTTCTAACATTAACTCATTTATTTTTAAATACATTTTTAGTGAAAACTGGTATTTCACCCATCAGATATCGAGCAATCGTATTTGCTAGCTTTTTTTGCCCTTTAGAGTTTATGTGTATGCCGTCTCGAAAATCTGTCAACCCCAACCCATTTTCCATATCTAAAATAATAGGTATACTATTTTGATTTGCAAAATCGATAATCATCTGCCCTTGTTCATTATATGACCCAGATTGCAATTCATTTTTATCGGCATGTAAATAAAATATCAGAGGTATATTTTTTTCTGTTGAATAAGCAAATATATCGTTAAAACCAGTATTAAAAACACTATTATCCTTCTTCTTGTTAATCCCAAGTTTTTCTAGTTCGGAAACCTCATTATATAATTTACTTTTTAAACGAGGAATTAAATACCGATCAATTAATTCATACAAAGCTAATGAGTATTGCTTACGCGGAAAATTTTTTAAAACACCAATAACATTCTCAAAATCCATATTGTCATAAGCATCGTGAGAACTAATAAAAAGAAAAATGGCTTTAGCACCCCAGTCACCATGTTTTTTTAGATATGCATAACAATTATCAGGGCCCCAACTACCGGCTGAAATATTCAGAAATTGTATTTTATTGTCGTAAAAATCAGTCAGGGTATCACATAATAATGTTGTTCCTAAAGAATCTTGATCAGTTAAAACTCCTCCATTTATTACAGAATCCCCAAATCCTAATATTTTAATGGCAGTAGTATCAATTTCATCGCTTCTCATAGAAAATGAATTATATTTTATATGATTTCTAAATCTAAATCGATTCTGATTAGGTTGAGCGATATATTCATAATTAGAATCTTCTTTCATTAATACAGTGTCACAAAATCCTAAATACTGTCGTAAGAAAATCTCTAAAATTAAAAATAGGACTATCACAAGGGATAAAATAATTAATCTCTTTTTCATTAATAAAAGTAAATTTTTAAATTAAAGTTATAATATACCCAAGTAAAAGACTTATAGTCAATAAATCATTTAATCTAGCATCATTTCCTATTTTCCAAGTATTTGTTGAACTTGTCATTTAACAAAAATTTAGAAATATTCTTAAAAACTATTATTTTTGTCGGTTTTAGTAATACTGAAGACAAATATCATCTGTTTAACCATAATAAAGAAAAAAACACTAGTTATTTTTAATTTTAGAGATAGCTGAAATGGTATTATTAACTACATGCTCCCATGTAAAATTAGCTTTTACACGGTTTAAAGATACTCGCTTTTTATCACACAACGCAGTGGCATCCAAAAGAAGTGCTTCGTTTATGGCCATCTCTAAACCCGATAAAATATCTCCTTTAATTATCCAACCATTTTGCTCATTTACCATAGTATTGACAGCACCTACATCTGTAGCAATAATAGCACACCCAAAAGCCATCGCTTCTAATATAACCGTAGGCATTCCTTCCGAATAACTTGGACATACCAAAATATCTGCATTCAAAAACTCTTGCTTTATAAGCTCTGGATCTTTAATTAATCCTTTATAGTTAACTTTAGGGTGAGTAATTTGCTGATTCACTGGAATAGGTCCAATAAAATTAACGCTGTAATTACTATTAGTAATGGTTCTACCTATAACTTCTTGAAATTCTTCTATGCCTTTTCTTCGTTCGTACCTACCTACAAACAATAGATTTAATTCTTTGTTGTTTTGTTTTAAAATTTCACTTTCATCTATAAGCCACGACCTATCTATTGCATTGGGCAGTTCTATCACTGAATTTTTAGAAGCTCCATTTTCATATAAAAGTGACGTTAATTTACCTCCCAAAGAAACATTATATCTCGATCTTTTTATAATTTCTTTAGCTGGAATTTTCAATATTAATTGCTCTAATCTATTTTTAAGGTTTATTGAAGTTTGAAACATTTCTAAACCGTGTAAATTTGTAATAAAATTAGATTTAAATGGTTCTTTCCTCAAAGAAAACCAAGAGGTAAAGCCCTGAGAATACACACCATCGTAATCCTTATCCTTTATAATTTCAAATATATTTTTTGAATAGCAATATGAAGAGTAAATATAATGACCAACAAAAAACTTAAAAACTGGAAATTCTATTTCAATAAAATTAATTTCTCTCAACTCATTCTTTGTAAAATACAAACTTAGATCGACTGATTTATTTTTTTCCTTTTTAAAATGATAAACATCAACATTAATTTTGTTTTTAGCGAAGTGCTTTGCCAAAGCGTATGAGTGTTTCTGCATTCCTCCAACCTCAAAAGGAAAGATACCATTTGTAAGTAGTGCTATTTTTATATTTTCACTTCTACATAATTTCATTAATTTATGCATTTTTATTTTAAAACCTCTCTAATAAATTGCTTATAGTTATTTCTATTTGACTTCTTAGTTAATGTTCTCTGAACAAACTTTTTAACTCTATCTTTTTCTATATGGCTTACGTTTTGTAAAGGGATGATATCTTCATAAATAACACTTCCCAAATCTTGTTTTTCGACAAGAGAACTATAATCCCCAATATTTTTACTAATTAAAACTTTAAGACCTGAATTTAAATACTCAGCAAATTTCACAGGAGAAGCGACAGCATTAGTAACATTATCTTCTCGGATCAAAATGCCATAATCACCAATACTCAAATAATTCCCTACCTCATCGTGACCTACCCATTCTTGCTTAATATTATTTGGATATTTTAAAATGAGTTTCTCCAAAATATCATTTCTCTTAGAGAGAAATAAAACTTTAACATTTTGTGCCTCTATCCATTTTTCTATTAAATCACTTATTTTTTCAAAGGACTGCCAACCAGCAATACTTCCAGAATAGATTAATACAATATCCTTCTCCCCCAATTATACTTAAAAAATAATTCTTTTTTAAATTCCTCATCAACAACCATTGAATTAGTAAGCGTACAAGGTATAATTATATGATTACTTCCCCTGTAATCAAATTCATTTCTCCAATATTCAACCAATTTTTCTGAGACTGCAATTTTGTGTTTTGCATTAAGAACTGCGGACCTTTCTGCTGAAATAATTGAGTGAACTAATTTTTTGTTTGGAATCATTTTAGGATATTCCACCATTTCTGCCTTTACCGCACCTCTACCATCATAGCTTACATTAGAATTCAATTTATTGGCTAAATAAAATGCCATTGGCCCTCTTGCTAATATTGTCTCCTTTTTTATTCCCTTAACAAAGGCTAACTGAAACAAGTTCATTTTCCAATTGTTTAATCTGGGAAACATCATTAAAATTATAGAATTTGGATATAATGATTTTATTTTTCTCCTATTCTTTCCATAATTTCTAATTGAAATAAAGGCAACTAATCTTATAGGTTTATCTACGTGTAGATTAAGTTCAGAAATAACATCTATAACTTGACTTTGATATATACCTGATGGCTGATCGTTAAATGTAAAATAAATCACTATAGTTCTACAATATGTTTTAAAATACGTTCAGTTGCTTTACCATCCCATAACTCCGGTACGCTTCCTGTTTTATAAGTCCCTTCTAATATTTGATCTATATATTTCTGCAAATTATCAAATTCAAATGGCACTAAGGTATTTGTCCCCTCTTCAATAGTACTTGGACGCTCTGTATTTTCTCGTAAGGTTAAACAAGGCACACCTCTAAAAGTGGTTTCTTCTTGGATTCCTCCACTATCTGTTAGAACCATTTTTGTTGTTGCAATTAACTTTTGAAAATCAAAATAACCTAATGGTTCTGAAAGTATAATGTTACTTAGTTTACTAAACTCTTGGTCAAAACCAAAAGCTGAGATTCTTGCTCTAGTTCGCGGATGGATAGGGAATACTACTGTTATTTTATCGTTCAAATAACTTAATAAATTCATCATTGTTCTTACACCTTCTTCGCTGTCAACATTAGAAGGTCTATGCAATGTGAGTAACGCAAAATCAGAATTAATTTGTAATTGCTCCAATATTTGACTTTGCTGTATTTGAGCTTCAAAACCAACCATAGTATCAATCATAGTGTTACCTACAAAAAACACTTTTCCTTTTTTATTTTCTTGTTCCAAATACTTAAGGCCACTTTTTTCGGTCACAAAGTAATAATCTGACATTTCATCAACAAGAAGCCTATTCCATTCTTCGGGCATCTCTTTATCAAAAGAGCGTAAGCCACTTTCTAAATGTGCCAGCTTAATTCCTTTTTTATTAGCTACCAATGCAGCAGCCAAAGTAGAATTAACATCACCAGGAACAATCATTAAATCTGGTGTAAAGGTGTTTTCTATTAAACCCTCTAAAGTAACCATTATATCAGCCATTTGTTTTATTGGAGACGCTGGTTCTATGTTTAAAAAGTAATCTGGTCTTAACTCAAATTGATCAAAAAAGATATTAGCCATCTTCTCATCATAATGTTGGCCAGTATGTACTATTTTTAAATCTACTTCTGGATATTGTTGCGCAACTACTTTTTTAAATTGAGTTACTTTTATAAAGTTAGGACGCGTACCTATTACAATTAGTATTTTCATTATGTGTTGTGTTACTATTTATTTTTTAGTTTGTTAAGTATCCATTCGGTTTTATATGATATAAAAGCTACTCTCATTTAAATCAATGCCAAATATAATTTATTAATTTTTGATTGATTTGTCTCAATAAATATATTAATCAGTAATAAAATAGTACTCAGTGGTATCTCGTTCTATACAGGTTTAAACTTACTATTTTTAAGTCAAAAAAACTTTAGATTTGATAATACAATCCATTACCTATTAACAAATTGCTTATAATATATTTTAAATTTAGGCATTAACGCTTTAACGTAATCATTAAAATTAACAGTGATCATTTTATTTATTAGAAACTTCCAAAATGGAAATATGGCAGACAGCATAAACAAAGCCAAGCCGTAGGCAACGCCTTCTACGCCATAAAAACTACCTGCAAATATAAAAATTGGCATAAACACTAATGAAAATATGTTCCAATAAAATTCTAATTCCGTTCTGCCTGTGGCGATTACTAAACTACCTACAGGATTACCTATAGATCTTAAATACATATACACAGATAATATTTGAACAATTGGTACTATATACACAAAAGCATCACCATAAAGCAAGGCTACAATTATCGGAGCAAATAGTGCTAACATTAAATACGCTGCCAGATTTAAAGACGATACAATATTTAGTAACTTTAAATAATTTCTTTTTAAAGCCACTTTATCATTTTGAAATAATGCTAGTGAAGGTGCTGCAACCTTGGTTAAAATTGGGCTTATTAAAGAAGCTGGTCTAAACACAAGTTGTTTGGCTAAACTATAGCCACCCAAAATTTCTGCCCCTAATAATTTACCCACTAATAAGGTATCTAGATCTCTATTAAAATAATTTACGATCTGCCCACCTACTTGATACATTCCAATCCTTAGAAAACGTTTAGTTTCTGAGAAGTTAAAATGAAACAGTAATCCGTGTTTTTTAACACCCGACAGCAATAAAACAAGATTTGACAACGCGAATTGCGTTAAAGCAGAATATACTAATGTATATACTCCAAAACCTTTAACCGCTAAAACAATTGCGACTATTAAAGACACTATTGCACTAGCAATATCAAGACCAGATATAAACTTAAAGTTTAATTCTTTTTGTTCAATAGTTTTAAATTGCCTTCCAAAAGCAGAAATTAATAAGCTTACTCCCATTAATTGCAAAAGGGGCACTAATTCAGGCTCGTTATAAAAATTAGCAATAATAGGTGCCGATAAGGCAATTAATAGAAATAAAACAATACTAAACAAAAAGTTTAACCAATAGAGACTGGCGTATTCTTTTTTCTTTATATTTTGGACATGTAATATTGAGGTTGTAATCCCCATATCCATAAACAAGCTCATAAACCCTAGTACAACTGTAACTAAAGCCATTAAACCAAAATCCTCTTTATCTAAATATCTTGTAAGTACAGAAAGCTTAACTATAGATGTTATCGCAATAACAATAGTACTTAAAGTTGTCCATTTGACTCCTGCTATAGCTTTCTTTTTAACACTCATAATTTAATACTTCCCTTGATTGCTGCAACAATAGTATTCATTGAATAATATTTTTTCAAAATTATTCTATTTTCTACTGCATATTCTACTTTTAAATTTTTTAATGCATTATCGTCCTTCAAATCATTTTCAATAGAATAAATATGAATCCCTAAATGCTGAAAGTGTTTAAAAAGCGGTGATGACAAGCTCATAAACACCTTTGACCCAAAAATTAATGCTGCGATAATATTACCAGCTGCTTGTTGTCTATAATGATTCATTATTACTATACCACAGCTTGCTTGAAGCTTGTTATAATCCTCCAATTGCATAAATTCCATTAAAGGAGTGAAACCTTCTTGGAAATAATCAGTTCCTATCTCCCTAATAAAATTAGCACAAATAGGGTCGCCATAATTTAAGGGACAAATAATTTCAAAATCTTGAACTCTATCTTTTAACATTTCAAAAACTTCGAGATGATTATTAGTAAATGTCGCAGAATTACCGACTAATATTTTTTTATCAAGTTTAAAATCTGACACCTCTATATTATAATCTTCATAACTATAATAACTAAAATTTGACCAAAGTGGATTTATATTAAACCTAGCTTTTACATTTAAATAATCTTGATATGAATGTGTTTGAATAACATCTAAACCTAGAAACACATTAGTTTTAGCCTCTAACGTTGGGTTCTCACATCTATACTTTTTACTCGTTAATAGTTTAAAAGCGCGTTTTATTAAATATGACTTAGCTATTAGCGGCTTTTTAAAATCAGGTTGAGAAGATTCTAATTCTTTCTTTTTTTGTGCGGTTAATTCTCCATAATTTTTAGAATCCCAAAAATTTCGGATGCCATAAAACTCATACCCCCAAATAACACCATGTGTTTCAATTTTTTTTGAAAACAGATTACCAAAATATATATTCGCATTAGAATAAAGGTTATGTAAAATAAGTTTCTGGTATTTATTTATATCAATAAAATTATTTTTCCACCATTTTTCTTCTTTATTCACAATAGTAATATTACTAGCCTTAAGGTTTTCCGAGAATTTCAGATTCTTTAGGTCCTCTATAAAAACATAAAAATGATTCTTACCAGGATAAGCGTTTTCAAATATCTTTATAGCACGATCAGTAAATTTTTCAGCAGGTATTAAATGTAAAATCATTATAGATTTTTATTTTTTGTAAAATGATATGATTACATCCGTTATACGATCAATTTCAGATTCTGTTAACTCAAAATACATAGGCAAGCGTAATAAACAATCCGTATATCTATCTGCCTCAATTAGATTTGGTCTTTCTGTGAAATTCTTAAGATAATATGGGCTTTTATGTAAACTTAAATAATGAAACACACTATAAACACCATTCTCTTTTAATGTTTTAATCACCCCCCCTCTTTCCTCAACATCGTTACAGACCACATAAAACATATGACCATTACAAGTCGCATAATCTGGAATAAAAGGTAAAGTAAGCACTTCTTTTAAGCACTCTAATTTTGAATAGTAATAGCTCCATAACTGAACTCTTTTTCTTTGGATATCATCTAGATTCTCCAATTGCGCATACAAAAACGCAGCTGTTGTTTCTGAAGGTAAAAAAGATGACCCTGTATCAACCCATCCGTATTTATCTACTTCGCCTCTAAAAAAAGAAGCTCTATTTGTTCCTTTTTCCCATAAAGTTTCAGCTCTATCTATAAATCGATTATCATTAATACCTAATAAACCTCCTTCTCCTGAGATAATATTTTTGGTTTCGTGAAACGAAAATGCAGATAGATGACCAATAGTGCCCAATGCTTTTCCTTTATAGTAACTATCAATTGCTTGTGCAGCATCTTCAACTACAAATAAGTTGTATTTATCAGCTAAAGCCATTAAAGCGTCCATATCAACCGAAACACCTGCATAATGAACAGGAACAACAACTTTTGTCTTATCGGTAATTAAAGGTTCTATTTTACTTATGTCTAAGTTTGGATTGTTACCCTCTGAATCAGCAAAAATTATTTTAGCACCTTGCCTCACAAAAGCTAAAGCTGTGGACACAAATGTATAGGAAGGTACAATAACTTCGTCTCCTGGTTTTATATCTAATAACAATGCACACATCTCTAAAGCATCTGTACACGAAGTCGTCAAAAGTGTTTTTTTAAACCCAAATTTAGTTTCAAAAAATTCTTGACATTTTTTCGTAAATTTTCCGTTTCCAGATAATTTTCCTGTATGTACGGCATCGTACATGTAGTGTGCTTCTTTACCTGTTAAATAAGGTTTGTTAAATGGTATCATTTTTTAATTTTTTTATTTATTATAATGATATATATACTTAATTTCATCCACCTTATTAAATCCTCTTTTAAGATGAAAATTAAATGACTCCTTATTTTGAAATGAAAATGGGCTTTTCACTTCAGTTATTTTTTTCTCATTTGCCAAATAACCAAAACTTTGATTCCATAACTTAGTGCCTAGCCCCATTCTTTTGATTGTTTCATCAACACCTGTTAGAGTAAAATATCCTTTATCATTATTTTCATCAGTTTTAATCAAATGTATCCCAACAACTTTATCATTTAATTTTTCTAGAAATAAACCGTCCGAAAATGATTTATTGATGGCATTGTCTATCCACTTGCGGTATAATTCTTTAGTTTTTTCCGTTCCGATAGATAGTTCAGTATAAAATCTTGATACTTTAGAAGTAGACTCTGCAATTGCGTAACATTCAATTAATTCTTTTTCGTTTAGTTCTGTCCTAAATTCATATGGATTTGTTATATAGTTATTACTATTGAACCTTAAAGACATTGTCATTTGAATATCCACTAAATTGAGATTAGCTTTAAGCAAACTTTGATTTTGCAACATTTTATCATAACTGATGACATAAACTAAATCATAATCATCATCCTTAACTTTTTTTAAAAAATCATCAAGGTTAAAAACTGAATTATCTAAAATAGTTAACCGACCAACTTTAAGTCCAAAAAAATCACTGTCCCATTTTAAATTTTCAATTATCATAATTATAGTTTATTACATTATTTACTTGAAAAAAGAAGCTCAAGAAAACTCTAAATTAATCGAATAATAGTTTTTTTATTGTAATAAGATATTACTTTGATATTATTAATTTCAAATAATCAAAGTAATCTCCTTTTGAATTTTCAATTTCTCTCGCTACTTTCTGTTTACTAATCCATCCAAAATTCATAGCAATCTCCTCTAAACATGCGATTTTTAAACCTGTTCTTTTTTCTACTGCTTTCACAAACTCTGTAGCTTCCGTTAAGGCTTCGTGTGTGCCGGTATCTAACCAAGCAAAACCTCTACTCAATATTTGAAGTTTTAAATTTTCTTGGTCTAAATAATCTTGGTTAACCGATGTAATTTCCAATTCACCACGTTCCGATGGTTTTATCGTCTTGGCAATCTGAACAACAGAATTGGGGTAAAAATAGAGCCCTACCACAGCAAAGTTTGATTTAGGGTTCTTAGGCTTTTCCTCAATACTAATGACATTTCTATTTTTATCAAATTCTGCAACACCGTAACGCTCAGGGTCTTTAACATAGTTACCAAAAACAATAGCTTTTCCTTCTCTTTCTACTGAATTTAACGCTTCTGCTAATATATTTTGTAATCCAGCACCATAAAAAATATTATCACCTAAGACTAAACATACATCATCATTGCCAATAAATTCTTCACCTAAGATAAAAGCTTGTGCCAAACCATCTGGACTTGGCTGTTCTTTATAACTTAATTGAATGCCGAACTGATCGCCATTACCTAATAAGCGTTTAAAATTAGGAAGATCTAGTGGCGTAGATATAATTAGAATTTCTCTTATTCCCGCGAGCATCAAAACCGATAAGGGATAATAAATCATCGGTTTATCGTAAATAGGCAATAACTGCTTGCTTACGGCAATAGTTAAAGGATGTAAGCGTGTTCCTGATCCCCCTGCTAAAATAATTCCTTTCATGTTGTTTACTTATTAGTGTTTGATACTGAAGAGTAATTCTAATAACTATTTATATTGGTCTTTATAGTACTTTAAATAATCACCACTCGTTACATTTTTTAACCACACCTCATTATTTAGATACCAATCAATAGTTTTACTGAGACCTTCTTCAAAAGTAACAGAAGGTTTCCAGCCTAACTCTGTATTAATTTTAGAAGCATCTATAGCATATCTTAAATCATGTCCTGGACGATCTTTTACATAGGTAATCAATTTTGCACTCGTACCTTGTTTTCGATTTAACTTCGTGTCCATTTGTTGACATAACAATTTCACTAAATCTATATTCTTCCACTCATTAAAACCACCTATATTATAGGTTTCTGTTATAACTCCTTGATGGAAAATTAAATCTATTGCAATGGCATGATCAATAACATATAACCAATCTCTGGTATAGTTACCATCACCATATACAGGCAAAGCTTTATTATTAATAATATTATTAATAAACAATGGTATAAGCTTTTCTGGAAACTGATAAGACCCGTAATTATTTGAACAGTTAGAGATTACATAAGGCAAATCATACGTTTCACCATAAGCTCTTACAAAATGATCTGAACTCGCTTTAGATGCTGAGTATGGTGAATTTGGATCATATGCTGTAGTTTCCGTAAAAAGTCCATCTGCTCCTAAAGAGCCATAGACTTCATCCGTACTTACATGATAAAACAATTTATTCTCCCAATTATCCTTCCATAAATTCTTAAACGCATTAAGCAGAATCATAGTGCCCAAAATATTAGTTTTGGCAAATGCTAAAGGGTTGGTGATTGAACGGTCTACATGAGACTCTGCTGCTAAATGAATTACACTATCTGGCTGCTCTGTCTCAAATAAGTTATTAATAAAAACTTCATCAGTGATATCTCCTTTTATAAACTTATAATTTGAAGAATCTTCAATATCCTTAAGATTCATAAGATTACCTGCATATGTAAGACTATCTAAATTAATAATCTGATAGTTAGGATAGGTATTCACAAAAAGTCTTACAACGTGAGAACCTATAAAACCAGCACCTCCCGTGATTATAATTTTTTTTTGCATAGCAGTCTATTTATTCTTTAAATACCAATCGTACGTTGCAGAAACCCCTTGTTTTAAGCTAAATTCAGGAGACCAACCTAAGGCTTGCATCTTAGAACTATCCATCAACTTCCGTGGCGTCCCATCGGGCTTAGAACTATCCCAAACCAATTCTCCGTTATGCCCAACAATCGTTTGAATCGTTTCTGCTAATTCTTTTATCGTAACATCGGTACCCGTACCCACATTATATAAGTGCTCTGGCAATACGTTTTCAACCGCAAACACAACGGCTTGTGCCAAGTCATCGACATGTAAAAACTCGCGCATTGGTGTACCGCTGCCCCATAAGGTTACTGGTGCATTGGTGGCTTTAGCTTCATGAAACTTTCGTAACATGGCTGGTAACACGTGCGAGCTTTTTAAATCGAAATTATCAAAAGGGCCGTAAAGGTTCGTGGGCATTAAACTTACAAAGTCTTTACCGTATTGTTTCCTAATCGCTTCACAAGCTTTTACACCTGCAATTTTTGCTATAGCATACCACTCGTTAGTAGGTTCTAAACTATCCGTTAGTAAATACGCTTCTTTTAAAGGTTGTGGAGCAAACTTAGGGTAAATGCAAGAGCTTCCTAAAAATACAAACTTTGAAACAGCCTTCTTATGAGCTGTATCAATCAAGTTATTCTGTATCTGTAAGTTTTCCATTAAAAACGGATAAGGATTCTCATTATTAGCGAGTATCCCTCCTACTTTTGCTGCTGCATTTATGACAACCTCTGGCTGTTCTTTATTGAAAAAATCGACTACGGCTTGCTGATTTCGTAAATCGAGTTCAGCACTGGTTTTACCAATAAGATTGGTATAGCCTTTTGCTTCTAGAGCTCGCCAAACCGCAGACCCCACCATACCACGATGACCGGCTACGTAGATGCGTGATTCGTGGGTCGTGTTTTGTTGTTCGTTACTTGTGATTTGGGAGTTTTTATTTGTCATTCGTTATTCGTTATTCGTGATTCGTGATGCGTTACCCGTGATTCGTTGTTCGTTGTTTGTTGTTCGGGGTTCGTGATTCGGGGTTCGTTATTCGTTGTTCGGGGTTTGTGATTTGTTATTGTTTTGAATTTATTTTGATTTTATGTAACGGATGAGTCCATAAATTAACTTTGTTAATCGTTCTATATCGTCTGTCATCTTTTGGGTATCATCTATATAATTTAAGCGTCTTGCGATAAGCACTTGTGTTTCTACCTCAGCTAACGACCCCAAAGCTATATATAAAAACTGAATAAATTCTTTATCTCCTTTTCTCCCTGCACCTTCTGCGATATTACTCGGAACGGAAACCGCTGCTCTTCTTACTTGTGACGTCAAACCATAAACTTCATTAGACGGAAACGATTGAGAACATTTGTAAATGTCTTCTACCAAATCCATTGCTTTTTTCCAAGCGTCTAAATCTTTATGGGTTTTCATGTTGTTCGTGATTCGTTGTTCGTTGTTCGTTGTTCGTGATTCGTTATTCGGGGTTCGTGATTTGGGGTTCGTGATTCGTTATTCGTTATTCGGGGTTCGTGACTCGTTATTCGTGATTCGGGGTTTGTAATATACTCTTCGCTAATCACGCATCACCAATCACCAATCACCAATCACCAATCACCATTCACCATTCACCAATCACCATTCACCAATCACCAATCACCAATCACGCATCACCAATCACCAATCACCAATCACCAATCACACATCACGCATCACCAATCACGCATCACCAATCACGCCTCACGCCTAACCCATTACTCAAAATAATTTAAAGTTTTATAGCCCCCTTCTTCAAGGTATTGCTGTTCTTTCATGAGTTTTATATCACCATGCATCATATCCTTAACCAAATCGTTAAGATCATATTTACATTCCCACCCCAATTTATTCTTGGCTTTTGAAGCATCTCCTATCAATAACTCCACTTCAGTTGGTCTAAAATAGCGTGCATCTACCGCTAAAACTTCTTTACCGATTTCAATTTGATAGTTTGGATTATTACATTTAACGACAAACGCTTTTTCATTTTCACCTTCACCTTTAAACTCTAATTCTATACCGACTTCAGCAAAACTCATATGCACAAAATCACGGATTCTTGTCGTTTTTCCCGTTGCAATCACCCAGTCTTCTGCTTCATCAGCTTGAA
The DNA here is from genome assembly GCF_054366245.1 of Winogradskyella sp. PC D3.3. Classification (NCBI taxonomy): domain Bacteria; kingdom Pseudomonadati; phylum Bacteroidota; class Flavobacteriia; order Flavobacteriales; family Flavobacteriaceae; genus Winogradskyella; species Winogradskyella sp. PC D3.3. The sequence goes on along the minus strand of NZ_CM135962.1, from coordinate 1,616,125 downwards.
GAATCATCCACATCATCCGAACATAATCTTTAGCATGTCCCCAATCGCGTTGCGCATCAAGATTTCCTAGATAAAATTTATCTTGTAGACCTAAAGCTATTCGCGATACTGCTCTTGTAATTTTTCGTGTGACGAACGTTTCCCCTCTAATTGGTGACTCGTGATTAAACAAGATACCATTACAAGCAAACATATTATAAGCTTCACGATAATTTACCGTGATCCAATAGGCGTACATTTTTGCTACAGCATAAGGTGAACGTGGGTAAAATGGAGTCGTTTCCGATTGCGGTACTTCTTGAACTTTACCGTATAATTCTGATGTTGAGGCTTGGTATATTCGCGTTTTCTTTTCTAAGCCTAATAAACGTACAGCATCTAAGATTCGTAACGTTCCTAAACCATCGGCATTACCTGTATATTCCGGAATTTCGAACGACACAGCTACGTGACTCATTGCGGCTAGATTATAAATCTCATCGGGTTGAATTTCTTTAATCAATCGAATAAGATTCGTACTATCCGTCATATCACCATAATGCAGATAAAAATTTCGATGATCGACATGTGGGTCTTGATATAAATGGTCAATTCTATCGGTATTAAATAATGAAGAGCGGCGTTTTAAACCATGAACCTCATAACCTTTCTTTAGTAAAAACTCACTAAGATAGGCTCCATCTTGCCCTGTAACGCCAGTTATAAATGCAACTTTACTCATAAAAACTATAAAATAAAATAGTTATAAATTAAAATTATTTCAATCTGCAAAGCTAATAAAATATCAGACTTGTTAGTCTTTTTAGACTTTAAAAATAAAATCAGAACATTTGAGAGCTATTTCATTTTCAAAACATTACAGATAATTACTAACACAAAAGTTATATAAATGTTTAGCATTACTTCAATTAACTACACCGCCTTTACCAAAAACCAATTATTTAAAAGTTCTTCCCTATTATATAGCATACGTTCTTTCGTACTCCAATCCAGAACCTCAAAACCAGCATGTTCACATATAGCTTGACCTGCAGCAGTATCCCACTCCATAGTAGGAGCAAATCTTGGATAACAATCCGCTTGACCTTCTGCCACCATACATAGTTTTAGTGAGCTTCCTTTGGAAATTAAGTTGACATCACCATGTTTTTCTCGCATTTCAGAAACATAAGCTTCCGTTTCTGGCGACATGTGCGAACGACTTGCCACAATTGTAAACGTTTTATCGTCTCTTTCTAATGGCAATTTATTCCCTTGGCCGATTAAAGTAGAAACATCATAATCGTCGAGATTTACTGACACCTTATAAGCACCGATTTCGCTAGTTGAAAAATAAAGGTCACCTAGTACTGGCACATAAATAACCCCAAGTACGGTTTTCTGATTTTCTATAAGAGCAATATTCACCGTAAATTCACCATTACGCTTAATAAACTCTTTAGTCCCATCTATAGGATCTACAATCCATAGTTGGCTCCAATCTTTACGTTCTTCATAAGATATAGACTTACCTTCTTCGGATAACACAGGAATAGTTGTTGATTTTAAATGCGACATAATCACATTGTGCGAAGCGATATCGGCTTTAGTTAAAGGGGAGTTATCTCCTTTAAGTTCCACTTCAAAATCATCGGAATGATAGATGTCTAGAATTACTTTTCCTGCTTCTAAAGCTGCGGTGATACTGTGATGCAGTAGTTCAGTGAGGCGGTGAGGTGGCGAGGTGATGAGGCGGTGAGACGGTGATTCGGTTATTCGGTTATTCGACGGATTGGAGCTTTTATTATTCATTTTACTTACTTAGTTTCTTGATTAAACCTTGTTTTAAACGGTATAACATTTTTCTAATTGTAATGATGTTGTTTTGTAAGGCATCATCGAACGTTATATACCCTATTCGTTCTGCTATGACTAACTGTGTTTCTATTTCTGATAATGATCCTGATGCTATATTTAAAAATCGAATAAAGTCCTTTGTTGACCCTCTACTCGAACCCTCAGCTATATTTGAAGGCAACGAAACCGCTGCTCTTCTAAGCTGAGAAGTCAATCCAAAATTTTCAGATGAAGGAAAACCCTTCGTAAGTTTATAAATATCCTCTACTAGATTTAAACTCAATTTATAAACTTCTAAATCTTTATGAGTCATTATTAAAATTTTTAAATTCCTATTCTAAACCTCACCGCATCACTGTTTCACCGCATCACCACATCACCGCATCACCGCATCACCACTTCACTGCTTCACTGCTTCACCGCATCACTGTTTCACCACATCACCACATCACTGTTTCACTGTATCACCGCATCACTGCTTCACCACACCACCACTATATAATCATCCCAGCACCAATAGTTTCATTGGTTTGCTCGTCTATAATAATGATACTTCCTGTTTGACGATTCTTTTTATACGCATCATAAAACATGGGTTTTGCCGTTCTTATTGACAAACGAGCGATATCATTCATTTCCACCTTATCAATGCCTTCTATTCGGTGTAATGTATTAATATCAATTTTATATTTTAATTCTTTAACCATACCAATGGATTCATTTGTGGTATGTTTAACGACCACTTTAGTCCGTGATTGAATTGGTTTTGCACTCATCCAAGTCACTAAAACCTCTAAATCTTGACTGACTTCAGGCACATTGTTTTCGCGTACAATCATATCTCCACGGCTGTTATCGATTTCATCCTCTAGAGTCATCGTTACAGACATCGGTGCAAATGCTTCTGCTATCTGCTCCCCATTAAGTTCTATGGTTTTAATAGTCGACACAAAACCCGAAGGTAATGACCTCACTTTATCCCCTGGTTTAAATACTCCACCATCAATACGACCTGCAAAACCTCTGTAATCTTGATTTTCTAAAGTATGAGGACGAATCACAGACTGAATAGGAAAACGACAATCCACTAAATTATGATCACTTGAGATATGAACTGTTTCTAAATGATACATTAAGGTACTTCCCTGATACCAGTCCATATTTTTAGAACGGTTAACAACATTATCCCCATTTAAAGCAGAAATAGGAATAAACTGAATATCACTAATACCCAACTTTGATGAAAAGGCTTTAAAATCGGAAACGATTCCATTATATACATCCTCGCTATAATCTACTAAATCCATTTTATTGACACAAACAATGGCATGAGGTATACGTAATAATGATGCAATAAATGCATGACGATGGGTTTGTTCTAACATTCCTTTACGAGCATCAATAAGAATAATAGCCAAGTTAGCCGTTGAAGCTCCCGTAACCATATTACGTGTATATTGTATATGACCAGGTGTGTCTGCAATGATAAATTTACGCTTTGGAGTTGCAAAATAGCGATAGGCCACATCGATGGTAATCCCTTGCTCGCGCTCTGATTTTAAACCGTCAGTAAGTAATGATAAATCTACATAATCGAAACCTTTAGATTTACTAGACTCCTCTACAGCGTCTAATTGGTCTTGAAAAATTGATTTACTATCATATAATAAGCGCCCTATTAATGTGCTTTTTCCATCATCTACACTTCCTGCTGTTGTAAAACGTAATAATTCTATATCTTGATATTCCATGTATTTATTCTCTTATATTATTTTATGCTAATCGCGAATATTCATAGTTAGTATTTTTATAACCCTTTTTAAAACACCCCTAAAGTCCTCTCAAGGGGACAATACTCACAACTAAAACCTATTTTCTATTAAAAGTAACCTTGTTTTTTACGATCTTCCATGGCTGTTTCTGCACGTTTATCATCTGCACGTCCACCACGCTCAGTAGTTCTGGTAGTCGCAATTTCTTCAATAATTTTATCTAAAGTATCAGCTTCAGATTCTACAGCTCCAGTAATTGGCATATCTCCACAAGTTCGGTACCGAATCGTCATGTTGACCACTTCTTCGTTTTCCTTTAACTTAATAAATTCTGAATTTGCCAAAATCACACCGTCTCTAACTACACAATCGCGTTGGTGTGAAAAATACAGTGATGGCAAATCAATATTCTCTAATTTAATATATTCCCATACATCCATTTCTGTCCAGTTTGAAATAGGAAACACTCTAAAATGCTCTCCGTAATTTTTACGACCATTAAAAAGATTCCATAACTCTGGTCTTTGATTTTTAGGGTCCCATTGTCCAAATTCATCTCTATGCGAAAAGAAACGTTCTTTAGCACGTGCTTTTTCTTCATCACGTCTTGCCCCTCCCATGGCGGCATCTACTTTATACTCCTCAAGTGTATCTAATAGTGAAACAATTTGAAGTGAATTACGAGATGCATCAGCCCCTGTTTCTTCTTTTGCACGACCGTTATCAATGGCTTCTTGTACTGACCCCACGATAAGTTTAACACCGAGTTTCTCTACTAATTCATCACGAAAAGCAATCGTTTCAGGAAAATTATGCCCTGTATCAATATGAATTAAAGGAAACGGAATTTTTGCGGGATAAAAAGCTTTTTTAGCCAAATGGGTTAGTAAAATTGAATCTTTACCCCCAGAAAATAGTAGCACAGGATTTTCAAATTGTGCTGCAATCTCTCGAATCACAAAAATGGCTTCCGATTCTAATTCTTTCAAATGATTAATTACGTAATTACTCATGCGTTTTATTTTAATTTTTGAATAATAAAGTCTAAAATAGTTTGAACAGAGGTCTCTATATCTTGATGATCTGTTACAATTTCTAAATCCGGGTTCATAGGAGCTTCATAAGGTGCTGAAATTCCGGTCATATTTTTAATTTCACCAGCTCGTGCTTTTTTGTACAAGCCTTTTACATCTCTACGTTCACATTCTTCTAAAGACGTATTGACATATATTTCAATAAAATTTTCTGATCCCACTATGGTTTTTATATGTTCTCTATCTTTAATATACGGAGACACAAAAGCAGCAAATGTAACCACACCAGCATCAATCATTAGGCGTCCAATTTCAGCTATTCTTCTAATATTTTCGGTACGATCTTCTGGCGCAAAACTAAGATCTTTATTAATGCCCTGCCTAATATTGTCACCATCTAAAGTATAGGTTAGATAGTTTCTTTTATGCAATTCAACCTCCACCAAATTCGCTAAAGTTGATTTGCCTGAACCAGACAACCCAGTAAACCACAATAAAAAAGAAGGATGCCCTACTTGCTTAGCTCTATCTGACCTTGAAATACTATACTCGTGTCTAACTGTATTCAGACTCATGTTTTTTTAGAGTTTTGTCTTAACGTTTTTTTTCGATGTCGCCGTTGATCTAATCCAAAATCAATTTTATACCATAATTTTTCATGCCCAAAATACAGTAACATCTTCGTTACTACTTCTGCGCCACCAATTTTTAGACCCATTAACGGATTCCCAGAAATTAGCCATCCTAATAAAATCGTATCTAAAGTCCCAACGCCGCGCCATGAAAATGTTTTTAAAATATGGCGTTTGTTGGATGACTTGATTGTGGACTTAAACCATATCCGTTCATGCCCATAATACAATATCATTTTAGTAACCAATTCAAAAGCCCCAATTTGCAAACCAACAGTCATATTGCTAGATATAAACCAAGATAACAAAAAGGTATCTAAAGTACCTATAATGCGCCAAGTAATCGTTTTGGCAAAATGACGTTTACTAAATTTCATTAGGTAGCAATTGCATTTAAAAACTTACACTTGTTAATTATGATAGATTTCTTCCTCTTAACAGATTACTGTATTAATTAGTTTACAAATCTAAAATAAAATCTAAGACCATGTTAGTGTTATTGCGTTTAATAGGACACACAACGCAATCCTTAACCACCTACACTTTAATAATTCCGTCTAACGACCAGCACTTAATAATAGATATAAAAGCGTAACATATGATAATATACCAACACAAAAAACATAACAAAAGCATCACCTCGCATCAGATAAAGATTACATTCAAATTCACTTCATCGAACGATAATTTACGCTAAATAGCTGTTTATTAACATTTTTAACTACCTTTACTTGATTCTTAACTCAGCAAAGCACGCCACTTAAAAAATGACACACAAGTGTTTTAAAGATTTAATTCAAAATAAATATGAAAAAAACTTACATTTTTTATTGTTTGGTTACCTTATTCTCATTTGGGTTCAGTCAAACCATCGTAACTATTGATCGTGCTAATATTGTAGGCCCCACTACCTCAGGTAATGATGCCTCAATATCCTCTACAGGACTTACAAGAGGTTCTGGTATTGCTTTAGCAACTGCAGCGGCTAATTTCACATCAAATCAATGGGACTCAGCAACACAGGCAGATGCTGTAACTAATAACGATTATATAGAATGGTCTACCACAGCAAGTGCCTCAAATAATATCACTATTACAGATTTAGATATTAGAGTACGAAGAGCTGCTAATGGACCGCAATCCTTTCAAATTTATTATAGTTTAGACAACTTTGCTACAATAGGACTACCTATAGAAATAGAACAATCATCACCTACAGCAGCTTCTGATTTTAATTTTACAGGTCTAACTATTAACTCAGGGACAGGAGGAACAATAACATTTAGGCTTTATGCATGGAATGCTATAAATGCCAATGCCTGGTTCAGAATCCCTGCCAAAACAGCATGGTCAGATTTTGGAGTATCTAGTCCTGGATTAAGGTTATCTGGGGTCATTACAAGTTCAACTCCTCATAGTGTAGAATCAAGCATGACAGCTACAACCTTTGACCCAAGTGACAATATTAGCTACGCAATGTATTCTGTAGCCTCTGGTTTAACGACTACTAATGCTATAAAAATTGGTGAATTCTCAATATTAGACGGAGGATTCCATTTAACTGATGGTGATATTCTACCAACTATTTTAACGGACTTAGAATTTGCAGTTTCAAATGGTGACTTACTTAATACACTTGCTATTTTTGATGGTTCAACTAACATCGCTGAAACGACAGTAACTTCGGGATTGGCAACTTTTTCTGGAATTTCAGGACTATCTGCCTCCGATGATAGCTCAAAAACTTTTGATGTCTATGCAACTTTTAAAACTAGTATTATTGATAATGGACAAATTCAACTTACGGTTACAGCAGCAACCTCAGATTCATTGTTAGGATCTAGCTTTGAAGCCTTTGACGCAGGAGGCCCACAAACACCGATACTTGGTGATGACAATAGAATTGAAGTTACGGCAACTACATTGATTTTTGACCAACAACCTACAAATACTAATCAATTTGAAATCATGACGCCTTTTCCTACAGTAGTAGCGGTTGATGCTAATGGAAATCAAGATGTTGATTATAATAGCCCTATTACCGTTTCGGCAACTGGCCCCATAACTCCAAATCCAAGTTTATATACTATGACCAACGGATTTGCTGAATTAGACAATATTATTTTTACAGACGAACAAGCTGTTGTGGCTATGTTAATCTATAGCCCGTTTTTAGCCATAAGTGATCAATTTAATATTACAGGTCCATTAATTAAGATCGCTAATCAAGATTTTGATGGCACTACACCAGAATGGACATATACCACTAACGTTTCAACTTTTGATAACGGCTGGAGCACTGATGGCTATTATGGAATTATTGATAATGCCATTGCTTCTCCTTTAGATAATGTGTCTTTCTCTGGCAATATATTTGGAGAAAACGATATTAATGACGAAGGAGACAACGGAACAGCTAATTTTGCAGTGATGACTTTTGCCCCTATTGACATTAGCGCTTTTGATAATGTCAACCTAGCATTTGATTGGAATGTTTACGGGTATTCAAACGAGAACAGTGATGTAAGTTACACATTACTATATGATGGTATTGCGCAACCTTTGGTATACCTGTTAGAAGGAGGAGGTGCTATTGATACTGACCAAGGTACAGTTAGCATCAGTATTCCAAATTCGGTAAATACTATCGCTTTAGAAGTTAGCGTAAAAAACAGAAATGACATTAATGGCTTTACTGGTTTTGACAACTTTAAGTTAACAACTACATTTGATGGTTTATTATTTGCTAATAATAGCTGGACACCAGACATTCCTTATGATGGAGTAAGTGCTACAACCTCAACGGGGAGTGAAAATGTTTATATTTACAATGGCACCTATAATGTTGGTACAAACATCGTTGCTAATAATTTCTTTATTAATGAAGGTGCAAATACTCAAATTTCTTCTGGACAATCAATTACAGCAAATAGCGTAGTCAATAGCGGAACTTTACAATTAAATTCCGCATCAACATCTTATTCAAGTTTAATTGTTGCAGATAATGTGATGGGAGACGTCATCTATAACCGTCATGTCAATCAAGTGGCAAATACCGGTTCTACCACAGGAAATAACGATTTAGTATCGGCACCAGTAACGAATGCTAATCAAACATTCCTTGACCTTTTAACAGCTAACCCTGTCATCCCTTCTGGAGTTATTGCAGGTGTCCCTTCATTTTTATTTGGTCCTTTTGACAATAACCTCGATGATTATATCAATTATAACGCTACCAATTATTCAGACGCTGTAACACCAGGTATTGGCTATAGAACAGCATCATTAACAGTTGATGGATCTCCTTTTAAATTTGTAGGTAATGTTGAAACAGGAGCTGTATCTGTTCCTATTACAGTAGGTTTAGGAAGCGCCTTTAACTTAATTGGGAACCCATACCCATCGTACATCAGTCTATCTAGCTTCTTATCTAATAACGCTAGCAAATTCGATGCATTTCGTTATGGTGTATATGGTTATAATGGTGATATATCTACGGGATATGTCGTAAGGAACCAAGCGTATTCTGACGCTAACGCCAGCGCTAAAATAGCACCAGGTCAAGGCTTCTTTGTGGCTTCAATAGCTGGTGGCGCAACTATTGAATTCTCTCCTGCAATGCGTACTGTGGGAACAACTGATGATTTTATTGTTGGTAGAACTGAAAATCAAAACTTAGCACATTTAAATCTTAAAGTTGAAAAAGACAATGCAACTTATCAAACTGCATTATACTTTAACGACAACGCTACGTTAAGCATGGATCCGGGTTACGACTCTGAACTATTTGAAACTACCGCACCGGCTTTCTCTATCTATTCTCGTCTAGTAGAAGACAACTTAGGTAAAAACATGGCTGCTCAGTCCGTTAGTTATTCTGATTTAAACAATGTTACCATTCCTTTAGGAGTTAACATTGCACAAGGAGAACAAGCAGTGATTAGTATTTCTGAACATAATATCCCAGAAGGAACAACCGTTGTTTTAGAAGATAATGTTGAAAATACATTTACCAATTTAGTAGAAAGCGACTACAACTTCACCTCTGCAACGACCCTGAATAGTACAGGACGTTTCTATTTACATGTTGGACAAAGTGTACTTGGTGTAAATGATGACGTATTAAATGGTTTAGAAATTTTTGTAAATGCTAACTCTAAAGTGATAGTTGTAAAAGGTCAGCTAGAAGGACAAACAACGTTCAATCTATTTGACATACAAGGACGAATAGTTACATCACAAGTACTAAACGCTGATAATACAGAACACAGTATTGATGCTTCTAATCTTACTGCAGGTATTTATGTTGTACAATTGCAAAATGCAACAAGCAACAGAACTCAAAAAGTTATTATTAGATAACTAAACCATAGTTTTTAAATCTAAAAGCGCATCTCTAATAAGATGCGCTTTTTTTTGTTTACCATCTCCAATACAAAAACTAATATTGAAGAAATAGCACAAACAAAATCTAATAAATTCAGTTGAATACAACTAAAATCTAAAACTACATTATGATAAAAACCCCCTACCACACTTACCTTAAGTCTTATGCGAAAAGACCTATACCACCATATACATCATTATTTCTTATGTAAAACTTATTCGTAAAAAACAATAATCTCAAAAAATAATAAACAATTTCCCACCCACAACAGAACGTATATAAAACATTAATAACCAGAAAATTAACTAACCACCACTTTAATCATATAACACATATCCCACTTAATAGTAATGATTTGTTAATACATTTAAAAACAAGCATTCTTAACTTTCATTATATTTTTAACCCCTTATAATTAGAGCATTAGCGCACTTTTTTGAGGTTTTAACCATTAATAACCTATTGTGATGCTGTATTGTTTACATATGTAAGTTTTTTCCTAAAAAAGACCTATTCTGTTCTCTGCACTTCATTCTAAAACTAGAAACAAATTAGCACATGAAACATTTTTACACACTTTTACTTGCCCTAATAATGACTGGGTTAGGCTTTGCGCAGACTACAGTAACCTATGATTTTTCTGCTGGAGGAGCTGTCACAGGACTAAATGAATCATCACCTGGTATTACTGTTGATTCTGATCCAAATATAGGTTTTGGTAGTTTCAAAAACTCGGGTACATCAAATCCAGCACTCAACAGTGGTCAATTACGTTTATACCAAGAAGCTACTAAAGGAGGATCAATTATTATCTATGCCAATAATGGAGTTACAATAACTGATATTGTAGTCAATGCGTCAAGCAGAACAGGTGATGCTGGATACACCGTTGACGAAGGATCAGCTACTAACTTATCTGGCGGATCAACCTATTCAATAAGTGGAATTTCAGCAAGTAGTGAGGTTGAATTTTACCAAAGAGAAAGTGGTAGTGGTAATAGAATTTATATAGACAGTTTTACTGTGACGTACACCACACCAGCTACTTGTTCTGCACCAACAAGTGAAGCAACAGCTTTTTCAGCATCTAATGTTACCACAGATGCCGCAACGTTATCTTGGACAAGAGGTATCGATGGTGACAATGTAATTGTTATTATGAAAGAAGGGGCCGCCGTTGATTTTAGTCCAAGCAGCGAAACCGCTTATGGAGCTAATACCGATTTTTCATCTGGAACTGAACTAGGAACAGGAAACTATGTTATCTATAATGGTGCTGGCACATCCGAGGCAATTACAGGATTAGCTTCTAATACAATATACTATATTGCTATCTACGAATATAATAACACAGACACGTGCTATATGAGCACTGCTTTAACTGATAGTTTTACAACTTTAGCAAATACTACTGTTGAATTTACAGGTACTACAGCATCTGTTTCCGAGAGTATTGGCTCTTATGATTTAGTTATAGAAATTGCTAATGAAGATGTTGCTGCAACAACGTTTGATGTAGTATTAACTTCTGGAGACGCTACTGATATCGATTCTTATACGACACAATCTAAAACTTTCCTAGGAAGTTCTACTACGGATATAACAGTTACCATAACAGTAACTGATGATGCTATTATAGAAAATGATGAGGTGTTTACATTTGAAATTCAAAATGTCGCTGGAGGAAATAGTGCTGCTGCAGGAACAAATAACACATTTGATTTAACTATAACAAATAATGATTTTCCAACAATTGTAGAATTCATATCAAGCTCTACCTCTGTTTCAGAAGGTGTTGGCAATTATGATTTAGAATTTACAATTGCAAATGAAAGTGCTACAGCAACAAGTTTTGATGTGGTTCTTACTGGAGGCGACGGAGATGCTGCTGATATTAATGGTTACACAACTCAAACTGTAACATTTCCTAGTGGATCTGCAGTAAATCAAATTGTTACATTAACTGTATCTGATGACACTGATTTCGAAGCCGATGAAACTTTAATCTTTGAAATACAAAATATAACTGGCGGGAGTAGTGCTGTTGTAGGAACAAACAACTCGTTTACACTTACACTAACAAACAATGATATAACACCACCAATAACGTTACCATATAATGAAGATTTTTCCAATTGTGGATCTGCAGAATGGACGCCATTTGATGAAGCTGGTAATGATGAATGGATTTGTTCCGGAGATGAATATGCTATAAATGGATATTCAGGCACAGATGATACAGATTGGTTAATCTCAGATTTCACGATTGACTTTAGTGCTTATTCATCCGTTAAAATTGATGTAACTACTCAAGAGCGATATGGAGATACCACAAATACTCCTGGTGAATTTGATTTACTATACTCTACAGATTATACTGGTGGAGATCCAACAACTGCAACATGGACAGCACTTACATTTAACCCGAACAACAGTTCTTCTAGTGGAACATTATCTACCGCTTCAATTACTTCTGTAAACGCATCAAGTATTATAGGCACAGCTTATTTAGCCTTTAAATATGACATGAATTTTAGTGGTAGCGCAGAAGATTGGAGAATACAAAATATTGATATCTATGAGGATATTACTTTAGACTCAGACACTGAAGTCTATGACCCAACATCTCAAGTAGCAGCAACAACTATTACTGCTGCTGATGCCACAACAAGTGGTACTGCTGTTGATGTTTTTGGCTTTGAAGTTGGAGATCAAGGAACTACCGATGGAGAACCAACAAACATTACAACCATGCGTTTTGTTCCAGGACCAAATAATACAGCAGATTGGACAGACCATATACAAGGGGTTACCTTATTAGACGAAAACGCAGTGTCTTATGCACCAACAACAAGTATTACTGATACCGAAATTGTATTGACTTTTGGAAGTCCGATTGTTGTTTCAGATGGTACGACCTTAGAATTTATATTAGGTTTATACTTAAACACAACATCTATAATAGATGGTAGTGTCATACAATTACAAATAGACGAAGCTTCTAGTGGTTTTGCTGCTGATGCAAGTGGTTCTGATTTTGTTGATCCATTCCTTTTTGGTGATGTGGTTGGAAATAATATGATTATTGATGTAGATGCTACAGAACTTGTTTTCTCTCAACAGCCTTCTGACACAGAACTTAATATTGCAATGTCACCCGCTATAACGGTTTCTGGTGTAGATGCCAATGGTAACTTAGATACTGATTATAATTTAGATGTAGACATTACGTCGACAGGAACATTATCCGGATCGCCAGTAACAGCAACCGCAGTAGATGGTATTGCTACATTTGCAACACTTACCCATACAGTAGCAGGTTCTGGTTTAGTATTAACTGCAGATGACGGCGTATTATCAACAACAGATAGCACTCCTTTTGAAATTACTGAGCCTATTGTTGGAGCTGCAGATTTATTCTTCTCTGAATATATTGAAGGCTCTAGTAATAATAAATATATTGAAATATACAATGGTACAGGTGCAACAGTAACCCTTACAGATTATTCTGTTGAATTATATGCCAATGGTAATTCAAGTCCGAACAATACAGAAGACTTTAGCTCAGGTTTCCCTGCTACACTTGCAAATGGAGACGTTATTGTTTTAGAAAACTCTAGTGCTACGATATATGGAGGTACCGCATACAGTTCTAGTGTATGTAATTTTAATGGAGATGACGCCATAGTCCTGAAAAAAGGTAGTGATATAATAGACATTATAGGTAATATAGGATGTGACCCAGGAAGTCAATGGACTGAAGGTTCAAATGACACATCTGATCGTACACTTGTAAGAAACGCTGATGTATGTGGAGGTATTACTGTAAACCCTTCTGTTTGTACCTTCCCTACTTTAGAAAGTGAGTGGACTGGTTACTCTCAAGACACAATTAGTAATTTAGGTTCTCACACAGCAACATGTGGCGCACCTACAACCTACACCTACAATGGCACATGGTCACCAAATGATCCAAATGGCACAGCGACCGCCAATGATGCTATTGTTATTACTTCTGGCAACGCAATAATCTCATCTGATACAGATATTAACTCAGTAACGGTTAATCTTGGTGCTAGTTTAACTATTGACACTGGTGCAACGCTTACAGTTACAGATGCTATAACTTTAGAATCTGTTTCAAATAGTTATTCTAGTTTAATATTAGATGGTACTATTGCAGGTACTATTAACTATGAGCGTCATGTAAACGGTAATACTCTTACAGGGGACACTAACGCCATTGGTGAGAATGATTTAATTACACCACCACTATCTGGTCAAACTTTTGGAGACTTTGCTACTGCCAATAGCAACTTACTTGCCAATCCTGGGGATGCTTCAGAAAAAGCCTTTGCTATATTTGATAAGTCTACAGGTGATTATGAAAATTATAACACAACAGATAACGCTTCTACACTATTAGTAGCAGGTAAAGGTTATAGAGCGGCATCAAGCAACACGTCAACACTTATTTTTACAGGCGATGCGAATTCAGGAGATATCAATATTAACATTGACCATTCTGGATCTAGTTACCAAGAATGGAATTTAATTGGTAATCCTTACCCTTCGTACTTAGATATCAATGCCTTTTTAAATTATGTCGTAGATACAGTTGACGGAACCGATATTAAGAATATTGATTTACTAGGTGATACTTCTGGTATCTACGGCTATGATGGAGATGCCTCAGATAATTGGGACATAATTAACCTTGCTAATGCCTCAGGAAGACTGATGACTCCAGGTCAAGGTTTCTTAGTAGGTGCAGATGCAACGTATATTGCTACTCACGATTTAGAATTTAAAGCAACGATGAGAACCACAGGAAGCGGAGATGATTTTATTGTTGGTCGTAATGCCAATACGTTAACCTATTTTAAACTTAACACAAGTACGACCACTCATAATTATACGACGCAATTTTACTTTAATGCTAATGCAACCCTAGGTTTAGATGCAGGCTATGACGCTGCCATTTGGGGAGGTACTGCTCCTAATTTCGCATTATTTTCACATTTAGTTGAAGATAATAATGGATTACCTATAGCGCTTCAAACTTTAGATGTAACCGATCTTGCTAATGTTACGATTCCACTTGGTGTAAATGCTAACCAAGGCGAACAATTAACATTTAGCATTAACGCGTCCACATTACCAAGTACAGTAAGTGTTTATTTAGACGATAATGTGGCTAATACCTCTACTCTACTAAATACTAATGATTATGTGCTAACACCTAGTAATGCTTTAAGTGGAACAGGTAGATTCTATTTACGTGTGTCAAATAGTACATTATCTACTATAGATAACACCTTAGACCAACTAAGTATTTATACTGATAAAGCAGATAAAACCATTGTTATAGCAGGTCAATTATTAGAACCAACAACAGCATCGGTTTATGATGTTCAAGGACGCTTGGTATCTACTACGCTATTACAAACCACTGTTAGATCACAAGCTATAGATGTAAGCAATTTAAGCCATGGTATCTATGTTGTAAAACTGCATAATGCGGCTCAAAACAAAACTCAAAAAGTGATATTAAGATAAGGCATCTTACTCATCGCTTACTGTTTCTAAAAAACGCGCTAAACTTAGTTTAGCGCGTTTTTTTATACATAAATTATCACATCTTAAAGAAAATTAACATTAACTCAATAATTTATTAACACGCAAACGTTTTCGTTTATTGCCGTTATAAAAACTCATATATATTTGCTGAAACAAATATCTCTAAACGATTAAACCTCCCCTAAGATGATTAAAAAACTCCTATGCGTTGCAACTAAGGTGCAATTAATACTAATCTTATTAATTACTATTTCAGTATTCGGTCAGAATACACCAAAAACTATAAGTATGAGCAGTAGTGACAATAACAATACTGCATTCTCTACTGAAGGTCTGATAGCTACATCAATAACAACATTTTATACGCACTGGGATACTAATTATTTATATATTGGTTGGTCTGAAGGGTCAACAAACTATTCTTCTGACATGTATTATGTCGCAATTGATACAGACCCCAATACTACAGCAGGAACAGGAACAGCTATTGAAGGCGTTAGTTTTGCCACAGGAAATCACTTACCTGATTATTACTCAGTATTTGAAAATAACTCAAATTTTTACGGAATTCCTGAATCTAATGGAAATGCTATTGAGTTATATGATGGCACCTCTGGCTCATGGAATTTTATAAGTAGAACTAATGGAAATGATAACACAAACTCTAAAATCAACTTTACAGAATCGCCTAACGGTGAAGTAAGGATAAGAATTGCATAGACTGCTTTAAATTTTACGCCAGGTGATAATAAACCTATTGGAATTACATATTGGACTAATAATCCTGAAGGGAATTATATGTGGTCTAGATATCCAGATTCTAACCCATTACCTGGGGCAACTTCAAAAGTCCTTACGCATCAAATTATATTCAACTCTACAGGATCTGGCATAAATCCATCTACTTCTTTTTATGAAAATTCATTTTCAGAACATACCAAATATACATCTAATTCAGATGGCAATTGGAATGATGTTAACCGTTGGGTCTATAAAGGCATCCCAACTAATGGTGGAGATATAACTATTAATAATAACTTGGTATTAGATATTGACGCAAACATAGATACATCAACTATTAATGCCGGTTCTAGCCTAACACTAAACACAAGTACAACATTAACCATCACTGAGGATTTAACTCTAAATTCAGATTCAGATTTATATTCTAGTTTAATTTCAGATGGTACAATTATAGGCAATGTAACTTACAAGCGTTATGTAAACCCCTATAACTCAACACCTGGTTCTACAACAGGAGGGAATGATCTTATCTCAGCTCCTGTAACTAATGCTAGTCAAACATTTGGCGTATTTAGAGCGACCAATACCAATATTCCCTCTGGAAGTATAGGTGGCACAACTAACTATTTATTTGGTCCTTTTGATAATTCTAATCTATCGGCACCATACACTTTATACTCTGCATCCGATGATTCTAAAATTATAACAACTGGTACAGGGTACAGAACTGGGTCTACTAATGCTTCAACATTTACATTTGTAGGTGACGTCTCCACAGGAACAGTTCCTGTGAACATCAATACAGGGTCTGCTTTTAATTGGAACTTAATAGGTAATCCTTACCCATCTTATATCAATAGTGCCGATTTTCTAACAGCGAATGCTGCGTTTTTAGACGAAGATGCCGTAGGTATTTATGGCTATGATGGTTCTGCTCAAGATGGTTGGGACATTATAAATTTCAATACCATGAATACCACAAGAAACTTAGCGCCAGGGCAAGGCTTTATGGTCGCCGCTGAAAGCTCTTCAACGCTAAATTTCACACCTACAATGAGACGTGCCTCTGGAGGCGATGATTTTATTGCAGGAAGGACCTCTGAAACCAACTCTCATTTTAGTCTACAACTAGAAAAGACAAATGCCAAGTATCACACGGATTTCTATTTTAACACGAATTCAACTCGTGCATTAGACCCAGGTTATGATGCGAAACTTTTTAATAGCAATGTCCCCGATTTTTATTTGTATTCTGAGCTCGTTGAAAGTAACGAAGGTCAGAAAATGGCCATTCAATCACTCAATAGTAGTGACTTAAGCGATGTAACGATTCCTTTAGGTGTATACGCTAAGCAAGGGGACGCCGTTACCTTTAACATTACGACGAGTAATTTATCAAACACCACACAAGTGTACTTAGAAGATAATGCCACTAACACATTTACATTACTCAATACTGATAGCTATACAACAACACTTAATTCCAACCTAAATGGCACAGGTCGCTTCTATTTACACACTTCAAACACTACTCTATCAACTACTTACAACCAAGTTAACGGATTTAACATTTCCACTAATAACACAAATAAAACTATTATGGTTTCCGGTATGTTATTAGAAAAAACAACGGCAAAACTTTACGATTTACAAGGACGACTTGTAAGTGCAACTAGTTTAAAAAACACAAACGACAATTGGCATGCAATTGATGTGAGCAGCCTTATAACGGGCATTTATATTATTGAATTAACAAATAGCACACAACATAAAACTCAAAAAATAATTATACGTTAAAAAATGATGGCTATTTCATAAAATATTACATATCTTGCGCCCGGTTTTAATTATAAGCTAACTGAAAATTAATATGTTACATTATAATTAATCGCAACGCAAATTACACAAACAGTAAACACAATAATATATAGAATAAGAATGAAGTATGTTTTCTTTAATTTTGAAGTCTAAGATTTTAGATGTAAATTACAAAAAACATTCTCTTTTAGAGATAAAATTGATTTTTAATGTAAACCTTTTGTAAATTAGGTAATTAAATAAATAATTTTATTATTTTTGAACTCAAATTTAGGGCAAAAGCCATGAAGCAAGAAAACAACTCAGATAAAATCACACGTAAAGAAGCCATTTCAAAAATGGGGAAGTATGCTGCAATAACGGCAGTAGGAACATTTGTGATTTTAAATCCGCTTAAATCACAGGCACAATCGTTACCACCTGATCCGGGTGGATTACCATGGTAATTAATTTTCGATATCTATTTTGAATATTAAATTGGCACCAACATATAAAAAGATGTTCGGTGATTATTACGTCTTGTGGTACTCTACTTCTAATAGTTATAGTATCATCGACTCGGATTTTAAGCTTCTTTTAGACTTATACCTAGCATCTAATACCAAAAACGAATTTTCGTTAAAAATTTCAAATCATTTTTGTGATATGGAAAGCTCTCAGATTTATGAGAGCATATCTAATTACCTTAAGGATTGTAATAATCCTTATAGCCTACCTTCTAAATCTTTAGAAATTCTCGATACGTCTTATCGGAATATTTCTAAGCAGTATTTATTCAATTCTAAACATATTCAAATTTATTACAGTTCTGAACTGGTACTAAAAACAGTTCACCCTGCTATTGCCCATTTTTGTAAAACAACCACAAATGAGCCAGATGTAACGTTCGATATTTATTTAAATGATGATCACTTATACCTTTTTAAGAATGCAGAATTAATAACTCGTGTTCCCAAAAGAGAATATCATCATTTGCAAGGTAAATTCATTATGCAACTACTTTGTTCCCTGCATAATAAAACAGAACACGACTGGATTGGAACGCTTCATGGATCAACAATTACAGATGGACATTCTTCTATTCTATTTGTTGGAAAATCTGGAAAAGGAAAGAGTACCTTATCCGCATTGTTAGCAACGAATGGTTTTCAGTTATTAGCAGATGATGTTTCTCAATTACTTTCAGAAGATCAGCATATATATTACAATCCGTCATCAATTTCAATTAAACAAGGTGCCTTCAACCTATTGGAACCATTAGTTAATAATTTTGAAGACTTACCTATAGTCGAATTTAACAAAATTAAAGGCCAATTAAAGTATATGCCTTGTCCGAAGCCAGAACAAAATCACTATCCATGCCGTGCAATTATTTTAGTGAATTATACCCCTGAGTCCAAAACCATAATAGAATCGGTTTCTATTAAACAGGTTTTAGAAACCATAATAGAAGACTCTTGGTTATCACCAAATCCTAAGCATGCTCAGCAATTCTTAGATTGGTTGGAAACCGTTAAATTATATCAAATCACTTATAGTGACACCACCAGTGTGTCTGCCACAATTTCAACTTTATTTAAACAATTTAATTACGAAAATTAATAACCTATATTAGTAGTCTGTATTGAGGTCTATGGATAATTTAGCTACTACATATCAACATATTGCCGCTATCTTAAGTTTTGAAACCCCAAAGTCACAGCTAGAGACAACCATTGGTGCCCCTAGTTTTGATTGGGACAAAATTGTAATTGAGGGAAGTAAACAACTGGTATTACCTACCCTATATTGCCGATTAAAAGCAAAAGAAGTTCTTCACTTATTACCTCATGAATTAGTTGATTACTTAGAAGAAATCACTAATATAAATAGATCTAGAAATATAAGAATCCTCAATCAGGTTCATACCATATCACAAATTTTAAACCATCACAACATAGATCACGTGTTTTTAAAAGGCACGGCCTTACTTGCTTCTGGATGCTATAAAGACAATGGGGAACGTATGGTTGGTGATATAGATATTTTAGTCGAAAAATCAGAAGTATATAATGCTTTTGATATTTTAAAAAATGCTGGTTATAATAAGACATTTGGTTTTTCGTATGACAAAAAGGATTTTAGACATCTTGATCGCTTAATATCCGAAGATGAACTAGCGGCGATAGAACTGCATACACATCTACTTAATAAACCACATTGGTCCCTGTTAAATATGGAATCGATTCTGAATTCTAAACAAAGTATAAATACAATTGCCGTTCCTCACATAAACCACATAATCCAACATTTAATACTAAGTTGGCAACTTAATGATAATGGGCATTATTATAATATAACAAGTATAAAATCTATTTATGATCTTATTGTTTTAGAAACACCCCAGAACAACGAATTTATATCTATCCTATTAAATTCTAAATATGGGCAGTCTTATTTTGAGTTAGCTAAACAATACTTTCCTGAATTCTCGTATATCAATTCTAATAATTATATGAAATACCGAGGTCTTTTGCATAGAATTAAAATGTCTTTTAAGCCTGTACGTATTACTATTAACAGTATAAAAATGGCCACAATTTTTATAACAAGTCGTTTACAATTAATATACACTAATAAAAGTTACACCAAACATATCCTTAAGGAAAAAATTTTAAATAAAACGAATCTTTTTAATAACTTTTCGTTTTAAGCCCCCTAAAATATCTCTGTATATTTTTCAAATTTCAGAATTACAATTTCCAATTAACCCATTGCTTTTCAGTTTCATATAGAAAAAAAGGCCATTTACGCTAAAATATACGTAATAATTCAAATTTAAGTCTAAATTAAATCGATTTTAATTTGATTTAACCATTATTATAATACCTTTACCCCTATACATGTTTTATAATCATTAAAGTCTACCTTTGGTCAAAATATTTTAGTATGAAAAAAATACTTTTATTAGCATTAATAATAACATTTAGTATATCCTCTTTTGCTCAAAGAAACAAGAGCGATTGGTCTTTAAATATTGGTCTTAATGCTATCAATAGTTTAGGAACTCAATCTCCACTTAATAGTCCTGAAGACTGGAGCTATCAATTTCCAATATCTGCAGGAGTTGAATTTAATTGGACAGATCGATTTGCGATAGAGCAATCAATTACATTCAATGGTTTTAGTGAAGATTCTCGTATTGACTATGCTAAACCAGAAAAGAATTATAATTATATATCTTTTGATACACACGTAAAATATTATTTTGGAGAACTTATCCTCGGTCGCGGTAGAAATGCGGATTGGTTTGATATATATGCCAATGCAGGTCTAGGTTTCTTTCATATAAATGAGACTAATATATCAGCAAATATAGGTGGTGGTGTATTATTTTGGTTAAACAGACATAGATCTTTTGGTTTAAGAGCTCAAACAATAGCTAAATTTGCCTTTGATCACTCTAATAGTGGTTATGATAACAACCATTACCAATATCACTTACAAGCTATATTTAAGCTTTAATAATTAAAAAATCAAAAAAAAAAGGCTCACCATGGTGAGCCTTTTTTTTGATTTAAATTACAACAAATCTTCTCTATACCACGTCTAACACCTTATGTTTACTATTCTTAATGATTGTTTTTCAAGGAATAATAGCTAATAGCCTTCAAAGTTAAAATTAAGCATCTGCTTCATATATTTATACAGTTCAGGAAATTGAGATTTGAATTCTAATGGTGTTTCTATAAAGTTCTCTAAGAGTACAGCAAAAAACTCAAATTGATTGGTGTAAGCATATGCTCTAAAATATTTTGAGGCAATTAAATTTTGTCTAACAGATTCATGTGTTTGTAAATACAGCATTAATCGTTTAAAACCTCGATTAAAAATGAGACTACTCTCATCTCTATTTTTAGAAGCATTTAAATGGATTGCATGTCCAAATTCATGAACCCCTAGATTAAGATTGTCATTTTCGATATCGTAACCACGTTGAAAATCTTCCCAAGAAAAAACAATGGCTTTTAATCGCGGATTAGTTTCACCTTTATGAAACGTTTTATTAATTTGAGAATAATACGCACTAGGATAAATAATTACAGTTTCAATGATATCTAATTGGTAGTTTTTAAACCCAAAGCTCAACATTGTTGCGGTTGCAGCTATCGCCACTTTCATTTGCTCAGTAACCTGCAAATTTTGTTTTCCAATAAATTTATTTCCTTTTATAAATGTAGCGACTCTATGCTCAAATTGACGCTGTTGTTTAACCGATAACTTTCCAAAGAAAGAATGTTCGTTCTGCAAAATTTCTTTCTGTTGTTTAGATAAATTCTTCAGATTAAAATAACGATGCACAAATAATGGCTTTTTACAAACTGTAGCGTAATACAATTGAAAAATTGTTACTATTCGATATAAGATAAATAGACTTATCACAACAATAACTACAGGTATCACCAGATTAGAAATTATAGCCAATTCTAGAATGGCATTAGACTTACCTAATACCATTAATATGCTGTGTTGATGATTATGAATTCTAAATTTGGCATAAAAAAGTGTATCATCGTTATCGAAATATAAGTCATGTCCAAATATAACAAAACAGACCTATTTTAAATAGTGGTACTCATATTGTATATATACATTTTAATAAGCAAGGGGTACTAAATTGTAAACAAAACTATTATCTTAACACCTAATTTCATCGCGCAAAAACTAAATACACTATTAAATCTTATGAACACAAACGTAAAATCACAAAACAACCTAATTCCTATTGTAATTATTGCAGGACTCTTCTTTATTTTTGGTTTTGTAACCTGGATTAATGGAGCACTCATACCGTTTATGAAAACCATTAACGAACTTACCGATGCTCAATCTTATTTGGTTGCATCTGCATCCTATATTTCGTTTGTAGTGATGGCCCTTCCTGCATCATATATTCTAAGCAAAATAGGCTACCGCAAAGGCATGTCACTCGGTTTATTTATTATGGCTATTGGGGCTTTAATATTTATTCCAGCAGCTGAAGCTAGAACTTATTGGGTATTTCTAACTGGAATTTTTATTCAGGGCATAGGAATGACGATTTTACAAACCGCTGCCAATCCCTATATCACAATTTTAGGACCTATTGAAAGCGGAGCGAAACGTATTGCTATTATGGGGATCGCAAACAAAGTTGCTGGTGCATTAGGGTCTTTAATTTTTGGAGCGCTTCTTCTATCGGGAATTGATGCTGTAAAAGAACAGTTAACATCTGCTACTGATTCTGAAAAAGCCGTGCTTCTTGATACCATGGCAGATAGCGTTTTTATACCATATGTTATTATGGCAATCGTTTTAATTGTTTTAGGTGTTTTAATAAGAAACGCTCCTTTACCACATGTTGAGGCTACAGAAGATAAAGCAACTACCAGAGAAAGCTCTTCTAATAAAACGATTTTCCAATTTCCTCATTTATGGTTGGGAGTTTTAGCTTTGTTTGTATATGTAGGAGCCGAAGTAATTGCAGGTGACACTATAATTTCTTACGGTATTTCCTTAGGTTTTACAGGTGAAGAAGCTAAATATTTCACAACTTACACTTTAATGGCAATGGTCGCCACCTATGCTTTAGGCGTGTTTTTAATTCCGAAGTATATTAAACAAAAAACAGCCTTGATTATTAGTGCTATTTTAGGAATTATATTTAGTCTTATAATTTTATCAACTTCAGGATTAACATCTGTTTTATTCGTAGCTGCTCTAGGCATTGCAAATGCCTTAGTATGGCCTGCGATTTGGCCATTAACATTAGACGGTTTAGGTAAACACACTAAAACAGCATCTGCTTTATTAATTATGGCTATTTCTGGTGGTGCAATAATCCCTCCTTTATATGGAAAAATAGTTGATAGTAAAAAATTAGACCTCATCAGTTCAGGACTCAATGAAGCCGATGCTTTAGCAAGTGCTTCAACAAATAGTTATTGGATTCTTATTCCTTGTTATGCTCTCATTTTATTCTTTGCCATTTGGGGACATAAAATAAAGGGGGGGTCAAAAAAATAAGGCTTAACCTAAAACTACAATTGTACAGACCTATATATCAATCCATTATAATATGGATATACTTTCTAATCCGCTTAAGGTAAAAGCAGTTAAGGCTTTTGAATACCGTATATAACTAAAAAAAGCAAGTATCGTTATAGAAACGCCTACTTGCTTTTTTTAATAATATACTTAGAAAATCTAAAGTCTATGGAAAAATACCTCTTTGTACATAGGCTTTTTCTATGCGCTCTATAGCAATACAAAACGCTGCCGTTCTCATATCTATACCTTCGCTCTCTGAATAATCGTAGACTTTATTAAACGAACCTTTTAGCTTTTTAGTTAACTTCTCCATAACTTCTTCTAAATGCCAAATCTCACCATTTCTGTTCTGTAACCATTCAAAGTAACTACCAATAACCCCACCTGAATTACATAAAATATCTGGTATAATAAAAACACCTCTTTCCTTCAATATTTTTTCACCTTCAACGTTTGTTGGCCCATTAGCACCTTCAGCAATTAATTTTGCTTTTATGTTAGGCGCATTTTCTTTAGTAATTTGATTTCCTAATGCCGCAGGAATACAGATATCACAATCAATTGAGAAGAATTCATTCTTTTCTACGGGTTGAGAATCAGGGTAATTTAAAATAGTGCCCTTATTAGCTACGTTGTATTTAAAAAGTTCTTCAACATCTAAACCGTCTTGATTTTCAATACTGCCTTGAGCATCTTGAACACCAACTAATTTAGCACCATCTTTTTCTAAAAAGTGTGAAGCCCAATACCCTACATTACCAAAACCTTGAACAATAAACTTTTTACCGTTTAAATCCATATTGTTTTTCTCAGCCCAAAACTTAATTGTTAAATACACACCAAATCCTGTAGCTCTATCTCTACCTTCTAATCCACCACTTCCATCTGGCTTACCAGTAACCACATGTTGGTTTGCTGAACGTTGTGCAGGCGGCCTAGAACTCATATAGGTGTCTGCAATCCAAGCCATCGTTTGGCTATTGGTATTTACATCTGGCGCAGGGATATCATGCTCTGGACCAATATTATCAGCTAAAGCATAAGTAAAACGTCTTGTTATACGCTCTAATTCATTTTCTGAATATAACGCAGGATCAATTTTTATACCTCCTTTGGCTCCACCATATGGTAAACCAGCTAAAGACGTTTTCCACGTCATCCACATTGCTAATGCTCTTGCCGCATCTAAATCTACTGTTGCGTGATAACGCAATCCTCCTTTATAAGGCCCTAAAGCACCATTGTGCTGAACACGATAACCGGTAAAAACTTCTACCTCGCCATTATCCATTTTTACTGGAAAATTTACCAAAATCTCATTATTGGTAATACTCAATATTTTCCTAATATTAGGGTGAAGATTAATATGATCTGCAGCACTATTAAACTGCTCCATAACATTATCCATCATCCCTTTTAAAGGCACTTTTTTATTCTTTGTTTTTGAATCTTTTTTTGTATTTCCCATTTATGCGTATCGTTTTTTTAGAATTACATATAATTACACCACAAAAATAACATTTTCCATAATATAAAGCAGTTTTATTATTAAATAACTATATATCGATTTCACTAAAATTTTGTTTTTATTTAAACCGGTCTTAATGCTTCGATAAGCAATCCTATTTAACAATATCCTCTCTAGTAAAAACACATTTTGTGTGTGCAATAAAATAGAACATCAGATAATAAAGGAGTTAACACGATTTGAAGACGAAATTATCATTCCAATTGCGGTTAAAATCACAGAATTCTCATGTTCTGTCAGTAAAAAACCACCAAATTTTTAATATTATTATGCTCTATTAAACGCCAATAATCAGTGATTTTTGCAAGCTTCTTTATAAGTTGCTAAAGTAGATGAGATGTAAAACAAACACCGAAGTGATATTTCAAGACAAGTTGCATAGTCATTTGTAAATCAATCAACCTTAAGTTGGCCGTGTGTTTAAGCCTTTTTGGAATCAAAGCGCAAAATTACATACCCAATAATTGCTGAAATAAAAGATCCTATTAGAATACCAATCTTAGCTGAATCAACAAATTCTGGTATTGAAGCAAATGCTAAACTTGCTATAAAAATAGCCATAGTAAAACCGATACCTGCAATAAATGAAACCCCTATTATATGCTTAAAAGTAATATCATCTGGTACCTCAATGAGTTTGATTTTTTTAGCTAAAAAGACAATTAAACTAATTCCAATCCCCTTCCCTAAAACTAAACAAATGACAATATTAGTAACTAAGGCGAATTCTAGATTTTCTGAACCACTAATTAAAACTCCGGCATTTGCCAGTGCAAAAATTGGAATAATAAAATAGGCCACCCAACCATGTAAATTATGTTCTAAGTGCTGTAAAGGTGACTGAAATTTAGAAGACCAATCTTCTAAATCATCCATATGTTGAATTTGCTCAGTAGATAAAATTGGCTTTTTAAGAACACTAGCATCTTTAATATCCTTATAAACATTTTCTAATTGTTCTAAAAATGTAGCCGTATCTATCTTTTGTCTAATAGGTACAGAAAAGGCTAATAAAATACCAGCTACTGTTGGATGAATTCCCGCTTTTAAAAACAAGAACCAAATAATTATCCCAAAGAAGAACATCAAAAATTTAGAGTAGATTCCTTTATAAGATAATACATATAAAACAACGAGCATCGCTATGGCCACTAAAAGCAAGCTTATATTAATACTACCGCTATAAAAAATGGCAATAACTAATACGGCTCCAATATCATCGACTATGGCAAAAGCAGTTAAAAACACCTTAAGACCTAAAGGTACACGCTTACCTAACACATTTAATATAGCCAATGAAAATGCAATATCGGTTGCCATTGGGATTCCCCAACCTCTAGTTGTTTCTGGATTTTGATTGAGTACTAAAAAGAAAATAACAGGAACCAACATCCCTCCCAAAGCCCCTACCAAGGGGAACGCAATTTTTTTAGGGGAGTTAAGTTCACCTATTAAGAGTTCACGTTTAATTTCTAATCCTATAAGAAAAAAGAATATAGCCATCAGCCCATCATTAATCCAAAGGATTAATGGTTTTTTAAACTCAAAGGACTGCGTAACAATACCTATATCATATTGCCATATTTCTCTATAAATATCACCATAAGATGAATTTGCCCAAACCAAAGCAGTTATTGTGGTAAGCAATAGTAAAATACCACTAAAGCTTTCAATTTTTACGAATTTTTGGAATGGGGTAAGAAATACTTTTTTTATCATATAAATAGTTTTGTTACAAAAAAATCAACTTCAAATATAAGATTTCAAACGCAGAAATCTTAAAATAAATAACAACTTTTTTTGAAGAAATAAGAACTTTAAAGAATTGAATTATCGTCTTCTACCACCAGAATACGTCATTGCTTCACCCTTTCCAAAGCCATAACTTATTCCTAAAGTAATAAAACGACCTCGTTTTCCATAGTTATAAGTTTCAAAAGTTGGTTGTGATACAAATTGCTCCGAAATCCTAGATTCGAATACATCTCTAACTCCAAAATTAACGACAGCCTTTCCTTTGAATATTTTATTACGAATACCTAAATCTAAAAACATATAGCCCGTAACATCACCTTGTACGGTTTCATAACCCGATTGATAGTTTCCTGTTAACTCCACATCAAAATCTGCTGGTAAACCTATTTTTGATCCTAATCTCGAAGACCATTGGCGACCAGAAAAATCAAAAGATTGCCCTTCAAAAGTTCCAACACGATCAAAATAATTAAAATTAAAATCACCAGTAAAGGTGAGCCATTTACTAGGATTATATTTACCATTGGTCTCAAAACCAACGGTGGAATTAGTCCCGATATTTTCTGGCGTTGTAATTGTTACATTATCTACAAATATTGAAACACGCTCTACCACTGCTGTGGTATACTTATGATAGAGACTAGAACTAAATGATGCTTTACCAATCTTATAAATGCTCGTTAACTCATAAGAATCTGTAAATTCTGGCTGTAACTCTGGATTACCAATTCGGATATTAAAGTTATTTCTAATATTAAAGAATGGGTTTAAATCCCATAATCTTGGTCTAAAAATACGTTTAGAATAACCCGCTTGTAATGAAACATTATCACTTAATTTATAAGATGTATGTAATGACGGAAAGACGTCTGTAAAGTTTCTAGAACTAGATTCATTGGTGTTTGTCAATAATGTAGACACTGATACTCTAAATTTAATACATAGCTACACCAATGCCATGGAAGCTATGGAAGGCTTAAAATCAGAACATATCGATTTGATTTTTCTCGATATTCATCTTCCCAAATTATCTGGAATTGACTTCTTAAAAACACTGGTTAATCCACCTCAAATTATCCTAACTACGGCATTTTCTGACTATGCCTTAGAAAGCTATGATTTAAATGTGGTAGATTATCTCTTAAAACCATTTTCATTTCAGCGTTTCGTTAAAGCTATTTCTAAAGTTATGGCTAAACAAAAAATAAATCACCTCAACCAAGACGCTGGAGAAAACAATCAGACAGAAGATGTTTATATAAAGAGTGGCTACGACCATATCCGCATTAATTTAAAAGATATCATTTTCATTAGGTCTGATGCCGATTATACGGAGTTACATCTAAAAAACAAAAAACACCTTTCCTCAGAATCCTTACGTTATTGGGAAGCATTTTTACCTCAACCTAAGTTTATACGCGTTCATAAATCCTATATAATTAACACCAAGAAAATAATTAAAGTCTCTGGCAATCAGATCTATTTTGAAAACGATATTAGGACTCCATTAGGACGTGCTTTCAAAAATGAATTTATGGAACGATTTTTACAATAATAAAAACACGAAGAAAAACTACGCAATTCATTAGCTTACAACAATTTAACACACAAAAGAACAACTATAATCACGAATTTAAAAAACAGAGCTTAGAATTTCCGTAAAGCGAAAGAATTTATGATATCAATAAAAAACACCAAGATAATTATTGATTTGAAAAAATAATTAGCAAAAAAAGACAAACTACATAATTATAGTTTATTATTCGATTGGGTAATCTTATCTTTGCCAATTAATTTAAAAATTTCACTATGAAAGTCCGTGAGTACTTTATTGTAATTTCTACAATTGTAGTTTTAGCTATCGTTGGAATAGCGATTTATTGGCCTCCTATTTTATGGGCATTCCTGTTAGTTGGCCCACTCATTCTTATGGGTGTTTTTGACATTTTACAAAAAGCGCATACCATCCGACGAAATTTTCCATTATTAGGAAGATTTAGATATATGCTAGAATCTATACGTCCGGAAATTATGCAGTATTTTGTTGAAACAGATACAGAAGGAAGGCCACTCAATCGTATTTTACGATCTTTAATTTACAGAAGGGCTAAAGGTGAAAACGACACCGAACCTTTTGGAACGCAAATGGATCTTTATCATTCGGGTTACGAATGGTTAGAACACTCTATGTATGCCAAAACAAACCCAAAGGATATTGGTGAATTTCCACGTTTAATAATTGGAGGAAAAGATTGTAAACAACCTTACTCTTCAAGTTTATTAAACATATCCGCCATGAGTTTTGGTTCGTTGAGTAATAACGCTATTCTCGCCTTAAACAAAGGTGCGAAAATGGGTAATTTTGCTCATAACACAGGTGAAGGTGCGATAAGTGATCATCATTTAAAACATGGTGGTGATTTAATTTGGCAAATAGGCACAGGGTATTTTGGCTGTAGACACGATGATGGCACTTTTAACGAGGTTACTTTTAGAAAAAATGCCTTACGCCCTGAAGTAAAAATGATAGAAATAAAATTATCTCAAGGAGCTAAACCTGGCCATGGTGGTATTTTACCAGCTTCGAAAAACACGGAAGAAATCGCAAAAATCAGACACGTCAAACCTGGTGTTGCAGTACACTCGCCTCCATCGCATTCTGCCTTTGCAGACCCCATACAATTTATGCATTTTATTAAAAAACTTAGAGATCTTTCTGATGGAAAACCTATTGGATTTAAGTTATGTCTAGGTAGAAAACAAGAATTTATGGATTTTTGTGAAGCTATGATTTTCACAGGAATACTCCCTGATTTTATTACCGTAGATGGTGGTGAAGGAGGAACAGGTGCTGCGCCTGTTGAGTTTTCTAACTCTATGGGAATGCCTTTACGTGAAGGGTTAATTTTTGTCCATGATACCTTAGTTGGTTTCAACTTAAGAAAGGATATTAAAGTGATTGTTGCCGGAAAAATCATCACAGGTTTCCACATGGCAAGAGCCTTAGCCTTAGGTGCAGATGGTTGTAATAGTGCACGAGCTATGATGCTTTCTATTGGTTGTATTCAAGCCTTACAGTGTAATACAAACACATGTCCTGTTGGTGTAGCAACACAAAACCCATCCTTAGTAAAAGGATTAGTTGTAGAAGATAAAGCACCAAGAGCACACCGCTACCACGAAGCGACTATTCACAGTTTCTTAGAGCTTGTTGCCGCTGCAGGACTTAACAGCCCTGATGAGTTAGAACGTGAACATATTAGTAAACGTGTTGGCTTATACGATGTAAAAACTTACGCTGACATCTACCCTACAATTGAAGAGGGCTCTTTATTAAATATTGATACCATTCCTGAAGATTACAAAAAATTCTTCCAATTGACTCGTATTATGAAGTAATACAATAATATCACACCGATATATCAACAATGCCTTCTATTTTGAAGGCATTGTTGTTTTTAACCTATCCTATTGAAATAAAAAAGTAGTACAACAATTCGCTTTATCCTATTTTAGTTCTTCTTCCTTCAATAATTTTTAATTCCCTCCTCCTTATTAAAACCTGCTTTAGCATTCTAGTTGTATCTTTGTTGCTAATGTTTAAATCTCCAATCTTATTTATAATCTGATATCAAATCATACTAAAGAATTACTAGAATTCTTTAAGAGCACTAGCTTTTCAAAAGCCGTTTTAATTGGTATTGCTGTTACGGTTCCTATTATTTTAGGGATTGCCACTAATCATTTTGAAATTGGTCTTGCGCTCTGTTTTGGTGGATTTTGGTGCTCACCTAGTGATGTTAGCGGTAGTTTAAAACACAAACAGGTTGGCATTCTGTTTTCTTCTATTATGGTCGTTATTATTAGTTTTATAGGCGGCTATTTAGAGGTCTTTAATATCTTTCTATTCCCTATTTTAGGAATATTAACTTTTAGCATTGCATTTATATCCATTTATGGTTTTAGAGCATCATTAATTAGCTTTTCGGGTTTATTGGCTTTAGTTTTAAGCTTTGCGCATACTACAAAGACCCTAGAAGTATACCAATATGCATTGTTAATTGGAGCCGGTGGATTGTGGTATTTAGTACTATCAACTATTTGGTACCTTCTCAATCCCAAGGCACAAACCGAAGAAGCGCTCAATGAAACCTTCGTATTAACTGCAGATTTTTTAGATACTAGAAAACAACTCATAGGAGAACAACCTAACCGCGTTGCTCTGCAAAAGCAACTTATGACATTGCAAATTGAATTAACTGAGCTTCACAAAACGTTACGCGAAACCTTAGTCTTATCACGAAAACATTCTGGTAAATCGAACTATCAAAGTAGACGACTATTAGTTTTTGTTCAATTGATTGAAATATTAGAAACCGCGATTGCAAATCCTGTAAATTATGATAAAATGGATGCTCTTTTTAACAAGCATCCTCAGTTTCAATCCGATTTCCAAAACTTAATTACGGAGTTCTCTAGCCAATTGCGAGCCATTACAAAGCATATCAATAAACCTAAGCAATTCCCTTCAAACAAAAGACTTTCAGAGGCATTTAAAACACTCGAAAATAATATTATAGCTTTTAAAAATGAAGAGCATCCTGAAGATTACGAACAATATCTAATGCTTCAGAATTTATTAGACTATCAAAAAAAGCAATTTGGAAAACTAAAAAAAATTAAATGGCTATTAGGGAATCCTGAATTAACAACAGACGATATTATAAAAAACGATAAGCTAAAACGCTTTATTGATAGGCAAGATTACAATCCCAACTTAATCCTTAGAAATCTCAGCTTTAGATCAACAATTTTTAAACATTCCTTACGCTTAGCTGTGACCGTAGTATTAGGTTACGGTGTTGGTCTATTCTTCCATTTTCAAAACCCCTATTGGATTATGTTAACCATTATTGTTATTATGCGACCGAGTTATGGCTTAACTAAAACCCGAACAAAAGATCGAATCATTGGAACACTCATTGGTGCTGCATTAGCTAGTGGATTGGTGTTTCTTATTTCAAACCCTTATGTTTTTGGTGCTTTAGGAGTCTGTTCTTTGGTTATCGCATTTTCAATGGTACAGAAAAACTATAAAGCCTCCGCAACATTTATAACCCTAAGTGTTATTTTTATTTATGCCATTTTACAACCCGATATTATAAAGGTTATCCAGTTTAGAGTTATAGATACCATAATTGGAGCAGCACTTTCATATACCGCAATGCGCTGGTTATGGCCAGCTTGGTCTTTTATGGACATAGGCAATCATATAAAAGATAGCTTAGTTGCCAATACCGCATTTTTTAAATCTATTAGCAGCTATTATGAAAAAAAAGGGGCGATTCCTACAAGCTTAAAAATTAATCGTAAAGAAGCCTTTTTACAAACTTCTAATTTAAGTGCTGCGTTTCAAAGAATGGCACAAGAACCTGAATCGAAACAAAACCACATAGAGGACATTTACGAATTGGTTGTAATTAACCATAGTTTCTTATCTTCATTAGCATCGTTGAGCTCCTATATTCAAAATCATACAACCACTGAAGCTTCTGATAATTTTAAGCTTATTTCAGAAAAAATAAATGCTAATTTAAATAAAGTCTGCTCACAATTAAAGGCCATAAATTTTGAAGGTTCTAAACCTAACATTGAAACTAAAACTTACACCACAGATCATTTTGAATTCCCCATAAATCGTATTACAAACAATGCCATTTCACAATCTGATAATGAGCATTCACATAAAGAAGCCCACTTAATATGGGAACAATTATATTGGTTATTTAGCTTAAGTGAGAAGATGCTAAAATTAACCGCCAAGTTTAATGTAGAATGATTGTGTTTGAATTATAAAACGCACTGCAAAAATCAAAAAGACCTCTTTTAAAACACGTATTAAAAGAAGCCTTTTTTTAATTTCAAACTCTAATCACATCTGCTGCGGTATTACCTATGCAATGCTTAAGCAGCCGCCATTTCTTTCTGATTTTCTGAAGCTATGCCTTGATGCTTATTAGCCAAGTATTTATTGAGAAATGCTTCCCATTCTTGTGCCACAACAAGCTCATTACCTAAAACCATTTCATCGTCATTATTATAAAGTTCTAAGCTTACATTGTCTTTTTTATGCTTAGGCTCAAAAGACAATTGTAATTTTTCAATAACATCGTAGTGCGTCTTTTTATCCTTAACACGTTTAGCGTCTTTTACAATTCTACAAGACGTTATTGCTTTTAAATCGATCACCTTAGCATAGGCCGAATCTTCCATTTCTTTATAAAAAAGCAGTTTTTCTTCAGCCTCGTCCCAACCTATTGCAAAATTGCTATACGTATCTATTTTACTTAATTTACAATTGCTTCGTGTTGCAACTTGCTCAAGGGCCTTACGCAACTTTCGTTTTCTTTTTTGTCTTCCACTTACAAAGAGTGCAAAAGGTAAAACAACAATAGCGATTATAATCGCATCGATAATATATAATCCAGATTCCATAATATTTGATATTTTTTGATAGTAATTTTAAGTGTATGTATTAATACGACAGTTTTATGCCATAAAACGACCTCATGTAAATGAGATTATAACACCAGTATTACCAAAAAGAATGAAATGGAAAAAGGGTTTCCCTTAAATGAAAATTATTAAAACTATTGCGCTTCGCTTTAACATATTGAGAGCGTTGTACTGTTAAAAGATAGTTACTGTAATTAGTAATACCATCTATATTTACCGAAATCTCATCGGATGAAGAAGGTTCCGTAACAGAAACAATAACAACACTATAGTCCTCCGTTTGAATATCAAAAAACAAATCCTGAGGTGACGCTAATGTGTATACTTCACTAGAGGTGGTATCAGTCTTTGAATACTCTAAATCACTATTGAGTAATTCGATATTGACGGCCTGAGCAGAAACACTCATGCCAACAATAAACAATACTATATGAAATAGTGTTTTAAACATTTTTAAATTCAAATTATAATACAAAGTAAATCTATAATTCAATAATCCTTTGCAAAATGATTGTTAAATTATTGTCCTTTTTTTATAGGTAATTGACAAAATAAATTGTCATTCATTAGCTTCAAATTGGACTTAAAGCATTAAGACAATAATACATCAAGCTTCTTAATAAGTTTATATTTCAATTTAATCCGTTATCAAAAATAACAATCCATTCCACACATAAAAACTTACCAAACACCCCCTAATTGACTGAAATAATGCACATTTCAACTTCATTACGCATCAATTTACTTGTTAAAAGAATAAAAAAGAATAACTTTATCGAGCTATTAATTAACATTTACGATGAGAACACACTACCTATTCCTGCTATTGGCGACTTTTAATTTATCTCTTTTTTCACAAGAAACATCCCAAAACAAAGACATTGAATACCCTTTTGCAGAACCAGGTTCTAAAGTCGCTAGAGGCATTTTTGGGGAAGATGGACGTCTAGAAGTTAAAGATGCGGAAGGGTACGAAGACTTTGTAAGAGCCACAGCGGTTATGATTTCTAAACAGAACATCTACGATGATGAATTCTATGCCTGGTCCTTGCGCGATTTGCTAATACAAAAATTTGAAACGGATAAATTTCATCCAAACGTAAAGTTCTTAGACCAACCAACCGTTGGTTCTTGCACAGGATTCTTAATTGCACCAGATGTTATGGTTACGGCCGGACATTGTATAAACTCTATGGAAGACGCCAATAGATCCGTTTGGGTATTTGATTATACAAATGAGTCTGACTTCATAGATGGCAATCGACTTAATTTTAAATCTGAAAATATTTTTGAAGTTGAAAGCATTATCGCTTCTACCTTTGATGATGACACCAATAATGATTATGCCATCTTGAAGCTAAAACGGCAGTCTGATAGAGCTCCTTACCGTTTTAGAACTAGCGGAACTGTATTAGAAAGTGGAGCAATTAACACTATTGGATGTCCAACAGGATTACCCTTAAAATTTTCTACAAATGCTGTCGTCGTTGATAATTCTCCTAGTAATTGGTTTAAAAGTAATATTGATTCATTTCCAGGAAATTCTGGAGGTCCTGTTTTTGACCAAAATGGTTTTATTGAAGGCATTTTAGTTAGAGGTGCCGTAGCATATAGTGCCGTTGATGAGACATACACGGGCGATTACACATATAATGAAGACTGTGACTGTATTAAAACGGTACAGTGGGATTCTGTTAATTACACAGCCGGTTGCCAAGCACACAAAATCACTGCAATACCGCCAGAAACACTCTTGATGGCTATCTATGAAAATATAGAATATGCCATACAGCACAATCTAAAGGACCGATTTAATTCATGGAGTATCTACAATTGGATTTTTAATAGTGATTACACAAATCAAAATGGTCGTTTTGAAACCCTAGCACTTAATTATAATGACAATGCAGCTTTAGACCATATCTTAAGTAATACTTCTGAAACTATTTCTGATGATTTTGCTAGAGAGCTGATTGATCTTGCAATTTCTAAAAATAATACTGAAGCTCTTAAAATTATTTTAGCGAAGGCTATTTTAGCTGATGCTGGGATGAATTCAAAATATTCCGCATTGCAAAATGCAGTATTAAATAACAGAACTACAGTAGCTGAAATCTTAATCTATTATGGTGCAAATACAAATATAATAACGAGTAACGGTGATAATCTATTACACTTAGTAGCCCAAACAGGCAATACAGAAATAGCTAAAATACTTATAGATAAAGGTGTTGATGCTAATGCTAAAAACACTGACAAAAACTATCCTGAGAAACTTGCAAAGAAAGCAAAGCATAAAACTTTAGCAAAGTTTTTGAAAAAATCAAGAAAAGGATAATTCCATAGCGCAGTGTCAATCACCCTAAACTAAATAATAAAACATACTGAAAAGTAAAACAATAAATCAGGTTTAAATTTAAACGCATCATCATGAAAAAAAACACCGCTACTAAAAGTATTTTAATTGTATTTGGTTTTCTATTATTTGGCGCACTAACCGCTCAAGAGCGCTACAGAATCACCTACGATTATGCTACTGAGACAGTGAGATATCTAAAACTAGATAAAAACAATATAGTAATAGATACCCTCAATAATCCTAAGTTAAAACGAAATAGCCTAGTTGAGCTTAAGCTCAAAAACATCAATCCATTTGCTGTACAAGTAAAGACTGATGTTAAGGAAGAAGACTTAATTTCTAATGGACAAGGTTTTAATTTCAGCTCCTTACTAGGCGGAATCAACTCTTTTACAGGAGACAACATCGATTTAAATACTTCTAACCTTCCTGACTCTAATATGTTTAGATCAGAAGCTGGCACAAGAGGAAGTGCTTTGGCCACTAGTAATTTTGAAGATTTAAACAATACCATTACAAATGTTTCGGCATTAAAAACAACCTTACTGTCTAATCTCTTAAATCCAAATTTAGATAAAGAAACCATTCTAAAAAATCTTATAGAAACTGCAGACACTGAACAAGATGTACGCTTACCAAGTGCAAAAGACAATTTTTATGTCTATTTAGCTAAGGTTGAAAAATCCATTAAAGAAAGTCGTTCACAATTGGAAAGTAATGTTAAGACCATGTCTGGTGCTGTTGAAACTGAGATTGCCAACGACACCGATCTTACTCGAGGAGAGTTAACCTCTCGCAACATTGCTTTAGCCGATTTACAGCATCTTATGACTAACCTTAATAAGTCAACCGATCAAAGTTTACAAAGTTTAGAAGAATTACGCTCCTTATATACTGTGCTAGAAGCTTCCAACTTTGAGCAAACGTATGATTATGAAATATCAGCAGACAAAGTAAATATTGAACTTAAATTTGTACAAAGTGATTTCTCTAGTGATATTGAAAATGATGGTGGCTCTACCACATTAAAAACGAGAAACATAAAATTATTTTCTAGAGGTGGATTTAAAATTAACACCAGTGTTGCAATGACATTAAATAATTTTGGATCCAAATCAAATGATTATTTTATAGATGAAAGTGGAGTTATTGGAGCCGATAAAAATGATTTTTATACTCCTAATTTAAGTACCATGATTAACTTTTATCCTTATTTAGGAGAGAATTTTAATGTAGGAGGAAGCTTTGGTTTGTCTATTCCAATTTCTGGAGACAATAATGTTAATGGTATTAATTTCCTATTTGGACCTTCGCTTTTCTTTGGAAGCGATAGTCGCTTATCACTTTCGGGTGGAGTTGCTTATGGACCGATAAAAAAATTAACCAACGGCACGGAAGTCGGTGATGTAACTCCTTTTAACAGTACAGACAGTTTTACTAAGAACGTCTATGATTTTGGTTACTATTTTGGAATTTCCTTTAGCCTCTTTGATTTAAACTAAACCATTAATGATAACAATTATGAAAAAACAAGTCCTCCTCCTTATTGCTCTAATGTTTAGTTTAAATGCTATGGCTGAAAAATATGGCCTTATTGTTGCCATTGGAGACTATCCAGCTAAAACAGGCTGGTCGTCTATAAGCTCAACTAATGACGTACCTTTAATTAAAAACGCATTACTGAATCAAAATTTTAAACTTGAAAACATTATAATACTCACCAATGCTTCTGCTACGAGAGCTGGCATTTTAAAAGCCATCGAAGATTTACAATCAAAAATCAAACCTGGTGATATTGTTGTGATTCATTATTCTGGGCATGGTCAACAGATTTTTGACAATAATGGAGATGAAATTGATGGCAAAGATGAAGCCATTGTCCCTTATGACGCCTTGGTCCGATACACTTCGAACTATAAAGGTGAAAATCATATTAGAGATGATGAGTTAGGAAATATCATTGCCAATTTCAGAAATAAATTAGGTAAACATGGTCAGCTTTTAATGCTATTAGATAGTTGCCATTCAGGCTCTTCAACTAGAGGAGGAATTGCTCGTGGTGGAGAAGCCACATTTGCTCCACCAAATTGGACTCCTACTTCAGATAAGAACACAACAG
Organism: Winogradskyella sp. PC D3.3; assembly: GCF_054366245.1. Lineage (NCBI taxonomy): Bacteria > Pseudomonadati > Bacteroidota > Flavobacteriia > Flavobacteriales > Flavobacteriaceae > Winogradskyella > Winogradskyella sp. PC D3.3. Next base: position 1,577,976 of record NZ_CM135962.1, on the reverse strand, counting down.
GTAGTGCTATGGTAGAACGCACTATTGCAACCCCAGAAGCCGCTCCATTCGTAATGCTATCAGGTGCTTCTGCAGATGAATTAAACTATGAATACGACGGTTATGGCTCACTTAGTTTTGCGTTTTCTAAAGCCATGAATGAGCTAGGTTCCGACTTCACCTATCGCAAATTATTCTCTTCAATTTCGGCAAATATGAATGTCATTTCGCCAAAACAAACTCCAACCATTGAAGGAGATATCGATTACAAATTATTTAAAGGTGACTATGTAAAACAACAGCCTTATTATGAGGTTTCAAAAGTCTCCCGACCAGATATCATAAAAATAAATGCAGGAAAATTACAACGTTTATTTGATGGTACAACTGTTTTAATTTTACCTGCCGGAACAACTAAAGTAAACGAAAAGAATATCATTTCTAAAGGCACCATACAAACAACAACGTTTAATGAATCTATAATTAAATTAGACAAGCAGTTAAGTACTACAAACGAGAAATCATATTGGGTTTTTATAGACCAACCGACTTACGGAGATATTCATATGAAGCTCTATTTTGACCATTCATTACAATCTAAAACAGCTAAAACTGCCATCAAAACTTTTTTAGATGAAAAACAATTAGGTAAAATAGTTAATGATACTCTAGATGCAAATCTTATTATTTCGGAATCGAAAAACAGCATTGCTATAGAAACCGTTAATGGAAAATCAAACATCTATACCCAAACAAAAATTGATGGTGACTATAATTTTAAAAATTTAAACACAGCTATTTTTAACTATGCACAAGGCAGTTACCTCAAAGAATTAAGTCTTAAGAATTTAGATTATGAATTTGAATTTAAATTGATACCAGCCAAACGAGACGAAAAAACACAAGACATAGTGTATTTAGATTCAAATGCTTTTACTGATGAAGCCGGAAAATTTAAAGTAAACACCACAAGTGACATTGTATTTTTAGAAGTTACCAATAAAAGTGACAGACCTTTATATTTTAGTATTATCGAAATTAATTCTAAAGGAGAAGTTGCTCCTTTTATGCCGAATGATGACTGTTCATTAAATGATAACGAAAGACTTCTTCAACCTGGTAAAACTATGGTTTTTGAAACTTGCTATTATGAATTTGGCGCCCCTTATGAAACCTTAATATTAAAAGGGTTTGCCACTCCAACACCTATCAACTTTCAACCAACAGTACAATCTAGAGGTGCGCATACAACACGAGGTAGCAAGAATCCTTTAGAAGGCTTTATTGGGCAAACTTTTACACAAATTAGAGGCAGTAAAAGTAATAGAACCACAGAACGTGTCGATGGCTACAGTACGGAGTTTGTCTATGAAATTGTAAGAAAAAAAGAATAAACTATGAGAAGCATTTTAGCGATTGTTTTATTTTGGTCTGTGGCCCTTGGTTATAGTCAAGCGGCACCATCATTTAATTCTGTAGGACTTAAAATAACTATAGATGCTTCAATAACTAATGATAATTTTAAGTTAGACCTTACAGAATTTTTAAATAATAAACACATAGGACTATTACATCCTAATTTAAAAACCAGCAACTTACTACTCGCCTTTGATGGTTCCAATTATACTTTGACGAGGTTACCTGAAATGCAAACTATTTATAAAATCGACAATTCTAAACCCAATAAAACATTAGCACTTATAAAAGACAAGATTCAACAATATGCTTATGGTTATAGGATTAAAAATTTAAGATTAAAAAATCCCTTATACGCCTTTCAATTCAAAATAAAACCCATAACATATAAAAATGGTAAAGTCGTAAACGCTCCAGTTCTACAACACCTATCAAAAAGCGATGGGATTATTAACTTTAATGCTAATGAGAGTGTTGCGATATTAGAAGTAACCAACCTATCGGATCTTCCTATATATTTTAGTATTATTGAAATAAATAGTAGAGGAGAAATACAGTCATTTATTCCTAATGTGAACTGTGCTCTCTTGGGAAGCGAAAGACGATTAGAACCTCATCAAACTATTTCTGTAGAGTCTTGCCTCTTTAATTTTGGTCCACCATATGAAACACTAACCTTAAAAGGCTTTGCTTCTGCCGAACCTATAAATTTTGACCCTATAATTCAAAATGAGGATAATTCTTCTTTAGAATATGTGAAAGCTAATTATACCGAAATGTACACCTATGATTTTGCTTATAATATCCTTGACAAAAATGGCAATATGCCTTATAACGTTGCTATTGACGCTTACAAACCCAAAACCTCATCTGAGTTAGAGGCTGCCGTTTTAGAAATCGAAACCATAAAAAAAGGAAAACTAACATCTGAATACCTGATCAAATTAAACGAAATTTCAAGTTTACATCATGACTTAGGTAATATTGATGAAGCTATGGCCTACAGCAAAAAAGCTGCTACATTGAAACTAAAATTGCAAAGACATAAAGAATCTAGCTCCAAGATCAGCACGGCAGATTCTAGAAAAAAGCGGCAGAAGAAGCCATGCGTTTTGCTAAAATGACTGATAGTGAAAAAATCAGTTTTCTTCAAAGCGAAAATAATTTAAAAAAAGCAGAGATAAAAACACTTAAAACACAGATTGACTTGTTAACCAACCAACTCAATGAATTAAGTGCTCAGGGAGCTTTAAATTTACAAACAAGAGGAGCTAAAGTTTTAAAAAACGAAACCAATCCTTTAACAGAATTCACTTATAGAGCATTGATTATTGCTGAGCAAAACTACAATGATGACGCTATAAAGGATTTAAGCTTTCCCATTTCTGACGCCAAAAAATTAAAAACCATTTTGGGGTCAAAATACAGCTTTGACGATGCCAATATTATCTTTCTTGAAAACCCGACTCGTAAAGATATATTTAAGGCCTTACATTCCATTTATGAAATAAGTTCACCTACAGATCACTTACTTATTTTTTATGCTGGCCACGGAGTTTATGACGAAGGATTTAAGCGAGGGTATTGGTTACCTTCTGATGCAGAAATAGACAACAAAGGCACTTGGATGTCTAATTTAGATATTAAAGACTACATTACCAATATAAAGACAAAACATACACTACTTATTAGCGATGCTTGTTTCAGTGGATCTATATTTGAATACAATAGAGATGTAAACACAAATTCATCAGATTTCGTCTTAAAAAAACTACTGACTAAAAATGGTAGAAATGCAATGACAAGTGGTTTAGATAAACCTGTACCAGACCAAAGCGTATTTATTAAATACCTATTAAAAACACTAGCAGAAAATGAAAAAAGTTATTTAAAATCTAGTGATCTTTTTAATACAATTCAAGAGGTTGTATTATCAAATACTGAGAATATTCCACAATATGGAGTTATAAAAAATGCCAACCATGAAGGTGGCGAATTTATTTTTTTAAAACGAGAATGATAATCGCTTTACAATAGAATGTTACCATGCTATTACTTATCGCTTAATGAAATTGATGGCATAGATTAAAACGACTATTCTAAAACCCAATCCCATTCTAGATTTTCTGCTCGAGATGTTGGTTGCTGTTTATTATTGGTCAATTTCTTTACATGATCGTACACATATTTCTTAATTTTAGAAATTGGAATACCTAAATCCCCTTGCCACGTATCATATCCCAAATCATATAGTGCATTAATAAAACTATAGGTAAATACACCGTTTTTCCATTTATCATCTTCATAAGCAAATTCAGATCCGGCTGCAGCAGAAATAACATACGAGCCATTACCTCGATCTAAATCATAAAACAATGATTGCATAAGTTGAAACGTATCTCCATTACTTCCTTCCGTTTTTTTAGCCTTACTTCCTTTGGCACCTATGGGGATATTTTGAGTCACTTTCTCATCAATATTTGTATTTGTGTCTGTATTTTCATTGACATCTAACTCACCACTATGACAAGCATCTAACAATAATAGCTTCCTCCTTGCTGGAATGTTAGTCAGTAAATCTTGGATTTCTTCATAATTAATGCCATCAATTTCAGGAGAATCAAAATCGATGTCGTGCACTCCAAAATAAAATGTATTATCAGCACCAATTAAACCATGTCCTGAAAATGAAATAATCACGGTATCATCTATAGATGTTTGTTTAAGTTTCTTTTTTAAAGCTTTGATATTGGTCTTTGTTACATTTTGATTCAGCAAAGTATCTATTTCTATTCTCCCTTCAAATTCACTTAGAAAAACATCGGTTAACCTCCGTACATCTTTATCGGCATACTTTAAATTCATTGAGCTATCCTTATATTTTGACACTCCAACACCAACATAATAAACTTTTGACTTCTCCCTTTTTATAATAGTTTTAGTTTCAAATGTGATTGGATCAGACTCAATACCTTCAGCAGTTTTAGTGATAATACTAACTCGATTCATACCATTATTTAAGACAATAGTTGTAGAAATTAGAGCCTTATTCTTAATTTTTTCGTTCTGAACAGGTACACCATTTATATAAATTGTTAATTCCTCTGCGTTGGAAGTGTTTTGAATGTCCAATAACAGATTATTTTTATTTGTAATTGAGGTAATATCGGCTCTATTCTTTAAAATAACAGTTGGTCTTTTCAGACTTAGAATAGCGGTATTTTCAGAATAATTATTTCGACTAAGTCGTTTTAAATAGGCTTTTTTGTATTCATTGTAAATTAACTTTGGTGTAAACCCTACTTTTTTCATTAATACATCTGGCCTATTCAGAAACAATGAATAATCTAATAAAGGAAAAACTTTACCATCCTTTACAAAGTGAAAATTTCTAATATCTGTTTTACTTGCTTTAAAATACCCCTCTGGTGTAAACCATGCGGCGGATACCGATTGGTCTTTTTCAAAAAAAGAACAGGTGACTTCAAGCTCTAAATCCTCTAAACTAACGATACTTACTTTAGCAATCTTTAGAAAGTATAAATAAAGCATTATTAATTTCTTGAATTTTTAAAATCTCAGAATCGGAAACTTTACATGTTTTAATAGGCGATTGATTATCGAAGTTCCAAAATACCAATTCACCAGTATCAGAACCCGCAACTATAAGTTCTTTTGAGCCGACATAGGTTCCAATAGACAATTGTTTACGAGCAAAATAACGATTCACTTCTGTTAACTGATTAGCATCAATACGACTATGCACCAAGTACGACCCGTTTATATGAAGTATACTATTTGTATTAATGTGACTACTGTAATTTACATCTATCTCATTAATAAGTTTAAAGGTATTAGTCTCGTAAAATTGACTGATGGTTTGAGATGGAAACGTATTCGTTCTATTAACTAATACTAAACGCGATTCATCTTCAGAAAACCGGACAGTATTAAGATGAAACTTTATTTTCTTAGTCTTTATGGTTTTATCCTCTAGGTTTATTAGATATAAAGTCTGTCCTTCATACAATCCCGTTTTATATGCTAAAACAAACTTTTTATTTTTGGAGAATTGTGTTACGTTAGGATAATCATGTCCTTTTATCGAAAATTTTTCACTCTCCCAATAGACCGACTCTAAATTATGCTGTTCTCCAATTTTAAACTGAAAAAATGGCTTTTCCACATTGTATTGTTGTGAATCTACATAAAACAACTGATTCTCTTCGAGTAAAACACTATTGTAAAACCCAGGAATTTGAGCTTCTAACTCTAGTGTATTTAGATTGAACAACGATTCATTTCTAAATAACATTTTACCATCTAACGTTAGGCATAGGTCTGTACTTTGGGTATACAGACTTTCAGGGTTTTCCCAAACGACGTTTTCGTTTAATGTGCTATTATATGTAAAATATTGGTCTGATTTTTTATAATGAAACCCGTCATCATTTAAAAAATGACCTGTACTATATGGCACTTTAAATGTATTTGAAATTTCATTTGCATCATCCTTATATTCTAAGATTAATAAACTATCCGCAAACTTTTCATTGTTCTCAAGAATAATGTTCGCTACGTTTTTATGCTTCACAATTTTTGAAATAGTATAACCCGTTAAGGCTTGTAAATTTCTTGATGTGTCTTTCTTTAAATTAAATAGTTTTAAGTGAGTTCCGTTTTGAAATATTAACGCGTTTGATGACACTGGAAACACCTCAAGATTTTCTTTAAGATTAGAAATATCCGTTAAAGTATTTGTATTTGAATCGTAAATTTTAAAGCCTTCAAATTTTGATTCAGTGACTGAATGATTTGGTGCTACATTAACGCTTCTTAAAGCAATTATTACTTTGTTAGTTTCAGGGATATTTTTGAATACCTCAATATCGGTTCTATAATAATTAGGATTCGAATAATCCTCTAACCCTGTAATCACTTTACTTTTCGCATTAATCTTCCAAAGACGCGCAGTACCATCATTACACAACCAACTATCTCCTTGCCCATCGCTGTTAAAACACTTGGAGCGTAATGCGTTAAAATCGGATTCAGTAAATAATTTGGTAGTTGCAATTCCGGTCTGTAAGTCTAGGTATCGCAATTTAAATTCATTAAATGATTTTCCTTCATAAGACTGAAAAATAAAACTAGAGTGCCCTAAAGGGTGCAAAAACGCATTTATAGCAGTATCAAACTCAAAATCATAAAGTTTTCGTTTATCTAGAGTAGACCATAGTTGCAATTTTTTACCGCTATGCAATTGCATTATGTTTTTATTTCTATCGAGTTGAGGATGATCGCCATTCACCTTATTATTTGAAATCAACACCTTATCTCTTTGAAATAACGTATCTAACACCGCGACCTTTAAATTCTTTGAATAAATAGCATTATTTGACAATGAATACTTATAAATACCATTTTTTTCTCCTGAAAAACCGTAGCCTTTATTTCCATAAATTAAGAGCTCATCGCTATTTATTTTAACAAAACCATCGATGATTGCAAACGGCGTTAAATTAGACCAAATGCGATGCTTAATTTCATTTGTTCCATAACTGTTGTTAATAACCTCACTCTTAACTTTCTTCCAAACATTTCCATTTTCAATTACATTTTCGATGTATAAGCTGTTGGGTATCTCTCTAAGTTGTTTCAAGGTTTTAGATTCGTATATATCCACGTCTTCTTCTGCAGATAGGGAGGTTGAACCTATAGTACTGTAATCCTTCTTTAAAACTAAATAGCTATCGTCCTTAGAAAAATATATTGATTTAGGGCGCCCCACAATAGGCTTAGAATTTATAATTTCTAGATTGGGTAAACTTCGTAATTCAAGTGTATAGTAATAATCAGAGTTTTTAGCAATTGAATCAAAATAAACAATCGCTACTTCGCTGCCCTTCGAATTTATTTTCAAATTACGAACTATACCCGAAGCGGCTACTTGGGTTTTCTCAGGAAACACTTGCAATCCTCCTTGACGCGCACTATTAAAGGTTTTCCTTGTGCGAGGACTGTTATAAGGACGAAAGTTGTTATAAGCAACAACAGATTGATTTGAAGTTTTCTCATTAAAATTCGCATACAAGTTTCCTGCAAATTTGTTGACTACAGACTTAAGATTTAGATTGAAAATATACAGAGAATCTTCTGGGTATTCATAAAACTCTTGATAGTAGGTATTTCTATTTTTCGTCTTAATTATTACGAATGGATTAGCGCCATTAACCAACTGTAGTTGATCAATATAAACATTATCTGATGTCACAATTTTAATAGAATCTTTAACTTTTAAAGTATTAAAATCGGCAAAATAAATATAACTATCATTGGCAAACATCAACTCATTACCCGTCTTATTGATGAGTAAATCATTCAATTTTGTATGCGTTTCCAAAAAATCCCCTTGAGCATGTAAACCAAGAGACCATAAAAACAAACCAATTAATGATGGTAATCGCATATAATTTTATTTAAAAAAACTCACAAGTAATACATTCCAAGTGACTATTAAAACAGAAGTCAGAATAGCATATCTCAAAGCGTCTCTATACAATGTGGTTATAGAACAATATATCAATTTGTGATTTTTTCGATAACAGAAGCACCGTCAGTAACAATAGCATCTTTATTATCACTTAGCATACTTGGTAGTTTACTAATATACTTACTTTTATTTCCTTCATATTCTTCTAATCTTACATTGACTTTTACAACACCGTAATTACTATTATTGTCAACAAGTGTGGTTGTAGGAATATCATAGTACCATGGAGACAAAATTGGTTTTGCAATTAAATTATCGGCTCCGTATTTTAAATCTTTAAAATCGTATTCTTGCTCAATCAGCGTTGCATGTTTGGGTGTACCGTCGTCACCTCTCCATTGACCTTCAATAGCGATTGAAACTCTAGCGTTTAGATCTTCATCACTATACACTTTAGTTTTGGAGAAAAACACACGCAATTCATTAAAACTTAACCTAGTAATCCCAGGATTTTCTGGGTCGCTAATTAACTCAATTACAGCGTAAAAATTTAACAAATCATCTTCTTCAACTCTGATGACATCATTAATATTAAGTGCATTTGCATGCCCTCTAGACTTCGGTGTTTTATTGAAGTCATCTTTAACAATAGCAGTAATTTCATCTTTCTTTACAGTGTCATCAGGTTTAGAGAATTTTTTAATATGAATCTCTTTATACGTTTTTTTAACCTTTCCTAAATCAGTATTGTAATAATTATTGATAGAAAGCGACTGAGAATAAGTATTTGATAAGGATTTTGATGTTTTCTCTGCTAGATATGACGCTCCAAAAAAGATACCTTCTAAAGCAGTCTCAACTAAACCTCCACGTGTTTGAGGACGCTTTAATTCTACTATAAATTCTTCATTAGATTTAATGTTTGATCTTTGATGAACTTTACAAGAACACATCAGTACGACACATAATATTGTCATTATTTTCTTCATTCTAATCTGTTTTAGAACTCATAAGTTATTAATTAATCTTTTATTGAAGTAAAAAATCAATAATGTTTAGCTTATTAACAAGAAAAAGCAGTCAATTGACCACTTTTACCACCATAAAACCCTAAAAGATATTGTTTTGCAACTACAAACAACGCTTTGAACCCAGACTTCACTTCTCTAAAAACATTCAATAAAAAAAACGCTCAAGCAAGCTTGGCGTTTTTTATACTACAATTTATGTATTGTGACCGCGAAGGGATTCGAACCCCCAACCCTCAGAGCCGAAATCTGATATTCTATCCAGTTGAACTACGCAGCCATAAACACCTGCAAAAACAGGTGTCTTATTCGTATATGTATTTAAGACAATTTAGCCTTTACAATATTTGAAATCGTTTTTCCATCAGCTTTACCTGCCAATGCTTTACTTACTATTCCCATTACCTTACCCATATCCTTCATGCCTTCAGCTCCAATCTTTTTAATAGTATCAACAACGACTTTTTCAACTTCTTCTTCGCTTAAGGCTTCCGGTAAAAATTGACTGATTATCTCTGCTTGAGCTAATTCAGGTTCTGCTAAATCATTACGATCTTGCTCTAAAAAAATAGCAGCACTATCCTTACGTTGTTTTACCATTTTAGACAAGATTTTTATTTCTTCTTCTTCAGAAATATCCTCTTTATATCCGGTAGATGTTTGTGCTAATAATATTTCTGATTTTACAGCTCTCAATGCAGCCAAAGCTGTTTGATCCTTTTCTTTCATCGCTGCTTTCATAGCAGTCATTATATCGACTTGTAAACTCATAGTAATGTTCCTTTAAATAAGAATGCGAAGATACTAAAAAGTTCGTCTTAGCTTACAGAAGAAACAGAGATACCTTTATTTTTTTTTACAAACAAAAAGCCCAAAAAGCATGAGTGACTTTTTGGGCTTGATTTTAGTGTTTTAACACCATAATAAAAATTTGCTACTAATCTACGTTATCGTGTAAAAATGAATTATTACTTCTTAATTGAATGTCGTCATTCTCGTCCGTTCCTACTGACATTCTTGAAGCTTTCGTTTCAGAGGAATGCTGAGCATCTTCTAAATTAACACCTTGTCTTTTATAAGCAGGCTCTCTTTCAATTTCGTCTATTTTTGCATTATTAAATTTATAGTTAAAATCTTTCATTTTTCTTCTACGCTCATCTGCACGAGCTATAAGTAAATCTGATATTGGACTATTCATTGGATCAATCTCATCTTCAGACACCTCAACAGTTTCATCTAAAGGAAGTGTTTTCTTTTCAAAAACAATTTCTTCTTTTACTTCTGTTTTTTCCTTTTTTGTATTTATAGAAGATTGAAAGGTTTCAAAATCATCTAAAGCATAACGCTTTTCACCTTGTTCATTAACTTCAGTTACAGCGATAATTTCTACTGGTTCATTGACATCAATTTCTTTAACCTCTTCATCTAAGCTAAAGAACATTTTCTCTTCTTTTCTATCTTCATCCACAGGCTTAGGTGATGTGTTAGAGATAGGTAAATCGAAGGTTAATGTTATTTGCTCTTCTGGTTCAGGCTCAATGGTCTCTGCTTTATTCTCTATTGGCGTAATAACGAACTCTTCTGGCTTAACTGACGTTTCTGGTTTTGTATCTAAAACTTCATCATACACGATATTCATATTTCTTAAGAAATCTGTAGTTGGGATGATGTTCATATCATTATTATCCTCAGTCTTAGGCTCAGCCTCTGCTTTTGGGGTAACTTTAGTCACTTCTACTTCTTCCTCAAGCAAAGTATGACGTACAATAGGTGCTTCCTTTTCTTTTTCTAAAACAATATCTGGAGTAATAATTGCAGGCTCTTTTTCTTGAGTACTTGTTTCAGTAGTTTCTCCTAAGGCATGAATTACTTTCTTAGTTTCTGTATTAGAAATTTCATTTTGCTGATCCAAATCAAATCCTGTAGCAATGATTGTTACAGAAATAGATTCTTGTAACTCTGCATCTTCACCAACACCCATAATAATATTGGCTCCAAATCCTGCTTCAGATTGAATATGATCATTTATTTCTCCAATTTCATCAATAGTAATTTCCTGAGAGCCAGAAACGATAAGCAACAATACGTTTTTAGCACCTGTAATTTTATTATCATTAAGTAATGGAGAATCTAAGGCACTCATAATAGCTTCTTGTGCTCTAGTTTGACCCGAAGCTGTAGCAGATCCCATAATCGCTGTTCCACTATTACTTAATACGGTTTTCGCATCACGTAAATCGATATTCTGTGTATAGTGATGAGTTATAACTTCCGCAATTCCTCGCGATGCTGTAGCTAAGACCTCATCGGCTTTAGAAAAACCAGCTTTAAACCCAAGGTTTCCATAAACTTCACGTAGTTTATTGTTATTAATAACCACTAACGAATCGACATGAGAACGTAGTTTTTCAATACCACGTTGTGCTTGGGCGTTACGCATTTTACCTTCAAATTGAAATGGCATCGTTACAATTCCAACGGTAAGGATATCGAGTTCTTTAGCCATTTTAGCAATGACTGGCGCAGCTCCTGTTCCTGTTCCACCACCCATTCCTGCTGTGATAAATACCATTTTTGTATTGGTATCTAACATTCTACGAATGTCTTCTAAACTTTCTATTGCCGCTTCTTCTCCAACATCTGGATTGGCTCCTGCACCTAAACCTTCAGTTAAATTAACTCCTAATTGAATTTTATTAGGAACTCCACTACTTTGAAGTGCTTGAGAATCTGTATTACAGATTACAAAATCGACTCCTTTGATGCCTTGTTGAAACATGTGGTTAATGGCATTACTACCACCACCACCGACACCAATTACTTTGATGACGTTTGATTGGTGCTTTGGCAAATCAAATGAAATGTTTCCAAATTCGTTGCTACTACTCATGATAATTATGGGTTTTCTATTATTCTATTCTTTGTACTCACAGACAACTCACTAGTTGCCCCAACATTTATATTTATTTATACTCATCGGAATTTACTCCGCATTATCCAAAAAATCCTTTACGCGTTCTGTTAACTTATCTAAAAACGAACGACGCTCTTTTGTAGGAGTTTCTACTTTAACTTCTATTTCTGGTTCTGGGATCTCTTCTTCTTCTTCTTCAACAACGTCTTCCACCTCTTCCTCAATAGTTTCGACTTTTTTACGCTCTTGACGTTTTAGGCCATCCATAACTAAACCAACAGCAGTAGCAAATAAAGGACTTGCAATATCTTCATCACTATCTCCTGCCAAATGCTCGTTAGGATATCCTATTCTCGTATCCATTCCTGTGATATATTCTACCAATTGTTTTAGGTGCTTTAATTGCGCTCCACCACCAGTTAATACAATACCACCTATTAATTTTTTCTTTTGCTCTTCGTGTCCGTAATTTTTTATTTCAACATAAACTTGTTCTATAATTTCTACTACTCTTGCGTGAATAATTTTAGACAAATTCTTTAAGGTGATTTCTTTTGGCTCTCTTCCACGTAATCCTGGAATAGAAACAATTTCGTTATCCTTATTTTCACCTGGCCATGCCGAACCAAACTTTACTTTTAAAAGCTCAGCTTGCTTTTCAATAATTGAACAGCCTTCTTTTATATCTTCAGTAATTACATTTCCACCGAAAGGAATTACTGCAGTATGACGAATAATACCATCTTTAAAAACAGCTAAATCCGTTGTTCCACCTCCTATGTCAATTAACGCTACACCTGCTTCTTTCTCTTCTCTACTCAATACCGCATTTGCAGAAGCTAAGGGTTCTAATGTGATCCCTTCTAAAGTTAAACCTGCGCTTTTAATACAACGACCAACATTTCTTATTGATGAAACCTGACCAACTACAACATGAAAATTTGCTTCTAAGCGTCCACCGTACATTCCAATAGGCTCTGTAATTTCGGCCTGACCATCAATCTTAAATTCTTGTGGTAATACATGAATAATTTCTTCTCCAGGAAGCATTACCAATTTGTGCACTTGATTAATTAAACGGTCTATATCTGCTTCATCTATTACTAAATCAGAATTAGGACGTGTGATATAATCACTATGCTGTAAACTACGAATGTGCTGACCTGCAATACCCACGGTCACATCTACAATTTTTTCATTAGCAGCTGCCTCTGCTTCTTGCACAGCTTGCTGAATAGACTGAATTGTTTGGGTGATGTTATTAACCACACCACGATGCACACCCATACTTTTGGCTTTACCTAAACCTAAAATTTCAACTTTATCATACTCATTTTTGCGACCAATCATGGCCACAATTTTTGTGGTTCCTATATCTAGACCTACCGAAATGTTTTGTTTGTCCATAGTTTACTTTTTGGTGCAAATAACTTGTTTATCAAATTTAAGATTCACTACACTGTAGCGATCTAGAATCTGGTCTTTTAAAGCCTTTTGGTAAAACGCCTTAAAATTATTTATTTTTTTTTCGAGATTTTTCAAGGTTCCTACGTGGACTTTAAAATCACTTTTCCGAATTTTGAAATCAATCGTTTCATCATCATTTTGACGAATCTCAATTACATGCTTCTTCAAGAAATCATCTCCGTCTGCAAATTTCGCAAATTGAAAGACAGTTTCAAGCTTATTTTTCTTAATATTTCCGGTAACGAGTGGAACTCTTGCAGCATAATTATGAGACAAAGGCATAAAACCACCTTCGTCGTCTATATAATATGATGCATTTGTGTTGACTCTTGCTATAGGTCTCTTTTGTTCGATTTCAGCTGAAAGCCTTCCGTTTACTGACATAAACACCTCGGCTTGCTTAATCATTGGATTAGAATTCAGGGCAATTTCTAATTCGTTCAAATCTATAATATCTTTGGGTTGCTCCGAAACAGGTTCTTGATTTAGTATTAACAATTTACTAACATTTGCTTCTGTAATAAATAATTTATTCTCACCCAAAAATTTTATGTTAAGCGCACTCACTTTTCGCCCCTTATTTCTTTCATTGGAAAAGGCAAACAAAAAGCCAACCAAAAGCAACAAACCTATGACTTTAATGTAGTTATAATTAATTCTCAACATAAAACGCTTCTTTGATATGTTTTACTTCTTCCCCTATATCTCCTGCTCCAATAGTTAATACAATTTGAGCATCAGATTTTTCTATTTCATCAATTAAATGTGATTTTTGAACTAATTTTTTATTTGAATTTTCAATCTTATTTAAAAGCCATTCTGAAGTCACTCCTTCTATGGGCAGTTCTCTTGCTGGATAGATATCTAACAACAATAATTCATCGAATTTTGAAAGACTTTCAGCAAAACCATCTATAAAATCCCTTGTTCTACTAAACAAATGAGGTTGAAATATGGCCAACACTTTTTTGCCTGGATACATTTCCCTAACTGCCTGATATACGGCATTAATCTCCTCAGGATGATGTGCATAATCATCTATAAAAACAAAATCATCCGTTTTAATTTGATACGTAAATCGTCGTTTCACGCCTTTATAGGTCTCCAAAGCCTTTGATAAATCGTCATAAGAGCAACCATATTCTGCTGCCATTGCCAAAGCAATAATAGCGTTAGAAAGGTTATGCCTACCTGGTAAACTAAATTTAAAATCCTTATGGATGCCATTTGGAGTTTTTACATCAAACACATAGCTACCATTTTCTATAGAAATATTTTGTGCACAATAGTCCGAATCATCCTCTATACCATAAGTAACACCTTGTAACGGCAAACCATTTTTTATAAATAATTTTCCGTTGGGCTTAATGCACTCTGAAAAATCCTTGAAGGTTTTTACCAACTCTTCGGCATTACCATAGATATCTAAATGATCAGCATCCATTGAAGTAATACAAGCTAAATCTGGCGATAAGGTTAAAAACGAACGATCAAACTCATCAGCTTCTACAACTGTGACTTCCGTTCCGTTAATAATTAAATTTGAATTATAATTTTCACTAATACCACCTAAAAAGGCCATAACAGGAACATTGCACGCCTTCAACAAATGCCCTAAAATGCTCGTTGTTGTTGTTTTTCCATGCGTACCAGCAACTGCAAGACACACGGTTTGCCTTGTAATTTCGCCTAAAACCGCTGAGCGCTTTAAAAGATAAAAACCATTATCTTTAAAATAATTAAATTCAGAATGTCCTTTTGGAATTGCAGGTGTATAAACGACAAGTGTATTTTCCGGATTTAAAAATGCGTTTGAAACCTTATTGATATCATCTTCAAAATGAATTTCAACTCCTAAAGCCTCTAGTGATTTTGTGATGTCTGTTGGTGTTTTGTCATACCCAGACACTTGCTTACCATTGGCTACAAAATAACGCGCAAGCGCACTCATACCGATTCCTCCGATACCAATAAAATAGACGTTATTTATCGTTTCAAAATTCATTTATTTCCCAATAGTTTTTCAACTTCATCAACAATGGCATTAGTGGCATTCACCAAAGCTAAAGCTTCAATATTTTTACTTAATTCTTTTTGCTTTCCGTCATTAGACATTAATTCTAAAAATTTCTTTTGAAAATCAGCATCTAATTCTTTTTCTCTTATCAAAATAGCCGCATTTTTATCTGCAACTGATTTCGCATTTTTAGTTTGATGATCTTCAGCCACGTTTGGAGACGGGATAAAAATCACAGGCTTTCCGACAATACATAATTCCGAAACCGAAATGGCTCCTGCTCTAGAAATAATGACGTCAGCTGCAGCATAGGCCAAATCCATTTGATTTAAAAACGCATGCACTTGTATATTCTTCAATTCATTATAATGCTTATACTGATCGTAATATAATTTTCCACATTGCCAAATTACTTGAACCTCTTGAGTCTCAAAAAACTCGATATTCGATTCTATTAATTGGTTGATTCGTCTTGCTCCTAAACTTCCACCTAACACTAAAAGCGTTTGTTTATCTTCTTTTAAATTAAAAGCTTTTTTACCTTCAACTTGTTTATTCTTTACTTCTAGTAAATCTTTTCTAATCGGATTTCCTGTCAGTTTAATTTTATCTTTTGGAAAGAATTTCTCTAAGCCTTCATAAGCCACACAAATAGTGTTTACTTTTTTAGAAAGCAACTTGTTTGTGATTCCCGGAAATGAATTCTGTTCTTGAATTACACTCGGAATTCCTTTTGATGACGCCACTTGTAATAATGGTCCACTTGCAAAACCACCTGTACCAATAACGGCATCGGGTTTAAATCTGTTTACAATTTTCCTTGAACGCAACAAACTACTTATCAACTTAAACGGAAATGCTAAATTCTTTAAAGTCAATTTACGCTGAATTCCAGAAATCCATAAGCCTTCAATTTTATAGCCTGCTTGTGGCACTTTATCCATTTCCATTCGGTCTGAAGCACCCACAAATAAGAATTCGGCATCAGGATAACGCGACTTTAATTCGTCTGCAATCGCAACCGCAGGATAAATATGTCCTCCTGTTCCTCCTCCTGATAATATAAATTTATAATTACTCATTAAATAGCTTCACTTAAAATCGCCAATGGACTATCCTCCAAATCTTCTTGTTCTTTTAACTCTTCACGCTTAGCGCTTACACTTAATATAATTCCTATAGCTAAACAGGTCATCCAAATAGAGGTTCCTCCACTACTTATTAATGGTAACGTTTGTCCTGTTACAGGAAATAATTCAACTGCAACCGCCATATTAATTAAAGCCTGAAACACAATTGGCAAACCAACTGCTAAAACCAATAACTTACCAAAAATGGTATCTGACTTATGACTTACAACAACTATTCTAAACAAGAACCACAAATACAAAACCAATATAAACACACCGCCAATCAGTCCATATTCCTCTATAATAATAGCAAAAATGAAATCTGAAGACGACTGAGGTAAGAAATTCTTCTGAATACTTTTTCCTGGTCCTAATCCCTTAATTTCACCAGTAGCAATCGCTATTTTAGCTTTCTCTATTTGATAATCCGCTTCTGTATCTTCACCATTAGAAAAGTTTTCAATTCTACTGATCCAAGTATCTACTCGGTTTGGCATAGTCTCTGGGAATGCTTTTGCAACAAGAATAAAAATTGTTAAACCAACAAAACCAGATAATATTATTAACACCAAGTACCTTAAAGGATAACCACCTATAAAAGCCAACATCATAATCATGGTAAAAATAATGGCTGTCGTAGAAAAGTTAGCCGGAAGTATTAAGATTAAAATAAAAAACACAGGAGTCCACAACGGCAAAATCGTTTCTTTAAACTGAACTTCTTTATCTTTAATTTTTGACAAATACCGCGCTACATAAACCATTAACACTACTGCTGCCAAGGTTGACGTCTGAAAAGACATCCCAACGATAGGAATCTGTATCCAACGACTCGCATTAGCACCATCGATGGTAGTACCTTGTAACATGGTTACTAACAACAACACAAATACAATCGGAATCATCACCATTGATAAGCCTCTGAAATATTTATAAGGCACCTTATGTATACCAAACATAATTGCAAAGCCCAAAAACAAATGCATAAAGTGTTTTATAAAGAAGGAAAAC
This sequence comes from Winogradskyella sp. PC D3.3, assembly GCF_054366245.1. Lineage (NCBI taxonomy): Bacteria > Pseudomonadati > Bacteroidota > Flavobacteriia > Flavobacteriales > Flavobacteriaceae > Winogradskyella > Winogradskyella sp. PC D3.3. Next base: position 1,560,521 of record NZ_CM135962.1, on the reverse strand, counting down.
GTACTGCTATTCCCTCCATGATATGCCAAGTTACTTGCAGCGCTATACACAGGCAAAAACGAAAATATAGCCAACAGCGTGACTATAGCCCAAATGGCTCTATCTCCTTTTATCTGTTTGAATAAATTTTGCATTTCCCGTTTTCTTATTCCTGCACATACAGAAATCTAATTATGTATCCATTATATTTTGAATTCCTGCTTACACAAGAATTACAGATCTCTATAAATTACGAACCGCATTTTTAAATTGCCGTCCTCGGTCTTCATAATTTTCAAATAAATCGAAACTAGCACAAGCCGGAGACAACAATACATTATCACCAGCATTAGCCAATTTGTATGCTATCTTTACCGCTTCATTCATGTATTGGGTTTCGATAATCACATCTACCATATTTTCAAAAGACTCCATAAGCTTCGCATTATCTACACCAAGGCAAATAATTGCTTTTACTTTTTCATTTACAAATTGGAATAATTCTCTATACTCATTCCCTTTGTCTACACCTCCAACAATCCAAACCGTTGGAGCATCCATACTTTCTAAAGCGAAATAGGTTGCATTAACGTTGGTTGCTTTTGAGTCGTTGATATATTGCACTTTATTAATCTTTAACACGTGTTCCAAGCGATGTTCAACACCTTGAAAATTCTCAAGACTTTCGCGTATCGTTTGTTTTCTAATTTTAAGTAAATGCGCCACAGTAGAAGCTGCCATTGCATTCTTCACGTTGTGTTTCCCTTCTAAGGCTAAATTATCTGTTGGCATAATGATTTTATTATTATCTATTGTTATTATTATATTGTTATTGTCTAAATAGGCGCCTTCCTCAATAATTTTTGTTAATGAAAAAGGCAATTTTTTGGATTGAATTTGATGCGTTTTCATATAGTCTAAAATGACCTCATCATCCGCATCATATATAAAATAGTCCTCCTCTGTTTGATTCTCTACCACTCTAAATTTTGAAGCGATATAATTTTCAAACTTATAATCGTATCGATCTAAATGGTCTGGTGTAATATTGGTTATAATCGCAATTTTTGGTTTAAAATCTTTGATATCATCCAATTGAAAACTGCTAATTTCCAACACGTAGTTATCATGATTCTTTTCTAAAACCTGCTTCGCGAAACTATCTCCAATATTTCCGGCTAAACCCACACCCAAATCTTGACTTAACAAATGATGTGTTAACGTTGCCGTTGTAGTTTTACCATTACTCCCTGTAATAGCCACCAAAGTAGCCTCTGTAAATTTTGAAGCAAATTCAATTTCGGAAACCACCGAAATTCCTGCATCACGAATTTGTTTCACCAAAGTCACTTTATCTGGAATCCCAGGACTTTTCATGACGATGTCTGCATTTAGAATTTTTGATTCCGTATGCTGTTCATCTTCAAATTCAATCTCATTATTTAAAAGAACGTCTTTATATTTTTCTTTAATCTTTCCTTTATCTGATACAAATACATCGTATCCTTTTGCTTTTCCTAAAAGCGCTGTTCCGACTCCACTTTCGCCACCACCAAGAATTACCAGCCTTTTCATTATCTAATTTTCAAGGTTACTATAGTTATAATAGCTAGAAGAATTCCCACAATCCAAAAACGCGTAACAATCTTGCTTTCATGATAACCCGATTTCTGATAGTGATGATGCAAAGGGGACATTTTAAAAATGCGTCGTCCTTCTCCAAACTTCTTTCTGGTGTATTTGAAATAACTAACTTGTAATACCACCGATAGATTCTCTGCTAAGAATATTCCGCATAAAATTGGAATTAACCATTCCTTACGAACGGCAATAGCAATTACAGCGATAATACCACCGATCGTCAAACTCCCTGTATCACCCATAAATACTTGAGCCGGATACGTATTATACCACAAAAACCCAATTAAAGCTCCAACGAACGCTGCGATGTAAATGGTAATTTCCTCAGCTCTTGGGATATACATAATATCTAAGTATCCTGAAAACACAATATTACTAGAGACCCATGCAAAAATTCCCAAGGTTAATACAATTATAGCAGATGTTCCTGCTGCAAGTCCATCTATGCCATCGGTTAGATTAGCTCCATTTGAGACTGCTGTAATAATGAAAATACTGACGAGAATAAACACAACCCAAGTATATTTACCTAAGCTAGGACTAATCCATGTAATTAAATCTGAATAATCAAACTCATTATCTTTTAAGAAAGGAATCGTTGTTTTAGTCGATTTCTCTTCAGCTTTAAATAATTTTGATGCTTGTATATTTGGGTTTTCAGCACGAATTTCATTTTGTTGCTGAATAGGCAACTTTTCTTTCAGCGTTACATCTTGATGAAAAAATAAGGTTGCACCAACTATAACCCCTAATCCAACTTGACCAAGCACTTTGAATTTACCTTTTAAACCTTCTTTATCATTTTTAAATTTCTTAATATAATCATCAATAAATCCAATAGTACCCATCCACAACGTTGTAACAATCAGAAGGATGATATAAATATTTTCTAATTTTGCTAGAAGTAAGACTGGAATTAATGTTGCTAGAATGATAATAATTCCACCCATAGTTGGCGTTCCTGCCTTTTCAACCTGACCTTCTAAGCCTAAATCACGAATCGTTTCTCCTACTTGTTGTTTTTGCAAAAATCGAATAATACGCTTACCATAAATCGTAGAAATCAATAACGACAATATCATGGCCACAGCTGCTCTAAAGGTTATAAACCCAAAAAGTGATGCTCCTGGCAACTGAAATTGTTTTTCTAGATATTCAAATAAGTAATACAACATTCTCTTGTTACACTTTAATACCTGTCTGGTTAAAAAAAAACTAACAGGAAGATTTTATTTATTTCTGCAATTGTTTTAAATACTCTTGAACGATTTTATAATCATCAAAATCAAAGCGTTCACCTTTAATCTCCTGATAGGTTTCATGTCCTTTACCTGCAATGAGAATAATATCCTTTTCCTCTGCCATTTGACACGCTGTTTTAATAGCTTGCTTCCTATCCGTTATGGATAATGTTTTTTTAAAATTTTGTGGTTCCACTCCTTTTTCCATATCTTCAATTATGGTTTCAGGCACTTCATTGCGCGGGTTATCACTAGTTAAGATCACCTTTGTACTTAAAGCAGAAGCAATATGTGCCATTTTTGGCCGCTTTGTTTTATCTCGATTCCCACCACAACCCACAACGGTTATTAGAGATTCATTTTTAGTTCTGATATCATTTATAGTTTCCAAAACATTCTTTAAGGCGTCTGGTGTATGTGCATAATCAACAATCGCAGTAATCTTGCCTTCTGAAATAAAATATTGAAAACGTCCAGCAACATTTTCAAGCTCACTTATTAACCGTAATATTTCATCCTTATCCAAGCCCAATAATTCGGCCGCTCCATAAATGGCTAGAATATTATAAGCATTAAAGCTCCCTATTAATCGGGTCCACAATTCACTTTCATTAAGCTTTAACAACAACCCACTAAACTCATTTTCTAAAATCTGAGCTCTATAATCTGCATAATTTTTTAAGGCATACGTATATTTTTTAGCTTCTGTGTTTTGAAACATCACTAAGCCATTTTTATCATCGATATTGGTTAATGCAAACGCCTCTTTTGGTAATTGATCAAAAAATCGTTTTTTAACATCTCTATATTCCGCAAACGTATCGTGATAATCGAGATGGTCGTGTGACAAATTTGTAAAAATACCACCTTCAAACTTCAAGCCTTCTGTTCTACTTTGATGAATTCCATGCGAACTCACTTCCATAAAGCAGAATTCCACACCCTCTTCATTCATCAACTGTAAATATTTATTAATCGTCAATGAATCTGGCGTTGTATGCGTTGCCTTATAAGTGGTATTATCCACCATAATCTTTACAGTTGACAACAAACCGACTTTATAACCCGCTTTTTTAAACAATTGATACAGCAAACTTGAAACTGTTGTTTTCCCATTAGTCCCAGTAACTCCAACGAGTTTTAAATTCTCGGAAGGGTGACCATAGAAATTAGCCGCCATATACGCCATAGCTTGATTAGAGCTCGCTACTGATATATAAGTGATTCCATTTTCTAGAATTTCTGGAAGCCTTTCACAAACTATTGCAGTTGCTCCGTCTTTAATAGCTTTCTCTATATAATTATGACCATCTGTTAAGGTTCCTGAAATAGCCACAAAAACATCATTGACTTCAATTTGACGTGAATCAAATTGAACGTTGCGCACCGTAATATTGGTGCTCCCAACGACAGCATTAATAGTAACCTTATATAATATGTCTTTTAATACCATCATGACGCTTCTAAAACAATGGTTTGATTGGTTCGTAATTTTTGATGCTTCTCTACCGATTGCTTTTTAATAACACCAGTACCATTTAATTTCACCTTAACATCTACATGCAAATTTTCTAATAACGCTATAGCATCCATAGCAGGCATACCAACCACACTAGGCATCAATTCTTTATATTTGCGCGCAATTTCATAGTAGCTTTCAAAATCCTCGTTAACTAACTCATCTTTAAAATCCAAAGTCTCAAGCTCATCTATAATTGGTGTATCTGTATATATTTTTTGCGCAATTCTTTTAAATACTGGTCCAGATACATCAGCACCATAATACCCAACTTTTGTACTAGGCTTATGAATAACAACAATGCAAGAATACTTTGGGTTATCAGCCGGAAAGTAACCTGCAAATGAAGAAATATACTTTCTATCTTTCCTCCATTCTTCAGCGTTTGCATAGTCTGTTCTAGCCGTACCTGTTTTACCTGCCATGGAAAACGTTTCAGAATACATACGTTTCCCTGTCCCACGAATAATTATATTTTTAAGAATATCTTGTATTTCTGCTAGGGTTTTATCTGAACAGATTTTATCAACTAATACTTCTTTCTGAAAAACTTCGATATTTTTATCAAATGACTTAACCGCTTTTATAAAGCGTGGTTTTATTAACTCACCATTATTTGCAATCGCATTGTAAAAAGCTAAAGTTTGCAGTGGTGTAATGGTAAGATTATAACCATAAGCCATAGACGGCAATGCATTTCGACTCCAATTGGACTTACCAGGTTCAGGAATATCTGGAATACCCTCACCCATAATTGAGAGATCTAAAGAATCATTAAGCTTCCATTGCTTTAGACGATTAATAAATTTCATCGGCTGCTTAGCATAATTATCATCTATAACAGTAGCCATTCCTATATTAGAAGAAACCTCTAAAGCCTTAGCTACAGAAATCTTACCATAACCACCTCTATGGGAGTCACTAATCGTTCTTCCATAAAAACGTTTATTTCCATTTTGAGTATCCACAACCGTAGACGTATCAATAACCTTATCCTCTAAGGCTGCCATTATTGCCATTATTTTAAACGTAGAACCCGGCTCATGAGATTCATAAACGGCATAATTACGCTTCTCATAATAGGTACCCTTAGACGTTTTAGCCAAATTAGCAATCGCCTTAACCTCTCCTGTTTTCACATCCATAACCACAACACAACCATGTTCAGCCTCATACTTTTCTAATTGCCCAAGCAAAGAGTGATGTGCAATATCCTGAATATTAACATCTATAGTGGTATAAACATCATAACCATCTTTTGGCTCAATCTGATCGAAATCTCGAATAGGCTTCCATTGCCCATTACCTATTTTTTGTTTTAAACGTTTACCATTAGTACCTTGCAAATACTTCTCACCAAAAGCACCATCAATACCTGCTCTACTCACATTACCCTCATCATCAAAACGTTCATAACCAATAGAACGCGCTGCAATTTCTCCCATTGGATGCTCTCGTCTTGTTGTTTGCTCTACAATAAGCCCACCTTTTATTGCACCTAAATTTAGTAATGGAAAATTGCGCATTCTGATATAATCGGAATAGCTAATATTTCTGGCCAGCAAAAAATATCTGTTTTTATTTTTTCGTGCTTTACGAATAACATTCTTATAATACGAAGCTGGCTTTCCCTTGTATGCATGAAGCGAATCTGCCAAAGCACCAATATATTTTTCAAACGTTGCTTCTTTCGCCTGAACAGCATCAATTCTAATATCGTATTTAGGAATCGACGTCGCCAACAAACTGCCGTCTGCAGAATAGACATTACCACGATTTGCAGGAATATCAAAATTCTCTAACGTACGCTTATCCGCAAGCGCCCTATATTCATCACCTTGAATAAACTGAATACTCACCAACTTGAACACCACAGCCAAGGCGAACACAAACATGCAGCCTGCTACGAAATACAATCTGTTTAATATGTTTTTTTCTGTTATTGCCAAAGCTTATTATTATTGACGTTGTGATTTTACTCGTTAATCGAGATTTAATTATACTTAAGACGGTTTAAACCCCATCTTATTTCTTAATCTGTATGCTTCCCTACTTTTGAGGTTTTTACTATTATTTTTGTTGGTGGGTTTAAGGAGATCCCAATTCCTTTATCTTTCATTTCAGCTTCTACAAAAGATTCTTTTTTAAGCTGCATCAGCTTTCCTCTTTTATCCACAAATGCCGAACGTAATTCTTTCACTTCATTTGTAAGCTTTGCGATTTGATATACTTTTTGATCCGCACTATGCGAACTTGCAATCATTATTATTGCTAGAAATGAAATAAAAATGATGATACGCCAATTTTTAAACGAATCATCACTGATTAGAAACTTCCCCCTTAATATGCCGTATATGTTTTTTTTCATATTTTTTTAGCAATCCTCAGTTTTGCACTCCTAGCCCTATTGTTTTGTTTTATCTCTTCTTTTGAAGGCACAATTAAACCTCCAACTTTTTTTAATGGCACTTCAAAATTTCCGAACATATCACGCTCAGGCTCCCCTTCAAACAACCCATTTCTAATAAATCGTTTCACCAATCGATCTTCTAAGGAATGGTATGAGATAAAACTCAATCTCCCGTCCTTTTTTAAGACCTCAGGTGTTTGCAGCAACAGCTCTTTTAACGCCTCAATCTCCTGATTCACTTCAATACGAATCGCTTGATAGATTTGTGCCAAAACTTTATTTTCTTTTTGATGATTCAAAAACGGCTTTAAAACCGCTTTTAATTGCTGACTTGTTTTAATTTCAGCTGTCTTTCGCTCCTCAACAATCACCCTTGCCATTGCTGGCGCATTTCTTAATTCACCATACTGAAATAAGACCGTTCTTAATTGCGCTTCATCATAATTATTAACAACTTCAAAAGCAGACAACTTACTATCTTGATTCATTCGCATATCCAAATCTGCTTCAAAACGCGTAGAAAAACCGCGCTCTGCAACATCAAACTGATGCGATGACACTCCGAAATCTGCTAAAACTCCATCAACTTCTTTAGCTCCATAAAATCTTAAAAATCGTTTTATAAATCTAAAGTTCTCATTAATCAACACAAAACGATCATCATCAATGGCGTTTTCTAAAGCATCCTTATCCTGATCAAAAGCATATAGTTTTCCATTAGGCCCTAACCTAGATAAGATTTCTTTGCTATGCCCACCACCACCAAAAGTGACATCGACATAAACACCATCGGGCTTAATAGCTAAACCATCAACGGTTTCTTTAAGTAATACTGCATTATGATAATCCATCGTCATCTTCCTCTTGTCCCATGACTTCTTCGGCTAAATCAGCAAAATCTGAAGCCGCATCATCAATAGCTTGTTCGTATTTATCTTTATCCCAGATTTCGAGTATATTAACAGCAGAAGCTAAAACCACTTCTTTTTGTATACCAGAAAAACTGATCAAATCTTTCGGAATTAATAATCTCCCCGCACTATCCACTTCTACCATTTTAACTCCAGCAGTAAAACGTCTAATAAAATCATTGTTCTTTTTCTTAAAACGATTGAGCTTATTTATTTTCTCCATCATTTTATTCCATTCAGACATCGGATACAATTCTAAACACGGCTGAAACACAGCACGCTTTAAAACAAAACCATCTTGCAAGGCCGATGACAACTGTTTTTTTAGCACAGCAGGTATCATTAGCCTTCCTTTGGCATCAGCTTTACATTCGTATGTTCCTATAAATGAATTCAAAAGGTTTCGTTTACCACTTTAACGATTAATATTCAAAGATATTGAAAAAATCACCACTTTTTACCACATTCTACCACATTTGTTGATAAGTTTTAGTTTAAAAACCTCCTGTTATATTTTAACACCAATGAATTCGACTTTTAAGCAATTATTTTTGAGTGGGAATTATTAACAACAAGCCTCTTAAAATTCTTACGATAAAAAACATTGATATTTTTTCCATATTATTTATATTCTAAAGGATTTAGTTATATTTGTTTCTAACACATAAGCACGAACTCGCACATGGTACACCTTTTAAAAAAAGAAAAGGAATTTAGATATATTGAAGTAGGCGAAGGCACACCAATTATTGTGTTGCACGGCCTAATGGGTGGGCTCAGCAATTTTGATGGCGTGACTAAATATTTTAGTTCTAATGGCTATAAAGTTATTATTCCAGAACTACCAATTTATAGCATGTCGCTACTAAAAACTAACGTCAAAAGCTTTGCTAACTACCTAAGAGATTTTATTGATTTTAAAGGTTTAGAAGACGTTATTCTACTGGGAAACTCTCTTGGTGGACACATCGGTCTCTACCACACTAAACTATATCCTCAAAAAGTAAAAGCACTTATAATCACAGGAAGCTCTGGACTTTACGAAAGCGCCATGGGAGGTGGCTACACTAAACGAAGCGATTACGAAGTGATGAAAAAGAAGGCACAAGACGTCTTTTATGACCCAGCTGTGGCAACAAAAGAAATTGTAGACGAGGTCTATGAAACTGTTAATGATCGTAATAAACTCATAAAAACCTTAGCCATTGCAAAAAGTGCTATAAGGCATAACATGGCTAAAGATTTACCAAAAATGAATACACCAATTTGTATTATTTGGGGAAAAAACGATACAGTAACTCCACCAGAAGTCGCTGAAGAATTTCATGAGTTACTACCAGATTCTGAATTGCATTGGATTGACAAATGTGGCCATGCCGCAATGATGGAGCATCCTGATGAATTTAATGAAATTTTAATGCGCTGGCTTAAGAAGCGTGGATTTTAGGTAAAAAAAAAGCTTGACTACTGAAAAGTTGGAAGCAGGAAGTAAAAATATTACACAAAGGTACAGAGACACAAAGCTTATACTTAAAAAAAATCACTAGTATTTGTCCTTTTGAAAAACCCGCTTTTTTTACTTCACAAAAGACTAAGTTTAATTAAATAAGACTCCTGTTTTCACGGGAACTGAAGATGAAGATAAAATCAGCTGAATTTATAGTTAGTAATTCCGAAGTGGCTAAATGCCCTAAAGACAACCTACCAGAATATGCTTTTATAGGACGTAGTAATGTCGGAAAATCGTCATTGATTAACATGCTAACCGATAGAAAAAGTTTAGCAAAAACTTCTGGCCGTCCGGGAAAAACTCAATTAATTAACCACTTTATTATTAATAAAAACTGGTACCTAGTAGATTTACCAGGTTATGGTTATGCTCGTGTTTCTAAATCTTCTAAGAAGAAATTTCAGAAGTTTATAACTGATTATTTTGAGCAACGTACTCAATTGGTATCTGCTTTTGTATTAGTAGATATAAGACACAAACCTCAGCCCATAGATGTAGAATTTATGAAATACATGGGTGAAAGCGAGATTCCTTTTGGCATTATTTTTACCAAGGCGGATAAGTTAAAACCAAAAGCGATTGAACGTCATGTAGATGAATACTGCCAAGAACTACTTAAATTCTGGGAAGAATTACCACCCTATTTTGTGACATCTGCTTCTAATTATACAGGCAAAGATGATGTGCTAAATTTCATTGAAGACACCAACGAAGAAATTGAACAACTAAGAAACAGCAACTAAGTCTTCACATCCAAAGCATCACGCAAAGCATTCCCTACCAGCATAAACGCCATTACCAAGAGCATAATACAAAGCCCTGGAATTAAGGCTAAATATGGTTTGCCCAAAATAATATAATTGTAATGGTCTTTTATCATCGCTCCCCAACTTGCCATTGGTGGTTGTGCTCCAATGCCTAAAAAACTCAGTCCACTTTCTATTAAAATGGCCGCTGCAAAATTGGCTGCAGAAATAACGATTAATGGTCCAAAAACATTAGGTAATATGTGTTTTGTGATAATTCTATAATCATTATAACCCAAAGCTCTTGCTGCTGTTACATATTGCATTTCTTTAGCACTAATGATTTGTCCTCGCACCACTCTTGCCACTTCTACCCACATCGTTAAACCTACAGCTATAAAAACTTGCCAAAAACCTTTCCCTAACGCTAATGTTATAGCAATAACTAATAATAAGGTTGGAATGGACCAAGTGATATTAATAATCCACATGATAAAGGCATCTATTTTCCCTCCATAGTAACCTGCTAAACTTCCCATTATAAGCCCAACAATTAAGGAGATAAAAACAGCAACAAAACCAATAAAAAACGAAATCCTTGAGCCTATCAAAATTCGGCTTAAATAATCTCTTCCGTATTTGTCTGTGCCAAAAACAAAGCTTCTGTTATCAATATAAGATTCATAGTTTGAATTTGGAAATCGTGACACCGCAATTTGTTTTTCGTTACCTAATACTCCGTCTGAAGCATATTCTACATAATACAAGGCTCCATCTTTTTCGTTATAAGATTGAATAGGAATCTCTGTATCCGTATTATTTGTTCCAAAGAATAATTTTGAAACGAGGTTTTGATCCGATGCAATTCCTGAAGGAATAGTTAGCATTTGCACTTCAAAACCAGGCGATTTTGAATGAATAGACAAATGCATTTGATTTGCATTACTAGAAGCATCTGGCGCTAATATATAAGCAAAAATAGACATCAAACCAATACACGTGATAATACCCAAACTAAAAACGCCCCAAAAGTTCCTTTTAAACTTTTGAAGCGCTAAGCTTGTTAATGAATTATTTTGATTGCTCATTTATAATTTTAATTCTTCACAGAATTAGCCACTTTATTTTTTACAGCATAAGTCATTTTTAAATCGTGAAGTACGTTAATCGCTTCCTCTACATAAACATCTTTTGCTAAAGCTTTATGCCAACGGTTACGCTTTTCTAACAATACAGAATCTTCATTCATTAGTTTTACTTCATAAGGTAAAGAACTAAAGGTTAAATCCGTTTGGTACTCTGAAAGTTTTGAGAAACGTTTAGCTTCCTCTTCGTTAACCTGCATTTCCTTTTTATAAGTATCATAATTTAACGAATACGACTCACGATCTCTTATTTTCTTCACCCATTGTGCGTTTGCATCAATAAGTTTCAATTGTTCATTCGCAGCCATTCTTGCTTTACTCTTACTAATGGTAGTATCATAATCAAAATAATTGCCCCAAACTTCATAATCTGCAGCATCAATTTTATCCCAAGGTAATGGGTTTTCTTGATCTTTTTCACCAATATTGATATAGCTATAACGGTCCGGAACCACAACATCACTTTTAACTCCTTCTAATTGCGTAGAACCACCATTAATTCTATAAAATTTCTGAGTGGTAAACTTTAAAGCCCCCATGTCTCCTTTAGTATTATTTTTAACCATTCGGTTTAAGTCCATTACCGTTTGTACTGTTCCTTTACCGTATGTTTGTTTACTACCAATAACAATACCTCTTTTATAATCTTGCATTGCAGCCGCTAAAATCTCAGAAGCAGATGCTGATAATTCGTTAACCAAAATCACTAATGGCCCATCCCAAACTATCGATTTATCTTTATCTCTAAGCACTTCCTTAGCTTCACCGGTTGTTTTTACTTGCACTACTGGTCCGTCTTCAATAAATAAACCAGCAATATCTACTACAGTTTGTAAAGAACCACCACCATTATTTCTTAAATCCATTACCAAACCTTCAACTCCTTCTTCTTTTAATCTTAAAATTTCTTGTTTGATATCTGAAGCCGCATTTCGCTCATTATAATCTTCAAAACTGATATAGAATTTAGGTAAATTAATGATTCCAAACGTTTTCCCCTCTTTTTCTACAATTGAAGATTTCGCATAGGTTTCTTCTAACTCAACAATATCTCTTTTAATAGAAATATCCTTAACGGTTCCATCTACTTTTTTCAAGGTTAAAGTCACGACAGTGCCCTTTGGGCCTTTAATAAATTTAATAGCATCGTCTAGGCGCATACCAACAACATTAACCGCTTCTTTTTCATCTTCTTGCCTTACTTTAAGGATTTGATCTCCTACTTCTAACTCGTCTGCTCTCCAAGCCGGTCCACCACTAATGATTTCATTGACCATAATGCCATCAACTTTCTTTTGCAAACGTGCTCCAATACCTTCAAACTTCCCTGAAATATCTCTATCAAAACGTTCTTTATCTTCTGGAGCGAAATAAAACGTATGTGGATCAAACTCTTCCACAATAGCATTTATATATACAGCAAACCAATCGGCACGTCTTCTGTCATCAATATAATCATAAAGGTCGTCTAATGATTTTTTAGTTGATAATCTCGCTTCAGCTTCAATCTCTTTTAATGATTTTTTACCAATCGCCTTCGGTTTCTTTTTTGATTCAGAAAAATCTATATCTGTAATTGTTTCAGGGTTTAAGTCAATTTCACGCTGAGAAATTACTTCGTCATAATTCGCTATTGTAGAAAACTTAAGTTGTTGTCTCCAACGCTCTTTCATTTCACGTTTATTAGTTACATAGGTAAGATCCTCATAATTTGCGTCGTAATCTTCATCTTTAGAAAAATCGAATGGTTTCTCTAATATGTTTTTATATATTTCTTTAGACTCAGCAATACGTTGTAACAATCGTTGATGTGTAAGATCAAAAAATGAAACATCATAAGCCTTGATTTGATCATCAATTTTATCTCTATACGCTTCAAATTCTTTAATATCCGATTCGTAGAAGTAGCGTTTAAAGGGATCTAAATTGTTTAAATAATCTTCAAAAACATGCGATGAAAAATCATCATTTATATCTTTTGGTTCAAAATGACCTTGATCGAGAAGATAAGTAATCAATTGTATTAGTAACTTATCCTTATCTGGATCTTCAAATTTTTTACTTGTAAAACTACATGAGGCAAATGCTATTAACAGCGCGAGTAATAAAAATTTATAATTCCCTTTCATTTTTTCTTTTTTTTCTTTTTTATTATTTTGATTCGGCAAAAATGTGTTCACCAATTAACTTAACCCTTCAACTAAACTTTCTGAGTTAGCTCGGTTCATTTTTTTATTTTTTATTCTAAATTAAGTAGGCTTTCAATTTTTCACTAAAATAGAAGAAAAAACCGTGCCATAAAAAATACATTCCCTATTTTTTTGTTAAACCTAAGATTACTTATAATTCGAAAGCTTTTTTAGTACTTTTACAACGCATTAAATCTTTACAAAAAATGTCTGCAAGACCTTTAATTTTAGTTACTAATGATGATGGCATAACAGCTCCCGGAATAAGAACCTTGATTTCGGTAATGAACAAAATTGGAAACGTTGTAGTTGTTGCTCCTGACAGCCCACAAAGTGCTATGGGACACGCTATTACTATTAACTCCACATTGCATTTAGAAAAAATTACTGTAGACGGAAAACAACCTGAGTACAGTTGCTCTGGAACGCCAGCAGATTGTGTAAAATTAGCTGTAAATGAAATTTTAGAAAGACGACCAGATATTTGCGTATCAGGAATTAATCATGGTTCTAACTCCTCAATAAATGTAATTTATTCTGGCACTATGAGTGCAGCCTTAGAAGCTGGTATAGAAGGGATTCCTGCAATAGGCTTTTCATTATTAGACTATAATTGGAATGCTAATTTTGAACATTGCACATCGTTTATTGAAACCATCACTAGGCAAGTGCTAGAAAATGGACTACCAGATGGTGTGGTTCTAAACGTCAATCTACCAAATCTTGAAAAAGACGCTATAAAAGGTATAAAGGTTTGTAGACAAGCTAGAGCAAATTGGGAGGAAGAATTTGACAAACGCACTAACCCTATGGGACGTGAGTATTATTGGTTAAGTGGAAAATTTGTGAACATGGACAAAGGAGAAGACACCGATGAGTGGGCTTTAGAGCACGGCTATGTTTCTGTGGTGCCTGTGCATTTTGATTTAACCGCACATCACACTATACAGAAGCTAAACACATGGAAATTAAACACTAAATAGCGCTTACCAAGCTGAAGTATATTCATATGAAAAAGGAAATTTTAATAGGTTTTATTATTGGTATTATAGCCAGCATTTTTGGATTTGTTTTTGCTATTCAGATATTTGGAAAATCCGATGATTGGGGAGTTGTAATTGAAAAAGCCATCGCAGGAGGGTTTTTTACGAAATTAATTAGCCTTGGTGCACTATTAAATTTGGGAACATTTTTTCTATTCTTAAAGAAAAATAAGGATGATAGAGCTAAAGGCGTTTTAATATCTACAGTAGTCATACTCATTATAACGCTTATAATTAAACTTATAAATTAAATGAAACAGCGACTCACAAAATATAATTACGCACAATTAACTGATATAACGCTATTTCATTTGACAAACAAAAAGCAATAACACACATGAAATATTATATTATTGCTGGTGAAGCCTCAGGCGATTTACACGGTTCTAATCTCATGAAAGCCTTGTTTAAACAGGACAAAGACGCTACCATAAGATTTTGGGGAGGTGATCTTATGCAACAAGTTGGAGGAGAACTCGTAAAGCATTATAAGGAACGTCAATTTATGGGATTTGCTGAAGTGATTTTTAACCTCAGAAAAATTTTAGGCCTCATAAAATTCTGTAAAACTGATATTGAATCATTTCAACCCGATGTGATTATATTTATTGATAATTCGGGCTTTAACCTTAGAATTGCCAAATGGGCAAAAGCACTCAATTATAAAACACATTATTATATATCTCCTCAAGTTTGGGCTTCGAGAGCAGGTAGAGTGGAAAAAATAAAACACGATATCGATGCGATGTATTGCATTCTTCCCTTTGAAAAAGAGTTTTATAAAACATACAACTACGAGGTTAATTTTGTAGGTCATCCTTTAATCGATGCCATTGCAGATAGACCTCAGGTTGAAGAAGATGTATTTAGAAAAGCACACAACCTTAGCGACCAGCCTATCATTGCGTTATTGCCAGGAAGCCGGAAACAAGAAATAACAAAAATGCTTGGTGTAATGCTGAGCTTAGTCGATGATTTTAAAGATTACCAATTTGTTATTGCAGGGGCTCCTAGTCAAGATTTTGAATTTTACAAAGGCTTTATTAAAAAGAAAAACATTAAGTTTATTTCTAACCAAACTTATGATCTATTGAGTGTTTCTACTGCGGCGTTGGTCACTTCAGGAACAGCAACATTAGAAACTGCTTTATTTAAAGTCCCACAAGTTGTATGTTATAAAGCAAATGCCATTTCTTATCAAATTGCAAAACGTATTATAACGTTAAAATATATTTCATTGGTGAATTTAATTATGGATCGTGAAGTGGTTACAGAACTGATTCAAGGAGATTTAAATAAAAAGCGCCTTAAAAAAGAACTAACGGCTATTTTAGAGACCAAAAAACGAGAACAACTCTTTTTAGATTATTACGAATTAGAAAAAGTCTTAGGAGGACGAGGAGCAAGCGACAAAGCCGCAAAGTTAATTTACGAGGCTGTTAAAAAGTCTAAATAACACCTTTTATATTTCTCTAAAACAAAAATTCAAAACAGCACACAAGTCCAAACTTGAAAAAACATAGCAGGTTTCAAAGTAACCACAAATTCAGATAAAGGAGTCACCATAACGACTAAAGCAAAAACCATTAACATAAGTTTAGACACTATGCTTATTGGATCTAAGACTTTAGTATTGTTTTCAAAATGTAATGTATAATTATTTACATTGACTTTACTATATGTCTCTAAATCTAAAAAAACAAGTTGTGCTTTCTTCCTTAGCATTTTCATTCTATGCTAAAACCAATTCATCAAAAATAGAAATGCAGTAATGCCTACTATACATAATATAATAACATCATCAACATCAGAATAAAGTCTTATAATTTTCATGATTCTATAAATTTATAAAAAATCATCATCTTTTTTTATTATTTTCGACCTTAAAGTAACTACGCCTACTAAAATTTGAATGAAACGATTACTCCCCATCTTATTATTGACACTATTTATAGTTAGCTGTAAGTCAAAAAAAACATATTCTAACAAAAAAAAACAGTCTCATACTGTAAAAGTTAATACGGCATCAAAGCCAAGTGCCAAAGCTGAAACCATTGTAAAATACGCTAAGACCTTTGATGGCACCCGTTATAAATACGGTGGCACCACCAAAAAAGGTATGGATTGTTCTGGTTTAATTTACACGAGCTATAAAAAATATAATGTCAACCTACCTAGAACAACCTCTGGACTAAAAAGTTTCGGGGAGTGGATCGATTTAAAAGAAGTTAACGTTGGTGATTTAGTCTTTTTTGCAACAAACAAGAACAGTCGAAAAGTAAATCACGTTGGCATTGTAACTAATGTTAGAACTGGGAATGTTGAATTTTTGCATGCCTCAACCAGCAGAGGTGTTATGATTTCTTCTATCGCTGAGAAGTATTGGTACTTTTCTTTTGTGCAAGCAAGACGCGTACTATAAATTAGCTTTTTTTATTATATTAGTAACTCATTGTCATGAAGTTACTAAATTTTACCATTATAAAACTGACCATCTATTTGGTGATTGGCATTCTTTTGGCGCATTACCTAAAGCCAAATGTCCATCTCGTTTTATATGTAAGTATGGGATTAGTTATTCTCCTTGGAGCCTATGGATTAAGTATAAAATCTAAAATTACACATTCCCCTTATTTCGGAATCCTCGCCTTCTTTTGTATGATTGGAGTTGGCATTACAACATATAATCTTCAAGATGAACCACTAAGACTTAAGCATTATACGCATCTCAATACTTCTAATAATATTAATGCTTTTATTTTTAAAATCGAAGAACGACTAAAGCCTGATGCTTATAATGACAAATATATAGCCACAATTAAGGCTTTTAATAATGAAGATGCTATTGGTCATTTATTAATCAACATTAGAAGAGATAGCACTTCTCAACCTTTTTACGTTGATGATGTTCTGTTTACTTCTTCAGAATTAAAAGCCATTCAAAAGCCATTAAACCCTTATCAATTTGATTATAGCCGCTATTTAGAATTGCAACAGGTAAATCATCAGCTTTACCTCGATTCATCTACCATTTTAAAACTTTCCAACTCAAAATCTACAATTTATGGCTATGCCGATGCCTTGAGAACTCATATCAATTCCAAATTTGAAGAAGCCGGATTTAAAAATGACATCCTTAGCATTATGAACGCACTGTTATTAGGGCAACGACAATCCATTGACAAAAGCTTATACAACAATTATGTCAACTCCGGAACTATCCACATTTTAGCCATTTCCGGACTTCATGTAGGTATTATTTTATGGATCCTAAATTTTGTATTTAAGCCACTACTCTATCTTAAATACGGGCGTTTTATTAGACCCTTTATTTTAGTTTGCATCCTATGGATTTTCGCTATTATTGCAGGTTTATCCCCTTCTGTAACACGAGCTGTAACCATGTTTAGTATTATAAGTATTGCCATGCATCTAAAGCGACAAACTAACATTTATAATACCCTCGTTATTTCTGCATTTATAATTCTATTATTTAAACCTACTTTTTTATTTGCTGTAGGATTTCAGATGAGTTATTTGGCTGTTTTAGGGATTGTAAGTGTACAACCTATTATTTATAATCTTTGGAAACCAAAATATTGGCTTATTGATAAACCTTGGCAGATTTTTACAGTGACTTTAGCAGCACAGGCTGGGGTTGTTCCGATTAGTTTGTTTTATTTTCATCAGTTTCCTGGTTTGTTTTTCATCTCCAATCTGGTCGTAATTCCGTTTTTAGGATTAATTCTAGGCTTTGGACTCTTGGTTATTGTTTTAGCACTCATAAATTGGCTTCCAAGTGCCATAGTTACCACTTATAGTTTCATCATTGATAGTCTCAATGCGTTTATCACTTGGGTAGCTCAATTTGAAGAATTTCTATTTAGAGACATTCCGTTTACAATGCTTCAGGCCATTGCTTATTATATGCTCATTATAGCTTTGATTCAAGTTTACAAATTTCAAAACTTTAGATGGGTTGCTATAAGCTTAATTGCAATTATTACACTTCAAGGGGTTTACTTTTACAATCAGCATCAAACACAAGATAATGCGTTAGTGATTTTCAACAAGAATCGCTATTCAATGATTGGACTAAAAACCCATAAAACATTAACCTTGTATCATAATTTAGACTCCCTTAAGTTAAAATCAGATAATATCATTAAGAATTATAAAGTAGGCTCATCTTTAGACATTGTGATTTCAAACAGTTTACAATCCGTTTATCAATACAAGGACAAGGTTATTTTAGCAATAGATAGTTTCGGAATTTATAAAGGGATTACGTTTCAGCCCAATTACATTTTACTAAGAAATTCACCAAAGCTAAATCTCAGCAGAGTAATCGATAGTTTACAGCCAGAACTCATTATTGCTGATGCTAGCAATTATAAGTCGTATTTAAATCGTTGGAAGGCCACTTGTAAACATAAAAAAATCCCTTTCCATCAAACAAGTGAAAAGGGAGCTTTTATATTAAAATAGATTTCTATTATTCTTTAAAGGTAGGACTAAAGGATTTAAAATACTCATTAAACTGCTCTTGAGACGTCATTTCTTTATATGCATCACTTTTAAAAAGTTTTAAATACAGCTCCAATTGTTGTGGTTTTAGATATCCTGTTATTGGCGAAATAACACCACCTTCTTCATCAAAAAAGACCATAGTTGGATATGCTTGTACTTTTAAGTAGCGCGAAAATTCGTGTGCACTGTTACGTCTATTTGCTTTTGTTGCATCGTAATTAGGATTCGCAAATGCTTGACCTTTATAAGTTACTTCATCATTACCTTCTGCATTAAATTTTACAGCATAATAATGTTCATTTACATAAGCGGCTACATCTGCATTTCCAAAAGTGTTCTTATCTAACATTTTACAAGGCCCACACCAGTTGGTATACACATCCATAAATATTTTCTTAGGTTCCTTTTTCTGTAGCTCTAAAGCCTCTTCTAAAGTTACCCAATTAATCTCTTGCGCTATTGCTGTTAATGAAAATGCAAAAACAGCTATTAATCCTAAAGTTATTTTTTTCATCATATTAGATTTGTTGCAAATAATGAGTCGAACTTACAAAAAATGCTCCTAAACAGGAGCATTTTAGATCGTTTTAACGGTTTTTGTTAACGTACACCGTGCATTAGTTTTTTCAATACTGGATTTAATACAAAGATAATTAGCCCTGCGATAATTGGCACAATCGTAAATATTAAGAAGAACGTAGACAAGCTATATTGCTTAGTAATATTTTCAATTTGTCCACCAACTACTGCTGCCAATTTGTTACCAATGGCTATGGCTAAATACCACATCCCAAACATTAAGGCAATCATTCTACCTGGCACCAATTTACTTACATAAGATAAACCGACAGGCGATAGACAGAGTTCGCCGAGAGTATGGAACAGGTAGGCTAAAATCAGCCAAACCATACTTACTTTTACACCATCTACAAGACCAAAAGCACCGAAGGCTAGTAAACCAAAACCAAGTCCCATAGTACATAATCCTAAAGCATATTTTGTTGCTGCACTTGGGTTATATTTACTTTCCCACCATTTAGAGAAGAATGAAGCAAAAACAATAATAAAGAACGAGTTTAGAATACTAAACCAAGACACTGTAATTTCAACTTCGTTATCTCTAACTTTAGTAACAGTTGCATTTACAAATCCTGTATCTCTCCCTAAGTTTTTTGCATTAGCAATTAATTCCGCTTGTTTTTCTTCAGAAGACACAAATGAGAATTCTGTTAATTCCTTATTCTTATTAATAAGAATTTTGCTTTCACCTACTTTATAATCGGCATAAGGTTCTCCAACAGTAATTGTTTTTGTTACAATTTTTTGCGATGAATTGGTTACTGTACTTTGAGTAACTGGGATATATTTAAATTGCAATTCCCCTTTATCATTCTTAACCTGTACACCTTTTTCATCTAATTGTGGTTGCTCAATAGCACTATAGCTCACATCATAAGCTGTAGTATTAAAATCCCTATTTAACATCCATCCAACAATGGCCCACATTAACAAGAAACAAATTACCAACACAAT
The DNA here is from genome assembly GCF_054366245.1 of Winogradskyella sp. PC D3.3. NCBI lineage: Bacteria > Pseudomonadati > Bacteroidota > Flavobacteriia > Flavobacteriales > Flavobacteriaceae > Winogradskyella > Winogradskyella sp. PC D3.3. Next base: position 1,540,124 of record NZ_CM135962.1, on the reverse strand, counting down.
ATTAGAACCTGGAATTTTCTTAAATGTTTTCTTCCATAAAATAAAAAGGACATAAGAAATAATAATCAATGGAATCACCGTAAGTAATGTATTTACGATATTGAATATTATCGCCGAATTTCCACTCAATAATCTATCGACATTATCTCTAGCAAAAATCACTAATGATGAAGCACCTTGTTCAAAAGACATCCAAAAGAATACCGTAAAGAACGCAAATACGATAAAAGCAATCATTCGATCTCTTACAACAGCTGTATATCTTAAAATACGACCTATTACTAATATCAAAAACAGCGCTAAAGCAAATAAAACGGCAGTGTACTGCCCTTCAAAATCACCTATTTGCAAAAAGGAGAACATATCGACACCCGCAATTTTAGACATGGGATCATTAATTGCATAGCCTAAACCTATGATAGATGCGATAACAATTAATACTTTATCTAAAATTGTAAAAGGATTAGGACGTTCTTCCTGCTCTTCTTCTGTAATTTCAACACTTTTTTCGTTAATATTTTGAGGTAGTTCTACTTCATGAACATTAGATGGCTTAGCACCAATCTTTCCAAATAAAGGACCTGCTAACCAAAACTGAATCGTTCCTAACAGCATAAAAATTCCTGCTAATCCAAATCCATAAGCCCAACCTACTTTTTCAGCTAAGTAACCACAAAGCATCATTCCGAAAAACGCTCCAGCATTTACCCCCATATAATAAATGGTATAAGCACCATCTTTCTTTTCTGGGTTCTTTTTGTACATATCTGAAATAATAGACGTCATTGTTGGCTTAAAGAAACCAGTACCGACTACCAAAAGAAACAATCCAAAGTACAATGAAAATTCAGTTTCTAAAGCCATGGACGCATGACCTGCCGTCATAATTAACGACCCAATAATAACTGCCGCTCTATATCCTGTATATTTATCAGCTAGCCAACCACCAATAATAGGTGTGATATATAGTAACATCGCATAAGTTCCAAAAAGTGCCCCTGCATTTTCTACTGTCCATTCCCAACCTGGATTATAGCCAATAGCTGCCATAGTAAGGAAATTTACTAATAATACACGCATTCCGTAGAATGAAAAGCGCTCCCACATTTCAGTAAAAAACAATACAAAAAGTCCGGCAGGATGACCTAGAACTTTGTCTTTAAATAAATTTTCGATGTCTGTATTCATAAAAAATAATTTAGTTAGGGTGAATTCTTAAGCTTGAATTCTTATTAGGGTTATTTATATTAATCGTTTAGATCTGGATTTGCTAACTCGAAATTTTCTGTTTCTAGTATTTCATGTTCGTTATCCTCTGCACCATGTGTTAGTTTCTTCAATTTCTTCAAGAATAAAAGTAGCAATAATCCAAATGCAACCGTAAATATAGTTAACCACATAAAGGTTGCAAATTCTTGTTCGCTTTGCTCTTCTTCTAAAACAAAAGACACTCCATAATCTTTTCCGTCTCCTTTGTTTTCAATAATTTGAGCCTTATCCTTATCTTTTTCGAATACTAATCTTGCGTGATAAGGATTAGCTTCCGATACATTATTCTCTTTTAACTCTTCTAAAAGTTGATGGGTATTTGAATCGTCTCCTTGAGCCAATTCAAACAAACCATTTAAGTTCTTACCTGTTTCAAAATCATTAAACACGACCTGTCCATTTTCAGGATATACAGTAGCTTTTATAATGAAATTTTTATCCTCATTAATTGGATAATCCGTTGTATCTACAACTTCTTTTTTATCATTCTTTATTTTAAATGTCTCTTTTGAAATAAAAGGTAAAACCTCTTGCTTACTCACTATCATTGTTCCGCTAAACGATTCTAACTGAGACGATTCCCCAATAGTACCCGCTAATTTATTCCCAAAACCTGTCGCTGCGAAATAAACCCCCATCATAATAGACGCATATTTTAATGGCGCTAATTTTGTAATAAACGATAGTGATACAGGAGAGGTACATAACTCACCGATTGTATGGAATAAATACGCTAAGAAAATCCACATCATAGCGGCCTTTCCAAAAGTTTCAGAACTAGCTTCTTGAGAAGCAAACATCATAAACACGTATCCTAGCCCCATAATAATGGTACCGATGGCCATTTTGAATAATGAAGATGATTCTTTTCCGCTCTTCTTCCACCAAATCCAAAATCCACCTACTAGCGTTCCAAATATGATAATATAACCGGCATTTAACGATTGAAATACTGCTGCAGGAATTTCTTCTAACCAGCTTAATCCAATAGTTCTATCGACTTTTGCATCCGTATATAAGTTCATCAACCCGCCTGCTTGCTCAAAAGCTCCCCAAAACACAACAACGATTAAGAATGAAATTAATAAAACAACAACTCTATCCTTCTCAATTTTACTTAACGGACGTTTTGACGCTAAACGCTCTGCTTCCGTAGCCTGACTTCCACCTGTAAATTCACCAACACCTTTTAAGAATTTTTGCCCCCAGATAAATACAATTTGTCCCAGTAACATTCCGATACCAGCTAAACCAAAACCATAATGCCAACCATAATAATAAGCTACTAAACCAACTGTTATACTTGCTAAAAAGGCACCAACATTAATACCAATATAAAAGATTGTAAATCCACTATCTCGTCTAATATCACCTTCTTTATACAAACCACCAACCATTGTAGAAATGTTTGGCTTAAGTCCACCCACACCTAAAATAATTAAACCTAAACCTGTAAAAAAGGCCCAACTCTGAGGTATTGCTAAAATACCATGACCAAAACATAAAAGTAGCCCACCGAGCATTACTGTTTTCTTTTGTCCTAGAAATTTATCTGCTATCCATCCTCCTGGAATAGAGGCAACATAGACTAACATAGTGTACCAGCCGTATAACCAGATCGCATCTTTGTTAGACCAGCCTAAACCTGGATCTATTGCTGTTGCAGACGTTGCCATATAAAGTACTAAAATACCCCGCATTCCATAATAAGAAAAACGTTCCCACATTTCTGTAAAAAACAAAATAAATAGTCCTATTGGATGCCCAAAAAGTTCCTTTTGATGTGCTTGTTTAGTTGTTGCTGACATAATCTTATTCGTTAGTATTAGTTAGTTTCGTTGTCATTAATCTTAGCATTTAATCTTTTAAGAATTACAGTTTATCACCCAATGTTCTGTGAATAAAATTTGTCATTTTCTTATATAAATGCAATCTTGTATTTCCCCCGTAAATGCCGTGGTTTTTATCTGGATAAATCATCCATTCAAATTGCTTATCCGCTTGGATTAAAGCTTCAACCATTCGCATAGTATTCTGCACATGAACATTATCATCACCTGTTCCGTGAATTAAAAGAAAATCACCTTTAAGTTTATCAACGTGATTTATTGGTGAGTTGTCATCATAACCGCTTGGATTTTCCTGAGGCGTGGTCATATAACGCTCTGTATAAATAGAATCATAAAATCTCCAGCTTGTAACCGGTGCCACTGCAATAGCCATTTTAAAGACATCATTCCCTTTAAAAAGTGCATTACTACTCATAAATCCACCATAGCTCCAACCCCAAATACCAATTCTTTCTGCGTCAATATAATCTAGTTTCCCAAGTTGCCTTGCCGCTTCAATTTGATCTTCTACTTCGTATTTCCCCAATTCGTTTTGTGTGACTTTCTTAAAATCTGCTCCTTTGAACCCAGTACCTCTTCCATCAATACAAACCACTATAAAACCTTGTTGTGCTAACATTTGATACCAATAATCATTTGCACTATTCCAACGGTTAGCAACCTGTTGAGATCCTGGTCCGGAATATTGATACATAAATAATGGATATGTTTTATTAGGATCAAAATTTGCCGGCTTAATGGTCCACATATTTAAATCATTACCATTTACAGAAATAGTACTAAACTCCTTTTTAGACATAGCATAACCTTCTAATTGCTTAGCTAAAGCCTTATTATCTTTAATCTGCTTTACAATTCTACCAGATTTTGAGTCGTACAACGTATATTCTTGTGGAGTGGTTGCACTAGAAAATGTATTAATAAAATAAGTAAAATCAGCACTAAACGACGCACTGTTTGTTCCATCCTTTTGGGTGAGACGTTTTTTATTTTTACCATTCAAACTAATAGAATAAACGTCTCTATTAACAGAACCATTCTCTGTAGATTGAAAATAAATGGTATTCTTTTTTTCATTGAAACCGTAGTAATCTGTCACTTCCCAATTCCCTTTTGTAACTTGATTAATAAGTTTCCCTGTTTTAGAATAGTGATAAATATGATTGAACCCATCTAATTCACTCGTCCAGATAAAACTATTATCTTTTAAAAATGTCAGATTGAAAGTAACATCGATATACGCCTTGTCTTTTTCTGCCAATACAATTTTTGAAGTCATAGCTTTGGTATCAATCATCCAAAGATCTAATTCGTTTTGGTGACGATTCATAAATTGAACACTTAAAACATTTGCTTCATTAGTCCATTTAAGTCTTGGAATGTAGAAATCGTTATAGCCTTTATTAACTTTTAATTCTGTTACGTTCTTTGTGTCTAAATCATACAAATGCAAAGACACTTTAGAGTTAGCTTCACCTGCTTTAGGATATTTAAACACATGTTGTGTTGGGTATAAATCCGAACCATAAACATCCATTGAAAACTCTGGCACTTCAGATTCATCAAATCGTATAAATGCAATTTTATTACTATCAGCATTCCAATCGAAGGCTCTTACAAAGCTGAATTCTTCTTCGTAAACCCAATCCGTAATTCCATTGATAATCTTATTTTTTTCACCATCTGTAGTTAACTGATCTACTTTTCCTGATTTTAAATCCTTTACATACAAATTATTTTCATATCCGTAAGCGACTTTAGAACCGTCTGGAGACAATGTTGGCTCTTGAACTAAATTATCAGAAACTTTGATAACTTTCTTTGAAGCTATATCGTAAATGTAGTACTCACCTAACGTAGAACGTCTAAAAACCGGTTGAGACACTGTAGTAAGTATTATTTTGGATTCGTCTGCACTGAATGAATAATCAAAAAAACCTTGAATCTCTGAAATGTCAGCAGAAGACACTAAGGTTTTTACTTTTTCCAATGTTTTATAATCGTAAATATCGATAGTAGAAGTTCGCGATTGCCTATTAAAATTTAAAACAGAATACTGATTTCCATTCGCCATTGAATGTAAAGCTTGCATTCCTTCTGTTCTAAAAGTTCCACTCCAAATTTCCTGAAGCGTGATTTGTTTTTCTTGACAAAAAACTAAAGAGGTCATTAAAAAGCAAAAAATAACCGCAAGGTATCTCAATTTCATGTATTTATATTTATTAATTTTAAAAAGGTCACATGCTATGCGCTAATAATCATTTCGTTGATGAACAGCATTCTAAGTATGCTCGTTTCGTAAATTTCATGTTTTAATAAAGCAATGCCAAGTTTACTAAAAATTATGCAAAAAATCGCTATTATTAACAGTAAATCGGCATTTACAATCCTATATGCAGACATTTTACACCAATCCTAGTATCTTTGTTTTTTTCAAAAATTAAAACCAATATGCCCAACACCATTACTGGCTTTTCTAAGCTTTCTAAATCCGAAAAAATTGAGTGGCTTTTAAATACGTATTTTACAGATAAAGATAGCGCAAGATTACTTGTTCAACGTTATTGGAACTCAGATGAGAAACTTCAAAAACTTCATGATGAGTTTATCGAAAACACCATTACTAACTATTATTTGCCATTAGGTGTGGCTCCCAATTTTTTAATTAACGATACGTTTTACACCATTCCAATGGCTATTGAAGAAAGTTCGGTCGTTGCTGCAGCAAGTAAAGCTGCAAAGTTTTGGTTAGAACGTGGCGGTTTTAAAGCCGAAGTTTTATCCACAGAAAAAATCGGACAAGTGCACTTTATATATAATGGAGATGTTGAAAAACTTAAGGCATTCTTTAAGCATGTAAAACCTATATTAATCAAAGACACTGCTTCCATAACAAAGAGCATGGAACGCAGAGGAGGGGGCATTTTAAATATTGAGTTACGAAATAAATCTAACGATTTACCGAATTACTTTCAACTTCATGCGACGTTTGAAACTTTAGATGCGATGGGTGCTAATTTCATCAACACTTGTTTAGAGCAATTTGCGACAACTTTTAAACACGAAGCATCACAATTTTCAATGTTTAATGCGGAAGAAAAGCATATTTCAATTGTAATGAGTATACTTTCTAATTACGTCCCACAATGTTTAGTACGCGCAGAAGTCTCTTGTAAGATCGAAGATTTAAAAAGTAAGGATATTCCAAATCCGGAAGAATTTGCCGAAAAATTTAAGCAAGCAGTTAATATTGCCGAAATAGAACCTTATAGAGCAGTAACGCATAATAAAGGTATTATGAATGGAATTGATGCTGTTGTCTTGGCTACAGGAAATGATTTTAGAGCTGTAGAAGCCGGCGTACATGCTTACGCCGCAAAAGATGGCCTATATTCGAGCTTAACCCATTGTACAATTGCCAATGGTATGTTTAAGTTTTGGATTGAAATCCCATTAGCCTTAGGAACCGTTGGCGGTTTAACAAGCTTACATCCTTTAGTCAAATTCTCGTTAGAAATGCTACAAAAACCAACAGCAAAAGATTTAATGAAAATCGTTGCTGTTGCAGGATTAGCGCAGAATTTTGGAGCCTTAAAATCCTTAACTACAACGGGTATTCAAGAGGGACACATGAAAATGCACTTAATGAATATATTAAATCAGTTTGAAGCGACACCTGAGGAGAAAATAAAGATCGTAGAACATTTTAAAACCAATGTCGTTACACACAGTGCTGTGGTAGATGCTATTGAAACCTTAAGACACTAAATTTGAAGACTTTTAGAAGTAACGGAAAACTATTACTCACCGCTGAATATGCTGTTTTGAATGGCGCCAAAGCCTTGGCCATTCCTACTAAATATGGACAGTGTTTAGAGATTCAGCAGAACGACTCTAATCGCATTAACTGGAAAAGTTACAATGAACTTGAACAGATTTGGTTTGAATGCTCTATGACCTATGATGAAATCGCTTCTTCTCACAAAACCATTCCGTCTCAACTCGATGTTAAAGCCAGACTATTACAAATTCTAAAAGCGACTCAAAGCCTAAATCCTGATTTTTTATCGTCAACCCAAGGTTATCAGATCACAACCTATCAGGATTTTAACCGTCTTTGGGGCTTAGGCACATCCTCTACTTTAATTAATAATATTGCCAATTGGGCACAGGTGAACGCCTATAAATTGCTTGAAAAAACGTTTGGAGGTAGTGGTTATGACATTGCATGTGCACAACATGATACGTCAATTACCTTTCAACTACAACCCAAACAAAACCCAATAGTAAAACCCGTTAATTTTATACCTAAATTTAAAGATCAGCTCTATTTTGTATACTTGAATCAGAAACAAAATAGTAGAGATGGTATTTCAGCATATAAAACCCTAGACAAAATCAACTCTAAAATCATTAATCAAATTAACGCTATTACCGAAGCGATGCTTGTTTGCGATTCACTTTCAGAATTTGAAACCTTAATTGCGTCTCATGAAAACATTATTGCTGACCTTATACAACAAGCTCCAATTAAAACGCAATTATTTTCAGACTTTAATGGCGCCGTAAAAAGCTTAGGAGCTTGGGGAGGAGATTTTATTATGGTCACAGCTAAAACCAATCCTAAAGCCTATTTTAATGCTAAAGGATTTGAGACAGTTTTGAGCTATGACTCCATGGTTTTAACCTAAATCTATAACACAAAAAAATGGCTTCACATTTCTGCAAAGCCATATTCTTAATTTTATTGTAAGCTTCTCGGTTAGTATACCGTTTTAGCTCTGTTATCTTCAATATCTGCAGACTTCTCTAAAGCTGTAAACACTTTAGATTGTACTGTATTTCTACGTTCTGCATTTAATCGGTTTACTATAGCACCATAGTTATCTAATTTCGTTGCTTCATTAACTTTAGTAACTTCAATAACATAAACCCCTTTATCTCCATCAATTGGGTTAGAGGTTTTGCCTTGAGCCAAACCAAATGCAGCTCCTACAACTTTAGGCTCAACACCAGCACCAGATAAGGTTGTGTTCTTAATTGTAAGTGCGGCAGCTGTTCTCACACTCTGTCCTTGATTTTTAGCGATATCATCAACAGTCGTTGCTGTAATCTTTTCACGAATCATCTTCGCCTTCTTTTCCTTTCTTATTTCAGGTAATGCTGTAATTGAAGCGTCCTCAACACTCATTAATCCTTTTTCTCTTTTCTCTACAACCTTAGCAATGATAAAACCAAAATTAGAAATTCCGAAGTTTTTGAAGTCACCAATTTCTGTATCTTCCTCAAAGGCCCAACGCACCACTTCTCTTTGACTTCCAAGACCAGGAATATTTTCATCTAATGCTTTAAATGTAATTGGCTTAACTGTTAAACCACGTTCTTTAGCTAAGGCATTAAAATCTGCATCTTTTGCTGCAATTTCAAACTTAGACATCGCGTTAAATACATCTTGAAGCGTTTGATCAGATGGCTCAATTTTAGTTGCTACTGTCGCTACTTTTATCGCTTTATTAAAACTCTTCTGCTCTAATATTTCTATAATATGATAACCAAAAGAGGTTTGTACCACATCAATGTCGCCAACTTTATTATCAAAAGCGTAAGCCTTAAATTCTGGTGCCATTCCTGCTAAATAGTCAAATTCAATTTCACCATCTTGTTCATTACTCACTTTATCAGAAGACAGTTCCAATAAGTCTAAAAACTTAGTACCCCCTTTAATTGCTGCAAAAATACTATCTGCAGTTTTCTTTGCTTCTACTGGTGTTTTAGTTACAGACGCATCTGCTCTTTGACCACCGACAAAAGGGACTAAGATATGACGCACTTTTACTGAGTCTGGTAATTCTTGAGTTGCAATAACTTTAGATAACTTATAGAACTCACCATCTTTATAAGGCCCGTAATAACTACCAACCTCTAATTTCATTAAAGTATCTTTAGCAACAGCTGGTAATTGTCCCGCTCTTAAAAAAGCATCGTTGTATTTTATTGCAGAGTTTGAATTCACAAATTCTTCAATATCTGTAGCCGAATCAAATCCAGGAATTGTTTCTGTATTCTTACTACTTTCATTATATTCAGTTCTATCTGATTTTAAGGCTAATAAATCAGCTTTAATTTTATCTTCATCAGCTTTAGAAGCTTCTTCTTTAAATTCTACATAAACAACTTCTCTAGTCGCATCAGTTTTATAAGTATCCTCATGCTTTTTCATATAAGCAGAAATTTCGCTTTTAGACACAGAAACTAAAGTATCAGCAATAGTTGTATATGGCACTTGCACATAACGAATGTCTACTGTTTTAGAATCACCTAAATACTCCGCTTCAGCTTCAGCAACAGTTGTACCGACACCAGCTTTTATCATGTTATAATACGTCTGCTGAATCGCATTTGTAGCAATGGTTTGTTCATTGTTTGTCCAGCTCTCATAGTTTACCAAAAAATTACCTAAAGGAGCGGTATCACCATTTAAATCTCTCAAGTTTGCAATAAATGCATTTAAACGGTTAACATCAAAGTTTCCGTCAGCATCTTGAAATTCTGGATAAGAAGAGAAACTATTTTTTAATAAATCTCTCATTTCGTCTTTTTCAACAGACAATCCTAATTCTTCAAATTCTGATTGTAAAACGATTCTACGTAGCTCTTGATTGTAAATTGCATTCATAGACTGGGTAGACGTTTGTCTTCCTCCAGATCTATCTTGATAATTCTTTACTTTTTCTTGGAACTCAACTCGGTTGATGTCTGTACCGTTAATTGTAGCAATCACGTCTTGTGAGCCACCTGTTAGAGCATCAGAATTTTTGAATAAATCTCCAATTACGAATGAAAATAACGCTAATGCGATTACTAATATTAATATTAGTGAGCGTTGTCTAATTTTATTTAAAACTGCCATAGTCTTCTTGTATCGTCTTTAATTTGATGTAAATAAGTCTGCGAAAATAGTATATTCTACTAAATAATAAAAGGAGAAGTGCAGTTTTTATAAGTGTTATCAGCTTTATTCAAAATTTTACAGAAATAGACTTAAGTAACTTTGTAATTACAGAAGCAAAACACAAAGTTATATTAACTTTTAAATTCTCGTAATACACTTATTATAAGTCAACTATAATCAATATTACTTAAAAAAAAGTAAATCCATTAATCTACATCAAGAACTCTTAATATAACTTCGTCAATCTTTGTTGATGATACTTCGGTAATGGTAAACTTAAAATTATCGATTTGCACATCATCATTCTCTTGTGGAATTCCTTCTGTAGCATGAACAATTAATCCACCTAATGTTTCATAATTTTCACTTTCGGGAAGATTTAATTTATAGGTTTCATTAATATAATCAACTTCTAATCTGGCTGTGAATTTATAGGTGTTTTCATTTAATTGCTCTTCAACCATTTCAACCGTATCATGCTCGTCTTCAATTTCACCAAATAACTCTTCCACAATATCTTCAACTGTCATAATCCCAGATGTACCTCCGTACTCATCAATGACTACGGCTATACTTCGACGTTTTCGCGTTAAAATATTCAATACATCTTTAATAAGTATGGTTTCAGGAACAAAAGCAACACGAATAATTATAGACTTAATGGTTTCGGGTTTTTTAAACAGTTCAAACGAATGGACATAGCCTAAAATATCATCAATATTATCTTTATAGACAATAATTTTAGTCCTACCTGTTTCTATAAAAAGTTGCCTTAGATTTTCTATAGAATCTGAAATATCTACCGCTGTGATCTCTGTACGCGGCACCATTACCTCACGCGCCTTTACCTCTGAAAATTCTAAAGCATTTTGAAAAATCTGAATCTCACTATCTACCTCATCCTGGTTTTCAACAGATTCCATTTGCTCTGTAATATAATTACCCAGTTCTACTTTAGTCATTGCTAAAACGACATCTTCTCCTTCGGCTCTAAATATGTATTTTAATACCGCATCTGAAATCCAAATGATAAAATCTGAAACCCAAGAAAATAAGAGATAGAATATATACGTAGGAAATGCTAATATCTTCAATAAGGTATTCGCATAAATTTGGAAGAATACTTTAGGTAAAAACTCTGCCGTAATTAAAATCACTAAGGTTGAAATCACAGTTTGTGTCAACAATTGCAAATCAACAAACAAATACGTTAAAGCATCACTATCTGAAGGCAACATGGTTTGAAACCAACGGACCAAAACTTCCCCCATTTTAAAACCATAGATCACCAAGGCGATATTATTACCAATAAGCATTGTAGCAATATACTTGGATGGCTTAGCGGTAAGCTTACCTAGAATTCTCCCCAAAAAATCCCCTTGTTTCTTCTCTAATTCAATATGAATTTTATTTGAAGACACATAAGCGATTTCCATACCTGAAAAAAAGGCTGACAGTATCAGTGTACTTATAATAATGACTAAATCAGTAGTCATAAATTATTTATTGTTATGATCTTCGAACTTTTTACTGAAGCGTTTTCTAAAGAAAAACATAAATCCAGCCAATGCTGCAAAAAGCAATGACATGTATGCCCCATTTCTATTTTCAGACCATTTTGTTATGGCATCATAAATAAAAAGGACCGCAAAAATGAGATAGGCGTAATGAAAAATCTTCTGTATTTTCATGTGTTAATTTTTATTGTTTTTTTTTACTTACCTCATAATCTTGACGCATGAAACCGTTCTAAAACTTTGAAGTTCTGTTTTGCGCTCAGGTCATGTTTTAAGTAAACTGAATATAGCGCAAAGATAGTTAATTATCGAATTGAACTTCGCCTCCCATTTCTAACAACTGAAAGTTTTTGAATTCTTTATCAGAATCGAAACCAATTCCATGTGACGGGCTACCAAAACGTTTAAACAACCAAGGCTCATTAGTAAATAGCCATTCTAACTTTTGATTATAAAATAATTGCTCTGTAAATAAAGTATCCTTTTCATGTGTTGCAATTTGAACATTGCCACGTAAATCTATAATATCAGTATCTGAATAGACAATAGCGTAATTGGAAGTTATTGTTGTTAGATTATTATTTTTATCATAGATTTTCAGCTCTATTCCTATTGGAAACTCAGAAAATGCAAATCTCCTATTAGAATAGTCTAACATTTTTGGACTTAGCAAATTGGCTAGTAATCTTACAGTATCTTCTTCAAACTCGGTATATTTTAAATCTATATTTTCAGCCTCACCAATAGGCTGATTTTGTAAGACACCAACTTTTTGAACCTCATTAAAGTCATTGTTACATGAAAAAAACAAAGTCACAACAATTGCTGTGACTAGGTTTTTTGTAATATGTGAAAACTGTTTTCTCATTAATTTTTAGGAACTGTTACTGATCGTCCTATCCAACATCCGATTTTAATCGTTTCACCTGCACAAGTACAGTTAAATATTTCTGTCTTAGAAGGTGCTTGCGCTCTATAACTTGCTGCTGTTTGAGCCGCTGCCTTTTTTAAACGTCCATCTACTCGTCCAGCTTTCTCTGCTTCAAGAGCAGCTAACCAGAATACAGCTCTTTTATTAAAGTTTGTATCTCCACAGTTGTTTGCGCTTTTTGCATACATATTAGAAATTGCTAAGTATGGTGAACCATCTGAAGGATTTAGCTTTAAAGCTTCCATATAATATTGTCTTGCTTTTCCGTAACTACCTTTTCCTTTAAACTCTTGCGCTAATTTCTTGTAAAGCTTTGCTTTTTTTAATGGATCTGTTTCCAACTTTACCGTTTGATCAAAATACTTTTGCTCTCCCGTTAATAAGTATAAGTAGAATGCGGTATCTGCACTAGGCTCAATACTATTTTTTTGTTGAACTAATTGCACAAATAAAGGATCATCTTTACAGCCTTTAGCATACATTCTGTTCATAGCACGTTGCAACCATTCTCCATTAGTTTTATTCTCTTCAAAATCTTTTTGATATAATGGCACTAAAATTTCACAAGTCGCTCTTTCACCTACTTTCTGATCCATACTAGCCTTTACTTTATCAAAGGCTTCTAAACTACTTTCGTGATATTTTTTGTATTTCGATTCATTTTTCGTTAGTTCAATACCACTTTCCTCCTTTTCAATTAAGTTATTCAGTTTTTCTGTATGACTCTTTTCGATATCATCAATCAATTCAATAACATCATCATACTTATCAAACATTTGCTGCGCCGTTATCTTTTGTGCGTCATATAAATCTACAGCCAAAGAAAAATACGTATAAAGTCCTTTTGCATTAGTAAAGTTTTTTGGATCTTTTTGATAAGCCTCATCGAACATGTTATAGACTTGCTCGTCTGACATATTTAACTCTTTTCTGTATTTGTAAGCTAAGTTAGCTTTATCAACCAAAATTTCACCTAAATCATATCTAGACTCAAAATGCTCTCTACTCTGATCGTGTAACAACATTAAATCTTTAATGTGTGCTATTTGTTCTGCTCCAGTAGAGTTTTCTATTTTATGTTTTAGGATTTTTTCACCATGCACATAGATTGCTCTATTAAATTTAGGACACTTATCTCTAACAATTTTCCAAGGACCATATGCATCATCATATTTTTTGCTCTTTACATAACTATCAAAAATTGATAGATTGTTCATACATTCTTCATCTTGCTGAGCAAACCCTAAGTTAACACTCATAAACAGTGCTAAAAATAGTATAGTAATTCTCGTCTTCATCTTTAGTTAATTTTGTTATTTATACTTCCTTTGTTCAAACCATCTAGAATTTAAAGATAAACTTACATTGAAGTTTACAAAATTCTCTTGAATTAAATTTTTATTAGTTGTTCCTCGCTTTCCAAATTCTAAGCCTAAATTAGCATTAGAGAATAAACTTCGTCTTCCAACTGGTAATCCTAGACCAAAAGACATGCCAAACTCTTTAATAGATTCATCTTTTATAACTAAGCCTGTATTAGCGAAGTTAAATCCAGCCCTATAAACGACACGTTTAAAGTAACCTGAGAATGCATTATAATCTGGAATAACAAATCCACCAACAGCAATTTTTGAAGAATTTTCAAAAGAAGAAATCGTATTAGAAAATATTGGATTAGAAAAATCACTAGCACTTTGATACGTATATTCTGTACCAACAAACCAAGATTTTGGCGATCCGACACCTACACCAAAAGAAAATGTTGATGGTAAAGTTAATTTTGTGCTTTTCAGATTTTGAGCTTCAAGATCTACATCAATTTCATTCGACAAACGTGAAACCTGATATGTAGAAGCATCAATAGTAACCGTAGATAATGATCTTATATTATCTGAGTTCAGTTTACTACCAGGCGCATAAGTTGCCGTAGCAGACAACTCTAATTTATCCGAAATCATAGTTTTATAATTCAGACCAAAATTTAAAGTTAAACCACTCAAATCAGACCTATTATATTCTAATGTTTGATATTGTATAATATCTCCATCTAGGCCATACTTTACTTCGAGTGCATTATTTTGAATATTTCCGAAATTATAACTAAAATCAACACCAACACCAAGCTTCTCCGTAATTTGGTAACCTAAGCCTGCGAAAACTCTATTTAAACCACCTTCACCACTAAAACGGTTCTCTAAGATACTATCATCATTAATATCATCTAGTTTATATCCTACAGATGTGTATGGCAACAAGCCAAAGCCAAAGCCAAATTTACCGATAGGAACTGATATCGCTATATAATCAAACATAGTACTATTAGTACTGGCTTCGTTTGAATTACTTTTTAATGTTGCATTATTCATAGTACCAGCAACCGTAAATTTAACAGGTCTACTCTCACCATTGAAATAAGATCCTTCTATAGGATTCCCTGCATACGAAGCTGGGTTTCTTAGATTAAAGTGAATACTATCTAAGTAAACACCTATTCCTCCCATGCTACGGTTTTCTACAGTACCTTTAAACTTAAGACTTCCAATACCATAAAATGAATATGGAGAGCCTGTGCCTTGTTGTGCAAAAGCTGCAGAACTTATAATTGTAATACAAATTACAATGAATCGTTTTATCATTATTTTGAATTATATTCTAGAATAAAATTCAAACCTTCTAAAAGAAAATTTGATTTCGCAAATATGGTATTTTTTAATTGGTTTGACAAAAATTTACTATCTCCTCCTGTTAAAATAACTGTTAAATCTGAGTTATCTTCTTGATATTGATCAATTACTCCATCAATTTCTTTTATTACACCATAAACTACACCCGAATGAATTGATGATTCTGTGGAGTCTCCTACTACATTAACAGGTCGCTTAGTCTCTAATAACGGAAGATTTGCTGTTAAATTATTTAGTGCGACATAACGC
The DNA here is from genome assembly GCF_054366245.1 of Winogradskyella sp. PC D3.3. Classification (NCBI taxonomy): domain Bacteria; kingdom Pseudomonadati; phylum Bacteroidota; class Flavobacteriia; order Flavobacteriales; family Flavobacteriaceae; genus Winogradskyella; species Winogradskyella sp. PC D3.3. Next base: position 1,524,672 of record NZ_CM135962.1, on the reverse strand, counting down.
AATCTCAATCCTGGAGAAATTGCTCCTCCACGATAATGGTTATCGTTTGTGACAAAATCGTATGTTATACACGTTCCCGCATCAATGATTAGTGTATTCCTGTTTGCATACTGATTAACGGAAGCACAAACTAAAGCAATACGATCTACACCTAACGTATTTGGTGTTTGATAATCGTTTACAAATGGAAATTTTAATTTTGAAGTTAATTCAATTACATTTAAATCATGTTTTATTAGTTCTACTTGCTCCATGGACAAATGACCAACAGATGAAATAATTGCTTTTTTCAACTTTGGAAAGTTTTTTTTCAAGACTTTATACTGTTTTTTGAACTCTTTAAGCTTAAAACTTAACTTATATATTAAATCTGCGTTATTAAAAACAGCAAACTTTACATACGTATTCCCCACATCTACAATAAGATTCATAAGTATTTTTATATACTGCAAATTTATAAAATCAAATTTTATCAAATTCTTTTTGTGAATAATAAAAATGCTTCTATATTTGCATCCGCTTAACAAAGCAATTGGTGCCTTAGCTCAGTTGGTAGAGCAAAGGACTGAAAATCCTTGTGTCCCTGGTTCGATTCCTGGAGGCACCACCACCAAAACCCGATTCCTAGGAATCGGGTTTTTTGGTTTTATAGCGTACTCAAAGCGTATTACGGATCAAGGGGATCAATCTCAAAAGTTGTGTGTGTGTGTGTGCTAATTAAAATTAGATACCGATTTTTATAAAAAAAAAAGGATCAAAATTAAAAATTGTATATAAAAACAGTTAATCAAAGCTTTAAACAAAAAAATCAAGGTGTTACACCTTGATTTTTCAATTAAAACAAATATATAAACAAGATTTAGGACCAAAACCCTTCAATTTCTTCAAGAGATTTTTCTTTTGTTTCAGGTATAAACTTGTAAGTAACATATACAATGATTAGAATAAAGGCTATAAAAATATAGTAAGGTAAAGAGCCATTCCAAGGCGCACTATTATTTACTTCACTCCCCATAACAACAGGAAACGATTGCGAAACCACATAATTAGCGGCCCATTGCGCTGCTACAGCCACAGACATCGCAACACTTCTAATTTTATTTGGAAACATCTCTGATAATAAAACCCAAACTACAGGTCCCATAGACAAGGCAAATGACGCAATAAAAAGCAGCACACCAATTAAAGATAAGACACCTACACTTTCTTGTTGTAATGTTATTCCTAAAAGTAAAAACCCAACAATCATTCCAACAGAACCGATATAAAGCAGTGGTTTTCTTCCAAATTTATCGACTGTAAACATGGCTACAAAAGTGAATACTAAATTTACAAAGGCTAATAATATTTGCTGAGCTAGGACGTCTTCTTTTCCAAAGCCAAGTGCTTTTTCAAAAATATCAGCACCATAATACAATACCGCATTAATTCCGGTGAATTGTTGCAACATTGAAAGCACTGTACCAATAGCTATAATTACAAGTATACCTTTAGAAAAATAACTCACTTTAACACCATCATTCGTTTCATTAAGTGATTCTTTAATATGCCTCATTTCCTTTTCTGCGACTTCATCTCCATTTATTTTTTGTAAAACGGCTAAAGCATCTTTTTCTTTCCCCTTTAGAGCCAACCATCTTGGACTTTTAGGAACGATAAACAACAGTATTAAAAACAAAAGACTCGGAATTAATTCTGACCAGAACATACGACGCCACCCGAATTCAATATTTTCGGCTACGGTTAAATCGTTACCAATAAAATAAGTTGCAAGAAATACCACAAAAAAGCCAATAACAATAGCTAATTGATAATACGTCACCATACGTCCTCTTATATTTGAAGGTGCAATTTCAGCAATATACATAGGTGCATTCATCGAAGCGACACCAATACCCAAACCACCAATAATTCTAAACACAACTAACATACTCACCGTTTGAGGAAATATCTCTGGCAAACCTGAACCGTAAGCGGACACCGTAAAGAAAATTGCCGAAATAATTAACGACCATTTACGTCCAATCTTAATACTCAATGGCCCAGCAACAATAGCTCCAACAAAACATCCTAAAAGGGCACTACCTACAACCCAGCCTTTTAAAGCATCGCTTAAATTAAAATATTCTGTAAGATAAAATTGAGCACCATTGATAACCCCTGTATCATAGCCGAAAAGCAAACCACCTAACGCGGAAACCGCGGCGATTAATAATAAGAAAACACCTTTTTTCATTTTATATATTTATTTAATATTAGTTTATTTAGCCCTTAATACTATACTTCAGTTAAAGGAGATAAATGATAATACATTTAATACAAGTATCAATTAACACTGCATATTTAAGAATTTATTCGACAAAAATCACTGCACTTTTTTCAGAAACTCCGTTTTCACTGTAGGCTTCAATTGTGAAATAATAAGGCGTATCACGATCTAAACAACGCATAAAATGCTCATTGGTATCGTGAACTTGCCATGACTGATATAATTTATCTTCTGCAATGCCCCAACGGATATTATACCCTTGAGCACCTTCTACAGCATTCCAAGAAAAAGACACATCTCTGCGATCCTCTTCTCTTTTTACTTTAAATCCTGTAACCTTCTCTGGCTTATCTCCTAATCCTAATCCAAAAACCCTAAACTCGGACATTGCAAAGTTGGCACCAGGTACTTTTATATTGTTATAACGCACATACTTTGCTTTTACAGTTTTATCTAATACAATATAAGCATTTGGTGTATCCTTTTCGCTTATACTTCTATCTACAACTGTTTGCCAATTAACGCCATCTTCAGAAGTTTCAATTGTAAATTGATGTTTTAATCCTTTAGTACGTGTATAAATACCTGATTCATAGTCATGGAAATTCAATTGAAAAGCATTGATGTTTCCAGGTTTTAGCATTTCAATCGTTATCCATTGCTTATCATCATTAGCATCTGCAACCCAAAATGTTTTAGGATTTTCATCTGTTAATACTTTAGAAATTATTTGACCATCATTATTTTTTTCTAAAGGTAATTCTGTGACCTCTACGGCATCATCATCAGATGTAAATTTCTCAACCTGCATTAATGAAGAAGAGACAGTAGCAGTTCCTTTGTACGACAATAACATCCAACCATTATGTTGCCCTGCCTTTGTAGGATGATTAGCTCCAAAACGCGGGTAATCTCCATATGCTGTATTGCTATACATAAATCCATCCTCATCAAAATAAGTTGGAAACATACACAAACGACGTTCCCATTGCGAATTAGAGGCAAGCGCCATCGTTGCAAAGTGCCAATATTGTCCATTGGTTTGCTTCACCGTTATGCCGTGTCCTGCACCATTTGTAAATCCACCTGGCTTAAAACTCATCGGATTATTTTTCATATATTTAAAAGGACCTAAAGGCGTATCACCAATATAAACGCCATCGGCATACACATTAAACTGCGTACCGGGTGCTGCATATTGCAAATAATATTTCCCGTTATGTTTGGTCATAGAAGCGCCTTCCAAATACCCCTCCTTTAAAGTTGGGTGAAAGTTATTTTCACCAAAACGTTCCCATCCGTGTTCTTCTTCAACAAGAGTAAACAATTCTTTACGAACACCTGTTTCTAAAAACCGATCGTCTTTATTCAATAGTTTTACATGAAGCGGATGTACATTAGAAGACCCCCAATACAAATAGGTTTTTCCATCATCATCTATAAATAATTCCGAATCTTGAATGTCCGTAGATATGGATGCTGTCGGTTCCCATTTTCCACTTTTCGGATCGTCCGTATAAAGCATACTTCCATATCCTGCAGGGTTACCAGCAAAGTACACTAACGAATCTTTGTAATTAAACGCTGTTGGTGCATTACTCCCTTCAAAAAACCATTGCTGCGGCTTAATAAAATTCCAATTCATCAAATCCGTAGAATGCCAATAGCCAAAAGAACGCGTGACAAACATATAATATTCGCCTTTAAACTCTATAACCGCAGGATCTGCACCAGAACGGTACGATTTGTTTTGGCTTGAATTATAAACCATATAAGTATAATCGATATCCAAAGGATTAATATACGTATCAAATCCTTTTTTTATTTCTGTCTTTTCTTTTGTATTAATCTGTTGTTCTATGCTCTTATCCTTGGCATTATTACAAGATTGAACCCCCAACAAAATCATTAATAGAATATAAAATTGTCTCATAGCTGTTTTGTTTTTAAAACTTTAGTCTGAATTACGTCGTTATTTAAAACCGTGCATTTAAAGAAGTTGAATATTTTATCGAAATCTTCCGAAGGAATTGTTGCAATTTCATGCCCTCCTCCTTTAACAATATTAAAATAATAGCCAACTCCAAATTCTTCTAATTGTTCAGCGATAACCTCAGAACCATCAAGCATAAAGTAACCGTCTTTTTTAGAATCACAAAAATGATGTGAGGCACTACTAAACGGCACTAAACTATCATTAGTTCCATGGTACAAAACTGAGGGCACCGCATTATTCGCTGTAATATAACTTGCATCTACCACAGCACCTGCACATGAAAACACACCTGCAAATTTCACATTACTGTAGGCGTCTTTATTGGTTATAAAATAATCCTTCATAAATACCGCATTTAACGATCCTTCTGCACCCGCACTACTTCCACCAGCAATAATCTTAGTAGTATCTATTTGAAACATTTCGGCTCGATCAACTAAAAACTTTGCTGCATCCAAATAATCAATTGCCGCTTGTTTAAACGTTTCTAATTTTTCATCTTTAGTACAATCACAACCAAAACCAGTAGCCGTATTTTTTCTAAGTAAACGATAATCGATAGACACTCCAATATAGTTTTGCTCTTTAGCTGCATATACAACTAAATTACGATCATCTGGATACGCTCGATGACTACCCGAAAACCCACCCCCATGCATCCAAAGTAATAGTGGTAATTTTTCTCCTTTTTTAATTTTATTAGGTGTAAACATATCCATTTTTAAGGTATCATTTCCTTTTATAGCATAAGTATAGGTTTTGAAACTTATACGCTTTTCTGAAGACTTTACACTAAAATTAATATCCTGAGATTGCGCTATAATTTGACATGTAAAAGCCACACATAATAATAAGAATAGGGATTGGTACTTAAAGTTTATATGTGGCATAGGGGCTGCTATTAATCAATTAAAGAAATTTATTTTTAAAATATGAATCTAAGATGTTATGCCATTATCATTTAATATTAGAGCGCTTGCACTTTATGCCTCTATTATTTAGTCAACTTAAACTCTTTCATCATTTTGGTATCTGAATTAGTACCTATGAATACTTGAAATTGTCCTGGTTCTGCTATAAAATCTAAATCCGAATTATAGAATTTTAAATCTTCAACAGTTAACTTAAAGCTTACTGTTTTAGTTTCTCCTTTTTTAATTGCAACTTTTTGAAATCCTTTTAACTCCTTGACCGGTCTTGTGACTGAACCGACAACATCTCTAATATAAAGTTGCACAACTTCTTTTCCATCGTAATTTCCAGAATTGGTGACATCCACAGAAACATCAAGTGTACCATCCCTATCAATAGTTGTTGTACTGATCTTAAAATTAGAATAATCAAATGTTGTATAACTTAAACCGTAACCAAAAGGATATAGAGGCTCATTTCTTTCGTCGATATAATTACTTCTAAATTTTTCGAAGCGACCTTCTTCATTCATTAAAGGCCTCCCTGTATTTTTATGATTGTAAAAAATTGGAATTTGTCCAACACTTCTTGGGAAGGTTGCTGTTAATTTACCTGAAGGATTTACATCTCCAAATAATACATCTGAAATAGCCAAACCGGCTTCACTTCCCGGAAACCAAACATTGAGAATTGCTGGAACATTTTCATTTTCATCAACTAAAACTAAAGGCCGTCCTGTAAACAAAACTAAAACTACAGGTTTACCTGTTTTTAAGAGAGCCTTCAATAAATCTTTTTGAACTTGAGGAATTCCTATATCTGTTCTACTACTACTTTCTCCACTGAACTCTGCCGATTCACCAATAGCAGCAACAATAACGTCTGCCTTATTAGCGATACTTAAGGCTTCATCTAATAATTCTTTATCGCTTCTACCATCTCTTGGAATCGTTTTACCAAACATGGTTGCTTTGGTTTCGAGTTCTAAATCGTAATCGAGATTACTGCCTTTGGCATAAAGGACATTCGCTTTATCACCAACAACGGTTTTTAACCCTGCTAAAAATGGATTCGATTTTTCTTGGTTTGTAGCCACACTCCACGTACCAGCCATATTAACAGCATTATTGGCCAGTGGCCCAATTAAAGCAATAGTACCTTCTTTTTTTAGTGGCAATATGTTGTTTTCATTTTTAAGCAATACTGTAGATTCAGCTCCAACTTTTCTTGCAAACGCTCTGTTTTCATCTGTAAAAACTTCGTTTTTTGCTCTCTCTGCATCACAGTATTTGTATGGGTCATCAAATAACCCTAACTGATATTTAGCCGTTAACATTCGTTTTACTGCGGTATCGATTTCATCTATAGTCACCATTCCCTTTTCTAAAGCACTTTTAAGCGATTTAATAAATGCAGCCGTTGCAATTGGAGAATCACCTGCCATATCCATATCAATTCCTGCACTTAATGCTTGAGAGACGACTTGTTCTTCGTTGCCCATTCCATGAGCCATCATTTCGTAGATTCCGGTGTAATCCGTAACCACAAACCCATTAAAACCCCAATCCTCTCGTAATAAATCTGTAAGTAACCATTTGTTTCCTGTTGCTGGTATACCATCAATTTCATTAAATGATGCCATAACAGAACCTACACCTGCATCAACAGCAGCTTTGTAAGGCTCTAAGTATTCATTATACATTCTAATTTTACTCATATCAACCGTGTTATAATCACGACCTGCCTCAGAAGCTCCATATAATGCAAAATGTTTAACACAAGCCATCAAAGTATTATTACCGCTTAAGTCATCTTGTTGATAACCTTTGACCATGGCTTCTGCAATTCTACTTCCTAAATAAGGATCTTCACCATTACCTTCTGAAACGCGTCCCCAACGTGGATCACGAGAAATATCTACCATTGGTGAAAACGTCCAATTAATACCATCTGCACTAGCTTCAGTTGCAGCAACACGAGCTGTTTTTTCAATAAGTTCCATATCCCAAGTAGAGGATAAACCTAGAGGAATAGGGAACGTTGTTTCGTAACCGTGAATGACATCCATACCAAATAATAATGGAATTTTTAATCGGCTTTCTTCTACGGCAATCTTTTGAACGGCTCTAATTTTTTCAACAGATTTAATGTTGAACATCCCTCCAACTTTACCTTCTTGGATTTTTTTACCCACATCAGAACTCTTTCCTTGCCCTGTTGTAATATCACCAGAAACAGGGAGATTAAGCTGACCTATTTTTTCATCTAAAGTCATGAGTCCCAAAATAGAATCTACTTGAGCTTCAAATGGATTATTAGTGTCAGCAGTTGACTTTGTTGCATTCGAATTTGAATTACAACTTGAAAAAGTGAAAGCGATTAAAAAAAGTGCTATTAATTTAGTGAAAAATCGTTTAGTCATTGTATTATTTTGTTTTTGAAAAAAGCCAATTTAAAAGTTCTGGTTCTGCAAAAGCCGGATCCCAGCTATTATGGTTTGCAAAATCGTATAAGGTCAATTTAGGAAAGCCACCTGCACTAATAATTGCAGAAGCCATATTTAAAGACAATTTCGGATCAACCACATCATCTTTTGCTCCATGAAATATCCAAAGTGGTATGTCTTTAGCATAAGCCGTTACCGATTCTGGATCTCCACCACCACAGATTGGTATTGCCGCAGCAAACATTTTAGGATAACGATAAATGATTTCAAAAGTTCCCATACCTCCCATGGATAATCCCATAACATAAACCTGATCGGTTTTTACAAAAGGTTTAGCAACCATATCTTTCATTAAATCCATCACCAATGCCATTGCTTTCGTTGGAGCTTCATTGTATTTATAGTTAAAGGTTATCGGTTTTGTTGAACGATCGGCATCTAGTTTAGACCAATAATCATTTTTAGGACATTGTGGAAAAATCACTATAGCCGGAAACGAATCTCTTACCGTTTCGTTTAAAAACAATTGACTTCCATGAGCCAGTTGTTTTTTATTATCATTGCCACGTTCACCAGCGCCATGAAGCATTAGCACCAATGGATATGTTTTAGATGCTTCAAAATCTTTAGGTAAAAGCATTCTGTAATTAAGCGTATCTCCTTTTACAATATGATTTTCGTATGAAAACAAATCTTTTGAAGATTCCGTTTGTTGCGCTTTTACACCATACGAACTAAAGATTATAATACTAAAAATTAAAGTTACTAAATGAGGTTTCATATTCCGTTATTAAAATGTTTAATATGTAAATTCTAAGGCATCCAAACCATTTTGAACATCTTCATTCTGCATAAAAAGATTCCAAAACAAGCCTGATCGATGATTTTCAATCATAATAATTTCTGGACCTTGGTCTATGGCTAAATAACGTTCGGTTACCCAATCATTATAATGCGGACTAAAGGCATCATAAAAACCAGCAGGTCCTAATAAAACATCTTTCTTGCTATAGAAATAATGCATTGCTGCTAGTGATTTCTCTGGTGTATAAGGAATTGAACTAATGGCTGCTGTTGGCGAGATAACACCTAAATCATTTTCAGGATCGTGTGCAGCATAGCCCGTAGATCCATCTGAATTTCGACTATAACTTGCTGTTAAGCCCCAACAATCCTCACCATAATCCACATAATTATTTGGATTATTAACACAATATTGATAATTGATATTTGTATGATTTACATTTAAATCCCAATAATTAGCGTACTGATCTGATAGGTTTTTAGGGTTTAATCCTAAGAACGAATAATGTGCCCAGAATAGTGGTCCTGTACCAGTACCTGCATGATCCAATACTAATGGAATACCATATTGACTTGAAGAAGACACAATGCTTCCATTACTAGCCCATCCTTGATGGTACGCTTCTGCCGGAATAGGGAAGTCCGGAGAAGCTGCACCTAAGATAAACGCTATTAACGTTTCATTGTAACCTTTAAGTTCTAAATTTATTGAGAATCCATTACTAGAGCTCCAATGCCAATACAATGCATTTTGACCTTGCGTATACCAATCCCACTCTACACCCTTCCATAGCACATCTGCTTGAGTTGCTAAAGCAGCTTCTTCCGTTGTACCATTCTTAAAGTATTCTTTAACACAAATAAGACCTTGCGCTAAAAGTGCCGTTTCAACTAGATCACCTCCATTATCTTCTGCACTAAATGGCACCACACTACCATTAGTTCCGTTTATCCAATGTGGCCATGCTCCATGAAAACGATCTGCGTTTTCAAAAAATGTTAAGATTTGAGCTAACCTATCAAATCCTTCACTTCTTGAAATATAGCCTCTCTCTATACCTACTAAAATGGCCATAATACCAAAACCACTTCCTCCAGTTGTCACTATATTCTGGCTATTAGTAGGATCATTTGGATGATAGCGTTCTCTAGCGGCACCAGAGTTAGCATCAGCATAATCCCAAAAATATTTAAACGTAGTTTCTTGGATTAAATCCATTATCTCCTCATCTGTCAAAGTTTCAACAACAGGATCATCATCATTTGGATTATAAGGTTCTTGATAGCCTGGCCCATCATCTGAACCACAACTAAAACATAATAATACTACGACTATAAGGCTATAAATTCTCATATTAATCAATCTTTTTATATTTAAAATCAAGTTTATCTAAACCTGATTGTACATCTTTATTTTTCATAAACAACTTCCATAACAAACCAGTTCTATAGTTCTCTATCATTACAGGAATTGGTCCTTGATCTATCGCCAAATATCTTGGTTTATACCAATTATATTCAAAACTAAAAGCATCATAAGGCCCGTATTTACCAACAAGACTGTCATGGTTGTTATAGATATTCTGCAAAACATTCATACTCTCTTTTGGTGTGTAAGGAAATGAAGACAATGCTGCTGTTGGAGACACCACTCCAATATCTTTTTCTGGTCTGTGACCATAATACCCTTTCATAGAATAACTTGAGGTAAACCCCCAAAGACTATCTCCGTAACCTTTAAAATTCTTTGGATTATCTACGGCATACTTATAATGAATTTTAGCCTGATTCTGAGTCAATTTCCAATAATCCGCATACTGATCTGACAAGCCTTTTGGATTTAAACCTAAATACGAATAATGTGCCCAAAACAAAGGCCCTATTAAATCGTCATCCTGTTCATAATAATCTAAAACAAGATCTTCATCGTAAAAAGTTTTATCAGAAACAATTGCACCATCTCTAGCCCAACCTTTTTCATAGACCGATTGACTAATTGGGTGGGTTGGTGAGGACGCTGCAAGAACATACATTATTAAACACTCATTATAACCACCTACTGGAAAATTCATATCCCAACCATATTTTGGAGACCAGTGCCAATACAACACATCGTCTCCATTTTTAGTATACCAATCCCATTCAACACTTCTCCATAATTCATCAATCTTAGTTACAAGTTGTTTTTCTTTTTCAGTATGACCATCAAAATACTCTGCAACGGTTAACAGACCTTGAATTAAAAATGCAGTTTCAACCAAATCACCTCCATCATCCTTTTTGCTAAAAGGATATACCTCACCTGTTTCACCATTTATCCAATGTGGCCAAGCTCCGTGAAAACGCTCTGCGTTGTCTAAAAAATCTACAATTTTAAGATACCTATCTAAGGCTTCATCCTTATTAATAAATCCTCTTTCTATACCTACTAAAATTGCCATTAAGCCAAAACCACTCCCTCCTGTTGTTACTGTGTTTTTTGGAGATGTTGGATAACGATCATCCATATGAAGACGCTCTCTTGCTAATCCGGAATTCGGTTCCGCTCCTTCCCAGAAATAATTGATGGTTTGTTTTTGAATGGTATCTAACAAACTATTATTTATCAATACTGTAGTTGATTTTTCACTATTATTAATACGTTGTTGTACCTGGTTAATATCCGTTTTATCATTGGATTTACACCCAACACTAAGAAACAACAAGCAACCAATGACAAGTGTTTTATAAAGGTTCATCATTAAAAATTTAAGTAAGAATATAGCGGCATTTTAGATGCTTAAAAAATGCCGCTAAAAACCAAATAAGAGATAATTAATATTACTAATTAATTCTTCAATTTTATTGCATATCTGCTATTTCGGATTGTGAAAGCGCTCTATTAAATAATCTTAATTCATCAATAGCACTTAAATCAGATAGATGATTCCAATAACTAAATGTGTCTCCACCAGCCCCAATTGTAATTTCACTACAACCGGTCCAATCGATACTAGAACTCAACGTTGAAGACAATTGTTCAACTCCGTTAAAATAGATTTTACTTTCAGTGGCAGAAACGGTTAATGCAACATGCACCCATTCACCTGCGGTAACATCAATAATACCTCCATCGTTCCAGCTCTCATCATCTCCAATACCAACATTTACTTTAATCTGTTGCTCCGTAGCACTACCCTCTCTAAACAATCTAAAGCCTTGTTTTCTGTTTTCTGGGGTATCATTTCCAACGACCAATATTCCAGAACGATCTGGTGTTCCATTCACTTTGTACCAAAAAGTAGCACTAAAAGCATCAGCTCCAAATAGCCCATCGATAGGGAATGTTAGATACGAATTATCAGCTCCCATATAAGCATTATCTCCCTGGTAACCTTCTCCAAAAAACGCTGGTGCCCCTATAACTGAAGGCTCATTTAAGCTAACAAATTCAGTATTAAATCCATTGAATGGCATATAAAATGTTTCACCATCGTATACAGGCTCATAAGGATTAGTAATATTAATCATATTCTGAATTTCATCTTGAGATAATGTGGTGTTAAACAAACGTAATTCATCCATTGCGCTATTATCAGACTCATGCCCCCAATAACTAAAAGTTTCACCACCAGAACCAATTGTAATTTCACTACAACCAGTCCAATCTATAGGACCACTAGGTGTTCCTGTATTTACAGGTAACCCGTTAAGATAAATTACAGTTTGCGTTGGTGAAATTGTAAAAGCTACATGTACCCATTCTTCAGCAGTAACGTCAATAACTCCACCGTCATTCCAGCTTTCTCCATCTCCTGTTCCAATATTTAACTTAATCCGTTGTTCTACTCCACTAGCCTCTCTAAATAACCTAAGTCCTTGAAGACGATCATCCGCATCATCACCAATGGTTAAAATACCTGATCTGTCTGGATCACCATTAACTTTATACCAAAAAGCACCACTCATATGGCTTCCAAACATACCATCAATAGGAAATGTTAGATATGACCCCTCACTTGCCTTAAACGCATTTGTGCCTGAAAATGGCTCTCCTGAAAACTCAGGTGTACCAACTTGATCAGCATCTGTTATAGACAATAATTCCGTATAGTTATCATCAAAAGGCATATAAAAAACCTCCCCAGGAAATAGCGCTTCATAAGGTGGAGCTTTAGAAAAGTTAACTGTAGCGGTTGTAATATTGCCAACTAAATCAGTTCCTGTTACGGTTAGCACGTGCTCTCCACTAGATAAATTATTATAAGTAAACTCTTGATTAACGATTCTATAATCTAAGAACGTATCGTAAGTTGCTATTTGAACACCATCCATATTCACCACGATTGAACCGACTTCAATATCATCTTCAACTTTGAATTTAATATCAATTGGCACAACCAATTCTAAACCTGTTATGACTGTTCCTTCAGTGGGATAGTTAATTGTAACAACTGGTGCACCAGCATCAGCACCTGGATTTATTTTAGTAATCGGATCTATACCATCGTCACACGACGCTAAAAAAAGCATCGTAAAAATTACTACTGTTTTTAATATTATAGTTTTCATAATGTCTTAGTCGTTTTGGTTTTGATAATAATCATTAAGAATATAACTCTGATCTAATTGTGCCTGTGGGTAAGGCAAAAACGCTTTATCCATGGTAAAATTTCTTCCGTCATAACTCAATTCTTCCGTTTTTCCGAGTCTAACCATATCATAGAATCTAATTCCCCATTCCATACCTAACTCAGCAAATTTCTCATCCATAACTTGGTCACTAGTAACTCCATTTAAATTTCCTAAACCAGCACGATTTCTCACCTCGTTTACTGCGCTATCTGCAGAACCCGCAGAACCAGAAGCCCCTCTTGTTAATGCTTCTGCGTACATCAATAATACTTCAGAATATCTAATTACTGTATAATTTTTATTAGTTCCATAATCCGTTCTACCAGGAGTTAACTCTATAGATGGCAAATAATGTTTACCACTAGAAAAATACGCTCTGTTAAAATCGTTTATAATGTCTCCATCTCTTGTAGTATTAGAGATCCAACTTGGCAAGGTTGCATAACTAGGATCCGACTGCAACTCAGCAATACCTCTATCTGTAAACAATACACTTGTCTCTAAACGAATGGTTTCACCTCTATCTAACATAAATTTAATAAACTTAAAACTTGGTTCATAAAACCCCCAACCACTTGTGGATTCAGCAACAGCACCTGTCCAATTTTCTGGGCCATAAAAAGCAAATAGATGACTTATATTTTCTCCGGATGCTTGGCCAAAATCTGAATATTGAATTTCTAAAATATTTTCATTAGCTAACTTTCCATCCGTTTTAAATAAGTGATAATAGTCATCAAAAAGCTCAAAACGATTAGAATTAATAATTTCACCCGTTGCATCGGCAACACTTTGATAATTACCCACTTCTAAGTTAGCCATTGCTTTAACTGTTAACCCGGTATATTTAGTAATTCCTCCTGGTAAATCTACTCTTTGATTTGGCGCAACATCTAATAAATATGGAATAGACTGATCCATTTCGTCTGAAATCCAAACCATCAATTCATCTTTAGGAAGCACTTCGATTTGTGTCTGATCTGTTGTTTCAATTTTATAGACAGCTCCAAACATTCTAGAAAGCTCTAATGTTATAAAACCTCTCAAAACCCTGCATTCTGCAACATATTGATCGATTAAATCGGAATCAACACCTCCTGCTCTAAACTTTTCTAATTGCTCTATTTGAGCTGTAATTTGAAGTATATCTTGTGCCCAATTTTCAAAAAACACATTATACATCCAAAAATTATTATCATAAACATAATTATCTGTATCCGCAAAACCTTGCTGATCGCCCAGACCTCCTGCATTAACATCATCACCTCTTACAGATAACAAAGGAATTTGCTCCCATCCTATATCATTAAATTTTTGATAGGCACCAACTAAGGCACCTAAGGCACCGTCTGCACTAGTGTAATCAATATCATCGGCAATAACAACTAGTTCTTGTTCTTCATCTAACTGGTTTTCACAAGTAAACATAAAAACAGGTAGAATAAATAAAATCAATCGTATATTAAATATATTTTTCATCATCTTAATTTTAAAATTTTAAAGTTTTACGGTTACACCAAAAGTATAAACTGAAGGCGTTGGGTATGTTTGAGTGTCTCTCCCATCAAATCCCACTTCTGGATTAAAACCATCATAACTCTTCGTAGAAAGAAAAGGCCTATCGGCAGTTAATGTAAAACGCATCTCAGGTAAATTTTTCTCCCTCAAAGTATAAGCTAATTGAATATTTTGAATTCTGAAGAAATCTCCATCTTGTAAAAAGAATTTAGACAATCTCTGGTTCCATACATTTCTATAACCTTCTGATGAAGGGAATTCATTGGTTGTTCCTTCACCATGCCAGCGATTAACAGCCAATTGCGCATCTATATTACGACCCTGAGTTCGAATAACTTCCATACGATTTGTATTTAAAATTACGTTTCCTCCTTGACCGTAAAAAGCAACATTTAATTCGAAATTCTTATAATTAAGACCTAAACTCCCTCCGTAATAATAATCTGGAACTGGTGATCCTAAGTACTCTCTATCTTCACTATCTAAAGTACCATTTGAATTGTTATCTTTATATTTAAAATAACCAGGTTTGATATCCGTACCATCTGCAATTGCTGCTTGCGCTACAGGATCTGCATCAATCTCTGCTTGATTTTGATAAACACCGTCTATTTCCCAACCATAAAATACATTTATAGGCTGACCAACAACTAAACGCTGACGTGCTTCTGCAGTACCTCTATCAATATATGGCTGACCTTCAAGACTTGTAATTTCATTATCTAGAGTACTAAAGTTTCCTGAAATAGAATAGCTCCAATTTTCTGATATTTCTCCACGCCATGTTGCTGCTAGTTCTAGTCCTTTATTTCTTAGCGAACCTACGTTTTGGTAGCTAACATCAGTACCTATTAAAGGTAAAACAGGAATGGCTAAATTTTCGGTGTCTTTTATAAAATAATCTGCTTCTAAAGACAAACGGTTATTAAAGAAATTAGAAGAGATACCTAAGTTTAATTCTTCTGTATATTCCCAATCTAGATCATCTGAAGCTGTAGAGAATTGAAATCCATTCACTAAAGTATCGTCAAAAACTGTAGAAATAGTAGAAGCACTTTGAGGAATACTAGCTGGTACGGCATCATTTGCCAATCTACCCCAACCCGCTCTAAGTTTTAAATAATTTATAAACCCTACATTTTCCATGAAAGATTCTTTAGACAATTCCCAACCTAAACCAAATGCAGGTAGATATACATAAGTTTCATCGTATTTATTACTTCCTTCTGCACGAAATGTTGCATAAGCTAAGTACTTATCTTTAAATTTATATTGCGCTCTTGTAAAATAAGAAAAACCATAAGAACGACTTCCGCCATCGTATGCTGTTCTACTATCTTCAGATGTATTTCCTAAATACCACGTTTTATCATTATTTCTAATAAAAGCACCATTAGGATCAAAATTACCAGAAGCCCCAAAGTTTCTTCCGTAATCATCTCTAAATGACATTCCTGCTAAAACGGTAACATCGTGCTCGCCAAAAGTATTTGTATATGTTAAGGCATTATCCCAAATGTAGTTTTCTGTAACAGCATTGTTTCGAGTTATTGAAGACTGATTAACACTTCTTTGATAATCATCCGTAACATAATATGGAAGATAAACAATACGCTCATTTACACCTAAATAGTTATAAGACAAACTACTTTTAAAACTTAATTGTTCAGGAATCAGTTTAAAGTCTGCATAAAAATTAGCTACAGTTCTTCTTCTTTCTCCCCTTCTATCAGAATTATCTAATAATGTAAATGGGTTTTGTGCATTTCTATATCCAATTTCTCTTGCATCTGAGTATGGTAAAGGATCTGCATTAGTAAAATTACTATCATATACTGGTAAAATTGGCACTGCAAAATAAGTTTCTTGCCAAGCAGAAGCTTCGTCATCATATTTTACAGCATTACTGTATAACATATTTCCACCAACTTTAAGCCAATCATTAACTTTTGCATCTACTTTGGCTCTAACATTAAAACGTTCGTAACTATTTTTCATATCAAGAATACCATCTTGAGCAAAAAAGTTACCACCAACAGAATAAGAAACATCTTCTCCACCTCCATTAACTTGGAAATCGTGATTTTCAATAGAAGCGACTCTAAGTACCTCATCATACCAATCTGTATTTACATCAGGTATATTAGGATTCACTCTACTACGACCAAAACGTTGTATTGCTTGCTCAACGCTAGAAATTTCAGCAGCTGAACCAGACTCTTGTGCAAACGTTACAAACTGTTCTGAGTTTGCCATTTTTAAAACATTTTGGGCAGTCTGCATACCATAATAAGTAGAAAATGTAATTTCTGCTTTCTTATTAAATCGCCCACCTTTGGTTGTAATTAAAACAACACCATTTGCAGCTCTTACACCATATATGGCAGAAGCAGAAGCATCTTTTAATATTGAAACGCTTTCAATCTCACTAGAGTTTAAGAAATCCACGTCATCAAAAAAAGCACCATCCACAACAAACAACGGCGAAGAGTTACCATATAATGAATTGGTACCTCTAATAATAATTTCTGGTGTTTCACCTGGAGACCCCATACTACTAACTTGCACACCTGCAACTTTACCTTGGAAACTCTGAGCAATTTGAGCCGAAGGTGTTTTTTGTAGCTCTTCTGGTTTAATAGTTGAAATGGCACTAGTTAAATCTGCTTTTTTCTGCGTCCCATAACCAACGACAACAACTTCGCTTAATGAAGCTACATCGTCTTTAAGCGTAATATTGATTTCCGCCTGATCACTTACTGTAACCACTTGCACAACGAAACCAATATAACTGAATTCAATTTGTTCACCTACTTCTGCCTTAATCATGTATTTACCATCAAAGTCAGTTGTAGTTCCTCTGCTCGTTCCTTTTATTATAACGCTAGTCCCTGGTAAGGGCATACCGTCACTTTCGCTTGTCACAATTCCATTGATTTCAATCTGCTGAGCAAAAGAACAAATTGAAATAAACAACATCAACAATAGACTAATTTTTGTTTTCATATAGATTGATTAATATTTAATAATAGAGTTAGTTTATTTAAAAGTCCAAGTTATAATCTAATGTTAAATTCTATTAACATCTATTTACATTTTAAATACGCCACACACCATATAGAAGGTTAATATGTGTTAATAAAACACGTATTGACGTACTATAAACCTATAAAAAAAACGTTGTAGTAGAAAGAAAAATAACTATATGACGTAGTAATGACGTATTAAATATTAAGCTCGACGTAAGAAAATACTGCTAGTTTTTAATATTTAATAAATAATCCACTAAAGAAATATCATTTTCTAAGTTTAATTTCTTTTTTAATCGATATCGATGAGTTTCAACACCTCTTACTGAGATATTCATAAGTGGAGCTATTTCTTTTGAAGAAAGATTCATTTTGATGTAAGCACAAACCTTTAAATCCTTTGGTGTAAGTTTAGCATGTTTTGCCTTTAAAATTTCAAAAAACTCATCGTGAACTTGACTAAAATTGTTTTCAAAAACTTCCCATTCATCTTTTAAAACAATTGAATTATCTAATTTCTTCACGAGCTTTTTATAAGAGTAATAATTATTAAAACCATCTTTATTAATCATTAGATCCTTTTTGATGTCCTGAAGTGTTTCATTCTTCTTTACTAATGCCATAGCATTATTAGCTAACTGCTTACTCTTTAGCTTAATCTCGTTTTGTAAGGTTTCATTTTTAAGCTGCACGATTCGTTTTTCATTCTCTAAAGTTTTCTCACGTAGGAGTTTTTGTTGCTCGCGCTGGTATTTAATTTTAATGAGACGCTGCTCTTTGGCGATTTTTTTATTGTGAAGCGTATAAAATAAAACTATTGTTAAACCCACTAAAAGGACGTATAACAAATAGCCCAACGTATCCTGTACCAAGGAGGATAGACATCAACGCTCAATGATTGTATTGGCGACACATTACCTGCGTTATCACTCGCTCTAAACGATATGGTATAATCCCCATCTATAAGATTTGAAAATTCAACCTTATTCCCATCTATGCCATACCACAAATCACCTGCCCTTACTCCATCAGAATCAGAAATACTATACTCAAAAAAATGATTTAGAGATTTTGAAGAGGATAACTCTACAGCAATACTTTCTTTAAAATTAAAACCAACGCCTTCATCTTCAATATTGGATAAATTAATAGAACGACCACCTACCGTAACGACTTCTATTTTTGGCTTATACAAATTAATACCTGCGGTAGAAGTACCATTTATCATCATAAAGCCATTATCAAGATTTAGAGCGTAAACCGTATCTTTTATTTTAGAAACGTTTTCATAACCTACGATATACCTATTCTTTAAAAATATATCGTTTAAATAAAACTCATCTTGAGCATTATCAAAGGATTTAAATTTTATAAATCCACTTTTGTCTTTCAATGCAAAAAGATCAGTATTCTCTTCAGATATTATATAACTATTCTTCCCTAACAAATTATTCAACAACTCATAAGGCACTATAGTATCTAAAATAGGCTCATATTTTTGCCAGCCTTCATTAGATTTAAAACTAATGCTGTTCTTAATATTATAAACGCGCACATTATAATTAGAACTGATACCTTTATCATGATAATCCTTAACCTCAGTAATCTCATTGTAGTTTTCATCAAAACGAACCTTGTACACACCTTTTGTTGCATGAGCAATCCAAGCCGTATATGGATTTTCGAATACTAAAAATCGTGAAGGTATGGTGGTTTTCCCAAGATGATTGACTTGCCATTCTCCAGATATTTTTTCAAATTTCACTAATCCAGAATAAGTTCCTTGTATATACGTGTGTTTTCGTTCTGGCACTTTCTTTATCGTCCAACCACCAGTGTGCGTAGAAATATTGGTCAGCTTATCTTTATCTACTATAAACGTCCCCTCATTATGACCACAAAACAGTTCGTCTTCAATAATCTCCAAATCCCAAACCTGACCTTGTGATCCTTCTATAAACTTTAATTTTTCCTCTTCATCTAATCTAAAAAGTCCAGTATTAGTCCCTATATAAATAATCCCCTTATACTTTACAATATCATATACAGCGCCTAGCCTACCTGAAACATCATTAAAAAAGTAATTACTACTGTTGAGCTCAATATTAGCAATACCATTATCTAACCCTAACCAAAGATTATCAGTAGTATCTAAAGCCAAGCCCAACACCGTATTATTAAACAAGCCGTTTTCTTTACTAATATGAAATTTAGGAATTCCTTTATTGTCCGTTAAAAACACACCATCCTTTATCGTTCCAAAAACCATATCCCCATTACCCAAAACAGAAAATGCGTTTAACTGATGACGCTTTATATACTTATTAATTTCAAAATTAGCTGGTGTTAACTTTCCGTCATCTAAGAAATAACTTCCTTTTAATGACGTCATAAGTAAAAGTTTACCTTGATACTTAGTAACTGATATAATTTTGGTATCTAACAATAGCTCATTAAAATAAAACGGCTCTAAGGTGTTATCCTTTAATAAAAACACCCCTTCATTTAGTGTACTGACATACAAATCATCCTCAACAACACTGCAAGAAATAATAACCGAACTAGGCCTTAACTGAATAACAGTTTTAAAATCGTAGATATAAATATTTAAAAATGATCTAAAAATAATGCGATCTTTAAACCTTACGATCTCCCAAATTTCTTCATTTGGTGAAACTAAATTGTGTATAGTATCACTCAATGAATAATACTTTAGCGCTCCAAAGTCATCCCGTTTCCAATACCCAAACTCTTCATAAGATCCTGTATAAACAACATCATCAACAGCCAATACCGACCGCACTATGGTCTTATTTGGTAACTGATGAAATTTCCAAACTAGAGCATCATACTCTAATAACCCACTATTATTAGCAACATAAACTTTACCGTTATCTGCTCTAGAAATATCCCAATTTTGATTACCCGCTTTATACTCGGCTAATGTATAATTATGAATACTAGGGGAGAATTGACTATAACCATTTAAAGTAAAAATAAATAATAAAAGTAAAAACGACAGGAGGTTTTTCATGCAGTAACAATATACAAATTAGATGAGAACGCTCTAAAAATAAGAATTTCCTTTAAAGTGATACATTATACCACGAAATTTTGAAAAAGCAACACAAATCTAAAACTTCTACCCTAATACCTTGCTTTTTTTAACTTTTAGAAATGTTTTAATAAAACACTAGGCACTTAATTAGGAATCCTAAAATTAAATTTTAATATTTGATTTTATATATGACAAAACAAGTTATCAATATCATTTCTATTATTCGTCGCATCGTGATTATTTCACGAGGCCAAGGAATGCTATGATAATTTTAAACATAAATTTATTTTAAGCCTTCCTTAAACAGGAAGGCTTTTTTTATGCAAAAAATTACCACACTTGGACATCATATTTATTTTGCACTAACTAACTGATTTCTAGATATTTATTACTGAGCTAGTTCTATTGAATTTAGATTAAGAAACAGAATATTAATATACAAACGCTGCATAACAAGTAATTTAGATTCAGCAAATCATTTTTGCCATAATAAAACTATGAACGAATTAAACAAATACAGTAAGACCGTCACCCAAGATCCAACGCAACCTGCAGCTCAAGCTATGTTGCATGCCATTGGATTAACAAAAGAAGATTTTTTTAAACCTATTGTTGGTATTGCAAGTACAGGTTACGAGGGCAATCCGTGTAACATGCACCTTAACGACTTGGCTAAATTGGTAAAAGACGGCACAAAAAACGAAGACATCGTTGGATTAATTTTCAATACCATTGGAGTAAGTGATGGCATTTCCATGGGAACGCCAGGCATGCGCTACTCACTTCCATCGCGAGACATTATTGCAGATTCTATGGAAACCGTAGTCCAAGCCATGAGCTACGACGGCTTAGTAACTGTAGTCGGTTGTGACAAGAACATGCCTGGCGCTTTAATGGCTATGATTCGTTTAAACAGACCAAGTATTTTAGTCTATGGTGGCACTATTGATTCGGGTTGTCATAACGGCAAAAAACTAGATGTTGTTTCTGCTTTCGAAGCTTGGGGAAGTAAAGTGGCTGGTACAATGAATGAATCAGAATACCAAAATATTGTTGAAAAAGCCTGTCCAGGAGCTGGTGCCTGTGGTGGTATGTATACCGCAAACACCATGGCTTCTGCCATTGAAGCTTTGGGAATGACATTACCGTTTAATTCTTCAAACCCAGCACTAAGTGATGCCAAACAAAACGAATCCGTAAAAGCTGGTGAAGCCTTACGTTTATTATTAGAAAAAGATATTAAACCTTCAGATATTATTACAAGAAAGTCACTCGAAAATGCCGTAAGACTTGTAACCATCTTAGGAGGATCAACCAATGCCGTCCTACACTTTTTAGCCATAGCAAGAGCTGCTCAAATAGAGTTTACACTTAAAGACTTTCAAGATATTAGCGATAACACGCCATTCTTAGCAGATTTAAAACCTAGCGGAAAATATTTAATGGAAGATGTGCATGCTGTTGGAGGTATTCCAGCTGTATTAAAATACCTTTTAAAGAAAGGCATGATTCATGGAGATTGTTTAACCGTTACAGGAAAAACAATTGCAGAAAACTTATTAGACGTTCCTGACCTTAAAGCAGGGCAAGATGTTATTAAACCTATTGAAGAACCTATAAAAATTTCAGGCCATTTAAGAATGCTCTACGGCAATTTAGCTACCGAAGGCAGTGTGGCTAAAATTACAGGAAAAGAAGGCTTATGCTTTAGAGGAAAGGCCAAAGTTTTTGAAGGAGAATATGCCGCTAATGATGGTATTAGAGATGGCAAAGTTGAAAAAGGAGATGTTGTTGTCATTAGATATGAAGGGCCAAAAGGAGGACCAGGAATGCCCGAAATGCTAAAACCTACCGCTGCGATTATGGGAGCTGGTTTAGGTAAGGATGTTGCTTTAATTACAGATGGTCGTTTCTCTGGTGGAACTCATGGTTTTGTGGTAGGTCATATTACACCTGAAGCACAAGAAGGAGGTACAATAGCCGTCGTAAAAGATGGAGACATTATTACTATTGATGCTGAGACCAATTCCATTTCATTAGAAGTTTCTGAAGTCGAGCTTCAGAAAAGACGCCAACAATGGAAAGCACCAGAATTAAAATTTGAACGTGGTGTCCTCTATAAATATGCCAAAACAGTATCGTCAGCATCTAAAGGATGTGTGACTGACGAGTTTTAACTAATTTCTTAAAAAAGGAATCTCTAAGTCGGAAAACCAAAAAGCCAATCCATAAAAAAGAGAACGATAATACAAGTATTGAATAACCAATCTATGCTTCCTTCGAGACGTACAGATTTTAAAATGAGATTCCCATTGTCGTGGGAAGTAAAAACATGAAAGAAACTCAAACCGTACAAAACAACACCAAAAACACTGAAGCTACAGAACGTATTTCTGGAAGTGAAGCCATTATAAAATGCCTATTAGCCGAAGGTGTTGATATGCTTTACGGATATCCTGGAGGTGCCATTATGCCTGTTTATGATGAACTATATAAGTATCAAGACAACATCCATCATGTTTTAACGCGTCATGAACAAGGCGCAACACACGCTGCACAAGGTTATGCTCGTATTTCAGGTAAAGTTGGTGTCTGCATGGCAACGTCTGGCCCTGGAGCCACCAATTTAATTACAGGTATTGCTGATGCCCAAATCGATTCGACTCCAATGGTTTGCATCACTGGCCAAGTCGGTTCGCATTTATTAGGAAGTGATGCGTTTCAGGAAACTGATATTGTTGGAATTTCAACTCCTGTAACCAAATGGAATTGTCAGGTTACTAAAGCCTCTCAAATCCCAGAAGCTATTGCTAAAGCATTTTATATTGCTAGAAGCGGACGACCAGGACCAGTTTTAATAGATGTCACTAAAGATGCTCAATTTGAAGAATTTGACTTTAAATATGAAAAATGTAAAGGCGTAAGAAGCTACAAACCTGTACCAGACACTGATAAAAACACACTAAAAGCAGCTGCCGAACTTATTAATAATGCAAAAAAACCATTAGTCGTTTGGGGGCAAGGAGTCATTTTAGGTAAAGCGGAACAAGAATTTAAAGCAGTTATTGAAAAAGCAGGAATCCCTTCGGCTTGGACAATTTTGGGTGCTTCTGCCATCCCAACGTCGCATCCATTAAATGTTGGTATGGTTGGCATGCATGGAAATTATGCTCCAAATGTATTAACAAACGAATGTGATCTTTTAATCGCGATTGGCATGCGATTCGATGACCGTGTTACCGGAAATTTAGAAACCTATGCAAAACAGGCAAAAATCATTCATTTTGATATTGATCCTGCCGAAATAGATAAAAACGTAAAAACAGATGTTGCCGTTCTTGGAGATGCAAAAGCAAGTTTAGAAGCTTTGCTACCCTTATTAAATGCCAATTCTCATATTGAATGGCATCAAAAATTCAAAGATTTATATAACATTGAATTCGAAAAAGTAATTAAAAATGATTTACACCCAACCAAAGAAGGCCTAACCATGGGAGAAGTGTTGAAAGAAATCAACATTCAAACCAAAGGAGATGCTGCTATTGTAAGTGATGTTGGTCAGCACCAAATGATTGCTTGTCGTTATGCCGAATTCAATAAAAGCAAAAGCAATATTACATCAGGTGGTTTAGGGACTATGGGATTTGCATTGCCAGCAGCCATAGGGGCAAAAATGGCAGCACCAGACCGAGAAGTCGTAATGATTGCAGGAGATGGTGGTTACCAAATGACAATTCAAGAGTTAGGTACTATTTTTCAACAAAAAGTACCAGTTAAAATCGTGGTATTAAATAACGAATTCCTAGGTATGGTTCGCCAATGGCAACAGTTATTTTTTGACAAACGTTATGCATCAACAGAAATGACAAACCCCGATTTTATAGCCATTGCAAAAGGCTATTCTATCGAAGCTAAAAAAGTAACCGAAAGAAAAGATTTAAAAGCAGCTGTAAAAGAAATGATTGACTGTGAAGGCCCTTATTTCTTAGAAGTCCGAGTGGAAAAGGAAGGTAATGTCTTCCCAATGATTCCAACAGGCGCAAGTGTTTCAGATATAAGACTAGACTAACTATGGAAAACGAAATAAAACAATTTACCGTTTCTATATATACGGAAAACAACATCGGATTATTAAACAGAATTTCTGCAATATTCCAAAGAAGACACATCAATATTGAAAGTTTAAACACTTCGCCATCTGAAATTGAAGGAGTCTCTAGGTTTACGATTGTCGTCAATATTACAGAATCTCAAATGAAAAAGATTCAAGGCCAAATTGAAAAGCAAGTCGAAGTCATA
Organism: Winogradskyella sp. PC D3.3; assembly: GCF_054366245.1. Taxonomy (NCBI): domain Bacteria; kingdom Pseudomonadati; phylum Bacteroidota; class Flavobacteriia; order Flavobacteriales; family Flavobacteriaceae; genus Winogradskyella; species Winogradskyella sp. PC D3.3. The sequence goes on along the minus strand of NZ_CM135962.1, from coordinate 1,499,727 downwards.
AAAGCCTATTATCATACTGAAGAAGAAATCATTTATCAGCAATCGTGCATCTTCAAAATGAAATCTAATTTATTGTTTGATGAACGTCAAATTCAGAATATCATTAAAGAAAGCAATGCTAGAATTGTCACTGTAAATCGCGATTTCTTCGTTATAGAAAAATCAGGTAGAAAAGAAGAAATCGATTTATTACATAGAGAATTAAGTGTCTTTGGCATTATGCAGTTTACACGCTCAGGCCGTATTGCTGTAACTAAAGACGAAATGAAAATATCAACAATGCTATTAGCATTAGAACATTAAAATACAAGAAAAAATGTCAAATTACTTTAACACATTACCATTAAGAGAACAATTAGGTCAATTAGGAAAATGTCGTTTTATGGACGCTTCAGAATTTGAAGATGGCGTCAACGCATTAAAAGGAAAGAAAATCGTTATTGTGGGTTGTGGAGCGCAAGGCCTTAATCAAGGTTTAAATATGCGCGATTCTGGATTAGATATTTCATACACGCTTCGTCAAGTTGCCATTGACCAACAACGCGATTCTTATAAAAATGCAACGTCTAATGGATTTACAGTAGGCACTTATGAGGAATTAATTCCTACAGCCGATTTAGTTTTAAACTTAACTCCAGACAAACAACATACCAATGTCGTAAAAGCCATAATGCCTTTAATGAAGAAAGGAGCAACGTTAAGCTACTCTCATGGTTTCAATATTGTTGAAGAAGGCACTAAAATCCGAGAGGATTTAACCGTAATTATGGTGGCACCTAAATGTCCTGGAACCGAAGTAAGAGAAGAATATAAACGTGGATTTGGAGTTCCAACATTAATTGCTGTACATCCTGAAAATGATCCAGAAGGTAAAGGTTGGGCGCAAGCAAAAGCATATGCCGCTGCAACTGGAGGACATCGTGCTGGTGTTTTAGAATCCTCTTTTATTGCTGAAGTAAAATCAGATTTAATGGGAGAACAAACCATATTGTGCGGTCTGTTACAAACCGGAGCTATTTTATCTTTTGACAAAATGGTTGAAGAAGGCATCGAACCAGGTTATGCTGCGAAATTAATTCAGTTTGGATGGGAAACCATTACAGAAGCCTTAAAACATGGAGGTATTACCAACATGATGGATCGTTTATCTAACCCTGCTAAACTAAAAGCTTTCGAATTATCTGAAGAATTAAAAGGTATTATGCGTCCATTATTTGAAAAGCATATGGACGATATTATCTCAGGTCACTTCTCTCAAACCATGATGGAAGATTGGGCTAATGACGATATTAATTTATTAACCTGGAGAGCAGAAACTGGTGAAACTGCTTTTGAAAAAACAAAATTGACTTCAGATCATATTACAGAGCAAGAATATTTTGACCATGGAGTATTATTAGTTGCTTTTGTAAAATCTGGTGTAGAACTCGCTTTCGAAACCATGGTAAGTGCAGGTATTATTGAGGACTCAGCTTATTATGAATCGCTTCACGAGTTACCATTAATAGCTAACACTATCGCAAGAAAAAAATTATTTGAAATGAATCGCGTCATTTCTGACACGGCAGAATATGGCTGTTATTTATTTGATCATGCTTGCAAGCCCTTATTAACGGATTTCATGAAAACAGTAGATACATCTATCATTGGAAAATCATTTTCAAAAACAACAGGAGTTGACAATATAGAATTAATCGCTGTTAATGACGCGATTAGAAATCATCCTATCGAAGCTGTTGGTCAACGTTTGCGTGCAGCAATGACTGCTATGAAAGTGATTAAAACTGAAGATGTAAAAGCATCTGTTTTAGCGTAACAAAAATTATCCTGTCAGGTTTTATGATGGCTGAGTGTAGCCAAAGTAAAAACCTGATAGGGCTAATAAATAAGAGATTCCCTTTTTCAAGGGAAGTGAGCATGAAAGAAACCAAAACCACATACAGACCAACATTAAAAGCTATTGAAGCTGCAGCAGAAAAATTACAAGGCATTGCATCCGTAACACCTTTAATTAAAAATGCACGCTATTCTAAAGATTTTGATGCTAATATTTATTTTAAAAGAGAGGACTTACAAGTTGTGCGTTCTTACAAAATTCGTGGTGCTTATAATAAAATAGCCTCATTAAGTCCATCTCAAATTGAAAATGAAATTGTGTGCGCAAGCGCAGGAAATCATGCGCAAGGTGTTGCCATTTCATGTAAACTTTTAAAAATAAAAGGCACTATTTTTATGCCCTCGCCTACTCCCAATCAAAAGATTGAACAGGTAAAAATGTTTGGGGAAGAGTTTGTTGAAGTTGTTTTAGTTGGAGATACGTTTGATGATGCTTACCACGCAGCAATGCAACAAAGTGAGGAACTCAATAAAACCTTTGTACACCCTTTTAATGACGAAAAAGTTATTGAAGGCCAAGCAACCGTAGGCTTAGAGATTATAGACCAAGCCAAAACACATCCCATTCATTATGTTTTTGTGCCAGTAGGTGGTGGTGGACTTGCCGCAGGATTATCCTCTGTTTTTAAAATCTTATCTCCTCAAACTAAAATTATTAGCGTGGAGCCGAAAGGAGCACCAGCAATGCTCACCTCTATTAGAGCTAATCGAAATACAGAATTAAATACCATCGATAGTTTTGTAGATGGTGCTGCTGTTAAACGTGTTGGAGATTTAAGTTTTGCTATTTGTAAAGAAACACTGCATCGTGTCGTTACCGTAGACGAAGGCAAAATTTGCCAAACTATCTTAGACCTTTATAATAAAGATGCTATTGTAGTTGAACCTGCAGGAGCTTTGAGTCTTTGTGCCTTAGACCAATTTTCTGAAGAAATCAAAGGTAAAAACGTGGTTTGTGTGATTAGCGGAAGCAATAACGATATCACGCGAATGGCAGAAATAAAAGAACGTGCACTTCTTTATGCCAATCTTAAACACTACTTTATCATCAAGTTTCCACAACGCGCAGGAGCTCTACGTGATTTTGTAGTTGATATTTTAGGCCCTACAGATGATATTACACATTTTGAATACACTAAAAAAGTCAATCGCGAAAATGATGTCGCAGTCGTTGGTTTACAGTTAAAATCACCAGAGGATTTAGAACCTTTAATTACCAAAATGAAGCTTAATAACTTCTATGGAGATTACCTAAATGATAAACCCGATTTATTTCAGTTTTTAGTATAGCTTAACATAACCATAACCACACAAGAGATGCGATTTAGTATCTTTATTACTTACAATTAACAGTTCAAAACAAGTTAGTATGACTTCAGCATTTGTGAATATTCCAGAACAGTTTCAAATTAAAAATTTAGTCGAACAAAACACCTATTTAGTAGACGGCGCACTGATACCTTGGCGCGGAGAAACTTCTAAAGTATATTCTACAATTTCTTCCACTGAAGATTATAAACCCACCTTACTTGGAACTATTCCGACTTTAGGAAAAAAGAAGCCATAAAAGCATTAGATGCTGCTGTTTCAGCATACAATAAAGGACAAGGTTTATGGCCAACAATGAAAGTTGTAGACCGCATAGCTTGCATGGAAAAGTTTGTAGAACAGATGAAGACGAAACGTGAGGAAGTCGTCAAATTACTAATGTGGGAAATTGGAAAAACCCTACCTGATTCTGAAAAGGAATTTGATAGAACTGTGGAATACATTTACGATACCATTGAAGATTACAAACAAATGGATCGCGATAGCGCTAAATTTGTAAAAAGTTCTGGTGTTAACGCTCACATTAGAAGAGGACCTTTAGGTGTTGTTTTGTGTCTAGGCCCTTATAACTACCCTTTAAATGAAACCTTTGCTTTATTGATTCCGGCTTTAATCATGGGTAATACAGCCATTTTTAAACCTGCAAAACATGGAGTTTTATTAATTACACCGTTATTGGAAGCTTTTAGAGATAGTTTTCCAAAAGGAGTTGTAAATATTATCTACGGAAGAGGAAGAACCGTAGCGGCTCCAATTATGCAATCTGGTAAAGTGGATGTTTTAGCTTTAATCGGGAATAGTAAATCCGCAAATGCTTTACAAAACCAACATCCAAAAAGTAACAGGTTACGTTTAGTTTTAGGTCTTGAAGCGAAAAACCCTGCTATTGTGTTACCAGATGCTGATTTAGATTTAGCCATTGATGAATGTATTGCAGGAACAACTTCTTTTAATGGGCAACGTTGTACGGCTTTGAAAGTTCTATATGTACATGAAAATATCATTGAAGAATTTAACAAGCGTTTTTCAGCTAAAGTCGATGCGCTTAAATTCGGAAACCCATGGGAAGATGGCGCAAAACTAACTCCGTTGCCAGAACCCGATAAACCAATATATATTCAAGATCTAATTGACGATGCCATTGAAAAAGGAGCCAACATCATTAATAAGAAAGGTGGAAACACCACAGAAAACTATATTTTTCCAGCGGTATTATATCCAGTAACTAAGGATATGCGCGTCTTTCAAGAAGAACAATTCGGACCTGTAATTCCAATAGTTCCTTTTAATGATATTGAAGAACCCTTAGATGATATGGCAGTATCTAATTACGGACAACAAGTGAGTTTATTTGGAAACGACGTTAAAACCTTAGCTCCACTAATTGATACTCTTGTGAATTTAGTTTGCCGTGTGAATCTAAATAGTTCTTGTCAACGTGGACCAGATGTATATCCATTTACTGGACGAAAAGATTCGGCTGTAGCAACATTAAGTGTACATGATGCTTTACGTTCATTTTCAATAAGAACCTTTGTGGCGTCAAAAGACAACGATTACAACAATGCCATCTTAAAAGATTTACTAGATTCTAGAGCTTCAAACTTTGTAAGCACAGATTATATTCTTTAATTAAGAAGCCTAAAATGAGATGTTTACAATTAAAAAAGATTATTTTTTAGAAATTCGTAAATATCTCTAAAAACAATAGTATAGCTATTGTTATTAATAATTTAATATGTAGATTAGTACTATGTTTACACTGAGACACAAATATAGAACACCCAGACCAACAGAACTTAATCTGGAAAAACGCCGTAGCTAATTCTTTAATTTAGCAGCAAAAGTCTATATTCATTTTTACTTATTTTATTGTGTTCCACTTAAATTTTAAATACTACTCTCAATCATTAATTATCCTAAAAGATAATGCTAATGTTGTGCGCCGTATTTTTCCTCGTCGCCCGTAAGGGTATGCTACTATTTATGGAACTCAGGTGTGTCCGGTTCTACTTTCAAAATCACAACATCATATTTTTTAATTCAAAAATTCAATTACAATGAAAATTGTTATTGCTGATAAATCGCATAGCATTTACGCAGAACTTATTTGCGAAACCATTGCAGAAGCTGCTAAAGTTAGAGGTACTGGTATTGCAAAACGCCAACCAGAGTATATTATTACTAAAATGGAAAATGGCAATGCGGTAATAGCCCTAGACGGAGACAAATTCGCAGGTTTCTGCTATATCGAAGCTTGGAGTCATGGTAAATTCGTCGCTAACTCGGGTTTAATTGTACATCCTGATTTTAGAAATCTTGGCCTCGCAAAACAGATTAAGAAAGTCATTTTTAATCATTCTAGAACAAAATTCCCCGACTCCAAAGTCTTTAGTATTACGACAGGTTTAGCGGTTATGAAAATGAATAGCGAATTAGGTTACAAACCTGTGACGTTTTCAGAATTAACAGACGATCAATCCTTTTGGAAAGGCTGCCAAACCTGTAAAAATTTCGATGTATTAACGAGAACAGAACAGAAAATGTGTTTATGCACAGGAATGCTATATGATCCTTCTAAAGCTGAAGCATCAAAACCTAAAACACGTCCTTATGACAAAAAAGTATGGACACGATTAAAATTAATAAAACAGCATATGTTTTTAATAAAAGACAAAAAAGATGAACCGAGCATTTAAATGCGAACACATTTTACAACTGAAAAAACAATAAAAGCGAAAAATGAATAAAAAATTAGTTATAGCATATAGTGGAGGCTTAGATACCTCTTACTGCGCAGTAAGTTTAAGTAAAGCAGGATATGATGTTCATGCGATTAGTGTGAATACTGGCGGATTTACTCAAGAAGAAATTAAAACTATTGAAAGCAATGCCTATAAAATGGGGGTTTCAACATACAAGAATATTGATGCGATTGCTTCCTATTACGATAAAGTGATTAAGTATTTAATCTTCGGGAATGTTTTAAAAAATAACACCTACCCTTTATCTGTTAGCGCCGAACGTATTATTCAGGCCATTGAAATTGTACAATACGCCAAAAGTATAGATGCTAAATATATTGCACACGGTAGCACAGGCGCAGGAAATGACCAAGTGCGTTTTGATATGATTTTTCAAACTTTAGCACCAGAAATTGAAATCATTACACCAATTAGAGATGGCAAATTAACCAGACAGCAAGAAATTGACTACCTCATAGAAAATGGCATCGACATGTCTTGGAACAAAGCGAAATACTCAGTAAACAAAGGCCTTTGGGGAACGAGTATTGGTGGAGAAGAAACTTTAACGTCCGAAAAACCACTACCAGAATCCGCTTACCCTTCACAACTAAAACATTCAGATCCTGAAAAAGTAGTACTAACATTTTCTAAAGGTGAATTAGTCGCGTTAAATGGTGTAGAAAATAATCCCGAAGTCAATATCGAAGTGCTTAACAACTTAGCTTCTGCTTATGCTATTGGCAGAGATATTCATGTTGGCGATACGATTGTAGGTATCAAAGGTCGTGTTGGTTTTGAAGCTGCAGCTGCTTTAATTATTATAAAAGCCCATCACCTATTAGAGAAACACACCTTAACGAAGTGGCAACTACAACATAAAGATTATATGTCTAATTTTTATGGCATGCATTTACACGAAGGGCAATATTTAGACCCAGTAATGCGAGACATGGAAGCCTTTTTACAAAGTAGTCAAGATAAAGTTTCTGGTGATGTAACTGTAACACTAAAACCTTACCACTTCACGCTAGATGGTATAAAATCTAAACACGATTTAATGAGTGCGAAGTTTGGAAGTTATGGTGAAGAAAATAAAGGTTGGACCGCAGATGAAGCCAAAGGGTTTATTAAGATTTTTGGGAATCAAAATAAGATTTACCAGCAGGTAAATAATTAGTCATTTCGTGACCTTGCAGGTTTTTAAAACCTAGCAGGTCTCAAAAATTAAATTATCCTGCAAGGTTTCAAAAACCTTGTAGGTATAAAACTTAAAGTCAGGTTGAATTAAAAAGATTCCCACTTTCGTGGGAAATGGATATGAAAAAAATAAAAACAGGAATCATTGGAGGAGCTGGTTACACAGCAGGCGAATTAATACGTCTGTTAATTAATCACCCTCAAGTTGAAATAGATTTTATCTATAGCACATCTAATGCTGGCAATAAAGTCAGCAAGGTTCATCAAGACTTATTAGGTTCTACAGATTTAGTATTTTCAAACGAAATTAATCCTGAGATTGATGTTCTTTTCTTGTGCTTAGGTCATGGAAATTCTAAAGCTTTTTTAGAAAAAATTAAATTTTCAAAAGCTACAAAAATCATTGACTTAAGTAATGATTTTAGATTGACAGATGACTCTAATTTTGATGGTAAACCATTCGTTTATGGACTACCTGAACTAAATAAAGAAGCCATTAAAAAAGCCGATTACATTGCTAATCCAGGTTGTTTTGCTACAGCAATTCAAACGGCATTATTACCTCTTGCTAAAGCAGGAGCTTTAAAAAATGACGTCCATATTAATGCTGTAACTGGAGCAACTGGAGCTGGCACATCATTATCTACGACAACACATTTTACTTGGAGAGATAATAATTTTTCACACTACAAAGCATTTACACATCAGCATTTAGGAGAAATAAATCAAACCGTAAATACGCTACAATCAGATTTTAATTCTGAAATCATTTTTATGCCGAATCGCGGTGATTTTTCAAGAGGCATTTTCGCAACACTTTATACGAAATATGAAGGCAGTTTAGAAGACGCAAAACAATTGTATCAGGAATTTTATAAAGATGCCGCTTTCACATTTGTTTCAGATGACGAAATTCATTTAAAACAAGTCGTCAATACCAATAAGTGCATTCTTCATTTACATAAACACAACGATAAATTATTAGTCACAAGTATCATTGATAATTTATTAAAAGGAGCATCAGGACAAGCGATTCAAAACATGAATTTAATGTATGGCTTTGAAGAAACCGAAGGCTTACAATTGAAGGCAAATTATTTTTAATAAACACTATAGACCTGTCAGATTTTTGAAACCTAGCAGGTCTAAACCAAATTTAAAATCGCCTAAACTGTCACCTTGAGTGCAGTCGAAAGGTTTAGATAAAATAAAGTTTAACTTAAAGAGATAACCGCTTTCGCGGTTAATAAATATGAACCGAGCATTTTTTAATGCGAACACATTTTACCATTAAAAAACAATAGAAAAGCAAAATGAAAATAGCAATCATAGGAACAGGAAACTTAGGAAAGTCCATAGCCAAAGGACTCATCACGAACAACGCCATAACAACTCTATATTTAACCAAAAGAAACTTGGATGATATTCAAGAATTTGATGGGTACAAAAATGTTGTATTAACAACAGACAACGTCGAAGCCGTAAAGCAATCAGACATATTAATATTTGCTGTTCAGCCTAGACACTTTGAAAATATATTAAATGTTGTGAAACCTCATTTAACTGAAAAACACGTTTTAATTTCAACGATTACAGGGTTTCTAATTCCTAAAATCGAAGGCATTGTTGGGACTGACCAATTTATCATCAGAGCTATGCCAAATACAGCCATTGCGGTTGGTAAATCCATGACTTGTATGTGTAGTAATGAAAAAGGTGCTAAACGTATTAAAATTGCAGAAGCTATTTTCGATAGACTAGGTCATACCTTAGCCATTCCAGAATCTCAAATGCAAGCCGCAACAGTGGTTTGCGCAAGTGGTATTGCCTTTTGGATGCGACTCATTCGCGCGACGACGCAAGCCGCAATTCAGTTAGGTTTTGACGCGAAAGAAGCACAAGAATTAGCCATGTACACCAGTGAAGGAGCTGCTAACTTACTGATAGAAAACGGCAATCATCCAGAAGAAGAAATTGACCGCGTAACCACACCTAAAGGTTGTACAATTCAAGGCTTAAATGAAATGGAACACAAAGGATTGAGTTCATCTTTAATCCAAGGCATGGTGGCTTCTTTTAATAAAATCAATACCATTAAAGAAGAGCAAATATGAGTTTATTTAATGTTTACCCACTGTTTGATATCACACCAATAAGCGCAAAAGACATTTACGTTTACGATGATAAAAATGTAGAATACTTAGACCTTTATGGTGGACATGCAGTAATTTCTATTGGTCATTCCCATCCAAAATATGTTTCAGCAATTTCTAATCAAGTTGAAAAACTAGGCTTTTACAGTAATGCGATTCAAAATCCATTACAAACAGCATTAGCAGATAAGCTTGAAGCTGTATCTGGCTGTAAAGACTACCAATTATTTCTATGTAACTCTGGTGCAGAAGCGAATGAAAATGCTTTAAAATTAGCCTCATTCCATAATAGCAAAAAGAAAGTTTTAGCCTTTAAAAATTCATTTCATGGTAGAACGTCAGCTGCTGTTGCCGCAACTGACAATCCTAAAATTGTTGCACCAATTAATGCGCAACAACACGTTGATTTTGTAGAATTAGGTGACTTAGACACGGTTGAAACCATTTTAAAACAAAACGAAACTTGCGCTGTTATAGTAGAATTTATACAAGGTGTTGGCGGTTTAGACCAAAGTACAACGGAATTCTATAAAGGACTAGAACAACTTTGCAAACAATACAACACAGCATTTATTGCAGACGAGGTACAATCTGGATTTGGTAGAACTGGTGACTTTTTTGCTTTTCAAAAGCATAACGTTACACCAGATATTATTTCTATGGCCAAAGGCATGGGAAATGGCTTTCCGGTTGGAGGGATTTTAATCCATCCTTCAATTAAAGCATCTTTTGGATTATTAGGAACTACCTTTGGAGGTAATCATTTGGCATGTGCAGCAACACTTTCGGTTTTAGAAGTTTTGGAAGAAGAACAATTAATGGAAAATGCTAAAAATATTTCAAAATATTTTCAAGAGAAAGCGAAGTCATTACCACATTTAAAATCGATAAAAGGTCGTGGTTTAATGTTGGGATTAGAGTTCGATTTTCCAATTTCAGAACTAAGAAAAAAATTAATTTTTAACCATCATATTTTTACAGGAAGTGCAAAGAATCCTAATTTAATTAGAATACTTCCGCCTTTAACGATTCAGAAAAAACACATTGATGTGTTTTTTGAAGCCTTAGAAAATGAATTAAAAAAGAAATAAGGATTAATTCGAAAACCTTAAAATTAAAGTTTAATTAATGAGATTCCCACTTTCGTGGGAAATGACTATGAAAAACTACACCAAAATAAAAGATATTTCTAACCTTTCTGAAATCATTAAGGATGCCATTTTATTAAAAATGAATCCTTTTGAATTTGAAGACTTAGGAAAACACAAAACCTTAGTCATGCTATTTTTCAATTCGAGTTTAAGAACACGATTAAGCACTGAAAAAGCAGCAAAAAACCTAGGTATGGATGTGATGATTTTAAACGTGAATGACGCTTGGAATTTAGAATTTGAGGATGGCACCATTATGAACGTTGACAAATCTGAACACATTAAAGAAGCAGCGCGTGTTATTTCACAATATGCAGATATCATTGCTGTAAGAGCATTCCCAACATTACAAGATAAAGCTAAAGACGAATCGGAATACATTCTCAACAATTTTAAAAAATACGCGACTGTTCCAATCGTGAATATGGAAAGTGCTACTGCGCATCCGTTGCAAGCATTGGCTGATGCTATTACCATTACCGAACTTGCAGAAAAAGTAAACCCAAAAGTCGTGTTGTCTTGGGCACCACATCCAAAAGCTTTACCGCAAGCCGTTGCAAATTCGTTTGTAGAAATGATGCAAGATTTAGAAGTAGATTTAACCATTACGCATCCTGAAGGCTACGAATTAAATGAAGTAATCACTAAAGACACATCAATAAATTACAACCAAGAAGACGCCTTAAAAGATGCTGATTTTGTCTATGTAAAAAACTGGAGTAGCTACAAAGACTATGGAAAAGTTAATAATCAAGATAAAAATTGGATGATGACAAAAGCCAAATTAGGTCACGCCAAATTCATGCATTGTTTGCCTGTAAGACGAAATATTGTGGTTGAAGATGCGGTTTTAGACAGTGAACAATCTGTGGTGATTAAGCAAGCGAATAACAGAACCTATGCTACACAAATTGTATTGAAACAGATTTTGGAAGATTTATAATTTATGTCTGGTCGAGCGCAATCGAGACCTATTAATGTTAAAGACCTCTCGACTGCGCTCGAGGAGACAAAAAATATATTAGACCTCGCAGGTTTGAAAAACCTGACAGGTCTACAACTTAAAAATACTCGCCTTCGCGAGCACGAGATGAAAACAATAAAAGTCGTAAAAATAGGAGGAAATATTATCGATAATGAAGACGCACTAGCCACCTTCATTAAAGATTTTTCAACTATTACAGGTCCTAAAGTCTTAGTTCATGGAGGCGGAAAATTAGCCACCAAGTTAGCAACACAAATGAATATTCCTGTAAAGATGACTGAAGGTAGACGTATTACAGATGCTGATACTTTAGATATTATCACTATGGTTTACGCTGGAAAAATCAATAAAAATATAGTGACACAATTACAAGCTAATCAATGCAATGCCATTGGACTTTCTGGTGCAGATGGCAATACTATTGTTTCAGGAAAAAGACCTGTTAAAACCATTGATTATGGCTTTGTTGGTGATGTAAAAAAAGTAAATACAGAGGTATTAAATATATTACTAAGTAACAATATCACACCTATTTTTTGTGCTATAACTCATAATGAAAACGGACAATTACTAAATACAAATGCAGATACGATTGCTTCAGAATTGGCGATTGGCTTGTCGTCAATTTTTAACACCGAATTATATTATTGTTTTGAAAAAAATGGTGTTCTAGAAAATGTAGAAGATGATGATTCTGTCATTGAAAACATCAACACAGAAAGTTATAAAGCATTAAAAGATAACCATATCATATTCGAAGGCATGTTACCGAAATTAGACAACTGTTTTCATGCTATAAATCAAAACGTTCAAAAAGTTTGTATCGGAAAATCAGACATGCTTTTCAATACCAACAACAAACATACAACCATCACAAAATGATAGAAAGCCTTACCACAGCAGCCATTGACTTGTTAAAACAACTCATAGAAACACAGTCATTCTCGTCAGAGGAAGACCACACAGCTTTGCTTATTGAAAATTGGTTTACATCGCATAACATACCATTTAAAAGAAACCATCATAACATTTGGGCAACCAACAAATATTTTGATGAGAGCAAACCCACCTTATTATTAAACTCACATCACGATACCGTAAAACCCAACAACGGTTACACAAAAGACCCATTTAAGGCGATTGTTGAAGATGGTAAATTATATGGTTTAGGAAGTAATGATGCTGGTGGATGCTTGGTCTCTTTAATAGCCACCTTCACGTATTTTTATAATAAGAAAGACCTCAACTACAATTTAGTCATTGTAGCTTCTGCAGAAGAAGAAAGCAGTGGACCAAAGGGCCTGAACAGCATGTTATCTATCATTCCTAAAGTTGATGTCGCTATTGTTGGCGAACCAACTTTAATGCATCTAGCCATAGCTGAAAAAGGTTTAGTTGTTTTTGATGCGAAAGTAAAAGGAACCGCTAGCCATGCAGCACACCCTAATAATGACAATTCAATTTACAACACCATCGACGTTTTAAATTGGTTTAAAGATTATAAGTTTGAACGTAAATCACCAGTCTTAGGTGATGTAAAAATGACGGTCACCCAAATCAATGCTGGTAAGCAACACAATGCGGTTCCTGCAGAAGTTGATTTGGTTATTGATGTGCGCGTGAATGACAAATACTCAAATCAGGAAATTGCGGATATTTTAACCCAGAAATCACCTTGCTCAAGCATTACACCACGTAGCTTACGATTAAATTCGTCTTCTATTCCTATTAATCACGACTTAGTTAAAGCCGGAATTGAACTTGGAAGAGAAACTTATGGTTCGCCAACACTTTCTGACCAATCGGTTTTAACTTGTCCGTCGTTAAAGTTAGGGCCTGGAGATAGCACACGTTCGCACACGGCTGATGAATTTATTTATCTAGCCGAAATTGAAGAAGGTATTGATTTGTATATTAAATTGTTAGAGAAAGTATTATAAAAAGATAATAGACCTAGTAGGTTTTTTCAACCTAGCAGGTCTAAATTTATTAACTAAATAATGAAGGCAGAGATTACTGCCTTCGCAGGAATAAGTATGAAATTGTGGGACAAAGGCTATTCAATAGATAAAAAAATAGAATTATTCACTGTTGGCAACGACAGAGAAATCGATATGCATATTGCAAAATATGATGTAGAAGCTTCACGAGCGCATGCTGTGATGTTAGAATCTATTGGAATTATATCTTCAGAAGAGTTAGAACAATTAAAATCAGGATTAAATATTTTAGCAAAATCTATTGAAGATGGTACGTTTATAATTGAAGATTCATTTGAAGATGTACATTCTAAAATTGAACACGAACTCACCAAAACACTAGGCGATGTTGGAAAGAAAATCCACACCGCACGTTCTAGAAACGACCAAGTTTTAGTAGCCCTTCAACTCTACTACAAAGAGAATCTTGAAATCATAAACAGTAAAACAAAAACGTTTTTCGATACGCTTTTAAATTTAGCCGAAACACATAAAACACAATTGTTACCAGGCTATACACATTTACAAGTAGCCATGCCTTCCTCTTTTGGTTTATGGTTTTCTGCTTATGCTGAATTGTTAATTGATGATGTGTATGTACTGAATGCAGTTTCAAAAATTGCAGACCAAAATCCATTAGGTTCTGCTGCTGGTTATGGCAGTTCTTTTCCTATTGATAGGAATATTACCACCAAAGAATTAGGCTTTTCAACACTAAAATATAACGTGGTTGCTGCACAATTGAGCAGAGGAAAAAGCGAACGTGCTATCGCCAGTGCTTTAGGAGGCTTATGTAATACAATGGCACGTTTTGCCATGGATATTTGCTTGTATATGAGTCAGAATTTTGGGTTTATCACATTTCCAGATGAGTTAACCACTGGAAGCAGCATCATGCCACACAAAAAAAATCCTGATGTATTCGAATTGATTCGAGGTAAGTGTAATAAAATTCAAGCCTTACATTCTGAAATGTTATTAATCACCAATAATTTACCAAGTGGTTATCATAGAGATTTTCAATTGTTGAAAGAAAACATCATCAATGCGTTTGAAGATGTCAAAGATATTTTAGACATCTTTAATTATTCCATTCAACAAATCATCGTGAAGGATATTGACCTCACTGATGAGAAATACCAATACCTATTCACCGTAGACAGCATTAATAATTTAGTGGTTGAAGGCATGAGCTTTAGAGAGGCTTATCAAAAAATTGGAAGCGAAGTACAAGCAGGAACTTACAAACCAGATTTAGGAAAAGAACATTCGCATATAGGTAGTATTCATAATCTGTGTTTGGATGACATTAGAGCTAAGTTTCCTCAATAAAAAACTTCTCTAAAACCCCTTCAAGGGGACAATCCTAGGAATAAACTTCTCACAAGTGTCAACTCAAGAGGCCTTATGAAGTAAAATAATCAAAATTTTGAATTTCATAAAAAAAGCATCTGTAAAACAGATGCTTTTATATTTCTACCCTAACAATAGACTACCCCTAGAAATATATAGTAGCAGAAACATGTAAAATTATAACCCTACTAAATCCCCATCAACATTTTTAGTCGCTAAATCAGATTTTCCCATTAAATAAATATCGACTTGGCGAGCGGCTTCTCTACCTTCAGAAATTGCCCAAACAATTAATGATTGACCTCTCCTCATATCGCCAGCTGTAAATATATTAGGTATATTAGTTTGATATTTTCCATAGCTCGCTTTATAATTAGAGCGTACATCGCGCTCTATTCCAAGTTTATCTGCAATTGTAGATTCTGGACCTGTAAAACCAAGCGCCAATAATGCTAAATCACATTTCCAAGTTTTTTCTGTACCGGCTACTTCAATCAGCTTAGGCCGCTCGCCAGGAACCATCTCCCATTCAACATTTACCGTTTTTAAAGCTGTTAATTTACCTTTCGCATTCGTTACAAATTCTTTAGTATTGATTAACCAATTACGCTCCACACCTTCTTTATGCGATGTTGACGTTTTTAATTGTAAGGGCCAATATGGCCATGGTGTCGTTGGTGAACGATGTCCTGGTGGTTTCGGCATGATTTCAAAATTAACAACCGATTTAGCACCTTGACGATTGGATGTCCCAATACAATCTGAACCTGTATCTCCACCTCCAATGACAATTACATTTTTTCCTGTTGCTAATACTTGGTCTTTTACTTTCTGACCAAAAACCACTTTAGTTTGTTGCGTTAAAAAGTCCATCGCCTGCACAACACCATCTGCATCAATACCTGGTGTTGGCAAACTTCGTCTTTCAGTTGCACCACCACAAAGCACGACGGCATCAAACTTTTTTAAATCTTCAACATCATAATTCACGCCAACGTTAACATTAGTTTTAAATACAATACCTTCTGCTTCTAATATAGCCAAACGACGATCGATGACTCCTTTTTCCATTTTAAAATTAGGAATACCGTAGCGTAACAAACCTCCAATAGCATCATCACGTTCAAAAACCGTTATTAAATGCCCTGCTCTATTTAATTGCTGTGCTGCCGCCAAACCTGCGGGACCAGAACCCACAATAGCAATCGTCTTTCCTGTTCGTTTTTTAGGAGGTTGAGGTTTAATCCACCCTTCTTTAAACGCACGTTCTACAATATTTTTCTCAATATTTTCAATAGAAACCGGATCCTCAATAATACCTAACACACAAGCTTGTTCGCATGGTGCAGGACATAAACGCCCCGTAAACTCAGGGAAGTTATTTGTTGAGTGTAAAATCCAAGAGGCCTTTTGCCATTCGCCTTGGTGTACCATATGATTAAAATCTGGAATTAGATTACCAAGCGGACAACCACTATGACAAAATGGAATTCCACAATCCATACAACGCGACCCTTGTTCAGTCATGTCTTTATCCTTCAAGGGTACGGTAAATTCATTATAATGCTTTACACGATCCTTTACTGGCTTGTAGGATTCATCTTTTCTTTCGAACTCTTTAAAACCTGTTACTTTTCCCATTTTATTCCTGCGAAAGCAGGAGTCTCATCCTACTTTCTAAATTTAATTGTGTTATCACTTTTATCGTCTCCCTTAGCTCACACCAATTCTTCAACCATTTGTTCTTCTGTCTCTAAACGTTTTAAAGCACGTTTGTATTCTATTGGCATCACGCGAACAAAATTTTTCAAACTTGTTTCCCAATCCGCTAATAATGCAGCACCTCGTTTACTATCTGTAAATTTTACGTGCTTTTCAATTAGTGTTTTTAAATCATTAGCATCTTTCTTCAAAATCTTTTCAAATTCTATCGTTTCGGTATTACACAAGCCGTTGACAAATTGATGTTCAGGATCGTAGATATAGGCTATTCCTCCACTCATTCCTGCTGCAAAATTTCGTCCTGTTTTACCAAGAACAACCACTTTTCCACCTGTCATATACTCACAACAATGATCCCCAACTCCTTCTACAACAGCTGTTGCACCCGAGTTTCTTACTGCAAAACGTTCACCCGCAATACCGTTGATATACGCTTGCCCTTCAACCGCCCCGAATAAGCAAACATTACCAACTATGATATTGTCTTCCGCTTTAAAACTTGCTTTAGTAGGCTTTTTGACAATTAACTTAGCTCCAGACAAGCCTTTTCCTAAGTAATCATTAGTATTTCCTTCTAACTTAAACGTCAATCCATGGGCTCCAAACGCTCCAAAACTTTGACCAGCGGAACCTTCAAAATTGATATTTAAAGTATCTTCAGGCAAACCTAAATGTCCATATATTTTTGAAATTTCGTTACTCACAATAGCTCCAACCGTACGATTTGTATTCTTAATAGGATATGACAAACACATTTGCTCCTTACGGTACAATGCGCGATGTGAATCTTTAAGAATGGTAAAATCTAAAACATTATCCAAATTGTGATCTTGCTTTTCTGAATTCTTCACCGGCATTTTACTGTATGATGCTGGTCGATGCAAAATTGAAGACAAATCCAAACCTTTAGCTTTATAATGTTTAATGGCTTTATTTGCATTTATTTTATGCGTCTGACCAACCATCTCTGCCATAGATCTAAATCCGAGTTCTGCCATAATCTGTCTTAATTCTTCTGCTATATAATAGAAGAAATTAATAACGTGCTCTGGTGTCCCTTTAAAGTTTTTACGTAACTCTTTATCTTGGGTTGCAATTCCAACAGGACAAGTATTTAAATGGCATTTTCGCATCATAATACATCCTGAAGCCACTAAAGGCGCCGTTGCAAATCCGAATTCTTCTGCTCCCAATAATGCCGCAATCGCAACATCACGACCCGTTTTTAATTGCCCATCACATTCAACAACAATTCGACTTCTTAAATTATTAAGTACTAAAGTTTGCTGTGCTTCCGCTAAACCCAATTCCCAAGGTAAACCAGCATGTTTAAGCGAAGTTAAAGGAGAGGCTCCTGTTCCGCCATCGTATCCTGAAATAAGTACCACATCTGCTTTTGCTTTTGCTACACCAGCCGCAATGGTACCAACGCCAACTTCGGATACTAATTTTACATTAATTCTAGCGTCACGATTCGCATTTTTTAAATCGTAAATTAATTGTGCTAAATCTTCAATAGAATAAATATCGTGATGTGGTGGTGGTGAAATTAAACCTACAAATGGTGTCGAATTCCGTGCTGCAGCTATCCATGGCAATACTTTTTCACCAGGCAATTGACCACCTTCTCCAGGCTTTGCACCTTGAGCCATTTTTATTTGAATCTCTTTAGCGTTGGTTAAGTAATGAGACGTTACGCCGAAACGCCCCGAAGCCACTTGTTTAATGGCAGAATTCCTGCTATCTCCATTCACATCGGGTTGAAAACGTCTTCGGTCTTCTCCTCCTTCACCAGAATTAGATTTTCCTCCAATTCTATTCATCGCAATGGCTAAATTTTCATGGGCTTCACGAGAAATGGATCCATAAGACATGGCACCTGTTTTAAACCGTTTTACAATTTCAGTCCAAGGTTCGACTTCATCAATAGGAATTGGATCGATATTATTAAATTCAAATAACCCTCGAATGGTCATTAAATTTTCTGATTGTTCGTTAATAGCTTTTGCATACACGTCATAACTCGCTTGGTCACTTAACCTAACCGCTTGTTGTAATTTTGCAACGGTTGTTGGATTAAATAAATGCTTTTCACCATTACGTCTCCATCTGTAATCACCACCGATATTTAACCCCAAACGTTTATCTATTTCAATATCTGGATAAGCATACTTATAGCGTTTATCAATCTCTTTTTCAATTTCATACAAACCAATACCTTCTATTCTTGAAGCTGTATAAGGAAAATACTTTTCTACGAATTGCGAATTAAAACCGACGATTTCAAAAATTTGAGAACCTCTATAAGAGTGAAGTGTAGAAATTCCGATTTTATTCATCACTTTTAAGATACCTTTTCCAATGGCTTTATTGAAATTATCCACCGCCTTTTGTTCATCTATACCTGTAATGAAGCCTTCTTTGACTTGGATTCGAATAATTTCGTTTACCATATAAGGATTTACAGCACTCGCTCCATAACCAAATAAGGTCGCAAAATGATGTGGCTCACGCGGCTCTGCCGATTCAATAATAATATCAAAATAGGAACGCTTACGCAAACGATTCAACTGGTGGTTAACATAAGAACACGCCAATAACGATGGAATTGGAGCCATCTCCTTACTAACACCTCTATCTGTCAATATGATAATATTTGTTTTTCGAGCTAATGCCTTTTCAATTTGAATAATAATGTCATCCAAAGCATCTTCGAGTCCGTTAAGACCTTTATCTTTTTGATATAAAATTTCAATCGTTTCGGCTTTAAACCCTTCAACGGAAATGTGTCGTATTTTTTCTAAATCGTCATTTGAAATTACGGGATTCTGAATTTTTAATTTTCGACATTGTCGTTCTGTAATACTAAAAATATTTCGATCCTTACCTAAAGACAAACTAATATCAGTTACAATCTCCTCTCTAATACCGTCTAAAGGAGGATTGGTAACCTGAGCAAATAATTGCTTAAAATAGTTAGAAATCAGTTGTGGTTTATTAGACAAAACCGCTAATGGAGTATCCGTCCCCATAGACCCCAAAGCTTCTTTAGCCTTTAGAGCCATTGGCGTAATAACTTCTTGAATATCTTCAAACGTGTAATTAAATAAACGCTGTCTTGTTTTAATATCTAAATTTTCAATTGGACATGTTTCACCTGTATAAGGAATATCTTTTAAGTGCAATCTGGTCTTATCTAACCATTCTTGATATGGTCGTTCTCTAACAATCTTACTTTTTATTTCTTCGTCATTAATAATCCGACCTTGGTTCATGTCTACTAAAAACATTTTCCCTGGCTCTAAACGACCATGACTTTCTACATCTTCTGGAGCAATATCTACCACTCCAATTTCTGAAGACATAATTAGTTTTCCGCTCTTAGTCACGGTATATCTCGATGGTCTTAAACCATTTCTATCGAGTAAGGCACCTATATAATTACCATCTGTAAACGGTACGGAAGCAGGTCCATCCCAAGGCTCCATGATACAAGCATTATAATCGTAAAAAGCTTTACGTTCTGGTGACATTGTTGCGTGTTTTTCCCATGCTTCAGGAATCATCATCATCATGACTTCTGGCAATGAACGTCCAGTATGCGTTAACAATTCCACAACCATATCCATAGATGCTGAATCGGATTTTCCTGGTAAGATAATTGGAAATAATTTTTCAATTTGTGGCCCAAACACATCGCTCTTCATAATCTCCTCACGTACACGCATTCTGCTCACATTTCCACGAAGCGTATTGATTTCTCCGTTCTGACACATAAATCGAAATGGCTGTGCCAACTCCCATGTAGGCATTGTATTTGTTGAAAATCGTTGATGCACTAAGGCCAAACGTGTTACTAAATCTGATTCTTGTAAATCTTTATAATACGCCCCA
Organism: Winogradskyella sp. PC D3.3; assembly: GCF_054366245.1. Classification (NCBI taxonomy): domain Bacteria; kingdom Pseudomonadati; phylum Bacteroidota; class Flavobacteriia; order Flavobacteriales; family Flavobacteriaceae; genus Winogradskyella; species Winogradskyella sp. PC D3.3. The sequence continues at coordinate 1,479,321 of NZ_CM135962.1, read as the reverse complement.
ATATCTTCAGGCATAATAATCCCCTTATAGATAAGTGTGTTCATTGACAAACTGGACACATAGAAATAAGAACTTTGCGACATCTTAGATTTCCTAACCGTATGTTCTGTTATTTTTCGTGCTGCGTACAATTTTGCTTTAAAATCAGCTTCAGAAACTTCATTTGATTTTCCAACAAACAGCTGTTCAATATTTGGCTCAGACGCCAATGCTATTTCACCGAGTTGTGTTGAATCCACAGGAACTTCTCGCCATCCAATCACAGAAAGACCCTGAGCTATTATTTCTTTCTCAAAAGTATCTTTACAAAATTTGTACTGGTTTCTATTTTTAGGCAAAAACACCATACCTACAGCATATTTTCCTCTAACAGGCACTTTAAACCCACATACTCTTTTAAAATAAGCATGAGGAATATCTATTAACAAACCAGCACCATCACCGGTTTTACCATCAGAGCTTACTCCACCGCGATGCTCTAGTTTTACTAAAATCTCTAGTGCATCGTGTATAATTTGATTTGTCTTTTCTCCCTTTAAGTTACATATAAAACCTGCACCACAATTTTCGTGTTCAAATTCTGGTAAATAGAGTCCTTGTTTCTTAAGCATAATTCAGAAAGTTTTAAAGGCTTTCACACCTTATTACTCCTCTAATATATGCACTTAGGTTTGATATAAAAAAAAGCACAAACACTTTTCAAGAATTCACAATAAGCCTTGAAATGATTGCGGGAAATCTAATTAACACGACGTCTAAATATCAAATCAACAATAAGAAATAATCAACAAAAAGCAAGCTACAGTAAGAAAACAACCAAAAAAGCAATTAAACATTAAAAATAACTCATCAAAATACTCATTTTGATGAACATTATTAAAACCTCAATTATCGATATAACAAAAATATAGCTTAAATTAATTTTAACCCTAAAATTTATAGGGTATAAAATTACATATTCATAAAAATTACTTTTTAACCCCACATTTTAATAGGGTATAAATAAAGATTATATAGATTTGAAACGAACTAACTATATTAAATTCATCATTATGAAAAAAATTTTTACTCTAACACTACTTGCGATGTCAGTAGTTTTAACGGCTCAAGAAACAGAAGAGACTAAAGAAAAGTCTTTTACAGTAAGCGGAAGTGTTGACGCTTATTACCAAACCTACATATCTGCGCCTGATGATGCTGGTGCAACATTTGGTACAGCTTTCGCAGATAAATCAGGTTTTGCCTTTGGTATGGGAAACATCATCGCTAGCTATGAAAGCGGCAAAGTAGGTGCTGTTCTAGATTTAGTTACAGGACCAAGAGGTGGAGCCGCTACATTTAGCAATGATATTGTTGATGGTATCGTCAACCAAGCCTATGTTTACTGGAATGTTTCAGAAAAAACAACCTTAACCATGGGACGTTTTAATACATTTTTAGGATACGAAGTCATTGCCCCAGCAGCAAACTTTAACTATAGCACATCTTACCTATTCTCTAGCGGCCCTTTCTCACACATGGGCTTAAAAGCAGATTTTGCTTTATCTGATGATTTTAGCTTAATGTTAGCCGTTATGAATCCTTGGGACACCAATGATACATCTACAACTGGTGAATATTCATTTGGAGCGCAATTAGGCTACTCTGGTCAATTCTTAAATTTTTACTATGACAGTGGAAACAATGGTGGATTAGGTTTTGAAGTTGACTATACAGGTGGCTTTGATGTTTCTGATGCCTTTTTCTTAGGGATCAACGCAGCTTACAACGATAATGATGGAAGTGGCTTTTATGGTGCTGCATTATATCCACAATATGCTACATCTGAAGATTTTAGCATTGGCTTAAGAGGCGAGTATTTTGCTTTACATGGTGAAGTTGACAACTTTGACTACCCGAGTGTATTTGGAGTTACATTAACAGGTAGCTATACCGTAGATAGCAACTTAATCATTAAACCAGAGTTTAGATTAGATTCTTTAACTGATGCAGATGGAGGCATATATGGTAATGTTATCGACAATGATGGCTTAGCAACTAGCAGCCTAAGTGCTTTTACTTTAGCCGCTATCTACACATTCTAAATCACAACACTAACTAATTTCTATTATTATGATATATAATTTTTTAACAACACTCCCAACTCTAGCAGCATTGCAAGATGCTGCTGAACCTACTGAAGTCGAAGCTGCAGTTGCTGCTATAAATGGCGACATGGGAATGCTTTGGATGCTGATCTCGGCAATCCTAGTTTTCTTTATGCAAGCTGGTTTTACGCTTGTTGAAACAGGAATGACCCGCTCTAAAAACGCGGCCAATATCGCCATGAAAAACCTACTTGATATTTGCGTAGGATCATTAACCTATTGGTTTGTTGGTTATTCTTTAATGTATGGTGACACTTCAAACGGATGGTTTTTCTGGAGTGGCCTAATGCAAGGAGAAGGAGCTGACTTATTATTTCAAACGATGTTTGCCGCAACTGCCGCAACCATAGTTTCTGGAGCTATTGCAGGTAGAACAAAATACTCAACTTACGCTATATTTTCAATCGTAATGACTGCATTAATCTACCCTATTGCTGGTGGATGGCAATGGCAAGGTTCTGGTTGGTTAACCGAACTTGGTTTTATTGATTTTGCAGGATCCTCAATTGTACACTCTGTTGGTGGATGGGCAGCTTTAGTTGCCGCCTATATGGTAGGACCAAGAATAGGAAAATATATCGATGGAAAAGTAATGCCAATCCCAGGCCACAACCAAGTACTAGCAACTTTAGGTGTTTTTATCCTATGGTTAGGATGGTTTGGCTTTAACGGAGGTTCTCAATTGGCTTGGGGAGGTGCAGATTCTATCGCCGCATCTAATGTTGTTTTAATCACAAATTTAGCAGCAGCAGCTGGTGGTTTAGGCGCACTAATAACGACATGGATCTGGTACGGAAAACCAAATCTACCACAAACTTTAAACGGAGCTTTAGCCGGTTTAGTAAGTATTACTGCTGGCTGCGGAAACATGTCTACTTTAGGTGCCATTCTAGCCGGACTAATCGGAGGTGTTATTGTTGTATTCTCTATTGAATTTATTGAGAAAAAACTTAAAATTGATGATGCTATTGGAGCTGCCTCTGTTCATGGTGTTGCCGGAGTTTGGGGAACACTTGTTATTGGCCTTTGGGGAATTGATGGTGAAACAGGAATAGGCCTATTCAACGGCGGAGGATTTACCCAATTAGGAGCTCAAGCTACAGGTGTTTTAGCTTACGGCGTATGGTCTGTTGTGCTATCATTCATCATTCTAAAAATATTAAAATCTACAATGGGGCTTCGTGTTAGTGAAGAAGAAGAACTTGTTGGACTTGACCTTTCCGAACATGGTGAAATTGCTTATCCAGGAAAAAGAGAACGCTAATTAACGTGTTGTATTCTTTCACATAAGTTTTAATTGATAATTAATTTAGTTATTAGAATAAAAACCTTCGAAGTCTAACTTTGAAGGTTTTTTACTTTAGTTTAGTAATTGCACAAAAAAAATCCTCAGAAGTTTAAAACTACTAAGGATTTATAATATTACAAACTATTTGTTTTTATGCTGAATTACGACTCGCGTTTATATTACCAAATAAAGACCTAGTTACCATCTTCTCAAAGATTTTAATCTGCTCTTCATCTCGTACCTCAGCTTTTTCAAGCTCTTGGATTTTCTTTAAAGCATATTGCTGAATCGTTAATAACGGTAACACAATAGATTCTCTTACGGCAATTGATGCTTTTCCAGAAGGCTCTTCTTGCATCAATTCCTTATAACCCGTAAGTTTTAAAATCAAACGTTTTGAAACTTCATATTCTTTATAAATTACATTCCAAAATTCACCGTATTCCTCATCTTCAGACATATAACGTGTTAAGTCGAAAAAAGACTTAGACAGAGACATCATACTATTTTCAATCAACGTTTTGAAGAACGCAGATGTTTTAAACAAATGCTGTGCTTTATCAAACTCACCAATATCTTCATAATGCTTCAATGCTGTACCTACTCCAAAGAAGCCTGGTACATTTTGCTTCAATTGACTCCAAGATCCTACAAAAGGAATCGCTCTTAAATCTTCAAACACCAAACCTTCCGATTTACCTCTTTTAGACGGACGACTACCAATATTTGTTTTCGCATAATATTTAAGCGTACTCATATGCTCTAAATACGAAATAAATTTAGGATGCGCTTTAAAATTCGCATACGCCTCATAACTGCGATTTGCCAAGTCCGTCATAACCTCCCTGTTTTCTGGCTGCATGCTTAAATCGGCATCACTTAAACTGTTACCAATACCAGAACTAATCAACTGCTCTAAATTATATTGTGCAGATTCTAAAGTTCCAAAATTAGAACTTATCGTCTGACCTTGTATGGTTAATTGTACTTCTTCATCTTCTATTGTCGGACCTAAAGACGCATAAAAATTATGCGTTTTTCCGCCACCACGTGCCGGTGGCCCACCACGTCCATCAAAGAAAATTACTTTGATACCATGTTCTCTAGATACTCTGGTTAAATTTTCCTTAGCTTGATAAATGGCCCAGTTTGCCATTAAATAACCACCATCTTTAGTACCATCACTAAACCCAAGCATAATGGTTTGCCTATTACCTCTTGCTTTTAAATGCTTCGCATAATCAGGGTTAGAATACAACTCCTCCATCACTTTTGGAGCATTCTCTAAATCGGTAATAGTTTCAAATAACGGTCCAATATCCACTGTTAAATCGTCTTGGAATGCCACTAATTTTAACATCGCAAACAATTGCATGACATGTAAAGTCGATTGGTTATTACTAATTATATAACGGTTTGCAGCTTGCTCCCCATTGGTTTCTTGAATGGTTTTTATAGCCTTAATCGTCTCTAAAGCCATTAAAGTTTCTTCATCTTTAATTAGAGATAAATCTACAGAACCTTCAACTTTAGATAAAATTTTAATTTGTTCACGTTCTGGTAAATCGTGATAATTTTTAGGAAAGATGTCACTTCCATTTTCAAGCAACGCATTTACCATATCATTAAAAAACTGCTCGTGTTTTCGGCTGTCTTGTCTGATATCTAAATTCGCAAAATGAAATCCGAATAAATGAGTTTTATTAATTAAACTATTCAGCTCATCAACATATAAAGACTGATGCTTATCGATAACAATTTGTTTCACCGCTTTTAATTCTGAAACAAAAGTCTTCAACGTTAAATCAGAAGCTTCATTTGTAATAATACTATAAAGCTCACGCTCTAAATTACCCATACGATCTTCGACTCCTTGAAACGTTAACTTCCGCTTTAATTGCCTTACGTTTCTATAATAATTTTTAATAATTGAAAGTCGTAATCTATCGGCAACCTTTAGCGTAATTTCTGGTGTTACAAAAGGATTTCCATCTCTATCACCTCCTGGCCAAAAACCTATATTAATAATATTGTTTTCTATTTGTTCACCATCGAATATATTCTGTTGAATGTAATCGTATATACCTCCAAAGGACTTATAAAATACATTCTCTAAATACCAGATTAAACTCACTGCTTCATCAAAAGGAGATGGTTTTTCGTGCTTAAAAAATGGTGTTTTTCCTAATTGCGCCAATAAATCATTAATTCTTAATAAATCATTTTCGCGAATAGCCTCGGTTAAATCCGTAATAATTCCTAAAACAGAACCCGGATAAAACTGTGTTGGATGGGCTGTTAGAACAATTCGCACTTTAAATTCTTCTAAATATTTACGAAGGGTCTCCAACTTATTATCAGCAGAAACCGTTTCTTTTAAACTTCGCAAGGTTCCGATACCATCCATATTATTTACAATAGGAAAAGCAGCATCTTCAATCGCATCGAATAAAACGACCTGTCTTTCGATATATTGAATAAATCGAAATAACAGATTCACCTGACTCTCAGAAGAGCGTCTGGCTTGGTATTTTTTAAAAAATGTATTAACGATTGTTGTAGGATCTCTTTATTTTCAAATCCTTTATGGCAGGTTTCGTGAAACAAAGGCAAAAGCGCTCCTGTTTTTGTAACCGCATCAAAAGGCAAGGTCATAAATATACTGTTGTATATCTGATACTTAGACAATACATTTTGATTGAATCGTGTTAATTTTGGTTGTGTGGACATTATCTTAAATTATATTATTGTAGACTGCCCTAAATGGATATTCTTAAAATTGAGATTAGTATCTTTTGGATTGTAAATAAAATCTTCAACAAAGTCACCAACATTAGAGGTCGTCACTGTATTTACCACCGAATTTATATCTGGTGTTGTAATGTTTAATTTTAACGATTTTTCTACAGCTAACCTAATTAATTCGGCTTCATTATGTAATTCAAAATGACTCAACAACATAGCAGCAGATAAAATTGACGCAATCGGATTCGCAATACCTTTATTGGCCGCTTGAGGGTATGAGCCATGAATAGGTTCAAACATCGCATATTTATCTCCAACTGAAGCTGAAGCTAACAATCCTATAGAACCTCCGATAACACTAGCTTCATCACTAATAATATCACCAAACATATTCTCTGTTAAAATCACATCAAACTGTTTTGGGTTTAAAATCATTTGCATTGCTGCATTATCTACAAATAAAAAGTCGAGTGTAACATCTGGATATTGCTCCGCAACTTCTTTAACTACACGTCGCCAAAGTCGAGATGTTTCTAACACATTAGCCTTATCTACTAACGTCACTTTATGATTTCTATGTTCCGCAGCAACAAATGCTAAATGTGCAATACGCTCTATTTCTTCACGTGAATAACTACATAAATCTGAAGCATAATCACCATCTTTTGACGTCTGTTTTTCACCAAAATAAATACCACCAGTCAATTCTCTATAAATAGAAATATCTGTCCCCTGAATGATATGCTTCTTTAAAGGGGATTTATCTAGCAATGTTTTATAAGCTTTTACAGGCCTAATGTTAGCATACAATCCCAACTCTTTGCGCAATTTCAGTAAGCCTTGTTCTGGTCGTACTTTTGCAGAAGGATTATTATCATATTTAGGATCACCAATAGCTCCAAATAAAATAGCATCACTTTTTTTACAAAGTTCTAATGTTTCCTCTGGCAAAGCAGCATTATGCTTATCAATGGCAACAGCACCCACATCTGCTGTTGTAAATTTAAAATTGTGATTAAACTCTGAAGCAATCGCCTTCAAAGCTTTTACAGCTTGATTCGTTACTTCTGGACCAATACCATCACCTGGTAAAATTGCTATATTTAATTTCATCGAAGAAAAATCAATTCCCGAATTAACGAAAATCTTATTTAGTTATTAATATATTTTTTGAGCTTCAAAAGCTTCAATTTGTTCTTTATTATTAATCAAATAGTCAATATCATCATAACCATTGATCATACATGTTTTCTTGTAGGCATCGATTTCAAAATTTTCGGATAATTCTGAATCTTTTACTGAGATGGTCTGTTTTTCGAGATCAACCACTAATTCTGTCTCTGGATTGGACACGATTTCCTGCATTAAGTCACTCAAAAAAGCTGGCGAGACCTGTACTGGCAACAAGCCATTATTTAAGGCATTTCCTTTAAATATATCAGCAAAAAAACTAGATACCACAACTTTAAATCCAAAATCTGTTATAGCCCAAGCGGCATGCTCTCTACTCGATCCGCAGCCAAAATTATCTCCAGCAACTAAAATACTTCCTGAGTATTTTGAATCATTTAACACAAAATCCGTATTAATTGTTCCGTCTTTATGATATCTCCAATCTCTAAATACATTGTTACCAAACCCCTCTCTATCTGTTGCTTTTAAAAAACGAGCAGGTATAATTTGATCCGTATCTACATTCTCTATATGTAATGGAATGGCTCTTGATTGTAATGTTGTAAACTTTTCCATAGTAACGCCCACGAAAGTGGGTATTTTCTTTTAATTCATTTTAAATACTTACAAGGTTTTTGAAACCTTGCAGGACCATATCAATTTAATTGCTTTGAAATATCTATAATTTTACCTTCTACAGCTGTTGCTGCAGCGACCAAAGGACTTGCTAAAATCGTTCTTGAACCTTGTCCTTGGCGACCTTCGAAGTTTCTATTAGAGGTTGACACACAATATTCTCCCTGAGGAATCTTATCATCGTTCATTGCTAAACACGCCGAACAACCAGGCTGACGCAATTCAAAACCTGCGTCATCAAAAATAGATTTTAGACCTTCTTCAATAATTTGAGTTTCTACTTGCTTACTTCCTGGCACCAACCAAGCTGTAACATTAGCGGCTTTTTTCTTGCCTTTTATATAGTTGGCTGCGACTCTAAAATCTTCAATTCTAGAATTGGTACAACTTCCTATAAACACAAAATTGATAGGCTTATTAATCAAGCTTTCTCCAGCTTCAAAATTCATATAAGCTAAAGATTTTTTAAACGATGGATTTTCATCTACAGGAATCGTTTCAGAAATTTTAATTCCCATTCCCGGATTCGTTCCATATGTAATCATTGGCGCTATATCTTCGGCATCGAAGCTGTATTCTTTATCAAATTTAGCATCGCTGTCTGTTGGCAAGGTTTTCCAATAGGCCACTTTCTTCTCAAATTCTTCACCTTTTGGTGCAAATTCTCTACCTTTTACATATTCAAAAGTCGTTTCATCTGGAGCAATCATACCTCCTCTTGCGCCCATTTCGATACTCATGTTACAGACCGTCATTCGACCTTCCATACTCATTTCTTCAAACACGTTTCCGGCATATTCACAGAAATAGCCCGTACCAGAATTGGTTCCTAATTTTGAAATGATATACAGAATCACATCTTTAGGTAAAACTCCATTTTTCAACTTACCATTAACGGTCACTCTTAAACTTTTTGGTTTTGTAAGCAACAAGCACTGGCTCGCAAATACTTGCGCTACCTGACTTGTCCCAATACCAAAAGCAATGGCCCCAAACGCACCATGTGTAGACGTATGACTATCACCACAGACCATGGTTAAGCCTGGTTGTGTCACCCCTAACTCTGGAGCCATTACATGCACAATACCATTATATTTATGCCCTAATTCGTATAGTGTTATATTCTTTTTTTTACAATTTTCAGATAATTGCTCCAATTGCTTTCTAGACAAGGCATCTTTTATCGGTTGATCTTGATGTAGTGTTGGAGTATTATGATCTGCTGTAGCCACAATCTGATTGGGTCTAAAAACAGGAATACCACGGTCTTCTAACTCGTTAAAAGCCTGCGGACTTGTTACTTCGTGTATTAAATGTTTATCTATATATAATATTTGTGGCCCATTTTCTATAGTACTGACCACATGCGAATCCCAAACTTTATCAAATAATGTTTTACCCATCTATCTTATGCTGAAATTATTTGTTGATACACATTGCTCGTTTCGATAATTTGATGAATATCATTATCATTGATTTCTTTCTTTCGATCTGCAAAACTCAAAAAGTTTGCATACACATCATCTAACTGTAATTTGGTCAGTTCATAACCTACATTTTTTGCTCTGTAAGCCAAGGCTGCTCTTCCACTTCTTGCAGTTAACACAATAGCCGACTCCGTAACACCGACATCTCTAGGGTCGATAATTTCGTAAGTTGCCCTATTTTTTATTACACCATCTTGGTGAATCCCAGAACTATGCGCAAAAGCATTTGCTCCAACAATCGCTTTGTTTGGTTGTGTATATATCCCCATACTATCGCTAACCAACTGGCTCATTCCGAATAGCATTGATGTATTAATATTGGTGTCTAAATTAAGATAAGGATGCTGCTTTAACACCATCACTACTTCTTCTAAAGCCGTGTTTCCTGCACGCTCACCAATACCGTTGATGGTACATTCAATTTGACGCGCTCCGTTAATGACACCTTCAATAGAATTTGCTGTTGCTAAGCCTAAATCATTATGACAATGACAAGACAGAATAGCCTTCTCAATACCTTTTACATTTTCTTTTAAGTATTTTATTTTTGCACCATATTCACTTGGCAAACAATACCCAGTTGTATCCGGAATATTCAATACTGTTGCACCTGCTCTAATGGCAGCTTCACAAACTCTTGCTAAATATTCATTATCTGTTCGTCCGGCATCTTCAGCATAAAACTCAACATCTTCAACAAATGATTTTGCATATTTTACCGCTTCAAAAGCACGCTCAATAATCGCCTCTCTGTTCGATTTGAATTTATGAAGGATATGTGAATCTGAAGTTCCTATTCCTGTATGAATTCTTGGCTTTTTAGCATACTTTAAAGATTCTGCCGCTACTTTTATATCATTTTCTACGGCTCTAGTTAATCCACAAACAGTCGCATTTTTAACAATTTTTGAAATTGCTTCTACCGATTTAAAATCACCTGGACTAGAGACCGGAAATCCTGCCTCAATCACATCCACCCCAAGTTGATCTAACTGTTCTGCTATGACTACTTTTTGTTCTGAGTTGAGTTTACAACCCGGAACTTGCTCTCCATCGCGAAGTGTTGTATCGAAGATTTGTATGTTGTTATTTGACATATATCAAAATATATTTTATAGTATTGTCTAACGAATGTATGTTTTGATTTAGATTTAAACATTATTGATATAGTTAGTTTACGATGTTCAGTCGCCAAAATATACTTTAAATAACTGATTTACAGATTTATAAATCTATTTTCTATTGATAACTAAAGACCAAAAAGATAATTTATTTTCACTTGTAAAGTCCTTAACAAAATCCGAAAAACGGCAATTTAAACTTTACGTAGGGAGACTTGGAGTAAATTCAGATTCTAAATTCTTGAATTTATTCAATCTTTTGGACAAAGCTAAAACCTACAATGAAGCTTTTATTTTAAAAAGTGGCATCGTAAAAAAGCAACAACTTGCCAATGTCAAAGCGCATTTATATAAACAAATTTTAATCAGTCTTAAGCTCAACCCATCACATCAAAATGTACGCTCACAAATTAGAGAACAACTCGATTTTGCTTCTATTTTGTATCACAAAGGCTTATATAAACAAAGCTTAAAAATTTTAGATAAGGCCAAGGAGCTCGCAATTATTAACGAAGAAAAAAATTCAGCTTTTGAGATTGTAGAGCTTGAAAAATTAATTGAATCTCAATACATCACACGAAGCATTAGCACCCGAGCGGACGAACTAGCCATACAAGCCAAAGAACTAAGTGCACTTAATGTTATCGCCAGTAAACTCTCTAATTTATCACTACAACTCTATAGTACTATTCTAAAAACAGGCTATATAAGAAATGAGGAAGAAGCCAATATGGTCATTAATTATTTTAACAAAAGCCTTCCAAAAGTTAATATTGAAAAATTAGGATTTAGAGAGAAACTATGGCTTTATAAAGCCAATTTATGGCAAAGCTTTTTGCTTCAAGATTTTTTGAATTGCTACAAATACGCTTCAAAATGGGTGGATTTATTTTATCAAAATCCAAGCATGATTAACCTGAATCCTGTATTTTTCCTCAAAGGCAATAATTACCTTTTAGAAGCACTCGTTTTTATTGGTAACAAACCAAAATTTTTAGAAAAATTCTCTGAGTTTGAAGCGACTGTTCAAAAATCGACGTTTCCAACCGATGAAAATGTAGCTACTCTTGTTTTTTTATACACCAATTTCCACAGCATTAACCAACACTTTATTGATGGTAGTTTTGAAGACGGACTTCATCTAATTCCAAAAATTGAAAACGACTTAATTCCGTTTAATGACAGAATTGACCCTCACCATAAAATGGTTTTTTATTATAAGTTTGCGAGTTTACAATTTGGAGCCGGAAATAACAAAGCTTGTATAAAATACTTAGATAAAATTATCTCAAACAAAACACTTTCAATGCGCGAAGACTTACTCTGTTTTTCGAGAGTTCTAAACCTTGTAGCGCATTATGAAGCTGGACTAGATTACCATTTAGAAACCCTTTTACGAAGCACGTACAAGTTTTTAATTAAGATGAATGACCTGCATGAAGTGCAAAAAGAAATGATAAAATTCATTAGAGGACTTCAGGATATTTACCCACACGATCTTAAAAATGCGTTTAAAGAATTACACAAAACACTAAAGACTTTTGAAGACCATCCGTACGAACGACGCGCCTTTTTATATCTCGATATTATTTCTTGGCTAGAAAGCAAAATCGAAAACAAACCTGTTAGCGAAATCATCCAAATTAAGTATTTAGCAAAGAAAAGTTCATAATTCTACGAAATTCATAAAAAACTCACAAAATCTACAAATAATTTGGATTTCCAATTTTTGTGTTGCAATATTTGTGCTCACAAAGTTCAAACACTTACTGAAATGTTATCAAGAAAGGTGGAGGGAATGACCCTATGAAGCCTTAGCAACCCTTAGATTTACTAAGAAGGTGCTAAATTCTACTTAATTATCCGATTCATTAATCGGAAAATTGGATAGATAACTCAAGACTAATTACCCATCTGTAATTAGCATTTTCTTTTTAATATTTTTCTATTAAGTACGCTTCACGTTCAAAGAACACATGAGGCTTATTTGGCTTTTGGTTTAATCTTTTATTAACTCAAAAACTTAGAAAAATGAGTACACAAAAATTCGCAACACAAGCGTTGCACGCAGGTCACGACGTCAGTCAAACTTCAGGAACAAGAGCTGTTCCTATTTACCAAACATCATCGTATGTCTTTAATGATTCCGATGATGCAGCCGGACGATTTAACCTTTCGGTTCCTGGCTTTATTTACACACGACTAAACAATCCCACAAACGACATTTTGGAGCAGCGATTAGCAGCGCTAGAAGGAGGAATTGCAGCAGTGGCTACGGCTTCTGGAACCTCAGCAATTGCAACAACCTTGCTAACGCTTTTAAGAGCAGGAGACCATATTGTCGCGTCGAGTAGTTTGTATGGTGGCACCTACAATTTATTAAGCGTCACCTTACCAAGACATGGTATTACTACAACGTTTGTTGATGCGTCAAATCCGGAAGAATTTAAAAAAGCAGCACAAGAAAACACAAGAGCCTTTTTTGTAGAATCTTTAGGGAATCCGAAATTAGATGTTTTAGATCTTGAAGCAATTTCAAAAGGAGCGAAAGCGCATAAAGTGCCCTTAATTGTAGATAATACCGTGGCTACACCTTATTTATTAAATCCAATAGAATATGGTGCTAACATCGTTATTCATTCCTTAACCAAATATATCACTGGAAACGGAACATCACTTGGAGGTATCATCATTGATGCCGGAACATTTGATTGGACTAACGGAAAATTCCCAGAATTTACAGAGCCATCTGCAGGTTATCATGGTTTAGTCTATAGCGAAGCCATAGGAGCAGCTGCATTTATAGCAAAAATTAGAATTGAAGGTCTACGAGATTACGGTGGAGCCTTAAGTCCATTTAACGCCTTTCAAATTATTCAAGGTTTAGAAACTTTAGAACTACGTATTTTAAAACATAGTGAAAATGCCCTTGAATTAGCAACATGGTTAGAGTCTCAACCCGAAGTCAAATGGGTGAATTACCCTGGACTTGAAAGCAGCAAATACAGAGAACTTGCTAAAAAATATTTACCAAAAGGCCAAAGTGGCGTCGTCACTTTTGGAGTGGATGGTGGTTACGAAGCTGCAAAAACCATTGCCGATACGACCAAACTATTCTCATTATTAGCCAATATTGGAGACACAAAATCACTTATCATTCATCCTGCAAGTACAACGCATCAACAATTAAGTGACGAAGCGCAAGAAACCACAGGTGTTACTAAAGATTTAATTCGTTTGTCTGTTGGTATTGAAAACATAGAAGATTTAAAAGATGATTTAAAAGAAGCTTTTGCTGTTGTTAAACAGAAAAAAGCCCTTCAAAATTAAATTTAAATTGTGAAGTAAAATGGATGTCTTTAATTCTAAAGACATCTGTTTTATAGTATTCAACACTAAAAAGACAAAAACATGAGTGATTTAAAATTCTCCGTTGTAGGAGACAGTACTTCTGCAACCCAATTTATAGGAAAAACAAGACAATTTACTTTAGTTGTAGATGAACCGGAAGCTTTAGGTGGCACCGATGAAGATGCCAATCCTGTAGAATACATTTTAGCAGGCTTTGCTGGTTGTGCCAATGTTGTTGGACATTTGGTAGCTAAGGAATTAGGTTTTACAATTAAAAATTTAAAGATTGAAGTAACAGGGGAATTAAATCCTGATCGATTTCTAGGGACATCTACCAAAGAACGCGCAGGCTTTAAAACCATTAATCTCAATCTTATTCCAGAGACCGATGCCAGTATTGAAGTTTTAACGCAATGGCTTCAAATTGTTGAAGAACGTTGTCCTGTAAAAGATAATTTACAGAACAAGACACCTTTAAAAATTTCCGTAGAAAAAGAATATACAGCTATATAAATATTTGTAATGGCACATTTACACTACATAACCCTAACTAATTACGTTACTGAAAGTGGTAAGACAATCAATCCTAAATTGTCTTACCAAACTTTTGGTAAAGCATTACATTCTGCACCCATAATTTTAGTCAACCACGCCCTAACCGGAAACTCAAATGTGGTTGGAGAAGACGGCTGGTGGAATGATATTATTGGAGACGACAAATGTATTGACACTAATGATTATACTATTTTAGCCTTTAATATTCTTGGTAATGGCTACGATAATATTGCAGAAAACTGCATTGAAAATTACAAAGATTTTACAGCAAGAGATATTGCAAAACTATTTGCTTTAGCCATAGAGCAATTAGAAATTGAACATTTATTTGCCGTAATTGGAGGCTCTGTAGGTGGTGGAATTGCATGGGAATTAGCCGCATTAAAACCCCAATTAATTCAACATTTAATTCCTATTGCGACCGACTGGAAATCGACAGATTGGGTCATTGCGAATTGCCACATTCAAGATGCAATATTGAATAATTCTTCACAACCACTAGTGGATGCTAGAATGCACGCCATGACCTTATATCGCACACCAGAATCGTTAACACAAAAATTTGAACGTACTAAGAAAAACGATGCCCTTTACAATATTGAATCATGGTTGAGTTATCATGGCAACGCTCTAGACAATCGTTTTCAGGTTGCGGCTTATAAACTGATGAATCAAATTTTGCGCACTATTGATATTACAAGAAACAGAACTGATTTTTTAGAAGTCGCTTCAAAAATTGAAAGTGATATTCATATCATCACCATTAATTCTGATTTGTTCTTTAAAGCGGATGAAAACTGGAATACTTATGTAGATTTAAAAGGAGTGAAAGACAACGTTCATATTCATGAAATTAAATCCGTACACGGCCACGATGCTTTTTTAATAGAATTTGACCAATTAGCACGCTTTTTGAAACCTATTTTTTCGACGGCATTGAAATCAAAGGAAAAATTAGTACAGCAAGTTGCGTAGAACACACTTACATTTTATAAATATAAAGCCAAACGATCTGTTTGGCTTTTTTACGTTTTAATTTTAGCTAAAATTAAAGTATGAGCGTTAATATTATTAGCAATAACGACAATTGTAATACTTTTACTCGTATATTTTTACGTATTGAACAAAACAGAAGACACAGCACCCCAAATACCAAGAAAACGAAAATTTCGTTGGTTGCGCAGAACCTTACGCGTACTGCTAGGAATTCTTGTGTTTTTATTTTTGGTGATTCTTTTTGTTCGTAGTCCTTGGGGACAATCTATTATTGTTGAAAAAGCCGTTAGCTTCGTTTCAGATAAAACCGGAACTAAAGTTGCTATAGAAAAACTCTTTATTACGTTTGACGGTGATATACAACTCGATGGTTTATATCTCGAAGACAAAAAAGGGGACACTTTAGTTTATTCAAAATCATTGGAAGCTAATATCCCTCTAATTAAAATTATAAGAGGTAATGGCATAGGAGTTGATGCTTTAGATTGGGATGGTTTGCGTGCCAATGTGATTAGAAAAGATAGCATTGAAGGTTATAACTTTCAATTTCTAATTGATGCTTTTGCTTCTACCGACACTACAGCTGTTGCAACAGATACCACCTCCACTCCACTGAACCTTGTTTTAGGTAACTTAAATTTCAAGAATTTTGATGTTGTTTTTGATGATGCGGTTGCGGGCATTGATTCGAGGTTTATAATTGGCAAGTTGAAAGCTAATATGAAAACCACCAATATTGAAGACATGATTTTTGATGCTTCAACGATTGAACTTAGCGAAGCTAATATCAAGTTTATTCAAAAACCTGTGGAGATTGACACCACAACTTCAAATACTCCTTTACCGAAATTAGCTTTTGAAACTATTGTGCTAAACAATGTGGTTGCTTATTACGAATCCCAACCTGACCGTTTGATTGCAGATGTCGATATTTCAGAATTCGAAACACAATCACCGAATATAAATTTAGCGGATAATGATTTCAGTCTAAAAAAAATCACGCTTAAAAATTCAAGAATTAGCTTAACAACCAAAGCTAAAATAGATGGTTTAGCACCAAAAATAGATGACGTCACTGAAGATTCAACAACAGATAGCAACACCTTTGAATGGCCTCAACTTAAAGTGAATGTTGCGACAATTGATTTTAAAAACAACACCATTAATTATCTTATTGGCAATGCAAAACCAACAAAGGACGTGTTTAATCCTGATGCGATTGCCCTGTCAAATTTCACGCTTCAAGCGAAGGACATTTTATTAAAAGATAAAAACGCAAGCCTAAATTTAGAGCAGCTTAATTTTAATGAAGCTTCAGGATTAAACTTAAATCAATTAGCTGTTAATTTTGAAGCTACAGATCAAAGCATGCAATTGGATGATTTAAAATTCAAGTTAAATAACAATTCAATTTCAGGTGATGCGCATTTAGAGTATCAGTCACTTTCAAAATTAATAGAAGCTCCTGCTTCTACTAAAGTCAACCTGAATTTACCTGAATTTAGCGTGTCCTTATCTGAAATCTTCAAGTTTCAACCCGATTTAAAAAACAACACTTACCTCAACACATTAAGTAAAAAACAATTAACCGGAAACCTGAATGCTTCAGGAACTTTAGCCTCCATCAATTTAACCAATACCAAATTAAATTGGGGAACTACAACCCAAATTTCAGCTAAAGGAACGCTTCAAAACGTCACCAATCCTGAAACACTTCAATTTGATATTCCACAGTTTTCAGCAGTTACAAAACGCTCTGATTTAATTCAGTTTGTAAATGAGGAAGACTTAGGAATTAGCTTTCCAAATGACGTGAAATTTGTAGCACAACTCAAAGGCAACCCACAAGACATTTCAGCAAAAGCAAAACTAACAAGCTCTCAAGGCCTTGCGACTATTAATGGTAGCTTTAAAAACGCAGATAAAATTGCGTTTAATGCTACTGTCGCTATTGAAGATTATAAAGTAAATGAATTGCTTAACAATCCGCAATTTGGGACACTAAGTCTTACCCTTACATCTGAAGGAAGCGGAAACAACATCAACACACTCGATGCCATTTTGGATGCTACTATTTCTGAATTTCAACTTCATAATTATGCCATAAAAGATCTTCATCTTAATGGTGATATTAAAAACGGAACAGGAAATATTCAGTCGCAATATAAAGACAGTAATCTCAATGCCAACCTAGATGCTTTTGTGGTTTTAGATTCTATTTCACCTGAAGCTAAAGTTAAAATTAACGTTATTGGCGCTAACCTAGAAGCGCTTGGTGTAATGAGTCGTAATATTAAAACGGCCATGAATGTCACTGTAGATTTTAAAGGCAATGGTGAAACCTACGATGCTAGCGCTAACATTGACAACGGTGTTGTTGTGTATGACAATAGAAGTTTTTTAATAGGTGATATTAAAGCCTTTGCTCATGTGGATACAGACACGACTTCGGTTTCTGTTAAAAACAACATTTTAGATCTTGATTTAAAGTCAAATACCAATCCTCAAACGTTTAGTAAAGCGATTAAACGCCACGTTCTAAGTTATTTTTATAGGGATGAAAATGTCTCAGACACGATTAGTGATTTTGTAAACCTAAACCTCAAAGGAAAAATTGCACAATCCCCTTTACTGAATGACGTCTTCTTAGTTAATGTTCAAGGTTTAGACACCATTAACGTGGCTGTAGATTTTAACGAAAAAGCGCGACAACTACAAGCAAATATTACGGCGCCACATATTAACTATAGTGGCAATAAATTGGACAGTCTTGCTTTTTCTATGGATACTGACAAAGAGAATTTCAATTTTAATCTAGGTTTTAAAAACATCACTGCTGGTCCGTTAGATGTGCCTAAAACCATCATAACTGGCCACCAAACCAACAACGAATTAGCGCTTAACTTTTTGGGCTATCATCAAGGAGAGCAGCTCATGAACGTCAACACCAAAATCACTGGTAGCAGAGAGCGTTTAAGATTTACAGTAAATCCGGATAGCTTAATTCTCAATAAAGAGAAATGGTTAATTCCTGAAGACAATGAAATCCTCTTAACCGATAAGCATCTCGAATTTAATAACTTCAAAATCAACAAAAACAACCAATCTATCGCGCTTACGGACAAATTACAAAATATTTCGAAAGAGCATATTGCCATTGAATTCGAGAATTTTGATATCAATGCCGTCTTTGATTATCTAAACCCAGAAGCCGAATTAGCAACCGGACAACTAAATGGTAATTTTATTCTTGAAGATCCGTTTAACAATGCTGGTATTTTAGCCGATTTAAGCATTGAACAATTGAACATGCTTAAAACCGATTTAGGGACTTTAAGCGTGAATGGAAATTCATTGGACGACAATAGTTATGCTTTTAATGCTGGACTAAAAGGTGGTGATATTGATTTTGATCTCGTTGGAGATTACACTATTACTAATAACATAGCAAATCTCGATCTCGATTTTAATATCAACGAATTCAAAATACAAGCACTCAACACCTTATCTATGGGTGAAATTAAAGATGCTGACGGTAGTTTTTCTGGTGCTTTTAAAGTTACAGGTTCAACATCAGATTTAAAATATGATGGTTCCATAACATTCAATAATACTGGTTTCAATATCGCTAAATTGAACACTAAATTTAGCATGACTAAAGAAACGCTGAGCATCAATAATGAAGGACTTTCAATGAAAGATTTCACCATTAACGATGAAAACAATAATGCCTTAGTCCTTTCTGGTAAGGTTGGCACCGAAAGTTTTATCAATCCAACCTTCGATTTAAGTGTGAAAACTACAAATTTTCAAGTCTTAAACGCTTCAAAAGAAGACAATCAAGAATTTTACGGCAAGGTCACTTTTGATGCCAATGCAAAACTAACTGGCGATTTACAAATCCCAAAATTAGATGCTAAGCTCACTTTAGGTTCCGATACCGATCTCACTTATGTACTACCATCGTCAGTAGCCAGTGTAGAGGAACGCGATGGAGTTGTTGTATTTGTTAATCGTGAAAATCGAGATGCTATTCTCACTCAAACTGAAGAACAAACGGCTACGATAAAAGGCTTTGATATTAGGGCGTTATTCAACGTTGGAAAAAACGCAGCAGTCACTATAATTATAGATAAAGACACCGGAGATAATTTTAAAATTTCAGGTGAAGGCGATTTTGTGTTCACCATGAAACCAAACGGAAGAATCACTTTAACTGGTGCCTATGAAATTTCAGAAGGGCATTACGAACTCAACCTTTACAATTTAGTGAATCGAAAATTCTTAATTGCTCAAGGCAGTCGTGTCACTTGGTCTGGCGATCCGTTTGATGCGAAACTAGATATACGTGCCATTTACAATTTAGAAACTTCAGCTTACGGATTGATGGCATCGCAAATCTCTGGTGCAGATTCCTCTGTAAAAAGCAAATACCAAGAAGTTTTACCTTTTAATGTCTACCTCAATATTGATGGTGAATTATTACAACCAAAAATTTCATTTGGCTTAGATATGCCGGAAGAAGACCAAGGTGCCATTAGCGGACAAGTATATTCGAGAGTACAACAAGTCAACCAGCAAGAAGGAGAATTGAATCGCCAAGTCTTTTCTCTTTTAGTGCTCAATCGTTTTTATCCAGATTCGGGTAGTGATGGTAGTGACGGAGGCTTTGCCACTATTGCAAGAGACAATTTAAACGATGCGGTATCCGATCAGCTGAATACATTTTCTGATAAAATATTAGGTAGTACTGGTATCGAACTCGATTTTGGATTGAATAGCTACACCGATTATCAAGGCGATTCACCAACCGACCGTACCGAGTTAGAAATCGCAGCAAAGAAAAAATTGTTTAACGACAGATTAACGGTTAGTGTTGGTAGTGACGTTGATATACAAGGTAGCAGTAGCACTGATGAGGAAACACCTGTAATTGGTAATGTAAGCTTAGAATATGCGTTAACAGAAGATGGCAGATACCGACTAAAAGGCTTTAGAAAAAGTGAATTTGAAAATGTAATAGATGGCCAAACCATAGTGAGTGGTATTAGTTTAATATTTACAAAAGAATTCAACCAATTTAGCGAACTTTGGGACGCTATTTTGCGTTCTAAAAAAGAAAAGAAAGCAAAACCCGAAGCCGAGAAAGCGACACAAGAAAAACAGCAAGAAGCAACGGACGAAAGCATGGAACAGAAAACCAATTAAACTTGAAAAGCATCTTAAAACATAGTATCGCTTTTATTTTCTTCGGAATGATTTTATACTCATGCAGTATAACAAAACACATTCCTGAAGGCGAACGTTTATATACTGGTGCTAAAATTGAAATTGAATCCGATTCGATTATAAAAAATGAAGATGATCTTAAAGCCGAATTGGAAACCATTTTAAGACCTGAACCGAATTCTAAATTCTTAGGCATGCATTTAGGCTTGTATTATTATTACAAAATGCAAAAGAAAAAACCAGGGTTTCTCAACAGATGGCTATATAAACAAATAGGAGAAAAACCTATTTATCAATCTAGCATAACACCTTTTGAGATTGAAGACGTATTAAGAAATCGACTAGAAAACAAAGGTTATTTCTATAGCACTGCAACTTCCGCTTTTGAAGAAAAAGAGATTGAGGCGTCCATTAATTATAAACTAAAAATCACGGAACCCTATAAAATGGAACGTTTTCAGATCGACTCTATGCCGTCACCACTCTATGAAGATGTAAAAAAAGAAACTGACAAATCCCCATTTCAAAAAAGCATGCGTTTCGATTTGTCTAATATGAAATTAGAACGTCAACGTATTGATGCGCAACTAAAGCAAAAAGGCTATTATAATCTCAATCCCGATTTTTTCATTTTTGAAGCAGATACCAATCAGTACGACAATAAACGTTTCGATTTATTTCTAAAATTGAAAGCTGAAGTCCCTAAAAAAGCGACTATTCCTTACCGCATTTCAAAGATAAATGTCTTTGCTAATTACGACTTACAAGATTCCACATACGCCAAAACAGAACGGTTCAACAATAAGAATTACATACAGGATACACTGTTTATAAAACCTAAATTCCTCGATGAATTTATTACACTAAATGAAGGAGATTTCTACAGTCCTGAAAATTCTAAAAATACCGCCAGACGTTTATCTAAAATTGGAGCGTATAAATATGTCAACATTCAATATAAAGAAATTGATTCGCTACTCACGGACAGTTTAGGTATTCTTGAAACTAATATTTTTTTATCACCATTAACCAAACGTGCCGTCCGTGCCGAATTGCAAGCCGTCACCAAATCTAATAATTACACAGGCCCACATTTAGCGTTAACCTACAGTAATCGAAATGTGTTTAAAGGTGGAGAAACGTTTAACATTAGTACAAATGTTGGTTACGAATCGCAATTTATCAGTGGCAACAACACAGGACTTAGCAGTATAGAATTGGGTCTAACAACGGAACTCATTTTTCCTCGTGTTTTATTTCCTGTAAAAATCAATACGGATTTCTTTAAATATTCTATCCCAAAAACAAAGACAAGTGTTGGACTTAATTATTTGAGTCGAAGTCAACTATATACTTTACTTTCAGGAACTGGACAGTTTGGCTACTCTTGGAATGCTAATAGATTTATAACCTATCAGTTTAATCCTATTTCCGTAAGCTACACTAGACTTTCAAATACCACTGCTGAATTTGAAGCTATTTTAGACGAAAATTCATACTTACAACAAAGTTTCGATCAGCAATTTATTTCAGGTATGACCTTTTCATTTACTTATAACGAAATGGTAGATGCTAACGATCCTAATCAGTTTTACCTAAATACAGCTTTAGATGTTGCAGGTAATTCGATTAGTTTGCTAGGAAAAGAAACCACTTCTGGCGAACCTAAAGAATTTTTAGGATTGCAATATGCGCAATATGCGAAAGCCGATTTAGATTTAAGATTCCATCTTAACTTCGGTAAAGACAGAGCACAAACCATAGCAACACGATTATTTGCGGGCTACGGCTTACCTTATGGAAACTCGGATGTTATTCCGTATGTAAAGCAATATTTTTCAGGAGGTCCCTATAGTGTTAGAGCTTTTAAAACGCGCTCTTTAGGACCAGGAACTTACAATGACAATAGCAATAACGACGATGTAACCTATTGGGATCAAACTGGAAATATTAGACTAGAAGCCAATGTAGAATATCGTTTTCCTATAGTTTCATATTTTAAAGGTGCGGTATTTGCCGATGCTGGAAATGTCTGGAACTCTAAAGCCAATTCTGTGTTTGATGGTGAAGATAAATTCACCTCTAACTTCATTAATGAATTAGGTATGGGAGCCGGATTTGGATTGCATATTGATGTCCAAGGTTTTGTTATTCGTTTCGATTTGGCTGCACCTTTCCACGATCCGTCATTAGCACCAGGAAAACGCTTCGATTTTAAATATGACGAACCTGTACTTAACTTCGCTATTGGCTATTCGTTTTAATTATATGATAAACCGAAGCAATGCTATGCAATTGCAAATACCTTATTATATTTGAATTTAATATCTTTATTGAAACATAGGTTTTCAAAACTAGACAACAATTACATATGACAGAAAAAGAACAATACATGAAAGAGGCTGTAAACGCAGCTTTAAAAGGAATGAATAACAATGAAGGCGGACCATTTGGTTGCGTGGTTGTTAAAGACGGAAAAATTGTAGGACGTGGAAACAATAAAGTAACTTCTACAAATGACCCAACAGCACATGCTGAAGTTACAGCGATTAGAGATGCTTGTAAAAATTTAGATTCTTTTCAACTAGATGGTTGTGAAATTTACACCTCTTGCGAGCCTTGCCCCATGTGTTTAGGCGCTATTTATTGGGCGAGACCAGACAAAGTATATTATGGAAGTAACCAAGTAGATGCTGCAAATATTGGCTTTGATGACGAATTTATTTACAAAGAAATCCCATTACCATACTCAGAACGTAGCATTCCTTTTGAACAATTAGGAAGAGAAATTGCATTAGAACCATTTCAGGAATGGACTAAAAAAGAAGATAAGACAGAATACTAAACAATCCAATACGTCAGTTCGAGTGTTTTGACTTTTGGGTCGAAATGTATCGAGAACTTTTGTCACAAAAAAGCTTCTCGATAGAAAATTCCGAAAAGGGAATTTCACTCGAAGTGATGTAATCGTTACATTTTTAATTCATTTATAATTGAAATAACTAACATGATCACCTTCATCCTAAATAACAAAACCATTAAAACATCGGAACATTCCGGAACCACTTTACTGGATTTTGTACGTTACCAACAACGCTTAACTGGCACCAAAATTGGTTGTCGTGAAGGCGATTGTGGTGCTTGCACACTTTTGGTCGGTACACTAAACGACGATACAATGGAATACCAAAGTATCACCTCATGTATTTCACCATTAGGAAACGCACATGGCAAACATATAGTAACGGTTGAAGGCACCAATCTAAAAGACACACTCACCACAGCTCAAGAAGCCATGAAAGCGAATTACGCTACCCAATGCGGATTTTGTACACCAGGCTTTGTCGTTGCTCTAACTGGCTTTGCTTTATCTAATTCAGAAAACAATTACAGCAATGCCATTGACGCTATTAGTGGAAATATTTGCAGATGCACAGGTTATAAAGCCATTGAAAAAGCCGCTCATCAAGTGGTTAAAAAACTAGAGCATCAAGAAAAAAATTCTTTTAAATGGTTAATTGACAATGGATTTATTCCAGAGTATTTTGAAAGCATTCCACAACGTTTAAAAGATATTGAAGCTAAAGATTTAAATCAACCTAAAGGAAAATATGTTTCTGGCGGAACGGACTTATACGTGCAAAAAGCAGATCATTTAGCAGATAACGACGTGCATCTCATTGCTGAAAAAGAGTATCTAAAAGGCATTTCAATTGAAAACGGAATTTGCACTATTGGAACCAACTCTACCGTTTCTGATTTATGGAATCATAAAGAATTAAACCGCATTTTACCCAATTTAAGAAAACACTTAAAACTAGTCTCTTCAGAACAAATTAGAAATATGGCGTCCTTAGGTGGAAACATCGCCAACGCATCGCCTATTGGTGATATGACCATATTTTTCTTAGCACTTAATAGTGATCTTACAATTACCAATGAAAAAGACGAAGAGCGTAGTGTTGCACTAAATAACTTTTATCAAGGTTATAAAACTTACGACTTAAAAGATGATGAACTTTTAAAAGCCATCAGCTTTAAGTTACCAACAGCGCAGTCCTTTTTCAATTTTGAAAAAGTCTGTAAACGCACCCATTTAGATATTGCAAGTGTCAATTCAGCGATACATTTATCCGTTGAAAATGGTACCATTGCAAAAGCGCATGTGTCTCTTGGCGGTGTTGCTGCAATTCCGAAGTATTTACACGATACCTCAGCATTTTTAACAGGAAAACCACTGAATTCAGAAACGATATTAAAAGCTAACGAGATACTTCAAAAGGAAATTAGTCCAATTAGCGATGTTAGAGGAACTAGTGATTATAAGCGTTTACTTGCAAGGCAATTGTTTTTCGCACATTTTACGGAGTTGTTCCCCAATCATTTCACCTTAAACGATTTTGTTCAGTATGCATAATAACAAGACAAATACAGTACGCGACACTAAATTAGATGCGGTTTCAAAATCATTAAAACAAAGCATTAAAAACTTAGATTCTTATACGCATGTTCGTGGCGAATCCTTGTATGTTGATGATGTTAATATTAGACAAGGCACATTTCACGCCGTGGTTTTTGACTCACCAAAAGCACACGGAAAAATAAAACATATCGATTATT
The DNA here is from genome assembly GCF_054366245.1 of Winogradskyella sp. PC D3.3. Taxonomy (NCBI): domain Bacteria; kingdom Pseudomonadati; phylum Bacteroidota; class Flavobacteriia; order Flavobacteriales; family Flavobacteriaceae; genus Winogradskyella; species Winogradskyella sp. PC D3.3. Next base: position 1,453,973 of record NZ_CM135962.1, on the reverse strand, counting down.
CTAAAGCAGAAGCTTTGGAAGGTGTCGAACGTATTTTCACCTACAAAGATGTTCCAGGTGAAAATGAAATTGGAGGCATCATCGCAGACGAACCTTTATTTGCAGAAGATGAGGTGCATTTTTGGGGCATGCCAATTGCTTTAATTGTTGCCGAATCAGAATTCATTGCACGAAAAGCAAGAGGTTTAATTGAGATTGAAATTGAAGATTTACCAGTCATCACCACAGCAAAAGAAGCCAAAGCTAAAGGTAGTTTTATCAACGCACCACGTTCTTTTAGTTTAGGTGATACTGAAAAAGCATTTGCAGACTGTGACTATGTTTTTGAAGGGGAAACCTTTTCCAATGGACAAGAACATTTATATATTGAAGCACAAGGCGCTTACGCTGAACCAATGGAAAATGGCAATATAAAAATCACTTCATCTACGCAAGGCCCAACGGCTGTGCAAAAAACTATTGCAAAAGTTTTAGGCATTGCCATGCATAAAGTTGAGGTCGATGTGACACGTCTTGGTGGTGGATTTGGTGGAAAAGAAGATCAAGCCACACCTTGGGCCGTTATGGCTGCTTTGGCAACGTATCACCTAAACCAATCAGTGAAATTGATCCTAAATCGTCATGATGATTTACGCATGACAGGAAAGCGTCATCCTTATGAAAGCACTTATAAAATTGGATTATCTAAGGACTTAAAAATTTTAGCTTACCAAACCGAATTTTTACAAAATTCTGGTGCTGCTGCAGATTTATCTCCTGCCATTGCTGAGCGCACCTTATTTCATGCCACCAACAGTTATTATGTACCAAATGTGACCACAAAAGTATTGAGTTGTAAAACCAACTTACCACCAAATACAGCTTTTAGAGGTTTTGGCGGTCCACAAGGTATGTTTGTGATTGAATCTGCTATTGCAAAAGCAGCTTCTGAAATTGGGGTTTCTGCTAGACAAATTCAAGAAGCGAATTTACTAGATGAAAATGACACCTTCTCCTATGGACAAATTGCTAAACAAGTAGAAGCCAAAAACACATGGCATTCTGCCAAAAACATATTTAATAGTGATGCTTTAGAACAAGAGGTTGCTGATTTCAATAAGAATAATACAGCCTTCAAAAAAGGCCTTTCGTTTATGCCAATTACCTTTGGTATATCGTTTACCAACACACCAATGAATCATGCACGTGCTTTGGTTCATATTTATTTAGATGGTAGTGTTGGTATAAGCACAGCGGCTGTAGAAATGGGTCAAGGTGTGAATACTAAAATGATGCAGATTGCTGCAGATGTATTTTCGATTCCTATTGAAAAAATTAAGATTGAAACGACCAATACAACGCGTGTTGCCAATACGTCTCCTTCTGCGGCGAGTTCTACGGCAGATTTAAACGGAAAAGCGACCTTAATGGCTTGTAATGCTTTAGTAGAACGTTTAAAACTAGTGGCTTCAGAAGATTTAAATGTTTCAGAAAAGGACCTTACTTTAAAAGATGAATTTGTCTTTATAAATGATAAACCATCCGAATTATCCTGGACAGAACTTATTAATAGTGCCATGCTCAAACGTGTCGCTTTAACCGAAAATGCCCATTACGCCACACCAGAAATTCACTTTGATAAAACCAAAGAAAAAGGCCACCCTTTTGCCTATCACGTTTACGGCACAGCGATTACAACGGTGACTGTAGATTGTACGCGTGGTACTTACGAATTTGACTCCGTTAAAATTGTACACGATTACGGAAAAAGCATGAGTGAAGGCATTGATTTAGGTCAGGTAGAAGGTGCTTTAATACAAGGTATCGGCTGGATGACTTTGGAGGAAATTGCCTATAATGATGATGGTAAATTATTATCTAATGCACTATCAACCTATAAAGTGCCTGATATATTTTCTGTACCCAAACGTGTGGAAGTGATTCCAGTAGAAACCGAAGGCAATGACATGGCGATTTTAAAATCTAAAGCCGTTGGTGAGCCACCATTAATGTATGGTATTGGCGCTTATTTTGCGCTTCAAAATGCGATAAAGGCGTTTAATCCTAAGTATAATTTACAATTTCATGCACCGATGACACCTGAAAAAGTGTTGATGAGTTTGTACAACAATCAAAGCGTTTAAATGACTACAGAAACACAAATCAACGAACGCATTTTTGAAACATTCCCTGAATTAGAAAGCGACAGATTACTTTTTAGAGCTTATAAAAAGGATGATGCTCAAGCGCTTTTTAATCTTAGAAGCCATAAAGATGTTTCAAAATATATGGATACCACAATCCCTAAACAGATTAGAGACGCCGAAAATAAAATCACAGACTATCAGAACGCTTTCGAGGAAAAAAAGGTATTACTTGGACTATTATTGAAAAGTCTAGTAATTCTCCTATAGGTGATTTTGGGATTTGGCGAATTGACAGGCAAAACTCAAGAGGAGAAATAGGCTATATTTTACATCCCGACTCTTGGGGAAAAGGATACATGACAGAAGCTTTTAATACACTAATTCGTTTTGGATTCAATAATTTAAATCTTCATAGTTACGCTGCTAATGTTAATACTAAAAATGAAAATTCTAAAGCACTGTTACTTAAATTTGGATTTAAATTAGAGGCTCGTTTTAGAGAGAACTTTTATTATGATGGCCAGTTTTCAGATAGCGAAATTTATTGTCTCATAAAATCAGATTTAATCTAAACGCCTTATCGCTCTACATTACAAAAAACAAAACATCCTTAAAGGCGCACTTATTTACAGTGCAGGCGACTCTATTGCTGCATTGCTGCTAGATGAATTTTCAATTTATCGCTTATTGGGAATGATGCTAGTTGGTGCTACATTCTACGCTTTTGAAATCCCAAATTATTTTGATTGGATAGTAAAAACAACACAGTTTCGAAAAGGCGCTAAAGCCACATTAAGCAAAACTATTTTAGCAATAGCCTATTTTAATCCCTTATGGATTGCCAGACATTTACTATTTATTAAATTATTTTCAGGTCAGTTTGAAGCGATTGGTTTTAACCTTTTAGAGATTGCGTTTTGGTCGTTTTTGGTAAATATCCCTATTTCTTTTATGGCAAATTATATTATTCAAAATCGATTCCAACTCAAATGGAGGTTTTTGGGATCGGCTGTATTCTCTGCTTTAATGGCGATTTATTATGCTTTGAGTGAGACTATTTTTTCTTAACCAATTCCTGCAAACGCAGGAATCCCAAAAATGAGAAGAACATTATTATCGTACATATCCTCTAAGGTTTTTAAAACCTGACAGGTATGAAAGTTAATTAACAGCAGCAAAGTTTTTTAAAATCGTATCAGGATAACAGCCGAACAAATAGATTATATGTTCTTGCTTTACCAGACCTGCAAGGTTTGAAAAACCTGCAAGGTCTTACTATTTCTTATAAAACCTCACCAAACGGAGACGAATGAGATTGTGTGATGCGTAACATCCCTTAATCAGACCTATCAGGTTTTTCAAACCTTACAGGACTAATTCAGTGATTCTAAATTTTCTTTAGTAAAAATTCTAAATTCCGTAATTCCATAATGCGTCAAAACAGCATCCAATAAATAATCTCTAACAACAAGAATGAGATGCTTGTTTTCATTAGTTTCATAATTTGAAATCAATTTTTCAGCAGAACTATGCAAGCCTTCACCTTTCAATTCCAACTTCCCAAGTTCATCAATAATAAGATATTGCGATTTCTTTTCTGAAGCGACAGCTAGCAAATAAGTATTCGCCTCATCAAAAGCCGATTTTAAAAATTTAAAGTGTCCTACTTCAGTGATATCTTCATTTTTGTTTTCAAGTTCAGTTTCAACTTCAAGTTCAAATGCTTCTTTTGATTTTACTTTCAAAAAAATGCGCTTTCCATTTTCGTCATCCGGACATAATAAACCATCAACATCATTTCGGTTTTTACACCACTGTAATAAAGCTGTTGTTTTCCCTGTTCGTATAGCACCTGTGAGGATATATATCATTCCGAAGGCACTTTAAAATGAATACAATTAGAAATACTATTCGCCATAAAATACTGGAATCGCGTGTAGCCTTTTAAATGTTTTGTGTCTTTCCATGTCAATGCAATAATTTGACGGAAATACGGAAATAAGTCCAGAGCATTCGCAATATCCTCTTGATATTTAGATTCTTTTTTTCGAAGATATTTCTGAACCACTTTCAATAAAAAAGGGCCTATAACCAAATACCAAAGCATTAAAATTAAGAAACTTCGTAAGACGATATAAATGGCTTTTTGCCACCCAAAAAGCGGACCACCAAATATTGAAAAGGCTAAAACTATAATCGCAATCGTAACCAACCAAACCCAAATGACTTTCGTTTTAAAAGCTACTTTTTTGGTTTTCTTATCGCGTTTATTCGTTTCAAGTTGAAGATAAAAATCAGTTTCTTTTTTATTCGAAATAATCTTAATCGTGTTTTTAATAAAAATACCTGCCAAAATTCCGCAAATCCCATAAACCAAAAGATAGGTGGTGACTAAAACCGATGTTGTAGAGGTTTCTGAAACAAAATCTAACTTTTTCTGAACCCAAGCTCCATAAATATCAATGGCTTCCCAGAGATTTGTTCCGTAAACGATGGTTAGTATTAATAATTTTTGAAGGGCCGATTCTAAAAACGTCACCATTCCTAAAACCATTATCGTCGCTCCTTTCCATGAGACATTAGAAAATAAAATCGCGCCTAAAACCGCTTGAAAACTCACAGCAACATAAGCACCGAATGGTGAATATGGACTCACGGCCATTTTTATAATTAAGACAATGACCAAGGCTTTTAGAATCGATTGCCATTTATTTTCGGCATAATAGGCAATTAAACTAATGAGTAAAATGGACACGCCACCAACAATCAATCCAGTAAATGGCGAATTAAACACATGCAAAAAACCGCCTAAACCCGACTCGTTTAAAGCCCAAAGTGCTGTTAGTTTTTCTATGATGGATTTGTTGTTTTTCATCTTAAGTTCCTGTGAAAACGGGAATCTCTTTTAATTCTCAACGGTGTCTTTATAATGCACTTGAAGTAATTGAGCAACCACACTAATCGCGATTTCTTTTGGTGTATCGCCTCCGATATCTAATCCTATTGGACAAACCACATTTGTCATCCCTTCAGGAATATCCATTTCTTTAATCAACATCGTATTGAATCTTACTTTTTTTGTTTTGCTTCCTATTAGTCCTAAAAATTTAGTTTCGTTTTGCAAAGCCATACTTATCAAATCAAAATCAATGGCATGATTATGTGTCAGCACTAAAACATAACAATTAGGTCCCCATTTCACAGCATCTTTAAAGGTCTTAAAATCGGTTTCGGTCGCTTGATGTGTCGTTACACTGCTGTCTAATTCTAAATTAGAAAACCAATCTTGGCGTGAATCTATAAGGTGCACTTTAAAAGGTGTATCGACTAGAAGTTTACAGATTTCAACACCAATATGTCCTGCTCCAAATAAAAATAATTCTGGTGATTGATTCATAGGTTCTATGATAAATTCCACTTTTCCTCCGCAACATTGTTCAAATTCTGGACCTAAAGTATAGGTAGATTCAATAATTTTATTCTCTTTTAAAGCAACGATAGCTTCGTCTATGGCTTTAAACTCAAGCTTCCCTCCTCCTATGGTTCCGTGAATATCTTTGTTCTCAGTCACTAACATACGCGCCCCTACCACACAAGGTGTTGACCCTAAGCACTTCGTTACCGTTATAAAGGCAACAGGTATTTGCTTTTGTTTAAATTCAGAAAGTAAGTCAATCCAGTTTTGCATTTCTAATAAAAAAAGAGAATTTAAAAGTAAGGTTTTTTGATTGAAATGCTCTTCTATTTTTAAAACTAGCGTCAAACCTTTTAATAGAAATCAATCTTTTAAAATTTTCTGTAATCTTTAAGATTTAACTTCGACTTAATCGTTATATTGATTTTTCTAAATCAAAAAATAATTTTATGTCGAAACCATATTACGATGCTGCGGATTTACGCAAATTTGGAAAAATTACCGAATGGAGTGAAGAATTAGGAACTAAATTCTTTGACTATTACGGAAAAGTATTTGAAGAAGGTGCTTTAACCGCACGCGAAAAATCACTCATAGCTTTAGCAGTAGCACATACAGAACAATGCCCATATTGTATAGATGCCTATACAAAAGACACGTTGCAACGTGGTATTACCAAAGAGCAAATGATGGAAGCCATACATGTTGGTGCAGCCATAAAAAGCGGTGCTACTTTAGTACATGGTGTACAAATGATGAATAAAGTCAACAAATTAGACGGTTAGATTAAAAACCTCAACCGCATTAATTTCGTAAGAATTACAAACAAGAGAAACGATTAATGGCAACAAAGTCCCTAAAAAAGCTCGGAAACGATTTAGCACAAAGCAATAAACAAATAGAAATACTCTCTAATGGTATTTTTAAAAATGGTGAATTACCTACGTTTAAAGCTAAGATTTCAGAAACGAGTCAATTTCCAATTAAAGCAAAAAAACTAGAAATTCTACAAATTAACGTTGGTTATATGTGTAACCAGGTTTGCGACCATTGCCACGTTGATGCTGGTCCGGATCGAAAAGAAATAATGACCAGAGACACCATGAGACAATGTCTTGAGGTGATCAAAAATTCTGGAGCACACACGCTAGACTTAACTGGTGGAGCACCAGAAATGAATCCTGATTTTAGATGGTTTGTAGAAGAAGCTGCTAAAGTCGGCATTAAAGATTTTATTGTACGTTCTAATTTAACCATAATTAGAGCCAATAAAAAATATTACGATTTACCAGAATTCTTTAAAAAGCACAATGTACACGTGGTAAGTTCTATGCCACACTGGACACGTGGAAAAACAGACAAACAACGTGGCGATGGTGTTTTTGATAAATCGATAAAAGCCTTACAAGAATTAAATGCTGTGGGTTACGGAATGCCAGGAAGTGACCTAAGATTAGATTTGGTTTACAATCCGTCTGGAGCCTTTTTACCAGGTGATCAAGTTGCAATGGAAAAAGATTTCAAAAAGGCATTGATGGACGATTTCGGAATTGAATTCCACAATCTATTTGCCATTACAAATTTACCTATTGCACGATTCTTAGATTATTTAATTGCTTCAGAAAACTACGAAGATTACATGTATTCTTTGGTGGAAGCTTATAATCCGGCTGCTGTAGAAAATGTGATGTGTACCAATACCTTATCGATTAGTTGGGATGGGTATTTATTTGATTGTGATTTTAATCAAATGTTAGAACTACCTGTAAATAGTAAGTCGAGGCACATATCAGAATTTAACGAAGAATTATTAGAAGGACGTAATATCGTCATTTCACAACATTGCTATGGCTGTACTGCTGGCGCAGGAAGCAGCTGTCAAGGTGTTGTAGCATAAATTAATTAAGATTTCTGCCTTCGCAGGAATAAATAATGAAGACTAAAACCGCCATATTAATCTTTGCAAATTCTGCAGAAAAAGAATTGATTTCAAAATCAATTTCTTCTTCTGACTTCTTTAATTTGCTTGATTCTGATACTGTAAAAACGGTTAAGAAAACGAATTTACCCTATTTTCATTTTTCCGAAAAAGAGCAAATAGGTAGTTCATTTGGCGAGCGCTTTACTAATGCCATTGAAGCCGTTTTTAATAAAGGCTTTGAACATGTTATTTCTCTCGGAAACGACATACCACATCTTAGGGCCAATCATATTCTAAAGGCGACTCAAAACTTAGCAACTTCAGACTATGTTTTAGGACCTTCAACCGATGGTGGTTTTTATTTAATGGGTTTCAAAAAAACACATTTTAATAAAACTAGTTTTCAGAATTTACCTTGGCAAACGGCTAAATTAAGACAGCGTTTAAATACCGAATTGCAACATCAAAACAAAAGTGTTTCCTATTTAGAAATGCTAACAGATATTGATGATGTTTCCGATATCGACCTTGTTTTAGAACGTTTTAAAACATTAGATTTTAAAATCAAACGATTACTATTAATACTTCGAAAAACAATTAAGACCATTGTAACGTCTGCTTCCGTTTTTCAATATGCTACAGTCTTTGAATCACCATACAACAAAGGCTCACCAATATCACTTCATCTATAAAGAGGGATTTTAACGCTATTAAAATCCAAGAATTTTTACACCTAAATATTCTCACATCTTAAAAAATCGCCATGTTTTGTGGTCGTGATATGAAGTACATTTACTCATGCTTGCTGCTATGCTTATGTCTATTGGGCAATGCGCAAATTACAATTACCGGAACCGTCACCGATGCTGTTTCAAACACACCTTTGCCGTTTGTAAACATCTCATCTAACAATGGCGATGGAACAACAACAGACGAGCAAGGCACATATAGCATTGTCGTTAATTCAAATTCAGAGCAACTTACTTTTTCCTTTTTAGGCTTTAAAACCCAAACCATTAGTGTTGGTAATACAACTATAATCAATATTGCACTTGAAGAAGATTCCGCAGCTTTAGACGAAGTGGTCATTACTGCTTTAGGTTTAGAACGGGACACTAAAGAATTAGGTTATGCTGTTCAAGCCATTTCTTCCAAAAAATTAACAGAAGTAAAAACCGTAAACTTTCTAGATAACCTACAAGGAAAATTAGCTGGAGTTACAGTAACGCAAGGTGCCACAGGTGTTGGTTCTTCTTCCAAAATTACGATTAGAGGCGAAGCGTCCTTTTCTAACAACAATCCTTTATTTGTGGTGGATGGAGTGCCTATAAATAATGAAACGGTTTTTAATTTCACCAATGAAGCTGCTGCAGGATTTCAAGAAATTGATTTTGGTAATGGTGGCATGGAAGTCAATCCGGATGATATTGGTTCCGTTACGGTTTTAAAAGGTCCGAGTGCTGCTGCATTATATGGTACAAGAGCCTCTAATGGTGTTATTGTTATTGAAACTAAAAACGGAAAAAACAAAAGAGGTTTAGGCGTCAGTTTTAATTCTTCTCTTTTTGTTGAATCTGCTTTTAAATTGCCTGAATTTCAAAATTCGTATGGTCAAGGTAATTCTGGTGAATTTGAATATGTAGACGGTTTAGGTGGTGGTATAAATGACAATATCACCTATTCTTGGGGACCACGATTAGACACGGGTTTGTTAATTCCGCAATTTGATAGTCCTGTGCAATTACCAAATGGCACTTTTGTTAGAGGTGGAGATACTGCCCTTTACGATGGCTTAGACATCACAGCAACACCTTTTAAATCGAATCCAGATAACTTGAAGAATTTTTATGAAACCGGTGTTACAACCATTAATAATATTTCAGTTTCTAATGGATTTGATTCCGGTAATTACAGATTATCATTTACCGACTTGAGAAGTGAATCGATTATTCCTGGCGTGAATTTAGACCGACAAACCATTGCTGCCAAATTAAACTTTCAACCAAGTGAGAATACTCAAATCAATTCATCTTTTAGCTACATAAATTCTAGTAGCGACAATAGACCTTCCAATGGTTACGGAAGTGAAAACGTGAATTATTCGCTTGTAGCTTGGGGTCCACGTTCTTTAAATATTGACAACTTAAAAAATTATTGGCAACCTGGTTTAGAAGGCACACAACAATACTCGTTTAACTACACCTTTTTTGACAATCCGTATTTAATCTTAAATGAGAACACCAATTCCTTTAATCGCGATCGTATTTTTGGGAATATTTCTATTAAGCAAGAACTGACTAAAAACTTAAGTATTTCCTTAAGAACAGGAATGGATTATTCTACAGAAAAACGCCAATTACGTCGTGCTTACAGCAGCAACCGTTTTAGTAATGGTGCATACGCAGAACACGATGTAATGTTTAGAGAAGTGAATACCGATTTTTTAATCAACTATAAAAATCAGTTTAATAACTTTTCTGTAGATATCTTTTTAGGTGGAAATCGATTGAACCAAACCGCATCAACTAAACAATCGCAAACGGTTAGTTTGGCACAACCAGGAATCTTTAATCTAAACAATGCAGCATCACCAATTGAAGTGTTTCAGTTTGAAAGCGAAAAGCGAATTAATTCATTTTACGGCATTACAAAACTGGGTTATAAAGACTATTTATTTTTAGATATTACAGGAAGAAACGATTGGTCTAGTGCTTTAGCTACACCTTTTTCTGTGGATGGCACCTCGTTCTTCTACCCTTCTGTGTCATCGAGTTTTATTCTATCTAATATTGTGGAGTTGCCAGACGTATTTTCGTTTGTAAAACTTAGAGCAAGTGTGGCACAAGTTGGAAATGATACTAGCGCTTATCAAACTTCAGGTGCTTTTGTGTCACAAACGCCTTATAACAGTCAACCCACATTTAGCGATCAAAATTTTATCCCAAATGCCAACTTAAAACCAGAACGTACCACCTCTTATGAATTTGGTACCGACTTGCGTTTTTTTGAAAATAGAGTACGATTAGATGTCACTTATTACAATGCCAATACCGAAGACCAAATTATTTCTTTACCTGTGGCTATTTCTTCGGGCTACAATCAGCAAGTGGTTAATGGCGGAAAAGTAAATACGCAAGGTGTGGAAATTATTTTAGGGATCACACCTGTTCAAACCGATCATTTTAATTGGAATAGCACGTTTAATTTTGCAACCAATCGTTCTGTAATTAAAGATTTACCACAAGCTGATGGCAGATTAACACTAGCCTACAGTAGAATTTACGATAGCGCCAACCAAACGGTTTGGTTTCAGGTAGAAGAAGGTGGACGTGTTGGTGATTTCTATGGAACAGGTTATGAAAAAAACGAAAATGGCAAATTTTTAATTGATGATGAAGGTCGATTTATCGCAGATAATGATTTACAAAAATTAGGAAATTATAATCCTGATTTCACTTTGGGCTGGAGCAATAATTTCAATTATAAAAACTGGAATATGAGTTTTTTATTCGATTGGAGACAAGGAGGCGAAATTGTTTCGAGAACACGTGCTTTAGGAAATGTCGGTGGTCAATTAGCTGAAACGAGTTACAGACCAGATGCTGGAATTGTAGCACAAGGTGTTAATGTAAATACAGGACAAGCCAATACTGTTGCGGTTTCGGCAGAAAGTTATTACCGACAGTTTTACGATAGAAATCACGAAGAAAACAACGTTTACGACGCTTCCTTTTTAAAGCTACGTCAATTTGCCATTGGTTATACCTTCAATATAAAAGATGGCTTCTTGGGACTAAAAGAAGGTGCTGACTTAAGTCTTTCGTTAGTTGGAAATAATCTATTTGCGATTACGGAGAATCCGCATTTTGACCCTGAGCAATTAGCGGTTCAAGGGAATGGATTTGTAAGTGGTGTTGAAGACATGAGTTATGCGACCACACGAAGTATTGGTTTTAAAGCCGGATTTAACTTCTAGTTCTCACAACAATGGGAATCTCAAGAATAGTGAACAAAATAATAAACTTCCCTTTTTTAAGGGAATGAAAATAAAATTTTCAATGAAAAAAATTATATATATCGTTTCGGTTTTAAGCTTAATGTTCACCACAAGCTGTACCAAAGATTTTGAAGACATTAATACCAATCCAAATGCACCAAGTTCTGTTCAGCCTAGTTTATTACTGCGACAAGTGATTTACGATTTTGGCGAAAACATGAGCTACGAAGGTTTTGTTGCTGGCGATTTATTAGCACAACACAGAACCGCTTTAGATTTTAATTTGTTTGATAGACATGCGCTAAAATCACCACAATTAGGTGGCAATCCTTGGCCTATTTTTTATACAAACTTAAGAGATAATGAGATTATTCTCAACCAAGCCAGAACCACAGAAACCTTTGCTGTTTATGAAGGTCCTGCTTTAATTCTTAAGGCTTATATGGCTGCTGGTTTGACGGATTTATTTGGAGATGTGCCTTATTTTGAAGCTTTTAATGGCGTTAACGGTACAGTAACACCAGCATATGATTTGCAAGAAGAGATTTACCTCAATGAAAACGGCATCTTAGATAACTTAGATAAAGGTATTGCAGCTATTGAAGCCTATACGGATGTGATTCCGCTAGAAGGAGATATTTTATTTAATGGCAATTTGGAGGCTTGGATAAAATTCGCGAATGCTTTAAAAATTAAACATTTGGTGCGTATTTCAGATAAAATTGATATTTCTAATGATTTACAAACGCTTTTTGATGAAGGTAATTATATCACTTCCAACAGTGAGAATGCTATTTTCAATTTTACCAATACAGATCCAAACAGTTTTAGGTTAGCCCAATTACGAATTGGAGATTTCAACAATTTTGTCTTATCCGAAACTATGGAAACGATTTTAGTGAGTTTGAATGACACACGACTTTCAAGTTTATTCCGACCATTTTCTAATTCAACTTCCAATGAATTTAATGGTTTATTAAATGGCATTGATGCCTCATCAACCTCAATTGCCTTAGCTAATTATTCTTTAGCAAGTACTGCTTTTCGAGAAGACACCTCAACTTTAGACGCTAATTTTATTACGGCTTGGGAAGTGCAATTTGCCTTAGCCGAAGCGGCTGCCAAAGGCATTATTAATGCAGATGCACAAACGCTTTATAATTCCGGAGTCACTTTAGCTTTCGAATATTGGAACACAGCATTACCGGCAGATTACCTCACTGGTCCTGCGGCTTATGATGCAATTGGTACAAATCCGATGGAACAAATCTTAACGCAAAAATGGATCGCTAATGTCATTAATGGTTATGAAGGTTGGATAGAATACCGAAGAACAGGTTTCCCCGAACTGCAAACCATTTCCGCGAGTTTAAACAATGATTTAATCCCGATTAGAATGCCTTATCCCGCCGAAGAAGCAGCTTTAAATTTTGAAAATTACAGTGTTGCTGCAACCGCAACAGACAACAATAGTATAAACGTGCCAGTTTGGTGGAATGAATAAACATAGATGGATATAATTAACTGGCAATGGATCTTGATAATCGCATCGAGTTTACTACTCTTTCTATTATCACCATTAGCAAAAACTACAGACGAATTTTTTAAGGCGATTCATAAAAGAAAAGCACCAAACAGCTTAGTGCTTACTGGAAGTCTTATTATTTCTTGGATTTTTGCCAAGAGCATTACCAATGCTGCTAATTTAGGTTTAGACTTTGGTATTGTTGGTGGTGTTGCCTATGCTGGTTATTATATATCCTTTGCTGTCGCTGGTTTATTAATTTACAAAATGCGCGTTGTTGGTGGATTTAAAAGTATTCATCAGTTTCTTACCACCAAATTCGGAAAAGGAGCCATGGCTTTATTTTCGATATTGATTGCGATTCGTTTGTTTAATGAAGTCTGGAGTAATACCATGGTTATTGGGAGTTATTTTGGAGAAACAGGCAGTTCCAATTATTATTGGGCGATTATCGTTTTTACTATTTTGACTTTAGCGTATGCCATAAAAGGAGGCTTAAGTAGTTCTATTTTTACCGATGTGATTCAAATGGTATTATTCAGTATTCTACTTATAGTGATTTTATGGAATATCTTCTCTATTGAAACCTTTAGCGTTACTGATGTGGTAACCTCTGGTACGTGGAGTTTTGAGTTGGGTTTAAATTTATTTTTCGCTGCCATTATTCAATCCTTTAGTTATCCGTTTCACGATCCGGTTTTAACCGATAGAGCCTTTATCAGTTCACCTAAAGTCACCCGAAAAAGCTTTTTATGGGCAAGTTTATTAGGTGCGCTTTGTATTGTACTCTTTAGTGTTATTGGTATCTATGCACAAACCCAAGGATTTAAAGGTCAAGCCGCCGTAGAAGTTGGAAAAGCCTTTGGCGTGGTTATTTTGTTAGTCATTAATTTTATAATGATTACCTCAGCCGCTTCCACACTAGACTCAACATTTTCGTCCTTTTCAAAATTATTGGCGATTGATTTAGGTATCGTTAACGATATCACCTTTGGCAGAATATCCATGGCAGCTATTGCTATATTAGGTACACTGCCTGTTTTTCTTGACGCCGAAATTTTATCAGCAACCACCATATCTGGCACCATGGTGATTGGTTTAACACCCATCTTTCTGTTTTGGAACATTAAAGTACCCAAAATGAGTTTCTATTTGAGTGTTATTACCGGATTAATATTTGGATTTACCTTGGTTTTTAATGTGTTTCCGGAAGCCTTAATTTTTACAGAAGGTAAGTATGCTGATTTACTTTGGGTGAATATTTGGGGAATTTTAAGTTGTAATATTTTATATTTCATACCGAAATGGTTGAAATCAAATAAATGAGATGTCCACTTGCGTGGAAAATGTTATGGATAAAAACATAGTTGACATAGGAAACCTTTCAGGTAAAGTACTACTCTTTGGTGGTGTTTACAGTAACCTTCAAGCCCTTGAAGCATTAATTGCTGTGGCAGAATCTGAAGGCATTGCCCCTGAAAATTGTATTTGCACTGGCGATATTATTGGTTATTGCGCACAACCTGAAGAAACCATTCAAACCTTTAAAACTTGGAATGCCAGAAGCATTGTTGGTAATGTTGAAATTCAACTACGTGATGATGAAGACGATTGCGGCTGCGATTTTAGAGAAGGCTCACGATGCGATGGTTTTTCACAACAATGGTATCCTTATGCGAAGAGCAAACTCTCTAAAGATTCACTTGACTATCTTGACACGCTTCCAGATTATATAAAATTCACAATGGGAGATCAAAAGGTGACTGTTGTACATGGTTCGTATTTTAATGTTTCAGAATTTATTTTCAAATCGACAGCTTGGGCTACGAAACACTCTAATTTTGAAGCTACCGAAAGTGATATTATTATTGCTGGCCATTGTGGTCTACCTTTCGAACATAAAAACAGCGATAAACTTTGGATAAATCCAGGTGTGATTGGTATGCCTGCTAATGATGGAAAACCCAATGTTTGGTTTGCTATTTTGGAGGATTCTGTAAAACCTTTGCAAGTAAATTTTCGTAAGTTAGACTATAACCATACGTTCACTAACAAATTAATGCTTAACGGATTGCTCCCAGAATCTTATGCAAAAACGATAGTTTCAGGGATTTGGGA
The DNA here is from genome assembly GCF_054366245.1 of Winogradskyella sp. PC D3.3. Lineage (NCBI taxonomy): Bacteria > Pseudomonadati > Bacteroidota > Flavobacteriia > Flavobacteriales > Flavobacteriaceae > Winogradskyella > Winogradskyella sp. PC D3.3. The sequence goes on along the minus strand of NZ_CM135962.1, from coordinate 1,438,871 downwards.
CAACATGGAAATTTTACCTGAACCCGAAAAACAGCAGCAAGGAAAACCACTAGAACTGTAAGGTTAACCAAACTATTTATACTAATTAGAAATGCGAAACCTCTTTATCTTATCATTTTTACTCTTAAGTTGCTTTGGAAATAGCCAAGAAACCCTTCATGAGTTATTAAAAATTCATAATAAAGAGCGTATTCCTTATATGTCTGTTCAAGAATTGGCCATGCCAAAAACGGATGCTATTCTACTGGATTCCAGAGAACTTAAAGAATACAATGTAAGTCATCTTGAGGATGCTATACATGTTGGCTACGATAATTTCGATATAGATACTGTTATAAAAACACTGCCTGATAAAACATCAACTATTGTTGTATATTGTTCTGTTGGTATTCGTTCTGAAGACATTGCAGAACAACTGAAAAAGAAAGGCTACACCAATGTTTACAATTTATTTGGTGGTATTTTTGAATGGAAGAACAACAATTTTCCCGTATATAATTCCGAAGAAAAGGAAACAGATCACGTACACGCTTACTCTAAAGACTGGAGTAAATGGTTATTAAAAGGCATTAAAATCTATGAATAAATCACTTGTTATTGTGTTTGTCAAAAACATAAAATTAGGAACTGTAAAAACTAGACTCGCTAAAACTATTGGCGATTTTGGTGCGTTTGAAGTGTACACCGAGTTGGTAAAAATCACAGAAAAAGCAACTCAGAAATTAGACATCGATAAACACATTTATTTTTCTAATGCTATTGTAGATGATCAATGGAAAGGTGAATTTAAAGTGGTGCAACATGGAGCAGATTTAGGAGAACGCATGCTTAACGCTTTTAAAGATGGCTTTGATGCTGGCTATAACAACATTGTATTAATTGGTTCTGATTTACCAGACATCCATTCTACACATATAAAAAATGGATTAGAGGCCTTAAATACGAGTGAAGTGGTTTTCGGACCTGCAGAAGATGGCGGCTATTATTTGGTAGGCATGTCTAAATTGAATACCGAAATTTTCACCAATAAACCATGGAGTCAACCCAATTTATTAGAACTAACGTTACAAGAGTTACAGAATAATCAAATTTCAGTTGGTACCTTAGACACTTTAAACGATATTGATACTTATGAAGACTTAATTGCTTCAGACTTTTACAAATCGAATAATAAATTACAAGAAAAAATACAGCAGCTCAATGATTAAACAGATTATAGAAAGTACCGAATATTTACAAAGCAAAGGTTTTGAAAACCCAGAAATCGGTATCATTTTAGGTACAGGTTTAGGACAATTAATTGATGAAATAGAAATTTTAGCCGAAGCCAGCTATAATCACATTCCCAACTTTCCTACAGCAACCGTAGAGTTTCATAAAGGCAAACTTATTTACGGCATTTTAGAAGGTAAAAAGGTAGTGGTAATGCAAGGCCGTTTTCATGTTTATGAAGGGTATTCGTTGCAAGATGTTACGTTTCCTGTTCGAATTATGGAAAAATTAGGTATTAAAACGTTACTCGTTTCAAATGCTTCCGGAGCCATTAATCTCAATTATAAAAAAGGAGAATTAATGCTTATTGACGATCATATTAATCTTCAAGGAGGTTCACCTTTAGCGTTTAAAGGCGTTTCAGAATTAGGAGAACGTTTTGCAGATATGAGTGCACCTTATGATGCTGAAATTAATTCGAAATTTGAAAGCATTGCTAAAGCACACAATATAACGCTACACAAAGGTGTTTACACTAGTGTCGTTGGTCCTCAATTAGAAACTCGTGCCGAATATCGCATGTTAAAAATTATTGGATCTGATGCTGTTGGCATGAGTACGGTTCCAGAAATTATTGTGGCAAATCATTTGAATTTAAAAGTTGCAGCCGTTTCTGTATTAACAGACGAATGTGATCCAGATAATTTAAAACCCGTTGATATTTCTGAAATCATTGCTATGGCCGGAAAGGCTGAACCGAATATGATTACTTTATTTAAAGAATTGATTAAGACCTTATAAAAAAACTGCCAGGATTTAAAAAACCTTGCAGAATAACAAAAGATATTCCTGCCTACTCAAGAAGCACCTATGGAAAAGTATATAGACCTCATTAAAAATTCCTATTCAGGATACTGGAATTACCTCAAATACGAACTCATTGACCTCAATCATTGGGATAACTTTTTTTATGGTCTTATCCTTATTTCTGTTTTAGTTTGGATTCTTGAAATTGCATTTCCTTGGCGTAAAGACCAAGCCTTATTCCGAAAAGATTTTTGGCTAGATACGTTTTACATGTTTTTCAATTTCTTTTTGTTGAATCTTATTGTTTTTATTGCCTTATCTAATACGGTTTCAGAACTATTTAATGATGTTTTGGGCCTTGTAGGACTGTCTGTTTCAAGCTTTCAATTGTTTGATGTTGATGAACTTCCTAAATGGTTAGGCTTATTTATCTTTTTTATTGTTTCAGATTTTGTACAATGGAATACCCATCGGCTTTTGCACCGTTTTGAATGGCTTTGGAATTTCCACAAAGTGCATCACAGCATCAAAGAAATGGGATTTGCTGGTCATTTACGCTACCATTGGATGGAACCTATTGTCTATAAAACGATATTATACGTTCCACTTGCTATAATTGGAGGGTTTGACGCACAAGATGTGGCGATTGTTTATTTCTTCAACATAACTATTGGACATTTAAACCATGCGAATTTGGGTTGGGATTATGGAGTTTTGAAATATATTTTCAACAATCCGAAAATGCATATTTGGCATCACGTGAAAGAATTACCCAAAGGAGAACGTTTCGGAGTCAATTTCGGAATCACGTTAAGTATTTGGGATTATTTGTTTAAAACCGATTACATTCCACACGATGGCAGAGATATCGAATTGGGTTTTGATGACGATGAAAATTTCCCAAAAGATTTTATGAGTCAGTCTGCCTATCCTGCATTTCAGCGTAAGCGGAAAACAGATTAATAAAAGAATTTATATGAAATATTTATCAGCCTTAATTGTCACTTTAATATTTACTTCAGCGTGTAGTGGATTCCAAAAAGTAACTCAAGATAAAGTTATAGAAACAAATGCTTCTAAGATTGTTTTGACAGAACAAAACAAAGACAATAATTCGACTAAAATAAGCTTAGGAGAAAATGGTAGCATAAGTGATGATGGCATTTCAGTAACTACAGAGATTATTTATACGGAAGCTTTTGATCACGCTATTTTTAATGCATTGTTAAAAAAGTACGTTTCAGAAAATGGAAATGTAAATTATAAAGGTCTTAAAACTGAGTCAAAAACATTACAACGTTATATTGACTTGTTAAAATTACATCAACCTAATGATGATTGGACTAAGAACGACAAACTCGCTTACTGGATTAATGCATACAACGCTTTAACCATAGATTTAATCCTCAGAAATTACCCAACAAAAAGTATAAAAGATATTAAGATCCTGGGATCAAAGGCTTTGGAAATTTGGTAACACTTGGCAAAACCTAAACGATATTGAACATAAAATACTAAGAAAAATGAATGAACCTAGAATTCATTTTGCTATTGTTTGTGCTTCTGTATCATGTCCTAAACTTCAGAATACAGCATTTACAGCTTCAAACTTAGATGCACAATTAACCAATGCTACAAAAGAATTTTTAGCGGATACGTCTAAAAACGAATTGTCTAAAGACAACATCAAGATTTCAAAAATATTTAAGTGGTTTAAAAAGGATTTTGAGCAAGATGGTAGCTTAATTGATTTCTTAAATCAATACTCAGACATTACCATTTCTTCATCTGCTAAAAAGAGCTATACCGATTACAATTGGAATTTAAATGATTAAAACTACGATCATTAATTTATCGTAAGTACTGTATGATTAGTATTATTATTCCTGTTTTAAATGAGGCTGATACTATTAGCCGTTTGTTAACACATTTAATAGAGAATTCGTCGTCTAAGAATATTTCTGAAATTATAGTGGTTGATGGAGGTAGTACAGATGGTACTTTGGACATACTTAGACCTGTCCGATTTTTGAAACCAGACAGGTCTGTAATAGAAAGCATAAAATCCAATGTTCGCGATACAAAATTCCAAAAAAAGAATTTCACTCGAACTGACGTATTAGATAACGCTGAAAGAGATCCTGAATCAAGTTCAGGATTTGCAAATAAATCAAATATTCTTTTGATTAATTCGGCAAAAGGAAGAGCAAAACAAATGAATTTTGGTGCAAAGCATGCCACTGGAAGTATTTTATATTTTCTTCATGCCGATTCTTTTCCACCTAAAGATTTTGATCAATTTATTATAAACGAAGTTCAAAAAGGTAATCAAGCAGGTTGTTTTAGAATGCAGTTTGACAGTAACCATTGGTGGTTACGTTTAGCCAGTTGGCTTACCCAATTTTCTTGGCGAGCCAGTAGAGGTGGCGACCAAAGTCAGTTTATTACAAAAACACTGTTTAACGATATTGGTGGTTATAACGAGAACTATATTATCTACGAAGACAATATTCTGATTAATGAGTTGTATGCTCGGAATGAATTTACAGTCATCAATAAAAAATTGACAACCTCAGCACGACTCTATCGTAAACATGGTGTTTGGAAACTACAATATCATTTTTGGACGATTTATGTAAAAAAATGGTTTGGTGCTTCAGCTAATGAGTTGTTGGCGTATTATAAGCGGCACATTGGCTAGGTTATATATTTAAACGATTATCTCATCACTCTTAGAATAAATTAATCCTTCAGCATCGGATTAAAACTAGCTTTTTATTTGCTCACGAATAGAACTTAAACACGCTTCTACAAGTATTTTCCCATCACGGAAGACCTCTTTCAACTCACCTTGTTGCTCTTCTTCCCAAGACACTTGATCAATTAATTTATAACTACCATTTTCTTTTTCAATCTTAATTAAACCTTTTGCAGATTTTTTTGTACCATCATCTGTGATTGGATCTTTATAAATTTCTCTTCCTTCTCCATTCACTTCTCCGTAAGTAGCCTTCATGGCAAATCCGAATGTATCTCTAGTATTGTATTGGTAGGTAAACGAGCCAATTCCTAAAACAACATTGGTTGATGCAAAGCCTTTTTGTTTTAAGCGTTCACAAATTTGCGTAGCGCGCTCTAAAGTGATACTATCACCATAAATAGCTCCGATATGCGAATCTAATTCTCTGTAACCTTTATCATTGGTTTTACCACCAAAAATATCCCAAAGTAATTCAATTACTCCTTTTTGCTCTTCTGTAGATTTGCCATGCGGATTTCCACAAATAATATCCACTGGATCTCCAGAATCTGGTCTAATCACTACTTTTCCATCTCTTGCTAATACTTCATTTTTAAGATGAGGCAAATAATCTGTAAGTACTTTCCATAAATCCCAAGTATCTGAAACTATAGAAACAACACCGTTTGGATAAATTTCTGTAATTAAGCGTTTAAAGGTCGCTTGTTCTCCTAAATTTGTTCCCATACACATCACAGAATGTTCAGTCGCTGCGACACTACCTCCAATTAATTCGCTATCAGAATCTGCATTATAATAAGTTTCTAAAAAATCGATTGTTGGTATTGTATCCGTTCCTGTAAAACTCAACAAATGTGCTGCAGAAGACATAACTGCGGCCTCTAATCCGGCCATGCCTCGCATTGAGAAATCATGACCTTGCCAATCTACAAATTCAGGAATTGAAGACGTCTCCTCGGCATAGGTATCCAATATTTTTCGGTATTGTTTAGCAATGGTAGCTGAATTACAAGGCATCCAAAGTGTGGTTGACAATAAGGTTTCGAAATAATTTGTTAGCCAAAAAAATTCTGGTTTTGTGTTATACATTGTAACCATTGGCACTCTAATTGGCACTTGTGAGCCTTCAGGCAACGCTTTTATAACCATGGGTAAATATCCCAAATCATGTAGCGCTTCAATATGGTCAATTCCGACTTGGTTTGGACCTAAATAATTATTGATACGTCTAGAGTAACGTTTACAAATTTCGGCTTTTGGTTGATTAAAAAAGTTGGTATTAAAATCATCTATCATATATTTTTTGATGAAATATTGTAATCCGAAAAACACGACGTTTTCGATACCTTCAATTCGACTTTTTCTTGGTGTCCAGTTAGAATAGACTAAAGTAGTTCCTTCTGGATATTGTCTTCTGTGGTCAACTTTATAACCATCTGTGTATAGTAGTGGATTCATAATATTTGATTTGCGTAATTATTACACAAATATACATTTCAATATTTAAAGCACAAAACTATTTGTGTATTATTTACACAAATAAAAAAGATTTTATAAAACTAAGATAAAGTCCTACCTATCATCACATATATCATTTTTTATTCCGGCCGATTTCATTTGGATATAAGTCCATAACCTTATCACTCTGAAAAATGTCTTTTCTATCAACATCAATGGCAGATAAAGGTCCTGTAAATGCCGCTCCAGTATCAATATTCCAAACATTAACAGCGTGCATTGGTTGAAGTATTTTATAATTAGTCGTTGGAGTATGACCAATATAGATTTCGGTATAATGTTTTAGTCGGTTAGGATATATAGCTGAATCTTTTTTAATACGTTTATCCATAGTTAAGGCCATTTCCCAAAGCGTACGATCGAAAGAAAAATTTTCTTTGTGAATTTCTTTTTCTACGCCGTGCATTGAGGTAAAACCTGCGTGAAGAAATAGTCGGTTTTTATGATCAATATAATACGATGGCATGGCTTCAAAAAAGTCTAAGTGTTGTTTTTTAGCTTCTATTGAAAACGAACTGTAACTTTCAATGGTTTCTTTTCCTCCGTGTATAAACCAAACATCATTCACCTCACCCGTCCTTAACCATTGCTCACACCATATATCATGATTTCCTTTAATAAATACACAATCATTATTTTTTGATAGCTCCATTAATAAGGTTATGACTTGAGCTGATTCACTCCATCCATCAACATAATCACCTAAGAAAATCAGTTTATCTTCTTTAGTTATTTTCAGTATATCTAAAAGTTGTTTTAAGGCTTTATAGCCTCCGTGAATATCGCCTATGGCTAACGTTCTTTTCATTCGTTTAATTTATTACATAACATCGGTGCGTAACACATATTTTGTTCCGAATATACTCTCTTTTCCTTCATGCCTATAGGCATGCTGAAATAATAAAACAGAACCTTTTTGGGGCACAATGGTTTCAAATTTTCTAAATTTTGTTTCTCCTCCTTCAAAATTATCATTTAAATATATTATAAATGAAAAGAAACTACTTTCATTTTCGTTACGCTCATAGCTTCCATCACGATGCATTTTAAAACGCTGCCCTTTAGTATAACGATATATTCTAAACATTTCATTTAAATCTAATGCGTTATAGACTCCATTTTTTTAGGTAAAAAGGGCTGAATACGTTCCCTAAGTTTATCGGAGAAAGCTTGATCAAAAAATAATAATCGGTCATTATTACGCACCTCTTTATTCATAACTTGCGCTCCTTCAACACCAATTTTAGCTTCTTCAAACCCTATAGAGTTTCCAAAATTAATATAATAGTCACATTCTTCTGAAGTCAAAAAATACTCTACAATAAAAAGATCTTTATATCGTTCGATTTTTTTCATGTTATTCAAAATCTATAAATTCAATTGGAACATGATCTGCAAGCCACACCTTATTTTCTGAGCGGTAAAACTTAAACCCTTTGTGATACATTTGACCTGATGCTATATGTAAAATGATAGCATCTCCTCGTCTACGTCCAACTTTAGTCGCCGTATCTCGGTCCTCACTGAGATGCACATATTGCCTACTTTGCTTTTGTAATCCGTTTGTTCTAATTGAATCCATAAACTTTGCAACGGTTCCATGGTATAAAAAATCGGGTGGCTTTATAGCTTCAAATTGTAAATCTATCGTTTTTACGGAATGCCCTTGATTGGCTCTTATTAAGGTTTTATTCGTATTGAAAGCAAAGCGTTGTTTATCATTTGTTTCTACAATCTCGCTCAATTCTTCCTTGGAAACCTTAATATGTTTTGTTTTTGCTTTTTCAATTAGTTCATCAACTGAAGCCCAACCGTTTTTATTCAATTTGAGGTTGATGTATTCTGGTTGATGTCGCAACACCAAGCTTAAAAATTTACTTATTTGATTTTTATCTTTTTCATTCATGATCTACTTATATGTCTTGGATAGATTATCGCATAACTTTATAATATCTTCTTTACGAGACAATACCTCAATCCAATCTTTAGGTATCGCTTCAAAACCATAAATCAATCCTGCCAATCCACCAGCTATGGCTCCTGTTGTATCTGTATCGCTTCCTAAATTTACGGCTTTTAAGACGGTTTCCTTATAGGTATTTGAATTTAAAACACACCAAAAACTAGCTTCCAGACTATCTAAGACATAGCCGCTTGAGCGAATTTCGTGCGCTTCCAATTTATAAAGGGCTTGTTGCCCATAACCATCAATTTTATTCTCTAATATTTTATGAAACTTATCTATTTCATTTTGAGCGCAAATTGCATTCGTATTTAAAAAATTATTAACCTCAACTTGCATCTTTACATAGGCTTGCCATTTATCATTTCCCTTTAAACTATTGAGGGCATATTCAAGATAAATAAAACAAGCCAAGACTGATCTTATGTGGGCATGTGTTATTGAGGACACCTCTTTAATTATATCGAATCGTTTTTCGATACTAAAATTTTGAATAAAAAATAACAAAGGAAGAATGCGCATTAAAGATCCATTGCCATTATCTCTTTCTGAAGAACCTCCTGCAAGAATTGGTTTAGTTCCTGTTTCGATAGAATGAATGGCGTGATTGGTAGCTATACCAATATCAAAAACCTTTCCATGCGGAGTCCAAAGTTCCTCATTTCTCCATTGTACAAATTTTTGTCCAATATCATTAAGATCATATGACTTACACAAACTATCTGCCAAACAAAAAGCTAAAGAACTATCATAGCTCCAAGTACCTTTTGGTTGATTATGGACTTTAAATTCCATCATATCAGTAACAGGATATTGTTTTAGATAATGACGTTCTTTAAACTCCACCGGAACTCCTAAAGCGTCTCCAACAGCTAAACCAAATAATGCAGAATGTACCGTCTTGGTTTTCATAACAATCTTAAATGATGTTTTAAATTTTCATCCTCTAATACTAAGGGATGCTCTTCTGGAATTATCAATTGATTTAATTCCTTATTTAAAACAAATTGATATTGTTCTCTTACAAAACCCGAAATATCTTCAATTTCTAAAATATCATCTTTTGCATACTTAGCAATCTCATCTCCTCTAATACCAATTTGAATGGCGCGTCGTTCTAATTTTGCACCATAAGGATCGTGGTCGGGATCCCATTGTAAACGTATAGATGAATCTTTTACTTGAGTTTGCCAAGCCTCTCTCGACAGATACAAATCATCTTGATAACTCGAATAAACGGCTTGTTCTAAATAGCGATTAAAAGCCTTGCGTTTTAAATGAATGGCTAAAACAACTTCTTGCCCAACCTTTGTAGACCATCCGTTTCTATACATCATCCATAAAAAATTAGGTTTAATCCAGGTCATGCGACTCAATTTAAAAGCCCCTCCGAAATATTGATTTTCAGCAGCAAAATTCCCAATTTCTGGTCTATACGATTGGTAAACTACAATTTCATCTTCATTGTATTGCGCCATGATATGATGACCTGTTTTAGGCCAATCCTTTAGTTGTTCTTTATATGGTTTTAATTTAAGTTTCATTCTAATTCCGTTTTATAAATCTGATAATTCTCATCATCAAAACAGACAAAGATTACATTTTCTATGATCTCACTTTTAAAATTTGAGACCGTTTTAATTGCTATTTTTGCTGCTAATTCTTTTGGAAATTTATAAATCCCTGTACTAATATTTGGAAATGCTATTGATTTTAAGTCATTGATTTCAGCAAGCTTTAAGCTATTTACATAACACTGTTCTAAGGCTTGTTTTTCTTTTTCTAAACGGTTTCCTCCATTATAAACTGGCCCAACCGTATGTATGACCTTCTTAGCTAATAAATTCCCTGCTGTTGTTATTACAGCTTCTCCAGTTTTACACTTGCCTTGCCTATTTCTAATTGCTCTGCATTCATCAAGGATGGCCCTACCACCAGCTCTGTGAATGGCTCCATCAACTCCTCCGCCCCCAAGTAATGATGAATTTGCGGCATTCACAATGGCATCGACGTCTATCTTGGTTATATCAGCTTTTATGACTTGAATTTTCATTACAATAATTCCTTTAATTTAATCTGTTCTACACCTTCTATCGTTTTAGATTTAAAGCTATCTGTTGTAAATATTTTTTCAAAATGAGCATTCAATACATCTAGTCCTTTACTAAATATTCCATGACTTACCGCTAAATATAATTTACCCGCATTCCGTTTTTTAAGTGCTTTGGCTAAACCGATGAAGGTACCTCCTCCATCACAAATATCATCTACAATTAAACAATTACATCCTTTTAAATCGTCTTCATAAACTTTAAATCCTTCTAGCTTTCCATTGATTACATTTCGTTTTTTAGAACATTCTATAACAGGAAGTCCACCTAAATAAGCCGAGACATTATAGATTTTTTTAAGAGCTCCACCATCTGGTGAGATAAGTGTCACTTCAGAATTTATAGCCTTTATAACAGACCTAATAAAGGTATAATTAAAAATCACTTTACAATGATTCAACACGGCTGGTGTAACTTCAGAATGTGGATCGAAAACCGTAACAGACTCTAAATTTAAACTATTAATAACATCGGCATAAACCTTAACCGATAAGGCTTCACCTGGAATCATAACACGATCTTGACGCGCTGCTGGCATATAGGGTAAGAACAGATGAATCGTTTTAACATCCATTCTACGCAAAGCATCTACAGCGATTAACAACAATCCTAAATCATTAAAGGATTGTAGTCTTGTTGTAATTGTAATCTTACTTACAGCACTTAAATCCGAATGAATTTTAATATGAGGTTCACCACCTGAGAATACAAAACTTTCAAATAGAATGTTATGCGCTTTTCCTAATGGCCGAAATGAAGGGTCTAAATTTAAAATCATTTGTGTTAGTTTTACACAAATGTAATTTGAAATAATGACTTCGCAAAATATTTTGCGTAAAAATTACACAAACTTAATATCTAAGTGGAAGCCGTTATCCACTAAGGCATCGTATTTTGTTTTATTAAACTTGAAGAGTTTTGCAGGTCTACCACTACCTTCTTGATGAATTTTATCCGTTTCTTCAACAAAACCAAAACTCATTATTTTTTTTCTGAAGTTTCTTCGATCGACATCTTGGCCTAAAATAGTAGCATATAAATGTTCTAAATCTGAAAATGGGAATTCTGGATTAAGCAAATCAAATCCAACAGGTTGATATACTAATTTTCCTTTGAGACGTTTCTCTGCCGTATTAAAAATGGTTTTATGATCAAATGCTAGTTTTGGTAAATCATTAACCGAAAACCACTTTGCTTCAGCAGCATCTGTATCTCCTTTTATCTTAAAATGATTTGGTCTAACCAAAGCAAAATAACTCACTGACACTACCCTATTTCGTGGATCTCTTTTGGGTTTTCCAAAGGTGTACAATTGCTCTAGATAGTCGATCTTAACCCCTGTTTCTTCCTTAAGTTCTCGTTTTACGGCAGCCTCTAAAGACTCGTCTTCTAAAACCAAACCTCCAGGTAAAGCCCAAGCATTTTTATAAGGATTAACACCTCGTCTAATTAATAACACTGATAAATTCCCTTTAGATTCGTAGCCAAAAACTACAGCATCTACTGCAACTTTAATATTTTGTTGTAATGCCATTTTGTTTTGTGTAGTATTAACACAAATATAATAACATTGTCAATCTCTTAATAATTAAACGTCTTAATTTTTCTTAAAGTTGTTAAACTTAAGATAAATCTTACTTAAAAAAAGATTAAATTGACGTTATAAAATCTTTCAACCTTATACTTTGGCTGTAAATCAACCAATCAATCCTTCATCATGAAAATCAATCAAATCATCATTGCGATTATCCTATGCATAGTGTCGCAATCTTACGGACAGGAAACTTTTTCTTCAACATTACTAGATGCAAAAACAGAACAACCCATTCCTTTTGCAACTATTCAATTTAACTCAAAAACAGGAGTAATCAGTAATGACAATGGAGAATTCAATATTACGATTAAACGTGCTATTAAAGCTACAGACTCATTAATGATCAGTTGTTTGGGTTATGAAGAAAAGCGAATCCCTCTTTTTAACTTCAACAACTCCCCTATTTACTTAACCTCAAAATCTGTGGATTTATCGGAAGTGCTAGTCACCAATAAAACATACACGATTGACGAAATTTTAGATAAAGTAAAAGAAGGCTTAACTGATAATTACGACTACAGTTATAACAAACGCAAACTCTTTTATAGAACATCTTACTATAATGAAATGGACAAATATGATGTTAAATTAGAAAAATCGACCATACCAGAATTCAACCAGCAATTCATAGATAGTTTGCTTCAAATGATGCCTAAAAACAGTAGTAGTCATACTGAAATATTAGGTGAACTCTATGGTGAAATCGATCCTGAGGCCTCTCAAAAAATGGACATCTTAAAAGCTTGTTATTTATATGATAAATCTAAAGACATCAATATGGATAACTACGAAAAACGTTTTAACGATATCTTTAAAAAGTATGTAAAACGCGATTCGTACTTTAAAATAAAATCGGGTTGGTTTAGTGTAAAAGAGGAAATGGATTCTTCATTATTTGGAGATACAAATAAAAAAAATGAAGCCGCTACAGATGCCTTACTTGCCGAACAAAAGAAAAAAGACTCGATCCGTAAAATTAGTTTTTTACATTGGAGAAAAATGCAGATTCATAATTTTGAAAACAACAACTTTATTGATGACGACAATGACCTCAATTTTATTCATAAATCTAGACGATATGAATTTGAAATTGCAGATTATGCGTATATCAATGATATGTTTGTGTATGTGATTCCATTTAAGCCCAAACGCAGTGAAGACTTTTCTGGAACCATGTATGTGAATACTGAAGACTTTGCGGTTGTAAGAGTTGATTATAAAAATGTGAAGCCCCTTAGTAAGTTTTCTCTCCTTGGCATTTCAATGAAAAAGTACTTAAAGGAAGGGACCATCATCTTTCAAAAAAATGACAATGAAAAATACACTTTAAAATACAGAGATGAATCTTTAGGTCAACTAGTAGGAATTAAACGTCCTATAAAAATTGTTGAAAAGAACAAAAATGTAAGAGGCAGACGCAAACAAAATGAATTAAAAGGAGACCTTCATTTTATCGTTAGAAATATTGAAAAGTCAGAACTGATTGTCTTTGAAACTAATGCCATTTCTGAGTCTGATTTTGAAAATTTCAAAGAAAAATCACTTGTCACTCCAACCCAATTAAATCAATACGACCCTGAGTTTTGGAAGGGTTATAACATTATTGAACCCAATAAAGCGATAAAAGATTTTAAGGCCCTTGAAAGCGAGTAAACCCAACTCATCACTCCCTATTTTTTATAGTAGTGTGCTTTTATAATTTGCTCTACAGGCTTGTTCTGTGGAGTAAATTGATTGTCTTCTAAACCACCAACTTTATGGTGATCTACAAACCATTTCCATAAATAACCTCCAGCAAACCAATCCTCTTCCCATACGGCCTCAAATAGAGCTTCCGTAGCGTTGTTTTGCGCTACGAGATTTACAGAAGTCATAGAACGATCGTAGCGCCAAGGTTCTTTACCTGAATAATCGACGCTTCTATACCCAAACTCTGTAAACAGAATTGGACGATCTAATGTTTCGGAAAACCTCTTTAAACCAGGTTTATGTTTTTCCCAACCTTTTATACAATCTTCAACCGTTGGGGTTTGCATATCACTCACAGGAAAATAGGCATCAATGCCCACATAATCTAATTCCGACCAAAATGGAGTGGTCCAAAACTCATCCCAATTGGCTGCATAAGTTAGATTCCCATTATAGACTTTTCTGATATCCTTTATTAATTGATGCCAATACTCTGGTCTGTTTTTTATAAATTCTTCAAGCTCGGTTCCTATACAAAACACCTCTACATTTAACTCCTCAGCCAATTCAGCATATTCAACAATAAAGTCAGTATATGAGGTTTCTAACAATTGCCAATCGACTTCCGAAGATGCTTTTAAAAATCCTGTGAATTCCCCATGAGAAATCCAAAGTTGTGGTTTCACCATCACATTAATACCTTCTTTGTGAAGCGCTTCAATATATTGTCCTGCTCCAGATCGCGTTTCACCAAACCACTGACGTTCAGTATTATGAATTATTTCAGGATGGTTCATATCCTTAATAAAACCAAAAGGCATAACAGCAGCAGCATTCGCATGAATGTTCACGATTGGTTTAACATGTGTTGCATCTACAACGCCTCTAGAAGCGACAAAACTAACACCATTAATTTTAGAAGATTGATGCGGAATCGCAGCACAACTAATAACAATGACACTTAAAAGGAAGTAAAAAAGATATCGCATACTATAAAATTATGCCTAAATTTAAAGAAATTCGACTAATAGATTAAGGTTTTAACAAAAGCTTCGACCTATAGTCCATATCAACAACCTCAATTATATGGAACACATCGTTATTATTGGCAACGGCATTTCTGGAGTTACGCTTGCAAGACACGTCAGAAAACTATCCGATAAAAGAATAACTATCGTCTCTGCCGAAGCCGATTATTTCTTCTCTCGTACAGCATTAATGTATGTTTATATGGGCCATATGAAGTTTGAACACACACAACCTTACGAAAATTGGTTCTGGAAAAAAAACAGAATTGAACTCAAAAAAGGTTACGTAAAACAGGTTGAAACGGCCACTAAAACACTTCATTTTGCCGAAGGTGATATGCTTCAATACGATAAATTAATTATTGCAACAGGAAGTAAACCCAATAAATTTGGTTGGCCAGGACAAGATTTAAACGGTGTAATGGGCATGTACCACAAACAAGATTTAGAAAATCTAGAAGTATATGCACCCAATAATGAGGTATGCAAACGTGCTGTAATTGTTGGTGGTGGATTAATAGGTATTGAATTGGCTGAAATGTTGAATAGCCGAAGTATTCCTGTAACATTTCTTGTTAGAGAAGACAGCTTTTGGAATGGTGTTTTGCCACAAGGAGAAAGTGAAATGATTAATAGGCACATTAAAAATCATCATATCGATTTACGACTTTCTACAAATCTAAAAGCCATTAACTCAGACGATAATGGCAATGTGAAATCGGTTATTATTGAAGAAACCGGTGAAGAATTAGAATGTAATGTGGTTGGTTTAACGGCAGGAGTCACACCAAATGTTGATTTTTTAAAAGATTCTGGTATAGAATTAGGTCGTGGAGTAAAAGTGAATCGTTTTTTGGAAACCAACATTCCAGATGTCTATGCTATTGGTGATTGTGCCGAACAGCATGAAGCTATTGGCAATCGAAGACCTATTGAAGCCGTTTGGTACACTGGCCGTATGATGGGTGAAACTTTAGCGCAAACTATTTGTGGTAATAGAATGGAATACAAACCAGGTCATTGGTTTAATTCTGCTAAATTTTTAGATATCGAATATCAAACCTATGGTTGGGTATTTGGCGAACGCGGACGACCAGAATACGAACAACATTTTCATTGGAAACATGAAGACGACACCAAATGTATAACTGTTGCTTACGATAAAAATACCAATAAATTTTTAGGCATTAACACCTTTGGAATTAGAATGCGCCATGACGTTTTTGATCAATGGCTTACTGAAAAACGCGATGTGGATTACGTGATGAATCACCTCTCTGAAGCCAACTTTGATCCTGAATTTTATTCAAGATTTGAAAACGAAATTTTAAAAGCCTACACTAACCAGTTACAACCAGTATAAAAATGAGCAATAAAATAAATCACAGTATGTCTTTAGCAAAACCAGATGCTTTAGATATTAATAATAAACAAAAAGTAGCTCTTGCCATAGGTGTTATTGGTTTATTTATTTTAGCCTTAGCGCTTTTTAATACTAATTTCCCCAATAAAGGTTTATTTCTTACACTGTCGTTAGGATCTATAATTGGTGGTATTATCATGTATTCTAGAGAAGCTTACCTTACAAAACTAGAAGGCATAAAGAATGATGGTGTTTGGTTTAAATCTATTTCCTCTCGTGGAGTTTGGGGTTGGATTGTTGGTGTGATTTTAACCACCTTCTATATTGTACTTTACTTTTTTCCTAAATATTTAGGTTTAGGTACTGATGGTGCAGAAAACACGGGTTTAATTAGTTTATTTGACCCTTTAAGTCAACTCTTAAGTGGTAGAAATGCGAGCCAATGGTTTGTTTACGGCACCTTGTATACCGTTGCTATTTTAGCTTTTGGATATAAATTTATTCTAAAATACAGACATAATCGTTACCAACAATTACGTACCGTTTCAGTGATGTTTTTTCAATTGGGTTTTGCCTTTTTGATTCCTGAATTTATGTACGTTATGAACAACGATTTACCATACTATGACCTTAAAAGTATATGGCCTCTTAATTATTACATTTTTGATGAATGGTCAGTAAATGGCTTTTTATCAAATGGAAATATTGGTATCGCATTACTCATATTTGGTATCTTATCCATATTTGTGTTTACACCTATTTTAACCTACAAATACGGTAAACGTTGGTATTGCTCTTGGGTTTGTGGATGTGGCGGATTAGCAGAAACGGCTGGTGATTCGTTTAGACAATTATCGTCTAAAAAGATGTCAGCTTGGAAATTAGAACGTTGGTTAATCCATACTGTTTTAGTATTTTCTATTGTAATGACTGTTGCCATGGTGTACACCTACTTAGGTTATGATAAAAATGATTTCTGGCTGACCAGAGGTGTTTTTATAAGCTTAGTCATTGGCTTTTTAACCCTAGTTTTTGCCGCCGTAATGTTCTTTAAACGACAAGAATTAGGAAAAGATGCCAAATATGGGGCTATTGGTTATTTTATAGTCATTATGCTTTTACTCATTATGCACTTTACAGGTACTACCGAAAACTTATTTTATATTAAAGCAGGAACCTTAACATCTACCTATGGTATTTATATCGGCTCTATTTTTTCTGGAGTCATTGGTACTGGGTTTTATCCCATTTTAGGAAATCGTTCTTGGTGTCGTTTTGGTTGCCCTATGGCAGCAATTCTTGGATTCCAACAGCGTTTATTTTCAAAATTTAGAATTACCACTAATGGTGGCCAATGTATTTCTTGTGGTAACTGTTCTAACAGTTGTGAAATGGGTATTGATGTAAGACACTATGCGCAAAAAGGAGAAAACATCGTACGTTCTAGTTGTGTGGGTTGTGGTATTTGTTCTGCTGTTTGTCCAAGAGGTGTTTTAAAATTAGAAAATGACTCTATGAAAGGCCGTATTAATCCAACAGAAGTGCTTTTAGGAAACGATGTGGATTTAATGGATTTAGTGAATCAAAAATAAGAAGATTACTTTTGCTCTTTTAAACGCCCGCGATGCCCAATATAAAAGTTATTATTCCTGCCTATAACGAAGAAGAGTCCATTCCTCTTGTGGTTAAAGCCATCCCTTCTATTGTCGATGAAATTATTGTAGTTAGCAATAACTCTACTGATAACACAGAACTTAATGCCAAAAATGCTGGTGCAACGGTTGTAGTTGAAAACAGAAAAGGTTATGGTTATGCGTGCTTAAAAGGCATGGATTATATTTCAAAACTAGAAAAAAAACCAGATATCATTGTTTTTTTAGATGGTGATTATAGTGATTATCCCGAAGAATTAACAAAAATTATTCAACCTATAATAGACGATAATATTGATTTTGTGGTTGGGGCTCGTGACAAAGCATTACGAGAAGAAGGCTCAATGACTTCACCTCAAATTTTCGGTAATTGGCTAGCAACAAGCCTAATGACCTTATTTTTCCGTTCAACATTTACAGACTTAGGCCCCTTTAGAGCTATTAAATACGAGACGCTTTTAGGCTTAAACATGGAAGACAAAACCTATGGCTGGACGGTAGAGATGCAGCTCAAAGTATTAAAGCAAAAATTAAGTTATAGGGAAATTCCTGTTAATTACAGAAACAGAATAGGTGTCTCAAAAGTTTCAGGAACAATAAAAGGTGCTATCTTTGCAGGCATAAAAATCCTAGGTTGGATTTTTAAATATAGTTTTAAAAAATGATTCTCGAATCGATTATTATTGTCATTTACACCATTGCCATTGTACTAATATTTATGTACGCATTGGCACAATTAAATCTACTTTACAATTATTTGTCTTCAAAAAAGAAAAGACAAGATTGTGAGACCTTTGATTTTTCAAATCCTGAAGAAATCCCTATTGTTACCATTCAACTTCCTGTATTTAACGAGATGTATGTCATGGAGCGCTTGTTAAACAACATTGCACTTTTAGAGTATCCTAAAGACAAATTAGAAATTCAGGTTTTAGATGATTCTACAGATGAAACCGTTGCAACAACAAAGGCACATGTAGAACAATTAGCTAAAACAGGTTTAGACATTACACATATTACCAGAACAGACCGAAGTGGTTTTAAAGCTGGTGCACTTAAAGAAGGTTTAAAAATTGCAAAAGGTGAGTTTATTGCCATTTTTGATGCCGATTTTTTACCACAACCGAATTGGTTAAAACGTACCATCCCTTATTTTAAAAATGAAAAAATAGGAGTTGTTCAGACACGTTGGGGACATATCAATCGTGATTATTCTTTGTTGACTAAAATTCAAGCTTTTGCTTTAGATGCCCATTTTACCTTAGAGCAAGTAGGACGAAATAGTAAAGGGCACTTTATTAATTTTAATGGTACCGCTGGTGTTTGGCGTAAAACCTGTATTATCGATGCTGGTAATTGGGAAGGTGATACACTTACTGAAGATTTAGATTTAAGTTATAGAGCACAATTAAAAAATTGGGAATTTAAATATCTTGAAGATGTTGAAACTCCTGCAGAATTACCTGTGGTGATTAGTGCTGCACGTTCTCAACAATTTCGTTGGAATAAAGGTGGCGCAGAGAACTTTAGAAAAATGCTTTGGCGTGTATTAAAATCTGATAATATTTCGACAAAAACTAAAGTTCACGGTTTGCTTCATTTATTAAACAGTACGATGTTCTTAAGCATATTTACAGTGGCTATTTTAAGTATTCCAATGTTGTATATAAAGAACGAATATGAACATTTAAGAAATTACTTTTATGTGATGAGTTTCTTTGTAATGAGCACCATTATTTTCTTTGTATGCTATTGGTTTATGTACCGCAGTATTTATGGTAGTGGCTTCAAAAAATTCTTTAATTACATCGGGATGTTTTTTACCTTTTTCTCAATAGCTATGGGCTTTTCGCTTCATAATTCTATTGCTGTAATTGAAGGCCATATCGGCAAACGAAGTGAGTTTGTACGAACTCCAAAATTCAATATTAGTACAATTAGAGATTCTTGGAAAGGCAATAAATACATTATCAAAAAAGTATCTCCTCATGTGATTATTGAAGGTATATTGATGCTTTATTTTGCTTTTGGTATGTATAGTGCATTTGTGGTTGGGGACCAAGGTGGTGATTTTGGATTATTTCCTTTTCACTTAATGCTATTTATTGGTTTTGGCTATGTGTTTTTTAAATCACTGAGATCTAAGGTGTGATTGCGCTTTGGAAATATCACAAAATTCCATTTCTATTTTTCATTGCGAGTTGCATCCTTTATTTATGGTTTGCTTACCATTTAACACGCATTGAAACGACTCAACTCATACTTTTATATATTGCATTATTTGTATTTGCCTATAAAATTATAAAGACCTCTGGGTTTAACTTTAGCCTTTTAGTAATCTTTTCAATTGTTTTTAGAGTATTATTCCTCTTTGCGATTCCAAATTTATCACAAGATTTCTATCGGTTTATTTGGGATGGACGCTTAATTCTTGAAGGCCTTAACCCATATCTCTATACTCCAGATTCTTTGATTAATAGTGGGGAATTATCAATAGAACAAGCTCAGGAATTATACAATGGTATGGGAAGTTTAAGTTCTTCACATTTTTCTAATTATCCTCCATTAAATCAACTGTGCTTTGTTATTGCCAATCTATTTCCTGGTCAAAGTATTTTAAGCGCTATAACTGGTTTAAGACTAGTTATTATAGCCGCAGATATTGGAACACTATATTTTGGAAAGAAACTTTTAGAACGCTTAAACCTACCGTCAAATAGAATATTTTGGTACATTTTAAATCCATTTATTATCATTGAACTTACAGGCAACCTTCATTTTGAAGGTGTCATGATTTTCTTCTTAATGTGGGCATTGTATTTATTACACGCTCGTAAATGGAAATGGGCTGCAGTAGTGTTAGCCTGTTCTATTTCAATAAAATTAATCCCATTAATGTTGCTGCCTTTATTTTTTGGGTGGTTCAACTCTAATAAATTGAATGATCGAGCTGAGAAATTAGGACTAATAAAATTAATTACATTTTACACTATTGTAATGGCCACGACCCTGTTATTGTTCTTACCGTTCTTTTCTATGGAATTTATAACAAACTACTCCAAAACCGTTGGACTTTGGTTTGGTAATTTTGAATTTAATGCCAGTATTTATTATGTAGCAAGAGCTATTGGGTATGCAATAACAGGTTATAATGAAATTGCGATTATAGGTAAAATTCTACCTCTAATTTCCATCATTATCATTCTAGGCTTTTCATTCCTAAAGCAGAACAACAGCATGAGTAAATTAATAACGTCGATGTTATTAGCCTTAACCTGTTATTTATTTTTAAGTACAACGGTGCATCCATGGTATATCGCAACGCTACTAATACTAAGTGTATTTACAAATTACAAATTCCCTTTAGTTTGGTCAATGGTGATTGTATTGAGTTATTTAGCCTATTCTAACAGTACCTATTCCGAAAATCTTTGGATCATTAGCTTAGAATATGTCATTGTATTTTCCGTTTTTCTATGGGAAATTTTTATAAAAAAAAGACCACTAGTTGCCTAGTAGTCTAATTTTATAATACCTATTGCATTTAATTAATTACATCGTTTTAACCTCAATTATTTTAAAGGTTTCATAAACCTCTTCAATACCATTTTCATCTATTTCTTCGTATTCTGTGATCTCATAAGTGATTTTGAAACGCTTACCAATCATAGCTTTAGACTTTAGATTTATTGCTTTTAACGCTTCATTTGTAATTTCTGAAAAATAGACGGTTTCTTCACTGTCTTCGTCATCTTCATCTTCTCTGATTACAAAAGCATAACCATCGTCTGCATCGTAACCGTCATAAATTCCAGTCGTTGTTATTTTTTTCTTGTCTTGACTATTTTCATTTGAAATTGAAAATGCATTCGCGCTTAAAACCATTACTAGAAGCACAAATACTATATTTTTTTTTGTATTCATTGCATTAAATTTTAATACTGACAACATCAGCATATATTAATTTTAGATTGTGGTTTTGGGAATTTGCCACCTCAAGCCCAAATGCTTTTAGATTACAACCTCTTGGTTATAATTACGTGGATATAAGTGAAGTTTATTTTTCTCTATCGTACTAAATTAATAGTAACAATTATATTTTAAATATGTCTTGCGAGTCTTTAAAACTCTTAAATTCTAACATGTAATCATTTGGATATTTGATAAAAAACGATAAATGTTCACCGGTTTTATCTTTTAAAAATGTAGTCTGTGTTACCACTTTTAATTTTAAACGATTCAGTTTAGCATAGAGTTCTCCCTATTTTTCAACATCGATAATCACACCAAAATGAAATGAGGGTAATAACTTACCTTCAAACACATAATTTGGACTATTAAAATTGAATTTTTCGGCTTGAATAAACGTGAGTTGATGATTAAATAAATTTATATCTAACCAATTCTCACTTGTTCTTCCTATTGAAGCACCAATATTATTAGTATAAAAGTTTTTTGTGTCCTCTACACTTAAACATGGTAATGACATGTGAAACGATGATTCCATAATTCAACCGTTTAAAATTGTATAAATTTTAATTCAAATTTCAACATTAGTTTCAACTAAACTAAACTTTAATCGAAATCTTCATCCTCAGCTCCAGGCTCTAAATCTGGGTCAATTATAGCATCTGGATCATCATCTGCGAAGTCTTCATAATCATCTTCGTCATAATTTTCCAT
Organism: Winogradskyella sp. PC D3.3; assembly: GCF_054366245.1. Lineage (NCBI taxonomy): Bacteria > Pseudomonadati > Bacteroidota > Flavobacteriia > Flavobacteriales > Flavobacteriaceae > Winogradskyella > Winogradskyella sp. PC D3.3. The sequence continues at coordinate 1,416,490 of NZ_CM135962.1, read as the reverse complement.
AGTTTGCTCTAGCTTTGTACTCACTTTTACCAAATATTTGGTATCTTCAGTAGTGACCTCTACAGCTTCGACTATTTCATTTCTTGCATTTTTAAACGAGATAACATTATCGTCGTCATAGCCATCAGGATATTTCTCTACCAGTAGTGCTAAAATTTCTGGTGTCAATTTTTTAAAATCAACTATAACTCGTTTTAAATGTGCGTCTTTTGGTTTCATCAGGTAATTTCTGTTTTTTTCTATATGTCAGATGTTATATCCCTTGTAAATGATTCTCCTTGATAAACGTTTAGCAATGGATATGTCATTCTTTAATACTATTTCTGAAGCTATTTTTTTTTTAAATATAATACTTATTTGCTTACTCGTATAACATCGTAAAAATCTTTTCTACGATCTTTTAAATTTTTCACTGCACCAAAGGAATGTAATTCTCTTAATAATCCCAAATCTACATCAGCAACTAATATCATTTCTGTATTAGGTGTGGTTTCTGCTTTTATGCCGTTGCTCGGAAATGAAAAGTCACAAGGCGTAAACACTGCTGATTGTGCATACTGAATATCCATATTATTTACATTAGGCAAGTTACCAACACTACCTGCAATAGCAACATAACACTCGTTTTCTATAGCTCTTGCTTGAGCGCATAAACGCACTCTAGAATAGCCATTTTGAGTATCTGTTAAAAATGGCACAAATAAAATATCCATGCCTTCATCTGCTAATAATCGCGATAATTCTGGGAATTCTGAATCATAGCAAATTAAAACTCCAATTTTCCCAGCATCGGTTTCAAAAGTTTTTAACTGATGCCCTCTTTGCATTCCCCAAACTTTAGCTTCATCTGGAGTGACATGAATTTTTTCATAGCGTTCTAAACTTCCATCTCTACGACATAAATACCCCACATTGTAAAGCACATCATCCACAACTTCTGGCATACTACCCGAAATGATATTAATATTGTAAGAAATGGATAACTGTTGCATTTTCTCTACAATAGTTTGCGTATAACTCGCAAGCTCTCTAATGGCTTGTGGCTCGTGCATATGATTATACTTAGCCATCAATGGTGCATTGAAAAACTCAGGAAACACCGCAAAATCTGAACGATACGCAGAGACACTATCAACAAAATACTCCACTTGCTGCATTAAATCATCTAAGCCATTGTATGGACGCATTTGCCACTGAATCAACCCTAAACGCACTACTGTTTTAACACTGCTCGCCTTTTTGTTGGGTTTGGTATAATAAATATTATCCCATTCCATTAACACCGCGTATTCACTAGAGGCCGTATCCCCTTCTAAATAGCCTTTAATAATTCGAATGGGATGAAAATCATTAGACGTCTGAAAGTTTAAAACCGGATCGTGAATCTCCTTATGTTTTACTTTCTGAATGTATTCTTTTGGTGAAAATTGATCTTTATACTTGTGGTAATTTGGCATTCTACCACCAAACACAATCCCTTTTAGATTTAGATTTTCACATAGTTCCTTTCGGTAATCATATAAACGACGTCCTAAACGTAAGCCTCTAAATTCTGGTTTAATAAAGACATCTATTCCATATAAAACATCGCCATCAGGATCATGATTTTTAAATTTATCACCTTCAATGATGTCCGCGTAGGTATGGTTATCATCAATTTTATCGTAATCTACAATTAAAGACAACGCACAACCCGCCAATTGTCCGTCGATACGAATAACCACTTGACCTTCAGAAAAAATAGAGGTCAAACGAGCAATATGATCCTTTTTCCAATACGAATTCAGAACACCACCATAGGCTTCTAGGGTTGCTGATTTTAATTCTTCAAAATCACCAACCGTTAAAAAGCTTAATTCTATATTATCAATTCTATGCTCTTCCATTACATATCTAAAAGATAAGCAAAAATTAAAGGTGCTACAATGGTCGCATCACTTTCTATAATAAATTTAGGGGTGTTAATATCTAATTTTCCCCATGTTATTTTTTCATTTGGCACAGCGCCAGAATACGACCCATAACTGGTTGTACTATCGCTAATTTGACAAAAATAACTCCAAAATGGAGTTTCCGGACGTTCCATATCTTGATATAACATTGGCACTACACAAATAGGAAAATCACCAGCAATACCTCCACCAATTTGGAAGAATCCGATACCATTTTCAGAATTATCGGTGTACCAATCTGCTAAAAATGTCATATACTCAATACCCGATTTCATAGTACTTGCTTTCAGCTCTCCTTTAAGCACGTAGCTTGCAAAAATGTTCCCCATAGTACTATCTTCCCAACCTGGACAAACAATAGGAAGGTTTTTCTCAGCTGCAGCATACATCCAAGAGTCCTTCAAATCTATTTCATAATACTCTTCTAAAACACCAGACAATAACAATTTGTACATATATTCATGCGGAAGGTAACGTTCACCTTTAGCTTCAGCATCTTTCCATATTTTTACGATATGTTCTTGAATACGTCTAAAGGCTTCCTCTTCAGGAATACACGTATCTGTTACACGATTTAAGCCCTTCTCTAATAAATCCCATTCATCTTGAGGCGTTAAATCTCTGTAGTTTGGCACACGTTTATAATGGCTATGTGCCACTAAATTCATGATATCTTCTTCTAAATTTGCACCAGTACAAGACACGATTTGCACCTTATCTTTACGAATCATTTCGGCAAAAATCTTCCCTAATTCCGCAGTACTCATAGCACCAGCCAAAGACACTAACATCTTTGCACCAGAATTTAACTGATCTTCATAACCTTTTGCAGCATCTACTAAAGCAGCTGAATTAAAGTGTAAATAATACTTTTCTATAAATTTTGAAATTTCTCCTTTATTAGTAGTCATCATCTGTATCAAATTTAGATTTTTTATTTCCTGTGTTAGTTGAATCGTTGAAATTGCTTTCAAAACCATCTTCAATATTTTGGTCTTGAAATTTGTAGCTTAACATTTTGTAGTACAATTTAGCCGCTAAGAAGTCTGATGATTTATCTTTTTCGTTTGGACATAATTCTACAATATCAAAACCAACTACATTCTTTTCTTCAAATACTTGTTTTAAGAACTCTAGTGTTTCGTAATATAATAAACCTCCTGGTTCTGGCGTACCTGTACTTGGCATAATTGAAGGATCAAAAGCGTCCAAATCAAATGTAATAAATACATTATCAGTCATCTGATCTATTGCAGCATCCATCCAACTATCATCAACAGCCATTTCGTGAGCAAAATACGTTTTCTCCTCATCCATTACGGTTTTCTCAATAATATCCATTGAGCGAATTCCAACTTGTATTAAGTTAGTAGTTTGACTCGCTTCATAAACAGCACAAGCATGGTTACAGTTAGTACCTTCGTAACTTTCGCGTAAATCGGCATGTGCATCAATATGTAAAACCGTTAAATCATCAAACATTTCATTAAATGCTCTAATGGTTCCGATAGACACAGAATGTTCACCACCAAAAATAGTCACAAATTTGTTCTTTTTAATATAGCGTTTTGTAGCTTGGTGAACCGCTTCTACCATCGCTTCTGGCGACGCCTTTTCAGTAACAGCATCTGCTAAAAACACACCTTGTTGATACACTTCAGAATCGGTTTCAATATCATAGAGCTCCATATTTGCTGAAGCCTCTAAAAACGCATCAGGACCTTTATCAGCTCCTTTTTGCCATGTACTTGTACCATCGTAAGGTACAGGAATTAATACGATTTTAGCCGTTTCTAATTTTGCTAATTCTTCTGGAATACCAGCGTAAGTTTTTGTTTTCATGTTTACTTCCCGTGCAAACGGGAATCTTATTAAATTATACTTATTTTATTTTCGAAAAAAAAACCTAAAATCCGCTCAATGAGATCATTTAAACTAGGACTTTATCTTTTCTTTTAAATGTTATTTTCTAAAAGTTACTTCACCTTTTCTTCTGGCTCATAGCCCAAAATACCTAACAGATTTTCACTTTTTTGCTGTTCTGCAAAAACTTTAGTGCTTAGATTACCTTCAGCATCTTTTTGAATTAAAATATGTTTTGGTGTTGGAATTAAGCAATGCTGTAACCCACCAAAACCACCAATAGTTTCTTGATAAGCACCAGTATTGAAAAACCCAATATATAACGGTTTATCCTTATTATATTTAGGTAAATAGATAGCGTTAGTATGTTGCTCACTATTGTAATAATCATCACTATCACATGTTAATCCCCCTAAAAGTACACGTTCGTAATTATCATTCCATCGGTTGATAGGTAACATTATAAAACGCTTATTTATAGCCCAAGTATCTGGTAAAGTTGTGATAAAAGAAGAATTAATCATGTTCCATTTTTCACGATCATTTTGCTGCTTTTGGTATAATATTTTGTACAATGCTCCTCCACTTTCACCAACTGTAAAACTGCCAAATTCTGTAAAAATATTCGGTGGATCAACTTCTTCTTCTTCACAAACGATGTTAATCTGATTAACGATTTCGTCTACCATGTATGCATAATCAAAATCGAACGCTAAAGAGTTTTTAATTGGAAAACCTCCTCCAATATTCAAACTATCTAAAGTTGGACAGATTCTTTTTAAAGCCGTATAAACCTTTAAACATTTGTGTAATTCATTCCAGTAATAGGCATTATCTCTAATCCCTGTGTTAATAAAGAAATGAAGCATTTTCAGCTCTACTTTTTTATTATCTTGAATTTGATTCTTATAGAAAGGGACAATGTTTTTGTATCCAATTCCTAGACGTGAGGTATAAAATTCAAACTTTGGTTCTTCTTCTGAAGCAATTCTAATCCCAACCTGAAACTTTCCGTTTACTTCTTTAGAAAGCAAGTCAATTTCTTCATAATTATCTATAATTGGAATTGCATTTTTGTGCCCATCATTAATAAGATCTGCAATATTTGTAATATACTGGTCACGTTTAAAACCATTGCTTAACACATAGGTTTTATCCGTAATTTTACCTTCTTTTTTAAGCGCTCTTACAATATCGATATCAAAAGCTGAAGACGTTTCAATATGAATATCATTGGTTAATGCTTCATCTAAAACATGTTTAAAGTGCGAACTTTTGGTACAATAGCAATAATTGTATTTTCCTTTATAATCGTACTTTACAAACGCATCTGAAAACCATTTTTTTGCGCGTTGAATGTTATTAGATATCTGTGGTAAATAAGTAAATTTTAATGGCACTCCATAATCTTCAACCAACTTCATAAGATCGATATCGTGGAAATGCAGCTCTTTGTCCTCAAGTTTAAATTCGTCTTGAGGAAAGTGAAAGGATTGATCAATAAGATCAATGTATTTATTATTCATAATGTTTATTAAAAATTCAAGTAAAAAATTAAAAATATAAGCGTAGACCGTATAAGGGCACGTTATATCATACCTGAATTTGGCTTTGTGTAGTTGGTACAAAACCATAAATATGCTGACTAGCAGCAATCGCAGATGCGGAAGTTAGCTCTAAAATTCGGTTACTTAATCTATAAGCTGCTCTTGAATATGACTTCCTAATTTTCAAGAACCCGAACATAAAAACATGTTTCAATTGTTCAGCTAAAACTGGTTTTATAATCTTGTTAGAAAGGTACCAATTTCGGTACAAATGTAAATTATTTTTTAATACGTTAAACTTTTTTTATTTTTTTTTAATCGTTTTTCAAATTCAACATATACCTAAAACAAATCATTAGTAAACAAACACTTATATCACCGACTCCCCCCTTAAGCCCTGCTTATTTTACCCTTAAAAAACAGATAATCAATTCAATAATATTCCTACAAAAACTAAAATGTAAGCTATAGAAATCTTAACTTTAATAGAGAAATATATACCTCGTACGATATATCTGTAGCACCTATCATTATCTTCATTTATCTTTTAAACACTACAAATTTATATCGTGCAAACAACACTCAATTAAAACCACCTAGTACAACTATAAACTTCAACATAGCTAATATACCTGATGCTAATTCTAGCCTTCTCTAGAAATTATATTTAAAGATATTAAAACGAATGACACTAATTATGATGCTGAGTTAGAAGATCTAAAGCTCATCATAAACAAAAGCTATAAAAAATGATGATGATAAAGTGAAAGACATGAGCGATAATAAACTAAGAAAACTCAATAAATAATTCAAAAAATGATAAAAATGCGAGGTATATAAATAATTATAAAACCTCAGATCAAATTTACGATCTAAGGTTTTTTTAAACGTTCTCTGTTTAATTTTATGCTGTTAGGCAATAGAAACATCTTGATTTACACGTACACCATTAAATTCGACTGTTAAAGATTACGCGAGGCTTTTTAGTAATTACTCGTCAGAAATCATTAAAGCATTATTGGTATCTATCTCTATTTCAATAGCATCACAAGGCAAAAGATTTAATTGCATTTTTTGTCCGTTGCTATTGACATTAGAGGCTACAACAATAATATCATTATTAGACAACGCTTGCCAATCTGTATCATTAGTAGTCGATAAACTCTGGGTGTACAATTCACTGTAATCTTGTCCGTATATCACAATATCGTAACTCATTGTACCGTTGTTAGTAATTCTAACTTGTGGCAAATCATCTACGCAATTGAGCGTTTGTGGACTTAAATCGGCAAAAGGGTCTTGAACATCTGACGTATCCGTCGTACAATTTAACATAAGTAAAAGCACGAAAAAAAGTGTAAAATTTTTCATAAGTAGGTCATTTTTAATCTATTTGGGGGAGCAATATAGAAAAAACAACCAGTCAATCGATAAAATGTTACATTTATTCGACGAACGGTAAAATCACAATATTATCGCCGTTGCCGGTGAGCCCAGAAACTACAGCATCTTCAAGGTATTTACCTCTTGTTCAGTAAGATGCTTCCAGTGACCACGAGGAATGTCTTTTTTAGTTAAATGACCTATAGCAACGCAATCAATTTTAACAATATCGTAGTTCAGTTCTTCAAATATGGTACGTAAAATAGTGTTACCTGTATTTTTAATCTTAATACCAACTTGACTCTTAGATTCACCTTGGATATAACTAATTTCCTCAACAGCCACTAATTTACCATCGACCTTAAATCCTTCTTGAATCTTCTTTAAATCTTCATATTTAAGATTCTTATCAAGTTCTATTTGAAATAATCGGGCAACTCCACTTTTAGAATTTGTGAATTTTTGAACAATTTTATCATCATTAGTAAACAATAATAGGCCTAAAGAGTTTCTTCCTAAACGACCAATAGGTTTAATACTTGCACTAGTCGCATTTGCCACTAAATCCATAACCGTTCTCCCTTTACCTTCGGCAGTCGTTGTAGCAAAGCCTTTTGGTTTATTTAATAAAATATAAACAGGTGGTTCTGGAGTAATACGTTGGCCATCAAAACGAACATCGTCTGCACGTTTCACTTTGTAACCCATTTCGGTAATCACCTTACCATTAACCGTTACTAAACCAATGGCGATATTCTCATCGGCTTCACGACGTGAACACATACCACTATTGGCAATGTATTTATTTAAACGAATCTCATCTGGGTTTGATGATTTTGAAGACGATGCTGTCTTCTTAACGGATTGTGTTTTCTTTTTAAAAGGAGCGCTTCCTTTAGCAAAACTGTTTGTCTTACTATTAGCATTTCCTCTTCCTGAAGTCTTTCCTTTTCCCTTGCTATCTTGATGTTTGGTCATGTTCCAATTTTTTGCAAAGGTAAACAATTGTTTATATCTAGTGCTTAATTATTTAAGATGTTTAACACCCAAGCTTTGCAACACCCTAAAAAACAATAGGCCTTGCTTTTAAATTCGATTTAAAACGATGGAAACATCAATTAAAAGAATAGAAAAAACACCCACCACAATGATAAATTTTAGAATATTATGAAGAATAAGATAATGGTTTTTTTTATTCGATTTTAGGAGAAGAATGAGATATAGCACCAACAACACAATACTGAGATAAAAGAAATAATACATATGACCAATCTTAAAAAACAAAATGAGCATAATTGCTGAGACAATCGTAAAAGCAGCCACAATGGTTAACATTAACTTAGACACCTTCTCATCATAAACCACAGGAATCGTTCTATAATTCAGAGCCAAATCCCCTTTTAAATTCTCTAAATCTTTAGTGAGTTCTCGCATAGAAATGAGCAAAAACAGAAAAATTCCGTGTGCAAAAACAACCGTTTCAAAATTTTGATAATAAATAAAAATAGCAAAAAACGGTGTTACGGTCAATACTGCTGACACCATATTACCAACAATGGGTAGCTTTTTTAAACGATGGGAATACAACCAAATCGCAAAAATATAAATTGAAAAAAATATTACTGCTTTAAAAGATACATAGCTAGCAACCACAACGGCCAAAAAGTTGAGCACAAAATAGAAGGATAATTTTGTGTTTTGACTCACCAAACGGTCTAGCATGGTTTTTCTAGGTTTGTTGATTAAATCTTTCTCGGAATCGTAAAAATTATTAATAATATAGCCACCTGCAATTGTTGCCGAAGAAGCTAAAACCAGCATTAAAAGATTAAGGTCGAGAAGTACGGATTTAACAGGTTTATCGTGAGCAAAAATATATACTGATGCTAAATACTGTGCAATTACGACCACTAAAATATTGTACCCTCTAACTACAGAAAATAGACTAAAGAATTTAAGTAGAATGTGTTTCTGCCGTCTTGATAACATTATTTTGAAGGTGTAAATTCTGAAACAACAGCATATTTAAACGCAGTATTACAATACCAAAAATTTAGAAGTTATATACCACTTCTAATTTCTGACCTTTAAGCGCTTCTCTTGCTTTGTCTATATTTTCGGTAAATCCTAGAATATAACCGCCACCACCAGAACCACAAAGCTTAAGGTAATAATCATTAGTCTCTAAACCTTTTTTCCACAGCTCATGAAATTGCGTAGGAATCATCGGTTTAAAGTTATTCAAAACCACTTTAGACAATTGTTTTGTGTTTTTAAATAATGACTTCATATCACCCTTTAAGAAATCATCAACACAAGCATCTGTATGTTTTATAAATTGATCTTTAAGCATACTACGGAAACCTTCACTTTTCATGTTTTCCATAAAAATACTCACCATTGGTGCAGTTTCTCCTACAATACCACTATCTAATAAAAACACAGCACCTTTACCTTCCACTTTTTGAGAAGGAATACCTGTAGCTTCAATATTATCTTTAGAATTGATTAATATAGGTAGACTTAAATAACTATTTAACGGATCTAATCCCGAAGATTTCCCATGGAAAAATGACTCCATTTCAGAAAAAATGGTTTTTAACTTTAGAAGTTTTTCACGTGTTAAATTTTCTAAAACCGTGATTTTATCACTAGCATATTTATCGTAAATTGCAGCTACTAATGCACCACTACTCCCCACTCCATATCCTTGTGGAATAGAAGAATCGAAATACATACCAGAGTCTACATCGTCTTGCAATTTATTGATATTAAAGGTCACCAAATCCTTATCTAACCCTTCTAAATACGTCGCAAAACGCTTTAAGCTTTCGTTAGATTCTTGAGCTTCTTTAGTTGGATTTTCATCCCTCTTTAACGCTCCATTATAAAAATTATAAGGAATAGATAAACCTTTAGAATCTTTTATAATTCCATATTCACCGAATAATAGAATCTTAGAATAAAATAGTGGTCCCTTCATATGGTATAAGCAATAGCTTTAACAAATATACGTATTAAAATTCTAATTGGTTGGCGCCGAGTCCAATTTGGTCGCAAATATAGTGCCCATTTTGACAATGACTAACCAATTCTTGCTCAATAAATTCTAGAATAGATTCTTTTTCATTTTCTGGATATAAGACATGCACATTGGCTCCTGCATCGAGTGTAAAACAAATATTGGAATCCGTTTGTTGTCTATAAGCCCAAATTTTATTAATGATGTTTAGCGTATTTGGTTTCATTAATATAAAATACGGCATACTTGTCATCATCATAGCATGAAGGGTTAAGGCTTCACTTTCTACGATTTTCACAAATTGAGTTAAGTCACCAGACTTCAATATTCCTTTTAACTTTGCTAAATTTTCATGGGCTTGCAAAAAACGCTCTTTTGCAAACGGATGACCATACATTAGTTGATGACCAACGGTACTACTCACTTGCTTTTCGCCTTTATCAACTAATAAAATAGTGTCTTGATAATTTTTAAAGTTTGCATGCACATCTCCTTCAAATTTCACACCATACAAATCAGAACTACCTACAACGCTTTCATTTTTCCCCCAAACTACAAGTTCTCCTTCAATACTTCTACAAGCACTTCCTGAACCTAATCGCGCAAGGAAAGATGCTTTTTGGTTAAAGTAAGCCGTCTCCACAGAACCAGAAAGTTCTTGTTCAATACTCATTAAACATAAAGCAATGGCGCTCATGCCAGATGCAGAAGAAGCTATTCCAGAACTATGTGGAAACGTATTCGATGTTTCTATTTTAAAATGGTAATCCTTTAAAAAAGGCATATAAATTTCAATACGCTCAAAAAAGGTTTGAATCTTTGGTTTGAATGCTTCATTTTTTTCACCTTCAAAATAAATATCAAAACTAAAACCTTGGCCCTCCTTCTTTATATAAGTAATTTCGGTAATGGTTTTACAATCTGAAAGCGTAAAGCTAATCGATGGATTTTCGGGAATTTGATGTTTCTTTTTTCCCCAATATTTTACCAAAGCAATATTACTTGGTGAAGCCCATTTTACAACACCTTGTTCTATTGTTGAATTGTAGGTTTTAAGTATAAAGTCTTGTTCTGTCATTGCATACTAAATATCTGAGCAAGACTGCCTAAAGGCAGACTTTTCAATTATATCTTATAATTATCTGCAAAAATAAGTAAATTCTAAAGGTTCTTACTTTATTCTTCTGACAATGCGAGTAGTTTTACCATTGTTTTATAGTTTCTGGCAGTGGCATTACTATTGAGCTTTTTTTCAAAATAACTAAGATTAAATTTTGAACGCCCATAACCTTTAGAACAAAAGAGGTAAATACAATCATTTAGGATTACATAGTCGTCATCTGGATATGTTTTTTGAGACGCTTCGATTACTAAATCCGCACCCGGAAGTTCACTTAACAACACAAAATAACTTTCTACTTTTTTAGCATCTTCGAAAGGACACCTATTAAAAATAGTAGATAACTGCTCTTGGGTTCTAACAAAAACTAAAACTTCAAATCCAAAATGCTCCCTTATCAATTTTTGAATCCTCTGTTCTAATTGTTTTAAATTCTTATTTAAAGATTTAAAAATAACATTACCACTTTGAATATAGGTCGTCACATCTTCTAAACCAGAATCAGATAACAATGCTCTAAGCTCAACCATGGGTACTTTACGGTGACCACCAACATTTATTCCGCGCAAAAGTGCAATATAACGCTGCATTTAATAATTTTATTTTTAGCAATTAATGTAAATATAGCTAAAATACACCCTTTAACTAATATCAATATAAACAACGCATTACCATACCACATCAACTATTAACCATGCAAAAATTCATCAATAACTATAGTCTTTAATTCTTTTAAATGCAAATAAAACCGATTAAATGTTGCAAGATTTCATAAAAAGTTTAGTTTTGTGTCCTTAATCCCTTAACTACATGTGTTTCCCCAAATCAAACGCTGTTATTATTATATTCGCGTTCTTATTTTTTAACTGGCATACGATTGAGGCCCAAGAAAAGCTTGTAGCTAACGACACCACAACAGCTTGTACTTTTGACAGTTACAAACTAGATGTATTGGTTAAAAATGACAGCCTTTATAAGGCTACAATTCTCCTTAATGACGCCATTAGTTTTTCAAAAAAATACAATTTAAAGTTAACACTAGCTAAATCTTATAATGCCTTAGGAAATGTTTTAGCAAAAATGTCTAATTTCAAGAAGGCTGAAAGTTATCTTGAAGATGCCTTACATATTTATGATTCGCTTGGCAATAAAAAAGGACAAGATTTTGTTTTATCCGGAATGTTAAATGCATATATTCAAGAAAAGAATTATGATAAATTTGACAGTATTTATCCAAAGGCACAGCGACTTTCAAAATCACTAAATAGTGAAATTTACTTTTTAAATTTAGAAAACAAAATCAAAAGAGATTATTATACTTTTAATAATGCTAGCCTATTAGAAATGTCTAGTAAAGGTTTAAAACTCTTAAATAATACTGATGTTTCAGCCTTAAATATTTCTAAAGAATATCATACAGAAAACTTAAAAGAAAATCTACTACAGTCTTACAAATATTACAATGCGCTTGCACAAGTTAAAGTAGACAATACCAAACCTAGTAATTATCACCTTTTATTTTCTATAAAAGATGAAGAGCTAAAAGCATCATTAAGCACCAATATTAATGCGTACAGAAAGCTAGCAACCTTCAATTATTATAAATATTTATATTATACTAATGCTAAGAAAAATTTAGATTCTGCTAATAAATACTTATTAAAATCTGATAAATACAAATACGAGGCCCTCGCAATTATTGAAAACAAAAACAGTAGAAATGGGGAGTTAATTTACAAAATTATAGATGCCGAACAAAAATTAAACCTAGCTAAAGAGCTACAGAAAAAAGACGCAAAAAATTCTCAAATATTTCTAATCAGTACAATAATTGTAAGTGCATTATTGCTTATTACCTTAAGCATTTTCTATGTTTATTTTAAAGCCAAACGAAATATACTAAGAATGAACAAAGCTTTAAAAGCCTCTAATTCTAAATTTATTGAGATTGATAAAGATCGTCTTGAATTTTTCTCAGTATTAAGTCACGAATTACGTACACCAATATATGGTATTAGCGGTTTAGCGACACTTATTGATCAGGAGAGTGACGATAATAAAAAACAATCTTATTTAGATTCTTTAATATCATCTAGTAATTATTTATCGATTTTAATTGATAATATTTTACAGGCCAATCGTTTAAAATTTGAAAAGAAAAATCTGCGATTAAAGCCTGGTAAGATATCGCAGATTGTTAACCACGTTATGAATACGGTTGCCGTGGCTGCTGAAAACAAAGGTTTAGAACTTAAAGTTCATATTGATAAATCTGATGACCAAGAATTTATCTTGGTTGATAAAGTGGCCTTTAGTCAGATCTTAATCAATTTAGCATACAATGCCATTAGGTATACAAAAATAGGCAGCATTACTATAAATGTTTTTGAACAGAAACGCAACGCTAACGATATTACTCTGCGCTTTGAAGTAAAAGATACTGGTATTGGTATTAAAGAAGAACACCGATCAATTGTTTTTAGTGCTTTTGAAAACAAAGCCTTTTTAAATAAAAACAGTAGCGGCTCTGGACTAGGTTTATACATTGTAAAAACACTTTTAAAAAGTCATGATTCAGATATCGATTTTGTTTCAACACCTAATAAAGGCACTTGTTTCTTCTTTGAAATCAAATTTAAGCTTGCTAAAGCCATAGATACTCAAGGCACTGTACCTGTTATACCACAACGAGATATGCGTATTTTAGTGGTAGATGACAACAAAATAAACTTATTAATTACGAAAAAGAATATCGAAAAAATTAAAGGTTATAGTTGCCAAACGGTCGCTAATGGCAGAGAAGCTATTTCTATCATAAAGGAAATGGATTTCGATTTAATTTTAATGGATATCAATATGCCAGACATGGATGGTTACGAAGTAACTAAACACATTAGAATGTTTAACACAAGCATCCCTATTTTAGCACTGACAGCATTAAATTCTAACGAAATTTCTTTAAGAGCAGAAGCTGTAGGCATCGATCAGATTATTACAAAACCTTATATTTTTGACGATTTTAAAGCCGTAATCACCTCGTACAGTGGCCATAATGACAACTACCGTAAAATGGATGCCGAAGCGATATAAGCACTGGTCCATGCATTCTGAAAGTTAAAACCTCCAGTAACAGCATCGACGTTTATAACTTCACCTGCAAAATACAAATTAGGAATACGTTTGCTTTCAAAAGTTTTAAAATTCACTTCTTTTAAGTCAACTCCTCCAGCCGTCACAAATTCTTCTTTAAAGGTACTTTTTCCTGTCACTTGAAAAATAGCACAAGTCAACTGATTTGCTAAGGCTTCTAGTTGCTGTTTATTAAGATCTGCCCATCGCATAGTCTCCTCAATATCGGAAGCCAAAACCAATTGTTTCCAAAGGCGTTTGGGCAAATCGAATTGTGCCAATTTAACCACCGTCTTTTTTGCAAATTCTTGCTTAAAACGTTTAAGCTGATCTAAACAAGATTCAAAATCTAATTGAATGAAATTAATTTCAATCTTAAAATTATAATTCCTTTTTGCTAATTCTACAGCTCCAAAAGCAGAGAGTTTTAATATGGCCGGGGCACTCATTCCTACATGAGTCACAAGCAATGGGCCATGAGATTCTAAATCGGTTCCGACAACTTTAATTTCAACATTTTTTGCCACCACACCAGGAATATCTTTGATACGATTATCTTTAATATCAAAAGTAAAAAGTGATGGTACTGGGTTTATAATCGTATGTCCTAAATCTTCAAGAAGCTTCCAAATTTTAGGATTACTTCCTGTAGCAATTAATAATTTTTTCGATTGAAAAATGCCTTGAGAGGTTTCAATTACAAACTCATTTTCTAAAGCTTTTACCGTCTTTACAGAATGATTATAAAGTACTTCTACATGATGCTTTTCAGCCTCATGTAAAAAACAATCTATAATGGTTTGAGATGAATTTGACGCCGGAAACATTCTGCCGTCCTCTTCAATCTTTAACTCCACTCCACGTTCTTCAAACCAAGCAATAGTATCTCCTGTCATAAACGTATGAAAAGGCCCTAAAAGTTCCTTTTCTCCTCGTGGATAATTCTGAACCAATTCTGAGGGTATAAATTCAGCATGCGTCACATTACAGCGCCCACCTCCAGAAATTTTTACTTTCTGCAAACCTTCTTTTCCTCGTTCTAAAATGGCAACAGACAATTCAGGATGCTGTTCTGCAATATTAATTGCTGCAAAAAAACCTGCAGCTCCACCACCTATAATTATAATATCTTTTTGCTTATTCAAACTGTTTTATTAAGAAGATTTTGTGATAATTTATTTGTGTTTTTTATTGACGAATGCTACTTTGAGTCAAAGTATAAAATTACAATGATATCCATCAAAAGACTAATATTTCTACTATTTATTGCGAGCTCTTGTCAATCTACAGGGCAATTAAAAATTGAAGCGCGCATTATTAACGAATTAACGGAAGTGTCTGCTGCAGAAATAGGCAAAGATTCTGATATCATTTGGGTCATTCAAGATGCTGGAAATAGCAATCACCTAATAGGGCTAGATAACAATGGGCACATGGTTAGAAACATTAATATTAGTAATGCCAAAAATAAAGATTGGGAAGATTTAACTTCTGATAACCAAGGCAACATTTATATAGGAGATTTTGGAAACAACAAAAAAAAGCGGAAAACATTTAAGATTTATAAAGTAAATTACGAGGATTTAAATTCCAATTCAGCAGATGCTGAAATCATTGAATTTTCACTTCCTAAAAACCAAAAACCTGAAGATTTTGAGTCCTTTTTTATTTATAATAATTCCTTCTACATTTTCAGTAAAGAGAATAAAACATTCCGTGTTTTAAAAGTGAAGAATAGCATCGGAAAACAAGTAGCAGAACTACATTCTGAATATAAGTTTAAAGGTAAAAATAATAAAATAACCTCAGCCGATATTAGCGAAGACGGCAACACTATAATTCTTTTAAATCACGATAAATTATGGAAAATCACCAATTTTGAGCGTGATGATTTTTTCACCGGAACGCTAACAGAAACTAAATTTGATCATGATTCTCAAAAAGAAGGTATCTGTTTTAAAACCGACTCAACCCTAATTATTACTGACGAAAGAAAAAATTCTGAAGGAGGATATATCTATTCTTTTAATTTAAATTAACGTGTTACACTCCTTTAATGCAAGCCAATTTGATGTCTTCTATTGGATATCAATCCTGGAAGTAATCGTGGCGAAAAGTTACTAGAAGCCTGATTAAGTAAAATCATCACTAGTGAAAAGCTAATGACCAATATTGAAATTAAACCTGAAATAAATGTCGTTAACAAGCTTCGAGTCATTTCGGCATTGTTAACGTCTAAGATTAGAGCATGTTTAACGAGGTATGAGACACCTCAAAGCTTCCTAAATAAATTACATCCCCAATAGACTAATAATTGAAGGAGAAAAAGCAATATTACTTTCTAACTTTCCTAGTGAGTTAAAGATTGTATCTAGGTAGTTCTTCACGTTTGTTAATTATAAATAAAACCCACAGAAAGTAGGTACTTCAAAGTAAATACCAAAAAACGGTATTTTAGTTTTAATAGCTTATGCCTTATGCTTAAGATGTTAATTGATATCATTCAAAATTCAACCAATCTACAGAGCTTTGTTAAGAAATAAAGCTTACTTCTTAAAAATAACATTCAACAACTCCTCATCAGAATATTAATCGAACAACCGCAACCACAAGCTTTAAAAAGTTTTTTTATTTACATCTATAAATTAAAGGACTTCGGTTTCAAAAACAACTTCGCTCGCTATTGTTTTATGTACAGGGCAACGCGACGAAATTTCTTTTAAACGTTCTATTTGTTCGGTCGTTAAATCTCCAACAAATTTTAATTTTTTACTTATGTGATCTAAATATTTGGGTTGTTCTAAAACAAGATTTAAATCGTCGCTATGTTTTCTAGAGTGCGATATATAAACATAAACCTCTCTTAAATCCCACTTTTTGCGTTCGGCATACATTTTAAGCGTCATTACCGTGCATGCTGCTAATGCCGCATTGAGATATTCGTAAGGAGAAGGTCCAAAATCACTACCTCCAACACTTGCGGGTTCATCTGCAATAAGCGTATGATTTTTAGTTTGTATTGAAGTGGTAAAATTATCTTCAATGATGTTTAAATGCCCCACTAATTGCTCGCCTTCTGTACTTAACATAACATTTTCCTCCTTTGGAAAGTATCGTTTTGCCCAGGTCCCAATGACCTCACCAACATACTGACTGTCTTCTTCCTTAGACAATAAATGATCGGCATTATCTAAACTAACAAAACTCTTAGGGTGGTGTGCATTTTTATATAATTGCTCTGCATTTGCTATACCGACAATTTTATCGATAGGCGAATGCATTATTAACAAAGGCTTACGTAAATTTCCTACAATTAAAGGCAAATCTGTTTTATCAAACGCTTCAACAAAACTTTGATTAATAACAAATGGTCGTCCGCCTATATTAACCTCTATATCTCCTTTTTCGATAGACTCTTCAACTTGGTGTGAAAACAAATGCTTCACATGATCTACTGTTGCGGGAGCACCTACTGTAGCAACGGCTTTGACAGCTTCTAATTTTGAAGCAGCAACCAATACTGCCGCTCCACCTAAAGAATGACCAACAAGTAGGCTTGGAGCTTTATAATGCTCAGCTATATACTGATGCACATCTAACAAATCATCAACATTTGCAGAAAAATGACTGTCTGAAAATTCTCCTTCACTTCGTCCTAAACCTGTAAAATCAAAACGCAGCACCGCAAATCCATTTTGCGTTAAAGCTCTACTCACATTTCTAACAGCACTGAGGCTACTGCTACACGTAAAACAGTGTGCAAAAATGGCGTAGTAATTTGGCTTCTGATTGGCTGGTAATTCTAAACTTGCATTTAAAATCAAGCCTTTTCTATTTACTATTTTTAGTTTCGTACTTTTCATAATCTCATCTTAATCTTCAATGGTTACACCGCGCCAAAACGCTACACGATTTTTAATCCCTTTTGCCAATTCTGATACTTCTGGATAAAACCAAGCGGCATCCTTATTTACTTTACTGTCTACTTCGATCGTATAGTAAGAGGCCGTTCCTTTCCAAGGACATACCGAGTGTAATTCACTTGATTTAAAAAATTCTTTATTAATACTCTCATGAGGAAAATAATGATTGTTTTCTATGACGATTGTTTCATTACTTTCGGCTATGACTTTATTATTCCAAATGGCCTTCATATTTGTTGTGTTTTAGTATTTAATAAGCACGTTTAGTGTAGACAAAATTCTATCTGTATTCCGGATTTTCGAAAGACCAATGCGTACCACTGTCCCATGCTTCTCGGGAGTTTCCGTAATTGCTATACCCATTATGCTCTTTCAATAATTTTGCTAGGTGTAAAAGATTATAGGTCATAAATGTGGTGTTTCGGTTTGTAAACTCTGAATCAAAACCTACTGGCGGCTTAATAGTTTTATCTTTCCATTTTGAATCTCCATAACTTGGCCCGGGTCCTACTTCACCAATCCATCCGCAATCAGCTTGTGGAGGAATAGAATAACCTATATGCTGCAAGGCATACAAAATACCCATTGCACAGTGTTTGACTCCATCTTCATTTCCTGTCACCATACATCCACCGACTTTACCATAAAACACATATTGTCCTTTATCATTGGTCTCTCCACTCATAGCATATAAGCGTTCAATTAACTTTTGAGCTTCAGAAGATTTTTCGCCCAACCAAATTGGTGTTCCTACTATTAAGACATCTGCTTCAATCACTTTTTTATAAATACTTGGCCACTCATCTTTATCCCAACCATGTTCTGTCATATCTGGATACACTCCAACCGCTACATCACAATCTATAAATCGAATGGTCTCAAATGAAACCTTCTCCTTTTTTAGAATATTCTGAGACACTTGCATAAGTGTTTCGGTATGGCTAGTCGCAGGTGATTTCTTTAAAGTACAATTGATATACAGCACTTTGAGTTTTGAAAAATCCATGATAACATTTTTATTAATTAAACAATTAAGAACTACAAGATAACATAGAGCATCCTACTTTATGCCTTGCCCATTCTGGGCGTTTGGCAAACCATTTTTCATATTTGGGTTGCTCGTCATAAGGCGCTTTTAGTAATTGAAATAAGTCTTCAACTAAACCATAATCTCCTTTATCGGCGTCTTCAATGGCTAATTGTGCCATATAATTCCGAAGTACATATTTAGGATTAACAGTATTCATCATTTGGTGTCGTTGAGCATCTGTTACCTCCTCCTTCTGTAATCTTTGGTCGTAAGCTTTAAACCAAACTTTCCATTGTAACAATTTATCTTTAGTAAGTTCTTCGCGGTTATAAAATGCTTTTTCAATAATTTCTAAGCCATTGTCTGCATCACCTTTCTTATAATGAGCTAATAATCTGAAGGCAATGGTCATATCTGTTTCCGTTAAAAGCAAACAATCCTCTAAATTGGTCATTAATTTAGCATCCGTTTCCATTGCAACTTGTAGTCCTAATTTAGAGCGCATCATTTGGAGGGATTGCTTTTCAAAATCTGTTTGATATTGATTTAAAATGGCTTCAATAGGTTCAGCTTCTTCTATTAATGGATATAGGGCATTAGCGAGTTGCAGTAAATTCCATAATCCAATGTTTGGTTGATTACCATAGCGATAGCGTTTATTTTGACTATCCGTTGTGTTAGGCGTCCAACCGAAATCAAAATCTTCGAGCCAACCGTAAGGTCCATAATCTATAGTTAAGCCAAGAATGGACATGTTATCGGTATTCATAACTCCGTGTACAAAACCAACGCGTTGCCAATGGATAATCATGTTTAAAGTGCGTTGTGTAACCGCTTCAAAAAGTTTGATGTAGGTTTCTTTTGAAGGTTTTCCCAATTCAGGATAAAAGTATTTTAGGGTATAATCGGTTAGTTTTTTAAGGTTTTCGATATCATTTCGAGCTGCAAACAATTCAAAATTACCAAACCGAATAAACGTCGGTGCAACTCTGGCGACTATGGCTCCTTTCTCATAATCTGGATGACCATTATAAAGTACATCTCTAAGGACATCGTCACCAGACAACATTAAACTCAGTGCTCTTGTTGTTGGCACCCCTAAATGATACATAGCCTCACTACATAAGTATTCTCTAATTGAAGATCTCAAAACAGCTAAACCATCACCTTGCCTTGAATATGGTGTTTCTCCAGAACCTTTAAGTTGAATAGCCCAACGCTTATGCTTTTCTTCAACTTCAAATAAATTTATCGCACGTCCATCTCCTAGTTGTCCTGCCCAATTCCCAAACTGGTGTCCAGCATAGGCCATAGCATAAGGCTTTGTTTTGGGATAAACTTTTACTCCAGAAAAAACGTCTAAAAAATCTTTTGATTTGATAGCTTCTTCATCTAAACCAATCGCATTTGCCATCTCTCTTGAAGCATGAATTAATTTGGGTTGCGATGGAATTTTAGGAATTACATAAGAATGTGTCGCCTCAGAGACTTGGCGTCTTGTATTTTCCAAAATAGGATCTGATGGTAACTCTTTACTAAATGTATCTTTTATATTTAACTCCATCTATTTTAGCATTGAGGTTATAGTACACTGAATGCAGTATGCAATAAACCAATTAATAATTCAATTCATTATAAAAATACGACGACATCTTAACTCATATCCAAAATTGAAAATTGAGTCATAGGATAACGCCACTTACCCAAAGTACATTTCTTAGAAAATTCAAAAAAACAAAGAGGCCATTAATCTAAATAGACAATTCATTAAAAGCCAAAACCTAATTTAAAAGCCAAGCGTAATCCTTCATCACTATTAAAAGCTGATAAATTTAAGGTCATCATATCTGCAGCGATTGCAAAAACCCCGCCACCAATTGAAGTGTGCCAAGTGTCTGAATCTTCTGCATCTAACCAAACTCTACCATAATCGAAGCCACCATAAAGTCCTATTTTCAAGGGCATAATACGCGTTTTGACATTTCTTAAATTCAATCGTAAATCTGTACTCTGAACAAAGGCACTTTTACCATTAAACCTCTGATTTCTAAAACCTCTCAACCCATTATCAGCTCCTATTGTAGCGCCTTGGTAAAACTCAAAATCATCTCCTAAATTAAAATGCCCTCTTAGTTTGGTTGCTAAAACAAACTGACCACTTGGTATTAATTTGTAATCCACACCAAATTCTGATATAATATACCCAAATCCTTTTTTAGAATCTGTATTGTTCCTATAACCTCCTTGTAGACCAAAAAGCATCCCTAATGTTGGAAATGCTTCATTGTCTGAATTGGAAAACTGATACTTAGCATCTGCTCCGAAATAGGTATTACTAATTTCTGTGTTATCACCAATATACAGGTTTATAAATCGGCCTTCGGTATCTTCAACTTCTATCCTTTCATAGGTTAATCCGAATTCAAAACTTGCTCCATATCTCCCATTCCACATTAACGTTGGTGTTAATTTTAAAGTTTGAAGTTTTACCCTATTATAATCCAAATTTACGTCCAATCCATCACCTTCATCAGCTTCTGGATTTGGAGTTTCATTACCTGAACCAAAGAAATTAAATGCATAATTTGGACTTGTAAAACGTGTTTTAATCCCGAGATTTAAATTTCCTATAACATTAGCAAATTCTGCGTTATAAGCAACATCAAATCCTTGTGTTGCAAAATAATAAGCTGCTTCCAATTGATGTTGCGAGGTGAATGGATTACGTTCAAAACCATAAGTTGTATATCGATTTACAAAACCTATTCTAAAGCCATCATCTGGATTAGCTCCAAACGATGGAATTAGTTGGTTGGTACTGTTTTTTAATTTTTTATAATCGTAAACATTGGTTTCATAGTCATCTGTTAGCTTCTTATGTCCATTATTATTTACAATCGTATTTTTCTTTGATTTATAGTCGTAGTAAATAACACGTTTTCCATTTTCTATATGATACTTGTCATTATTTTGTCCACCGATTAAGCGCACTTTTATTAAATGATCTCCATTCCCTGTAACATTAAAAACATCGTCGTCATCTAATGCATAAATCCAAATTTCTTTTGTGTCTTTACTATTGTATATACGCTCATGGAACCTATCTTTCTTTTCACCTCCTTTTATGCGGTACGCCGTCACTTTTGTTAACCCGTTTGGAAGACGTTCAACATCAAACCAATCATCTTTATTAGTGCCTTTGATTACAGCATATTTGTTTATTAACTCATAATAACGA
This sequence comes from Winogradskyella sp. PC D3.3, assembly GCF_054366245.1. Classification (NCBI taxonomy): domain Bacteria; kingdom Pseudomonadati; phylum Bacteroidota; class Flavobacteriia; order Flavobacteriales; family Flavobacteriaceae; genus Winogradskyella; species Winogradskyella sp. PC D3.3. Next base: position 1,394,283 of record NZ_CM135962.1, on the reverse strand, counting down.
TTAGATATCTTTTGAAGATTAGCGCGTCTTGCTTTTAACTTCCGTTTAATATCCTCAATAGACTTACCGTTAACTTCTTCTGGAATATTTAAAAATGCTTTTTCAATAACAGCATCAGTAACATGCTCTTGTATATGTTTGACTTGTGCATCCCAAATTTCTTTTCCAGATTGTGTAATGATCTCCATATCTAAAGGATAGGGTTCTACATTAACTCCCTTAACATCTACTAAATCTTCAGAATACTTTCTAAGTATACGAGCTGTTGGAATTAATTTTACAGCCGCTCCCATAAGAAAACCATCGGACATAATTGAAAATGCCTGATCTCTATCTCTTGGCATTGGTCTAAAAACAGTCTTACCATCTTCCTCAAATGCAATCCATCTCCATTGATCTTGATGCCTATCCCAATCTCCAATAAGCATATCAAATAGTCTCGCTTTTATATAAGCTGTTTCATCTACTAGGATATCTTCATCCTTATGAATCTTTTGCATCATGTCTACAGTTGACACCAATTCATTTTGAAAACCAAAACTAGCTTTATCATCATGCCCTTCTGAAGTGTGTTCTTCAATCATATAAAGTTCATCTCCAAAGTCCTCATTATAGTGTCCTAAACGTTCTTGCTTTGGCACATAATACAATACTGGATTGGTATGATAAACCCCAATGGCATCGGCTAAATCACCAATAGCAAGTGGTGCAAAAGGATGCGAACCAGTAAAGACATCTAAAATTAAATCTTCCGTCTCCGTGTTATCAAATTGACCTTCGATATATTGATCTTTAAAAAGGACGGCTTGTAAATATTGAAGTGCCTGCTTTCTCACAGCACGCATAACATATTGAGTCCCATTTTTATCTTCTAAACGTAATGATTTTGATTGGTTTCCCCCACCTTTTCTTACTGGTACTAATCCACCAAACAAGGTGTCTAATAAAACATTCGGCGCCTTAACTTTAGTACTATACTCCGTTCTATAGCGATTTCCCCACAGAAACTTACCAAAACCACCTTTAGTAGTTTCTTCTTCAGAATAGACCGAAGCTAATGTATAAGGTGATGAATTATTAAATACGTCTACCGCTACTGATTGATCTTCAGGAAAAACTTCTGCTTGATAAACCTCTTTTTGTTCATCAACAGCATAAAAAACGACATCTGAAGAACCATCTTTATAAACCATGAGTTTTGCATAGCCAGGAGTCGCATAACCAAATAAACCAGATCCTACATTACGTACGGCAGAAACCTTAGAGCCCGAACCTGATATAATTTGATGTAAATTATCTTCTATCAAATACTGTAAATTGTGTTCATGACCCGAAACAAAAACCACTTTTTTATTTGCTTGCGCTAACGTGACTAAGCGCTTTTTTAATTCGTTATACATTTTGTTTTGAAGGTCTACATTAGCAACACCACTTGTTTTTCTAATACTATTTTTAATCGTTCCTAGTATTGGCAAAGGCGACATGTGGTCATTAAAACTAAATTGACCACCATGAGAACCATTGGTATACATCGGATGGTGTATGGCCACAATGGTTGTTTTACCTCTTGCTTTTTTTATGAGACCATCAAATTCATCTAAAAAATTTTGTCGTGTTTTAATGTCACAATCATCATTAATTGTAGGGTGATTATTCCAATTAGTAATATACCACTGCGAATCAACGATGATAAGTTCGATAGCATCAGACACATGTATTTTATCAATAGGACAGCCATCTTCTGGCATAAAACTATGTTTACCGAGTATTTCTGTAACAAATTGCTCTTGATTTTTTAAACCAGAAATACCAGAATACCAATCGTGATTTCCGGGAATAAAAATAGTTTCACCTTTAAAGTTTTTAACCGCTTCTGTTTGAATTTGTATACGATGTTTTGCTAACTCATAGCCTTTAGACGATGTTTTTGGAAGTCCTTTTGGATAGATATTATCTCCAAGAAAAATGGCTGTACTATGTTTACTAGCTTGTTCTAATTCAGCCTTGAAAGCTTTTAAAGGCTTAGAACTCTCACCTAAATCGGAATTCCCTGCATCTCCAATTAAGTAAAATGTATGTTCTATTGCTTTGTCTGTTGAAATGGCCTTTTCTGAACCGACAACGACCTGCTTCTTAAATGTTGCACATGAAATGTTAAGCACAATTAGACCTAACAAAAAAACAAACTTGTAAAATATTCTCATAAAAATCAGGTTGGTTATCAAAAATACAAATTACAATTGCTACAAACGACTTGTAAATTGGTATTAATACTATAAAAATACTACTCATACTTTTTAATAGTTGACTCAAAAAGTAATTATATTGTACACATACCGACATACTGTTTGTCGTCAAAGTATTTATTACATTGCATAAAATATTTTTATCTAAGCTAAATTTCAATTTTTGACCTTAGGACGTGTAGATAAAAATGCTTAATTTAATCTCTATTCTTAATTCATGGAAAACATTTTATTAGAAGCCAAAAACTATGTCATTCATCTTTTGAATGAAGAATTAGACAACCATTTTGTTTATCATAATCTTCCGCATACCCAATTAGTTGTTGCAAGTGTCAAAACGCTCTCTGAAGCTTTGAATTTAAATGACCAAGAGAAAGAACAATTAGAATTGGCCGCTTGGTTTCACGATACAGGTTTTACTAAAGGCTTCAAGAAGCATGAAAAAGAAAGTGTTAAAATAGCATCAGATTTTCTAAAACAACACCAGTACCCTGAAGCTAAAACTCAATTGGTTTTAGATTTAATATTGGCCACTGAAATAAATCATCAACCTACCAACCTCTTAGAAAAACTCATTAGAGATGGGGATTCTGCACATATTGGAAGCAAAAACTACCATGCAATTTGCGAGTTACTTAGAAAAGAATGGGAACTAACTTGCGACAAAATCTTAACAGATTCTGAGTGGCTCGAGGAAAATATTAATTGGCTAACCACAACGCATCAGTTTTATTCCGATATCGCAGCTGCAAAATGGGAAGAACGCAAAAGCAAAAATTTAGCGCAATTATTGAAGGAACAACATAAATTAAAACAAGCCGATATAAAGCTTCAGCAAAAGAAAGAACAACTTAAATTTAAAAAGAGTAAAGTTGAGCTTCCTGAACGCGGTATAGAAACGATGTTTAGAGTAGCCCTTAGAAATCATATTACGCTGAGTGATATTGCAGATACCAAAGCCAATATTTTATTATCTGTAAATGCGATTATTATTTCATTAGTTATTTCCAATTTGATTTCTAAGTTAGATAATCCTTCAAATGGATATTTAATATTACCAACGGCTATATTTGCCTTATTTACAGTAGTCTCTATCGTTTTATCGGTATTAGCCACACGACCAAATGTAACTAGTGGAAAATTTACAAAGGAAGATGTTGCCAATAAAAAAGTAAATCTTCTATTCTTTGGAAACTTTCATAAAATGAAATTGGATGAATTTGAATGGGCCATGAGTGAAATGATGCAAGACAGAGATTATCTTTACGGATCGTTAACAAAAGACCTGTATTTTTTAGGCCTCGTTCTCAATAGAAAGTACAAATTATTGCGAATTACGTACACCGTATTTATGGTCGGTATTGTTGTAAGTGTGATTGCTTTTGCAGTGGCATTTAAGCTTTCTGGTTTAGAGTCACATGCTCCGGTTACTGCACTTTTATAAATAAAAAAAGGAGTGAGATTTTACGGTACTTTATTTATTCAAGTTTAAGACGAATTACGCCTTAATTTCTTTCATTAAATCATCGTAAGTATAGAAATCTTTATCGCCGTTAATTTTATGATATAAAACGCTTACTCTAATTGCTTTTAACCCTGTAACTGCCTGTAAATCTTGAAGCTCTACAATTTCGATATCATTATCTAAATACTTTTTAGACTGTAAAAACTTGATATATCTTAAATATTCTATTTCATCTTCGCGTTGCGAATAGACGATGCTTATTTTTCCTTTTTGGGTAACGCGCTCTTGAGTCCCTTTTATAAAAGCTTTATCGACGCGTTTTTTTACAATTTCGTATCTGGCATTATAAGTACCATCAACATCAAATTGCTTTTCATCCATTCTAAAACTAATCGATAATGGCTGATTAAAAACTAAAATCATAGATGCCACATCTAATGCTACTGGAAAATCTGGCTGCATCTGATAGTAGACATTTTCCATTTCTACCATGACTTGCAATTGCCATAACCGAAGGTTATATAAGTAAATTGGATTAAAACTATCTTCCTTTGTAATCGACTCACCGATATACATATTATGCTCTACACCGTCTGTTTTAAAACGCTCAAAATAGTGTGGATACATCAGTTGTGCTTCAACCTGTTTTTGATCTAACAATGACGCCATTTCTTTATTAATTAACGAAATTGTATCATCGTATAATTTTCTATGGTGATAAAGCACATCTGCACGATCATCGATATGATTAAAATAGCTATCAATTTCTTCTTTAAGATCTTCAATAGAATAAAGATGTTTTAAAATCGGTTCAATTTCATTTTTAATAAAACTTGAAATCTGATGCTCAGAATCCACTTGAAAATGAACCTCTATATCATTTAGAAAGTCATTTATTTGATAAATATATTGCTCGTAAATGGGAAGTTCTTCAATTTTAGAAGCACTTATTAAGATCATTTTTACCGTATTTAACTGCAATGATAAATCTTGTTGTGTAGCCCAATTTCTTGCTTCAGAAGACCCTTTAATATCTATTTGTCCGTATAGCGGATAAATATTTTCAAAGGCTATTTTATTAAAATTTGAATTTATGCCATTCATGCGATTTATAATAAAACGCTTAGCTTCTTTTTTAAATCTCCAATGGACGCTAGGATGAATGGACGTACATTCTTTTTGAATAATAGCTTCAATTAAATTGGCTTCATCATTTTTAGAACGCTCAACTGCAGACACAATATAAGGCATTACATCTACCAACTTATTAGCGTTAATACTATTTAAAACTTTAGGTTGTTTAGACACGATTTCTAAAATCCCCATTAAGCCATCCTCATTAGCTATTGGAGCAAAAATGGCACTTTTAAATCCTTGCTCGTTCAATACTTTTATGTGAGGTGCCTTACCTTCTGAAAGTTGATATGATTGTTCGATATCTGAAACTGAAAAATATTCATTCTCTCTTAGAAGTTTATTATAGGACCATTCGCACAAAGCATCCGCACAGTTTTTACTTTCTAAATTATTCAGTAAATAACTATTCATTCCAACTCCATGAACACGCTCAAACGTATCGTCTTCTTCATTGTATATCGAAAATCCGACTTCAATATTTTTTAAACCAAATAACGATTGAAAGATTCCGGAAAAACCTTGCATAAAACTTTCGTTTTTACGCTTCTCTTTTCCTATTAATGTCGACTTAATATTAGAGATCGATTGATCGTCTGTGACATCAAATATATTTGAAATTACAAAACCTTTAAAAGTGTAACTATTGAGCGGAAATTTCTCTTTCCATAAATCGATATTTTCAAAATTATCTAGTAATTCGTTGTAATCGTCTTCGGTAATTTTAGGTGCATTTTCATTCGGAATTATTTCTGTAAAATCTGCATTATATAAAATCTTATAATAACGCATTATCCCGTTTGCATCTGGTATTTCGTAAAAAAATGGTCTTTTAAAGTTTAGATTATACCCATAACAGAAATTCAAAATAATAGCACATTCAGTGATATACCTTTGATTTTCTGGTAAATTCTTCATCTCTAATTCAAAATCATCACCAGCTGTTTTTAAAATAGATTTAAAACGTTCTGAAGCATTGAATATAAAATTGTGATAAGGAACAGATGCTGTTTTAATCTCATTTTTAGTTAAAATCGGACTAAAGGCGTCTTGAAGAATTCCTTTTATTTCCTTTTCATGTGTTTCAAATACAGAAAAATCACTAAAGCCTTCTCTTAAAATGGGATTGTTTTCGGCAATTTCTAAGACACGGTGCGCATTAGCTGAAATGTAATCATTATCATCTGCGATTAAGTTCTCATACTGTTTAAATAGCTTATCAAAGCTAATTTTAATCACTAGAGACGATTCTATGTTATCATTAATATCCAAAGAAAGTAGTTTTTTTATATAGGCAAAGTTACGTATTTCTAATATAGTCGATAATTTTAAAAATATCTTACATGATAAATTGTTATACCTATTGGCTATTAAAAAACGTTTAAAACCCTAATTTACCATAGGTCCAATTAGAACCATCACTTATAAAAATAAGTGTTTTATTTAAATTTCCACCTCCTACAACTGTTGTCATATTCACAACAGTTGTACTAGACGTACTATCGCCTGCAAAAAATTCAACTCCTGCTCCTTGAGTTAGAATATAAGCTGTTTCTGTATCTGTAATATTTCTTAATATGTAGATTCGTCCTGGTACAGTTCTTGATATGGCAATTCAAAATCCGCATTACCAGAAGTAGGTATCAGATTAATATAAACACCATCATCAATAGAGGTTGCAGTACCACTTGGCCCTCCAATTAAACTCACAACTTTAAGAGATAAGTTTCCGTTTATATCTAACGTGCTTTTGGGATCTGTAGTACCAATTCCTACTTGGGCCAATGCATTATTAGTGAATAATATGAGCGTAATTAAAATGATTAAATTTTTCATGAGGGATAAATATTTAATTTATACTTTTTTTAAACTAATAGCAAAACCTCCACCTTCAGCTAACTTTACATTTAATTTAGAACCTTTACTCACCTCTATTTTTTCTATAGAAATATCTAAAGGATTGTTATCCCAGTGTGCATTTTCGCCATCTCTATAAATGATAACCTCATACTTTTGGTTCGCATCTAAAAAGTCGAAAACAACATCTATGTTTCTTGCATTTTCGTCTGTAATACCTCCCACAAACCAATTGCCAGTTTCCCTTTCCTTTCTAGCAATAGTCACATAATCTCCAACTTCTCCATTTAAAACCTTAGTCGTTTCCCAATCGACACCAACATCTTTAATAAACTGCAACGGTTCTGGATTAGCCTCATAATGCTCTACCAAATCAGCAGCCATTTGCACCGGACTGTAAATAACCACATACAATGCCAACTGCTGAGCAATGGTGGTGTTGACTTGATTATCTTTTTTGAATTCATCAAACTTAATATTGAAAATACCAGGCGTAAAATCTATAGGTCCAGACAACATTCTTGTAAACGCAACAATGGGTAAGTGCTCTGGTGGATTACCTCCATCACTTGCCCAAGCATTAAATTCTTGACCACGCAAACCTTCTCTAGAAATGGTATTTGGATAAGTACGTCTTAAACCTGTCGCTTTAATCGGCTCATGGGCATTGATGGCAACTTGATACTTTGCTGCTTTTTCTACTGTATGATTATAATGATTCACCATGTATTGCCCATGATGATATTCGCCTTTTGGTAATATTTTACCAACATAACCTGTTTTAACCGTATGCATACCATATTTCTGCATCAATGCAAAAGCGGTATCTTGTTGTTTGGTATAGGTTTCTGTAGCTGCAGAAGTTTCGTGATGCATAATAATGTCCACACCTTTTTCTTTTCCGTAACGTACGACCTCTTCAATATCATAATCTGGATATGGAGTTACAAAATCGAACACTCCTTCTCTGTCTTCAAAACCAATCCAGTGTTCCCATCCTATGTTCCAACCTTCAACTAAAACACCACCAATATTGTTTTTTGCTGAAAAATCGATAAAGTTTTTTACGTTTTCTGTAGTTGCTCCATGTCTTCCGTGAGACGCTCCTCCATCTGTCCATGTGCTCATATCTTGCGTCATCCCGTAATCCCAAGATGATTTACCTAAGTGCATTTCCCACCAAACCCCAGTATATTTCATAGGTTTAAACCAAGAGACATCTCCAAGTTTATTAGGTTCGTTTAAGTTGACAATAAGATTAGATTCAATTAATTCTGGAGCATTATCTGTAATTTGAATCGTTCGCCAAGGTGTATTGAAGGGCATTGTTTTTTTTACTTTGTAATCTGTGTTTTTTGAACCTACTAAATTACTTTTAAGGTTCAAATTTTCAGTATCTACTTTTAAAGTCATCCCTGAATAATCGACTAAAGCTGCTTCATGAAAACTTAAATGCGTCCCATCACTTCCCACCATAGTAACTGGTGTATTCACTGCATTTTCTGGAATATAAGTTTGGGCTAAATTTTTATGATTCGCAAATTGCAAAGCATCAATTTCAGACAGTTTAGTTGTATTGTATAAATGTTCGTAGATATCCCAATCTCCCGGAATCCAAAAGGTTTTATAGTCTTCTGTAAGATTAAATTCCGTGTGTTCTTCTGTTATAAACACATCTCCTTTTAATCGTGCTTGCTCTGGGAATTCATATCTAAATCCAATACCGTCATCATAGACTTTAAATACGATGGTTAAAAAACGCTCTGGACTTGTTTTTTCTTGAAGCTCAACCTTTAATTCGTTATAATGGTTAACCACATCTAATTGTTCTCCCCAAGGCATTTGCCATGTTTCGTTAAACGTTGAACTGCTTGTATTTTTAACTATGAAATTCTTATGAAAAGCAGGAGCATCTTTAAATTCAAAACCTAAATAAGAGGTATCAACAACGGTTTTATTGTTGAATTTAACCATGTAAAAAGGACGTCCTTCCTTATTAATGTTAAAATCAATAGTCACCTTTTTATTTGGTGACGTGATTTGCATAGTTTGTTTTTTTTCTGAATTGCATGAGAATAATGATAATGCAATTGCGAAAACTAAAATGTATACTTTCATAATATTTATCATCTTTAATACCTGTTAGGTTTTGGAAACCTTACAAGTCAATTTTATAGCTTATTTTCTTTCTAATAAAACGACTTCAAATTCTGTGTCTAAAGTGATTTTTCCATTTTCTACAGTTGCTGTTTTTCCAGAATAAGCATCATGTAGCAATACGCTTTCTTGAAAAACTTTAGAAACATCAATCACTTTCATTCCTTTTTCAAGATCTAAACCTATAACGACTTTATCTTTAAAATCTCCTTTTTCGTAGCTTCTGAAGAAATAATAAGGTTGTTCAGTTATCATTTGATGCTTTCCGGCACCAATTGCTGGGTGTTTTGCTCTAAATTGACCTAATTTTTGCCAATGTGTTAATACGTCTTTGGTATGTTGTCTTTTAGCAATAGCATCCCAATTCATCATTGAGCGTAATGTTGCATCTCCTTCGGTTCCTTCTACAATAAGAGAACGAGAAGATTCATCACCATAATAAACCTGCGATGTTCCTGGCGATAATAACAATTTATTAGCGGTTTCAAAGGGCTTTTTTCTTTGAGCATCAAAAGGATTTCCATCATCATGTGAACTCAAATAATTTAATGTACCAAAACCTTCCAAGGCGTCGTGTAAAATAGCATCATAATGTGCGAATAAATCTTCATACCCCATGTCTTTCGAATTGTACTTAAACTCGAAATTAATAAGACTTTGAAAACTAGGAGGATTAAAATAATTGACTTTTCTATTACCAAAATCAAATTCTTGACCACTACTTACTCCATAGTTATAAACCTCACCAACAAGGTAAAAATCGTTATCGTCTAAAACTTGATCTGGATGGTGCTTTTTATATTCCGAAAAGGCATAATCACATTCCACTTTAAACTCTTCCCAAACATATTCTTCGGTATGTTTTACGGTATCTGCTCTATACCCATCAACTCCAAATTCGGTGATATAATCCGTGAGCCATTTCATAATATAAAATCGCGGTGCTCTTGGGTGACCTGTACGTTCAAAAAAGGCATCGAGCTCCTTTACTTCTTCTTCATAGCGTCCTTCTGCTTTCCATTTTTCTACCAATTGCGACGGTAATTCCACGTCATCATTACTTTCGGTTCTAATATCTGGAAGGTTAGCTACCAATGTACAGCTTACAGTATTTTCATAATTATCATAAGTACATTGCTTATCTGTTCTTACCCATTCTTCTGGCCAAACAGGATCTTTATCTGTTACTGGTCCTGTATGATTGATAACAGCATCTAACACAATTCTTATACCTCTAGCATGCGCCTCTTTTACCAACTCGTGTAAATCGTCTTTGGTTCCGTAATTCGGATCAATTTTTGTCCAGTCTTTTGTCCAATAGCCATGAAAACCATAGGTAATTCCGGTACCTTCGTCTGTTCCTCCGTGGATTTGTTCCACTATTGGAGTCATCCAAATGGCATTAATTCCTAGATCTGTAAAGTAACCTTCTTTTACTTTTTGAGTGATGCCTTTAATATCTCCTCCTTCAAAACCTCTCAGTTTTCCGGTTTTTTCTGATCTATCAAAATTAACATCATTTGATGTGTCCCCATTATTGAAGCGATCGATTAATAAAAAATAGAGATTTGCACCTTCCCAAATAAATGGTATTTCTACAACTTCAGGTGTTTCCACGGTAGCGGTTTGGTTTTCTGTGTCTTTATTTTTGAAACTCAAAGTGACAAGAATTATAGTAAATAAAAATAGTTTTTTCATATGTATTGCCCACGAAAGTGGGTATCTTTTTGATTATCGGTATTAGATCTGCTAGGTTTACAAAACCTGCTAGGTCTTTATTTGATTTTTAAAATAAACGACTCCAAAGGTTTAATATCAATTCTGACTTGCGCTTTGCCATTCTCAACTTTTAATGTTGAAGTATATTGGTTATACAATTGATCTTTTACTTCGTATGTACCATCTTGAAGTTTTAATTTTTGAACTAAATCTTCTGGTAATTGCAACTCAAAACCATAAGTATTATCGGCATTAAAGTTTGAAATGATGATTAATTTTTCATCATCACTCCATCGTACAAACGACAACACTTTATCATTATACCATTCGGTATGTTGGTGATTGTAATGCTGAAGATCTTGATAGTCTCCCATTAAGGCCGAGCTATTGATGGTAAAATTTAACAAACGCTTATAAAAATCACGAAGCTCTAATTCTTCTGTTGTAGACTGCCCTCCATCAAACTGTTTATTGTTAACCCAACGGACTACACTTGGTACAGAGCCATAATCGAAAATCGAAGTCCGAGTTGGATCTCCAAACCCTAAATCTTCGGCTCCTGGCTCACCGAATTCTTGTCCGAAATAAATCATAGTTGGTGCTGTTGATGACGTTGCCGAAACCACCATTGCGGGTTTTCCTTTTAATGCATTCCCAGCAAAATCTGGACTCGCAATACGTTGCTCATCATGATTTTCTAGAAAATGAAGCATATGATGTTCAATATCACTTAAATCTTTCAAGATTGGAGGAATATTATCTGTACTTCCATGACCTTGCATCACGTGTTTTAAGGTATCATACAATTGTACTTTATCATACAAATAATCCATTTTTCCTTTTTTGATATAATCTCTGTATAAACTTGGATTGTAAACTTCGGCTAATAAGAAGGTCTCTGGATTTTCCATTTTAATATGCGAATTCATATAACTCCAAAATTCAACTGGCACCATTTCTGCCATATCATAACGGAAGCCATCCACTCCTTTGGAGGTCCAATACAAGGCGATATCTTTAAATTTTATCCATGAGCTAGGAACCGTTTTATCTTTCCAGAACTCGAAGTGTTTTTTGTAATCCTCATTGTCGAAACCATCTGGTAATTCATCAAAGTCTTTTCTTCCTTCTGGTGAAATTCCATAATTTACTTTTACCGTTTCGTACCAATCATTCATATCTGGTTGCGATGCACGTGATCCGTTACCTGTCCATTTTGCAGGTACTTCTTCAAATTTACTATCGGCTAAAGGATGTTGCTCACCTCCTAATGGTTGGTAGCCATTTTTCCATTCTGGCACTTTAAATGCTTCACCTGGATTATAGTAAAAATTATTATTGACGTCGTAAGTTTTAGTTGTATCATCTTCAGCTCCAAAATCGGTTGTGCCTTCAGGATTAGTTAAACTTTGATAATTACGCGCTACGTGATTTGGAACGATATCAATAATCACTTTTAATCCGGCTTTGTGTGAGCGCTCTATTAAGGCTTCAAACTCTTCTAATCTATGTTTAACATTTACAGCTAAATCTGGGTTCACATTATAATAATCTTTAACTGCATAAGGCGAACCTGCTCTACCTTTTACAATATCTGGATCGTCGTTTGAAATGCCATATTTTGTATAATCGGTAATCACATCATGATGGGGCACACCTGTGTACCAAATATGTGTCACACCTAAATCTTTAATTTCACTTAAAGCTTTATCGGTAACGTCATTAAATTTTCCAACTCCATTTTCTTCTAGGGTTCCCCAAGGTTTATTGGTGGTATTAGTATTACCGAAGAGTCTTGTAAAGACTTGATAAACGACTTCCTTTTTCTTCATGCTCTGTTTTATTTCTTTATCATTTCGGCTACGCTCCATGTCTGTGTTCTTAGTTTCATTTTTGCATCCAAAAAGACTTAATACAACTAATAACGTTGCGATTCTTTTACTATTTTTCATTTGGATTATTTTTTGAGTTTAACCGTAATTATTGAAGTTTCTCCTGAATTTCTTTCAATAGGAATTCTAGCAGTTTTTAAGGTCTCAGACCAATCAAAATCCGAATGCCTGCCCACTGTAATTCGTTTGGGTTTATGTGCTAACCCGTGAATAGTTAGATAGTATAAACGTGATTTTGAATTAAAATTCTTTCCTATTTTATCTGAGAATTTAAATTCTAAAACAGAACCTTTGGTGGTTACATCAAAATTTAAAATTTCATAAGCTTCGTTTGCAACAGCATTTGCAGATTTTCCATCATCCGAATAGATTTGTCGGCTACCCGTTACAACAGATGAATCGTGATAGTAATCAATTTTATATACGTTATCATCATATTTATCTGTAGTTTGAACTACACTTGTATTTGGAATAAAAGCTCCTGCTCTTACGTATGTCGGAATTGAGTTTTCTTTTAATGCTACCGATTTTGTTTGTCCACCATTTATTTTTTCATCCGTATAAAAATCAAACCAGACATTGTCCTTTGGAAAGTAAACGTCTTGTTCTGTTATCGCTGCTTCTAAAACAGGTGAAACTAAAATATCATTTCCCCATAAATAGGTTTTTGAATAGTTAAACAGTTCTGAATTAGCTGCTTCTTCAAAAAACAATGGTCGCATTAATGGTTTCCCAAATTTGGTATTTTCATATACCAAATTGTAATTGTATGGCAATAATTTATAGCGTAATTCAATAGCTTGCTTGGCTAGTGCTTTTGCTTTTTCGCTTCTAAAAATGGGTTCGCTTGGCACATCTTCTTGAGCATGTGGTCTAAATATTGGATTAAATACTCCGTACTGCAACCAACGTACATAAAGCTCATCATCTAAATTAGCACCTGCAAAACCACCTAAATCACTATGCATATACGCTAATCCTTGCATTCCCATTTGTAGTGCAATTTCAGGTTGACTTTGTAAACCACCCCAAGTTTTATTTACATCTCCTGACCAAGGAATTAATCCATAGCGTTGCGACCCTGAGTAGCCCGCACGCATTAAGATGAATGGTCTTGTATTTGGAAAATCGCGTTGATAACCTTGATGAATCAATCTAGCCCAATCGTGGCCGTAAATATTATGAACTTCATCTGCACTACCGGTTTTATGTTGTACCCAATTGGGGTGCACTTCTGGCTCGCCCAAATCGCCCCAAACTCCAGCAACTCCTTTGTCGGCTAATCCTTTATAGATATCCCAAAACCATTTTTCGCCCTTAGGATTGTAAATATCAATGAGCCCTGTATTGCCAAAATAGAAATCGTATTTCGCAGGATTACCTAAAGAATCTTTAGCTAACACATCTTTTTTAACGGCTTCATTCCATTTTTTAGACGTTGTTAGTACAAAAGGTTCTGTAATCGTAATCGTTTTTACACCTTTAGTATTGAGGCGCTTTACCATGCCTTCAAAATCAGGAAAGGAATCTCGAAAGACTTCCAAATTTCCCATAGTCCCTTTTAGTTCTTTCCCAAACCAATATAAATCGAGAATAATAGCATCTACAGGAATTTTTTCATCATTAAATTTAGCGATTGTCTGTTCAACTTCTTTCTGTGAATGGTAACCAAAACGACTCGAAAAATTCCCTAAAGCCCAACGTGGCACCATGGGTTGTTTTCCTGTTAAATTGGTATAACTATCTAACATATCTAACCATGAGTCTCCTACAATGACTTGATAGGTTTTTCTACCCGAAATAGTTTCGTATTTCAAGGTATTATCTCCTTTGCTATCTAAATCTAAAAAGCCGATTGGAGCGTTATCAAAATGAATCATGTATTTGTTAGACGACAACACAATTGGCATGGTATAATTCATTAACCCACTATGGGTTTCATAGCCGTAATGAGCTCTGTTGTATAATTGTAATCGGTTACCGCGACGATTCATTCCTAATGCTCTGGCACCACCACCATATAACACTTCGTCTGTTGTAAGATTAAATTCTATAGTTTCTAAACTATCGTTTTTTGCATACCCTTCTTTTTCAGAAACTACAAACTGATCTTTATAATAGTATGAAATTTGAAATGGTTCTTTAGTTATCGTTACGTTTAATCCCTTTGTTTTTAAGACCACATCCGAACCTCTGTCTGTCATTTCGAAATAAGAACTATAAGGTTCTGCAATTACAGCATGAGACTTCTTTTTGAGATAATCCCCTTGAGGGACAAAGGTCGTTTCTATGATATTGGCCGAATAGGATTTAAAAATGTAATAGCCATCATTGACTTCTACCTTTAAATCTAAACCTTGTTTAACTGCACTTTTAAAAACACGATTGGTATTTTGAGCCGCTAAAAATGCAAAGGAAAAGAGGATTATGGTCGCTAAAATTATATTTTTCATTTTTAGATAATTGTATATAAACTCTAATTAAAACTTAGTGGTAAAAATGAAACTACCTTTGGCAGGTAATGCTATACTAGTGTTCCATTTTATGTCTTCTTGAGTAATGATATTTTTTAGCATCTTTCCATCTAAACCTAACTCTTCAAATCTTTCTAAATCTAATTCTATTAGATCTTCATTTTTATTAATGATGTGTACAACTGTTTCATTATCCAAAATTCTAGCTAAAACATAAACTCCATTTTCTGGTGCAAAATGCATGGTTTTTCCATTGTGAATAGCCTTGCTGTTTTTTCTGTAATTTAGGATTTGTTTAAGATAGACTTGCATGTCTTTTTGTGCTGCAGTTAGTCCTTCTCCTGAAAATGCATTTACAGTATCACCTTCCCAACCTCCTGGGAAGTCTGTGCGGATTAAACCATGATCTCCAGGATTATCAAAATCGTCCATTAAGATTTCTGTTCCGTAATAAATTTGTGGAATTCTTGGCATCATCAATAGATAACTCAATGCCATTTTAGTATTAGTTATATCGCCTTTAAATTCTGTAAAAACACGACTCTTATCATGGTTGTCTAAAAATGCCATAATATCTTTTGGAGAGGCATAGGCAAAATCATTAGCTAAGCCTTCATACATTTTAACAAGTCCTTGATCCCAAGATTCGTCTTCGTTTAAGGCATCTACGATATATTTTTGCATGGCAAAATCCATGGTCGATTTTAAATTAGAATCGTATTTATCGTTGTTATGGTGTCCTTCTTGCCAATACCCTATTAATAATGGATTGTAACTCCATTCTTCACCTACAATAGAAAAATTAGGATATTCGGTCATAATAGCTCCTGCCCAATCACTCATAAAATCTTTATCAGAATATGGATAGGTATCTTGACGAATACCTCCTAAACCTAAAGTTTCGACCCACCAAATACTATTCTGAATAATATAGTTTGCCATAAATGGATTGCGCTGATTTAGATCTGGCATACCCGAAACAAACCAACCATCAGCCATCTCGCGATGATCGCTTTTAGAGGCATAAGGATCTTGGTTGGTAGTACGTCTGTGGTTGGATGTTTTAGTAACTTTCCAATCCCAGTTATCTATATGTTCTTCGTATAACTCTTGATAGTTTACCCAATCGTTAAACGGTAAATCTTCCATCCACCAATGGTATAAACCACAATGATTAGCCACCTGATCCATGATGAGTTTCATATCTCGCGATCTTAAATCATCGGCTAATTCTCTATACGTTTCTAAGGTTCCAAAACGTGGATCGACTTTATAAAAATCTGTTATAGCATAGCCATGATAAGATCCATTGGGCATATCATTGATTAAAACAGGACAGGGCCAAACGGCAGTAAATCCTAGGTCTTCAATATAATCTAGATGCTTGGTAATCCCTTGAATATCTCCACCATGTCTCGCATAATCATCCGTTCTATCAATACCTTGTTGAAGCAGCCCTTCTACTTCATCGTTTTTAGAATTGGCATTTGCAAAACGGTCTGGTGTAATAAGGTAAATCGCATCAGAACTATCAAATCCTATGTAATCTTCGGCTGGTTTTTCTCGTGACTTTAATTCGTAAGTATGAATTAATTCTAATTTATTTTCAAATTGAAACGTAATATTGAATTGCCCTGCTTTTGCTGTTTCAGCGATATCTAAATCTAAAAATAAATAATTAGGACTATCTGCCTTATGAACTTCCTTGAGAGTAACTCCGCGATACGAAATTTGAGGTATTGCATTACCAATGTTTGGATGCTTAACCAGTAGTTGCACGTTTTGATTTTTAAAACCAACCCACCAATTTGGGGGCTCAACACGTTCAATATCGTTTCTAATTTCTAAAACCGTTTTAGAAACAACTGTTGTTTTAGACGTGGTTTCTTTGCACGACACATTAATAAGGATAAATATTATAAAAATGTGTTTTAGTGCTTTCATGTCTATTTATTTTAAAAACCTGTCAGGTTATAGAAACCCGACAGGAAATTATAGTTTTATTTAAACGGTAACCCTATTATTAGGACTAATTGAAACTTCTTTTCCATCTACATAAATGGTTAAATCTTTATCGCCTTCTAATATAAATTGTGTTTCGTTTTGGCTAACACTTACAGTGATAATTTGATGTCTAAAATTCACTTTAAACGAATACGCCTCCCATTGTTTTGGTATTTTAGGTTCAAAAGATAAGGTATCATTTTTAACTCGCATACCTCCAAACCCTTCAACAATACTCATCCAAGTACCAGCCATTGAGGTGATATGTAAACCTTCGTGTACTTCGTGATTGTAATCATCTAAGTCTAATCGAGATGTTCTTAGATAAAAGGTATAAGCTTGATCCATACGGTCTAATTTAGCCGCTTGAATACTATGTACACAAGGGGACAATGAACTTTCGTGAACTGTAAATGGTTCATAAAACTCAAAGTGACGTTCTAATTCTTCCGTGGTAAATTTATCTTCAAAGAAATACATTCCTTGTAGTGTATCTGCTTGCTTTATGTAAGGAGAACGTAAAATTCTATCCCAAGACCATTTTTGATTAATTGGTCGTTGTGATTGGTCTAAATCTTTTACTGTGATTAATTCTTTATCTAAAAAGCCATCTTGTTGTAAAAACACCTTGTGTTCTTCAGAATATGGAAAGTACATATTGTCGGCTACCTTTTTCCAAAGGTCTAACTCCTCATGTGTAATTTTAGTTTTACCAGCAATTCTGTTATAATCATCATTATAACCTTCTTTTACTTTTTCAATCGTTTCTAAGGTATAATCGATACACCATTTCGCAATATAATTTGTGTACCAATTGTTATTAACGTTGTTTTCATATTCATTTGGTCCTGTAACTCCAAGAATAACATACTTATTCTGGTTTGTAGAAAAATTAGCTCTTTGATGCCAAAAACGTGCAATTCCGATTAAGACTTCAAGTCCCATTTCTGGAATGTAGCTAAAATCACCTGTATATCTATAATAGTTAAAGATGGCAAAAGCTATAGCGCCATTTCTGTGAATTTCTTCAAACGTAATTTCCCATTCGTTATGGCATTCCTCACCATTCATGGTCACCATAGGATATAAAGCCGCTCCATTTGAAAAGCCTAATTTTTCAGCATTTTCTATGGCTTTTTCAAGATGGTTATAACGATATTTTAAAAGGTTTCTAGCGACTTCTTGGTCTTTAGTTGCCATATAAAAAGGAATACAATACGCTTCAGTATCCCAATAGGTACTTCCTCCGTATTTTTCTCCCGTAAATCCTTTTGGACCAATATTTAAAGTGGCATCTGTACCTGAATACGTTTGATTGAGATGAAAAATATTAAAACGAATCCCTTGCTGTGCTTTAACATCACCATCAATGGTAATATCTGCCATATCCCAAATTTTAGCCCAAGCTTCTTTTTGGTTGTCTAATAACTTAGAAAAACCAGCTTCTGTAGCTTTACTTAATGTGGATTTTGCTGCAGCAACTAATTCATTTTTATCGTGATTGCGATCTACAGTATAACCTCCAAATTTGTGAATAGAATATGTTTCTCCTTGCTCAACATTATAAGTATAACTGAAAGCCGCTAAATTTGAATCTGCCGTAAAATTTGGTTCAGTTAATACCGATTTACCATCAATAAAAACTTGAGACTCCATAAAGGTACAGGTGTAAAAATCTGTTTTCATGGTTTTAGCCTGAATGAAGGCTTGATGATTCTTGTGACTCACATTTAAGGTGTCCCAAAACTTATCGTCCCAATTGGTATCTTCGTTTGTAATTCCTGAATCTAAATATGGTTCGAAGGTAATTTCTGCAGCTGCATTTAGAGGTGTAATGTTGAAATTAATCGCTCCAACTTCATCTAAATCTAAACTTAGGAATCGGGTCGTTTTCACTTCAACTTCAATATCATTTTGAAGCGTTGCAACAAAACTACGAGACAACCAACCCTCTTTCATGTTTAGTTCTCTACGAAAGTTTTTTACGTTTTTACAAGTAAATAAATCGAGTTGTTCGTTATTAATAATGACATTAATCCCTATCCAACTTGGCGCATT
Organism: Winogradskyella sp. PC D3.3; assembly: GCF_054366245.1. Lineage (NCBI taxonomy): Bacteria > Pseudomonadati > Bacteroidota > Flavobacteriia > Flavobacteriales > Flavobacteriaceae > Winogradskyella > Winogradskyella sp. PC D3.3. Next base: position 1,375,277 of record NZ_CM135962.1, on the reverse strand, counting down.
TAAAACTTTAGCAAAATATTCTGGATACCCATTTTTCCACCAACCAACTCTAGTTTTATCGGGATAGTAAACGCCTGCAATGTAGCTCCCCTGAAATGTAGGGCCTGAGTATTTTTCTTCAAAATTAGCACGTTGTCCCATAGCACCATTTCCAATGCTAAATAAACTTTCTGATGCTTTAACATGATCTGGTTCAAATCCTTCTTCTAAAATTGACCAGTTGTTTGGGATGATGTAATCTAGGTTCATTTATAATATTATTTAAAAGTCTCTTTATGAGACATTTTTTTTATGTTTAGTTTTCTATTAATGATTTTATAAAATCATCTGATATTTCTGTAAAATCATTGAACACGTAGTCTGCATGACCTAATACGTCTTTACTTCCGATACCTATAGATATCATATTGGCTGTATTAGCTGCTTCAACTCCAGCAACAGAATCCTCAAAAACAATACAATCTTCTGGTTTTATGTTGATCTCCTTAGCGGCAATTAAAAACACTTCGGGATTTGGCTTTGCTTTGCTGACATCATTACCATCTACAATAGCATCGAAGTCCGTTAGTAAATTCACACGTTCTAAAATGGTTCTAGCATTTTTACTTGCTGAACCTAAAGAAATCGGTTGATTATTTTCTTTTAGTGTTTGTAAAACTCTTGGAACATCGGGTAGAATTTCATTTTCATCCATTTCGGCAATAAAACTTAAGTACTCTTCGTTCTTTTTACCCATGAGTTCGTTAAACAATTCTTGAGAAATGGTTTTATTTCCCCAAGCCAATATTTTTTCTAAAGAGCGTACACGGCTAACTCCTTTTAATTGTTCGTTTTCTTCTTCTGTAAAATCGATATCTAAACCTTTAGCCAATTGCTGCCATGCTAAAAAGTGATATTTGGCGGTATCTACTATTACACCATCGAGATCGAATATGAATCCTTTTTTGTTCATCTATTTATTTTTGAATAACGTCATCAACGTCTTTAACTTTTGATACTAATGCTGCTGCGATTAAAAAACTAATACCACTTATCATTAAAGCAAATATGGCTTGATTTCCATAGGCATATTTAACAAGAGGTCCACCAATTAAGGCATTAATTATTTGAGGAATTACAATGAAGAAATTAAAAATCCCCATATAAACACCCATCTTTTTTGGAGAAATTGAACCAGCTAAAATAGCGTAAGGCATAGCCAAAATACTTGCCCAAGCGATTCCTATACCAATCATAGAAACGATGAGCCAGTTTTTGTCTGGCATGATGTAAATTGAAAGTAAACCTAATCCTCCAATAACTAAGGATATGGCATGCGTGCGTTTTCGTCCTATTTTCTTTGCGATATAAGGAAGTACAAAAGCATAAAATGCAGAAACAAGATTATAGACTCCAAAAAGAATACCAACCCAATCTCCAGCATCTTGATACGTAGAACTACTGCTGTCTGTATAAGGCAAACCATAAATGTGTTGTGCGATTGCAGGTGTTGCAAAGACCCACATTCCAAAAAGTCCAAACCAAGAAAAGAATTGTACCCAACTTAGCTGACGCATTGTTGTTGGCATTTTTCTAAAGTCATCAAAAATATCAACTAAACTCGATTTTTCTTCATTAGCTATTTTATCAGCATAGGTCTCTTCCTGATCTTCAAAACTATGTAATTCTTCTGGTGTATACTCTTTTGTAGTAATAACTGTTACCAAAATCGAGATGATTAAGATCACAGCACCTATAATAAAAGATAGTATTAAATTTGTTGGAACAACACCTGCAACAGTTTCATTTGACACCCCAAACCAATTGGTTAAGGCATAAGGCAACCAAGACCCAATAACGGCTCCGAAACCGATTAATGCTGTTTGAATGCTAAAACCTGCCGTACGCTGATCGGTTCTTAAATTATCACCAACTAAAGCCCTAAAAGGCTCCATAGCAATATTAAAAGAGGCATCCATAATCATTAGCATCCCTGCTCCAACCCATAGTGCTGGTAAAAAGGCAATAAACATGTCTGCTTGTGGCATAAGCACAAGACCAATTGACGATAAAATAGCTCCTACTAAAAAATAAGGTTTTCGTCGTCCTAATTTACCCCAAGTTCTATCGCTATAATATCCAACAATAGGCTGAACTATAAGTCCCATTAAAGGCGCTATAATCCAAAACCATGATAACTCATGGACATCTGCTCCAAAAATTTGAAGAATTCTACTTGCGTTGGCATTTTGAAGGGCAAAACCCATCTGTATCCCTAGAAATCCAAAACTCATGTTCCAGATTTGCCAGAAACTTAATCTACGCTTTTCCATTAAATAGTATATTAAAGTTAATACTATTCTGACAAGCTTAGCTTATCAAAACTTATGATGAGAAGTGAAAATATAAGTTTTGAATATGCGACAAAGATAAAAAAGATTTTAAAACGGCAATGATAAATTTTTATTTGGTAGATTCTCGTTCAACTAAATCTGTAGTAATTACAACGGTTTGAAAGACTTCATCTGCACTATTAAATTCACTTTCTAATTTATCAATTAATAGTTCCGCAGCTTTTTCCCCCATACGCTGCGCATGCTGACTCACGGTAGTAAGACTTGGTGTTGCGTGTTTTGATAACACCCCATCAGTAAAACCAATAACCTGTACATCATTAGGCACATCGAGTCCTAATTTTCGAGCGACTTTCATGGCCAATAAGGCATATATTTCATTCACAGCAAAAACACCATCTAATTTAGGGTTGGACTGAAACAACTGCTCTATTTCCTTTTCAAGTGCCTCTAAATGCGCTTCATAATCTAAAGATTCGTCAATTTTTAAAATTAACTCTGATTTTGGTGGCATTTGGTGTTCCTCTAAAGCTTCAAGATAACCTTGTGTCCTTAATTTACCAACGCTTACATAATCTTTTGTAGTAATTAAAGCAATGGATTTACATCCATTTTCTATTAGTTTTTCAACTGCTTTTTTTGCACCATTAAAATCATCAACAATAACCTTATCACATTTTATCTCGGACACTACACGATCAAACATTACAATAGGCATTCCTTGCGTCATCGTTTCATTAAAATGGTGATAATCTTGCAACTTTAAGGTTTCTTTAGACATCGATAGAATAAAGCCGTCAATACTACCATTGGCTAGCATTTCCATGTTAATCACCTCCTTAGAAAAGGACTCATTAGACAAACCAATAATAACATTATAACCTCTTTTGTTCGCTACAAGCTCAACTCCACTAATAACCTTAGAAAAGAAATGATGGACAATCTCAGGAATTATGATTCCTATTGTATTTGTTCTTCTATTCTTAAGACTTAAAGCAATATTATTTGGTCTATAATTATAGAGTTTAGCGAATGCCTGAACCTTCTGTTTGGTGTCGTCGCTAATTTCGGCACTATTACGCAACGCCTTAGACACTGTAGAAATAGAAACATCGAGTTCTCTTGCTATTTGTTTTAATGTTATTTTTCTTTTCATGTGTGTATATTAATTCTTTATTTTGTTGCATCTTATACGTCACCAAGCATTCCTTGATCTAACAAAACGCTTTATAGGCTTCATTCTTAAATAAGGCTAAGAATAAACGAATATAAGTCAAATATTAAATTAAAGAATTTTTGACTTCGCAATTTTTAGATATTATTAATAAAAGATACTCAGTTTTTTACTAATCTTCTCCGAATGTTAATATTTTAAGAAAAGTTTTTAACACGAAAACGTTTTCGTGACTTTCGTCATCTTTTTTAAACCTCAATTCACATTAAATTTACATAGATTTAACCCGAGAAGTGAAAATATAAATCTATTAAACAAGCAATTAACTTAAATACATTTTATGAAAACAGTTTTAAATGCTTTACTATTCTGTCTCATTATGCTGCCAGCAACGTTGATGGCACAATCTACCGTCACTGGTACTGTTACAGACAAAGCAAACGCCATGCCTCTACCAGGCGTAAATGTTATTATTAAAGGTACTGCCAGAGGAACATCCACGGATTTCGACGGTAAATTTTCCTTAGAACTAAGCCAAGGTGAAATTATCGTAGTTTCTTATCTTGGCTATACAACACAAGAAATTGAGTTTACAGGCCAAGCCACTATAGATGTCGTTATTGAAGAGGACGCTTCTCAATTAGACGAAGTTGTCCTTATTGGTTATGGTACAACCACTAAAAAAGACGCCACAGGTTCTGTTGAAGCTGTAACGTCAAAAGATTTTACACGTGGAAACATTGTAACACCTGAAAACTTATTAAGCGGTCGTGTTGCCGGTGTAACTATTAATACTAGTGGTGCGCCAGGATCTGGATCAGAAATTAAAATTAGAGGTGGCTCTTCTATTAACGCCTCTAACAATCCATTAATTGTTATTGATGGCTTACCAATTACAAATGATAACGTAGGGGGTTCTAGAGGTATTTTATCGAGTATTAACCCTAACGACATTGATTCATTTACCGTTTTAAAAGATGCTTCTGCAACTGCTATTTATGGTTCTAGAGCGTCGAATGGTGTCATTATTATTGTCACTAAAAAAGGGAAATCTGAGTTTAGTGCTGATTACGATGTACAGTATACCTTAGGAGATATTGATGAGCAAATTGAAGTCTTCTCGGCAAACGAATACAGAGCATTAGTAGCAGCTCAAAACTTACCAGATTCTTTCATCTCTCAATTAGGAGACGCTAATACCAATTGGCAGGATGAAATTTTCAGAAAAACGGTATCCGTTAACCACAACATTACCTTAAGAGGATCTTTATTTAATGCTATACCAGCACGTTTTTCTTTTGGTGTTACGGAACAAGAAGGAGCTTTATTAACCTCAGAATTCGACAGACGTAACTTATCGTTATCTTTAAATCCAACGTTTTTAGATAATCATCTTAAAGTTAACATAAATACAAACCTCTCATACGAGGATAACAGATTTGCAGATTCGGGACAAATTGGAGCTGCACTTGGTTATGACCCAACACAGCCTGTTTATGATCCAACGTCTCCTTTTGGAGGATTCTACCAACATAGAAACGGAAACACCCTTTTATTAGGAGGTTCAAACCCTGTAGCATCATTACTACAAACTAATAATATTGGAGATTCTGAGCGTTTCTTTGGTAATATCAATTTCGATTATAAATTCCATTTCTTACCAGAAATGAAATTAGTATTAAACTTAGGTTACGATAAAACCGAAGGTATAACTCGTAACAATGCCGTCTACGCAACAAATGACCCTATTAAAGGAAATAGATCATTTAGTTACCAAGAAAGAACCAATCAATCTTTAGATGGTTTCTTAAACTATAAAAAAGAATTTGGTAAAATAGGAACTGATTTAACTGCTGGTTATTCTTACCAAAGATTTACTAACGAAGGCTATTATACAGGAAACCAAATGGATCCCAATAGTTTTGGTGATACCTTTGCAGATCCAGACATTGTATTAATTGGTTTTTTTGGAAGAGCTAATCTTACTCTAGATGAAAAATACTTAATGACACTTACTTATAGAAGAGATGGTACCTCGCGTTTTAGTGAAGACAACAGATGGGGAAATTTCTATGCCGGTGCTTTCGCATGGAAAGTAAGTGATGAAGATTTTCTTAAAGAATCTAAGACCATTTCTACTTTAAAGTTAAGAGTTGGTTATGGTATTACAGGACAGCAAGAAATTGGTGAACGTGATTTATTTTTAAGTCGTTACCAAGCAGGTCAGAATAATTCTCAATATCAATTTGGTAACGGGGTTATATCGTCATTAATTCCTTCAGAAATTAATCCTGATTTAAAATGGGAGGAAACAAAAACTTTAGAAATTGGTGTAGATTACGGCTTATTTGATGAACGCATTACAGGTAGTTTAAACGTATTCCAGAAAGATTCGGAAGATTTATTATTTAATGCACCTGTGCCAGATGGAAGTAATTTTTCAAACAGTATTGTTCAAAATATTGGAAATCTTAGAATTCAAGGTTTAGAATTTACAATTAATACAGACGTTATCAAAAAGGAAGATTTCAACTTAAATTTCAACTTTAATGCAACACTTTTAGATAGAGAGATTACAGAATTAGCCTTTGGCCAAGATGTAACTACTGGTGGTATTGCAGGAGGAACAGGAAACTTTGTTCAGTTATTTAGAGAAGGTGAATCACCAAATTCTTTCTACGTATTTAAACAACTAAGAGATACTCAAGGTAATTATATCGAAGGGGCTTATGTAGATTTAAATGGTGATAACATTATTAATGATGAAGATCGTTATCTTAAAGAAAACCCAGATGCTGATGTTATCTTAGGATTCCAAACTAATCTAGAGTACAAGAACTTTGATTTTTCATTTAACTTAAGAGCCAACATTGGAAACTACGTTTATAACAATGTAAATTCTGCGCGTGCGCAATATGATTTATTACGTAGCAATGCTGTTTTAGGAAACATCCCTACATCAGTTTTAGACACGAACTTTCAAACAACCTCTGATGTCATTATTTCAGATGTCTATGTTGAGAATGCATCGTTCTTAAAAATGGATAACATTACTTTAGGCTATACGTTTAAAGACTTATCAAAATTTATAAAATCGATTAGAGTTTGGGGTGGTGTTCAAAATGTATTTACCATTACAGAATACAGCGGTTTAGATCCAGAAGTATTCAATGGTATTGATAATACAATTTATCCTAGACCAAGAAACATATTAATTGGTGCTAATTTCAAATTTTAATAACTATGAAAAGAATAATAAAAAATATTAGTGTCATTGCCGTTTTAACGGTGTTTACATTGACGTCTTGTACTGAAGATTTAAATATAACACCAAATGATGACGACACCATATTAGGCTCAACACTTTACGAAGATGAAGCAGCCTACGAACGGGTATTAGCAGGTGTATATGCTAATTTAGCATTAACAGGAACAGGCGGACCAGAATCTTCTAATATTGAAGGTATTGATGCTGGTACAAGTCAATTTGGTCGTGTATTGTTATACCTACAGACGTTAACAGCAGATCAAATGATTTGGTCTTACGAAAATGACCCAGGAACTAGAGAACTTCAACGTAACATTTGGACCGCTCAAAACCCTCTAATCTTAGGAATGTTTAGTAGAACTCATTTAACTATTGCACTTGCCAATAACTTTTTGAGAGAAACAACTCCAGAAAAATTAGATTCAAGAGGAGTCTCTGAAAGTGGACGTGAAGACATCGTTAAATATCGTGCTGAAGCTAGATTATTAAGAGCGCTGTCTTATTATTATATGATGGATCTTTATGGAAAAGCCAACTTTGGAACAGAAGCTAATCCTGTCAACTCGGTTTTACCTGTTGCCAACCGCACAGAGCTTTTTGAATTTATTGAAAGTGAATTATTAGACATTGAATCAGATTTAGTAGATGCTGGTCAAAACGAATATGGTAGAGCAGATAAAGGTGTTGCTTATATGATTCTTGCTAAAATATATCTTAATGCCGAAGTTTATACAGGAACACCTAGATATACCGATTGTATGAACTACTGCCAACAATTATTAAACTCTGGTTATGTTCTTGCAACGGAATACAAACATCTATTCCAAGCAGACAATAATGTCAATTCAGCAACAGGAGAAGTTATTTTTCCTATTATTTCTGATGGTTCTACAATTCAAAACTACGGACCAACAACAGTTATGATTAACGGTTCTGTAGGTAGTCTTGAAGTTAATGGTGCCGAAGTTGGTGTATCAGAAGCTGGCTGGGGAGGCGCACTTAGAGTTAGAAAAGAATTTGCTCAATTATGGGAAGGTGGAAACTTTATTGATGATGATAGAAACACAATCATTTCTGCTGATAGACCTATTGGAATTACGGATATCTCTGATCCTAACCAAGGTTATATTATTAAAAAATATTCTAATATCGGTTCTAATGGAGTTGCTGGGATAGATCAAACATTTGTTGATACAGATTTTCCACTATTTAGATTAGCTGATGTACATTTAATGTATGCTGAAGCACATCTTCGTGGCGGTGGAGGAACCATTACCGAAGCTGTTAACTTAGTAAATGCATTAAGAACTCGTGCCAACAACCCTAATATGATTTCTGCTTCTGATTTAACCCTACCTTTTATATTAGATGAAAGATCTAGAGAATTACATTGGGAAGGACACAGAAGACAAGATTTAATTCGTTTTGGATTATATACCGGAGGAAATTACAATTGGGCATGGAAAGGAAACGGAAGTAATGGTATAGCTATACCAGCACATTTAAACTTATTTCCTATACCTAGTTTAAGTATGTCTTCTAATCCGAATCTTACTCAAAATCCTGGATACTAAAAAATAAAGCAATGAAAAAAATACTAAAACTAAAAGCTGTACTGTTAACTGTACTCTCACTAGGATTCCTTTTAAATTCTTGTGAAGATGACACCTCAGTATTTACAGCTACAGAAACAGAACCTATTACGCTTGCAGAACTTCCTATTACAGTGATAGAGTTAGATGCCTCTAATCCTGGAAATCCTGCAATAACATTTAACTGGAATGAAGCTGATTATGGCCAACAAGCATCCGAAAATTATGCTGTCATTTTTTCTGCTGATGAAGCATTTACAAATCCTGTTGTAGCAACAATAATCACAGGAACAACATCAGCAACCTTGTCAGTTAGTGAATTAAATTCTTCGGCTGGTGCTGCAGGATTACCTCCTTTTTTCTTTAATACTTTGTATGCTAAAGTAGAAAGTTCATTAGGGACACAAAACGGTCTTCCTGTGAGTTCTAATATTATTAGTTTTGAAGTACAACCTTACTACAACTATACATTAAAAGATTTTTATTTAGTTGGAAATGCACTAGATATAGACGGTAATGGAGTTTGGGAAGATCCTGATTGGAATAACAACAATAATAATCCACCATTGTTCAGAGATGGGCTTAATGGTAATTTGTACACCTATACTGGATTCTTCGGGACAGGAAGTGGTGGTTTTGACCAAGGACGATTTAAAATTTTAGAAGAACGTGGACAATGGCAACCACAATGGGGAGTTACAGATAATGAAGGTGACGACACTAAGCAAGTGTCTGGAAATATTGCAGGAAACCCAACCACACAAGATGGAGACCCTGGACGTTTTGGAATAGAGGTAGATGGCTATTACACATTTACCATTAATTTCTCTATGCCAACTGAAGAACCTCACTATACGTTTTCAAGCTTTGACGTGAGTGGCGCAATAGATTATTCAAGCATAACCATAGAAGGTAGTGCTTTATCTGGAGGGAATGTTTCAATGACGCAATCTAACGTTGATCCACACATCTGGAATATTACCAGCGTAAATCTTCAATCTGGCAATTTACAATTTGTAACCAATACAGGATCTTCTTGGGGAGGAGATACATCATTCTCTGGTGTTGCGACTGACGGAGGCGGATCTATTCCTGTTATTGTACAAGATGACTATGAGGTTTGGTTTAACGACTTAACTGGAGATTATATAATGATCCCACTTAACTTATAAAAAAATAACACTATGAATTTCAATAAAATTAGTGCGCTTATTCTAAGTCTTTTCTTAGTTTTTGTGGCGTGCGAAACAGAAGAAAGTATTGATATTACTACTCCTGATGCTTCATTTAAACTTTTGGAGCCAGCGATTTCTAATATTAATTTAAATTATAATCTTCCGAATAATGAAGCATTCACTATTGTATGGAATGACCAATTAAACTCTGGAGATAGCTATATGGTTGAATTATCACCAGATGCGTTATTTGAAAATCCTACAGTTATTGGATCGTCTACTTCCGATCGATTTACCATGACTGTTGCCGAATTTAATAATTTACTATTAGATCAAGGAGCAGATGCTTTTGAACCGTTCACGGTTTTTATGAGAGTAACCTCAGGATCTAATATAACTAATAGTATAAGCTTTAGTGTATCTTCATATTCAGAGGCTATTCCTGTAATTACAAGTCCAGATAACACCTTCGAATTGGTATTACTTGAAACCACACCAACGGATGACGCTATTGCTGTAACTTGGGACGATCCAGACTTTGGTGAAAATAGCACTGTAAGTGTTAATTATGAAGTTCAATTTGCACAAGCTGGTACTAATTTCGCCACTGCAGTTAGTGAAAGTGCAACAGATTTTTCTTTTTCTAGTACACATGAAGCTTTTAACGAGATTGTGCTTAACTCAGGACTTACGGCAGAAGAAGCAGGAAGTTTAGATATTAGAATTAAAGCGACCATTGAGATGGCTGGTGGAAATATGGAACGTTTTTCAGATCCTATTACAATTACCGTTACTCCTTTTAGTGTAGAATTAGCTCCAGTATTATATGTTGTAGGGGCAGGTGCTGTTGATGCTGGTTGGGGATGGGATTCTCCAGTTGAGTTACCACTACAAGGAACTAAGTACTCTGGAAACATTAATTTAATTAATGATGCGTTTAGATTCTTTACCGTGGCTTCAGATTGGAATTCAGGCTTAAATTATCCATATTACGAAGCTGTTGGTTACACCATAGATTCTAACTTAGTAAATGCTTTAGACGGTGACAGTAATTTCCAATTTACAGGAACCCCTGGTGAATATTTTATAGAAGTTGATACGGCAGCTAAAACAATTACATTAGGCCCTGCAGTTGTTGGACCAAACTGTAACTTTGATCAATTATGGCTAGTTGGTGCAGGTATTGCTGATGCTGGTTGGGGATGGGATAGTCCTGTTGCTTTACCTTGTACTGGTAACGGAACCTATGCCGGAAATGTAGCATTAGTTAATGATGCATTTAGATTCTTCAGCGTTAATAACGATTGGGGTTCTGGAACTAACTACCCAACTTATGAAGATCAAGGATACACGATTGATAGTAACTTTAGCAATGCTATGGATGGTGATTTAAATTTCTCTTTCGATGGTACACCTGGTACGTACTACTTAACTGTTGATGATATTAATAAAACCATTACATTAGGTCCTGAACAATTACAATGCGAATTTGAACAACTTTGGCTAGTTGGTGCAGGTATTGCTGATGCTGGTTGGGGATGGGATAGTCCTGTTGCTTTACCTTGTACTGGTGCCGGAATATACTCTGGTGACATAGAATTAACAAATGATGCGTTTAGATTCTTTACAGTTAATAACGATTGGGGTTCAGGTATAAATTACCCAACTTATGAAGGTCTAGGCTACACGATTGATAGTAACTTTAGTAATGCTATGGATGGTGATTTAAATTTCTCATTCGATGGTACGCCTGGTACGTACACACTAACAGTTGATACCGTCAATTTAACTATTACATTAGATTAACTAATTGATATTCATAAAAAAAGCTATGTTTAATACATAGCTTTTTTTATTAAAAATTTTAACTATGAAGAAAATATTACTTGCACTTTTTATAGTGTTCTCATACTTCGCGCATGCACAAGTTAGCCTTAGCGTCAGTGCAATCGAAGTCGATCAGCCTGTAACAATAACTGTTGATGTTAATAGCACGGATAGCAATTGTAATGGCCTAAATAACCCAACAAAAGTATATATGCATTCTGGAATTGGTAATAATTCTGATGCCTTCGGGTATGGAGTTGTTGGTAATTGGGGGCTAGATGATGGTGTTGGTGAAATGACAAATAATGGAGATGGTACGTTTAGTATTACCATTACTCCACAAACATATTACGGCATTTCGCAAGCTCAAGCAGATAGTGCGACACAAATAGGAATGGTATTTAGAAATGCCACTGGTGACCAAGAATTGAAAGATAATGGTTGTAGTGATTTTATTTTTCCTGTTGGAAAAGTACAAATCAATATCACACAACCTACTAGTGAGGTTGTTGTTATAAATTCTGGTAGTGATCTCTCTGTAAGTGCAACCATTACATATCAAGGTTCTACAACGGTTATGGGTAGTTTCGAAATATACTATAATGAGGTTTTAGCCACTACTGGTTCTTGTGGGTTTCCGGCCTGTAATTCAACACTTACAAATATCACAGAAAGTGGTACTGTAAAATTTGTAGGGACTCCTCCAGGTTCTACAGATACCGGAGAAGCTAGTTTTGATGTTATTGTTGTACCAACCGTAGTAGAAGAAGCCATGCCAACTAACATGGTTGATGGGATTAATTACCACAGCGATGCTACTAAAGCGACTTTAGTTTTAACAGCACCTTATAAAGAATTTATACAAGTTGCTGGAAGTTGGAACAACTACACTCCATCTACTGCCGATATTATGAAACGTGATCCAGCTACTGGAAAGTTTTGGTTGGAAGTTTCAGGGTTAACACCTGGAGCTATTGAAACATACCAATATTGGGTTTTTGACACCAATCCTATAGCTAATTCACCTGCCTTAGTAAAAGTTGCAGACCCATATTCTCCTTTAGTTTTATCTCCTTTTGATGACGCTTATATTCCGGCTTCAACTTATCCAAATATACCTGTATATCCCGAAGGACAAGAACGTGAAGTTACCGTTTTACAAACAGGTCAAACTCCTTACAATTGGCAAGTCACCAATTTCACTAAGCCCGCAGAAGAAGACTTAGTTATTTATGAAGTTTTAATTAGAGATTTTGATACTGACCGTAATTTTCAGACCATAATTGATAAGATTGACTATTTCAAAAATCTAAATGTCAATGCTATAGAATTAATGCCAATTATGGAATATGAAGGCAACGAAAGTTGGGGGTATAATACCGCATTTCATATGGCCATTGATAAATTTTACGGAACACAAGAAAAATTCAAAGAGCTCGTTGATATTTGTCATCAAAACGGTATTGCTGTGATTTTAGATATCGCCTTTAATCACGCTTTTGGAAGAAATCCAATGGTGAGAATGTGGATGGACGATCCTGATGGTGATGGTTGGGGAGGTCCTTCAACAGAAAACCCATACTTTAATGTGTACCCAACACACTCATATAGTGTTGGTAACGACTTTAATCACAGTTCAGATTACACCAAAGACTATGTTAAACAAGTCGTTGGTTATTGGATTGAAGAATATAAAATTGACGGTTTCCGTTGGGATTTAACCAAAGGATTTACACAAAATTGTGGAAATGGGACTTATGATGGAGATGCAGGCTGTACTGGAAATTACCAACAAGATCGAGTGGATGTTTTAAAAGAATATGCCGATCATTCATGGTCAGTAGACCCAGACCATTACGTAATTTTTGAGCATTTAGGATCTGACAATGAAGAAAAAGAATGGGCTAATTACAGACTAAGCGAAGGTAAAGGAGTCATGATGTGGGGAAATATGAATTCCCAATACGGAGAAATCACAATGGGTCAAGGTGGTGATAAAAACATCAACAGAATGGGCCATAAAGCACACTCTGGCTTTAACGGGCCTAGATTAGTTGGCTATACTGAAAGTCATGATGAAGAACGTTTAATGTACAAGAATGTAGCCTTTGGTAACACAAGTAATAGCAGTCATAACGTTCAAGATTTGAATACTGCCTTATCTAGAATGTCTGCATTAGGAGCCATTTCTGTAATGGTTCCTGGGCCAAAAATGATTTGGCATTTTGGAGAATTAGGAATGGATACTTCTATCTTTACATGTAACGATGGAAGTTATGACAACGACGGTTGTAAATTAGATACGAAACCACAACCACAATGGGCAAATAACTGGTTAACGGATGCTCTTAGAGGTCAGATTTATAACGATTGGTCTAAACTTCATAAACTAAAAATTGAAGAACCAGTTTTTAAAGGAGATTATGCCATCACTTCAGGAAACTTAACACCAAGAATTGATATTTTTGATAATTCAATACCAAGTTCAGAATTGAAAAATGTAATTATATATGCCAATTTTGACGTTGTTACACGAAGTATTGATACTAATTTCCCTGCAGGAGTAACCACTACATGGTATGATCTTATGGATGCTACAGGAAGCACTACTGTTAGTAATTCGACCTCAGCACTAACCATACCTGCTGGTCAGTTTAGAATATTAGGAAACACATCTTCAAATGTTTTAAGCATTGATGACGACGCCATATTAGGTTTCAATATTTATCCTAATCCTTCAGAAACTGCTTTTAGTATTAGTGTTAACGTTTCTAATGTTGAAGTCTATGATTTAACCGGAAAATTAGTTAAATCGTTCCAAGGTTATTTTACAAGAACCGATACGTTCGACATATCATCTTTAAATTCTGGTATGTACATGGTTAAAGTTCAAAACGACACTAACCAAACCCTAACAACTAAGTTAGTAAAGCTTTAATTAATTAAGTGTTTTTTTACTAAAAGGAGAGTTTCTTTAAACGGAAGCTCTCTTTTTTTGTCTTTAAGAGTTGTTAGTACAGCAAATCAATTAATTACATATAAGCACAAAAAAAGCTAACTCGTTAAAGTTAGCTTTCTTACTCAGTACAGGCGGAGAGACTCGAACTCTCACACCTCGCGGCACTAGATCCTAAGTCTAGCGTACCTTTGACCAAACAACACCAAAGTCGTTCATTTATAGTTAATTACAAAATATATCATTTTCTTTGATATTATCTAATATCAGCTAAATTCAGCATTTGTTGTACCTATGTTGTACCCAAAAAGACCAATAAATTTGTATCTTTGAGGTAATTCTTAGGTAAAAACTACATTCAAAATTGAATGTTGTACCTATGTTGTACCTGACTTGACTTTCGTGATCAAAACAGGTTAATTATGTCATCAAATGCTAAAATAGTTCTTCGTAAAAAAGCAAATTCAAAAGGTCTCTATCCTTTAGCAATTCGGATTACGAAAAATCGTCGTTCAACGTATCAATATGTTGGTCATTATATAGACATTGAGGATTGGGATGAGAAAAATATTAGAGTTAAAAAATCTCATGTAAATTCAAATAGTTTAAACAGTCTATTATCTCAAGAATTATCAAAATTAAACAAGGCATTAATAACCCTTCAGTCTGAAAAAAAAGACGCTTCGGCTAATCAAATTAAGAAGGAGTTATACTGTTCTGGCAGAAATTCTACATTCTTTGAACTTGCACAAGAACACTTGGATGATTTAGAAAGTTTAGAAAAACTCAATAGACTCTCAGCTGATAAAGCCTGGATTAGTTATATATTCAAATTCTATAAATCCAAACAACTCACTTTTCAAGAAATTGACGAACGCTTTTTGAAAAAGTTAATGTTATATTGTAAAACTAAGCACAAACTCTCAGAAACAACTATAATGAATATTATGGTACTCATCCGTTTATTATACAATAGAGCAACAGAACAGAAAATTGTAAGTAGAGAATTATACCCATTTGGAGGAAATAAAATAAAAATTAAGTTTCCCGAATCTATAAAAATTGGACTTAACATTCAGGAAATTAAAATCATTGAAAGTTTAAATGATCTATCGCCTAGTCAAAAACATGCAAGAAATGTTTGGCTTTACAGTTTCAACTTTGCTGGAATGAGAATTGCAGATGTTCTTAGAACGAGATGGTCTGATATCAATGATAATAGACTTCAATATAGAATGGGCAAAAATTCAAAATTGATTTCTATCAAGATTCCGCAAAAAGCCTTACTTATATTAGATAAATATAAAGCAGATAAAAGAAGTGAAATTGATTTTATATTTCCAGAACTAAAAAAAGCTGATCTAACAAACCCCAAAGATGTTTTCAATAAAATAAAAACTGCTAATAGAAAATTTAATACACATTTAAAATCAATAGCTAAGAAAGCAGGTATAACCAAAAAAATAACTATGCATATCGCTAGGCACTCATTTGGAAACATTGCTGGGGATAATATTCATCCTTTAATGTTGCAAAAGCTATACCGTCACAGTGACCTAAAAACTACACTCAATTATCAAGCTAACTTTATTCATAAGGATGCAGATGATGCCTTAGATAGTGTTGTGAATTTTTGAGTTATGGCTAAAACATCAAAATAGTTTCCATAATTGTTTATAGCTTTGGCTGGATGTATTATTTTGCTGTTTCTTTACTTCTTTTATCGTACGTAGTTTATTATTAAGTCTTCATAACTTATTCTTTTGGCACTATATTAACGTTATAATCTGTTAATTATAAATGATTTATCATTAACTCTTCTGAAGTTTCTTTTATAGAGTAGGATGAACTTTTCTGGCTGTAAATAATTTAGTTAATATACCTACTGCTGGTTCACCTCCTCAAACTGTTTTTTTCTGTATTGAGTTATAATTTTCTCCTATCTTGATTTTTATTTTGAAATCTAAAACGCTGATTAAAAACCAATCATAAACCTGTTTTTGTAAATGCTCGGCTTCCATTTTCTTTTTTGTTTCTGGTTGTTTTTTTTTAGTATCTATACAAAGGAAAATATCATTTGTATTAATATACACCTTACCATTATCTTTTAAATATTAATATTATTTTGCGAAATTCTTTTTTAACTTTTGGATATAATTTTTATGCAACCAACAAAAACTCCTCAGATCTCTTATTGTATACAATAATATTAAATAGTTAGTGCTTTTTAACGTCTTTCTTAATCTCTTCAATCATTATAATCCGTTAATTGTTAATTGTTATACCTAATCCATCAACTCCAATATCTTCATTACAATCTATTATTTTCCTGTCCTAAGTTATTAGATTCTCCTATTACAAATTATAAATTGCATTATTATGAATATCTACTTTATTCATATTAACAATCCTTAATGTTCATTATTTCCACCTGTTCAATATTCGTAAACATTAAAATTTCGTGAACAAACATGTTAATTTGATTTGTCTTAACAAATTATTATACTTGTAACAATAGTGTAATAAGAATATTGGTATCGTGTTATCCTTAACTTAATACATTAACACTTCTTTACCAACAGCTAGTAAATACAAAAGCCTCTTTTTTTTTTTTAGAGCCTCCTTAAGATGGGATATAAAAATTACTAAAAGTATTTAATTTAAGTCTACCTATAACAGTAAAATACAAGATCATATTGATTCGTCCTGAATAAAGGATATAATTTTTTGCAAAAAATTATAGAATTCACATATATCTAATAACTATTCTCCATACAAAAAAGGCTACCATCATAATTACAGTCATAAGCGCAATCATCTTTAGTGAATTCTCTTCGCTATTTTTTTTATATTCTTTCAAATAAAAATTTAAATTTAGTTAATCTTTTCTTTAAAATTCAAATCATAAAAGCCCTCTCCTCCGCTGCTATTTAATCAAATCTTAGGGAAAATTTGTGAAGGGAGGGCAGTTAAAAATATTTATTCTATTTTATTTACGTTAAATAACAACAATTTATAAACCTTTACTTTTTTTGTAATTAACCAGACAATCTTATTGAAGATTAAGTTAAAAAAGGAGAGGTTTAAACCATTATTCTACGACAATAAATTCACTTCGCCTATTGGCTTGATGTTCTGCTTTACTGCAAGGTACACCATTACTACAATGATTCACTAATTGGTATTCTCCATAGCCTTTGCTTGTCAATCGATCTTTAGAGATGCCTTCTGATATTAAATAACGCATTGTTGATGTAGCTCGTCTTGATGATAAGGCTTCATTGTAATTATCACTACCTCTACTATCTGTATGTGACCGTATATCGATCTTTAATTCAGGATACATATTCAATGCTTCTACTAACTTCTGAAGCTCTACTTCTGCATCTGGACGGATATTTGACTTATCAAAATCAAAGTAAATAATGGGGATATTTAATAGCTTTGCTAAGTCGGTACCAGGCTCTATAACATTCTCTACTGGTGATAATTCAAAATTATGCTCTCTATCCTCTTGTTCCTTTTCTGAATAGCCATCAGCACTGCTATAATTCTCTTTCGTCACCTTTAACACATATGATGGCTCATAGGCTACTTCTTCTGAATATCTTCCTTGTTCATCCGTGATTAAAGTTGCTATAACATGGTTTTCTACGTCCAACACCTCTACTTTCGCTCCTGGTAATGGCAATTGAGTAGATTTGTCTGTTACGACTCCATGTAAAAGACTCTTTAAGTAAATATCTTTTATTGGTTTTTTTTCTAAGAAGGTATAAATGTTATCATATACCTCTTCTCCATCTATTGTACGATTTGAACTTATAAATCCGCGTTTGTTTTTTACAACGTAACATACATCATCAAAACTCGAGTTTATTGGCTCTCCTACATTCAATAGATTCCCTACGAATTCTCCTTCTGAGTTCATCTTATGGTAGAATACATCATATCCTCCTAAACCAAAATGCCCATCTGATGAAAAATAAAACTCATTCTCTAAGGATACAAAAGGAAAAGACTCGCGACCACTGGTGTTAATTATAGGTCCAAGATTTACAATAGATCCTAATTCTCCTTCATCTAATTCTACATAATACAAATCTACTGACCCATAGCCACCTGGACGGTCTGATGCAAAATATAATCTTGTCTCATCTGGGGACAACACTGGATGAGCCGTGTTAAAATCTTCTCCATTGATTGATAGTGATTCTACAGATTTCCATTTCCCATCGTCATATGTGGCTGTATAAATCTCTAAATGGTATAAATCTACGTCCTCTTCTTCGGATGGTTGAGGATTGGTTCGGGTAAAGTACATGGTCTTTCCGTCTTTAGTAAAACAAGCCGTTGACTCATGATACTTTGCATTGACATCGCCTTTTAAGGTCTTAGGTGTTCCAAATACCGTATCGTTTTCTACTTCTACGGTGTAAATATCTAAAAATGGTAATCCGTCCCACGAACTAAGACGATTTCTCAATACTCCTTTATTTCTTGTAGAAGCAAATACTAATTGTCCTTCTTCCTTAAAACTTACACCATAATCTATTCCTTCTGTATTGAATGGTACGTACCATAGATCATAACGCCCTGAGTTGGCCTCTATCATTTCCTTGTAACGTTCTACCAATACTTGTGCACCTTTATCTAGACCTGATTCAAGTATGTAACGATCAAAATAAGTCTCTCCCTTTGAATCTTCGCCAGTCGCTTTTAAAGACTGGGCATATCTTAATAGATAATCTGAAGATTGAGAACTATTCATTGTAAATAATTCTCCATACCACTTCGAGGCCTCTTCATATTTACCATTAAAATAATAGCTGTCTCCTAATTTCTGTAATAACTCTTCTGACTTATACCCTTTCTCTGCGACGCGCTCATAAATCTCGGCAGCTTCCATGTAAGACTTACTAACAAAGGCTTCGTCTGCTTTCTTTAGCTTTGATTGACCTTGTACAAAAATACTTATTGATAGCATCAATAACGCTAATAAGTGTTTTATAGAGGGCTTTCCTGTTTTTATTATTGTCATCATATCTTGTTTTGTTGTTAGTTAGAATTAAAAGAATCTTGGGTTAATAATTCCGGAACCTTGTTTTCCTAACTCGAAGCGAAGGAAAATCTCATGAGAACCACCACTATAATTACGGATATCGGTTAAATCATAATCATAGGCATATCCTAACATTATACGCTCTGTTACCTGAAATCCTAATAATCCACTCAAGGCGCTATCCCATCTATAGGCAGCTCCTAAAGTTAGCTTATTGGCATATAGAAAGTTTGCCGATAGATCTGCCGCTAATGGAGCACCATCTACTGCTTTTAATAAAAACGCTGGCTTAAACTTCCAGTCTGGTGTCAAATCAAAAACATACCCCCCTATCAAATACAAGTGCATTAACTCACTTGCTGTACTTATTGTAACATCATCATAATGCTCAGTCTCTAAAAATGACGGTACTGAGAATCCTAAATACCATTTGTCTCTATGGCGTAAATATAAACCTGCTCCTATTATCGTTGATAACTGACCATCGATATTATTAGAAGGATGGAATGCCGGATCTGTAATATCATTCGGATTTAGCTTACCATAATCTACATCTAAAATATTAAGACCACCCTTTAAGCCAAATGATAAATATAATTCATCATCATTTAAAGGTAATGTGTATGAGAAATCTATTGCTACATTATTCTCTGTAGAAATTCCTATCTCATCGTTAAAGAAGGATAAGCCTAATCCTACGCGCTCGCTTACTGGAGAATTTACCGAAAAATTCATAGTCTCTGGGGCACCATTTATCCCTACCCACTGAGTTCTATATAGACCTGCAAAACTCAATACTCCACGGTTACCTGCATACGCAGGATTAACCGTTTGAGTATTATACATATATTGAGTGTACTGGGAATCTTGTTGACTAAGTACTATTTGAGATACCGCTAACATGGCTATGAATATAGTAGCTCTCATAAGTTTTATATATTTCGTCATCACTTGTTTATTTGTTATTATTATTTACATATAAGAATCCTGATTGATCTAATATTTCATAGGTCTCACCTCCATCATAACTGTACTTATATTCTATGATATAGAAGTAATTTCCTGTTGGAAGACCGTTAGAATCTTCAATAGTTGCTCTCCCATCAGAGTACCCTCTAAAAGCCTTATCTTCATTATTATAGCCTTTTTGAGAATATACCTCTACTCCCCATCTATTAAATACCCGAACCATATTGTCTGGAAAACAATCAATACCTTCTATTACAAAATAGTTGTCGTAAACAGAATTATC
The DNA here is from genome assembly GCF_054366245.1 of Winogradskyella sp. PC D3.3. NCBI lineage: Bacteria > Pseudomonadati > Bacteroidota > Flavobacteriia > Flavobacteriales > Flavobacteriaceae > Winogradskyella > Winogradskyella sp. PC D3.3. The sequence continues at coordinate 1,354,641 of NZ_CM135962.1, read as the reverse complement.
TAAATTCACCGCATTATGGATATCTTCCCCTTTTATTTTGCAGGTTAAATGAACTACCTGAACATAGGTTGAACTGTTTCCACAATCATCAGTCGCTATCCATTCTCTTACTAAATTATACTTATTGCTACAGTCTCCTGCTTCTTCATATTCATTTAGTACTATAGTAACTTCTGACGAACAATTATCTGTAGCTGATAATACAGCCGCCTCTGGTATCGCATCACATGAAGCATATATATCTAATGGTAAATCTCCAATAAATACTGGTGCTGTAGTATCTTCTACCGTGATCGTTTGCGTGTGGATACTCTCATTTCCACAGTCGTCAATTGCTGTCCATGTTCTAATTAAATCATAACTACCTGAACAACTACCATATGCGGTTGACTCTTCAAAAGTAACCTCTACAAATCCACAGCTGTCTGACGCAGTTAATGCCGCTGCTGCTGGAATCTCTTGATCACATTCTAAGATCATATCACTTGGCAATGCTTCATTAAATATTGGTGCTGTAGTATCTTCTACAGTAACGACTTGTGTATGTAATGTTTCATTACCACATGCATCTGTTGCCGTCCAAGTTCTTGTTAAGGTATAGTTTCCTGCACAAGTCCCTTCTGCCATGGTTTCTTCAAACACCACACCTACTGCTCCACAGTTATCCGTGGCGGTTAAAGTCTGCGCTGTTGGTACAGCATCACATGATCCAACAGTAACATCTACTGGTAAACTCTCATTGAATATTGGCACAGTAGTATCTTCAATTAATAAATAGACAGTAGCTTGACTACATGCTGATGGGTTATGACTATCACATACCTGATAAACAAAACTATCCGGTCCGGTATAACATCCATCTACTGAATAATCAAAAGTACCATCTGGATTAATTATTACAGTTCCATGAAGTGGTTGAACTAAAGGCGTTGTTACTACTATTTGATCATCACCTTCATTATCATAATCATTATCTAATAAATTCATCGTTAAATCAGATGAACATTCAATAAAATAGGCATCATCAACAGCATAAGTATTATTTACTCCATCATCTGGGAATATTGTCACATATACTGTAGCAGTATCACAGGCCTGAGGCGTTCCATCATCACATATCGTATATGTAAATGAATCTTCTCCAACATAACCGATATTTGGTGTATAAATTATGGTACCATCTGCATTTACAGTTACCACACCATTTTGTGGTGATGTTACTGAACCTGATGTAATACTAAAAGCATCTCCATTAGGATCAAAATCATTAGATAACACCGAAATAACTATAGGTGTATCCACTTCTGTGATGACAGCATCATCATTAGCTACCACAACATTGTTTTCTATAATTGAGATAGGTTCAACATTAATAGTGACTGTAGCTGTATCACATGCTTGAGGATTTCCATTATCACAGACAACATATGTAAACGTATCTGTACCTACAAAACCTGTGTTCGGTGTATATGTATATGTTCCATCTGAATTAACAACTACAGTTCCATTTTCTGGTTCTGTATTTGATGTTATTGATTGTTCATTACCTTCTAAATCAAAATCATTAGTCAATACACTTCCTGAGACAGGAGTGTTTACAAACGTATTGTTAATATCATTAATTGCATTAGTAATGTTTGGTATCTCGATTACCGTACAATCTGGACAACCGGGATCATAGCCTGGATCACTTGGATCTAATGGATCTGGATCTTCTGACTCATCCTCTACTGGAGCCCCACTTGGATCTTCTCCTGTTGCTGTGGCTATATTATAAACATAGCCTGCATCTACATCCAATTGTGTTAAAGTATGCACTGCTGTAAAGGTGGTACTGTCTGTAGCGCCTGGAGTTAAATCTATTGGACCTCCACTTACGACTGCATTCGCATCACTTACTGTAATATTGCTAACTGTAACATTTCCGGTATTACTCACTTCAAATACATAATGTACTTCATCGCCTACATTAGCTACTCCATCTCCATTTACATCTACATAAGTACCTGATTTGGTTATCTCTATTGATGGCTCTTGTGGTATTGGTGTTACCGTACAATCTGGACAACTTGGATCATAACCTGGATCACTTGGATCTAATGGATCTGGATCTTCTGACTCATCCTCTACTGGATCTCCACTTGGATCTTCTCCTGTTGCTGTAGCTATATTATAAACATAGCCTGCATCTACATCCGATTGTGTTAAAGTATGCACTGCTGTAAAGGTGGTACTGTCTGTAGCGCCTGGAGTTAAATCTATTGGACCTCCACTTACGACTGCATTCGCATCACTTACTGTAATATTGCTAACTGTAACATTTCCGGTATTACTCACTTCAAATACATAATGTACTTCATCGCCTACATTAGCTACTCCATCTCCATTTACATCTACATAAGTACCTGATTTGGTTATCTCTATTGATGGCTCTTGTGGTATTGGTGTTACCGTACAATCTGGACAACCTGAATCATAACCTGGATCACTTGGATCTAATGGATCTGGATCTTCTGACTCATCCTCTACTGGAGCCCCACTTGGATCTTCTCCTGTTGCTGTGGCTATATTATAAACATAGCCTGCATCTACATCCAATTGTGTTAAAGTATGCACTGCTGTAAAGGTGGTACTGTCTGTAGCGCCTGGAGTTAAATCTATTGGACCTCCACTTACGACTGCATTCACATCACTTACTGTAATATTGCTAACTGTAACATTTCCGGTGTTACTCACTTCAAATACATAATGTACTTCATCGCCTACATTAGCTACTCCATCTCCATTTACATCTACATAACTTCCTGATTTGGTTATCTCTATTGATGGCTCTTGTGGTATTGGTGTTACCGTACAATCTGGACAACCTGAATCATAACCTGGATCACTTGGATCTAATGGATCTGGATCTTCTGACTCATCCTCTACTGGATCTCCACTTGGATCTTCTCCTGTTGCTGTAGCTATATTATAAACATAGCCTGCATCTACATCCAATTGTGTTAAAGTATGCACTGCTGTAAAGGTGGTACTGTCTGTAGCGCCTGGAGTTAAATCTATTGGACCTCCACTTACGACTGCATTCGCATCACTTACTGTAATATTGCTAACTGTAACATTTCCGGTATTACTCACTTCAAATACATAATGTACTTCATCGCCTACATTAGCTACTCCATCTCCATTTACATCTACATAACTTCCTGATTTGGTTATCTCTATTGATGGATCTTGTGGTATTGGTGTTACCGTACAATCTGGACAACTTGGATCATAACCTGGATCACTTGGATCTAATGGATCTGGATCTTCTGACTCATCCTCTACTGGATCTCCACTTGGATCTTCTCCTGTTGCTGTAGCTATATTATAAACATAGCCTGCATCTACATCCGATTGTGTTAAAGTATGCACTGCTGTAAAGGTGGTACTGTCTGTAGCGCCTGGAGTTAAATCTATTGGACCTCCACTTACGACTGCATTCGCATCACTTACTGTAATATTGCTAACTGTAACATTTCCGGTATTACTCACTTCAAATACATAATGTACTTCATCGCCTACATTAGCTACTCCATCTCCATTTACATCTACATAACTTCCTGATTTGGTTATCTCTATTGATGGATCTTGTGGTATTGGTGTTACCGTACAATCTGGACAACTTGGATCATAACCTGGATCACTTGGATCTAATGGATCTGGATCTTCTGACTCATCCTCTACTGGATCTCCACTTGGATCTTCTCCTGTTGCTGTAGCTATATTATAAACATAGCCTGCATCTACATCCGATTGTGTTAAAGTATGCACTGCTGTAAAGGTGGTACTGTCTGTAGCGCCTGGAGTTAAATCTATTGGACCTCCACTTACGACTGCATTCGCATCACTTACTGTAATATTGCTAACTGTAACATTTCCGGTATTATTCACTTCAAATACATAATGTACTTCATCGCCTACATTAGCTACTCCATCTCCATTTACATCTACATAAGTACCTGATTTGGTTATCTCTATTGATGGCTCTTGTGGTATTGGTGTTACCGTACAATCTGGACAACCTGAATCATAACCTGGATCACTTGGATCTAATGGATCTGGATCTTCTGACTCATCCTCTACTGGATCGCCACTTGGATCTTCTCCTGTTGCTGTAGCTATATTATAAACATATCCTGCATCTACATCCGATTGTGTTAAAGTATGCACTGCTGTAAAGGTGGTACTGTCTGTAGCTCCTGAAGTTAAATCTATTGGACCTCCACTTACGACTGCATTTGCATCACTTACTGTGATATTACTAACTGTAACATTTCCAGTGTTACTCACTTCAAATACATAATGTACTTCATCGCCTACATTAGCTACTCCATCTCCATTTACATCTACATAAGTACTTGATTTGGTTATCTCTATTGATGGCTCTTGTGGTATTGGTGTTACCGTACAATCTGGACAACTTGGATCATAACCTGGATCACTTGGATCTAATGGATCTGGATCTTCTGACTCATCCTCTACTGGATCTCCACTTGGATCTTCTCCTGTTGCTGTAGCTATATTATAAACATAGCCTGCATCTACATCCGATTGTGTTAAAGTATGCACTGCTGTAAAGGTGGTACTGTCTGTAGCGCCTGGAGTTAAATCTATTGGACCTCCACTTACGACTGCATTCGCATCACTTACTGTAATATTGCTAACTGTAACATTTCCGGTATTACTCACTTCAAATACATAATGTACTTCATCGCCTACATTAGCTACTCCATCTCCATTTACATCTACATAAGTACCTGATTTGGTTATCTCTATTGATGGCTCTTGTGGTATTGGTGTTACCGTACAATCTGGACAACCTGAATCATAACCTGGATCACTTGGATCTAATGGATCTGGATCTTCTGACTCATCCTCTACTGGATCGCCACTTGGATCTTCTCCTGTTGCTGTGGCTATATTATAAACATAGCCTGCATCTACATCCGATTGTGTTAAAGTATGCACTGCTGTAAAGGTGGTACTGTCTGTAGCGCCTGGAGTTAAATCTATTGGACCTCCACTTACGACTGCATTCGCATCACTTACTGTAATATTACTAACTGTAACATTTCCAGTGTTACTCACTTCAAATACATAATGTACTTCATCGCCTACATTAGCTACTCCATCTCCATTTACATCTACATAAGTACTTGATTTGGTTATCTCTATTGATGGCTCTTGTGGTATTGGTGTTACCGTACAATCTGGACAACCTGAATCATAACCTGGATCACTTGGATCTAATGGATCTGGATCTTCTGACTCATCCTCTACTGGATCGCCACTTGGATCTTCTCCTGTTGCTGTGGCTATATTATAAACATAGCCTGCATCTACATCCAATTGTGTTAAAGTATGCACTGCTGTAAAGGTGGTACTGTCTGTAGCTCCTGAAGTTAAATCTATTGGACCTCCACTTACGACTGCATTTGCATCACTTACTGTGATATTACTAACTGTAACATTTCCAGTGTTACTCACTTCAAATACATAATGTACTTCATCGCCTACATTAGCTACTCCATCTCCATTTACATCTACATAAGTACTTGATTTGGTTATCTCTATTGATGGATCAAAAGAGAAATTAACAAGATAATCTTCTACCTCACCCCCGGCGGCTGGACCAGTTGAAGTGTTACATTCTCCAGAATTGCTACAAAGACGAACACGAGCGAAAGTGTCACCTGAAATAGCATAAGAAGGTGTTGTAAAATTAATAGTAGCTGAAGTTGTCCCAGCTAAAACCTCTTGATCGTTAATCAATTGTTCATCGGCATCATCAAAATCTCCATCCATATTATAGTCTATCCATACATTAAGATATGCAGACTCACCTGTTGTATTGATAAGCTCAATAGTTTCTGTATAAGATTGTGCTGAAGTTAAAGAAGTCCAAGTCATTCCATCATCTTGGTCTCCAGTAGCGTCTGTGTTTTGCAAAGCATCTGATTCTGCAGTTACAGCAGTACCAAGCATTAAAGAAGAAGTATTAGACACCTCTGAAAAATCAAGTAAAGTATGGCGAGGGCCATCATCTGATAATAGAGTCTTATAATCTCCTATTGATGTCCCCATACCTAAATCTGGAGCATCTCCATAATCTGTATATAGTTCAGCATACGCACAACGTGCACCATCATTATTGCCTGATGCTACCCCTTGTGAAAAGAGTATTGTTTGGGATTCGTCGTAATTTGTACCCGGGTCTGTACGTAAATCTAGTCTAAAAACTCTACCATTACTATTATTAAAAACATAGAAAAACCCATTAGCATCGAAAAATACCGCACCATAACCAGATGCAGTTGACATTCCAGCAGAACCTAAATTGATATGCACCCCAGTGTTAGGGTTTATTTTAAGCAAATCAGAATTACTAGTTACAGCATATAGAAATCCATCTGAAGGGTGGAAAGCAAAATCGGAAAAACTAACTCCATTAGTAACAGTAAAACTATTTATTTGCTGTAAATATGTTACTGATTCTGGGTCTAAATCAATGACTCTAACATTAGCATTAGCCGATCCCGCGCAGAAGTAGTAATGGCCATTCTCATCTATATCTCCTACATTAGAATTAAATGATGTTGGTATGCCTGGAATGGTTACAACTTCCGTTACTAAATTTCCTGAGCCATCTTTTGCCGTAACAGTTAGTTTACCAATACTAGTCGTCGATGCTCCCCAAACTCTTCCATCCTTTACATTATACCCTATGGAATTTATTTTATGGTTAGAATTATCATCTACCAAAACCATATCTCCAGTTACCAAATCCATTAGTTGCCATTGTGAAGGTGTCGCATTATTTATCACTTGAAAACCTTCAGCAGGACATCCTAACTCTGGAAAACATGCAAAACCAACAGAGGCATTCTGAAAATGCAGATTATTAATATTAGAACCTATAACATTATAATCAATCACCCCACTATCTGCTCCACTAGTAGCTTGAACTGCATCTGGAATACCATCCGCTCCAACCGCTGATGCAGGAAATTGGAAGTTTGATGTTAGAATTTTAGTAGCTCCTGCTTCTACAGCATCTGAGCAACCATCGCCATCTGAATCTAAATCCAAAAAGTCTGGCGTACCATCACTATCTGTATCAAAACCAGTTTCTATAGCTCCATTGGCATCACCTACTAATGGATCACTATCGTCATCATCTAAATAGACTGGAACACCATCATCATCTGCATCTGTTTGAGGATCTATACCTCCTGTTTCAACCGTATCTGGAATACCATCGTTATCATCGTCTAAATCACAAGCATCAGGAATACCATCACCATCAAAATCTACCGAATAAATAAAACCATCATTTGTAGCACCATAATAAGTGTCACCAAATACGGGAGATGAAGTTGAGACAAAATTATTTGTTGCCCCGTTCGTATTTTGCGGTTTTATTTCGAATCTAAAAGTTTCATTACCTTCAGTAATACCGTCATATACAGATGACACATTTATTTGTATGCCATCCTCGTCATTTATTGGGTCAGCGTAACCTAAAACCGTACCTCCGTCGTAATTTCCTACAGGGATAGTTACTACATATATATTAGTTCCTGGTGTATGTGTAAGAACAGGTGTTCCATTTGAATTAGGAACAGGGGTCAATGTAATATCTGAATCTGAAACAAAAGGAGTACCATTTAAAGGATCTATAAGCTCAAAAGCTACTGAAGTAGGCGTTGTTACCCCTCCATTAACTCTCAAAAAGATACTACCATTACTACCCCCTTCACACGAAGAAGATATACTACTATATTTTAAATCGATAATAGGATTGAGTGTTACACTTACGGCATCCAGTAAATTCCCCCCTCCAGCTGCAAAAGAACTAAGTGCTCTAAATCCTAGTCTATATACACCATCAGTCCCGGTAAAAGTATAGGTTCCTTGGTTTGTAGACCAAGCACTTGTTGATGAAGGTAATGTGGTTTCATGAATTGCAGCAACAACATTTTCATTTTGATCTTCAATAACCAAACCTGCCTGTTCCAGATTTCCATTAGTCCTTGCTCTATGTCTATAATCATATGTAACCACATCGCCATTAACAAGATACATGTTTTGATAAATCATAGAGTCTACATAGGCATTTAGCTCTACAAAATTGTCTCCCTCTGTGGCTGGTGTTCCCAAAAAACCTGATCCCCAAATTTCTACGGGATGACAGGCACCTACACTAACTGTACAACCATTAACTGGGTGTGTTGTATACCAAGGCGACATAACTGGAACACCAGCTTCAAAAGTTCCGCCCCAGCCAAAATTTGCATCTTTAAAATCCATAGCGTTTACAGGAACACCAAACTCAAGACTCCCATTTACATATACTCTGGCTTGTGCATTTACATAATTTGTAAATAACAATGAGATTAGAAAAACAAATAGAAAGCTAGCTTTCTTAGTTTTAATCTTAAATTTTTCAAATTCAAGCTCTTTTTTTGAGTAGTTTTTTTTCATTCTTTATTAACATTTTTAAAACATTTATTTTCTCTGTTTTTAAGCTTTTTCAAATTAACCTTGAGAAAACAAATGAAATTCATCTTTGTTTTTACTTTGAGTTATTAGACTATTTTAAAGACTTTTAACCTATCTTAGTCTACCTTCTAATAAGATAACGGGCTATTCAAATCATAAACAATTGCAGATCAATCTAGATCATACTATTTACATCATTATATCTGTTATTATAAATTTCTTGAGAAAACCCCATCCGAAAAGAGAGGACTCCTAACAGAAATATTATAAAGTGTTTTTTTATCATATGCTAAAGCTTTTAGATTGTTATTCCTTTTAAATTTCATTAAGATTTATTTAACAATTTAGGTTATGTATCATCATCTAAAAACTTATCCAGTAGCCGTTTTCCGCTAAACTAACAGCCGTTTTCCGCTAAATAGACAGCTAAACCTCACTAAAAATAGCCCTTCCTTACGCTTTATAACTAACCCAAAAACAGATAGTTACAAATCACTTTTCAAAACATTAAAATAAAAAAACGTAACTACCCTAAAAACGATACTAACTTTGCATGTTTTATGCTCATAACATCTCAATGATTCGAAAATGGATAAAAATAAATGACAGTAAAGCCTTAATAAATATCAAAGCAAAAGAGGAGTTATTAAAAATTAAAGTAGTAAAAAAAGGAAATTACATGATGGATAAATAAAAGATATAACTATCGTGACAGAAGAGCTATTAAGATACAATATCAAAAACGGTACTTAGGCGGAAATTCTCGTAAAATTTAGATAGAGAGCCGAGCTATCGCTATTATATAATACGAGACACCAACAATCAAAAGATGCATATCATATGCACCTTTAAATCAATAATAAAAAGATAAACTTTATTATATTTAATATGAAAAACTAAGCGGCTGGATTATTTTTAAGATTATTGATATAATCTGAAGGGCAAATGCCTGTAATAGATTTAAAACTAGCTGAAAATTTACTATGAGAAGAAAAACCACATTCGTTAGCTAAAACACTAATTTTATAATTCAAATACTTTTTATCAGTATTCAACTTGTCTAAAATATACTGGATGCGTAATTCATTTATATAATTATTAAAATCTGTTTCTTTATATTTTTTAAGAATTTGCCTAAAATATTTTGTATTGGTATTTAACTGCCCAATTACTGTAGGTAATGAAATATTTTTATCTAAAAACTTGTTTGAATTTTCAAACAGCTTTAGCTTTTCTAATAATTCATCTTCAGTTTTTTTAGAAAGGACACTATTTACTAATTTATCCTTATGCATTACTTGCCTCTTATTTCTATCTTTAAAAAGCAAACCTATTCTATTGCGATAAAAATAAAAAGCTACTATTGCAAAACATACAGCGACTACAATTATATAAACATAATTACCTAATCCTCTTTTATTTGGTTGATTTTGAAGAGTATTGTATGCTCTATTAATCATTAGCTTTTTATCAAAATTATTTTGGGCTACAATAGTTTTATATTTATAAGTAAAAGTTGTAAAACTATCCAAGATATTTTTCTTTTGATAATATTCGGACATACTCTTGTAAACTTTTGTTTTTAATTCATTGTGATTACTTTTTTCAGAAATAACTAAAGCTTTATTTAAATAGAATTTAGCACTATCTATATTTTCTCTTTGTAAAAAAGTATCTCCTAAACCTTGATAAATCAATGCTGACCATAATGAATTTTCTGAGCCAGATTGATTTATATATAAATTAGCTTTAGAAAAATGAAAGTATGCTTTTTTATTTTTATTTAGATATTTATAAGAACGGCCTAACATTTCTTCTGTATTAGCAAGAAGAAAAAGTTTAAGCTGTGGATTTTCTTCATTTTTATATAAAAGCTTAGCTAACTCTAGATATTCAATTGCCTTATAGTAATCTTTCTCTTCAATTGCATATTCTGCCATTTCATGATTACTCATGGCATTATATTTTAACACTTGCTTCTTATCACTAAAATGATTACTAGCTTCTACTCCTTTTGTTAAAAACTTTTTTCCTTCATCAATAAACCCTATTGTTCTATATTGAGTTGATAAAAACCCATAAATTCTAGATTGCCATATGTAATCTTCTTCATTTAAAACTATATCTAACGCTTTCAAGGCTTTTATAATTGCCTCACCTCTCTTTTCTTGTTTCTCTAAAATATCTGCAATAAGCATTAGCGTTTTTACTTTTTGCTTATCATTGATTGAGTAAACATATAACGAATCTGCTACATGTAATGCTTTAGTTGGATTAGCGGAAGAAATATTTACTGCTACATCATAATAAATAGAATCAAATTTTTTATGTTGACGTGTTTGAGAAAAAAGGATACAAGGAAAGAAAAGTAAAAAAAACAATAAAGACTTCATATAAAGCTATAAAAAACAAAATTAATATATTCTTACAATAAAACACAAATCACAATATATATAACCATTTATCTAAATTTGATATCGTTTATCGTTTTATTTAGCATTACAAAGTTTATTTTTTCGTTATTTTTCCTCTAATTACCTATAACCATTGATGATAGTTAGAGACATGATTAAACTACTACTGATAAATTTAACAAACAAATACGAACCCAAGATAATTCTGAAAAAATTTTCTAAATTAACACTTGCCAAAGCACTTAATTATAGACGGTGTTGTACAACATTTTTTATTTTATTTCTATTTTTCCCCAACCACAATATGACCTTATCCAATCAACTTCGGAATCCAATTTTTCTAATTCAGATGAGAATTTTTTGTCAATTTCATAATCTTTAGGGTTCATATTACAACGTAGAAGATGAGCTATAATCCAATTATCAACTTTGTTAAAACTAATACCACTTTTACTAAAAATTCCGTAATAATCAAACAGTTCTTTTTTATCTTTCAGTGATTTTTCTGCAATGGTTTTTATTTTCTTAAATTCATTATCAGTGTCATTTTGATTTTCAAATTCGATTATTAAAAATTCTGAATATTTCTTAAAACTATTCACTTTGGTTGAATCAATAAGTGTATAATATTCCATTTTCAATGGTTTAAACACCTTTTTATATTCAGGTTTTTCAATTTCAAAAGTCGATTTTATAATATCAGATATTTTTTCAAATTCTAATTTTAGTTTTCCATTTGGGTTTTCGGTCGTTTTAATTTCTAATCCCCTCGGATCAACTACAATTTGAACTTGTTCAGTTTCATTTTTAGTCACATTTTTGCAACTTATAAAAACTAAAAGTAATGTCGTTAAAATTCGGATTTTCATTCCTTTATCAAAATCCTATAAACCAATTAAATCTAAACAATTGCTTATATCCAGTTTATAATATTTACTACAAATCTAATATAATTTTATAATAACCATATTACTACAAAAGAACAACCATTTTAGAATACATAATTTAGACGTTAGTACCTCTCTTTATATTAAACCATACTAGGCACCCCACCACTCTACCTTAAACATATAGAGCTATACCATATTTAAACCTTTATATATGCACGTTCTTGTTTATGCCTTTAATTACAAAATTACTGTGAGCTTTTACAAATACACTCAAACCTTATTTTACTGAGATAAAACACGACATAACTATACCATAACATCGCTATAAGCACTATAAACCACGCTATAACCGATACTTTAAATGTCTGCTTTTTGGACCTAAATACAGACTTATATTTGAAAAAAGCACTTAATTATTAGGGTAGATTGTCGGATTGAATTCCTTTTTTATATCTTGTCGGGAATTAAAATTAGGTTTTGACATCGCAAATAGAGCCTACTATTTGATAGCAACTATAACAGTACTTTAGTAAAAAATAATTTAGATATTTACTTGTTTTTTTTGCCTCATTACTTTGGTCGCAATAGTATTTTATTTCCAGTTAAATTCTTTTTTTATTTTACTATAAAATTCCAAATCTACAATTGGTACTTCTGTCAAATTTTCTTTCTTATAGATTTCAGGAATTTTGTCAATTTCTAAAAGACCAAAATGTTGGTTACCAAAATGCACAAAACTCATTTGGTCATAGCTTTTGAAAATTGAATACGTGATTTCATTATTCAAATATGCTTTTTTAAAATAAGCATAAAAAAGAGTCCAATATTTTTTAAAATTTGATTTTGCTTGTAAATTGTGGATTTCTGCAACGTATAAGTTATTTTGAATTAGAGCGAAACTCTTACTATTCGGGTAGTTACTATTTTTTCTAGTAATTTCATATAATTCAGCAATATTTGTAAAATAGAAGTCAGAGATTAAATTATTTTGTTTGGCTTTTTGAGTTGAATCAAGTTCTAATTCATTCCAAATTTGACGAGTGTATTTATTTATTAGTTGGTCTTTTACATTAATGTCATTTAGTTTTTTTAAATCTATTTGTTTGTCAAAATTATTTTTTAACCAAAAAAAGTGATTTTTAAGGTACATTTCTTTAAACCATTCAGCCAATTCTCCTTTTGTGATAGATTCATAATAAGATTCTCTACCATTCAAATAAATGAGTTGAAATCCATAATTTTTTACAAGTTTTGTTAATTCAGTTTTGAAAAATCCAATATCATTGTATTGGTAGCTATAATTTATAAGTGAATATTTTAATTCAGCTTCATAACCATAATTTTTTTCCAATTCAAATATCCTATTTTTTACGTTTTGATAATTTTCAGATTCATGAATTATTGGATAAATTGAATCATTAATAATTATGTCTCTTTCCGTTTGTCCGTATGATAAACACGCAAAAAATAGTATTAGAATTAATCCAATTGTTGTTTTTTTGTTCATTTCTGTAATGATAATTACTGTTTTTTAAATAGAATTTAAGACATAACAAACGTGCAATGATTTTTAGATTTAGCCAAAAACAGCGTTTTTAAATAATTTTGGCGAATCATTTTCTATTACAGTAGTTTATTTATTTTTCGTTCAATTTTTTTCATAATATTTAAGCTTAAAATATCTTTTATATATTCAACTTTTCCTTTTTTATCGATTATTATATTATATGGATAATAAGGAATTTTAAATTTTTTAATTAGCTCACTGTCAGGCACTACAGTAAAATCAAGTGTAGTTGTTTCTAGAAACTTAATTAATGAATTTTTATCGTTCCATGTAACAGCAAAAAATTCTACAGATTTACCTTTGAATTTCTTTTTTAATTTATTTAAATCAGGAAATTCCTCAACACAAGGTTTACATTGAATAAACCAAAAATTGAATACAACTATTTTTCCTTTTAAAGATTCCAAAGTATGTTTGTTACCGTCAATATCCTCAAAGCTCAATTCCTCTAATATTGAACCATCTATTTGCTTTCTTAATTCTTTTTTTTCTTTTTCAATGATTTTATATTTATCATTTAACTGCTTTTTAGAGTTTACATTTTTCTCTTGGCTGAAAGTGTTAATTGACATTAAAGTTAATATAATAAAAAGGTAGAATTTAAAATTCATATTTTAAAATGGTACGATAAGTTATTGAATGCGGACATGTGTTTCTCATATTGTTGCCAACAATTGGATATAGACAATTGTTTATATTCAATCTATAACCTCAACTACAAATCTAACATAATTTTATAATAATCAGACTACTATAAAAACCACAACTGTTTTAACAACACTCTAAACCGGAAGTAACATTTTTTCCTCAATTTAACCATAGCAAAATCAAAACTTCCTAAATGGATTAAAGTCCTTCACAATTACCTAAATTGTTTGCGATACTATGTTTTTTTTCAACTAGACACCGAAGAGTTAGACCTCGACCTCACTAAACAGTGGAAAAAGAGACTAATTTATTTTGGAAAAGTCATATTATGATTTTATTAAGTCCTCTAAAAAATCATTTAGTACTATATTTAAACCCTCATATATACACGTCCTTGTTTATGTCTTTAATTACAAGATTACTATGAACTTTTACAAACACAGTTAAACCATATTTTACTGGGATAAAATACGATATAACTATGCCATAACAATGCTATAAGCACTATATAGCCACGCTTAATACTACGTTGCATAATCAAAGCGGGTTTGATCTGTGTAGGGTTTTGGCTATTATGAATTGGCTATTACGGTTTACCGTAAGTAATTTAGAATTGAAGGCTTTATCTTGGCTATTAATGAAGCGCAGCTGTACGTAACTTTACGTATAGATTTTTACAAAAATAGAATTAACTTCGTAGCTCGTAACTTTAAACATTTAAAACACTGACTATTAACCACCTAATTAGCAGAATATGAGTGACAAAAGTTATGATATAACACGCTGTAAACAATTTAAGACCAACATTGAGAAAACTTAAAAACTTAATATTTCTGACCATTTTTGCTGTCTTATTAGGCTGTAACGGAACTGACAATTATAATCTCGGAATTTATAACGCAAGACAAGGAAATCAAGAAAAAGCAATTGAATATTTTACAAAAGCAATTGAGGACAACCCTAAATATTCTGATGCATATTACAATCGAGCTTATGCTCAACAACTGATTGGAGGAAAAGAAAAACAAATAATATCGGATTACACAAAATCTCTTGAATTGAATCCGAATGACAATGAAGCTCATATGAATCGCGGACTTATATTTATGAAAATGGGCGAAAACGACAAAGCAATTTCTGATTATATAAAATCAATTGAAATTAAACCTGACTATCCAATTGTTTATGCAAACTTGGGTAATGCTTATAAGCTAAAAGGCGATAATGAAAAAGCTTGCGAGAATTGGAAAAAATCTTTGGAATTAGGGAATCGAAATGTTGAATTGAGATTAAACTTGAATTGTGAATAAAAAACTGTTTACAACAATGTATAACTGCAATTACGGCGGATTCGACTACGTCCGAATCCACTCGGAATTGCTAAAGCCTGTGCCAAACCGAAAATTAACGCATATTAACCCGTAACTGACGGTTATACGTAACCGTTAGCATACATTAACCACGAAACCCAAACTGAACAATGAAACAAAGAATTTTACTGATTTTTATGATTGGTTTTTTAACCAAAATTTATTCACAAGACAAAAAAATTAATTTTCAATTATCTGCTGGACCGACATTATCAGTTCCAAAAACAAGTGAACTAACCAATACTAATGTTGATGGAAGTCCTGAAATTAAATCTTCAATAAACATAGGCGCATTTATTTTACCAAGTGTAAACTATTCAATTAATGAGAAATCATCTCTTGACTTTGGGATTGGATTTTTTCTGGACAGATTTTCTATCGAAGATAAAATAGGGGCAGTTACGAATAAAGGAAATCGAAGTATTAGTCAAATTCAGACACCAATAAATTTTAACTTTCATTTTAGCAAAAAAAAATCTTATCAATTTGGAATAGGAGGATTTGCTAGTATTTTGATATCTGCAAAAGAAAAAGGAGACACGACAACAAATTTATCTCAAATTGATATAATTGACCCAAGCGACCCAAATTTTAGTAATCCTAATATCAGTTACGATAATGATATTAAAGATAATTATAATTCAGTAAGTTTTGGTGCGTTCATTCAATTAAAGAAAAATATATCCTTTTCATCAAATAAAAAAGGTTTTATTCTTCTGAGAATTAACCAATATTTTAATTCGATAAAGAATAATGATTCTGATTCTGATTTGAGTCAATACATTGATTTTAAAAATGAAAAAGAACCTACAACAGTGAATTTGGGAATTGGAATAATTATATAAATAACGTATGCTAACACCGTATATAATTAATCGCTAGTCCTCGCCTACTTACGAAAATCCTCACAGATTTTCTATTCAGTTTTTAGTTGTTAAACCACGCAACTAACTCATATACAAAACCGTTGGCTGTAATAAAAAAGTACATTCTCAAAAAAACAGAAAATGACCCAATCTGAATTCATAATTTTAAATTTTATAGAAATAAGGAGAAAAAGCATCAAACTTTGGGAAGGACTTCCTAAAAACTATTATAATTGGAAACCTGACGAAAAAGCAATGACTGCTATAGAAATGATTAGACACGTTTTAGAAGCCGATTATGGATGGAATATTATAATCAATAATGGGAGTATGAAAAATTATAAAACACCTTGGGAAAATAGACCATTCATTAGCGTAAATGACGAACTTGAATTTGCCGAACCCTATAGAAATACATTTTTAGAAAGTGTTCGACAATTTTCGGATAAAGAATTAAACGAAACTGAAATCGTTCACCCTGGAAATGGAAGCAAGAAAATCCTTGGAAAATATCTATTACGGATTGGATATCACGAATCTGTTCACGCAGGACAATTCCTTTCGTATTTAAGAGCAATGAAAATTAATAGACCTGAAATTTGGGATTAAAAAACACTACAGCTAACACCGTATATAATTTATTGCTGGTTCTAGCCTACTTACGAAAATCCTCGCTGATTTTTGCTACGCACAGTTCGCTTCGCTCGTGTCTATTCGGTTTGTATTTGCTAAATTCGTTGCTAAACCACGCAACTAATCTAAAACAGGTTATAGTTCTCCTCTTTTTCTATATAAAGATATTTATTACAAACTAAAGAAACACGTTACCACACATTTGACCAAAAATGGAACATTCGAACGACGATAGAATAATCAATTTAATTGTAAGCCTTTTAGAATTTGGAAATTATAAAAGCATAAATCCTGTCGACATAAGACCTCATTTCGAAATTAAAAACAGTGCTGAATTAACTCGTATTTTTAAAATTGCAGAAAGTGAAAATCTTCTCGAAAGAAAAAATCGGACAGGATTATTTTTGACAAAAAAAGGATTTGATATTCAAAAAAGTGGAGGATGGCTTAAACACCTCGAATCTTTACAAGAAGACAAGAAAAAACAACTAAAAAGAGAATCGAAAAAAGACGAAATACTCGACTTGGATTTAACACTAAAACGTTTTGAGTCTAAAATCGGAAAGAAATTAATTATAGCTGGTTTTATAATTACTCTTTTAAGTTTTCTAATAACAATAATAACCATTGAATTTTGGCATACTGACATCGACAAAATCGAACAATCAAAAAAACACAACAAATTGTACTTCCAAAAAAAGGAACTCAAAAAATAATAGAAACAGATTCATTAAAACAGACTGACAAATGAAAATTAAAATTTTACTATTATTAATCTTTACATCTTCAATTTCTTTTTCGCAAAAAAATGTAAACGTAAAAGGAGTAGTCACTTACTTCTTTAATGACAATTTAGGATATAAAGCAGATACTGGAACTACAATAATTTTAAACAAAATTCCAGAATCAGATTCACTAAAAAGTCCTATTTCAAAATATCGCTACTTTGAAATTTCGATTAACGCTAAAAATCAAATCCGAAAATATGTTAAACCTTCCGAATCAGACCAAAAAGAATATAATCAATTAAAAGACTCGTTAGAAATTTATAAAGACAGTTATAAAAATTATGTTGACAATTTAAAAAATAATTCTGATAAAATCATTTTAACTGTGGACGGAATTGGGAATTATAATGTCGATGTACCAATCGGTTATTATGAGATTATCGCAATTTCAAAAAACAGATACGGACGAATTTTAAACAGACATATTAAAATAACAGCAGAAAAGCCGAACATTGTCGATTTTGAATTCGGCAGAATATAAAAACGTGTGGTAACAACGTTTATAATTAATGGCTAGTCATCGCCTACTTACAAAAATCCTCGCGGATTTTTGCTACGCACAGTTCGCTTCGCTCGTGTCTATTCGGTTGGTATTTGCTAAATTAGTTACTTAACCACGCCACTAATCATACACGAGACCGTGCGGCATGTAACTCACCCTCCGAAAAACATGAACGAAGAAGAAAAATTCCCAACTCCTTCTCAATTTTATAGACATATAATGTAGACTTCCCCTTTTTGTAGGCTTCCCTAAAAAAAGGACGTCCTGTAATTAAACACCTAACCTCATTTATTGCGGACAAAGATTATAGCACTGAAGCTATTAATACTACGCGTTGCATAATCAAAGCAGGTTTGATCTGTATAGCGTTTTGGTTATTATGAATTAGCTATTACGGTTTACCGTAAGTTATTTAGAATAGAAGGTATTAACTTGGCTTTTAATGAAGCGCAGCTGTACGTAACTTTACGTATAGATTTTTACAAAAATAGAATTAACTTCGTGGCTCGTGACTTTAAATGTTTAAAACACTTGCTATTACCTACCTAATTAGTGGGATATGAGTGATAACAGTTATGATATAACAAGTTGTGCATAATGCGAAAATCGTGCTAAAATTGAACATTTGAAGTAAAAAAGCCAACGCGCAAAAGCACATTTGATTTTTGCCAACACATAAGCCAACGCTGAAAAAACCAAAAGAGCTTTTTTCAACAAACGCTCAACCAACACAAAGAATGAAAAAAATAGAAAAAGGTTCTGAATGGAGAAAATGGGATTTACATTTTCATACACCATCTTCATATGATTATGGAGATTCAACAGTAACAAATCAAGAAATTATTGATACTCTTCTTGCAAATGAAATTTCAGTAGTTGTTATTACTGACCATCACGTAATAGACATCGATAGAATTACTGAATTACAAGAATTAGGAAAAGCAAAAGGTATAACCGTTTTACCAGGCATCGAATTTCTATCAGATTCAAGAGGTCGGTCGCCAATACATTTTATAGGAATATTTTCGGAGGATTGTAACTTAGCTCATATTTGGGGACAAATAGAAAATAGAACAAATATTTCGAAAGTTAAAGGAGAAGGAGCAAAACTAAATGAAGTTTATTGTAATCTCGAAGACACAATAAAGTTAATTAAAGAATTAGGAGGAATTACCAGTATTCACGCAGGAGAAAAGTCTAATTCTGTTGAAAACATCACTCACTCTCTGGCTCACGGAGAAGCACAAAAAACTCTAATTGCGAAACTTATAGATTTTTACGAATTAGGGAAACCAGAAGACAAAGACGGCTACTTAAATGTGGTATTTCCAGCTATAAAAAAGCATATTCCGATGATTATTTGCTCAGATAATCATAACATCAAAAAATATATCTTAAAAGAAAATTGTTGGATTAAAGCAGATACTACATTCGAAGGTCTAAAACAAGTTATTTATGAACCAAAACAAAGAGTCAGAATTCAAGCATTAAAACCTCACGAAAAAGCTGGATACCAAGTAATAGAATCAGTTAAAATATCTCATAGCGATTTCAATTCGCAAACTTTATATTTCAATCAAAATTTGAGTTCTATTATTGGTGGTCGGTCAACAGGTAAATCTATTTTGTTGGGTGCAATAGCCAAAAAACTAAATTGTGATAAAGACGTCAAAGCAGAAAATGTAGATTACACCCATTTTGTAAATGAAGTTGTTGCTAACATTGTCGTGACTTGGAAAGACGGAACTGTAAATGATAAAAGAGACATTGAGTACTTCCCTCAAAGCTATATGTATACATTAGCAAGAAATAAGAACAAAGAGCTTGATTACTTAATAGAAAGTATTATCAAACAAGACAGTTCAAAAAACCAATTAATTTCAAATTATGAAGCTTTTAGTAGCGAAAACAATACTGATATTACTAATAAGGTTAATAAAATTTTTCAACTACAAGAAGATTTAATTAAAAGACGAAACTTATTAAAAGAGAAAGGAGATAAAAAAGGAATTGAAGCTGAAATTGAAAAACTTACCAAAGAATTAGCCGAATTAAAGAGTAAATCTCAAATATCCGAAGATGACTTAAATAATTACACCAAATTAAGAACTCAAAAAGATTCAGTTTCTAAAGCCAATGAAATTTTAGGAGATGAAATTTCAAGAGTTGAGAATTTAAAAGAGAAGTTTTTCATCAACAAAGAAATTGAATTTGACCTTGTTTCAATTTCAGAGGAAAATCGTAAAATTATTAAGCGAAAATTTGATGAATTAAAAACCAAGTTTCAAAGAGAATGGGAAGAAGAAATTGACAAAATTCAATCCAACAATACTGCTGTCAAAGATACAAATGAAAAAACTATTGATGATATAAACAAAAACCTAATATATATAAAAGGTTTGGAAGCTTTTCAGAACAACACCCAATATCGTGAGATTGAAAGTAAATTAAAAATTCAAAAAGATAAGCTTGCAGATATTTTGGTAATTAAAAAAGAAGTTGACAAATTAAAAGAACAAATAGAATCTTTTAAAACTTCGATAAAAGACTCTCATCGCGAATTTTTAAATAAAATTGAAGCGTTTAAAGAAGATTTAAGCGTTTCAAGAGATAAGTTGGAAATAAAAGCTTCAGCCAAATTAAATAAGCGTGCTTATAAAGACTTATTATACAACAGCGTCAATCAACAAAGTCATCACGGACAGACCATAGTTGGAGTTGACTTAGATACTATTGAAAACTATTTTAGTTCAATAAATCAATTATTCGAGAAGCTTTTAGAAAAGAGAGTTACCTTAAAAGGTCAAAATAATCATAATTCACTTTGTCAAAAATTAATGGCAAGTAACTTTTTTGAAATATCTTATGATATAGTTTATGACGATATTTTCAATCAAATGTCAGAAGGTAAGAAAGCATTTGTTGTTTTACTTTTATTACTTGACTTTAGCAGTAAAGATTGTCCAATATTGATAGACCAACCAGAAGACGATTTAGATAATAGAGCGATTTATAAAGATTTGGTTACTTATTTAGTAAAAAAGAAGAAAGAACGCCAAATAATTTTAGTTACACATAATCCAAATATTGTTGTTGGTTCAGATTCAGAATTAATTATTGTAGCAAATCAAAACGGTAATGATTCGCCGAATAAAAACGGAATTAAATTCCAATACGTTTCAGGTAGTTTAGAAAATACGAGGGAATACGACAAGGCTATTGGAATAACTTTAGATTCTCAAGGAATTAAGCAACACGTTTGCGAAATTTTGGAAGGAGGAAATGAAGCCTTTAAGCAAAGAGAAAGAAAATATGCAATTGCAATGGAATAGCCAACGCTCAAAGCCATACACATTCGCAATTCGCTAAAGCCAACGCTACGCCAAAAATTGCAAAAGAGTATGTCTTGCCAACGCTCAATCCGAACTAAACAACAAACATCGGAAAACCAAGCTGAACGTGAAAAGCACTATGCACAACAATGTATATAAAACACAGCTATTACAGGCTTTCCGAGAGGTTTTTGCTTCTTTATTAAGTCCGCCAAATTTTTATTTTTGTATATTTAGTATTTAAAAGATAAATAGAAAAAATAAAAATTCGGCTCGTGTATAATCCGAAACAAAAGGGTCTTTTAACACGCTACGTTTCATATACGGAGACGTTGTAACCAATTTGAGAAAAAACCTATGAAATTAAGTATAATATTCATTCTAATTATCTGTTTTCAATCTATTTATTCTCAAGAAAAAGAATTGTTTGAAATTGAAATCACGACAAATAAAATATCGGATTTTAAAAATGAATACGATAAATTCAAAAAGTCGAATGAATATTTTTATGAGGACGAAAACTATATTGTAAAAGATTCTTGCCGAGGCGAATTTGGAGGTATCGTTCAGTTTATAAATAAAAAAACTAATAAAATTAATGTTGCAGAAGCCACTTGTCCTTCTTCTTTGATAAAAATTAATGGTAATTATTATTTAACAACTTCACTTGCTCATATGTCTGGTTCTTCTGCTATTTATGAAATAAGCGACCCGAATGAACTCACTGAATTAAAAGATACTGATTCAGAAAAGGACAAGTTCTTCAAAAAGAAATCGGACACTGGAATGAAAAAATTATATGAAAATTTCAGCGGAACGATATCTGTCAGTTTTCCTTATGAGAATGAACTTTACTTTATCATTTCTGATAGTAATGGAACATTTTTGACTAAAAGAAAAAACTCTGAATTAATTAAAATAAAAAAACTGCTTGACTATAAAGTATTTACTTATGAAACAGCAATTACAGTAACAGCTGATAATCATTACGTCAGTAATTTTCAATTATATGAAGGAAAAGAAGTAGGATTTTTTGATATTAAAAGCGATTTGATTAAAATAAACATTTATAAATAAAAACTGGTTACAACAAAGAACTGAGTTAAAAAACAAGTAACTTTAAGCTAATTTTGAAACATAGTTTTCATCATAAGGCAATCCGCTTTTTGCAATGGCAAAAGCCTGTTTTAGCAACTTATTCGCTACGGCTATTAATGCTAGTTCGGCACGCTTTCCTTTAGCTACAATTCTATCAAATAAGGCTTTGCAGGCTCGGTTATATTTATAGGCTGAAAAGGCTGCTAAAAACACAAGATTTCTTAATTTCTTATTGCCTACTTTGCTTATTCTACTACGCCCTCGTACACTGCTTCCTGATTCTCGGATCGTTGGTGTAATGCCTACATAACTATTTTCTAGATGAACCGACCACAAGCTTAAAGGCCATAAAATAAAAAAAAGGACGTCCTGTAATTAAACACCTATGGTCATTTATAGCGGACAAAGATTATAGCACTGAAGCTATTAATACTACGTTGCATAATCAAAGCAGGTTTGTTCTGTATAGCGTTTTGGTTATTATGAATTAGCTATTACGGTTTACCGTAAGTTATTTAGAATAGAAGGTATTAACTTGGCTTTTAATGAAGCGCAGCTGTACGTAACTTTACGTATAGATTTTTACAAAAATAGAATTAACTTCGTAGCTCGTAACTTTAAACATTTAAAACACTGGCTATTACCACCTAATTAATGGGATATGAGTGATAAAAGTTATGATATAACAAGTTGTGTTTCATACCGAAAAAGCCAACCGCACATTAAGCCCATTTGGTTTTTTCCAACGCACAACCCAAAACTAAAAATCAAAAGAGCTTAATCTCGCCAACGCTAAAAAAGAGAAAAAATGAAAATAAGAAATGACTTCGTATCAAACAGTAGTTCTGTTAGCTATATCATAACAATGAAAAAAGACATCGTTGAAACTTTTGCAAGATTCTATGGCGATTACAGAGATAAAGAAATTCAAAAAGTAACCGAGTTTTTGAAAAATGACATTTCTGAAAATGGAACAAGAATATATATGGAAGGGGAAGAAATGTTATTCAAAAAGATTGAGTTTGCAACTGATGGAGACACTACTAACAAAAAATGGATTGAAGAAGAAGGAAAAGAAGTTGACGTAGAGAAAATGAATGATGAAGAATTGTGGAGTTACATATTTGGAGAATATATTCTTAAAGGAGAAATTGCTAAAATAGCTGGATTTGGTTCAACACAAGTAGAAACTTATTAAATATGGCATTAATTAGAAGACATAGTGAAGGATATAATTTTGTAGCTGACAATGAAACTGGAGTTACAATGAGATGGGGAAAGACATTTAAAGATGACCCTTATCGTGCTCCTCTACCAGAATTAGTAGATATTTCAATTTCTAATCATTGTACAAAAGGATGTTCCTTTTGTTATCGAGATAGTGTTCCGAACAATGTCTTTATGAGTTTAGAAGATTATGAATTTGCCATAAAATCATTAAACAGTGAAAGATGGGGTAATGTTTTTCAAGTTGCTCTTGGTGGTGGTGAACCATTAGAACATCCAAATTTTATAGAGATATTAAAAATATCACGTAAATACAACGTTGTGCCAAATTTTACTACAAATGCTATGCACATTACCAAGGAATTAGCTACCGAAATTAAACCACTAATCGGAGCTGTCGCAATTTCATTTCCTAATATTAGAACAATTCCTAAATCAAAAGCTCAAATATTTATAAAAGAAGGTATTAGAACCAATATACATTTCATTCTGGATAAGAAGAGCATCAAACAAGGAATTGAAATTTTGGAAGGAAACCACAACGATATTTTAAAAGGGTTTAACTCTCTCATTTTTCTAACATTTAAGCCAA
Organism: Winogradskyella sp. PC D3.3; assembly: GCF_054366245.1. Taxonomy (NCBI): domain Bacteria; kingdom Pseudomonadati; phylum Bacteroidota; class Flavobacteriia; order Flavobacteriales; family Flavobacteriaceae; genus Winogradskyella; species Winogradskyella sp. PC D3.3. The sequence goes on along the minus strand of NZ_CM135962.1, from coordinate 1,330,170 downwards.
TGGGACGAGGTGATGACAGTTTATGTCTTGAATTAAATGACGATTTAAAAAAGTTCTGCCAACTTATTGATAAGAATAAGTGCTCTTTAAATATTGGTTTTGATTCTTGCTTTATGCCAATGTTAATGCATTTTACAAATACTACAATAGACTTTATTGAACCTTGTGAATGTGCTTTTTTCTCGGCTTACATTGATGAGAATCTAGTTGTAAAACCTTGTTCTTTTACAAGTCATAATAGAGACAATCATAGCCTAAAAGACAATTCGTTTGAAGAAATATGGAATAACCATTGGGAATCTTATAGAAATGCACAAATTAATACTTGTCAAAGAGAATGTAAGAACTCCAGTAATTGCAGAGGTGGATGTCCTTACTACGACCAAATTAATTTATGTAAAACCAGTGAACCTGCAAAAGCTTTAGTATGACTGGTATTCAATGGAGTCAATTCGAACAAAATCAACAAGCAAAGGACATTAGTTTTGAATCATTTTGCTTTCAGGTTGCATATATAAAATACAAGGAATTCGGTTATTTTGAAAATTTCTATAATACACCAGGTTCTGAATACTATCTAACTCTTCATTCGGATTGCCCTGAATTGAATCTTAACGCTGGTGATGAAATTGGTTGGCAGGTAAAGTGGTGGTTTAATAGTGAAAAAAATACATCCCTTACGGCAACTAGACGGAATGAACTAAAAAAAGGTTTTAAAACAACACTTAAAAGACATCCAAATATAAAACTATGGATTATTTGTACTCCGGGAAGTTTTGTTGAAGATAAGTTTATCGAACTTAAAACAACATTAGCTAAGCTAAAATCCGATACAATCATTTCTCATTGGAATAAAGAGATATTTACAAATTTTCTAACTCAACAATTTGGTGAATTTAATGATGTATTTAACCATTACTTCAGCACGAATTTTATTGGTTTTGAATTTATTAAAAAGTATTCTAAAAGGAGAATAGAAGATTTACAAAAGAAATTTGATACAGACTTGTACACTCCGTCACAATATGATGATGAAGTTTTTTTCGTAATGAACTATAAAGTAATATTTGAAGAAATTGATATTAAAATCAAGTACTTACAAGATGATTTGGATGAAATAGAAAAAGACGACTCATTCAATGCTGAATTCAAAGCTTTTGATAAAGAATATATAGAAACAGCCCAAGCATTACTAAAGAAGTGCGTTCATAACTCAAAAGAAGCCATAAAGATTATTTCGTCTGGTTTAACAATAGAAAAAATCGAAACTCTTAAATCTTCATTACTTCTTTTTGCGAAAGAATATAAAAAGTCAGCAATAATTCTTGATAAGAAAATAAAATCAAAAGAATACATTATTGATGATAAAAACTGGAACGAAAAACATACTAATGAAAGATACATTATACCTTCAATTACAAAACTTAGAGATTACCTTATATCCTCAAAAGAAGATGAAGAAAGTTGTTTGTTAGATTTCGTCAATGATGCAAATACTAAAGATATTCATATTCTAAGTAGTGCTGGTTATGGAAAAACTAATATCGCTTGTAATATCTGCATAGAAACATTAGAAAAAAACATTCCTTCCTTATTAATTTTAGGCTCTTCGTTTAGAAAAAGTGAACGTCCTCAAAATCAAATCTTAGAGCATTTAGGAATAAGTACACAATATACATTTAAGCAATTTTTACAAGCTCTAAATACCTTAGGTTTTACAAAAGGTGTCAAAATCCCAATAATCATTGACGGCTTAAATGAAAGCAAACCTTTTGATGACATTTGGAAATCTAATATTAAAGATATCATTAGAGATATAAACGAACTAGAGTATATTTTATTTATTACAACTTGTAGAAATCGTTATGTTGAAGCAATTTTCGAAGAGCCAGACATAACTAAAATACCGAGCACAAAAACACTTAGTGGTCTTACAGAGAAGCAAAGACTTGAAGCAATACCAAAGTACTTTGAAAAGTATAATATAGTACCAACATCGTGGAATTTTAATCAAGAATTATTTATTAATCCACTTTTATTAAAGATTTTTTCAGAAGTAAATAAAGATTCTGATAATCTTCATATCTCCTTAGAAAACGTATTCGAAAGTATAGATAGTTATATTCATCAAATTGAGGAGAAATCAAGTATTATTGACTCTTCAATTGATAAAATTTTAAAAAAAAGAGTAAAATCCAAAATAGGTGATTTCTGCCTTAATTTATGGGAACATAGTACTAGAGAACTATCTCTTGAAGATTTTCATAACATTGTGGCTCCAGAAAGTCCAACAATTTCAAATAGCCTAACTCAAAAATTATTAGATGAAGGTTTGTGTTTTCAAAAAAACTTAGATGAAGAAGATGAGACTGTTCAGTTTACTTACGATTTAGTTGCAGGATACGCTATAGCATCAAAAGTCCTTTTAAGTAAAGTAACAAAGCCTGAAGAAGTAAAAGATGCATTAATTGAACTTGGTATAGAGAAAATGCTTTTTACCAAAGAAACTTATCATCCTCTCCGTCAAGATATCTTAATGTCACTATTGCACTTATTGCCTAACAGATTTGGCGTACAATTATTCGAATTATTTGAAAACGACTCCGTTTTAGAAGAAGCTTATAACAACATTGATTATTTTATTGATAACTCTGAGGGACAAGATAAAATTTTAAAAAACATCAAAAATGAAGAAGTAGGCAGTCGAAATTTGAAAATATTGTTTGAGAAGCTGTTTGAAAATAATTTTAAAAAAGAAGTTCACGGCTTAGGTGGATTTACAATTAAAGTTCTTTCTACTTTATCACAAGTTGAAATAGATATAAATTGGAGTGAATTAGTTAGAAAAAACAAACATTCTGTTTATCCTTTACTTAAGGAAATAAATAAGCTCTATTTAAAAAGTAGTTTCACTGAAAGAAATACTAAACAAGATTTATTTCTGTCCTTTTTATCAACTACTTCAAGTGATAAATCAATCAGAAGTTTAGCTACTGAGAATTTATTTTTAATTGGTAAAAAACACCCTGAAAAATTATTAGAATTAGCTAACATTGCAATTTCATTTTCAGATTTAAATAGTCTTGAATCGATTGTTGTTGCTATTTGCGGTAGTACCCTATTGATAAAAGATAAAGATTTTACTCAAAACTGTCTGTCATTTTTTGAGACTCAATTTATTCCAAAACTCAACAATACTCATATCTGTATAATTGAATACATATATACAGTCCAAGAGTTTGCTAAAACAATCTTTAACCTTGACTTTACAAAAGAAGAACTGTTCTCAAAAGAGAATTACGATCTAAAGATTGATGAAAAAATCAAAAAAGAAATAGGGGGAAATGTTTATCACGATTGGCATTTTGGTCTAGACTTATATGATTTTAATAAATATCAGATAAATGGTATTGCCTCCGACCATTATGACAAAAGAGATACATTTCTATCATCCGAATGTCTTGCCATTATATTGAGTAATATTCAAGCAAAAGGTTATGATGAAACTATATTTGAAGTAATTAATAAGGATTTTCAAGAAGATAGAACTTACAAATATGGTGGAAGCGCAGGAAATGATAACTTGGTTAAATATTCAGAAAAGTACTTATGGCAATCATATTTTGAATTTGTAGGCTATCTCGTTTTAGATGGACGTTTAAAATCAGTAGACGGAAAAAGATTCAGAAGTAGTGACAATTTTTTTGATCCAACATTTCCTAGATTACCAAGAAAATTTCAATTAATTACTAATTGCTTATTTCCTGCAAAAGATGATAATATCCAAGATTGGATTAATTCAGAAGACGATAATTTTGTAGACGAATTTCTAATACACAACTTATATACAGATGATGAATGGGTATTACTTTCTCTAAGTATAACTCAAGAAGGCAATAATGACACAAGAATAAATGTATATCTCAATAGTTTTCTAATCCCTGATGATGCAATTGAGAATCTAGAAAGTATTATTAATTCTGGAAGATTTCATCATAATTCAACTTCTTTTCATCAAATATACTCAGGAGAAATAAATTGGAGCGATTCTGTAATTCCAAGTGAAGACGACTATTATGATGATGGGTTAAATTTAAAGGATGTTATGCGAGATTATTCTTGGACTAGTTGGACAACTAATCGTTTTGAGAACCCTCATTTTGAATTTTTAAACCCAGAACTTTCTAACTTATTAAATTTGGATTTTAACCCTAATGACTTATGTTTCTATAATAAGAAAAACGAACAAGTAACTAAAATTGTTTGGACGAAAAATTCAAAACTATACTATGCTAAAAAAGAAGTTATTCAAGAACTTACTAATAAATTGAAAATGGAATTTGTTTGGTCTCAATTTATATCTAAATATGGAGAGTTTGGAAAGCATAAGGATAATGTATTGAATCCTTCCTATAAAGATTTAAGGAAAATAATACGATATAATAATATTGTTTAAAAAGCCAAAGCTATAAGCCATACACATTTGCAATTCGCTTCAGCCACAACACAAGCCAAAAATAGCAAAAGAGTATGCCTTTGCCAACGCTACAAACAGAACGGAGAAAAGTACGAAAACACAACAATGTATATAAAAAATAGCGGTTTTAGTGCTTAAACAAAAGATGAATAATAAAATAATGGTCAGTTATAAACCGAAAAATTAGTGAGTAAAATCCGCTACTTTTCATATACAAGACCGTTAGGCATAAGTTAAATGAACATCCGTGACAACTATCAACATTTTGGAATTAAAAAAAACTAAATTGAAATGGCAGAAAACCCAAAAATTGAATTCTTTAGAATTAAATTAAAATCAAAATCAAAAAAAACAGAAAAAACATTTAGAGATTTCGCTATTGACGAACTTGAAGGAGATGAAGAAATAAGCAATGATGATGCTTTTAAATTATGTTTTAATCATTTTATATCTAAAATTCAAACTGGTCACTCAAAAAACGCAAAACATAAAAAAACAATTACAATTATTTCAAACCCTGAAACAAACCCTTATTATTCTTTAAAACCAAATTTGAGAATTAAAGAAAATATTATTTCTGGCGTTTTAAATGGTGGACCTTATGACAAAGATGCAATTGTATCTAGTATTGCTAATAAATCAGATAACTCAAAGCTAGGTAGAGATAAATCAGTTCTTTTACCTTATTATGTTTTCATTTATTTACCATCTGACCATTCAGAAGGTTTAATTGCAATACATTCAAATAGTGTAGAAGAAACAGTAACGCATATATTAAAAAGGTATATCTCAAATCTATTTTCAGGAAGTAATTTTTTTCAAGCAAAATTATATCCTTATGTTCCTCAATCTTTTCAAGATGAGTTTAAAGATGGAGCATTGATAAAAAATATGACTTTTTCATCAACTATAATTGATAACACAACACCAAGTTCAAAACCAATAAATAATATTCTTAATGAATACGATATTAATATTCAAATAACACCTAAAAAAACACAAGTATCAATTTTAGATAGTTTTAAATTACTTAACTTCATAAATAAAATGGGCTTTACTAAAAATGACAATGAAGATGTTCAGCTTGAGAAGTTTAAAAAGAAAAAATTTACGGCAAAAAATCAAGTAACTAAAAAAGAAAAAGTTTTTGAATGGAATTCTAAAGACCATAGCTTTCAACCAACGATATACTTGAAGGAAAGAGTAAACTTAAATGATGGAACACCTGATTTTAAAGAGCTTGACGAATTGTGCACGAATCTATTTGAAGGAGAAATAATATCAGAATTAAGACCAGATTTAAATGTCTCTAAATTTAATTAAATACACAAAATTGCTTAAGAAAAGGGCGATTGAATATGAACAAAAAGATATAAATGGTAAAACATCTGTAAGCTTTAGAGAGAGATATGCTCGAAAATTAATTAGTTCTTTTGTTGCACTAATACTTATTCTATTGTTAAAAACAGGATTTTCAGATACTTTTATATCTTACGTTTCAACAATACTTTCAATATTTATTGGATTATTCATCACAGCACTAATATTTAGCTTTGATAAATTCTATGTAAAAAAAGACTTAACAAAAGCAAATTCGCAAGAAAAATTAATGGATGTACAATCTTTTAACTTTTCAAAACAATTTTCATACGTAACTGGCTATAATATCATTTTATCAATTTTCACTTTAGTTTTATTATCAATCAACACATTATTTCCTGAAATAAGTTCTATTAATATATTCCAATATGAACTAAACTTTAGTGATATTAAAACTGAATACATTTATAATTTTATTCAAATTTCATTTATTTACGTTCAGCGATTTTTAGTTCTCTATTGGCTATCTTCAATTATATATTTAACTATATTTATCATAAGTAGTATGGTAAATTATATGTCGTTAAAAATAGATGGAATTGGAAAATAAAAGCCAGTGCCTAACACCGTATATGCTTTATTGCTGGCTTCTTGCCTACTTCCTAAAACCCACACAGGATTAACTATTCCATAGGAGCTACTAAAGAAGCCGCTTAATCACCTAGAGACCAAAAGGCAAGATGCCTTACACTGAGAACAACGTGAAGACATAAAAATCAAGTTTTCTGCCATTGTCCCTAACGGTTATTGCTGAAGTTAAATATCTAATTGAGCAGCTGAAACCAAAACACATGTGACGCTCAACTTACTTAAACCCACATGGCATTTTACAACACCCTAGATTAAAAGAAAGATTTTTTTTTCTAACTTTAACCATGGCAAAATCAAAACTACCAAGATGGATTAGAATCCTTAGGTATTATCTAAATTGCTTATGGTACTATGTTTTGTTTCCATTAGGCGCCGAAGAAGACGACTTTTCCAAACAATGGAAAAAGAGAAAGTGAAGACTTTTAGTTTAAAGATTTAAGTTTCATCATTCTATAAATAATGACCTTCTAAAAATTCTTAATCTCGGTATCAGTTACTGAATCATATATTTTTGCAAAATCGAGTAAACTATACCCCATTGCTTCAACAATTAAAATTACAGTGGTTGAATTTGGTCCTGATTTAGATTTTGCATTAAAAGTATCAGAAACTGTAGCTTTGCGAATACCTGCTTCTAAAGCTATTTGATTATAACTATTGATAATTTCCTCTTCAGAATTGTTTAATCGTTGAGTCTTATTACTAGATTTCAACAATTTATTTAAGCTAATTGCAATTTTAATATTTATATATAAGATTAACTCTTCTTTCATTTATGCAATTAACTATTTCATTAACAAATTTTCGGTACGCTTTGGCGTACCGAAAATTATTTGTATATTTGAATCAGTATCTGTCATTTATGATACTTTTTAAATAAATTTGCGAAAGCATTTCTAATAACATTAGAAGCATTCGCTTTGAATCTCGGATTGAAAACTGGTAATTTTTAGACAACGAGATGATAAGCAGATTGCTCACGTTCCCGGGCGTGAGCTCTCTTATCGTTGTCAGGTATACCAGTACCTCAATCCGATAAGTTGAGTTTCACGCCTTTTTTTGTCTACACATTACTGGCGTATTAAAAAACCACCTCAACTGCATTATGGATGAATAGCTATATCATTTACTAGGCTATGCGATCCTTTAGATTTACATGTTGTAACCATTAATACCTAAAACCTGTTGCCTATGCACAAATAATCCATAAAAAAACCTCTCAAACACTGACTCCACATCGGTTTAAGAGGCCTAATAAAATAAGTTAAACTTAACTCTTTTCAAAATTATGAAAAAAAATCATAACCGTATATATAGGTGCGCGCTATTGTGTACTTTATTTGCCTTTATTTCCCCATCTCTCATTTTAGCCCATGCTAACCACCTACTGCCAAATGCACTAAACGCTCCCTTACAAAACACAATAAAAGGGACCATTACCGATGCTAACGGATTACCAATTGCGGGTGCCTATATTGTTGTGCAAGCTACTAATACAGGTTCTATTTCTGAACTAGACGGCTCTTATACCATACATGCCACAGCCACCGATACACTTGTCTTTTCTTATGTTGGTTATATCTCACAAACTATTGCGGTTAATAGCCAAACAAATATTGATGTTCAGTTGCAAGAGGATGTTACTGCGTTTGATGCTGTGATACTTAATGCGGGGTATTATTCTGTTAGAGATAAAGAGCGTACGGGTAGTATTGTAAAAGTAACCCAAAATGCTATAGAACAACAACCGATTTCTAATCCTTTGGCGGCACTGCAAGGCAGAGTTTCTGGTGTAGAAATTGTACAAACCTCTGGCGTGGCCGGTGCGGGATTTGATATAAAAATTAGAGGGCAGAATAGTATACGTACTACTGGAAACCAACCGCTATACGTTATTGATGGAGTCCCTTACGCATCGTCTAGTCTGGGAGAGCAACAAGCCTCTATAATCATCCCAGGAACCGGTATAAGTCCATTAAACAACATTAACCCTACAGCTATTGAAAGTATTGAAATACTTAAAGATGCCGATGCCACGGCTATTTATGGTTCTCGTGGTGCGAATGGTGTTGTTTTAATAACCACCAAGAAAGGTAAATATGGTGATACCAAAGTGCAGCTTAATATATCGTCTGGTTTGGGCGTTGTGTCTAACACCCTTGATCTACTTAATACCTCCGAATATTTAACAATGCGAAGGGAAGCCTTTGCAAATGATGGTATTGACCCTATCCCCTTTTATGCCTATGATGTTAATGGAGTTTGGGACCAAAACAGGGAAACCGATTGGCAGAAAACCTTATTTGGAAAAGCTAGCTATCTTACCAATTTTCAAGGCTCTATATCTGGCGGTAATGAGCAAACTCAATTTTTATTGAGTGCTAATGTACACGAGCAGACTAGCACATTTCCTGGTGATTATAAAAATGATAAAATCTCTGCTTTAGCCAATGTAAAACACCATACTAAAAACAATAAGTTATCGCTTCAACTTTCCTCAAATTACACGAGCAATCTTAATAACTTGCCAAGCGATCCTTCCTTAATTTTTACAGCACTTAGTTTAGCACCCAATGCTCCTAATCTGTATACCGAAGATGGGGCTCTTAATTGGGAAAACTCTACTTGGATAAATCCGCTCAGTGGTTTAGAAAGCAACTACAACTCACAGACCTCTACGCTTATTACTAATGCCACCATTAGCTATAAGCTATTGGAAACGTTAAATATAAACACCAATTTAGGTTTTACAGAAGACCATCTTAGAGAACTCAATACTGTACCCTCTACCATCTATGACCCTGCTTATGGGTTAGGTGCCGAATCTTCGTATGCTATTCATAATGTTGCGCAAAGAACCTCTTGGATTGTAGAACCTCAGCTTAATTGGAGTCACACTTTAAAAGATACAAAAATTGAAGCCCTTGCAGGATTCACTTTTCAAGAGCAAAACGATAATCGTTTATCTCACTTGGCCTTTGGATTTTCAAATAATAACTTTATTGAAAATATCTCAGCAGCTTCGGAGCAATATACGCTCGCCGATATACAAACGACCTATCGCTATCAGGCTATTTTTGGGCGCATTAACCTTAACCATCGTGACAAGTATTTTCTCAATTTTACAGGCCGACGGGATGGCTCTAGCCGCTTTGGTCCCCACAAACGATTTGCCAATTTTGGTGCTATTGGTGCGGCTTGGATTTTTTCGAATGAACACTTTTTAGAGGATTTAGATTTTTTAAGTTTTGGTAAACTAAGAGCAAGCTATGGTACATCTGGTAATGATCAAATTGGAGATTACCAATATCTAGATACCTATTCGTTTGGTAGTGGACACTATCAAAACACTATTGGTTTAATGCCTTCTCGACTTTTTAATCCTGATTTCAGCTGGGAAGCAAACACTAAATTTGAAGTTGCCTTAGAATTAGGGGTGCTGCAAGATCGTATTTTTATCAGTGGTAATTATTACCGCAATCGTTCATCTAATCAGTTAGTAGGTCTTCCTCTCCCTGCAACTACGGGCTTCTCATCTATAAATGCGAATCTAAATGCCACAGTAGAAAATTCGGGTTGGGAGTTTTTAATAAATACTATAAATATTCATACCGATACTTTTAAATGGTCAACCTCTTTTAATCTTACAGTCCCAAAGAATCGATTAATAGCATTCCCTAACCTAGAAGGCTCTACCTATGCCAATCAATTGGTTATAGGTGAGCCTTTAAATATTATAAAAGCGTATCAATTAAACGGAGTTAATTCGGAAACGGGCTTGTATGAATTTGAAGATTTTAACGGAGATGGTATACTATCCGCTCAAGAAGATAAGCAACTCATTAAAGATCTTAGCCCTCAATTTTACGGTGGTTTTAGTAATAATCTAAGCTACGGAAAATTTAACTTGGATATTTTATTTCAATTTACAAAACAACTGGGACGTAATTATTGGTCTACAGGTGGTGCTATTGTTGGTGCTATGGCTAACCAACCAAGAGAAGTATTAGACCGTTGGCAACATGTAGGCGATGAAAGCTCTGTTCAACGTTTTACTACTGGGTTAGATCCTGAAGGCCTAGAAGCATCTCACAATTTTACTGAAAGTGATGGAGCCATTTCGGATGCCTCCTATCTCAGATTAAAAACGCTTTCATTATCCTATACCCTATCTCAAAACGAAAAAAACGGTATTGGATGTGAGCTATTTTTAAGGGGCCAGAACCTATGGACACTCACCAATTATATAGGCCTAGATCCTGAAACCAGATACAGTGCCACCTTACCACCATTACGATTTATCACCTTAGGAACACGTTTAACTTTTTAAACCCATAGTATGAAACCAATAGAAAATTTAAATCATATCTTCAACACCCTTTTATGGGGTACAGTTATATTTCTGACACTTCTACACACCTCTTGCGAGGATTTTACAGAAATTGATTCCCCCAATAATCAATTAATCGGCATACAAGTATTTGAAGATGCTTCTACCGTTGATGCGGCATTTGCACATATTTATAGTCAGTTAAGAGATGTTGCCTTTACTAGTGGGAATACCTCAGGCCTTTCCTATTTGATGGGGCATTATACGGATGAACTCACTTTATATAGTAATAGTCAACCCGATGTGCAAAATTATTCAAATAACACTTTAATTTCTTCAGATGGCAAAGCAAACACCTTATGGAGTTCGGGCTATAACCTTATTTACGCTTCCAATCGGATTTTAGAAGGAGTTACTCATTCTAGCGCTTTATCGCAAGCCGATAAGGACCACTTTTTAGGAGAAGCTTATTTTGTTAGAGCATTTATTCATTTTAATTTAATGAATCTATTTGGAGCGATACCTTATATTACTTCAACAGATTATCAAATCAATAAAAACGTCTCTAGGCTTGATACCGAAGTTATATATCAAAGCCTCATTGCAGATCTTCAACTTGCAAAAACACTGTTGCCTGAAACGGATACTAGTTATAATAAGTTACGTCCCAATTTTTGGGTAGCCTCTGCACTTTTGGCTAAAGTATATCTTTATCATGAAGATTGGCAATTAGCGCATACCGAAGCTACAGACGTTATTTCTAATGGAGGTTATGTGCTATCTACTGATTTATCACAAGTATTCCTAAAAACCAGTACAGCAACCTTATGGCAGTTGGGTGAGGGTACCGCAGGGACCAATACTTTGGATGCCTTCACTTTTATTTTTGCTAGTGGCCCACCTCCCAACTCGGCTTTGTCTAGTTATTTGATTGCTGATTTTGAGGATGGAGATAGTCGTTTTACAAATTGGACAGGTGTCATTTCAGACGGGGAAAACACGTGGTATTACCCTTATAAATATAAGTTAAATTCACCAACAGGAAACACCGAAGAATGTACCATTTTATTCCGACTTGCAGAACTTTATTTGATTGCTGCAGAAGCGTATGCCCATGATGAAAATATTTCAGAAGCTTTAAATTACCTAAACCCCATTAGAACTAGAGCCCTTTTAGACCCTATTATAACAAGTGATCTAGACGTGCTTTTAAATGCTATTTACCAAGAACGTAGGATAGAACTTTTTACAGAACAAGGTCATCGCTTTTTTGATTTAAAACGAACTGGACGTGCCTATACAGAATTAGCGCCAATAAAACCCCATTGGGAACCTTCAGATAATCTTTTACCGATACCAGAATCAGAATTGCTCCTCAACACTAATTTAAACCCTCAGAATGACGGCTATTAACATACCCTAAAAATGATTAAATCCATTAGACATATTACAACCCCTACAAAATTCAAATATAAACTTTTGTTTCGTTTGATTATTGTGTTAGTCGCCTGTCCCTTATGGGGGCAGGTTACCAACCCCCTTAAAGCTCATATAGAAGGAGATAGGCTCTTCATTGAACTAGACATTGCGTTACTCAATAAACCTTTACTTTTTGTAAAACATGGAATTGGGCATCATCAGGTTGTCTGGTCTAAACAAAACGATTTTATTGCACTTACTCTACCCCAAATTAAATCCTCATCAGGTGTTATTATCCCGGTTGATAATAATTACCGGATTAAATCCATTATAATTGAACGATTCCCCATTGTAAAACATAAAAGTTCAGATCATTCCTTTTATTTCGATGCCACCGATATATTGATACAAGACGCTATTAAATGGAATTTAAAAGCTCCAGAAACTGTTCTTGTAAATCAATCTTATATTAAAGGGGTTGCTTATCTAGCAAACGAAACCATCATTAAAACCAAGAGCACTATCCTATCTAATGGCAATAAACGCACATTAGATGTAGACTTTAGTTTCTTTATTCTGCCTGATCCGATGAAGCCAAGATTATTTGACCACAGGATGGGGTTTTATAGTGAAGATAATTATAGCGACATCAATGCTTTTCCTAGAACCAAAAAAGCTAATATTACAAGATGGCGGATGGAAAAAAAGGATAAAAACAAAACGATAAGCGAACCTATTAACCCCATTGTGTTCTACTTTGATCCTGCAACGCCCGATAAATGGAAACCCTATATAAAAGCAGGAGTAATGGAATGGCTGCCTGTCTTTGAAGCTGCTGGATTTAAAAATGCCATCGACGTGAGGGATATTCCTAATAGTAAAGAAAAATGGTCAAACCATAGTGTTAACCACTCTATAATACGTTGGGTGAATTATGAAGGAGTTCGGGGTAGTGAGGGTAAGTCAGGCTCTAGCGTTAGTAAGATTATTGATTTTCGTTCAGGAGAAATTTTAAAGTCAGATATTCTATTAGCGAGTTCTTATCAGAGCTTGTCTGATGACTATTTTGTTCGGTGTGCTCCTTTGGATAAGCGTGCACAACAATATCCCTTATCAGATGAACTAACAGGAGAATTGATACAGTATGTGACGGCTCACGAAGCCGGTCATGCCTTCGGTCTTAGAGATGCCCATTATGGAGAATATGCTTATCCATTTGAAAAGATGCGTGATGAAAATTGGTTAAAACAAATGGGGCATACCCCAAGCATTATGACTTATGCCCGACATAATTACATCGTTCAACCCGAAGACGGTATCTCCCCCTCATTACTCATACAAAAGGTAGGGCCTGCCGATACTCATCAAATTAAATGGGGATATCAAATGTTCTCTGATTCCACCGATTCCAACAACGATTTAAATTATCTCGAAAAAATTATTAAACAGCAAGACTCTATTGCATGGTACAGGTACAATATTGAGTACGAGGACATATTAGGCCCAGGAAGCACAAATGAAGTGGTGGATAACGATAACCCGGTTAAAAGTACGGCACTGGGATTAAAAAATATGAAACGGGTTTTGGAGCTTTTACCAAGGGTTAATGAAAATCAAAAAGATAATGCTCTATTGGAAAGACTCTATGATAAAACACTCGATTTATGGTATCAGGAGATGACTCACGTCACGTCACTCATTGGAGGCTATACCATTCATTACAAAGCTGGCCATCAACCTGGTGATGTGTATACACCTATTCCTATTCAGTCCCAGGAAGAAGCCATGGAATTCTTATTATTGAATGCCTTCGAGGTTCCAGATTGGTTATACAATCCTTCTTTTCTATCTCGAATTCGGTACTCAGCCAAATCTGATAAACTTATGGAGTATCAGTTAAAATTAATATCCGATCTCACAACACCCCAAAGGACGAAGCGACTTGAACGAGCGAATGATTTAATGGAATTTGAAGGCATAATTAAAAAGTTATTTTCAAAATTAAGACTCGGATTATTTCACGAACTACATCACGACAAGGTACAAATTGATAAACGTAAACAGGAATTACAAAGCGCCTATATTGGTCGTTTAGGTGAGGCCATTATACAGTATAGAACATATACTAACGTTGAATTTGGTGCAAATGAGTTTTTATATAGCAACTATATAAAAACTATTTTTATGTCCGAATTATTGTCCTTGGAAAAGCAAATTAGGAGCATATTGAAAGCCACCGAGGACGAAAACACTAAAAACCATTTAAAGTTATGTTTGCTTCAAATTAAGACTTACATCTAAAACTATAGTTGCAAAAAAAGAAAGGAGCGCATAAGGCTCCTTTCTTCATTCTAACTTAATGAAAAATATCCTCTTTTTCTAGAGGTTTCTCTTCAAAGGTAACGGACATGAAGTACCTGTTAACCGTTTTGCAATGACCCCTGGCGAATAAAAACACGTCTGGTCTCCATCTATACTACAATTAGGTACTGACACCTGATGACAAGGGTTAGTAGCAGATTGATAAATATACCCTTGCATTGAAGCACTACTCTCTTCCTGTACATTACCCACAGTAGTAAAAGCACTTGCGGTTATGGCAAAAACAACGGCCAAAACCGGAACTAAAATTTTAACTTTTAATGATTTCATGATTATAAAATTTAATTAATATTTTGATCTACTCTATTTTACAGGTTTTCGATCTTACCCCTGCTACCGGCCAATAGTATTATTTAGTCTGCATATTTTCTGTTTGAGGATAGTTCCGAACCAAATCTTTATTAAAAAAATGTTCTCTAAGCCCATAAACTGATAACTTGTCATCAATCAAGGCCACCAAACTATTATTATATATCCTAAACTCTTTAGCACTCTCTTTACCTATATTGTATATATAAAAACTAAACTCATAAGTCTCCCTATTCCAATTGTATACATCTACAATTAAAGCCTCTTTTAATACGTCCTTACTTTCATATTTTCCAAGCCTATTTGAATTTATAAATAGAAAATCATCGTAAACAGTTGCCATATTGTTGACTATCAATGGTGGAGCACTCATTTTAGAAGCACCATTATTATCCGTTTTTGAAATTCTAATTTGAGCTTTTTTCACGGTATCAATAGTCCTCGATCTTTTTAATAGATTTAGGTTTGAATCCATAATCATAAACTCATTACGATAAAAATAAACGTAAGCAAGACTCTTATAATCTGGAGAAACAGTCATTAGGCCATCTACATCAAAGGTTCCGTCAATTTGTTTTTCAAGTATATCAGAACTCAAAAGAACTTCGAAATCTTCTTTATTATTCTTTTCAATTACCCCGAGTACAATCATTTGGGTTTTGCTATTTATTGTACTCATAAATACCCTATTAGTATCAATAGGAATTGATTGATCAAAATATGCTTTATCTTTCATCCATAGACTCGCTTTCCAATCTCCTATTTTTCCTCTAAATATATAAGGCACACTTCCATCCATCATAAAAAAATATGGTGGATACATTTTTACCTTTATGGAACGAAATGGTAAGTCTACTCGGTCTAGTTTAATTTTAATACTACTGGTATCTTTAGTTTTAAGATTTATCTGTAAAAGATGAAGCGGAGCCGTCGTATTCCCTAAGTATAAATTTCCAGAGTCAAAACCTGCTATATAATACGAATTGTATTTAATTGCTATATCATGCATCTTATAGACAGGCTGATGAGGGTATCTTCTTATAAATGCATTATTTCGATGTACTTCATGTTCAGATATCATGAACAAGATCACCACCAAAGCACTGCTCAAAATTCCAAGAATTATTAGTTTGACAAGACTTCTATTCATAACGTAGTATATTTTAAGGACTCTTGTTTAGCTGAAAACAGTACCCCAATGACAGCAAAAACCACAAAAACTAGGTTAAATATCATATGTTCTGTCCAAGTTAAGTCTTCTAAAACTCCACCACACGAACAAGGAACAAAATCACTAAAATTCAGAATAAGATATATGTATGTCGTAAACATTATCATAAGGACATAGCTAGCATAGAATGCTAACACCATTAATCTCGGCACAAAAAATAATATGGCTATTATATATTCCAAGAGCGGAACCCCCAAAGCAACCCAATTCGCATATGCCGTAATAATTGGAGATTGACCTAATTGTATTCTAAACTCCTCAAATTCAAGAAATTTACTATTAGCGGCGTACACAAACAATACAATAAATAAAGTACTAGTCGCTTTTATTATAAATTCGTACACTGGCTTAGAGCTAATCATATCATTTAATTTGATATGCACAAGTTCTATATAAAATTTTATTCCTTAGGATTAATCTGTTGTCTATTAAGGATTAAACAATCCAAAACCTATTACCTATCCTTATCCGTTGAAATACTATTTTTGCGAAGTGCACTAGGTGTATAACCATATCGTGTTTTGAACGACCTGGAAAAGTGAGGCATACTTTTAAACCCCACCCTATAGGCAATTGATTTAAGCGACACATCACTATATTGTATCATCATTTGAGCTTTCCGTAACCGTTCTTGCATTAAAAATCGATGCACTGTGGTGCCGTATAATTCTTTAAAACCGTACTTTAATTTAAACTCATTAGTCCCTATTTGCAAAGCAAAATCTCTTAAAGACGGAAGCTCTTTATCTAAATTATTGATAATTATATCATGTCCTTCTCTTATTTTACGAATATCTTCGAAGCTTAATCTAAGTTTTGGTTTTGACGTTTTACTTTTGTCCTTGACGCTAGACTTACTGTCTTTAATAACTCGCTCTTTTAGGCTTGCATCTAATTGTTTTTGAAAACTAGAACGATGAACAACTGATATCAGCGTTTTACTAAATTTAGGATTGGGTTCTTTAAAGGTTGTGATATAAAGATTTTTAGGAATGAGGAGATTTCCTTTGGATTTAAATTTTAAAGACATAGCGGTATCAAAAAACGCTTTCTTTTTAATTTGTTTCCATGTCTTTTTCCATTTCTGAATAGAAGATTTTGCTATTAACACTTCAAAATTTGCACCAATAATATCTTCATATAAGTACGACAATACATTACATGCTTGTTGATTAACCATTTTAATACGTCCTTCGGAGTCTAGAATAAAACTCATTTGAACAATATCTAAAATCGTTTTTTCAGTATTTGTAAAACCCTGATGAATAATTGTATCTTGAATTTCTTCTGCCAACATATTTAAAGTTACCACAAGGGCCTCAAGCTCATCATTCTCTTTGGATCGTTCTATGCGATAGAAGAAGTTACCAGATGCCATTTCTAAAAGCATTTGATTGATAAGCTCCATTCTTTGAGATATAACAGCATCCATCTTAATTGTTTTACATTCTCTTTAGTACCTAAAGTGATTAATTATAGCCGTTTCTATACCGTAGATCATTTGTATTGCTTTAAAAAATTCAATGCCTGTTCCATAGTATTAAATGATTCTGTAGGAATTGGAGGTTTACTTGTACGTAGATAAAATTTAGACAACATTTCTGAAACAGGCGATTCTACGATAAAAGCTACAGCTTTAATTAATGTAGAACCTTCAATAGATAAATATACTCTCGCCGCTTTATTGATTTCCTTAATTTGACGTATATCGCATAGCACTGGTAAAAAAAGGCCTTCATGAAGTGAAAGTCGATCTTTAACAATATAAACCGCCGCAGGTAGATCTAATATAACATCTTTACGATATGTCACATACAAGATTCCATCTACAATTTTGTACGTCGCATACTCATTTTCAAGCGCTATTGACATAATGATTTAGAAAACTGGTTTTTGATAAACATAAATTTACAAAATAATCAACATAACAATTGCCCCTTTCTTAACTATCATTAGTCAATATGGATTAATCATTATCTACAAAGGATTAACAGTTGTCTTAAAAGGATTTAGCAGAAGCGTATTTATTCAATTTTAAATAAAAGCTATTAAATTAATTGCAAAACAAATTACGATGGCAAAAATTAAACACAATAATTTACTAGACACTGTTAATAATGTATTTACAGATGCCATAGATGAAGGTGTACTCCATCTTTACGCTGAAGGAGACCATTTTTCGGGCAGAACTATTGGTGTAAAGAATCAAAATCTCTTCCATTTTGGTACCACTGGGTATTTAGGGTTAGAACAAGATCCGAGATTAAAAGAAGCTGCTATTAATGCCATTCGCAGATACGGCACGCAATTTCCATTATCTAAATCATACATTTCTAATCCACTCTACCAACAATTAGAAGAAAACGTTTCTGCAATGTATCAACATCCCGTTGTGATTACTAAGAATAGTACTTTAGGCCATCTTGGTGTTATTCCGAGTGCTGTAAAAGATCAGGATGCTATTATTTTAGATCATCAAGTACACTGGAGTGTGCAAAGTGCTGCTAAAGTATTAAAAACAAGAAGTGTTCCCATAGACATGATTCGTCATAATGATTTAAACATGTTGGAGGATAAAATAAAATCATACACCAATAGCCGAAAAAAGATTTGGTATATGGCAGATGGTATTTATTCTATGTTTGGGGATTTCGCTCCTATTAAAGATTTAAAAGCGTTAAGCTTAAAATATCCGCAATTGCATCTTTATTTTGACGATGTCCATGGTATGAGCTGGATTGGAAAAAATGGTACAGGTTACGTTATGAATGAAATCAATGCACTTTCAGAAAATATGCTCTTGTTTGGAACCTTGAGTAAAACCTTTGGTGCCAGTGGATCCGTATTAGTCTGCTCTAACAAGAAAATGCACAAAGACATAAAAACCTTTGGCGGGCCTTTGACCTTCTCTGCTCAATTAGAACCAGCATCTGTTGCAGCAGCCACTGCTTCTGCAGAAATTCATTTATCCCCAGAGATATATAGGCTTCAAGACGACTTAAGATTAAGAGTTCAATATTTTAACTCCTTATTAGAGCAGACAGATTTACCTGTTGTTGACAAAAACATTTCACCAGTATTCTTCATTGGAACCGGTATGCCTAAAACGGGCTATAATTTTGTCAATCGTTTAATGAAGGAAGGATTTTACGTTAACCTAGGCCTCTTCCCTGCTGTTCCAGTAAAAAACACAGGTGTACGCATTACGATATCACGACATAACCAACGTACAGAAATTAAAGCTTTGGTGGATGCTATGGTCTATCATTTACCTAAAGCACTAGAAGACACACATACAGACTTATATCGCGTACATCAAGCTTTTAAATTAAAATCATCATCTAAAACTAAGCAAACCATAAGTAAAAATCTAAGCTTACAATTAGAGACTTCTATTTCAAAAATTGACAAACAAACGTGGAACAACTTGGTCGGTGATTGTGGTATTCAAGATTGGGACGGACTTCAATTTTTAGAGCAAACATTTAGAAATAATGTGCTGGGAGAAAATAATTGGGATTTCTGGTATCTCATTGTTTGTGATGCTCAAAAGCATCCGGTCTTAGCCACTTTTATATCCTCATCGCTTTGGAAGGATGATATGCTAGCCAACACTACTGCGTCTAAAACTCTTGAGGAAAAGCGCAAATCAGATCCTTATTACATGACCTCAAACGTTTTAAGTTTAGGATGTTTATTCACTGAGGGTAATCACCTCTATATCAACGCTAATCATCCACATAAGCAAGAGGCACTACATTTGCTTATGCAAACATTAGAGACATTGGAACAGCGCTCTAATTCTAAAATGATCGTGCTTCGGGATTTTAACATGAACGATAGCTTAAATCGTTATTTTCTTGGTCAGGGTTTTGTTAGAATTCAAATGCCAAATTCATGTCGCATTAATTTAAGAGCTGATGAAGCCATTGAAGCTTATGTAGCTCGACTTTCCTCAAGAAACAGAAAACATTTGAGGAAAGACATTTTAGCTTATGAACCCTCCTTAGAGATCTCAATCTTGCAAACACTCAATGCTTACCAACTCAACCAAGTTCATCTATTGTATAACAATGTCCGCTTAAACAACCTTGGACTAAATACCTTTCCGTACCCTATCAACTTGTTCAAAAACATGTCTGGACATTCCAATTGGGAGTTTATACTCATACATCATCCTGAGCAACCAAACAAAATCATTGGAGTTATGTTTTGCTATAAAAACAACAATCAAAACTATGTTCCTTCGTTAGTTGGTATTGACTATGATTACCTTAAAATCTTTCAGACTTACAGACAATTATTATATCAAACGCTGAAAAGGGCGATCCAGTTAAAATTTGAAACCATTGATTTGGGAATAACTGCTTCCTTTGAAAAAAAGAAACTTGGTGCTGTGGTAGAAGAGAAATATGCCTATATACAAACTTCAGACAATTACACTTTGGAACTATTGGGACTACTAGAATGTAATTGAAATCAAATAGTTTGTTTTGTAGGGTTATGAGGTATCAAGAATTAATATCAGAATTTGAAACAACGGTGGAATCTTTGGAGTCCCGTACTGATGATATTCTATACAAAGCTGAAAATGGTATTGCTAAGGCTGAAAAGTGCATTAAAAAACTTCGAAAAAGAGTCCTTAAAAAAGGATTTAGCTCAAAAAATGAAGAAATTAGTTTTTTTAAGCATATAAAACCTCAAATATTTAGTCGATTGATTTATTACGTTAGGCTCTTTAATATTGAAAGTAAACGCCCTAGAAGTAGCTCCAAATACCAAATAGAATATTTAAATAATCACATCAATAAATTACAAGTCTTTTTCAATGATAATCTTGAGTTCTATCATTACTATCGCAGAGGGGCTACGACACTAGATGAAGAATATTTTATTAGGGGCAAATCTGATTTACGATTGCCAACAGAATTCTTCCATTTTTTTATTGACGATCAGTTTTCTACATGTCAAGACACTACAGTAGCTACCATTATTGCCTATGATATGTTGATTGTTTATCTGCAACAAGAAATTGAAAAATTACAGTCGCATAAGGACACTAAAACCAATACAATGAAGCAAGCATCTTCAAAACTTTTTTGGACAGGAAGCAAGACAGAGTTAACCGAATTAATTTATGCACTCCACAGTAGTGGCGCCATAAATAGCGGAACTGCCGACATTAAGGAATTAGCCTCTATGTTTGAGCAGGTATTTAACATTGAACTTGGCAATTACTATCACACTTTTATAGAAATAAGAGCTAGAAAAAACAGTAAAACAAAATTTTTAGATTGGTTGACAAAAGTACTTCTGAAACGCTTTAAGGATTCGGATGAATAATCCTAAGTTTCCCCCAAGTTGGGAATACCATATCTCCTAAAAACTCCATTATTTTTAATACAAAATAGGGTAATAGATTTTTTGAACTCCCCCTTCTCATTTCCAAAACTATTCAAAACTTATATTAAAAAAAACTCCCATCTCTAGATAAACTATTGAAGACGATAGAAAAATCCCCCACAAATTTGCATAACGAAAGTCAAATCAATAGAACAGAGACTATCAAAATGTTTAAAGACCTTTTTTTTAGTCTCTTTCTTTAAAACCCTTTTATTATGCCAGCAACTATAATCACGACCGATGATCTCAGAGAATTTAAATTAGAATTACTCGCTGATATTAAAAACATTCTCAGCAAACAATCACAAAGCCAAATGAAGACATATTTAAAATCTTCAGAACTCATGGATTTACTCAAAATTAGTCCAGGCACATTACAGAACCTTCGAATAAATGGCACCCTTCCTTTTACGAAGGTTGGAGGTATTATATACTATGATGCCGCAGAAATTCAAAAGGTAATGGATAAGAACCGCGTAGACAGTACCATTTAAAACGCTTTATGAACTATATAAAACATCTCAATTCAATATTTCAAATATTCTATTTAGATAAGCGATTAAATCCAACACATGTCAGTTTATATATGGCACTATTTCAATGTTGGAACGTTAACCGGTTTCCAAAAGAATTTTATATCGCTAGACAAGAAATTATGTTACAATCTAAAATTGGATCAAAAGCAACCTATCATCGCTGCCTTAAGCAATTACATAGTTGGAACTACATACAATATTTGCCATCTCATAACCCCTATAAAGGAAGCAAAATTAGGATGCTCATTTTTGATACAAGCTCTAAACAAGTTCTAAACAAGCATGAAACAAGCACTGAACAAGCATTAGTACCTAATACAAACATTACTAAACAAAAAGAAAACATAACTAAAACTAAGCTACCAAAAAATGAATTTGAAGTTTTTGTTTTTTTTAAAAGTAAAAACTGGCCAACGATTGAAGCTTCAAAATTTTACAATCACTATCAAGCAATTGGTTGGAAAATTGGTGGTAAAATAAAAATTGAAGATTGGCAAGCTAGCGCCAGTAATTGGATGCTTAAAGCAAAGGAACTTGAAACTAAAAATGCAGTGTCTCATAAAAAGGACAACTTGAGCACCTCAAAACAAAAAGATTATGGTCAACCCTTGTAAACTCATTGAAGAAAACATAGCATATTCCATTGGATCCTTTAATGGCAAAGAAGTGATTTACGACTTTGAAAAAATATTAATTTACCTCGATGTTAAAGGAAAACTGCTATTTGGTAACCGTTTTAAAATTTATAAAGAAGACCATGACATTATTTTAAAACTCTGCCATTACCTTATAAAAGATGAAGACAATTGCGCTAAAAATGATATTGATATCAACAAAGGCATTCTACTTTCTGGACCAGTGGGCTGCGGCAAAACAAGCTTAATGTTATTGCTAAAACATATCGTCCCTCTACAAAAACCATATATTTTAATTCCGTGTAGAAATATTGTATTTGGGTTTAATCATATTGGTTATAAAATTATTGAAGATTATGGTTGTAGGCAATTCTTTTGCTTCGATGATTTAGGTGTGGAACCTATGGGACGACATTATGGAAAAGACTGTAATGTTATGGGAGAAATTCTGATCTCGCGTCACGAACTTTTCATAGACCATAAGATAAAAACCCATGCCACCACAAATCTAAATGCTGAAGAGTTGGAAGATCTATATGGTCATCGCGTCCGAAGTCGTATGCGCGAACTATTTAACCTTATTCACTTTGATGAAAACACCAATGATAAACGCAAATAAAAACCCGTATTATGAAAATCGCCACCTTTAACATTCAGAATTTATTTCACAGAGACAAAAGCCTTCTAGAAAAACCTTATGGGAAAAATCTCAAAGATTGGATACGTGAACTCGATGGACTAATGCTTCATCCTTCTAAATCGTTGAACCAACAAGACCGCATTAAAGAGTTATCATTTCTCATTGGCTTTGAAAAACCAAGCCCTCGCCCTTATGCTATTTTACGAAGAAAATCGGGATTTCTCTATATGAAAGGCTTAAGTCATTCTTTAGAAAATAAAGCAAATGATATTACCAATTGGAATGGTTGGGTGGAACTTCAAACTATTCCCATTCAAACGAAGGCAACGGATCACAAAGCACGGGTTATTGCTGACGTAAATCCTGATATATTATTACTTCAGGAAATTGAAGACAGAGCCTCTTTTGAAGAATTCAATCAGCTCATTCTTCCAAAATATGGATGTCAACCGTATCCTCAATCATTTGTTATACAAGGCAATGATATGAATAGTTTAGAAATGGGTATTGCGTTTAGAGAAGGGTATCATCTTGAGTCTGTGAGAACACACAACATCAACACCACCCTAAACGACGATGGTAAAAACCTCATCGTATATGAAATTACCACACCTTCCAAAAAAACAATTTGGCTGCTCAATGTCTACCTCATAAAAGATAAACAGGATAAAACCTATTCTGACACCATTAGAAAAAATCAAGTGACGCGAATTGCAGCGATTTATAATCAGCTTAAAGCAGAAGGTAAAACCAATATCATCATTGCAGGCACATTTAATGCTCCTCCTTATTGCAATTCTTTATCGCCTATAATCCAAGACACAGACTTAAAAGACGTTACTAAACATCGCTCTTTTCATGTGGATTCTGATAAAGGGAATGATGCCAATTATTTTAGATTAGGTGCTTACCGTATAGGTGTAAATATTAAGCAAAACGATTATATGCTCTTCTCCCCTGCTCTATTTGATAAGATGACTTCGTGTGGGTTAAATCGCAAAGCGATGTGGCCTGAAAAACAACCACAATGGTCTATTTACAAATCTGTTTCTAATAAGAATTTGGCCGCTAGTGCGCATCCTTTGGTTTGGGGGAATATTGAATTATAAAATGAAAATGTGGAAATCCGTAATCAAATATTTCAAAAACTCCTTATCTTATGTGCGATTAAACCAGACAAATATTTTTTATAAAAGCTAATGGATTTTCATTGGTTTTTTTTGATAAACCATTTCAATAAATGCCAAATTTATTTTTAGAACGTTTGAAAGCTGACCCTGAATATTTTGAATTCTGGCAGGACTATCATGGCTACTGCAAAAATTTAAAAATACCTGACAAACAAGAATTTGTGGATATGCTACCAGCCTTATTCAAAAGAATCGAAAACAATGGAGCTAGCTATGAATTCTATCAAGCATTAAGCAAATACACAATTAAAAACCCCAAGGATGCAGTTGATATATTAACAATGATAGAGAAAAAAGAAACAAAGGAAGTTCTAAATTTTAGTTCATCAATACTTAGTGGCCTTTCACAAAGTGAAACAAATTATTCTTACAAAAAGAAAATCTTGGAATTCACTAGTAGCTCTGATGAAAATAAAATTTATTCAGGTATTGACGCTGCTTACAGAGTAAAATTCAGTGATAAAAGTGAGGAAAAGAAATTCTTAAAAGAAGTCCATGAAAGTATAAATGCCAACCTAAAAAATAAATCCTCTAGACTCTTGGGAATTACTGCTAGATTCTACAATAAATACTTAAATCAAATTGATGAAGCAAAAGCTGAAGTTCTAAATTTGTTAGAATTAAAAAACTTCTCTGTGCAAAGTGAGGTCGCAAGGTCTCTTAATGAAGAATTTAAACCCGATGAAGATTTAGTTTACTTCCAAAACTGTCTTAACTTATTAACTTATACGGATGTCAAATATCAAGGTATATACAGAACTATTAGATATAGATTAAAAGAGCTCATTAAGTCAAACCAAACTATTATTCTAGAATTTATAGACAATTGGATTTTAAATAACGAAAAAAACTTAAAAGGTATTTCTTCTCTCGACGGAGTAATCGAAGATTTTTATTTCGAACACCCTGAAGTTTTAAAGATGGTTTTTCTAGAATGGTTAAATTCTGAAAACAGATTATACAAATATGCCTTACCATATATTATAACTGATTTAAGCTCAAAAGTAGACGCCATTGGTCTTCCTGTAAAATCATTAAGAAAGCTTTCAGAAACCGATTCTGTTTATATTGTATATATGATAGTTGGGTATATTCTAAATAGAAAGTATGCTTCTGAAATGCTATATAGTATTTTAGAAGCTAAATGGGATAACGAACGAGTTCGTAATCATATCGCTACTCTTTTTGCGAAACACCTAATAAAGAATTACTATTCAGTAACCGAGATTTTGAAGAAAAAAAGAAAGTCTGCAAATAAAACTATTAAGTCGATAATTGACCTGATAATCAAAGATTCAGAACATTATTATCAACAAGTCTCTGAGTTGAAATTGGTAAATGAGTTTGAACCTTCAGATAAAAGAATGCAGTATTTTATGAAGCAACAAAACTTAAAAATGAAAAAATTGATGGATAGTACAGAAAAGAAAAACGATTCATTTTTGAATATGCTAACTAACGTAAACCTTCGAGCTGGCAAATCTTTTTTTTCAAAATACAGAGGAGAATATTCACAAGAATCAGAATTGCAAAGTTTTAGAAGTAGTTTTGAAGTAGCGCGTGTTCAATCTATTGATGAAATAGGTCAAGAAAAACTAATATTAATGTGGCAAAATATGAAGCGAAATGAACTTCCTAACTAGCGAATACTTAGCCTTATTAAAAGAAGATGGGGAACTTGATGTTCTGCTTATTGATATCCTTACGAGCAAAAGTATAACTCCAATATCTAAACCACAAAAGGGTAGGCAATATGGTGTAGACATAGCAGCTATAGGAAAAGATACAGATGGCGTTGAAAAACTATTTCTTATAACTGTAAAACAAGGAAATATAACCCGTTCTGTATGGGATTCTGGACAAAATAGTGTAAGACAATCTTTAAATGAAATAAGAGAAGCTTATATAAATATTTCATTAACTGCTAGACAAAAAAAACTTCCAAAATTAATTATTGTTGCTACAAATGGTGAACTTGAACAAACTATACAAACTAGTTGGGCTCAATACACTGAAAAATATAACGAAAAAGGTATTGAATTTGATTTTTGGGGAATTGACGATATATCCAAAATGGTTTCAGAAAATCTTCTCTCAGAAAGACTTTTTAATTCTGAAATGCGTTCACTCTTAAAGAAAACATTAGCTTTTTTAGAACTCAAAGAATATGACTTAAAGCATTATAAACAATTAGTAAATCTGATACTTAATAAATCAGTTAATACAAAAAAACCAATCCTTAAAAAGCTAAAACTATTGCAAATATGTTTAAGTATTGTATTCAAATGGGCTGAAGATAATGGGTACTTAAAGTCAGCTATACATGCGGCTGATAAAACCATATTAAAGTCATTCGAATGGTTAAGCCGTCAAAACCATTTTAAAGAAAAATATATTCATTTAGAATTTTACAACATTCACTTATTGAGACGTAGAATTGGTATAGCATATTTCAACAAAGTAAATGACCATTATTATGTAGAACATAGTTTTCAACGTTACTCACTTAATCAAATTGAATATAGCTTGACTGTTTGGGAAGAAATAGGGATACTATCCAATATTGGATTAACAGAAATAAAGCATTATCAATATCATTTTGACTCTAAGGTTCCTCAATATACAACAATTTATGAGGAAGCTGCTATGACTATTTCTGAAGCACTTATTTCACTAATCAATACTAACCCACCATCTCATTACCCTCTATATGATGACCATATAATAGATATAGAACCTGCAATGCGATTTCTATATTTGACCGGAAAAAAACAAGAGTGTATAAAATGGTTACGAACACTTGTTGTTGGTATTCACGATGCCAAATTAATAAAACAGTTCTTCCCTCTATTTAGAGCAAATTATGAAAATTTAGTAGATTATTATGTCGGTAATAAAAGGCAAGATGAGAGGTCTAGTATGCTTTTAACACTGCTTTTGGATTGGGCCTCTATATTAGATAGTACTGAGGCATACGCAGATTTGAAAAAAATTATAGACTTATTTGATAATAAACTAAACCTTCAAATATGGTTCCCAAAACCTGAAACAGAAGAATTTTATTTTAATAAGGGCTATAGCAGAGAATCAGGTAAAGTTAAGCACTCAATTGCACTATACAATTCAATTGAAGATTACAAAAAGGAAATAGAAGAAGAAATTAAGCTTTTTACAGTTGAAAAGGATTTTGACTCTACAAAAATAGGTTATGATTTAATCTTTACTATTACAAGTCTTTATCATAGAGAATTACCATTCCCTTTTTTTTGGAGACGACTTATTTTATTAAATCAAAACATACCTTTGGACCCATCGTAAAATGTTTTTTAAACTTTTTTAATATTTCTAAATCATAAGACAATCATACCATGTAAAGCCTTAATCAACTCTCTCAAAATCTTCATTATTGCAATACCTATTTCTACCAAAATCCTGAATATTTAAAAACGGATTGAAGTATAACCAAAGCAATAGCGCTTTGAGATTCTTCATTACTCAAATAAATAGCCTCGTCGGATTGAGTTAAAAACCCAAGCTCTAAGAGAATTGCTGCCTTACTATCACTCTCTCTTAATACCTGAAAATTACCATATTTCAATTCCCGTTTTTTAATGCCTAGGATATCAACTAATCCTTTCTGTACTGTAAACCCTAAATAAGTAGATGCTGATGCCTGCGCTTCACTTTTAGGATAAATAAAAACTTCTGTTCCTGCTGCGGTTGTATTTATAGCTTGGTTGCAATGGATTGAAATAAAAATATCCGCTTTTAGTGTTTTTACCAAAAGAGTTCTGTCTCGAAGGGCTATTAAGGTGTCTGTATACCGCGTTAGAAATAACCTTAACGGATTATCAAATAACGTATCATTGAGAACTACCATTTTAGAAGCGATTGCTAAAACGATATCTTTTTCCTTTATACCTTTTAGGGTCATAGCCCCAGGATCTTTTCCCCATGTCCTGGATCTATTATAACAATGGGTTTCTTTTCTTGGTCTTTACCATTCTGCGTATAAGAAAGATTAAAAAAAACCAGACAGAATAGTAATACTATAATTTGATTTAACGTATACATAATAATCATTTTAGATTACACAATATTCAAGAAATCAACCACTTCCTTAACAATCTTCAAAAGTTTAACACCACTTAGCGTTAAAATTTAGAGATTTTCTTCCGTCAGCTTCATTTCGTAATAGATTTCATAACGTATTAATCAAAACCTGCCATTTAGATCCTATCCATAAATGGCTAAATCTAGCACTTATGAAAAAATTACTGTTTACGCTATTCACATTTTTACTGACAACAGCCACAAGCTTTGCTCAGATTGGTGGTATTGAAGACTCCGTTAATGATGTTTCAGATACCATAAGAGCCATATTCCCCATCATTTTGGGAGTCATTTTTTTAATTGGATTCCTCTTTAACGCTGGTCATTTCTTTGGAGAAAACGCAGATCTTAAAAAAGGGATTACCCGAGTTCTCGTATTTGTCTTGATTGCAGGTGCAGTGGTAGGCATCTTTACTTACCTCATAGGCATCGTTGTATAATGAAACGGTTTGAGGTCTATAAGAACATAAGAAAACGGGCAGCCATTTTTGGATTGCCCATTGCTCTATTTGCCTTAATGATGGTAGCTATTCTTGCGTCATTATTAATCATCATCTTCTCATTCAGCTTTGCGGTTATAATTGGTCTGATGTTTTTTAATGCCAGCTTATATGTGGCTTTAACACGTATCACAAACCGTCCACAGCTTTTCCAGATGACAAACGCCTTTCCAAAACTTATAAGTAACAAAAGAATTTCTGTTTTAAATTATGAACACGATTAACCTTTCAAAATATCAACCCATTGTCGCTATTAAAGACCATATGGTATTTGCCAATAATGGTAATGTAGTGTTGTGCTTTAAGGGGCATCTGCCAGAAATCTATTCCTTATCTGAAAAGGATTTTGAAGATATACATGGTGCATGGTTTCAGGCATTCAAATCCTTACCTATTGGCACCGTGGTCCATAAACAAGACATTTATCTTAAAAAAACCTATAACTCAGAACCGCTTCCAAACACCACCTTTCTCGAAAAAGCCACACACGCGCATTTTAAAGGTCGTGAGCATATAACACACCACTGCT
This sequence comes from Winogradskyella sp. PC D3.3, assembly GCF_054366245.1. Taxonomy (NCBI): domain Bacteria; kingdom Pseudomonadati; phylum Bacteroidota; class Flavobacteriia; order Flavobacteriales; family Flavobacteriaceae; genus Winogradskyella; species Winogradskyella sp. PC D3.3. Next base: position 1,300,505 of record NZ_CM135962.1, on the reverse strand, counting down.
ATTTGTTCTTCATCTTAACCAAGAACAAGGCTCTAAACCATACTAAATATGTCAACCCTTTCAAAACAATTTCAAAAGGCATTGCACAAGAACTAGATGAAAATATTAAAAGCTTCGCCAACGCTGTAAACGATTCCGTTTCATTTATCAACAACAGTCGTAAAATGGAATTTCTTCCACTACCACCAGAAGCTATTCAGCAATTAACACGTCAATATTTCAATGGTTTCAACGAGGGGTTCGACACGGACATTTTATTGGAAAAGAAAAACGTCACCATAGGCGAAAACCATTTTGATACGCTTGCCGTCAACAGTGAATTATGCTTTGGAGACCATGTACAAAGTAGCAAAACCAATGAGAAATTTACTTCGGACGATTTTGTATTTCATCAAGGATTTATTGATGGTATAGGGCTTACACTTAACGAGAATCACATTGTTAACCAGATTCTTTATCTGGACGACAAGCAAAAGTGGCGTAAGCTATTGGATAAGAAAATCGAGGAACTTAATAAGAGTTCCAATTTTGGTTCACAAAACAAAGTCGTTCTAGGAAAAATTCAACACATTCTAGATCAAATTAATGCCGATGATAATTCACGAATCATTCGTGGTCATCTCAATATTATCTATTGGTCAAAAGACGCTAAAACGTTAGATAAGATCACCTCACAAATTAAGACTGAATTCAAGGAATTGGATATCATTCCTTATTATCCAAGAGGTGAAGAACGCAAAAATTATATCCTGAATAGTTACTGTTGCTTTTCATCCAATTTCTCAAACAACGATTTGTACGTTACCGATTTGAAACACGCGCTTTGTCTGTTCATTAATAATACCAATTACAAATCCGATAAAACCGGCATTATCTTTAACGATAGAGAGCATAATATTCCAGTATTAAAAGATGTTTGGGATGAAAAAAAGAAGCGTATCAAAGCTCGGAATTTCGCCATTTTCGCTCCCACAGGTGAAGGCAAATCGTTTTTAGCTAATAATATCTTACGGCAATATTTTGAAAGTGGTGTACGATTAGTCATCATTGATTTGGGGGGGTCTTATACCAAATTTGCCAAACTCTATCCTGAAAAGTATACCGTATTGCGTTATGAAAGCGGACAAAACTTAGGAATCAATCCTTTTTATATCAGCGACGTCAAAGATCTGACTCCAGAACGCTTAGAGGATTTATCCGTATTTCTATTTGAACTTTTTGCTTCAGATTTAAAAGTCACCAAAGCACAATCGGTTTCGGTTAAGAAAATATTGCGTCATTATTACCGTCATACGTCTAAACAGCATTCGCTCGAAGGCTTCTATAATTATATAGAAAAGCACCAGAAAGATCTTCTGAGTCGCTTAAAAATCCATCCCGACTACTTTAATGTGACCAGCTTTTTGCACGTTATGTCTGAGTACGTTGGAGATGGTCTATATAGTTTTCTATTTGAAGTAAGTGAAGACCAGACTTATAAAATCGAGGACAAACGCTTAATTGTTTTTGAACTGGATGAAGTGAAAGACAATAAGGAAATTTTGTCGGTAATGTTGAAGTTAATTAAATCGGCGATCCAAAGAACCATATGGAAAAACAGAGCCGAAAAAGGCATCATTTTATTCGATGAGTTTGCGAAACAACTGAAGTTTGACAACGTACTGGAAAGTGTTGAATTTTACTATCAAGCGATACGAAAACAAAATGGAGCTATTGGGATCATATTACAATCCATTAATCAACTTCCCGACAATGCAACCTCAGCAAGTATTTTAGAAAACACCCAAGTTATCTATAGTCTGAATAATGAAAAAGGTTATGAAGAACTTGTAAAAAGACTCAACCTATCGAGCCATGATTTAAACCAATTAAAATCCATTAAAAACAATCTTTCTGGATCCCGGAAGTACACAGAAATGTTCATCAAAATCGGAAAGGAAAGCAACATTTTCAGGCTCGAAGTCCCAAAGGAAGTCTATGCCGCTTATTTAACAGATGGACAAGAAAATGAAGCTATAATGGCCATGTATGAAAAAAGCCAAAATATGGAAATGGCTATTAAAGAATTCACATCAAAACTCTAATATTATGAAATTATCAAACAAAATTCTCGAACACTTAAGCCATAGACTTGCTCTAGGTAAAACAAAAATTAAAACATTAGTTTTTGGGGGCATCTTTAGTATTATTCTTTTATGCCCTGGCAGGGCTACTGCCCAAGGCATGCCCACCTATGACAACACCAATTTTGTGAGTCTTGTAAAGCAATTGGTAGAATCGGGCAAACAAACTGCGCAAATGATTAAGTCTGTGCAATTTCTAAAAGACGCCAAAGAAGCAATAGAAAAAGTATCTAGTGTCGTACAACAACTCCGAGCGGTTGAGGAAATTGCACAAAACAATCAGTGTCTAATTCAAGTGATGCAAACTGATTTGCAGGACATTTTAAACTCGCCTTATATACAACCTGAAGAAGTGACTCGAATTGCAGAATCCTTTGATGCTATAGTTCAAAACGCTTTAGATACCGTAGATTTTATTGACGAAGTCCTATCGAGTGACCATCTAAAAATGACTGATGCAGAACGTGCTGAAGTTCTCAGAAAGAAGGAACAAGAATCGAAAGAAATGGTTGCAAACATCACAATGAAAACGAAGCGATACAGCGCTATTATTTCCTTTAGAAAAATGCAAGACAAAGTTAATAATCGCGAAACAAACTTTTAGAAATGACCGCAGCGATTCTTTTAGGAATTGGACTTGAATATATCGATACGATTTTTCAAACCATACAAAACAGCAGCTTCTCGCAATACACTATTGCAGGAATGAAAACGCTAGCGGTTTTGTTTTTCTTAATCAATATTCTAAAAAAATACAATGAAGGTGTTGCTGATAAAGATGGGTATTCTTGGGGTTTAAGTCCTGGTGAGCTCGCAAAGAATTTTGCTATTGTGCTCTTGGTTATTTTCTCAACGCAGGTGTTAGGTTTTTTTGATGGCATATTAGTAGCCATTGAAGGGCAATATAGAGGGACTGCACCTGCGTTATTACCATTACAACTACAAGATTTACCACTTGAAGAAGATGTAGGATTATTAGATGCTACAAGTATGGCAATGACGCTTCTTTATGAAGTTTTACTTACACCACTCTATGGATTCAAGCTCTTAGCCTTTATACTAAGCACCATGCTGTGGATTCTTGATTTATTTATCTACCCCTTGTTTTTAGCAGAACGCTTCTTTCTATTAGGAATTATGCAAGCCTTTTTCCCTTTAGTTATAAGTCTCGCCGTATTTGAAAAGTTCCGTTCACTTGCCTATACCTTTTTTAAACTCTATGCAGCCGTCTATATGTTAGTTCCTGCTTTCTTCTTAGTCAATGTATTTATCAATGCGATCTTTACGGAATTAAACACCAATTTCTGGACCAACTTATTTGGGACCGATTTTGGTCAAGGCTTTTTCGCACCCGTTGTACAACTAGGTACCGTTGGCTTTATAGTTTTCTTAAAATTTAAACTCTATAAGCGAGCCACATCATTTACGCTAAGACTATTTACCAGCTAATCCAATTCAATATGAAAACACCATACAAAAACATCTATAGCGTATTAAAGCTCAATCGATTTATTGTTTTAGTCGTCGTTATTTGTGCCTTACTATCGAGTACTTTTTCCGTTTGGGTGGCCTTTAGGACCTATAAAAATGCCTTGAATAGTGCTTTTGCCATCAACACAGATGGTAGCATTATTCCGCTGAAACTCATTAACCAAAAGGAAAATTTTAAAGTGGAAGCTTTGGCACATTTAGAACTGTTTCACAACTACTTCTATAATATTGATGCCAGCAACTATGAAAAAAATCTAAAAAAGGCACTTTGGTTAGGCAACAGTTCTGTAGATAATTTGTATCGTCAAAAAAAAGCAGACGGTGTTTATAACCGATTATTACAATATTCCTTAGTTCAGAAAGTACTACAAATTACTACGCAATTAACAGAACACAATGGCTCATATACGTTTACTACAACCACCATTTTTGAAATTAATCGAGGCTCTATTGTCGATACCTATGAATTGGTTTCCACAGGGAACTTAATTAGCGTTGACCGGAATTTCCCAAACAATCCACATGGTCTTCTGATTACCAATTATTTTGAAAACACCTTAAAAAAGCTAAACACTAAAAATTGAGTCACTAAAAAATTCAGCAAATGAAAGTAGAAAAGAACAAAATAGTATTTATAGCAGTATTAGCAATTGTGTTCATATTCCTTATTTCTTATAGCCTAATGGTCATGGGAGATGATGACAATGAAAAGGACAGCCTTGAACAGACGTTGATTCCTGATTTAGAAGACAACCAGAAAACATATGATTCCAAATTAGATGCACTCAATGATTTAAAAGTAGTACGCGAAACCAACGCTCCTAGTATCTATGATGAAAAATTAATGGACTCCATGGGGTATTACGATCCAGAACTACCAGAACGTCATAAAAAACGAATTATAGACAGTATTTACGCCGCTGGAAAAATTCAATATTCAGAATTAAAATATAAAAACTTTGAACGACATAACGTAAAAACGAAGTCCCCTATAGCCATTGATTCTTCAGAAATAATCAGAGAGTTAAAAATACAAGCTAAAGAATTGGGACTGGAACATCAACTATTTTTTGCGGCTGCACCAAAACCCAATACATTTTCAATCATCGGTCATACGGATACAACAATTTACGCAGTTGTTGATGGCGACCAAATTGTAAAAGCAAATACGCGATTGCGAATGCGACTTACCAAAGCTGCAGTGGTCAATGGAAAACAAATGCCCAAGAACACACTTTTATTTGGCTTTATAAGCTTTCAACCTAATCGCGCATTAATTGAGATTGAGAATATCAACCATCATCCCACAAAACTAAAAGCTTTCGATTTACAAGATGGTAGCGAAGGCATCTATGTTGAAAACAACTTCAGAGCCGAAGCTACCAGTGAAGTTCTGGACGATGTTATAGGAGATATCAATATTCCAACAGTTCCACAGGTCGGTGGCATTACAAAAGTATTGAAACGTAGTAATCGAAATGTGAAGATTACCGTACTGAACAATTATAAACTTATTTTAAAACCAAAATTATGAGTCCAAAATGGGCATTTAAAATTACACTTTTATGAAAACGTATATAAGCATTCTAACACTAATTATCACTTCCGCTTTTATGGAAGCCCAAACATTAACAATACTTGACACTATTTACGCCAACGACACTAAAAATGTGGCTCTCTTTTTCCCAGAACCTATACGCCAAGGGATTACAGGTTCAGATAATTTTGTATTTACCTACAATCGTGATAAAGAACAGTACTTCGGTTTACTACAAGCCAAGCAAGGAAAGGAAAGCAATCTACTGGTTATTAACAACAATGGCTCCATATTTTCCTATATTGTAAAATATAAAGCACAGCTTTCTAAGCTTAATTATTTTATTCCACTAGCCTCTAGTATTGGGAATGAAAAACCAAAAGTTAAAGATTCAATTCAGACTGAAACTTCTGAAAAACCTATTGAACACGACACTTATTACTATCAAAAATTCTGCTCTTATTTACTAGATTTAAAACAACACTTTGGTTATTTCACAAAACGAAATAGTCGTGTGATTTTGAGTCTTGAAAATATAGTTTTTGATAAGGAAGCGCTTTACTTCGTTATTCAAATTAGGAATAATTCTACTTTGGATTATGATTTAAATTTCTTAAAACTCTCTATTGAAACGCGGAAAAAAGGTAAAAAGAAATCGTTGCAACGTTTATATCAAGAGCCTATTTTTAAACATCATCTGCCTTCTAAAGTTGCCGCCAATGAAACGGTAAGACTTGTATATGTTATGCATAAATTTTCACTATCAAAGGATCGAAGGGTTATTTTAGAATTGAACGAGAAACATGGAAAACGCAATATTGAATTAAAAGTATCCCATAAATATATCAATAACCCCAATTAATACGATAATGAAAGCCATCGCTATACCCCTATTGGAGGATTTTTGACCTTTTTGTATACCAAAAAACAGAAGAGTTACAAATTTTAAACATAGAGTAAATATTTGCACTTCCCTATTTGGATACACTTATTTCCTAAAAGCCGCAGACATAAGCACTATCTCCGAGTTTTTAATTCCGATGTCTTTGGCCACTGCCTTCCAATCTTTAACTACTGTTAATACGTCAGTAAGTATAGCATTCATTTCTGCCTCATTCAATCTAAAATACGCGCCAACACTTTTAGCAAGGTCAAAGCTAAGAGCATTATCATCCATATCTATATTCAAAGACAATCCTGCTTTTTCTATTGAAGGATTTAAATCGTACGCTGGTGATAAAACCCAACCTTTAGGCGTTAATATAAATCCATGATTACGCATATGATCATCCGTATTAGAAATCGCGATATTAAATACAATACGACGCCAAAGTTGATGTAAATTAGCATCTACATCGGCACCATAATTCTCAATAAACTCAACAATTTCAAGATAACTTGGTGCAGAATCTTTTATAATATCTTCTGTGTTTCCTGTCATCGTCATTGCAGACGCGAAGTGAATACGTTTTCTATTGTTTCTATCAAAACGTCTCGTTAGAAAAGTGTGGTATTGACCACTAATCTTTTCTATTTTGGAATCTGCCATTTGAATTCCTGCAGCAGTCGCTAGTTGATATGCTAAAAACTCCCAAGCGGCTTTATCAACGGTATCGGTCTTTGATGGAAATTTTGCAATCCAAAGATTCTTCTTGGCATCCAGAATATTCGCCTTTGGTCTTGCGCCACCTAGAGAATATCCAGGCGCTATCAAAACAGCAATCCATTTTCTTATAACATCATTATGATCATCACTTTCTAATTGATTTACAGCCTCTTGAAGTTCACCAAGTGAAGACCAAGGAGGTGTTGGATTTTGGTTATCATTATCTAAAAAAGGACCATCCATTTCCGTTTTAAAGCGCAGAGCTCCCATCCGACTCTCATCATAAACTCCAAGAAGATAATCAATTTCATAGAGGGCACTTGCTTTTTCATTCTTTGCCCTAGCCTCTTGCGCCGCCCTACGCTTCATTAAGGTCTTCCCCCAAGTGTCTGGCATACTATCCAAAAAAATTCCAAAATTATCCTTGTTATTAGGATATTGCGCTCCTGAATAAAACATGATATCGGGATCCAGTAATCGTTGCGCATCGGTCTTTAGCCAATCTTTATCATACTCAAAACTAAAGGCCTTTTTACCTTTCGCAAAATGCGCAGAAAGCACACCAACGAGCGTTGGAATTTCTAAACCATCCCAGTCTGCAAATACGTATATGTCAAATTTTCTTTTAGCCATTTTGCTTATAATAAATCAAGATCCTGTAATTTTCGTCCAAACTCATCATCGACCGCGAGCTTAAGAAAATCACCTTGAAGATTCAACACTCTAAACACGTTAAAATAGTGCCCTATAGCTACAGCTGGGTCTCCTTTTTCTATACGATAAAGTGTTGCTCTGTGAATACCTGCACGTTCAGAAACCTGCTCCATTGTTAACTTTCTTCTTTTTCTTGCCAGCTTTATATTCTCACCTATCTGTTCAAAAATCTTCTGATATTTAGGAAGAAGAATGGTTTTCTTAGAGTTCATTTTGTCGCTTATTTACAACAAATATAGATATTTTGCTACAAATAAGCGACAATAACATAAACATTTCATTTAAATCATTTAAAAATTGATTGTACCTCTTCATAAATCCGATCAAAATTGGCTTGTAAGTCAGCCTCAGAATAATCCCGTGACCTTCTTGGTAATCGTTTTTCAATTTTAGGCAATTTAAACTGAACTTTTCTATCCTTTCCATCAGCGAACGTAATAAATTCACCTTCTTTTAGTCTAAAAAACACATCAGCTCTAACTTTGGAGACTTCACGTTCCCCTGTTGTAATTCGGGTGTCAAAATTGAGATTATGACCACGATTAACACTAGTGGTTTCTTTCTTTACAATTTCAAAAAAGCGTTCATAATATTTCGCGGTATCTGGATCATTTACCTTACCAAAGAACTGATACGATAAATTACTCAAAATGGCTTTACTAGCCTTATCTCCATACATCATATCGTTTTGAATTTTGTCTTGCATCACGTAAATCGTGGCAATATTATAACTTCGTAACGTCGCAGGAATACGGTGCATATTTAGTAACCGAATTGTAGGAGCTTCTTCCATAAGTAAAAATGAAGGATTTGAATTTCGCACGCTCATTTGCTTTGTGATGGTATGCACTATAGTGGCAATAATTGGCGAATACGCAGTCTCATATTTTGGAGTATTAACGACTGAAATCACAAACGGTTGCTCTTGAGTATTAATATTAAGAGGAACATCATCTGCAGATAGGATCATAAAAATACGTTGTGTACTTATTTTTTTAAGCGCATTAGCCAAAGTACTTTTTACTCCTGCGGTTTGCCTATCAGAATCCTTACCACTAATAAAAGCATCCGCCATCGCTCTAGATGTTGTATTAGAACTTAAAAATGCGATTAAACTATCGGTATCTAAAAATTGATACATTGCTATTAAGTGGGGCAATGTACATAGATGGGGATAGGAGGTACGCAATCTCCAAATCAGTCCACCGATTAGTCCTTCAGCGGCATCATTAAAGAATTTGGTTGTGCCTATACTCCCCGACTCTCTTTGTTCTAATAGGTTTTCAATTAGTACTCGTGCGACTTCGTTGACGCTTTCCTCATTGGGCATATATCGCGGTGCTATTGGATTTACACGATCGTAAATAGTATCGAATGAAATCACTTTAAAATCAATTTGCTTTTTTTCAAATAAAGGGAATGCCATTTCTGTAATTTCAAAGTTTTTATAATCGTGAATGACACCCGAAAATTTGTAATTGCTAAAATGCTGAAGAAAATTAAAAACGACACTCTCTGTTTTCCCACTTCCTGCAGAACCGATTATTGAAGCGCCTCGTTTGATATTATTAATTTTAAAACTACCACGTTTAGTTTTAAAATTAACCTGATGCTTAGCATCAAAATTATATTTTTCCTTGTGAAGAAACACATATAAAACGGTATTTATAAGCAAGAGTATACAGCCTATAAGAAGCAACACGATATACCATTGCTTTTCGTTGTAGCTGAAATTAAAAAGTAGTCCTAAACAAATTACAGTCCCAATAAGATTAATAAAAAAGGCATATTTAGTTATTTTGAAAAGGCTATAAAACAACAAGCTCATTCCGAATATCACTCCAATAACAGTTATAATTCCCTTTATATCCATATCATATACCAATGGAACTTGATTTTATTGCCACCTCCACACCACGTTTTAAATATCTCATGGTTTTGAGCGCTAACTGTACTTGACTTGTTGGAATACTAGTCATAGGCACACCAGATTTCGACAACATTTTAAAAGCAACTGCTTTTTCACTTGCAGGCAGACCTAATAGTGTTGTAAAGTAGAGCTTCGGATTTTTAATAAAATCTTTTTTCGATTTATAAGATGCCACATAGTTCCGTTTGTAGCCAAACGTTTTATCAAAAGTGCTTTCTGCTTTTGTAAAAAAGGCATCTCTATCAAATCCTCGCTTTACTAATTTTCCGTTCATCATAACTTCCGACGCTTTGTATTTAGATCCTGGAGACAAACTCACAGAATTTGAAGTGTCTTTTCGACTCACGATGATATGAATATGACTTTGATTACCCGCTTTTTTCATGCCTTGAACAATTCGTTTTCCATTCTGTTGATGTGGTGCATCAGCCTCCAATTTTAGTATATCGGATTTCATCTGTTTCGTATCACCTTCTAATTGACCTTGCTCAATTTTTCGAATACTCTGTTTTAACTGAAGTATTTTTGTAGCAAACGGTTGGTTCTCTCTTACTTGTTTATCTGTGCCTTTAAATTTACGTTGGTGTTCAATTTTAGCAAAATATTTTATGTTGTCGACAGTTATCGGTTTACCATTAATTTCACGATTGAAGGACTTTGCATAATCAGTCATTAGAGCTCTGGTATACCTTTTTAAATCTTCAGAATTATTTTGTAAGTTTCGTAACTCTGATGGACTCGGATTTATGGTAATAGAATAAAATTTCGGTTCTTTCTTTTTGAGTTTTGCTGTATTATCATCAATTTCTTTCACGACTTCTTTAGCTTCTATTTCATCTCCATATTGATTAAAAAAATGCTCGATATCGTCTTGCTCCAAGCCTTGATTTTCTTTCTCTAGATATGCAACAAAATCCACAGAACTTTGCGAATAATCGCCTCCTAATTTTTGAGCTGTGATGGTGATATACATATTCTTATAATTGATTATTAGACTCTTTTTTTTCTACAAACTGAACGTTCTTTTGTTTGAGTTCTTTTTCCAAAATGAGTTTCTTTTCTGCTGACTCAAATTCCATAAACAAGGATTGTAACATGGCAGTTGTAGGTTTATCATGGTGTTTTTCAATATCTTTTATGATGGCGATTACCGCATTGATTCGTTTCTTTATTTGACTTTCTAAGGTTTTCATATTCGGTCCTAAAGTTTCGTTTGGAGATATCCCATTAGTTTCAAAAAAGTCGAGCATCATTAAAAGTGTCATTGATTTTGAGCGCGACATTTTTTTACAAAATTCATTAAATTTTTGAGCCACTGAAGTTTTAATACTTAAGCTATCAAACCGTTCTTTTTCATATCCTTTATCCATATTTCCTTGAAAAATTTGTTGTTTTTATTGGGCTAACAGCTTTTTTCCGCGAAAAACGATGGTATAATTTCAAAAACCAAAACAATCAATCGCTGTAAACTATTGATTTCACTAGGGTTTTAGAAAAACTAAAAATTAAAACATCGCGCTAGCGTGTTACCCTCTTGCTATTCCTTTTCGTCCAGCTCGCTGGACAAAAAAAATACCATTACACCCAAAAATGTAATGGCTTTTACCGTAAAACGAATTGAAATTTGATTTTTTATGAGTGTTCTCTTTGAAGTTTAAAAGTATCTTTAGTAAACCGCTCTTTTTGTTGCAGAATATAAAATAACAGGACAAAAAAAGACTGCCTTTTCAGACAGCCTTTTGGGTTAATAATTTAGATTTTAAATATTAAAAACATAGTCGTAAGAATACAAATTTCTTAGAGCTTCTTCTTCCAAAAGTGTGTCATATTTAATATGATGCTCTTTGGCATAGCGTTTCAAATCATTTCCAAATTCATGCTCAACATCTATTTTGGAAACCGAAACCAATCGCTCTTGAGTTTCGTTATCGAGTTTTGTATAATTTAGATATACCATAACGCATATTTTAATATTCGCTTGGAAGCATAAGCGTATTATTTACAAAAAATAATCGCAATTCATCCAAAGGAAAATCGGTTACATTATATCGGTGCGTTTCAAAAATTTTATCATTTCCATCACTATAATTAATAATGGCTTCGCATTGCTTTTCCAACTGTTCATTTTCAGAAAGTCGTTTAAAATCAATGGTGATAAATTCACTTCTATTGGATAGACTTTTTGCAATTACCGATGCATCCGTAATCAGCCAAAAGCATTCCGCTTCGTTAGCTAAATATTTTAATCCGTCAGTAAAACGCGTTCCAATTAATGGAATTGTAAAGAACCTTTCTGTACCACAAAAATGTTGCAAATCGGCTTTTATTTTGTTAACTTGTGTCTTCATTGTTTTCTCTTTTATTAAGATTAATACTAAAAAAGAGAGCGCAACTTTTGGATAGGAACGCTCTCTTTTAATTTCAATTATTCAGTAGCGTTATCGCCTTTAATTCCTAAAAGCAAGATTTCATCTACGACCACTTCGGTAACGTATCTCTTTTCTCCGACTGCGGTTTCATAAGAACGTGAGGTCAATTTCCCCTCTAGTGCGACCTCTTTTCCTTTGCCTACGTATTCCTCTACGATTTCGGCAATCTTTCCCCATGCTACCAAAGTGTGCCATTGGGTGTCTGTCACCTTTTCTCCCTTAGAATCTTTGTAAGATTCATTGGTTGCGATTGAAAATTTTGCAACTTTCTTACCGTTTTCAAGGTTTGTAATTTCTGGCACGTTTCCTACGTTACCAATTAACTGTACTTTGTTTTTTAGAGTACTCATAATAAAAAAATTTAAAGATTAATATTTACCAATCTGAACGATTCAGAAAGGCTTTATTATTGATTTACTTATTATATCCAGAGCGTTTTCCTTTTTTTGTTTTTTTAACTTTTGTTCCACTTCCTTTTTATTTATTTTGTAAGATTTCATAAGATTCATTTTAGATTTACTTCCCATAGAGCCGACGCTGTTACCTTCTTTTTGTTGCTTAGTGCTTTCGATATTCAACTTTGTTTAGACATATAAAAAGTGCGAGGATAGCCTGCGCTTAGCATTATCGAGAAAGGAAATATATTTTCTTTTGAAGATAGCTAGCGAAGCTATTAGAAGTGAGCCTGGTTATGCTGTCGTTCAAAGCTGAATGTTGTTATTTTGCTGTCAAAAAAAGGGATTACGGTGTTGGATTAGGAAGTGATTCTAAAGTCTTTGTGAAATATAAAATCATAGGAAGTGGAACAAAATGCAAATACATTTTTATCCTATTTAGCGAACTTGATTCACGCTTTTTACGTGAGAATAGAGTGTTCCTTTCCTGCAGAGCGGAAAGAGTTAACGGAATGAAGCGTCAAAAGTGGGGATTAGGTTCAAGACCTTTTTTAATGAAGCTCTTTTATCGGAATGAAGCTTTTTGCGGAATGTAGCGAAATGTGCTGAATGGAATCTGAAAACTAATAATAATAATATTATAAGACTAATTTTTTTCTTTTTTTTTAAATCAACCCAAAACACTACTCAATTTAAACATTGGTAAATACATCGCGATTAAGATAACACCAACCAAAACTCCAACGATCAATATAATAAATGGTTCTAACACTGTAGATAGCAATTTAGATTTCTGTTCTACTTGAGTATTATACTGGTTATTTAGACGTTCAAAAATAAACTCGTTCTGATTGGTTTCTTCAGCGACTTTAACCAATGCTATCATTTTATCTTCAAATAGTTTATGTTGACTTAAACTTTTGCTGAGTGAATGACCTTGTAAAATACTTTGTTCTACGGCTTCCAAAGCAGTTTGCAAAGGGTAGAAATCTATCATCTGTTTTACTAATTGGATACTATTGACCACTGGAACTTTAGCCGTAGTTAACAAGGTAATGGCCTGTGTAAATTGAGATAAGTAAACGGTTTTCATAAAATCACCAATAAATGGAATTCTTAGAATTAATTTATCTTTCAGTTTTTTAAACCATTTTTTCTTATTGAAAAATGTTCTAGAAAAAATAAGACCAATTATTATGGTTATTATCAACCACCCATAAGATTTTATAAATTCAGAACTACTAACAATAAATTTTGTGATTGCAGGAAGCTCTACTTTTTGCTGTTCAAAAATATCTTGAAACATTGGTACGACATAATAGAGCATAAAAGCAACTACTAAAACTGCTGTGGTTAAAATAATACTTGGATAGGTTAATGCACTTACCAAATTTCGTTTTTGTTCATTCTTTCTGGCAAAGAAAGCTCCTAACTGTTCTGTAACTTGTTGAATTGTACCAGTCTCTTCTCCAATTTTCAGAGAATAATATTCGTATTCTGTAAATTGTTGTTTTTGTCGCACAGATTCAGATAAGCTTAAACCAGAAATAATATCTTTAGATATTTCCCCGAGTAATTGCTTATTTAGTTTCTTTTTTTGTGAGTTTTCAATGAGGTCTAAGGCATCTTTTAAGGTAATTCCTGCTTTAATCAGTACACTTATCTCTGTATAAAAGTCTTCTTTTATTTTATTAGAAAATGTACTACCAAAAAATGTAATCTCTTTCTGCAAAAAGGATGTTGAAGATTTATTCGCTTCAATTTTCTTTTCAGTCTTTTTAATATTATCTAATTGAAATGCCATTAGTTCATATAGTTTGAAGCATCATTCTTTTTATAAATGAATAATATTTGATTTTGAAAATCCTTCGAAGTCATTAATTTTAAAGCATCCATTTCACCATTAGATACCGTTTCTCCTTCAAAGAAAAACATCTTATTTTGTAAATGAATATTAAATGTATCTGTTTCTTTGATTATCATATTTTCATAAAACTTATAGCTTATAGAAGCTATAGGAGATGTAAATGTTATCTCATTCTTTAAATTATTATAATTCACTTTAGAATATCTATTAAAATCTAAATGTAACGCTACTTCAAGTTTATTTAGCTCAGTCGTTTTATTATAGTTTTGCTGAATACTAAACATATGCTTTTGGACTAACGACAATACTGAAAATGCAAGACCCACCACAATACTCGTTAGAATAAGGACTATAATCATTTCACTTAGCGTAAAGGCCTTTATTTTTTTATTTGATTTCACTTATTTCTTTACTAACGATTTTCGCTGTTTTACTATTTGTAGCTTCAAATTCAATGATCAAAGTGTTATTTTCTGTATAGCTATCTATTAAAATCTGCCAATCTTTAAAATCATCATTATATGGAATGGTGAGTTTGTCATTTTGATATAAGTATTGTAATTCTGAAAGTTGCGCTTCAATGTCTCTAGTATTATTTTTAATAGAATTTGAAAATAGATTATTCAAAATCATACTCGAAATCATAAATATTATGACTATCAGCACAGTGGCAATTAAAGTCTCCATTAAGGTAGATGCTTCTATTTTTTTTAGTATAACCATTTAGCAACTCCCTTTTTTGAGTTTTTAAACAAAAGGCCTACATATTCTTGTGGTAATTCATTCACTATTATTGTCCCATTATAAATGTGATTTTGGTAAATTGAACCAGATTGTTTGGCAATAAAATTTTTAGTAAAAATGCTTCCATATACTGTTCCCTTTAATTCTAAATTTTTATTACAGTAAACCTCACCTATTAATATTGCCATTTCTTTTAACTCTACTTGAACCTTAAAATCATTACTTGCAGATGAATCTAAATAAACGATTACCCCCTTTATAATTGCGCTATTATTAACTACAATCTTACTTTGTTCTTCAGTTGGTATTCCCTTATTTTTATTTATTACTAAAGCGGAAGGATAACCTAATTCAACGTGTTCTCCTATTAATATATTTTTAGAAGCTATGGCCTGAAAATTTCCTTTTACATTATTTTGAATTTCTATTTCTGGAGCAATCAGTATAACATCTTTTAAAACACAGGATGGATCAACCACTATTTTTGTTTTAGACTGAATAATGATATTTCCAATTAATGACATATTATCGAGATAAATTTCATTGTTCGAAAACATGAATTTTGTAGCATCTAAAAATGAATTTTTATAAACTTTGTCAAATTCAAACTTTAAGAATTGTTCATCTTTTGCATTAGAGCCCTTATCTTTAATAGTATTAAACTGCGAATTTACTTCCGTAAAGAGTTTAGGTAAATCTTGCGCAACTTTACTTTCTCCATAAATGAGCTGTGATCCATAATAAAATTCGCCAGAAATAGTACCTGCTTTTACACCTCGCTTTGGTAAGTAAGTCAAACCTTTTATTTTTGTGTCGCTTACTAAGACTAATGGTTTATTATTGTCTTGAAGATATAAAGCTAGTCTATCTGTTTTTGGTTGTTCTCCCCCTATTAAGGCTACTTTTTTTAAGGCATTAGTCTTTATTCTCGAATTGGAAATAATTTTTTCAAAAACACCCCAAAACTCGCGATGTACTTTTAAACTTTTAAAATCTTCATCTTTTAAATCAATAGTAGTTGTGTCATTTAACACCAATGAATTAGCAAGCGCATAATGGATACCCTTATTTGTGTTTTGCACAGTTTCAATAATAAAATCATTTTTAACACTAAACCTTTTATGGATCTGTACCAAAAGAATGAAAGCTGTAAGTAACAAAGCTATTACAATTGCTATGAATAGCGTCATTTGTAATGCTCCTGCTTTTAGTTTTATCCAAAACATTATTGACGTATTATAGTTCTATTTTTGTTACGATAACGAATAGTAATTGCCTTTTCATTACCCTTAACTAATTTTACACTATCTGCTATTTGTCCCTTTTTAAGAAGGTATTGACTATTATTAATATTGATAACAAATACACGCTCTGAGGAATTTTGTTTTTTAATCAATCCCCCATAGGTTACTAAAGCTTCGTTTTCTGGAATCTTATTTAAAGCCTTTCTACTAGGAACTGATTTTCCTTTTTTTCGATCAACACTAAGTGTTCCTAAAAAAGGATCTCTTTCTATAGCTTCAATTGAAAATGTATCAATTTCGGTATTACTTTTGGGACTAAATTTCGCATCAAAATTTTCTTGATTCACCTTAGCAATATCAGAACTCATGCCATTAATCAATTTATAGCCAAGAGTTCCCCATACTGCTAGGACAATAACCAATAACAGATATGTTTTTGTTTTATTCTTCAACCGTAAAGTTTTGAATTGTATATGCTGTTTGATATTCTGAATTCTCAGCTCTTATGCGCCATTCATAATTACCGAACTCTAATGTTTTTGAAAAACTTGTAGTTGTAATTAATGAATCTAAAAGTACTTGTGAAGCATTCTCAAAAGTTGGTGTAGCCAATTGCAAACGATATTGCTCTGCTTCTTCAAGCTCGCTCCAAGAAAAAGAGATAATTCCTTCAGCTAAAACAGAGTCAGTGGTTGGAGCAAGAATAGCAACTGTATCTTGGGAGATATCCTCAACGACTAATATTTCTTCACAGGCAAAACTGAAAAGAGCTAGTACTATGCAAAAAAACAGGTGTCTCATTCTAAAAATCATAGTAATCAATTTTCTTTATGGCTCGTTTTGAGGATTTATAAGTTCTATTTGGACATTTATCATTAGACTCTACTAAATCAACAATCTCTATTTGGTTTTTATCATTTTGTTTCCAACAAAAATTAGAAGTCTGATAGGCAAACACAATGCCTTGATTAAACAAAATAGAACTTTGCGCCTTTTCATTTTTATAGGTTTTTAAGCTATAACTTTTTTTGCCAACCATTTCTAAATACACTTCATCTGCATTTTCTATTTCGGCTAAATCACTTTCATTTAAAGCTATAGTAATACTTGTAACCAAATGTGCCGCCTTTTTGTTTTCTAAAAATTGAAATACATCAGTATTTTCTTTAGAATTTAATGCATTTAAAACACCAACTCTATCTGCTATTTCTAATTTAAGGTACTTAGGTTTGTTAGATATAGTATCTATATAATTTACGCTGACCTTTTTTGATTGATATATTTTGGATTTTGTAAACGCTTTGAAGGAAGCCTTATTAAAATCCATATTACTTACTTGAACCTTAATCCCATTTTCATATTCTGGAATAGCTGTATGGTTATAGTCTTGTTTTAAAACAAATTTCTTATCCTCTCCTATAACTCCGAGTGTAATATTATGTTCCGTTTTAGTGTGCGCTTCTTTTTGTATAGAAATGGTTTTACAACTCGTAAAACAGAATATAAACACTACTAAAATACTAATTTTATTCATCTATAATGCCTTTAGGTAAATATATCGATTTCGTAGATTAATCTAAAGTGATTATTAAAATATATGTCTAAAATAATAAGTTAAAAAAAGGATCATTATTTACTTTCCAATAAAAAAAATTGATTTATATCTACTTGGTTTGTCTTTAGGTGAAAATTTAATTATCCAATAAACCCAGTATCATCAATTTCTAAAAATTGTTTGGTCTTCCCCAAATTCCTAGCACTAGAATATTTCCAATCTATAGGGTTGGTTACAAAACCAGTTTCTACAAGGTTATAGTGTATGTAATTTATCTTGTGTTTAATGACATGGTCACTCCATAACTCAATGGGTTTGTTATGCTTTTGCAAAATTAAAATTGGGATGTTGTTACGTTCTTCTTACCAGCTCTTTTAAACATTCATAATAGCCATTCTTTTCTACTCTCTTATGATTTGTTTTCTATCGAATCTATCAACTTTTTTGAAGTATGTCTTTTATAATTTCTTAATAAACCCGACGATTCATCGTTGGCCGGACGAAAAACAAAATGGCAATGGCTAGGCATAAAACAATACATATACATACCTTTTTTTACCTTACAATAACTAGAATTATCTACTAAAACATCAAAGTAAACTTGTCTTGTAAAATCGTCTATCCAATTTATGGTAACGAAGAACACAAAAAATAAACCTGCTTTATTATGGAACATATAGTTCCTGCTCATAGGCATAAATATATAAACATTGTAACCTTATGAGCGCTACTGCTAAGCTGTGCTTAGTAGCCGCATTGAAACCAAACTAGCTACCTCAACCTTATAAGCTTTGAGTTTAAAACAAATAACACTTTGATTTGAGTTGCACTTATTAGTTGAACTTACATATTTTGAAC
The DNA here is from genome assembly GCF_054366245.1 of Winogradskyella sp. PC D3.3. Lineage (NCBI taxonomy): Bacteria > Pseudomonadati > Bacteroidota > Flavobacteriia > Flavobacteriales > Flavobacteriaceae > Winogradskyella > Winogradskyella sp. PC D3.3. The sequence continues at coordinate 1,282,012 of NZ_CM135962.1, read as the reverse complement.
TTAATAAAAATATTTGTTAAAAGATTATTTCAAAGTAAATGTCTCAAATATCTTTTCAGCTGACAACAAATACTTATCATATTGATTTAAGGTTGAAGTATATGTAATTAAATAAGCTTTTTTGTTTTGAATGAAATAAACCTGCCTTAACTTAAGTGATTGCATTCTGTTACTCGCGACATCTTTAGGCATAACAAAAATAATCTCTTTGCCATCATTATCGTTTATTTTAATATTATCAACACTCTGTATAGCGCTTTTATTTAATACCTGTTCAATTTGACCTAATGTAATCGTATGATATTGCTCAAGTGTTAAAGGCGAATTAGAAGATCCTGAACCATAATATTTACATTTGTTCGAAAACTAGTTTTCTTTTCCGCACTAGACTTTTCGAATAATAGTAACTGATTTACATTTTCATTTACCACCCAATCCAATTCATTATAAGAAAATATATATCCCTTTTCCGAGTTATATTCTTTGAAAGATGTTTCCGAACAATTAAATGCACAAAAAATCAAGGCTAAAATTACTATATTCATCTGTTTCATATTTAATACTAAATTAATAAGCTATAAAAAAAGAGAAATATAACACTAATTACAAATAGAATAGTTAAAATTATTTTTTTTCTTCTTTCAGTTTTATCCCAGTTTTTAAATTCTTTAAAATATTTTAAATACTTATCATTTCTAAACACTAAGAAGAAACAAATTAAATACGTAATCAAACATAGACTGGCATAAAAATAATTATTTAATGTAAAACTAAGATGACATATTTTTATGGTCAGTTGGCAAAGAGATAGTAACAATAAAAAAACTGTTGAGGATAAAATAATTCCAGAAACAGTAATGCTCAAACCATAACCTGTATTACCAAATGTATCATTATAAACTTTGTAACTACTACGATCCAACTTTTTGTCACGTTTTTTAATATATGGTATTTTATAAATTAACAGAAAAGGGTTAATTTTATTAGACAATAAATGTAATTTATAATCTAATACATATAAACAATAATGAACTATATTAAATATTCTTTCCACACATTAATTATTTATTCATTCTAATTTAATTTCCTGCAATTTCTCTTCCTTTCATATCTCCATACCATGCCCCAGCAATTCCACCAACAAAACCACCAACCAAAGCGGCTCCAGGAATAGGTATCAAAGCACCTAATAAAGCTCCTGCTTTAGCACCTGCCCAAGCACCTGCCAAGCCACCTGCCATACCTCCTGTGGCTATTTGAGCATTTATTCCAAATTCTCCTCCATCTGCTTTAATACCATTGGCAATATCAATAGAACCTGTAACAACCGTAACAAATGCACCTCCTATTCTGGCGTTTTTAGCAACTGATGCATACAAACCTCTTGTTTGGCTAGTAATTTTAGCAGCACTAGATGTAGCAGTACCATAAGATGTCTTGTAATTAGTAGAAAGATATTTTTGCCTATTTTCTAACGCAGAAAAACCAATTTCAATTGCTTTAGAAGCCTCTCTCCAAGTTGGTCCATTATCACTTCCATCAAACCCTTTATCAAGATCAAAATCTACATCATAATACCAATCATCGAATTCATCATAATAATCGCCACCATTATCTTCATCTTTTCTGCTTCCTACAATAATAACCTGATCCAAAGCACCTAGATCCCAACCCATAGTACGAAGATATTCTCTTAGCCAATTTTCATCAATTGGATCATCATATATTTGGTTTGATTCCCTCGGATCTCCAGAATAATCTCGGTCATAATCATTCTCATAATCAAAATCTTGGGAATTAGCACCACTAGGATCCGACCAATATACGGGATTATTATCAAAACCTGTATATGGGCTCATAGAAAAATGAGTGACAGGATCAATAGATGTCCAACGTGCGATAGCTGGATCGTACTGTCTAAATGGCATTTCGTAAAGGTTTATACCAAAACTTTCCTCTAGCTCCGTGCCATTGTATTTAAACTTGCTTGCTACAGTATTAGCATCAGCAGATGTTATATTAAAGTCTCCTTGATGCTCTAAACCAAAGGGATAGTAGCTATTTTCTTTGACAATTTCAAGTTGAAACAAAGAAGAGGAAACATTATCCAAGTAGAAATAAGTATCGACACCATTGTTGGTATTACTTTTGTCTACCTTTAAAGATAACTTTGGCACCAAAGTGGTTATGGTATGTACAAAACTATAACTATTAGTATCAGCATCATTTTCCAACTCATGCCCAGACCAATTGCCATTACCATCAGACTCAATAAGAAGTATCCTTACCCTGTCCGTTGTACCTTTGTCCAGATCTAAGTGTATCTCTATTTTATCTCCTATACTAAAATCACTTCCCAACAAAAACTGCGCCCCATTAAAGGCTTCCTTAACATTGACCTTTAACCTGCCATTTTCCAATTCAATACTTCCGTTAGCAGAACCGCCTTGGAAAGTCCACCCGTCATATTCTGTGTAAAAAGCATCATCTAAGTGGGTCTCTAGGATGTTCTTTTTATAGGACAGTCGTACATTCCCTAAGTGGTCCTTATATTGATATACATAGTTAAGACCATTAGAACTATTGGGTTCAACATAACCTTCTGGCTGCAAAAAAACTTTAAGCCTGTTATTTTCATAAATATATTTACCAGCATATAAATTTGTAGTAATGTTGCCATCATTTGTTACAACCTTACTCAGTTTTCTGCCATCTGCTGCATAAGTATATTCAATTTTTTTAGCGTTAGAGCTACGATATTTTATTTCTACAGGTAAATTTAAATGATTATATGTTATGCTTATTTTCTTATTTATGTCTTTAGTTAAATTACCGTTGATATCGTAGTTATAATCGTTAACACCAGATTCACCATAATCATTATCATCTATAAATCCTTCTTTTGTAGCCGTATCTTTTATGTCTTTCAATTGATTACTTTTATCTCCATAACTATAGCTTAAAATATCAATATAATCCATAGATATACTTTCTGTTGGCGTATTATTAACAATAGTGTTTGTAATCACTTGCCCCATTCTGGCAAGCGCCAAAATATTACCATTTTTATCATAGTTCATCTTTACACTATAATCTTCGTTAACATTTGAGTTTATTAAAAAATAATTGGCTCCTTCAAGACGGTTGATCTCATCATAATTATAAGCGTATGCTCTTGATGTAAACTCATTATGATGCCCCTTTGACATCCAATGTGTTTCACTAATGTTCCCATTAAATAAAGGAGTGGATCCATTTAACTCTATAGTATTATAGTTTAATTTGTAGCCGAATAAATCATTACCGCTTATCACACCAGAATTAATTGTATTTAACCAACCTCTAATATTGTAACTGTAATCTACCGTTTGAAGCCCTTCTGAATCTTCTGGTGCGCCTGAATCTACAATTCCTCCCACCTTTTTAGAAATGAGTTGCCCTAAATCATTATAGGTGTTATTAACGATTAATTCTGGTGTGGCATCATTAATTCTCTGTGTCTGTGTTAAAAGTCTGCCAGCGTGGTCATAAGTATACTTATCTACTGTTATAATATCATTAGAATATTGTTTCCCATGGTACGTTTTGGTTTCTAAAACTTTGCCAACAAAGTCTGAATCTGTTTCCACTATATCAAGTGTATTTAAATAATCGTTTTTACTTGCCACATAAATGGGTGTCGCATTTTCATCATAATAAATTACACTAGTGATCCAATTATCTGTACCCAATACACGTGTCTTGCTTAATGTTGGCAGATTTCTTGTTGCCATTGTTATAGACTCATCATAAACAAAGTCTCCTTCACTTTTTATCAGATCAGAATTACCAGTTTCTAAACCATTATAATCATCGTAATAATTGATAGAATGTAATTCTAAATCATTAGTATTAGGATATGTATTGTTTGTGTAAAAAATACTGGTTCCGTTTATATTTTGAATACTATTTATTTTACTTTCAAATAAAAACGTTTGGTTATCTAGTATATCCTGTAGTTCAATTCTTGCAGAATTATTATCAGAACCCGTAGGTTCATATTTGTATAATCCAGAATAAATTGGCCTTGCAAGCGCATCGTATTTTATAAATAACCATTCGTTATTTAATCGCATTTTTGCATCTTGTGTTAAAACAGGTTGATCTAGTTTATTATATACAATATGCTCCCAACCTTTGTCTGGAGTTTTCTTTTCGACAATTCGTTTTCTATAATCGTAATGATAAATATAAGAGAGTCCTTCTACCGTTTGTGGGATTATTATAGGTGGAGGAGGTGGGGGAGGTGAAAATACAATACCATTAAACGATGTAACGACACCTGTACCTCTTACAATAATTGTATTATTCTCTAAATCGAAAGTGTAATTAAAGTTTATCCCTGAAATACTTCCTAGTTCTCGATTTTGTAATCTCCGTTTAGAACCTAAACTAAATATAGCACCATTTTTCAGTTTTAAAGGTGTCGCATGAGAACTATTAAAAGTTAGTGTAATATTATCATTTGAATCAATTGTTACATTAAGACCACCTTGTCCATCATATTGATTCACTGCATTAATGTTTAAAATACTTTCGCCTGTATTTTTAGCTATTTGATTTACCTCTTCTTCATGTTCATAAGCAAATTTTTCATCTACATCTATATATTGAACCCATAAATAATTTTTGTCGTAATCTAATTTCGTGTTACTATTTAGTGTACTATTTACACTACTCAATTTACCTCCACCTTCTATAACAATAGTATTATTTTTAATACTGAATATATAATTATAATTAACACCTGAAATACGACCGATTTCGGAATCTTTAAATTTACCATAAGGTTTTAATGAAATTAGATTTCCCTGTTTAAGTTCAAATTCATCTATAGATGAAAAACTAATACTCAAAGTAACCAACTCACTATCATCAAAAGTGGTGACTGAGAATCCCCCTTGACCACCATATTTGTTTTCAATATCAGCATTTAAAATATTAACATTATCATAATCTAAAAGTTGTTTATTATATTCTTCAGCAAAACTTTTATCTATACTAACTAAGTTTACCCATGAATAATTAGTCTGAGCAGCAACTCTAAAAGCCTGTTCCCCAAAGTCTAAAATTTGGTCTGATGCTTTAGGAGGCAACACATACGTTAGATTACCTAAATCATCATAAATATAATATGTATCATGAGGTTCGTTATCAACATACACCCTTTTCAACACCTCCTGACCAAGATGATTTTTATAAGTTTCTTCTGTATTATTTTTTTCAATTACACTTGGGTTTGGGTTAGGTTTCCAATTTTCATTTTTTACTGTCACCTTATACAGTTCATTATTGGCGTAAAAACCATCATAATTAAGCTCTGTGTTTTCTATAAAATCGTTGGAATGAATAACGCTAAATTTTTTAATGCTGTTTGCCGTATTAACGTCATACTCATATTTTATGGTATGGTCGTAGTCACTTTCTTTGTCTACCAACCAATCTTCTCCTGGTGCTCCTTGTTCTAAAACTCTTTTTAAAGGTGATGCTTCTGTAATTGTTTCGGAATATGGGTTTGTAGTGTTTTCATAATCTGAGGTGTTGTAATAATTCAATGTACCAGCTAAAGCATTAGGTTCGTACATTCCACTTGTGGTGTTCATAAATGGTAAATATGACTTAGTCCTTTCCCCGTTACCGTCGTATTCAAAATGCTGCATTATATCTTTACCATTTAATGCAATACCTAAGGCTATTTGTTGTTTTGTCCTTTTTGCTCCATCATAATATGAAATTTGCTCAAGAACATCTTCGCTAGTTACACTTTGTAATTCATTAACCTTAAATTCTTCTAGATACACCCTTTCATAGGTGTAGTTTTGATTAGTATTATCAAAGTCATATTGAATTATTGGACAGCCATCTCTAGTTCCTGCTTCAGTTGGACACTTATCAAAATAGGAATTTGCTGAAACATAACCAATTTGAGGACAAGAAGCAATTATATAATCATTTTCATCCCCAAAACCATCATTATCAAAATCCGCATACCAAATTAAATCCTCGTTGTTATATTCTGGTTTCAAATCATTACAATCATCACTATTGTTAACAAATTTTATTCCACTAGGGACCGTTGGCATTCTACAAGCTGTCATACCTCCAGCATTTGGATTGCCATAACCATCCTCATCCCTATCTTCGTACCAATTTACAGGTTGTGTGGTGATACTAGAATCATTGTCATTACAATCATCTCTATTGAGAGAATACCCGTCACTAGGACAACCTAAAGGAAAATATCTACTTCCGAAAAAAGTTCCATACCCATCCCCATCATTATCTACCCAATACCTTACTACTGTGGATGCTCCAAGATTATAATTGTTATCATCACAATCAAAAAAATCAGAAAAGTTTTCGGAATAATGATCATTACCATATCGATCATCTGATTGATATATTCTTTTCCAAGTAACACCCAAATATTGAATACTCCTACGGTAAATGTCCCCCATTATTTCACCTAAATTATTATACATAAAATTATTGGACTTGATTGACTCGGGATCTGTAGTTGAAAAACTAGAATTGGTAGTAGTCCTTTTAGAATAAAAACAAACATAATTGTTCTCATCCATAAAATTATCATTATCACTGTCTAAAAAATATTTGTAAAATTTAACAATATAATTTATACGGACATTATTAGGATCTGTATAACGTAATGACCAATAATGACCATTTTCAGAATAAAACCAATGCCTAAATTGCCAAGAACCTGTTTCCAAATAATTCACTCTTTCTTGGGGACTTAGCGCTTTAACATAATTAAATTCATCGAAGGCTTCATCTGAGTGTATTTGACCCGATGCTGATATACTAAATAGTAAAATGAAATAAATAAATATATTTTTTAACATAGTATATAAAATTTAATCGTTGATTTCAATTAATTCACTGTTGTATCTAAACTCTTTAAGTATATTGTAATCCTTATCAAACAAATAAAGTGGATTACCAAATAAATCATACTCTGTTCGTTCACCTAGTCCTGAATCATCTAAACTACTTGTAACACCGACTAATGGTAAATATGTAAAACTATGCATACTAGAATTTAGCGGCTGTACTCTAACTTCATCAATAAAATCCACTTCGGGAGGTTTAGTTATTGTTATTGGTCCTCCGGTATGTGAGTAAGAATAATAGCGCCATTTGTCATTATGATAGCCCCAAAAAGAAACTTTTGAAGGCTCTGAATAATTGCCTAATTCTAAACTACTACCATTAAAAACTTGTTTTCCTGAAAAAGCTCTATCAAAACTTATAATGTTAATGCTTTGCAGACCTTCAAAGCTTTTTTTGATAAAAATGTTACTGCTTAAATCAACGTCTGCATTTGTAATTAATATAGCATCAACATATAAACCATCATACTCATCGCTTCTCTGATATATTTTTTTGGTTTGAGTTCTTAAATTACTTTCTGATTTTAGATGTCCTTCAGTATCATAAGTATATTCAATAAAATCTTCTCCAAGAGATATTAAATTTTCTGAAGCGTCATAATAAGGAGGGGTATAGTTAGTTTCATCAAAATAACTCCCGCTCAATGAATTACCTATAACTGAGCCCGTTTTATTTAATTTACCATCCTGTAAAAAATCATTAATTTGGGAACCTTTTAATTTCCAGTTATTAGCTGACTTAACCCAATGATTCTTTTCAAATACAGGGTTAATAAACCATTGTAGGTATTGCAAATGTTGCGCCTCTTGTTGAAAATCCGCTAGATACTTGAATTCAATTTTCTCGAAAGGTATATTGTTAAATGAATTAATAACCTCCTTAACTCTAGTATAATCTGGAGTACTATTCTCTTCATTTAGATAGGTAAATGAAGAAATGAAATGTTTAGTTATTTCGTTTGAGTCATCAAACTCTATTGTTTCTTCACTTCTAAGAACATCCTCAAATATGTATCTATAATTATTTTTGATAACATATCTCACAGCACCACTACTTGTAGCAGTTTGATGTAAATGAACATTATCAAATTTAAAAGAGTCAACACCGCCTATATTTTTAACTTCATAATTGTATTTTTCTTCCTTGATCTTTTCATTATTATTATTGTAATATTCTTTCCGAAAAAGTATTTTCTCTAAATTATAACTTGACATAGAAGGTCTATAATAGTTAATCATATGACCTTTTTCAGAAACACCGTTTATGACATTAAATTTCTTTGAAGTCACCTTACTATAAAATGAACCAAATTTAACTTGATTAAGATCTTGTAATTGCAATTCTTGATTGTAAATATAATCTAGAGTTGGTGTATTTCTTAAATAACTGTATGGTACGCTACTCAATCCATATACAGTCAAATAACGGAGATTTAAATACTCTACTTTTGGGTCTATCCTTGTATAATATGTGAACCAAGGAAAATGAGAATAACCAAATTCGAAAAAGCCGTCTTCATAAACATTAGGTGGTATTTCTAATTGCTCATATTGATTATTATCATATACTGGTAATCCAAATCCTTCTGGGTCTTCATATGTATATTCAGTTCTACTTAACAAATCATCATTATCTTTCTTAATTACTGCCGATACTAAAAGTCCACCGTAATACATATCACCAAAAGAATTTTCTACATATTCATATTCAGTTACTCCACCGTTTTTATTAGTAACCGACTTAAGCATTCCTTTTATCATCTCGGATTCATTTGGCAATTTATAGAAGCACTGTGGGTGAATTGTAGGGCAATTTCCATTATAAATTTCTCCGTTGTAGTAACCAAAAACATCTGTAGCTAGAGACATTGCAGATGCTCTTGCTCCATAATAATAATCGAATTTTTTATAGACATAACTATCTTTCTGATTCCTACCTAACTTAGTTATATATTTAATTTTTAAATCTCCTTCATACAAACCTGGATTTTGTGTTTGATTTGTATAAAAAAACTTATACCCAGAGACATACCTACCTTTAGTATCATAAATTTTTATTTCATCTAATAACTTAACAGATTGTGACGTCAACGAATTTAAAATTGTAGTTGCCACTGATGGTGTAATCCCTTCTAAAGAATTATTATAATTGTGAAATTTGTAGGTAAACTGAATTGTTTGGTTATCAGTAGTAATCTTGGAAACATCTTTTCGTGAGACGTCCTCAACAGAAATATCCCGAAAATAACCATCCGCAACTATTGGATCACCTGGAGCAGGTGGGTTATAGGGATCTGAATTCGTTTTCCTTCTCGTTGCACCAGTATGAGGAATGAGTTTTTTAAGCTTACTATCAATGTACTCAAATTTTATTTCTTTAGAATTTCTATCAGTAGTAACCTTATGCAAATAATAATTTTGATAATCTAAAGAATCTGTTCGTCTTCCTTGTCTGTCTAATTCAAAAGGTCTTGCTCTTTTAATTCCTTTTCTAAATAGGTAATTGACTCCTTGATTATTCTTTATTTGTATTTCGCAGTGATTATCATCTGTATAATACTCATAATCTGGATCCTCAAATCCATTCATTTGCAAGTGTTGAAAATCGGTAAAAATACCTCTGGAACTAAAGTTTCCATTTTGGTTCAAAATAACTGCATGTAAATAATTTGTTGGAGATCTGTCATATAAATATTCGATGTACTCACCATTACTCGTTTGCATCTCAAATAAATCAGGACTTGCGTCGACTTTTTCAAAGAGATCTTCCGCTATAAAGGTATTAGTTCCATGGTAAAAACCCTCTTGATAATCATCACTCCGATTATTAAAAAACCAACCATCCTTAGATTCATCAGATAAATGATTGATTTGTTTCCTGATTTTACCACCAGCTATTAATTGCCAATTAAATCCTACAGAAGAAGGGACTTCAGTCAATGGCTGCCCTATTGTATTGTAAGACAAGTAAATTGGAATTGAGAATCCTCCTGCATCTATATTATATAAAGGTATTGTTACACCTTCATTTGTGTCATAACTCTTGTCAAACGAAGAATTATTATTAACGTAACTATTATCTTGCGAAAAAGTATTAGAATAACTTACTAGAAAAACTAAGAAAAATAAACATCTACTCATAAGTATCGGATTAAAAAGAGATAAGAATTTTGATTTGGTTAAAATTATATTAAAAGAAATAATTTGTTACAGAATAGACCTTACAATTAACAAGGTTCGACCTTACAATTAGTAAGGTTGCCTTTCAAGAATTAAGTTTTGAAAAATATCTAAAAGCCAAAATGAAGTTTATGTTAACACGAATTGTATTCAAGCTTAAAAAAATATGAGATAAAGTTTTTTGATTTTTTTGATAGCGAGGAAAGAAATCATTGTTTTATCTCTTCAACGCAAAATGACCCGTATAGGTCTTACCATTTTGGCGCTCTAAAACAAACCAATAATCACTACTAGGAAGTTTACTGCCATTTAGTGTCCCATCCCAACCAAAATCATTTGGTCGTAATTGGATGATGAGTTTACCATAGCGATTATAAATATATAGTTTGTTTAATGGCTCTTTTACAGAATTTTTAATCTGCCAATAGTCATTGTCACCGTCTCCATTTGGTGTGAAAAATCTAGGGTAATTAAGAAGATAAATAGATTCACTGACAATACCACAGCCATTTTTGTCTCTCACATATACAGTGTATTCATCAATTATTAATCCATTAAAAATACTTTCATCTTGATAATTAAAACCATCTATTGAATACTCATAGTCACCATTGCCTTCAACAAATACAGAAATTGCATTAGCGTTCTGTGTCCAATCTACAGCTTCAATATCGGTTATTCTAGCAATATTGGAAATGACAACACTAATAGTTTTTTCAGTACTACAAATTAGACTTCCGTAAGCATTAGACGCTGTAACAGTGTAATTTCCAGGCGCATCAACCATAATACTTCTTGTGGTCTGGCCTGTGGACCAAGTGTAATAATCATAACCTATATCTGCAATAAGCTGAACGGTGTTTCCTTCGCAAATTGGCGTTTCATCATCCATCAACAATTCGGGTTGTTCTTTTACGAAAAGCTGAAAATATGTTGTAGTGTAACATTCTGACAAATTAGAGTTTTCTATCCTTGCATAAATCGTTTGTGGGTTTTGAGTGTTTGTGAAATTTACTCCTAATGCGTTAGTATTATTTTCAGCATCTTCTAACGATACATAATAAGTCACTATATTCACTGTATCCAATTGTCCGTTTAAAATAGCTGTATTTTGACTACTTAAATCAAAAACAGCTATGCCATCATTGCTCTCATCATCACAAGTAAAAAGCGGTTCTGGTTGATGCGCTATTGGTAAATAATGAACACCTAATTGAAACGTGGTTATATCAAAACAATTAGGATTGTTGCGATTTTGAATTCTTGCAAATACCGTTTGAGCCGTAGAATTCACAGTATAAGAATTTAGCAATACGTCTATATTAGCTATCGCATCAACTTCATTTTGAAAATAAAACACTTCAAAAGTTACTGAAGACTGATCGTTTAGAATTTGTGCATCATAATCCGATAGTGTAAATGTATGTTCGCCATCATTCAATACATCATCACATACAAAATCATCAGCTATTGGGTTGGCAATAGGTTGCTGACTTACTATAAAATTTATTACGGTCTCATCGTAACAAGAGGCACTCAATTGATTTTCAACTCTGACTGTTATACTCTGTGTTGTTGTGGTAAAAGGATTTGGTAATGGACTTGGTAATGCCATACCGTAACTATCAAAATAGCTAACCTCCATACCCGATTGCCCATTTAAAATTGTGGCTTCAATAGTAGAAGTATCAAAATTAACTAGACCATCGTTATTAGCATCATCACAAACTATAATATCGGTAACCTGATGCGCTACTGCTGCCGCATCTACAGTAAAAACTATTGGTGTCTCATCATAACAAGCACCGTCTAAATCTTGGGATGTTGCATTGGTGACTCTTGCTGTTATGGTTTGTGAAGCTGTGTTAAATGGATTTGGCAATGGACTCGATAATAGGTTTCCAAGGCCATCTGTATAACTTACCGTAACGTTGGTCTGTCCATTTAATAGTGTTGTTTCAATTGTAGAAGTATCGAAAGCAAAATTACCATCGCCATCATCATCACATTTATCTACAATAGTTACTGCATTAGCAATTGGAATATTCTCTACATGTAAGGTAATATGATGCCCTAACCCCAAACAATCATTATCTAAAGTACTATCTACACGAATAAATATATCTTGTGTGTTTGGGTAGCCTATATTCTGATAATTACTTATATCCGTTATAGCATTAACTTCTGCCAAAGCATCTGCTAGATTACTGTAATAGTTGATGGTAAGCTGCTGACCAGTAGGAAACAAATCTTGCACTTCATTATTAACAGAACTCAAGTCAAAAGTTGCAATGCCATCTGTAGTATCTACACCATCATCGCACTGGTAGAAATCCCTTATAAAAGAAAGTTGTATTTGCGTAGTAGAGACGATTAGATTAATTTGAGAAATAGCATAACAACCATTACTATTTTCTACTCTAGCCCAAATGCTATCCATGCTAACCACTTGATTTACATAATCTGTAATATTTAGTATGGCATTACTCTCATTCTCAGCATCTAATTGAGATTCGTAATAGGTAATAGTTTCATTGATATGATTCACAGAAATCTCAGCATTGGCTTCATTAAGGTTAAAACTGGTAAAACCGTCTAAATCATCGTCACATTGTTTTAACTCTACAATTGGTGTGACTACTGGAAGTTCATAAACACTAATGGTCTTAGCATCTACAGAATTTTCAGCACCAGCAGTAACCGAAAGCGAAACTTCATACGCACCAGCATTGGCATAGGTATGTGTAGGATTTTCATCCGTTGAGGTGTTTCCATCTCCAAAATCCCAAATCAGAGTATCATAAGATTGAGAAATATTAGAGCTAAACTCAGTAACATCACCCTCACAACCATTTTCTACTTGAAACCCAACGTTAAAGAATGATTGCATAAATGTTGGCAAACCAAGTCTTGACTCTCTCCCAAGAAGAATAACCCCAGCATCTACATAGTTACACCCCAATCCAAGTACATTAGGGTTCTCAATAACATCTAAAAAAAAACGTTCTGTTCTGGCGATATATATTTTACCATCTGGTCCTATCTGCATTGAAGCGAAACCTTCATTTTGTATATTTCTCAGTGTGATCCTCGACGAAATAATATCAGACTCATTACCCTGCTGAAGGTCATATTGATAAACCCCACCATAAAAAGCTATATATAACAAGTTACCATTTGGAGAAAATTCAACACCATATGAATTGACAGTTGAATCTAAAGTCATAGGATTACTTATAATTCCTGTGCCATTATCAAAATCAAATAATTGAACTTCGCCGCCTCTAGCAACAGCGAGCTTATTGCCTACAGGTGAAATCTTAATTTGACCACCTATATTTAAAAAACCTGTTGGCGAACCAACTGCAGAAACAACAGGTATAGGATTAACTCCTAAACTGTTAACTTCAAACGCTATAAACTCATCAGTATTGTGACGATGACTTACTACCCAGTAGCCATCCTCATTCTCATTTAACACAGCAATAACTTTCTCATTAACTATGGGTTCTAAAGGTGTATTTTTAATTACAGTAATATCGCCGAGACCATTATTTAACGACATATCCACTTCTGAATACTGCAATCCATTTGTATCTCCCTCATTATAAACATCTACAGTAAAAACATAATATTTATCATCTTCATTAGGCTGAGGAATAACTATAGCCGAATGCGTACTAGACCAGCTACCTGACAGGTCAAATCCATTAGGCATTACATTATGATCTTTATTGTAAACTGAAACACCATCTGTGTAAAACAACAAATTACCATCAGTATCAGAAATCGTGGCACACCCCTCGTTGGTATGTAATGCTCCATCAAGTAAAACAACAGGCGAACCAGAATTAAAATCTAAGCCAGCATTGAATCCAAAGTACCAAATATTAGCTTCATTCTGTCCCTTGACAGAAAAGAAAACAAAGAATGCTAGTATAAATAGGTAATTACGCATTTTAACTTTTAAACAATAACAAAGGAAACATAAATAAATCCCTCTTTATTTAAAGTATTTATGTTATAATTAATTTCCGAAATTATAGTCATTTTTTTCTAAAACATTTCCATAACCGTCAGTTAAATAATCAATTCTTCCATTGAGATCATAGTACATATAAGCCTCTTCTTTACGTTCATTTACCCTACTTATAACTCGACCGTTGTCATCATAGAAAGTTAGACTAATCAATGCATTAGGTAATCGCTCATATAGTTTCATAAGTTCAATTTTTAAATTTTCTGAACTTAAGTTCTGTAGTTGAGAGTAATTAACATCTAATTCATTTACTACATCTTGATGCCTTGCATTAACTATAGAGGCAACTTCGTATAGGTTTGAGTAACCTAAAAGAGTTGAATTATATACATTTTTACCATTAGTAACTTCGAGAAGATTTCCATAAGAATCAACATATGTTACTTCACTATCTAAACGCAATTTTGAAAGTTCGGGTCCTGACCACTTTTCTTTAATATATACTTTATTATTGATATTATCCCAAATTGTTCGTTTTACATCCACAATTTCATTACTTAATTTTGTGGTTGTTTCATAAACGCTTGATATCATATTTTTATCACTAACAAAACTATAATGCTGATGTGCATATCGAAAATGTTGACTTTCTGTTTGTCCTTTACTATTCGTTGAATATCTAGAAATCAATTGACCATTTGAATTATAATTGTAATTCGTTAAAGTTTCTAAAGAATTTCCATCAAAAAATAATTCTTCTTTTTTACTAGTTAGACCAATGTAATGACTGACTCCTGTTGTGTTATTTTTTATGAATTTATTCCAAGTATTTATTGTTTTTCTTTCAATATTATTATTTATGTCTAGTATATGTTCTTCTAATTGTAATCCTGCCATTTGGACATCTTGTGAGCCCGTATTAAATATCTTTTTTATCTTTCCAATAGAATTTGAACCATAACCTTTATTTTCAACAATTACTTCTCCATAATATGTTACATCGTTATTTACGGATGAATACGCATCATTATATGTATAGTTAACTATTCTATCACTTCCATTATCATCATCCAGTTTTATACTACTTACTACAATATCATAGACCTGTTCATTAAAACTATTATCAATAATCCTATATAGGTAGGGATTAAATGATCCATTTACACTTTCACTTCTTAGCCACATAGTCTTAGGAGACAAAAATGGATAGTTACCGCCAAAAGCCTTATTTCTACCAAACGTATTATAATTTATTTGGTATTTCATACCTAAATCTTTCTGACCAACAAACCCATTTTTTTTATCTACATAAAGATATGTTGCACCCGCGAAGTTATTAGAAGTAGTATATTTTTGAACGTAAGCTTGACTTAAACCGTCTGTGTAAGTGAATTTATTAATATAATTTCCGATACTCGCAATAGGAGATAATAAGCTAGGACCTCCTTGTGTGTTATTCGCAAAAATTTCATTACCTGCCACAATAAAATCCCTTGTTATGCCGTTACCCGTATGATTTGAGCTAATCCCAGTACTATTTAGAGATCCCCATTCAAATATATTAAAGTTAGGATTATACTTTAAATATCCCGTATTTAAACCTGGATGATCTTGAAAAGTCATAAAATCCACACCAAAATTTGTTGCACCATAATAACTCGATCCACCAACATCTCCATTAGCCCAATTAACGCCATTAAACCTTCTCGATTTAATCGGGGATTTATAGAAAAAGTCTAGAAGCGTGAACATACCGCTATTCCCGGAAGGAATAAGAGGGTTTCGGTCATCATATGACCCTATAACATCATCTACTGCAATTAAGTTGTAACTAGAATCCCATCTTAAAAAAAGTTCTGGATTATCATCAGCCACAAAACCTGAAATTGCATTGGAAGGAAAAAAATAACTAGGTTTTTCTATACCATGTATTCTTGGATATGCATAGGCAGACCAAGATTTGGTTTTCCATTGGTGCTCAATATCAAGATAATGCATATAATAATTATCTTCATGTCCGACACCTGTAATCATATCTGCACCGCCATCTTCATCCAAGGCTAATATAAAATTATTTCTAGCAGCATAATAATACTGACCAGAACCTTGTTGTATAAGTTTAGAATACCAAGTTGTGCCGTTCCAAGTTTTTATCCAAATACGACCCGTATGATGCGATGCTAGTGCAATAAAATTATCACCAGAAAGTAAGCTTGGATTGCCACTACCGATATGATTGGAAGAAAAACTTGTATATTTCCAATCATGTCCATTTTTTTCTTTATGAAATAAAAATAAATCTGCCCTATCACCAGTATCATAGGCAAACCCATAAAAATCTTCTTCAAAAACTGCATAAAAATCCTTGACGTAATTATTACCATCTAAGGCAATTAAATGCGGAAAAGTAAAAATATCCTCCTCCCATTGTTGACCATTCCACCAAATACGCTTTATTTTAAATCTATATTTTCCAGTACTACCTATAGGGTCTTGTGAATGAAGCACCAATAAACTGTAGTTATTATGAACATTTGCTGCATAAAACGCATATCCTGTTATTCCATTTTGTATAGTTGAGCCATTATAAAAAAGGGATTTATTTAAATAGTTATAAGTAACGGATCCTCCTGAAGGATAATTAATTTTCTTTAACCCTCCTTGAAAAGTACCAGAATAATGGTATTCGAAAGTCTGTGATGGTAAAGAATTAATTTGTCCTTGATAATGATTTTTTTGGGTAATTCCGGTTAAATACCGTTTATTATTACTACCTATAGATTCTATGTTATGACTAAAGTCGTATGACATTACAACTTTGTTATTAGTGTTAAAAATTTCTACGCTTTGCAAAAACTTTTTTTCATAACGCTCTTGATACGCATCTGGTTCACTTATTTCTCGATGTGGTTCATAAAATTCTGAAAAAGCATTCTTAAGACTATAGTTTAATTTAATCTTAGCACCCTTTGACGATGTTATTTCTGTCAAGTAGCTAGCCTCAGTGTGCTTATGACTACTTTGTGAAATATTTTGTTTTCCTTCCGTAAGTTCATACTCAAAATCTAATCTATTTCCCCATTGGTCTTCAATTCTGCTTATATTCCATACCGTTGTGCTGACTCCTGTTGGCTGCTGATTAGAATCGCCTATCCAGTTACCCCAAGTAGAAACTACTTCTTTTGATTTTGATGATTCATTTGGCAAAGGGGCATTAAATTGTGTATTATCAGCATATCCAAAATAATGAGTTATTCCGTCATCTTTTATAATAGACCAATAATCTTCGTCTTTAAATACTATTTCAAATTGACCTGTTATAGGGTCTTGTACAATAATATCAAACCCTCTATGATATTTAATTATCCAATTTGCATGTTTTTCTAATGCAAATTCCCATACATACTCTGTTCTATCCGTACATATCAATTTTGTGTTGGTCGCCCCATCTATTAAATAAAAATCATCGTCCTCTCTAGTTGTTGTTTGTTTATTGTTTACAACAATTTTAGAAATTGGTAAAGACCACCCAACACCAATTGTAGAAACAGGACTATATTTATTAAGTTGACTACCATTTTTAAAGCTAGACTGTCCATTGTATCCTATACCCAAACTATAAGACACAGGTCCAGCATTTATAGCGGACAACGGAACAGAAAAAGCCACTTTACCTGTAGCTTGATTGATACTATTTTGTATAGTTCCTGTTATATCTGTACCTAATTGAAACGTAGAACCAGACGGTGTCCCCACATCGTGGTCACCTACTGATATAGCTGCGGCATTTCTAGCTAAATTTTCTTGAGGCATGCCTACCTCTTCACTAACAGAAGATTTTGCACCTAAGCCAGACTCTTGGATTGGCGTTTTGATTACTTCTTTCTCCTGTGATATAGCTATACTTGTAAAGCAGATTAAAAAAAAGACCGTTAAAAGCGCTTTCATCTTATATATATTCATTTTTCAATTTGTATTTTAGTTTATCATAGCAGCTCTTAATTTATTCAGTTTTGCTTGGATAAAAATTAAAAATATTTAAACTCATTTCGTATAATCATAAATTGCAATCAAACTATTATTTACTTACTACAATGTTTACGTTTTCTAAAAATTTTAAAAAAAACCTCTACAACACATTTATAATAAAGGTTATTTGCTTAGAATTATCTCATTTCTTTTTACTTCAGCATAACCTGTAAAAACATCCCTAAATAGAACTGTTAATACATCTCCTCGGAAATTGTGTTCACAAGGTTCTAAAAAATCATCCATAGTTCTTATAAACTCAGTCATGCGCATATTCCAAATATCAAATTCATCAATTTGTAAAAATTTTTTTTCAAAAAATATAGAACTAATTTTATTTGATTCAACAATAATATACTCAGGTAGGCCTGAAATAACATGGAATTTTGATGAGTTAATACTGTCCTTAATTAATGTTTTATTCTCAATTAATTCAGAAATCCCCTCACCTAATTTAAATTTAGAATAATTGAAATCTTCATTCCATTTCCAAAAACGCATTGATCTTTTCATTTTTTAGTCAATTATGTTTGTTTCTTTCCATTTAAAATATGCGTCGCCTGTGCGTATCGCTTCTTTTGTATATATTTGATTATAAAAATACTTTTTATAATCTATATTATAGTCTTTCAGACTCTGTTCATGAGCTTTATTATGATTAAGTCCATTAAAATTCTTCAAATACATTTCTCTCAATTCATGCGTATAAAAGTTTTTATCAATGCTCGTAGCATTTAATCTTCCCGAAGTAATGTTATCAAGTCGTCTAATCATAACTTCATTAGCCATATCGAAATCAATATCCCCAGAGTTCCTTAAATAATTTTTAATTCTATTAACTCCACTATTTCTAATTTTAACTTTATTAATATCAATTGCTTTACCAGTAAAAGGATTTGTATTATGTGCATATGATTGAAAAATAGAATTACCACCACCACTAATACCTCCATAAATAAGGCCAGTTTTAGCCCCTTGACCAACACCATCCCAAAAATCTCCACCACTACCGGCCGAAAAGAGCCCACCTGTTAATCCGCCTCCAATTGAGCCTCCAATTGAGCCTCCAATCAAATTCTTGAGAAAAGGGGAAGTAACTTTCCATTTGTTGAAAAGTAAGTTTGATCCTTTCCCGATGTATTTCCCGACACCTAGACCTATTCCTGATCCAATTCCAGCTTGAACACCTCCTTGAAAAATCTGTGAAGCATCTCCCCCTTGAATAGCCTCATCTAGTGCGCCAGCCAACGTAGACACAGCAACTGCTCCCGCTGGCCCCATTGTCACAGAAGCCACCCCAGTACCTGCACCTGTTCCAAAATGACCCAAACCTTCCCAAAAATTATCTATTCTATCCCAATTTGCTGCTACGTTAATCGCACCGCCAATAACTGCTGCACCAGCTATAACCAATAGTGGTACTATTTCACCGTTAGGATCAATAAACATCACAGGATTATTACCCATTGCCAAATAAGGACTCGAAAACTGATTCTGAGGATCTGTATTAAACCACCGTCCAACAGAAGGGTCGTACATACGACTACCAAAATCGTACATGTTATAGTCTCCATAATTTAACAGCTCTTTCCCTTGAAATTTATAATTATGTCTAGAGGCATATCCTGACACATACTGTCCGTCATGTATAAGTCCCATGGCATAGTAATCTGTATTGGACTGTATTTCAGACGACGAAACAGTATTACTATTATCAGAATCATGATAGCTTAATCTATTATTACCTAAATGATCAGAGTATGTGTACACATATTTATAAGTACCCACATCATTAATTACGTAACCCTCTGCTGTAGGGAAAGATAGCAATCGTGTACTGACATATTGAAAGCCACCCAAATAATCCACAGTGACAGCCTTATTACCCAAAAACATTTTCATTTGAAGCTTGGTACCATTAGCATCGTAAGTAAACTCAATTTTTCTACCAATACCAATAGTTACTCTTTCTACTAAATCTAGATGATTGTATTCTATGAGCGAAATGTTTTTGTTTTTATCTTTAATAAGATTTCCATTAGAGTCATAATAATAATCGTGAGGTTCAAAAGAGCCTGTTTGTGCAGTATAACCATCATTAAATCCAGATGTGTTATTTGTAAGATCTCCTATGGATAGTAACTTATTTCCATCATCATAAGCATATCCTAACTTATCCATTTGGGTACCCGATTGGTTATTACGGCTCAAGGTCTTAATATTACCGTTAGTATCATAGCGAAGACTGTAGGTTTCAAACTTGCCCGCCCCAGAAGTAAGTGTGTTGCCTTCTCTGTAATTAGATCTCTCAAATCTATTTAACTTATCGTAGTTATAGACATAACTCTTCTTAGTGTTATTATGAGCAGACTTCCATATCGATTGTCTAATATTACCGTTATACATTGGGTCTGAAACGGCACTACCTTCAATAGCATCATTATACTTTAAATTGTAAGCAAATAAATCTGCCCCTAAACTATTAACATCGTTTAAGTTTGTTAACCAACCTTTAATATTATAAGTATAATCCATAGTTTGCAAACCTTGACTACTCGAATTTGCCCCACCTACTTTTTTAGACTCTAATTGACCTAATTCATTATATGTGTTTAAGCTTATTAATTCTTCTTGCTGAGAATTAATTTTTTGATAATGCTTTGTTGGCCGTTCTACATGGTCATATTCAAAATAATCTACAATTTTAAGATTAGTACTCGAATTAAGACGTTTATGATTAGTTTCTGATTCTTCAACTTTACCCCTAAAATCTAACTTGCTTTTATTTTCAGTATAACCTCCTAAATGATTTTTTTCATAAACATCAATCACTTGCGCTTTTTTGTTATAAAATGTATAGCTCTTAGACCAAACATTTGTTGACCCTAAGACTTTAGTCCATGTAGCTGTTAATAAACCTTTAGTTCTATCGGTTACCTCTTGCCCCAAAATTTGTGTAGGCATAGTTGGCAAGCTAGAATCTGTAAAATTGTAATCATCAAAATAATTAACCGTTAAAACTTCAACATTATTATTAGGAAATGCACCAATTGAATAGTTTAAATTCACCCCACCAAAAGGAACAGGTACAGGTGTTCTAGTTTCTACATTAGCTTTGTTTGTGTTTGAATTAATAAAATCATCTACTTGCGTTTGTAAAGCTACACGAGTAGCACTATTTGTGTAAAGTCCACTATAAATTACGCGACCAAAAACATCATATTTATTAAACAACCAATTATCTTGTCCTCTTAAGTTGGCATCTTGAGTCAAAATTGGTCTATCCAATTGATCATAGACCACGTATTCCCAATCTTTCCCAGGTACTTTTTGCTCTATTTGTCGGTTGAATTCGTCATATTTATATTGAAATGCTAAATCATCTAGCTGTTGTTGATCTACTGGAAAAATATTTAAATCTATATATATTGCAATAGATATAGTATCATATGCAGCCGCAGAAGTTCTATCTATAACTAAATTTCCATTTACAATTTTAGCCACACCTATTTGCGCAGAAATAGGATTACCAGAGGGATCTACTAATTGGTTAAAATAGGCATTTATTGGACCCAAAACCATATCAGGAATAGGGCTAGAAGTATTTAGAATTTTAACTGTTTGATTCTTTAAGATCTTTTGAGATAACGACAGACCACCATGCAACCTTTTTGCCCTAAAAGACAGCCTATTATTTATAACTGAAAACGAAGTATTAAGCAGTCCCGCATCACCTTGCTCTAAAAAATCATTTTCTAACCAAGTTTCATAATAATCATCCAATGTTACACCTTGAATTTGATCGACAAGCTTTGGTGTAAGTACATATCTTAAATTACTGTTATCATCATAAACATAATAAGTGCTTAATTTTTTTATCGTACCATTATTATTTTCATAACTGAATTCTACTATTTTTTTTCCATTTTTATCAGTAAAAACATCTTTTGTATTAAGCAATCCGTCACTAAGTTTCCAATTAGCATTTTTTATGGTGTTTTTTATTAGTTCCCCTCTTGCGTAATAAGATATGGCAAAAGGATTTGAGGCATTATTTTCGTTTATGTCAATACGAAAGACTTCATTGGTAGTATTTAATCCATATTCATACTTAGCAGTATGGTCCGTGTCAGAATTGTTTATTATTTGCCAAGCATCCCCTGGAGATGTAGATTCTAATTTTCTATTTAAAGGAGAATTATCATACCTAACTTCTGAATAAGGATGTTGGTCCGCAAAATTAGATTGATAATAATTTGTAATCTGAGAAACAGGATTTGAGATATAGTTCCCAGAATTTTGTGCTGTCGGTAATACTAAATATTGTTTTGAGGCTCTTCCAAATTCATCATATTCAACATGTTGTAATATGTCTTTTTGATTAGGAGTTTGTTTAACACCTATGGATTGCTTTACTTTTCCAAAACCATCAAAGTAAGTTACATTTTCAATTTTTTCTATTGTATTAGCTACTCCACCTTGCTTTAGACTAATGTGATCTATATAAAAATAAGTATTTGAACTTGTATTGGTATCATCCTTATCCACATTCAATGTCATGCTATTACCCGTAGTCAACATAGTATGACTATATTGATGAGTCCCAGATTGCACGTTACTACTCAGGGTTCTGTAATTGACTAAATTCCCATTAGGATCAGTCTCTTTAAAATAAATTCTAACATTAGATTGTGTATTTCCCTTATCTAGGGTTATACTAATATTAAGAACCTCCCCCATAGAGGTAACAAACCCAGTTAAAGAGTGTTCTACTCCCTCCCAAGCACTATTAACGTTAGCCTTAACTCTTCCATTCTCTAGTGAAAGATCAACACTCCCTCTAGGTAACCAACCTCCAAAACTTGAGGTGAACTCACTATCTATCATAACAGTTTCTAAATATTCTGTCGTCTTAATGTAGTTTTGGTCTTGAGATTGAGCTACTACATCATTAAAAATTAGAAATAGAAATGTTAGCGCTAAAAAATAGTGTTTAATTTTTATCATACCTACCTAAGAATTTATACATGAAACTTTTATTTTAAAAATACAACTAGAAACTCCATAAATTAAGTTATGCCTATTACGAAATTAGTATAAATAAAAAAAAAAGTTAGAAAATCAACCTTACTTTTGGTAAGGTTAAATTCTTAATATTAAACATTTTAAAAAACCAATACACCTGTTTGGCAATAAAGCTAAACAATAACCATAATTCTATAAGTATCCATTAATTTTTAACGAATTTTCATGGATAAATTTGTTAAAAACAATTTTTGTAAATACTTTTCGTGAGGTTTCCACTAAAATGTTAAAATTCAATCTGAACACAACATATATATGAAAAAGCACATCAATGTCCTTTTGGTAGATGACCACCCCGCTATCATCCAAGCCTATTCTGTTTACTTAGATATATTTAAGGAGTCCAATCCTAATTACGAGTTGCACGTACTCACAGCAATGTGTTGCGATTCTGCAATTGAGATCATTAAAACTAATGCACTTATAGATGTTGCTTTGCTTGACATGCAATTACCGAAATCTAAAGACAGACTATTTAAATCAGGTGAAGATTTAGGGGTGCTCTTAAAGAGAAAATTTCCTAGGATAAAAATTATAATTATTACGGGATATTACGAAACCCTAGTTCTTAGTAGTGTTTTACAAAGAGTAAAACCAAAATCTATGCTTCTTAAAGGAGATATTACAGCTCAGATTTTGATTGAAGCATTTACAAAGGTGCTTCTTGATGAACGTTTCTATAGTTCTAGTGTTTTAGAATTAATACATAAAAAAATATCAAGTAGCATCAGCTTAGATGCTCTAAATAAAATAATGCTTTACGAATTATGGAAAGGCACAAAAACTAAAGATTTGGTCTCATGCTTACCGCTATCAATCGGTGCAATTGAAAAAAGAAAACGACAAATAAAATCCTTATTTAACGCCGAAGGCAAAGATGATGAAACACTTATTAAAATCGTATTAGAAGAAGGCTTTCTTTAAAAAATACCTTACCAAAAGTAAGGTTGATTTTTAATTATTGTAATTCTCAAATGGTATATTTAGCTTTAATTTATTTTTTATGAAAGTAGGCGCATACAACCTTCAAGAAGTTTTAGTCGTTTTAGTTATTATTGGTATTTTACTATTGCTTGCATTACCAAACTTAATGCCTTTAATTAGCAAAGCAAAAAGTACAGAGGCTCAATTACAGTTAAGCCATATTTATAATTCTCAGACGACACATCGCTACATGTATTCAAAATATTCTTTCGATTTAAATGAGATTGATTTTGAAGCCCCAAAGACAGTTAATGAAAATGGCAGAGCTAATTACAGCTATGAGATTTTAAGTGCCACTAACAGTAGCTTTAAAGCCCGTGCCACCGCAGTAACTGATTTTGATGGTGATGGGGTTTTTAATGTTTGGGAAATTGACGAAAATGGAGCTCCAAAACAAATTGTAAAAGATTAATGTGGTTATTCTAAAAATAATATTATTAACCACTTTAATTATGGTACTGTTTCAAGATACAAAAGAGCGACAAGTTTATTGGTTTTTATGTCCTCTTGTAGGGCTGTGCGCTGGAATTTTATTATATCAAAATACTCTTTCCCAACTATTTTATGCCACCATAGTTATAAATCTTGCTTTTGTACTAATCTTAATGACAGTGATATTTTTATATTCTAAATTGAAACTAAAGACTTCAATATCTAATACATTTGGATTAGGCGATAGCTTGTTGTTTTTTGCTTTAATATTTAGTTTTTCGAGCATCTCATTTATTGTTTTATTTGTCTTTGGACTTATCTTTTCATTAATATTACACCTCCTATTAAAAAAGAATTCAAAACATCACACGGTTCCTTTAGCAGGTTATTTAAGTTTATTTTTTGCAATAGTTTATATATCTAATTGGATAGGAATTTTAGAATCTGTTTATACCATTTAATTTGAAAGGCGATTACGACATAACCACAAACTTAATACAGCTCATTTCTAGTGAGCAAGCCTACCATTATCGCATAATTCCTGTTGAAGCCCTAAATGGAACATTAACCTTTAAAACAGACAAAATCTCAGATGCTCTAAAACAAGAATTACAAATTGTTTTAAATAAGAATATCAAATTGATTGAAGATACTTCTGAAAACATTCAACAATATTTAAGTGTCAATTTTAGACAAAGCAATCAAAACCAAACCGAAGATTTACATTACAGTACAGATTTTTTAGAAAAACTATTATTTACTGCTAAAGACATCGGAAGCAGTGATATTCATTTTGAACCTTATGAACATAAGTGTCGTGTACGATTTCGTTTGGATGGAAAACTGAAGGAACAGTTTATTATTCCATTACAAGAGTATCCTGTTATTGTAAACAAGTTAAAGATAAAAGCAGGACTAGATATTTCTGAAAAACGCTTACCACAAGATGGTCGTATTACAATAAAAACGAATACTAATGAATTTGATATTCGAGTCTCCTCTTTGCCAACACTTCATGGTGAAAAAATAGTATTACGTATTTTAAGTAAAGATGCTAACCACATTCAATTAAAAGAATTAGGTTTTACTGAAGAGGAACTCAAAACTTATAAAGAAACCGTCAAAAAGCCAAATGGAATTATTCTAATATCTGGACCGACAGGTTCTGGTAAAACTACAACATTATATGCTACCCTAAAGTTGCTCAATGATGACCAAACCAATATTTTAACAATTGAAGACCCCATAGAATACACCCTAGAGGGAGTTAACCAAGTTCAGCTCAAAGAAAATATAGGACTTGATTTCGCAAGCACTTTACGCACGTTTTTACGTCAAGACCCTGATGTTATTATGGTTGGTGAGATTCGTGATGCAAAAACAGCTAATATGGCTATTCGTGCCGCTTTAACTGGTCATTTAGTACTATCTACAATTCACACCAATTCAGCTTGGGCAACAATCTCTAGATTAATTGACATGGGCATTCCTTCGTTCTTAATAGCTAGCACTTTAAATGTTAGTGTAGCCCAGCGATTAGTTAGAAAATTATGTGATAATTGTAAAGAGGAAGCAAATGTTACAAAGGATTTATTTCCTTCAAATTTTGAAATACCAAAGTATTTTAATACTCATTTTAAAGCCATAGGATGCAACAATTGTTTTCACACAGGATATTCTGGAAGAAAAGCCATTTATGAAATCATTCCCATAACAAAAACATTAGTTCATAACATCAAAGAAAATGATTTAGAAATTGATGCTTATATAAAGGAAAATAACATTTCAACTTTAAAAAGTAATGCTATAAAATTACTTGAGGAAGGAATAACATCTATTGATGAAGTTTATGCTTTACTTACAGATTAAATAATACAAAAAAGATTAAGCTTATTAAAGCAATGTCCTCCATACAGGAAAGTAATATGAAAAAAATATTATACATACTATTATTCGTCAACCTCACTTTTGTCTTTGCACAAAAAGAAGATGGACGTATTCAAAAAATAAAAAATCAATTAACTGTTTTATCAACAGAAAATGCAGGACTAACGGAAAACCTGAACACAGAAGTGAGTGTCAGCAATATTAGTTTATCTAACTTTTTACTTGCTTTAGCTGAAGTACATAAGCTGAATTTGAATGTCTCTCAAGAGCTGAATCAAATATCGATTTCTCCAAAATTTCCGAATGTTATAGTTACCGACCTTCTAGTGTATCTTTGTAAAGAATACAATTTAACTATTGATTTCACAGGAAATATCTTATCAGTAAAATCTTACCAAAAGACACCGGAAGAACCAAAAAAGCGAGTTATTCCTATTTCTTACAACCCAAATGTAAATACAATTTCAATAGATGCCAAGGCAGACAAACTATATGATGTATTTAAGCAGATTATGGACGAAACAGGTAAAAACTTGGTATTTTCTCCTGGACTCGAAAATAGAGCACTTACTGCATATATTCAAAATATCACGTTTGAAGCTGCTATGGATAAGCTTGCTTTTGCAAACAACTTATATGTAGAAAAATCTAAAGATGGCTTTTTTGTGTTTGAAGATAATACTGCAATTAGTAATACAAATACTAGTAATGCTAATCAACCTGCACAACGACCAGTAAGACGTCGTAATTCCAATTTCTATTTTAAAATCCTGGATCTGGAAAAACAAATTATTGAGGTTGATCTGGCTAACACGTTAGTTGTAGATATAATTGATGATATCGGAAATGAACTTAATATTGATGTGTTTACAGCCACTCCACTAACCGAAGCAGGAACAGTGACTTTTAAAACGAAGAGTATTAGTTTCGACGACCTCTTGGTTAAAATATTCGAGTCTAATTCATCAGGATCATCTATATCAAATAACGCAACGAATCAACAGCCCGGTAACGCACAAAATAACGTTAGCAATCCAAGCAAGGTATTTACATTTAAAAAAGAAGGTAACGTCTACTTTTTGGAACAGAAAAGCAACTAAGCGTTCGTAAAGTTGAAATTGTATATTTACAATATCGTTCAGTAGAACTACTATCTGATCCTCAAGGAGGAGGTTCAATTAGTAACAATTTTAATAATAGTTATAGAACAAGCCCCAATATAGTTGGTCAGTCAAATAACAACTATTCTCCCAATCAAAACGGAACAAATTCCAGCTTTCGAAATACTGGTAATAATGTAAATTCCGCATTTAATAATTTGAATACTAAAAATACGGATCTATTAAGCATTGTACCTGATGAAATCAAAGAGGGACTGGAATTTAAAACGGATTTTGAACTTAATAGCTTTTATGTTACCGGTCCTAGTGCGAAAATAAATCGTTTTAAATCATTTATTAATAAAATTGACAAACCTGTTCCTGTGATATTAATTGAAGTCATGATTATTGAAGTCAATAGGAATTCCACTACTGACACTGGCATTGAATGGGGAATTGGCGAAGATGCTGTAAGTACTCAAGGAGCGATATACCCTAGTACTGAATTAACTTTAGGGGCTCAAACTGTGAATAAAATAATAGGTGGTTTTAATGACTTTAGCAGTTTTAATTTAGGTAGAGTAGTTCCTAACTTTTTTGCAAAAATTAAAGCAATGGAAACCAATGGTAATTTCAAAATATTATCTACGCCCAAGTTAGCAACATTAAATGGCCATCGCGCTAATTTTTCCAATGGACAGACTTCCTATTACACAATTACGGACAGAAGTATCATAGGTGTTGAAAACCCTATTACCAATGAAATAGTCAATTACGTTCCTATTGAGGCTGAACTAGGTTTAACCATAAAACCCTCTGTATCTGGCGATGGTCATATCTTATTAGATATTAATGTGATCCAATCAAGCTTCGGAGCTCGAATCGCAGATGATGCACCACCTGATATCAATTCCAGAACTTTTACGTCAATTATTAGAATGCAAGATCAAGATATTGCTATCCTTGGCGGTTTAGAAGAAAATTCTAAAAACAATTCAGGCTCAGGCGTACCATTTTTAGCAAGAATTCCTATCATTAAATACTTATTTAGTCGGCAAGTTAGAACTGCGAAAAAATCTAAATTATCTGTTTTAATAAAACCAACCGTTATCTACTAATGGTAAATAAGATCCTCAAATATTTAAAATATGGAAACCGTTATTGTGGCATAGAACACTACTCTGACTATGAGAATGATGTTTTACAGGTTTGTCTTATAAAACAGTTTAGAAATGAACTGGATGTAAAATTAACGTATAAAGTTGAGACTATAGAAGAAGCCTCTAAAAAGCTTTCCAAAAATCAACATATTGCACTCGTTATTAATAACGGTAAGGTTCTTTCTAAAACTATTGAAAGTAAACAAGGTGATACTTTAAAAACTGTATATAAGGCATTTCCTAATATCAATTTGGATGACTTTTATTTTGAAGTACTTTCGGAAAAGAATATTCACTTTATCTCGTTATGTAGAAAAGACTATATAGATTCGATAATTAAAGATTATTCAGAGCAAAACATTCATATAATTGATATATCGTTTGGCAATACAATTATTTCTACAGTAAAGTCATTTACAAATAGTAGAACAATTCATACATCAAATGCTATAACAACTATTAATGACAGTTATATTGTCCAAATTAAAAAAGATGAAGTAGAACCTAATAATTATGATGTTAATGGTTTAACCGTGTCTAATGATCAGATTTTATCATTTTCAGCTGCCTTACAATCTGTACTTAAAAATAGTACTACTACAACAAATTTTGAAGAAAAAAGACTATCCTTAATAAACGATTTTAAACAAGTTCGCTTTTTTTCTCAGTTCTTAAAGTTTGGAGGTTTATTTTTATTGGTTCTTCTGCTCCTCAATTTCTTTTTCTTTAATCATTACTATAATAAGGTTAGCGCTTTAAAGCAGGTTTCAGAAATCAATCAATCTACTAAAGGTCAAATCCTAAAACTCAATGAAATAGTTAGTAAAAAACAAAAAATGGTTGATGATTTGTTAAAAAGTAATGGCTCAAAAAGCTCATTTTACAGTAATAGCATTATGCTAAGCTTACCTAAATCTATTCTGCTTTCAGGATTTAACTATCAGCCCTTGTTAAAACGAATTAAAGCAGAAAAAGTAATTGAACTAGAACGAAATAGTATCAGTATTTCTGGTGCATCAAGTAATAGTGATGCGTTTTCAAATTGGATAGCTTTTTTAGAGCAAGAAGACTGGATTGATAAGGTGGAAATTATTGACTATAAGTCAACTACCTCAAATACATCCGATTTTAGTATTAAAATAGTTTTGAGCAATGAGTAAAAAACAGAAAAACATAGCGCTAATTATCGGTTTTTTAATTGCTTTAATACTATGTTATCAATTAGCAATAAGCAATACATTACAACAAAAAAAGCAATACAACGCTTTGAAGGCGCAAGAATTATTGTTTAAAAATGCTCCTAAACAATTATCGCTATTAAAACAAAAAGAAGTGTATTACGATTCACTCCTAACCAAATACCAATTAGATGGTTCTTCGATTCAAAATAATCTTTTAAAGGTTATCAATGTATTTGCGAATGACAACAACCTTAAAGTCGTTAGCTTTTTAGAACCGCACACTATTTCTAAAAATGACCTTACAATTAATACATATGAATTTGAGTTGGAGGGTAATTATAATGCTATTAATCAGCTTATCTTTCAATTAGAGCAACAAACCAAGTTTGGAGAGATTATTAATCTGCATTTTGAAAAAAAGAAAAACTTTAGGAGTGGGAAGTATTATTTGCAGGCTAGCGTTTTGTTGCGGAGTTTCGGGTAATCTTTTATGAATGTATGGTTACCTTATTTTAATTACTAACCTTTCATTTTAAAAAACAAGTTTAAAACAATAGTCAAATCTTTATTTCCTGAATTGTTACAGTACTTATATTATTTTTCGCAACAAATATTACATTTATAATTACTCCTTTTTCTTGATCCGTATAATTATAAGAATAGAAATCATCACACCGGTGCCAATGTAAAGAATGACTAGACACATTTTCATCTAAAGAATTACATAAATTTCCAATGATTTCATCCAACAAAAAGTTTTTTTGGTTAAATGACAATTTGTAAATTGATAAAATACTATAATCCTGAAACTGATTTTCCCTGTTAAAATAGATTAAATTCATGTCCGCCGGAAAATCTATTTTCAACCTTTCTGAATAATCTTTTATCTTAATTTCTGTATTACAACTAAAATTAACAATTAATAAAAGTAGCAAGAGGTTTTTTAATTTAATTACTTTCATAAATGAATTATAGATTAATAATTAGTCAGTTTCATCTTGCCTTTCCTCAGTTGGTCCTGGCTTAGGTTGATTTGCAGGAAAGATAGTAATATTATTAAATGTTGTTGTAACATCTCGTCCATTAATTTGGTTTACAGGCAAATTACCAAAAACATTAAAAGGAATACCAGGCAGTAAATTTCTTGCTATAGTTACTTGTAACTCTACATTCCACGCCCTATGGTCGGCTGCGTTAAAGTCAAAAATATCGTTAAACTTAAAAGTTCCAGTAAATTCTCTCAACCCAGTTACAGAATTTAATGATATTTCACCCTCTCTTGTTAAAGTAAAATTCCCAAGAGTTCCAGCAGTACCGGCATAAACAGGAACCTCATCCTTAAAAGGTTTGCTTTCTCCCGGAGATAAGTCACCTACACTTAAAAAATCAGAATTACTAAGGCTTAGATCAATTCTATTTCCACCTCCATCTGTTAATGGATAGACTTCTATAAGTTGTTTTTGGCTTAATTCATATTCAGTACCTGTTTCACCAGCATAATGATCGATTAAGTCTCTAGCAGCCCCATTTTCTGGAAAGAATGATTTAAAAGCACTGACAATATCCATTGCCCCATTTTCAGCCCTATATAGATCCTTATAGTTTTCAACTAAGTCGCTTCCATCTCGTTTTGATAGCTTTTCAGCAACTTGTAACCGCAAACTATGATCAGCCATACTTTCCATACCCTCTAACTCTCGTGCATGAACTGGTTGGTTAGAAGAAAATTGATAAGTCGACATCCATTCATACTTTTCAGCAAGTGGATCTACTTGCCAAAATCGTCCAATTGCAGGATCACTGACGCGGTATTTCCATTCATGAGTATTTAATTGTAATTCTTCTGTAAATTCCTGACTTTGATAGGTTTTTATATTATTTCTTACACCTTGCACAACATTATTATATCCTTCATGTTCAAGGCCAAAGGGATAATAATTACTTTCTTTTAAAATTTCTGAACTATCCACATCACCTGAATCATCACTGTCCGAGTAGGACAGTCTAACGTTACCCAAATGATCTTTATATTCATATACATATTCACCACTAGATAAACCGCCATACGGATTAACAATCTCAAAATAGCCTTCAGGTATTTGGATTTGCCTTAGCTTTGCTGGTGTAGAACCTGAACTATTTGAGGTGTACTTATATATAAAATCACCATTGTAATCGGTAATAGCATAAGATACATTATAATTATTTTGATTCCTCACTTTCTTCCTTAATTTATTACCCAAGGCATCATAGGTATAATTAATACTATTGTATTCTGTATATGATTGGTGATACTCTGGTTTAGAGATATAATCTGGCAAGTTAAGGTGATTGTAATGAATATCTACAATACCTTTATTTGAGTCTTTAGTCATATTACCATTAACGTCATAAATATATTCATTATTTTGATTGCTTCCATTTACAAAACCATCTTGCGAGGTATAGTCGTTAACAGCCGATAGTTTATTACTTCGAGGTTCATAGGTGTAGTTTAAAACATCTATAAGGCCAATCTCATTAGTTTCAACTCTTAAACCCGAACGCCATAATTGCTTTATGTTACCGTTTTTATCATAGTTAATATTAGAAACACTGTAATCTTCCGTCTCACTAGAATTGGCAACCAATGCATAATTACCGTGATAATTGGCGAGTTTAATTCTATTTAATGCATCATAATGATAATCATAACTCCTCAATTTATGGTCGTTCGCAGTTTGCCAATAAGTTTCACTGATATTCCCATTAAACAAACTTTTAACTCCTATATATTCTGGAGTATTATAGTTAATTTTAAAACCAAATAAATCATCCCCAGAAGTAGTACCTTCATTTATTGCTTTTAACCAACCTCTGATATTATAGCTATAATCTATGGTCTGTAATCCCTGAGAATCCTCGGGAGTGGAAGCAGCTACCATACCACCAACATTTTTACTTTCTAATTGCCCATACTCGTCATAATGATTGTTTACTATAAGTTCTTCATTGTTCCCAATAACCTGTACTTGTGTTAATAACCTACCAACATGGTCATAAGTAAAACGATTTTCAACAACAATAGGGTCGTTACTGTCCTTAACATGTACTGTATTAGTTTCCTTAGCTCTACCAACAAAATCTAGATGACTGGCTACTTTATCGATGCTGTTGAGATAAGAATTGTAACTAGTTATATAAATAGGTCTGGCTTTATAATCATAATAACTTACTCTAGTTATCCAATTATCTGTACCAAGCACTCTAACTTTGCTCCCTGTTGCTAAAGTTTTGGTATTTGTAGCTAAAATTTGATTATAGGTGTTTTGAAAAATACCTAACTCATTAGGAATATCAAAACTGTAATCGTCGTAATAGTTAATCGTATGAATAACTAGGTTAGCATCATTAGGGAAGGCATAGTTACTGTAATAAATATCAACTCCATTAATAGTCTGATAATTAGAAATCTTATTTTCAAACCAATTTGGGTTATTTTGAGCATCTACTTGACTCTGTAATTCTAATTGTTCATTTGCTTCTGAACCTGTAGGAATATAAGTATAAATACCCGTATATACTTTACGACCAAATACATCATATTTAGTAAAATGCCATTGGTTATCTAATCTCATTTTAGCATCTTGAATAAGAATAGGTCTATCTACATTGTCATATACTGTATACTGCCACCCCTTACCTGGGATTTTTTTATTTATTACTCTATTTCTCTTGTCATAATGATAAATATAACACAAACCGCCAACCGTTCCTGGTGTAATATTAGGTGGCGACGGAGGTGGTGGAGTTGTAAAAACAGTATTTAAATTGTTTATTGATCCATATCCATTTATAAAAAGACTGTTCTCACGTATGGCAAAATAATAATCATACCCAGATCCAGAAATACTTCCCAACTCTCTATCACCTATATTTCGTTTAGTATTTAAAGGAATCACTAATCCTTGTTTTAATTTTAACGGTGTATTGGATCTGCTATTAATATTTATTGTTATAATATCACTATCATCAATACTTATATTAAGTCCCCCCTGAGCACCATACTTATTTTCTACAAATGTACTTAAGATACTTTGATTTGTTTCTTTAGCTAAATTACTAACAGTTTTTTCAAATTCAGAAGCAAATTTGGAATCCACATCAGAATAAGTCGTCCATAGATAATCCTGTGAATAAGTAAGTTTTGTATCACTACTAAAAGTTTCGTTAACACTTGTGAGTTCCCCTTTTCCTTCTCCACTTTTTTCAATAACTATTGCATTTCCTTTTATAATAAAAAAATATTTAAAATCATCTCCAACAATACTTCCCAATTCAGTATCTTTAAAATTCCCAAAATCTTTCAATGATAATAATTCTCCTTGCTTTAATGACAAACCTTTGGAAGCAAAGAATGTAAAGTTTAAAGTAACTAAGTCACTATTTTCAAAAGTAGAAACGGTGAATCCCCCTTGTCCACCATACTCATTTTCTAAATCGGCATTTAATAAATCTTCGTTTTTATACTCTATTAATTTCTTATTATAATTTTCAGCAAAGGCTAAATCTACTTCAGCAAAATCTGTCCATGGATAGTTAACTTGGGAAGCTACTCGAAATCCTTGACCTCCCATTTCTAATATTCCATCAGAAGCTAATGGAGGAATTACGTATGTAAGATTTGCAAATTTATCATAGACATAGTATGTATCATGGGCTATATTATTTTCGTAAGCTCTCTTTAAAACAATGCGTCCAAATTTATCTTTATATTCTTCAGATGTATTATCTTTCTCTATAATATTGGGGTTTGGATTAGGTTGCCAATTCTCATCTTTTATAATAGTTTTATAAAGTTGAGATGCTGAATAATTTCCTATGTACACAAGTTCAGTTTCTTGTGAGTCACCAATAAACTCAACACCAAAATGTTTGATATCACTATCGTGAGAATTTGTACCATATTGATACCTAATTGTATTATTTGTAGATTCTTCTGTTTGATAAGTTATATATTCTGCAGGAGGAATGTCAACAGATAAATTAAGGGTGCAATTTAAGCCTTCTACTCTATAATTGGAATCAGTCGTTGTAATAACCAAGTAATTATTTTGAATTTGCACAAAATAAGGAATTAAAACACCTTGTTCATCTATAAGTTGCCCTACGAAATAGTTGTCTATAACATAAGGAGCTGTGTCTAAATAGAATATTTGCCCAACTTTTAATTCTTGTTGTTGCATAATCATATCAAAGACTATATTTATTTCAGAATTACTAACAGTCAAATTAATTTGACCTAACGTACTACCACTATTCGGATAATAACTAAGCAAATTTGTATCAACCGTTGTGGAAAAATTCAATGGTATAGGAACTTGAATATTATTTGTTACAACATTGTCATGGTCATATCTCCAATCAAAACCAGGTGCTGCTCTTTCTTTAATACTGCTTAACGGGGATTTTTCAAATACAGTTTGTGCAAATGGATTAGGTATTGTAAAAGAATTAAAATCGTCAGGGTACTTTGTTAAATATTGAGTATTTAAGTTTAAAACCTCTTCAAAATCCGACGATGAGATATCTCTAGAATAAGGTAAATAATCTATATTTTGTCTACCATAATCATCGTAAGTTATTGGAGTGATAATATCTTGTCCTTGTCCACCTGCGTGAATTGCTATATCTTGAACAGGCCTACCAAGTCCGTCAAAATAAGTGATTGTTTCATTTTTTTCATCTCCGGTGACACTTATTAAACTATGAGAATGAGAGTACTGTATCTCATTTGGAATAGTTAAAGTATCTGAGTAAAAGATCAACCAATTGTTTTCTATTTTAGCTTTATATTCTGTTTGACCGCCTGAGCTATTAATTAAATATCCTAATTCCGTATCCGGAATTTGAGATGAAGTGTTGAGATATTGAATATTGCCTAACTTAATATTACAATACTGATTTAATTGAGCGTCTAAATCTAAAGTAATCACATCATTCTCTATATAAATACTCCCAGAACCATTAACAGAACCAACTCCTCCAAAACAATCAATATAATTTAAATTAGTACCATATTGAATTGGGCTAGATGGTGTAAAATTTATAGTTGTTAAAGTATTTATTTCAGCATTTAGCTGTTCGTTAGTTTGGTAAAACTCTAAAACACCATTATTAATTCTCGCAAAATAGCCTGTAGAACCGTTCTGCGCTTGCAACTCACCAAGCTCGATCGACTCACTTTGTAATGATTGGTTCAATTGGGCAATAGAACCTGTTTTTAATCGAAACAAACTAGAGTCCCATTGTCCTTGTATTTCGAAAGTTAAAATGTTATCCACAATTTTTACTTGGGCTTGTACTTGAGCATTAAAAAGGTCCGCACCTTGATTATAATAAAACAAATCTTGGATATTTAAAGTCTTAGTATAATCTTCATATCCCCCATTAAACTCTTTCTGATAAGTTGTTGTTAGAATATAATTTTTAGTGTCTGTTTGTGCAAAAACCATATTTGACACTGTTAAGGCTGCTAAAATGTATAGTAACTTATTCATGTCTATTTTAGTTTTGTTTGTAGTTATAATCGTTTGAACTTAAATAATTACCATATTGGTCTTTAACGTGTATCAACCTGCCATATGAATCATATATATAATAAAAGGTTTCATTTTTTGCATCCGTTACGCTAATTGCATTTTCTAATGCACTATCATAGGCATATGAATATATTTGAGCATTTGGGAATGCAAATTTGAGGGTTTCAGAAAAATATTGAGCACAGTTTCCCGATTCACAATTTTCAATATTGTAGCCATTATTAGTCTGAATATAATTTTTAATACTATTGTAAGTTGCATTTTCAACTCTTGCTAGTAGCAAATCATTTGACCAAAATAAGGAAGTAATTTTTCCCGATTTATCTTTAAATTGTTTAGGCTTGCCTCTACTATCATAGGAATCAAAATCAAATTCTCTCACAAAAGGATTACCTTTTTGACTTGTAAAGATTTTTTCTACAAATCCATTAGCACTATATTCTTTTTTAAAACCGTTTATGCTTTCGTTTAAATTATTAGTATTATAAATTTCATCTTTCTCAACCAAATCTGACAGATAGTTTATTAAATGAAGTTGAGAAATCCCTGTTTCTGAAATATCTGTATCATTAACATACTTGTAGTTATTTATATAACTTTCATTAGAATTTATATGCTTTATGTTAGACGTTAATAACCCTATATTGTTATATAGAAAATCTTCGCTTACCTCCACGATTTCTCCGTTAAAATAATCTAAGTTCCTAGATTTTATGAGCTTGTGAGTATTTTTTTTATATGTTTTAGTTATATCTATCATATTTTCGAAATCATCATTGGCATCATTTACGTAGGTGTTTTTTCCTCTAAAAAATCTCTTTCTAAAACTTTCACTTTCGAAAGTTATATTTTCTGAGTAAACATTTATGGTTTCTTGCTTTATGTTAGAATTGACATCAAATATTTTTTTAGAAAGTAGCTTACCTCTCTTAAAAGAATTATCGGTATAAAAATCAAGCCCATAAGCACTATTTCTTATAGCGAAACGGCTTTCACACATACTTCCTCCTGTAAAAAAATTTATTTGTTCTTGACCTGGTTCAGCTCTAATATACTCATTAGGATCAGTTTCATTTGAAATAAATGAATATAGAGTATAACCATTACCTGACTCTTCTTCCTTAACATTACTATAGGACACATAATTACCATTAGTTAAATCTGCATCAATTTTGGGATATTGGTTAATAATAAAAGTATCATAAATATATGCACTATCCCATTCTGACAAGCCTGGATCCCAAGCTTGTCCAGTAATAATAGTTGTTGGTCTTCCATAATCTGGTGGATTCACTAAAGTTCCTGAACTAGACCCATCAGTGTTGATATATGAATAGTTAATACTTCTTACAGTATCATTTTCGTTTATTATGGTACTCGATTTAAGTCTTAATCCCGATGTAGTTACATTTTGATTAAATATATTAATTTCATTTAATTCGTAAATCAAATTAGTTCTTGCACCTGTCGGGTATCTTATAGATTCCAACGACCATCTTTTTACATCAGACAAAGTAGGTATATCGCTATAATCACCGTATATAGGATAATTCGTAACACCCGCTATATTAAAAGGCAATATGGAGTTTTCGTTTTGATTTGGATAATAATAGAGATTAGGTACTATATGCGAACCTTGACCTTGGGTTACAGCACTATTATAGTACCCTAAAAAATCTTTCTTATTGCTAGTAATTTCAGGAAAGTAGTCATTCTCATTAAAATAAGAAAACACATAACTTGGCTTTCCCATTTCTTTAACACTTTCTAATTTAAGACGCTTACTTTTATAATAATTCACCCCACCTGAATCAAAATAATCAAAGGTAAAATCGAACCTATTTATAAGTTTATTTGCAATTGTAAAACCATCTTCTTTGCTGTAAACACTGATATTGTTTAATATTTTCGTGTTATACAAATCTAATCTATTTGCCCCCCAATCAAAATCGACTCTACCACCTTTAAACTTTATACTTACTAGTCTATTCTTAACATAAAAACGAGTGTAATTATGTCTTTTATATACCATTTTATGATTATCATATTCGTAACCAGCCTTCATATGTCTAGCAGTACACATATTGAAGTTTGCATTAAACCAAGATCTTTTAGGGATCGTTTTAATAGACTCATGAACTATAAGAGCTTCCGGTTGCAAAGCAACTCCCGAAACGTATGTACTTTCAGAATAAGGGTCTGCATTATATGTTTGATATTCAAACTCTATCTTGTCTCCCGTTAATAAATCCTCTATCTCTGAAATATGCCACGAAGAAACCTGAGGAACAGCTAGGTAGCCGACATAATCAAGACCTGTTCCGGTAGGAGCTTCATATGAATTAGATATAGAAACATCATAATCTTCAAATGTGTATTTTATTCCATCTTTGCTTGTAACTTCAATTTTTCCAAAATCATACATCGGAAAATAATATAAAGATGACAAAATATTTGTATCATATTGAGGGTTTGGATAGTACTCTTTTATTTTATCACCACTTATAATAGAGCTTCCTTCTGTTAATTCTACAGGAGCAGTTTCTGGATTAGAAAAATAAAACTTAGTAGTAAAACCATCAGCAGAGATAAGAGAATACAAATCAGGCATTTCATCTATTGTCTTATATCCAACACTAGCTTTTTTATTTTCAGCCTTTTTGAGAAAATATCCCATTCTATGTTTTTGATCATGAAGCAATACGTCAACATGTTCTTGATATTCTGAATCATTTAACGATATACCACCACCAACAGGGTCTAGCCATTGAGTCCCTACATTATCAAAATCATTTCCGTCTACAATTTGTCTAGTAATAGCCGTTTTAGATAAATTCCAACCTAGACCAACTTCTGAAGCTTGCTCATCAACTTTAATACCACCAGAATTATAACTAATTTTTATTG
This sequence comes from Winogradskyella sp. PC D3.3, assembly GCF_054366245.1. Classification (NCBI taxonomy): domain Bacteria; kingdom Pseudomonadati; phylum Bacteroidota; class Flavobacteriia; order Flavobacteriales; family Flavobacteriaceae; genus Winogradskyella; species Winogradskyella sp. PC D3.3. The sequence continues at coordinate 1,242,557 of NZ_CM135962.1, read as the reverse complement.
GGTAAGTTAACCTCCCTGCCTTTATCGTATAAATTGGGATTACTAATCCTAATTTACCTGTTGACAGATTATTAGGAATTAAAGAAACTTTTTCAAAAGCTTTAACTTCTGGTGTAGAGAAATTAGTTTGCGTGTATCTGTTAAAATTTTCAAAATCAGGACCTGTTCCGTCTTGAGAATTAATAATAAGAACATTAAAAATAACTGAAATTAAAAACAATTTGGTTTTCATGGTCTGATATGTTTTCACTATAAATTTGCCTAAATATTTAAAAACCCAAAAATAGATGAAACACCTTAATTAAATCAGAAATGAACCATACAAATAGTAAGGTTGAACCTTACTATTTGTATGGTTATCAAAACAATACAAACAACTCACAAACACTAAACATCATTGAATTCAAGTTAATATTTAAAAGACTTATTATTAATTCCTTAACCCATATTAAGAGTAGAAGACTAAGTTTGGTAATAATTTACATTTTTACCAAACGAAAACTTTAGAACAGGGAAATATTATTTACAGACTTAAGTTTTATTGATGAGTATTAGACAAAAGGCAAACAGTATATAATTACTTTTTTTTATAAACAATATTGATTAATAAAGTATTGTTATTCTCAATGACAAATTAAATTTTAACATAAACTTTATCTCAACTTGTATTGAAATACTATCAATTTAAATGAATTTAAAAAAATAACAAAATGTTGTACCTATGTTGTACCTGACGTTTTTTTGAAACAATTTTAAACAAAAAAATCCGAAGATTTCTCTTCGGATTTTGTACAGGTGGGGAGACTCGAACTCCCACACCTCGCGGCACCAGATCCTAAGTCTGGCGTGTCTACCAATTCCACCACACCTGCATTTCAATAATTATTCAACTTTTCCTTGGATAAGTCCTAAGTCTAGCGTGTCTACCAATTCCACCACGCCTGCATTCAACCAATAAATATTGGGATGCAAATATAAACAATAGTTTTAATAATCAAATATTAAATATTCAAGAATTTTACATCAATTCATTTTATTCCATATGCATCTGAAACAATTGATTTTAGTAGAATTGATTCAATATACCAACTTCAAACACTCCATCTAAATAAAAACTTAAAGTTGACTATTGCTTAATTTATTCTTCTTATAATTCCTATTTTTGTTACAAACCGAATTACAATTATGCAATCGATACAATCTTATATCAACGACAACAAAGATCGTTTTCTAGACGAACTTATCGAATTATTAAAAATTCCATCAATTAGTGCGGATTCTGCATACAAAGGTGATGTCTTAAAAACGGCTGATGCTGTTAAAGTAAGCCTTGAAAATGCAGGTTGTGACTTCGTTGAAATATGCGAAACTGAAGGGTACCCTATTGTTTATGGCGAAAAAATTATAGACAAAACATTACCAACGATTTTAGTATATGGACATTACGATGTGCAACCACCAGATCCTTTAGATTTATGGAATTCACCTCCTTTTGATCCTATCATTCAAAAAACAGAAACACATCCTGAAGGAGCCATTTTTGCTAGAGGAGCATGTGACGACAAAGGTCAAATGTATATGCATGTAAAGGCTTTAGAATATATGACCAAGACTAATGAATTGCCTTGTAATGTAAAATTCATGATTGAAGGTGAAGAGGAAGTTGGTAGTGTTAACTTGGCCAAATTCGTTGCTGCAAATAGAGATAAACTGACCAATGATGTTATTCTTATCTCAGACACAGGCATGATTGCAAAGGATGTACCTTCTATAACTACAGGACTAAGAGGTTTAAGTTATGTTGAAGTTGAAGTTACAGGACCAAACCGTGATTTACATTCTGGACTCTATGGAGGCGCTGTAGCAAATCCGATTAACGTATTAACAAAAATGATTGCATCGCTTCACGATGAAAACAATCATATTACCATTCCTGGATTTTATGACAAAGTTGAAAATCTTTCGGATGCTGAACGTGCAGAAATGGCAAAAGCTCCATTTTCATTAGAAGCTTATAAAAAAGCATTAGATATTAATGCAGTGTATGGTGAAGCGGGCTACTCTACAAATGAACGTAATTCTATCCGACCAACGTTAGACGTCAACGGTATTTGGGGAGGTTATACTGGCGAAGGGGCTAAAACCGTAATTGCAAGTAAGGCTTACGCTAAAATTTCAATGCGCTTAGTACCACATCAAGAATGGGAAGAGATTACCCAATTATTTAAATCACATTTTGAAAGTATTGCACCCGAAGGAGTAACCGTAAAAGTAACACCTCATCATGGAGGACAAGGTTATGTCACTCCAATTGATAGTATTGGTTACAAAGCAGCATCAAAAGCTTATGAGCAAACCTTTGGTAAAACACCTATTCCACAACGTAGTGGAGGAAGTATTCCTATTGTGTCGCTTTTTGAACAAGAATTAAAGAGTAAAACTATTTTAATGGGCTTTGGCTTAGATAGCGATGCTATTCACTCACCAAACGAGCACTTTGGAGTATGGAATTACTTAAAAGGTATCGAAACTATTCCGTGGTTCTATAAATATTTTACAGAATTATCAAAATAAATAAGCGCTAAACAAGAAGCTTATAACATTACGAAAAGCCTTATGATTACTGTAAATCATAAGGCTTTTTACATTTAAAAATTCTAAATATTATTTACAGACTTAATAGATACTTAAACTCTACACTTGTAGAATAAAATTTATTCTCTACATTTGTAGAGTTAATTCTAAATACGTAGAGCATGCAACTTTCAAAAACCGAAGAACAACTAATGCAACACCTCTGGAAGCTCGAAAAAGCCTTTATGAAAGATTTATTAGACCTCTATCCAGAACCAAAACCAGCCACCACAACTGTTGCGACATTATTAAAACGGATGATTGGTAAAGGTTTCGTAGATTATAAAACTTTCGGAAAATCGAGAGAGTACTTTCCGCTCGTTAAAAAGGAAGATTATTTTTCTAAGCATGTCAACGGACTCATTAAAACCTTTTTTAATGATAGTGCTTCGCAATTTGCATCCTTCTTTACACGTAAAATCGATTTAACCAAAGAAGAATTAGAAGCACTAAAGAAAATCATAGACACAGAAATTAAAAACAGATAATTATGGAAACGTATTTACTTAAATTTTCGGTTTGCTTAGTCATCTTATGGTTGGTCTATGTACTCTTTTTAGAACGCCAAAACATGCATCATTTTAAACGGTTTTATTTATTGGGTGCTTTGACTTTAGCTTTAATCATTCCAAAATTAACCATAACGGAATATGTTGAACCTACAGTGTCCACTTTTGAAACGGCAACAACATTCATAAACATTGAACCTGCTTTTATTGAAATCCCCGAAGAACCTTCCTTTTTTGATTTAGAAACGACGCTTTGGTTTATTTATGGTATTGGAGCCTTGTTATTCGCTTTACGATTTTTAAATAATCTCTTCCAAATGCAGCGTCGCATTTCTAAAAATGTAACCATAAAAAACCGCTCTTTCATTTATGTATTATTGCAGGAAAATCTCATTCCACATTCCTTTTTTAGGTATATCTTTTTTAATAAAACCAGGTATGAATCTAATCACATTCCGAAAGAAGTAGTGTTACATGAAGAAACCCATGCCAAGCAATTACACAGTTTAGACATTATAATCCTAGAGTTGCTTCAAATTGCATTTTGGTTTCATCCCTTGATTTACATTTTAAAACATCATGTAAAACTAAATCACGAATTCTTAGCAGATCAAGCCGTGTTACAACAAGGTTCGGATGCTAAAACCTACCAAACTATTTTATTACAATTTTCATCAAACACTCAAAATCATCACTTATCGAGTGCCATCAATTATTCATCAATCAAAAAACGATTTACAGTTATGAAAACACAAACATCAAAAACCAGAATTTGGCTAAGTACTTTATTAGTATTGCCAATTATTGCCGTTCTTTTTTACAATTTTGCTGAAAAGGAATATATTGAAATAGAGCCTAATGAAAGTTCTCAAATTCAATATGAACCAGATGAGAATGTAAAAAAAATGGATTGAAATATCTAAAGACTCAAAAACAATTAAAGTTCAAATATCACATGGCAATCAAATTTTAATAAATGATAAATTAGGAAGTTTAGAATCATTAGAGTCATTTCTAAAGGAACTTTCTCATAAAGAGACCTATAATCTCAGTTTTAGTTCAGACAAAGAAACCTCTCTAGTTATATATTTTAAAGCACTCATTATACTAAAAAAACACCAAGTTCTTTATACCGTCAACGAAGTAGAGTGGGATAAAGTTGAATTTTTTCTAGAAGCAGCTATGATAGAAGAATTTAGAGATTATAATAAAAAATACGACATCTACGAATCCTTAAGAACAACTGAACCACATTACATCCATAAATCAGCTGACGTACAAAAAGAAATGGATGAATTGTTTTCAGATTTAGGAGGACTATATTTTAGAATGTCTAAAGAAAATAAAGCAAAAGTAAAAAGACCTATTTCACCAATAAAACCTTATGTACAAATTACCCTTAATGGTAAAACATATTATAAAAAACGTAGCGAGTTAACAGCAGAAGAAATAGCGACTTTTCCACCTCCGCCTCCACCTCCGCCTGCAAAACAAACATCTAAAGGAGGTCCAAACGCTGGTGACATGCAAAGTGTATATAATCCTTCGTTTTTAGAATATATTATTGAAATGGAAAACGAAGATGCTACGTTCTATTTAGATGATGAAAAAATTTCTGCTAAAGAAGCAAAAGCTATTGCCACAAACAAAAATGGCAAACGCACAAATATGACAACTCAAAAAGATGCTGACGGAAACTACTTAGTTAAACTTTCAAGTGCTGAGAAAAAAAAGATCTATCCAAGAAGTATTGAGCTAAAAGTATTAAACGAAAATTCATATTTGATAGATGGATTAAAAGCAACAAAGGAAACATTTGTAGATGTATTTAATCAATTGCATCAAGACATTACGCCTGAAATTCGAAATAATATGATGAATATTCATGTAAAATCCACCAAAGAAATTTCGAATAAGGAAACATGGTTTATCTACAATTCACTTCAAGATTACGGATTTTATCGCATTGTTACACCAAATCAGGAAATAAACAGAGCTAAAGGCAACACGCCTTTTGCAATTGAAAGCCATTTTTCAGACCAACAAACACCATCAGCAAAACAAATCGCCGAATATAATGCTTGGGCTAAGAAAATAAATACTACTGTCGCAAAGGCAAAAGCAAACCCTAATAAAAACACTTACCCTATCGTTAAACAAAAAGATGTCGAAAAACACAAGCGCATTTATAATTCTATGACAACGGAACAGAAGAAAAATGCTGAACTATTTCCTAAATTTCCGCCACCACCACCACCTGCAGCACCAGAGTCAACATTAGACTTTGTGATTAAAATGGCTAAAACCAATGCGAAATTTTTTAGTGAAGGAAAATCAATATCATCTGACAAAGCTATTGATTTGGTAAAAAAACATCCTAAACTAAATATTAACGCGCAGAAAACAGATACTGAACACCCCTTAATCTATATATCTAAAAAGCCTATTCTTATCGGTGTGAAAGGAAAAACTGACTAGTATGCATCTCGCATTTTGACCGTCGTTAATGATAAAATCTAACCGTGTTTACGTTCAAAATTCTAGGTAAACTAACTCAGCTAATAAAAAGTAACAATAAAGATCTTATCGCTTTTACAAAACTTAATAAAGTGAAAATAAACACAGAGCTCATTATATTAAAATTAAAGATGATTCTGATATTAAAGTTTCACCTGTTGTAATAACGATTGCAGGTTAAAAATCTTTTTCTTCTAAAAGTCTAAAAAACCTCGAAAATGCTTCGAGGTTTTTTATTATCCAACCCAATAACAGCTATCTTCTGTAAGTATGGCTTGCTTATGCATATCTGTTAAGTTGTTTAAAATATTAGGGCGTAAAAAATCTGGTAGAATCTCTAAATCGTAAATTTCGTCTACAGATGTTTTGTATTTTAATAGACCTTGATAACTCTTAGTTGGTAAATGCACTATGGCAACACCTGCATAATTAGATAATTTTGCTACATCTAAATGTGCAAAACTAGATGAGTTTTTACGCAACTTACTGAGTCCTATAAATAAATAATCTTTATAAAAAGACATCCCTCGTACAAAGCCTTTTAAATTTATAACCTCTGTATACGATTTATTTTCGACATCAACCTCGACTAATTGTCCAGTCGCAGATAATAGTAAATACAGCTTTCCGTTTATAAACCTAGGAGTATGTGGCATGCCTAAACCAGATAAAATAATTTCATTAGTGTCTACGTCTATTAACACACCTGTTTTTGTTAAATCTTTCTGCCAACTTTTAGCTGTATTTCCAGTATTAAATGCCGTAACATACTTTGGCTTACCATCCTTCATAGCCATACCATTTAAGTGGCATCTATCCTCTGGCTTTAATTCAGTTATAAAATCAGGTTTCCAATACGACTTAAAATTATAATCATTATCAAAAGTAGAAATACAAGAAAATAAGGTATTTATTGCATAAAGCTTGTTATCTGCTCCAAACGATAAATCATGTAAATCTAATTTTCCGGTATAATTTGTACTCATTGGAAAGTACATATTAGAATACGTATTGGGTTTCTTAGGATAGTTTTTAGCTAGTATTTCTGAGTTTTTAAGCTGAATAACTTCATTTTCACATGCAATAGCTAATTTTTCATAATTATCTGTAAAAGTAATTCCCATGGGTCTATTAAAATTTCGAGCCAATTGTGTTATTCTATCTTCATTGACAGGAGATAATGTCACAATTTTACCAGCTTGAAAAGTAGAAAGGACAATACTACATTGTAACTTATATAAAAGCTCAGGAACTTGAGGTGTATGTTCTAATTGAAATGGTGAGATAGGTTGTTCTGGATTCATTATTTGTAAATATTAAAACAAAAAAAGAAGCTACTCCAAATTAGAGTAGCATCTTATAAAAGATAAAAACAAAAATTAATTTTTTATTATTTTTCTTGTCGTCGTTCTGTTGTTATTATCATAGATTTTAACGTGATAAATACCTGAAGCTAAATTAGAAATATCAACTTCATTTGTATTTCCCAATTGAATTTCTATTTGTTTACCAGCAATATCAAATAGCTCTACGCTACTAATTTCAAGACTTGTTTCAATAGTAAAAACATCTTTTACTGGATTAGGAAATACATGTAATAGTGCTTGACTATCAAAGTCAGAAACACTTAAATTAGAACTCACTCCTTTGTAGAACGTTACATCACCTAAAGCTTCTCCTATAACCAAATCTACTACACCATCTTTATCCAAATCAACAACCGCTACTGTGGCAAGACCTGTTTCAATATCTACTCCAGCTGCCTGTAATTTAACACCTGCATTAAAAACCATAGCATTACCTGCTCCTGCTGTATTCTCAAAGAAAGTTACAAATCCAGCATTTTCACCAACAATTAAATCTAGATCTCCATCCTCATCTAAATCCCCAAAATCTGGTGATGGATAAGCCTGAGTAGGGGGATTTGGAGGAAAATTAATATCAGCTCCATCAGCCTGAACGTTTACTCCTGCAGCAAAAACCATAGGATTGCCTGATCCTGCTGTATTTTCGAAAAACGAAATAGTACCTGTATGTACACCAACAATTAAATCTAAATCACCATCTCCATCAAAATCTGCAATTGCAGGTTTTGCTTCGTTACCAACACTAATAGCTGATCCGTCTGCTGATACTGCTGAATCAAATGTAAAAGCATTATTTCCGTCATTAAGAAACAACTCTATCCCACCGCCACTAATACCAACTAAAAGATCTAAATCACCATCATTATCAAAATCTGCAAAAACTGGTGAGCTGTACTCAAAAAAACCTGAACTTGGTACATCGATCAAACTTGTAGAAGTTCCAAATTCCATGGTATTTGTATTAAACTCTCCGAAATTTTCAACTATAAGTGAACCATACCCAAACTGACCTAAATACAATTCGTAATCGGTATCACCATCCAAATCCGCAAAAGTAGGATTAGCTGCTCCTGCATAAATATCAGATCCGTTTGATTGCAACACAACACCTGCCTCAAACGTGTTTAGTGTTTGTGCAGAAAGAGAATTAGACATTGATAAAAAACCCAACATTGCAAAACTTGGATATACCCATCGTCTCCATTCAGAGAATGTAAGATGTGATTTTAAGACTTTATAAAATCTGTTTAATTTATGTAATAAATTAGTTTTAGTTTTTGATGCTAAATCGTCCCAAGTCCCTTCTTGCTTAAAGCTCTCAATTTGCTTAAGTAAAGTTCGGAATTGACGTTTTTTCCTAATGAATAGTTGTTTTTTCATCTATTGTATTTTATGATTGATTATAAGATTGTCTTTAGTGAAAGTTTATTAATAAATCATCAATAACACGTACTATATGATGATAAATTTTTATCCAAATTAGCACTTTATTGTAACAAATGGAAACTTTTAGCGTTCTAATAGGTAATCAATCAAAAATCAATCACTTATGTTAAAGCAATTCTTCATCCTTTGCTCTGGCGCTGACACCGACATTTTAAACGACTGCTCCATTGGCGAACAGAACAAATATGCTGGTATTGGAGCTACCGTTTTCTTTACCGCTGTTATGGCAACCATTGCTGCTAGTTATGCACTTTTTACCGTATTTGACAATCTGTATACTTCAATTTTCTTTGGACTAATTTGGGGTTTACTCATTTTTAATCTCGACCGCTATATTGTTTCAACCATTAAAAAGCGCGACAATATTTTAGATGAAATCCTTCAAGCGACCCCAAGACTCTTTTTAGCACTTATTATTGCTGTAGTCATTTCAAAACCATTAGAATTAAAGATTTTTGAAAAAGAAATTAATCAAGTTTTATTAGAACAAAAAAACGAATTAACCTTAGCGAATCAAAATCAAATTGCGGAACAGTTTAGTCCTAAAATTGCTGCGCTTGAAAGTGAAATTTTAGGCTTAAATACTCAAATTGCTGCCAAAGAATCGGAAGTCAATGGTTTATATGATACTTATATCTCAGAAGCTGAAGGCACAGCGGGTTCTAAACTCTTAGGCAAAGGTCCAGTATATAAGGAAAAGCGCGACAAGCATGATGCTGGATTAGCCGAGTTACAAAAATTAAAATCTGATACTAAAACTAAAATCGAAGCGCTTGAAACCCAAATCGCAACGCTTCAAGCAGATTATACTACTAATGTTGAAACATCGCAACCCATTATTGATAATTTTGATGGTCTCATGGCACGTATTACTGCTTTAGGTAAATTACCTTGGTTACCATCTTTCTTTATTTTTCTTTTGTTTTTAGCGATTGAAACGTCTCCAATTATTGCCAAACTATTAGCGCCAAAAGGCGAATTTGATTATAAACTAGAAGATCAAGAAACCGCAATTAAGACCTGGAGCATGCAAAAAATAGCAGAACGAAAACTACTTCTAAAAACAGACAATACCATTAACAATAGAGTTTACAATGAAATTGCTGATGAGGAAGAGGTTATGAATTACAAACGAAAGCATGCACGGACACTAATGCAAAATCAAGCTGATGCTTTTTTAAAACAACAAAACGGTATTCTTTAAGAAATTAGTTGTTATTTTTAGCTTGAAAACAATACCCCATTCTTATGAAATATAGTGTCGCAATTGCACTAGCCTTATTATCTTTTAGCTGTATTAGTATTAAGGCCGATGTCACCAAAGAAACAACAACACATAGCGATTCTAAAGAACTTGCTGAAGTTGGAATCCGCCTTGTAATGGCAGAGCAAGAAATCGCGTGGAATAATCATGATTTAGAAGGTTTTATGCAAGGCTACTGGAAAAGCGATTCCCTTAAATTTTATGGTAGTAAAGGCTTAACTCGTGGTTGGGACCAGACTTTAGCGAATTACAAAAAAGGCTATCCTACAAAAACAGAAAGTGGGACTTTAAAATTTGTGATTAATGATATTTCAAAAATTGAAGGAGATAATTATTGGGTGATGGGAGAGTACCACCTAAAACGCGAAGTTGGTGATGCCAATGGTGTTTTCATCATTATCTTTAAAAAGATAAATGGCAAATGGAAAATTGTAGCTGATATGTCTTGTTGAAATTGAAATCGAGTCCACAAGACTAAAAAAACAAAGCAGCTCCTAAACACCTATCTATTACCATAGATACTTAGGATACACTTTGTTTATATACGTTAGTAGAATTTATTTTGGGTTAAGCAGCAACAACGGCATGTGAAACCACCATGGTCTGTTTAGGTTCTTCAGATTTAAAATGCTGATATAATTCTTTACATCCTAATCCTATAATAGATAATCGTTTAGATTTAGTAATAGACTCATTATGCAATTTTGCTAAGGCCATCACTCCTGCTCTATCGATACTACTTACTTGTTCGATATCTAATAAAATATCATCAAGTTTATCAAATATGTTAGAAAATTGCGCATTGAATGTTTTTAGATTTAACTTGTTTAAAGTTCCTTTAATCTGAAAACGATTGTTGTAATTTGTAATTTGTAAGTCCATAATAAATAATGTTTAAGTGTTCATACTAATTGAGGCTATTAATCAGTATACTTTATGATATTATTTAGAGGGATAACCACAATATCAGACATTTATGTGATTTTTTTGAGATATATTCGACGAAGCGTTAATTAGCCTAGATAACTTGAGGAGGGTTGTTCATTTTTTCGATAAACAACACGTTTTAAAACCAATGAATTGCAGAAAAAACAAAGCCTGAATCAATTAAGAATCAGGCTTTTGAATTTTACACTTATTAGAATAAGTAAGTGGTTTATGTATTATAAACCCGATTAAAACAATTTAGATTTTCTTTACATATTCTGTAATGATCACAATTTGCTGACCATCGACCTTGCCTTCAATATAAGTTTCGTTTTCATGATCTAATCTAATGTTTCTAACTGCTGTTCCTTGTTTAGCAACCATACTAGAACCTTTGACTTTAAGATCTTTAATAAGGACAACAGAATCACCATGCTCTAAAATCACTCCATTTACATCACGATGAATTAATTTATCAGCTTCATCTTCTCCATCACCAGACGCTTTTGCTAGTTCTAAGATATCATCTTCCATATACATCATGGCTAACAAATCTTGCGTCCAATCTGCTTTTATTCTATTCAACATTCTCCAAGCCATAATTTTTACAGCATCGTGCTCACTCCACATGCTATCGTTAAGACATCTCCAATGGTTGGCGTCAATAGCATCTGAATCGTTCATTTGCTCTGTACACACATTGCATGCATATAGAACTGTTTTTAATCCGTTTTCTTTAATATCCGAAACTGTATATTCCGATAATTTTTCTTCGTTGCCGCAAAGCTCACATTTGGAGCCACTGCGTTTTTGTAGTTCTCTTTCTAATGACATAATAAATATTGTATTATGCAAATGTAAAATTAATTAAGACTTTCTCGTAGTTTTTTAGATAAGCCTTTTACAACCATCTCATAAGAATGATCAATTAAATCTGTAATGCGTTTTGGAGAAAGCTCTCCTGTATGCACATAGACGCTATTCCATTGCTGCTTGTGCATATGGTACCCTGGTTTTATACTGTCGTATTCTGCTCTTAATTCTTGAGCGTATTCAGGATCACATTTTAAATTTATAAAAGCATTTCCTTCCTCCCATTTTTTTAGAGATGTTAGTGCAAACATTTTATTACAAACTTTAAACACAAGGGTATCTTCATCAAAAGGAAAATGTTCGGTGACTTCTTTTTTGCTTAGACAATAATTTCTATAATCCTCTATATTCATAAAAAAAACACGTTCAAAATTTAGTCTTTGAACGTGTTTAAAATTACTAAATTTTATAGCATCTTAAAAATACTTTCCTATCCATTTACAATTTGGGATGTCTTCGACGTTGCTTACCGAAATTTTATCTGGGAAAGAAGCCATGACGTTTGGGTCGGTTTTATAAATACGATCTATTTTATATTCAATGAAGTTAAAACCGGCTTTTAAGTCGAGATCATAGTTAAATCGTATTTCTGCATCTCCATCATCTAGCATTCTTGTTTGTGTACATTCTCCTTTGTACTTAAAGGAAGCGGCTACATAAATCAATTCGAAATACGATCCTAAAATAGGCGCATTATAACCCGGATCTTCTATCCAAGGTAAGAGCTTCTCATCCGAAACTGTAAAAATTACACCGACATAACGCTTGTCGGTAGTCCAAAGTGAAAGCGCTCCGGTTTCAACGGATTTAATATTTTCTTTTCCATAAACCATGCTAGTATCACAAACATCAAAAAGCGTATAAGCCACATCGTTCATAAAATTGTCTTCCATTTCTTTTGATAGCTGAGGAAGCTCCTTGGGAATATCAAACTTTATGTCTCCTGATTTTGACATGTGTCCTATTTTTATAGGCTGTTCCATACCAAAAGGCAGTACCATAACAGCAACATCTAAACTTCCAAAAGGATAGTCTTCAATTTTTGAATGGTTTTGAGCTTGTATCAAATTGACTACTAAAATGCTAATAATACATAAGAGTGTGTTTTTCATTAGTTTTAGTTTTTAATGAATTTGGCTTTACTTATTTTAGCTTTTCGTAATAAAAATAGCTGTAACACTTGCGCTTCTAGTACCATCTGTTAAAATTGTCGGCTCCCCATTTTTCCAAATTTTGGCGACATCCTTTGAGCCGTTATATTCATAACCACCTACATACACATCTAAATCGGATGCAAAAACAGAAAGACCTTGCGCTCTATTAACACCATTAGTGAGAGTTGTTTTTACTCCGTTTTTCCAAAATTGAGCAATTGTTTTTTCGGTACCAATAACATACTCACTTCCTGCAACATAAACATCATCTCCAGTAACAAATATGGATTTTGGCTCAGGGAAGTAAGTAGTTTCTAATTCTGTTTTTATTCCATTCACCCATACTCTTGCAAAATGCAAATCGGGCTCTATTGAGAAACCCGGAATAAATTCCTCTCCTACTATATAAACATTACCATTAGACACACTAACTGAATTCAGAGAAATAAATTTATCGTCTTCATCGAAAGAGGTTGCCACTCCGTTTTTCCATAATGTTGCTATTCGGTCAGAATTAATCTCTTCGTACCCCACGGCATACACATCATTATTATCTACAAAAATTGAATTTACACGACTTCTATTCTCTGATAAGGATGTTGCTATTCCATTTTTCCAAATTTTGGCGATATCTTGTATACCGTCTGTTTTCTCATATCCACCAGCGTATACATCATTCCCAGAAACAAAAACTGAAGAAACTCCGCTGTTATTTGAACCATCTGTTAATGCTGTTGAAACTCCATTTTTCCATATTTTAGCGACGTGCTTTGTTCCATTATATTCTGATCCACCTACATATACATCAGAATCTGACACATACATTGTTTCCGCAGTTACAGACGTCGTATGGGTTAAATTTAAAGGTGTCGCATCATTATTTTTCCAAACCTTAATTTCAAAATTTGAACCATCATATTCCTTAACCAAAGCATATACATTGGTTACTCCTTCTGCGTCAGGTAAACTTTCTTCATCACTAGGAGAATTGCATGAGTAAGTCATTATTAAAAGAGCAACTAAAGCAATTATTTTCATTTGTATTTTCAATTTATTCATGGTTTAAATTATTATTGTTTTAAAAATTTCATGGTTTCAGCATTGCCACTTTCAGAAGTCATATTTAAAAAATAAAGACCTTTTGACAAGGTTGAAACATCTAATTCTAATTCTGATTTATCATTATATTGTTCTAATACCATTTGCCCCAATTGATTAAAAATTTTTAGGTGATAAGGTTTAGAAATAGAATTTACAATGGTTAGATTATTGACCACTGGATTTGGGTAAACATGAAATTTTTCTCCTTTATCAAAATCATCAACAGAAAGTGTATGGTTAAAACTCCATAACTCCTTTCCGTACGCTATTGTTTCTTTTAAAAATATAAGTTTGTTATTGATGTATCCTGTATATGTAGACATTTGTAGATCTGATTCAGAAATATCATATAATGGAATCGTTCCTGAGACAGTCCCATCAGTTTCCCACAACATTCTTTGATCACCATCAAAACCTGTAAAAAACAATTTATTTAATTCATGTGTTGCACTTGAATAACTGATAACTCCCGAATTAGTATCTGGATAAACATCATTCAACATAAAAGTTCCATTTTCTGTTCCATTGGTTACCCATAGTTCTGTTCCATTCAAAACCGTATTTGCCTTAAACAACAACAAACCATTAACCAATATTAAACCAGATGGATTACCTCCTAAAATTACGTTGTCTGGAATATCTGGGTTAATATCAAAAAACAAGTATGTTCCTACATCGGTACCGTCTGAAACCCATAATTCCCATCCATAATTAAATGGAGACAATTGTCTTTGCCCATGAAAATAAAGCTTATCGTTATAAACGATAACATGTCCTTGTGCAAGATTAGTTTCTATCTTTTCTTTGACCAATACCGTTCCTGCTTCGGTTCCATCGGTTTTCCACAAACAATCATACCCTGCAGCGTTATATGCCCAAAAATAAGTTTCATTATTAAAGTTAATGAAGTTTCCAATTTCGTGCTGTGGTGTATTGGAAAAATGTTTAATTATTGTAGTTCCATCCGTAGTTCCATCAGACTTCCATAAAGCCATACCTGTTCCATCATTTGCTGAAAAAAAAAGATCTGTTCCGTTAGGTGCAGCAATTAAATTTTTAGTGTAAGCGTAATCATAAGAATTAGGTCTAAACTTTTTTACTAACACAGTACCAGCTTCAGTACCGTCGGACTTCCATAACTCTTCCTTATTTTGACTATCAATATTTGCTACAAAAAACCATGTTTCATTAACTTTTGTAACTCGATTTACAAGCGTAAATCCCATATTTGCGAATACATAATTAATCTCATTTCCATTTGTTTTAAATAAACCCTTGCCTAACGCCCCTGCATATATAGTATCAGCCAAATTCCCAGTATAATCTTCTAGTCGCATTGTTCCAGAAGGTGTGCCATCAGTAATCCACCTCTCAGATCCATTGCCGTCATTTGCAACAAACAATAATCTGTCTCCGATTTTAGTAAACTGGGTATATTCCATAGAGGATCCCGAACCCACATTAATATCCTTGAGTAAAGTTGGTTGAGAATAAGAATTAATAACTATAAAAAGAAAAGCCATTGTAATTATAGGCATGTATTGACGTTGTTTTTTCATGATAAACAGTTGTATTGGTTATGTAATTCTTTTTTTAAACTGTCTAGTTTATTTAGAAAAACCAGACAGTTGGAAAGCTTTTATTTAATTGCAGTCTGTTGCATTAATTTGTTCTTTATACTGCTCTATATCATCTAAAAAACCTTGTCTATTGGCATTTGGCACACAATCAATAACACCTTCTAAGGCCTCTATAAAATTTAAGCCAGCCGTTTTATAATTTTGGCAATTGGCTAAAGTTGGATTGGTAGCATAAGTATTAGACGCCTCCGAATACGCATTGGCTTGAGCCAAATATTGTTCTGACCAATTATTACAATCTGTATTATTAAAGTCGCCACCATCGTCATCTGAGCCACCACAGCCCGTTACTCCCATAAAAGTTATGAGTAAACTGATTAATAAAGTGTTTGAGCGTGTCATGTGTTTTTGAGTTTTCATTTGGTTTATGGTTTTAATTGTTTTTCTAAATTTTCTAGGCGTTTTGTTAATGTTTCTATTATGCTTTGTTGTTCCTGTACGGCTTTAACCAAAGGTGCTATAATATCGTTGTAACGCATACTATACATATCTTGATCATCTACTGTAATAATACCCGAATTGGTGACATTATTATTTTTAAGCACTTGCTCAACTTCTTGGGCAATAAACCCATATTCTATTTTTTTGCTGTCATCATTACGTCTCGTATAAGAAACCGGGTTTAAAGCATTAATAAAATTTAAGCCCAAGGCACTTTCTTCAATATTATCTTTTAAGCGTTTATCTGAAGTAATGGTCCAAGCTACTTGTGTACCAGCGTAGGTAACTGCCGTGTTACCAATGCGTATTTGGTTAGCCCCTGTAGCACTAGGAACTTGAGCATTGTAACCAATACCAATATTATTACTGCCCGTAGTGTTGGTAGAAAGGGCATTATAACCTAAGGCAGTATTTAAAGATCCTGTTGTATTATTATAAAGTGTTGCTACACCAATAGCTGTATTGCTATTACCTGTAGTGTTTTCATGCAGAGAAGCATCTCCAGTTGCGGTGTTTCTATCACCCGTAGTGTTTTCTAAAAGTGCTTCAAAGCCATTTGCAGTGTTTCTTATTCCTATCCTATTGTAACGAAGTGCAGATCTTCCATTTGCAGTGTTATTATTTCCTGTGGTATTAGAATTAAGTGTACGAAAACCATTTGCAGTGTTGTTATTTCCTGTGGTATTAGAATACAGTGCCAAACTTCCATTTGCAGTGTTATCAGATCCTGTGGTATTAGAATAAAGTGCAGATCTTCCATTTGCAGTGTTATTATATCCTGTGGTATTCTTATAAAGTGCTTTGGCGCCATTGGCGGTGTTATAATCTCCCGTGGTATTAGAATAAAGGGCCTCAAACCCATTAGCTACGTTGAAATCACCTGTGGTATTATAAAAAAGGGACCTAAACCCATTTGAAGTATTGCTTGTTCCTGTGGTATTCAGATAAAGTGCAGATGTTCCATTTGCAGTGTTGTTATTTCCTGTGGTATTAGAATAAAGTGCAAAACTTCCATTGGCGGTGTTATAATCTCCCGTGGTATTCTTATAAAGTGCCCAACTTCCATTGGCGGTATTAAAACCTCCTGTGGTATTATAATACAGTACCCAACTTCCATTTGCAGTGTTATCAGATCCTGTGGTATTAGAATAAAGTGCTCTGGCGCCATTGGCGGTGTTGGATAGTCCTACGGTATTAGAATAAAGTGCAGATCTTCCATTTGCAGTGTTTTCATATCCTGTGGTATTCTTATAAAGTGCCCAACTTCCATTTGCAGTGTTATTATTTCCTGTGGTATTAGAATTAAGTGCCCTGGCGCCATTGGCGGTGTTGGC
This sequence comes from Winogradskyella sp. PC D3.3, assembly GCF_054366245.1. Lineage (NCBI taxonomy): Bacteria > Pseudomonadati > Bacteroidota > Flavobacteriia > Flavobacteriales > Flavobacteriaceae > Winogradskyella > Winogradskyella sp. PC D3.3. Next base: position 1,225,350 of record NZ_CM135962.1, on the reverse strand, counting down.
TATTCCTATGGTATTAGAATAAAGTGCAGATCTTCCATTTGCAGTGTTATCATATCCTATGGTATTAGAATAGAGTGCATTGGCGCCATTGGCGGTGTTATAATCTCCCTTGGTATTAGAATAAAGGGCCTCAAACCCATTAGCTACGTTGAAATTACCTGTGGTATTATAAGCTAATGCATAATAACCATAAGCCGTGTTTTTGGATGCTGTGGTATTAAAACGAAGGGCAGAATCGCCACCTGCTGTATTAAAACCGCCTGTAGTATTTGCAGTAAGGGCATTGGTACCAACAGCCGTATTTGAAGGCCCTGTAGTATTGGATATAAGTGCCGATGTACCTATGGCTGTATTTTTAATACCGGTAGTATTTGCTGATAATGAAAAATTACCAAAAGCCGTATTGGTCTCCCCAATTAAACCAGCGTTGGCATTGTTTCTTTTAAAAACAACATCCACATCGTCCGTAGTTCCAATAAAATCAGTACTACTATTTGTGCCTGTATTTCCTGTTAAATTCCATGCACTTGTGTTTGCAGAACCGCTCGAAGCCGCATATAATGCGTATGGTACACTCATTAATTCACTGGTGCCGGTAATGGTATAATTAGAACCGCCATTAGGATCGGTTTCTGTTTTAATAAAGTAAGGTCCATTTGCCCAATTAATACCTGAAAAAGTGCCTGTAACTGGAGTACCTGTGCCTATCTCTATAGTTACAAGTCCGTTTATGTTAGTAGGTGTATTGCTAAAGGTTTCTTTAAAAACCTCTGTACCTGTTGCTGTGCCTTGTAAAATGCTTACACGCATACTTACGTTGGTGTTTGAAACAAGAGTATTACTCGCATCGCGAACTACCGCTTGGTAACTCATTTTCTGAGGCGATTGAGCGAACACACTAGGTAGGTAACATAAAATAGCTATGGCTACAAATAACCTCTTTAAAATTGGAATCAATATTTTCATGATTAATTGGTTTTAATAATTTTAAATGTTTTTAATAATTGACGTTGGTCAAACACCATTAACAAATAGGTTGCCGACGGCAATTGGTTGAATAGAATTTCTGATTCAACCTCAAGTATTTTATTGAATTGTAGTTTTCTTCCATATATGTCATAGACCTCATATCTAAGGGCTTCGGAAGTATAATTTCCTATTTTCAACGTAACTTTTGATGTTGTAGGGTTGGGAAACACCATCATGTCTAAGGAAATGGTTGGAAAATCATCTATACCAAGTGTTGAAATTTCAAAAGCATGTTGCACACCTTGGCTTATAGAACCATCTGCACTGCTTACTGCACTATAATCTATTTGTCCAACGGTATAACTTGCCGAACCTCCACTGCCGGAAGCAGTGCCTCCAGAAACAACAGTATTGTTTTGTGCGAAACCATATTGAAGTCCGAACAAGACACAAGCATAAAATAATAGTTTCATCGTTTTTGTTTTAAAAGGTTATTGCTTACTGTATTTAATTTGATATTTATGGTTTGTTACACCTTTTATACCTAGATTTTTCCGATAATAAGTTGAGCAACCGCTATGGCTTTTTGTTTATTATCATGGTCGTCATTAGAGACTTTAACATGTACATGAAACATATAATTGCTTGATAGAAACGTCAACTGAGACATCCTAGAATCCCAAACAGCCACAGCTCCTAAATTGGAAATTTCTTGAGGCTGTTTGTAAACTGATGTGGATTGCTTAAACATGGCTTCGTTAGCTTTTTTTACCATCACAATTAAAACTTCACTAGGCTTTGCCGTTTTAAATTCCTGACCTCCAAATGATCTTGATGTAGTGACCTTTCCGTCTTCCCATTTATAAATACAAGTTGGATAGGTGTAAACTACATCCTTCAGTTCTATAGGATATTCTTCAATGGCAAACATGCTTTTTATTTCATGTAACGAAACCAATTCACAAGGGGAATCAATAACAGCCCTTTTTATCGGGTTTTCATTTTTTGCTGCTATCTTATTTTGAGAGCTATCCTCTTTGTTTCCCTGGTTATTACAGGCTAATGCCATCATAGAAAACAATAGAATTAGTAAATTGATCTTTATAATGTTTATTTTAAGCTTCTTTAGAAATTTGACCATGAGATAATTTTATGAGTTGTGTTTTTATTATTGATTGTATTCTATCCTTCCTTCTTCTAGTTTTAAACCTACTGAATGACTATAAATTACAGGCTTTACCTATTGCTATAAATTTTTAAACTTCTGTAGGTTTTCAATTCCCATGGCATCCCAAAGTGCGTTAGTATCCATTGCTTTACCTTCTACCGTTACATAAAACCGGTTGTTGTAGAGAAATCTCAATTCAGATTGAAAATCTGCTTTAGTATTTTCATCGTGATCAGTACCAAAAGTCAATATCCCGTTTCGCTCTTTTTTTGAATATCTTATAGTATTATTACTCTCGGAAGTTATTTTATTAAGCTCTAACATTTTTAAAGGTATAATCGCACCAACAGCTTTCTGGCCAGCTGCGTCTAAAATTTCAATTCTTATAGTATCATCTCCAAAATGTCCTGCAACATTTTGACTTCCAATTAGTTTAGGTTCAAGCTTATGTTCTTCTGACTTATCTATACTTAGATTTTTTAATCGTTTGGGAAATGCTTCAATAAGTTGCTCATTAGTTAATGGTGTTTTTGTACCTAGTTCTTTACGTAGTTCTGCATATTTATCATTTATATTTTCATTTTTACCAGTCACTTCATTCAACACCCCCTCAACAACCTTAGATTCAGTCGTGCCAGAAGATTTTGAATCTTCCTTACAAGACGTCATAAAAACGATCAGAAGCATAAGTGGCAATAGTGTTTTTAATATATTAGAACCTGTTCTCATAGATGATGTTTTAAATTTTTCTCTTTTTTACATGAATTTATAATCCGATTTTTCTATGTTCCGCTTCACGTCCTCCAAGCCAATACACTCCATCGTTGCGCTTTCTTTTTTCTTTTTTAAATTTTGCATATCCATAGAAATCATGAGTGTTTTCTCATTAGGATCAAAATAATCTCTAAGCTGTGTTGGTATTTTAGTGGTTTTGTTTTTGAAGATATCATCAAAACTCACTTCGGTTTCGTTAGTAAAATACATGACCATTTCATACTCCGCATTAGTGGCTTTAACTCCTTTGCAGTTAAAACCATTTACTGTTTTTTCTGGTAGCACTTCAAATTTAAATTGGTCCGATTCGTTATTTGTTTCTTCAAGATCTAATTCTGGCATTTGGTTCACCATACCTATATTATTGCCTTCAGATTCCATAAACATTACAGTTACCTTGTTTTCATTATCCATAACCGTAAACATACTTTCCATAACAGCGGTAGTAAATCCAAAATAAGAAGCACCTGGTTTTAAATAATAATCAAAAACCATTTCGCCTTCTTTGGTGGTCATTTTTAAAGAATATTTCCAAGTAAAATCATAAGAATCGGCAACTAAAGAGGCTTCGGCTTTTTCTTTGCTACCCCCAAATGGATTACTATCAAAAGCCTTATCCATGGATTTAGCAGCTTTTTCAGACGCTCTATCAGCGGCTTTTTCAATGACAGCGTTTTCCACCTTTTGCTCTACTCGTTTTTTAAGTTTATTTAGAAACTGAGCTTGAGATGTTGAGATAGAAAACAAGCAAAAAACAATAGATACAATAACACAAGTATTTTTACTTTTCATGTTGATTTGATTTAGAATGATTTATCTTTAGTGAAGGAAAAATCACAGATGTTAACATCTTCTAAAAAAAAATTCTAAATTTCTATGGAACAACATTTTGTTGATGCTTTAAAAAACGATGACACCAAGCTCATCAAAGTGATTTATGGCGATTATAGAAATGAGTTTATTTTCTTTTCTAAAAAATATAACATTGCAGAAGCTGATAGCTTAGACATCTATCAAGAAGCGTTTTTAGCGATTAGAAAACACGCCATTTCAGGAAAACTACAGGACGTCAATTGCAGCTTTAAAACCTATCTTTTTGGTATAGGAAAACATCTTATTTACAATAAATTAAAAGAATATTCCTCTAAGCAATCTTATGATCTTTTACTGCATAAGGTAGACGCTGACTATGAAGAAATCGCTGTAGATGCATCAGAAAAGCTTACCAAAGAGCAAGAATTACTTCGCCATTATTTTAAGCAATTAGGAAAAAGTTGCCAGCAAATGTTAACATTAAGTTTTTACAGAGGACTAACTAATGATGAAATAGCAACTTTAGAGGGTTATGAAAATGAAGCCGTAGTGCGAAGTCAAAAATCACGCTGCCTGAAAACACTAAAAAACCTGATAAAAAATCCCCTAAAAAATGATTAACGAAACACTAATAGAAAAGTATTTTTCTAAGCGGTTGACAACAGACGAATCTCTAGAATTCCAAAGACTTTACGATACTGATGCCGATTTTAAACAAGAAGTAGATTTCCTTAAAGCTGTGAGAACAGTTACTGAAACCGAAGATGATGCGCAATTTAAACAACAATTAGAATCTTATGAATCTGAATATATTCAGGAAGAAAAAAAACCTACAAAACCATGGTTAAAGCCTCTAATTGCAGCTGCAGGACTTATATTGATAATGTTTAGTATTAATTTTTTCATGACTTCAAATCGTAATGAAGAAAAATTATTTGCAACCTATTTTGAACCTTCAAAAAATGTAACATCACCTATTGTACGATCAACAGATCATGAAACCATTTTAAATAATGCATTTATAGCTTATAATGAACAAAATTATAAACAAGCTATAGCTTTATTTGAATCCTCCTATCAAACGTCAAAACAATCTGAGCTCTTATTTTATGAAGGCAATAGTCTTTTGGCTTTAGGAGACCCCAATTTGGCTATTGAAAAATTCAAGGAACATTTAAAATATTCAGATATATTAACCCATCGCTCGCATTGGTATTTAGCCTTAGCCTATCTAAAAATAAAACAAACAGACCAAGCGAAACACGAGTTAAACGCGTTACTAGATTCTGGTGAAACCTTTAAAAAAGCGGAAGCAACATCACTTCTTAAAGAATTGAATTAATCGTTTTCTAAAAAAGAGAACACCTACAAAAAGTCCAATAAGCACATATACCCAATAGTATTGCGTCCCTACAAGAGCATCGGTATTACCACTAATAACAAAACCAGACCAATAATAAGGATGTTTTAGCAAGTCGTCATCGGTGTGTTTTATGTAGTCTAATTTGGCATTTTTAAGTGCTTCATCTTTAAATTCACCTTGCTTTAAATGCGTATAGAAATACGACATTATTTTAGCAGTAGCTTCGTCTTCTACTTTCCATAAACTCATCACTGTACTTGGCACTCCTGCATAATTAAAAGCACGAGACAAACTAATAACACCTTCGCCATTTTCATAAAAGCCATTTCCGGTATCACAGGCACTTAAAACCGCCATATTAGCCTTTAAAGTTTCGTTATACAATTCTGAAATAAATAACTGATTATCTTTTTCACCATAAAAATTAAGTGATGAAAATTCAGGGTGGACCTCATCAATATTTGAATGCATGGCCAAATGCAATACATTAAAATTATTAGCCTGGTTCATAAAATCTAACTTAGAAGCATTCAAAAAGGCATCTCCATTAAAAATGTTCAGAATCGCATTTAATTCACTGGACGCTTTAGGTAATTTTGACATCAAATTAGAAGCTGAAAACGCTCCTATTTTCACCTTTTCAAAGCTTGATTTAATTTTTTTCTGTTCCTGATAAAGCAATAATGAAGATCCATAGCTTATCAAAGGCATGTTCTCCTCCAAAAGAAGCGCTTCAAAAGGCAAATAATGTATTGCACCATCAGGAATAATGGTGAGTTTCTCATAATCTCCATAATTTAGTTGAGGCAATAACAAAGTTGATAACCTCTTAAATGATTCTTGATAATTTGGTGTTCTTTCTTTTAAAGTCGATAAGCATGTTTTTAAAGCACTTATCACAATTGTTTTATCGCTTTGTGGCAAGATTTTAATCTGACTTTTAGTTATTAAAAAAGGATATAATTTATCCTCCGTAAAAATATATTTTACAAGGCCTTCGTTATCTTTTAAATCCTCTTGCAACGTTTTAATATCGAAGTGTTGCACATTAAACTGATAGTAGGTTTGATTTTGTTGTTTTATGGCATCTTGCACCTTGTCTAAATCATTCTTTAGTTTGAAAATCTTGTTCTGCCAAAGTGATTTTTTTTCGTCTGAATCTTGTTTCAAATCAATTAAAGCCTTCTGATAAAAGTTAAGTTGGGCTTTAATATTCTCTTCTTGATTCATTAAGCTTTGTGGAATATTTAGCTGCTGTCTTTGGTTGTTAAACACAAATTTAGACCACGTTAATTTTGAACCATTATTCTCAATACTATTTAAAATTTCAGATAACAAACTCATATCATCGGGTTGCGCAGAAGCCACTTTTAACAAGCCTTTATTTATAGCATTATAGTTTAAAAACAAACTTTCGTTATAGCGCTGCCCTAAATACAATTGATTGTAAATTTCAGAGGCCAAAACATAACGCTGTGTCGCTTTTTCTAAATTTATTTTAGAATGGTCTTCGTTATAACGTTCAAAATAAAAATCGCCCATGGCCAAGAATCCAGCAATCGTTTCAAATGAAATTAAAGGTTTTAAATCTTCAAGTTTTAAATCTTCAATCGTTTTATTAGAGTTATTCACTACTCTAAAAGCTTCATCAAAATAGTGCTTTGATGCTTCCTTTTGGTCTAACCCTTGTGCTGATTTCGCATTTAAAATCGCCAACTTAAATTGGCTTGAAGTCGCTTCATTCTCTTTAAAATCCTTTAATTGATCTAACAAAATTGAAGCTTCATCAAATTTTCTTCCTTCTATGAGTAATTCTGCTTTATATAATTTAGTACTGAACGCTTTGGTGTAATACTCCGTTTTATAATCTTCTGTTATGGCAATGGTTTTATTTAACAATTGCAACGCTTTTTCAGGCTGTTTAGTTGCGATAATTGAGGCGTAAAATTTTAATGTAGCGCTTAAAGTGTTGACTTCAAACCTGGATAATTTTTCACGTGTATCAATAGTTTTTATAATCGTATCTGTATAATAAACGGTTTTAAGTGTGTCCTTCTTTCGAGAATAATGCAACATTAAATCGTACCAATTAGACAATTGATCTTCGTAAATTTCCTCCTTATTTCTTAATAGAAGATTGTTTTTAGAGGTTTTAGCAATGGTTCTTAATTTATCTTTTTTTAGAATATACTCTTCTGCTTTATCAAAATCTCCATAGTAGGAATACCAATAAAATAAATTTCCATAACAACTGTAAAGGAACTGTTGATTATCGTTTTCATTAAGGGCTTCCCAAATGGTTTTTGCTTTTAAAAGGGATTCTAATTCCTTTGCCTTCAATCCTATATACCTGTACTCTACAGCAATATTATTATAAGCTAAAGCAACATCAGTGTTGTTTTCTCCATTAATACTTTTATATAAATCGAGTGAATATTGATAGTTTTCAACGGCTTTAGAATAATCACCTAGTTTTCCATAAATAAATCCAATATCATAAATTAAATCCACAAAGGATTTATCTTTATTAGAGAGTGTATCTTTTAAAATTTCATATCCCAATTGAGCCTGTTCTAAAGCGTGTTCCCAATTCCCTAAATAAGCGGTTTGATGATATATACGGTTTTGAATTTGGTACTGAAATATTCTATCTGGATGTTTCGCTCTACTATATAAGTCCCTGGCGCTTATAGCCGATTGCAAAGCACTATCTAAATACTGTTCACGAACTTTTTTAGTAATAGTTTTATCGACATTATGGTAGTCATAACTTTTAAGTTCTAAACTGGCAGAGTTGGTATGAAAAAATTTAGCTTTAAGATAAGCTTTATAAGCTTCAGAAAAATTATTTTGAGTTTCTAAGGCCTGCTTTCTAATAGCAATAGCTTGATCGTACTCCCCTTTTAGATGCAAAGAATCAGCAAGAATCGTTAAGCTATCGTTTTGATATCTATTTTGTGAATATCCCAAGGACAACGACAAAACAAACAAATAAATAAAAATGCAAGATTTCATGCTCTTGGTTAATTTGCCTTAAATTTAAACAATTAACCTATTCAAATCTTGCCTTATACCCTTTAAATACAAACCTTACAAAAAATATAGAATACTATAAATTTATTTTAATAATGCCTTATCGTCTCCACCTTCAATTTTCAACGCTGAATAATCTAATTTCCAACCGATCGTTTCTACTAAATTTTCAATAAGGTGAATGGTCTCTAAAGCTTCTTGTTTAGCAATATTAAACAAACCACTTTCTGGGACCTTATCCATAATATGTGTTTTAGCTCTAGTCTGTAACTCCGTTAAATCGGCAGCTTCAAACTTATTAAACATACCATCTCGCTTATCATAATAATTTATATTGCTTTCAATAGATAGCACTTCTGGCTGTGGAAAATGTGTTAAATGAACTGTTTTTGTTTTAGCGTTTGAAGACATTTGCACTTTACCCAAATCGAAACCAACATGCGCTTTAGCATTAATGACGACTAAAGCTTTTTTTCGACTAGAAATTAATTTTAAGAACTTTTCTTTTACGTCTTCATAATGATAGATCTCTGCAAAATCACCTTCAACGGTAACAAATTTACAGACGCGTTTTATTTTGTCTAATATTAAAATGGACTGTTCATTAGAAACTTTTTTGGTCTTCCATTGTTTATATATAGTAACCAACCCTAAAGTCACTAAAATGCTAATAATGATTATAAAAAATGTTTCCATGCTATTTACCTATTTCTCCTAAATGCGTGTTTTTAAATGCGTCATCAAATTTTAATCCGTAGCCAAAGATTCTATCCATCGATGCATGAGCAAATAAAATAACACCCATTAATTTTAGCTCTTCAATTTCAAAATACATGCCAAGAAAATAAATAAGTATCGCTAATCCTTTATGATGACAAATATTGTAGACTATTGCTCCTATTTTAGGATTAAAAATATATCCCAGCATACCAATATCTGGTACTAAAATTAAAGTTAAAAACCACCACCAAGCATAACTAAGTTGGCTAAACAGGAAAATTCCAAACATAAACATTCCTAATTCTTCGAGCTTTAAAACAAATTTCATAATTACGCTATGACCTTATATAATATAGGTTTACTCGGACTTGCATCATTTTCAAAAGGTGCAATTTGAAGATTAAGCATATAACAGCCATCTAATATTTTATTAGACACATAAATAAATTCTGTAATTGTAGCATCTAAACGTAATTTCCCCTTAGTATTCCAAAACGCATTGTGCGCTAAGAGTTCGCCTCCATCTTGCTCTTTATCTACACTAGGCAAATCAACAAGAAGATGTTTTACTCCTTTGTTTTTTAGATACTCTGCGGCATCTTCTAACATAAACGTTGGGTTGGTATTAGAATATTGTTTAATGAATTTATCACGCGTATTTGGGATGGTTCTAATCACAATGGCTTCGCGTTTTTTATTGCCTAAAGCAAACTGTAATTGTTTTCTAGAAATCACATAATCCTCACCTTGCTTTTCTGGAGCAACGGTTACCACTTCCGCTAAAAAGAAAAACTGTTTTAAATATTGGTTTATAGAATAGACTTTTTCTGTAATATGACCAACCGTTTCTGTATGTGTACCATGCGAATGCGGATTAAACGTAATGGTATTAAAATTTACCACAGCTCCATTAGCCACACTTACAATTTCACCATCTATAATTTCAGGTTCAATTTTAGGAGGGTCTAAATACCATGCATTAACATTATTAGGTTTTCCTGTTAGAGGTATTGAAATATCTAAAGGTTGTGATAAATCTATAGTTCTTTTTTTCGATTTGAATTGTATTGTTGCTAACACGCTTAGTTGATTTTAAATAATTCGCTGGCAATACCATCACACAAAAACTGTCCTTTTTTTGTGACGCGTAAATGGCCATCATCAATATACAATAATTGTTGATTTATAAAAACTTTGGATTGCTCAATTAAGTAATCTTTAAAAACGACACCAAAGTCTTCTTCTACTTTACGAAATGAAACTCCCCAAATGGTACGCAAACCTGTCATTATATATTCATTGTACTGATCGGTTTGTGTTAACGTTTCAATCTCAATGGGCAACTCATGTTGTGCTAAAGCATTTATGTATTTGGAATTATTTTTGACATTCCAACCCCGTTGTTTTCCATTAAACGAATGAGCCGACGGTCCAATTCCGAGATAAGATTTCCCTTGCCAATAGGCCGAATTGTTTTTACTAAAATACCCGTCTTTTCCAAAATTAGAGAGTTCGTAATGTACAAATCCAGAAGCTTCTAACTTATCTTTCAACATATGAAATTGTTCATGCGCTTGCTCGTCATCCACATTATCTATAATGCCTTTTTTAATAAAAGACGCCAAAGCCGTTTTAGGCTCAACGGTTAATGCATAGCTTGAAATATGAGGCACTCCAAAACTTAAAGCCATTTCTATATTTGCCAACCATTGCGCATTTGAAGCTCCTGGAATACCGTAAATTAAATCTAAAGAAATATTATCGAAATGCTTAGTGGCTTCTTCTAAACACGATTTAGCTTCGGTGGCATTGTGTGCACGATTCATCAGTTTTAAATCCGCTTCAAAAAAGGATTGAATACCTATAGATAACCTATTGATTGGACTCTTAGAGAGTGCTATGATGCGTTCTTTAGATAAATCATCTGGATTGGCTTCAAGTGTAATTTCTGGGGCTTCTGAAACTTTATAGGATTTATAAACCGAATCAATCAAAAACTGTAATTCATCGTTAGTTAACAAACTTGGTGTTCCTCCTCCAAAATAGATGGTTTCAACTACTGTATTTTTGAATTCATCTTTTCTAAGTTCTAATTCTTGACACAACCCATTTATAAGTTCATCTTTTTTCTTCAAAGAGGTTGAAAAATGAAAGTCGCAATAATGACACGCTTGCTTGCAGAATGGTATGTGGATATAGATGCCGCTCATTTTAAATTTTAGTATTCAGTCAGATTTTTGAAAATCAATTACATTCAAATTTTATCTTATTCTTCAAACAAGTCATATAAGGTTGAAATCCTTAAATCGCAGTACAATTTCAAAAAATTATAATAGAGCATATCAAACTGACTGCCATAAATTTCTCGTCTCGTTTCCCAAGATTCGTAAGCTGCAAATTTCAGTTTAAATTGCTCATCTACAAACAGATTCCAAAGTTTCTCTGAAGTATCTAAAGCGATTATAAATGTAGAATCCTTACTATTTATGCGTTTCAATTCAATAACTAATGAATCTTTAATTTTTTGAGATTGGTAATAGTTTTCATAAGCAATATCATTCATTTCAACTTGCCCTTGACTGAATCCTACTAAAGATTGAAGTAATACAACAAGTAAAATGATGATTCTCATGTTCTGTTTTTAACTGAATAATCCGATTGCAATTGGCTTATTTTTTAACGCGACCTTCGTTCTGCTTCACAAAAGCAGACCAACCCGAATAACTCTTACCAACCTCAAAACGACCTTCGTTATAAAAATGACAAACGGCTGCTGCCAAACCATCCATAGAATCTAAATTCTTAGGAATAGTTTTAAGCCCTAACATACTTTGCAGCATTTTAGCGACTTGCTCTTTACTGGCATTTCCATTTCCGGTAATTGCCATTTTAATTTTTTTAGGAGCATATTCGGTAATAGGCACTTCGCGCGACAAACCTGCAGCCATAGCAACACCTTGTGCGCGTCCTAATTTAAGCATACTCTGTACGTTTTTACCGAAAAAGGGAGCTTCAATCGCTATTTCATCAGGATGATAGGTATCTATGAGTTCTACCGTACGTTCAAAAATAAGTTTGAGTTTTAAATAATGGTCGTCATACTTTTTTAGCATAAGCTCATTAAGTTGCAGAAATTCCATCTTTTTACCCACAATTTTTATGAGTCCAAACCCCATAATCGTAGTTCCTGGATCTATGCCTAAAATAATTTTTTCTTTACTCATGCTTTTAATTACAGTATCGGCAACCATCTAAAGCAACTGCCAAGCCAAAGGTAAGGTTAAAAACACTACCATTAAAAGCACCTAAACCACTTAAAACAGGATTATAATCATCTAAAGACGTTAAACCATAGATATACGAGACATCAGTATAAACAGAAACTTTTTTATTTATAGCATAATGCAGTTCTAAGCCTCCTAAGAGATTTACAAAAGTCTGTTTGTTATCGCCTAATGTTCCTAATGGTTTTACAAAAGACACCCCAGGTCCTGCATGTGCAACCGTTCGTAATCGCATTGGTAAAAATGTAAGATATGCTGTTGGATCATATATAAACTGTGCGTTGATTCTGGTATAGTTTATTTTAAACTCTGGTGTATCCTCAGCGCTTTTAAACCGATTAAAACCAAAATCTAACCTTACTCCATATTGCGGTGTTAGCTTGTGTTGAATTCCCAAATTAACGGTTGGAAAATTCACAGACTTGGCATAAGAACCTTTTACAAATCCATCTGTGGTAGGATAATTAACACCAACAGCAAAAAGCGCTTTCCACTTTGCTGTATCTTTCAATTGTGCCTGGCTATTAAACGTTATAAAAACGATAATAAAAAAGAAAAGGTATTGTTTAAAATAGTATTGCATCTGTTAGTTTTTGATTTTATTTGTAGTATGCGTTACGATGTACCTTACAAAACTAAACAATTCTTCTTTGTGCTTATTAAGTTGAGTATTGTAGTTGGTGCATTTTATTTTATTTACACTAAAATTGTTGATAACGAAAATTTAGAATTCGACAATTTTGTGTCCTTTTTAAACAAAAACAACGCATTTTCAGCAAAAAACATCATTATTTTAGTCGGATTAAGCTGTTTTAATTGGTTTCTTGAAATTATAAAATGGCAACATTTAGTCAACATTATGACACCCATTTCGTTTAAATCGGCATTAGAACAAAGTCTAGGAGGATTAACAGCATCACTAATAACACCAAATCGAATAGGAGACTATGGAGCAAAAGCCATGTATTACACCAAAACCTATAGAACAAAAATTGTATTGTTAAACTTATTAGGCAATACGGCACAAATGACCATCACCACGATTTTAGGAGGTTTGGGTTTTATTTATTTTGTAAACCGCTATCCTATTATCATCAACTATTACAAAATCATTCAGCTTTTTACAATAGGTATCGTAATTGGCTTATTTGCGCTATTCCTAGCAAAACAAAAACGATTTAACATAAAAGGATTTTCTCTTAACGCTGTTATAGGTTTTATAAAATCCCTTTCTCTAAAAACGCATGGTTTAAATCTATTATTGTCCCTAATCAGATATCTTATATTTTCCTTTCAATTTTATTATTTGCTGACTGTATTTGGTGTAGACATTAAATATTACGATGCCATGATGATTATATCGAGTATGTATTTACTAGCTTCAATAGTGCCAACCATTTCAATTTTTGATGTGGTTATAAAAGGAAGCATCGCTGTATTTTTGTTTAGTTATATTGACGTCAATGAATTTATCATTTTATCCGTTACAAGCTTAATGTGGCTGCTTAATTTTGTAATTCCAAGTGTCTTTGGAAGCTATTTTGTACTTAACTTTAAACTTCCAAAACCCACAGTATAATGGTGTCATTTGTATTTATTTTTATCATTATTATTTACTTATTTATTATTGGAGGGCTGAATTATGGATTTGATAAAATTGAGGAATTTAATGTACACGATTTACCGTCTAAAACGAAATTCTCAGTGATTATTCCGTTCAGAAATGAAACTAAAAACCTGCCTCAATTATTGGATTCTATTTTAGGATTACATTATCCAAAATCGATGTTTGAAGTTATTTTAGTCGATGATGATTCTGAAGATGATTCGGTTGCTATAATTACTAATTATCTTGATATACAAACTATAAAACAGGGTTTTCCCCTAACTGATTATATTTCTATAATTAAGAACAAAAGACACTCCAATTCCCCTAAAAAAGACGCGATAACTACGGCCATACAACATTCAAAATGTAATTGGATTATAACTACTGATGCCGATTGTGTCCTTCCTAAATATTGGCTTGATACTTTTGATAAGTACATTCAAACACAACACCCAAACTGTATTGTTGCGCCTGTGACTTACCATGGTAAAATGACATTTTTAAATCGCTTTCAAACTTTAGATATTTTGAGTTTACAAGGCAGTACAATTGGTAGTTTTGGCATTAAAAAACCCTTAATGTGCAATGGTGCTAATTTTGCGTATCTCAAATCTCAATTTAATCGTGTTAAAGGTTTTGAAGGCAACAACCGCATCGCTAGTGGTGATGATGTCTTTCTTTTAGAAAAATTTATAAAACACGATGCTAAAAAGGTCAATTACCTTAAATCTAAAAATGCCATCGTCACTACGAATCCTTCAGAAAATATTAAAGAATTAATTCAGCAACGTTTACGTTGGGCTTCAAAAACCAGCCAAAACAAGAATTGGTTTGTTAAATTAGTGGGGTTGGTCGTTCTATTAGGAAATGCGATCTTTTTAGGCCTACTTCCTGCGGTTTATTTTAATTTGATAACCCTAAAAATAGCTATGGCGTTATTGATTATAAAGCTGAGTATAGATTTCTTACTAATCTTTAAAACGACGCGTTTTTTTAAACAGAAAAACCTCCTACGCTCCTATTTATTTTCGAGCGTCCTCTATCCTTTTTTCAATGTTAGTGTGGCTTTATTAGGTTTCTTTAAATCTTATGAATGGAAAGGCAGAACCTTTAAAGTGTAAGTCGTTACCGAGTACCTAATTAATACGCACAATAACAGGCAACTCAAAGGCAGTAGTGACTTGTTGATTTCTTTTAATGGCTGGATATACTTTAGGAATACCTTTTAAACTCTGACGTAACAAACTGTCTATTTCAGGGATTTCTTGAATAGTTTCGGGATGCATTGTAATAGATTCTACTTCTAAAAACCCTGCTCTGTCAATTAGTATCTTTAGCCTAATCGTATCATTAACATTATTAGAAACCACTAAATTTTGTGCCTGTAAATATTGATTTACACTACCAATTAAGGTGTTTTGAAAACAAGTTTTACGGTCTTCTTTTTCAGCTACAGAATCGCAATTACTAAATGTAGGATATGTATCTACTTCATTCCAATTAAAGGTTTGCAGTTCTTCCTCAAGTAAATCTTCAGGATAAACTTTCTTCTTTTCAAAATAATTGCAAGAGGTTGCAAAAAGCAAGATTAAAAGACAAACAATTCGATTCATTACTAGTGTTCTGATAGCGAAAAGTACGATATTTTATCCAAAAAGTGGCTAGACAACTTCGCTTTTAGATTGAAACCTTAGCACTATGCGTTGATTTCATTTTTTATGAGGAATTATTCTTCTTCTAAAAACTTTTCTTGCTTTAATTCTTTGAGTCGACCTTCAGCATAGCTCAAAAATGGGCTTTTTGCCTTCTTCTCAATAAATTGCTCATACAGCTTAATTTTACTATCTATATCAGCATAATATTCATCTTTAGTTCTAAGAATATAAAACTCGGCCATGATATTGGAAGGATCTTCTTTTAACGATTTCTGAAAGGCTTTAATCGCTTGATCGTATTTTTTCTGTCGATTATAAAGCGTTCCCAGTCGTTGATACTCGTCTGCTAACGATCGATCTTGAAGTTTTATGGCTTTAGAAATATACGCTTCTGCGTTTTCAAAATCACTTAATCTCTCGTAATACGTACCAATAACAAATATTGCACTAGCATCGTTTGGGTTATATTTTAAGGCTTGCTTCCTGTGATAAATGGCGTCTTCGTAATCTGAATTTTGCGCGTAACTCAAGCTTAGCTTTTCATGTATGAACTCAGATTTTTCGCCCAAATCCAACAATTTATTAAACCAAACAACAGCATGGGTATAATAGTCTTGATGGTAATAGGTTTGGGCTTTTAAACTGATAAGCTCTATATTGTTTTTATAACTTTCTAATCCTTTATCTATATAACGATGTGCCTCTATAAAATTTCGTTTTATTAAATGATGTTTGGCTATTTTAAAAATGGCTTTTTGATGTGTTGCATCCAGCTTAAATGTTTTTTGAAACTGCCGTAATGCCGTAGTGTCTTTTTGCTTTTCTAAAACCACACCTAATTCATAATAGTAATTAGGGTTTAAACTATCGGATGCAATTAAGTTTGAAAATCGCTGATTAGCGTCTTTATATTGTTTTGTTCTTGCTAACAATTTTGCGTATTCATACTGCAACAAAAGGTCATCTGCATTTGCTTGTATGGCTTTTTCATAATTATTTAGGGCTTCTCCATAATTCCCTATGGCCATATACGCTTTTGCAATATCATCGTAAACCTCCTCTAAATTATCTAAAGATTTATAAACCTCTATAGCTTTGGAAAAGTTGCCATTATTATAGAGATGATCTGCTTTCGCCTTAGAGTTTTGTGCATTTAAAGTTAAGGTAATCACGACCGCTAATAGTCCAAAAAATAGTTTCATACGCAATTAAAATTATTACTTTTTAGAGCCGTGAATTTGATATTCAATTGGTAAAGAAAACGGCACATTTACAAGTTCACCATTTTGTTGCCCAGGTATAAATTGTGGTAGTAATTTTATAACTCTAACGGCTTCATCTTCTAATTTAGGATGTGGCCCTCTAGCTATAATCGTTTTAGTATCCCCATTTTTATCTATTGTGAATTGCACAAAAATTTGTTTTTTACCAGAAGACAATCCCAATGATTGCGCTAAATTGAGATTAAAATTTTTATTTACAAATGAATTAATAGTACTCACCGTACATGCTCTTTTGTCTGCCTCTGAAGACCGATCTACGCAACTCGGGTGAGCTGGTGCTATTTCAACGACACTAAAAGGCACATTTTCTTTATCGTTTAAACGCTCTACAGCACGTTTCCTCATACTTTCTAGCACTTGTAAGCTATCTTTTTTAAGATCTATTACGTTTTTAGAATCTCCATGAATCTGAAAAACAATAGGAATAGAAAAAGGCACAACCACAACGTCACCTTTTTGTCTACCTGGAATAAACTGCGGTAAAGTTGCTATAACACGCTTAGCTTCTGTCTCTAGTTCTGGACTTGGACCTCTAGCTACAATATCTTTAACAGTACCATCTTTATCAATTTTAAATTGTACAAAGATTCGTTTTTTTCCTGGACTTAAATTATCACCTATATCTGTATTAAAGTTTTTACCGATGTGCTTGGTTACAAAGTTATTAAAACAGTCTTTTCGTTCTTTATTAGATTCTAAATCTTTACATTCAAATGTCGTTGGAGTTTCTTCTATAACTGAAAAAGGAACTTCTATGTTTTCATCAATCTCTATAACTGTTTCTGTAGTTTGGCTTGAAGTGTAAGAATCTATTGCAAACGTCTGTATACCGTCTGTAACTACAAGTTTTTTAAAATATGAATCACTTTCTAACTGCTTTATCAAGCCATTAAACCTAGCTTCTTCTTCTTTTGTTTTATTTGCTAAATCTTCTACAAATAATTTAAGAATACCATCTTGAGTATATAACTCCCAATGTTCTTTTGCTGCTTTTGTATTTTTGTACGGTTTATTCTGCATAGTTTTTATACCTGCTTTCTTTCATAAATTCAAAATAATCGAGATCCCCTTCATTGAGTGTTCCATTTTCTGATTTTTTTTGAACATAACTATCCGATATATACAATCTAAAAGCATGCATTTTTAAAAACTCTTCTTTAGACGGCAGATACTTTTCTAAACTATTCTCACTAAATCCCGAAAATTCAAAAAGCTCATTAAAATCAGCTCCGGCTTTTTTCATAGCAACCAACTCATTGTAATATTTAATAGTCAAGGCTTCATCAGTAATTTCCTGATCAACAACTTGCTCGTTTTGCTCTTTATTTTGCTGCGCTCTAACTTCTGTAGACGTATAAATTAACATCCCAAAAACCATAGGAATTAACAAGGCGTATTTTATGAGATGCAATTGTTTTGATTTTGATTTTTGTAACATAGCGATTCGTTTTTTGATTAATGATTTGTTGAAAAATGTATTGGTAAAAGAGACCTGATTAACGTCTAATACTTGATTGAGTAAACTGGTGTAATAATCTGCCTTACCACTTTGCTTTACCGCTTTGGCATCGGCAATATATTCGTGTAATTCTTTTATTCTATTTTGATAGATATAGACTAAAGGATTAAACCAGAATACGATTCTAAGCAACTCAAAAAATAATAAATCTATGGTGTGATATTCTTCAATATGCACTAGTTCGTGCTTATAAATCGTTGGTTTTTCGGACTCTGAAATATGTTCTCCTAAAAATATGGTGTTGAAAAACGAAAATGCCGCACTACTTTTTATAAGCTTAACAATAAGGACATTACCTTTCCAACGTTTAGGATTTTTATGTTTTAACCAATATAATTTGGTGATTTTAGCTAGAAAAATCAATGATGCTATTACAATGCCTATTACTGCAATTATTTGCCAAAGTGGAGTTTCTGGCTCCTCTAAAATAATACCAGCTAGTTCTGCCGTTTGAATGTCGTAAACCGTTGGTGTTTTTGTTCCAATAAACACTTCTGGTAAATGAATGACCATATCTTTTGTGGCCATTGTTTTTAGTTGAGGAAACTTAAGAAATGGTAACACAAGCGCTAATACAGACGTAATTATTAAATACGCTCTATTGTAATTAAAGAAGGTTTCGCGCTTTAAAAACAAATCGTATATCAATAAAAACAACGCTTGAAACGCGATAATTTGAAGAATAGAATACAACATAATTTTTTAATTTGTTACTATTTAATTGTTTAGTGCTCTTATTGAACTTTGTATACTAGATAGCGTTCAATTTTTATAATAAAAGAACTACTAATGTTTGTTTTTATTGATTTCGTTGAGTAAGGTTTCAATGTCCTCAACATCTACGTCATTTTTCTGAACAAAGAACGACACCATACTTTTAAAAGAACCTTGAAAATAATTATCTACTAATTTATTAATAGACTGATTACTATAAGATTCCTTAGCAACTATAGGAAAGTAAACATGTCCTTTTCCTTTTTTCTCATAGTTTACAAAACCTTTACTTTCTAAAATTCTAATTATAGTAGATACCGTATTATAGGCCGGTTTAGGCTCTGGCAACGTTTCTATTACAGACTTTACATTGGCTTTTTTAAGTTGCCATAACACTTGCATAATTTCCTCTTCTGCTTTTGTTAACTGTTTCATAGAACTGCTATTTATTTATTTAACACATCACAAATATAACTAAATAATTAGTTGAAACTAATTATTTAGTTACAAAAATGTAACATTTAGCTATTTATACCGACTTATCATAGAATTGATTTTATATTTATTATGGAACTATTTTTAGTGATTATCGCGCTACTTTTAATGATTTTAGGCATTCTAGGTAGCTTTTTACCAATATTACCTGGACCACTTACAAGCTGGGCTGGCCTTTTGGTACTTCATTTTACAGAAGGTGTAGAATTGAGTCAAACGTTTTTAATCGTTACGCTTTTAATTGCAATTATTATTTATGTCTTAGACTATGTTATTCCAGCCCTCGGCACTAAACGTTTTGGAGGCAGTAAAGCCGGAATGATTGGAACGACCTTAGGTTTAATTATTGGTTTGTTTTCTCCTATTCCGTTTGGTATTATAATTGGTCCTTTCATTGGTGCTCTTATAGGAGAAATGAAGCATCGCAATGATTTCAACAAAGCATTGAAAGCCGCTTTTGGTTCGTTTTTAGGATTTATAGCATCTACCTTTTTAAAATTTATTGTAGCTATAATTTATTTGGGCTTTTTTATTGTAAAACTCTCAGAACACAATGCGAGTTGGTATTAACATAGCACATACGCTATATAGAAAAAACCTAGTCACATAAGATGTGACTAGGTTTTATTTTCTTGCTATTAACTCAACAATTACTTAATAAGGGATTAATTAACTCTTGCTGATACGACAAATATATTGAAGTAATTTAACTTCTTGCTGTGGTAAAACCGTAAGCTTGCTGTGGTAAAACCGTAGTTTCCGTATTTAACGGTAGATTCAAGATCTTTTTAAACGCAAAAAAACACGATATTTCTTTATTATTTTTATAAATAACCTTTTTCTCGCGCTTCTTTTAACAAGGTTTCATCCTTTCCATCGTCAATACTAAACAAAATCTTAAGCTGCTTCTTACGTTTTTCAATCGCACTTGTAGAAATACCGATATATGCCTTAAGATTTTTTGTTTTTATCCCTTGCGACAATAAATGTAGAATTTTTCGATTAATATCATCGACATAAATATCACTCGAAATTGTTTTTTTGGTATAATGACTTACTGTACTACTATAATAAGGTGGTGATTTTAAGATTTGTTGAAAACCATCCGCCAACTCCATAGATGTTAAATCACTTTTTATAAGAAACCCATCAGGATCGATTTCCTTTATAATATTATGAATTCTATAAGTTTCATTAAACATTGTTAAAATAACAACCTTAGCCCTTGGCATTAATCGTTTTGCTAGTAATGCTAAATCTTCTCCTGAGGTATATTTACCATCTTCAGAATCCAGGTAAGCTAATATCAAAAAAACAAACGTCATAAGGGTATTTTTTTGCTGCGCGTTCTATCATTACAACGGCAGTATCACAACTATTAGCCGTATCAATATACAACGTCTGATTCTCTTTTTTAGTTGCCATTAACACATTTTGATAGCCTTCAATAATTATTGGGTGATCATCCACCATTAAAATTTTGATGTGTTCCATGTGATTTTTAGTTTGTATAAGGGAATTTTACATTAACTGTTGTACCATTGCCAGGTTGCGATATAAAAGTTACGGTACCGTCAATATCCTTAACACGTGAGCTCATATTTTTTAGACCAATACCTTTTCTACTTTTTGAAGTATCAAACCCAGATCCATCATCAACAATACTCAAGCAAATTAAGTCTTTTTCAAGTGAAATACTAATTTCAACAACTTTTGCATTGGCATGTTTATAGATGTTTTGCATAGATTCTTGAATGATTCTATATATATTTATTTTTGTTTTGTTGGCTATTAAATCCCAATTGATATCATCTGTATATTTAAATTTGTGTTCTAAATTATATGCTTCTGTTTGCGTCTCAATAAGCTCCTTAACGATATCCATAAAACCAGAACCAGATACGAAATCGGTATTTAGTTCGTGTGAGATTTTTCGTATATCTTGTTCAATTGTTTGAAGTTGACTAATATATTTTGCTCTAGTCATCATCACTTCTTTGCCTTCCTGAAAATTAATACTATCCAAACTTAATCGCACTCCAAAAAGACCACCTAAAACTCCATCATGCAACTCTTTTGATACTCTTGTTTTTTCTTTAGCCCTAGCTTCATCTACTCTATCTTGTTGAACAAGCATTAAGTTATAAATGTCTTCATTTGCTTTCTGTTGAATTTGCATCAGCTCTAACTTTCTATTTTTTGCACGCTGAGAAATAACGATATAAACCAAAATAACCGTTAGTAATAAGCCAATTGACAAGATCAGCAAATAGAGGTTTTCTTTTGATATCTGCTTGTTTTCAGCTTCAATTTGTTCTGTATCAAATTTTATTCTTGCAAATTTATTTCTAACTTTTCTATCTACCGCTCTAAGACTATCTGACAGCTGAATATGCTCTAATAACAATGGTCTTGCCTGATCGCCATCAACAGCCTTTGACATAGCAAGTAACGCCTGTAATCTAGTTTGATTTGAAGAAACTCGCTTTGCTATTTCTAAAGCATTCGCTCCATATTTTACAACCGAATCTTTATGTTTATTTTTCAAGTAAAACTCAGATAAATCTAATGACAAGTGCATTAAGGTTATTTCATCATCTAAACTTTCAACAATTTTATAAGCCTTTTTATAGTCACTTTCAAGTTCCTTAAAATCATACTTATTGGATTCAAACTTAGCTTTATTAATATGACTAAGAAGTACCGCATAAAACGTAGGATCCTCGTCTTCGTATTTTGATTTTAAAGGCAAGAGACTCTCATACAAATCAATAGCCTCTTTATATTTTCCTATTTTACGATAAACATTTGCTTTGTTATTTATAGAGTAAATTTCATTAATGAATCCATCTTCCATCGCTTTTGCATACGTAATTGATTCATCATAATATTCTATAGCTTTATCATAATTTTCTGCCTCATTAGAATTAATAGCCAACAAATTATAAAGACTCCAATACATATCTAAGCGATATTCTGTTTCTGGCAATCTATTTAAAATTGAAAGCGCCTTTACAGCATCATCTTCAGCCGCTGTATAAATTTTTGCCATTTGTTGGAGATCTGCCGAATAAAAGAGCGCATTTGCTTTTTCTTCTGAAATCTCCTTACTGCCATAAAATTTTAATGCTTTAGAATAAAAAAAATAAGAACTATCGTTCTGTTGCATGTACCTATAATACGATCCTAAATTAGAACCAGCTACGGTTACAGCCGAAGAATCATTAAGAGTTTTTGCTAAGTCTAAATTGGCTTTGTTTAAACTTACATATTTATCATACTCCTCTAAGTAAAAATATTGGGTAGATAAACTCCTATTTGCTTTTAAGACCAAAGAGTCTATTTTCGCCTTTTTTGCTAGTTCTGACGCAGTACTCGCATATTTAAATCGTTCATCTAATGAATATGTATCGTCCTTAGATTTCAATATTAATGCATTGACGGAATCTATGACTTTACTTTGAGCATAAATGACATCAGATGTGATGTGAATAATAAAAACTACAAAAAATATACGCTTCAACAAAGTTTAATGATTTGTATCAAAAATAGACTAAAATTAGAAATTACATAAAAATTAAAGCCCTCATAGTTATATGAGAGCTTTGTTCAGTATATAAAAAAAACAATATAATATTATCCTTGCGTTTGCAATTTCAATTTCTTTTTGTCAATAGCTAATAAATCTTTTGGACTATATTCCTTATATGTTGGCTCATCGGTATTGACAGCAACATCTTTTGATTTCATTCCAGATACAGTTAATAATAGAACAGCGACTAAAGCTAAAGTAATTTTTAGGGTTTTCATAAGTATTTATTTAGGGTTAAAATAAGTTAACATCAATAACGGTAACGCAAAGCGATACACAGAGGGAGGGAAATGGATTATTAACTGTTTTAGGGGGTAACCTAAAAGCATACTAAAATTTAAAACGAGGGACGTTTTTTAGACACATACATATCTATAGTAAAATGAATTAAAATGCTTTTCTTTTTTAGCGTTTTTAAAGCCTATTAGAAAATACAAATATAAGTGTATTTCTGTAATTCCCTAATATATCACCGATAAAACGTTATTTTTGCTCGACAAAATGCAAAATACCTGTTTATAACATGTTGAAAACTTGTATTTTAGTTAACATTTTTGCGTTATTTAATTGCGTAAGATTTATCCTAAATACACACGAACGATTACGAACAAAAAAAGGAGCCACAATCTTATGTAGCTCCTTTTGTTTTATCGTTAATTAATTGCGATTAGCAGGACTGCTATTTTTTTAATGACAAACACTGTTTTTTTTAACCCATAGTACTTTAAACAAAAAAAGCACACTAATCTTCTTATTCAGAAATAAGAAAACCCTTCTTTAGATTACCAACTTTCTCTGGCAAATTACTTCAAAGCTCTATCTTGAAACCACGAAACATTTTTTAATCGCTAAAAAAAGCCCCAATTTCTTGAAGCTTTAGTTTTGCAATTTTAGCGGTTTCAACGAATCCTTTGTACACTAAAACAACCCACCGTTTCCACTCATAAAAAAAAAAAAAACCAATAGCATCTAACTAAGCCTACTTATTCAAGTAATAAGATGTCTATTTTTTTATAATTTTTTTAGTAATATTTCCGCTACTCAACACTACATTAAGGAAATAGACACCCTTAGGTAACGATTTTAAATTAATTTCTTTCCCCCTTGATTATCCTCCAAAACTAACCTACCTTCAATAGAAAAGACTTTAACAACCTTAATATCAACTCCTAAACTTGCAGATAAGTAAATTATATTATTTACTGGATTTGGGTAAAATCTAAAGGAATCTTCTAAACTATCCTCATTAATACTCAGGAAATCATCAACAACTTCCGTACTAACCGTATTAGTGATAACTGGCGAATTAAAATCAAAATATATCTCTGCATTCCCATCTATCACATCTCCCACACTAACATCAGTTTTAGGTTTTATTTTAAATGCAACAAAACCATGACTCATAGACTCATCCTCTTGTTCTGCCGGCAATAGAATGTTTTCAAAAATAAAATCTACCAAATTACCTTGAGTTATTTGAGCTGTATAAGCATGACTCGATGATACCGGTACAAACGTGTCCCAATCTAATTTATCATTTAAGACATCCCTTACCCTTACACTAATAGCACTAGCTGAGCCTGTATTTTGGAAACGAATAATATAATGTAAATACTCGTTTATATCGTCAATTGCAATTCTATTTCCTTGCACCACTTGTTTATCGTTGGGATCATAAGAATTAACAACTATTTGATTAAATTCAAAATGATTATTAGATAAATCAATATCTGTTTGACCTGAGGTTATCACCACTGATAGTGGCAAAATATCATCAGCATTTACAGCTAAAGGAGGCTCCGTATTTAATACGACATCAATTACCCTACTTTCAAAAGGTTGTAAATTGCTATAATTATAAGTAAGCGAGTTAATCGTCTGCGCACCTAACACTCCTGTTGAACTCACATAAGATTGACAGAATCCACTCTGCTCCATTATACTCATAAACTCTCACATGTCCATAACTAAAATTAATCCCTGAAGTCTCTTTCGAATAAACAGCGATACGACTTCCATCACCAGATATCGCAACAGAAAGACCAAAACCATAACCATCTTGTATAATTATTTGACCTAACGGACTCCATGCGCCTTCAATATTCTCAAAAGCCCGAACCTCATGATTACCAACACGATTAGTAGGCAAATGACTGGTAATCATCCTTGAGCCATCTAAAGATACGGAGACCGAATTTCCAAATTCATATGAGTTGTTTTCTCCAAATGTAATATCCTCCCCAATTTGATCTTGCGCACCTAAATTGAAACAACAAGTCATAACTGCAAATAATATAAATTGAGTAAGTCTATACATCTTTTTTTTCTTTAAGGATTGTGGTATATAACTGTAAAAGAACAAAAAAAAAAGACCAAACAAAGCTCTTATTATTTTTTAAAGTGAGACTTCCCCACACAAACCTGGTAGAGTTTATTACCTACCTTCTTGTTAAGTGATTAACAAATCATTTAATAAGAAAATAAAACAAGACACCTTAAAAGAAAATAATATACCGCATAGGGCACCTTTTTAAGAACAAAAAAGGCCAAAAAACAAAAAAGCATCCCAATCTTCTTATTCAGAAAAAAGGAAAGCCTTTCATTGGATTACCAAATTGCTCTGGTAAACTACTTCCAAGATTGCTCTTGGAACAACACAACATCTTTTAATCGCTAAAAAAAGCTTCAATTTCTTGAAGCTTTAGTTTTGCAATTTTAGCGGTCTGGACGGGACTCGAACCCGCGACCTTCGCCGTGACAGGGCGACATTCTAACCAGCTGAACTACCAGACCGTTGCATAATTGCGAGTGCAAATATACACTGCATTTTCAATTCTACAAACAAAAAAGTAAAAAAATAAAAAATAATCTAAATAAATTTTTGTCGCTCTAACATATAGGTCGTTAAAATGCTATTAAATCCTGCATTTATATCGGCCTCAACATACTTAATTCTATATTGCCCACACTTCATTTTCAAATCTGTAAAGTAATCTTTTACAGCACTTTCATAGTTTTCTTTTATAATATCAGCATATAAATTAATGTGATCTCCAGTCTCAACATCAATAAATCGCTTGGGTCTATTATCAAAATTAAAAGTAAGCTCCTTTTCTTTGTCAAAAACATGAAATAAGACCACTTCATGTTTATTATGCTTTAAATGTCGCAAAGCTTCAAACAGTTTTTCGTCATCTTCCGACGTTTGAAACATATCTGTAAAGACAAAAATCAAAGACCTTCGATGCATCTTTTCAGCAATCTGATGTAAATAGCGATACGTTTCTGTTGTTTCTGTTTGTGGTTTAGAAACCACTGCTTCACTTAATTTATGTAATAACATCTGATGATGGCGTTCACTTCCTTTCTCTGGAGCATAGAAATCATAGTTATCACTATAAATACTTAAGCCTACGGCATCGCGTTGCTTTTTAAGAATATACATTAAAGACGCACTTGCTAATGCGGAAAACGTAATCTTATTAAGATTAGCTATAGACGTTCCAGCCGTTTCCGGATAATGCATAGAGCTACTATTATCTAATATAATATGACAGCGTAAATTGGTTTCCTCATCATAACGTTTAGTATACAAACGGTCTGTTTTCGCATAGAGTTTCCAATCGATATGTTTGGTACTTTCCCCAGGATTATAAATTTTATGCTCGGCAAACTCTGCAGAAAACCCATGAAACGGACTTTTATGCATACCAGCAATAAAACCTTCAACGACTTGTTTTGCTAACAATTCGAGGTTTTTAAATCCACCTGTTTTATTAAGTTCTTGTTGTAAATCCATAATGCTCTCCTAACTCCCTATACTTCGATTGTGTTTAGCACAAGAAGAAAAGGACTGTTACTTGTCCAAACTAAAAAAGGTTCACCATATTGGCAAACCTTTTATCATTTCTTTTAGAGTATTGACTATAAAAGGGCGTCGATAGCGTCTGAATAAGCATTTTTAGGTGCTACTCCAACTTGACGACCAACAACTTCACCGTCCTTAAAAATTAATACTGTAGGTATGTTTCTTACACCATATTTAGCAGCAAATTCTTGATTCGCATCAACATCTACTTTCCCAACTACAGCTTTACCATCGTATTCTGTGCTGATTTCGTCAATGATTGGTCCAACCATACGACAAGGTCCACACCATGCAGCCCAAAAATCAACCATTACTGGCTTCGCACTCTTTAATACTGTCTCTTCAAAATTTGCATCTGTTATTTCTAATGCCATAATATTTATTTTTTAATTGTATTGTACTTCGTTTTTTGTACACCCCTATACGGATGTAACTGCAAAATTAGTCAAAATATTTCGCAAACCTTACAATGGCTGTATATGTTTTGATTATAGCCATATAGGCGACTTATATATTCACTTTTTTGGGCGCATAAACCAGGCTGTCCGCTATATCTTTTTTGCTTTTAATGGCAAAAAAGGATGCCGCTACCATCCTTTGCGCAAATTCTGCGTAATTATTAAGCTTTAAGCCAAATCTTTATAAATTGTTATTCTATAGCATTCTTAGACAAAAATTCTAAAATCAGCTTTGCAATATCTCTTGTTTTTTCTTCTGCGGCAAAATGACCAGCATCCAATAAGTGTAACTCCGCATTGGGTAAATCTCTTAAATAAGCCTTCGCTCCATCTGCCTTAAATTTTAAATCCTTTTTTCCCCAAACAATTAGGGTTTTTGGTTGCTGTGCTCTTAACATGGTTTGCCATTTCGGATAGCGAATCAAATTGGTATTATAATCTTGAAAAAGCTGTACCTGAATTTTTCTATCACTTTCAGACTTTAGAAATGCCAAATCATGTGTCCACGCATCCGGACTTTGTATATTAATATTTGAAGCCTCTAAATCAAACAAATACTGCTGGTTTATTATAGCATCTTCACTTGTTAAACGATATAAAAATTGGTGTTTGGCTTCTGACGTATCTGTTTGTGCCGTTCTAAAAAACTCTTGTCGTTGAGGCGTTAAACCGTCTAAATATGTATTCGCATTCTGAACAATTAAAGCGCGAATACGTTTTGGATTTTTCATCATCATGCGATAGCCCACAGGAGCTCCAAAATCTTGCATATACATCACATAGTTCTTAATTTGAAGCGTATCCATTAACTGCTGCGTATAATCTGCCAATAGATCAAAAGTGTATGTTGTCGTTGTGGGATTTAAATGGGTACTGTAACCCGACCCTAAATTGTCTGGTGCTACAACATGGTAATGTGTTGCCAACATAGGAATAAGGTTTCTATACGAATGTGAGGACGAGGGATAACCATGCAATAAAACTATGGTTGGGTTATTTTTGTCTCCTGCTTCTCTATAAAACAGTTTTACACTAGCAATGGCTACATAATTATAAGTCGTCGCTGGTGGTAAAAAGAACTGTTTTTTTGTGTCGCCTGATTTAGTCTCACAGCCCATTAAAGCTAATGATACCAATAAAATTATTACAAATTGTTTCATTGTTATATTTCGTCTGATTTAAGTATCAAAAGTATTTTGAGACTTGAGGAATAAAAAAGTCATAACCTCAAGTTATGACTTAGTAATTGTAGTATGCTTTTAATTTCTACCAGCCATAACACCACCATCGGTATCCCAAATCGCACCTGTTACCCAAGCCGCTTTGTCTGACAATAAGAATACAATACTATTGGCAACATCTTCCGATTCACCAAAACGACCTATAGGATGAAAGCCATTAAAGCCAACCAATGCTTCTTTAGCTGCGTCTTCACCTCCAAAAACACCGTGATACACAGGAGTATTTACTAAAGCCGGCGACACGGCATTGACGCGAATATTATCATCTGCCAATTCCATAGCCAAATGTTGTGTTAGCGAATGCAACCCTGCTTTCTGCATAGAATAAGCTGTAGAAGGTGTTGCTTTAACTGCTTGTTTTGCCCACATAGAACCTACATTGACGATAGCACCACCTTGAGTTGCTTTCATCTTTTTAGCAGCACTTTGTGTGATAAAAAAGAAGCCTCTGTTTAGATCTAAATACGAATTATAATCTTCCATCGTATGGTCTAAAAAAGGTTTAGGACCAAAAATTCCTGAGGCATTTACCAAATAGTCTAAGTTATCTAAACCATCTATTTTTGCGATTAAAGCGTCTACTTCAATCGTGTTAGAGATGTTTGCCGTGTGTTTAACCAAATTTGGTGCATCGGCAATTTTATTGGTATTTCTACCTACAACATGTACTGTTGCTCCTCCTTCTAATAAGGCATTTGCAGTTGCATTACCTATTCCACTTGTGCCGCCAACAACTAAGGCTACTTTATTTTCAAATTCTTTCATTGCATTTTTATTTAATTATCAATTACAGACAGACAAGTCTGTCTTTTTGTGTTCAAATTTTTTTAAACGATTATTTTTTTACATAAATTTTTAGATTCAAGAATAGGCCAGTCTTCTTGATGTAGGTGGCTTTCTCCAACAGCACTTTCGTAGAGTAAGTAAATTTGTCTTGCTAGTGAATTTACTTCTTCACTTTTAATATCTTCTAAATTGTTTGTGATTAGTGTTGCGATACGTGTAATGAAATCATTTTTTTGAGATTGAATTTCATTTCGAATGATCTCATTGTCTTTTGGAATTTCTGAAACGGTTTTTATACACCAACACCCATTAAAATCTTTGTCCTGATAAAACAGTTGAAGGAAATCGAATAGGGCTAAAATCTGTCCTTTTCCTTTGGGTTTTGACGTTGTGAAATTTTTTAAATTCTCTAGAAAATGGCTATTCTTATATTGAAGATATGCCAGACAAATCGCTTCTTTAGATTTAAAATGATTGTAAAGGGTTGCCTTAGCAATGCCTGCTTCGGCAATAATTTGATTAATACCTGTAGAATTATACCCATTCTTATAAAATAAAAATGAGGCCGTTTCTATAATTCTATGTTTTACTTCGGCATGTTTCATAATGCAAATATATCAATTACTTTTAAAAACAGACAAGTCTGTCTATTTTATTTATTACAATCAAAAAAACACATGCATTAGAGCACTATCTTCCTTTTAAAACGCCATCAAATGGCTTTTAAATGTATTGGGATGTCTTTCATTCTGTATCTTGAAACCTTTCTTTTATCTTATTCTCCACTCTAAAAATCAATAGACTAACCATTACAATCATTAAACCCAGACCTAAAATTGTAGAAATCCCTTCAGTGGGTTGATATACCAAACCTATGAATCCAACTACTGAAAGTAGCAGTCCGTACTTTATCATTTGTTTAGAGGCATATAGTTGTGCAAAATCCCATCTCTGTTGATTTTTCATAGAACTTGCTGTTCTATACCCATAGATGCTATTGATCTTCTTTGGTGGAAATTTGTACATAAACCATCCTAGGACACAAAAGATGAGTCCGCTACTGAATGGAATTAAAAATAATGGGTTTTCAAATAACATATTATGCACTAATTTTTAGGCTTGGCCCTGACCATAAATGTATAAAATTTAATATCGTTTGAATAGCTCAACCGTTATTTTTGTATGCATTATTACCATCGTATTTATTTTAGATATTTATGCATATAAATATTTGAAACTATTAAAATCCCCATTAAAACAAAGAGCAATAACATTATAAATATGGAATCCTTATGCTTAACATGTGCAACTAATGCCGTTACTAGGAATAATCCAACCCAGCATAAGTCCATTCTTTTAACTGCGAGGATACAAATGGCAGTACTAATATAATAGCTGCTATACCTTTTAGTACTGCCAACTCTATCCTAAAATAGTCAGGAAAACTCAATGCTTTAATGCCATCAATAGTGCTTTTACTAAACAGGTAAGAATACGAACTTAACAATAGAAATGCAGAAATGACGCCTGTAGATATCTAGTATATTGTTTTCATACGAATTGCTTATAAAAAACTAGCCTTTATCTGATTAACAATCTTAGTGCCATCCGGATCGGCTTGCGTTTTTAGTTCACAAAAATCTTCAGCCCATTTTGAGGTTCTAATTCGCAGTGGTGGCTGTTCATGCTGTGCGACATTTAAAACCACTTCTGCAACCTCAGCTCCTGTTTGATACACCTGATTTTCACTTTCATTTGCTCGTTTTTGATTTCCTGCCATATATCGTTCAAAGATTGGTTGATATTCTCCAGTTGCAAATTGACCTTCAACAGCGGTTTTTTCGATGGCAGACGTCATAAATGCTGTAGCAATTCCTCCTGGTTCTACACAAGTGATTTTAATATTGAAAGCATCACTGACATAAGTTGCTAAACCTTCCATAAAACCTTCTACGGCAAACTTTGCTCCACAATACAATTCGTTAAATGGCTGTCCGACTAAACCACCAACAGAGGTAATACTTATGATTTGACCACTCTTTTGTTTTCTCATATAAGGCAGCACAGCTTGTGTACAGAATACCACTCCGTGATAATTCACTTCAGTCACCCATCTAATTTCATCTTCTGTAGATTGTTCAGTTGTTTTGGCAAATCCGGCTCCTGCATTATTAACCAGCACATCTATTCTACCATGTTTTTCTATAATGGTCTCAACCGCAGATGTAATGGAGTCAATTTTAGTGACATCTAAAGGCAGTAACTCAATATCCAAATTTTATTCTTCTATTTTCTTTTTGAGTTGGTCAGCTTTTTTTAGGTTTCGCATTGTAGCATAGACCTTATAATTATTCTTAGCAAATAGTATTGAAGCTTCAAACCCTACTCCTGTTGATGTTCCTGTAATTAATACATTTTTTTTCATAATTATTAGTTTATGGAATGAATATTCATTCCAATTATTAGATAAATTTTTTTATTCTTTAATGGCGTCCCAAACCATTTGTGTTTGATTTTTAAGGGATGTCGTTTTTGTTTCTGACTGGTGAAAATACCATCTTAAATAAGCCAAAATAGCACCACCAATAAACATTAATATTTCATCTAATTCTATAGCTTTAATAATGCGCTCTTGTTGACCTTTTACTAATAGTTCATGGACTGGAGCAACAGATTTCCCTCCTTCTTCTCTACTTTCTTTAGTAATAATTGGAGACGCTTGTAATTGCTCCATAAATTTGAAATAAGCAGGATTCGCAATAAAAAAATCAATAATAGATCTTAGATAATTTTCAAATTGTGTTTTTATTGGTTGTTCTACATCAAAATCTAAAAACACTAATTTTTCTTTGGCCTTTATATTTACATAAATCTCATTGATTAAGGACGCTTTGTTAGGGAAATAGTTATAAATGGTTCCCATTCCTGTTCCGGCAGCTTTTGCAATAGCAGACATTGGTGTATTATGAACTCCTTTCTCTGTAAGCAGTATAAGTGCAGATGATAATATGGCCTCTTTTTTATTCACGTTGCAAATATAAATACATTGGAATGACTATTCCAAATAATACTGTAGATTTCTTAAATTTAATGTGTTAATCGAAAATGGAATCATGAAAAACGAAATTCTAACCAATGTTTACTATAGCTCGTTTTTATTAAATTTTGAACTTCTTATAGAATTTAACCTTTCTTCTCCTATTCTGTCATCTACGAAATTTAGATTTATAGATAAAACCTTTTCCTCAAATAATCTTTTATAGTGTATTGATTTAATAATAAAAGAATCTTCCATTTTCGTGTTCATTTCAAATACTAATTCAACTTATACATTATATCATGCTCCTTCAAACTATTTAACAGCTGTTGCGAAATCTTGACTTTATTTTTTCGGCTTGGCATCTGCACTTTAATTTTTTCAATATTATCATAGACCACAAAATTTAAGGTTTGGTTGCCTTCATGGAATTTTATTAAGTCATATAATACAGAAACTGTTTCCCTTTCTAAATCTTTAATATTTAATTGGATGGATAACTTTTTAGCATAGGTATCCATCACATCATGTAGCAACTGAAAATTATTAAACTGAATTCGTGGTTCTCCTTTTTTACCAGTATCTCTATTGACCCAACCTTCACGTACAAAAGCTCTGACATAAACGAAAGAATTGATTACAAAGAAGTGTCTAAACTTTAAATAATCTTCTCCAAAAATTCGGAATTCAAAACTATCGGTATAATCTTCAATCGTAAAAATAGCCCAACCTTTACCTTGTTTACTTACACGATGTTGTACATCTGTAACAACACCTCCAAAAGTAATTTCCTTATTTACAATAGCTTCCAAATCATTAAAATGCGCCACCACTCCGTTACAAAACGTCTTCATTTCAATAGCAAAATCATCTAAGGGATGGCCTGAAATATAAATACCAACCACTTCGCGTTCTCGCGATAATTTCTCCATCGTTCCCCAATCTTCACAAGGTGGTACAAAGGGTTCTGCAATTTGCACATCACTAGCTTCACCAAACAAACTGACCTGAGCTGAGTTTTCATTCTCCTGATGTTTGGCACCATATTTAACCGCTTTTTCTAAAAAGGTAATTCCATCACCATCGTCTGCAAAATATTGTGCTCTATGTGTATCTGCCCAACAATCAAAGCCTCCTGCGTTAGCAAGCCCTTCAAATGCTTTCTTGTTGGCTGCTCGCAAATCGATACGCTTAGCTAAATCGAAAATAGACTTATACGGCCCACCTTCTTTTCTGTTTTCTACTATCGTTTTAACGGCTCCATGACCAACCCCTTTTATGGCACCCATTCCAAAACGAACGGCATTATCTTTATTTACCGAAAATTTATAAAAACTCTCATTAACATCTGGTCCTAAAACGGGTAATCGCATCCGTTTACACTCTTCCATAAAGAAGGTTACAGATTTAATATCGTTCATGTTATTGGATAATACCGCAGCCATATATTCTGCTGGATAATGCGCTTTTAAATAGGCGGTTTGGTACGCAATCCATGCATAACATGTAGAGTGCGACTTGTTAAAGGCGTAACTCGCAAAGGCTTCCCAATCCTTCCAGATTTTCTCTAATTTTGTTTTGTCTAAACCTTTAGCACCAGCTTGCTCAATAAATTTTGGTTTCATTTTATCCAAAACCGCAATCTGCTTTTTACCCATGGCTTTCCTCAAGACATCGGCTTCACCTTTGGTAAAATCGGCCAATTTTTGAGACAGTAGCATTACTTGCTCTTGGTAAACTGTAATTCCGTAAGTTTCTTTAAGGTACTCTTCCATTTCTGGTAAATCGTACACAATCTCTTCATCACCATGTTTACGCGCAATGAAACTTGGAATATATTCCATTGGACCAGGACGATACAAGGCGTTCATGGCAATTAAATCATCAAAAACCGTTGGCTTAAGATTTTTCATGTGTTTTTGCATACCAGGCGATTCATACTGGAACACACCAACCGTTTCACCACGTTGGAACAACTCATAAGTTTTCACATCATCCAAAGGAAAATTCTCTGGATCGAGCAAAATACCGTGCTTGGCTTTTACAAGCTTAACGGTATCCTTAATTAACGTTAAGGTTTTTAATCCCAAGAAATCCATTTTCAACAACCCTGCACTTTCTACGACAGAGTTATCAAATTGGGTAACATATAAGTCAGAATCCTTAGCTAAAGACACTGGTACATAATTGGTAATATCACTTGGTGTGATAATAACACCACAGGCATGAATACCTGTATTACGAACCGAACCTTCTAAGATTCGTGCCTGATTTAAGGTTTCTGCTTGTAAATCATCACCATCGGAAATATTTAGAAGCTCATTAATTTTTTCTAAATCTTCTGCACGGAATTTTTTAGCCAATTCCTTTTCGTCTAAACCAAAAATCTTTCCGAGTTTGGACATCAAGGGAATTAACTTGGCAATATGATCGGCTTCATTTAATGGTAAATCTAAAACCCTAGCGGTATCTCTAATCGATGATTTTGCCGCCATAGTTCCGTAGGTAATAATCTGCGCAACTTGATTGGAACCATATTTTTCGATAACATAATCCATAACGCGACTTCGACCTTCATCATCAAAATCGATATCAATATCGGGCATACTTACACGATCTGGATTTAAGAAACGCTCAAAAAGTAAATCGTACTTAATCGGATCAATATTGGTAATCCACAAACAATAAGCAACCACCGAACCTGCTGCCGATCCACGACCAGGACCAACGGAAACATCCATTTTTCTGGCTTCACGAATAAAATCTTCTACAATTAAGAAATATCCTGGATACCCTGTTTTTTCGATAACGCTTAACTCAAAATCGAGACGTTCTTCAATTTCTGGAGTAATTTCACCATAACGGATTTTGGCTCCTTTATATGTTAAATGACGTAAAAAAGCATTTTCACCGCGTTTACCGTTATCTACTAAATCCTCTTCAAATTTAAATTCTTCAGGAATATCGAAAGCCGGTAATAAGACATCTCGCGCTAATTCGTAAGGTTCAATTTTATCGACAACTTCCTGAATATTCACAATGGCTTCTGGCACATCTCTAAAGAGTGCTTTCATTTCTTCTGAAGATTTAAAGTAATATTCCTGATTTGGCAAACCATAACGATAACCACGACCACGACCAATAGGTGTTGCCTGTTTTTCTCCATCTTTTACACACAATAAAATATCGTGGGCATTGGCATTTTCTTGATCGACATAATAAGTATTGTTAGTCGCTACCAATTTAACATCATGCTTTTTCGCTAATTTAATTAACACAGGGTTGACACGATTTTCGTCTTCTTGATTGTGACGCATTATTTCAACATACAAGTCATCTTGAAACGTTTCTTTCCACCACAATAAGGCTTCTTCTGCCTGATTTTCTCCAACATTTAAAACCTTACTTGGCACTTCCCCATAGAGATTTCCTGTTAAACAAATTAAATCTTCTTTGTAGTGTTCTATCTGTTTTTTATCAATTCTTGGGACGTAATAAAAACCGTCTGTAAAGGCGGCCGATGATAATTTCGCTAAATTGTGATAGCCTTTTTTATTCTTAGCCATCAATACAATTTGATAACCATTGTCTTTTCTGGTTTTATCTGCGTGATTTTCACAGACAAAAAACTCACAACCAATAATTGGTTTTATAATTTTTCCTTTCTTTTCTAATCCGGCTTCTTCTGCTTGTTTGTGTTGTGCTTTTACACCTTTATTATGATTGGAAACGGCTGTCACAAAGTGAAAGGCTCCCATCATATTTCCGTGGTCAGTTAAAGCTACTGCTGGCATGCCTTCTCTAGCTGTTGCAGCCACTAAGTCTTTAATACTAATTGTTGATTGCAGAATAGAATACTGAGAATGGTTATGTAAATGCGCAAAATCAACATCCTTAAGTTGTGATGCCGCTTCTTTATCAATGCTTGTAGGTACCGCTTGTTCTTTTTGAAGGCGTGCGTTAATCTTTGCACTTTCCTTCTTAAGATTGATATGTTTTAAACCAATAAGTTGAATTTCGGCAGGATTTTCTTGCGTAAACTTCTCAAAATACTCAGGTTCAACATCTAACTCTTCCTTAGTATATTGTTTTCGTCTTATTAACTCTAAAAAACAACGCGTGGTCGCTTCTACATCGGCAGTAGCATTGTGTGCTTCAGAAAATGGTTTATTAAATAAATACTCGTGTAATTCCGTTAAAGTTGGTAATTTAAACTTTCCGTAACGTCCACCAGGCAATTGACATAAGCTTGCGGTGTGTTCTGTACAGGTATCTAAAACAGGTAATTCTTGAAGTGGATTTGTAACGTTTTCACGCACAAATTCTGCACCCATAATATTTAAATCGAACTTTACATTCTGACCAACAACAAATTTTGTTTTAGACAAAGCAGCATTAAACTTTTCTAAAACTTCAGCTAGTGGCACCCCTTGTTCTTGTGCTAATTCCGTCGAAATGCCGTGAATTTTTTCGGCATCATAAGGAATATTAAACCCGTCTGGTTGTACCAAATAATCTTGATGCTCTATACAATTCCCCATACCATCATGCAATTGCCAGGCAATCTGAATACATCTTGGCCAATTATCAGTATCGGTAATTGGGGCATCCCAGCGTTTTGGTAATCCTGTGGTTTCAGTATCGAATATTAAGTACATGCGTTGTTCTGTCGTTTATTATTAAATCGTGTGTTTTTACTGCAAGAACACTAAAGCATAAAACGCTTATAATCAGCAAAAATTACAATTATAGTCTTCAAAAAGTTAGCTTATAAAATTACATAGAATTTGTACTTTTCTGAAATGAAATTACAAAGAGTTTTAAACATAAAAAAAGCGTCCCCTATAATGGGTGACGCTTTTTTCTTATACTATATTAAATGTGTTAAGCTTGCAAATAATCTGGTATACCATCTCCGTCTGTATCTACCGCATCATCAGGATTACCATCACCATTTGGATCTGCATTTTCATTTATGGTTAACAAGGTATCACCATCATCATCATTATCTAAATAATCGACATCACCATCACCATCGGTATCAATAGGATTACCATTTACATCTTTAGCTTCAAACTGTGTTAACACACCATCACCATCGTCATCGTTATCTAAATAATTTGGCACTCCGTCTCCATCGGTATCATCATTCTCAATATCACCATCACCATTAAAATCTTCATAAGCATCAGGAACACCGTCACCATCAGCATCACCACAATCTAAACCATCTATTTCTGCTTGAACACTTCCATCTGCATCTCCACAAATATCTATTTGTTCTTGTAAGAAAAGTAAGTATTGTGCGCATTTTTCATTATAATTACCAATAGTTGCTGTTGTATATTGTGAATGTGCCTCTACAACATTTGCAGTAGCAATATCACAAGAAATCTGACAATCTCCTAACCCATCTATTATAGCTTGCAAAGCACCATCAGAATCTCCACAATAGATGCGCTGATTCGTTAAAGCTTCTGAATAAGCACTACATGCCGCTAAATAAGCTGCACTATTTACAAATTCTAAACCTGAAGAAAATGTAGCTTCATAAGCCGCTAAAGCAACTTGGGTAGCCACTTCAACATCAACACAAGTAATAGGATCTGTTGGAAATTCTCCCGAAATTAAAGGGACTTTATAAAAAATTCCATTAGTAAATCCAACCGCGTTCATTCCTGAAGCATCAAAAGCTAAAAACCGGTAGGTCCCTGTAAAGGTTTTGTTAACGACATCAATTTCTTCAATACTAATTTCCCCTAATTCCGGATAAATTGAAACACTTTCATCAGGTTTGTTATTGGTAGAGAATGTGGTACCAAAGCCATCAATGTACTCAGCTTCAATAACATCGATATCACCAACAATAAAATCGGACTCAATTACCGATGGTACTGTTAGTTTTACGGTTTCATAATTATTTGTTCCTGTAATAGTTAAAAAGCCATTGGCTTGGATGCTGGCTGAAAACGCTTTAGCTCTCCAAAGTGCATTTTCACGATCACCCTGAAAAGCAGGTGTATTAAACTCTACTTCGTCACCACAGCTAAATATTGTTAGAAAAACAAGAGATAAGAGGATTAGTTTTTTCATATTCTAAAAGGTAATTTTATTGCTTCAAATATAACGAAACAAGAGTGTCAAAAGTATAATAATTTTTAATAATCAGCCTAACTGATAATTTTCTTTTAGTTAAAGTGGACTTCTTAGTAGTTAAAATGATTTATAACAGCGATATATAAAAAATTATAGTATCTTTGCGCCCTCATTAATAACAGAGGTCGAGAACCTCATTAATTAATTATTATGCCTGTAAAAATTAGATTACAAAGACACGGTAAGAAAGGGAAACCTTATTATTGGATCGTAGCAGCGGATTCACGCGCTAAAAGAGATGGTAAATACCTTGAGAAATTAGGGGCTTACAATCCAAACACCAATCCTGCAACTATCGAATTAGATGTTGACGGAGCTGTAACATGGTTACAAAATGGTGCACAACCTACTGACACAGCAAAAGCAATTTTATCTTATAAAGGAGCGCTGCTTAAACACCATTTAGCTGGTGGAGTTAGAAAAGGTGCATTAACTGAAGAGCAAGCTGAAGCAAAATTCAATGCTTGGTTGGAAGAAAAAGCAGCTAAAATTGAAGCTAAATCTGATGGTTTATCTAAAGCAGACGCTGAAGTTAAAGCTAAAGCACTTGAAGCTGAAAAAGCAGTAAATGAAGCACGTATCGCTGCAGCTGCGCCAGTTGTTGAAGAAGAAGTAGCAGAAGATGTTGCAACTGAAGCTTCTAACGAAGAAGAGTAAAAAATTTATTTTATACTTTTAAACCCAGACTATCATAGTCTGGGTTTTTTTTGTTCAATTATGTATTTTATATCGAATAAATACTCAATTGAAT
The DNA here is from genome assembly GCF_054366245.1 of Winogradskyella sp. PC D3.3. NCBI lineage: Bacteria > Pseudomonadati > Bacteroidota > Flavobacteriia > Flavobacteriales > Flavobacteriaceae > Winogradskyella > Winogradskyella sp. PC D3.3. The sequence goes on along the minus strand of NZ_CM135962.1, from coordinate 1,186,062 downwards.
AAATACTGTTAAAAAAACTGAATATTTACTAATATTAATTGAGATCCTGAAACTAATTCAGGATGACAAATAAAATTTGTCATGAAAAAAGAAGATTGTTTTTATTTAGGGAAAATTGTAAAAAAATACAGTTTTAAAGGAGAACTTTTAGCTAAACTTGATACAGACGAACCTGACTTATACGATAATTTAGATGCTGTTTTTATTGATTTAAGAGGTAATCTAGTGCCTTTTTTTATTGAAGCTTCACAATTACACAAATCTGATTTATTACGCTTAAAATTTGAAGATGTAGATACAGAAGCTGATGCAGATGCATTAATAAAAACAGAATTATACCTACCTCTAGATTTGCTCCCAAAACTCGATGGCGATAAGTTTTATTTTCATGAAGTAATTGGTTTTACCATTAAGGATAAAAATTTTGGCGAGGTTGGAACTATAACTGGGATTAATGATTCTACAGCACAATCTTTATTTGAAATTGATAGAGACGGCATTGAAATCTTAATTCCTATGAACGATGAATTTATTGTTAAGGTTGATAGAACACATAAAACAATAGAAGTTAATACGCCTGAAGGACTCATTGATTTATATCTTGAAGACTAATGAGTTCGCTGCCTTTTAAATTTAAAGAATTTACAGTCCATCAAGATCGTTGTGCCATGAAAATTGGTACAGATGGAGTATTACTTGGTGCTTGGACTTCTCTTGATCATAATCCGTTTTCTGTCTTAGATATTGGAGCAGGAACAGGTATTTTATCTCTAATGATAGCGCAAAGAAGCCATGCTGAAAATATTGAAGCTTTAGAAATTGATGCTGAAGCCTATGAACAGTGTTCTGAGAATTTTGAAAATTCAGCTTGGGCAGACCGCTTATTTTGTTATCACGCTTCGCTTTTAGAATTTGTAGAAGAAATTGAGGACGAATTCGATTTAATTATTTGCAATCCCCCATTCTATTCTGAAGATTATAAAACGGATAACGAGGCAAGAGATTTGGCGCGCTTTAATGATGCCATGCCTTTTGAGCATTTAATTTTTGCCGCTGTAAATTTACTATCCGAAAATGGTTTATTATCTGTAATTCTTCCATATAAGGAAGAAGCTCACTTTATTAACCTAGCTTCAAAAGTAGGATTGTTTCCTAAACGTTTACGTCGTGTTAAAGGCAATCCTAATTCCGAAATTAAACGCAGTTTATTAGAATTTAGTTTTCAGCAACAAGACCATGAAATCTCTGAACTCATTATTGAAACTGCACGTCACCAATACACAGAAGACTATATTAATCTCACTAAAGATTTTTATCTGAAAATGTAAATCTATTGTTGGGCAATGCTATCGTTTTCGTTACTTTTGTTAAACTTATAAAATAACACCTTCTATTTTGGTAAATTCTCAAAATTAGAAGTTATAAATATCAAAATTAGAATGAAACCAGATTTATTCGAAGCACCAGATTATTACAATCTTGATGAATTACTTACAGAAGAGCACAAGTTAGTACGCGATGCAGCCAGAGAATGGGTAAAACGCGATGTGTCTCCAATTATAGAAGACTACGCTCAAAAAGCAGAGTTTCCTACACAAATCGTTAAAGGATTAGCTGAGATCGGAGCTTTTGGTCCATACATCCCTGAAGAATATGGTGGAGCAGGATTAGACCAAATTTCTTATGGTTTAATAATGCAAGAAATTGAACGTGGAGATTCAGGTGTACGTAGTACGGCATCTGTACAATCGTCTTTAGTAATGTATCCTATTTGGAAATATGGTAACGAAGCACAACGTCAAAAATATTTACCAAAGTTAGCTTCTGGTGAATGGATTGGCTCATTTGGACTTACAGAACCAGATCATGGTTCTAACCCAGGAGGTATGGTAACTAATTTTAAAGATATGGGAGACCATTACCTTTTAAATGGTGCTAAAATGTGGATTAGTAATTCTCCTTTTTGTAATGTAGCCGTAGTTTGGGCTAAAAATGAAGAAGGACGAATTCACGGGCTTATTGTAGAACGTGGTATGGAAGGCTTTTCTACACCAGAAACACATAACAAATGGTCACTTAGAGCTTCTGCTACAGGAGAGCTTATTTTTGATAATGTAAAAGTGCCTAAAGAAAATTTATTACCAAACAAATCTGGATTGGGAGCACCATTAGGGTGTTTAGATTCGGCACGTTTTGGTATTGCTTGGGGAGCCATTGGAGCTGCTATGGATTGCTACGATACAGCCTTACGTTACAGTAAAGAGCGTATGCAATTTGGAAAGCCTATAGGACAATTTCAATTACAACAAAAGAAATTAGCTGAGATGATTACCGAAATCACCAAAGCCCAATTATTAGCATGGCGTTTAGGGGTGATGCGTGAAAACGGAACAGCGACATCTGCTCAAATTTCTATGGCAAAACGTAACAATGTAGATATGGCACTTACCATAGCTCGTGATGCTAGACAAATGTTAGGTGGTATGGGAATCTCTGGCGAATATAGTATTATGCGTCATATGATGAACCTTGAAAGTGTGGTTACTTATGAAGGTACTCACGATATACATCTATTAATTACAGGTTTAGATGTCACAGGTTTAAACGCCTTTAAATAGAATTTAAAACCTATAATTTCAGGTCTTTTTAAAGGCCTAATGGCTATAAACTAGAATTCATAAAAATGCTTCTCATTATTGGGAAGCATTTTTTGTTTAAATTAGTCGAACAAAGAATATACATGTCTTCAAAATCGAGATTAGATCGCGCTTTCAAAAATGCTAAAATTATCAACTTTGATGATTCTAGTAAGCTTATACTATTTAGCGATTGCCACAGAGGTGATAACAGTTTTGCGGATGATTTCGCCAACAATCGCAACATTTATTTTCATGCCCTAAAGCATTATTATAATGAAGGATTTCAGTATTGTGAAATTGGAGATGGAGATGAGTTGTGGGAAAATCTGTCCTTTGAATCTATCTTTTATGCACACAAAAATGTGTATATGTTGATGAAGCAATTTCACGATGAAAATCGTCTACACATGATTTGGGGCAACCACGATATGGTGTATCGTGACCCTAAATATGTAGAAAAGCATTTGTCTACTTTTTTTGACCCAAAAACAGGAAATGATGAAGATTTATTTTGTGGTATTCAATATCATGAAGCTATCATTTTAAAACATACAGAAACCAACCAAAACTTATTTTTAACCCATGGTCATCAAGCCGATTGGTGGAATTATACGTTTTGGAAATGGAGTCGTTTTTTAGTTCGTATCTTATGGAAGCCACTAAATGTTATGGGTATTGCCGATCCAACAACACCAGCTAAAAACTACAAAGAGCTTATTAAAGTAGAACGGCGCACAAAAAAATGGATTATTGAAAACAACAATCAAATTACCATTGTTGGACACACGCACAGACCGCGTTTTCCTGAGCCAGGTGACATTGCTTTTTTTAATGATGGAAGTTGTGTCCACCCAAGAAGTATTACAGGTCTAGAAATTGAAAATGGAGCTATTTCACTTATAAAATGGCAAATTGTAACCACCGACAGCGGCACATTAAAAATAGATCGCTTTTTATTAGAAGGACCAACAAACTTAGCCGATTATAAAACGACATAATTTTTTATGGCACTTTTATAAATGTACTTCTGAATGGTAATTATAATTTCTAGAGTTCTGAATATATTCAACAATTACTACCGAAGATTTAAAAGATGAAAAATACTATACTTGGTACATCCGCTTTATAACTGTAACACCAATTACCATGTCCATTTTACTTCGCATTCTTATTAAGGCGTAGACTTGTTAATATAATTATGCACTTCCTGCATTCGCTGGAGTTTGTTATGACTCAGGAGCCAACTCCACTTCCAGACCTTCCATGTCATTAGTCATTTGAATTTGACAACCTAAGCGACTATTCTCTTTAACATTAAATGCTTCAGAAAGCATAGCTTCTTCGTCGTCTTGCATTTCAGGCAATTCCGTATCGCTTAACACATAACATTGACAAGAGGCACACATAGCCATACCACCGCAAATCCCAATAGTCCCTTCTGGAGCTAGTTCATAAGAACGAACAACTTCCATTAAGTTCATAGCCATATCTGTTGGAGCTTCAATTTGATGCTTTACACCATCTCTATCAATGATTGTAATATTTATATCTTGTTCCATAATTTTTCACGGAGACTCACAAAACTCACGCGGAGTTCTAAGAGTTTAAATTAGTTAATTATAAAAATCTCACAAACCGACTTCATTAAGCAACCACATGCTACTAAGTCTAGGCCTTAATTTTTTTTGGGGAACTAACAGCGTTTTTTTTAATCAATAGCTTTCACTACAGCTTTTGGCGCTTCTTTTCGTGTGCCATCAAATCCATCAACTCCTGCAACTGTGGTATATTTTAAAACATAACGTTTCCCAGGGTTTATAATTTGATAAGCCGATTGACACATTAATGTCGCTTCATGAAACCCACATAGAATTAATTTTAATTTCCCAGGATAGGTATTAACATCTCCAATAGCGTAAATACCTGGTATATTGGTTTGGTAATCTAAAGCATTATTAACTTTTATGGCATTTTTTTCTATCTCTAGTCCCCAATTTGCAATAGGACCTAATTTAGGAGATAATCCAAAAAGCGGAATAAAATGATCGGTTTCTACCAAAATAGGTGCTTCTCCTTTTTTAGTGACTTCTACATTTTCAACCTTACCATTTCCATTAATTGCTGTGATTTCAGCCGGAGTGATTAGATTTATTTTACCACTATTTTTTAATTCTTGAACTTTCTCTACAGAGTCTAGATGTCCTCTAAATTCGTTTCGTCTATGAATTAATGTTACACTCGAAGCAATATCACTTAAAAAGATACTCCAATCTAAAGCCGAGTCTCCACCACCGGCAATAACCACTTTTTTATTGCGATAAAGCTCTGGTTCTTTAATCATGTATTCTACTCCACAATCTTCAAAATCTGTAATATTATCTAATAACGGTTTACGTGGCTCAAAACTTCCTAAACCTCCTGCAATCGCAATTACAGGCGCTTTATGCTTTGTCCCTTTATTTGTAGTTACAATAAAACTTCCGTCCTCTTGTTTTTCTATGGTTTCTGCGCGCTCACCTAATGTAAATCCAGGTTCAAATTGCTTGCATTGCTCTAAGAGTTTCTCTGTTAAATCACCTGCTAAAATTTCAGGATAAGCTGGAATATCATAAATAGGTTTTTTAGGATAAAGCTCAGAACATTGGCCACCTGGTTGTGGTAATGCATCAATTAAATGGCAATTTAGTTTTAAAAGTCCGGCTTCAAAAACCGTAAAAAGGCCTGTTGGACCAGCACCAATAATAAGTATATCTGTTGTAATCATGACTATAAAATTGAAAGCAAAACTACTAATGTGTTTTTATTAATAATGTGACAAATGTCACATTTCTTATTCTACATTAATAACTTTTTCGATTTGTGGTGCATATTTCTTAATCGTCATCTCTACACCAGACTTTAATGTCATTTGATTTACACTACAAGATGTACAAGCACCTACGAGTTGAACTTTTACAAACTTACCATCGTCTATAGACAATAAGTTAATATCACCACCATCACTTTGTAAAAACGGACGGATTTCATCTAATGCTTTTTCAACATTCATTTTAAGTTCTTCTGAGCTCATTTACTTTTTGTTTACGGCAGAGCAACCTGCCATGGTTGTAATTTTTATTGCTTCGGTAGCTGGTAAATCTTCATTTCTATTTACAACTTGCTGAACAACCGCTCGCGTTATGTTTTCAAAAGCCTCTTCAATTTGAGTTGCCGTTTGCATTGCTGCTGGTCTCCCTAAATCTCCGGCTTCTCTTATGCTCTGAATCAAAGGAACTTCTCCTAAAAACGGCACTTTTAAATCTTCTGCTAAATGTTTTGCTCCCTCTTTTCCGAAGATATAATATTTATTATCCGGAAGTTCTGCTGGAGTAAAGTAAGCCATATTTTCAATGATCCCTAAAACTGGGACATTAATACTATCTTGTTGAAACATAGCTACACCTTTTTTAGCATCTGCTAAAGCTACATTTTGAGGTGTACTTACCACAACGGCTCCTGTAATAGGTAATGCCTGCATAATACTTAAGTGAATATCGCCTGTCCCTGGAGGTAAATCGAGTAATAAGAAATCTAATTCTCCCCATGCTGCATCAAAAATCATTTGGTTTAATGCTTTAGACGCCATTGGGCCTCTCCAAATAACGGCTTGGTCTGGTTTTGTAAAAAAACCTATAGATAATACTTTAACACCGTAATTTTCTACAGGCTTCATTTTAGACTTCCCATCTATAGTTACAGATAATGGACGTTCATTCGCTACATCAAACATAATAGGAATTGATGGTCCGTAAATATCAGCATCTAAAACACCAACTTTAAAGCCCATTTTAGCCAAAGTCACTGCTAAATTTGCTGTTACTGTAGATTTTCCTACACCTCCTTTACCCGAAGCAACGGCTACAATATTCTGAATACCTGGAATTGCTTTTCCTTTAATCTCATTTTTAGGCTGCGTAGCTGCGGCATCAACTTTTACATTGACCTTTATTTTAGCTTTTTCGTAAACCTTTTTATGAATGGTTTGTAAAATTTCAACTTCAGTTTTTTTACGTGCCTGAAGACTTGGATTTCTTATTGTAATATCAACAATTACCTCATCAGCAAAAGTGACGACATTAGTTACAGCTCCGCTATCTACCATATTTTCACCTTCACCAGGTGCTGTTATAGTTTTTAAAGCGTTAAGTATATCTTGTTTTTTTAGTTTCATATCAATTATGAGTAGAGAGAAAAGTATCTAAATTACAGCGCCTAATCTCTTTTTATTAAGATTAATTCTATGTGCAAAGGTACTTAGAAAACTTTAGAATTTGAAGCGCTAAAATTGAATTGTGCAATAGATAGATTTGGTTTATTAATCGTTGTAGAGACAGACGAAAAAGTCAACCTGAAATAATATATAAAATGACGTCTAAATTGGCTACCAATTTCCGTAATGAGGAGGTAAAGTCATTCCTACTTAATTATAAAACTTAAAATAACTAAAGTTCTTTAGCAGGATCCCAAAAAATAGCCTCTAAATTCTGGATTTGATTTTCTACAACTTCAACACCTTCATTTTCTAGAAGCTGCTGCATTAAATTAGTCCCTTCAAAATGATGTTTCCCTGTTAACAGTCCTTTTCGGTTAACAACGCGGTGTGCTGGCACATCTTTATTATGCGAGGCATTCATAGCATACCCTACTATTCTCGCACTTTTTCCTGCTCCTAAATATTTGGCAATCGCTCCGTAACTTGTAACGCTTCCATAAGGAATTTTGCGAGCAACATCATAAACTTTTTCAAAAAAACTAAGTGTTTCCGGTTTCATTTAGAGCTCTCTTACAATATTGATAAATGTTACTAAAGCAACAAAACCTGTAATAATACCAATACTATAATTCATACTTTTTTGTGAAGTGAATTTTCGGTCTTTAATCTTATCGAAAAAGAAAATATAGAAATACAACATTACAAAAGTTCCTGTTGCAGCACCTGTAACGTAGGTAACAATGCTTAATTTTTCAAAATTCATCCAACCAAAAGACACCAATGTAATGGTCATATAAGCTTGGTACGGAATAGGAAAGATATTAAGTGTAGACAATAGCATACCATGTAATAATCTACCGTGTTTACTTTTTATTTCAGTTTCTTGTTTTGGTTCTTTTTGTTTCGATGCTAACATCAAAAAATAAACCGTTATTAGAACAAATATAACAAAAGCAACACGTTGTAAAATCTCTACAATATCGGGATGATTCGATAAATATCTTGCAAAAATTGCGGCAATATAAGTTTGAATATAAACCACAATACATACACCAGTAGAAAACATAATACCACGACCAGCTCCTTCCTTTAGGCTAATTCTTGCCGCCGTCATATTGAGCAATCCAGGAGGTATTACTCCGACAAGTGCGACAAAAAGCCCAAGAAAAAAAATAACAGTAATACTCAAACTTTAGTTGATTTTGAATCTAATATACGTAATTGCTTTGTCTTTCTCTAAATACTGGCTTTCGTAAAAGGTTTGAATCTCAGTGACTTCTTCTGGGCTACCTTCTAATTTATAAACATTATGGTTAGCATACAACACCTCGTGACCGAGACCGTGTAACAAACCTAACGTGTAACCGTGCATAAATTCGCTATCCGTTTTTAGGTGCATTAAGCCTCCTGGTTTTAAGACTATTTTATAGCGATCTAAAAACTGTAAATTCGTCATTCTATGTTTTGTACGCTGATATTTTATCTGTGGATCTGGGAAGGTAATCCAAATCTCATCGACTTCATTTTCTTCAAAAACGAATGTAATTAATTCTATTTGTGTTCTAATAAATGCCGCATTAGGAATGTTTTCTTCAATCGCTGTTTTTGCGCCTCTCCAAAAACGCGCACCTTTAATATCTATTCCAATAAAGTTTTTGTTCGGATACCGTTTTGCTAAACCAACAGTATATTCACCTTTACCACAACCTAATTCTAAAACCAACGGATTGTTGTTTTTAAAAACTTCCGTTTTCCATTTTCCTTTTAATTTATATGTTGCATCAACCAATTCTTCTCGTGTTGGTTGATATACATTATGAAAGGTTTCGTTTTCCCTAAAGCGCTTGAGTTTATTTTTACTTCCCACAAATTTTAGATTTATTAATAATTCGGTAAAATTAAGCAAACATTTTAGGTTTACCTTTGTTTAATACAATCTAAAATTAAGAAACACGATATAAGTTGAATACAAGAAAACGGATTTTAGTGGCACCATTAAATTGGGGTTTAGGGCATTCTACAAGATGTATTCCTATTATAAATGCATTAATCGCTCATAATTTTGAACCTGTACTCGCCAGTGATGGTGTGGCTTTAGAATTGTTAAAAAAAGAATTCCCAAACCTTAAAGCCTTTGAATTACCTTCTTATAATATTACTTATGCTAAAAAAGCCAATGGCTTTAAAATGAAATTAATAAAAGACGCACCTCATCTTTTAAAAACGATTAAAAGAGAGAAAAAGCGTATTCAAACTTTAGTTGAAACAGAAGTTATTTCTGGAATTATTTCAGATAATAGATTTGGTATTAGACATCCTGCAATCCCTTCAGTCTTTATCACACACCAATTACGTGTTTTAAGTGGAAACACAACTTGGTTCAGTAGTAAACTACATCAAAACATAATTTCAAAATTTAATGAATGTTGGGTTCCGGATCATAGCGGCCCGATTAATTTAAGTGGAGAATTAGGTCATACAGATAATGTTATGACCACCATAAAATATTTAGGCCCTTTAACCCGATTTAAAAAACGTGCTATAGAATGCGAATACAATCTTTTGGTTTTGCTTTCTGGTCCTGAACCTCAACGTACTTTTTTACAAGACAAACTTTTGAGTGACTTAAAACACTACAATGGAAAAGTCTTATTTGTAAAGGGTAAAGTAGAAGCTGAGCAACAACAAGAAATTATTGACAATGTGATGATCTATAATTTTATGACAAGCCATGAGCTAGAAATCGCTATTAATAAAAGCGAAGTTATACTCAGTCGATCTGGATATACGACTATAATGGATTTAGCAACACTAGAAAAGAAAGCTTTTTTTATTCCTACACCAGGACAATTTGAACAACAATATTTAGCTAAAAAATTTGAATCAGAAGGTGTTGCTCCTTATTCTATGCAAGATGATTTTAATATTGATATGCTTTCTAAAGTTAAACATTATAGTGGTTTTAGATCACAGGCGTATGAAATAAACTATAAGAGGTTATTTGGTCTTTTCGAGAGTAAATGAAAACTCACTACCAACCCCTAATTCGCTTTCAATATATATTTTTTCTTCGTGTGCCTCTATAATGTGCTTTACAATAGACAGCCCTAAACCAGATCCTCCTTCTTTTCGAGAGCCACTTTTGTCTACACGATAAAACCGCTCAAAAAGACGCTTAAGGTTTGCTTTAGCAATCCCCTCACCATTATCAGTAACTCTAATAATGGCTTTATTTTTAATAAGATTTTCGATACTAACCTCTGTCGTCCCTTTTTCTCTTCCGTACTTAATAGAATTAACGACAAGATTGGTTAACACTTGTTGAATACGCTCTTTATCGGCATAAACCATAATAGGTTCTGGGTAATCGATATCAAAAGTTAAAGTAATCTGCTTTTTTGCGGATTTCATCTCAAAAAGGTCAAATACATTCTGAACCACTTTAACGATATCAAAATTCTCTTTCTCTAAACTAAGAACACCAACTTCCAATTTGGTAATCATGTCTAAATCTTTAATAATATATGTTAAGCGCTCAACCCCCTTACTGGCTCTTGCTAGATATTTTTTTCTAATTTTTTCATCTTCAATATCACCTTCTAACAATGTTAGTAAATAGCTTTGAACTGTAAATAGAGGGGTTTTTAATTCGTGTGAGACATTGCCAATAAATTCTTTTCGATATTCCTCTCTAACCTTTAAGGTTTCAATTTCAAATTTTTTGTTTTTGGCATATTTATCAATCTCCTTGGTTAAGGTTCCCATATCTGTAGTAATGGGTTGTTGCCTTAGACTGGTAGACTCTAGCAATGTTAAGTCATCGTATATTTTCTTAACACGTCTGTAGATAAAGCGCTCAACTCTATATTGAATTATAAAAAAACAAAAAGGAAAGCATATTAATGGGTAAAAAATAAAATGCCAATTAATGACATGGTAATAGTGCAGAAAAAGACTAATAAGCAACGTTGTAAACAACGTAACATATAGTGCTGTCCGAAAAGCAAATTTATAAGTTTTTTTAAGATTACGATATTGCATTAGTCCACAAACTTGTAACCAACACCTTTTACGGTCTTAAAGGATTTATCTCCAATTTTTTCACGGAGTTTTCTAATATGAACATCTATAGTTCTTCCTCCAACAACAACTTCATTTCCCCAGACTTTATCTAGAATTTCGTCGCGTTTAAAAACCTTACCAGGTTTGGTTGCTAACAAAGATAACAATTCAAACTCTTTTCTAGGTAATGCTGTTTCTTTACCGTTAATCGTAATTTTATATTCCTCCTTATAAATCACCAAATCACCAATTTCCATAACGGTTTCAGCATTACTTTCAGAATGCTTAAGTCGACGAAGTAAAGCTTTTACTTTACTAATAAGAACTTTTGGTTTTATAGGTTTCTCAATATAATCGTCCGCACCAGCTTCAAATCCGGCCACTTGCGAATAATCTTCACCTCTTGCTGTTAAAAACGTAATAATGGTATCGCTTAAACTCGGTTGCTCTCTAATACGTTCGCACGCTTCTATACCATCCATTTTTGGCATCATTACATCAATGATGATTAAATGCGGTAAGTGTTTTTTTGCTAATTTAACAGCTTCTTCACCATTTTCACCTTTAATAACTTGATAGCCTTCTGCTGCTAAATTAAAACCTACTATTTCTAAAATATCTAGGTCATCGTCTACTAAAAGAATCTTAATATCTTTCTTTTTCAATTGAATTACGTTTTTAAATAAATGTAAATATAAATTATATACCTGTTAACTGTTTATAAATCTTGAATTGATAACAATTCCCTAACATTGCAAACATAAATTATTGAACCTTAGAAGGGCCTGACATTTACGATGTTAACATATTGTAAAATGATAAGTATTAACGAATCTGATTCTTAAAATTCACTATTTGTTGTTATATTTGTAATCTAACTTTTATAAAAAATCAATTATGAAGAAAATTTACTTTTTATTATTTACGTTCATTGGGCTTATAGCTTTTGCTCAAGGTCCAATAATTACTACAATTGTCGATGGTGATTGTTCTGGAGGAAACCCTAAATTACTAGAGATCTATGCTGATGGAGAGGTTAACTTTGCTTTGTACACTTTACAGAACCAAACTAATTCCAATACAGATTGGGCAAACCCACAAGACCTTTCTGCTCTTGGTACTGTAACAGATGGTTTTGTTTACATTACTACAGGAGGTAGTGCAGATGCCATAGTAAGTGAATTTCCTTCACTAGCATCAGCTAATATTTTAGAATCAAATACTATGAATTTGAATGGTGATGATAGAGTTAGAATTGTACTTACATCTAACGATACTGTGGCTATTGATCAATACGGTGTTGATAGTACTGATGGTGATGGACTAGCGTGGGAATACAAAGATTCTTATGCAACTAGAGTCAATGGTACAGGACCAGATGGTGGTTTTGTTGAATCTAACTGGGTATTTGGTGGTGCAGGTGCTTTAGATGGATTAGGGACTTGCCAAGGTGGAACAGATACATTTGAGACTTTAATTGGTGGTGTTGGTGTATACTCTACAGTAGGAAGTACGGCTCCTAGCATTACTATAACTAGCCCAAGTAACAATGCGGCATTAGCACCAGGGACGTTATCTATAAACCTTGAGTTTTCTACAGATAATTTAGTAGGTGGTGAAAGTGTTACTATAACAGTAAACGGTGTAGCTACTGCAAATGCAGTTAGCCCATTTCCTATTACAACAGTTGATGGACAAATATATACTGTTGTAGCTGAATTAATTGATGGAAGTGGAGTCATTGATTCTGACACAATAACATTTAGTGTTTCATCTATAAGTCAAGTCGCTAACATTACTGAATTAAGAACATCTACACTTGGTGGTTTATATGAATTAACAGGTGAGGCATTCATATCTTATATTGTTACTGAAGGTACTAGAAACCAAAAATATATTCAAGATGCAGGAGCAGGAATACTTATTGACGATATTGCTGGTATATTAGCAGCTCCTTTAAACATTGGTGATGGTATTACTGGTTTAAAAGGTCAACTTACTGAATTTAACGGAACACTTCAATTTATCCCAACTGCAAACATAACTTCAGCATCTTCTACTGGTACAACTTTAACACCAATAGTTATTAGTGCTTCTGAACTTATTAATAACGGAGAAAATTACGAAAGCCGATTAATTACTTTAAACAATGTAACATTTGAAGATACAGGTGTATTTGTTGATAACACAAACTACAACGTAGCAGACGGAACTGACGTCACTATTGCTAGAGTTGCATTTGGTGATGAAGATTTAATTGGTACTGCAATTCCAACAACAGCTTCAAGTATTACTGGTTTAGGTGGTCAGTATGGTACAGAATACCAAATTTTCCCAAGATATGCTAGCGATATCGCAGCACCATTAAGCGTTACTAATTTTAATGCTAATACATTTAGCTTATATCCTAACCCAACAAACACAGGGTCTGTATCAATCTCTTCTACAAATAGCGATGCTATTTCTGTACAAGTATTCGATATTTTAGGTAAGCAAGTTAAAAACGAAACTTTAACTAACAACATATTAAATGTTGCCAACTTAAAGTCTGGTGTATACATTGTAAAAATTACTCAAAACAATGCTTCTACAACTAAGAAATTAGTGATTAAGTAAGACGTATTTTATTACATACATATTTAAAGCGTAGCTCAAAATTTTGAGCTACGCTTTTTTATTTTCCATATTTTTGCAGCATGATTTCTAAAGAAGCTATTTTCAATATAAAATCTAATGCTGAGTTTAACGCTTTAGCTATAGACGTTTTTAAATTTCAGTTTAAAAACAATAAAGTTTACCGTTCGTTTTGCGACTTATTATATAAACATCCTTCTGATGTTAAACATGTTTCTGATATTCCGTTTTTGCCTATCCAATTTTTTAAGTCTCATAATGTTTTAAGCGCCTCTCATCCTATTGAGAAAACCTTTAGCAGTTCTGGCACCACGGGAAGTGTTACTAGTAAACATTTAATTACAGATTTAAAATTATACGAAGCGAGCTATTTAAAAGGTTTTAAGCACTTTTATGGCAATATTGAAGACTATGTTGTTTTAGCATTATTACCTTCTTATTTAGAACGTGACGGATCTTCGTTGATTTATATGGTCAATGATTTAATTGATAAGTCCAATCAAAAGGAAAGTGGATTTTATCTTAACAACCTTGACGAATTAGCCAAAACATTACACCTATTAGAAAGCAAACAACAAAAAACTTTACTGATAGGGGTTTCATTTGCCCTATTAGATTTAGTTGAAGCTTATCAATTGAAATTAAAATATACAACCGTTATGGAGACCGGCGGAATGAAAGGCCGTCGAAAAGAAATTATCAGACAAGAACTGCATCAAATTTTACAATCTGGTTTTGGTGTTAAACACATCCACAGTGAATATGGCATGACAGAACTTTTAAGTCAAGCCTATTCAAAAGGAAATGGTGTTTTTGAATGTCCACCATGGATGAAAATATTAACACGAGATACTGAAGATGCCTTAACGATTCAGCAGCCTAATAAAACAGGAGGAATTAATGTTATTGATTTAGCCAATATTAATTCTTGTTCTTTTATTGCTACCCAAGATTTGGGAAAAGTCTATGATAATGACCATTTTGAGATCATTGGAAGGTTTGACAACTCAGATATTAGAGGCTGTAATTTAATGGCTTTGTAAGGAACATTATTTTAGTACGACTTAGCTATTGTTATGAAAACGAAAGCTTTTTAGTAATAGTTGAATAATTGGTTAGATGTGCTCAGAAGTAATTTTGGGCACTTTTTTTATACAAAAAAATCTCATTGACAACCACCAATGAGATTTTATACGGTTTAAAATTTTTTATATTTAAACCACTTCTAAAATAAAGTTGGTTTTCTTTCCTCTACTCAGAATTATATATTTATCATGAATTAAATCCTCTGACGATAATAAGTAGTCCTCTTTTACCTTTTCTTTATTAACCGCTATAGCATTTTCTTTTAAAGCACGTCTTGCATCACCATTAGAACTCAAAAACCCTGTTTTAGCTGCTAAGGCACCTATCATATCTAAACCTTCATTAAATTCTGCCAGTGAAATTTTAGCATGTTTTACACCTTCAAAAACATCTAAAAACAACGTTTCTGATAATTGTTTAATTTCATTTTTAAAATCTTTACTAAACAATATTTTAGAAGCTTTAACAGCATTATCGTAATCCTCTTTGCTATGTACAAAAATAGTAACCTCTTCGGCTAAGCGTTTTTGCAACAATCTTAAATGCGGAGTTTCCTTATGGTCTTTAATTAAGTTTTCAATCGTTTCTTTATCTAAAAACGTAAAAATCTTAATGTACTTTTCGGCATCTTCATCTGTAGAATTTAACCAAAATTGGTAGAATTTGTAAACCGAAGTTTTATCGGCATCTAACCAAACATTTCCACCTTCAGACTTTCCAAATTTAGAACCATCGGCTTTTGTAATTAAAGGACAGGTCATGGCATAGGCTTTTGCTTGGTCTTCGCCATCGTGCATTCGTCTAACCAATTCCGTTCCTGTTGTTATATTTCCCCATTGATCGCTACCTCCCATTTGAAGTTTACACCCCATGGTTTTGTACAAATGATGAAAATCGTAACCTTGAATTAATTGGTAAGTAAACTCTGTAAAAGACATACCAACGCTTCCTTCGTCACCAGAAAAACGTTTTTTTACAGAATCTTTAGCCATCATATAATTTACAGTGATTCGTTTACCAACATCTCTTGCAAAGTCGATAAAGCTAAAATCTTTCATCCAATCGTAGTTATTCACTAAAACTGGAGCATTTTCTTCATCCGAATTAAAATCCAAAAAACGCGATAACACACCTTTTATTCCCGCAACGTTATGTGCTAAAGCAACTTCATCTAATAAATTACGTTCGTCACTTTTACCAGAAGGATCACCAATCATACCAGTAGCACCTCCGACTAAAGCCACAGGCTTATGACCTGCTTTTTTTAAATGAACTAATAATATAATTGGCACTAAGCTACCAATGTGTAATGAATCTGATGTAGGATCAAAACCAATATAGGCAGTAGTCATCTCACTGTCTAATTGTTCTTCAGTACCAGGCATGATATCGTGTACCATTCCTCTCCAACGTAATTCTTCTACAAACTTATTTGCCATTGCTTTTTAGTTTCAAATTGATTTACGCAAAGATATGTTTCCACTTTTAAAGACAAAAGACAATTTTAACTCAATTTACCGAAGCTGAGATTTATTAGACCAATTATTTATAAAACAAAAATTCACATTAAAAATAAGGCTTAAAAAACGTAACTTTACACAATGATTTTAGTTACAGGTGGTACAGGTTTAGTTGGTTCTCATCTACTTTTTCAACTTTTGAAAAGTGATGCGCCTATACGTGCGATTTACAGACGAGAACAAACATTAGCACGTGTAAAAAATGTTTTCTCCTACTTTTCAAATGATGCTGAAACACTTTTTAACAAGATTGATTGGGTTGAAGCAGACGTAAATGATATTCCTAAACTTGAAGCTGCTTTTAAAAATATCTCACAGGTCTATCATTGTGCCGCATTTGTCTCGTTTGAACCCGATAAGTATAACGAATTAAGAAAAATTAATATTGAAGGTACGGCTAACATTGTTAATCTATCTATCAGTCATAAGATTAAAAAATTATGTTATGTGAGCACTATTGCTGCCATTGGTCACCACAGTAATCCTGAAAAACTGATAAATGAACAAACCGATTGGAACGCCGAAGAAGAAAATAGTGTTTATGCTATTACAAAATACGGAGCCGAACTTGAAGTTTGGCGAGGTACACAAGAAGGTTTAGATGCTGTGATTGTAAATCCCGGTATTATTTTAGGAGCGGGCTATTGGAATGGAGGTAGCAGTGGTAGTTTATTTAAACGCATTTACAAAGGTCTTCCTTATTACACTAAAGGTATTACTGGTTATATTGATGTTTGGGATGTGGTAAATACCATGGAACAGCTCATGAAGAGCAGTATTAAAAATGAAGGGTTTATTTTAATTTCAGAAAACTTAAGCTTTAAATCCTTTTTTACTAAAACAGCAAAACAATTAGGTGTTAAACCACCGACAAAAGAAGCTAAACCGTGGCTATTAGCCATTGGCTGGAGATTAGACTGGCTTAATCATAAACTGTTTGGTAAACGTAGAAATTTGTCTAAACAAACGGCAAAATCTGCGGTAAGTATCACAAATTATGATGCTTCAAAAATAAAAAACAGCTTAAATTTAAAATTTAAGTCTATAGACAACAGTATAGAAGATGTCTGTCAATTATTTCTTAAAAATCTTTAGGCTTCGCATTGATAAAACTAGGAGTATCTAATTTTTTGTCAAGTGAATCTTTTGTGAATTTTCGATTTTTAGTAATTGAATCTCTACGATTTTTAACGGAATCTTCTTCTCGTTTCTTTATAGCCTCATAGCGCTTCTTTTCAGACTCTAACCTCTCTTTTGCCTCATCGACCATCTCTTTATAAGTTTCGGTATCAAAGGTGTAATAAGTGTTACTCTCTGCAAACTGCGCACTATCTATACCGTGCTTTTTTAAAATATAATATTCTGGATCAAAATCATTTTTTTCTAAAATTGACCGATTTACTCCCTTAGCCGCATTAACCACATATAAGTCGTATAGCAAATCTACCATTTGATCTTTTGATATTAAATTCTCTGGTTTTTTTGATCGATCGGAACCATTACAGGCCAACACCAAAATACCCAACACCAAAATAACACTGATTTGCTTTACCATCTTATCTATTGAAGGTTAATCGTTCTCCTGCTTTAACGTCTAGAACGTTAAAATTGTTATATACCAATCGTCCATTTACAAAAGTATGTGTAATTCTACTTTTAAATGTATTACCTTCAAAAGGCGACCAGCCACATTTGTAAAGAATATTACTTTTATTAACCGTCCAAGGACTTTGAGGGTCTACAATAACTAAATCGGCAAAATAACCTTCTTTAATATAACCACGTTTTTCAACATTAAACAGTATCGCTGGATTATGACACGCCTTCTCTACGATCTTTTCTACAGAAATTTTTCCTTGATGATGCGCTTCCATTAAAGCCACTAACGCGTGCTGTACTAAAGGGCCTCCAGAAGGAGCGTTTGTATAATTATTAGTTTTCTCTTCTAAAGTATGTGGTGCGTGATCTGTGGCAATAACATCAATTTTGTCATCTAATAAGGCTTTCCAAAGCTGCTCTCTATCTTTTGCTGATTTGACTGCAGGATTCCACTTTATATGACTTCCCTTTTTAGCATAATCCTCATCTGTAAACCATAAATGATGTACACATACCTCAGCTGTAATTTTTTTATCCTTTAAAGGTATTTTATTAGAAAACAAACTGGTTTCTTTTCCTGTTGAAACATGAAACACATGCAATCGAGCCCCTGTTTTCTTAGCTAATTCTATAGCTTTAGAAGACGATATATAACACGCTTCTTCACTTCTTATTTTTGGATGCATTTCCATTGGAATATCATCACCATACTCTGCTTTATATTTTGCTAAGTTTGCTTTTATCGTTGCTTCGTCCTCGCAGTGCACCGAAATAACCATATCTGTACTCGAAAATATTTTTTCTATGACTTTAGGATCATCAACTAGCATATTTCCAGTTGAAGATCCTAAAAATAATTTTAGACCTGCAACCGTTTTGGGATCGACTTTTAAAATTTCGTCTAAATTATCGTTAGTACCACCAAACATAAACGAATAATTAGCATACGATGAGTTTGCGGCAATAGCAAATTTCTCTTCTAATTTCTCTACAGTAGTCGTTTGGGGATTTGTGTTGGGCATCTCTATAAACGACGTAATTCCGCCAGCTATAGCTGCTTTAGATTCAGATTCTATATTCGCCTTATGCGTTAATCCTGGCTCTCTAAAATGCACTTGATCATCAATCATTCCTGGAAACACATAATTGCCTTCCACATCAATCACCAATACATCTGCAGACTTAACACTTATTGAAGTATCTATTTCTTTAATAATATGATCTTCTATAAGAATATCACCTTCAATAATTTTTCCTTCGTTGACGATTCTCGCGTTTTTTATGAGGGTATTTCGCTTCATATAAGTTTACTTAGCAAATAAGCTTTTAATTTTTAAACTAATTACTCCAAAAATAGCTTCAGTAATAATGCCTCCGCTCATTTTAGATTTTCCTTTGGTTCTATCTTTAAAGATAACTGGTATTTCTTCAATTTTAAAACCTTTTTTGTGTGCTTTAAATTTCATTTCAATTTGAAACGCATAGCCTACAAATTCTATTTTCTTAAGGTTTATGGTCTCTAACACCGTTCTTTTATAACAGATAAATCCTGCTGTAGAGTCTTTAACTGTCATCCCTGTTATTAACCTCACATAGCGCGATGCTCCATAAGACAAAAGAATACGTGACATTGGCCAATTAACAACCGTAATTCCCTTAACATATCGTGAGCCTACGGCCACATCTGCACCCGCAGCACAAGCGGCATACAACCTTGAAAGATCATCTGGATTGTGTGAAAAATCAGCATCCATTTCAAAAACATAGTGATAGGATTTTTCTAATGCCCATTCAAATCCAGCAATATAAGCGGTTCCCAAACCACTCTTTTCTTTGCGTTCTAACAGAAATAGCTGATCCTTAAATTCTTGTTGTAACATTTTAACCGCTGCACCTGTATCATCTGGCGAATTATCATCTACAATAAGCACATGAAAATTCTGTTGTTGTGAAAACACAGCTCTAATGATTGATTCTACATTTTCAATCTCATTATAGGTAGGGATGATGACTATTGCGTCAGACATTAACTCACTTTTAAACACTCTTAGGAGTGGTTTCTTAGAATTTCAACAAAAATAAAGTTTTTAATGGATTAAATGCGGGAATTAACTTTTTTGATAGATATGAATCGTACTTCTAATTGTAAGCTCATTTTTTTATAATTTAGCAGCATGCGAAATTATATAACATACGAATGGTTTACCATTTTTACAATGATAGGATTGTTTACCATCGTGGTTGCTAAATATTTAAATACGCTACGCTTCAATGATTTCTTATATGTCATTGGAAATTCAAAATACCTTAAAATATACGCTAAGGATCAAAAATTTATAGATCAATTTGATAGCTTTTTATTTATTAACCTTTCGCTATCACTAAGCATATTTATATACTTTACTTATAGCACATTTGTGTCACCGCTTAATTTTGAGCTTATTTCATTCTTAAAATTAGTCTTTGCTGTTTCTACTATTATAATTATAAAAACGCTTTTAGAACGCCTCATTGGCAGCCTTTTTGAAATAGATAGTTTAATTGATGACTACTTATTTCAAAAGACAACATTCAAGAATTTTTCTGGTCTTCTCTTTTTAATTGCAAATTTGTTTTTACTGTACACTGACATAAGCATGAGTATTATAATAACCTCAGCGTTATCTATTGTTTGCCTTATTAATGTCATTGGTTTTTTATCTTCATTTAAAACCCATCAAAAATTAATTAATCCAAATTTTTTCTATTTTTTGTTGTATCTTTGCGCTCTCGAAATCGGCCCTTATGTACTTTTATTTAAGGTAATTAGGGAGTATAACGTTTAAAAACACCATGTTTACGTATGAAAGTGAAAACAATTTTAGTATCACAACCAGAGCCTAAAATAGAGAACTCTCCATACTTTGATTTGCAAGAAAAGCAAAAAGTAAAAGTGGACTTTAGACCCTTCATTCACGTTGAAGGTGTATCATCTAAAGACGTAAGACAACAAAAAGTTGATCTTACTAAATATACAGCCATTATACTTACAAGTAGAAATTCAGTAGATCATTTTTTTAGAGTTGCAGACGAAATGCGTTTTAAAGTTCCAGACTCAATGAAGTATTTTTGCCAGTCTGAAGCAGTAGCCTATTATTTACAGAAATATGTAGTATACAGAAAACGAAAAATATACGTTGGAAAACGTACGTTTGAAGATTTAATGCCATTAATTAAAAAATATAAAGACGAATCGTTTTTATTACCTACAACAGATAAAGTTAAGCCTGTAATACCTGAATTATTAAACGAATTAGGTGTCAACTGGAAACAAGCTACATTTTACAAAACAGTAATTAGTGATTTATCTGATTTATCAAATGTGACTTATGATATTTTAGTGTTCTTTAGCCCATCTGGCATAGAATCTTTATTCCATAACTTCCCAGATTTTAAGCAAAATGAAACACGTATTGCTGTCTTTGGAAACACAACTGTTAAAGCTGTTAAGGAAAAAGGATTGCGCGTAGATATTTCTGCACCAACACCTGAAACACCGTCAATGACAATGGCACTACAGAAGTATATTGATTCTGTAAACAAAGGAAAATAGTAAAACTTATAAAGGCATAAAAAAAAGCGATTCTAAATTTAGAATCGCTTTTTTTTATTGACAACTTCAGTTATCCTTAAAAAGCATAACGTTGTGGACCACCACGTCTTATTTCTTCAGAAGCATAAGATTCGTACTTTTTAAAGTTCTCTCTAAAGGCATTAGATAATTTAAATGCCATAGTATAATAAGCATCATCATCATCCCAAGTTGTTCTTGGACTTAACACTTCTGTTGGTACTCCAGGACAAGTTCTTGGTTGAGCCACTCCAAAGACAGAGTGTATATGATAATCTTCATAAGTATAATCGTTTAAGTCTCCATTTAAAGCGGCATTAATCATAGCACGTGTGTACTTTAACTTCATACGTGTACCAACACCATAAGGACCACCTGTCCATCCTGTATTAACCAACCATACATTTACACCAGCCTCTTTCATTTTTTGGCTTAGCATTTTAGCATATTCAGTTGGATGTAAAGGCATAAAAGGAGCGCCAAAACAAGCAGAAAAACTTGGCACTGGCTCTACGACACCTGCTTCTGTACCCGCAACTTTAGCTGTATAACCAGAAATAAAATGGTATGCGGCCTGACTTGGGGTTAATTTAGAAATTGGAGGTAACACACCAAACGCATCTGCCGTTAAGAAAAAGATGTTTTTTGGATTGCTTCCTATAGACGGTTTTCTAATATTATCAATGTGATAAATTGGATAACTTACTCTTGTGTTTTGTGTAATAGATGTATCAGCAAAATCAACATTGCCTTTATCATCCATGATTACATTTTCTAAAATTGCACCTTTTCTAATCGCTGCATAAATTTCAGGTTCTTGTTCTTGAGACAAGTTGATGACTTTAGCATAACAACCTCCTTCAAAATTAAACACGGTATTTTCTTTTGTCCAACCATGCTCATCATCACCTATTAAACTACGATTAGGATCTGTAGAAAGCGTTGTTTTTCCCGTTCCAGATAAGCCAAAGAAAATTGCTGTATCACCATTCTTACCAACATTAGCACTACAGTGCATTGGTAATGTATTTTTATAAACAGGAAGTATGAAGTTTAAAGCTGAAAAGATGCCTTTTTTAATTTCACCAGTATACCCTGTTCCTCCAATTAAAGCAATTTTACGCGTAAAATCTAAAATCGCAAAATTATGTTGACGTGTACCATCAACTTTAGGGTCGGCCATAAAACCTGGAGCATTTACCACAGTCCATTCGGGTGTAAAGTCTTGTAATTCTTCTTCCGTTGGTCTTAAAAACATGTTATGTGCAAACATGTTACACCAAGGGTATTCATTAATGACCCTAATATTTAACTTGTAATCTTCATCTGCACAAGCATAACTATCACGTACATAAATTTCTTTTTCAGACAAATAATCAGCTACTTTGTCGTAAAGTTTTTGAAACTTATCACTGTCAAACGGAATGTTGATGTCTCCCCACCAAACTCTATCTTTAGTGACATCATCCTTCACAATGAATCTATCCATTGGAGAACGACCCGTAAACTCACCTGTATTAACCGCTAAAGCACCCGAAGAAGATTCTACTCCTTGGCCTTTAGCAATGGTTTCAGCATGAAGTTCATCTGAAGATAATTGATAATTAACTGTTGCATTTTTAATTCCATATTGATCCAACGAAATCGATTTCGTTGATTGGGAATGATTTGCCATAATATTTGTGTTGTTTAGTTCTGCAAAACTAAAATATTATTTTGAAACAACGACTTTGATTAACATTAATCCATCTTATTTCTAATTATACCTATTAACAGTAATATCCAAGCCATAATTAATAGTAACCCACCTAACGGAGTAATGAGTGCAATGGTCTTAAAATCAAAGCTAGAAAGCGCATTTGTAGCCAATCCATAAATAGAACCTGAGAAGCATAAAACTCCCAAAAGCACCATATAAAAGATACTTTTTTTTGTTTTTAATTGCACTATTGATGTACTGCCTACAATTAAAAGAAAAAACGCGTGATATATTTGATACCGCACTCCAGTTTCAAACGATTTAATAGCATCTGCATCCACCAATTTCTCTAAACCATGCGCTGCGAAAGCACCTAAAATAATACCCAAAATTCCTAAAATCGCTCCTGTAATTAATAATGTCTTGTTCATAATTAAAATATGCTTTCGGTTTTGATTGCCTTTTGTATTTCTTACTTTCGTAGAATACAAAATTAGTTATATAAACCCATTATGCGAAACATATTAATCATTGGAGCAGGAAAATCGTGTTCTTATCTTATAAAATATTTACTTGACAATTCACAAACCGAAAAGCTTCATATTACCATTGGAGATCTCAATGTAGAGAACGCTAAAAAGCTGGTTGGATCTCATCCCAATACAGATGTTATTCATTTGGATGTCTTTAATGCCGAATCTAGAGTTGCTGCCGTTAAAAAAGCAGATATTGTCGTTTCAATGCTGCCTGCGCGTTTTCATATTGAAGTAGCCAAAGACTGTATTACTTACAAAAAGAATATGGTTACCGCATCTTATGTCAGTCCAGAAATGCAAGCCTTAGATGCCGATGCTAAAGCCAATAATCTTATTTTTATGAATGAAATTGGCGTAGATCCCGGTGTAGATCATATGAGTGCAATGCACGTGATTGACCGTATTAGAGCTAAAGGAGGCAAATTGATTTTATTTGAATCATTTACAGGTGGTTTAGTTGCCCCTGAAAGTGATAATAACCTTTGGAATTATAAATTTACTTGGAATCCTAGAAACGTTGTACTTGCAGGACAAGGTGGTGCTGCTAAATTTTTACAGGAAAACCAATTTAAGTACATTCCTTATAATCGTTTATTTAGACGTACCGAATTTTTAGATGTTGAAGGTTACGGACGTTTTGAGGGCTATGCCAACAGAGATTCTTTAAAATACCAAAAAGTTTATGGTTTAGACCATGTTAAAACTTTATATCGTGGAACTATTAGACGCGTTGGCTTTAGTAGAGCTTGGAATGCCTTTGTTCAATTAGGAATGACAGATGATAGTTACACCATTGATGACAGCATTAATATGAGTTATCGCGATTTTGTTAATTCATTTTTACCATATAGCCCAACCGATTCTGTAGAGCTTAAATTTAGACATGCCCTTAAAATTGATCAAGATGACATCGTTTGGGATAAGTTTTTAGAACTCGATATTTTTAATCCAAAAAAGATGGTAGAACTTGATAAAGGTACGCCTGCTCAAATTCTTCAGAAAATCTTAATGGATAGTTGGACACTTAGTCAACAAGATAAGGATATGATTGTAATGTATCATAAATTCGGATACGAATTAGATGGTAAAAAACACCAAATTGATGCTACTATGGTAACCCTTGGTCAAGATCAAACCTATACAGCAATGGCAAAAACCGTAGGTTTACCAGTAGCGATTGCAACTTTAGCGATTCTTAACGGTAAAATTAAAACTCCAGGAGTTCAAATTCCAATTACAAAAGAGGTTTATACTCCAATTTTAAAGGAATTAGAATCTTATGATATTGTCTTTAAAGAGCATGAAGTGCCTTATTTAGGCTACAATCCTTTAAGTATTTAAAGAAAGAATGATATAGATTAAAGAATCAAAGCGTTTCAAATTGAAACGCTTTTTCTATCTTTAGCTTTCAAATTATTAGAATCTAAATTCATGAAGATTAACGATAATGGTATTTATATCGATGGTATTGATAAAAAAATACTGCGTGCATTAATGGAAGATGCCAGAACACCAATTCTTGAAATCGCTCGAAATGTTGGAATATCTGGCGCAGCTATTCACCAACGTTTAAAGAAACTAGAAAAATCTGGACTTTTAGCCGGTTCCAAATTCATTATTAATCCCAAAGCTTTAGGTTATACTACCATGGCTTTTGTAGGCGTTTATCTCGACAAAGCCATTAGTAATCCTGAGGCCGTAAAGCAACTTCAAAAAATTCCTGAAGTTATAGAATGTCATTACACCACTGGTAATTGGTCTATTTTTATTAAAATACTATCTAAAGACAATGAGCATTTAATGCACGTCCTTAATTCTGAAATACAAAGCATAAAAGGAGTTTCTAGAACTGAGACGTTTATTTCTTTACAAGAACAAATTAATCGGCAGATTAAAATTTAAGTTTTATATAAAAAAGCCCACCTCATAGAAGCATGCTAACCTAGTTTTATATAAAACTAAATTATGTTGCAGGATTAGGTATCTCTGCATGTACTGCATTTATCGCTTTCATAACCTCATTAGATAAGGAGATATTAATACTCTCGATATTTTCTTCCAACTGATTAAGGTTTGTAGCCCCAATAATATTACTTGTTAAAAAAGGACGCTCATTTACAAACGCTAAAGCCATTTGAGCTAAAGACATACCATTAGCTTCAGCGATCTTTAAATAGCGTTTTGTTGCTTCTGTAGCATTAGCGCTATTATATCGTGAAAAATGAGAATACACGTTTAAACGTGCATTCTTTGCTGCTGTGCCTTTTATGTATTTACCAGATAAAACTCCAAATGCTAAAGGAGAATACGCCAATAAACCTATATGTTCTCTATGGGCAACTTCTGCTAAATCCCCTTCAAATGATCGGCATATAAGTGAATATGCGTTCTGAATCGTTATCATTCTTGGCAGATTATGGTTTTTAGATGCTTCTAAATAGCGCATGGTTCCCCAAGCTTTTTCATTAGAAATACCGACTTGTCTTATTTTACCCGATTTTATAATCGCATCTAAATTGTGAAGAATTTCATTAAAATTATCTTCCCATTTATCATTAGGATTATGCTTATAATCTCGTACTCCAAAAGTATTAGTACTACGCTCTGGCCAATGTAATTGGTACAAATCAATATAATCCGTTTTTAAACGCTTTAAGCTATTATTTACCGCATCATTAAGGGCGTCTTTACTAAAACCATTAGTTCTAATATGTGCTGTATAATCTCCGGTACCAGCAATTTTTGTAGCTAAAACCACTTTATCTCTGTGACCTGTTTTTTCAAACCAATTCCCAATAATACGTTCGGTTTCTGCATAGGTTTCCTTCGTTGCAGGCACGGGATATAATTCGGCAACATCAAAAAAATTAACTCCTTTATCTAGAGCAAAATCCATTTGAGAAAACCCTTCATTTTGAGTATTTTGGTTACCCCAAGTCATAGTGCCAAGGCAAATTTTACTAACCTTTATATCCGTGTTTGGTAGTGTTGTGTATTTCATAGCACTTCCTGCGAAAGCAGGAATCTCATTTTAATGATACTTAATTTTCTTATCTGGGTTTCGACTTACTACCTAAGCTATCTTTAAGCAAAAGATATTTTGCATTTAATAATACTTAACCCAACATGACAAACAAAAATAAGAAGACCTCACAGGTAATAACAACTTGTGAGGTCTAAATGTTTGTTAAGGTTTATAACCTAAGGGTTCCTGCGTTTGCAAGAATTTGTTATATCTCATTCAATAATTTAGAAATCTCATCTAATTTCGGCGTTAAAATCACTTCGATTCGTCTGTTTTTAGCTCTTCCTTCTGCTGTTTCATTTGAAGCGATTGGTGCAAATTCTCCACGACCTGCCGCAGTTAAATTTTCAGGATTAATAGCATCATTCTCTCTAAGGATATTTACAATGGCCGTAGCACGTTTTGCAGATAAATCCCAGTTGCCACTTAATTGTGCGTTACCTTTATATGGGACATTATCCGTATGGCCTTCAATTAAAACTGAGATCTCAGGGTTTTCAGCTAAAACACTTCCTAATTGTTTTACCGCTTGCTTTCCTTGCGCACCAACATACCAACTTCCTGACTCAAATAACAATTTATTTTCCATAGAAATATAAACTTTCCCATTGCGCTGCTCAACAGTTAAACCTTTACCTTCAAAATTAGTTAAGGCTTTAGAGATGGCATCTTTTAATTTATGCATTGCCGCATCTTTTGAGGCAATAACATTTTCTAATTCTGCCACACGTTGCGAGCGACTTTCTAATTCTTGTTTCAGAGTCTTTAAGCGTTCATTTTCTGTTGCTAACGCTTGTTCTTTAGCCTCTAACTGCGCCAAAAGCTCTCTGTTTTTTTGTGAGTTTTTTGCAATTGATGCCGAACTATTTTCTTCTAGAGCTTTGTAGGACGCTTTTAAAGTTTCAAGATTTGTTTTGGCTGCGGCATAATCCGCCTGAAGCTTATCACGATCAGCAACAGCAGCGTCGTAGGCCGATTGTAATTGCTCCAAACTATTGTTGAGCGATGTGTTTTGCTTAGTTAACTCTTCAACTTCATCTGACATACTACGATTTTCCTTTTTAAGGTCTGCGTATTTATCTTCAAGATCTGTGTAGATTTTCTTTGAAACACAAGATGAAAAAAGTGTTATTGTTAATACTAAAATTGAAAGTTTTTTAATCATAATTTTGAGGCTGTTTTTGTGTATTAATCTTTATTGTAAATGCTTAAAATTAAAACTTATAAATCCAATTCAAGCATAATCGGGCAATGATCACTGTGCACTGCTTCCGTAAGTATAACGCTGCGTTTTATTTTTTCTTGTAATGGTTTGCTTACCATGGCATAATCTAATCTCCAACCTTTATTATTGGCTCTAGAGTTTGCTCTATAGCTCCACCAAGAATATTCCTGACGCTCTGGGTGCAAATATCTAAAACTATCGATAAATCCACTATCAATAAACGCACCTAACCACTCCCGTTCTTCTGGTAAAAACCCTGAAACACCTTTCATTTTAGGGTTATGAATATCGATTTCTTCGTGACAAATATTATAATCGCCACAAACAACTAGATTTGGCTTTTCCGTTTGAAGCTCCGTTAAATACTGTTGAATAAGATTCATATATTCAAACTTATGCGATAATCTCGCGTCGTTAGTACCAGACGGCAAATACATACTCATTACGGAAACATCATCATAATCGACTCTGATATTTCTCCCTTCAAAATCCATAGATTCTATTCCTGTACCAAATTCGATGTGATTAGGTTCTGTTTTACACAGCATGGCAACACCACTATAGCCTTTTTTCTGTGCACTAAACCAATAGTTAAAATTGTAACCCGCTTCGGTAAACAAATTAAGATCGAGTTGATCTTCCATCGCTTTAATTTCTTGCAAACAAACCACATCAGGATCTGTTGCTTTCAGCCATTCTACAAAGCCCTTATTTACAGCAGCTCTGATTCCATTTACATTATAGGATACTATTTTCATTTCGTCATATTCTGATTAATTGCTAAATTAAATAATACGCTACTTTTACACCATTATTTTAAGCTCCTTTTAACGATAAAATATTTTAAGCTTTCAGCAGTTATTATTCTACATGAAGAATTCGCTATTTTTTCTATTAATTCTATCTTCCTTTTTGGGCTATTCCCAAGAACAGCATAGCAATTTTAGGCAAAAGAAAGTCGCGGTTAAAGATTCTATTCAAATTGACTCTGTTAGTATTAATCCGTCGCAATTTACAGTGCGAACAAAAGATAACATCATCTTAGATTCCACACTGTACGTTGTTGATTTTGCAAAAGCACTATTACGTTTTAAGCAACCGACAAAAATTGATACCATTACCATAGATTATTTACGTTATCCTAATTTCTTAACCAAGGTATACAAACAACTCGATGATGCGGTTGTTATAGAACGCTCTTCGGAATTTCAGCAATTATACACGCTTCAAAACACCACAAAAAAGAACACCTTTACTCCATTTGATGGCTTAACAACATCTGGTAGTATTTCGAGAGGAGTAACCATTGGAAACAATCAAAATTCTGTATTAAATAGTGAACTCGATTTACAGATTTCAGGAAAACTAAGTGATAAAGTATCATTAAGAGCATCCATTCAAGATGCCAATATTCCGCTACAAGAAAGTGGTTATTCACAACGTTTAGACGAATTTGACCAAGTGTTTATAGAGCTATTTAGCGACGATTGGAACATACGAGCAGGAGACATCGATTTAGAGAATACTAAAAGTTATTTTGCTAATTTTTCAAAACGTGTACAAGGTTTATTGGTGAATGCCAATATAAGCGACAAAACCTCTGTTTTTGCCTCTGGTGCCTTGGTTCGTGGTCAATTTACGACCACACAATTTACAGCTCAAGAAGGCAATCAAGGTCCTTACAAATTACGCGGTTCAAACAATGAATTGTATGTTCTTGTCGTATCTGGTAGTGAAACCGTTTATGTAAATGGAGTCCCTTTAGAACGCGGAGAAAACAACGATTATATCATAGATTATAACGCAGGAGAAATTATTTTCAACTCTACATTCCCCATTACTTCCGAAATGCGAATAACAGTGGACTACCAATTTAGTGAGCGTAATTATTCAAGATTTACGATTTTTGGTGGAGCCAACTTTGAGACCGAAACCTTAAAGCTTAACGTGTCCGTTTATTCTGAAAGCGACGCTAAAAATCAACCCTTACAACAAAACCTTTCTACAGAACAAACTCAAATTTTAGCAGCGGCAGGTGACAATACCAGTTTAATGACCGCACCTTCTGCAACAGAAGCATCATACTCTGAAAACCGAATTTTATATAAAAAAGAAACCCTAGGATCTGAAGAAATATTCGTCTTCTCTAATAATCCAGAGGACGAATTGTTTAATGTACGCTTTACTTTAGTAGGTACCAATCAAGGAAACTACGTTTTAAGTAATTCTACGGCAATTAGTAATATTTTTGAATATGTTCCTCCAATCGCAGGCATACCACAAGGAAATTATGACCCAATTGTGCAATTAATTGCGCCAGAACGTTTACAGATTGCCGTTGTTAACGGGCAATACAAACCTTCTGAAAAAACAGATATCTTTTTTGAATTGGCAGGAAGCAAAAAAGACGACAATTTATTTTCAAGTATAGATGACACCAATAATGATGGCTATGCAGGAAAATTCACCTTAAATCAAAAGGTTATCCAAACGGATAGTCTATGGAATTTATCAGCTCTCGTTGATGCTGATTTTATACAAAAAGATTTTAATACCATCCAACGTTTGTATAGAGCAGAATTTAGCCGCGATTGGAATTTAGAGACTTCCGAAACGGACCAAGGAAATATCAACTATGGTAATCAATTATTATTGACCACAGGATTGCGATTGTCACATTCACAAAAAGGTACCGCAACGTATAATTTTGAACATTTAAACTACTCCGAAAACTTTAATGGTAACCGACATCAAATCACTACCAATTTACGTTTAGGTAATTTTAGAATTTTTTCCAATTCGAGCATCTTAAATAATGAAAGCACTATTAATCGTTCCACATTTTTACGCTCTTTTAATCGCGTCGTATACGGAAAAAACAACAAATGGGTTGGAGCAAAACTAGGAATAGAAGATAATGAACAACGCGATATTACTACAGATTCTTTAACGCCTTTAAGTCAAAAATATAAATCCTATGAAGCATTTATTGGTGTTGGAGATAGCACCAAAGTATTTGCAGAAGTGGGTTATATTAAGCGTTTTAATGATAGTTTACGAAACAATACTTTGGAACGTGTGAACAATTCAAACACCTATTATTTAAAATCGCGATTAATTCAGAATAAAAACACCAATCTTCAGCTCTTTGTAAACTATAGAGATTTAAAATCAGAAGATAACAGCATAGAAGACGAGCAAAGTTTAAATAGCCGCTTAAATTTTAATCAGAAACTATTTAATAACCTTATCTTATGGAATACCAGTTTTGAAACCAATTCAGGGACTTTACCTCAACAAGATTTTACTTATGTTGAAGTAGAGGCTGGTCAAGGTGCCTACACATGGATTGATTACAATGAGAATGGAATTCAAGAATTAAATGAATTTGAAATTGCTCAATTTGCAGATCAAGGAAGCTATATCAGAGTATTATTGCCTAATCAAGTTTTTGTACGTACGCATCAAAACCGACTGAGTCAAACCTTAACGCTTAACACACAGCAATGGAGTACATCTGAAAACAAAACGAAAAAGTTCTTTTCTCATTTCTACAATCAAACATCGTATTTAATTGACCGAAAAATAAAACGTGAAGGCAATAATTTTAACCTTAATCCTTTTAAAAATGACGAAAACAATCAATTAGCCTTAAACAATAGTGTACGAAACGTACTGTTTTACAATAAAGGAAAACAACATTACACCACTTCTTATACGTTTCTAACCAATACCAGCCGAAGTTTATTATCTATAGGATTTCAAGAAAACAAATTAACCAGCCATCAACTGAATTTCAATCATAAATTCTCTACAAATTGGCTAGCAAATATGTTGAGTAGTTTTGGTAGTAATGAAAGTATAAGCGAAAATTTTAGCAATCGAAATTTCAATATTGACGAAACTCGATTTCAGCCCAAACTATCGTATCTATTTAATGACAATGCGCAATTCGATATTTTCTACCAATACACCTCCAAAGACAATACCATTGGAAGTTTAGAAACCTTAGCTCAGAGTAACTACGGCTTATCCTTTACTTATAATAACGTTCAAAAAATTGCATTAACAGGAGCATTTAATTTCTTTCAAAATGAATTTGAAGGTAATGCCAATTCACCTGTTGCCTACCAAATGCTCGAAGGCTTACAACCTGGAAAAAACTTTACTTGGAGTTTATTAGTACAGAAAAAATTGACTAAATACTTAGATTTGAATTTGAATTATTTTGGACGAAAATCGGAAACCTCTAAAATGATACATACCGGAACCGTTCAGTTAAAGGCTTATTTCTAAAAAAGTCTAAAACACTTTTAAATACGTGCCTTTACAATTTGTGTAGGACCGTTTAAATTGGTATACTCCCAGAATAACAACAAAACACAGTAATGAAAGACTTTGTAATTGTAGGTGCTGCACAAGCAGGTCTCTCTATGGCTTATTTTTTAAAACAAAATCAAAACGATTTTTTAATAATTGACCGAGAAGACGAAATTGGAGCATCTTGGCTTAATCGTTGGGATTCTTTAAAATTATTTACGCCTACTGAATTTAATCATTTAACCGGAATGCCTTTCCCTGCACCTAAAGGACATTATCCCGATAAATATGAAGTGGCCGCATATTTTAAAAAATATGTAGAGGCATTTGATTTCCCCGTTCAATTAAACACCCTTGCGAAATATATTAAAAAAAAGGACACTCATTTTATCATAAAAACGAATCAACAGGAAATTACTTGCAAGCATGTTATTATAGCTACAGGCCCATTTCATATTCCGTACACTCCAAAGTTTCACAATAAGATTTCAGACACCATTTATCAGGTACATAGTAATTATTACAAAAACTCAGATCAGTTACAAAAAGGTTCTACTTTGGTTGTTGGTGGAGGAGATAGTGGTTTTCAAATTTTGGATGAGATCTCTAGAAACACATCCAATACCACTTATTTTTCAGGGAGTACAGCTATTAGAACTCTTCCTCAAGAATTTTTAGGTAAGACATTATGGTGGTGGTTTACAAAAACAGGGTTTCTAAATTTTAGTAAAAACTCATGGATTGGAAAAAAAATTAATCAATCTAAGCAACCGATAATTGGTACGGACGTAAAAACGATTATAAAACGCAATAACATAACTCTGGTTGGCCATACCGTGGATGCTGAGTTAAACACTATAAAAACGGTAACAGCAGAACTTACTGATATTAAAAACATAGTTTGGGCTACGGGCTATAAACCTAATTTTGAATGGATAGAGAATTTAGAGCTTACTGCTGACGGCTACCCAAAACATCATAGAGGTCTTAGCACCACAAAAGGGCTCTATTTTATTGGATTACCATGGTTGCATACACGAGGTTCTGCCACATTAGGCGGTATCAAAAAAGACGCTACATATTTAGCTCATAAGATTTTACAATAAAATAAAAAACGTATTACGTTATTGTTACGTTGAAAACTTATTTTTAGTCCATGTAACCTTTATTACATAACTACATCCAAAAATTTGTATCTTAGCATTCGTTATGAGTAAGCTAGTTGCGTTTACATATTCACTTATGATTCTTGTTCAAAGTTTCAATATAGGCATAGAAGATCTTTCTAAGTTTAGTGTTTTATTGGATCACGCTGAGTTTCATAAAGAAATGTATGGTGATACTTTTTTTCAGTTTTTAGCAGAACATTATGGTAACGTAAAAGACAATCACCAAGATGATCACAAAGAACATAAAGATTTACCTTTTAAAGATGCACATCATCTATGTTCACATACAAGTATACATTTTATAGATTTTACTGTTGTTTTTGATTTTACACAACACGACTTCACCGAGATCCCTTTCAACTTTTATTACACAGAACCACATACTAACTTCGAAAAAACTTCTGTTTTTCAACCACCCAAGTTCGCATAATTCACTTTAGACTATAATTCTGTTTTCCTATAAACAGTCATCCATTATATTTTAATATTTATGAATTATGCTAGAATACATTATTAAGTTCAGCTTAAAAAACAAGCTGATTATATTTCTATTTACAGCTCTTATTGTTGGTTTCGGAATACTATCGTTAAGTCAAATTCCTATTGGAGCTGTTCCAGATATCACCAACAATCAAGTACAAGTTATTACCACATCACGCCATTTATCCACGCAAGATGTAGAACAGTTTATTACCTATCCGGTAGAATTAGAAATGGCTAATTTACCGGGAGTAGAAGAAATTCGTTCTGTATCTAAATTTGGGTTATCCGTAGTTACCATTGTTTTTGAAGATGAAATGGGCACCTACCTACCTAGACAACTTATTGCCGAAAAAATTAAGTCGGCTTCAGAAAAAATCCCCGAAGGCTTTGGCAGCCCAGAAATGGGGCCTATTACCACAGGTTTAGGAGAAATTTATCAATACATTTTAGATGTAAAGCCAGGTTATGAAAATCAGTATTCAGCAACGGATTTAAGAACCATTCAAGATTGGTTAGTAAAACGACAACTTTCAGGAATTCCAGGAGTGGTTGAAGTAAATACATGGGGAGGATTTTTAAAGCAATATGAAGTTGCTATTAATCCGAGACAATTAAATGCCATGAACATTTCAATCACCGAAATCTATAATGCTCTAGAAAAAAACAACAGTGTGGCAGGTGGAGGTTACATCGAAAAAAACAATCAATCTTTTTTTATACGCGGTGAAGGTTTGGTAAAATCCTTAACGGATATTGAAAATATAGTGGTAAAAAACACCTCAACTCCTATCTATATTAAAGATGTCGCTAAAGTTGGGTATGGCAGTGCAACACGTTTTGGTGCTATTACCGGAAACGGAGAAGGCGAAAAAGTTTTAGGGCAAATTATGATGCTTAAAGATGGAAACTCTCAAGCTGTTATTAATGCTGTAAAAGAACGCGTCGCCTCTATTCAACAGACGCTACCTGAAGGAGTTTACATCAATGGGTTTTTAGAACGAAGCGAACTTATTAACAAAACCACCTTTACAGTTTCAGAAAATTTAATCCTTGGCTCGCTCATCGTTATTTTTGTAGTGGTTTTATTACTTGGTAATTTACGTTCTGGTTTGGTCGTTGCTTCTGTAATTCCCTTGAGTCTTTTATTTGCCATTTCCATGATGAACACCTTTGGAGTGGATGCCAATTTAATGAGTCTTGGTGCCATCGATTTTGGGATTATCATTGATGGTGCGGTTATTATTGTAGAGTTCATTGCATTTCGAATTATCTCTGAAAGCGACAAACTAAAAACCCTAAATAAAGAAGCTAAACAGACCGAAATTGACAGCATTACACTGAAAAGTGCTTCAAAAATGATGAATTCAGCTGTTTTTGGTCAATTAATCATCTTAATCGTTTTCATTCCTATTTTAACTTTAAGTGGTGTTGAAGGTAAAATGTTTAGACCCATGGCACTCACTTTTAGTTTTGCCTTAATTGGTGCAATGATTCTATGCTTAACCTATGTTCCTGTGGTGGCTTCTTTATTTTTGAAACCAAGTGTGCCATCTTCAAAAAACGTATCGGTAAGACTGATGAACTTCATCAAAAAACGCTACGAACCTGTTATTAAGTGGTCTTTAGGACACAAACAAACAGTTCTTATTCTTTCCGTAATTTTATTAGCCACAAGTGTGTTTTTATTCAGCAAAATGGGAGGCGAATTTGTACCGACTTTAGACGAAGGTGATTTTGTAATTCAACCCGTTCTTAAAACAGGAACTTCTCTTGGCAAAACTATAGAGACCACTACTAAAATAGAACAGATTCTATTAGACAATTTTCCTGAAGTCGACCAAGTTGTAACCAGAATCGGTGCCGCAGAAGTTCCAACCGACCCTATGTCTATGGAAGAAAGTGATGTTATTATTAAGCTCAAACCCAAAAAAGAATGGGTTTCAGCAGATAATAAAGACGAATTAGCCGATAAATTTAAAGAAGCCTTAAAAATTATTCCAGGTTTAGAAGTCGAATTTACCCAACCTATAGAAATGCGATTTAATGAGTTAATTACAGGAGTTAGAGCCGATGTTGCTATTAAGATTTTTGGAGAAGATTTATCCATTTTAGCAAAAAAAGCTGAAGAAGTAAAATCCTTAGTGCAGAATGTAAAAGGTGCTTCCGATATTACGGTAGAAAAAGTAGAAGGTTTACCACAAATGAGCGTAGTTTTCAATCGACATAAAATTGCCCGTTATGGTTTAAACATTTCAGATGTTAATCATCTTATTTCAATGGGATTTGCCGGCGAAACTGTTGGCAATGTATTTGAAGGAGAAAAACGTTTCGACCTAGTCATTCGATTAAACGAGACTAGTCGAAAAAATTTGGCAAGTCTTCAAAATTTATACATTGATGTACCCAATGGTAGTAAGATTCCTCTGAGTGAACTAGCAGCAATCACATACACCAAAGGGCCTGCACAAATATCAAGAGATGATACAAAACGTCGTATTGTTGTTGGTATCAATGTAAGAAATCGCGATTTAGAATCTGTTGTAGAAGATGTTAGAGCAATTATTGATGCACAATTAAAACTTCCTGTAGGCTATACTATTACTTATGGAGGTCAGTTTCAAAATCTTCAGAGTGCTAAAGACCGT
Source organism: Winogradskyella sp. PC D3.3 (assembly GCF_054366245.1). Classification (NCBI taxonomy): domain Bacteria; kingdom Pseudomonadati; phylum Bacteroidota; class Flavobacteriia; order Flavobacteriales; family Flavobacteriaceae; genus Winogradskyella; species Winogradskyella sp. PC D3.3. The sequence goes on along the minus strand of NZ_CM135962.1, from coordinate 1,149,558 downwards.
CTCTACGTAGTAGTCCCAATTGCCTTAGCATTAATTTTTGTGTTGTTGTATTTCGCATTTAATTCGATAAAAGAAGCTTTAATTGTATATTCTGCAATTCCATTATCGGCTGTTGGTGGTGTTTTATTATTGTGGATGCGCGACTTACCATTTAGTATTTCCGCAGGTGTTGGCTTTATAGCCCTTTTTGGTATTGCTGTACTTAATGGCATTGTACTCATTGAACATTTTAAAGCCTTACACGAAGAAGAAGGCATGGACGATATTGAAGCCTTAGTAAAACGAGGTACCACCGAACGTTTAAGACCTGTATTGTTAACCGCTACAGCCGCAGCACTCGGTTTTTTACCCATGGCCATTTCTACCAACGCTGGTGCTGAAGTACAGCGTCCATTAGCCACCGTAGTTATTGGAGGCTTATTTACCGCAACATTTCTAACCTTAGTTGTTTTACCGGTATTATATACCTGGTATAAAAAGAAAACCATTCTTAAAATTAACAAAACAGCAGTCGTAACTATTATTGGTTTTCTATTTATGTGGAATGGCAATGCACAATCTAAACTTACCGTTGAGCAAACTTTAAATTTAGCGATAGAAAATAATGCGAGTTTAAAAGCCTCTAATTTACAAATTGAAAAAAGTGAAGCCTACGTTGGCAGCGCATTTAGTTTTGATAAAACAGGGTTGTATTATAATTATGACCAAAATAACCTAGCGATAAATAATGAGCCCTTAAAGGTCTTCGGAATTGCCCAAGATTTTAAATTCCCTACAGTTTATTTTGCGGATAAAAGAGCAAATAAAGCTCTAATTCATTTAGAAGAATCGAAATATAATATCCAATTTCAACAGGTTAAAAAACGAGTCTATTCTAGCTATTATCAATTGCGTTATGCTAAACAACGTGCAGAAACCTATCGGTTTTTAGATAGTTTGTATCAAGATTTTGCACAGAAATCAGAACGCCGTTTTGAGCTAGGGGAAACCAATTATTTAGAAACCATTACAGCTCAATCTAAGCAAAAACAATTGCAAACCCTTTATAAACAAGCCTTACAAGATGTGGCTTTTTCAAAAGAACAATTAAAAGCTATTGTGCAAGTGGATAGCATTGCAATTATAGATCAAGATTTAGAAAAACTTGTTATAGATCGTCCTTCGCTGACCAATAATTCGGGATTACTTTATTTTGAACATGCTGAAAATTATCAAGATGCCCTTTATAAATCAGAAAAGCAAAGTCTTTTACCAGATCTAAGTTTTGAGTATTTTCAGGGCACGAATAGTCAGTTGAATGATCAACTTAGAGGCTATCAATTTGGGATAAAAATTCCGTTACTCTTCTTTGGGAATTCTTCAAAAATCAAAGCTTCAAAAATTGCTAAAGAAATTATAACCGAACAGAAACAGGATTATAAAGTGCAATTATCATCAGAATACCAATCGCTTTTAACGACTTTAAACAAGTATGAAGAAGCCATTAACTATTACGACACACAAGGCAAACGTTTAAAAAATGAAATCATAAAAACAGCCAACAGAACCTTTAAAGAAGGGGAAATTGACTTTTTCCAATACATCCAAAGTATCGAAACGGCAAAAGATATTGAGCTGTCTTATCTAGATAACTTAAACGCTTACAACCAAACCGTTATCAACATTAATCACCTTATTTTAAATATCTTTTAAAAATGAAATATCTATATATCTATATCCTCTTATTCGCATTTGTTTTTACGGCTTGCGGTAACGAAACTAACAGCACACCAGAAGTTGCACCTACAGCACCTGATTATACCAGCATTACAAAAGCTCAGTTTGAAAGCGAAAACATGGCGTTTGGACGCTTGCGTACATTCAATTTTAACGAAAGCATAAACGTCAACGGCATGATTGATGTGCCTCCACAAAGTAAATCGAGTATTTCTACTTTTATAGGTGGTTATATTACCAAAACACCTTTATTAATTGGAAGTGAAGTAAAAAAAGGACAACTTTTAGTTACGCTTGAAAATCCCGAGTATGTTGAAATTCAGCAAAATTACTTAGAAGTAGCCGAGCAATTGAATTACTTGAAATCGGAATTCAACCGACAAAAAACCTTATTTGAAGAGCAAATAACATCAGAAAAAAATTACCTCAAAGCCGAAAGTGCATACAAGAGCAATTTGGCGCATTATAATGGTTTACGCAAAAAACTACAAATGATGAATATTAGCCCAGAACGTGTAGTGCAAGGACAAATTTCTTCAACTATTAATCTATATGCACCATTATCAGGCACTGTAAGTAACGTAAATGTAAGTAATGGCAGCTATGTTTCACCTAGTGATGTAATTTTAGAAATTGTAGACACCGACCATATCCATTTAGAATTAATGGTCTTTGAAAAAGATATTATGAAGGTTAAAAAAGGGCAAAACATTCGTTTTCAAATTCCTGAAGCTTCAGAAGACACCTTTGATGCAGAAGTCCATTTGGTTGGCACCACCATTGATGAAGCGAGCAGACGCGTGCATGTTCATGGTCATGTAGATAATGAAGATGAACACTTTATTGTTGGTATGTTTGTTGAAGCTGAAATTATTACTGATCGTAGCAACAAGATGGGCTTGCCAAAAGAAGCTCTAGTTTCTTTAGACGATGATACGTATGTCTTAGTTTTAGAGGAAGAAAAAGAGGGAGAATTTCAGCTTCAAAAAGTAAAATTAGACTTAGGAAAACAAACCGAAGATGCTGTGGAAGTTTTAAATACCGAAGATTTAAAAAACAAGCAAATATTAGTAAAAGGAATAGGTATGTTGATGAATGAAAGTGAAGGTGGACATAGCCATTAACTTATAAGAGATTTCTTCTACCAATTAATTTTATAAACTAAAAACGCCCAAAACAATATTGTTTGGGCGTTTTTTATCCTTGATAGTCCTTTTAAAAGGCATTTTTTACTTCATTTTCATTAGCCAATGCTTCACATCAACTTCTGCTTTAATGATATCTTTTAAATCTTCAATCTTAACACGCTTTTGTTCCATAGTGTCTCTATGACGAATGGTAACCGATTGATCCTCTAAAGTATCATGATCTACAGTAATACAAAATGGTGTTCCATTAGCATCTTGTCTTCTGTAACGTCTTCCAACGGCATCCTTTTCATCGTAAGTAACGTTAAAATCCCACTTTAAATCGTCTACAATCTGTTTTGCCACTTCAGGTAAGCCATCTTTTTTAACCAATGGTAAAATTGCCGCTTTTGTAGGTGCTAATACGGCTGGTAATTTTAAAACCGTTCTAGTGGTATTGTTGTCTAATTCTTCTTCCACTAAAGCGTTTGAAAACACCGCTAAGAACATACGATCTAAACCTATAGACGTTTCTAAAACGTAAGGTGTATAACTGGCATTATCTTCATGGTCAAAATACTGTAGTTTTTTACCAGAGAATTTCTCATGTTGTTTCAAATCGAAATCCGTACGTGAGTGAATACCTTCTAATTCTTTAAATCCGAATGGAAATTTAAACTCAATATCTGTTGCAGCGTCTGCATAATGTGCTAATTTTTCATGATCGTGGAAACGGTAGTTTTCTTCACCCATTCCGAGTGACAAATGCCATTTCATACGTGTTTCTTTCCAGTGCTCAAACCATTCTTTTTGTGTGCCTGGCTTAATAAAAAACTGCATTTCCATTTGTTCAAACTCGCGCATTCTAAAAATAAATTGTCTTGCAACAATCTCGTTTCTAAACGCCTTTCCTGTTTGTGCAATTCCGAAAGGAATCTTCATACGTCCTGATTTCTGAACGTTTAAGAAATTTACAAAAATACCTTGAGCGGTTTCTGGCCTTAAATATAAGTCCATCGCAGTTTCTGCCGAAGCTCCTAGTTTGGTACCAAACATTAAGTTGAATTGCTTAACATCGGTCCAATTACGACTTCCTGCTACAGGACAAGCAATTTCCAATTCTTCAATCAATGCTTTTACGTCTGCTAAATCTTCTTTTTCTAAAGATTGCCCTAAACGTTTTAAAATAGCATCAATTTTTTCTTGATAACCAACAACACGTCCGTTAGTAGAAACAAATTCTTCCTTATTAAAAGCCTCTCCAAAGCGTTTTTCAGCTTTTTTAACTTCTTTTTCAATTTTAGCTTCAATTTTAGCACAATAATCTTCTACTAAAACATCGGCTCTATATCGCTTTTTAGAATCCTTGTTATCAATTAAAGGATCACTAAATGCATCGACGTGGCCAGAAGCCTTCCATGTGGTTGGATGCATAAATATTGCAGCATCAATACCTACAATATTATCATGCATTTGTACCATGGCTTTCCACCAATAGTCTCTTATATTCTTTTTTAATTCTACTCCATTTTGAGCATAATCGTATACTGCACTAAGTCCGTCGTAGATTTCACTACTCTGAAACACGTAACCATACTCCTTTGCGTGAGAGATTACTTTTTTAAATTGATCTTCGTTTGCCATAATACTGCAAAAATAGAAAACCGCTCTGATTAACAGAACGGTTTTTAAAAAATTATAACTTAATTATGTGTAATATTTACTTTAAGTTAAGACTTGTGCTTCCTAATTTAACATTTTCATGAAAAACATTAATAAAATAATAGCCTTTTAAGAAGGGTTGATCCTCATTGCTAGCAAGGATCGCTATACATATCTCTAGGTTCTCTTTCTGGTAATACACAACTTCCTTTTGACTGTAATTTAACGAGGTGTCACCGTAAAACACTTCTCCTTTATCCGCTATTACATTACCTTGTGGACTCACAATCTGTATATAAATATCTTTTTTACCCTCTAAAGCTAATGGGTTTTCATTTAAAGTAATACAAACATCAATAGCATTGGCACGTTTTGCCCGATCTGTAAATCGTTTTTTTCCAGATTTTAATTTATAAGATTGTGCCTTAATATTGCTAGCCTTTATGATGGCAGCATGATCAATGGTTTTGTACAATGAATCATTAACCGCTTCTAAGCCATTAATTTTTACTCTGTTATTTTTTATCGTATTTAAAGCATAACGTTTTTCATTCTGCAATTTTCTGTTAGCAGAATTTAGAGAATCCACAGTACTGAGCAGTACTTTATTCTTAGATTTTAATACGATAAGCTGATCTTTAAACTTAGTGATAATGGATAAATCACTATTTAATAATTTCAAAGAATCTAAAGCATTACGCGCTTCTAATTTTGCTTCCGTAAGCTGAGACGTCATAAAATTATAGTCCTGACTTAGCTCATCATAACTTAAGAGTAGTTCTGATAGCTCTGTTTCTATCAAACCTTTTTCTTGTTTTAAGAAATCTTCGTAAGATTCAATGGACTTATATTTACTAAAACTATATATTCCTAAAACAGTTAAAACAACTAATAAAGAACTAATAATTAATCTATAATTAAATAGCTGAGGGTTAACTATCATTATTAATTTTATTAATTTAAAGCGAAATTAGAGTTAAATGAAGTCTAACTTTATTTTAATCGATTAAATGATGAAAAACTTGTTAAACTTGTTCTTTCCAACAGTTTGCGAAGCCTGCAACAATGTTTTAGCGGATAATGAAGAGGTCTTATGTGTCTCTTGCAGACATCATTTGCCTGTAACTAATTTTCATTTTGATAATACCGAAGCCGTCAAAAAAGTTCTTTACGGACGTGTTAAATTAGAAAACGCTACCGCATTATTACACTTTTCTAAAAAAGGAATGGTACAGCAAATGCTTCACAATTTAAAATATAGAGGTCATGAACACATTAGTGAATTCTTAGGAAAATGGTTAGGTGCAGAATTAGCATCTATTAGAGCTTATAAACATATAGATACTGTTGTACCTGTGCCGTTACATCAATCGAGATTGAGAAAACGCGGTTATAATCAGGTCGCCAAATTTGGCCAGGAAATTGCGAAAGCTTTAAATGCAGCTTATAATGATTCGGTTTTAATAAAAATTAAATCGACTAAAACTCAAGTTTTTAAAGCACGAATTAGACGTTGGAATGACGATGGAGCCCTATTTAATATTTCTGAAAACCAATCCTTAGTTGGTAAGCATATTTTATTGGTTGATGATATTATTACAACTGGAGCCACTGTTGAAGCTTGTGCTACGGTTTTGTTAAAAATTAATAATATTAAGTTAAGTCTTGCTACTATGGCAATTGCAGATTGATTTTTTCGTTTCTAAATAAATTATATTGTTTCTTTGTGCTAAATTATTTTAAGTAGATGCGTATATATTTAATGCGAATTTTAATTCTGATTTTTGCAACAGTAACGATTGCAAGTTGTGCTAACCGAGGTATGCCTAGTGGTGGAGAAAAAGATATTTTACCTCCAGAAATCACCCGTTCTGTACCCGAAAATTTCTCAACCAATTTTAAAGGTGATGAGATTAAAATTTATTTTAATGAATACGTTAAAATAAAGGACCTTAGAAAACAACTTATTGTTTCACCTCCAATGAATTCAGATCCTGTTGTAACACCAATGAGTGGAGCCAGTGATTACATTTCAATCAAAATCAAAGATACTTTAGAAGCGAATACAACCTATGCTTTTAATTTTGGTGAAAGTATTGTAGATAACAACGAAGAAAACCCTTACCCTTATTATCGCTATGTCTTCTCTACAGGAAATGTTATTGATTCATTGTCGGTAAAAGGTTATGTTGTTGATGCTTTAAAAGAAGAACCAGATACCTTTATTTCGGTAATGTTATATGAGGTAGATTCTACATATACAGATTCTATTGTATACAAACAAAAACCAAGATACATTACGAATACACTTGATAGTCTTACCTCTTTTAGTATTGACAATATTAAAGCAGGAACTTATAAACTAATTGCATTAAAAGATAAGAACTCCAATTACATGTTCAATCAAAAAAATGACAAAATAGGTTTTAAAGAAGATTTTATTACCGTACCCACCGAGGAATCGTACAAACTTAAACTTTTTAGCGAAAAAGTAAATTACAAAGCTATAAAACCATCGCAAGATGGAGAAACAAGAATTATCTTCCCTTATGAAGGCGATTATGAGTCTATGCGAATTAAAGTCCTAGGAGATACACCTGAAGGTTACAAAACACGAATTGTCAAAGACAAAAAAACAGATACTCTGTACTATTGGTATAAACCAAAATTTGAAATTGACACCACATTTTTCATCGTTAGTAATGACAAACAAATTGACACCTTTAAACATCGTTTTAGAACGATTAAAGGAGATTCATTAACGATTAAACCAACAGCACAAGGTCTATTAAATTTTAATGAAGATTTTACAATAGAAGCCAATATTCCATTGACCAAAATTGACACAACCAAAATAAAGATTATAGACAAAGATTCTTTAGCCGTACCACTAAAGGTAGAATACGACTCTATTTTTAATACTTATAAATTCCCAATTGATAAACAAGAAGGTCAGAATTACACCTTTACGATGCTTCCTGGCACATTTACCGATTTCTATGAAGGTACAAATACAGATACCTTAACTTATTCTATTAAAACCAAAATGAAATCTGAATATGGAAATATAAGAGTTAATATTAGAAATGCTAAATTCCCATTAATTATACAATTGGTGAGTGAAAAAGGAGAGGTAATGTATGAGCGTTATGCAAAAGACAATCCTGTGGTAGATTTTAGAAATTTAGTCCCTAGAAAATATAAATTACGTGCCATTTTTGACACTAATGAAAATGGCAAATATGATACTGGAAATTTCTTATTAGGCATACAACCCGAACGTGTTAGTTACTCCGAACCCATCGAAGAAGTCAGGTCTAATTTTGACTTTGTTGAAGAGTTTATACTTTTAGATTAAAGTCATCTCTATCATTTAAAAAATTCAATTTTTCTCGGTATTTAGTAATCGTATCTTTTTCTAAAACTACGATTGCTGTAGCATCCTCGTTTTCTGATAAGTCATCCATTCTGTTTCCTAAAACATCATATGCAGCCGAGTGACCAGAATACTCATGATTATTGCCATCTAACCCTACCCTATTTACTCCAACACAATAGGTCATATTCTCAATTGCTCTAGCTTCTAATAAGGCATCCCAAGCCTTAATACGAACTTTTGGCCAATTAGCCACATAGATTAAAACGTCGTAATCCTCAACATTTCTAGCCCAAACCGGGAAACGCAAATCATAACAAACTAGCGGACAAATTTTCCAACCTCTATAGTTAAAAATCACTTTTTCAGTTCCAGCAGTATAAACCTTGTGCTCTCCTGCCAAAGTAAAGGTATGACGTTTATCGTAAGTTGTAATTCTCCCTGAAGGCTCCACACAAACCATACGATTATAAAAATTATCGTGTTCTGAAATCACAAGACTTCCCATAATTACAGCTTGCTTTTCATTTGCTTTTTCTTTTAGCCAAGTTAGGGTGTCACCATCCATAGTTTCTGCAACCTTATCAGGATTCATCGTAAAACCAGAGGTAAACATTTCTGGTAACACAATAAGATCAACCTTTGTTAAAATAGCATTTATCTTATGGTTTAAAACACGTCTATTTTCTTCCGGATTTTCCCAAACTAAATCAGTTTGAATAATCGCAACGTTCAATTCTTTATTCATAGCTTAAAATTACAAATTTGAATTCAAAAAAAAGATATAAAAAAAAGCAACCTAAAAAGCAGATGCGATGGTCTATCTGCTTTTTAAATTGCTCTAATACATTAACAAAACGTAATTCTATAATTTACTTTTTGTTTTAGCGACTTTGTCTGTAAGCTTTTCTAGTTTATCAAGCCACTTAATTTCGTCTTGAGGTGATAGCTTACCTTTTCTTTTTAGCTTTTCATATTTTTTCTGTGATTTGCTCAAATTACTTTCAGCTTTTTCAAAATTCTTTTGGAGCTTTTCTTTTTTCTTTAATGCCTTTTCAGCTTTTTTCTGAGCTTTTTCTGCTTTCTTCTGCGCTTTTTCAGCATCCGCTTTTTCCTTCTCCAAATGTTTAGCCGCTTTCTCCTTTTCTTTTACAGCTTTTTCTTCTTCTTTCTTAAGTTTTGCAGCCGCCTTTTCAGATTTTACGGCTTCTGCCTTCGCTTCTTCGGCTTTTAATTTAGCCTTGGCTTCAACTTCTTCAGCTTTTGCTGCTTCCAACTTTACTGCGGCTTCTGCTTTAATTTTTTCTGTAATCACAGCAGCTTCTTTAAAAATAACTGCTTTTTCTTCTAAACTTAAAGTTGCCGTAACATCTTTACCTTCTAAAAATATTTTTTCGTTTTTAACTTCGTAAATTTTGCCATCTTTTGTTACTTCTTGTGCAAAAGTCGTTAGCGATAAGCTTAAGAATAATAAGATAATATAATATTTCATTGTTTTAGGGTTTAACTGTTCAAGCCTATGACACAGAATTCTACTAAAAGTAACTTAAATTTTTAATAAAATTTCTGCGGCTTTAATCAAAGTTTCATCGGTTTTAGCAAAACAAAATCGTAATACCTTATCATCTTTATGATTAGCATTAAAGACCGAAAGCGGAATGGCCGCTAATTTAAAATCTATAGTTAATCGTTTAGCAAAATCAACATCGTGTTCATCCGTGATTTCAGAATAATCTAGAACTTGAAAATAGGTCCCTTGTGAGGGTTGATATTTGAATCTAGATTCTGAAATCAGATTTAAAAACAAGTCGCGTTTCCGCTGAAAAAAAGCATTTAATCCCAAGTAGGTTTCTGCATCTTGCATATAATCGGCAATACCCTTTTGCGAAGGGTGATGTACCGAAAACACATTAAACTGATGCACTTTTCTAAACTCAGACATTAATGCTTTTGGCGCGCAGCAATACCCAATTTTCCAGCCCGTATTATGGAATGTCTTACCAAAAGAAGCCGTAATAAAACTACGTTGTTTTAAATCCTTAAACAAACAAGCACTCTGATGTTGTGCCTCGTCAAAAACAATATGTTCGTAAACTTCATCACTTAATACAATAATATTAGTGTTATTAGTTAATTTTTGAAGTTGAAGCATATCCTCTTTAGACCATATCGTTCCACTTGGATTGTGTGGCGAATTAATAATAATCATTTTTGTCTGAGACGAAATTTTTGAAGCCACCTCTTCCCAATTGACGTTATAATTTGGAGCAGATAATTGTACCGAAATTGTTTTCCCTCCGTTAATTTCAACAGCAGGCTCATAGCAATCGTAGGCGGGCTTAAATATAATTACCTCATCATTTGGTCTTATAAAAGCTGAAATAATTGTAAAAATTGCTTGGGTTGCTCCTGCTGTTACTGTGATTTCTTTTTCAGGATGATAGGTACTATTATAAAGGCGTTCGTACTTATTAGAAATAGCTAATCGCAACTCTAAATTTCCGGCCATTGGTGCGTATTGGTTATACCCATTATTCATGGCTCTAGTAACCAAATCATTCAATTTTTGAGAACTCGGATAATTAGGAAAGCCTTGCGAAAGGTTCAAGGCATTATGTTCATTTGACAACGCACTCATTACAGTGAAAATGGTTGTGCCGACTTTAGGTAATTTGGAATTGAAATTCATATGTTTACAGCTATTATTTTTCAAACGTCACTTGCTATACGCTAGGAATCACCACCTTGAATGATAAAACTTTTAACATGCTTATTTCATAAAAAAATGATCTTTATCTGCGAAAACATTAAAGATATAAAACAAGCTTTTCTATCTTTACAAAAACACAAATAATATTAATTATGCGCTTATTAAAACTTCTTTTCTTTTTTATTGTTTTTCAAGTCTCAGCCCAACAAGGTGGTATGTGGATTCCTTCACTTTTAGAAGGTATGAACGAAGACGAAATGCATAGTTTGGGCAGTAAATTAACCGCTCAAGACATTTATGATGTCAATAATTCTAGCTTAAAAGATGCCATTGGTCATTTTAATGGTGGCTGTACCAGTGAAGTCATTTCAAATCAAGGTTTGGTATTGACTAATCATCATTGTGGTTTTGGACAAATTCAATCCCATTCTTCTTTAGAAAATGATTATTTAAAAGATGGATTTTGGGCCATGAATTTGGAAGAAGAATTACCAAATGAAGGTTTGTATATAGAATTTATAGTAAGTATTCATGATGTTTCAGAAGTGGTTTTAAACGGAATCACTGACGAGATGACCGAAACTGAAAAGCAATCCTTAATTTCGAAAAATAGCAATACCGTTTTAAAATCTTGGCCAAGAGAATCATGGCAAGATGTCAAAACCAAAGCCTTTTATGAAGGCAATCAGTACTTCCTTTTTGTAACAGAACGTTTTGAAGATATTCGTTTGGTTGGGGCACCTCCAACAAGTATTGGTAAGTTTGGAAGTGACACCGACAACTGGGTATTCCCAAGACATACTGGTGATTTTTCATTATTCCGAATTTATGCAGATGCTAATAATCGTCCTGCCAAATACAGCAAAGACAACAAACCGTATACACCAAAACATTTTCTTCCAATCTCTTTAGATGGTGTTGAAGAAGGGGATTTTACTATGGTGTTTGGCTTCCCTGGGACTACTAGCGAATATTTACCAGCAGTTGCCATTGAACATATTACAAAAGAATTTAACCCAACAAACATTGCTATTCGAGAAGCTGCTTTAAAAGTCATTGATCAAAAAATGAAAGAAAGCGACGATATTAGAATTAAATATGCCTCTAAGCAAGCTCGAATTGCAAACGCTTGGAAAAAGTGGATCGGTGAAAATTTAGGTATTAAGAAAAGTAACGCCGTTGAAAAACGTAAAGCTTTTGAAACGACTTTCACCAAGGCCTTAAAAGAAAAAGGGTTAGAAGATAAATACGGAAACATTCTACCAGAATTTGACCGACTTTATAAAGATTTTGCACCGATAAACATTAAACGTAGAAATTTTATTGAAGTCTTTTTAGTGACTAACGAATTAATGCAAATGACCTTTAGAGCCTACCAGGTTGAGCAAGCATTAATTGCTAATCCTGCAAGTCTTGACAGAGCAAAAGCTAGCTTAACAGGAACTTTACAAGGAATCCACAAAAATTACGATGTTGATTTAGACAAAGGCGTCTATCAAAATGTAATGCCTTTATATGGAAAACCTGTAGATCCTACTATTTATGATAATACCGCATTTACCAATTTAGAATCAGCTTTAAAATTACTTGAAGGAAATGCCGATGAAGTCATAAAAAATCTAAATAATGATGCTGCGTATGCGTATGCAAAACCGATTATCGCTGAGTTTTTTAATACGATAGACGCTGAGTACCAACAAAAAAATGCACCTATTACTGCACTTCAGACAAAATACATGACAGCGCTTATGGAAGCCTTACCTAACGAACGTTATTTTCCAGATGCTAATAGCACGCTTCGTGTTACTTACGGACAAGTACGAGGCTACTCACCAAGAGATGCAGTGTATTATAATCCTGTAAGTTATTTAGATGGTGTTATTGAAAAATACATTCCAGATGATTATGAATTTGATGTCCCTCAAAAATTAATTGAGTTATACGAAGCCAAAGATTACGGCCAATATGCAGATAGCAACGGAAAAGTACCTGTTTGCTTCTTAGGAACAAACCACACTACAGGCGGAAACTCAGGAAGTCCTGCGATCGATGCTCATGGAAATTTAGTTGGATTAAACTTTGACCGTGTTTGGGAAGGGACTATGAGTGATATGAATTACGACCCAGAAATTTGCCGAAACATTATGGTAGATTTACGTTATGTCCTTTTTATAGTTGACAAATATGCTGGCGCCAAACATTTAATTGATGAAATGGAGTTAGTACATCCTAAAAAAGATAGTTCTAAGAAAAAGAAGCGAAACAAAAAACGTAAGAAACGGAATTAGTTGTTAGTGATTGGTTGCTTAATTGATAATTGCTGACAAGAACATATTAGACCTCAAAGGTTTTTGAAACCTTTGAGGTCTTTTTTGTTTCTAACTTAAGAGCTTCTCGATACAATTTTATCGTGCCTCAAAAATCACTCGAAGTGACGGAATCTTCATAACTATAAAACAGCATCGTCAGTTCGAGTGAAATTGCTTTTTCTGCAATTTCATATCGAGAACCACATAAAAAAGCATCATAATTATGCTAAAAATTAAATTACTCTAAAAATAATAATTCCAAATAAATAGATTGCCACGTCACTAAAAAGCTAATCGCAATGACGTAAACATAAAAAAATCCCAAACACTAATGCTTGGGATTTTTCAATTATAAGATTTCTGCTTGCGCAGGAATTTATTAGTATCTGTAATGCTCAGGCTTATAAGGACCTTCAACGGTTACACCAATGTATTCCGCTTGGTAGTCTTTAAGCTCTGTAAGCTCAACACCTATTTTTTCTAAGTGTAATTTTGCTACTTTTTCATCTAAATGCTTTGGTAGCATATAGACGTCATTGTCGTACTTATCACTATTTTTCCAAAGTTCAATTTGCGCTAAAGTTTGGTTTGTAAATGAATTACTCATTACAAAACTTGGGTGACCAGTTGCACAACCTAAGTTTACTAAACGACCTTCAGCTAAAATGATAATATCTTTTCCGTTGATGTTGTATTTATCAACTTGTGGCTTAATCGTATCTTTAGTGTTACCATAGTTTTTATTTAACCAATCCATTTGGATTTCGTTATCAAAATGACCAATATTACAAACGATAACTTTGTCTTTCATCGCTTCAAAATGCTCAGCACGAACGATATCTTTATTTCCAGTAGTAGTGATAATAATATCAGAATTAGCAACAACAGTTTCTAATTTCTTTACTTCAAAACCATCCATTGCAGCTTGTAAAGCACAAATAGGATCAATTTCAGTAACCGTTACAATAGAACCAGCACCTTTAAAAGAAGCCGCTGTACCTTTACCAACATCACCATAACCACAAACAGTAACACGTTTACCAGCTAACATAATATCTGTTGCTCTACGAATGGCATCTACTGCAGATTCTTTACAACCATATTTATTATCAAACTTAGATTTTGTTACAGAATCGTTTACGTTAATTGCAGGCATCGTTAACGTACCATTTTTTACACGCTCATAAAGTCTGTGAACTCCAGTTGTTGTTTCTTCAGAAAGTCCTTTAATTCCATCCGCTAATTCAGGGTAACGATCTAAAACCATATTGGTTAAATCACCACCATCATCTAAAATCATGTTTAATGGTTTACGATCTTCACCAAAGAATAATGTTTGCTCAATACACCAATCAAATTCTTCTTCTGTTAATCCTTTCCATGCATAAACCGCAGTTCCTGTAGCAGCAATGGCGGCAGCAGCTTGATCTTGCGTAGAGAAAATATTACAAGAACTCCAAGTGACTTCAGCTCCAAGAGCTTGTAACGTTTCTATTAAAACTGCCGTTTGAATTGTCATATGAAGACAACCAGCAATTCGTGCTCCTTTTAAAGGTTGCTCGTTTTTATATTCTTCACGTAAACTCATTAAGCCTGGCATTTCTGCTTCAGCCAATTCAATTTCTTTTCTTCCCCAAGCCGCAAGCGACATATCCTTTACCTTATTAGGTACGTAAGCAACAGTTTTTGTACTCATATTATTTTCTTTGTTTATATATTTTGAAACACCTTTGGGGTTAACACTTAAATAGTTAAATTCGCTTTTCTAAAAAATGCTAATCTGCCTTAGGCCGTGCAAAGATAATCAATAACATTCATAATTCTAAATGCCACTATACAAATCCATTAGTGTAAATTCACAAACTACTGTTAAAATCTGGAAGATTGAAGAATCATACGATGCTTTGATTCAATCTTTAGATTTAAAACCACAAAGCTTACAACGCGTATTGGGTATGAAAAGTGAGCTACATCAACGCGGATTTTTAAGCGTTAGACATTTGTTACACGAATTTGGGTACACAGATCAGGATTTATATTATGACGAAAACGGAAAACCACACCTTAACGATGGTAAACACATTTCCATTACACATTCGTTTACATTTTCTGGAGTTATTGTTAGTGATAATGAAGTTGGTATTGATATTGAAAAGCAACGTGAAAAAATAGGAGTTATTGCGCATAAGTTTGTCGATTATGAATACAATTATTTAAAACCTACAGACGAAGATTATATTAAGAGACTTACCGTCATTTGGGGAATAAAAGAATCCCTTTACAAACTTTTTGCTACTCCTGGCATGTTATTTAAAGACCATTTTTTAGTCATCCCGTTTATGTTAAAAGATGGAGAAACCGTCGCTTGGATAGATTATAAAAACAAAAAGTACAGATATAATACCGCTTTTTTAGAATTTGAAGGTTTTACTTGTGCTTATGTGGTCCCGTAATGAATAATAATCTCTTCAAAAATATAATCGACGCTTCAGAAAAGGGCATTAAACAATTAGCTGTTTTAATAGACCCAGATAAGATGGCAATTGAAACCGTTGCAAGTTTTATGGCTAAAGTCAACCAGTCTATTGCCACACATATTTTTGTAGGAGGAAGTGAAGTTGACGAAGGTTTAACTGAAACCTTGGTCGTAGAAATAAAAAAACACACCCTAATTCCTATAATATTATTTCCTGGAGATGTCATTCAAATTACAGATAAAGCGGATGGGATTTTATTTTTATCCTTAATTTCTGGTCGTAATCCGGACTATCTTATAGGGAAACAGGTAGAAGCCGTTTCAAAATTAGCCAAGACTCATCTTGAAATTATCCCAACAGGTTATTTACTTATTGAAAATGGAAAAGAAACGGCCGTACAACGCGTCAGCGAAACAAAGCCAATACAACGAAAAGACCTTCAAATTATAAAAGATACCGCAAAAGCAGGAGAATTATTAGGCATGAAACTCATCTATCTCGAAGCTGGTAGTGGAGCAACACATGCTATTGAGCCTCATATTATTTCCGAAGTTAAACAACAATTAAACATCCCTCTAATCGTTGGTGGAGGTATAAGAACCAAAACAGAAATGGAAGCCGCCTACAAATCAGGAGCAGATATTGTTGTCATTGGAACTGCTTTTGAAGAAGACGACGCTTTTTTTGATGAATTAAAAATTCAACCAACATTCAACGAATAAGATTAAGATTAAGATAACTACAATGAAAATATCAATAGAATTACAATTATCACCATTAAAAGACGATTACGAACCTCATATTATTGATTTTATAAAACACTTACGAGCTTCAGAATTCACAGTTTTAGAAAACCCTTTGAGTACTCAAATTTATGGTGATTACGATACATTAATGCCGTTTTTAATGCAAGAAATAAAACGTTCATTTTCAGAAATTGATATTGCCGTATTACAAATGAAAATTGTAAAAACAGACCGAAGCGACTATGAACCACATTTTTGATTTTCTGTTTTCACAATATTTTGAGTACGAAACCACTGATATTGTTTTAGAGATTGTAGCCGTTATTTTTGGTTTTTTATCGGTTTGGTATTCCAAACAGAATAAACTTCTTGTTTTTCCAACAGGAATGATAAGCACGCTTATTTTTGTTTACCTTCTACTAAAATGGGAACTTCTTGGAGATATGATGATTAACGCTTACTACTTTTGTATGAGTGTTTATGGTTGGTATATATGGACACGCAAAGTCGATGCCACACACGTTACACAAATATCAAAAACCACGACAGAAGAAAAAAAACTAAGTCTCGCCATATTTATTGCAACCCTCATATTTGTCTTCATTGTTTATAAAACCTTTGACAAATGGAATGGTTGGGTCGCTTATGTCGATACTATAACAACAGCCATATTTTTTGTAGGTATGTGGTTAATGGCAAGGAAAAAAATAGAAAATTGGATCTTCTGGATTATAGGAGATGTGATTTCTGTACCTTTATATTTCTATAAAGGCTTTACGTTTACAAGTTTTCAATATTTAGGATTTACAGTAATAGCAATATTTGGTTATTTAGCATGGAAAAAGAACTTAAACAACAACCTTCAAACTGTATAAAAGTTGTTTTGTTTGGACCTGAATCCACTGGAAAAACAACCCTTTCTAAGCAATTAGCCAAACACTACAATTCCGTTTGGGCACCAGAATATGCTCGCGATTATCTGCAAGACAAATGGGATAATGAACAGAAAACCTGCGAAACTAAAGATCTATTGCCAATAGCAATTGGACAAATGAAACTTGAAAATGAACTAGCTAAACAAACAGACTCAGTGTTAATTTGCGATACTAATTTATTGGAAACCAAAGTCTATAGCGAAACCTATTACAACGGCACATGTGACCCGATATTAGAAACATATGCTCTAAAAAATTCTTACGATCTTTACTTTTTAACTAATATTGATACTCCTTGGGAAGCCGACGATTTAAGAGACAAACCCAATGAGCGCGAAGCTATGTTTAACGCTTTTAAGAACGCTTTAATAAAACATCAACTACCGTATGTACTATTAAAAGGCAATAAAAAGGAGCGACTAGAATTAGCTGTTAAACATATTGATAAATTATTAATAAACAAGACATGAGTTTTACTGAAAACGATATTCACCAAATAGAATCTAACGATTTAACTTTATTTGAGGTAAAAAAACAAATCGAGATTTTTGAAACTGGAATTCCATTTACAAATGTTTCTGATGCTGCCACATTGAATCATGGAATCATGCCCTTAAATGATGCTATAATTGAAACGTATGTTGCATTATTTGAAAAAGAGAAAGATAAAAAATCGTTATTAAAGTTTGTTCCAGCCTCTGGAGCAGCAACACGTATGTTCAAATTTCTATTCAAATTTGTCAGTGAATATAATTCGAATGAGCAATCTCTTAATTCCTATATTAACAGAAACAACCTTAGAGAGTTATCATTGTTTATGGTAGGCTTAGAGAAGTTTCCATTTTACAATCAGGTATTAGAATTATTAAAATCTAAAGGAATAGATTATGAAAACTTATCTAATCAAGAAAAGGTTTGGCATTTTGCTAAGGCAATGTTAGATGAAAATCAACTCAACTTTGGAAACCAACCAAAAGGATTACTCCCTTTTCATCATTACAAGAACAACCATATATCTACAGCATTTGAAGAACATTTATATGAATCGGCCTTGTACGCATCAAGTAATGGACTAGCAAAACTTCACTTTACAATTTCAGAAGTTTATGAAAAAAAATTCATCAAAGAGTTTAAAACTATTCAAAATCAGATTGAACAAAATACCGGAGTAAAATTCGAAATATCGTTTTCATACCAACAACAATCAACTGACACTATTGCCGTAACCTTAAAGAATAGACCATTTAGAGAACCTGATGGATCCTTACTATTTAGACCTTCTGGACATGGGGCCTTATTAAAAAACTTAAATGCCTTAGATGCAGATATTATTTTTATAAAGAATATAGATAACGTTGTCGTTTATAAATACAAAGATGAATTAGCAAAGTATAAAAAAGTATTAGCAGGCATCTTAATTAAATTACAAACGAAAGCATTTAAATATTTACAAGAATTAGATGCAAAACCCGTTGATAAAGGCACTTTAGCTGCTATAGAAAATTTCTTAACGCACAAATTAAGCGTCAAAATATCTGATGAATACAAAAAATATACGGATTATTATAAGATTGAATATTTACAAGAAAAATTAAACCGACCTATTCGCGTTTGCGGTATGGTAAAAAATGAAGGTGAACCGGGAGGTGGTCCATTTTGGGTAAAAGATCATAAATCTAACCAATCGCTTCAAATTGTTGAGTCGGCACAAATCAATTTAAATGATCCCAAACAAGAAGACATTCTTAAAAATGCAACGCATTTTAATCCCGTAGATTTGGTCTGTGGTGTAAAAAATTATAAAGGTGAAAAATTCGATTTAGAAAACTATGTAGATCACAATGCCGCTTTTATAACCCAGAAAACTAAAAACGGGAAGGATTTAAAAGCCTTAGAATTACCAGGACTTTGGAATGGAAGTATGGCGCATTGGAATACCATTTTTGTGGAAGTGCCAATCATTACATTTAATCCTGTAAAAACTGTAAACGATTTATTAAAATCACCACATCAAATTAAATAATAGTGGATGTAACTTTACTTAAATCTGAAATAACCTACAAATACGTCAGAAGCTCGGGAAGCGGAGGGCAACATGTAAATAAGGTATCTTCAAAAGCTGAATTGTACTTCGATCTTAGCAGCTCAACTGTTTTTAACGATGAGGAAAAACAAAAGCTTTCCGAATTTTTAAACAATCGCTTAACCAAAGATGGTGTTTTAATTCTAGCCTGCGACGAAAGTCGAAGTCAGTTTAGAAATAAAGCCTTAGTAACGCAGCGGTTTTTAGAACTAATTCAAGAAGGCTTAAAAGAAGAAAAAAAACGAATTTCAACTAGAGTTCCAAGATCAGTGAAGCGAAAACGTTTAAAAGCAAAACGCATTAATGCTGATAAAAAAGCAAATCGGAAGCCACCATCACTTGAGTAACCACTTCCGTCACTTCGAGTAATTCCGAAACATGAGGAATTGTATCGAGAAGCTTTAATATACTTTCAAAAAATTCTCGATACAACATTCTAAAAAAAGAATTTCACTCGAACAGACATCATACTTTAAATTCGAAAATAATCCATAATTCATTATTCGCAATTCTAAAATCCGTTATATCTTTGCCGCGTTCTCAATAAAGGGGTGCCAATAAGTGGCTGAGATCATACCCATTGAACCTAGAACAGGTAATGCTGTTTAGGAAACAAGCGCAAAGAAAATGTCTTTTGGATGTTTTTGGCAGGTGCTATAAGGTTTTCAATGTTTATTTTTTACTTCTGAATTTAAAGACGCCTAATGGTAGACAAAAAAGAAATTCAAAATAAGAAATGACTAGGCCAAATAACAGCTGTTATAAGCTCACAATAATTAATTATTAATCAAGAATAATGACCTCTTTTTATTCGATTATAATACTATAGTCGTATGAAATTTTTATTCAACAATCTCTCAAAAAAAAGCAGGCAGAAATTAACCCTTTCAATTGCATTTTTAGGTATTTGTTCAGCGTATGGACAAGAAAAACAACAAGACTCAACCAAAGTTGAAAAACTAGACGAAGTTCTGGTAAGAGCCGTCAGAGTTGATGCTAAATCGCCAATTACGCATTCTAATGTGACCAAAGAAGCTTTAGCTAAACGTAACTTAGGACAAGACATTCCAATGTTACTTAACTTCTTACCTTCGGTAGTAACGACTACAGATGCTGGTGCAGGAGTTGGTTACACTGGCATTAGAGTTCGTGGTGTAAGCTCGCAATCTACCAATATTACCATCAACGGTATTCCGTATAATGACGCCGAATCTTTAGGAACCTTTTGGGTTAATCTTGGTGATTTTGCATCGTCTACAGAAAGTCTACAATTACAACGTGGTGTAGGAACCTCTACCAATGGTTCTGGTGCTTTTGGAGCTAGTATTAATGTGTTAACCGATGCTGTTTCAAAAGAAGCTTCAGGGGAAATTGCAAATTCTTTTGGAAGTTATAACACAAGAAAACATACGGTAAAATTCAGCACAGGTTTAATCAATGACCACATTGAAATTGCTGGTCGTCTGTCTAATATTGCCTCAGACGGTTATATTGATCGTGCTTCGGCCGATTTAAAATCCTATTTTTTACAAGGGTCTTATGTTGATGATAATACCTTAATTAAAGCTATCACTTTTGGTGGTAAGGAAGTCACGTATCAGTCTTGGAATGGCTTAGAAGATTTAGAGAAACTAAAAGACGACCGTACGTATAACACAGCAGGAGAATACACCGATGATAATGGTGTTATACAATTTTACGATAATGAAGTCGATAATTACAGCCAAAATCACTACCAATTACATTGGAACCAGCGCTACAACAACCAATGGTCAACCACATTAGGCTTAAATTACACCAAAGGTCAAGGGTATTTTGAACAATACAAAGAAGACGAAAGTTTTGACGAATATGGCTTTGAACCTATAGATTTCAATGGAGAAATCATTGATGAAACCGATTTAATTAGAAGGCGCTGGTTAGACAATGATTTTTATGTCATCAATGCTAACGCTAGCTATAAAGACGACAATCTTAATTTAATTTTTGGTGGTTCTTATAGTCATTACGATGGTGACCATTTTGGTGAAGTGATTTGGGCAGAATACGCCAGTCAAACTGAAATTAGAGATCGTTATTATGATGGCAATAGTATAAAAAACGATTTATCTATGTTTACTAAAGCCAATTACAGACTCAACGAAAAAATAAGTTTATACGGAGATTTACAAGTTAGAAATGTTACTTACAAAACGATGGGTACAACGTCTGATCTTGTAGAGTTTGCTGTAGATAAAGATTTTACATTTTTTAATCCAAAAGCCGGAATCACCTATTCTTTAAATTCTAACAATGATCTCTACTTCTCTTATGCAAGAGCCAACAGAGAACCCAACCGAACCGATTTTGAAGTTGATCAAAGTATAAAACCAGAACAGCTTAATGATTTTGAATTAGGCTGGAGACATAAAAAGAACAATTTTAACTTTAGTGCAAACACTTACTTTATGTTTTACAAAAATCAGTTAGTACTCACCGGAGAATCTGACGATGTAGGAAATCCTATAAGACAAAATGTAGATAAGAGTTACCGTATAGGTTTGGAACTAGAAGCTATTGTTCCTATAACGTCTAAATTAACGTTACAACCAAATATGACAATCAGCGCTAATAAAGTAGATGAGTTAAGCTTCTCTTTTGATGGAGAATCACAAAATTTAAACAATACAGACATTTCATTTTCACCAAGTTTTGTTGCGGCTAATGCCATCGTTTTTCAACCTATTGAGAATCTACAAATGTCTTTATTAAGTAAATATGTTGGTGAACAATTTATGAGTAATACTGAAGCAGACTTATCAAAGCTAGACAGTTTCTTTATTAACGATTTCAACATTAATTATACTTTAAAAACAGCATCTGTTTTTGATGCTATTGTATTTTCAGGTTTAGTCAATAATATTTTCAATGTAAAATATGTGTCTAATGGCTATTATTACACGTATGATGACAGCTGGTCTACCCCAGGAAGTATTGCAACTATTGAAGGAGCCGGTTTTTATCCACAAGCCACTACTAACTTTTTGGTTGGAGTAACTTTAAAATTCTAATTACTAATATAATAACTATTATTGCCGATAGGCTCAACTCTGTATGGTTTTAACGTACAGGGTTGAGCATTATCACCAATTGCCGTCCCTGTAATTAAACTATACTCATTACCATCTTCACAGCCACAAACCGCATTTAAACCTACAATTGTTAATTTAGAACATGAGGAAGAGGTATGGTTAGGATCTGCACCATCCCAAGCTAAAATTGAATCTGCATTCGTTCGTACAAGAATAATTCCGTTATTGCCATAATTTTCGACTCTTATCGCATTTATAGGAAATAAAAGTTGATTAAATTGAGGAAGGTTAAGATTCACGGTTAAATTCACTCCAACATCCAATAAATAGTTACAATTATAAATAGGGTCGTTTTTGCTACAGCCAAAAACAATAATACAACTTAGTATTAAAAATAATTTCTTCACAGGTTTATTTTTTTTTTAATAGTTTGAAATTTAGATAATTGAAAAAATAAAATCGTCTAAAGCCACGAGAACACTCGCTTTGCTCTTTAGCTTTTAAATTATTAACATTTTTTCTAAACTTTAACTTCAATTTTTGAAGGGCAATTTACTATTAATTCAACAATACGGTAAATATTTTATATATTTGCATAGTAATCTCGTCAGCGCGAGATTTTTTTTTATGCTAACATTATAATTATAGAATAACAAACGTCTAAAAAGTATATAACATCTACAGTTATTTTTGAGCCTGTCTGATTTTCAGACAGGCTCAAAAATAATAAAGAATCTGCTAATTAGAACTTGTTATATTTAAAACGATTAAATTATGAGTAAAGTATCTTATTACACAGCTGAAGGTTTAAAAAAATTAAGAGAAGAGTTAAACCAACTTAAAGATGTGGAACGTCCTAAGGCATCACAAGCAATTGCAGAGGCTAGAGACAAAGGTGATTTAAGTGAAAATGCAGAATACGATGCTGCAAAAGAAGCACAAGGTATGTTAGAGATGAAAATTTCTAAAATGGAAGAAATTTTAGCTGGAGCAAGAATCATTGATGAATCGCAATTAGATTTGACTAAAGTTTTAGCCCTATCAAAAGTTAAAATTAAGAACCAAATCAATGGTATGGAAATGACTTATACTTTGGTCGCCGAAAGTGAAGCCGATTTAGCTAGTGGTAAAATCTCAGTAAATTCACCTATTGGAAAAGGTTTATTAGGTAAATCTGTAGGAGATACTGCCGAAATACAAGTCCCAAGTGGTATAATGAAATTTGATATTCTAGAAATTTCTAGATAACAATCCTTATATTTTAAACAAAACACCAAAGTAATATTATAAAAAAGATTCCTCATTGAAGGAATCTTTTTATATTTATAGAAGACAATAATTACTAGATTATGGCCACTATTTTTACAAAAATAATTTCAGGTGAAATCCCTTCGTATAAAATCACTGAAACAGAAGATTTCTTTGCATTTTTAGACATTAATCCAAATTCTAAAGGACATACCTTATGTATTCCTAAAAAAGAAGTCAATAAAATTTTTGATTTAGACGAAGCCACCTATTTAGGTTTAATGAAATTTTCGCGTCGTGTCGCCATTGCCTTAGAAAAAGCGGTCCCTTGTGAGCGCATTGGCATGTCTGTCATTGGTTTAGAAGTACCCCATGCTCATGTACATTTAATTCCGTTACATACCATGAACGATGCAAGCTTTACAACCAAACAAAAAGTAACACCAGAAGAGTTTAAAGTTATAGCCGAAAAGATTAAATCGTATTTATAATACTTATTTTGAAAAGACTCCGGTTGCAAATAAGACTATTACAACTATGATTAAAACAAAACCACTAATTAATGCCCAAGAAATTGGCTTTAGTTTTGTCGACTTCGGTTTTCTTTTAAGCCCTCTATTGTGATAATCAACGACACGTTCAATATCATCCGTCCAGCGGATTGGAAAAATCTGTACTTCACAATTTAAACAACAAAGTTGACTTACCGTCTCATCAGTGATGGCCTTATAAAATTTAGTTTCGATTAGCTTTTGCTTCAAGGTGAGCTCTAAACTATCGTTACTATAGCATTCCGGACAGTTATTACCTATCCTTGCTTCTTTTAAAGTGAAATATCTTGACGAATTCATGCCCAAATTTAAACTAAAATTTTGATATTTTTAATTTAAAATAAAAATGCTAACTTATTGTTTACTAGAAACTACACTCCTCTTTTTTACCAATAAATTATAATCTAAACTTGTTTTAATATAATTTGTATCGTTGTTCCTTTTCCTAATTCTGAAGTCAACACTTTTATTTTTCCATTGTGGTAATCTTCAACAATACGTTTTGCTAAAGACAATCCAAGTCCCCAACCGCGTTTTTTAGTGGTATAACCAGGTTCAAATATTTTAGTAAACGACGACTTTGGAATGCCTTTTCCTGTATCTGAAATATTAATGAATACTTGGTTTTCAAGTTGTGTAAGTTCAAGTTTTAAATCTCCTTTACCTCTCATCGCATCAATAGCGTTTTTTACCAAGTTCTCAATAGTCCAACTATAAAGCTCTTCATTCAAATTAACAGGTATCTCGCGATCTGGGATAACGATTTCAAAATTAATAAGCTTAGAAATCTCGATTTTAAGTACTCGTAAGACGATTTGGTAACGGCAACAATATCCAAACTTTTAAGCGTTGGCACCGATCCTATTTTACTAAAACGCTCCGTTATAGTTTGTAACCTATCAATGTCTTTTTCAATTTCAACAATATACTCTGGGTTAACTGCTTCGGTCTTTAAAATTTCTGTCCAACCCACTAAAGATGATAAAGGAGTCCCAATTTGATGTGCGGTTTCCTTTGCCATACCTGTCCAAAGTTTATTCTGTTCTGCAATTTTAGAACTTCGGTAAAAGAAATACACAACGGCTCCGAAGAGCAGAATAATGAGCAGCAAGGCCAATGGATAGTATTTCAATCTATTTAATAATGGCGAATTACCATAGTAAATAAATTGCTTGGACTTAGTCCCCATATTAACTTCAATCCGTGTATTTTCATCCTTAAACTTATCTACAAGTTTTTTTACTTCTGCAGGATTAGATAGTAAGGATTCGTCAATATTTCTAGAAGTACTTAATTCTCCATTATTATCAATTACTAAAACCGGAGTACTAATTATGGTTTCTGTAATCACATGGCCTGTGACTTCATTAACCTCATCATTAGCTTTTATTGTTCCAATATCTATTAAAGCCATAGACCATGTTTTCATTTTAGAACGTTCTTCGGCCTTAAAATTTTGAAAAAACGTATAGGTATTCCAAAGAATAAGAGAAATAATAATAAAAGATGAGGCTATAATAATCCAACGGATTACATTTCGGTTAAAGCTAAGGATCATTAGTTAGGTTTAAATCATTTTTAAATATAATGTAAAATTGTTGATATTATTGTTCTTAGTAATCTACAAAATACTTTTATCAACAATTCAATATAATTATATTTGTTAAAAACCAGCGAACTACATGGCTTCATTTAACCCTCAAGATCTAAAAACTAGTATTTTACATGGCTTTCTATTAAGTGCTGTTGCACCAAGACCTATTGCATTTGCAAGTACTATAGACTGCAACGGAAATCCAAATTTATCACCATTTAGCTTTTTTAATGTGTTTAGTGCTAATCCACCAATTCTAATTTTCTCACCTGCAAGACGGGTTAGAGACAATACCTCCAAACATACCTTACATAATGTTGAAGCTACCAAAGAAGTGGTTATTAATGTAGTAAATTATGATTTGGTACATCAAATGTCTCTAGCAAGTACAGAATATCCTGAAGGTATCAACGAATTTGAAAAAGCAGGATTATCTATGCTACCTTCAGATAAAGTAACCCCCTTTAGAGTGGCAGAATCCCCTATTCAATTAGAATGTAAAGTCAATGATATTATTGCTTTAGGTTCAGAAGGAGGAGCTGGAAATTTAGTAATTTGTGAAGTCGTAAAACTTCACATTTCGGAAGAGGTGTTAAACGCAGACCTAACCATAAACCAAGAAGCCTTAGATTTAGTAGCACGCGCTGGAGGAAGTTATTACAGCAGAGCTAAAGAAGGCTTTTTTGAAATCCCTAAACCTTTAACATCTCTGGGTATTGGAGTGGATAACATGCCCGATGACATAAAAAACAGCATGATTTTAACAGGTAATAACATTGGAATGTTAGCTAATGTTGAAGCTTTGCCAAATACAGACGATGTTAATAAGTTTATTGAAGACATTAGTGAGCGTTATCCAGGCATTAAAACGGCATCTCACAGAGAAAAACACAAGTTGGCTCAAAATTATTTGAGCTTTGGAGACGTAGAAAGTGCTTGGAAGTTATTACTTTCGTAGTCTGAAAAAAAATTAAGTATTATAAAATTTATAGATTAAGCAAAAATGGAAGTACAAGGACGAATTAAGATGGTAGGTGAGACTCAAACCTTTGGTAGTAATGGATTTAGAAAAAGAGAGATTGTAGTGACTACAGAAGAGCAGTACCCACAACACATTATGGTGGAGTTTGTTCAAGATAAATGTGATTTACTAAACAGCTACCAAGTAGGTCAGCAAGTTAAAATCAATATTAACTTAAGAGGTAGAGAATGGGTAAACCCACAAGGTGAAACTAAATACTTTAATTCTATACAAGGTTGGAGAATTGAAGCTGTGCAAGCGCAAGCTGCAAGTGGAGATATGCCTCCTGTACCACCAACAGAAGCTTTTGAGCCTGTTAATGATTTAAATGAAGGTGATAACGACGATTTACCTTTCTAAAAAAAGAAAGATTAAACACATATAAAAAAGACTTGTTTTTAATTAAAATAGGTCTTTTTTTGTTTTATCACTTTATATATCATAAAAAAGTCCTGATGGTTAATCAGGACTTAGTACTTTGGTTTTAGGTTTGACCTTTACATACAAACTTAAAAAAGCAATGATGAACAAATTTATCACATAAAGATCAACTCAAATATCAACAAAAATCTATTAGCATCAAAGCTAAAACCTTAATTTTAACGGCGGAAATACCATCACAGTTTTAAATATGCACTTTTTAACTCACAAAATTGAATTTCCAGAAGTATCAGAAGCTTCTGCTGAAGGCCTTCTCGCGGTTGGAGGAGATTTGTCTGCAGAACGCTTATTACACGCGTATTCTGAAGGCATATTTCCATGGTATCAAGATGAAGATCCCATACTTTGGTGGTCACCAGATCCACGGTTTGTTCTATTTCCAGAGGACTTAAAAGTCTCTAAAAGCATGAAACAAGTCTTAAAAAAAGGCCACTTTGAAGTGACAACAAATAAAGCGTTTAAAGCCGTCGTAGAAAATTGTGCTCAAGCCAAACGTGTTAACCAACATGGTACATGGATAACTAACGATATGATAAATGCTTATCATAAATTACACCTACTTGGTTACGCTAAATCGGTTGAAGTTTGGCAAAACGAAGTCTTAGTTGGTGGCTTATATGGTATAGACATTAATGGTGCTGTTTTCTGTGGCGAAAGCATGTTTGCTAAAGTAAGTAATGCTAGTAAAGTTGGGTTTATAACCTTTATCCAAAACTCTAATTATAACTTAATTGACTGCCAAATACACACTAACCATCTCGAAAGTTTAGGCGCCAAAAACATTTCTAGAGCAGAGTTTCTTAATTATCTTATACCTCGTGATATCTAAAGCACGACACTTCATGATCATTTACCATTCCTGTGGCTTGCATATGTGCATAAATCACCGTTGAACCCACAAATTTAAAACCACGTTTTTTTAAATCTTTACTTATAGCATCACTTAAAGCGGTGTTTCCTGGGGCATCTTTATAGTTTTCAATACGATTCTTTATCGGTTTACCATCCACAAAATCCCAAATGTATTTGGAAAATGACCCAAACGTTTCCTGAATTTTCATAAAAGCTTGTGCATTGGTTATTGTCGCCTTTACTTTCAGCTTATTTCTAATAATGCCTGCATCTTGCAATAATGCTTCTTCTTTTAAAGTTGTATAATTGGCAATTTTCTTATAATCGAAGTTATCAAAAGCCTTTCTAAAATTATCGCGTTTCTTTAAAACCGTAATCCAACTTAAACCTGCTTGAAAAGTTTCTAATATTAAAAACTCAAATAACGTGGCATCATCATAGACCGGAACACCCCATTCTTTATCGTGATATGCTTCATATAACGGATCGCCAACACACCAACCACATCTGTTTTTAGTCATCTTGTAAGGAATATAAATTAGTGCTACTAATGTAACAACTGTTGCATAAAAAATGGCAATAGATTCTTATTTTTATCCTATGGAAACAGACACAATTACAGTAAAAGATATTATTTCAGAAAGTCTTAAGAACAGTATGACTTATACTGAATACAGAAACCTAGTAACCCAATTAGTAGAAGAAAAATCTACCACGGGAAACGACAAAACAGAGGCTTTAGTTGAATATACACAACTAAACGACAGACGTATGAGACGTTGGGATAAAACGGCTAAAGTTTCTGAAGACATGACAAGCATAATTAAAAATTTTGATAAAAAAATAACTTGGTTAGTCATTTCTGAAAGTTGGTGTGGAGATGCTGCTCATATTATGCCCATTTTTAATAAAGTCGCTGAGCTCAACGATAATATTGATTATAAAGTAGTCCTAAGAGATGAAAACGAAGCACTAATGGATCAGTTTTTAACTAATGGAGGTAAATCAATTCCAAAATTAATAATGTTAGATACTGAAACTAATGCTGTTTTAAACACCTTTGGACCACGACCTACCGTTGCGACAAACATGGTGCAAGCTTATAAAGCTGAACACGGTATGTTAACTCCAGAGTTTAAAGAAGATTTACAACGTTGGTATAATAAGGATAAAGGTCAATCTACGATTGAAGATTTGGTTAGCTTATTAAAATAAGTAAGAAATTTTGGTGGCTGAGGGAAGTCGAAGCCACTACATTATTTCCCTTTAAACAAAAAGGTAATAGTACCTAGTTGCTTTTTCTTGTCTGACGTATCAAACTGAACTGATTTGGCATAAGCAATGGCGTGGTCTATTAAACACTGATTATCGGAGTTAGATGATCCATTTATGTAAGCCTCTATAACATCACCTGCGTTATTCACTCTTATGCTAACCACTATTTTTCCACCACTTTCACATAAATAACGTGGGGTTTTATAATAGGTTAAGGTTCTCCCTTTTAAAGAGTATGTTAATGTGCTTTTGGCTTTTGCATGTTCATCTGCTAGTTTTTTGTTCTTAAGGCGCTGTTTTAACTCCTCTTGTAATTTTTTGTAAGATTGGGTTTCTTCTGAATTTAAAGCATAAGCACTACTGCTAGTATACGATTTTGTTATGCTCGTTTCTTCTTGTACTTCACTTGCTTTAGCCTCTTCTATCGCTTTTGTTGTGCGTTCAAAATCATTAGCGCTAACGGTTTTAAAGTTACGCATCATCTCTTTAAACTCTTCGTCTTCGTTAAATGCTTTATTAGTAGATTTTCCATTTTCAGCTTCGATATCCTGAAGTTCTTTTTCTGTTTTTTCAGGTTCTGGCTCTATTAAATAATAACTTTCAGTAATTAAATTATCCTGAAGTTTCAGTTGTAGACTGAACATACCAAAGACAACAATTCCTGCTAAAAGAAATGTTATTATTGCGGCTTTATGTTGATCAACAAAATTCAGTATAAAATAGTTTTAGTCTATTAATAGATACGACTATAATGAAGAAATAGATTAAGCACCTATCTTAAACCGGTGTTAAATCACGCTTTAGAAGGTAAATTAGCTATAAAATCTTCTGGTGTTAGCGAATTTTCCACTTTAAAATCTCCAATACGTGTGCGTCGTAATGATGCTAAATATGCCCCAGAATTTAAGGCTTTTCCGAAGTCGTTCGCTAAAGATTTAATGTAAGTCCCTTTGCTGCACACCACTCTAAAATGTAATTCTAAGCCTCTGATTTCAGTAATCTCAAATTCAGTAATTTCAACCTGTCTTGATTTTATTTCAACCTCCTCACCTGCTCTTGCAAATTCGTATAAACGTTTTCCATCCTTTTTAATTGCAGAGAATACAGGTGGATATTGTTCAATTTTACCTATAAATTGGGGAATTGTATCTTGAATTAATTCTTCGGTAATATGGTCTGTAGGAAACGTTTCATTAACTTCAGTTTCTAAATCAAAAGAAGGTGTTGTACTACCAATAACAAAAGTTCCGGTATATTCTTTTTCCTGGCCTTGAAAAATGTTGATTTGCTTGGTCATTTTACCAGTACAAATCACCAATAAACCTGTCGCTAATGGATCTAAAGTTCCGGCATGACCAACTTTAATCTTCTTAATATCAAAAGCATGTCTAATTTCCCAACGCAATTTATTAACCGCTTGAAAAGAGGTCCATGTTAACGGTTTGTCTATTAGTAAGACTTGTCCACTTAAATAATCTTCTTTAGTTTTCATTTATACGAGAGACCAAATTATAGCAATAACACCTACCACAACACAATAGATAGCGAAATAGGATAGTTTACTTTTCTTAACTAAAGAAATCATCCATGTACAAGCAAATAAACCTGCGACGAATGCAGCGATAAAACCAATACTTAACGCTGTAAAATTAGAACTATCATATGTTAATTCACCTCCCAAAAGGTCTTTTGCTATTTTACCAAAAATTAGAGGCACCACCATTAAAAATGAAAAACGGGCTGCTTTAGTTTTGTCGTTACCCAATAAAACCGATGTTGAAATTGTAGCTCCAGAACGCGATATACCAGGTAACATGGCAATCGCTTGAGATATACCAATGATAAAAGCGTTAGAAAAGGAAACTTTCTTTTGTGTATCCTTTGCTTTATCTGCTAAGAATAGTAATACTGCTGTAACGATAAGCATACAGCCAACTAACAAGATATTTCCATTAAATAGTTGTTCTAATTCGTCTTCAAAAAAGACACCTATTATAACGGCAGGCAACATGGACAAGGCAATTTTTGATATAAATTGTAAATCTTCATTCCATTCAAACTTTAAAGCCCCCATTATAAGTTGAAGGATATCCTTTCTAAAAATCACAATGGTACTTAATGCTGTTGCAAAGTGAAGTACCACAGTAAAAAGCAAACTCTCTTTAGGCACAGAACTATCACCAAGTATCGCTTTTCCAAGTTCTAAATGACCACTCGATGATACAGGTAAAAACTCTGTAAGTCCTTGAATGATTCCTAAAATAATAGCGTCTATAATTTCCATATGGTAAAAGTATCTATACCGCGCAAAAGTAAGTAAAATGAATGTTATTTATCAAACTTTAAATGTAGACTCTCTAATTATTAAATGGCTTCGTATTGCTATCGTTTTATTAATAAGCGCATCATTAGGATTATTAATTTCTTCAATTAAATATTTAACCGCAGTAGCTCCAATTTTCTGACCGGGTTGATCTATTGTTGTGAGCATAGGTTCTATTATGGTAGAATTTATAGAATTACTAAAACCAACAACAGCAACTTCCTCGGGGATATTTACGTTGAGCTTCTTTAAAGTTTTAATGACTCCGATAGCAGCACCATCGGTTATGGCAAAAACTGCATCTGGTTTTTGTTTTAAACTCATTAAAACGTTAGCCATCCTTTTACCTTGTTTAATAGAAATGTCATCAACACTAAGTATTATCTTTTCATCAATTGGCAAATTGTGTTCTTTTAAAGCTCTTAAATATCCTTCGTAACGTTTTTCAGAGTTATATGAAAATTCAGACTCTTTAATAATTGCAATTCTCTTTTTACCAATATTTATAAGGTGCTCTACAGCATTATAAGCCGCTTCTTCTTCATTTATTACCACCTGAGTACAAGGTATTTTATTAGATGCTTTATCAAATAAAATTAAAGGAAGCGTATTCATTACTTTTAATATAGAACTTATATCTCTCGTCATCTTTGATAAAGACATTAAGACTCCGTCAACACCAAATTGAATCATCGTATTTAGCATTTCAGTTTGCTTATTGATATCATTATTCGATTCTGAAACAATAACACGATAACCTTGAAGTGATGCTTCCTCCAAAATACCTCGCATCAATGTTGTTGTAAAATAGTGAGTAATACTCGGCACAATAACACCAATAATATTTGTTTTATGTGTTCTAAAACCTTTTGCGAAAATATTAGGAATATAATTGATATCCATAGCCAAATCTTTGACCCGCCTTTTTGTGGCTTCACTTATATCTGGATGATCATTTAATGCTCTCGAAACTGTAGAAATAGACAATTCTAACTTTTCAGCAATCTCTTTTAAGGTTGGAATTTTACTTTTCAACTTAAATCTATTTAATGCAAACGTTACCGCAAACGTTTGCGTATTAATTTCGTAATATTTTTGACACAAACTTAACAATTTGACAATAGATTTACTCAAATAACAATAAAACTATAAATAAATGAAAAAATCTCTACTTGCATTCGCTCTTTTCATAAGTGCGTTTACTGTTTTTTCGCAAACAGAAATTAGCGGAAAGGTTACTGATGCATCTGGTATGCCAATTATGGGTACTAATGTTATCATTAAAGGAAGCACTTCGGGTGCCATAACTGATTTTGATGGAAATTTTACATTTACCACTAACTTATCAGGAGAACAAATGATTCAAGTATCTTACGTAGGATTTGAAACTTTTGAAAAAACAATTAATTGTGATGGTAGCGCTATTACTGTAGATGTGGTTTTAGCGGAAGGAACCAATACCTTGGATACAGTTGTACTTACAGCATCTTCTACGTTTAGATCACAAAAAGATACACCAATGTCTATCAGCTCAGTAAAGCAAAAAGAAATAACAAAACTTTCTGCAAATAGTCAAGCCGATATTTTACGAAGTATTCCGGGTATTACTGCCGAAGGTGGTGGTGGTGAAACAGCAACCAACTTATTTGTAAGAGGATTACCTTCTGGTGGACAATATGTATTTAATCCACTTCAATACGATGGAATGCCTTTAATGAGCACATTTGGGTTAAACTCATCTGCTCATGATGTTTATGCACGTCCGGATATTGGATTTAAAGGAGTTGAGTTTGTTAGAGGTGGTGCGGCAGTATTATATGGCGCTGGCTCTGTAGCTGGGATTATTAATTATACAAGCAAGACAGGAGATTCTAATGAAGAAAATATTATTAACTTAGAATACGGAGATCAAGGACGGTTAAAGACTGATTTTTATACTGGTGGCAAATTAGGTAGTGAAGACTCTAACACTTACTATGCCGTTACTGGTTTTGTACGAAAAGATAGTGGACCTATAGATACAGGTTTAGACACTAGAGGGTTTCAACTAAGAGCAAATATTAAGCAAAAATTTGATAACGGTTCATTTACCATTCATGGTCAATTTATAAACGATAGAGCGCAATTCTATTTACCAATTCCATTAGAAGGTGGTTCTAGAGATCGTATTGCGGGTAACGACGGTGACGATGTAGAACAATTATTATCTGGCGAATTAGCAAACACCTCATTTTTAACACCAGGAGGTGCATATGAAAGTCCTATAGACGATGGCGTATATACTAAAGGTGGTTATTTATTAGCCGATTTTGATTATAACCTAAGTGATAACTTAAAATTTAAATCTAAAGTTAAATATGCCAATTACAAGCACAGTTTTGCGCTATATGTTGGTGGTGATGGCGATTATGGCAACCCAATTACAATTTCAGATTATGTTGATGCGATTGCACCTGGAAACACAGCATATAGTGCCACTTACCAAGGAGGTTCTGGAAATCAAATAAACAACAGTGATTTAGTTGTTGAAAACTTACATATTGATAGAATCAGACCTATGACCGATTATTCTGGGGAAGCGAGTTTAATCCTAAATTCAGATAACGGAAATCATACCTATACCTTTGGTACTTTTTTAGCTCGAACAGAAGCAGAAGATGTTAATTACCAGTATAGAGTTTTATCAGAATTCAACAATAATCCACGCTTAGTTAATTTAAGCTACACCAATACAAGTGGAGACAATGTTATTTATTCTACAGGAGGGTTATACAATAGAATCGGTATGACTTCTAATAAATACTTAACTCAAAGTAGAACGGCATTTTATATTACAGATGAAATGGTTTTTGACAGATGGCGTTTTGATGTTGGTATGCGTATTGAATCTACTAAAGGAACGTTTAGAAATGGTGGACTTGCAGATAGTCAGGTATACAATGATCCTGACTTAACAAGTGAATTACAAAATGTACGTTATGCTGATGGAACTTTTGTAACTGGAGAAATTGAAGCAACAGACTGGGCCTTATCTTTAGCAGGTTTATATGAACTAACAGAATCTACAAACTTATATGCTAACTTCTCGAGAGGCTTTTTCTTTCCACAACAAAGAGGATTTACTCCAACTCCTGGTATTAGAGATACGAATTATGAAGCAGAAACTATTATTCAAGGAGAACTTGGTGCTAAGTTTGGAACTTCAAAATTCTCAGGTTCTGCAGCGGTCTATTACGTGGGATTAAGTGATCGTATTCGTATTGATCAGGCTATTGTAGGTGGCGAGTTAGTAGATCAGGGACGTAGTGAGCAATCTACAAAAACCATTGGCTTAGAAGCTACTGGAAACTATAGATTCACAACTGATTTATCAGCATCTGCGACGATAACATACCAAGATCATGAAATTTCTACCAACCAAACCGAAGACCTTGTAAATGGTGGTATCACAACGATTAATGAAGGTAACGAAATAGGAAGACAACCCAATCTTTTAGGTTCTTTGGGTTTAAATTACGATAACCGTAAACTCGATGCTAATTTCACCTTAAACCATACCGGAGCAAAATTTACAGATGATTCTAACAATGTAGAATTAGACGCAATAACAATCGCTAGAATTGGTGCTGGATATACATTTGAAACAGAAGGTAACAACAGCCTAAGAGTTGGGTTTTCGGTATTCAATCTTTTTGACAGTGCCGGACTTACAGAAGGGAATCCTAGAGCAGGTATTTCAGGACAATCTGGAGATGGGGACTTCTTCATTGGACGCCCAATTCTACCAAGACGATTTTTCCTAACAACAACATTTAATTTTTAAGTTTGATTGATTAATAGCTTGATTGCATTGGCGTATTTTGTTTAGATTATATGTCAATGCTTTCTTTTAAAATTCACAATTTACAATGACAGATAATAACTTAATTAAGAAAGCAGAAGAAGTTCTCAATAATAACTTTGACGAAGATAAAGGTTTTACAATTCCGTGCGAAGGGTTGTACCCTTTTCAATGGAACTGGGATTCTGGCTTTATTGCCATCGGATTTGCACATTACAATGCTACGAAGGCTAAACGCGAAGTAGAAGCCTTACTGAGTGCGCAATGGGAAAATGGTTTTATTCCACATATCGTTTTTCATAATGATAGCGACACGTATTTCCCTGGTCCAGATTTTCACCTATCAAAATTACATCCTTTAGCTTCAAAAAGTCATAGAACTACCGGAATGACACAACCCCCTGTTTTAGGTTTTGTACTGAAAGAACTTTATGATATTATTGATGATAAGGAGGATATTCTAAACTTTATAAAACAAAATATTGATAAAGTTTATAATAACCATGAGCATTTTTACACGCATAGAGATCCTAATAAAGAAGGTTTAGTTTACATTTATCACAATTGGGAGTCTGGTACAGACAATTCTCCGATATGGGATGATATTTGGGAGACTATGGATCCGCCAAAATATAATTTTGAACGTAGAGACACCACTCACGTAGATGCCGCCCAAAGACCTACAAACAGAGAATACGATTACTATTTGCATCTTATAGAAATTGCTAAAGCCCACAATTATGACGATGCTAAAATTGCTGAGTTGTCACCATTTTTAGTTCAAGATCCGCTTTTTAATTCTATGCTTATCAAATCTAATGCAGCATTGATAGAACTTTATGAACTCATTGGTAATTCTGAAGATAAACTAACCACATTGCGTCAATGGCAAACTAAAGCTGTTTCGAGATTTAATGAAAAATTATATAATGAAAAACTAGGAGCTTATGTACATTACGACCTTAGAAACGAAAAGCAAATAGAATTCTTATCGTCCTCTTCATTTACTCCAATCTTTGCAGGTATTCCTAGCAAAGAGAGAGCGGGTAGTGTTGTAAAAACCATGATGGATAAATTTGGTACTGAAGACCGATACTTATGTGCATCCTTCGATCCAGAAAGTGATCGATTCAATCCTAAAAAATATTGGAGAGGTCCTGTTTGGATTAACCTAAACTGGTTACTTTACAAAGGGTTAAAAGCGTACGGCTTTACTGATATTTCTAATCGTGTAAAAGAAGATTCTATTGCATTAATAGAGCAATATGGGTTTTACGAATATTTTGATTCTAGAAAAGACATTAAAGAAAATGCAGGTTACGGAGGTAATAACTTCTCATGGAGTGCGGCTTTATTAATCGACTTATTAAAATCTTAAACACAAGAAAACTAAACTATTATAAGGATTTTACAATTAGTTTAAAACATTTTAAGACATAGACTTACAAGTATTTATGGTATTAGATAAACTGATGCCATATTAATGCGTATTTTAAAACACGAATAGCAAAAATTCGCTTAGAATACAGTTAAAAATAAATTGACATGAATTGGTTAGATTATACAATAATTGCAGTTTATCTCATTGGTTTTATAGCCATGGGTTATTTTTTTAAAGAGAATAAAAACTCGAATGATTATTTTCTAGGAGGTAAAAGTTTAGGCTGGTTTCCGTTGAGTTTGTCTACTATGGCAACGCAACTATCTGCTATTAGCTTTATTTCTGCACCTGCATTTGTAGGTCTTAAAGCCAATGGTGGTATGAAATGGCTAACCTTTGAGTTTGGTGTGCCTTTAGCAATGATCGGAATTATGTTTTTTATAATTCCTCCCTTATACCAATCGGGTATTGTTAGTATCTATGAATATCTAGAACGTCGCTTTTCAAAATCTACGCGAAAACTAATTAGTATTGTTTTTCAAATAAGTCGTGCTTTAGGGACCGGAGTTATGGTGTTTACTATGGCTTTAATTATACAATCTGTTGTTGGTATCAGTTTCCACTGGACATTACTCATTATAAGTGTTGTAACGCTAGTTTACTCCTATCAAGGAGGTATGAAAGCGGTTGTTTGGGGCGACGCTATTCAGATGATCATTTTATTCTCGGGTTTAATTATATGCTTAATTATTGGCTATTCTTTAATGAAAGATACCGGAACCTTTAAAGGGTTTGATGCGGATCGTCTTCAAGTGATTGACTTCTCTAATCTCGGATTTTTTGACGGAGAAGAGTATGGCTTTTGGCCTATGCTTTTAGGTGGTTTATTCTTGTATTTATCATATTATGGTACCGATCAAACACAAGCACAACGCTTACTATCTGCTAAAAACGAAGGTACTATTAGAAAATTACTTTTAGCCAATGGCTTATTGCGATTCCCTGTGGTTCTAGTCTACTGTATTATGGGATTAATTATTGGATATCTCGTAAGTAATGTTCCTGAATTTTACGAAAGTATTAGAGAAACCACACGCCTTCATTTTCCTGCCGAATATGCAAAATCAGGCATTAAACCAGATTTAATGGTCCCTGTTTTTATTACCAAATATTTGCCAAACGGCCTTATAGGAATTTTAATGGTCGGTATTATGTCGGCAGCAATGTCTTCCTTAAGCTCTACCATTAATTCACTAAGTGCAGTAACTATTGAAGACTTTTTTAACAGTGGAGAAAAGAAACTTTCCGAAAAAAAATACATGATGCTATCTAAAGGTTTAGTAGTCTTTTGGGGAGTGGTTTGTATTTTGGCAGCCTATCTTTTTGGTAATAGTGAGAGTACAGTAATTGAACTTATTAATGCGATTTCATCTTTATTTTACGGCCCAATACTAGCCGCCTTTGTGATTGCTATATTTTTTAAGAAAGTGAATCATATTGGAATGAATACAGCGATAGTAACAGCAGTCGTTGTTAATCTTGTTTTTAAATATTTACCCGAATTAGTGTACCTCTTTAACCAAGGCCATTTCTATTCTGGCGATATTTCAATTCATACTGCCTTAGCTGAACTAGGCATTTATAACGTTCCAGATTTATTCTGGATATGGTACAATTTAACAGGTTTTGTTATCGCTATTGTATTTGCTGTCATTGTAAGTAAGCTAACACCTAAAACACCTGCTAAACCTATGGCATTAGCTTATACGTTTCATACCAAAGA
The DNA here is from genome assembly GCF_054366245.1 of Winogradskyella sp. PC D3.3. Classification (NCBI taxonomy): domain Bacteria; kingdom Pseudomonadati; phylum Bacteroidota; class Flavobacteriia; order Flavobacteriales; family Flavobacteriaceae; genus Winogradskyella; species Winogradskyella sp. PC D3.3. The sequence goes on along the minus strand of NZ_CM135962.1, from coordinate 1,111,036 downwards.
TCTATTAAAAAAAGAGAGCATTATTTTAATGTCATTTTTCGTATTGATACTTGTTGTTAGTTATTTCATTCCAAACATATTAAGTTAGATCGTATAATTTTATGAAAATCATTTTAGCACCAGACAAGTATAAAGGTTCTCTTACAGGACTCGAATTCTGTAATAGTATCGCGCCAATTTTGAAGACCACATTAGATGCGAAAGTTATAAAAATGCCTTTAGCAGATGGAGGAGATGGTACTATTGAGGTGGTCAATTATTATTTAAAAGGAGAGATCATTAAAACCGAGGTGATGAACCCCGTATTTAACACCGTTACAGCCACTTTCTTATATTCCGAAACTTCAAAAATTGCCTTTATTGAAATGGCCGAAGCTTCTGGCATGAAACTCTTACAACCTGCAGATCAAAACTGTATGAATACCACAACAGTTGGCACTGGAGAATTAATTCTTAATGCCATTGATAAGGGTGCTCAACATATTATTTTGGGTATTGGAGGAAGTGCAACAAACGATTGTGGTATTGGTATGGCACATGCTTTAGGTTATCGCTTTTTAGATAAAAATGGTAAGGAGGTAAAACCAATTGGCAAGGAACTTATCAATATTTATAAAATTGATGCAACTAAAGTCGATCAACGTTTAAAGTCTATAAAATTTCAAATCGCTTGTGATGTTACCAACCCGCTTTATGGCCCTCATGGAGCAGCGCATATTTATGCTCAGCAAAAAGGAGCTACCACAGAGGAGATTGAATATTTGGATAAGGGTTTACAACGTTTTTCCAAAGTGTTAGATACACATTTTAATCTTAAAACTCAGACCATAGGAGGTGCAGGTGCTGCAGGAGGAATGGGTGCTGGAGCTATCGCTTTTTTAAATGGTGAACTTTTACCAGGTATTGAAGTAATAAAACAAATTGCAGATTTTGACACTTATGTTAAAGATGCCGATTGGATCATTACCGGCGAAGGTAAATTAGATCACCAAACCCTATCTGGAAAAACACTAAGTGGCGTTTTAACTTCTGCTAATACTTATAAAATAAAAGTAGCCGCTTTTTGTGGAAGTATTGAATTACAGCCCGAAGAATTAAAACAAATGGGAATTGTTTACAGCGATGCTATTATTAATAAAGCCAAAAATTTAGAAGACGCCTTAGCAAATACAACACGCTATTTAGAGCAAATCACTAAAGCGTTTACAGATTTTATAAATCGATAAAATTACTTCTTATTGGGGTTTAAAAGAATCGCATAAACCTGAATTCCAAAACCGATTAATACTAACGTTGGAGCTAAACGGATACGTCTCCAGCTATAAATAGATTCATCAAAAACATTAGGGTCATCGCTTCCGCCACCAGACATAAGAATAAAACCAATAGCTATAAAGGCTAAACCTATAAATAAGAATTTATAGTTTTTCTTACCGAAGATAAATTCGGATTTTGATTCGTTTTTTCGTTTTTGTACTCCCATTAGTCCTTAAATTCTGAATAGATTATGTGGTCATCAATAGCTAGTTGTGCTATATGTTTGGATGGCCCATAAATCATTTTTGGTAAGTGCAAAAGTAACGGTTTTATTTAAAACTTTTACGTTAAGAGAATCTAAATTTAAACCAGATTCTATTCCTCTATTGATATAATACGTGTCTCCATTGCGATCTTTAAACTGAATATCATAAGTAGGACCAGCTCTAAGTTCAATAATTTTTACAGTTACAATCTTACATTCTGCCGATTTTGGATTATAAATAACTAAAGAATTAAACAATAAAACCAAAAGAATAACAACCGCGACGGCAATTATAGACTTTCTAACTGATTTGTTCATATCTCATAGTTTAAAGAGCTAACGCAAACAGAATGAATTTATTTTTAAAATACGCTAATGCTTCAGTATAGAAAGACACATTTTAACAACACCTTCATCTTTACAAACCTTAAAAAAAGGATCTATAAAAATTAATAATATCAAGGCAGGAAAAGTAGATTGAATTTAAACGTCACTAATAATATAACTGATCCGTTTTCAAGTTTAAGAAACGTTGCGTAGCTATAAACGTACTAATCCAAGTAATTAAAATACCTAATAGAAAAATTCCAACAAAAAGTGCTCCTATTAATACGCTGTTTTTTAGTAGTTCTAATTCCGGAAACGTAAGATCTAAATAATACAATACAACAGCCATTCCTGCTAAAGCGACTAATGCTCCAATAATACCAAGCTGAACACTTTTCCAAACAAATGGTCTACGAATAAAACGTTTTGTAGCCCCAACCATTTGCATCGTCTTAATTATAAAACGTTTAGAATACACGGCTAAACGAATAGAACTATTAATCAATAACACCGCAATAAGGGTAAACAAAGCACTGATGATTAACACCCAAAATGTAATTTTCTTAACGTTATCATTCATTAACTCTACCAAATCATTATCGTATCTGATCTCTTCAATAAAAGCTTTAGTAGATAAACTTTCGGTAATTTCGGTAAGCTGTTCTGTAGTAACAAAATCGGCTTTTAAATGTACATCTATTGAATTTTTAAGAGGATTATAACCTACAAAATCCATAAAGTCTTCACCGGTTTCGGCTTTCATAAATTCGGCAGCTTCTTCTTTAGACACATAAAGCGCATCTTTAGTATAATCTGCCATCGCTAAACTCTTTTTTAGCTGATTGACTTCAACTTCTTTTGCTGTATCATTCAAATAAATCGTCATAACCACTTGTTCTTTAAAGTGATCTGCTACCTTTTTGGAGTTAATCACTAAAAGCCCTAAACAGCCTAAAAGAAATAAAACCAAAGCGATACTTATCACTACAGAGACATAAGACGATATGAGTTTACGTTTTTGATATTTGTCAAAAGATGATGCCATGAATTAATCCGAATTTATGATGTAAAAATATAAAACTATTTGCTTATGTTAACTATTACAACGGCTAACTTTTTATAGTGTTGTAATTGCTACAAAAAAGTCCCAAATAACTTAGCGTTTAGAAGATTAAGGATTTCTATTTTCCGTTGGCATAATAATTGCATAACCCTAAACTTATCAATTTATCTTTAAAATCAATTATTATGAAAAAATTTTACATTATTGTAGTACTTGCAACTTTAGGATTAATGCAAAAAACAAATGCGCAAGACATCCAATTTGGTGCCAAAGCAGGACTTAACATCTCTAATTTTACAGGAGGAGATGCAGATAGAAATAGCCTCATCGGATTTCATGTTGGTCTTATTTCTGAAATCCCATTGAGTGAAAAATTTTCGCTTCAACCCGAACTTTTATACTCAAGACAAGGATCAGAAGTACAAGATGTCATTAAAGTAAAAGTCGATTATTTAGCCATTCCAATTATGGCAAAATACTATTTAGCAAAAGATTTTAGCTTAGAAGCTGGTCCACAATTTTCATTTCTAGTAAACGATAAAGGCGAATATATTGATAGCGACCTTCCTGATGAAGATACAGATGCTTCTAGTATTGATGTTGGAGCTAATGTAGGCTTGGGATATAACCTTAACTCTAATATGTTTGTCCAAGCGCGTTATAATTTTGGTATTTCAACGGTTGCCGAAAATCCAGACATTAAGAATAGTGTCTTTCAAGTCGCTTTAGGCTATAAATTCTAAGCTATTAAGCCTTAAATTTTAAAACGCATCTTACACTTTAGTAAGGTGCGTTTTCTTTTATAATACCTATTGATTTTAAAATAGGCAGTTTAGATGGTTATTATTAAATTTGCGCCATTATTACAAGGAAAACAATACAATGACATACAATTTCAACGACATAGAGAAAAAGTGGCAAGACTACTGGGCAAAAAACGAAACATTTAAAGCCTCAAACAGCAGCGATAAACCAAAATATTACGTTTTGGATATGTTTCCTTATCCCTCTGGAGCAGGTTTACACGTTGGTCACCCCTTAGGTTATATTGCTAGTGATATCTATGCGCGTTACAAACGTCATAAAGGTTTTAATGTTTTACATCCGCAAGGCTATGATAGTTTTGGTTTACCTGCAGAACAGTATGCCATTCAAACTGGTCAGCATCCTGCAGTAACTACAGAAGCGAATATAAAAACGTATCGTCGTCAGTTAGACCAAATTGGGTTTTCTTTCGATTGGAGTCGTGAAGTACGTACCTCTAATCCGGAATATTACAAATGGACCCAGTGGATTTTTATTCAATTATTTGAGTCTTGGTATAATAACGATTCCAATAAAGCCGAGCATATTAATACTTTAGTTGAAAAATTTGCTGCAGAAGGAAATGTAACGGTAAATGCCGCTTGTGATGATGATATTGCTACTTTCACTGCGGAAGACTGGAATAATTATTCCTCAGAGCAACAGCAAGAAATCCTTTTAAAATACAGATTAACCTATTTAGCAGAAACCGAAGTGAACTGGTGTCCAGAACTAGGAACCGTTTTAGCTAACGATGAAATCGTTAATGGCGTTTCAGAACGTGGTGGTCATGCTGTGGTCAGAAAAAAAATGACCCAATGGAGTATGCGTATTTCAGCTTATGCAGAACGTTTACTACAAGGACTAGATACGATTGATTGGACCGATGCTCTTAAAGACATTCAAAAAAACTGGATTGGAAAATCGGTTGGAGCTTCTGTAACATTCAATGTCATTCCTGCTATCTCGTCGAGCGCAGTCGAGACGTCTCACAAAATAGACGTCTTCACCACAAGACCAGATACTATTTTTGGAGTGTCTTTTATGACCTTAGCGCCAGAACACGAATTAGTGACTAAAATTACAACCGAAGCACAAAAAGAAGCGGTTGAAGCCTATATAGAAAAAACAGCAAAACGTAGCGAACGCGATCGTATGGCCGATGTAAAAACCATTTCTGGAGTCTTTACAGGAGCTTATGCTGAGCATCCGTTTTCTAAAGAGCCAATTCCAATTTGGATTGGAGATTACGTACTAGCAAGCTACGGAACTGGCGCTGTAATGGCGGTGCCTTGTGGTGATCAACGCGATTACGATTTTGCAAAGCATTTTGATATTCCTATTCCAAATATCTTTGAAGGTGCCGATATTTCTGAAGAAGCTTACGCCTCTAAAGACCATGTGAAAATTGCCAATAGCGATTTCCTAAATGGCATGAACTATAAAAAAGCCTCTAAACGCGTTATTTTTGAGTTAGAAAAATTAGGCCAAGGCGAAGGTAAAACCAATTACCGTTTGCGTGATGCGGTTTTTTCTCGTCAGCGTTATTGGGGAGAACCATTCCCTGTCTATTATGTTAACGGGATGCCTCAAATGATAGACAAAGCACATTTACCTATTTTACTGCCTGAAGTTGAAAAATACTTACCAACCGAAGAAGGCGAACCACCTTTAGGACGTGCAGACGTTTGGGCTTGGGATACCGAAAGTAATACTGTAGTTTCTAATGATAAAATTAATAATACAACCATTCATCCTCTAGAACTTAATACTATGCCAGGTTGGGCAGGGAGTTCTTGGTATTTCTTCCGTTATATGGAAGATGCAGCCAATAGAGATGGTGTATTTGCAAGTGAAGACGCGCTTAAATATTGGGAAAATGTAGATTTATATATTGGTGGTAGCGAACATGCTACAGGTCACCTACTCTATTCTCGTTTCTGGGTAAAATTATTAAAAGATAGAGGGTTTGTGAATGTGGAAGAGCCTTTTAAAAAGCTGATTAACCAAGGGATGATACTTGGGACTAGTGCTTTTGTTTATCGAGAAGAAGATTCTAATACTTATTATTCTCACGGACTTATTGAAGGTAAAAATGTACTTCCAATTCACGTCAAAGTGCAATACGTCAACGCTTCCGACGAATTAGACATTGAAGGACTAAAAACTGATGGAGAATTTGGTGAAGATTTTAAAGATGCTGAATTTATACTTGAAAATAACGTTTATAAAGTTGGTAGAGAAGTCGAAAAAATGTCCAAATCAAAATACAACGTGGTTAATCCAGACCAAATTGTAGAAGATTACGGAGCAGACAGTCTAAGACTTTACGAAATGTTCTTAGGACCATTAGAGCAATACAAACCTTGGAATACTGCTGGGATTACAGGGGTTCATAATTTCCTTAAAAAATTATGGAAATTGTATGTAGATGATAATGGCTTAAAAGTCAATGACGCAGAACCAACAAAAGACAACTTAAAAACATTACATAAAACCATAAAGAAAGTCCAAGAAGATATTGAGAATTTCTCTTTCAATACCTCAGTATCTACCTTTATGATTGCCGTTAATGAACTAAGTGCTCAGAAATGTACAAGCAAAACCATTTTAGAACCATTATTGGTTTTAATTTCGCCTTATGCGCCACATATTGCTGAAGAACTATGGAGTCAATTAGGAAACAGCACATCTGTTTCTACTGCAGCATTCCCAGAATTTGAGGCGAGTCATTTAGTAGAAAGTAGCAAAAAATATCCAATATCATTTAATGGTAAAATGCGTTTTACGTTAGAACTACCAATGGATATGAGCAAAGGTGATATTGAAAAAACCGTTATGGCTCACGAAAAAACCATAGCACAATTAGATGGCAGAACACCTAAAAAAGTGATTGTGGTGCCTGGTAAGATTGTAAATATTGTTGGGTAATATTTAAAACACATACATATTCTAACCCTTTTGATTTTCTTAAATCGAAAGGGTTATTTATTTTACTCTAAATATATGTTCAAGAACATATTATAACTAAATTACTCTAATTGTAGAAAAACATATTTATGTTATTGGATAAACCATCTTCAGAAAAGCCATCACCTAAAAAGAAGCACAAATCGCTCAAAGATTATTTTGACTTTCGTAATAATCAGGTAAATCAAATTGGCTTAATACTCTTTTCCGCATTTATAATTAGCACCTCTTTACATTTCTTTTTTGAAGAACACTTTACAGCAGAGCAATGGAAGACAAGACCTATGACTCGCCATAAAATTGTAGATGATCTTATTGACTCTCGCGTTTTATTAAACAAATCGAAACCTGATGTTATAAAATACTTAGGCCAACCAAGTTTCACTATGACAAAAGACATCATGTTATATGAGCTTGGCTTAGCGCCACAATTTAACAGCGACCAAGTAGAACATCTATATATTGAGTTTAGTGATGAGACCGTTTCTAAAGTGTCTTTAACACTGTACGACTACTAATGCGTCAGCTTGACTCCTATTATAATTTTGTCTATAGTATCAATAATCATAACTCCACTTCACCAAAACTTTCTCGTATTATCTCAATATCATATCACCCTCAAAATCAAACCTATTTTCAGAAGTTTATAAATTAAAAGCTTCAAAATAGTAATTCCGTAAAAGTGATTTCAAATTGACATTCAGATTTGGAACATCAGATTTATTAATAGTAATTTTCAAAAGCTTTTAATCTTATAAATCATTAAAAAATGAAAATCGGAGTTCCAAAGGAAATTAAAAACAATGAAAACAGAGTTGGTATGACACCAGCTGGAGTTTTTGAATTAACCAAACACAAACACACGGTTTATGTTCAAAAAGATGCTGGTTTTGGCAGTGGATTTTCAGATTTAGATTATATAAACGCTGGAGCCATAATACTAGAAACGATCACAGACGTTTACACCTCTAGTGACATGATTGTAAAAGTAAAAGAACCTATTGCTGAAGAGTACCCTCTAATACAATCGCATCATGTGGTATTTACTTATTTTCATTTTGCGTCAAGCGAGACCTTAACCAAAGCCATGTTAAAAAGTGAAGCGGTTTGTATTGCATACGAAACCGTTGAAGATAAAGACGGCTCGCTACCATTACTAACACCAATGTCTGAAGTAGCGGGTAGAATGGCTATTCAGCAAGGGGCAAAATATTTAGAAAAACCAATTAAAGGTCGTGGGGTATTATTAGGAGGAGTGCCTGGTGTGCCTCCAGGGCGTGTATTAGTTTTAGGAGCAGGTATTGTTGGAATTCAAGCCGCAAAAATGGCTGCTGGTTTAGGTGCTCATGTCACTATTATGGATATTAACATGAAGCAACTACGTTACGTTAACGACGTTATGCCTAGCCATGTGGTGACTGAATTTTCTAGCGAATATAATATTAGAAAGCGCATTAAAGATCACGATTTAATTATTGGTGGAGTCTTAGTCCGAGGAGCAAAAGCTCCTAAGTTAATTACTAGAGATATGCTAAAAGATATGCGACCAGGCACTGTTTTAGTTGACGTCGCCGTAGATCAAGGTGGTTGTATAGAAACAACTAAAGCAACAACACACGAAGATCCGACGTTTATAATTGACGATGTAGTACATTATTGTGTGGCTAATATGCCAGGAGCAGCTCCATATACTTCTACTTTGGCCTTAACCAATGTTACCTTACCTTATGTCTTGCGATTAGCAAATCAGGGATGGGAAACAGCCTGTGAGAATGATGAAACCTTAGCCAAAGGGCTCAATATTGTTAAAGGTAAAATCGTTTATGAAGAAATCGCTGAAGCTTTTAATTGGAATGTTGATGCTATTTGAGATTAATTACTATCATTTTTAATCCTGACAAATTTTCTTAACTCAAATTTGGCTCACTATTTGCTACTCATTTAATAAATTTACATGAATTAAAAATTTCAAAGTATGAGTGGAATGATGGGATATTACATATTAATTGGCGCTATTGCTTTAGTAAGCTGGTTAGTGAGTAATCAACTAAAACGTAAATTCGCTAAGTATTCTAAAGTACAATTGCGAAATGGTTTATCTGGAAGAGAGATTGCAGAAAAAATGTTAGCCGACAATGGCATATATGATGTAGAAGTAATTTCTACACCAGGTCAGTTAACAGATCATTATAATCCAAAAAACAAAACCGTTAACTTAAGTGAGTCGGTTTATAATCAAAGAAATGCGGCTGCGGCTGCGGTTGCTGCTCACGAATGTGGACACGCGGTACAACATGCCCAAGCTTATAGTGCTTTAGGTATGCGTTCTGCATTAGTCCCAATTGTAAGTGTAACCTCTGGTATGTCGCAATGGTTAGTCATTGGTGGCTTAATTTTAGGAGCTGCCGCAGGAATTGGTATAGGCTTTTGGGTAGCTGTAGCTGGTTTAGTTTTTATGGGCTTTGCCACCTTATTTAGTTTTATTACGTTGCCCGTAGAATACGATGCAAGTAATAGAGCTTTAGCATGGTTAAAGACTAAAAATATGCTAACACCAGAAGAATACGCTGGTTCTGAAGATGCGCTTAAATGGGCAGCCAGAACATATTTAGTTGCTGCAATTGGAGCTTTAGCGTCCTTACTCTACTGGGCACTTCAGGTGTTTGGAGGTAGAGATTAACAACTTAAAACATATAATTACAACTAAAGCTCTGAGTAATCAGAGCTTTTTATTTGAATTATAACCAAAAATACATACATTAGTTAAACTAACCAATCCTTAAATCTAAAATGGAAAATCAATTCCCAGAAAAAATTATGGTCAGTAGCCTTTCAGAAGTTGATCGTGTTGCTTTTTACAAAAAAACATATTCACATGTAGCAGGAGGAGTTCTTGTCTTTATTTTGTTTGAATACCTTTTACTGCAAAGTGAAACTATTGTGAATTTTATGCTCTCTATGACACAAGGTTATAAATGGCTACTGTTACTTGGAGGTTTTATGTTTGCTACAAATTATGCTGAAGGCATGGCCATGAAAACTTCAGATAAAAACACACAGTACATAGCATATGGTATTTACATCTTTTTTGAAGCCTTAATCTTTGTACCTATGCTCTATATAGTTACAGAATTAATGGGGCCTTCGGGTTCAGATGTACTTTACCAAGCTTCTATAGTAACCTTAGCCCTATTTACAGGCTTATCTGCTGCAGTATTAATGACAAAAACTGATTTTTCATTTTTAAAAACGGGATTAACCATTGGATTTTTTATCGCCATTGGGCTTATAATTGCCGGAACCTTATTTGGTTTTGACTTGGGGTTATGGTTTTCTGTAGGTATGTGTTTATTAGCTGGAGGATCTATCTTATACCAAACGTCTAATTTAGTGAAGACCTATGGTGTAGAAGATTACATTCCTGCGGCATTGGGCTTATTTGCGTCACTAATGTTGTTATTTTGGTATATCCTTAGAATTTTTATGTCTAGAGATTAATCTAAAATTACCTATAAAACCAAAGCCCACCTAAAATATTTTGTTGGGCTTTTTTTATTAGCTATTTTATTTTATCCTGATTTTTGTTAAAAAAAACAAAATAAAGGTAATTTAGTATATAATCTTATTAAATCTGTTGTTTTCTAAAGCTTATAAGTGCCGTAAATTTGCACCCGCTTTAAAAAGCCCAAGAATATTAAATATAAAGATTATGAAAACAAGTAACAGAATAGTAGTAGAAAGTAAAGTAGGAACGAAAACTTTAAAATTTGGTAATTCAAGTGCCATTATTTGGAATACAAAAAGACGCTACAAATAAATACAAATTCCCTTTAAAACAAAAAGCCCAACTGAAAATTTTCAGTTGGGCTTTTCTAATAGATATTATATGATTTTGTTACCATCTTTATCATAAAAATGGTATTCAAGATAAGTGTAAGCATCTCTAGGTAAAACTTTTACCCATTTTTTATGTTCAAGAAACCACTTTGAACGCACTGATGGAAACCCTTTGGTTAAAAAGGCTGCAATAAAAGGGTGTGTATTGAGAATCACCTTTTTATGGTCTTTTTTGAAAATACGTTGTAAGTCTTGATTAATACGTTCCACCACTTTAATTGGCGCTTCGATTTCATCCCCTCCTACTAAATTCGGATTTTCTTCTTTCGTTTTAATATTGCGTTCTGGCCTAACGCGTTGTCTGGTAATTTGCACTAATCCAAACTTACTCGGCGGCAATATTTTGTGCTTTGCTTTATCATCTTTCATCTCATCTCTAAGATAATTATAAAGCTTTTTTCTGTTCTCTGCTTTACCCATATCAATAAAATCGATAACGATAATGCCTCCCATATCACGCAAACGCAATTGTCTGGCAATTTCTTGAGCAGAGATCATGTTGACTTCTAAGGCCGTGTCTTCTTGGTTCTTCTCTTTATTAGATCGGTTACCACTGTTAACATCTACAACATGTAGTGCTTCAGTATGTTCTATTACCAAGTAAGCGCCTTTAGCCATAGAGACCGTTCTACCAAATGATGTTTTAATCTGACGTTCTATGCCAAATTTTTCAAAAATTGGAACACCATTTTTGTAGTACTTCACTATAGATTCTTTATTTGGTGCAATTTGTTGCACGTAATCTTTTACTTGTACATACATTTCTTCATCATCGACAACAATAGCTGAGAATGAATCATTAAAAATATCTCTCAAAATTGAGGATGCTTTGTTCATTTCTCCCAAGACTTTGGTTGGGTGATGAGATTTGTACAATTTTTTACACATTGCTGTCCATCGATCCAGCAAATTCTGTAAATCACTATCGAGCTCGGCAACTTTTTTGCCTTCTGCTACGGTACGAATAATAACGCCAAACCCTTTAGGTGTAATACTTTTTACGAGTCTTTTTAGACGGTCTTTCTCTTCTTGCGATTCAATTTTTTGTGAAATTGAAATACGATTAGAAAACGGTACCAAGACAATGTATCTTCCGGCAATAGACAATTCTGAGCTAATGCGTGGTCCCTTTGTAGAGATTGGTTCTTTTACTACTTGTACTAATATGGATTGATTTGATTTTATAGCATTCGCAATGCTGCCATTTTTATCTAAATCTTTTTCCATAGGAAAGTCTTTAAGGGTGTAATCCCTTAATTTCCCTGTGCTTACACGCTTAATGAATTTTAAAAGTGAAGGCATTTGCGGTCCTAGATCATGATAGTGTAAAAAACCATCTTTCTCGTAGCCTACGTTTACAAACGCAGCATTTAGACCAGGAATAACTTTACGGATTTTGGCAATAAAAATATCACCTACCGCAAAGTTGTTATCCTCTTCGTCTTTGTGTAATTCAATAAGTTTTCCATCTTTTAATAAGGCAAAATCAACAATATCTGAACTCGATCTTACGATTAATTCCTTGTTCATAATGTTAATTTATATCTAGCTCTTCATTGAGTTAGATGGATTTTACTAAATTATTTGACACAGGATGTAATATCCAACAAATCATAGGTACTCTATTAAATACCAATGATTCTATATCAAAGAACGTTTCTTTAAAACTGAAAAAAGTAGTTATAAAACTACTTTTAACAATTTATTTTTTCTTGTGACGATTAGCGCGTCTACGTTTCTTACGCTTGTGCGTCGCTACCTTGTGTCTTTTTCTTTTTTTACCACTTGGCATAATAAATAATGCTTTTTAAATTAATATTTTGTTTAAATGCTTTCTTAGTTAACCTCAACATTAGATTTAACTCCTTCTAAAAATACTTTAGCAGGCTTAAATGCAGGAATGTTGTGTGCTGGAATTTTTATTGTAGTATTTTTTGAAATATTACGACCTGTTTTTTCAGCTCTTGTTTTAATAATGAAACTTCCAAAACCTCTTAAATATACGTTATCTCCGCTCTCTAAAGATGTTTTTACTTCTTCCATAAAGGTTTCAACTGTTGCTTGTACATCACCTTTTTCTATACCTAACTTATCAGATATTTTCGCTACTAAATCAGCTTTTGTCATTTTTTACTAGTTTTAGGGTTACTATAAATTCTAAGGGATGCAAATATAGGTAATTTAATTCCAATAGTTCAAACGTAATTAATTAAAATTTAACACAATAAACATTTAATTTTGCTTTTCATTAAAAAAACTAAATGGATTTCAATCTCAAATTAATTAACTGGTACTCAGACAAAAAGAGGAAATTACCTTGGCGAGAAACCAGCAATCCTTATTACATTTGGCTATCAGAAATAATTTTACAACAGACGCAAGTTAAGCAAGGATTACCTTATTATGACGCATTTGTTACCCAATATCCCACCATTTTTGATCTTGCACAAGCGTCAGAAACGTCAATTTTAAAATTATGGCAAGGCTTAGGCTATTATTCTAGAGCGCGAAATCTTCATGCCACAGCAAAATATATTGTCAACAAATTGGATGGTAAATTTCCAGACAATTATAAAGATTTATTACAATTAAAAGGTGTTGGCGATTATACCGCAAGTGCTATTGCCTCTATTGCATTTAACGAAGTTGCAGCAGTAGTTGATGGTAATGTATACCGTGTACTATCGCGTTATTTCGGAATTGAAACTCCAATAAATTCAACGCTAGGGATAAAAGAGTTTAAAACTCTTGCTTCGACATTAATAGACCCTAACCAACCAGCAACCTATAACCAGGCTATTATGGAGTTTGGCGCTATGCAATGCAAACCTAAAAATCCAGATTGCTCTATTTGTCCGTTAAAAGATAGTTGTGTCGCACTCCAAAATCAACGTGTCGATGAACTTCCTGTGAAATTAAAGAAAACAAAAGTCACTGTTAAATACTTTAATTTTTTAGTTGTTATGGATCAACATAAAAAAACGCTTTTTGAAAAACGCACTACAAAAGGAATTTGGCAGCACCTCTATCAATTTCCCCTTATCGAATCTAAAAAGAGCCTTACTTCAGAAGAGTTTCATCTATTAAATTTTGAAGACACCCTATTAACAATAGAGCCATTAGATTACTCACTATACAATGATATTGACATTGTGCACAAATTATCACATCAGCATCTGTACACTAAGTTCTGGATTATTGAGGTAGAATCACTTCCAAAAGAAGCCATTTTCATTAAATCACTCACAAAATACCCGTCTCCGGTGCTTATAAGTGACTTTATAAACAATTTCAGTTTTTAGAACCTTAAAGAAATCACATTTTTTTATTACTTTTAAAGTAGTGATTACGCAATTGAGTAACTTTACAACTTATTAAAAATTAATTATTATGTCTGGAACATTAAATAAAGTAATGCTAATTGGGAACTTAGGTGACGACGTGAAGATGCATTATTTTGATGATAAAAATTGTGTTGGTCGTTTTCCGTTAGCCACTAGCGAGACTTATGTAAGTAAGCAAACGAATGAACGTGTCACCAATACAGAATGGCACAATATTGTAGTAAGAAATAAAGCCGCTGAAATTTGTGAAAAGTACCTTACAAAAGGGGATAAAGTATATATTGAAGGTAGAATAAAAACTAGAAAATGGACAGATGACAAAGGCATGGAGCGTTACTCTACTGAAATTCAATGCGATGACTTCAAATTTTTAACACCTAAAACAGACCAACAGCAGTCAAAAAAGCCAAATACACCAAATACGAATTCTCAATCACAACCATCTGTACCTACTAACGTAGAAACAGAAGAGAATGATGATTTACCTTTTTAACCATTTAATATAATTTTATCTTGGACCCAGAACCCACGGTTTTAATTTCTTCTTTATTAATATCAAATACTTCCATTATAACAAGTATTGTCTTACTAATTGTTTTATTGATGTGTTCAGCTTTAATTTCTGGAGCTGAAGTGGCTTTATTTTCACTAACCAAAACAGATTTAGATGAAGGTTTAGAAAATAAATCTCCTGCTATGCAGATTATTGCTTCACTTTTAGAACGTCCTAAAAAACTATTAGCCACTATATTAGTTGCCAATAACTTTATAAATATTGCGGTGGTTTTATTGTTCTCATTTATAGGCGAAACCATTTACAAAAACATTTCGAACGAACTGTTTCGTTTTTTAATAGAAGTCGTTTCGGCAACCTTCTTAATATTATTATTTGGTGAAATTATTCCTAAAATTTACGCCAGTAGAAATAGTGTTAAGTTTTCTTCGTTTATGGCTAGACCTTTACGCGTTTTAGACATTGTCTTCTCTCCGCTAAGTTTACCTATGCGCTATATAACGATTCAAATTCAGAATAAGTTTGGAAAGCAACGTTCTAATCTGAGTGTAGACCAGCTATCTCAAGCCTTAGAATTAACCAATGACGAAGACACTACAAAAGAAGAACAAAAACTATTAAAAGGTATTGTGTCTTTTGGTAACACAGATACCAAGCAGGTAATGCGACCACGAATGGACTTGTTTGCTTTAAGCATTAACACACCATATGAAACCATTATAAAAGAAATTATTCATAACGGTTACTCGCGTATTCCTGTGTATGAAGAAAATATAGACACCATAAAAGGAGTGCTTTACGTGAAGGATTTACTGCCTCATTTAAATAAGAAAACTTTTGATTGGACCACCATTTTACGTGAACCTTTCTTTGTACCCGAAAACAAGAAATTAGACGATTTAATGGTAGAGTTTCAAACCAAGAAAGTACACCTTGCAGTTGTTGTAGATGAATATGGTGGTACGTCTGGTTTGGTTTCTCTTGAAGATATTATTGAAGAGATTGTAGGAGATATTAGTGACGAGTATGATGATGACGATTTAATTTACACCAAATTAAATAATAACAATTATAGCTTTGAAGGGAAGACACCTTTAAAAGATGTATATAAAATTGTTGGAATTGAAGAAGATGCCGAATATTTTGAATCTAGAAAAGGCGAAGCAGAAACACTCGCTGGATTTGTTTTAGAGATTTCTGGAGGATTTCCGAGAATAGGAAGTAAAATAAATTTCAAAAATTACGTTTTTACTATAGAAGCTTTAGAACGAAAGCGTATTAAGCAAATTAAACTCACGTTATTAGACAAAACCATATGAAACGAATAGTTTTACCCATATTAAGCGTATTGATGCTAGGTTGTGGAGACGATACATTACCTAAGCCAAAAGGGTATTTACGATTAGAATATCCAACTGCTGTATATGAAAAAGCTATTGTGCCTTTGCCTTTTTCCTTTGAAAAAAACAAACTTGCAGAGCCTATTAAAACCGTAAAATCATATGGTAATATGAATAATATGAATGGAGTTAATATTAAATATCCAACTTTAAAAGCCACCATTTACCTTACTTACAAAGACGTTGAAAATGGAAATATTGATAGTTTATTGAGAGACGCCCAAAACCTTACACAAAAACACGCTATAAAAGCTGATGAAATTTCTCATAAGTTATTTGAAAACAAAGAAGCAAATGTCTATGGTATGTTATATGAAATTGGAGGAAACGCAGCATCGCAATCGCAATTTTACGTTACAGATAGTCTACATCACTTTTTAAGTGGTTCGCTTTACTTCTATGCGAAACCAAATTATGATTCTATATATCCAGCTTCAGAATATTTAAAGAAAGATATAACGCGTATTATGGAGAGTGTTGAATGGAAAGATTAAAATTTTAATCCATTTCAAATTAACATTATTAATCAAATCTTCAGAATAAACCCTCTAAGCATGAATCAAAGATTAGCTTAATGTTTTAGTGTATTTTAAAAACCAACTACATTTATCGCTATCTACCAGCCGTAAACAGGAACAACTAAAGCTTGTTTGTTTTACATTTAAATAGTGCATTGCCAAATAACTTAGATTTGTGCTTAATCGTATTTAACAAACTACTATTTTATGAGTATGAAAATAGTATAATAAAAAAGACAGCCATTTGGCTGTCTTTTTTATTATAGTTTATGATTTATAAACTTTAGAAGTTATAACGTAAACTCGCATTGAAAGTTCTTCCAATACCTAAATAGTAACCATAAGCATCTTTTTGGTTAATATAAGATTCATTAAACAAATTATAGACGTTAGCTCTAAATGTTAATGGGTTATCACCAAAAGAAAACTTATAAGTTATACCTGCATCTGCTAAAGTATAAGCTGGTAATTTTACAGATTCATAAACCTCATTAGATAAAGCAGCATCAGCTACATCCGCAGGATCAACAAACTCATATAAACCAGAGTAAATATTGTAATCCATATCTACCGAAAGCCCTTTTGCTACATCAGCTCTAAAACCAAAACCAAAAGATGTCTGAGGTGCATTACCAATTTTAACATTTGTTAAATCTACGTTACCATCAGTTGTGATAAAATCACCTGTATCATCATTTTGTAATGTATATGGTGTTTTACCATCATACTTCCAATTTCCAACAGAACCAAATGTTCTAAACGACCAAGACCCACCATACGGACGGTATTCCATATCAAACTCAACACCATTGTGTCTTTGAGTAACATCTGTTAATCTATAAGTACTAAACTCATCATCAGAAGTTCCAACATCACCATCTGCACCAGGCTGAACGGGACCGTTTATGGACAAAAATCTATTACCCCATTCTGTACTATAAACATCAATATTAACTCTTAATGTTCTATTTTTAAAACGGTAACCCGCTTCAAAACCTGTAATTTCCTCATTATCTACATCTGGCTCAGCAAGTGCATTATCATATCTAATATCTGTAAAAATATTATCTAAGAAAGGCTGACGTGAGTAAAAACCTGCATTAGCAAAAACAGAGTGCTCTGTATTAATTTTATATGCAGCACCACCTTTAAGATTATAACCTTCCTTACTTACTTTATCTGATTTACCTAAACCATTTCCTCGTCCTATAAAAAATCCTTCTCTTTGGTAAGATTGTGTAGAAACCGCACCTTGAACAAATGCAGAGAAGTTATCATTAGAATACTCTGCTTGACCAAAAGCACCTAAATACTGAATTACTTCTTCATAGTTGTAATCATATCTTTGATCATTATCAGCAGAATTAAATAAAGCAGACCATGGATCAGCATCAAAAGTTTCTGTAATTACATAATCACTAGGACGATCTGTTCTAAAGTTATCGTTATAACCATCTAAACCTAATGTATTTTCTAATTGTCTAAAGTGAATACCGTTATAAGTTCTAGCATCAACACCAAAATTCATTGACCAGTTTTCGTTAGCATCGTACTGTAAGTTAGAAAGTAAACCATACCAGTTATGACTATTCATTGAAGAACGTCTTAAATAAGAATCTCCATAAGTACCATATTGACCTCCGTTAATAGTTGTTGCACTAGCAATGTTGTTTTCTTCGATTTGATCAAAGTCAATTTCTTGGGCATTTAAACCATCTCCACCAACTCTAACTCTACCGTTACCAACATTACCTGTTCCACCACCACGTCCCCATGATGCATATAATACTGTAGATAAATCTAATTTATCATTGATATCAAAATCCCAGTTTAAGTTAGCCACTGGCTTGTGGTAAAAGTTACGACGTTCTGTAAAACGCTCACCTTCATAAAAACCTGAATTACTGTTTGCTTTTTCACCGTATTCTTGATAAAACTCAAGATCTTGAGAGAAATTTTGGTCGTGCCATTGAGGTGCACCAGTCAATAAGAAGTTAAACGTGTGTGTTTCGTTTGGCTTATAACCTACTGAGAACATATAATTTTGTCCTTGACCAGCTGTACCAATTGAGTATTTTCTATGTGCTTGCCAGTGATCTAATAATACAGAAAAAGCCCATCCTTTTTCATTTATACCAGAATCATAACTAACAGTACTTTTAACATAACTATCGTTACCTCCTAAAAACCTTACAAATCCTCCTTTTTCTTTGTCAGTAGTTTTAGAAACAATGTTTACTGTACCACCAACAGAAGAAATCGCTAATTTAGAAGACCCTAAACCTCTTTGAACCTGTACTACGTTAGCTACATCTGACATACCAGACCAGTTAGACCAGTACATTCTACCATCTTCCATACCATTAATTGGCTGACCGTTTAATAAATAAGCGGTATTAGTTTGATCAAAACCTCTTAAGAAAATTTGACTATCACCAAATCCACCTGCTTGGTTTGAAACATAAACAGAAGGTGTGTTTTTCATAGCTTCACCAAATTCAACATTACCAGAAGATTTTAATTGAATATCTCTACCTCTAATAGTAGAAACAGCGACAGGTGTTTCTCTACTATTAGCTAAATCAATAACTCCTGTACCAACAACAACAACTTCATCTAAAGTATTGTCAGGGTTTAAAGCTATAGTACCTAAATCTACACTTCCACTAAACTTAACTATTTTAGTTCGAAATCCGACATAAGAGATTGCTATTTCACCAGAGTTAGAATTAACTGATAATACAAAATTACCATCGAAATCTGTATCAACTCCGTTTGAAGTTCCTCTTTCAAGGATATTCGCACCTGGAAGCGGTGAATTTGTTTCAGCATCTATTACTTTACCTTTAATAGAGCTTTGAGCGTATGCAATTGTTGTTAAGCCTGTCAAAACAACAATACATAAAAAAAGACTAAATTTTTTCATATAAAATTTAAGTTAATTGGTTTTTTATCAGCGCAAAATTACGCAATACAACAGCTAAAACATTAACTTAATGTTAACAATTGAGCTATACGAAGATAAATATAGAATTGTTATTTTTTATGCATGCATAGCTAAAATTATTAAAACTTTTTAACAATTTTTAACAGTTCTTCTTATAAAAAGCCAATAAATTTTGTGTAGATGCATCATGGGTAGCATTTGGACCCTCTTTTTTAATTTCACTTAAAATAGTCTTTGCTAATTGTTTTCCTAACTCTACACCAAATTGATCATAGCTATAAATGTTCCAAATAATACCTTGAACAAATATTTTGTGCTCGTACATTGCTATAAGTTTTCCTAAACTTTCTGGTGTTAATTTTTGAATTAGAAGTGATGTTGTAGGTTTATTACCTTCAAACACCTTGAAAGGTAAAAGTTGAGATATCTCATCTTCTGAAAGGGATTGCGCTTTTAATTCTGATAAAACTTCTGCTTCTGTTTTACCATTCATTAATGCCTCTGTTTGCGCGAAGTAGTTAGACATTAATTTATTGTGATGGTCTTTGTTACCATATAAAGACTCAACATAGCCAATAAAATCTGTTGGAATCAATTTTGTTCCTTGATGTATTAGTTGAAAAAAGGCATGTTGTGAATTGGTTCCAGGTTCTCCCCAAATTAACGTTCCGGTTTGGTAGTTAACTTTATCGCCATTTCTATCTACACTTTTCCCATTACTTTCCATAATACCTTGCTGAAGGTAGGTTGCAAACTGGTTTAAATATTGTGTATAAGGAATAATTGCTTCGCTTTCTGCATTAAAAAAGTTATTATACCAAACGGTTAATAATGCTGAAATCACTGGAATATTTTCTTTAAAATCTGCAGTTCTAAAATGCACATCCATTTGATGCGCTCCATCTAATAGACTCTCAAAATGTTTGTAACCTAAGGCTAAACTTATAGACAATCCGACAGCACTCCACAGAGAAAAACGACCACCAACCCAATCTTTCATAGGAAAGATATTCGCTTCATCTATCCCAAAGTTTTTTACACTTTCAATATTAGTTGAGACTGCTACAAAATGTTTAGAAACCGCTTCTTTTGGTTGAGATTCTAAAAACCATGCTCTAATTGAATTAGCATTGGACAAGGTTTCTTGCGTTGTAAATGTTTTAGAAACAATAACGAATAAGGTTGTTTCTGGATTTAAGTTTTTAATCACTTCTTGATAGTGATCACCATCTACATTACTTACAAAATGCGTCGTTAGTTGGTTTTTATAATACTGAAGCGAATCTACAACCATTGCAGGACCAAGATCTGAGCCGCCAATACCAATATTTACAACATCGGTAATAGCTTTACCTGTATGTCCTTTATGATCACCATTAACTACAGCATTAGTAAACTTTTCAATTTTCTTTTTAACTTCGTGAATTTCGGGGATTACATTTTCTCCATCTACAAAAACCGCTGCATCTTTAGGTGCTCTTAACGCTGTATGTAAAACAGCTCTTCCTTCAGTGGCGTTAATTATATCACCTTCAAAATACTTTGCAATAGCATCTTTTAAGTCTTGCTCATTTGCTAATTCAAATAATAAATCTAAGGTTTCTGTTGTAATTCTATTTTTAGAAAAATCTGCATAAAAGTCATCCCATTTTACCGTTAAATCATTAGCACGCTCAGCATCAGAACCAAATAAATCCTTTAAGTGTGCTGATTTGATGGTTTCGAAATGCGCTTGTAATTTCGCCCAAGCTTTTGTTGTGGTTGGGTTGGTTGCTTTTAATGCCATAATTTTAATTATAAAATTGGATCTTCAGTTATTGTATTTTCTTTTTCTTTTGGTTCTGCTTCTAAAAAGAAAATATTGTCTAACCGTTGTTTAATTGGTTTTATATAGTCTAAATATTTAACCTTTATGCTATCGGAAATAGGTTCTGCTTCTGGTAGTTTTTGCTTAAAAGGATCTACTTGTTTTCCATTTTTCCAAAAACGATAACATACATGTGGCCCTCCGGTATTCCCCGTCATTCCTACCCAACCTATAATATCGCCTTGTTTTACAAACTCACCTTTTTTTACATTTTGAGCTTTCATATGCAAATACTGTGTACTGTAAGTCGCGTTATGTCTAATTTTTACAAATTTTCCATTACCACCACGTCTAGTAGATTCTACAACCGTTCCGTTTGCAGTTGCCATAATTGGTGTACCAATTGGTGCCGCAAAATCCGTCCCCTTGTGTGGTCGTACTTTATTGCCGTAATAAGCAATTCGTCTATTAAGATTGTATCGTGAAGAAATCCTACTAAACTGCACAGGTGCTTTTAAGAAGGCACGACGTAAATTTTTAGCATCTTCATTAAAATAATCAACAATACCTTTGATTGAATCTGTTTGAAACCGAAAAGCATATAACGAATCTCCATTATGTTCAAAATACGCTGCTTTTACATCCTGCACTCCTGCGTATATGCTATCATCAATATATTTATCGGTATAAATAACCTTAAAGCGATCTCCTTTTTGAAGTCTTCTAAAGTCTATAGTCCACGCATATATATCATCAGCCATTTTATAAGCTAATCGCTGACTCAATCCTTTATCTTCTAAGGTTTTTGAAATACTACTTTCTATAATTCCAGTTGCTGTTTTTTCGACATAGGTTATCGGTTTTCTACTTGTATAGGCATGAATAGAATCTTTTAAATTTACCACAACATACTCTACCTGATCAGGTTGATATATAAACGTTTCTGGGCTTGGTAGACTATCGTTTTCTGATTCCTTTGAAAACAGTAATGTATACGGTTTACCTGGATGAAGTTTTCTGATATCAAACGTGTCTTTAGTTTTTTCAGCAATTTGAAAAATATCTGGATATCCTATATTATTTCGTTGCAGAATTTCGCCAAAACTATCGCCTTTTTGAATGGTATCTCGTTTTACAATGTAATTATTGAGGTCGAAACCAAATTCTAGAATTTTTTCTTCTTCAACAATTTCTGCTTGTTCTTTTTCGTAGGCTATTTCTGCCGAATTATCTTCTTTACAAGCATATATACTTACTGCAATTACAGCAATTGTTATTAATCGTTTTAACTGCATTAATCAAGCTAATTATAAATTATTTCCCCAGTTTTCTAATTCTTCGGCACTCCACAATTCTGGAAAGAAAATACGTCTTTGATATTTTGGATGCATATATTTTTTCCAATCACTTCCTCCAGTCGCTTCACCATCTCCTATACCACTATCAATATAATGTTTAGCGGCGTTGTAATGTGCCATTACCCAACTTACGTTGACCGTATAATCATAATGACGCATTGCTTTTATAAGCTCTTCGTTTTTCTGATCGTTTTCGGGTAACTCTTTAAAACGCGTCCAAAGATTTGTAGTATTGTAGGTTTCCATAAACCTTAAAAACTCATCTTTGTAACGTTTTTCAAAATTAACTAAAAGTGTGGATTTTTTTCCTGTTTTATAGTCTTTTCCTGCGGCTTGCCAATATAAATGTTCAAAAGCGTGTGTATAAGGCGTATCTCTATCAATATCTTTTCGGAATCTATAATCGATAAGGTTAATTAATTCGGTAGATGAGAACTCAATCAGTCGATATTGCGCACTTTGAAAACCACTTGCTGGAGTAAGCGTATATCTAAATTTCATATACTGTTCAACATCCATACCTTCTCTCATAATATTGAAGGAGGTTGACAACATATCAAAATAACGACTAATACGCATCAGTTTACTTTCAAAAAACGCAACATCTAAATCTTGCTTTTCTGCCACTTGAGAGATCTCCCAAAGAATCATTTTAAAAATCAACTCATTAATTTGATGATAGGCAATAAACACCATCTCATCGGGAAGGGTAGTACGCTGTATTTGTAAATTTAATAAAGCATCTGTTTGAATATAATCCCAATATGTGATAGGCTTACTGTAGAGTAAACCGTACAGATGATCGTCTGTGTCTTGATCTATTTTTTCATACTTCTCTTGAAGTGCTTTTATAATTTCGTCGTAATTTGGTTGGTCTGACATATATTGGTTAATCTTAGAATTCTATCTTAAAGGAGTGTTTTAATCCTTTAAACTCCACAAGATCTGCACGTAAAGAACCTACAGCTAAATCTGCTTTAATTTTTAAAGGGATTTTATTTTTATCGGCACTTACCCAAAGTGTTAAGCTTTCTTCTTCTTTAAATACACGACCTGCCATAACGTATGGTCTAAATTTTATGGTTTTTACTTTAACATCTGTACCGTTAATGTCTACTTTTATTGTTTCTCTTCCTAAGTACTTAAGTTTAAAACCATAGTTTTCTTCATCAAAAAACATGTTGGTTTTTATTTCATCTCCTTGTTTTAGAGATTCAACATCAATGTTATTTCTTAAATAATAGTACATCGACACCATATCCTGAACATCTTTCTCAGTCTTTATGGTTGAAATTTTCTTATGTTTTTTGTTTTTAACCTCTGCAATCCTATTATCGTGATCAAAGTTAATTTCTATGTCTTTTGTATGACCGCCTTCATCAATTTTTCTAATGAATTTGTATGGAGCACCTGTTTCTTTATCGAAATAGCTTTCGTAACGATCTTTAACTTTAAAAAACCATTTAATAGCACCTGTGGTCCAACCCTTACCAACAACATGATATACTGGTTTTCCTTGTAATTTAGTTTCATTAACAGATAGCGTCGCATTTCCTGCCTTTAAAAAGCCACTGTAACTCATTTCAAACTTAAACCATTCACCTTCTTGAAAGGCTGGTTCTTTCGTTACATTTGAAGCTTGAAATCCTACAAAGAATAATATAATGGTAAATAAATGTTTCATAACTTATAGTTTGTAAATATAAATAATGTAACGCATTTTTTACGTTACATTTATCTTAAATACAATTACTATTCCAAATCTATAAAATCTTTAAAATACCCTTTTAAAACATCCTAGATTCGAACCCATAAATTAGTTAGATTTAAATATATCCATTCAAGTGATTTTAACATCACTCCAAACAAAAATACAAGTAGAATTTATGACTTACACATCTTAAAAACTCGCAGTGTATTTAATATTAGCGCGTTTATTGGCAGCCATCTAAACGCGCTTTTTATATTAAAGAGTTCCTCTCTTCTCTTGCTCTCGTTCTATAGACTCAAACAAAGCTTTAAAGTTTCCGGCTCCAAAACCACGAGCTCCCATGCGTTGAATGATTTCAAAAAACAAGGTTGGTCGGTCTTCTACTGGTTTTGTAAATATTTGAAGTAAATAGCCTTCTTCATCGGCATCAATCATAATACCTAAACTTTTTAAGGTTTCAATATCTTCTCTAAGCGCATGACTATGCTCTTCTAATCGTCCTGGTACAGCTCTGTAATATGCTTCTGGTGGTGTGGATAAAAATTCAACACCTCTAGATTTCAGTTGTGATACTGTAGTAATAATATCATCGGTTGCAACCGCAATATGCTGCACACCTGCACCTTCATAAAAATCTAAATATTCTTCAATTTGCGATCTTTTAGCAGCTTTTGCAGGTTCGTTAATTGGAAACTTAATTCTCCCATTACCATTACTCATTACTTTACTCATTAAAGCAGAATATTCGGTGTGGATTTGCTTATCATCAAATGATAAAAAGTTAACAAAGCCCATCACGTCTTCGTACCATTTTACCCAAGTGTTCATTTCTCCCCAACCGACATTACCTACCATGTGGTCGATATATTTTAAACCTGTTGGTTCTGGATTGTAATCACTTTTCCATTCTACAAAACCTGGCATAAAGGTTCCTTTGTAGTTTTTACGCTCTACAAACATATGTACGGTTTCACCATAGGTGTAAATTCCGGCTCTAACCACTTCACCAAATTCATCTGTTTCAACGGTTGGTTCCATATAAGATTTAGCACCACGTTTGGTTGTTTCTTCGTAAGATTTACGAGCATCATCTACCCAAAGCGCCACTACTTTTACACCATCTCCATGTTGAACGATATGCTTATTAATTTCAGATTTACTATTTAAAGGAGTTGTAAGTACTAAACGGATTTTATCTTGCTTTAACACATAACTTACCGAATCTTTTGATCCCGTTTCTAAACCTTTATACGCATAGGATTGAAATCCAAATGCTGTTTTATAAAAGTGAGCCGCTTGCTTTGCATTGCCCACATAGAACTCCACATAATCCGTTCCTAAAAGGGGCAAGAAATCTTGAGCTCCTTCAAATATTTTTTCTAAACCGTAGTTTACGTTTTCTACTTTTTTTGCCATAATATTTTATTTTTAAAAACTATCTCTTTCTATAATTGTTTCTTCTAACACCTCGTCTAATGTAGAATCTAGTTCCTCTTCAATAATATAAGTATCATCGTCCCAAGAATCCAAAGTATCAGACTCTATTTCTGTATCATAATAATAATCATCTTCAAAATTTCCATTTTCTAAGCCATCAAAAACCGCAGTTGAAAGCAATGTACCATAGAACGCTAACACTCCAAGGGCAACCAAAAACACAAGCCCATTAAGCACAATGGCTATAATATTTATAATCTTAGCCGTATTGACATTACTTTGTGATTGCGGATTATAAGCCTCTGGATTCTCTCCAAATTCACGTAAACTCTTATTTGCAGAGACCAAGCCAATAATTGCCATAGCCAATGGAACAATAGCAGTAACACCATAACAACAACAGCCTGCAATACCAATAACTAAGGCTAATATTCCTAAAATTAGCGATAGCGGATCGGCAGGTAATTTATTTTGATTCATTTTTTAATTCTCAACCTTACCTCTCTGTATGAACCACAATTGGTTTTACTTTAAATAGGGACTCATTTTGCTGAGCATGGAGCCTTTGTTAAACTTCTATTTAATTTTAGTCAATTTAGTGATCTAACCAAGATTTAAAATAATCTTCGTCAGCAATTTTTAAAGCGTCTTCGGTTACTTTTAAAGGCTTAAAGGTATCTACCATTACCGCCAATTCGTCTGTTTTCACTTTACCAATACTACGTTCCATTGCGCCTGGATGTGGACCATGAGGAATACCTGCTGGATGCAACGACATATGACCTGCTGCAATATCATTTCGGCTCATAAAATCACCATCTACGTAATACAACACCTCATCACTATCAATGTTACTGTGATTGTATGGTGCAGGAACAGCGAGCGGATGATAATCGTACAAACGCGGCACAAAACTACAAATTACAAAGGCATCAGTCTCGAAGGTTTGATGTACTGGTGGCGGTTGATGCACTCTACCTGTAATGGGCTCAAAGTCGTGAATTGAAAACGCGTACGGATAATTATAGCCATCGTAACCTACCACATCAAAAGGGTGTGAAGCATAGACCATTTCAAAAATATCGTCTTGTTTTTTTATTTTAATTAGAAAATCACCAGACTCATTATAGGTTTCTAATTCTTGTGGTTGCCTTAAATCGCGCTCACAAAACGGGGAATGTTCTAATAACTGTCCGAAATAATTTCGGTAGCGTTTTGGCGTATAGATTGGTCTGCGAGATTCTACGATAAATAAGCGATTGTCTTCCGTATCAAAATCGAGTTTATAAATCACACCTCTTGGCACTAAGAGATAATCGCCGTATTTAAAATCTAAATTCCCAAGGTGTGTTCTTAATTTCCCTGTGCCTTTGTGGATGAAAATTAATTCATCGGCATCTGTATTTTTATAAAAATAATCTTTTGTTGATTGCTTTGGTGCCGCTAAGATGATATTACAATCGCTATTGGTCAGTACAATTTTACGACTGTCTAAATAATCGTTTTCTGGTTTTACTTGAAATCCTCTAAAACGATACGATTGCATATTGTTTTCTTTAGCAATCTTGGGCGCAACACTGTATTGCTTATTTATGCTCTTAACCTGTGTTGGGCGTTGCTCGTGATAGCTATTAGTGGACATACCGTCGAAACCAATAGTACCAAACAGTTGCTCGTAATAAAAATCGCCATTTGGTTTTTTAAACTGCGTGTGGCGTTTTGGTGGAATTTTTCCTAATTTATGATAGAATGGCATGTTTTTTTAATGGTTTTAAATATTACAAAGACCTTTCGATTGCGCTCAAGGCGACACTTTATTTACAACTTTAAAGGTACAAAATTTGTAGAGATTCCTGACTGCGCAGGAATAAGGCGTATTTATTCTGGATTCCTTTTAATAAGGAAATGAAGATGCAATTTTATGTCGGCCCAGAATGGTGTCATGTGTTTAAAACTATTGCTTTTTATTGTTACATGCTGTTCGCGCTAAGAACATACCCTGAACTAGAAAATTTTCTCTTGCGCTCGGGTCATTATGTTACAAATATCAATAATTTTTTGTTCTTTTTAAAGGATTAGAAAAATCATTTAAAATGAAATTACGCATCGCTTTAGTTTTTATGCTTATTCTAAGTTCATTTTGTTCTGCACAAATGTTAGACTTTAAAACAACTGACTTTAATTCTTCTGCATTATTAAATGATGAATTGACTGCTTCTGAATTCACAACAATTGCAACACCATTACGTTTTGAGTTTCAACAAAATGATTCTAAGTTTTCTATGTTGGAAGCTGACACTGATTTTGAGCTTAATTCTGAGATATTTAATTCAAAACTATTTTCCAACTTGAACCTATTTGAAAACAACTACCAAAATGATTTCAATTATTCTAGAGGTTGCGGCCCATTAGAAGATGGTTTGACCCATAACATTAATAGTAGTGATGTTATGATTTCAAAATTTATAGATTATGCCGTTAATGGTTATCTTAAATCTCTAATATTTAACGATTAATTTCATTCTACATATCACAACAACGTATTCATATACAAAAACTTAGTATTAAAATCCAAACGTAAAACTGTTAAAGTTTTAATTATTTCACAGTTTCAATTACGGTTTTTCCGCAGTTAACATTTTTTTGACATTTAAAGCGTTTTTAATTTGGTGATTTACATTGTTTTTTTTTTAGATTTGCAGAGTTGAAAGCATTTTATAGAGTTATGTAAGAAGTCGCTCTTAAGAATGTGGACGACAAAAATGTTTAAACATATAGCTTGCGCAAGCTTTTTTATTTTTTATTCCTCAGAATTAAAATTAATAGCAAAAAAGACTTCTAACAAAAATGACTTCTACTTCTCATGCCCTTAATGAGAAAACAAATGACTTCTAAATTTAAAAGACTTCTATCCCCTAAGTTTTAGGGAGACGATAGTTATTAACCAACCTATCTTAAAAAATGTGATGGGTTTAAAATCTTAAAATTATGAAGAAAAAAGTATTGGGCTTACTGACCTTAATAATGATTTTTGGAAGTGCAACAAGCATGACAACAAACACAGAAAATTTAATTGGAGCAGAATTACCTGTTTCTTGCTTTGAAGAAGGAAATCTTTATGCTGAATGGTGGTCAGCCAGAACCGGTTCCTCAGCAATTGAACGACTAGAAATGGCTTTGTTATATACCAGGCTATGTGAACAAGAAAGAGCTCCTAAATTCTATGACGTATAAAAATGAAATTTCTGAAAATTGTTTCTTTACTATTACTTATTATTCCTTTTAATATATGGTGTCAAACAAATATAGAAGTTCACTATAAATCAGAAATATTGATTGATTTTGATACTCTTCAAGGCCCAGCACGTTTCAAGCAAGTATTCAAAAATTCAGTAGAGAAATCTAAATTGATTGATTTTGTTTTATTGATAAATGTAAATGATAGCTTATCATTATTCAAAAAAGATGATTTAAACGATCCTTCAATATCAAAAATGGATTTACTCACAATTTCTCAAATTCTTGAAGTTAATGGAAAATATATTAACTCAAAAAGAAAATTAATTCATGATTATTTTCTGTTAGAAAAAAATTTAAAAGTTGAAGTAGAAAAAACAGTGAATTGGATTTTAACTAAAGAAGTAAAAAAAATTGGTGATTATACTTGTTTAAAAGCGATCGGAACAATAGAATATGGTAAAAGTAAAAATGAAACAGTAGAAGCTTGGTATACTGCTTCTATACCGTTGCCCTATGGACCAAAAACATATCATGGCTTACCTGGGCTAATAGTTGAAATCAAAGAAAAAAATCATATTCTTTATTTAGATAAAATCAAGTTCATAAGTGATGAAATTAAAATTATAGCCCCTGAAAAAGAGGACATAATTTCTGAAAAACAAGCTGACAGTATTATCAAGATTGCGAACAAAAAAGCTGAAGAATATTTTAAAAATTAATCGAAATCGAATTGCTTAAATTAAAAAATTTATGGTGCTTATAATTTTTTAAAAGAAACTACAAATGACTTCTAAATTTAAAAGACTTCTATTCCCTAAATTTTAGGGAAACATTAGTTATTAACCAACCTATCTTAAAAAAAGTGATGGGTTTAAAAATCTTAAATTATGAAGAAAAGAATTTTTAGCCTAACGGCTGTGGTGGTGCTTGTGGGTAGTTCAATGAATTTGAATGCTCATCAAAATGTAATAGCTCAAGAGGATAGTGCCTCTTGTTTTGAACAAGCTCATTATTTTGCGGATTGGATTGGGAGTATGTTTGAAATGAACGCTTTGGACAGATTAGATCTTATATTAGATTATACTGAACAATGCGAAAATCAAAACTGATTTGAACTTTAATTACAATTTTAAATGACAAAATACCTCATATTAGCTTTTTTTATTCCTTTATTTTCGCTTGGACAATCGAATCTTAAAGTTACTTACAAATCAAGTATTTCTATTAATCTCGATACGCTCAAAGGACCTTCAAATTTTAAAAAGTCATTTGAAAAAGTGATCAATAAATGTGAATTATTAGATTTCAATTTATCGATTAATAGTAAAGACAATATTTCCGTTTTTAACAGAAATGATTTAGTAGATTCATCAATCAGTAAATTAGACTTAAACATTATTAGTCTAATTATTGATGCAGATGGAAAATATTTTACTTCTAAAGGTAAATTGATACATGATTACTATCTCATTGATAAAAATTTAAAAGTAGAAATAGAAGACAAAATTAATTGGTCTCTAGTCAACGAGAAGAAAAGTATTGGTAATTACGAATGCTTAAAAGCCGTAGGTAAAGTACACTATGGAAAACACAAAGGAGAAACGATTGAAGCTTGGTATGCACCATCAATACCTTTATCTTTTGGTCCAAAAATGTACTATGGATTACCTGGTTTAATACTCGAAATTAAGGAGAAAAATAATGTTCTTTATGCAGATAAAATTGAATTTTTGAATAAAGATATTAGAATTAGAACTCCTAAAAGAGATCAACTTATTTCTGAGAAAAAAGCTGACAGTATTTTAGCTATAATGAATAAAAAAGCTAAGGATTATTTTAAAAATTGATGAAAGCAAAGTTTCCAATAATAAAAATCCTGCTATTAATAGCAGGATTTTCTTGTTTTGCTAATGCCCAACAAAATAAAGTTTTTGGCAAAGTAACCGACTCTCTTAAAAATCCCTTACCATACGCCAACATCCTAGCCATTCCGCAAGCAAACGACCAAGAAATAAAATTCGCCATAACAGAAAACAACGGTAGCTTTAAACTAGGTCTATCCAAAAACCAAACCTACG
Source organism: Winogradskyella sp. PC D3.3 (assembly GCF_054366245.1). Lineage (NCBI taxonomy): Bacteria > Pseudomonadati > Bacteroidota > Flavobacteriia > Flavobacteriales > Flavobacteriaceae > Winogradskyella > Winogradskyella sp. PC D3.3. The sequence goes on along the minus strand of NZ_CM135962.1, from coordinate 1,080,099 downwards.
AACTCACAGTAAGTTATTTAGGCTATAAACCACAAACAATTACGATAACCACAACAGAGCAAGACATTACCAAAAACTTCATCCTCAAAGAAAACCCAGACCAACTAGATGAGGTACATATAAAATACACACCACCAATTACCGTAAAAAAAGACACCATAACTTACGATGTTACCAAGTTTGTTACTGGTGAAGAACGCAAACTACGCGATGCCTTAAAAAAATTACCTGGAGTAGAAGTCGATAGAGAAGGTAATGTAACTGTACAAGGTAAAAAAGTGACCAAAGTCTTAGTAGAAAACAAAACTTTTTTTACAGGTAATAGTAAACTAGCTATAAATAATATACCAGCAGATGCCGTAGAAAAAGTAGAAGTTTTAGATAACTACAATGAGGTTGCTATGCTCAAAGGCTTACAAGACTCTGAGGATATGGCAATGAACATTTTATTAAAAGAAGACAAAAAGAAATTTGTGTTTGGTGATATAGAAGTTGGCGCAGGTATTAAAGAGCGTTACTTATTACATCCTAATCTGTTTTATTACAGTCCAAAGACCAACATTAATTTTATTGGAGACCTTAATAACCAAGGCATAAAAAGTTTTAGTTTTCAAGATTACTTGGAGTTTGAAGGTGGTTTTGGTAAACTGCTAGATGACGCAAGTAGTTATTTTAGTCTTTTTAATAGCGATTTTGCCCAATACCTCAATAACCAAGATTACACGGATAATGATAACCAATTTGGCGCGCTTAACATTAGACAATCGGTTTCTAATAACACAGATATTAGTGGGTATTTAATTACGTCTAACTCTAAAACCCAAACGGCCAGCAATACGTTAAATGTTTACCAAAATATTGCAGACCCTTTTACAGAAAACAGAACGGTTACTAATAATCTTAACAACTTTTTTACTATTGGAAAAGTTACCATAGATTACGATCCAACTTATAAAGAAGATTTTGCTTACAACGCCTTTGTAAAAGCGACCAATAATGATAGTCATGGTTTTGTAAATACAATTAACCCAGACCAAAACAATAGAATTACGACATTAACAGATGTTGCAGCACTTCATCTTAAACAAAATATTACCTACAGTCGTAAATTATCTAAAGCACACACAGCCACTTTAGAAGCCACTTATAATTTTCAGAATGATAAACCCATAACAGAATGGCTCACTAATCAACAGATTTTACAAAGTTTAATCCCTTTGGAAGATGCTGATGTGTATAATATTCTTCAAACTAAAAAATCAACGTCACATAATTTTAATGCCATTATAAAAGATTATTGGGTACTTAATAACTTTAACCACCTTTATACAAGTGTTGGTATTAACACCTCTTTTAATGATTTCTACAATGAAGATGTACAATTGCTGAGTGATGGTAGTATTAATAATTTTAGTTCGGCTGGTTTTGGTAATGATTTTGGATACAGCTTTATAGATTCGTATTTGGGATTAGAGTATAAATTTCAAATTGGTATTGCTACATTTAAACCCGCTGTGTTTTATCATGGCTATTTATGGCGGACTGAACAATTTGATGATGCTGAAACGTTTTCAAAAAATCTATTTTTACCGCAGTTCACCACTAAAGTGGAATTCAATAACAGTGAAAAATTGAATTTTAAATACAAACTGAATACGCGTTTTCCTGGCATTAATCAATTAGCTAATAATTTTGTACTCTCAAATTTTAATAGTGTTTATAGAGGGAATAACCAATTAGAAAATCAATTATACCATTCCGCATCTTTAAGTTATTATAAATTTAGTTTGTTTAAAAATTTAAACCTCAACTTCAATACCAGTTTTAATAAACGTATAGAAAGTATAAAAACAGTTTCGGAACTTAATGGTATTGAATCTTTTAATACATCAATTATGTTTGACCAACCAGAACACAATTGGATGCTTAGTGGACGCGTTTCAAAAAAAATCAATAAAATCCGTTATAATCTGAGTAGTCGTTTTAGTTATAATGATTATTACCAAATTTTGAATAATGACACCAATCTTAATATTTCAAAATCAATTTCTTCAACGATTGGCATTGAAACTTCTTTTAAAAACCATCCTAACTTAGAAATTAATTATACCAAAGATTTTAATACTTATAAAGCCTTAAATAATATCTCTAAATTTGAAAATGACCAATTAGAAGTTATTTTAGAATATGATTTTTTAAACGACTTTATCTTTAAAGCAGATTACACCTTTGATAATTACAATAATAAAAGTCAAAATACTAAAACCACTTTTGATACTGCAAATGCCTCGTTGTTCTACCAAGTAGAAGATAGCCCTTGGGGATTTGAGGTTAATGCGACTAATTTGTTTGATGTGAAATTTAAACAACAGAATTCATTTAATGCTTTTGTGATTAGTGATAGTAGAACATTTATTTTACCAAGAATTGTGATGTTTAAGGTGAGTTATAAGTTATAATATTTGCGTTAATAAAATCAATATTAAAAAAATATCATATTCGTTTATTTTCATTCTAACAAAAAAAGCATCTGCGAGCCTCTGCGAAATCATTGGAAAAAAAACTTAAAGTTGTAAAAGATTTATCCCGAAAATTTCGCGGATTTACGCAGAGTAAAGCAAATATTTGTTTCTGTGATGAAATAGATTTATTGCTAAAATTATAATCAATTAAAGCATTATAATATTTAACGGACATTCTAAAAAATAAACTCAAAAACCAAAGACCATAACGATATAATTAGTTTTAATTCAACTTCTTTTTACTTTTGCACAAACTAAAAATACATCATGATTACGTTTTTTAAAAAATGGTTTGGTTTTAGTGACAAAGTAGAACTTACAGAAAAAGATATAATGAAAAAATTCTTAATCGTTGGCTTAGGAAACATAGGCGAAAAATATGCGAATACCAGACATAATATTGGTTTTAAAATCCTCGATTATTTAGCTGAAACCAATGATATTTCATTCGAAACCGTAAAACTTGGTGATGTTGCCACTTTAAAAATAAAAGGAAGAACCCTCATTCTTTTAAAGCCTAGTACGTTTATGAATCTTAGCGGAAAATCCATAAAATACTGGTTAGAAAAAGAAAAAATACCATTAGAAAACCTACTCGTAGTCACCGACGATTTAAACCTTCCTTTTGGATCACTCAGGTTAAAAACCAAAGGCAGTGATGGAGGTCATAATGGCCTAAAAGACACGCAAGATAAATTACAAACGGTAAAATATAACCGCTTTAGATTTGGCATAAGTAATGAGTTTAGCCAAGGGAGACAAGTTGATTACGTTTTAGGAGAATGGACTAATGACGAAAACGCACAACTTAAAGAACGCTTAAAAATTTCGGCAGAATTGGTGAAATCTTTTGCTTTAGCCGGAGTAAATACTACGATGAATCAATTTAATGGAAAATAAGATTTAGTTTTGTTTTCCGTACAGCCTCTAAATTAAAAATAGCAATACCGTTTAAATTTGAATCTAAAATCAGCAAAAGTAACAACCATTGGTACCTTCGACGGTATCCACATTGGACATCAAAAAATCCTTAAACAGGTGGTAGCTCTTGCTAAACAACAAGGGTATGTTCCGGTGGTACTAACCTTGTTTCCACATCCTAGAATGGTGCTCCAAAAGGACAATTCTATTAAGTTATTAAACACCATTGAAGAGCGCATAGAATTGCTAAAATCGCATGGCATAAAAGAGGTGATTGTAAAAAAATTCACTAAAGAATTTGCCAATCTTTCTGCTCAAGACTACGTAAAACAAATTTTAGTTGATGAATTAAACACTAAACAAATTGTTATCGGTTACGATCATCATTTCGGCAAAAATAGAAGTGCTAATATCACAGACCTCAAATCCTTTGCTGATCGCTATGATTTTAAAGTTGAAGAAATTTCTGCGCAAGATTTAAAAGATGTTACCGTGAGCTCTACAAAAATCAGAACCGCCTTAAACCAAGGTGAGGTGGACTTAGCTAATTCGTATTTAGGCTATAATTTCTTTATCACCGGAACTGTAATAAAAGGAAAAGGCCTAGGTAGAACGATAGATTTCCCTACCGCAAATATTAAGGTTACAGCAACCTACAAACTCATTCCTAGTAATGGAGTTTATGTGGTAAAATCGATAATTGAAGACAAAACGGTTTTCGGGATGATGAATATTGGTACCAACCCAACCGTTGATGGCAAAACGCGTTCTATTGAAGTTCATTTTTTTAACTTTAACAAAGACATATACGATTCTGAATTAAAAATTGAATTTTTAAAACGCTTACGTAGCGAACAAAAATTTGAAAATTTAGAGGCCTTAAAAATGCAACTTAAAAAAGATATGGTAAATGCCTCAAGCTATATAAAAACCGTAAATGAATAAGTTTCTATTTAAACATATAGACAACTCGGGACTCATCGTTTTTAGAATCATTTTTGGGTTACTGTGTTCTTTAGAAGCTTTCGGAGCCATTTTTACCGGCTGGATTAGACGTACATTAATAGAACCCGAATTCACCTTTTCTTTTATTGGATTTGAGTGGCTGCAACCGCTTCCTGGAAATTGGATGTATGCCTACTATGCCGTAATGGGCATTTTTGGGCTCTTTATAATGTTAGGCTACAAATATAGATTTAGCATGCTTATGTTTGCGTTTATGTGGACAGCGACGTATCTCATGCAAAAATCGTCCTATAATAATCACTATTATTTATTGATGTTATTAAGCTTTTTAATGGTGTTTTTACCTGCAAATCGCTATGCTTCTTTAGATGTTAAACGAAATCCATCTCTTCAAAGTATCTCCATGCCTAGTTGGTGTAAATGGATTTTTGTGCTACAGTTATTTATTCTATACACCTATGCTTCTGCTGCAAAATTATATCCCGATTGGCTAAATGGCTCAGTCATAGAAATTCTCATGAAAAGCAAAGCCGATTACCCCATCGTTGGCGAACTTTTACAACAGAAAACCGTACACTATATTTTAGCCTATGGAGGCATTTTATTCGATGGCTTAATTATTCCCTTATTACTTTTCAAACCCACCCGAAAATACGCCTTCTTTGCATCTATTTTCTTTCATTTATTTAATTCTATAGTCTTTCAGATTGGAATTTTCCCTTATATGTCCCTAGCGTTTAGTTTGTTCTTTTTTGATCCTAAAATCATAAGAAACATATTCTTAAAACGCAAAGACTATTATGACGCTAATGAAATTATTATTCCAAAACACCACCCCGTATTAATATCTTTATTTTCAATTTATTTTATAATTCAAGTCGCTTTACCACTGCGACACCATTTAATTAAAGGTGATGTGTTATGGACCGAAGAAGGTCATCGTTTATCTTGGAGAATGATGTTGCGTTCTAAAAGTGGTAGAACCACTTATTCGGTTGTTAATGCGGATACAAATGAAGCTATTCCAATTAAGTTAAATGATTATTTAACCAGAAAACAGCAACGTGGTGCGAGCACTAAACCAGATATCATTTGGCAATTTTCGCAACATCTTAAACAAGATTTTGCTAAAAAAGGCATCCCAATACAGGTGTTTGTAAATTCTTTTGTGAGTGTTAACGGAAAGCCATCAAAGCGCCTTATTGACCCAAAAGTTGATATTGCAAATGAGGAATGGCACCACTTTAAACACCATGATTGGATCTTACTTTCAAAATAATAACTTCCGTAGTTTCGCGCCGTAAAAACCTATTGTCCTTTAAATCAGATTTTACAATATAAAATAGAAACTTTTTATTTTTATCTGGTCATTTTCTTTTTACTTTTGTGGCTTATTTTCCTATACCAACTGGTATTAACTTAATAGATAGATATGTTACAAGTTGCTTTTATACAAGAGAACAAAGAAGACATCATTGCACGTTTAGCAAAACGAAATATAGATGCCACCGAAATGATAAATGATGCCATTGCTTTTGATGAAGACCGAAAAGCAATTCAGACAAAATTAGATAATACAAAAGCAGAATCTAACACTCTGTCTAAAGAAATTGGTCATTTATATAAGTCTGGAGAAGCTCAAAAAGCAAATATTCTTAAAGAAAAAACCACGCAACTAAAGGAAATTACTAAAACTTTAGAACAAGAGCTGAACGATAAAATTGAAGCCCTTTCTCAATTATTATACAGAATTCCTAATGTTCCTAATCCTATTGTACCAGCAGGAAATACGGATGAAGACAATGAAGAAACCTTTAGAGAAGGTAACATCCCAAAATTACATGAAGGCGCTTTACCGCATTGGGAATTAGCCAAGAAATACAACATCATCGATTTTGAATTAGGAAACAAAATTACAGGTGCAGGTTTTCCGGTTTACATAGGTAAAGGTGCCAGATTGCAACGTGCTTTAATCGCTTATTTCTTAGATAAAAATACTGCTGCTGGCTATACAGAATACCAAGTCCCACATTTAGTTAACGAGGCCTCTGGTTTCGGAACGGGTCAATTGCCAGATAAAGAAGGACAAATGTATCATGTAACTGCAGATAATTTATACTTAATTCCAACAGCAGAAGTACCTGCAACCAACATCTTTAGAGATACCCTTTTAAACGAAAGCGATCTACCAATTAGCATCACAGGTTACACTCCTTGTTTTAGACGTGAAGCAGGTAGTTATGGTGCACATGTTAGAGGATTAAATCGTTTACACCAATTTGATAAAGTTGAAATCCTTCGTGTTGAGCATCCAGATAATTCTTATAACGCCCTAGATGGCATGGTAAATCATGTGAAAGGAATTTTACAAGAGCTAAAATTACCTTATAGAATCTTAAGATTATGTGGAGGTGATTTAGGATTTACGTCAGCTTTAACTTATGATTTTGAAGTCTTTTCAACAGCACAAGACCGTTGGTTAGAAATATCTTCTGTATCTAATTTTGAAACGTTTCAAGCGAATCGTTTAAAATTACGGTTTAAAAATGCTGATGGTAAAAACGAATTATGCCACACCTTAAATGGTAGTTCTTTAGCATTACCGAGAGTTTTAGCTGGTATATTAGAAAACTACCAAACAGAAGATGGTATTAAAATACCTGAAGTTTTAGTGCCATATACAGGTTTTGACATGATTTCATAATCTAATAAAAAACAACGTATTATATATTAATTGTTAAATTAAAGTGCATTTCAGCGATTATTATGGTATTTCTTCGCTTTATTCATAAAATTTTCAGAAGTTAGTGAGCCCAGACTAAATCGAATTTATCATGAAAAATTTAAAACGGATTGTATTACTCGTTTCATTAATTGCTATAGCAAGCAAGGTTTTGTTTTAGCTATTAAGTATTTTAATCTTTTTAGTTATAACGAAAACGTTAAACGACTACATTAACAAGTAATATTATAGAACAGAATCTAGTCAAGATAATTGAATCATATTTTATAAGAATAGTGGTTAATAGCACATTTATTTTGCTGGTAGAATGTCTAAACTTATGTTTAGGCATTTTTTTATACTTTTTTTCACTAAATCTACCTTAGTCATTTATTATATTTGGAGTTATAAGGACTTTTACAGTTTACTAAAACACAAACATGCAACAGCGATTTTTCGTTTTACTTTTATTATTTGGTTGGTATACGGGTTTCGCACAAAACAGCGAAACTCAGGCCGAAAGCTATTATAAAAAAGGGGAGTTTAAAAAGGCATTGATTATCTACGAAAATTTAGCTAAAGAAAAACCAACCAACTATAATTACACATACAAACTTATAGATATATACCAACAAGTAGAGCAATATGATGATGCTGAAAAACTTATTCTTCATCAATTATCACAAGGCTCAAACCCCACTATGGTGATTGCTTTAGGCTATAATTTCCAATTAAAAGGAGACCTAGAAAAAGCGAACAAAAACTATAACGAAGCTATAGCGTATGTAAATGAAAGACCCAATTACGTTTACACTATTGCCAGGAAGTTTGAAGATTATTCACTTTTAGACAAAGCCATTCAGGTTTATGAAATAGGCCAATCTTTAACACCTGACAAAAATTACAGTCTCCAATTAGCACGTATTTATGGAGACCAAGGCAATATAGAACTAATGTTTTCTAACTATATAAATTATATCGCCTACTCACCAAATCATCTCAATAGCATTAAACGCGCATTAAGCGATTTCATTACAGAGCAAAGCGATAACGAAAATAACATCTATTTAAGACGCTTACTGCTCAAAAAAATACAACAAAATCCCGAAGAATATTGGTACGAAATGTTGAGCTGGCTCTACGTTCAAGAAAAAGCATATAATAAATCATTTATACAAGAAAAAGCCCTTTACAAACGAAGTCAAGAAAGTTTATATCGCATTATCGAATTAGCAGCAATAGCCCAAGAGGATAACGACAATGAAACTGCAAAAAACATTTACAATTTTATCTTAGAAGCAACTCAAAATGTAGGAGCCATTTTAAGTGCACATCAGTCTATTTTAGAAATTGACACTAAGAATGCAGATGACAAGCAATTACAACAAATTAATGACACTTATCTGTCCTTATTCGAAACATACGGAAAAACTGAAGCCACACTTCCGCTACAACTTTCTTATGGTAATTTCTTAGCCTTCAACCTAAAAGACACAGAAACAGCAACACGATTTCTAAAAGCATGTTTAACTTTAAATGTTTCAAAATTTCAAAAAGCAAAAATCAAATTACTCTTGGCAGACATCTTAGTGCTTCAAGAAAAGTTTAACGAAGCTTTAATCTACTATTCTCAAATTCAGGCCAACCTAAAAAATAGCACCATTGCACAAGAAGCACGTTTTAAAGTGGCGAAAACAAGTTATTATAAAGGAGATTTTGATTGGGCAGAATCACAACTTAAAATTCTAAAATCTTCAACCTCGCAATTAATTGCTAATGACGCTTTAGACTTAAAGTTATTGATTTCAGACAATAAATATGAAGACAGCACACAAACGGCTTTAAAGTTTTATGCTAAAGCCGATTTATTAGCCTTTCAAAATAAAACCGATGATGCCATTACTCTTTTAGACAAAATTTTAGAAGAACATAAAGGAGAAAGCATTACAGACCAAGCCTTGTATCAACAAGCTAAACTTTACGAAAAGAAAAAACAATACACTAAAGCGGAAGTTAATTACAAAACAATCATTAAAGATTACGGAGAGGATATTTTGGTAGATGACACACTGTACTATTTAGCAGAACTTTACAACCTTCATTTAGCACAACCCGAAGAAGCTAAGCTACTTTACGAAAAAATAATATTTGAACACCAAGATAGTATCTATTTTATCGAAGCTCGTAAAAAGTTTAGGATGTTGCGTGGTGATAGTATTAATTAGTTTGCAGTCGCAGTATTCAGTTCTATAGTTTAATGCATAAAAGCCAAAAAATTAATACTTTTGTAAATCACATCTATTTTCCATTACCTAATTCTATTCCCTAATACCTAATACCTAAATAATGATCATATACAACGTTACTCTTAATATAGATAAAAGCATATCCAAAGAATGGCTAGAATGGATAAAAGAGCACATTCCACAGGTCTTGGCAACAGGTAAATTTAAAGAAGCCAAACTCACTAAAGTTTTAATAGAAGATGCTGAAGCAGATACGTATTCTGTGCAATACAGAGCACACTCAAGAGAAGCTTTAGATGCGTATTACGCCGAACATGCAGAAGCCTTAAAACGCGAAGGATTACAACGTTTTGGAGATAAAGTATTATCCTTTAGAACTGAGTTAGAAGTGGTAGATGAATATGCCGTAAAATTTGAATAAACCATTAAACATTAGTTATAGCGCTATGAAATTCTGCGTCTCATCATTCTCTAAAATTTACAAGAAATAGAGAATAATTAAACAACTCTGCCAATCTCTGTGCATCTCAGCGTATCTTTGTGTTATAACACTTTTGCGCCTTTGCGCTTTCGTTAGAAAAATAAATACATGACAGTAAGAGCAAAAAAACATTTAGGCCAACATTTCTTAGAAGACGAATCTATTGCACAGCAAATTGCAGATAGCTTATCTCTTGAAGGGTATAATGATGTTTTAGAAATTGGTCCAGGAATGGGAGTGCTTACGAAGTACCTTCTAAAGAAAGATACGACAACGCATGTTATTGAAATAGATACAGAATCGGTAGATTATTTAAAAAACAACTACCTTAATCTTGCGGATAGAATCATAGAAAAAGACTTTCTTAAATACGACTTAAGCCTCGTCTTTGAAGATAAACCCTTTGCTATCATTGGGAATTTCCCCTATAATATATCTTCTCAAATTTTGTTTAAAACTTTAGAATTAAGACATCAAATTCCTGAGTTTTCAGGGATGTTTCAAAAGGAAGTTGCCATGCGCATCTGCTCTAAAGAAGGCTCAAAAGTATACGGTATTTTATCAGTCTTAACGCAAGCCTTTTACGATGCCGAATATTTATTTACTGTACCACCAACCGTTTTTAATCCACCTCCCAAGGTAGATTCTGGAGTGCTTTTATTAAAACGTAAAGCGAACTTCACCTTGCCTTGTGACGAAAAATTATTTTTTAGAGTCGTAAAAACCGGTTTTCAACAACGAAGGAAAACATTACGCAACAGTTTAAAAACATTTAATCTGTCAGATAATTTAAAAGCAAATACTATATTTGGGCAACGACCAGAACAACTAAGTGTTTCACAGTTTATAGAGCTGACATCGTTAATAGAAAATGACGCCAACTAATTTCCTCTGCTGTTACACTAATTAGGGGGCGAAGTGCATTATTTTAAAAAAGCATTAAAAATTAAGTGGAAGAAATCCAAGACAACATACAATTTCAATTGACTGATAAACTTATAGAAAAGGTAGAAGTCCTTGTCGAAGAACAAAACGACAAAGACTTAAAAGTCTTGCTAAATGAGTATCACCACGCAGATATTGCCGAAATTCTAGATGACCTAGATCTTGATGATGCTGTTTATGTTATAAAACTTCTAGATTCTGAAACAACGTCGGAAATCCTTATGGAACTCGATGAGGATATCCGAGAAAAAATACTTAGAAATCTATCTACTAAAGAAATTGCCGAAGAGGTTGAAGAATTAGACACCGATGATGCGGCAGATATGATTGCTGAACTTCCTGAAAACCGGCAAGCTGAAGTTATTGCATACATAGAAGACCACGAACACCGAGATGAAATTCAAGAACTTTTAGCTTATGACGAGGATACTGCAGGTGGACTTATGGCAAAAGAGTTAGTGAAAGTTTACGAAACTTGGACTGTTGCAGGTTGTTTACGCAGAATTAGAGGGCAAGCTAAAGATGTAACTAGAGTACACTCTGTTTATGTTGTAGATAAGCATGACAAACTTATTGGCAGATTGTCTTTAAAAGATTTAATCATTTCTAAAAGCGATACAAAAATTGCAGATATCGCTAAAGACAATGTAGATTGGGTACATGTTAATGACGATGTAGAAGATGTTGCAAAAGTGATGGCTAAATACGATTTAGAAGCCATTCCAGTAGTTAATGATGACCAGATTCTTTTAGGCAGAATTACTATTGATGATATTATAGATGTTATTAGAGATGAAGCAGATAAAGATTACCAATTAGCAGCTGGTATCTCACAAGATGTCGAGGCTGATGATAGTATCCTTAAATTAACCAAAGCACGATTACCCTGGCTATTTATTGGTATGTTTGGAGGTCTTGGCGCGGCTAGTATTATAGAACAGTTTAATGATAATATGGGTAATTTTATCGTATTACTTAGTTTTGTTCCATTAATACAAGCAACAGCCGGAAACGTTGGAGTGCAGTCTTCGGCTATTGTAGTTCAAGGTATCGCCAATGGTACTATTGATGGTAAAATCTTAAAACGATTATTTAAAGAATTTTTACTAGGTTTGGTCAATGGTGTAGCAATTTCGCTTGTTGCCATCCTTATTACGCATTTTATATTTGGAACTCCTTATATAGTATCTATAACTATAAGTATTGCGTTAATTGCTGTAATTGTTATGGCTGCTTTAATTGGCACATTTATTCCTATTTTTTTAGACAAAAAAGGCATTGATCCAGCCGTTGCAACAGGCCCTTTTATTACTACAAGTAATGATGTTTTTGGAATTTTAATTTACTTTCTAATCGCTAAACTGGTTCTCGGTATTTAAAATTATGTACGTATTACAACAAAACCCAAACTTTCACTACTGGTTTTTTTGTAAAAATGTAAAAGAGCTTAAACGTGCCGTTCAACTGCGCAGCAAACACAAGCTCTTACTAAAATAGAATCTATGTAAAATCCTTAAAAACAGTCAAGATTTTAATAAATTTTAAACAAACATCGATACCTAATTGCAACACAAAACTTTGTAACTTTACTACATCGCAAGACCTCGCAGGTCTAAATATTAATTAAACAGATTCCCACTTTCGCGGAGAGTAACATGAAAATACTACACTTAGATTCTAACCACCCTTTACTCCTAAGTCAGCTAAACGATTTAGGATTCACCAATCACGAAGATTACACGGCTTCAAAATCAGAAATAGAAGCGAAAATTTCAGAATATGACGGTATCATTATCCGTAGCCGATTTACCATTGATAAAGCTTTTTTAGATGCCGCTACAAACCTAAAATTCATAGGTCGAGTTGGTGCTGGATTAGAAAATATAGATTGTAATTATGCTGAACAAAAGGGAATATATCTTATTTCTGCACCAGAGGGCAACCGAAATGCTGTTGGTGAACATACTTTAGGTATGCTATTATCCCTATTTAATAAATTAAACAAAGCAGACAGGGAAATTAGACAAGGCAAATGGTTACGCGAAGACAACCGCGGACTAGAGTTAGATGGAAAAACCATTGGAATTATTGGTTATGGCAATATGGGAAAAGCTTTTGCTAAAAAATTAAAAGGCTTTGATGTTGAGGTCCTCTGCTATGATATAAAAAGCAATGTCGGTGATGCTAACGCAAAACAAGTAACTCTAGAAGAATTAAAAGCAACAGCAGATGTATTAAGTCTTCATACACCACAAACGGATTTAACTTTAAATATGATCAATTCAGATTTTATCAAAAGCTTTAAAAAACCGTTTTGGTTAATTAATACAGCGCGTGGTAAAAGTGTCGTAACTCAAGATCTGGTTTCAGCGTTAAAATCTGGCAAAATTATCGGAGCAGGACTGGATGTGTTAGAATATGAAAAATCATCCTTTGAAAATTTATTTTCTTCAGATCAAGTACCAGAAGCCTTTAAATATTTAATTGCATCTGAAAACGTTTTACTCTCACCTCATGTCGCAGGCTGGACAATTGAAAGTAATATAAAACTTTCACAAACTATCGTTGATAAGATAAAAGCAAAATTTTGCTAACTTAGAAGCTCACAATATCCTTTTTAAATATGACATACAAAGCGACATCTCCCGAAGATTATATAAGTCAAGTTCCCGAAGAACGCCAAAACGCTTTGCAAACATTAAGACAAGTTATAAAAGATAATTTACCGAAAGGCTTTGAAGAAGGCATACACTACAACATGATTGGTTATTATGTCCCACATTCCATCTATCCAGATGGTTATTATTGTGATCCAAAAACACCTTTACCGTTTATGAGTTTTGCGTCTCAAAAAAACTCTGTCAATCTTTATCACAGCGGTATTTATGCCAATCCAGAATTATATGATTGGTTTGTAAACGCCTATCCAAAGCATTCTAAACGAAAATTAGATATGGGAAAAAGCTGTATCCGATTTAAAAAAATAGATGAGATTCCATTTGAACTCATAGGAGAACTTGCTAGAAAAATGACTTGTGATGCGTGGATAACCATTTATGAGTCTAACATAAAGAAAAAGTAGAAAAAAGAGAAGTATAATATTTAGGGTTTCATCTAATGAGATCCTGAAATAAATTCAAGATGAAATGAAAAAACGCGTCACAGGAATTGGAGGTTTATTCTTTAAAACCAAAGATCCAAAAGCTGCAAAAGATTGGTATAAAAAGCATCTAGGTTTTAATACCGATGATTATGGCTCTACCTTTTGGTGGAAAGACAAAGATGGCAAAGATTGCTCTACACAATGGAGTCCATTTGCCGAAGACTCAAAATACTTTGAGCCTTCAAAAAAGGACTTTATGTTTAATTACAGAGTCGAAAATTTAAAGGAACTCCTAGAGACTTTAAAAGAAGAAGGTGTTACTATTATCGGTGATATGGAAGAATACGATTATGGTAAATTCGGATGGATACTTGATAATGATGGTAATAAGATAGAACTTTGGGAACCGGTAGACAGTGCTTTTCAATAAATTTAATAGATTAAAAAAACGCACTTGTCTTATTTAGAAATTCTTCAATCGTATCATTTAACTGCATTACAATGGTTAGCCATTAGTTTTGCAGTTTTTTTATTAGGGGTATCCAAATCTGGTATAAAAGGAGTAAGTATAATAATCGTTGTGATACTAGCCTTTGTTTTTGGAGAAAAAGCTTCAACCGGTATTTTATTACCCATGCTCATTTCTGCAGATGTATTGGCTGTTATTTATTACAATAGACATGCCGATTGGGCTGTTATAAAAAAACTAATCCCATGGATGGTTGCTGGTGTGTTGGTTGGCGTATGGGTTGGCAATGATATTCCTGAAGTTGTTTTTAAAAGACTCATGGCAATTATAATACTCGTTTCTGTTATTATAATGCTGTACTTAGAAAAGCGAAAATCCACCAACGTCCCAAATAATAGATTGTTTTCCACTGGTATGGGCTTTTTAACTGGTTTTGCAACTATGATTGGCAATTTAGCAGGTCCTATTGCTAATATTTATTTTCTCACTATGCGTTTTAAAAAAAACGAATTTATAGGAACTGCGGCATGGTTATTCTTTATTATTAATCTCATAAAACTGCCTTTTCATATTTTTATTTGGAACACCGTTACTGCAGAATCCTTAGTCTTAAATTCAGTTTTACTTCCTGCCGTCGCTGCCGGATTTTTATTAGGAGCCTACATTGTAAAATTAATTTCGAATATCAATTACAGACGCTTTATTTTAGTAGTTACAGCTATTGGCGGCTTAATTATGTTGTTTAGATAATAAATAATTACTAAATTTTACACACCAACAAATATGTAAGTAGATTAACATTATTTTACTAACTTTATAGTCTAACCAAAAAAACTTAAAAAATGTCAGATGATAATAAAGATTTAGGAGACGATCTTAACGATATGTTGGACGATGCTAAAGATAATGCTAGAAAAGCAGGAGATAAAATAAGCCAAAAAGCTAGTGAATTTTCAGATGATGCTAAAGAATTTGGGCGTGATGCTAAAAGAGCAGCTGATGATTTTAGCAATGATGCCAAAGAAGTATTCAGTGATGGCAAAAATGTTGCTATTATTGCCCATATTACCTTTATTGGGTGGATTATTGCTCTTGTAATGAATAGCAGTAATAAAACCGAATTTGGATCTTTCTACATAAGACAAATTTTAGGTTTAATTATAATAGGTGTTGTAACATCTTGGATTCCTATTTTAAATTTAGTCATGTGGATTGTTTTATTTGTAGCATGGTTAATGAGCCTTATAGCTGCATTAGGTGGCGAAATGAAACCAACATTTTTACTTGGAAAACAATTCCAAGAATGGTTTAAAGCCTTATAAACTTATTAAAAACCCAGAATTTACATTCTGGGTTTTTATTTTTTCCTCAATCTCTTAATTATAGTCTAAAGGTAAAGTATCACCGATTCTTTGACTCCCCATTACTCCACTAAAATAAACCCCTATTACAGGCGCATAGTTCCCATACACGTCAACATAAAATTCTGGAATTTCTAATTGAATTTCAGATTGATTCTTTTTGTCAAAAAGAATAGCGACCTTTTCTTTTAAGGTTACTTTTTTTAAATTTAGATGTCCTGTAGTTTCTACAGTAAAAAAAGACCATTCGTCTACTCTAAATTTATTGTGGAATATGGAATACCCTTCTTCATTTAGACTGTGGTTATATAGCGAGCGCATAAAGTGCTGTACCGATCCTTTGTAAGCCTTACTCCTCTGATTTAAAGTCCTTTTTTTAGTGGTATCCAAACTTTTATAAAAAGAGGTTCCAAAATATGTTACTGAATGTATTGTAAATGTGAAGGTCTTAAGGTTCATGGACCTAAAGTTGATTTCAAAATCCATGACATCATATAAAACCTCATATTGTAAGGCTCTATTTAAAATCTTGAGTGGAGTTTTAGAATCAGCATATAAAGCCTTATTCTTTTTATCATATTTTAAAACTAAATCGTCTTCGTTTAAAATCTTACAAGACTTACCAAACTTAGATGTTCCTAAAAACTCTTGCCTAAACAGTTTTAGTTTCTGTTTTCGTGTTAAACCATCATCATATTCCAAAAGAACTTCATCTAAAGCATTATCTGCTTCAACAAGTTCTATACTCACATTAGACTTACTTCTATAGTCTGAAATTAAAACTTTATCGTAACCTAAGTAAGAAATAACTAGCGTAGATTGTACTGCATCTGAATATTCAATTGAGAATTTACCATTACGATTTGTAGTTGTACCAATTGTTGTATTATCAAAATAGACAGCAGCAGTTTCAATAGGTTGTTGTGTTATTTTATCGATAACACGTCCTGATAACGTTTGCGACAAGCAATATAAAGGCAATAAAAAGACAAAAACACTGGTCTTACTTATCTTCATTGCTATCTACAAACTTGCGCTCTAATTCCGCTTGAAACTCCTCCATTACAGGTCTTACAGTACTTTCTGGCAAGTCTTCAATTTTAATATACATTAAACCATCAACGGCATTATTAAACAACGGATCAACGTTAAATGCCACAAGTCTAGCATTCTGCTTTATATATTTTTTAAGTAACACTGGTAATCGTAGCGCCCCTGGTTCTACTTCATCGATAATCTTATCAAATTTATTTAAATCAGCTGCCGTAGCATCAAAAACAAAATCCTTATCAGCATCTTTAAGCTTTACCTTAAATTCCTTTTTAGGATGCACATATTGTGCCACATAAGGATCATAATAATGCGATTTCATAAACTCAATCATCAAACTTTTTGAAAAGTTAGAAAACTGATTACTGATACTCACTCCACCTATTAAATATTTATGTTCTGGAAAACGTAACGTAATATGCACAATTCCTTTCCATAGTAAAAACAAAGGCATTGGCTTTTGCTGATATTCTTTAATGATAAATGCACGTCCCATTTCTATGGATTGGCTCATCATTTTATGTAATTCAGGTTCAAATCGAAATAAATCTTGTAAGTAAAAACCATCGATACCAAAACGTTCAAAAATCTTAGATCCTAAGCCCATTCGATACGCACCAGCAATCACATTTTTTTCGTTATCCCATAGAAACATGTGATGGTAATAGGTATCAAATTTATCTAAATCAATAGCCTCATTGGTCCCCTCACCCACTTCTCTAAATGTAATTTCTCTAAGCCGTCCTATTTCTCTTAAGATATTAGGAATGTCTTTTGCAGACGCCAAAAACACTTCATAATTTTTGCTTTCTAAAAGTCTAGAATCATTTATTCTAAGCTTATCTACCTCAGCAATCATTACTTTTGGTGCAATTGGAGTCACAATACGTTTTGGGATTTTTGTGACTTTTAGCTGCGATTGAATATTATCTAAAATCTTAGGTTTATCTTCAAATGTTTTAGACAACATATACGTTTTTCGTCTTAAAAACTCTGAAAATTCTGGAAGCGTTGGATGTTCCTTTTGATCTTTTACCGAAATAGCTTTACCGACTCTTACTTTAATTACACGACGTTTCTGAGTCAATACTTCTGAAGGCAACTTAGCAGTCCTTAGCGTATCACTTAATTTAGAAAGTCTATAAAATAATCGACTATTTTTAGCATGAAAATAAATAGGAACGACAGGCACTTCGGCTTTCTGAATTAATTTCATAGCAGCCACTTCCCATTCTTTATCAACCACTAATTTACCATCGCGATACGTTGAAACTTCTCCTGCAGGAAACACTCCTAACGGATGCCCTTCTCTTAAATGTAAGATTGCATTTTTAAAACCAGCAATGCTACTCGCTGCGTCTTTTCTGCCTTCAAACGGATTCACAGGCATTATATAAGGCTTAAGCGGCTCTATTCGGTGTAACAAGAAATTGGCAATAATTTTAAAATCACTGCGCTGCTCTATCATTAACTTTAAAAGTAAAATACCGTCAATGCCACCCAATGGATGATTAGAAATCGTAATATAAGGTCCTTCTTTAGGGAGACGTTTCATATCTTCCTCAGGGATTTCAAACTTAATCTGAAATTCTTCTAAAATAGCATCAAGAAAATCGACATTACTTAGATGTTTATTTCGCTTATAAAACTTATTTATCGTAGATATTTTAAGGACCTTCATCAATGTCCAACCAAAAAAAGTACCTAAGAAGCCATACTTATCTGCATGAATTGCTTTTGCGACTTCTTTTGCGGTTACTAAACCAGTATCGGATGATTTCCCCATAAAACAAATGTAACAACTATTTATTTAGTAACAATTTGAACTGTTCCTTGCGCTAACTGCTTTAGTAACACCTCTTTATCTTTCTCAAGCTCATTTACCACAACGTCATTATAGTGTCTAATGGTATATAGACTGACATTATTATGACAAACCACCTTAAATTTAGCTTTTAAATGTTGAAGCAATTTCTCTAAATTATCAAATAAATTATCAATACAAACAGAAAAACTAATTGCTGAATTCTGAATCACATCAACCTTCATTTTATATAAATGTAACAAACTAAATATTTCACTAATATTTTCTTCCATAATGTATGAAAAATCTAAAGAAGACAAGGAGATTAACGTCTGATTTTTCTTAACAATAAAGCACGGAACTTCAGGGACTAACGCATCTCCCTTACTGACACAAGTACCATCAGATTCAGGGTTTAAAAAGGACTTTACATATAAAGGAATCTCCTTTTGTTGTAAGGGCTGAAGCGTTTTTGGATGAATTACAGAGGCTCCATAAAATGCCAATTCTATAGCTTCTCTATATGAAATTTGATGCAGCAATTGGGCGTTTTCAAAATATCTCGGATCTGCATTTAAAACACCAGGTACATCTTTCCAAATCGTAACACTATCAGCATTTAAACAATAGGCAAATATGGCCGCCGTATAGTCACTCCCTTCTCTACCTAAGGTTGTGGTAAAGTTATTAGCATCACTACCCAAAAATCCTTGTGTAATATTTAAAATAGTTGCGTCTAAATGAGATGAAATATTCTCTTGAGTTTTTTCCCAATTAACATTTGAGCGTCTGTAATAATTATCTGTTTTCACAAATTCTCTAACATCAACCCAATTATTTTTTAAGCCAATTTCATTAAGATAATGACTAATGATTGTGGTTGAAATTAATTCACCATAGCCAATAACTTGGTCGTACACATAATTATAATCTGGAGATTTATTACTTTTAAAAAAGGCGTTTAATTCATCAAAAAACAACTTCACATCAGTAAATACTTGGTGCCGTTTATTCTCAAATAAATCGACTAAAATATCATTGTGACATTTTATGACGTCATGAATAGCACTTTGTAACTCACCTTTATTTTCAAAATAATTTTTGATGACTAATTCCATTCTATTCGTTGTCTTTCCCATTGCCGAAATCACAACTAAAGTATTATCATACCCTGTGGTTTTTAAAACTTTTGCTAAGTTTTTTACACCATCAGCATCTTTTACAGATGCACCACCAAACTTAAAAATGCGCATTATAATTGGTTTAAATAGTTTTTAATTCCTTGCTCATTCAAATGCACCACATTCCAATCGCGTTTTACATCTGCTCCTTTACTTTCATAGAAGTTTATGGCGGGTTCGTTCCAATCTAAAACTTCCCAACTAATGCGTTTTACCCCAAGTTGCTCTCCATGTTTAACAACCGTATTTAAAAGCTGAGTTCCTAAACCTTTACCTCTGCATTTTTCACTTACAATGAGATCTTCTAAATGCAATATTTGGCCTTTCCATGTTGAATACCTTGGATAAACCAAAGCAATACCTTCAATCTTATTTTCAAATTCACTAACAAAACAGGTGAACTTTGGGTTAGGACCAAAACCATCATTTTCTAAATCAGACTGTGTAATTTCTACAGCATCTGCTTCTTTTTCAAACGTAGCCAATTCTTGGATAAGTTCTAAAACTCTTGGCATGTCTTGGATAACTGCTAATCTTGGTTGTTTCATTTTAAAATAAAAAACTCAAAGATAATCTAAACAGACTTTACAAAACAATATTTTTTAAGGAACGAAAACGTTATAGTTTGTTAAAAAATGCGATATTTGCTTGCTACTAATCAATAATTTACTCATGTCTAAAAGAAATCAAACCTTAGGAGAATTTATAATTGAAAATCAAACGTCTTTTAAATACACTTCTGGGGAACTTTCCCGACTTCTTAACTCTATTCGCTTAGCCGCTAAGGTTGTGAATCACGAAGTGAATAAAGCCGGTTTGGTAGATATAATTGGTGCTGCTGGAGACACTAACATTCAAGGTGAAGATCAGCAAAAACTAGATGTATATGCCAATGAAAAATTCATACAAACCTTAACCAAAAGAAATATTGTTTGTGGTATTGCTAGTGAGGAAGAAGATGATTTTATTACGATTAATAGTCAAGATGAAAACCACCAAAATAAATATGTTGTATTAATAGATCCTCTCGATGGCTCTTCTAATATAGATGTTAATGTGTCTGTTGGTACTATTTTTTCAGTTTACAGACGTGTAACTCCATTAGGCACACCTGTTTCTTTAGAAGATTTTCTTCAAAAAGGGAGCGCGCAAGTCGCTGCAGGCTATGTGGTTTATGGAACCTCTACAATGTTAGTTTATACAACTGGTGATGGCGTTAATGGTTTTACATTAAATCCGGCAATTGGTTCGTATTATTTATCACATCCAAACATGCAATTTCCTGAAGATGGAAATATTTACTCTGTAAATGAAGGAAACTATTTAGATTTCCCTTTAGGCATCAAAAAATATATTAAATATTGTCAGGAAGATGAAGGCGAAAGACCTTACACAAGTAGATATATTGGCTCTTTGGTTTCAGATTTTCATAGAAACATGATCAAAGGAGGTATTTATATGTACCCAAAAAGTTCTAAAAACCCTAAAGGAAAATTACGCTTGCTTTATGAATGTAATCCTATGGCATTTATTGCAGAGCAAGCTAACGGTAAAGCTAGCGATGGCTTCACACGTATTATGGACATAGAGCCAACAGAACTTCATGAACGCGTACCTTTTATTTGTGGCAGCAAAAACATGGTAGAAAAAGCAGAAGAGTTTATGCGTAATAATTAAGCATAAAAAAATAGTGTTAATAAAAAAAAGCAACCTAATTAGGTTGCTTTTTTTTATGTAATATAAAGTCTAAAACGACTATTTATTCATATTTTTCATTTCTTCAACAAACGCATCCAAATCTAATTTGTCGTGTGCTAGAGCTAAAGCTTTATCTGCAATATATTTTGCATTTTGAGAATGAAATCCTAAGCCAACACATAACTTTTCTAATAACCAATGCTGATTCGGTCCTTCGATATCATCAACCCATACCATACGCGCCAAATCATATAAACGCTCTAAACGCATATCATAAGATGTTGGTGGATTTATAGAATGGGTATCGTAATCTTTTAAAATTAATTTATAATCGGCTTCTGAGATATCTAATCGTGTTGCTAAACGATCTAAAAAAGCTCTTTCTTTATCGCTGATTACACCATCACTCATTGCAACTCTTACAATAGCTGCAAAATGGTCTTCATTACGTTTTTTAAATCCGCTATCGAATAAATCTGAAAATGACATATATATACTTTATTTATTATCTAATTAATAATTCTGAACAAATATAATTCTATTCAAAGAATTATCATTAGTGAACACTTCAAAAATTTTATATTTGCATCTTCAAACAAAGAAACTTGAGTAAAGTATCTATTGCCCAAACATTCGCACAGACTTTGCAACTGCAAAATCTGCAAACTGCTATTGCCCAAAGCGAAACAAAAACACATTTAAAAGGTCTTGTTGGCTCTTCATTTTCAATTACGGTTTCTGAAGCCTTTAAAACGGCCGACAAACCCTTTTTACTAATCTTTGACGACAAAGAAGAAGCCGCCTATTACCTCAACGATTTAGAACAGCTCATAAACACTAAAGATGTGTTGTTTTATCCAGGAAGTTATAGGAGACCTTATCAAATTGAGGAAACCAATAATGCCAACGTACTCTTACGCGCCGAGGTTTTAAACCGAATTAATTCGCGTAAAAAACCGTGCATTATTGTTACCTATCCTGATGCGCTTTTTGAAAAGGTCGTCACCAAAAAGGAACTTGAAAAGAACACTTTAAAAATTTCTGTTGGCAACGATTTAAGCATCGAATTTGTTAACGAAGTCTTATTTGAATACAAATTTAAACGTGTTGATTTTGTTACCGAACCTGGAGATTTCTCAGTAAGAGGTGGTATTGTTGATGTGTTTTCATTTTCACATGATGAACCTTACCGAATTGAATTTTTTGGTGACGAAGTAGATAGCATTAGAACCTTTGATGTAGAAACACAACTCTCTACAGAGCGCATTAAAAAAGTGAGCATCATTCCTAATGTGGCTAATAAAATGATTGCAGAACAACGCGAAAGTTTTCTAAAGTACATTTCTAATAAAACTGTTATTTTTTCTAAAAATGCAGCTTTAGCGTTTTCACGAATTGATGATTTTTATGAAAAAGCAGAAGACGCTTTCAAAAACTTATCTAGCGAAATTAAGCAGGCTTCACCTGAAGAATTGTTTTGTAATTCAGACTTATTAAAACGTCAGTTTTTAGAATATCCTTTAGTCGAATTTGGAAATGAAGCCTATTTTGCTCAGCAACTTATAGCATTTTACACTAAGCCACAGCCTGCATTTAATAAACAATTCAATCTGTTAATTGAAGATTTAAATGAAAATCACGCTAAGGGCATCACCAATTATATCGCTTGTGTAAGCGAACAGCAAGCGAAACGTTTTCATGATATTTTTGATGACGCGGAACAAACCGTGCATTACAAAACAGTAGTGCTTTCACTTTATCAAGGTTTTATAGATACCGAACACCATCTAGCCATTTATACCGACCATCAAATTTTTGATCGTTATCATAAATTCCATCTTAAAAATGGTTATGCCAAAAAGCAAGCCATTACTTTAAAGGAATTAACAAATCTTGAAATTGGAGATTATGTTACGCACATCGATCATGGTATTGGTAAATTTGGAGGTCTACAAAAAATAGATGTTGAAGGCAAAAAGCAAGAGGCCATAAAATTAGTTTATGGCGAGCGCGATATTTTATACCTCAGTATCCATTCATTACACAAAATCACTAAGTTTAACGGTAAAGATGGCAAACCACCAACCGTTTATAAACTAGGAAGTAAAGCGTGGAAAACCTTAAAGCAAAAAACAAAATCAAGAGTTAAGGAAATTGCCTTTAACCTTATTAAGCTTTATGCCAAACGAAAACTAAAAAAAGGCTTTCAGTACGCACCAGATAGCCATATGCAATTGGAGCTCGAAGCTTCATTTGTGTATGAAGATACTCCAGATCAAATCACGTCTACAGCAGATATAAAAGCTGATATGGAAAGTGAACGACCAATGGATCGCCTAATTTGTGGTGATGTTGGTTTTGGTAAAACGGAAGTTGCTATAAGAGCCGCTTTTAAAGCCGTAGATAATGGCAAACAAGTTGCTGTTTTAGTACCAACGACGATATTGGCATATCAACATTCACGTACTTTTAAAGAACGTTTAAAAGATTTTCCGGTAACTGTTGATTATGTTAACCGTTTTAGAACGGCTAAAGAAAAACGCGAAACTTTAGAAGGTTTAGAAAAAGGAAACATTGATATTATTATTGGTACGCATCAATTGGCTAGCAAAAACGTAAAATTTAAAGATTTAGGCTTACTAATTGTTGACGAAGAGCAAAAATTTGGAGTTGCCGTTAAAGAAAAACTGAGAACTATTAAAGAGAATGTTGATGTGTTAACATTAACAGCCACGCCTATTCCTAGAACGCTTCAATTTAGTTTGATGGCAGCTAGAGATTTATCCGTTATTAATACAGCTCCACCAAACCGTTATCCTATTGAAAGTCATGTGATTCGTTTTGGTGAAGAAACCATTAGAGATGCGGTGAGTTATGAGATTCAGCGTGGTGGTCAAGTATTTTTTATTCATAATAGAATTGAAAATATAAAAGAAGTCGCCGGTATGATTCAGCGATTAGTGCCTGATGCCAAAATTGGTATTGGTCATGGGCAACTCGATGGTAAAAAATTAGAAAATCTCATGCTCGCGTTTATGAATGGTGAGTTTGATGTCTTGGTGAGCACCACAATTATAGAAAGTGGCTTAGATGTCCCAAATGCAAATACCATTTTTGTTAATAATGCTAACAATTTTGGTTTAAGCGATTTGCACCAAATGCGAGGTCGTGTTGGTCGTAGTAACAAAAAAGCCTTTTGTTATTTTATTACGCCAGAATATTCGGCAATGACAGCCGATGCTAGAAAACGAATTTCAGCCTTAGAACAATTCACAGAATTGGGTAGCGGATTTAACATTGCGATGAAGGATTTAGAAATTCGTGGTGCAGGTGATTTACTCGGTGGAGAACAAAGCGGATTTATTAATGATATTGGTTTTGATACCTATCAGAAAATTTTAAATGAAGCCATAGACGAATTAAAAGAAACGGAGTTTTCAGATTTATACAAAGACGACGGTAAACCAAAGGAATATGTAAAAGACATAACTATAGATACCGATTTTGAGTTACTATTTCCAGACGATTACATCAACAATATTACGGAACGTTTAAATCTCTACACCAAACTCAACGCGATAAAAACCGAAGAAGAACTCGCTAAATTTGAAACTGAAATTATTGACCGATTTGGAGAACTACCAACACAGGTTTCAGATTTATTAGATAGTGTACGACTTAAATGGATTGCCACAAAAATGGGCATTGAAAAACTGATTATGAAACAAGGCAAAATGATTGGTTATTTTATTCAAGATCAACAAAGTGGCTTTTATCAGAGTGAAGCATTTACTAAAGTCTTACAATTTGTACAGATGAATGCAAGTAAATGTAAAATGAAAGAAAAACAAACCCGAAATGGACTGCGCTTATTACTTACTTTCGATAAAATAAAAACGACTAAACAAGCACTATCTGCTTTATCAGGTATAAAATGAGCGAAAAAAGCCATTTAAATCACTTACTGCTACTCACAATAGCAACCATCTTTATTAGTACATCTGGAGCCTTAGGTAAATTTATAGATATGCCTACACCAGTTATTATTTGGTGGCGCTCTTCCTTATCTGTAGTTTTTCTCTTAATTTTTTGTCTTTACAAAGGCATTAATTTAAAAATAAAAAACAACCAAGATCGCTGGACTTTCATTATTGCTGCCATTTTAATGGGAGGTCATTGGATTACCTATTTCTATGCTCTAAAATTATCAAATGTGGCCACTGGTATGCTTTCATTATTCACCTTTCCAGTTATGATTGCCCTATTAGAACCCTTATTTACTAAAGTTAAATTTGATCCTATACATATCCTTTTAGGTTTTATGGTACTTCTTGGGATTTATATTTTAGCTCCAGAATTTAATATAGCAAGTAGCCAATTACAAGGTTTATTGTGTGGTTTACTTTCGGCATTGTGTTATGCGCTTAGAATTCTAATATTACAAAAGCATGTTACGAAGTACAATGGCACAATGCTTATGTTTTATCAAGTAACCATTTTAACTGTACTATTAGCGCCTGTACTATATTTTATGGATACCTCTAACATTACAACACAATATCCTTATGTTCTACTACTAGCTTTAATTACAACATCTATAGGCCATACAATGTTTGTAAATAGTTTGAGTTATTTTAAAGCCAGTACAGCAAGTATCATTGGAAGTTCGCAACCTGTTTTCGGAATTATAATTGCCTTTTTTTTCTTGAATGAAATTCCAACAATAAACACCTATATTGGAGGTAGTTTAATTTTAGCAACCGTTATTATTGAAAGTATACGATCTAAAACGAAATAATGGCTTACTTTTTGAAGACATTTAAGACGAATTGTAATGAGGAATAGCTCTAACTTATGAAAGAAATTTACGAACCTAAATTCGTTGAAATGCTATTTGATAAAATGTCGGGGTCGTATTCTAAAATGAACTACATTACGTCATTTGGGTTTAGTGAACGATGGAGAAAACAATGTATTTCAGAAATCAACGTTGAAGATGGTAAGGTCGTTGTAGATTTAATGACAGGGATGGGAGAATGTTGGAAACATATTCTCAAAAAAGACACTAAAAACACACAAATAATTGCACTTGATTTTTCCTCTGAAATGATTAAACAAGCTGAAAAAAATAAACTGAAATTTCCTGAATCTAAAATTACAATTTTAAAAGAGGATGTTTTTCAAAATTCAATAAGCGACAAATCTGCAGATTATGTTATTTCAGGTTTTGGACTAAAAACGTTTAATACAGAACAGTTAAATGCGTTAGCAAATGTCATTGATAGACTACTAAAACCAAATGGTGAATTTTCATTAATTGACGTCTCTGTTCCTAAAACTAAAATTTGGAAACCTTTTTATATGTTCTACTTAAAAAACGTCATCCCAATCTTAGGAAAGCTCTTTTTAGGCAGCCCTGAAACTTATAAAATGTTAGGTATTTATACAGAAGCATTTGGCAATTCAAAACATGCTTTTCAAATTTTTAAAAGAGATCATTTTGAAGTCGAATATATCAATTATTTTTACGGTTGCGCTAGTGGTATCAAAGGCAGAAAAATAAAATAACAATTAATAAAAAAGCTTTATATAAAACATATTAAATCATGAAAAAATTATTAATCCTCTTGTTGATTTTACCCTTATTATCACAAGCTCAAAGTATAAAAGGCACATTTTCCCCAGCAAAAGATTTTAGCTACGCCTTTCTGTACCAAGCAACACCAGAAAGCGCCAATTATGTCAATAAAGGGCAATTAGACAGTGATGGTAATTTTGAAATTCAATTAGATTCTACCGTAACACCTGGCATATATAAAATTGTGTATGCCATTCCACCTGAAGAAAATAATTTCGATTTTATCTATGACGGAAAAGAGAGTGTTGCCTTTAATTTTAGTCATGAAAAAGGTGTTGAGTTTAAAGTCTCTGATGAAAACAAGCTCTGGAAGTCGTATTTAAAAAGTATAGAGATGGTAAACCAAACCATTAGTAATTATTACTCTAAAGCGAATAATGACAAAAAAGGTTTCAATGCTATCTTCAAAACTTTAAAAGATACACAAACCGCTTATGAAGAATTAGCTAAAGATAAGTTAGTCTTCAATTTTATAAAAGCCAACCGACCATATATCCCAGAGAACTACGAAGATATTAGCACCTATTCTAAACATCTTAAAGCGCATTATTTAAGTCAGGTAGATTTTAGCGATTATCTACTACAGAGCTCCTCGTATTTAACAGACCGAGTAACAGCGTATGTTTTTAATATGGTTGCCAATCCAAGTGAAGCAACATACAAACAACATATTGACGATGTTGCAGCAGCAATTAACAATGATGACCTGGTTATTAAAACAAGTTTATTAGAAATGCTTTGGCATAATTTTGTTGCCTTAAACAACAATACTATTGCTAATTATATTACAGATCATTATTTATTAGAATTAGCAAAATCTACCAATAACAAAGTTTTAGAAGATATGCTTATTTCTTTTAAAAACACATCTTTAGGTAGCAAGGCACCCGATTTTGAAATCACTTTAAACGCAAAAAAAACAAGTTTACACCAATTAGAAGGAGCTGAAAACTACTTATTGATTTTTTGGAGCAGCACATGCAGCCACTGTTTAAATGAATTGCCTAAAGTAAAAAAAATGGTAGCAAACAAACCAAATTTAAAAGTGGTCGCCTTTGGATTAGAAGATGATGACCAAAATTGGACGAAAGAAATTAAGAACTACCCCGATTTTATTCATCAAATTGGCCTAGGGAAATGGGACAATCCAATTGTAAAAACCTATGGTGTTTCTGCGACACCAATGTATTTTTTATTGAATTCTTCTAAAATTATTACAGAGAAACCTTATGAACTTAAAGATCTAGAAATTTTACTAAAGCAATTATAAAAACATTAAAAAGTAGACTATAATCATATTAGCACTTATTTATAGGATAACTAATCAAAGAGGTACAAACGCTAACCATCTTGATTAATTTCCAACTAATTAAAAAGAAAACGCTCAGAAAAACAAGTGTTTTATCTGAGCGTTTTGAAACTAAATAACCAACCAAATTTAGTTTCATTTCTATGATTTTATCTTTTTTTGAGGTCACTTAGATCACCTAAATTTAAATTCTATCATATAATTTAAGTTTCTATTTATATGCTTCTTGTGTTTTCTCTAGTATTCTCTACTTTCTTTGTTTTTTGCTTACGTTTTTTAAGTTCTTCAGACTGTTTAGCCCCTTTACCATCTTCTACATTTGCATTTCTGTAATATTGTATATATCCTCTTCCTGTAAATTCATAAACAGTACCAGAACTCGAATGGTATAACGCAATCTTACTATCATTAATAACGCTGAGTTCAAAGAATTCATTGTCAAAGAAATCATAATCTAATGTTAATGTTTTTAAGTACATATTTCCTGACACATTACCTACACCATAACTCCCTATAAAATCCCAATAAATGTTATTAATATTGTAAGCGTTTACGTCTTGAGAACTTCTAAATGTATCGTCATTTCCACCAGATAAAAACTGAAGGTAATTCTCATTATCAAAATCATTTAAAACTCCATAATTACTTGTGTATGTTTTTTCCCAAGCATCGTATTCTTGTAAGAAATAATGAATGTTATCATAGAAGATATAGTCATAATCAAAATTAGATTTCTGGTAACCCTCTAAAAAATAAGAGGTATCATTAAAAGGATTGTATAATTCAATAGTATTATAATCTACTTGGTACACATCGAAGCTATCATAACCATCAATAATATGATTTACATCCAAAATCATATCATAAGCATCATAAGTTCCTATTTGTACACCGTAGCCATTACCTTGACTTCCAAAGCCAACTAAGTTATTATTAGCATACAAACGGCCATGATCAAAAGACACTGTAAATGCTATTTGTAAAAAAGGGGTTTCGCCATAACCTTGTGTTGCATTAATATCTACGTACCACAAATCGTAAGAATTTAATAATTGATTTAATGAAATAGCTGGTTCATCGCTATAATGTATTTCCTCAGTGTAACACGAGGTAAATAATGTTGCAATACATGCAAATCCTAATAGTCGTTTTAAATGCTTCATAATCTAACGGATTTAAGGTTATTGGTTATAGCATTTCAAAACATGTGCCAAAAAACTAAAATCACTACTTACACACCTATTAAATTACGTTTATTACTAATTAATTGATTCACAAATGCACATAGAAAGGCTTTATGTAACCGAATATAAGCAGGTATTCTTCTATAAATTTTACGTATTTTTGATATACAAATTTGAATAAAACACTATGAGTAATACTACAAAATATGCTGTTTTTGGTGCCGGAAGTTGGGCTACAGCCATTGTAAAAATGCTTTGCGAAAACTTAGATGAAGTTGGTTGGTATATGCGAAGCGTTTATGTCAAAGAACATATCTTAAAAGAAAAACATAACCCTAGTTATTTAAGTTCGGTTGAGTTTAAAACTGAGCAATTAAAACTTAGCAACGATATTAACGAAATAGCAGAATGGGCAGATGTGCTTGTTTTTGTTATTCCATCCGCTTTTATTCATGCCGAATTAGAGAAATTAACCGTTGATATTAGCAAAAAAACTATCGTTTCTGCTGTAAAAGGTATTATGCCAGAAACTGGGAAATTAGTTGGTGAGCAATTTCATGACGAATACAATATCCCTTTTGAAAACATAGCTGTTATCGCTGGTCCTTGTCATGCAGAGGAAGTAGCATTAGAGCGTTTATCTTACTTAACAATTGCTTGTGACGACTCTAAAAAAGCACAAGCTATTGCCGATAATTTATCGAGTGATTACATTAAAACAAAAACTAGCGACGATGTTATTGGTATAGAATACGCTGTAATGTTAAAAAATATTTACGCTATTGCCGCTGGGATTGCACACGGACTTGGTTATGGTGATAATTTTCAGAGTGTCTTAATGAGCAATTCTATTAGGGAAATGAAACGCTTTATTAAAAAGATGCATAAGATGAAACGTAACATTAATAATTCAGCTTACTTAGGTGATTTACTTGTGACTGGATATTCCGTTTTTTCAAGAAACAGAATGTTTGGAAACATGATAGGCAAAGGGTATACCGTAAAATCTGCACAAATGGAAATGAGTATGATTGCTGAAGGGTACTATGCCACTAAAAGTGCTCACGAACTCAATCTTAAGAATAAAAAGAAAACACAATTACCTATAATTAATGCCGTTTACGATATTCTTTATGACAATAAAGATCCAAAGAAGGTCTTTAAGAAATTGACTGATAAGTTAGATTAGATTGATTAGCTTTTAGCTCTTAGCCCTTCTGCTATTAGCTAAAAGCTAATAATTATTTCACCAAAACACCACGCAACTGCATCAAAGGAACAGTCTGTAAAGCCTTTTCGTTAATGGTGTTTTTTCTGAATAAATACGTTTTATCAAACATTTGATTGCCTTCAAAAAACATAATTTTAAACTCGTTGTTTAGTTCTAAAACTTTTTCTTGTAAATATTCAATCTTAGCGTAACTTCTTGCTGGTAATTTTGCAAGTGTATGTCGCATTACAGGAGTTAATTTCTTATCGTTATAACCTCTACTAACAATAAGCACCGTATCTAAATCTTTGTCGCTATTATTTATGATATAGGCATTCCAGTCTTGGGTTTTGTATTCTAAATGTTCCTCTTGAACAACAGCAACATAGACCTCTTTTACCTCCGGTATTTGTATATCTTTTTTCAAAGTTTATAAGGCTGATTTAAACTGCTCTAAAAATCGAACATCATTCTCACTCAACAAACGAATATCGCTAATTTGATTTAATAACATAGCAATACGATCGATGCCCATTCCGAAAGCGAAACCTGAATATTCTTTAGAATCAATACCACAGTTTTCTAAAACATTAGGATCTACCATACCACAACCCATAATCTCTAACCAACCTGTACCTTTTGTGATTTTGTAATCAGTTTCAGTTTCAAGTCCCCAATACACATCAACCTCAGCACTTGGCTCCGTAAATGGAAAGTATGATGGACGTAATCTAATTTTAGATTTCCCGAACATTTCTGTGGTAAAATATTGAAGTGTTTGTTTTAAATCTGCAAAACTCACATCCTTATCAATGTATAATCCTTCTACTTGATGAAAGAAACAGTGTGCACGTGCAGAAATCGCTTCATTTCTATACACACGTCCCGGAGAAATTGTACGTATTGGAGGTTGATTATTTTCCATATAACGCACTTGTACAGAACTGGTGTGGGTACGTAATAAAATATCGGGATCCGTTTGAATAAAAAACGTATCCTGCATATCTCTTGCCGGATGGTATTCTGGTAAATTTAAAGCGGTGAAGTTATGCCAATCATCTTCAATTTCTGGGCCTTCACTAACGTTAAAACCTATGCGCGAAAAGATATCAATAATCTCATTTTTTACAATAGAAATAGGATGACGTGCTCCTATAGCAATGGGCTCACCAGGTCGCGATAAATCACCATAAATTCCTTTATCTTCTTCCTCACTTTCTAAAGCCTCTTTTAAGTGATTTACTTTAGCTTCAGCGGTGTTTTTAAGCTCATTAATTATTTGCCCAAATTCACGTTTTTGATCATTCGCAACATTTTTTAATTCGCCATAAAACGCCTTTAAATGTCCTTTTGAGCCTAAATATTTTATTCTAAAAGCCTCAACTTCTTCTTTAGATTGTGCTTTAAAAGCTTCTGCTTCTGCTATAAGTTCTTTTATCTTGTCTATCATGGTTTCTAAAAAGTAGGTGGCAAATTTAAGGAATTATGAACGTAAAAACACAAAAATTACATGAATACCATCAGGATTTTCATTTGTGATCGCTTCTCCAAATTCCATAACTAAAGTTGTGTCGGTAAATCTGACTTCAAATACGTTACCATTATCTGTAAGTTGCACTCTATCCTTTTCTAAGTATTCCTAGTTCTTGCTGTTGCTGACCTAGGCCCCCAGTGTCCATTGGAATTTACAGCATAATTATTACCAAAGTCAATCTGCTCTAAGTCACAACAGTTGCAAAATCAGCGAGCTAATCGTTATAAAATAGTTATGGGTTATTCCCTTACAATAATTTAAGATTCGATTTAAACCCTTTTAAAGTCACATAAAATGGACTTTTCAAACCAAGCCTATTTAATATAATCAGACTCTAAAAAGTAATTCACAATCGCTTCTTTCATTAATACACTTTGTTCACCAGCTTTTAGATGTGGTAATTGTGCCAATACTTTATAATGTGGCCAACCATCATCATCTACATAATCGAATTCATAAAACCCATAAGGTTCTAACACCTTACATATAGCAATATGCATTAAATCAAGTTTTTGATCTTTTTTATACTCGCGATGCAATTGCCCAAGCTCCTGCACACCTATAAGATATATAATAGAATCGAGATCTAATCGATCTCCATCCGCAAATTGATTTGAGAGTTTTTCTACCACCAAATCCCATCGTTCTTTTAATTGTTCGTCTCTTGCCATGTTCATTTCCCATAAAAACGGGAATCACTTTAATTAATAATTCAAAGTTTTGAGTTGAAGGTTTCTACTTCAATATCATCTTTAGTTTTAAAAGTTCAAAGTTAAGAAACTAAAGCCTCTTGAATTACGTTATCATTTATAAATCAAAAAAAAATGTAGGTATCTACAAGATAAAAGTCTTCTTATTGCAATAATTTACAAAACGCCATTTTATAAAACTGACACCTGTGTACATCTAAAATTTTATTAAGTTGACGGACTCAAATTACAACTTAAAAAAATCATGTACTTTTGTTTAAACCGCTAATTGTATGAGTATTATTGATATTATTTTGGCTGCCCTCTTATTATTTGGGTTTATTCGTGGGCTTTTTAAAGGGCTTTTTGTAGAAGTCGCCTCATTAGTAGCCCTAGTTTTAGGAGTTTATGGAGCTATTCACTTTAGCTACTTTGCTTCAGGTTTTTTAGAATCAAAAGTCGATTGGAACGAAAAAACCATCAATATTGTTGCCTTTGCCATTACATTCGTGGTTATCGTTTTAGTCATTAGCTTGACAGGAAAGGCCTTAACGAAGTTAGCCGATTTTGCTGCTTTAGGCCTTATCAATAAACTAGCTGGTGCTGTTTTTGGAGCGCTTAAAATTGGATTGATTCTAAGTGTACTCTTAGGTGTTTTTCATAAAATGAATAATACATTGCCGTTTATGGAAAAAGAAGATTTGGAAAAAAGCATGCTTTACGAGCCTATAAAATCATTAGCCCCTATGATTTTTCCAACCATCATTAAAAGCGATTCAGAAGAAACCACTGAGGAGGACGCATAAAAAAAACCATTCTTTTGAATGGCTTTTATTTACTAATCTAAATGATAGATTTCCATAATATCCTTAAGATACTTTTCAAAGTCTATTTTTAAATCAATGAGTTTTCCTGTATGCACATCAAACACCCATCCATGAACTTTTAACCCCCTATCTCTAAAAGCTTTTTGAACAGCTGCTGTTTTAATTAAATTCACACACTGTTCTTGCACATTGAGTTCTACCAAACGATCGTATTTTTTTTCTTCGCATGTAATAGCATTTAACTCGTCATGATGCATTCTGTAAACGTCTCTTATATTTCTTAGCCAACCATTTAAAACGCCCAAATCTGCCGATTGCATCGCGGCTTTTACACCTCCACATGCATAGTGTCCACACACCACCACGTGATTGACCTTTAAATGTGTAACAGCATAGTTAACTACAGACATACCATTGGCATCGGTACCAACAACCATATTTGCGATATTTCTATGTACAAAAACATCACCAGGTCCTAACCCCATTAATTCTTCAGCCGTAACACGACTATCTGAACAACCAATAAATAACAATTCAGGATTTTGTCCCTTACCTAATTTATCGAAATATGCAGTATCATTGTCTAACTTGTCTTTAATCCACTTTTCGTTGTTTTTAAATACATTTTTGATATCCATAGTCCGCTGTTTTAAATTGTATTTTTAATATTGTTTTTCACCCATTTCATACAGGTTTTAAAATCTTTGAAAATATGCTCATTAGGAATGAGATCTGGAATAATATCAATCCGTTCCATCATATATCGAGGTTGTTTTAAAAGCCCTACAAATAAAACGTCTATTTTATGCTTTTGCAACTCTAAAAGCATATCTTCCATAGCATATAAACCAGACTGATCCATGTACTGCATTCGTCCTAATCGTATCACAACTGTTTTTGCTGTTTTAGGGATTTGCTGTGTTAAGGCTTGAAAATCGCTTGTAGATCCAAAAAACAAAGGCCCTTTTAAATGTTTAACAAAGACTTCTTCTTTTAAATCTGAAGGAAAATCACCTTCATCATCCCAAGATTCTTCTTTTAATGATTTAACATCCGAACGTTCTGCTGTTAAGTCCCCTATCTTTTTCATAAACATTAGCGAAGCAATAATTAAACCTATACCTACGGCATAAATTAAATCCCAGAAAGTTGACAGTAATAAAACAACCATCATAATTAAGACTTCAGAGCTCAGTTTTAGTGGGCCTATTTTTATGTCTTTTGGTAATGCCGGAATTGCTTTTAGGCCTTTATAGTCCATAACTCCGATACCTACTGTAATCAATATCCCTGCTAATACAGCCGCTGGTATTTTAGATGCTACAGGACCTAACGCTAACATAATAACTAACAGCATTACACCAGCAATCATTCCAGATAATTTTGTTTTCCCACCGGCATTAATGTTCACAACCGTTCTAATTGTTGCACCTGCACCTGGAATTCCACCAAAGACAGCAGCAATACTGTTACCAATACCCTGACCTATTAACTCCTTATTTGGTTTGTGCTTTGTTTTAGTCATGTTATCCGCAACCACACTTGTTAATAAAGAATCTATAGCGCCTAACAGGGCTAAAGTTAATGCTGTAAATATGTAAGGAGTAACACTTCCCAAACTAAAACTGGTAAACATTTCTAGTTTTGGAATTGGAATACCCCCTGGAATTTCTGAGATTGGCCGATAACCTAATTTGAAACCATAAGCAATACCAGACATTACAATCAAAGCCACTAGAGTACTAGGAATTGCTGTAGTTATGCGTTTAAACCCATAAATAATAAATATGGTTCCTAATGCCAACAGAAGTTCTAACCAATTTATATTTTGTATTGCTCTTGGCAACACTTTTATTGCACCAATAGTACCTGAAGCTTCTTTTGCGGCTAAAGTTTGAGATTCGTTAAGCACTTGTTCAGGCGAAATTTTTTCGGCTCTAGTAATGGTTTCTTTAAAATTTTCAAGAACTAAAATTCCTTCGCCGGCTTCTTCTTTTAAAATATTCTCAAGAATCACTTCTTCTGCTTGGGGTTTAAATTGCTCCACAAAAGCTGTATCCTCCTTTGGATAATACCCTAAAGATGGTAAAATCTGTGTTAGTAAAATGATTACACCAATAGCCGTCATAAAGCCAGATACAACGGGATATGGAATATATCTAATATACTTACCTAATCCCATTAACCCTAAACCAACCTGAATTAAACCAGCTAGCAGAAATACCGTTAATATTGCTGGTAATGCTTTTTCTATACTACCATCATTTGCAGCAACGATACCCGCAATTATAACCATACTGACTGCAGTCATTGGTGCTGTAGGTCCGGAAATCTGTGTGGCAGTACCGCCAAAAAGAGCAGCAAAGAAACTGATAAAAATAGCTCCGTACAAACCTGCTTCTGGTCCTAAACCTGAAGACACTCCAAAGGCTAATGCCAATGGTAATGCGACTATACCTGCGGTAATACCACCAAACGCATCTCCTTTAAAATTTGAAAAAAACTTTTTCATCTATATCTATTTATTGTGTTATTTATGCTGCACCGATTTTTAAAAATTAAAAACCGTTATAATATTTAATTGATCTCTACTATTCGTTTCAAAAAACTGATTCATATAACCAATTTCTAGCCGTAAAGAACGATTAACCTTGTACCCAAAACCACCAAATAACCTATTTCTGTCGAAAATAGAACTTTCTGTGTTTATAAAAATCTCATTGTATGCCGAAAAATAATATTTGTTGTTTTCATTCTTACTTAATGAAACTGTAAGCCCTAAAAGATAACGAAATCGCATTTTAAAATCGCTTTCGATGAAGCGTTGTTAAAATCGGTACCTATGGTTTAATTTCACAAAACCATCCTTTTGTTTTGTTGTAAATTGTTGAAATATTCGATGTTCGTTTATAGAACTTTTAGCATCAGTTTCATCAGTATAATTTTGAGATAGAATATAACCATAACCAAGCAAAATATTATCATTATTTTCCGATAAATTATAACCAAGTCCTGTTCTTATAAGTAATTGTTCTAAATCGTCTATAATATTATAACTTCTATATTGTACTTCATTGTGAATATTCCACTTTTCATTAAGTTGCTTATTTCCAATATACAGCAGCCAATTCCCCAATTTAGGCTCTTGCGCATAAGCAAATATAGGCAGCACTAACAAAATTGTTAATGCTACCCTATTTACCTTCCTCTTCATGTAATATGTAACCCCTCTTTTATTCATAAAATTTCACCTCGCCTGTATTAATATCATACATAGCACCGATAATTTTAATTTCATCATTTTTTTCCATTTCAGTAAGAATAGGACTTTCGGCATGAATTCTCTCTATAGTCAATTGTACATTCATATGAGATACATTATCAACAAACTCTAAGTTTTTAGAATTTCTTAAACTCACATCTTTAGGTTCTTCAACAGCTTTAACTGCAGGTTTAATCTTGGCTATAAGCTTGGTTAAATTCCCTAATTTAGCATCGTCACAAGCCCCTTTTATGGCTCCACAACTTGTATGTCCTAAAACAACAATAAGTTTCGTCCCTGCTAACTTAGATGCAAATTCCATGCTCCCTAAAATGTCTTCGTTTACAAAATTACCTGCTATACGTACACTAAAAATATCACCCAACCCTTGGTCGAAAACCAATTCGGCCGAGACTCTAGAATCTATACAACTTAAAATTGTTGCAAACGGAAATTGCCCTTCACTGGTATCATTAACCTGTTCTAATAGGTTTCTATTGGCTTTTAAATTGTTTTGAAATCTAACGTTTCCTTCTTTTAAATATGCTAAAGCCTTTTGAGGCGTCATTGTTGCTTGAGTTTCTCTTGTATGTGCTTTCATCTGTTTTGTCTTTGTATTTAATTAAAATTGCTACTATTACGCTTCCGATACTAATAAGGAAACATTCAACTTGTTTACCACTTGTTTTAATGACGTTTCTACTGCATTTGTGGTGGTGTTCACTTTACTTTCAGTTCTATCTACACACAATAAATTAATATTGTTTTTTAATACATAAGATGAAAGTGTTGTTAGGGTATTTGCATTCTGCTCAAATACATATTCTACCATACCATTGTTGTGGGTAGTCATGGTATTTGATATTTCCTTCTGACTATTAATAATTTTAAACGATTTTAAAGGTGCTGTTGTATGTGTAATTAAATCTTTAGAAAACTGAGATTTAAAAATTTTATTAGAATCATTTAAAACTCCCAAAGTCATTTTTTCATTAGGCCTTAACGCGTTTTCATTTGCCGAAATCATTATTATTCCTTTAAATTCTTTTAAAATAAAACGTGTAATACTATCTCCAATAAGTTGCAATGGACTTGAATCTCGCTGTCCTAAAACGATAATATCTGGCTTAGCGCTATTGATGTAATTTCGAATTTCTTCCTTTACTTTTCCGAATGTATAACTGTAATCAATTGACACCTTATACTCTTTTGAAATCGGATTAATTAAAGCTTCAATTTTCTTTTTAGTATTATTTTGTTCTTCATTTAAAGTTCTTATAGCCGATAATTGATTATCTCTATCTACAATATCAATGTGTTTTTTAACATGAAACAATGCAATTTCAGCATCAATCATATTAGCTAAACTCACACTACTTTTTAAAGTAGTACTTGCCGTTTTATTTAAATCTGAAAGGACTAGTATTTTATATGTATTGTTTTTCATAACCTCTAGCTTAAACTTATATTAGACTTAGGTCTTAATTGAAAGAACTCAATAAAACTCGGTGGATTTTCAACAACACCACGTTTTGAAACTAATTTGATATCAATATTTCGTTCTTTGGCTTTAAAAGCAAAATCTTCAAGAATTTCAATAATATCATAATCTAGATATCTAGTTTTAGTCACGTCAAACTCTAAATACGTATCTCTTGGCAAGCTATCGAGTTCCTTTAAAATTGCTCCTTTATTAAAGAAAGTTACTTCTTCAGCAAGCTCCATTTTAATTTTGTGCTTACCATTACTATTATCTTCAATATGAAGAAAATGAGAGTTTTGGTAACTTTTCAATAATATCACAACAATACCAACAGCTAAGCCCAAACCAATACCCACAAGTAAATCCGTAAAAACAATACCTATTACAGTCACAAAAAATGGTATAGACTGCTTCCATCCTAAATTGTACATTTTTTTAAATAATGATGGTTTTGCTAGTTTATAACCGACTAACAATAGGATTGCAGCTAATACTGACAAAGGAATTTTATTTAACAAGGTCGGAATTAGAATTACAGATAATAAAAGTAGTAATCCGTGTAAAATTGCAGACATTTTACTTTTACCACCAGATTGAATATTAGCAGAACTTCTAACAATAACCTGTGTAATAGGTAAACCTCCAACTAGACCAGAAATAATATTCCCTGTTCCTTGTGCTAACAACTCCCTATTTGTTGGTGTTACGTTTTTTTCTGGATCAATTTTATCTGACGCTTCTACACATAATAAGGTTTCTAAACTCGCAACCAATGCGATGGTAAAAGCCACAACCCATACTTCAGGATTTGTAATTGCAGAAAAATTAGGAAAACTAAATTGACCGATAAATGAATCTAAATCATCAGGAATGGGAACACTTACCATATGTGTACTTCCAATAGCTAATACATCACTATTTTGTGTAAACATGAAGAATAATATTCCTAAAACTACAACCACGAATGGCCCTTGAATAATTTCGAATACTTTCGATTTTTTACTCAATATTTTATCCCAAAGGATTAAAAGCAATAGACTGATAAGGCCAATTAGCGCCGCTCCAGGATGGATATTGCTTAGCATAGTAAACAATTCTGAAAAGGTATTACCACCATCGATTTCAAAAAATTCTAAATCCCAAGCAGAGGCTTCATCATAACCAAAAAAGTTAGGGATTTGTTTTAAAATAATAATAATTCCGATACCTGTCAGCATCCCTTTTATCACTGAAGAAGGAAAATAATACCCTATAATTCCTGCTTTTAGAACTCCAAAAATTAATTGAATAACACCGCCTAAGACAACAGCGACTAAAAAGTTTTCATAACCTCCTAGAGAACCTATTGCGGTTAATACAATGGCAGCCAAACCGGCTGCTGGTCCACTCACACCAATTTTAGAACCACTTAAGGCTCCTACAACAATTCCTCCAATAATTCCGGCAATTAGACCAGAGAAAAGAGGTGCTCCACTGGCTAGGGCAATACCTAAACATAAAGGTAATGCCACAAAAAATACAACGATACTTGCAGGCAAGTCGCTTTTTAATGTTTTAAACATTTATAAAATGATTTGTTACTATTGAATCGATTTCAATAGTTATTTTAATACTTTTTTTTGGGGACAGTAACTGTCGAACGAAAAAATATTAAATCAAATCTGGTGGTGGAGATATTAAATTGAGATGTGGTTTCGGATAATTTTTAAAGGTATATCCTACAAGATTGGCTTTTGTATGGTCTACAAACAAAAGCTCTAAAACTTGATCATTTTTATCAAAAATAAGCTTCGCATTAGCGTGCTCTTCTTCTTCTGTTATGCTAAAAAAACAAGAGATATCTACAGAGTCATCAATAGACATAATAATAGTAGGTGCAGCAATAAGTGCCATAAAAATTATGGTAAAAAAAATGGCGAGTCTGTATTTGATGCTTTTTTGCATAAGCGACAAATATAGTACGTTAGAGATGAACAGACTGTTAAATAGTTCTAAAAAACGTTCAATAATTTAATGTCTTTTGAAGGAATCCAGCCTGTAGAATTATCTGAAAGTTTTATTC
The DNA here is from genome assembly GCF_054366245.1 of Winogradskyella sp. PC D3.3. Lineage (NCBI taxonomy): Bacteria > Pseudomonadati > Bacteroidota > Flavobacteriia > Flavobacteriales > Flavobacteriaceae > Winogradskyella > Winogradskyella sp. PC D3.3. Next base: position 1,039,432 of record NZ_CM135962.1, on the reverse strand, counting down.
TATTCCAATCATCATATGTTTCTATAACTTGGACTTTAGTTCCTTCATGCAACCTAAACACCTCTTCACTAGTCGGATTAGGATCTGTCTTTACTCTACTTTCTTGTGCAAAAACAATGGCAGGATTATCTTTTTTATTTAAACCTTCCTTTTGAAATGCCATAGCTACAGCAAAACACGCGACAAACAAACTCACAATACTCGTTACAAAAGCAATTCGTTTTTTTGAACTTGTATAAGAAAAATGATAGGCTAAAAATATAACCACAAATAAAAGCACCCCTCCAACAGCCATTTTGGCCCAAGTGTCTGTACTAAAAGTGTTGACCACATTATTTATAATTCTTGAAAAACCAACCACAGGAACTTCCTCAATAGCATCAATCGTCATGTTTCGTGCAAATGCCAAGTTATTTTGAATATCCTTATCGTTAGGCTTTAACTGCAGCGCTTTTTCAAAATAATAAATGCTTGGTGCAATATTATTTAACTTATAGTTGGCATTTCCTAGGTTAAAATACAACTCGGCCGAATGTTGTTTTGAATCTAAAATAGATTCATATTTATCAATGGCTTCGGCGTATTTACCATCGTTATATAAAGCATTGGCTTCACTAAAACTTTGATCGTTTTGCGAAAAACCAATGAAGCTAAAACAACATATAAGTAAGAAGGTAATAGCTCTCATATTATCTCAGTTGTTTATCTATTAATGAAATTGTCTTTGCTGCTTTATCATAATCATTTTGCATGGTGACTTGTGTAATTGGAGTGTAACGTGCCAATTCGCAATTTTCTAGAATTGAAATAAAATCTGAAACAACCACGTCACCGACCTGTTTATCACTTAAAAGACTTTTGATTTTTTCTTTATTAAAATCACTAGTTTCAATATTTAATTTTGCTTTTAAATAATTATGGAGCGCTTTTTCTAAAGCTAAATAAAAGGTTTCTTTTTGTCCAAGTGCTTTTTTAGCTTCTCCTAGATACTTCTTAGCTAATCGATCTGCTTTTCTTATACGATTACCATGCACATCGGCATTGCGTTCATCTTTTTTACGTCTTACAACAATAGCTAAAGGAATCGCTAAAAATGGTAGCAATAACAAAGACCAAAATCCTGTAGACTTAAAGAAAGGTTCAGACTCTATTGGCAACCAATTTGAGGTTGTTTTTATAAACGCAAATGTGTTTGTATTTGGACTAACCGTTTGTTTCGTATTTACGGTTGCATTTTCTGTTGTATTACTAGAAGACGTAGGGCCTTCTAAAACATCAATAACGATATCCTCTGATGTAATACGCTTATAGCTTTCTGTTTTTAAATCGAAATAAGAAAATGAAATATTTGGTAGCGGATATTTCCCCTTATATTGTGGAACGATAGTGTAAGTATCTGAGATATTACCTTGCATACCAGCTAAACTAGTACGGATATTTTCTTTGTGCTCTGGTTCGTAAACCTCTAATGCACTTGGTACAGATAACTTAGGTAATTCAAACAGTTTTAAATTCCCTTTTCCTGAAACTTCTATTTTAGCTTGAAGTGATTCAGTTGCATTCAACTGTGTTTTACTCGTTGAAACTTTAAAGGTATAATCACCAACAGCGCCTTTAAAATCTGAAGGTTTCCCTTTCTCTGGCAAAGGCTTAACATTAATTGTTCTACTTCCTGCGGTTACAACTTTAGGAACCCTAGTGAGTAATGCTCTTCCAAAAATATCTGTTCGATTTGATGGTACCTCTACAGTAACATCCATTACTAACGGCTCTAATTTTAATGGTCCTGTTTTTTGAGGGTAGAGTACGGTCTTTCTAAGAATAACATAACGGTATTCCTCTCCATTATACTCTCCTGTTTGAACTGGAAATCCCTTAATTTCAATATTCTGACTCCAAAAATCATTAAATCTTGGAATATCTTTTTCTCGCCAATTACTTACTCCTGTTTCTCTTGAAACATACAACTTATAAACTACGGTTATGGCTTCGTTTAAATATGGATTGGCTTTAGAGACCTCAGCGACTAAATGAATATTATCAGAGGCTACATCTGAAGCCGCTGTGTTTCCATTTGGCGCTTTAACAGCAGCAGTAACAGTAACCGTTATCGGGAATGTTTTATATGTTTCTCCATCGATTTCAATGGTTGCTTGTTTTATAGTAAAGTTTCCTCGTTTTTTTGGTGCTAAAAAATAGCTATATGTTTTAGAATACGAACGTTTCCCATTTAAATACTTATTACTAACAGAAGTATTTGGTCCTCCAACGACATCAAAATCTACGAAACTAGGAGGTTCAAAATTGTCTCCGTCTTTGTTCATTTCAAAATCGATGCGCAAACGTTCATTAATTCCTAGTTTCTTTTTGCTAACTTTTGCTTCAAATTTCACTTGCGCAGAAGCGATACTTGTTGCAAGTATTAGGAATAATATGGATATCTGATTTTTTATGTTCATAATATAGACGACTTTAGAGATACTATTTACGATTCATATACTATAAATCATAAATTCGTAATTCGACAATCGTAATTTGTTTTACCAGTCTTTTTCAGTCTTAACCTTAGCGCCTTTTTGCTTTTCGGCATTCATTTTTTCTTGAACCTTTTGTTCTTGATTTTGCATGGCTTCCAAAATATTCTTTATCTGCTGAGGCGACATCTGTCCTGGTTTAGGCTTAGGCTTCTCATTATTGTCTTTGTTATCTTCATTTCCTTTTCCATTATCCTTTTTATCATCTTTAGGCTTGCCATCTTCATCTTTATCCTTGTCACCATCTTTTTTATCCTTATCGCCTTCGTCCTTTTTATCTTGGTCGTCCTTCTTATCTTTATTGTCTTTGTTTTCGTCTTCTTTCTTTTGTTCGTCTTCCTTATTCTGTTCGTTGTCTTTGTTCTCGTCTTTTTTATCATCTTCACCTCCGCCATCTTGCTTTTGCTGATCAGCGCATTCTTTGGCTAAGGCATAATTATAACGCGATTCTTCATCATTAGGATTATTTCTAAGGGCATTTTTATAGGCCTCTACAGCTTCCTTACATTGCTTATTTTGCATTAAGATATTACCAATATTATGAAACGCTCTGTGTTTTTCGTCTTTAGTTGTTGCATTAGCAGCCGCTTCTTGGCTTCTAAATAAGGCCTCATCAAAACTTCCTTTTTTATAATAAGAGTGGGCTAAATTATAAGCTCCGGTAGCCTTTGTTGGAGCTTCTGAAATGGCTTTTCTATATTCCATTTCGGCTTCAACATAGTTATCCTTACTAACCAACTCATTGGCTTTATAAACTAGATTTGTGGCTTTTTTTTCAGCTTCTAATTGTTCCTTACTCAGATTTTGAGCCCCCACAAGACTGCCAATAAAAAGCGTGATAAGTAGTATGTATAGTTTCATGTATTTTTAATTATGAAAACGAGCTCTAAATTACTAAAGCCCAAACAGACTTAGCGTTAAAAAAAATCTAAAAATTTTAATCTGATCGCTTCAATTATTTAGAAAAGCCTCAAGGACATATTGCAACGAGTCGCCTTTCAATTAATCTTTTTAGATATACGTTTCGTTAAATAGGTTAAGTTTCTTTAACCAAGCGGTTTTACGTTCTAAAAAGAAGATATCAATAAATAAGAGTATTATGCCTAAAGCCAGGAACCACTGAAATTGGTCTTTAAAATCTGAAATTTGTTTTGACTCAAATTCTTGCTTATCCATTTTATCTAATTCTTCTTTTATCGTTTTTACAACTTCAGCTGTATTACTTCCATTAATATAAACTCCATTGGCCTCAGCAGCAATTTCCTTTAATGTTGACTCGTCTAATCGGGTAATTACAGTTTCGTTGTTATTGTCTTTCTTATAATTTAAAATGACCCCATTTCGTTTTATTGGAATTGGTCCTCCTTTAACATTACCAACTCCAACAGTTAGTATTCTAATCCCTTGTTCAGAAGCTTCTTCTGCAATATTTAAAGCCTCTCCGTCATGGTCTTCCCCATCAGAAATGATAATTAACACACGATTGGCTTGGTCTTCATTATCAAAATAGGTTTTTGAAAGTTGAATAGCTTCACTAATTGCTGTTCCTTGTGAGGACAACATATCTGTATTCATATTTTGTAAAAACATTTTTGCCGAAGCGTAATCTGTTGTAATTGGCAGTTGCGGAAATGCTTTACCTGCATAAGCGATAATCCCTACACGATCACTCACCAAACTGTTTATGATCTGCGTTACCAACTGTTTTGATTTCTCTAATCGGTTTGGTGCTATATCTTCAGCTAGCATACTTTTTGAAACGTCTACTGCAAAAACAATATCTACACCTTCGCTACGAATAGTTTCTAATTTTGTTCCTATTTTAGGATTTACCAATGCTAAAGACAAGCAAGCAAAAGCACCACAGAGAACCAATACTTTTAAAACACTTTTAAATAGTGATTGGTTAGGACTAAGACGTCTTAGTAATGCGGCATCTGCAAACTTTTTCTGCACAGCGCGTCTCCAAAACTGAAGCAGTATAAACAACAAAATGATTACTGGTATTACCAGTAGCGTCCAAAACCATATTTTTTCATCGAGTCTAAACAAAGCTTCTAAATATTGTGTTTCTTAATAATAATTCTATCAATAATAATAATCCGGCAATAAGTACTAATGGTCTATACTTTTCATCGTAATTGTAGTATTTTGTTTCTTCAATTTCGGTTTTTTCGAGCTTATTGATTTCGTCATAAATTTCGGCTAACTTATCATTGTTTGTCGCTCTAAAATATTTACCACCAGTTTCTGTGGCAATTTCTTTTAATAAGGCTTCATCAATTTCTACTTGCATACGACCATATCTAAAAGATCCATTATTATTAAATCCAATTGGGGATAATGCCATCCCGTTTGTACCTAAGCCAATGGCATAAACTTTAATTCCATACTCTACAGCTAATTCACTCGCAATTTTTGGATCTATAAATCCTGAATTATTAACCCCATCCGTTAATAAAATAATGACTTTACTCTTAGCTCTACTATCTTTTAAACGGTTAACTGCGGTTGCTAATCCCATACCAATCGCTGTTCCGCTTTCAATAATAGAATTATAGTTAATATCTCTAAGAGCTCTTTTGACGATAGATTTATCACTAGTAATTGGTGTTTTAGTGTAGGCTTCACCTGCATATTCAACCAAACCGATTCGGTCATTTGGACGTCCATCTATAAAATCTGCAGCCACTTCTTTTAACGCATCTAATCGATTAGGGCGCAAATCTTTTGCCAGCATACTTGCAGAAACATCTATCGCCATCACAATGTCTATTCCGCTAGTTGTTTTAGTTTTTGTGGATACATCAACGGTTCTTGGTCTAGCTAATGCTGTAATTAAAAACACCAAGGCAATTAAGCGCAATGCAAAAAGCAGGTGTCTTAATTTTGACCAAGATGAAGATGCGCCTTTAAATCCTTCAATACTCGACATCTTTAACTCAGCCGTTTGCTTGCTATGCTTAAAGACATACCAAACTATTGCTATTGGTAAAAGCAACAACAGCCAGAAAAACTCTTTATTTAAAAATTGTATATTTTCTAACATCATTCTTTCTCTTCTTCAGGCGCTTCAGATTTCAATTCTATGGAATCTACGATACGTTCAATGATATCATCGGTATAATTATCATCAGTTCTCCAACTTAAAATTATTTGTTGCCTAACGTTTTCTGCTCTAAAAAGAAACAGGTTGTATTTGGCTGGTATCATATCGTCGTCACTTAGAGCCAGGTTCATAGTTCCATAAACTTTCAATCCTTCAGCTCCATTTGGCGTTGTAAATTGTTCTCTTTTAACTATAATATCTTTTGCTCCTTGAGATTCTAATTGTTTTAAATAAGTTTCAGAAGTTTTTTGTAAATCTTGTGCTTTTTCATCATCAGTTAATTCTTTTGGTTGACCTTGAGAATCAGTAATTTTAAATTTTGTTGTACTAACTTGAATGTCTAATCCAGATTTTTTAGATAAATATCGAAATACCGCTGTACTAATTTTATCTTTATATTCCTCAGGAACCTCAACGTCTTCACGTTTTAAAACCTCTGGTGTTTCAATAAAAATTGGGGGATAGCCATAGGCACTTTTTACCCAATCACCCTCTAAAAGTTCTTTACTTTCATGACCAATAATGGTATCTTTTACGTAACCAAAGCCATATTTTAGTCCAAAACCAATAAAAGTAGCAATGACAAGGAATACCGAAATAGCCACGGTAATCCAGATTTTTCTTCGCTTCTTTTTACGTTCTTGTGCTTCTTTATATTTCTGATCTAATAATTTTCCCTCTTCAGATGGCTCTGGCAAGCTAATCTTAACGTTATCGATAGCTTTATCTATTGTAGATTTGTCCATTTCTGCCAGTGCAGTATCTGGTGCAGACTTCGCAAACTTAACCAAATCGGCTCGTTTTAAAATAGATTCAATATGTAAAATCGTTTCTTTTGAAAGTGGCACTTGATTCCCTTCTTTCAATAAATTTAATCTATCGATAAGTTCTGACGTTGTACTTTCTAAAGCACGATCATAGACTTGCTCATCTAAATATTTTCGGATAATAAACGTTAATTCAGAATAGTATTCCTTGACCTCTGAGCGCAATAACAACTGACTTTCATCTAATTTTTGCAATGCTAATTTTGCACGATCATAAGGAGGTAATAAGGCCATTTCCTCTTCTTCAGATAAAGGCTTAGCTCTCCAAATAAACCAGTACAGCAAAAAGGCGATCACAGCCATTATGAAACATACAAGAACTAACCATTTCCACCAATCACTTCCGCTTTTTTCAACTTCAATAATAGGTTTAATATCGTAGAGTTTCTGTTTGGTTGTATCAACCTCAACCGTATTAACTTCTACTTTTAACGAATCTGTAAAAAAGGGGTGCTCTCCAATGATAATTTTTTGTCGTGGAATGGTATAAGCACCCGAATCAAATTGTGTAAGCTTATAGATTCTTGATAATAAGAACTTAGCATCACGTTTTGTGGTATCTATTTTTAAGGCTTCCACATTTTCTAGAGGCATAAACGTTTGACCTTCTGGAAAAACAACTAATGCTAATGAATCGGCTTCAACATTAATTTTATAATTAATTTGCTCTCCTACTCTAATTTTAGTGGTATCGATTTCAGTTGAAACTTGTGCTAAAGAGAACAGAGAACCAAGAAAAAAGAACACAGAAAATAGTCCGAAGACAGAAGCCCTAAGACGAAAGACCGCAGAGTCCTCTTTTTTTGTTAATATGCCAAATATATATTTTAAACTTTTCACTTTACAATTCTTACTTTACACTTTCTACTTCTTCATGATTCCAACTTTAAGCTTCGAACATATCAGCCTCTTCGCTTAAAGTATCCTAATAATTTCTTCACATAACTTTCATCCACTCTGCAATCAATAACTCCTGCGCCAGATTTTGCAAAACTGTCTTTAAAATAATTAACTTTTTCGTTGTAAAATTGACTGTAATTCTGTCTTACTTTTTTTGAGGCTGTGTTCACTAAAACAGACGCTCCTGTTTCTTCATCTACCATTTGTACCATTCCGAGGTTTGGAATTTCCGCTTCATGTTTATCATAAATTCTAATTCCAGTAATATCGTGTCTGCCTGCTGAAATTTTTAAATTCTGTTTATAATCGTCTGCTAAGAAATCAGAAAGCACAAAAACAATCGCTTTTTTCTTCATTACATTAGACAAGAACTTAAATGCTTCAGCGACGTCTGTCTTTTTACTTTTAGGCGAAAACTCTATTAATTCTCTAATTATTCTAAGGACATGAGAACGCCCTTTTTTAGGAGGAATATAAAGTTCAATCTGATCCGAAAATAAAATAAGACCAATCTTATCATTATTTTGAGTCGCAGAAAACGCTAATGTGGCTGCAATTTCTGTAACTATTTCATTTTTAAATTGATTTTTTGTTCCAAACATTTCACTTCCCGACACATCAACCATTAGCATCATGGTAAGTTCTCGCTCTTCTTCAAAGACTTTAATGTGTGGTAGATTGGTTCGTGCCGTAACATTCCAATCGATATTTCTCACATCATCACCAAATTGGTATTGGCGTACTTCAGAAAACGTCATACCACGACCCTTGAAGGTTGAGTGGTATTCTCCTCCAAATATATGATCAGACAATCGACGTGTCTTAATCTCAATTTTTCGTACTTTTTTAAGAAGTTCTTTAGTGTCCATTTTTTCAGTTTGCAGTGAGCAGTCTTCAGTTAGTCGTTATAATTCAGAATTCTAGTTAGCCACTGCCAACTGAATACTAATTTACTAACTACTATTATGGTACCTCGATTTCGTTTACAATCTTATTAATAATATCTTCTGAAGTTATGTTTTCAGCTTCAGCTTCATAAGTAATTCCTATTCTGTGACGCAATACATCATGAACAATGGCGCGTACATCTTCTGGAATAACATAACCTCTTCTTTTAATAAAAGCGTAACACTTCGCTGCAGTAGCCAAGTTGATACTTCCACGAGGTGATGCTCCAAAAGAAATTAAAGGTTTTAAATCTCCTAGTTTATATTTTTCGGGATAACGTGTAGCAAAAATAATATCGAGAATATACTTCTCTATTTTTTCATCCATGTAAACATCTCTAACCGCTTTTTGTGCACTTAGAATTTGAGCAATAGACACAACAGGATTTACTTTTTCGTAAGTACCTCTTAAATTTGCCCTTACAATTTGTTGTTCATCATCTATAGTTGGATAATCTATCACCGTTTTTAGCATAAAACGATCCACTTGTGCTTCTGGCAACGGATACGTTCCTTCTTGCTCAACGGGATTCATTGTTGCCATTACTAAAAAAGGTTTATCTAAAACAAAGGTTTCATCACCAATAGTGACTTGCTTTTCTTGCATTGCCTCAAGCAAAGCCGATTGTACTTTTGCTGGCGCTCTGTTAATCTCATCTGCTAAAACAAAATTTGCGAAAATTGGCCCTTTCTTAATCGTAAAGTCATTTTCCTTCATATTGAAGATTAATGTTCCAACCACATCTGCTGGCAATAAATCTGGTGTAAACTGAATTCTGCTAAACGTAGCATCAATAGCTTTTGAAAGGGTATTAATGGCTAAAGTTTTTGCTAAACCTGGCACACCTTCTAATAAAATATGACCTTGACCTAATAAACCGATGAGCAATCGCTCTACCATATGCTTTTGCCCTACAATAACCTTATTCATTTCAAAGGTTAGTAAATCTACAAATGCACTTTCTCTTTCTATCTTTTCGTTAATTGACTTAATATCAACTGTACTCGTTTCTTCCATTATTTAAGGGTTTAAGAACAAAACTATGTTTTATACCGATTTCAATTAAATTAAATTTTTTAACAAGAAATGGTTTCGTAATTTTTAGAGCATGCAAAGTGTTAAAATTTTTCGTTAGTTGCTGTTAACAATTGGTTAAAAAAAAGAGCAACACCGAAGTATCACTCATTTAAAGTTCAGAACACGTCTAAACGCACTCTATTAATCATGGATTAAGATAATTAATATTGAATTTGTCGTATTTCTGTATAAAGTTTAGGATGTAAAACCATCATATTTTCAGTTTCATTGAAACTAATAGATTCTTCGAGATTTAAATTGATAACGATGTCATAAATACGATTAGATTCAAATGCTATATTTACTAAATTTGAAGGTGTAGCATTTCCTATTTCTGCAATATCTAGACTAAATAAGGTTTGATTGATGTCTATAAAATTATTATCGTCGAGAACGAGCCTAATTTCATAAATATACGCTGACTTAATTTCAAAATAACTTACGAGAGATAAAACAAAATCATCTTTTAGATCACTAACATTATGGGTTCCTGTATTAATCGCATCTAAACTAACCCATGCATTTGGTGCATCTGCATCTTCTTTAACTCTTAACTGTACATCTTCTATATCTAAATATACTTTATTTAGATTATTCGTGGTGCTTTTTAAACTCACTGAAATTTCTGCGAATTCTTTATTATCATTAACATCATCTTTAGTACAACTTGTTGTACTGATTAAAATGATAAAAGAAAAAACTAAAATTTTTATAACTTGTAAACGTTTCATGACTTGAGCTTTTGAATAATTACAGGTCAATAATACCTTATTCTTAATGTTTTGAGTACATTTATGCACGAATTGCAAAAAAACCCTTATAAACTGAAAATAAAGTGAAATATTCTCGATTAATTGCAGGTACAATGACCTGGGGAAGCTGGGGAAAACAGCTCTCAAATAAGGAGACAGAAGCTTTAATAAACTTCTGTATTACTAACAACATCACCACTTTTGACCATGCAGACATTTATGGAGCTTATACAACAGAAGCCGAATTTGGTAAAGCATTTAAAGGGTCAGGAATTAATCGTGCTGATATACAGTTAATTTCAAAGTGTGGTATTCAGTATCAATGCGACAACAGAAATAATATTGTAAAACATTATAACTATAGTAAAGATTATATTATTTGGTCTGTTGAAGAATCCTTAAGACAACTAGAAACCGAGTATTTAGATTTATTACTTCTACATAGACCAAGTCCATTAATGGTTCCTGAAGAAATAGCAGAAGCAATTACGATACTAAAAAAAGACGGAAAGATTAGAGATTTTGGCGTCTCTAACTTTACCCCATCTCAAATGGAAATGATAGGTTTACGTATGGATATTGACGTCAATCAAATAGAATTTTCACTTACAGAACATTCGGCCATGCATGATGGCACTTTAGATTATATGATGACCAATGGTATAAAAGCAATGGCATGGTCTCCTTTAGGTTCTGTATTTAAAGATGACACCGAACAAACTAGACGCATACATAAACAACTTGGTGCATTAATGGAAAAATACAATGCTTCGGAAGATCAATTGCTATTGGCTTGGATTATGAAACACCCATCACTTATTCATCCTGTGGTTGGAACAACAACTAAAGAACGCCTGAAATTAGCGGTTGAAGCAACAAAAATTAATCTCGAATTAGAAGATTGGTTTTTGATATTAGTAGCGGCACAAGGACATAAAGTTCCGTAAACCAAAGCCCAACCAAAGCCTTTATAACATTAACGGCTTTTAAAATTGAGGTTTTAAATGAAATATCTATTTGTATGTATTTTATACTGTTTGTGCATTGATTGTAAACCAACTGAATACACACATTATGAAGCTGTTAAGATATTATTTATTGGTAATAGCTTAACGTATTACGGCAATATGCTAGAGATGCTTCAAGACATGGGTAATGAAACTAATCCTCAAATAAAAATTCATCAAAGTACTTTTCCTGGCTATTCTTTAGATATGCATTTTGGTCAAATTATAAACCACACTCCTGAAGACCAAATTATTAATATCAAAAAACAAGACGTTAAACTCACTTTAACTGAACAAAAGATAAAAGAACACTATTGGGATGTTATTGTTTTACAAACAGGCACTGTAACTGTTTTAGTACCTAAAAAAAGCGAAGACATCCATAAATCTATTAACAACACCAAAGCCCGCGAAAACAATCCCAATTGCAAATTTATAATCTTTAGTACTTGGGCATCTAAGGCCGTTTATCCCAAGACCTATTGTTACAATTTTAATAAAACTACAGCCGAAGCTGAACGCTGCTCTCCTGAGATTAAAACCTTAGCGCATCACGTTGAACTTACGAATTCCGCTTACAATAGTCTCGCTACAAAACACCATCTTATAAAGTCTAACCACTCCAATTTAGCATACAACCTTATAAAAAATGATCCTGAAATTAATATCTTTATAGATGATATACACCCTAACGAAAATGGGGCATTTTTAAACGCTTGTATCTTCTATAACTTAATAACTGACACAAAAGCAGATCAATTAAAATATACTGGCAACTTAAAGAAAGCCACAGCAGACATACTAAAAACCATTGCGACTAAAACATGAAGAAAAAAATAGCATTAATCACAGGCGCTACAAGCGGAATAGGCAGAGCCACAGCTCACGAATTTGCCAAACACGGAATTCATTTAATCTTGTGTGGTCGCAGACAACAGCGGCTAGACAGTATACAGAAAGCCCTATCTAAAGAAACGATTGTGCATACATTAAATTTTGATGTTCGCGACAGAAGGCAAACATTAGAAGCCATAGCATCGTTGCCCGAAGAATTCCAAAAAATTGATATTCTAATTAATAATGCAGGAAACGCACATGGCCTAGATCCTATACAGACCGGAGATCTTGACGACTGGGATGCCATGATGGATATTAACGTAAAAGGATTACTCTACGTGAGTAAAGCCATTATTCCCGGAATGACCGAGCGTAAATCTGGACACATTATTAATATAGGCTCTTCAGCAGGAAAAGAAGTCTATCCAAATGGTAATGTCTATTGTGGAAGTAAGCATGCCGTACTAGCAATTACTGAGGGTATGCGTATAGATTTGAACCCGTTTGGAATTAAAGTCGGAGCCATAAATCCAGGCTTGGTAGAAACTGAGTTTTCTGAAGTACGATTTAAAGGAGATGCCGCTGCCGAAAATGTATACAAAGGCTATAAAGCATTACAAGCCGAAGATGTAGCTGAAGTTATTTATTTTGCGATTTCGAGACCTGCCCATGTAAATATTGCAGATGTTTTAATGTTTTGTACAGCACAAGCAAGTTCTACTATTGTAAAAAAAGAATTGCCATGAATTGGTTAGAGGATTATTGGAGCGGTTTAGCCTCAAATTATACTAATGATGCTCAAGTTAAGACTTTATGGGAGACTATTAAATCACAATATTCATCCAAAAAACGATATTATCATAACCTGTCACATCTCTATAATATGTTTCATCAATTACAAGATTTAGAAGCTAAAATAGACGATTTAAACAGTTTAAAATTTGCCATTTGGTATCACGATATTATCTACAAACCCACCAATAAAGATAACGAAGAACAAAGCGCTCTTTTTTCCGAAAATGTCTTAAAAATCATAAAATACGACACAATCAAAATAGAAAAGGTTAAAACACTTATTATTTCGACTAAAACACATGAATTGATTTTAACCGAAAACAAGGACAATGCGTATCTTTTAGATTTAGATCTATCTATTTTAGGCAGCGATTGGAACAGCTATAAAACATACATTCAAAATATTAGAAAAGAATATAAAATTTACCCTGATATTTTATACAAACCAGGTCGAAAGAAAATTCTTAAGCACTTTCTAGAACGAGATACTCTATTTTTTACGAATGAATTTAGAGCTAAATATGAATCACAAGCTAGGAAAAATTTAAAACAAGAAATGGCAATGCTATAAATCACAATTCTTAATTTCAATTAAACGATTATGATAAACAAACGTCTTCTCATAAAACACTTACTCGCTCACAACGACGAGAACAGTTTTTATGACAAAAAACGTAAGATTGATATTAGTTTAAAAGAAGGAAAAGGGAAGTTTTTAAAGCATGTCTGTGCACTTTCTAATAGCAACCCTAACAATAATTCTTTTATTGTAATTGGTGTTAATGATGAAGACAATAAAATTGTTGGTGTTGATTTTTTTGATGATAGTAAAATTCAGAATCTTATTAATGCTTATCTCAGCAACCCTCCCATTGTACAATACGAAAACATTCCTTTTCCACATTTACCTGATGATAAAGTCGTTGGTTTAGTAACAATTAGACCAATTAATGGCCTTACGTCTCTAAAAAAAAACATATGGAAATATTATGGTGGGTCGGTATTTTTTAGAGATGGTAGTATAAGTATGCCTAAAGTTGTTGACATTGAAATTAAGGATGTCAACTCTAAAATTGTTACTGCCATAGAAAACAATGCACAAAACAATATTGAACTGACATTAGACGGTGTTTTCGATTTTATGAATAAACGTCAAGATTTTAATCCAAAATACAAGGTTTTTAAAGAGTACTTTGTATTATGTTGGTCTGGCGTAAAAAAACAAATTAAGGATGAAGTCTTCTTTTCTAGAGTTGATATAGAATTAATAAACGAACAGGTCCGTTTATTTTACTCAGCTTTAGATGATGTCTCCATTTCCTACACAGAAGACGCTTTTAAAATAATTGAGTATGTAAGACTTGGCCTGTATAAGTCTTATAAGTACCACAAACTTGAAGAAAAAATAATTCGCTTTAACGATAATGCCAACTACTCCATTGAATCCAACCTTGTATTTGAACCACCACAATTTGACAAAAAAGTATTACATCATATTTACAATACCAATAATGCTATTTTAGAAAAACTAAAAAACCAAAGAGAATTATCTCAAATTGAAACAGAAGATTTAAAAAATTTAGCGGCTAGCTATCTCATCTGTTACCTCAATGGATTTAATGATGCTTTAGACAAATTAGAGCATTCTAAGCCATTTATAAAGAGCTATAATTTAGAACTTTACTATTCATACAAAGAAACCATGAGAATATTAAGAAAAGTAAGATATAGTTAATTCGTCGGAAATAACTGATTTTTCATCTTCTTTTTATGCGTCTTAACGGAGATAGCTCAAAAATAACACTGATTATACAATTTTATTGACCATTCATCATAAATTTTGCTAATCATTGAAAATATTACCCATATTTGCAGTGCTATTAATCAATTATCAAACCTTGTTTCCCATGAGCTAAACGCTTAAACCGAGACAAGGTTTTTTTATTTTTCTAAATGAAATCTAAAACGTTTTGTTCCTTTGGAATTATACCTTCAACTGAAACATCCATCCACTTCGAAAGTATTGTAGCGTAAACGGATCTAAAATCTATATTGTATTTTATATCTCCATTAGCATCCAAATCATTTAAACGCGCCAAATCATTATAAAAACCAGCCCGCTTTAAATCCTTACCAATTACAAATACATTATTAGCAGCACCATGATCAGTACCATTAGCTGCATTTTGTTTGACACGTCTTCCAAACTCAGAAAAGGTTAAAATCAGCGTATCTTTAAAAGTGTTACTTCGTTTTAAATCGTTTACAAATGCCGCAACACTTTCTGCATATTGTGACAACAATTTGGCTTGCTTATTATTCTGATTGGCATGAGTATCAAATCCTCCTAGAGATGTATAAAACACCTTAGTGTCTAGATCCGAATTAATAAATTGGGCGACATTTTTGAGTTGTTTTGCAAATGCGTTTTGAGGATAAGTTTCTTGTGATCTTTTTACATCTGTATGTTCAAAAATATAACTAGCAGAAGACTTCGCTTCAATCATAGTTTGATATAAATACCCTAAGTTATGTTCGCTTAAATGCGCATCGTTATAATGACTTAATACATTTTTGAAATAAGGATCTTTTGCCGAATTATACAATACCCTAAAATCATTAGTGGCAATACCATTAAAATGATCACCCTTCATAGCCAAACTAAGCTGTTCATTAATCTCTATAGCATTATAAGGTTGTTTTCCATGCTGATCTAAGTAACGCCCCAACCAACCACTTTGTAAATATTCATCTGAACTACTTGCGGTTTGCCAGATATCCATTGACCTAAAATGTGATCGCACAGGATTTGGATAACCGACGTTATTTAGAATAGACAATTCACCATTATCAAACAATGCACGTAAAGGACTTAAACTTGGATGAAACCCTAAATCGTCATTCAGTTTTATAATATCTTTAGTGATTGCTAATTTTGGCCTAGCATTATAATACAAATCATTATTATGTGGAATTATGGTATTTAACCCATCATTTCCCCCTGCCAATTGCACAATAACCAAACGTTTATACCCCAAACGTTCTGAAGCGACAGACTCGAAAGCTTTTACAAAATTAGGCACAAAAAACAAGCTGCTTGCTAAGGCTGAATTCTTAAGAAATTTTCGTCTATCCATAATTAACACATTTGATATTCTGGCAATGACATCAGCTGAACGCAACACTCTTGCTTAGACACTTTACTCAGCGTTTTTAAATAGTCAGAAGTTCCTTTATTAATAGTGCCTTGCAACATATAATCTTGAAGATTTTCAGTAGCAACAGCCTCAAAATTATCTAAAAAAGCAGCCCAATTGGGTAGGGTTTTAAACGGTAATTTACCCCTATGCTTTTTCATAAATTTCTTTTTAAATGCATCATGCTCACCTGAAGCAATTACAGCATTATTCAAAATTACAGAAGGTAATTTTAAACGCACCATAATGGTATTGGCATCAATCCAAGCTTTATCACCTTTCCAACCTGCGACATTAGGTGGATCTAATAAGGTCTGCCCAAGTAATTTTTGAATTTTAATAAGGTCTTTTTCTTTTTCAAATGTAACAGGTACTGTATTAGTGAGACCTACTAAATACTCTATAGGAGATTTAATTTTTGAGCCTATGTTTACCTCATCATAAAACCAATCGGATAGAAACACAAACCGCATTAAATTTTCGATATTATAATCCTTGTAAAACACCTCAGCCATAGCCTGGATATGTTGTTTATTCGGCTTTGGATTCACAAAATAACGGTAGATTTTATCTGAAATAAACGCAGCACATTGTTTATTTTCGAGAATAATATCAATAATATCATCTCCTGAAAAATGCCCTGTTTTGCCGAAAAAGGTTTTTAGACCTTCATCATGTCGTCGTTGAGCTAATATAAAATTTCCATCAAAATCATGATTATATCCTGTAAACGCTCTAGCACTTTCTTTTATATCTGTTTCAGAATAGTGTCCTTCACCTAAAGTGAATAATTCCATTAACTCTCGGGCAAAATTCTCATTTGGTTTTGCTTTTTTGTTTTGCTTACCATTGAGATATTTAAGCATTGCGGCTTCTTTTGAAATAACTTTTACAAAGGTTCTAAAATCACCAAGGGCATGCGTTCGTAATGTATTATTAAATTGCTGAGCAAAAACCACATGATTCTCTCTGCACACAAAATGATTGGCCCAAAACAAGGTCATCTTTTCTCGTAATAATTCTTTTGGAGATATCAATTGATTAATCCAAGCATTATTAAGATTAGCTAATTTTTTTCTACTTTTTATTCTGAGTTCTTGAGCAAATTTGGGATTGTCTTTAATGTCTTTTAATGTAACACCATTCATAAAAGATAAATCTATTTGAATTGGGGTTATGGATTTAGAATCTTCAAAAAGTGTATTAACAACTTGCTGTCTATTTTTAGATAATGCCTTGAATTTATTGGGATTAATTCCAAATCCGGCTCGCCAATATAAATGTTGAAGTTCTTGCTGCGTCATGTTATTAAGACTTATACTTTTTAGAAACGTTTAATTGAAAATGTATTCAAAAAGAAAACCGCTTCTAGATAGAAACGGTTTTTGTGTTTAATTATTTTCAGAACAGACGACCTGTTTGTAAATCAAAAATTAAAATGTTGTTTTTTTGAAGATTAATTTACAAACCTAGAAATTAAATCACGACTTCCAATAGTAAAAACGAGACCGATACCTACAGAACTGTACTTTCCTTTACTAAAAAAATTATCTAATTGAGAGGGCACATCAATATTTGTTTTACTCACATTATAAGCATAATCAATGTAGATCATAAAATGCTTCGCCAACTCATAATGAAGATATAATCCATAGCGATTTAATTTAGCAGAATCATGCTGTTCAGCTATATCAGACGTGCTAAAACCTGTATTTTTATAATCTAAATCACCATCAATAGATATATTAAGACCTAACCTCAATTTATCAGTTGGCAGAAATTCATAGCCTAAATAGGCATAATTTTCAGCAATTCTCGATTTTCTATAACTTCCTAAGAGTTCTTGATTTTTAACATCAAAATAGCTCGCACCTGATGCAAGTCCGATAAAAAAATGCTTATAAATATACATCTGAACTTTAAAATCGATTCCAGATTTCCCCTTTAAACCCTTACCCATAAAATTATCACCACTGGTAAAAGGTTTATGGCCACCAACTGTAATTGCGAAAAATCGTTGACGTTCTTCTGAGTTAAAAAACGTACTGCTTGACGCAGTTTTAGATTCATTGTCATCAGGCTTATCTTGAGCAAAACCAACTGAATAATATAACAGTCCAAAAATCAATACTAGCGCTTTAATAGCTGAATGTAAAGTCATAATTTTCCTGATTAATTGTGATTATTTCAGTTATTTCTGGTTCGTCATTTATAGAATATGTAAATTCAACATCCTCACCAAATGGGATACTCAATAGCCATTCAATATCAGGGTTGTTATCATTGAGAAATTGGCCTACCACACGCTCTTGATAACATGAACTTTGATATTCATTAAGTGTTGTCCCTTCATAATACTCTAAACAAAAGCCTTCAATATATTTAAAACTATACCTAAGCGTATTAGATTCTCCGCTTGTTCTAACCATATTATAATTAAAGTTGGCTGTTTTTTTTAAGCTTACTGTTTCTAGATTAAACGTTAAATCGTCTGGTGTAAAATTTATAGTATTCGTTTTATAGACATACGTACTATAATTTTCTCCTCCATCCACTTCAATTGCAAAATCTTCATCTCCATCATATAATGAAATAACAGAGAACGCACCATCAGAATTACTATAGCCTTCCCCTAAAATATACTGATTCTCTCCTTCGCTGTAATTACTTCTTCTCGTCTGAACACTAATTTTCGCATTAGAAATAGGTGAATTGTTTTGATCTTTAATAGTGCCTTCAACCAAAATTCTTGTATCGTCCTCGAGTCGCACTTCACAACTGACAGCTGTTAACAACACGTAACATGAGAAAAAGAATCTAAATAGTAGTTTCATAAAAATAGCTCATTTAAAAAGTAGATGCTATTTGTAAGAAAAGGTTGCGTCTTACAATGTTAAAAAAATAAAGCCATATCTTCCGATATGGCTTTAAAATATTTAAAAACTTAAGCTTAGCTTAAAGATCAAACTTAATCCCTTGCGCTAATGGCAATTCGTCTGAGTAGTTAACGGTGTTTGTTTGTCTTCTCATATACACTTTCCAGGCATCAGAGCCAGACTCACGTCCACCACCAGTTTCTTTTTCACCACCGAATGCGCCTCCAATCTCAGCACCCGACGTTCCGATGTTGACATTAGCAATTCCACAGTCAGAACCAGCATAAGATAAGAACTTCTCCGCTTCTTTCATCTCGTTAGTCATAATGGCTGAAGACAACCCTTGAGCCACACCATTTTGCATCTCTATCGCATTTTCAACCTCACCAGAATACTTCATTAAGTATAATATTGGAGCAAATGTTTCGTGTTGTACAATTTCAAAATGATTTTCAGCTTCGATGATTGCTGGTTTTACGTAGCAACCACTTTCGTAACCTTCACCTTCTAAAACTCCACCTTCAACTAATACGTTTCCACCTTCAGCTTTAGCTTTTTCAATAGCTGCTAAATAGGTATTAACTGAATCTTTATCGATTAATGGTCCAACGTGATTGTTTTCATCTAACGGATTACCAATTTTAATCTGTCCGTAAGCACCAACAATGGCATCGCGTACTTTATCGTAAACTGATTCGTGAATAATTAATCGACGTGTCGATGTACAACGTTGTCCACAAGTACCCACAGCACCAAATACAGCACCAGGAACCACCACTTTTAAATCGGCAGTTGGTGTAATAATAATAGCATTGTTTCCACCTAATTCTAATAACGACTTACCAAAACGTTCTGCAACTGTTTTACCTACGATACGTCCCATTCTTGTAGAACCTGTAGCAGATACTAAAGGAATTCTATGGTCTGTAGTCATCATTTCACCTACTTTGTAGTCTCCATTAATAATACAAGAAATACCTTCTGGTAAGTTATTTTCTTTTAGAATATCCGCAATAATATTCTGACAAGCTATTGAACATAACAATGATTTTTCAGAGGCTTTCCAAACACAAACATCACCACAAATCCAAGCTAAAGCGGTATTCCAAGCCCAAACTGCTACTGGAAAGTTAAATGCCGAAATAATACCAACCACACCGATTGGGTGCCATTGTTCTCTCATCACGTGACCAGGACGTTCTGAAGGAATGGTTTGTCCGTTTAATTGACGTGATAAACCAACAGCAAAATCACAGATATCAATCATTTCTTGAACCTCACCGTAACCTTCTTGTAAGGATTTACCCATTTCATAAGACACTAATTTCCCTAAAGGTTCTTTTAAGTCTCTTAATTTATTACCAAACTGACGTACAATTTCTCCACGTTGTGGTGCAGGTACATCTCTCCACGTTTTAAATGCGCTAGTGGCTGCATCCATTACTTTGTCGTAATCGGCTCTTGTGGTTGTTTTTACTTTTCCTATTAATTTGCCATCTACAGGAGAGTATGACTCTATAATTTCTCCATTAGAAAAATTATTAGAACCTGTAGAAGATCCTTCATTTATATCTTTTACACCCAACTGTTGTAGGGCTTCTTTAATTCCGAAATCGGTAGCTACTGCTTCCATATTTGCTTATTTTTTATGAATTATTAAAATTTTATGCGAAGTTACTAATAAAATATCAGCTTTTCTCATAGCAACCATGTCAAAAAAAAGAACACTTTAGCGCTTTAAAATTTTATCTCTTAAAAGTGTACGCTACTTTAAATAAAGCCAAGCACTCCTATTTTTTAAAGATTAAAATCAAATGTAAAGGCATTATTTGTAACAATTTAATATATTTAAACACAAATAGTTAACCAACCTCAACTACAGCCATCAACCTAATTTACTTTCAACCTAAAGAAAGTAAATGATTACATTGTTTTGCCCAATTAGGCTATTCATCCTCCCCGAGATTTTTTTCGAAATATTTTCCTATACCATAAACCAAACTCTCCTTATAGTTATCGGTATTATCATAACATATCCAACAAATAGATTATAACCAAAACAGTATGAAAAACAAAAAACCTAACTGGACCAAAACCGAATTACAAATCTACATTATGCTACTCTGTGCTAATGCCGATAAAAAGAATGATACAAAACAAAACATCCAAGAAAACTTTTCTTAGCATGTTAGAAGAGCGACTAGATATAACCTTAGACAACATTCTCTATTAGAGATAAAGTTCTCTGATTATTACAACGCCTATCTTCATACACCTAATACCCTTTAAGTAAGAATGGCGCTTTCAGATTTGGTAAATCATTAATAAGAATTATGATAAAATTTTTCAGAAAATTAAGATATAAATCAATGGAGAAAGGAAAAACATCCAAATACTTTAAATACGCCATTGGCGAAATTGTGCTCGTGGTTATTGGTATTCTCATTGCACTTCAGATTAATAACTGGAATGAAAATAGAAAAATAAACAGTCAAGAGACTATTTATTTACAAGACCTAAAAAATGATTTCACTTTTGATATTGAAACGCTTAATACTAGAGTTGCAGATAATAATGTAATGGTACATAATATTGATACGATCTTAACACTTATTTCTTCAAAAAAAATATTTACCGCACAAGATGAAGTATTACTTGCAAACATGACATTAATATTATTTGGTGAATCTTATTTTATTCCCGAAAAAGGAACCATCAACCAAATACAAGCAAGTAGTTCAGGTAGCTTTATAAAAAACAAAAAATTACGAGATCTCATATTTAGATTTTATTCCAACGCAGAGAGAATTGAAAAAAACATGGAACAAAGTGTTCAAATTTATCAGCATCAAATTATTACGCCCACATTAATACATCCTGCGATAACAAAAAAGAGCATGAATATAAATGCAGAAGTGTCTCCATTAGATATATCTCTGTTGATAAAAGATAATGCTTACTTAAATGCGTTAACATTAAAATCAATCGGCACTCAAAACCAAAATAGAGAGTATTTAAAAATTATAAAAAAGGCACAACAAATCTTATCGATTATTAATAGCGAATTAACCTATGATTAAATTCTTTAGACACATTAGAAAAGACCTCATGGAAACAGGCAAAACATCCAAATACTTCAAATACGCTATTGGTGAAATAATACTCGTAGTTATAGGTATTCTCATTGCGCTTCAGATCAATAACTGGAATGAAAAACGTCTTCAAAAACTCACATTAAGCAATTACTACGAACGTATGCACGAGGAGTTAGAAAGTAGTCGTGATAAATTAGACAATTTAATTAGTGGCATTGATAGTTTAGTCATTCAAAATAGAAAAACGCTTGAAATATTAAGCTCTAACAACAAAGATTCTATACCAACACTTCAAAAAACCTTAGGTGCATTAGGTACAGCTTGGGTCAATAATTTTAATTACCCAATAGCCCAAGAGTTTATGAATGAAGGCTATTTAGCTAAAGTAAATAACACCAAAATTAAAGACGAGTTGCAAGCATTTAGTATTCAATTGAACCGCTTTAAGACTCTTGATAAAGGAATAGGCGATCAATATTTATTAACTATAGAACCTTTTATTAACAAACATCTTAATTACTCGCAAATTGCTCTACATATGTATAAAGACAGCCTCGTATCTGGAGGACCTGAAACAGATTTTGAAAGGCTATTTAATAATTTAGAAGCATGGAATATCATAACACTTAAGTTAGAGATGCTTGTATATCAAAAGTATGCTTTGCAAGAATTTAAAGCTATGAGAGAGCGCCTAACCAACTTATTAAATTCAGAGCTAAACTTAAAACCATGATAAAATTTTTTAGACATATTAGAAAAGACCTTATGGAGAAAAATAAAACATCCAAATACTTTAAATACGCCATCGGAGAAATTGTACTTGTGGTTATTGGTATTCTCATAGCACTTCAAATTAATACTTGGAACGAAAACAGAAAGAATAGTCAATACGAAGAAAACTATCTGCAAAGAA
Source organism: Winogradskyella sp. PC D3.3 (assembly GCF_054366245.1). Taxonomy (NCBI): domain Bacteria; kingdom Pseudomonadati; phylum Bacteroidota; class Flavobacteriia; order Flavobacteriales; family Flavobacteriaceae; genus Winogradskyella; species Winogradskyella sp. PC D3.3. The sequence continues at coordinate 1,016,565 of NZ_CM135962.1, read as the reverse complement.
TCCTATCTGATTTAAATAAAGACCAAACAGAACTTGAGATGCATTTTAATATAGACACGCTAAAACTAGATGCATTTACCCAGATAATGCGTACGCTAAGGACCAATTCAATTAAGTCAAACCAACAAGCTTTTTTAGGAGCTTTAAGTAACATTCAGAGAACCAACTGGTTTGAAGGAAATGACGTGGTATTCAGTGAAATGAAATTTTCTGGTAAGCTAGCGCTAATCGCTTCGGAGGAATTAAGAGAAAGTATACAAAACTATTATAAGCATGTAGAAGAAGTTATAAAACAAGAAAACACCTACATTGCTTTACAAACAAATGCATATTACAGGCTGAATGATTATACGGACAATGCCTTTTTAAGAGAGGCTTCTATGGCACCTAGATGGAATTCAAATACTAACGCGATTACTTATGAAGATGTCATTCACTTTTTTGATAATCTAAATGAAGATCAAAAAAAAGAAGCACTTAAAGATTTTACAATACTAAAAGAAAACATTTTGTATTCTAACAAGATTAGAGTTACCCATAACAAAAAAGGTAGAGCAACAATTAAACTCATTAATGATTATTTAGAAAAGAAGAAATAACATCATAAAAATCAAAGTTTAAGCATGATAAAATTCTTTAGAAAAATAAGATACAACCTCATGGAAACAGGGAAAACAGGCAAATACTTTAAATACGCTATTGGCGAAATAATCCTTGTGGTTATTGGTATTTTAATTGCACTACAGATTAATAATTGGAATGAGAACCGAAAAAATTCTAGTAAGGAAAAAGCCATTTTAACTAACATTCATAAAGAATTTAAAAAAAACAAAAAACAGTTAGACTCAGTTGTGTATAGGCATAAGTTAAGTTTAGATTATTGTAACAAAGTCATAACGCTATTTCCTATCACATCAAAACCAAATCCAGAAGTTTTAGATTCATTATCGGTTCTCTTGTGGGATACTTATGATGGTGTAACTTTTAATCCTTCTCAATCTAGTATCACAGCGTTAACTAACACATCCTCATTTGAGGTTATAAAAAATGAGAAGTTGCGCGATTTATTGATTTCATGGGAAGATTTAATTGAGGATTATCAAGAAGAAGAAATACGTTCAAGAAATCATGTCTGGGAACAATACGACCCTTACATGTCAAAGCATTTCGATTTCAATTTTAATTTTAAGGATCCACGTAATGATTTTGATGCATTACAAACTCTAGAGTTTGAATATTTGGTAAAATCACGGCAAGATTTTTTAGATCAAATTGTCAACTCAAGTGGTGAATTACAATTAGTACAAGAAACCTTAGATGCTATTATTGCGCTTTCTAAAACGGATACACTATGATAAAATTCTTTAGGAAAATAAGATACAACCTCATGGAAACAGACAAAACATCCAAATACTTTAAATACGCTATAGGTGAAATTGTGCTTGTGGTTATTGGGATTTTAATTGCATTGCAGATTAACAATTGGAATGAAAACAGAAAACAAGTTAATACACAAAACGCAATATATCAGACTGTAAAAGAAGATTTAGAAACTGATATCTTAGAATTTGAGCCTTTTATAAAAGAATATTTCACAGTAAGAAAACCTGCATTTGACAGTGTACTAAACAAAGAACTAACAAGGAAAGATTGGAAGGATAACCCTAATTATTCAACTGTAATAAGTGGATATAAAGATTTAGCATTAAGTAGACGCGGATTAGATTTGCTTAAAAATTTATCTAGTCTATCTAATAATTTAGAACAAGAACTTACAACAACCATAGATAAGTTTTACAATAAACACCTTACAGAAATTAGTGTAGGTACTGAGGAATTAGGCGATCAATTTGTAAGAAATTATAACTATTATCAAAATTTCGAATGGTATTCATCTTATTTAATGAATGGCAACATTAATGGTTTTGTTGATAGTTATTATAACGACCAAAGTATAAAAAGTAGATTGGCCGTATTTTATTTCATCTTTGAAATTTATATAGCTGAACTTCAAAGCTATTTAACAAATGCTAAAGTATTGATTATAGACATTGATAATCATTTAAAAAATAATCAAAACTAATTTTGTAAAATCACCTCTTGAGGAAAAAAAACACAAACTAAAATATGATAAAATTCTTTCGTGGTATAAGACTTAACCTCGTGAAAACAAACAAAACAACCAAATACTTTAAATACGCTATTGGTGAAATTGTGCTTGTGGTTATTGGGATTCTCATTGCACTTCAAATAAATAATTGGAATCAAAATCGAATTCAACTAAAACAAGAACACAACTTATTAGTATCACTAAAAGACGACGTTATAGCATCTAAAGAACGTTTAGTAGAAACGATGTTTATGCAAAAAAACGTGATTAGAAAAAGTAGTGAACTCATTAAAATGTATGAAGGCAAAATACCACGTGCGAGTAACGATTCTATAAAGAATTTCCTTGTTTATGGAGCCCAAAGTTGGTATCGCGCAGAATTATTAACTGGAGCTTACGATTCTGGAAACATCGATTTATTAAGAAATAAACAACTTACAAAAATGCTTGCTGAGTATTTCTCAATTGTTAAGTCTGGGTTTGAAGACCAAGATAACAGTATGAATCTTCTAAATAATATGCAAAACATTAGTGCACCTGTAAGTGCTCATTTGGAATTGCCTAAAATGAGAAAACAACTAGGTTTAGACACTATTAAAAGTCCTAAAGAAGATATGGCTATCGACTTTCTATTTAAACAAGACGCCTATTTTGGTCATTTACTGAATAGAGTCGCTATTGAGCATCTCAGATACGTCATACAACAAGAGGTGCTAGAAAAAATATCTCAAATTTTAGTTGTGCTTAATGATGAAATAGCATTACAAAATGATTGATTTTTTTTAAACATATCCACAACAGTTTCCCGTCTCAGGAAAGGATTAAACGTTGGGTCAAACAATGAGAAAAATAATACCATACAATGCAAAACTAGTAGAATACGCAAAAAAGCTTCGTAAAAACATGACGCTTAGCGAAGTCGTTTTATGGAGAGAAATAAACAAGAAAAAACTAGGAGTAAGATTCAGCAGGCAGATACCAATCGATTATTTTATCGTAGATTTTTACTGTAAAGATTTACAATTAGCCATTGAAGTTGATGGCTCTATCCATTTTAAAGAAGGACATCAAGAAAAAGATGCCCTCAGGCAAAGTCGATTAGAATCTTTAGGCGTAAAAGTAATTAGGTTTAGCAATTTAGATGTTAAAAATAATTTAAGTTGGGTAATTAGAGAAATTGAAAAGGAGATTAAAAATTTAAATACCCATCCCTAGCCCTTCCCAGGAAGGGAACACTCAATATATTTATTAACGCGCAACAGTTGTCATGCAACAGTTTCCCTTCCTGGGAAGGGATTAAGGGATGGGTCAACAGCAGCACAACCCGCACAGAAATGACAAATCAAAACCAAATTTTCCATTACAAAAACAATCTCAATTCCATTAACTCATTTGAGTATAATTCTTAACTTTAAGACCAATTTAACAATTCACCTACGTCTAAAACTAAAAATGTAAGCGTACTTATTTAACAAGAAAGCACTTACCTTTGCTTGATAATCGAATCTTTTACTTAAATCCATCAGCAACATGAACATCAAAAAGCACCTCGTCCTACTCCTAATTCTAGCATTTGTAAGTTCTTGTAAAAAGAAACCTGTTGAAACGGATAACATTTTTAAATTCAGAGACTATATTAGTTACACCACTTCAGGATTGGTATCTGTTGCAGATCCTATAAAAATTACGCTTTCAGATACAGTAAGCGGATGGGAAATAGATAAAACACTACCAACTGACCTTATCAAATTAACACCTCACGTTCAAGGACAATTAAAAGCCATGAACAATCATACGCTTTTGTTTACACCAGATGAATCTTTAGAACCTGCTACAGAATATACCGTAAACGTTAAATTGGGTGAAATTTATAATACCATACCAAAGGATTTTGAAGATTATACGTTTCAATTTAAAACCATCACACCAAGTTTCAATATTACCACTCAAAACCTACAATCGTACAGTAAAGAATGGCAGTATATGTTTGCGCAATTACGATCGGCTGATGTGATTTCACTTAATGAGGCTAAAAAATTAGTCACTGCTGCTCAGAACTCAAAACCTTTACATTTAGTGTGGAATGAAGCTAATGAAACTTCAAAATTCTTCGAGTTTAAAATAGACAGTATTAACCGTTTAGTTGAAGACAGTAAAATTGATATCGCATGGGATGGCTCTGCCATAAAAGCGGAAAATAAAGGCGAAAACTTTATTACTATTCCTGGAAAAAATAATTTTACGATTGTAACGACAGAAGTTGTTCAGAGCCCAGAACAATTCTTATCACTTAACTTTTCAGATCCTTTAGTAAAGCAGCAAAATTTCGCCGGATTGGTATCGCTTCAAGGCGTTAAAAATCCAAAATATATTGTTGATGGTAATGTACTAAGAGTGTATCCAGACACTAAATTGGTTGGAGATATCCAAGTCGATGTCTTTAAAGGCATTAAAAACACCGATGGTTTCAAATTAAAAACACCGTTTTCAGAACTGCTAACTTTTGAAGAATTAAAACCTGAAGTCCGACTTATTAGCAACGGAAGTATTCTTCCAAATTCAAAAGAATTGAAATTCAATTTTGAAGCGGTTAACTTGAGTAAAGTCGATGTCAGAATCATTAAAATATTTGAAGATAACGTTCTTCAATTTTTACAAGATTACAACCTTAATAGTCGCGACCAATATGCTATTAAAAAAGTAGGTAGACGTATCGCCAAAGAGACCATCACTTTAATTCAAGAAGAAAATCAAAACACCGGAAAATGGAAAGCTTACAGTATTGATTTATCAAAATATCTAAAAGCCGATCCTGGAGCTATTTATAGAGTAGAATTAAGTTTTAAAAAGGACTATTCGTTATATGATTGTTCATCAAACGCTGAAACAACAACCATTGATGAAGATGATTACTACGACGATTATTACGAGGAAGATTACTACGCTTCTGAAGAAAGTACTGAGGAAGAAGAAGAGTTACGAGAAGAACGCTATTGGGACAATTTAACCTATAGCTACAGAAACACCAATTACCGTTGGAGAGATAGAGACAATCCTTGTACGGACTCCTATTATAATTACGGCAATCGTGTGGTATCACAGAACTTAATCAGTTCAGATCTTGGAATTATTGCGAAACAAGGTGCGGATAATACGTATCTATTTGCGATAACAAATATGCTATCAACTAGTCCAGAAAGTGGTGCAAAAGTCACACTATACAATTACCAACAACAAGAATTAGCAAATGGCATTACCAATAAAGATGGTATTATAAAAATCGATGCTAAACACAGGGCTGCTTTCGCGATTGCGACTAAAGGTAGTAATGTGAGTTATATTAAATTACACGATGGTATGTCCTTATCGCTGAGTAAATTTGATGTGTCTGGTAACCGGCTACAACGTGGACTTAAAGGCTACATCTACGCAGAACGCGGTGTTTGGAGACCAGGAGACAGTTTGTTTTTAACATTTATGTTGAATGATGTTGCAAACAAATTACCAAAGCGTCATCCTGTAAAATTAGAAATCACAGATCCTGTTGGAAAATTAGTGTACAGAAAAATCTCTATAGATAATCTTAATAATTTCTATGATTTTATAGTGCCAACTTCCACCGATTACAAAACCGGAAACTACAACGCAAAAGTATCCGTTGGTGGTGCCACATTTTCAAAAAGTTTAAAAATTGAAACCGTAAAACCAAACCGATTAAAAATAAAAATCGATTTTGAAGACGAGATTCTAACCAACAACAAACCACTTCAAGGCGATTTAAACGTGACATGGTTACACGGCGCACCAGCAAAAAATTTAAAAGCTGAAATAAAAGCAAAATTTACCTCGAGCTACACCAGTTTTAAAGGCTATAAAGATTACGTTTTTAACGATCCAACACGAACATTCAGCTCTGAAGAAACCAATGTTTTTGAAGGCCATTTAGATGCAGAAGGTAATGCAGTCATCAATTCAAAACTGAATATTGGCAAAAATGCACCAGGCATGTTAAACGCGCAATTCTTAGTGCGAGCGTTTGAAAACGGAGGTGATTTTTCCCTTGATGCCTTCACCATGCCCTATGCTCCTTACGAAAGTTTTGTTGGGTTACAATCACCAAAAGGCAATAACTACGGCTCATATTTTACAGATGAAAATCACACCTTTGAGGTGGCTACAGTTACAGCTGAAGGACAACCTATTCAACGTAAAAATCTAGAAGTAAAGGTTTATAAAGTCGAATGGCGTTGGTGGTGGAATTCCTCTTACGATAACTTATCGAGTTACGTATCGAGCAATTACCACAGACCTGTTCAGTCCTTTTCTGTGAATACAGATGCCAATGGAAAAGCAAATTTCAAACTAAAAATCCCAGAAAACGAACGCGGACGTTACTTAATTAGAGTGGTGGATCCTGTAAGTGGCCATGCCACAGGAAGAACGGCGTATTTCTATAAAAACTGGTGGTCTACAAATCCTTCAAACGATAAGGAAGCAGCTAAAATGTTAGTGTTTTCAACCGATAAAGAAAATTATAATGTTGGCGATACGGCAAAATTAACCTTCCCTTCAGGATCTGAAGGTCGGGCTCTAGTAAGTATAGAAAATGGTTCAGAAGTGCTACAACACCAATGGGTAAAAACCAAGCCAGGCGAAACTACCATTGATATTCCTGTAACTTCAGCAATGGCACCAAATGTGTTTATTAATATTTCGTTATTACAACCGCATGCTATTACCTCTAACGATTTACCAATTCGTTTGTATGGTGTAATTCCTATGATGGTTGAGGATCCTTCGACAAAATTAGAGCCACAAATTAAAATGCCAGATGTGATTCAGCCGGAGCAATCTTACGAGATAAAAGTATCTGAAAAGAACAACAAATCTATGACCTATACTATTGCCGTTGTAGAAGAAGGCTTGTTAGATTTAACGCGTTTTAAAACCCCTAATGCTTGGGATAGTTTTTATGCTCGTGAAGCTTTAGGTGTAAAAACTTGGGACATTTTTGATGATGTTATTGGAGCGTATTCAGGAAGCATTGACCAAGTCTTTGCTATTGGTGGAGATGGCAGTGCTGCTGGTGGAAAAAACAAGAAAGCCAACCGTTTTAAACCTGTGGTGACCTATTTAGGACCTTTCCTTTTAGACAAAGGACAAACAAAAACGCATCAGCTAAAAATGCCAAATTATATTGGTGCGGTTAGAGCCATGGTTGTAGCAGGTAATAACGCCACAGAAGCTTATGGAAGTGCTGAGAAATCGGTTCAGGTTAAAAAACCATTAATGGTGTTAGCAACTTTACCACGCAAATTGAGTCCTGGTGAAAAAGTAACACTTCCTGTAACGGTTTTTGCCATGGAAGACAACGTGAAAAACGTCAATCTATCCTTAAAGTTAAGTGATGGTATTGTCGTAAAAGGCAACGCTTCACAATCATTAAAATTCGATAAACCAGATGAAAAAATGGTGTATTTTGAATTGGATGTCACCAAAGCAAAAGGTATCAATACCATTGAAGTCATCGCCACAGGAAACGGAGAAAAATCAACCTATAAAGTTGAAATTGATGTAGAGAATCCTAATCCGTATACATCGCGTGTTATTGATAATGAATTAGAGGCGAATGCCAAACAAACAATAGATATCACAACCTTTGGTGTTGCTGGAACAAATTCAGCAACGGTAGAATTTTCAACCTTGCCACCAATGGACTTTACGGGTAGATTACAATATTTAATCCGCTATCCGCATGGTTGTTTAGAACAAACCACATCTGGAGTGTTCCCGCAACTATTCTTAGCTGATATATTTGATTTAACGCCTCAGAAGAAAAAAGAAGTGCAACGTAATATTGAAAGTGGTATTAAACGTTTAGGTAATTTCCAACAACCTAATGGCGGCATGAGCTATTGGATGGGAGAAAACACCGCTAATGATTGGAGTACAAGTTATGCTGGTCACTTTATGATTGAAGCCGAGAAAAAAGGCTTTGTATTGCCATTAACATTCAAGAGCAACTGGATTGCGTACCAAAAACAAGCCTCTAGAAATTGGAGACCTAGCTATCGGGTTTATCATTCCGATTTAGCACAAGCCTATCGTTTATACACCTTAGCTTTAGCTGGTAGTCCAGATTTAGCAAGCATGAATAGATTGCGTGAGTTTGAAGAACTATCTAACGAAGCTAAATGGAGATTAGCAGCAGCTTATGCTTTAGCAGGACAACAAGAAGCGAGTGATGCGATTTCTAAAACGGCAAATATCAATTTTCAACCGTATAAATCAAATTATTACACCTATGGTTCAGCAGATCGAAATAGAGCCATGGCTTTAGAAACGATGATAATTACAGGCAACCCAAAAGCTAGAGATTTAGCGAAAACCATTGCTAAAGATTTATCAGGCAATAGTTGGATGAGTACACAAACGACGGCTTATAGTTTATTAGCCATGGGGAAAATGGTTATTAAAAATGGCGGTAAAGATTTAAAACTGACTTATAGTATTAATGGTAAATCAGAAACTATAGACACTAAAAATGCCATTGCACAACGTCATATTCCTATTAATGATGGTACTAATCAACTTACCATTACTAACGCAAAAGACAATTTAGTTTATGTGAGAGTATTAAACTCTGGTAAATTGAAATTAGGCGAAGAATTAGCAGAACAACGTGGCTTTACTATTTCAACAGTATACAAAGATTTACAAGGCAACAAAATTGATGTTAAAACGCTACAACAAGGACAAGATTTTGTAGCTACAGTAAGTATTTCCAACTTAACGAATGACTATGTACACGATGTGGCTTTAACGCAAATTTTCCCTTCAGGTTGGGATATTGTCAATACAAGATTTACAGCTTTTGGAGATACCACTGTGAGCCAAGCGAGATACACAGATATTAGAGATGACAGAGTGAATTTCTATTTCGATATGAATCCTAAAGGCAAACATGGCACCAAAACGTTTACCGTATTGCTGAATGCCTCTTACCTAGGCACCTATTATTTACCAGGCTCACAAGCTGAAGCTATGTATGATAATGACTATTTGGTGCGAAACAAAGGAGAATGGATTACTGTTGAGAAGTAAGTCGATGGAACGAGACCTTGTAGGTTTTAAAAACCTAGCAGGTCTGTTATGAAGAAACGTTATTGCGAGCATAGCGTGGCAATCTGTTTATCAATTACGTTACCTTTTATAAGATTGCCACGTCCTACGTCCTCGTAATGACAAAACAATTAAACTAAATACTCGCCGTCCGGAAGGCAAGAATCCTAGAAACAAAACCGCTAAAAATGTTTAACCTTAAATCACAAAATTATGAGAAATTTAAAGCAGATTTTAGCGATCGGAATGCTCTTCACTGTCGCATTAGTAACAGCACAACAAAATGCTTATGTAGCAGCAGAAAGCGGATTATCACTTAGAGACCAGCCCGATGTAAGTGGCAAAATGCTAAGCAAATTAGCCTATGGCGAGGCCATTGGAGTCCTTGAAAAAACAGATAAAAAATTAGTCGTGCTCGATGGCGGAAAAAAAGTAAGCGGAGAATGGGTAAAAGTTGAAACTCGAAACCATATTGGTTATGTGTTTAATGGCTACTTATCTTCAACAAAAATTTCTAAAACTATTCGATTAGATTTAGACTTATTGAATGTTGAAATAAAGAATTTAGCGACTAGCGATTACAAAAGACTTCATAACTTAAAACAAACCGACTCTACAACAATCCATGTCGATTTAGGGGCGTCACCTGAAAAAAAACAAATTGTTTTAGTTGATAATGATTATAAGCATGTGAGTATTTTTCAACGTTATGAAAATAGCATTTCGTTTATGAGTGCAGATAAAAAATGTGATGCTAATGACTGGAAACATTTTGATTCGGAATGGAAGCCATTAAAACAAACGAGATCTAATACGTTTGAAACATTAGCTTATACTGAAAATGATTGGAAACAATTTATTGACACTTCTGTAGAGGATTTAAAAATTGAAGTTATTGACCAATGTGGAGCAGATTGGTTAGACTATTTTAAGACGATAAAAAATGTGAAGGATTATCCTATTGGAGTTGCAACAAATCGTGTTTTTCTTAAAATCATTTTGACCGATTTTGAAGATAATATCACTGAAAAAATAATTGAGTTTGATATGCCAAATGGCTGCTAGTTTAATATAAATAAGACTTGATAGGTTTAATATTTGTCAAGTCTTATTTACATTTACTTCACTTCAATTAAAACGTAACATGAATTTACTTTTAGTTTAAGTTGCGTCATAAATAGTTCAAAAGTCTAAGAAAACATTTAACAGCTTTAAATATATAGATAACTTTGTTTAACAAGTTTTAAGTAAGCGTTCGGTAAATCATTTATGCATAGATTAATTCATTTTTTTAAGCGAAATAAAACAAAATCCTTAGTGGTTTTAATGCTTTTAGGTGCTTATTATTTTTGTTTGCCAAAGACATTATTTAAAGATCCAACAGCCACTGTTATTACAAGTCAATCAAATGAATTATTAGGGGCCTTAATTGCCGACGATGGCCAGTGGAGATTTCCCGCTAATGATAGTGTTCCAGAAAAATTCAAAACTTGCATTCTTCAATTTGAAGATGAATATTTTTACAAACATCCTGGTTTTAATCCGGTTTCAATCTTTAAGGCTTTAAAAGGCAATCTAAGTTCTGGCACTATAAAACGAGGCGGAAGTACCTTAACTCAACAAGTCATTCGATTATCTCGAAAAGGACAATCACGCACCTATTTTGAAAAATTCAAAGAACTCATTTTAGCCACACGCTTAGAATTCAGATTGTCTAAAGATGACATTTTAAATCTTTATGCCAGTCATGCTCCATTTGGAGGAAATGTTGTTGGCATAGACGCAGCATCTTGGCGTTATTTTAATCGAAATGCCTATAATTTATCTTGGGCCGAAAGTGCCACTTTAGCGGTTTTACCCAATGCTCCAAGTTTAATCTATCCTGGAAAAAATCAAATACGATTATTAGAAAAACGCAATCGGTTACTAAAAAAGCTTCATGAAAATGGTACAATAGACGAACTCACCTATAAGCTATCTATTGCTGAAGGCTTACCGCAAAAGCCCTATCCATTACCGCAAATCGCACCTCATTTACTTCAAAAAACAGCAAAAAAACATAAAGGTAAACGTATAAAAACTACGGTTAACATAGCGCTTCAAGAACAAACTAATAGCATTGTAAAGCAACATTATAATCGCTTAAAACAAAATGAAATTTATAATATTTCCGTTTTGGTTTTAGATGTAAAAACAAGAGAGGTTTTAACTTACGTAGGCAATTCGCCTACAAACAAAGCCCATCAAAACAGTGTTGATATTATTGACAAACCCAGAAGTACAGGAAGTATATTAAAACCCTTTTTATATGCTGCCATGTTAGATGCTGGAGATGTATTACCCAACACTCTAATTGCAGATGTACCTACGCAGTTTGGAAGTTATCACCCCGAAAACTATAACCAAACTTACGATGGAGCTGTACATGCTAATGAAGCTCTATCGCGGTCATTAAATGTCCCTGTAGTACGAATGCTTCAAGAGTTTGGATTAGATCGGTTTTATCATTACCTCAAAGCGCTTCAACTTAAAGATTTAAAATACAACGCCAATCATTATGGCTTGTCTTTAATACTTGGAGGTGCAGAAAGTAATCTTTGGGATTTGTGTAAAAGTTATGCTGCGATGTCTTCGACTTTAAATCATTTTAACGCCCATTCTAGTCAGTATTTCAATAATGAATTTTGCCAGCCCATTTACAATTCAAAACAATCTGTTGATTTCGGAAAACTATCTACAGAAAAAGAAGTCTTTGATGCCGCTTCCATTTATCTCACCTATGAAAGCATGAAACAAGTTAACCGACCACAAAGTGATGAAAGCTGGGAATACTATGATTCTTCTCAGGAAATTGCATGGAAAACAGGAACAAGTTTTGGTTTTAGAGATGCTTGGGCAATGGAACCACCAAAGACTATGTGGTTGGCGTTTGGGTTGGTAATGCTGATGGAGAAGGACGACCTGGTTTAGTTGGTGTGCAAGCAGCTGCACCTATTTTGTTTGAAGTTTTTGACTTACTACCAAAAAGCGACTGGTTTGCAATGCCATATGACGACATGTTAGAAGTTAATATCTGTAAAAAAAGTGGGTATCGTGCATCATCTATTTGCGATGAAACAGAAATGCGTTATATACAAGCAAGCGGAAAGAAAACCGAGCCTTGCCCTTATCATAAATTAGTCCATTTAGATGCTTCTGAACAGTTTCAGGTTAACACTTCATGTGAAGCCATTTCAAACATTAAAAATAAATCTTGGTTTATTTTACCTCCTTTACAAGCCTATTATTTTAAAACTAAAAACCCGTTTTACAAACCGTTACCACCTTACAGAGCAGATTGCACTGAATCCATTGGAACTCCCATGGAATTTATTTACCCAAATCAACAAAGTACGATTTATTTGCCAAAAGATTTTGATGGTCATATTAATGAGTTAATCTTAAAAGTAGCGCATTCTAAACCTGAACTAGAATTGTATTGGTACGTTGATAGTGAATATATTGGAAGCACAAAAGACATTCACGACATGGCTATTCTTCCAAGTTCTGGAAACCATATCATTACCGTTATAGACGAATTAGGAAACGAGCTAAAACATAAAATTACAATTTCAGAGTAATTACATTCCCCCTTAAATCCTTATTTTTACAGAAATTAATCAACTTATTATTATGGAAACTGTACAGTTTATACATTCAACATGGGCTTATTTAGTACTTCTAGTATTAGTACTTGCTACATTTAATGCACTAATTAAATTTTTTGGCGACAAGGAATTTGATGCAAAAGATTTTAGAATTTCATTATTTGCACTAATAACAATGCACATTCAATTGCTCATTGGTATTGTATTGTTTTTTATGAAAGATTATTTTTCAGTAATAGAACAAGTTGGCGGTATGGGAGAAGTAATGGGAAACAAAGCTTTAAGAAATCTCATTGTAGAACACCCACTAACTATGATAATTGCAATAGCGTTATTAACTATAGGCTATTCAAAACACAAAAAGAAATTAACATCTAAACCAAAATTTAAAATGCTAGCTATTTTTTATACCTTAGCTTTAGTATTAGTTTTGGCTAAAATTCCGTGGAACCTTTGGTTTTAAACCTCAAATACTACTATAAAAAAAGCGTCTAGAAAAGAACTCTAGACGCTTTTTTTTATGGTAAAAATGGATTCTTAATTTACAGTTTCCAAATCAACTTATTGTACTTCTTTAATTAAATAGATATAAACCGGAAAGTGATCACTATAGCCACCTGACAGTCCAGCATTACTCATTCTTAAAGGATATCCCTTATAACGTCCTTCTTTATTAGTTAAATATGATTCGTTAAAAATACCCGCTTTATAAAATCTAAAAGACGAATAATCTTTCTCTAAAAACGGTTGCGTAATTAAAATCATATCAAATAAACTCCAAGCATCTCTATAACCTGTAGTCCCTAAACCAAATTTCTTATATTTATTTTCAAAAGGATTATAAATACCTTTAAGTCCAACTTTATCCAAATCTGCCTCTGTTTTCATTGCTTTTTTCATACTATCATTTATTGGGTTATCATTAAAATCTCCCATCGTCATGACTTTAGCATAAGGATCTATAGATTGTAAAGAATCTATAATACGTTTATTTAATTTCCCTGCAGCAACACGTTTAAATCTACTTCGTGCTTCACCACCACTTCTTGAAGGCCAGTGATTAACAATAATATGTATTAAATCTCCTTCTAATTCTCCACTAACCAATAACTGATCTCTTGTGTATACACGCTCTCTTGTAGAATCATCATAAATGATTAATTCATGAGCACTTGAGTCAATAGGTTTAAACAAGGCTTTCTGATATAGCAATGCAACATCAATCCCTCGTTTATCTGGCGAATCAAAATGGATAATGCCATAATCCTTTTTCAGCAATTCTGGTTGGTTTACTAAATCTACAAGTACCTGTCTATTTTCAACCTCCGAAACACCAATAACCGCAGGCGAATTCTTAGTATCTGTAGAACCAATATCAGCAATCACTTTTGCCATATTGTGTAATTTTTTCTTATAGGCTTTACCTCTTAGAGCTTCAGTCAATTCCATCATCGGAGTTGCCTCATCATTCTTTGTTGGATCATTTATAGTATCAAATAAATTCTCTAAATTGTAAAACGCTACGGTGTGAATTTTAAACTTTTTTTTCTCTTGAGCATTCACGCTTATAAAGAGCAAAACAAATAATAGAAATAGTGGGTATTTTAAATTTTTCATTTATCGCATGTTATGTTAACATTAATTACTTTACAAATCTTGAGCCAAAAGTATATATTTATTATAAATAATGTAAATTTGCAAGCCTTAAATAACTTATTATTTAATGTACAAAGATTAATAACTTTAAAACTAGGTATGAAAAAAAGTTTAATTATTTTATTATTTGGAGTTTTTTCCTCTTTTACAATGATGGCGCAAAGTGCTATTATTAAAGGTAGTGTAAAAGATGCTGCATCTTCGGAACCAATTCCTGATGTAACAGTTACAATTGAAGAAACTCAACAAACAACCTTAACAAATGGTTTCGGTGAATTTATTTTTTCTAGTGATGTACCATTAGGAGAACAAATTTTAAAAATCTCAAAAGCAGGTTACGAAACAAAACGTTATCCTATTATTGTAAACGAAGGTCAAACTGTAGACATAACAGATATGACTCTAGACATTGATGTTTCAGATGTACAAGACATGTTTACGATTACCCTTTCTGATGATGAGTTAAATGATGATACAAGTGGTGCAGATAATATATCTGGGTTACTATCTTCTTCATTAGACATCTTTCAAAGAACTGCAGCTTTTGAATTTAGCTCTTCATTCTTTAAAGTAAGAGGTTTAGATTCAGAAAATGGTTCAGTTTTAATGAACGGTATCGAGATGAACAAACTCTACAACGGTAGACCACAGTGGAGTAACTGGGGCGGATTAAATGATATGATGCGTAACCAAGTCTTAACTACGGGTTTAACACCTTCAGATTACAATTTTGGTGGTGTATTAGGAACATCTAATATTATTACAAGAGCATCTTCATATAGAAAAGGTGGTAGAATTACGTTATCTTCTTCAAATAGAAGTTATACAAACCGTGTAATGGCTAGTTATGCTTCTGGTTTATTAGAAGGTGGTTGGTCTTATGCTCTTATGTTAGGAAGACGTTGGGGAGAAGAAGGTTTTGTAGACGGAACATTATATGATTCTAATTCATTTTTTGCGTCTGTAGAAAAGAAAATAAACGACAAGCATAGTATTAACTTTACTTCAGTTTACACTCCTAATAGAAGAGGAAAGTCGTCACCAAACACTCAAGAGGTTTATGACTTAAAAGGGATTAAATACAATGAGTATTGGGGAAGTCTAGATGGAGAACAACGTAACTCTCGTATTAAAGAAGTTGAAGAGCCAATCTTTATGTTAAATCATTATTGGGATATTTCTTCTAAAACAAGATTAAACACTAATGTTGGTTACCAATTTGGTAAATTAGGAAATAGTAGATTAGATTATAGTGGTGGTGGTAACCCAAGTGCTGCGTATTATCAACTATTACCTAGCTATCACGAACAAAGAGATGATCTTGTAGGTGCTTACTTAGCAGAACAAAAATTTATAAATGATGGTCAATTAGATTGGAATCGTATTATAGATGCTAACGTTACTAATAATATCAATGATATTACTTCTGCTTATGCCTTATACGAAGACAGATCTGATGATACACAGTTAACTGTTAATTCAATATTTACTTCTGAAATTAATGACAACATCATTATTAATGGAGCCGTAAACTACAAAAATTTAAAATCAGAAAACTTTGGTGAAGTTATCGATTTATTAGGCTCAACTGTTGGTTTATTAAATGTCGATTCTTTTGACGGATTTCAATACGATAACCGAAATGGAGATAGAATCTTAAACGAAGGAGATAAATACAGATATAACTACAACTTATTTGCTGAAGTTATTTCTGGTTACGCTCAAGCGCAGTTTAAATATAATAAATTTGATTTCTATGCCTCTGCTAATGTCACAAGCACAACCTACCAAAGAGAAGGCTTATGGGAACACAGTAGATTTGACGAAGCTCAATCTTATGGTCCTAATGCACCAACATCTTACGGAAAAGGAAAAGAACTTTCTTTTACCGGTGTTGGAGGAAAAGCAGGATTTACTTATAAAATTTCTGGAAAACACTTAATTGATGTTAATGGTGGGTATTTAACAAGAGCACCTAATTTACGTAACACCTTCTCTAACTCTAGAGAAAATCATTCTATCGTAAATAATATTAGCGAAGAATTAGTAACATCATTTGATGCTAGTTATATTTTTAGATCTCCAATAGTTAACGCTAAAATCACAGGATTCTATACTAAAATAGAAGACGCTAACGAAGTTGGATTTTACTATGCTGATGGTCTAAGTGGTGGAAATGATATCACTGATAATGACACCTCTGCTTTTGTTCAAGAAGTTTTACAAGGTATTGATAAAAAACACTTAGGAGTAGAATTCGGAATTGAAGCACAAGTAACACCAACTATTAAATTAAAAGGTGCTGCTTCTGTTGGTCAATATACTTATGACAATAACCCTAATTTATATTTAACATCTGCTAGTTTTGAAACAGAAGATGGTTCTATTTCTTATGGAAAGGCTAATTTAAAAGACTACAAACTTGCAGGAGGACCTCAAAGAGCTGCTTCTATTGGGTTTGAATATAGAGATCCTGATTTCTGGTGGTTTGGAGCAACAGCTAACTTCTTTTCTAATGCATATATTGATGTCAATGCTTTAACAAGAACCGAAAATTTCTATTTAGATTCAGACGGCTTACCTATTAATGATTATGATGAAGAATTAGCAGCAGACTTACTTAAACAAGAAAAAATTAGCGACTATATGGTAGTTAACCTTGTTGGTGGTAAATCTTGGAAAGTTGGTGATTATTACATCAGTCTATTTGCTAGTGTTGGTAACATCTTAGACGAAGTTTACAAGACTGGCGGTTTTGAACAAGGTAGAAACGCTAACTACAGAGAACTTAGAGATGACAATGCTGATGGCAACCCTAAATTTGGATCTAAGTATTGGTATGGACGTGGTGCAAATTATTTTGTTAACTTAAACGTAAGATTCTAAAAAGAAAAATTAATAAATAATATTACAATTATGAAATGTGTATATTTCATAGATTCAATAATTATAAATAAAAAAGTTATGAATAAAGCGATTAAATCTTTAAAATTAATGTTAATCTTAATAGCTTCTGTAGCTATTACATCTTGTGTACAGGATGATGATTATACAATACCTAATAGCTTAGGAGACGAAGAAAATAAAGCTCTTACAGATTTACTAGCAACAGGTACAGAAGTATCTTTCGCGCAAGTTAAAGCCATGTATCAAAGTGGATCATTCTTAGACCCAGTAGACACTAACATATACGTAAAAGGATATGTATCATCTTCCGACCAAACAGGAAACTTCTTCAAAGAATTTTATATTCAAGACAGTCCATCTAACCCAACTTCAGGTTTAAAAGTCATCTTAAACCAAGTTGATACTTACAACCAGTTTAATTTTGGAAGAGAAGTTTATATAAGTTTACAAGATTTATATATTGGTGAAGAACGTGTAGGAAACGGAGTAACTACTATTGGCGGAGGAACTGAAACTGACCAATACGGTACTACTGTAACAAGTTTAAATGAGATTCAAATAAGACAAAAGGTTTTAAGATCTACAGTAACTGCTGAAATGACACCTTTAGTTAAAACGTTTTCTGAAATCACTAATGCTTTAGTAGGTGTATTAGTAACTGTTGAAAATGTAGAGTTTGCTGATAACTTAATTGGTGAAACTTATTTTGACCCAATCCAAGTCTATGATACTCAAAGAGCATTACAAAGTTGTGGTGGTTTTTCTTATACACAATTCAATTTAGAAACAAGTAGTTTCTCTAGTTTTAAAAACGAACCTTTACCAACAGGAAATGGAAGCATAACAGCTATCGTTAACAAAACTTTTGATGGAGCAAGTTTAATATTAGCATTAAATTCTACGGATGATGTCAACATGGAAGGACCAAGATGTTCTTTATTAGACCCTTCTGATTTTACGACTGTTTTCTCTGAAGATTTTGAATCTGTAACTAATAACACTGATTTAGATTTTACAGGTTGGACAAACTTTGCAGAAGCAGGTTCATGGAAATGGAGAGAAAAATCTTATAGTGGAAATGGTTATACAGAATTCAGTACATTCGGTTCTGGTAACGACGAAAATATCGCTTGGTTAGTAACTCCAGGTCTTGATATGGACGCTCAGGATAATGAATTTTTAAACTTTAAAGCTGCTCAGCATCATTTAGAATCTGTAGATAATACTTTAGAGGTATTTGTTTCTACAGACTATAATGGATCTGATGTACTTGGAGCAACTTGGATTCCTATTAATGCAACTATACCAACGGAATCTAACGCGTGGTATGAATTTGTTGACTCTGGCCTAATTGATTTATCATCTTACACTGGTACATTATATGTAGCATTTAAAGTTGTAGGTTCTGGTAACGACGAAACGTTAGATGGAGCTTATCAAATTGATGACATTTCTATTATTGCAAACTAAGAACATAACTATATAAATAAAACCTGCTGATGTGAATTAGCAGGTTTTATTTTTTTATACCCTTTTTATATGGCTTCGTTATTTGACAGTTACTATATGATTATCTTCAATCACTATAAAAAAGCATTCGGCAAACGAAGCTTAGATATCGCATTGTTTTATATTACGTTTTTAGAATTGTCAATCATACTTGCTTTAGCTGCATTTCTTATGGCATTTGCAAGCCAGATGAAGACAGCGCTTATGTCTAATACTAAGTTTTGGATTTTATACGGACTCATCGCACTCTTTATTATTTCTAAGAATTGGATGCGTTACAATGGAAAGAAAAGAAACATTCTTAACGCCAAACAAAAGCGCAAAGACACCTCAATATTCTTATTATGGCTTCTGCCTTTAGGAAGCTTTGCAATAGCCTTTATTCTCCTTCAAGTTCTATAAAAAAACGCCACCCTTTCGGATAGCGTTTTAAATATTATTACATTTTCTGAATTTACTCAGCTCGTTTCTTCTTCTTGCAACTTTCTTTTTTACAATCTGCTTTACAAGCCAATTTTTCGGCTTCAGTTTTGTCTTTACAACAATCTTCTTTACATCCTTTTTTCTCTGCACCAAAGTTATCAACAATATGCATATCTTTAACTTTATAAGTCTCTGAAACCTTCCCTACAGCTTCTTCTAAAGACTTAGGCGTAACTTTAGCCTCATCATATTCTACCATAGCTAAACGTGCATCAAAATCAACCTTAGCCGACTTTACACCTTCCATCTTAGCCATTTTCTTTTCTATTGTTTTTGCACAACCCATGGCACAAGTCATACCCTCTATACCAAACTCTACTTTAGCATAAGTTGCATTTGGATCTAGCGTTGAAGCAACATCTTTTTTTGAAACTTCTACATCTACCGTTTTAACTTCTGGCTGGGATTCATTTTTACAAGATGTAAAAAATAAAGCCATAATCATTACTAAGCTTATTGTCTTAAATATCTTCATTAGTGTAACGTATTAATAATTTTGGTTAAATCTAATAAATATTGACGTTCCGTGCGAGATAATTAACGAATTTTGTGATTCCTAATTGCTGTTATTGTATGAAAAATCTTAATCTCAAATGGATTTACCTTTTAATTCTTTCCATTATCTGGGGAAGCTCGTTTATTTTAATTAAAAAATCGCTTTTAGGTCTTACAGCCTATCAGCTCGGTGCGCTTCGAACCATTATAACTGGGCTACTCCTTTTGGCCTTTGGTTTCAATACGCTAAAAACAATTCCTAAATCTAAATGGAAATGGTTGTTACTTTCTGGACTTTTAGGGTCGTTTATTCCTGCTTTCTTTTTTGCTATTGCGGAAACCGAAATTGACAGTGCTGTAGTTTCAATACTAAACTCTTTAGTACCACTAAATACGATTATATTAGGGTTTGCGATTTTTAGAATCACCTCAACAAGACGTCAAATATTCGGTGTGATTTTAGGTTTTATTGGTACGGCAATTTTAATATTGAAAGGATCAGAATTAAATCCAAATCAAAATTATTTATACGCTGTTTTTGTCATCGTATCTACGGTAATGTATGCCACTAATGTTAATATTATAAAACGGCATTTACAAGAAGTAAAACCATTAGCTATTGCTGCCGGCAATTATGCTTTTATAATTATCCCTGCATTTATTGTTTTACTATTTAGTAATTTCTTTACTCCGAAAACGTTTCATAATCCTCACTTTTTAAATGCATTAGTCTATATTACAATCTTATCTGTCTTTGGAACAGCCTTAGCAAAAGTGTTGTATTTTAAATTGGTCCAAATGTCCACTCCCGTTTTTGCATCATCTGTCACTTATATGATGCCCATTATAGCGCTAAGTTGGGGAATTTTAGATGGTGAAAGTTTTAGTCCCATTCAAGCCTTAGCGGCACTACTCATTTTGATTGGCGTTTATTTATCGCATCAATCAAATTCTAGCCGTAAATCATAACCATAAAAAAACCGAAGCTTTCACTTCGGTTTTCATAATAATATTTAAATGTGATTAGTTAAAATCAGCATCTGATACCCCTTCGTTAATTTTAACTTCTGTAGTTTCAAAAGATAGCACCTGAGGTCCTGTTGCTATTTTCATAGTGTTTGGCAACATCACACCATCTACTTCTTTATAATTAGAATAATCAGTAACAGTTGTCATTGTTTGTCCTCCCATCTCTGCAGTGTCTTCGGTTCTCAATAAATATCCTGTTTTAGTATCATAATATCTATAAGACGCTACATCTTCATTCATCACTTTTACTTTATAAACATCCGTAGCATCTATAGTCATAATACTTTCTAATTCTAAACTAGAAGCATCCAAATACAATTCTGGGAATAACCCTTTTTCAGCTTTCTTTGCTGCAAGTGTTTTATCATCCATAACAATTTTTTGACCTTGTTGTACCATGTATCCACTTTCACCATTAAAACTTTGTTGCATTACAGCACCCATACCTTCAACAACAATTTCCATATAAGATTTATTTGGAACCATTTGTTTTACAGTAGCCTTAGGCTTAAACGGAGCACCTTGGATAGTAACATCTGAATTGACTAAAATAGTATTAATCTTATTTAGATTTGCTTCACCACCTATTGCAGTCACATAATTATTAATTACTTTTTCAGCGGTTAAACCTGCTGGTAAAGGCTTAGTAAAGACTGGTTTTTCAGTTGCATTTGCATACGTATCGAAATACTTAATAGGAATCCCTGTTTTTTCTAAATTCTCTAATACATCAGCACCATTACCTACAATGATAATTCTTAGGTTATCCGTTTTAAAATATTTATTTGCTACACGTTGAATATCTTCAACAGTAACATCATTAATTTTCTGTAAATAGGTTGTATAAAAATCTTCAGGTAAGTTATTTAACTTAATATTTAAAGCATAGTTAGCAATAGTTTGCGGACGCTCTAAAGCCATTACAAAGTTACCAACGTATTTTGCCTTAGCATCCTTAAGTAATTGTGCATCTACAGGTTCTGTTTTTATTCTGTTGATTTCTTTTAAAGCCTCAACCACAGCACTATCTGTAACTGCATTTCTAACTTTAGCAGTAGCATTAAAACGAGACGCTCCATATCTATCATTTCCTAAACGAGAGTAAGCACCATAGGTATAACCATGTTCTTCTCTAAGGTTTTTAAATAAATAACCTTCACCGCCACCACCTAAGATGTTGTTTGTTATTAAAGCTGCGTGATAATCTGGATCACTCATTTTTAAATCTACGTTGTTGGTTATTGAAAGATTAGACTGCGTTGCATCTGGAACATTAACAAAGTTAATTTGTGTGTACTGTACATTAGGACTTGGTTTTGGCACTGTAGTATTAACGCTTACAGACTTTGTCCAGTTCTTAAAATACTTCTTAATCTGTTTTTTAACTTCTTTATAATCTACATCACCAATAACTACTAAATAAGCATTATTTGGATTGAAGTGTTTTTCGTAAAATGCTACAGCATCTCCAAAAGTTACATTATTGATTGTTTCTTCAGTTACAAACTCTCCGTAAGGGTGATTTTTTCCATAAGACAAAGCAGCACCAACTCTACCTGCAATTGCATCTGCATTTTTAGCATCTGCTTTTAAACCTTCAAGTAATTTTGTTTTTTCCTTGTCAAACTCTTCTTCGGTAAGTAAGGGATTAATTGCTGCATCTGCCATTAATTCTAATATTCTATCTGAATACTTCGTTAATGAACTTGCAAAACCACCACTAATTCCAAAATTTAAGCTAGCCCCTAAGAAATCTATTTCTTCGTTAAAGTCGTCTTTAGAAATAGTTGTCGTTCCATTCCCTAACATACTACCAATTAAGCTTTCAACACCAGCTTTTTTTCCTGTTGCGATAGGACTATTGTCAATTCGTAATGAATAAGAGACTCTAGGTAATTTATGATTTTCAACCACAAGAACTTTTAAGCCGTTCTTTAATGTAAACTCTTCTGGTTTATCAATTGAAATTTCTGGTTCTGGACCTGCCACTGGTGGCTGAGATCTATCTATTTGTGCGCTAGCACCAATAGTTATAATAAATAATGCGAAAAACGCTACTATTTTAGTGTTCATGTTAAATGCTGTTTTCATATTATTGTTCGTCTTTTTTTGGTAGATATTCAATTTCTACGCGTTGATTTGGACTTAAATATTTTTTAGCCGCTGCCTGAATGTCTTCTCTTGTAATAGATCTATAAGTTTCTAACTGATTATTAATGATATTGACATCTCCATATAACAAATAATATGTTGCTAAAGAACTTGCAATACCAGCAATACTAGAATTAGAGCTTACAAATTGATTTTCAAATTGATTTAAAAGTTTTTCGTAATCACGCTCACTAATTAATTCATTTTGCATTTTAAGAATTTCCTCATCCATTTCCTCTAATAAGGTATCTAAACTCACATCGCCTAATGGTAAAGCAAATAATGCAAAGATGTTGTGATCTACCTGAGGAATATTTACAGCTTGTACAGCTAAAGCCTGCTTCTGCTCATCCATTAATTTTTTTTGTAAAACAGAACTCTTACCTCCACTTAAGTATGTAGAAATCATATCTAATATATAAGCATCTCTTGTAGCTTGACCAGGTAATCTATATGCCGCAACAATTGCCGGTATTTGAATGTTCTTATCGTATACGGTTGCTTTTTTCGTTTCGGTAATAGGAGTTTCCTTTGGGAAGTTACGCACTACTTTTGTTCCTTTTTTCACCTCACTAAAATAATCTTTAACTAAAGCTTTCGTCTTAGCATAATCAATATCACCTGCAACTACTAAAACCGCATTATTTGGTGCATAATTTTTCTTAAAAAATGCATTAAACTCTTCTAAGGTTGCTGCATCTAAGTGCTCCATTTCACCAATAAGTTTATCTTTATAAGGATGAACTTCAAATAAATTCGCTCCTATTGCTGCAATAAGTCCACCATAAGGTTGGTTATCGAAACTTTGACGCTTCTCCTCCTTTACAACTTCATTCTGAGTATCTACACCAACCTGATCAATAACAGGGTGCAGCATACGCTCAGACTCTAGCCATAATCCTAATTCTAATTTATTAGAAGGAAAAATTTCGTAGTAGTAGGTTCTATCTTGAGAGGTGTTAGCATTAAATGTACCTCCATTTGCAGGAATAATTTTCATGAATTCACCACGACCTATGTTTTCAGAACCTTCAAATAATAAATGTTCAAAAAAGTGAGCAAACCCTGTACGTGTTCTATCATCATCTTTTGCACCAACATCATACATTACAGAAGTTATAACAACCGGTGCGGTATTATCTTGATGCATAATGACATGCAATCCGTTGTCTAAATCAAATTCCTCAAATTCAACTTTTTGTGCTATTGCCTGATGGCTAATAAACAACAAAGAAGCCAAAGCTAGTAAATAGTTTTTCATTGTAGTTTTCTTTAAAATTTAAATTGTTTACGTGTTTGTCTATTCTAAATGCAAATTGTTACAAGTAGTTCAACAAAAATAAACAATGATTTCTCTTTTTAACCTAATAACGTATTAAAACTCTCTTATACTTCAACCTTAAGTTGTGTAAAATAATTTTTTCTCTTTAGTATTACAGAGAAAACGACTCGAAAAGCCTTAAAACGTTTGTACATTAAGAAATTAGGAGTATATTTGCATCCGCTTTCTGAGAAGAAAGCTCATTTTTTAATAAACAAATTAATAAAAAACGTTACGCTATGTACGCAATTGTAGAGATAGCAGGGCATCAATTCAAAGTTGAAAAAGACCAAAGAGTTTTTGTTAACCGTTTAGCAACAGAAGAAGGTAAGAAAGTAGATTTCGACAA
Organism: Winogradskyella sp. PC D3.3; assembly: GCF_054366245.1. NCBI lineage: Bacteria > Pseudomonadati > Bacteroidota > Flavobacteriia > Flavobacteriales > Flavobacteriaceae > Winogradskyella > Winogradskyella sp. PC D3.3. Next base: position 991,786 of record NZ_CM135962.1, on the reverse strand, counting down.
CGTTCTTTTGATTGGTGATGGTGACAATATTACTTTAGGCGCCCCAGCTATAGATGGAGCACAAGTAGGTGCAAAAGTCTTAAGACACCTTAAAGGTGACAAAGTAATAGTCTTCAAAAAGAAAAGACGTAAAGGTTACCGTGTAAAAAACGGACACAGACAATCTTTAACCGAAATCGTAATTGAAAGTATTACTACTTCTGGAGCTAAAAAAGCAGCCCCAAAGAAAGAAGCTAAAAAAGTAGAAGCAAAAGCTGCTCCTAAAAAAGCAACTGGTAAAGCAGACGATTTGAAAAAAATTGAAGGTGCTGGACCAAAAGCTGCAGAAGCATTAGTTGCTGCTGGTTATGAAACTTTTGAAAAAGTTGCTAAGGCTAAACCTGAAGCATTAAGTGCTGTACTTTCTGAAGCAAGTTCTAGATTAGCTCATATCGTTACTGATACTTGGCCAAAACAAGCTAAATTAGCTGCAGATGGTAAGTGGGACGAATTAAAAGAATTACAAGACAGATTAGACGGTGGTATTGAAAAATAATTTTCACATCCATTAATATTAACAAAATAAAACCTTAAGATCATGGCTCATAAAAAAGGAGTTGGTAGTTCGAAGAATGGTAGAGAATCAGAATCAAAACGTTTAGGCGTTAAGATTTTTGGTGGACAAGCTGCTATTGCTGGAAACATTATCATAAGACAACGTGGTAACACACATCACCCAGGTGAAAACGTATACCAAGGAAAAGATCATACTTTACATGCTAAAGTTGATGGTTTAGTAAAATTTACTAAGAAAAAAGACAACAAGTCTTACGTTTCTATAGAGCCTTTTGAGGCTTAAGAAATATATTTCTTATCCAATAAAAAAACCCTTTCTATTAATAATAGAGAGGGTTTTTAGTTCGTATTTGTTGTTCTAAAACGAGCTTAAGTTAGAGATGCTTCGCTGCATTCTGAATAATATAGCATCACCTTATACAATCTCCATCTTCTTCAACAGAAAACTTGCGTTCATATTTTGACAAACCCCTTGTTTTAATTTATAATCAAAAAAGAGTTCGTCATTAATGATTTCTGCGTCAAAATAATAGTTTTTTATCGCCTCTAATTCGGTTTCTATTTCAGTTAAACTCAAATCGTGGGTTGCTATAATTCCTGTCGCATTTTGTTTTACCAATTTCTCAACAAATTTACGAGAGCCAATCGCTTTATCGGTACTATTAGTGCCTTTTAGAATCTCATCTAAAATCACAAAATAGTTTTTATCATTTTCAATCGTATCAACTACAAATTTTAATCTTGTAAGCTCACTAAAGAAGTACGAACTATCATCCGTTAACGAATCCGTAGTTCGCATGCTTGTTATTAACTTAATAGGCTTGTATTTGCTCTGTTTAGCACAAATAGGCAATCCAACATTAGCCATAACAATATGAAGCGCAACCGTTCTTAAAAAGGTACTCTTACCAGCCATGTTTGCCCCTGTAACAATAAAGAATTGTTCCTCTTCAAGCTTTAAGTCACTATCTACTCTTTTTTCAGCATTTAATAATGGATGCCCCAATCCTTCGGCTAAAATAGTAATAGGTTCCTCAGTTAAAATTGGATACGTAAAACTCTGATGATTAAACGCATAATTACCAAAGCTATTAAAGGCATCAAAAAAGGTGACTACTTCAAACCAATCTTCAACTTTTCCTGCATAGGCGCTTATCCATTTTTCTACATTATAACTATTCCTAATATCTAAAAGTAAATAACCGTTACCTAAAACTAATGAGATCAGGTTATTTCTATTGTCTAAGGCATCAAGAGCCTTTGAAAACTTTGAAAAAATCTGAGAAGCTTTCTGACCATCGGCCTTAATTAATTGTTGTTTAGACTTTAATAATTCAGAATTAAACTCTGCAGTTTCAATAGCTTCTAACAACAAAGCATACTGCCTAAAGGTATCTTTTGCACGTTCGGTATGCTGAGCTAAATTATTTATATGTTTTAAATAACGGGCTGTAATAGCTAGACCTAATAACAACCAATAACCCGCGATAGCAATAGGTATAATCTCAGCACTACCTAATCCTATAAGCACCAAAGATGTTAAAGCAAATACAATAGTCAAAATGTACTGTGCTTTTCCCAAAAAGGGTTCATAATCTTTTAACCAAGTAATAATGGATGCCGCTGAATGCTCTAGCTCAACACCTTGAGCAACTGCCAAGTAATTCTGGCGCCAATTGGGCAATCCTGCTAATTCTTTTATGGCTTCTTGTCGTTCTTCAATATGAGTAATATCATTAGACAACAAGTTTTCTGTAAGCTTTACTGTCCCTTCTTTAATTGCTGTTCTATTTATAAACTGGAAGAACGATCCTTTTCCAAATAAATCGATATCTAAACTAAAAAAATGTTTTGGACTTTGAAATTCTAATCCATCTGGGCGTTCATAAAAATCACCTTGAGCTATTTTTAGTTCCTCTTCGTTTATAGCAATTAAACGTTTGTGAAGGTTTCTTTTCGACTTTAAATCTGTATACTTTGAGAGTAAAAAAAGAAAGCTTGCCGTACCAACGACACCAATTCCTGCAGCTAGTCTCCAATTATCATAGGTCAAATAAACACCAATACCTGTGAGTACAAAAATTAAAAGTCTTAATACACTATACAGACTCAGTTGTTTAAAAATACGCTTAGATTCAATTTGATTAATTTCTAATTGTTCTTTATAAAATGTATTTGGGTTTTGCATAATGCTAAATTAGAATCGAAATATAAGAAAAGTAAAAATCCCAAGCATAATTAAGCTTGGGATTTATATATCATTTAACGTCTTTCTTTTAAGAAAGTACGGCGTAATTTTAACCTTTTAGGTTTGCTGATAAATACTCACGATTCATACGTGCAATATTTTCTAAGGAAATACCTTTAGGGCACTCAACTTCACAAGCACCAGTATTTGTACAGTTACCAAAACCTTCTAAATCCATTTGCGCCACCATGTTTTGAACACGATCTGCTGCTTCTATTTGTCCTTGAGGCAATAATGCATATTGTGATACTTTAGCACCAACAAACAACATTGCAGAAGAGTTTTTACATGTAGCAACACATGCACCACAACCAATACAAGTTGCCGCATCCATAGCCTCATCTGCGGCATGTTTAGAAATAGGAATTGAATTCGCATCTTGGGTATTACCAGAAGTGTTTACAGAAATGTAACCACCAGCTTGTTGAATACGCTCAAAAGCCATTCTATCTACAACTAAATCTTTAATTACAGGAAAAGCTGCTGCTCTAAATGGCTCAATAGTAATCGTGTCACCATCATTAAACATACGCATATGTAATTGACATGTTGTTACGCCTCTATCTGGTCCATGTGCTTCACCATTAATATACATAGAACACATACCACAAATTCCTTCACGGCAATCATGATCAAATGCAACAGGTTCTTCACCAGAATTGACCAATTGTTCATTCAAAACATCCATCATTTCTAAGAAAGACATATGTTCTGAAATATCAGTGACTTTATAATCGACCATCTGACCCTTAGCTTTTGAGTCTTTTTGTCTCCAAATTTTAAGTGTTAAATTCATATCGTCTTTCTTATTTGTATGAACGTTGTTTTAGTTCAATATCTTTAAATACTAATTCTTCTTTATGTAAAACGGCATCAGAAGGCTCTCCTTTATATTCCCAAGCCGCAACAAACGCAAAATCTTTATCATTACGTTTAGCTTCACCTTTTTGTGGACCATCCAATTCAGCAGATTCTTCTCTAAAGTGCCCTCCACAAGATTCAGCTCTCATTAAAGCATCTTTAGCAAACAATTCTCCTAACTCTAAGAAATCGGCTACACGACCCGCTTTTTCAAGCTCAGGATTCATTTCGTTCGCTGTTCCTGGTACTGAAACGTCTTTCCAAAACTCTTCTCTTATAGCTTTAATTTCTGCCATAGCCTCAGTTAAACCTTGTGCGTTTCTAGACATCCCTGCCTTATCCCACATTACTTTTCCCAATTTCTTATGGAAATAATCTACAGATTTTGTTCCCTTATTATTAACAAAAAAGTTAATTCTATCAGTAACTTCTTTCTCAGCTTCTTCAAATTCTTTCGTATCTGTTGGAATTTTTCCTGTACGAATATCATCTGATAAATAATCACCAATGGTATAAGGTAACACAAAATAACCATCTGCTAAACCTTGCATTAATGCCGATGCACCAAGTCTATTAGCACCATGGTCTGAGAAGTTAGCCTCTCCAATACAATAACAACCAGGTATAGTCGTCATTAAGTTATAATCTACCCAAATACCCCCCATGGTATAATGTACCGCAGGATAAATCATCATTGGTGTTTCGTACGGATTCTGATCTATAATTTTCTCATACATTTGAAAAAGGTTACCGTATTTAGCTTCTACAATAGCTTGACCAAGTTCTTTAATTTTTGCAGGGCTTGGATTTTCTATATTATGAATCTTAGCTTGCTCTTTCCCGTAGCGTTCAAAAGCTGATGAAAAATCTAAATAGACCGCTTCACCCGTAGCATTTACACCAAAACCAGCGTCACAACGTTCTTTTGCTGCTCTCGATGCCACATCACGCGGAACCAAGTTACCAAATGCCGGATAACGTCTTTCTAAGTAATAATCGCGTTCATCTTCAGACAAATCCGTAGGTTTTTTACGACCCTCTCTAATTGCCAATACATCTTCCATCTTTTTAGGTACCCAAATACGACCATCATTACGTAATGACTCTGACATTAAGGTCAGTTTCGATTGGTAATCTCCAGAACGTGGAATACAGGTTGGATGTATTTGTGTATAACAAGGATTTGCGAAGTACGCTCCTTTTTTATGTATTTTCCATGCCGCTGTTGCGTTAGATCCCATAGCATTTGTTGATAAGAAATATACATTTCCGTATCCACCCGAACCAATAACAACCGCATGCGCTGAATGTCTTTCAATTTCGCCAGTAATTAAATTACGAGCAATAATACCTCTTGCTTTTCCGTCTACAATAACAACATCTAGCATTTCGTGACGGTTAAACATTTCTATTTTACCACGAGCAATTTGTCTATTCATTGCTGAATAGGCTCCTAATAATAATTGCTGACCTGTTTGCCCTTTAGCATAGAATGTTCTAGAAACTAAAACACCACCAAATGAACGGTTATCTAATAACCCACCATAATCACGTGCAAAAGGTACACCTTGAGCCACACACTGATCAATAATATTTGCAGACACCTCAGCTAAACGATAAACGTTAGCTTCACGCGAACGATAATCACCACCTTTTACAGTATCGTAAAACAATCTATAAGTGGAATCACCATCACCTTGGTAATTTTTAGCGGCATTAATACCTCCTTGTGCAGCAATTGAGTGTGCTCTACGAGGTGAATCTTGATAAGCAAATGCTTTTACATTATAGCCTAGCTCTGCTAACGTTGCAGCAGCAGAACCACCAGCAAGCCCTGTACCAACAACAATAACATCAATATGTCGTTTATTGGCAGGATTTACTAAATCTATTTTATTTTTATAATCGGTCCACTTGTCTTTAATTGGACCTTCTGGTACTTTTGAATCTAAAGCCATATTAGATATGTTTTAATGATTAAGGTGATGAAATAATGCAATAAAAATAAACCCTAATGGGATAATAATTGCGTAAGCTTTTCCAAACCCTTGTAATCCTTTTGTGTATTTGTTATTTGCTCCTACTGATTGGAATGCAGAACTAAACCCGTGTAATAAATGTAATGCTAAGAAAACAAAAGCAACACAATATAAAGCCACACGCCAAAGATCTACAAATTTATGTTGTAACTCTTCAAAATAGCGATAGCCACTATCAGCACTATTAGGGTCAATTAACCCTGTCATATCCCCTACAATATATTTTGTATTAATTTCTGGAAACCAAAAATCATAAAAATGTAAAGCGATAAATGCTAGGATAGCTGCACCACTCCAAATCATGTTTCTACTCATCCAAGTAGAATTAGCAGCACCATTGTTTTTAGCGTATTTAACGCCATTTGCTTTTTTGTTTTTGATCTCTAATACAAATCCCATAATAAAATGGAAAATTACACCAAAAATAAGGACAGGTTGCATTACATATTGAATTACCCAAAACGTACCCATATAGTGAGAAACTTCGTTAAAAGTATCTGGACTAAAGACAGAAAGTAAGTTAATTGCAAAATGTTGTAATAAGAAAATCATTAGGAAGAATGCCGAAAGTGCCATGGCAAATTTTCTTCCAATCGAAGAATTTAGAATTCCGCTCATTGTATATTTTGATTTATTTAGTCCAACAAATATACACTGCAAATAGCGTTTTCCCAACTGTGCTTTATGATAATTAAATTATTTAGAATGGTTTTAATTAGAAATTACAATTCAACAACTTAAGCACCAGCCTCGATTGATCGCTATGTTTTATAACGGCTAAATACTAATCAATTCTATAAAGCTCTAAACCACTGTTTCTTTAGAACTAGACTTACCTCCTCGTTTTTTCATCTAAGCATTAAATACAACAACAATATCAGACAAAACATTTCACCATATATATTAAGGATAGATTTAGGTAAGGTAGAAATTAAAACTCTTAGCATAGAACATCATAAAAGTCTCTTAAATTTTAACAGATTATAGTCTCGGACTTTTGCTTGCAGTTTTAGTTTCACTACTTTTGATATTGAACTGAAATCACAACACTTCACACGTATACATAGAATTCATTTCGACTGCACTTAGTGTGATAAAATTAAAATTTTACTCTCATGAAATATGATTTAATCGACAATCAACTATTTATTAAAAACCGTAAAAACTTTATGGCTCAAATGAAGCCTAGCAGTTTAGCGGTTTTTAACTCTAACGATATTTACCCCATAAGTGCAGATAGCACTATGCCTTTTGCGCAACATAGAGACATTTTTTATCTAAGTGGTGTAGACCAAGAGGAAAGTATTTTAGTATTATTTCCAGATTGCCCTAAAGAAAAGCATCGTGAAATTTTATTCTTAAAAGAAACCAACGAACATATTGCTGTTTGGGAAGGCGAAAAACTAACTAAAGAAAAAGCATTTGAAACCTCTGGAATCAAAACCGTATATTGGTTACAAGACATGGAGAAAATAATGTTTGAGATTATGACGCAATGCGACACGGTCTATATCAATACCAACGAACATTACAGAGCAAATGTAGAAACCGAAACACGCGAAGACCGTTTTACAAAATGGTTAAAAGACAAATACCCCGCACATAGTGTTGCTAAGAGCAATCCTATCTTACAACGTTTACGCTCTGTAAAAGATCAAATTGAGCTAGACTTAATTCAACAAGCCTGCGATATTACAGAAAAAGGTTTTAGACGTGTTTTAAAATTCACAAAACCTGGCGTTTGGGAATACAATTTGGAAGCTGAATTTATGCACGAGTTCCTAAACAACCGCTCTAAAGGCTTTTCATATACCCCAATTATTGGCTCAGGAAACAATGCTAACGTATTACACTATATTGAAAACAACCAACAATGTAAAGCTGGAGATTTAATATTAATTGATGCTGGTGCAGAATACGCAAATTACTCTAGTGACATGACGCGTACAATTCCTGTATCTGGTAAATTTAACGATAGACAAAAAGCCGTTTATAACGCGGTAAATCGCGTTAAAAATGAAGCAACTAAAATGCTAGTTCCAGGCACCATATGGGAACAATACCATATTGAAGTTGGTAAAATTATGACTTCTGAGCTTTTAGGTTTAGGTCTTTTAGATAAAGCTGATGTGCAAAATGAAAACCCAGATTGGCCAGCGTACAAAAAATATTTTATGCACGGTACCTCCCACCACATGGGATTAGACACACATGATTATGGAATTTTAACAGAACCGATGAAAGCTAATATGGTCTTTACTGTTGAGCCAGGAATTTATATTCCAGATGAAGGTTTTGGTATTCGTTTAGAAGACGATGTAGTCATTCAAGAAACCGGAGAACCTTTTAATTTGATGCGCAATATCCCTATTGAAGCCGATGAGATTGAAGATCTAATGAATTCATAATTTCAAAAACATAACTAATAAAAAAACTTGCAGGCTCATGATGTAGCTTGCAGGTTTTTTTAATTAATATTGATTTCTAATTCTAAAGGCATGAAATTGACTAAAGAAGGTCTATATGTATTATTATCCTTTTTTTCTATGTATGCTAAGCTGGGCCTATAGCAGTATTTTTGTTGCGAAAGCCGACTTACCTTCAAACTTTTTTGTCAATACAGGTTACCAAATGCTATTTGGAGGTAGCGTATTATTAATCGCTAGTTTTGCTATTGGAGAAGAGCGACTCCCATTGCCTAGTTGGAATACTGAAGTCATCAATTCTATGTTAATGCTTATCATTTTTGGAAGTATTGTTGCTTTTACGGCCTTTAATTATCTGCTTAGCAAAGTTTCCCCTGAAAAAGTAGCAACTTCTACCTATGTAAATCCAATAGTTGCCTTAATTTTAGGTTGGTATTTTTTAAACGAATCCATATCCTTACAATCTATAATTGTAGCTGTAGTCTTACTAACAGGCGTCTATTTTATAAATACCAAAAAAGTGATTACACTATTCAAACAATTTAATAAAGACATGTGAATCAAAATAAAGTATCAAAATTACTATTCTATAAACCACTCTTTTGAGCTTAAACTCTAAAAACAAACAGCCGCTCTAAAGCAACTTTAGGCGCTAAATTTTCAGCATGCCAAGAAAACGTTGTTTTTGCTGGTTTTTCCCATACACATTCAAAATCTTCTGGCGCATTGTATTCACTAATAAAAACTTGATGTCCTGCTTTACTTTGCTGTCTACACCATTCCCAAAATTGATCATGATTAAAATCATCCCTATATTTCGTTGTAGAGGCGTAGGGCGGATCGCAATAGACAATACTCTGTTTCGGAATTTCTAATTCTGTATATGATTTACAAGACAAAATAAGCCCTTTTAATTTAGGTAGCTGTTTAGTAATATTACGGTAATGCTCGCCCCAATAATCACGCTTACCTTCTTTATCGCGTCTATAACCTGCAAACCACTTGCCTCCAAAAGAATTAAAGCCAACATAACCCACTACATGTTTTGGATATTCCTCTTGATTGTATTTTATATGCTTATAGTCTTCCTCAGAAACGAATTGTGGAGGATCCCAATTTTCATTAATTAAAGCTTCCCACATGGCCATTAACTCTTGATGTTGATCATTAGCTATTCTAACACCATCAACCTTATCAATCATATTCATACCTCCCGCAAAAGGCTCAAGATAGATTTGATTTTCTTTTCTATCTTTCAAAATTATTGGTAATAAATCTTTAGCAAAACGCGCTTTGCTCCCCATGTACTTCATTATCAAATTTTCATTTTTTGTTGCACAAAAGACGAAATCACAAAGGCTACAAAAGCGGGTAGTACCCATCCCAAACTTTGACCTGAAAACGGAATAAAATTACTTATTGATTTTAAGCGTTCCGATGGACTAATAAAACCAATCACATCTGGAATACTAAATATAAATGTAACAGCAACAACCGTTTGAAAAACCAAAGGAGTTGCCATTTTTTCAGGTAAAACATTAAGTAAAATAAGCACAATCGTAATAGGATAAATAAACAGTAATACAGGAATAGCTACAACAATGATAGAATTAAAGTCTAGTTGACCAACTACCACACCAAGAACACTAGCAACAATAGCGGTAATACTATAAACCGTTTGCGAATCATTTAGTAAACCTTTAAAATAATCTGCTGTACCAGCCACAATACCAATAGCTGTTGTAAAACACGCAAGTGAAATTAAAACACTTAAAACGGTATTCCCAAATTCCCCGAGAGACCTAATACTAATATCTCGCAAAAGATTAGCGCGTTGCATATCGCTACTCAATTCGGCATTAATACTAATTTCGGCTCCAAAATAGGCTCCAACTGAAATTAATCCCGCATAAATAATAAACAAGCCCAAACCGGCAATAAACCCAGACTTCCGAATTAAAGTCCGCTTAGAACTATACGCTTCAACAGCCATATTTTTAAAATTCAAAGAAATAATAATTACCGCTCCTACAACAACTGCTCCGATAGCATCAAACGTTTGGTAGCCTTCTAAAATTCCTGTAGCAATAGGCGTTTCAAATTGAGATATTCCTGTGCTAAATTCAGAAGAAAATAAGCCAATACTAATTACTACCAAAAGCATAATAACAATAAATGGTGTTAAAAATTTTCCGATGAGACTTAATATTTTTGAACGATTAAGCACAAAAACCAAGACAAGCGAAAAATAAATAGCACTGGTTACCAAAGGACTGGTTCCAAAAGCAGGAAAAACTGCAATTTCATGTGTTGCAGCAGCAGTTCTTGGCGATGGAATTGCAACAGCAATGACATAGATTAAGATACAGTATATTAAACTAAAGGTTGGAGATACTTTCTTTCCAAAATCGAATAATGTTCCCTGAAGCCGCGCATGCGCAAAAATCCCAAGTATTGGAATCACTACAGCGGTTATCATAAAACCAATTGTCACCCAAACCCAATCTTCACCAGAATTATAACCTAATAAAGGAGGCAACAACAAATTACCTGCTCCAAAAAATAATGAGAACAACGCAAAACTGGTAATTAAAAGTTCTTTTCGTTTTATATCCACCTATTTGGTCTTCTTAAGTTCTAAATCTTCAAAATCAAAGCTAAAATCAGTAATTGGAGCAATATAACTCATCGTTGCAGAAACCGCTTCTCCTTTTTCATTAAACGTAAATTTTACATAGACATCTGCATCATAACTTCTATCGTTCCATTTTGCAACAAACGTAGTGGCATTAAATGGTAATAATTCTCCAAAAAGTCTAGACGAACGCTTACTTTTTATAGTATAACCTTTTTTTACATCGTGTGAAATCAATACATCTCCAAACCAATCGTCTGTATAGGTCCCAACAATTTGTTCTGGTTTTGGTAGTGATTTCAGCTTTTTTGCCTTTTCAACTTTAGAATAAACAGCTGCTTTTATACTATCATTATATTTAATATAATCTGCATTTGATTTGCCATACTTCTCTAACCAATTTCGATTTTCATAACCGAGATAAGCATCTTTAATGGTATTTGTAATAGTATTAAAGGCAGAACCATTCATTTGATTCGTTAAGACCACAATTCCTAAATCCAAATCCGGAATCATAGTAAATTGCGTAACCGTACCCAACAAACCACCTGTATGATACACTTGCTTATATCCACCTTTAACATCAGCAACAAACCAACCTAATCCATAGCCTTTAAAATTAGAATTATACGAATCATTAGGATACACATTTAAAGGAGTTTGTAATTGCCAAAGTTCATGAAATTGTTTAGCGCTTAATAGACGCTCACCATTTTCAGTAACCGCATCATTCATTAAAAATTGAGCCCAAGTCAACATATCTGTAACATTACTCACAATGCCACCTGCAGGATTAGCCGTTTCACTCCAGTCGTGCGGAATTTGAATCACCTTACCTTCTGCCATAGTATGCGCATCGATAATATTGGATTTATCTATCACACGATTATAAGAAGCCTTACTACTCGTCATACCAACAGGCTTCATAATTTTGGTTTCAATAAAATCTTCCCAAGATAAACCACTGACACGTTTTAAAACTTCACCTGCGATAATAAACATATTGTTGTTATATGCAAATTCACTTCTAAATGAACTTTCCGGTTCTAAATATTTTATATTCTTAATAACATCATTAACGTTAAAATCACTGCCTTCCGGAAAAAACATTAAATCTCCTGCTCCCAATCCCAAACCACTGCGATGTGTTACTAAGTCCCTCACTGTAAATTCTTGAGTCACCCAAGCATCATATAATTGAAACTCTGGAATATGCTGACGCACCTTATCATCCCAATTCAATTTACCTGCATCAACCATCATCGCTAAAGCAAAACACGTAAATCCTTTACTATTTGAGGCGATCCCAACTAACGTTTCGTCAGTCATCTCTTTTTTATTGGTTAACGACCGCACACCATGACCTTTAGAATATACCACTTTTCCATCTTTAAAAATGCCAACAGAAATACCAGGGACATCAAAAGTTGTTAAGGTTTCTTCGATGAGCTTATCGAGTTGTTGCTCTTCAATTTGAGCATTTAATAAGAAAACAGAACCCAATAGAAGTATTGAAAAAAAACGTTTTAAAACCATAGATTATTAATTTAGTTTGAATGCATTCAAAGATACTAAAATGTTAGAATGATTAATATGCAGAAATGTTTTCAAGGTATATCTTTGCAAACATGATTTTAAACTACAAAAACAGCAACATTCACTACGAGGTTGAAGGCAAAGGAGAATCTCTAGTTTTACTTCACGGTTTTCTTGAGAGTGTTGCCATGTGGCACGATATAGTTGCTGAATTTTCCAAAACAAATCAAATCATTAGCATTGATTTATTAGGACATGGCAAATCGGATTGCCTTGGCTACGTACATACCATGGAAGCAATGGCCGATGCCGTTTTTGCTGTTTTAGAACATCTTAAAATTAAAAACGCCCATTTTATTGGTCATTCTATGGGAGGATATGTAGCTTTAGCTTTAGCAGAAAAACATCCTATACTTTTTAATGGCTTGTGTTTAATGAACTCAACTTATGACGCTGATGATACCCCTCGAAAACTTATTAGAACACGCGCCTCTAAAATGGCACAACAAAATTTTGAAGTTCTTGTGAGAATGTCTTTTTCTAATTTATTTGCACCAAAAAGTAAAGACCTTTATAAGTCGGCATATGAAAAAGCACTACAACTAGCCCTAAAAACACCATTACAAGGTTACATTGCTGCACAAGAAGGCATGAAACTTAGACCTAATCGCTTCCTTACTTTCAAAACCTTAAAATGCAAAAAATCAATTATTATCGGTAAAAAGGACACGCTAATTGATGGTAATCAAATTAAAGAACAACTTAAAAATACCGATATTGAATTTATAGAGCTCTCAGAAGGCCATATGAGTTATATTGAAAATAATAAAGAATTATCTTACAATATTTTACATTTTGTCGAAAAATAAACCACTTAAACGTTTTATTTTATTTTATTTTCTAAGTTTACTGTATAGATTAAAAATAATTTGTAAACAATGCTATTATGATTCCTACCAAGATTTACTGTGATTTATTTGGCCATAATTATCAAGTGACCAAAAAAGTAACCAACCACGTAAAAGAATACACTTGCAAATGCTGTAAAAAACAATTAACCACTAACAGTAATGGCAGACTCACAGAGCTAACCGCTAAACGTCAAGAAATTAATTCCGCTTTAGAACGTATTTACAACAATAAAATGATGCGTTTAAAGCGAAAAACGCTCAGTTCGTCGATTTGTTAATTGTTAATAACTTCTTAGTAACTAATTTTTATATATTTAAAATCCCTATTCAGGAATGATTAAACCTCTAAGAAGACTAGTTAATGAAAAACATTTATTGCTCATTATTTGGACACGACTACATAGTGTCCAGAAATGTAACTTATCACGTCAAAGAATATCAGTGTAAAAATTGTAAAACTGAAATGACCATTGATGGCGATGGCAAATTTATTCCACTAACTCCAAAGTTCAAAGAAATTAATAGTGTTTTGCATCGCGTGCACAACAAGCGCCTAGAAAAAGGCCAAAAACTTTTTATGCTTGATCTTTAAGTGCGTTCCAGCCTTTAGCTATAATTGCAATTTTTTCATCAGCTCTAGTGACTAAGTGCATACCTCTGTCTTCTTCCGTCATATATCCTATAACGGTTAAGTTGGGATTGCCTTTAATTTTAGGGAAATCTTCTTGAGCAATTGTCATTAACAATTCATAATCTTCGCCACCATTTAAAGCAATGGTTGTACTATCTAAATTAAACTCCTCACAAGTAGCAATCACCTGAGGATCGAGTGGTATTTTAGTTTCGTAAAGATCTACCCCCACTTTACTCTGTTTGCATAAATGTATGATTTCGGAAGAAATGCCATCACTAACATCTATCATGCTCGTTGGCTTTACGTCTAATTCTTTCAATAATTCTACGATATCCTTACGCGCTTCAGGTTTTAATTGACGCTCTATAATATACGTGTACATCGATAAATCCGGTTGATTATGAGGATTGACCTTAAACACTTCTTTTTCACGCTCTAAAACTTGTAAGCCCATAAACGCACCGCCAACATCACCCGTAACAACCAATAGGTCATTTGGTTTTGCTCCAGATCTTAAAACTTCTTTTCCTTTTTCAACTTCTCCAATAGCTGTTATAGAAATAATTAAACCCGAAGTCGAAGATGTTGTGTCTCCACCAACGACATCCACATTATAAAATTTAGACGCAGCTGTAATACCTGCATACAATTCTTCAAGCGCTTCTAAAGGAAAACGATTAGAAACCGCAATGGAGACTGTTACTTGTGTTGCTATAGCATTCATAGCATAGATATCAGAAAGGTTAACCACTACAGCTTTATAACCTAAATGTTTTAGCGGCGCATAGCTTAAATCAAAATGCACTCCCTCTATCAACAAATCTGTAGATACAACGACTTGTTTTTTACCAAAATTAAGTACTGCTGCATCATCACCAATACCTTTTACCGTTGATTTTTGAGTCACTTTAAAATGATCTGTTAAGTGCTCTATCAATTTAAATTCTCCTAATTCACTCAAAGGAGTACGCTGTGGGTTTTTATCTTCAATCATAATGCAAAAATATTATGCTTTTATGACATAGCAGTGTATTCTTAACAATTTTTACAAAGCATTTCATTTCGACCTAAATTTTATCTCAACTAAAAAAAGCAAGACAAAATAATATGCCCCTAAACGCTGCTATTCGAAAGTTTGATTTAACAATAGCAAAAATAATAACTTAAATAGCAAAACCCAATACCCTCTACATCAATTCAATCACTCCTATAAAACGGTCTTTACACTCCCTTTGAAATTCCCCTTTTTTGTACCAAAACATTAGATTTTTAAAAAAAATCCGACGAAATACATCAATTTTATGTATTTCATCGAAAATTCAGGTATTATGACTTATTTTAAATTTGGTTTTATAAATTGTCCTACCCTAAGTTAATAACATAATGAAACCTAACCCTACCACCACCCTACCATGTGCTGTATTTGGCCATAATTACGTAAGATCAAAAACCAACATCGATCACACTATAGAACTGACATGCTCGCACTGCGACACTGTAGTTATTACAGACCGTCACGGAAATTTTGAAAACATTACGGTTTCCAATAGTCAAATCACAGACACCTTACAAGAATTATATCGTCTTACGAGACGTATACACAAAACAAAAGTAGCTATATAATAGCAATTTCTTCTGGCTTTAGCTTTAATAGCCAAACCCTATTAAATCATATACTAATATAATGTTAGTACCTATGGTAAAACCTTTGTTATATCGTATATTTGCATTCTATTTAGAACTAATCTAGTTAAACGATATGATTAAAGTGTCCGATCACGCAAAAAAGAAGGTCATAGAACTTATGACTGATGATGGTTACAACCCAAGTACAGACTATGTTAGAGTCGGTGTAAAAAGTGGTGGCTGTTCCGGGTTATCTTATGATTTAAAATTTGATAAAACTCAAAGCGATGGCGACAAAGTCTTTGAAGACAATGATATTAAAATCATTGTAGACAAAAAGAGCTTTCTTTACCTCATTGGCACTACCCTAGAATATTCTGGAGGCTTAAACGGAACCGGTTTCGTTTTTAACAACCCAAATGCAAATCGCACTTGCGGTTGCGGAGAATCATTTTCATTATAACATAAACAGATAAGACGATCTATGTCAAAGTATACCGAGGATGACCTAAGAGAAGAATTAAAAACCAAAGAATACGAATATGGTTTTTATACAGATATTGCATCTGAAACATTTCCTATTGGTCTAAATGAAGATATCGTTAGAGCGATTTCTAAGAAAAAAGAAGAACCAGAATGGATGACAGAATGGAGACTAGAAGCTTTTAAAGTTTGGAAAGAAATGACAGAGCCAGATTGGGCAAATGTACATTACGACAAACCAGATTTTCAGGCTATTTCTTATTACTCTGCTCCAAATAGTAAACCAAAATATGATAGTTTAGATGAAGTAGATCCTGAACTTTTAGCAACCTTTGCAAAACTCGGTATCTCTATTGATGAACAAAAGAAATTAGCAAATGTCGCTATGGATGTTGTTATCGACTCAGTTTCTGTTGCAACTACATTTAAGAAAACTTTAGGCGAAAAAGGAATTATTTTTATGAGTATTTCTGAAGCCATAAAAGAGCATCCCGAATTAGTAAGAAAGTATCTAGGAACCGTTGTACCGCAAAAAGATAATTTTTATGCCGCATTAAACTCGGCTGTATTTAGTGATGGTAGTTTCTGTTACATTCCAAAAGGCGTACGTTGTCCAATGGAATTATCAACCTATTTCCGAATCAATCAAGCAGGAACTGGACAATTTGAACGCACCTTGGTTATTGCAGACGAAGGTAGTTATGTGTCTTACCTAGAAGGTTGTACAGCTCCAAGTAGAGATGAAAATCAATTACATGCTGCTGTTGTAGAGCTTATTGCAATGGATGATGCCGAAATAAAATACTCTACAGTTCAGAACTGGTATCCAGGGAATGCTGAAGGAAAAGGTGGTGTTTTTAACTTTGTAACTAAACGAGGGCTTTGTGAGAAAAACGCAAAAATCTCTTGGACACAAGTAGAAACAGGTTCTGCTGTTACATGGAAATATCCAAGTTGTGTCTTAAAAGGAGATAACTCTGTAGGTGAATTTTATTCTATTGCTGTAACTAATAATTATCAGCAAGCCGATACAGGTACAAAAATGATTCACTTAGGCAAAAACACAAAATCAACTATTATTTCAAAAGGAATTTCTGCTGGTCATTCACAGAATTCTTATCGAGGATTAGTACAAATCAATTCTCGTGCAGATAATGCACGTAATTTTTCTCAATGTGACAGTTTATTAATGGGAAATGAATGTGGAGCACATACCTTCCCTTATATAGAAGCAAAAAATAAAAGTGCCATGATTGAGCACGAAGCCACTACAAGTAAAATTGGTGAAGACCAAATTTTCTATTGTAATCAACGCGGTATTGATACCGAAAAGGCGATTGCCTTAATTGTTAATGGTTTTAGTAAAGAAGTACTAAACAAATTACCAATGGAATTTGCTGTGGAAGCTCAAAAATTATTAGAAATCAGTTTAGAAGGTTCTGTTGGATAATATATAAAACGCTATGTCATCACCCTCTGAACATGATTGAAGTGT
Source organism: Winogradskyella sp. PC D3.3 (assembly GCF_054366245.1). Lineage (NCBI taxonomy): Bacteria > Pseudomonadati > Bacteroidota > Flavobacteriia > Flavobacteriales > Flavobacteriaceae > Winogradskyella > Winogradskyella sp. PC D3.3. The sequence goes on along the minus strand of NZ_CM135962.1, from coordinate 974,337 downwards.
TTAGAGCATAAAATTTCCGAAATGAAAAAAATCAACCTTATCATTATTTTAGCTTTAGTAATGTTGGCTTGTAAAAACGAAGCAAAACAAGATGTAAACCTCGAGGAAAATCGTGTAAAATCTTATGATCAAAATGATGGACTTATAACCTTAAAGGGAGACTTTGTATACTACGCAGATGCTGCCGTTTTGCAAACACCAAAAGAAATCTACGGTGTGGTTATTGATGACAACATGAAATTATTAGACGACCAAGTAAAAGCATTTAAAAAAGAAGCAACCGATATGGTTCCTGTAACCGTAAGGGTTAGAAAATTTGAAAAAGATAAAGACGAAGAAGGCTGGCAGTACAAAGTAGAAATTAAAGAAATCTTAAAAGTAGAAACACCAGACCCAAATAAAGAAGACGTTATAAAATTAGCAAACTAAGACTATGTTAAAGATCAATAACTTACACGCAAGTGTAGAAGATAAAAGTATATTAAAAGGCATCAATCTGGAAGTAAAACCAGGAGAAGTACACGCTATAATGGGACCAAATGGTTCTGGAAAAAGTACTTTAGCTTCTGTAATTGCAGGTAAAGAAGAATATGAAGTTACCGAAGGTAATATAATGCTAGACGATGAAGATATTGAAGAATTATCGGCAGAAGAACGCGCACACAAAGGTGTATTTTTATCGTTTCAATACCCTGTAGAAATCCCTGGAGTTAGTGTTACCAACTTTATGAGAACCGCCATAAACGAAACACGTAAAGCTAAAGGTTTAGAAGACATGCCTGCTAAGGATATGTTGAAAATGATTCGCGAAAAATCAGAACTTTTAGAAATTGACCGTAAATTTTTATCACGTTCTCTAAATGAAGGGTTTTCTGGTGGAGAAAAGAAACGTAATGAGATTTTTCAGATGGCCATGTTAGAACCAAAATTAGCCATCTTAGATGAAACAGATTCTGGTCTAGATATCGATGCGCTTCGTATAGTTGCCAATGGCGTTAACAAATTAAAATCTAAGGACAACGCCGTAATTGTTATTACACACTATCAACGTTTATTAGACTATATTGTACCAGACTTTGTTCATGTTTTATACAATGGTAAAATTGTAAAATCTGGAGGAAAAGAATTAGCACACGAGCTAGAAGCTAAAGGTTACGATTGGATTAAAGAAGAGGTTAACGCGTAGTTACTTAGCAGTAATCAGTCCTCAGTTAGCACAGCGACTTACACTAAACTGATTACTCAAACGTATAAATATAAATTAGTAAGCAGTGGTCAGTCTTCGGTTACAATAAGACACTATCAACTTACCACTAACGACTAGCAACTAAGAAGCATGAGTTTAAAAGAAAAATTAGTATCGTCATTTATGGCCTTTGAGGACACCGTTGATGTGCACTCGTCAATACATGATATTCGTACTGAAGCCATAAAGACTTTTGAAGCTGAAGGGTTTCCTACTAAACGATTAGAAGATTGGAAGTATACATCCCTAAATTCGGTTTTAAAGCACGATTATAGCGTATTTCCAAAACATGAGAATGAGCTAGAATTTAATGATGTAAAAAAATATTTTATTCACGAAATTGATGCTTATAAAATCATCTTTATCGATGGTAAATACGCATCGCATTTATCACAAACTACACACGATGGTTTAGATGTCTGCCTAATGTCTGCAGCCTTAACGAAACCAAAATATAAAGTTATTATTGATAATTATTTCAATAAAATAGCCGCAAAAGATGGTTTATCTTCTTTAAATACTGCCTTTTCTCACGAAGGAGCGTATATTAATATTCCGAAGAATAAAGTCGTTGATAAGCCTATTCAGATCATTCATTTTTCCACAGGAAGTGAAGCAGCTGTAATGTTACAACCACGTAATTTAATTGTAGTAAACGAAAATGCACATGTTCAAATCATAGAACGTCACCAGAGTTTAACAGACAACCCTGTTTTAACAAATTCTGTTACGGAGATTTTCACAAACAAACGTGCTATTGTAGATTATTACAAGATTCAAAACGACAAAGAAAACGCCTCTTTAATAGACAACACTTTTGTTAATCAAAAACAAGAGAGTTTAGCCAAAGTACATACCTTTTCTTTTGGAGGAAAATTAATTAGAAACAATCTTAACTTTTACCAAAATGGTGAGCGCATTGATTCTACTATGAAAGGTATTACTATCATTGGTAACAAACAACATGTAGATCACAATACATTAGTACATCATATTGAACCAAATTGTGAAAGCCACCAAGATTACAAAGGTATCTTTGATGATAGTGCTACTGGTGTTTTTAACGGTAAGGTTGTTGTAGATAAATTGGCACAAAAAACCAATGCTTTTCAAGCGAATAACAACATTTTAATTAGCGATAAAGCCAGCATAAATACCAAACCTCAACTTGAAATATTTGCAGATGACGTAAAATGTTCTCATGGTTGTACTATTGGTCAGCTAGATGAAAGTGCAATGTTTTATTTACGTTCTAGAGGAATTCCAGAAAAAGAAGCACGTGCTTTATTAATGTTTGCCTTTAGTAATAACGTTTTAGATTCTGTGAAAATTCCAGAGATTAAAAATAGAATTACTAAAATTATTGCAAATAAATTGGGTGTAAATATTGGGTTTGACCTATAAGTTTTACCAAATATTATAATACAAAAAAGGATTGCTATTTAGCGATCCTTTTCTTTTTTAAAAATAACTTCTTTCACCACACCATCACAAGACAATAGCATTCCGGTAACTGAATTATTTTTATCTTTCAAGAAATGATACAGTGTTCTGTCGTTGTTTCCGAATTGGTTTAACTGAACAGGCTGCAAATTGATAGCATCTTTGCTCTTATAAGTCAATTTAAGCATGTTTTCTTCTGTATAAAAATGATACCTAACATCTAATTCTTCAGAATAGAAAAAACCCCCAAACTCATTAACAACGACTACATCCGCATCAATCAATTTAGCACGTTTAAAGTAAAACGGTGTACCACCAAATGAAATGACCATATCATGATTAGGTGATCCTGTAAAATCATACTTTACATGTTCACTTTGCTTTCTATGAAACTTGTTTTTTTCAAATTGCACTAAAGCAACAGATGTTCTTCCCATAGAACCTTTAGATTTTAAAGTGTCATTTTCTACAAATATTTTCATAGTCATATCACTATTAATCTCTTTATATTCACCAATAACCTTATTAAAATCTTGTTTTTTAAATGAGACACGATCATCGTTTTCTTCTATAGTCTTTTCAGTATTAGACAAAAGAATATCTAAAATTTGATACGCTATCCTTGGAGCATCTATCCCTTGTGAATTAGTTAGAACTATAATGCCTATTTGCTTTTCTGGAACTGCAATTAATTGTGAACGTCCACCAAAACCAAATCCGCTGTGATTTACAGTTTCATAACCCTTATAATTATCTAACATTAATCCTCGTGCGTATTTCGCATTCTTTCCTGAAATTAGAGTTTCAGTCGTTTTTAAAAATTCCGCTAAAGATTTAAATTCTAAAATCTGCTCATTCAGCATTTGCATCCAAATAGCCATATCATCTACTGAAGATCCCATGCTTCCTGCACCATAACTCAATTGGTCATTTGTATAAAACCTGTAACCATCTCGATGTTTTTGATAACCAACCGCTTTATTACTAATGGGTTTTCCATGTTCAACTCTTACAAAAGTTGAGTTCATTTTTAAAGGATTCAAAATTTTCTGTTTCAAATACTCATTCAGGTTTTGCCCTGAAATACGCTCAATAATAATAGTCAATAAGTTATAATTGGTATTAGAATAGCTCACTTTTTCGCCAACTAAATGGTTTAAATTTTTCTGTTTAATAGCTAAATCTAAAACCGTATTATTATCGTAATATTGAGTATCATAATCAAAACCTGCCAAGTACATTAAAGTGTGATAATTACGAATACCACTCGTGTGGTTCAGTAAATGTTTTATTTTAATGGTGTCTTCGTACTCTGGAAATTCTGGCAAATACATTCTAATATCATCCTCTAAACTGATTTTACCATCATTTGCCAAAGCCCAAATAGCCGAAGCTGTAAATTGTTTGGCGATGGATGCCAAATTAAAAACAGTAGAATCAGAATTCTTAATGTTATAATCTAAACTAGAAAGTCCAAAACCTTTAGAATAGATAGATTGCCCTTGATGAATCACCTTTACACTCAATCCTGGCGCATCATTAGAAACATATGCTGCCAACAATTCATCAATTTTTAGATTTGCATTTGTTTGTGCTTTTGAACTTAAAAAGACAAACACACCAATCAATAAGCACGTGCTTCTTAAATTGAACATTGCTTATATTTTTGATAGAAATAGGTTGGAATAAGTCCGAAATTAAGAAATAGAAAGCCAATAAAGACAATGATTCCTCTGTATGGCCAAGTTAAAAACTCGAACATAGCACCAATACCGAGAATAAAAAAAGTAATAAATCCGAGGATGTAAAATGATTTCTTCATAATAAAATGATTTAAGAAAATTTGTGAATAGATTTTTTATAGCTCGCGTAAAAATGAACTGGTAGTATTACTAACACTGCAATGACAATAGCACCAAGTAACCAAGCATTTGCATAAGGCCATTGCATCATTTGAAAAACCAAACTAACCACCAACAATAAAATAACCATAAAGCCTGCAGAGAATTTCAACTTATTGAATGTCATGATTTGCTTCGCAAACTTTTGATAATTGGTTTCTAATTGTAAATTCTGAAAACTAGAATACCCACCAAATTTCTGCAACGCTTGTTGATATAATGCATTAAAATCACTAGAATTTTGATGCTCTATATATGTACAGATATGGTCTAGTAAATCCTCTCTTAAATCTTTATTTTTAACACCATATAAGGCTAAATTGTTTTCAATAAAGGCGATATGCTTTTCTGATAATTCCATGATTATATCGGTTTTGGATTAAAAATTAAATTTAAGGTCTCAATAAAATCATTGATTTCTTCAGTAACAGTCTCTACCATTTTCTTCCCTTCTTTAGTGACTTTATAATATTTCCGAACACGCTTACCAATAAAAACCTTTTCAGTTTCTAAAACCTTTTTTGCTTCAAGCTTATGTAAAATGGGATATAATGCCCCTTCTGAAATATCTATCTTCCCTGAAGTCATCGTTTTCACTTCTTGTGTAATCTCGTAACCATACATTCTACCCTTTTCATTTATAAGCTTTAAAATGATAGGTTGCAATGTTCCTTTTGTTAATTCTTTGCTATACATATTACAAATATACATTTTATATAAATGTATCCTAATAAAATGTGTATTAAATATTTTAATGAATACTTATAAGTTTTTCTTTAAGACCAATGCGTTGTATCTTTGTAACTAGGAATTAAGCCCATGTTAGACGTACAAAAAATAAGAAAAGACTTTCCAATACTTCAACGCGAAGTAAACGGGAAACCACTCATATATTTCGATAATGCTGCAACCTCACAAACACCGCAACAGGTGATTGATGTTATTGTAGATTACTATAGTAATTACAATGCTAATATTCATAGAGGCGTGCATAGTTTAAGCCAAGAAGCAACGAATGCTTATGAGCAAGCACGTATTAAGATTCAGAAACATTTTAATGCTAAACACAGTTACGAAATCATTTATACTGCTGGCACAACGCATAGTATTAATTTAGTTGCTAACGGATTTTCTTCACTCTTAAACAAAGGAGATGAAATTATTGTTTCCGCTTTAGAGCACCATAGTAATATTGTGCCATGGCAAATGCTTTGTGAACGCTCAGGAGCCAGTTTAAAAGTCATTCCTATGAATGAAAATGGAGAATTAATCCTTTCAGACTATGATGCGCTTTTAAACGAACACACGAAATTGGTTTTTGTAAACCATATTTCAAATGCTTTAGGAACTATAAATCCTATTGAATATATTATAGAAAAAGCTCATGCTGTAGGTGCAGCCGTTTTAGTCGATGGTGCACAATCTTGCCCGCATTTAAAACCAGACGTTCAAGCGTTAGATGTTGATTTCTACGTGTGTTCTGCCCACAAAATGTGTGGACCAACCGGTGTAGGAATGCTTTATGGTAAAGAAGAATGGCTAAATAAACTACCACCATACCAAGGAGGAGGCGAAATGATTGCAGAAGTATCATTTGAAAAAACAACTTATGCAGGTTTACCACACAAATTTGAAGCTGGTACACCAAACATCTGTGGAGGCATAGCCTTTGGAGCTGCATTAGATTACATGAATACTATAGGCTTCGAAAATATTGCCAAATACGAAAATGAACTTTTAGACTACGGAACAGAACAGTTACTTAAAATTGAAGGTTTAAAAATTTACGGCACAGCAAAGGAGAAAACCTCTGTAATATCTTTTAATGTTGGCACTATTCATCCTTATGATATTGGAACCATTTTAGACAAAATGGGCATCGCCGTCCGTACAGGTCATCATTGCGCACAACCTATTATGGACTTTTATAAAATTCCAGGTACCATAAGAGCTTCTTTTATGTTTTATAACACCAAAGAAGAAATTGACGCATTTATTGTGGCGCTTAAAAAGGCAATAATGATGTTATCTTAGACTTTGGCATCAAATATGCAACTTTTGGTGATAAACAATTAATAGATGAGGATTTTACTTAGTTTATTTATGCTTTTAACAACATTGAATTCCTGTGATTCAACAAAAAAAGCAATGGAAAACAACAAAACGATGCAAGAGCCACTTTCCGGAACTTACTATATTACAGACCTTGGAGACACTGACGTTTCTTCAAATAAAATTGTAATCACCTTCGAAAATACATCAAATAAAGTCACAGGATTTGCAGGTTGCAACAGTTTCTTTGGAAATTATTCGATAGATGACAATGCAATAACCTTTGAAAATATTGGAGCTTCAAAAAAATTATGTCATGGTGAAGTGTCTAAACTAGAACACCAATTCTTAAAAGCTTTGAATGCAACGGATTCCTTTTCAATAAAGGACAACTTTGTTTCGTTTTTAACCAACGAAACGGTTGCCTTTAAAGGAAGCAGTACTGTAGTGACATCAAAAAAAAGCGCGAGCACAAATGGCACATATAAAACAGCTGTTAAATACGAAACATTAACACGAAGTGCCTTTGACTTTGTACTTATTTCAAAGACTAACATATTCCTTTCAAAGGATCCCAGTCTTCAAAATATTGAAAAATATAAAAGCGATATAAAAGCGTGGGAGGAACTTAAAAACCTTATTGACGCTATAGATTTAGAAGGACTTTCAGATCTAAAACCACCGTCAAAAAAACACCAATATGATGGAGCACCTCATGCCACTTTAACCATACAAATAGGTGATGTAGAATATAGAGCACCTACCTTTGATCATGGTAATCCACCAAAGGAGATAGAAGCATTAGTTAATAAAGTGTTATCCATAAAAGAAAAGACCGTTAAAAACTAACGATTTTGTAATTTTGCAACAAACGATCAGACTATGACTATTGAAGAAGTACAAAACGAAATTATTGATGAGTTTTCCATGTTCGAAGATTGGGAAGAACGTTACCAATACATGATAGATTTGGGTAAAGACTTACCTATCATAGACGAAAAATACAAAACTGAAGATAATATCATTAAAGGTTGCCAAAGCAAAGTATGGGTTCACGCCACTATGGAAGATGACAAAGTGAACTTTACAGCAGATAGCGATGCCATTATAACTAAAGGTATTATAGCCATATTGATTAGAGTATTTTCTAATCAACATCCAAAAGCTATTATTGAAGCTAATACGGACTTTATTGATAAAATTGGACTAAAGGAACATTTATCACCAACGAGAGCCAACGGCCTAGTAAGCATGATAAAACAACTAAAAATGTATGCTATAGCATACCAAACACAATTAAGTTAAGTTGCTTATTAGTACAAACCTTTGACAACAATCACCTTAACAGTTTAAACAACAAATTATGAGCGACACACCCATCGATACAGTAGTTTTAGGAGAAAAAATTCTAAGAGTTTTAAAAACGATTTACGATCCTGAAATCCCCGTAGACATTTACGAATTAGGATTGATCTACGATGTTTTTGTAAACGAAGATTTTGAAGTAAAAATCCTAATGACATTAACCACACCAAACTGTCCCGTTGCAGAAACTTTGCCTCTTGAAGTTGAAGAAAAAGTAAAATCTATTAACGAGGTTAAGGATACTGAAGTAGAAATCACTTTTGATCCACCTTGGTCACAAGACTTAATGAGTGAAGAAGCCAAGTTAGAACTTGGAATGCTTTAATACAACCCATAAATGCCAAGACGTACACCTGCCTCATTAAAGGACGGCAAAAAAACGAGTATTAAATCGTCTTTTAATGCTTTAGTTTACATTCCTAGATTTTTTAAAGAAATTTGGAAAGTTAATAAAGGACTCTTCCTATTATCTGCACTTTGTAGACTTATAGGAGCGTTACTTCCTGTTATAATTTTATGGATTGGAAAATTAATAATTGATGAAATCATTTTACAAATTTCATTAGAGCATCCTGATTACTATACCCTTTGGACCTATGTAGCTGCTGAATTTGGCCTCATTATTCTTTCCGATTTAATAAGTAGAGCCATTTCGTTAACCGATGGCCTGTTAGGTGATGAATATAATATTGCGACGTCCGTTACTATTATCAAGAAAACCAATCAAATCAATATTAGTTTATTGGAAGATTCTGAGTTTTACGATAAGCTAGAACGAGCCAGAACGCAAACTACAGGGCGTGTGGCATTAATGTCAAATGTTTTAGGACAAGCACAAAGTGCTATTTCTATTGCAACACTTGTAGCGGGCTTAATCTATTTTGAACCTTATTTAATAATTTTGTTAGTCTTAAGCATCATTCCTTCATTTATTAACGAAGTACGCTTTAGCCAACAACAATATTCTTTAGCCAGAAGTTGGACCTCAGAGCGCCGCGAATTAGACTACCTAAGATTTATAGGCGCCAACGACAAAACAGCTAAAGAAATCAAACTATTTGGTTTAACCGATTTTGTTGTAGATCGTTTTAAAAACTTATCTGAGGAATATTATCAACTCAACAAAACACTAGCTATAAAGCGCTCTGCATTAGGGTTTTTATTTAATGTTTTAGGGTCTATAAGCTACTACGGAGCCTATGTATTTATTATTTATAGAGTCTTGTCTGGTGCAATTACCCTAGGAGAATTAACATTCTTATCAGGATCCTTTAATCGTTTAATGCGAAACCTTCAAGACTTCTTTTCAAAATTTACACGTATTTCTGAAAGTGCTTTGTACCTCAAGGATTATTTCGATTTTATTGATATAAAAATTATTTCAAAGGCTAAAGAAGATATGCCTTTACCTGCTAAAATTAAAACAGGATTCGAATTTAAAGCCGTCCGTTTTGCCTACCCAAATTCTGAAACTGAAATTTTAAAAGGCATCAGTTTTACACTAAAAGCAGGAGAAAAACTCGCTTTTGTAGGGCAAAATGGAGCAGGAAAAACGACCTTAATAAAATTACTTTTACGTTTTTATGAGCCAACTTCTGGTGAAATCCTTTTAGACGGAATTAATATTAATCGCTTTAATATTGCCGAATATCAAGAATATTTTGGGGTTATTTTTCAAGATTTCTTTAGGTATGAATTTACCGTAAAAGAAAACATTGCTATTGGAAATATAAGCGAGATAGACAACCAAACTAAAATTGAAAAAGCCGCAGAACTAAGTTTAGCAAATGAAGTTGTTTCAGAATTAAAACACGGTTATAACCAACAGCTAGGAAAACGCTTTTCTAACGGTCAGGAATTATCAGGAGGGCAATGGCAAAAAGTAGCCTTAGCTAGAGCCTATATGAAAAGTGCTGAAGTTATGGTATTAGACGAACCCACTTCGGCATTAGATGCTAGAGCAGAAAGCGAAGTCTTTGGTCGGTTTATAGGTTTAACAGAAGACAAAACAAGCATTATAATTTCACACAGATTTAGCACAGTTCGCCAAGCCGATAGAATTTTAGTGCTAGAACATGGAAGAGCATTAGAAATTGGAACTCATGAAGAACTTATGAAGAACCAAGCCTTATATTCTGAATTGTTCACACTACAAGCCGAAGGCTATCAGTAAAACAATTACCTTTGCAGTATGGCAGAAGAGATTATAAATAGAGTTGCAAATAGCAAACTAAGAGTCATAGACTTAGAGGATTACTACCCACAAGGAAAACGTGTTCTTTTTGATATATCCGACTGGTTATTGGAGGGCTTAGTGCTTCGCGAAAAAGACTTTAGGGCTTTTGTTGCCGAACACGATTGGTCGCAATACCAAGATTCTTATATGGCTTTGCATTGTGCTACAGATGCCATTGTACCCGATTGGGCCTATATGTTAATTGCAATTGAGCTTCAACCCTATGTTAAACTAGCCATAATTGGCACTTTAAACGATTTAGAATCTATCCTATACACCGAAATCATATCTAACCTAGATCTTTCCGAATTTGAAGGGTTACCTGTCATTATTAAAGGCTGTTCCAACAAACCCGTACCTTCTAATGCCCTCATCTTATTATCCCAAAAATTAAAACCAATTGCAAAATCTATAATGTTTGGAGAGGCCTGTTCTTCAGTTCCTTTATTTAAAAGAAAATAATACTATAAAAAATGTGACTTTTTGAAAGATTTATGGTCTTAAGAGTAGATGCAATGTAGTAATACTGTATTTATTAAAATCAATAAACACTTATATTTGCAAATTAAAACAACTTTAAATTATTAAATTTTAATCCATTATGAATAAAAAATTACTTTTATCAACCCTCTTATTGTTAGCTGTAACTCTTGGTTTTTCTCAAACAAAAGAAGAGCTACAAGCTCAAAAAGCTGAAAAACAAGCTGAAGCCGATAAGTTTCAAGGTGAAGCGAATGCTATACAAAAACAAATTGACGCTTTACCAGGCTGGAGAATAGGTGCTTTTGGTACTATTGGTGGAAGCTTATCTGAATTTAATGATTGGTATTCTCAAGGAACACCAAATAACAGTTCTGGTAATATTGGTATTTCCTTCAATGCGTTTGCAAATAAAATTGAAGACAAATATTTCTGGAGAAACTCTTTAACTACAAATTTTGCATGGGTAAAATTAGACGATAAAGATAATCCAACAGACAGTGATTCATTTGAATCTACAACAGATGTTTTTAATATTTCTTCTCTTTACGGATATAAATTAAGTGAGAAAATTGCTGTATCCGCTTTAGGAGAATACAGAACAACGGTATTAGACAACTTTAATGATCCAGGGTACTTAGACCTTGGTATTGGTGCAACTTGGACACCTATTGACAACTTAATCGTAGTCGTTCACCCATTAAACTACAACTTTGTTTTTGCTGATGATGATACTATTTTTGAATCTTCTTTAGGGGCTAAAATTGTAGCTGATTATACAAGACAGATTGGTGCTATTCACTTTAAATCAAACTTATCTGCATTCCAAAGTTATGAATCTTCTGATTTATCTAACATAACTTGGACCAACTCATTTAGCTATAAATTATGGAAAATGATTGGTGTTGGTTTCGATTTTGGATTACGTAGTAACAAGCAAGAAGCTTTAAATTATTCTGTTAACACCTTAGGTAATGCTACTGAAACTTTTGATTCTGTAGACAACAAAATACAATCTTATTACACTGTTGGTTTAACTTACGCTTTCTAAGCACAACTTTTTATAAAACACACAAACCTGTCTAGATTTAATTTAGACAGGTTTTTTTTATGCAGTTATGAAGTTACTACACCTCTTTAATTAAAATTTTTCTTTTTCTCCTTTTTCTTGAATAATCGCTTAATAAAACCATCGCGTTTTGTGGGCTCACAGTCCAGATCACTTAAAACGTGTTCTGAAGGTGCTTCAAATTGAGCGCTGGTTATTGCTTTATAATCACTGTCTTTATTCAACTTCTGATAAAACTTTGCAAAAATTGGTAACGCTGAATTAGAGCCTTGTCCCATGCCTGTAGATTTAAATCCTATGCCGTGATTATCATTACCAACCCAAGTTATCGTTACTAAATTTGGTGTTAAACCAACAAACCATCCATCTTTATTGTTTTGAGTTGTTCCTGTTTTTCCTGCAATATCATTTTCTAAACCGTAGGTATGCCTTAATCGTGATGCTGTTCCTTTATTAACTGTAGACTTCAACATTTCCAAAAGGACTTGCCTTGTGTAATCGCTATAAGCTTGTTTTTCAGAAACCTCAGGTTTAAAAGTCGCTATCACATTCCCTGATTTGTCTTCTATTTTTGTAATATAATAAGGTTTTACTGATTTACTATTATTAAGGTAACTTGCGTAAGCCCCTGTTAAATCCTTCAAACTAATCTCTGCCACGCCCAAAGCTAACGACGGTTGATTAGGCAGTTCCTTCGAAATCCCCAATTTTTCAACTTGCGCTAGTACTTTTGGAATACCTACTTTCTCCAATACCTTAACTGAAATGGTATTTACAGAATTACTCAAGGCATTTTCTAGAGTATAATTGATATAAACATCATCTTCCTTACTTCCTGAATTGGTTGGAGTCCAATCATCATAATCTGTGTAGGTCACTTTATTTAAAGAAAAGTAAGTACATGGATTTAAACCATTATCAATAGCCGCAGTATACACAAAGGGTTTAAAAGTAGACCCCACTTGCCGTTCACTTTGCGAAATATGATCGTATTTAAAATAACGATAATCAACACCACCGATATAAGTTCTAACAGCACCTGTGGTTGGTTCAATAGATAACATTCCAGTATTTAAAAATTTCAGATAATGTTTCAAACTATCTATAGTCGAAACATTTTTTACGGTATCACCTTTCCAAGTAAATAAATCTACAGGTCGTTTAATATGTAATGAATCTTTAATTTGCATATCGCTCAACCCATTCTTTTTAAAGCTCTTAACTTGTGGTAACTTTTTAATCTCATTTCCAAGCAGCTTCGTATTTGTTTCCCACGGACCACTTTTACCATAAGATGCTTCAAAATCAGCCTGAAGCTTACTCATATGCTCTTTCATGGCTGCTTCTGCCATTTCTTGCATTTTAAAATCTAAGGTGGTGTGCACAATCAAGCCATCCTTATACAAATCATAGTTTTCACCTTCTGGAGTTTTTAATGTATCTAAAATAGATTCTAATTGTTTTTTTACTTCAGCTCTAAAATATGGTGCTAAACCTAAATCGTGATTAAAAGAACGGTAATCTAATTCTAATGGTTGATCGGAATAATATTTTAAAGAATCTTTTGAAAGATAGCCATAGTTCGCCATCTGGCTTAATACAACGTTCCGTCGATCTTCACTTCGTTGCAAATGCACTCTTGGATTGTAATAAGTGTTTGCTTTTAATGTACCGACTAAAGTTGCCGCTTCAATAATAGAAATATCATTTACAGAAGCATTAAAGAATTTTAACGACGCACTTTCTATACCATAGGTATTATCTGAAAATGGAACCGTATTGAGGTATAAGGTTAAGATCTCTTCTTTTGAATAAACCTCTTCAATACGTTTAGCCACAATAGATTCTTTAAACTTATTAATGAGCATGCTAAACATGGCATATTTTTTTCTTCCATATAAATTTTTAGCAAGTTGAAGGGTAATTGTGCTACCTCCACCTGCAGATTTATCTTGAAGAATTAAATTTTTAACAAACACACGCATTAAACTGATGTTATCTATACCATCATGTTCATAAAATCGTGAATCTTCCGTAGCGACTAAAGCCTCAATAAGATGTTTTGGAAGATCTTCAAACCTTACAGGCTGTCTGTCGTAGACATAGTACTTCCCAATTAATTTTCCGTCTTTATCTAATAATTGTGTTGCTTGCTCTTGCTTAATAGAACTAATATCATCGATGGTTGGCAATTTTCCAAATAAACCTATATAGATACTTATATATAAACCCAAAAGAAACACGACACCTATAGCGATTAAAACAAGTATCCCTTTTAACCATTTATTTTGTAATACCTTTTTTAATCTTGATGTCATTTGTTTCGCATAAGTGCTCATATTAAGATGTGATGTAACTTTATTATTCTAAATCTTCAACGTCTGGATATAAGAAATGATTGTATGGAAAACGCGTTACATGGATTTCTCTGACTTCCTGATACACACGTTTTCTAAACTCTTCCATATTCTCCTTATTTAACGCTGAAATAAACAAAGCATTATCACCGACTCTAGACATCCAGGTTTTTTTCCATTCTTCAATGCTATAGTTGGCCTGAGTACGCACCTCTACTAAATCTTCTTCATTAAAAGGTTCTGCTTCGTAGGCATCAATTTTATTAAAAACCATGATCGTTGGTTTGTCTTTACTTTCAATTTCGTCTAAAATCTGATTTACAGAATCTATATGTTCTTCAAAGTTCGTATGCGAGATATCTACGACATGAAGTAATAAATCAGCTTCTCGCACTTCATCTAAGGTACTTTTAAAAGATTCTACTAATTGCGTCGGTAGTTTTCTAATAAACCCAACCGTGTCACTCATTAAAAAGGGCAAGTTTCCAATAACCACTTTTCTAACAGTGGTATCTAATGTTGCAAATAATTTATTTTCAGCAAACACATCACTTTTACTAATCACATTCATCAAAGTCGATTTCCCAACATTGGTATAACCAACTAATGCAACGCGTACCATTTTACCACGATTTCCTCGTTGTACGGCCTGCTGTTTATCTATTGTCTTTATTTTTGCTTTTAATAAGGCAATCTTATCACGTACAATACGTCTATCCGTTTCTATTTCTGTTTCCCCAGGTCCACGCATTCCAATACCACCTTTTTGACGCTCAAGGTGTGTCCACATTCCTTTTAGTCTTGGAAGTAAATATTCACATTGCGCCAATTCTACCTGTGTTCTCGCATAACTGGTCTGTGCACGTTGCGCAAAAATGTCTAGAATAAGGTTGGTTCTATCAAGAATCTTACAATTAAGAATCTTACTGATATTGCGTTCTTGGGCTGGTGATAACTCATCATCAAAAATTACAGTTCCAATATCATTAGCTTCAACAAACTGTCTCACATCCTCCATCTTACCCGTACCAATAAAGGTCTTTGGGTTAGGCATGGCCATTTTTTGAGTATAGCGCTTTACCACTTCACCGCCTGCGGTAAACGTTAAAAACTCTAATTCGTCTAAGTACTCCTTAGATTTTTCTTCATCTTGATCTTGTGTAATAACACCAATGAGTACCGCTTTCTCTAATTCTATATCCTTTTTCTCTATCATAATTAATTAAAGTACAAAGTTAAGCAAATCGATTAGTCCAATTAATATTTTAAAAACCTATATTTAATCCTATGAATAATACTTTTGAACCATATACTATTGCATTCTATAATATCGAGAATTTATTCGATATAAAAAACAACCCATTCACAAATGATAAGGATTTTTTACCAACGTCAGCAAAACGTTGGACTTTAAAGCGCTATCAGAACAAATTAATGAAATTAGGCACCGTAATTTCTCAAATTGGTAAAGAAGATGATAAAGACGCACCGGTTTTAGTTGGATTGGCTGA
Organism: Winogradskyella sp. PC D3.3; assembly: GCF_054366245.1. Taxonomy (NCBI): domain Bacteria; kingdom Pseudomonadati; phylum Bacteroidota; class Flavobacteriia; order Flavobacteriales; family Flavobacteriaceae; genus Winogradskyella; species Winogradskyella sp. PC D3.3. The sequence goes on along the minus strand of NZ_CM135962.1, from coordinate 958,677 downwards.
GGTTGAAAACCAAAAAGTACTATCATATTTTGTTAATAGCAAAAATCTAATTGACGAAAACTACAACTATATTCACTACGATTCTTTAGACGAAAGAGGAATTGATGTGGCCTTACTCTATAAACGTGATGTTTTTAAAGTAGAACATTCTGAAACCTTTTCGGTATATCTTCAAAATGAAAAGGGGGATCAAGATTATACTAGAGATATTCTCTTGGTACAAGGAGAATTAAATAACGAAAACATCAATGTAATTGTTAACCATTGGTCCTCTCGAAGAGAAGGTGTTAAGGAAACCGATTTTAAACGTATAGCTGCAGCAAATGTTGTAAATTCTATTATTAAAATGCTTAAAACGAAAAATCCCAATTCCAAAATTATAGTTATGGGAGATTTTAACGACAATCCTAATTGTCAAAGTATAATGTTGTTAGAAAATGAAAGCAAGCTCTTTAACCCTTTTAAAACCGTTTGGTCTCGTGACAACGGTAGTTTAAGCCACAATTTTCAATGGCATCTATTCGACCAAATTTTATTCTCTACAAACTTTTTTGACACCAATAATTCTAAGTTATTGTACAGTGACGCACAAGTTTATAAAACTAAATTTCTTACACAGAACGAAGGTAAATATAAAGGACAACCTTTTAGAACCTTTGTTGGCAAAAAATATAAAGGCGGTTATAGCGATCATTTCCCTGTTTTTATTCAATTGAAGTCTTCTTAAAAAATCATTAAACCTTTCATCGATTATTATGGTATTTAATCTATTATAGCAATGTTAACAACATGTTAATAGTCATTTTTTATATATTCGAGTTCGCATAGTACAATTGTCTAACCAACAATTATGATGCGCATTGCAAAGCATTTTTTTTCAAAACACCAACAAATTACTTTATAATCAAATAGTTATAAAGCACATAAACAATTTTTAACAAACCGATTAATAATGAAAAAAATTACTCTATTTTTAATCATGCTAGGTTGTTTCCTAACAGCTAGCGCTCAGTATGATTTTCCACCAATAGTTGGACCAACCACAGTAGTATCTGGGGAGAATACAGCTATAAACGTAAATGACATAGCGAATACTGCTGGAGTACCAGCATCCTCTACAGGATCGTATATTTCATTTTTAGTAACAGCAGAATGGGTTGCAGGGGATGGAAACCCATGGTCTAATGAAGCACAGCTTACATTAACAACAACCGCTGGAGATGTGTTAATTGATCCTGCAACAACAGGAGGAGGCACTAATGGCGACAACACAACACTTACATTTGTAGGTGAGTTTCCTGCTATTTATGATCCAACAGTCGATGGTTACTTAGACCTCGTTTTCGACCAAAGCTACGCAGGCTCAGAGGCAGACTACAATAACATTGTGGTAACACTCTATGAAAGTCCAGCTTGTCCTAATCCTTCTGGAATGACAACCGCTTTATTAACGACAACAACAGTTGACTTAATATGGACAGCAGGGGATTCTGAAACCGCATGGAATGTTGAATACAGCACCTCAGATTTTACACCAGGAAATGGTGAAGAAGAAGGTTCTGCTAATGTCACAGGCAGTGCAGCAACATCTTTCTCTGGATTAACAGAGAACACAAATTATTATGTTTATTACCAAGCTGATTGCGGAACAGTAGATGGAACTAGCGAATGGGTAGGTCCATTTACGTTTTTAACAGGTTATTGTGAATCGGTACCAACATCAGTTGATGGGGATGGTATTACACAAGTAGAATTAGGCACTGAAATTTTTACTTCGGCAGGTGACGACGTAACCTATGAAGATTTTACAGGAACAACTGTAGATTTAGCATCTCAAGTGACTTCTAATTTACAAATCACTTTTGCTACAGGTCCAACATACAATACAAACATTTGGATAGATTTCAACAATGATTTAGTGTTTGACAATGCAACAGAAATCGTTTTCCAAGGAACTAGCGAAGGAGTTAACCCAACGGTATTTAACGCGTCATTTTTAATGCCAGATGTACCTTTAGGTGTCTATAATATGAGAATTGGTACGGCTGACTTTAATCAATCAGCAGCTGCCCCAGACCCTTGTTATAGTGGGACTTGGGGAGTGACTATGGATTTTTCTATAAACGTTACAGCAGCACCAAATTGTATTCCACCAAGTGCATTAACAACAAATGGTATTGGTGCTAATAATGCCGAACTTGCTTGGACACAAGCAGGTACTGTATCGCAATGGAACGTTGAAGTTGTACCAACAGGAACAGCACCAACAGGAAATCCAACAGCAACGAATGTTACAAACCCATATAACGCTTCTGGCTTAGACGGTTTAACAACCTACGATTATTATGTACAAGCTAACTGTGGTAGTGAATTAAGCTTATGGTCTGGTCCTTACACATTTACAACATTATGCGATGTAACCATTCCTGATTATTTCCAAGACTTTACAGATGTTACTTTCGCTCTAGCACCTGAATGTTGGGATGAAGCCAATAATGGTACCCCAACTACTGGCCCTACAGATTTAGGAGCTAGCTCATGGACCTCTGATGGATTTTTGAATGACGGTTTTACAGGAGCCTATAAAGTAAATATATACGGTACATCTTTAAATGATTGGATTTTATCACCACAATTTGATTTAACCGGTGGTCCTTTTCAAGTAGAATTTGATTTTGGAATTACAAACTGGGGTAATGCGACAGCCGGTACTTTAGGTTCTGATGATGAAGTACAATTACTTATATCAAATGATAATGGAGCAACATGGACAACTTTATTAACTTATGATAGTACGTCTAATGTTTCTGCAAGTGGTGAACACCCTGTTGTAAATTTATCGGCATATAATGGCCAAATCGTACAATTTGGAATATACGCTACTGACGGAACTGTTGATGATACCACAGATGTAGATGTTTTTGTAGATAATTTTCAAGTCAGAGCAGTACCAAGTTGTCCAGAGCCAAATGATTTAGCTGTTACCAATATTACACCTGATGGTGCTGAATTAACATGGACAGAAGCGGGAACGTCTACCATATGGAATGTAGAAATCGTAGAAGCAGGTGAAGCACCAACTGGTACGCCAACCGATACTAACGTTTCTAATCCTTATATTGCTACGGGTCTCAATCCTGTCACTTCATATGATTTCTATGTACAATCCGATTGTAGTGGTGATTTAAGCTCATTTACAGGTCCGATATCTTTTACAACATTATGTGATATCTTTGTTCCAGATTACATTCAAAACTTTGCAACCATTACTCCTGATTGTTGGGAAGAAGCAAGTGAAGGTACCCCAACTACTGGCCCAACCGATTTAGGTAATAGTTCTTGGAATTCAGATGAATTTCTTAATAGTGCTACTGGTAGCCTTTCTTATAATATAAACGTATTCGGCTCAACTTTAACTACGTTCAATGATTGGATTATAACACCACAATTTGATTTAACCGGAGGTCCTTTTCAAGTAGAATTCGATTTCGGAATTACAGAATGGATTAGTTCTACCGTAGCAGGAACACTAGGTTCTGATGATACTGTACAATTATTAATTTCTACGGATAATGGCGCAACATGGGTGAATTTATTAACTTATGACAGTACATCTGTAATTCCTATTACTGGTGTACACCCCGTAATTGATTTAACTGCCTATAGTGGTCAAATCGTACAATTTGCAATATATGCTACTAGTGGAACTGTAGTTGATACTGCCGATAATGATATTTTTGTAGATAACTTTAGAGTAAGGGGTATTCCTACGTGTCCTGAACCAACAGATCTATCAGCATCAGCCTTAACTTTAACTTCAACAGAATTGAGTTGGATAGAAACTGGTACAGCAACTTCTTGGAATATACAATACGGTGAAGCTGGTTTTCCATTAGGTTCTGGTACATATATAACTGACGTTACGACTAATCCTTATACGTTATCTGGCCTAACAGCTGATACAAGCTATGAGTATTATGTACAAGCAATATGTAGCCCTGGAGACGAAAGTTCATACAATGGTCCTTTCCAATTCTATACAGGTTATTGTGAATCGCTACCAACAAGTAACGATGGTGATGGTGTAAATAATGTCACTCTTGGATTAACAGATTTCCCAAGTGCTGGAGATGTATTCTATGAAAACAACACCGCATCTGTGGTAGATGTCTTCAGAGGTCTTGATACTAATCTAGAAATTGAATTTGGACATTCAGCGACATACAACACTAATATTTGGATTGACTTTAATGACGATTTAATATTAGATGACACAGAACTAGTTTATCAAGGTGCATCAACAGGTGGTAACAATCCACATATGCAAAATGCTTCATTTTTAATGCCTATTACTGCCCCTCTTGGACAGCATAGACTGCGCATTGTTACAACTGATTTTCTACAAACACCTGCTAATCCTTGTTACAATGGGTCTTGGGGTGTGACTTTAGATTTTACGGTTAACATTCAAGAATTAAATTGTACGCTTGCAGAGGCTGACTATACCGTTGTGCCAGACTGTGCTAGCGACCAATTCTCAATTGCTGTCAACATTTTAGATTTAGGGGATGCAACGTCTCTAGAAATTTCAAATACGTTTAATACCGATATTGTTATAGCTACAGATACTGAAACCTATTCTGTTGGTCCTTTTGATTTTGGTACAGAAGTAAGAGTATTTGTTGCCAGTGAACAAGACAGCGATTGTACCATTAGTAGTGATAACTATCTAATTGTAGCTTGTCCTCCAGTTAACGATAATCCATGTGACGCTACTACGGCAGTAGTAAACGATCAAATTCTTTGTGAAAACAGAACACCTGGTACATTATTAGCAGGTTCAGCTTCTGGTATTCCAGAACCTTCATGTGGAGGCAGTGCTGATGATGATGTTTGGTTCCAATTTGAAGCTACAAGCGAATACCAATTAATTGCAATAGCAAACATTGTTGGTGGTGATGATTCAGATATCGATCATTCAGTTTATGAAGGAACTTGTGACAACTTAACTGAAATTTCTTGTACCTCTGGTTTTGCAGAATTATCAAGTGTTACACCACAACTTACTATAGGTAATACTTATTATATTAGAGTGTATTCTGGTGGTACTTCAAACGTAGATACAACCTTTGAATTATGTATTACACCATATATTCCACCAGTAAATCTTGAGTGTGACTTAGCCGACAACTACTGTAGTGGTAGTGATGCAAGTGATATACTTTATACTTATAACACTATAAATGTTCTTCCAGGTGATGGTCAAATTGATTGTTTATTTACAACGCCAAACCCAACCTATAGTGTTTTAGAAATTGGAACAACTGGTGATATCTTAATTGAAATGGTTCAAAACTCTGCTTTTGATGAGAATGATAATCCAATTGGTGACGAGTTAGATGTCGATTTTATCCTATGGGGTCCATTTGGTCCAGGTGATGACTTGTGTGATTTATCATCAGTAGTAGATTGTAGTTATTCTGCTGCACCTGTTGAAAATGTTACATTACTAGGAGCTCAAGAAGGTGAAATCTATTTATTATTGATAACAAACTTCGAAAAAGAGCCTGGTATTATCCAAGTAAGACAAACTAACGTTGGAGAACCTGGTTCTGGTAGTACCATAGCTGATATTAATGCCTCTATTACTAGTAACGATGTATTGATTGATCCAAATAATGATCCGCTAGAAACAGACGAAGTTTCAGTATGTGGCTTCACTTCTGTAACGATTGAAACAGACTCTCCATTTGCTGATGATTTTGTTTGGTTCAAAAATGGTGAACCAATAGTCGGTGAGAATTCAAGCACACTTGTTGTTACAGAATCTGACAATTACCAAGTACAAGCCTTTGATTCGCAATGTAATGCTAATGCTTTATCTCAAGTGGTAATTATTAACCTTTATAAAGACCCTGAACCATTAGCACCACAAACGCTTATAGCATGTGATGGACCAGAAGCCGATGGCATAGAATCATTCGATTTAGATGCTTTAACATCGTCTCTTGGACTTGATGGATTTACATTAAGTTATTATACTAACACAGATGCTGCTAACCAAGCCCTCCCTCCTCTCTCATCTCCGTACGAATCGGCAGGTGAAACCCTTATCATAAGAATTGAGGATGCAGATGCCGCTCTAAACGGATACACAGGGTGTCGTGAGTTATCACAAGTTGAATTAATCGTCAACCCTAGACCAGTTATCAATCAACCAGATGATTTTGTTGTCTGTGATGATTTAGATGGTGCTGTAGATGGTGTTACTGAGTTTGATTTAATATCAATCAATGATGACGTTACTACAGATAATACTATGATTATTTCATATCACACCTCTTTACAGGCCGCGGAAGATGGAGATGGCGCATTAACTAGTCCATATTCTAGTAGTGGTGAAACGATTTATGTAAGAGCACAAGATGCCGTAACAGGTTGTTACCAAACGACTTCGTTTGATTTAGAAATCAACATTGTGCCATTAGCTGAATTTGACCTTCAATATGATTATATTGTATGTCCACCACCATCATTAGCAGAAAAAACGATAGGTATTATACCTTCTAACTTTACTGATGCTGATGTAACTGTAACTTGGACATTAGATGGAAACCCTTTTAGTGGTAGCGGATTAACTTTAAATAACGTTGTAGTAGCAGGTGATTACTCGGCTACAATTACATTTAACGAAACCGGTTGTTCTAATACAATAACCACAACTGTTGAAGAAGCTGAAACGTGTATCTTCCCAGAAGGTATTTCTCCTGGTGTTTCACCTGGTCAGAATGATACTTTTGATCTAAGAGCATTTGATGTAACTAAGCTCGAAATATTTAACAGATATGGAACCTTAGTGTATTCTAAAAAGAACTACACCAATGAATGGGTTGGACAAAGCAATGATGGCGAAGAATTACCTGTAGGAACGTATTTCTATACTGTTGAATACGAAGGTGGAACGAAAACCAAAAGTGCTTGGGTATATATTAACAGATAATCAACTAACAGAATCAACTTATTATAATGAAAAAACTCTCTATTATTGCGGTTTTGCTTTTAGCATTTCAGATGCATGCCCAACAAGACCCTCAGTACACACAATACATGTACAACATGAATCTAATTAACCCTGCTTATGCAGGTTCTAAAGAAAATCTTTCTTTTGGTTTGTTATATAGAACCCAATGGAGTAAGATTGATGGCGGACCTGAAACAGGTACATTTTTTGGCCACTCCCCTGTTGGTAATAACATGGGCTTAGGTCTATCTGTTATTGCAGATCAAATTGGCCCTGTTAAAGAAACCAATGTTTATGCAGATATTTCGTATACCTTAAAGTTAGGTGGCGAACACAATTTAGCTTTTGGAGTTAAAGCCGGTGCTACGTTTCATGATATTGGTTTAAACTCTAATGTAAATGTTATTGATAATACAGATCCATTTTTTTCTCAAGATATTAGTTCTACAACACCTAATATCGGAGCTGGATTCTTTTATTACACTAATAAATACTATGTATCTTTATCAGTACCAAATTTATTATCATCAGTTCATTTAGATGCTGATGGTTATAAAATAGGATCTGAAACACAACACTATTTCTTAACTGGTGGTTACGTGTTTGATCTGTCACCAAATACTGAATTAAAGCCATCGTTTATGGTGAAATCAGCATTTGATGCCCCAACGTCTTTTGATGTTAATGTTAATGCAAGGTTCTATAAAAAATTCGAAATTGGGGCCTCATACCGATTAGACGATTCTTTTTCTGGTTTAGTTAATGTTGCGCTTACACCATCATTAAGAATTGGTTATGCGTATGACGCTATCTCTTCAGACATCAAAGCTTATTCACCTGCATCACATGAGATCATGGTATTATTTGATCTTAATTTTGCAAAACGTGTTTCTCGTTCACCTAGATACTTTTAATCAGTTAAGCTAAAACAATTATGAAAAAAATTAAAACATTATTATTGATTACGTTGATGAGTAGCTTTTGCTTAACTGCTCAAAATAAAGACACTAAAAAAGCAGATAAGCAATTTGCACAATACGAATTTGTTAAAGCCGCTGAAAGCTATAACAAACTTGTTGAAAAAGGTAAAGCTGATGCTTATGTTTACGGACAACTTGCAGAAAGTTATTACAACATTTTTAATACAGAAGCTGCCGAACGTTGGTATGCTAAAGCATTAGAAACCTCTGATAACCCAGAAATGATATACAAGTACTCACAAATGCTAAAAGCAAATGGTAAGTACGAAGCATCTAATAAGCAAATGGATAGGTTTGCATCAATGCGTCCTTCTGACCATCGTGCTGCTGCCTTTAGAAAAAATCCAGATTACCTTCCTAAGATTTTAGAACAAGGTAAAAAGTTTAATGTTCAAAATGCCGACTTTAACTCTGAGCAATCTGATTTTGGTGGTATTATGAATGATGGTAAATTATATATTACTTCTGGTCGCAATGACAGTCGTAAAAACTACGGATGGAACGATCAACCATTTTTAGATATTTATACGATTGTTAAAAATACCGATGGCACCTACCAAGAAGCTGAGTTAGCTAACAACAAAATTAACTCTAGATTCCACGAAGGTTTAGTTACATTTTCACCAGATGGTAAAACCATGTATTTTTCTAGAGAAAGTTTTTATGAAAAAGATTTTCAAAAAGATTCTTTAAGTAGTGCAAAATTTAGTCAACTTTATTTATTTAAAGCAACTAAATTAGGTAACGATTGGGATACAGTAGAGAGCTTAGCTATTAATAGTGAGAACTATTCTGTAAAAAACCCATCAGTTAGTGCTGATGGTAAAACATTGTATTTCGCTTCAAACATGCCAGGTGGTTATGGGGGATTTGACCTTTACAAAGCACCTATAAACGCTGATGGAACTTTAGGAGAAGCTGAAAACTTAGGTCAGAAAGTGAATACTGAAGGACAAGAAATGTTTCCGTATATCAGTAGCAACAACACCCTTTATTTTTCATCTAATGGTCATTTAGGCCTTGGTGGTTTAGATGTGTTTTACACTAAAGAAATTGATGGTAAAATGGCACCTATTCGTAACTTAGGAATTCCTATTAACAGTAATGGTGATGACTTTGCTTTTATTATTGACGAAGAAAATGATGAAGGATTTGTTTCTTCTAACAGAAGTGGTGGAAAAGGTGGTGACGATATATATGCATTCAAAAAACTACAACCTCTTTGTGATGTTTTAGTTAATGCTATTGTTTTAGATGATAAAACACGCGAACCAATAAGTGGTGCATCAGTATCTTTATTTGATACAGAAGGTAATAAAGTCGTTTCTAAAATAACAAATGAAAACGGTGTTGCCGAATTTATTGTAGAATGTGAAAAAGATACCGAATTAGAAGTTGTAATGGATGGCTTTGACAGCAAGAAAGTACAAGTGAAAGGTTCTAACGACGAAGAAAACAATGTTCAAATTTCTTTAGATCCAATTGAGAAATTAATTGTAGCTGAAACGATCAATTTAGCGCCAATTTTCTTCGAGTTCGATCAGTCTAACATCACAGCGCAAGCCGCTTTTGAATTAGATAAATTAGTTCAAATCATGACAAAATACCCTGAAATGGTTATAAAAGCAACCTCACATACCGATAACAGAGGAACTGATGCTTATAACAATGCCTTATCTGAGCGAAGAGCAAAAACTACCGTTCAGTATGTCATTTCTAAAGGTATCGACGAATCTAGAATCTCTGGAATAGGGAAAGGTGAAACCGAACCTAAAGTGGATTGTGCTAGCGGTTGTACAAAAGAACAACACGCAGAAAATAGACGTTCTGAGTTTATTATTGTTAGCGGAGCACCTGCTACAGAATAAACAGTCTTTTAATAATTATAAAAAAGCTCTGAAATCAATTTCAGAGCTTTTTTTATTGAACGCCATTAACAACGTTTACAACCACGCTATAGAGAGGTTTAGTTAACAACTTCTATATAGAACGCATTGTATAGTATCTCATATTAACTATCACCATACCTATAATAATTATCATACCAAAACAATACAAAACTGCAGTAATTACTTTATAGTTTCCATAATTTATAAGGCATCTTACTTAATACGGCATTGTAATATTTGACATCTCCCGTAACTTCTTCACCTAACCAACCCGGTTTTTTATAAGATTCATTTTCAGTATTTAACTCAACTTCAGCAACAATTAAACCTTCATTATCCCCATAAAACTCATCAATTTCAAAAATATGATCATTAGATCGAACTTCGTAACGTGTTTTCTCTATAATTCCCGGTTCACAAAGTTGTAATAAGGCTTCAGCATCAGGTTTAGAAATTTCCTTTTCCCATTCAAAACGTGATAAACCATTAGCCGTAGATTTTCCTTTAACCGTCAGGTAACCTTTATCATTCTTTATCCTTACGCGTACTGTTCGTGATTTATTACTATTTAAAAAACCCTGTTTTATAGTGTAAGCCTTATAAGCTTCAACTTTATAAGCATCAGAGGTAACTAAAAATTTTCTTTCTATTTCTATCATCATACGTTATTACAATTACCTTTTAAAAGGCATTTAATGCCTAAATTTACAGTATGATTTGTGATTTACCAATAAGAAAGATAATTCATGTAGATATGGATGCCTTTTATGCCTCTGTAGCACAAATGGACGATCCCGAACTTAAAGGTAAGCCCGTTGCTGTCGGAGGCAGTGGACCGCGAGGCGTAGTAAGTGCTGCAAGTTATGAAGCGCGCAAATATGGAGTAAAAAGTGCCATGTCTGGTCGTTTAGCTATAAAACTATGTCCAGAACTAATTTTCGTAAAACCAGATTTTGAACGTTATACTGAAATTTCTAAACGCATTCGCAAGATTTTTTTTGAATATACTGACTTGGTAGAACCCCTATCGTTAGATGAAGCCTATTTGGATGTTACAGAAAACAAAATAGGGCTTCCTAGCGCATCATTAATTGCGAAAGAGATTAGGCAAAGGATATTGAACGAAGTGGGCTTAACAGCTTCCGCAGGCATCTCTATTAACAAATTTATCGCTAAAGTGGCAAGTGATTATAATAAACCTAATGGACAAAAAACTGTAAATCCAGAAGATGTCTTTCAATTTTTAGAAGATTTAGACATCAGAAAATTCTATGGTGTAGGCAAGGTGACTGCGGAAAAAATGTACCAAAAGGTATTTTTACAGGCAAAGATTTAAAAGCAAAATCATTAGCGTATTTAGCTGCGAATTTTGGAAAATCGGGTCGCTATTATTATGATGTGGTAAGAGGCATACATACAAGCGAAGTAAAGCCCAATAGAATTAGAAAGTCTTTAGCGGCAGAACGCACTTTTAATGAAAACCTATCGTCTGAAGTTTTTATGTTAGAAAAACTTGAGCATATCGCAGAAGAAGTATCAAAACGACTACATAAAAGTAATGTTGCAGGAAAAACGATTACTTTAAAAATAAAATATAGCGATTTTACGTTGCAGACGCGTAGCAAAACCTTGCCTTATTTTGTAAGTGAAAAAGCCCTCATTCTAGAAACTGCAAAGGATTTACTCTATCAAGATATCATGAAAAATTCAGTACGACTTCTAGGTATTTCTTTGTCCAATTTAAATACTAAAAAAACCAAACCTTTAGATCAAGACGAAAAATCTGTTAGTGTTCAATTAAAATTTAGTTTCTAATGAAACCCTTGGCAGAAACGTTCTTACAGGAAACAGCTTTAGCATTTAGACACTTTATAATCATAAAAAATGCAGCATCGTTTACCAACCATACTGCATTTACTATATCTTAATTATTAAAGTTTCTATCTAGAAACTACAGCTTTCGATTTCAGAAACTCGCAACGTATTCACCATACCTTTATCTTGAATTGGCATTGCGGCTAAACTAATTAGCATGTCACCCACTTCTAAATAACCTTTTTTACAAGCCATAGCGTTTACGTCTTCAATGGTTTCATCAGTACTTACAAATTTATCATAATAAAACGCTGTAACACCCCATAGTAAACTAAGTTGCGTTAAAATACGTTTGTTTGATGTAAACACTAAAATATGAGCAGATGGTCTCCAAGCAGAAATCTGAAATGCCGTATAACCACTATTTGTTAATGTAGAAATCGCTTTTGCATTAATTTCATTAGCCATATTAGCCGCATGATAACAAATTGCTTTGGTTATATAACGCTTAGTACGAATATGCGGTGGAGATTGTGGTACTTCAATAAGTGGTGAATCTTCTACACTACGTATTATATTAGACATTTGGCGAATCACCTGAACAGGGTATTGCCCAACAGAAGTTTCACCAGATAACATTACAGCATCGGCACCATCCATAACCGAATTGGCCACATCATTCACCTCAGCGCGTGTTGGCGTTAAACTTGTAATCATGGTCTCCATCATTTGGGTAGCAATAATTACAGGAATTCTAGCTCGTTTGGCTCTTAAAACTAATTGCTTCTGAATTAATGGTACTTCCTCTGCAGGAATTTCAACTCCCAAATCACCACGAGCCACCATTAAGCCATCACAATACGCTACAATTTTATCGATATTCTCAACAGCCTCTGGCTTTTCAATTTTAGCTATAATTGGGATTTTATGATCACTATGCTCATTAATTAATTTCTCTAACTGCATTAGATCTTCTGCATGACGCACAAATGATAATGCTATCCAATCAACTTTTTGACCAATAGCGAAAATCGCATCTTCAATATCTTTTTCTGTTAAAGCTGGTTGTGAAATATTCGTATTAGGTAAGTTAACACCTTTCTTAGATTTTAATGGCCCACCTTGAATAACTCTTGCTTTAACTTCAGAGACTTTATCAGTAGAAACAACTTCAAAAATTAATTTTCCATCATCTAATAATATCCGTTCACCTTGCTGTGCATCTTGAGGAAACTTATCATACGTCATATAAACGCGTTCTTTTGTGCCTTCAAAACGTTCTCCTGTAGCAAAAATAATTTCGTCTCCTTCGTTTACGATCACTTCACCTTTCATGGTACCAACACGCAATTTAGGACCTTGAAGATCTCCTAAAATTGAAGCATTGTACCCAAACTCTTCATTGAGTTCTCTAATCATTTTAATACGTTCTTCAACGTCTTTATAATCGGCATGAGAGAAGTTAATTCTAAATACGTTACACCCTTCATCTAGCATTGCTTTCAATACTTCTTTGGTGCTTGTTGCAGGACCTAATGTGGCTACTATTTTTGTTTTCTTGTTTGACATCAATTCAAAAAATTAGATGGTCTTTCGACCTTATTTTTAACGGATCTACCGTATAACTAGTTATAATTTGTGGAATGGCTTTTAACTTATTTAGAATAAGCTTTTCATCAACATTCTGTATCTCGTCTGAAATTTTTATGAAATAATCGACCTTCTTATATTCAGGAATTAAATGGAACGTTTTAAGTACTTTTTCATTAGTACTAAATAAGGTTCCGGTACTATATAAACTATCTTCTTCCTTTTTACAGACGTTAGAAATTAAATTCCACATCATGTATTCTGTTTCGTTATCCCATTCAAAAATACTGTATGAGGACTCTAAATATTTAAAGTCTATATCTTTTTCCTTACGTTCTAACTTAAGCTCTAAATGCTTATTGAGCAAATAGGCCAATCGATAATCCTCTATTCTAGAATGAATCGCAATTAGTTTATAGGAATCATCATAGAAATCATCTACTTGAAGTTTGTGTAAAGCCATACAATTATAACTTTGAAATGTAAATATAGTATAATAATAACTTAAGTTTATTAAGAAAATGCTAAGATTAGCTCTTAAAATCTACGAAAACGTTTTAGTTCTATTAATTTAATTCTACTAAGAGATTAAATACTAGTGAAGCTTAGTTATTTGATTTTGTAAAGCAAAAAATGCGCGTTTAGATGCTTTTTCTTCTGCCTTTTTCTTAGATGTTGCTCGTGCTTTTGACACCACTTTATTATTGATAGTGAGTTTTACAGAAAAATGTTTTAACTCATCTTTTCCGGTATCTTCATAAACTTCGTAATCAAACGTGTTTTTTTCTTTCTGACACCACTCAATTAGTAAGCTTTTATAACTAATAACTTTACCTTCTAATGATTCGATATCAACATGTGGATCAATCACGCGTTTGTAAATGAATTTTTCACAAAAGCTATAACCTTTATCTAAATAAATAGCCCCCACTAAGGCTTCAAAAAGATTCCCGTGAATATTATTTCCAAAATTGGATGTCGGAATTTTACTTTCTACAAGATTAATAAGCCCTAATTCTTCACCTAATTTATTGAGATGTGTTCTACTAACAACTTTTGAACGCATTTTGGTAAGATACCCTTCATCCCCATGTGGCACTTTCTCGAATAAATACCCTGCAATTACAGAACCTAGTATAGCATCTCCAACAAATTCTAAGCGCTCATAATTAACGGCATTGCCTTTCTTGTCCTTTATATTCATAGAACGATGGGTAAACGCCGTAATGTAAAACGATTTGGTCTTGGGCTTAAACCCAAGTATGTCTCTAATTTTTAAAAAAAATTCCCGTCTTCTTGAGTACGGGAATTTAATATGTTACGAATGAAGCTCATTCAAGATTTAATCTAATTTTTTAAATAACACACAAGCGTTGTGTCCGCCAAATCCAAATGTATTACTCATTGCGACTTTAATATCTCGTTTCTGAGCTTTATTAAGCGTTAAATTTAATTCTGGGTCAATGTTTTCGTCAACCGTTTCGTGATTGATTGTTGGTGGCACAATACCATGTTCCATTGCTAAAATTGAAGCAATAGACTCAATAGCACCAGCAGCACCCAACAAGTGTCCTGTCATTGATTTTGTAGAATTAATATTAATATTCTTAGCATGACTGCCAAAAACTTCAGATATAGCTTTTAACTCGGCAACATCCCCTAAAGGTGTTGACGTACCGTGAGTATTAATATGATCTACATCTTCAGGCTTTAAACCAGCGTTCTCTATACAATTTTTCATTACCGCAACAACACCAATACCATCAGGATGTGGCGCTGTCATATGATATGCATCTGAAGATAAACCTCCACCTACAACTTCTGCATAGATTTTAGCTCCTCTAGCTTTAGCATGCTCATACTCTTCTAAAACAATCGCACCTGCTCCTTCACCTAATACAAATCCATCACGGTTAGCATCAAATGGTCTCGAAGCTGTTTGCGGATCGTCGTTACGCGTACTCATGGCATGCATAGCGTTAAACCCTCCCATACCAGCAATAGTAACTGCAGCTTCACTTCCTCCTGTAATAATCACGTCACAAGTCCCTAAACGAATGGTATTTAAGGCATCGATCATTGAATTTGCAGAAGAAGCACATGCAGATACTGTGGTATAATTAGGCCCCATAAAACCATATTTTATAGATATGTTTCCTGGCGCTATATCAGCAATCATTTTTGGAATGAAGAATGGATTAAAACGAGGTGTTCCGTCACCAGCAGCAAAGTTTAACACTTCATCTTGAAATGTTTCTAAACCACCTATTCCAGCTCCCCAAATCACTCCAACTCTAAGTTTATTTATCGCATCTAGATCTAGCTTCGAGTCTACAATGGCTTCATCTGAAGCGACCATTGCATACTGCGAAAACTTATCCATTCGCTTTGCTAACTTTCTATCAATAAAGTCAGTAACTTCAAAGTTTTTTATTTCACAAGCGAACTTGGTTTTGAACTTTTCAGGGTCAAAATGTGTCACAGGAGCAGCACCACTTTTCCCGCTAATAAGAGCTTCCCAATATTCATCTTTGGTGTTTCCTATTGGTGTAAGTGCACCTAAACCTGTTACTACGACTCGCTTTAATTCCATAAAAATTGCGTTATTATTTTGCTGCTTCTATATAAGAAACCGCTTGACCAACTGTTGCTATATTCTCAGCTTGATCGTCTGGTATTTGAATATCGAATTCTTTTTCGAATTCCATTATTAATTCTACAGTATCTAATGAATCCGCTCCTAAATCGTTTGTGAAGCTTGCTTCAGTTACAACTTCGTTTTCATCAACACCTAATTTATCTACGATAATCGCTTTTACTCGTGATGCAATGTCTGACATAATTTTTTAATTTTAAGTTTTAATTAGATGGCAAAAATAAAAAACTTTATTTGAATATTCATCTTTACCGATAAAATGTGTTTTTAATTTAGTAAAAATAAAAAGAAGTATTATAAGTTTTACCCTAATTGTTAATTATTATTCTTTTTTTTGTTCGAATAATTGAAGAAATATACCTGTAAATGAAATGAGCTTAAGCAAAGGTTGCTGTGCATTCTATGTTTAAATTAGCGAATTCCATCAAACAATAATTTAAAATATAAACTAATTGATGAAACGTATTGTAATTTTTGCGTCCGGAAGTGGCTCTAATGCTGAAAATTTAATTAAGTTTTTTCACAACAGCGATAATGCGTCTGTTATTCAAGTACTAACTAACAATCCTCATGCCAAAGTCTTAGATCGCTGTAAAAAATTAAATGTTAGCGCCTTATCTTTTAATAGGATTGCTTTTTCTAAATCTGAAGATGTCTTAAATATCTTAAAAACATCGCAACCAGATCTTATTGTTTTAGCTGGCTTCCTTTGGAAATTTCCAGAATTCATTTTAAAAGAATTCCATAATAAAGTCATTAATATTCATCCTGCTTTGCTACCAAAATATGGAGGCAAAGGAATGTATGGTATGAATGTTCATAACGCCGTTGTAGACAACAATGAAACAGAAACAGGCATCACGATACATTATGTAAACGAAAATTATGACGAAGGAGCCATTATTTTTCAAACAAAATGTAAGGTTTCACCTACGGATTCTGCAAAAAATATTGCTGAAAAGATTCATTTGTTAGAAATGAAGCATTTTCCATTAATTGTAAATGAACTATTAAAGTAAGAACCTAAAATAGGATTTCCGTTTACACGGAAACTGAAGATGAGTAAAAAGAAAAAAAAATATTATACCGTTTGGCAGGGCCATAAAAAAGGAGTCTATAGCACTTGGAATGCCTGTAAATCTCAAATTAAAGATTATCAAGGTGCACAATACAAATCTTTCCCTACACTTGAAGAAGCCGAAAACGCATTAAAAGGGAATTACTTTGATTATATAGGAAAAAATAAATCGTTTTCCAGTGGACTTTCTGAAGCGGAACTCAAAAAAATAGGGCAACCCAACTACCATTCTATTTCTGTGGATGCAGCGTCCAGTGGAAATCCAGGTATTATGGAATACAGAGGAGTAGATACTAAAACAAAAAAACAACTCTTTCATCAAGGCCCTTTTGAACAAGGCACTAATAATATTGGTGAATTTTTAGCACTAGTTCATGGCTTGGCATTTTTAAAACAACACAATAGTGATCGTATAATGTATACGGATTCTAGAACCGCTATGAGTTGGGTACGCAAAAAAAACTGTAATTCAAAACTCCCTCGTAATGCCAAAAATAAACCCGTTTATGATTTAGTAGATCGCGCTGTAGAGTGGCTAAAAACCAATGAATACTCTACTACTATTGTAAAATGGGAAACGAAGGCTTGGGGAGAAATTCCTGCGGATTTTGGCAGAAAATAAATCTGTTTTTCATAGAATTAATTGATGTTTCACAAGAAATATATTTCACGTACTTTTGCACTTTAATTCAAACTTTCTTTGATGAGTAAATTAGTAGTTGTTGGTACAGTAGCTTTTGATGCTATTGAAACGCCTTTTGGTAAAACTGACAAAATCCTTGGAGGAGCAGCAACCTATATAGGTTTATCGGCTTCAAATTTTAATGTAGATTCTGCGGCAGTTTCTGTTGTTGGTGGCGATTTTCCACAAGAATATTTAGATCTTTTAAAGCATAGAAATGTAAATATCGATGGTATAGAAATTATAAAAGAAGGTAAAACGTTCTTTTGGAGTGGAAAATATCATAACGATATGAACTCTCGTGATACCTTAGCTACAGAGCTCAATGTATTGGAACATTTTAATCCAATTGTTCCTGAAGGTTACAAAGATTCTGAAGTTGTTATGTTAGGTAACTTACACCCTCTTGTACAGCAAGGTGTATTAGACCAAATGACAAAAAAACCAAAATTAGCCATTTTAGACACCATGAATTTCTGGATGGACATCGCTTTAGATGATTTACTTTCAGTAATTAAAAACGTCGATGTAATTACTATTAACGATGAAGAAGCAAGACAATTAACTGGAGAGTATTCTTTAGTCGTTGCAGCGAGAAAGATTCATGACATGGGACCTAAATATGTTGTTATTAAAAAAGGAGAACATGGCGCCTTATTGTTTCATGATGATAATGTATTTTATGCTCCTGCTTTACCCTTAGAAGAAGTATTTGATCCAACAGGTGCTGGCGACACCTTTGCCGGTGGTTTTGCTGGGTATTTAGCTAAAACAGGTGATTTCTCTTTTGAGAACATGAAAACAGCCGTCATCTACGGCTCTACTCTAGCCTCCTTCTGTGTTGAAAAATTTGGTACGGAACGCATGCAGAATTTAACAGATAAAGAAATTTATAAACGTTTAGACCAGTTTAAGAGTCTGACACAATTTGATATAGAATTAACATAAACTAACGCGCTCAGAAATTGAGCGCGTTTTTTATTTCACAAAAAAACTAAATAGCGGAAAAAATTAATCATGAGTGATGCGTTAAAACATGAGTGCGGAATTGCACTTATTAGACTTTTAAAACCATTAGAATACTATAAAGAAAAGTATGGCAGTGCTTTTTATGGTGTTAACAAAATGTATTTAATGATGGAAAAACAGCACAACCGTGGACAAGACGGAGCTGGTTTTGCAAGTATTAAATTAGACGTAAAGCCTGGGGAACGTTACATAAGTCGTGTGCGTTCTATTGCACAACAACCCATACAGGATATTTTTGCTCAAATTAATGAACGCATTAACCAAGAGCTTACAACCCATCCTGAATATCAAAACGATGTTGATTTACAGAAAAAGCACATTCCGTACATAGGCGAGGTATTACTAGGCCATGTTAGGTATGGTACCTTTGGAAAAAATAGTGTAGAAAGTGTTCACCCCTTTTTAAGACAAAACAATTGGATGCACAGAAACCTGATTGTAGCAGGTAACTTTAACATGACGAATGTTAATGAACTCTTTGATAATCTTATTGAAATTGGTCAGCATCCAAAAGAAAAAGCAGACACCATTACTGTAATGGAAAAGATTGGTCACTTTTTAGATGATGCCGTTTCAAAAATTTATAAAGACCTTAAAAAAGAAGGTTATAATAAAAGTGAATGTTCACCTTTAATTGCCGAACGTTTAAAAGTTGGTAAAATATTAAAGCGTGCCGCAAAAAATTGGGATGGTGGCTACGCTATGGCAGGTCTATTAGGCCATGGAGATTCTTTTGTTTTAAGAGATCCTTCTGGAATTAGACCCGCTTACTATTATAAAGATGATGAAATTGTTGTGGTAGCCTCAGAACGTCCTGTAATTCAAACCGTATTTAATGTACCTTTTGAAGCCGTCAAAGAATTAGAACCAGGACATGCCATTATTACTAAGAAATCTGGTGAAACACAAATTAAGAAAATATTAGAGCCTTTAGAGCGCAAAGCTTGTTCTTTTGAACGTGTCTATTTTTCTCGTGGTAGTGATGCTGAAATCTATCAAGAGCGCAAAATGCTGGGACGTTTATTAATGCCTAAAGTTCTAGAAGCTATTAATAATGATACCAAAAACAGTGTGTTTTCGTATATTCCTAATACGGCAGAAACTTCATTTTATGGCATGATTGAAACCGTTGAAGATCACCTCAACGAACAGAAAACAGCCTCTATATTAAATGGTAACGGTCAATTATCAGCAGAACAGGTTACCGAAATTTTATCGGAACGCCCAAGAATTGAAAAAATAGCCATTAAAGATGTTAAACTAAGAACCTTTATTACTGAAGATAGTAGTAGAGATGATTTAGTGGCCCATGTTTATGATGTTACTTATGGTGTTATAAAACCTACCGACAACTTAGTAATTATTGATGATAGTATTGTTAGAGGTACAACACTTAAAAAGAGTATCATTAAAATGATGGATCGATTAAACCCTAAGAAAATTGTTGTGGTTTCTTCAGCTCCTCAAATTCGTTACATCGATTGCTATGGTATAGATATGGCCAACTTAGAGACCTTAATTGCTTTCAGGGCCGCTTTAGAATTACTAAAAGACAATAATCAATATCATATTGTTGAAGACGTATATAATAAATGCCTTAAGCAGGTAAATATTAAAGACAAGAATGTTGTTAACCATGTAAAAGAGATCTATGATAATTTTACAGATGAACAGATATCTGATAAGATTTCCGAATTATTAGGTGGTGAAGATATTAATGCTGAAGTTAAAATTATTTTCCAACCTGTTGCAAATCTGCACAAAGCCTGTCCTAAAAACTTAGGAGATTGGTACTTTACAGGAAATTATCCTACGCCTGGAGGAAACAGAGTTGTAAACAGAGCTTTTATCAATTTTTACGAAGGAAATAACCGTCGTGCTTATTAAAGCTTAGCAAAAAAGGCCTTTTACCCGATAAAATAAGTGTTTTATCGGGTAAAAACGTATTTCGTCCGATTATTGGTTTGTTTTAACAAATTAAATATACATTGGTATCACCATAACATAAGTAGGTTAAGTTCATGGTAGATTTGGGGCAAAAAGGATGAACAACTGTTCATCCTTTTTTTATACCCTATACTGAAGTAATACTTTAAGTTATTCCCTTAACTAAACGCTGTTTTTTAAGGTAATTACAACAGAATCAATATAATTTCCACGCTTAGACTAATATATAGGTCGTTTGTCCAAAAAATTAATAGTTAATATAATGTCATCTTATATTTGACTCACCATAACATAAGTAGGTTAAGTTTATGGTAGATTTGGGGCAAAAAGGATGAACAACCGTTCATCCTTTTTCATTTTCTTTTATTACCTAAAACGGCTTTGAAAGCTTTTCTTCAGAAATACGAGTTGGATATATCTCACATATTGTTCTCATTTTTTTATTGACTTAATTAAAAAAGCAGACCAACCAAAGGCAATCCACTTTTCCTCTCTAAAAGTTATTTTCTATTTCGTTTTTTCCGCTCTCTTCGAATCTTCCAAGGTGCATTCTTCTGCCAATCGCCAGCCATAACACAACCATAAGGCAGCACTTCGTCAATGACGTTTCCTAAGTTGAATTCATCCATTTGCTGTCGTACCGCTTTTGCATTTTTGTATGCAGATGGCAACTCGGTAATATCAATTTCCTTTGAGAAAAACCGAATATCTAAACCTCTTGTTTCTTCTTTAAAGATTTGCATTGTGGTTCCAGTTTTACTTTTTCTATGTTGTGTTCTACTCACGTTTCTACCTGCACCATGTGGCGCAAAACCCAAATTGGTTTTTGTGGTATTACCTTCAACGATTAGTACTGGTTCACTCATATTTAACGGAATCAATCGTGGCCCTGTAATATCTGGCATAAACTTAGCATCCAAAGGAGTTGCACCTTTTGCATGGTAAAACAAATCCCCATCTTTAAAGACAAAATTATGTTCGTTCCAGTAGCGGTTTTCAATGGCAATATCTAAAGTTTCAGCAACTGAATTATGCAACACTTCGTGATTCGTTTTTGTCCAGTCTCTTATAATTTGAAGCGCCTCCCAATAGGCTTGCCCCTCTTCGGTTTCAAAAGGAATCCACGCATTTTGTTTCTTAGTGTCTGGTGATAATTCTTTTCTGAAACGTTCAGCGATTTTCATACCTTTTGTATACAAACGTGCTCCTGGCCCTCTAGAGCCATGATGTGTTACCATCATTGTGTTTCCTGTTTTTTTAGAGGTTCCAACGAATAAAAAATGATTACCATCTCCTTGAGTTCCTAAGTGCGATCGTGCTATTTGCATCATGTTACCATCATTTAAGAAGTAATTAGATTCGAAAGCTTCTAATAGTTCCTTCGGAAACCGAAACTGCGAATCTCTATCGCGTCCACCAGGACCAAAATGTGTATTGGCATGTGCTGCATCTAAAATAGCTTTAGGATCTGCTTTTCCAAAATCGGTTAGCATTACAGAACAACAAATATCTGCACTATGCATGCCTGGATGAATTGCATTTTTTGCTACTGCAACACCACCAACAGGGATTGTTCCGTCTGGACCTGCTGGACAAGCATCTGGCATAATGGCGCCATCAACCAATGTTGGCGTTTTCATCAACGTTTGCATGGAATTAATCACCTTATCTACATTGTCTTTTTCCTCATCATTTTCTGCTTTAATATTAATTGAAAACTCAATGGCCTTTTTATGTAATCCTATGGGATCAGGCGATTTAAATTGTTCTAAATAAGCTTCCATTACATCCCCTTCTAGTTTATTTTCATTGATATGCGCAATGGCTTCTTTCATCCATTTTCCTTGTCTGTAACCTAATGCTTTTAATGTATGGCCTGTTATTTTTGTTTTCATATTCATTTCCCACGAAAGTGGAAATCTTATTAAATTAATACTTTTTTTATTTAATAGATTCCGCATCTAGTGCGGAATGACAGTAAACTGTCAATTACACTACAAATATTATAGTGCATTACGCAATAGTTTTGCGTAGTTGTGTTTTTTTATAAAAACCTGTGAGGATTTAATAACCTCACAGGATATTACTACTTATTCACAGAGAAAATATCTTTTAACTGTTCAATCACATTACCGTTACCAGCAACTGTGATTTCGCCAATTTTATCGGCAATTTTCTCAACATATTCCATCTCTTTTAATTTGAACAACATGCTGTTGTCTTCCATTAATTTTGCGGTGTTTAACAAACTACGAGTAGACGCTGTTTCTTCTCGTCTGGTTACTACATTAGCTTGTGCTTTTTTATGCGCCATTAAAACTTGGTTCATGATGTCTTTCATATTACCTGGTAAAATGACGTCTCTAACACCTGCATGCAATACATTAACACCCAATTTAGTGGCTTGTGTTTTAACATTTTTCAAAACTGCTTCGGCAATCGTTTCCTTTTGCTCTAACAATTCGTCTAAAGTATACGCGCCAACAAACGCTCTTAATGCCAATTGCAAAATAGTGTACAATTGCTTTTCGTAATCTTTGTTTTGCATTAACGCCGTTTCAATATCTGTAACTTGGTATTGTGCATAAAAGTTAATACGAACTGTTGCTTTGTCTTTGGTCAATAATTCTTGACCAGCAACTTCTAATTGCAACTGACGCATATCGGCTTTTGCTATTTTAATGGTTTGCTCGTTTTTCCAGAAATGGTAAGTCCCATGTTCTAGGATTTTAACAAACGTATCATTAACAATCATAATGGCTTTTTCAAAAGCGGCAACTTCAAAAGTTCTAATATATTGACGCAATTGCATATTGCTATACAAAGCTTTACTGATGTCTTCTGTAATTTCGATTTTACTTAAATCGGCAGTTACAAATTTGTAGTCAATTAAGCTGTTCCAAAATGCATAACGACCAGCAGTTAAGATGCGTTTAAAGTTGTTGTTTTCGTAAACCAAAACAATTTCATTATCCTTTACATCAATTAGAGTTAACATTGCTGCTAAGACTTCATCTTTAAGCAAGATTTCTAATGCTTTTGGCGCACTGAAAGCTTGTGATAAGTCGCATCTTAAGACTTGCTCACTAAATTTTATCCAATGTTTTCCTGCAGTAATAACACGCGTGTAATTACCATTTTTAAACACCAAACCTACTGTACCTTCATGAATTCTTTCTCTATACATGATTTCTGATTTTTTGCCCTTTAGTTTTCTTTTTTTTACTTCAGAACGGTTATACATTTATAATAGAATTCCATTTTCCGGAATGACTATTCAAAAAGATCCCGCTCTTCAGCGGGATTAGTTCCACTATTATTTTTGAATGCGTCTTTTAGACTTTTCAGAAATAAGTTTCACTAACAAAGCGAAAGAAAACCATCTTTCTAACTACGGAAATACAATAGATTTTAAATGTTTTTAGAATTGTTTTGCAGATGATTTATCAATGTTGAAACGACGATTGCCGAAACTATAATTGAAAAATGAATCTTTAAAAGAATACCTAAAGCGACCTACAATACAATTTGTATGTCAAGGTGTTTTCTAGACTGCGCTAACAACAAGTTGCTATTGCTAGTTTTAGTTCACTTTGTTTTTGCCATTTAAAGTGTGACGCACTTGGTGGTCGATTTTTAAAAGTGACCTTCTTTGGGAGTATGGATTATGAGTCCAAAACCTACTTAAAAGAGTAGTGCTCTAACCTAACTGAGCTACATAAACCTAGAGCCTAAGTCTATGATCGGATTCGAACCGACGACAGCTACAATCTATTGCTTCACCGCTAAGCTACTTCCCGTTAGAGAAGACAGGATTCGAACCTGTGTACATAGATGGTGGTTATTCTTTTGGCAAATAACCAAAGCCTTCAAGTCAAGTTGCATATAAAAACCTCATACTAAACAGTAAGGATTTATACAATAGTGCTATACCGAAACACTTAACAAGACTTGCTTGATGTGGAAGCAGTAGGACTCGAACCTACACGCTTAAAAAGACCAGATTTACAGTCTGGCGAGCCAACCAATTGCTCAATGCTTCCGGTTTAATATTTAAAAAAAACGTTTTGAGAATACTTACGTTTTAGATAAGCTTTCCTAGAATTATAGCTTACGCTTTCTCTAGTTTTCCACGCGCTTCTCATAGCTTTGAGAATTACGTACTTATCTGATGCCTTAATACATTATAGCTGTTCGGCAACTTAGACTTGGCTTGCATAGAGGCTTTTCGCCACGCTTTGCAATTACGAGGGTTGGCTCCCTCACCATTCATAAACGTCCTCTTTTGAGGCGGCTTATTAGAATGTTCACCATACGCTAAAGGCTTGCGACCTCTAACGTTCCATATATTTCAATGGATTTAGGCAACTACTAGCTACTATAATGTTCGAAGTCTTTTGCGTTTGCTGTATGAAAATACAATGCTCTACCTGAGAAATCCTTCATTGGTGTAGGATTGGGAATCGAACCCAAAAACTTTGACCTAGGAAAAGGGCTTCGAAAATGGCTTCATAGATTTTCGCCTACAAAATACCAACCTTTTCCTTGTGTGTCTCCCAACACACGGTATGTTAAGTTGCCGAACAGTTTCCTGTCGGGTAACTTTAATACTGCAATGCGCTCCATTAGGTTGGATAACCTAATATGTAACCCATTACTACAGCTTTTTCTGTTAATGTCTCCATCTCAAGCCTAACTTGTGTGTTGGCTATAAATTCTTATTTACGTCAGCGGTTGCCCCTTGCAAATAGTTATTTATGTTAGCTGCTTGCTTACGTGTACTACGCTCAAATGAGTGTAGTCTCTACTTGCAGTGCCTGCAAATAGATTTATCCTTGTTACCAAGTTTATCTAAGGACGATAAGCCGCCCAATCATTTATAAAAAATGATTATTTCTCTATTAATGAAGCTTAAATTTAACCTCATTTTATTTCAATGAACTTTTATTAAGCTCTGTTAGATTCCTTTTCTAGCAAAGCGCTACTTTTAAAAGTCTGATTCCAAAAAAATCCAGACATTTTTAAGACACTTCGACTGCACTCAGTGTGATAGTAAACTATCAATTACAATGCAAATATTTCATACTATTGCGCAATGTTTTTGCGTAGTGAAATTATTTTTTGTTTTTCTTCTTCTTTTTCTTCTTGCTCTTGGATTTTATAGTCTTTTTAGGCTTAATTTTATTTTTGATTCTTTTCATTTCAGAATCTATAAAGCTGATGTAACTGTTGTTATAAGCTATTCGCTTTGCGAGCTTTAAAGCCTTTAATGCTTTCTTGTACTTCTGAAGACATTCAAAAACGAAACCTTGAAATAGGTGGATTTCACTTTTATAGACTCCTTTGACAGTCAATGCGAAATCAATTAATTTCTGAGCTTCGTCGTAATCTTCATTCCATATTAAAACTAAAATGTAGTGCGAATACACTTTGTGAAAATCGAGTTTGTTTGCCAAAGCTTCTGCATAATAGTGCTTTGCTTTTTCGTAATCGCCAAATTGTTCAGCTTGTAAACGTCCCATTAAATACAAAGCATAAGCATTGTTAGATTCATAGGATAAGGCGTAGTTTAGATTTTCTACAGTTTCTTCTAGTTCGTATGGATAAGCATCTATGGCTTTAAGCACGTAGTTGTTTAACAAATTCGTGTCCATGGTTTTAGTTGTCCTGAACTTTATTCAGGATTTTTTTTTAATTATTAATAAATTCGTTTGAACTATACATGAGATTCTTCGTTGTGCTCCGAATGACATAATGTTCGTTTTATAATTACTGTTTGTGGAAATGTGTTTAGCAGGCTTGCTAAGAATGAAAACAAAAAATCCGAAACAGTATTTAACTGGCTTCGGATTTCTCATTTATAAATTTGAAAAGTTTATCTAACGATAATCACGAAGCATCGCAAAAGGCAGAATTCCTTTTGGATTGTTTTGATATGTTATACATAAACTCATAGTTTCTAATTTTTAATTCAACGTTGTGTTTTGGTTGAAATGCGTTGCAAATATTTAGATTTTTTTTTGACTTTACAAAATTTATTTTTCAAATCGCTTGAAATTGAGTACCATAATACGAAGTATTATATTTTTTTTAGAAATGCAAATATTTTTTCAATCGGTGAACATTTTTATGAATTTCTTTAGCTACGCATGATAATTGCGCACTAATATTTTACTTTTATGGTATCTCAAAATTTGAATCTAAATGGCAGTAAATAAAAACGCATTAATACGTTATAAAACCATCGATAAATGTCTTCAGAATCAGTTTAGGAAATGGACGCTTAACGACCTAATTGAAGCGGTTTCTGATGCCTTATACGAATACGAAGGCAAAGATATTGATGTAAGCAAAAGAACTGTTCAGTTAGACCTGCAAATGATGCGCAGCGACAAGCTGGGGTATAATGCTCCTATTGTAGTTTATGACCGTAAGTTTTATAAGTATGAGGATCCTGAATATAGTATTATTAATATTCCTATAACAGATAAGGATATTAAAGTAATGAACGAGGCCATTCAATTACTGAGACAGTTCAAAGATTTTTCGTTATTTAAAGAAATGGATGGTGTTTTACAACGTTTAGAAGACTCCGTAAATTCATCACAGAAAGACAAACGCGCCATTATTCATTTAGATAAAAATGAACAGCTAAAAGGCCTTGAATTTATCGATAGTTTATATGATGCTATTCAAACTAAAAAGGTGATTGAAGTATCATATCAATCTTTTAAAGCTTCTAACGCTAGTCTGCAGAAAGTACATCCGCAATTACTTAAAGAGTTTAATAATCGATGGTTTTTATTAGCCAGTCAAAACGGAAAATTTATCACTTTGGCTTTAGACAGAATGACTAAAATTGTAACGCTTGATGATGAAAATTATGAGGATTTTAAAATTGATGGTGATGTGTATTACAAAGATGTTGTTGGTGTTACAGTTTCAAATTCTAGAGCAGAGCGCATTCAATTTAAAATAGATAATAAAAACGCTCCTTACGTCATTACAAAACCCTTTCATGCATCGCAGCGTATCATTGAAAAAACAAATGATGGTGTTATTTTCAATATTTTTGTGCAAATTAATTTTGAATTGGAACGTCTTATTTTAGGATTTGGTGATAGTATTGAAGTTTTAAAACCTCAAAAATTACGTAACAGAATGCTTAAAAAACTAAAAACTTCAGTAAGAAATTATGAGGAAATTGAAAATTGAATTTGTTCATCTTTTTTTAATTCAAAATCATGCTCAATAAATAGAGATTCAGCGTTATATTTTACTTCAATCAACCAAGAGTTTCCCTTAAAATAAGATCTTTTTACAATAGCTTTTAAATCTGAATGGTCTACAATTTTAACTTGATTGGCATAGACAATCCCATACGGTTCTATCACATTAAATTCTCCAAAAAATGATGCAATTAATGGTGATTTAGGATTCTTGTATAAATTTTGAGGAGTGTCTTTAGCTATAATTTTAGCATTATTAAGAACTATCATTTGATCTGCAAAGCCAAGCACATCATTTCTGTCGTGAGTCGCAACAATACAGGTTATGCTTTTTGCTTTCAAATAATTAAAAACATTGCGTCGTAAGCCTTGTTTTTGAAAATTATCGATATGACTAAAAGGTTCATCTAATAACAAAATTTCTGGTTGTTTTGCTAATGCTCTAGCAATAGCCACACGCTGTTTTTGTCCACCACTTAACAGTTTTACTTTGGTATTTGCAAAAGGTTCAAGTTCTACAACTTCGATGAGCTCTTTAGTGCGTTTTTGTTTTTCTTCAGGATAAAAATTAGACAGATATTTACCAATATTTTCTGCAACTGTAGTAAAAGGCATGAGATCGAATTCTTGGGTCACCGATTTCATAAAATCATATCCAACTACTAAATTATATTTTGGACCTAAAATTTCTTCATCTTTCCAAAAAATTTGACCTTGTTTTAAATCGTACTCGCCATATAACAACTTCAACAAAGTGCTTTTACCAGAGCCACTCTCACCAATAATAGCAAGGTTTTCTCCAGCTTTAACCCTAAAATCAATAGCATTTAAAACTTTGATTTTACCATATCCAAAAGTGACGTTGTTTACTTGAAGCATGTTACAAACATAACACTTCAATAGGTATTTTGCATAAAAAAACCGCTTGATTTCTCAAACGGTTTTAAACTATTTACAGTCTATAATTATTTCTTTATAAACTTTCGTTTTATAACTTTTCCTTCAGATTCTAATCTTAAAAAGTAAACTCCACTTGTTAAATTTGAAACATCAACCGTAATCGATTTAAGTTTTAAGTTAAGTACCCGTTTTCCGTTTATATCGAAAACCGTTGCAATTTTACCCGTAACATCTGCTGAAGTTTTGATTGTAAGCGCATCTTTAACCGGATTAGGGTAAATAGAAACATCTGATAGCGTTTCGTCTATAACACTTAATGCTGACCCTTCAACAATGGTATGTGTTGTATTGATTGCTGGGTTTGCAATAAAATCTACCGTACCAGATGGCCAGTAAATAGTGATGCTATTAATACTCGTTAAAGCACCAATACCGAAATGTGTATTTAATGAACTCATAAATTCAAAACCTTCTCCACTTCTAACATCTCTTATTTGCGTGCCGTTTGTTGTTTGTATCTCTACTCTAGCACCAATACCATTTATGTTACTTGTTGTTCCGATGGTATTAATTTTAATCCAATTGTTACTATTTGTATTATTGAGGTAAATTTTGCCATTACTAAAAACATCTAAAAAACCATCGTTATTAGTGTCTCCAATAGCACCACTTTTAGGCATATTATCAGAAAAATTAGTGAATGTAAAATCGCCATTATTAAATAAGATATCTCCATTACTTAAAATATCCACATAACCATCATTATCGAAATCTGCTGGAGCATTTTCTCTTCCCAAAGCAGCATCTAAAACTCCGGACCCAGCGGTTACATCAGTAAATGTACCATCACCATTATTACGCATCAATTTAGAATCTCCGTCAACTGTACTACTTGCCCCAATATAGACATCCATATCACCATCATTATCAAAATCTGCCCAAGCAGAAGACCAAGTTTGTACCAAGTCTCCTAAATTAGAAGAATTATTATGACCTACACTTGGATAATTTGTGTTGTACCAACCGTTACTATCTGCAATATTTACAAAGACACCATTACCATCGTTCCTCCAAAGCTCATTAATACTAATAGAAGAATTCCCTCTACACTTTGCAATAAACAAATCCATATCTCTATCATTATCAAAATCAACCCACACTGTACCATAATTTCCACCACCAGGCACTAAACCAACACCATTTGGTAATACGGTACTTTGTCCTTGGTAAAATGTTAAATCACCTGAGCCATCATTAATATAATAGACATTGGCCTGAACATCATGACAAACAAAAGCATCTAAATCTCCATCATTGTTGATATCAATAAAATTAGAACGTTGCGAAAACACATATTCTGGTCCAGATATTTCCGTATATGCTGTCCCTGTACTATTTGCTTTCATAAATGTAACTCCACCATAACCTCCATATAGGAGATCATTATAGCCATTTCCGTCAAAATCTCCAGCAGCTAAACTCCAATTTGGTAAATTGTCTACGACTGGAGTTGCTATATTAACCACATTAAAACCGCCTGAAGCGAGTTGGTAATGCATGTTTAAATTATCAGCAGCAACAGAAACAACATCATCTAAAAAATCACCATTTAAATCAACCAAAGCCAAATCATAGTCACCTGTAGTGTTTATTGGGTTTGCAGTAAAGGTTACAGGATAACCTGAGGTATCAACTCCGGTTGTAAAACTTTGACTCACCCAATTACTATAACCTCCTGTATTACAATTTGCTCTTACAAATACATTATAAGTCGTCTCTGGTAACAAACCACTAAAGCTATTACTATTTGTTGTTATAGTACTCCCTGATGAAGGCATACCCTCTGAAGCTAAATTTATAGCCACCTCCCAAGAAGTTTCAGATCCACCTGCAATCCAATTTGCTACGGCACTTACAGCATTAACATTACTAATAGATAAGGCATCAACACTAGGACAAAGCGGCGACATTGAAGAACTAATCGAAGGAGAATCTATACAAAACCCCCAACCATATGAGTCATTATCATCATATAATATGCGATATTTAAACCCTGTTAGTTGTGCAGTAGAAAACAAAGCGATGTCCAAAGCTTCACTAATAAACACGGTAGAAGCACCACTACAAAAATCAAGAGAAAGCGAAGAATTATCCTCAATCTCATTTCCCCAATTTACCCATTCGCTAGAACCATTATCCCAATACTGAAGTTGTAAAGATTGATCACCTTGCCATATATTATAAACATATGGAAACACCACGGTTATTTCAATTTCGCCAGCAGCATAAGCCGCATTAAGATCTATAATAGGTGATTCTGCAGCAATAGTATTATATGACGTTCCACCTGCCATATTATCATCAAATGAAAACGACCCACTTGCTGAAGTCGTTGGATCTTCAATTAAAAATTCTACGTCATAAGTACCCGAAAGCGTCCATTGGTTATTGGGCCAATTAGCTGACTGGTTTAACTCTTGCGCACTACCAAGAGTGCAATACAATGTTAAAAGCAATGTGAGGAGTAATAGTTTTTTCATATCAATGTATTTAATTACAATTTATATTTAAGGATTCTATCCATTGTTCTATGAGCTGAACACCTTCAACATGTACGATTGTGCGCGCTAACAACGGCATTCTAGTGGAAGGTTCTGTAGTACTCAATCTATAGTGTAATACCGAATTTCTTGCATCTCCAGGTTCTACGATATGACCTAGTCCAAGTCCTAGATCTGTATCGGCATCTACACAAACACCCATATTTACATAGTCTTCTGTAGATAAAAAATCGAGTCGCATTGGTCTATATGAACAATGTGTATTTTCAGAGTGACAATGTGCACAATTAATCTCTAAGTATGCACGCACTCGCTGATTAAGCGGTGTATTGATATCATTATAATCTGGTAATTGCGCAATTGTTTCAGGAAGGGTGTTTTCTAAATAGCCTAGACTAACCCATTTTTCTAACTGATTAGATGTTCCATCATTGTAACTATACGATAAATTTAAATTTCTAGCCTTAGGACCAATCGGTCGTGCTATTTCACTCACCTTATGACATGTATGACATTCAGGTTCTGAAGGAATTCTATATTGTACAGATTTTACTTCTCCGGCTTGTTCCCATTGTAAGTCTACATAACTACCATTTAGGTCTAAAACCGCTTCTAACTGTTCTTCATTCCACGCATATGTCGCAAAAACCCAACCTTCTTGTTTTCTAATGATTAATCGTGTTTCAATAATTTGTGTTGTGTTTTCGGGCCATACATTATCATAATAAAAATTCTTTATTAAAATTGTTCCAACCGGAAAATCTAACAGTTCATTTTCATTAACAAAAGAGGCCTTACTATTATTTGGCATCCATATAAAACGTTTCTTCTTCGCATAATCACTAAACAGTGTCGCATTTAACATATAAGGCACAACACCATTAGTGGGGTCTAAATTTTTTAAATCTCCTTGAAAAAACTGATAATCTGATAACGATTGAAATGGCATGTTCTCTAAATCATAAAGCACACTAGAGCTTGTTGTAATAGTAACCGTTATAGTTTCTGTCTTGCAATTACCCGAAGTGGTACAAATCGTATACTCAAAACTATCTAAACCCACTTCGTTTGGGTTTGCGGTATATTTTATATGATCATCACTCGGATTGTTTGGAGTGTTATTACTATCAATTATTTCCACGCTACCTTTAGTGGGTTGACTTAATGCTAATTCACCACTTGATGGAATATTTAAATCATTTGAAAATATAAAAATCTCAATTTCTGAATCTTGTACTATCGTTACAGTATCTGGATTCGTTTCAATAAGCAAAGGAGTTAAACCATCGTCATTACCACACGAAAAAAGAAACAAAATTGAAAGAAAAAATAGAACGTAATTTTTTTTCATTTGCAATAATTATATACTGTTAATAAGACCGTTTACAACCTAAAATCCCTACAAAAGGTTACAAAATAAAATAACAGTGGTTAACAAAATACATCATTACATTATTTTACTCCTGTAATTTACAGCGTTACTTAAAGCCAAATCCACCGATTAGATTAACATAAACCCTTAATGATTAGTCTTTTAATTTTTCGCCTTGTTTTGTTGGCAACACTTCAAATCCCATATTGTAAAGTGTAAATCCAAAGATATCAGCATACTCCTCAATGGTTTTACTCACAGGTGTACCAGCACCATGACCAGCATCTGTTTCAATTCTAATCAGCGTTGGATTATTACCTGTTTGTTTGCTTTGTAACTCAGCAGCAAATTTAAAACTATGTGCTGGTACCACGCGATCATCATGATCTCCCGTGGTTACCAGAGTCGCAGGATATGCTACTCCTTCTTTTACATTATGAACAGGCGAATACCCTTTAAGATATTCAAACATTTCTTTACTATCTTCAGCAGTTCCATAATCATATGCCCAACCAGCTCCAGCTGTAAACGTATGGTAGCGTAACATATCTAAAACACCAACAGCAGGCAAAGCCACCTTCATTAAATCTGGACGTTGTGTCATTGTTGCACCAACTAATAAACCTCCATTAGAACCACCTCTTATGGCTAAATAATCTGGTGAGGTATATTTTTCTGAAATAAGGTATTCAGCCGCCGCAATAAAATCGTCAAAAACATTTTGTTTTTTAAGTTGTGTTCCTGCATTGTGCCAAGCTTTTCCATACTCACCACCTCCTCTTAAATTTGGTACAGCATAGACACCGCCTTGCTCCATCCAAACGGCATTTGCAATACTAAAACTAGGGGTTAAACTGATATTAAACCCTCCATAACCATATAATATCGTTGGGTTTTTACCATTGAGTTCTAATCCTTTTTTATGCGTAATAATCATTGGTACTTTAGTACCATCTTTAGAGCTATAAAACACTTGTTTGCTTTCATAGTCTTCTGGATTAAAGTCAATACTCGGTTTTTTATATAATTCTGAAGTGCCATTTTCTATATGATATTTATAGATTGTTCCAGGAGTTACGTAATTAGCAAATGAATAGTAAAGTTCTTTTTCGTCTTTCTTAGCACTAAAACCTGCAGCGGTTCCAATTCCTGGTAATTCTACTTCCCGTATTAGTTTTCCACTATAATCGTACTGCATTACTTTTGAAACGGCATCAACCATGTAGTTCGCAAAAAAGTAACCACCAGCTGTTGATGGAGTCAAAACATTTTTGGTTTCAGGAATAAAATCGATCCAATTATCTGGAGTCGGGTTTGAAGCATCTACGGTTACAATTTTTCGATTTGGCGCATTCAAATTTGTCATAATGTAAAGCGTAGAACCTACATTTTCAATGATATTAGAATCACTATCTGTATGATCTAAAATAGTAATAAGCGCGCTATTTGGTTGTGATAAATCTTTTATAAAAAGTTTGTTGCCAGAGGTTGAAATGCTAGCAGAAATAACAAGATAGTTATCATCTTCTGTAACACTACCATTTATATATCTGTGTTTTTCTTCAGGAGTACCACCAAAAATTAATTGATCTTCAGACTGCTTTGTTCCTAATTTATGATAATACAGTTTATGCTGATCTGTTTTAGCAGACAATTCACTTCCTTTTGGCTTATCATAGCTAGAGTAATAGAACCCTTCGTCTTTGTACCAAGACATGCCGCTGAATTTAATATCAACCAATGTATCTTCAACAATCGCTTTGGTTTCAGCATTCATAACAAGAACTTTCCTCCAATCGCTTCCTCCTTCAGAGATCGCATAAGCTAAAGTTTTACCATTTTTAGAAAAGCTCATACCTCCTAATGAAATCGTTCCATCTTCCTTAAACGTATTAGGATTTAAGAAAACCTCAGCTGTTTTAGGATCTTCACCTGTTTTATATCTATAAATTACAGATTGGTTTTGCAATCCATCATTTTTATAGAAATACGTATAATCACCTTCAATAAAAGGGGCACTTATTTTCTCGTAATTCCAAAGTTTGGTAAGTCGTTCTTTTAATTCTTCACGATAAGGAATATGTTCTAAATACCCAAAAGTAACTTCATTTTGTGCTTTTACCCAATCTTCAGTTTCTTTACTTCTATCATCTTCTAACCAACGATAGGGATCTATTACAGTTGCACCAAAGTAAGTATCAATAGTATCTATTTTATGAGTTTCAGGATAATCTACAGTCATTGTTTTCACAGCTTCGCTTTCATTTTTACAAGACACAAAAATTGTTAGCACTAATGCAAATGGGAGTATTTTTTTCATAATTAGATTTTTTGAAATAAAACAATAGTACTTCAAAGATAAGGTTTTAGTAATTTGGAATCTTAAACTACTAAAATCTTACAGTAAATTTGGAAGGACAATATAGACAGATTTTCAACTAAATTTATAATAATTAGCTGAAATACACGAATATAACGTTATTTTTAAATAATCTAAATATGATTTTACAAGACTACACTAAAGCATTTTTAATAAGATATTCTGCTATTTGAACGGTATTAGTTGCAGCTCCTTTTCTAAGGTTATCACTAACCACCCATAAATTTAGCGTATTGGGTTGTGAACCATCTCGTCTAATACGACCAACAAAAACATCATCTTTACCATGCGCATACATAGGCATAGGATATACGTTAACATCTAAGTTATCTTGTAAGGTTACACCATCTGTTTCGTTAAGTAATTGTCTCACTTCACTTAAATCAAAATCGTTATGAAACTCTACATTAATCGATTCACTATGTCCACCAGCTGTTGGGATTCGAACTGCTGTTGCTGTTACTGCAATCGTTTTATCATTAAGAATCTTTTGAGTTTCATTTACCAATTTCATCTCTTCTTTGGTATAGCCATTATCCTCAAAAACATCGCAATGTGGAATTGCATTTTTATGAATTGGATAAGGGTATGCCATTTCACCTTTTATTCCAGCAATTTCGTTCTCCATTTGTTCAACAGCTTTAACACCTGTACCTGATACCGATTGATACGTTGAGACCACAACACGTTTAATATTATATTTTTTATGAAGTGGAGCTAAAGCCATCACCATCTGAATGGTAGAGCAATTAGGGTTCGCAATAATTTTGTCTGTTTTAGATAATTGACTTGCATTAATTTCAGGAACTATCAATTTTTTAGATAAATCCATTCTCCATGCCGAAGAATTATCAATTACAGTTGTACCAACTTCCGCAAATTTTGGCGCCCACTCTAGAGATGTATTACCACCAGCCGAGAACAACGCAATATCTGGACGTTTTTCAATAGCAGACGGTATACTAATGACTTCAATATCCTTTCCCTTAAAGCTTAACTTATTACCTACAGAACGTTCTGAAGCTACAAGTAATAATTCATCTAAAGGAAAATTGCGCTCCTCTAACACTTTAAGCATTACATTACCAACCATACCTGTTGCACCTACTATTGCTACTTTCATAAATCATATATATTAGAACTTTCAAAATTATAATATTTCTTCAAGTAAATCATTCAATTAGGTCTTAAAAATCTAATAAAAATATAGGCTTTTAATTATTGATTTTGTAATTACAAAAAGAAACCCAGACTATTACAGTCTGGGTTTAATTAAAAAATACACCGAGTAGCGATGACGCTATACGTGATTTATTTTTTCAATGAATCTCTGATTTCTTTTAAAAGATCAAGCTCAGTTGGTCCTGCCGGTGCCTCAGGTGCAGGCTCTTCTTTCTTCTTCATATTATTAACTCCTTTTACAACAAGGAACATTACAAATGCTACAATGATAAAGTCAATTACATTAGTTAAAAATGTACCGTATTCTAAGAAAACGTCTCCAACCATTTCACCAGCATCATTTAATGTGCCTTCTTTTAACTGATATCTCAATGCTTTAAAGTCTGAGTCGAAAATCATACCAATTAACGGGGAAACAATACCTCCTGTAAATGCAGTAACCACCTCTTTAAAAGCAGCCCCCATTACAAAACCAACGGCAATGTCTATAAGGTTGCCCTTCATTGCAAATTCTTTAAATTCTTTTAACATAATTCGTCTTTTTTAATAGTTAGTTAATATGTTGATAAGACCCTAAGTTAGTTAAAAAAGTCACATTATGTTAAAAAAAGGTCATTCAGGCAGAAAAACCCGTTTTACACGTTGTGATATGGCAGTTAAAATTTCATAAGAAATTGTATTTGCTGATTCTGCTAGGTCACTTGCTGTATGGGTAGCATCGAAAATAATAACCTCATCTCCCTCTTTACAATTTATACCTGTAATGTTTACCATTATCATATCCATACACACATTTCCAATGATATGAGCTTTTTCACCATTGATAATTACAAAGCCCTTTTCTTTACCATAAATACGACTAATACCATCGGCATGCCCAATAGGAATAGTTGCTGTTCTTTCAACACCTTGAGATTTGTACGCTCTATTGTAACCTACAGTTTCTCCCTCTTTTATCTCATGAATTTGAGAAATCACAGATTTTAAAGAGGCTATCGGTTTTAAATTTTTATCTTCTTTCACCGAATTACCCAAGCCATAAAGTCCAATACCACTTCGTACCATATCTAAATGTGCTTCAGGATAATTAAAAATTCCTGAAGTATTACAAAGGTGTAACCAAGGCTTATAACCTATGTTATCCTCAAATTTTTCGGTAATCGTTTTAAAGCGTTCTATTTGACGTTTTGTAAAATCCACTTCATTAAAATCCTCACTAGCAGCTAAATGCGAAAAGATAGACTTTACATTAACTGAAGTCGTCGTTTTAAATTTAGACACCACAGCTTCAATGTCGTCCTGTTTAAAACCAAGACGATTTAATCCTGTATTAAATTTGATATGAACAGGGTAATTATGTTGAGATAGGTTTTCGGCTGTTTTTATAAATTCATTTAAAACATGATAGCTGTAAAGGCTAGGCTCTAAACAGCGCTCAATAAGGGTTTCAAAATTTATAGATTGCGGATGCAACACTAAGATAGGCGTCTTAACTCCGGCGTCTCTTAAGGCAATACCTTCATTTATGTAAGCTACAGCAAAATAATCAACCTCTAATGTTTCAAGGTGTTTCGCAATTTCTACAGCATCACTGCCATAGGCAAAAGCCTTTACTACAGCTAAAAATTTTGTTTGTGGGTGTAATCTTGATTTTAAATAATTGAAATTATGTGTAAGTGCACTAAAATCAATTTCGAGAACCGTTTCTTTAGCTTGATTAGACATTCTTATTTTGGTCTTTAGAATCTATTTCTTCAGCATCATTCACATTCATTTGTCTCAACTTCTCTCTTTGCATACTCTTAAAATAAGCGGCTCTGCTTAAGGGTTCATATTCATCAACTTCACCTAATAACACCAAATCATCGCTCAATGCTTTTCTGTAACTGTATTGTGCTAAATTTCCGGTTTTGGTGCAAACAGCATGTACCTTAGTAACGTATTCTGCTGTAGCCATAAGATTAGGCATAGGCCCAAAAGGATTACCTTTAAAATCCATATCTAATCCGGCAACAATAACACGGATTCCTTTATTGGCTAAATCATTACAAACGCGAACAATTTCGTCATCAAAAAACTGAGCTTCATCAATGCCTACGACATCGCAACCATCCGCTAAAATTGGGATATTTGCAGCGGCAGGAACAGGAGTAGAACGAATTTCATTGGCATCATGAGATACTACCATCTCTTCATCGTAACGCACATCGACAGCAGGTTTAAAAATCTCCACCTTTTGTTTAGCAAATTGTGCGCGTTTTAGTCGTCGGATTAATTCTTCGGTCTTACCTGAGAACATAGATCCGCAGATGACTTCAATCCACCCAAATTGTTCTTTCTGATTTACTGTATTTTCGAGAAACATTTTGTAATTTTAGCACTAAATCGGAGTCGGACTCCGTTTTTATAAAGGTCACGCAAATTTATTAAAAATCAAAAGTAAAACTCACGAAAAGCGATAAAGAAATTATATTCTTGTTTTAGATAGAAGTAGCAATTGATTTTCAAAACTTAAAGCGCTATACAATTTTTCAAAATAAAATATTAGAACCATGAAAAAGAAATTAGAATCAGAATTAGTTAGCATTGCCCATAGGATTCTAAAACTAAAAGGTAGAGAAGATGTCTATAAACTACACCAAGAAGTGGCTACTCTTTATGAAAAACTTACCATATTAAAATTTGCTCAAGAAAATTTTGAGGATAAACTACCTACCATTGGACATGACTCTTCCTTTTTTGACATGTTAGATACGGCTTTTAATAATAAAGTAAGTGATAATGTTGAAGTTGAAGATAGAACCTATATCAATTTAGATGAGGTTGAAGACGATGGTATTATGGAACCTGTAATGTCTAAAATTAAAGACTTAGTGGCACATATGCCTGAAGAAGAGGAAAAAGAGGCACCAATAGATCCTATATTAGAAAAAGCCTTGAAAAATGAAAACGCAACAGCTTCATCGTCTATTGAATTTGAATCTATTACCTCTGGTTTTGAAGAAATTCCAGAATTTGAACCTATTGAAGCGGCACAAAAACGTGAAACAGAAAATTTAACTAAATCGTTAAACGATAAATTAAAAGGTCAGGGATTAAAGATTGGACTCAATGATAAATTAGCATTTATTAAACACTTATTTGAAGGCAAACACGAAGATTACGATCGTGTTATTTCTCAAATTAACACTGCAAATTCGATAGACGAAGCTCGTAAATTAATTATAGAGTATGTAAAACCAGACTATAATAATTGGAGTGGTAAAGAAGAATACGAAGACCGGTTTATTCAGCTTGTTGAGGGACGGTTTAATTAATAATCATATAAGAATAATTAAACACGCAACAACTCCTCTTTTTCTTAGGCAAAAAACAAACACTAAT
Organism: Winogradskyella sp. PC D3.3; assembly: GCF_054366245.1. NCBI lineage: Bacteria > Pseudomonadati > Bacteroidota > Flavobacteriia > Flavobacteriales > Flavobacteriaceae > Winogradskyella > Winogradskyella sp. PC D3.3. Next base: position 918,982 of record NZ_CM135962.1, on the reverse strand, counting down.
GAGTAAGCTTTACCTCGTTCCCACACCAATAGGAAATTTAAAAGACATAACATTTAGGGCTGTCGATGTTTTAAAAGACGTCGATTTAATTTTAGCTGAAGACACTAGAACTTCAGGCAAACTTTTAAAACATTTTGAAATTACCACACCAATGCAAAGCCACCATATGCATAACGAGCATAAAACGCTTAACCATTTAATAGAAAAATTAAAAGCAGGAATGACTATCGCTGTCATTAGCGATGCCGGTACTCCAGCGATTTCTGATCCTGGTTTTTTATTGGTAAGAGCTTGTGTAGAAAATAATATTGAAGTCGATTGTTTACCTGGTGCAACGGCATTTGTACCCGCTTTGGTCAATAGCGGATTACCAAACGATAAATTTGTGTTTGAAGGCTTTTTACCAGTTAAAAAAGGAAGACAAACCCGATTATTACTCTTAGCTGAAGAAACTAGAACGATGATTTTTTATGAAAGTCCACATAAATTGATTAAAACCCTTGGTCATTTTTGTGAATACTTCGGGGAAGATCGATTAATATCTGTTTCTAGAGAAATAACCAAACTCTACGAAGAAACCATTAGGGGCACTGCAAAAGACGTTTTAGAGCATTATACCAACAAACCACCAAAAGGAGAAATTGTAATTGTGGTAGACGGAAAACATAAATAAAATAATAACTGTAGATGTTTTTTTAGATCAACTAACATCGAGTCCTAAATAGATTGATATTCTTGAAACCATATCTACAATAACACCCTATCATCTTTTTACACCAACAGCATTTACAAATGGAAGCATAGAAAAATACAAAATTCGAGATCTTATAAATTATTTGCTTTTGCTGCTGATCAAGACTTAAAAAAGAAGTGACTTGTTTTATCCTTAATGTATTTCAAGATGTAATCCATTTGACGTCATTTCTAGTATTGTGCCTTTTTGCTTGATGTACTGAAAACCAAATTATTATGGAAAACATACTGCACAACATAAGCCAATGCACTATTTGCAAAGCACATTTACCATTAGGTCCTAGACCTGTAGCAACAGCACATATAAATTCTAAAATTGTGATAATTGGTCAAGCTCCAGGAACAAAAGTTCACGAATCTGGAATTCCGTGGGACGACCAAAGCGGAAAAAAACTAAGGCAATGGCTAGGAGTAACTGATGAACAATTCTACAACACCGAAAACTTTGCCATTATACCCATGGGATTTTGCTACCCTGGAAAAGCAAAAACAGGCGATTTACCACCAAGACCAGAATGTGCACCACAATGGCATCAGCAATTATTAGACAAAATGCCTAATGTAGAATTAATTATTTTAATTGGAGCTTACGCTCAGCAATATTATTTAAAAGAAAGCGCCAAACGAACCTTGACAGAAACTGTTGGTCAATACAAGTCTTATTTACCAACCTATTTTCCAATTCCGCATCCATCACCAACGAATCGGTTTTGGAGAAGTAAGAATCCTTGGTTTGAGGAATTGGTAGTGCCAGAATTGGCAAAGAAGGTAAAAAATATTCTGAATCTATGATCCGATTTTTACAATTTTGTAAAATTGTTTTTAATGTTGAAGGCTATATATATTACCTCCTAATTCACTATAATTTTAATCACTTTCTCATAAATATTATCGCCCATAACTTTAGCAAAATAAACTCCTGAAGCATAACTTCTTAAATCTATGGTTAGCTCTTTATAAAAACGATTAGAATAGATTCTTCTACCCGAAAGACTATAAATTTCTAATGTCTTCTCAGTATCATCTTTTGTTGAAATGGTAATATCATCAGAAGTTGGATTAGGATATAATTTAAAATCTAATGTTTCTTCATCAATACTAAGTTGATTTATACTTTGCGCAAACACCCAATCCCACACCTCTTGATTCTCATAAACCTGTGTCCAAGCATCATGACCCCCATCTTTATATAAGGTAAATGTCAATTTTTCTGTAGGCTGGTTTACACCTGTAATTGCAGACCATGCTTGATTATGGGTTTCAAAATGCATAGAATAGGTTTCGTTAGCAGCAGCATTATTATCACCATATGGATATGCAGACATTACAGATTCATCAATATTTGCAATTCTGTTAACATTCGAAATGGTATTCTCTACCACAACAACAGTATCATAAAAATTATGGTGCGCCCAAATAGCTGTTTGTTGCATAAAATCAGAAGGATTATTTAGAAACTCTACACCACAAATAGGTACAGCAGCAGCAATTTTATCGTAATGCCCTCTAAGCGCATTCCAAACTCCTCCACCTCCTAAACTTAATCCTGTGACATAGACTCTATTAATATCTATAGGATAATTTTCGGTTAAGTAATTATATAAAGCTAAAAAATCATCTGCACTAAAAGTTCCATATGAATTCTGCGGCGATATTACTATAGCATTAAGATCAGTGTTTTGTTGAATTAGCCCTACAGGTCCATTTTGTGTCACACTATTTAATTCTGTTGTACCATTACCTTGTTGTGAAGAACCATGATAAAATAGAACCAAAGGATAAACATTACTAGATGTAGTATCAAAATCTGTTGGCAAATACTCATAATAACCAAATGGAGCTTCTGAGCTTCCTAACGGCACTGCTGTATGTTCACCAGCATTACCATAAGGCGCTTGTGCTGTTAATAACCATGGATAGCAAAATGTAATAATACAAAATGTTACAAGTGTAATCGTTTTAGTATTCATTATTAAAAATTAGTATTAGGGCGCACAATATAATGAAAACGAAAAGCTAAAAACAACACTTTATTTACCTAATTATCAGAGAACTTACACAAATTCGATGACTTGCTAAAAATGACCGACTAATACCGAGACCCATCATGCTTACCAACTTCATAACCGTGTTTCCCTAAATACTTATTGCCACTTTCCACAGCGCCTTCTTCAATATCAGTACCCATAGAATCATTCCAACGATTTAGGTAACCAAATAATGAAATTACACCGAGCATTTCAACAATTTCACCTTCGTCCCAATGTTGATATAAGCGTTCTTTTATCTCCGCATTCACAGCATTTGGTACCATTGAAGCAGCTAAACTAAAATCTAAGGCCGCACGTTCTGCTTCAGAAAAAGCAGGATGCGTTTTATAGTCCCAAATATTATCTAATTGTTCTTGTTCTGCACCATAGCGTTCTGCTGCTCTAATGGCGTGTGCTTGGCAATAACGACAACCTGTAGCATTACTACTCACCCAAGCAATCATACGTTTTAAAGCTGAGGTTACTTTGCCTTCATTGGCCATAACCGCTTTATTCAAATTAATAAATGCTTTGCTAATTGCTGGTCTCCGTTGCATGGTTAGAACCGAATTTGGACAAAATCCAAGGGTTTCATTAAAGAATTCTGCTAATTCTTTGGTTTCCAAATCGTGGTCTGCAGACAAAGGTGTTACTAGTGCCATAGTTATTTTTTTTAGTAGTATTTTTGAGCTAACAAGATAGTACTTATAACTTTTAAACTTAAAAAATGACAAATAAAATCACAACCCAATGGAAAGGTGGCTTAACCTTTGAATCTGATAATCCAAGTGGAAAAACCGTAATAATGGATACCAATATTGAAGGTACAGATAAACGTAATGGCCTATCTCCAAAAGCCATGATGTTATCGTCACTAGCTGGTTGTTCTGGCTTGGATGTTATTTCTATGTTAGATAAAATGAAAGTAGAAATAGATGATTTTAAAATGGATGTTTCAGGTGAATTAACGGATGAACATCCTAAATATTACCACACTGTAGTAGTAGATTATCATTTTTATGGTGCAGACTTAAATCAAAAAAAATGCGAACGTGCCGTAAATTTATCTGTAGATAAATATTGTGGAGTCATGGAAATGTTTCGTCGTTTTGCTACTGTTAAAACTAATATTTATTTTCACGAAAGCACAAAGTAATAATCGCGATATAAGACATTATGCGTTGGACATTAAAACCAAAACCAGAACCATCAAAAGTTGAAGAACTAAAAAAAGCACTTCAAGTAGACGATATTGTTGCCACATTATTATTGCAACGCGGCATCGATACCTATGATGCTGCTAAAACATTTTTCAGGCCTAGTTTTAAAGAACTTCACGATCCATACCTCATGAAAGATATGGATAAAGCGGTTGCTAGAATCGAAAAAGCGATTGAGCAAGGTGAAAACATTATGGTTTATGGAGATTATGATGTGGATGGTACAACCTCCGTAGCTTTAATGTCATCCTATTTAAAAACAAGAATAGATACTATTGCCACATACATTCCAGATCGTTATGATGAAGGCTATGGTATATCGTATAAAGGAATAGACTTTGCAGACGATAATGATATTTCACTAATTATAGCGCTCGATTGTGGTATAAAAGCCATAGATAAAGTGGCTTATGCTAAAGAAAAAGGGGTCGATTTTATTATTTGCGATCACCACAGACCAGGAGCTGAAATTCCAGAGGCGGTAGCTGTTTTAGACCCTAAACGAGACGATTGCGATTATCCGTTTAAAGAACTTTGTGGTTGTGGTGTGGGCTTTAAATTAATTACAGCTTTGGCATCTAACCAAGGGCAAACCGTAGAAGATTTAACCGAATATCTCGATTTGGTAGCTACTGCCATTGGTGCAGATATTGTACCTATTGTAGATGAAAACAGAGCCTTGGCTTATATGGGTTTAAACATTATAAATACCAACCCAAGACCTGGAATGAAAGCGATTATCGCTGAGGTTAAAAAAGACATTCTTACCATAACAGATGTCGTTTTTATTATTGCACCTCGAATTAATGCCGCCGGACGAATGAAACACGGTAACCACGCTGTAACGCTTTTAACCGAAACCGATTTTAACCTTGCTGCAAAATATGCCGTAGATATTGATGAGTTTAATACCGATCGTCGCGAAACCGATAAACGTATTACAGAAGAAGCTTTAGTTCAAATTGAAGAGAATAACGAGCAAGAAGGATTTACCACTGTTGTTTATGACGCATCATGGCACAAGGGAGTGATCGGTATTGTAGCATCACGTTTAATAGAAACGTACTACAGACCAACATTAGTATTTACTAAAAGTGGAGATAAATTAGCAGCTTCAGCACGTTCCGTTTCAGGATTTGATGTGTATAATGCGTTGGAGGCTTGTTCAGAACATATTGAACAATTTGGAGGTCATAAATATGCCGCGGGCTTAACTTTAGATCCCAAAAATTACGAGGCTTTTAAAGCTAAGTTTGAAAGTGTAGTTAAGGAAACCATTGACCCAAAATTGTTAACACCAGAGCTTAAAGTTGATTTAGAAATAGAACTTGGTCAAATCAATGATAAACTCATGCGAATCCTAAAACAATTTGCACCATTTGGCCCTGGAAATATGTCACCCACCTTTATGTCCCAAAACCTAAAAGATACTGGCTGGGGAAAATGTGTTGGTGAAGATGATAAGCACATTAGATTAACTGTAACCCAATCCTTCAATGATAAAATTGTCTGTATTGGTTTTGGCTTAGGCGATAAAATAGATATTATTAAAAGTAAAAGACCATTTAGTGCTGCCTATGCTATTGATGAAAATCATTGGAATGGCAACGTCAGTTTACAATTGAAATTAAAGGATATTAAGGCTTAGTTTTTTTGGACTTTCTAAATTTTAAAAATCTGAAAGATCTTAAGCATGAAGCCATAATACTTTTCTAGAGTGCTATCCTGTAAGGTTTTAAAAACCTGACAGGTATAAAATATAGTATATAATCTTCCGTTGATAAAACATGAAACAACTTATACTCATTTTCTTTATTTTTTCTTACTTAATCTCTACAAGTCAAAACTTAGTTTTAAATCCAAGTTTTGAAGATTTCTACGATTGTCCAAGGGATATGAGCCTATTTCATAGAAATGTAAAAGACTGGACCAATCCAAATAGCGGAACTACGGATTATTTTAATTCGTGTAGCGAGAAAATGGGTTTCCAAAACTTCAATGGTTATCAAAAAGCAAGAACCGGAAATGGTTATGCTGGTATATATGTGTATTTCAAGAAAGACTATAGAGAATATGTTCAAGGCACATTAAAATCTACCTTAGAGCGAGGGAAGAAGTATCAAGTAAAATTCTATATCAGTTTAGCTGAAAATTCGAGATTTGCTTTAAAAGAATTGGGGATGATGATGACGTCCGAAAGATTCAATGCATCTAAAAGTAAAACGAATATCAATGCAAAACACTTTGCAAAACGAATTCCTAATTTAACATTTCGTCCAACGTTCAGCAAAGCATTCTACGATAATGATAAAGACTGGATGGAGGTTTCCTTTCTATATACCGCAAATGGTTTTGAAAATTACTTTGCTATAGGAAATTTTAATACGAATGCCGACACTAAAAAAAGTAAAGCTAGACAAACTAAATATGAATCGTTTTCCTACTACTATATCGATGACGTTTCCATTGAGCCCTTAGAAAAAGAAGTAGAGAACGTTAAAAAAGAAACTCTCAAAACGCTTGAAGACCCCACCATTAAAACTAATGAGGTTTACATCTTCAAAAATGTATTATTCGATTTTGATAAAGCCGAATTGTTAGCGGTTTCAAAAGAAGAACTCAATCAATTGTATAAACATTTAGAAGCTAATCCTACATTAAATATTGAAATCTATGGTCATACCGATTCCATTGGATTAGAAACTAGAAACCAAGAATTATCAGAACAACGTGCCAAAGCCGTTTTAGATTATTTAATTGAAAAAGGAATAGATGCTACACGAATTACATCCTTTGGTTTTGGTAGTACACAACCTATTTCAGATAATGACACCGAAGAAGGACGCCAATTAAATAGACGTGTTGCTTTTAAATTGATTGAAATTAGATAACTTTAGGGCATGTATATTTTAGAAAATTTACCGTTAAAAACAGATTTTGAGACAAAAAGAGTTTTAAAAAAACTACCTAACGCTAGAGCTGCTTTAGCAGAACTAAAAGGTGTTGCAGCTACAATGCCAAATCCATCAATTTTAATTAATACACTTGCTCTTCAGGAAGCCAAGGATAGTTCTGCTGTAGAAAATATTATTACTACACATGATGAGCTTTTTAAGGCAGAGCTTAATATGAATTTAGTGAAAAATATTGCGGCCAAAGAAGTTCAGAATTACGCTTCAGCACTAAAAATAGGCTATGAATTTGTATACAAAAACCGACTTATTACTAATAGTAGTATTTTGACGATACATAAAGAGTTAGAACAAAATAACGCAGGTTATAGAACCTTACCTGGTACAGATTTAAAAAATGATAAAACAAAAGAAATAGTATATACTCCACCTCAATCTAAGTTAGTCGTAAAAGATTTAATGAGTAATCTTGTTGATTATATTAATAATGATGAGTTAGACGACTTAGATCCTTTGATAAAAATGGCTATAATACATCATCAATTTGAAAGTATTCATCCTTTTTACGATGGAAATGGGAGGTTAGGAAGGATAATTAACATTCTTTATTTAGTAAGAAGAAATTTATTAGAATATCCTTCTTTATATTTAAGTAGGTATATTATTCAAAATAAAGCTACTTACTATTCATTGCTGCAGGATGTTCGAGACTCAAATAATTGGGAAAGTTGGATTTGTTTTATTTTGGATGCAGTTGAATCTGTCTCAATTCAGGCTATAAAGCTTATAACAGATATGAAAAGAGAAATGCAAAATTATAAGTTTTTCATTCGAGATAACTTTAAATTCTATAGCCAAGATTTAATAAATAACTTATTTAAACATCCTTATACAAAAATTGAATTTTTACAAAAAGATTTAAAAGTCAGTAGACAGACAGCTTCAAAATATTTGAATGAGTTAGCAAATAACGATGGTAATATTTTGACTAAAGTAATAATAGGAAGAGACAATTACTTTGTAAATAATAGTTTACTAAAACTATTTTCTGAATATGACTATAAGTTATGATTTCTAGATTTTATTAACATTTACGTGAAACATGTTAACAAAAACGAATTTCATTAACACATTCTCAAAACATGTTAATAAACAGGTATTTTGTTTACATATCATCTAAAACCTTATTTATTAAACCAAATTGGCGAAAAACGATCCATACGCGGCATTAAGAATCAAGGAATTCAACATCTTTTTATTGGTGCGTTTCGCCTTAGTTTTTGGTTGGTCTATGCAATTTATTGTCATCGAATGGCAAGTGTATGCTTTAACTAATGATAAATTAAGTCTAGGCATTATTGGGCTTTGTGAATTTTTACCCGCATTTTTATTCGCCCCTTTTGCAGGTCATATTGTTGACAAAAAAGAAAAACGAAACTTGTTTACACTTTGCATTGCCTTATTCTCATTAATCAGTTTTGGCTTGTTTTGGCTCACTTCAGAAGCTATTGAAAGTTCTTGGACTGTCAACTATATTCTATATGGCATATATAGTTTAGTGTTTTTTGGTGGTGTTTTAAGAGCCTTTTTTGGTCCCACTATTTTCTCGCTTATAGCCTTAATTGTACCTAAAAAAATATACCCAAATGCAGCCACATGGAGTAGTAGTACCTGGAAAGGGGCTAACGTATTTGGTGCACTTTGTGGCGGATTTTTAATCGCATGGATTGGTGTGCATTATACGCTTGGCATTATATTTTCATTAGTAATGTTGTCATTAATATTAGTCTTTGGTATAAAAAAGAAACCTGTTCTCAATAAAAAAACGAATGAATCGGTGATGGACAGTTTAAAAGTTGGACTACGATTTGTGTTTAACGATAAGGTTATTTTAGGAGCACTAACCCTAGATATGATTGCTGTTTTATTTGGTGGCGCTGTGGCCATATTTGCTGTATTTGCAAAAGATGTTTTAGATGCAGGTCCAAGAGGCTTCGGTTTTCTAAATGCAGCGTTGTCTTCCGGAAGTATTATTACTATGGTGGCAACCACCTATTTACCAATCACAAAAAACACTGGAAAAAAACTACTAATTTCAGTCTTTGGCTTTGGAATATGTATGATTATTTTTGGAGCTTCTAAGTTGTTATGGCTGAGTCTGGTTGCTTTATTTTTATCTGGTGTGTTTGATGGTGTGTCTATGGTAATTCGTCAAACCATTCTTCAGCTTAAGACGCCAGATGATATGAGAGGAAGAGTTGGTGCCGTTAACTCTATGTTTGTTGGGTCTTCTAATGAGCTTGGAGCGCTTGAAAGTGGAGTCGCTGCAAAACTATTTGGAGCACCATTGGCTGTAATACTTGGAGGTACCGTAACACTTATTACGGTGACAACAATGCATTTTAAAAACAAATCATTACGTGAACTAGATCTCACTAAAGATATTGAAGAACACGAAAAAGATGGAGTATAAAATCACTTTTAAGCCTTATCATTTTTATTACTTTTGCCAGCAAAATATTTAAATAGTTCATTTAGCATGATTCTAAAACTGCTTAAAATAGCTTTAGAAAAAGACATCGTCGTCTCTTCGATTAAAGTCGCTATAGTGGTTGGTTGTATTTTAAATATTATCAACCAAGGAGACCTTTTATATCATTTGAATTTTGAAAAGGTAAATTGGTTAAAGCTTGGCTTATGCTTTGTGGTGCCTTATTCTGTGTCTACTTACGCTTCTGTTAAAGTAAAAACAGGACGACATTAATAGGTTTTCAGTTCAAAATTTTCACCGTCAAAAACTCCGTAGGTATAATACTGAATCCAGTCGCCTAAATTAATGTACTTAGACGTTTCATTTAAGTCAATTTCTAAAGGCAAATGTCTATGACCAAATACAAAATAATCTCGGTGTTTATCTTCGAGTTTACGTTTGCAATATACCGCTAGCCATTCATTGTCTTCACCTAAAAACTTTGCATCATCATCGCCTGAAATCATTTTGTTTTTTACAGACATATATTGTCCGATTTTAACTCCAATATCAGGATGCATCCATTTGAATAGCCATTGAAAAAAGGGACTCGTAAACACTTTTTTCATGCGTTTATAGCCTTTATCTCCAGGCCCTAAACCATCGCCATGACCAATAAAGACAGAGGTATCATTAAACGTGAATTCTTCAGGCTTATGATATACAGGAATACCTAATTCTTCTTCAAAATAGCCATTCATCCATAAATCGTGGTTACCCACGAAATAATGAATCGGAATTCCAGAATCACTAATTTCTGCTAGTTTTCCTAAGGTTCTTGTAAACCCTTTTGGCACAACGGTTTTATATTCAAACCAAAAATCGAAGAGATCTCCCATTAAGAAAATAGCCGCCGCATCATGTTTGATCTCATCTAACCAAGCAACGAATTTTTTTTCACGAGGTCGAGACGCTTCACTAGTTGGTGCGCCTAAATGATTATCTGATGCAAAATAGATTTTTTTTCCGTCGGCAATATGTATGTGGTTCGGTTTACTCATTATCACTAGCGTACCATTCAGCAAAAGAAGAGGTGGTTTCTGAAAGCCTTAACGAATGTAATTTTATAGTTTCTGGTAAACGCTGTTTTATTTTTTCCGCAAAATCAATCACCATCATTTCACTTGTTGGCTGATAATCTACAAGCAACACATTATGCTCTCTAGCTTCTAGTTCCTTGGCCAATTCCACGTGTGGTGTGTTTTTATTAAATACCGTAGCATGGTCAAAAACATCTACAATTTCTTCTTTTACTATTTTCTTTAAGTCACCAAAATCGATGACCATTCCAAATTTTACATTGTTGGAATCAGCTATTGGTGTGCCTATTACGGTAACAAAAAGGTGGTAACTATGACCGTGGACATTTTTACACTTTCCGTCGTAACCGTATAGGGCGTGACCTGTTTCAAAAGAAAATTGTTTTGTAATGCGAATTTTACTCATGCGATTTTAAATTATAGTGCAAAGATATTATAAATGTAAAAGGAATGGCTTTTTAGATTACATTTGCGCACTTTTTTTAAATTTTTAAAAAATAATGAAAGGATTAAATTTCTTTAAAAGTCAATATGAGTAGTCTTTTTGAAGCTATTTCGTTTGTTGAAAATCCGCTTTATGAGCGTGTTATTTCAGACATTTCATCGCAAAAATATAGTATTGTTGATGATTTTTTTTCAGAAGATGAGGTTGTTGCTTTACGGCATTCATTGCTTTTAAAGTATGAAGAAGATGCGTTTAAAAAATCGGCTATTGGGAATAAAACCAATGCGCTTGTTAAAAAAGCAGTGCGCGGAGATATTATTCTCTGGATAGATGAAAACGTTATCAATTCTGCAGAGCAATTATTCTTCAATAAAATCAATGACTTAAAAGATTATCTCAATCGCACCTGTTTTCTTGGTATTAATCAGAAGGAATTCCATTATGCCATTTATCCTAAGGACACCTATTACAAAAGACATTTAGATACATTTCAGAATGATGATAGACGTAAATTATCTTTTGTTTGTTATTTAAATAGTGAAGATTGGAAACCCGAAAATGGAGGTGAATTAGTGCTTTATTTAGACGGTGAAGACAAGGTTATTTATCCATTTCCTGGCAAAGTTGTTATTTTTGAAAGCCAAGAATTAGAGCATGAAGTAAAACCCGTAAATACACAACGATTGAGTATTACAGGTTGGTTAAAAACGCGGTAAATCTATATTAACGCCTTTTATATTTGTTGTAGAAAAATATAATTATAAGTACTAATCCTAATATAAGGAATAAGCCGTTTCCGCCTAAAAAGCCAAGAATATCCATACTATTCGTCTTTATATCTATTTTTGTTATATCTATAAATCGCAAAAGCGATGAGAACTAAAACCACAAAAGGTAAGAGTGTACCAATAAACACGCCAACACCATAACTGCTGTCTGGTGCATTTTTAAGTTTTTCGTCTATATTACCGTCTTGTAGTATTGTTATTAATAAGCTCATTATAGAAATAAAATTAATAATCAAATTTAAGTGTTTTGCGCTAGAGGAATAAATGTTTTTCTAAATTTTATAATTAATGGTAAGCCTCGAGCAATCATCCACAATGTAAAGGCGATAAAAATACCATAGAGTTTATAATCTAGGCGATCTACCCAAAATATAACTGGAACAAAAATAATAAGCGTGGAAAATAACAACACGTTTCTAAGATATTTCATCTTGCCTAGCCCTTTAAAAACACCATCAAAAATAAAGGCTAAAGCACATAAAGGTTGCATGACTAAAACCATCCAAAATACCTTATAGAATTCTTTCAGTACGTTTTCGTCATTACTAAATAGGTTGCCTAGAGGATAATAAAATACAGCACCAATTACTCCAATAAAAAGCCCGACGAAAATGCCATATTTAATCAGTTTATTACTTAATTCTAAAAGGCTTTTATAATCTTTTGCTCCAAATAATTTTCCTGATAAAATATTACCCGCACTTGCGTAGCCATCAATAAGAAAAGCCCCTAAAAACCATAAATTAATAGCAATGGTATAAGCCGCAATGTAGCTTTCACCATATTTTGTAGCAAAACTCGTTCCAAAATACAAGGCAATATTTAAGGCAATCGTTCTTATGAATAAATTGAGAATCATTAACGCGAAACGTTTCATTTCAGGATTAAAAGGCAATTTTGCGATTAACGGAATATCTGTTTTTTTAAGTAAGTAATAAGCCGAAAGTAAAGCCATAATTAATTGCGCAATAACACTGGCATATGCAGCACCTTTAATATGCATGGCAGGAATAAAACCGTTAATACCATAGACCAACACAACGTCGAGAATAATATTGGCCAATGCACCAGAAATAGCAATTAGCATAGGGAAATAGGTGTTTTGAAGTCCTCTAAAGGTTCCAAAAACAGCGATGGTAAACAAGGTAAAGGGAAATCCAAAAACCCGAATTTGATAATAGTCTACACTATAATTGAGAATGTCGCCTGAGGCATTGTAAAGTTTAAAAATAGGCGAAGCTAAGGGATAGGTAATAGCTATAATTACAAGACTGAGTGTTGTAATTACAAAAATAGCTTGGGCTGGTAAATTCTTCACGGCTTCCACATTTCCGGCACCCAAGTATTGCGAAATGATTGAAGAAATGGCACTTCGAGTTTGACCTAAGACCCAAATTAGCATGGATAAAAATGTGGTTACAATACCAACGGCTGCCAAAGATGTTGTGGCATTCTGTTCCATATTACCAATGATTGCCGCATCGGTTAAAGATAAAATAGGCTCAGACACTCCCGCAATTAAAGCAGGAATCGCCAATTTATTAATTTGTTTTAAAGTTATAGCTGTGCTCACCATACCAATTCGTAACAGTAAAAAGGAAATTCACTTTGCTTTGGAAAGTAAATATCTCCTAATCGTTTATAACCGCGAAGTTCGTAAAACTTTTGGTTTCTTTTGTTCTGCGAAAAGGTATCTAATCGAATAGAACTATAGTTGTTATCAATAGCAAATTGCTCTGCAAAATGCATCAATTGTTGTGCATAACCTTTGCCTTGTAATTGAGGATGAACAGCTAAACGATGAATATAAATGTTATTAACATTAGGTGTTAACCATTTGATAGGCTCATATTCCGAATCCATAAATGTAGAAATCACAATACAAGCTTTAATGGCATGATTAATTTCTAAAACATAAAGTTCGTTGCGTTTTAGGTCGTTTTGAAATGCAGACGTATTGGGGTAATTCTCATTCCATTGATAAACACCACTAGAAATCATAGATTTAGCACAAGCTTTTGTGATTTCTAAAATGGGTTGAATATCTTTTTCTTCTGCTATTCGAATCATTTATAATGTTTACTTTTGTCCTAATGTTAATCTTAATTTTCTAAAGATGAAAACAATATTAGTTCCTGTTGGTTCCTCAAAAAACGCAAAGTCGCATTTACAATATGCTATAGATTTTGCGCAGGCTTTTGGTGCTAAGGTTTATGCGGTTCAAATATATGATGTTTATAGCAAAGCAGGCACCATGATTAAGATAGATGATATTTTAGAAGCCGAGTCTAAATCATTTTTAGAAAAACATGTAGCGTCCATAGATACTAAAGGTGTTGAAGTCATTACCAAAACGTATAAAGGGAAGTTGGTAAAGACCTTAGAAAACATCTGTAAAAAATTAAATGTTGATTTAATCCTTATAGAGCCGCGTACCAATTCTATTAAAGACGAAGTGTATTTAGGAAAAACGTCTGGTAAGATTATTAAACAAACACAAATACCTGCATTAATTGTTCCTGAAAATTGCGTGTTTAAGCCTTATTCAAAACTATTTATGGCCGTTAAATCTGCGACTGTAAAAAAAGATAAGGTTTTGCTTCCTTTAAAGTATTTAAAAACACAATTTGAATCTGCACTAACCTTACTTTTAGTAAAGACTCCTCATCATAAAAAGCGTGACTTTGAAATTAATGACGAGTTAAAATCGATGATTACAACAACAATAAACGTTGAAAGTCCTAATACATTTTTAGCGCTTTTAGAACATTATAAAGAGCATAACCCAGATTTATTATGTGTGGTCCGTCGAAAGCGAGGGTTTTTCAATAAATTATGGGAAAAAGATACAATCTTGAAAAAAGATTTTCACAGTTCCACATTGCCGGTTTTGGTTTTAAGTGGACTAAAATAATATCGAATACTTTGGGGATGTAGCTCAGTTGGCTAGAGCGCTTGACTGGCAGTCAAGAGGTCGTCGGTTCGAGCCCGATCTTCTCCACAAAAAGCATGCTTAAGGCATGCTTTTTTTATATTATAAACTGAATAGCCGTTTCGACAACAGTTTTTAATTCCTCAGAAAGTTCACTTTTACTCCAAGGGTGTTTTGTATTAAACACATGATCTGCATTTTCAATAACCTTTAGTTGACTCTTAGGGTTCCATTGATGTAACGCTTCTGCTTCACTGCTATTTACAGAAGTATCCTTATCACCATGAATAATGAGCATTGGGATGTCTATTTGTGTTGTCGCGGCTTTGATATCAAGCTTCGCTTTATGGGTTTCAAAATCTTCAAAGAATTGGTAGTAATGCGGCATTTGTTGTTTCGTTCTACCATTCTCTACGTATTTAACACCGTCTTCTTTCCATGTTTTAAGTGCTTCTTCAGAGCCAAACCGACTCGCAAAATCACTTACACTAGCCAAAGTAATCAGTTTAGTGATTCGTTGATCTTCCGAAGATTTTAGTATCGCAATACCTCCGCCGCGACTATGACCAATTAAGCAAATAGTGTTGGTGTCTATTTTTGAATTCGATTTGAAATGATTTTGAGACCAAGTTATAACCGCATCTAAATCGTCTAGCTCTTTCGTGTAATTGTTATTTCCGAAAGCTTCCAAATCAGGAAAATCAATAGGATTTTCCATCGTGCCGCCATTATGTGAAAAATTGAATTTTATAAAACAAAATCCAGCATTGGCAAATGCTTCTGCCATAAGGTCCCATGCTCCCCAATCTTTAAACCCTTTATAGCCATGACAAAAAATGACTATAGGTTGATTTGATTTTTCTTCAGAATAAAAGGTATCAATTAAGATGGGTTTTTTACCATCTCTTTCTAAAATTACATGTTTATCAATTGTCATTAGTCCAGTTCTTTTTCAGTAAAATTAAGCTTTGGATTACAGATTTCTGTAATGAGTTTTTTGAGCTCTATTTCAAAATTATCTAAGGTTTCATTCGTAATTAATTGGTCTTTTGTTCTCGCATGAGATGACGCCTTTTTTCCGAATTTCAATAAACCTTCACTTAAGTTTTTAAACGAAATAATACCTGCTTCAATTGGTAGCGCTATTAGATTTTGTTGACGCATCATATAAGCATAGCATAAAATTTGAAACGATTTACTGTACTTTGTGTAATCTGTAGTTAAATCTTCCCAATTTACAATTTCTACTTTATTTTGTTCCACCTTACCCGATTTATAATCGATAACTCTAGTCATACCATTAAAGCTATCAATTCTATCTACTTTTCCTTTGAGTTTAATAGGGAAATCGAGACCTTCAATTTTAATATCAATGGCTTCATCAGCTTCAATCGAAAGGATTTTAATTTCATTTCCTTGTTTAAGGCTCTCTAATTCTAAATTTAAAAAATTTGAAATGTAACGTTGGGCAATTTCAAAAATGATAAGGTTTTTACCTTGAGAAAAACCACCTTTGTTGTAGAGTTCTTCAAAATGTTTAGTTACCATTTTCTTAGTACGACTTTTAAAATCTTTAAGATGCTCAATAGTTAAAATAGAACCTTCTAAGGGTTTATAAAAATCTTCAAGTGAATTGTGAATAACGGAACCTAAAGTGTTGGCTGCAATATTTTCTTCGACATCTTCAAACTCTTTTATTCCGAGTATTTTTTCATAATAAAAATCTATCGGATTTCTGATATAATTGGTTAAAGACGAAGGTGAGTAGCCTTTTCCAGATAATACTTTTATTTGTTCCATAACCGATGGAGTTTTTCTTATTTCGGTCAGTTTTTGTTCTACAATGGGAACATCTGGAGATACTATGCTATTTTTTATTTCATGAATCCCTTCAACTTCTAGCTGTGTTAAGAATCTACTTTTTTCACCACCTTTTAGCGCATCAATTTCGGTGTTGTATAAAATATAGACGTTTTTAGCGCGTTGCAAAAGTCTATAAAAATGATAGGTGTAAACCGCATCCTTATCTTTAAAAGTAGGTAGGTTATTTTCAATTTTTACGTCGAAAGGAATAAAGGAATTGTTCGTTTTTCCTGAAGGAAGAATCCCTTCATTTACAGAGCTTATAATCACCGTTTCAAAATCTAAAACACGCGATTCTAGCATTCCCATAATTTGAAGTCCTTCTAATGGTTCTCCTTTGAAATCTAGAGTTTCTGAGCTTAACAACTCTTTATATATCGTTTGTAAAGCAGCGATTGAATTGAGATAACTATATGTTGAATTTAATTCAATTAGCTGGTTAAATAACGTATTAAAACGATATAGGTATTCTAACTCTAAACTGTGATTTTGCTTATCATCATCAAAGTTGAGTTTCATTTTAAGAATGAGCTCTGAGCAACGTTTTAAGGCCACTTCAGGTTGGTCATTCCAAGTCTTGAAAATTAGATCAATATGATCTAAATGCGACGTTGCAATTTGCTTAAGATCAGCGACGGTTAGATAGACCAAATTATTTTTTTGAATATGAGCTATAATAGCACTTGATACATTAGTCGCTTCGGTTTCAAATAATGCGTAAATCGAAGGATGCGAAAGTAAGTTTACAACATCTTTAAAATAGAATTGTTTCGGATTAGTTTTATGCGTTGTAAATAATTGTTCAAAAAAAGAAGCCAAAGGCACAAACTGTAATGGTAAGCCCATCGTTACATTAAGTTTGGTTATATCTTTAGGAATAGAATTGAGTACAGGCAACAACAACTGCTCTTCACCTAGTACGACTGCAATTTTTGACAAATTAGTGTCTTTTTGAGTAAGCTCATCTAAAATCTGACCAATATACTTAGCCTGACCAACAAGCTTAGGAATACCTATGGCATGAATATTTTTAGGTTCATTATAATGGTTAGTAACCCAATTAAAAGGATGCGTTTTAAAATAGCTCCATTGAGCCCTGTGCTGTCTTGTAAACCAACCCGCATCATGTACTGGGTCATCAATAAATGCTGAATCAATATCCCAATAAATGTAGGCTAATTCATTCTTTAGCAAACCTTGGATAATTTGGGACTCAGCTGTATTTAAAGCATTGAACCCTAAAAACACATGTATTTTGCCCTTACAATTTTCCATGTAAGCTTCTAAATTATCTACCGCTTCTCTATAAATTAAACCTTGATAGCCTTGTTTAGACTCCAGCATATTATCCGTAAAGGCCGTGTAGTAGTTTTTAAGCTGTTTCCAGAACTTTAAATGGTTTTTAACAAGATCGGTTTGATTGATTTCTAAAGACCAATGATTAAGCTCTTTGATAGCGTTTAAGTAGTCAAAGATGTGCTCTTGTGGTATGAGGTAACGGTCAATCTCATTAAAGTCTTGTAACAAAATTTGAGCCCATTTCGAAAACGATTCAAAAGATTCTTGTTCTGCTTCGTCGGTTAGTGCTTTATAGGATTCGTACAGTCTAAATAATAAATCTGTATTAGGTAGGTTTTGTAAACCAGATAACTCTTCTACAAATTCTTCACTGCTGAGTATTTGAGGAGCAAATATAGGTTGGTCTATTAATGTAGAAAGGTGGTGCTTAAGAAAAACACCAGCACGTTTACTTGGTAGAATGAAATAGAGGTCTTCTAGTTTTAGGTC
This sequence comes from Winogradskyella sp. PC D3.3, assembly GCF_054366245.1. Classification (NCBI taxonomy): domain Bacteria; kingdom Pseudomonadati; phylum Bacteroidota; class Flavobacteriia; order Flavobacteriales; family Flavobacteriaceae; genus Winogradskyella; species Winogradskyella sp. PC D3.3. The sequence continues at coordinate 900,681 of NZ_CM135962.1, read as the reverse complement.
TTTCTTTTGAAGATCTATGAGAACCGATTTTATAAAACTTATCATTTTATAAAAATAAAAAACGCCCCGAATATCGGAGCGTTTTTTAATATATTTTAGATGTGATTAGTTTTTCAACTTCACCTCTACACGTCTGTTTTCTTTTTTACCAGCACTTGTTCTGTTACTAGCGATAGGCTTAGACTCACCGAAACCAGCAGCAGTTAATCTATCAGCACTAATACCATTAGCGATTAAGTAATCTCTAACTGCATTTGCTCTTCTTTCAGATAAAGCTTGATTCATTGATTTAGATCCATCAGAATCCGTATGACCTTCTAAAGAGAAGTTAGCTTGTGGGTATTCTTTAAAGATAGCTACCATAGATTGTAATACTTGATCAGTTTGTTTCTGGAAAGTTGCCTTACCTGAGTTAAACAAGATTGATCTTGAGTATTCGTTTAAAGTATCCATTACTTCTTCAGTAGGCTTCACCTCAGGACAACCATTGTTTGCCACTGTACCAGCTTCGTTAGGACATTTATCATCTTTGTCTAATACACCGTCACCATCAGTATCTGGCCAAGGACATCCATTGTTTGCAGCAGGACCTGCTTCATTAGGACAGTTATCATCAGCATCAGAAACACCATCACCGTCAGCATCAGGACAACCCGCTAATTCTTTTAAACCAGCAACATCTGGACATTTATCATCTTTATCCATTACACCGTCACCATCAGAATCAGGACAACCATTAAATTCAGCTAAACCTGGAGTGTTTGGACAATCATCTTTAGAATCTTGAATACCATCATTATCAGAATCTGGACAACCATTGAAGATCTCTAAACCAGCTTCTTCTGGACAAGCATCATCTTGATCATAAACACCATCACCATCAGTATCAGTACCACCAAACTTGAAAGTAAGACCAACTGAATGTTGGAAATGTGTAGGTAAATAATCTTCGAAAGAATGCTTATATGTAGATTGAATATCTAAACCTAGGTTATCAGAGAACCAGTATTTAAATCCTAATGTTCCGTTTAATGTTCCAGCACCAATTTCATCAATCCAAGTATAACCACCACCAACACCTAAATAAGGATCAATTGTTTTAGAATTAATGATATCCATAAAGCTATAAGAAACTCTACCATCTAAACCGTAATACGTTAAATCATCAACTTTATTTGTTGACTCTTCTCCTGTAAGAGGATCAGAATTAGAACCAAATTTATCAATTCTATTTATAGAACCTTTGGCAGTAAATGTAAAACCATCACTAAGGTATCTAGAAACCGAAAGTGTTGAAATTGAAGGTAAAATATTCCAATGATCAGTTACATTGAAGTATTCGTCAAAATATTCTCCTTGAGGTGTGTCTTCTCCTACTGGGTAAAAGTCAACTGCGTTGGCTCCAAATGCAATGGCCCATGGATTGTTCTTGTCTTGTGCATTAGATGTGCTAAAACTTGCAATAAGCACTGCGACAAAAAATAATCTGCTAAGATTTTTCATATTCTAATTAATTTAATTTTAAGTGTTAATTGTTGGCAAAAATAAGTTGTTAAACTGTATTAACAAAGACAAATGTACAAAATTATTGCAAAATCGCCCTAAAATAAGGCGATTGCGTTAATATTTCAATCATTTCAGATAACATTTAGCTCCTTACCAACTTTAACAAAGGCAGAAATAGCCTTATCGAGCTGGCTTTTATCATGAGCAGCAGAGAGTTGCACTCTGATTCGAGCTTTATTTTTTGGAACTACTGGAAAGAAAAATCCTATCACATAAATCCCCTCTTCTAACAGCTTATTAGCCATGTTTTGAGATAGTTTCGCGTCGTATAACATGACTGGAACTATCGCAGAGTCTCCATCGACAATATCAAAGCCTGCTTCTTTCATACCTTTTTTAAAATATTTGGTATTCCAATCGACTTTATCTCTTAAGGTTGTATCGTTTTTAAGCATATCAAACACCTTTAAAGAAGCTCCGACAATAGCAGGTGCTAAAGAATTTGAAAACAAATAGGGTCTAGAACGTTGACGCAAAAGTTCAATAATCTCTTTTTTCGCTGTTGTATACCCTCCCATTGCTCCACCAAGTGCTTTACCTAAAGTTCCAGTAATGATATCAATTCTACCTAAAACTCCTTTTTCCTCTAAGGTACCAATACCGGTTTCACCAATAAAACCTGTAGCGTGACATTCGTCAATCATCACCATAGCATCATACTTATCTGCTAAATCACAGATCTTATCTAAGGGTGCTACTAAACCATCCATAGAAAACACACCATCGGTTACTATAATTTTGAAACGTGCACCTTTAGCATTCGCTTCTATTAATTGGGTTTCTAAATCTGCCATATCGTTATTTTGATAACGATATCTTGCTGCTTTACACAATCGTACTCCATCAATAATTGAAGCGTGATTTAGTGAGTCTGAAATAATCGCATCCTCAGCAGTTAATAACGGTTCAAAAACACCACCATTGGCATCAAATGCAGCAGCATATAATATGGTATCTTCAGTCCCATAGAAATCGGCAATTTTTTGTTCAAGCTCTTTATGAATATCTTGAGTTCCACATATAAAACGCACTGAAGACATCCCAAAACCATGTGTATCCATGGTGTCTTTTGCGGCTTGTATTACATCTGGATGCGACGATAAACCTAAATAATTATTAGCACAGAAGTTTAAAACTTTCTGTCCCGTATTAAGGGTTATTTCTGCTCCTTGAGGTGAGGTTATAATGCGTTCTTCTTTAAAAAGACCAGCATCTTTTATCGATTCAATTTCTTGTTGTAAGTGTGTTTTTATGTCTCCGTACATCGTGTTTAGTTTTGAATATGAAACAAAGATACTATGAAAAATCAGACTTCAAGAACTTCAATTGTATCATTTATATAAACCAATAATTTATGTGTTACATTTAATTTCATTTCAGTTAAAACAGTTTCATACTCATTTAACTGCGCTGTGTGAGCTCCTTTAGCATCACCTGTTTTATAATCGATAATTACGGCTTCATTATTAGCATTAATATTAATTCTATCTAGTCGTAAAAGTCGACCAGAACTAGTTATAATATCGCGTTCATTATAAACCCTGAAATCTGCGGTGTAATACATTTTTAATTTGGGGTGGTCCACAACTTTCATTACTAACACTTTCAAGGCTTGTATAGTATCTTTTGTCACATCTCCAGAAAGTAATAGCTCCCTAAATGCAAAATCAATATCATCACTAGTTTTAATCTTAGACAAAATTAAGTGTACTAAATTTCCACGTTCTATAGCTGCTTCTTGTTGCGTATCCCAAAGCAGGCCAGATTTCGTTACAATATTTAAATTATGCGCTTCTTTAGGTACTGAAATTAACTTTAATGGCCTTGCATTGATTTCTTTTACAGTACTATTTTCGTTTGGTTTTAAGCGTCCAAAACTATAATTAAGTTGGTTGTCTGCCCATTTATTTTGATGTTGTAAAAAATTAATAAACATACCCGCATAAGAGTTCCTATTAGCCTCTCCTTTTGCACTAATATCCTTTTTAGAAATAATATATAACTGCTCCACTGCTCTAGTTAAAACAACATAAAGCAAATTGATATTATCCAATTCTAATTGTGATTGATGCGTGTTGTAAATAAGTGCACCTGTTTCCTCAAAATGCGCTACATCTTTGTTGTAATTCAAAAGTAAAGCGCTAAATCCGCTATACGCTTCTGACGGAACCGGAAACCAGACTTTTGGCTCTATTTCTCTATAGATATTAAGATCTGCATAAGGAAATATCACCACAGGAAATTCTAATCCTTTAGATTTATGAATCGTCATAATCTGAACCGCATCCATATTTTCTGGTGTAACAACACTTAAATTATCTTCTTTCTTTTCAAAATAATTGACAAAACCTGCAACATCGGAATTTTGTTTTTGTGTAAACTCTAATACAACATCTAAATAAAATTGAAGGTAGGCATCCGAAGTAGCATTTAAGTTGAATAACCGAACAATATGCTCTACTAATTCATATAGTGGCAATTGAAGACATTGATTTTTATCAATATAAATATCAAGCTCCTTTAACGCAGCAAACATGTCATCAAGATTTTCTTTGAGATACGTAACAAAAAACTGATGCTTATCTTCAATCTGATATTGTTCTGCAAGAAAGGAAAGTACCTCAACCTTAAGACTGTCATTATTAGGCTGAACAAGTAACTTTAAAAATGAATTAATGAAATTTACCTTGTCCGAATTTTTTAAAAGTAAGGTTTCTGAAGAAGTGATTTTTATGCCATGTTCATTCAAATAATTTGCAATTGCAACACCTTCTTTTCGTTTTCTAACCAAAACACAAATATCATCTAAAGGAAATCCGTTGGCTTGACATTGTTTTATCGTTTGCAATACTTGGTTTGCATACATTTCGTGGATGTCATCCTCTTTTTCAACATTTAAGAAATTAAGATTCACATAGCCTTCTGATCCATTATGTGTTTTTTGACTGGCTTGCTTATAAAGTTCGGCATAAGCGACTTCACTAAAAGCACGCTCGCTTAAAAATTCAAAAAATGAATTATTAAATTCGATAACCGCTTTAGCACTTCTGTAATTGGTATCTAAAGCTAAGACCTCAGCTTCAAGTTGAAATGGATTATTAATTTTATTATAGAGCTTTATAAACTGTTCGGCTTCACCACCTCTCCATCTGTAAATAGCCTGTTTGGCATCACCAACAAGCATGGCTGAGCCATTGGATGCTGAAAGCGCATTTTCTAGCAAGGGCACTAAATTCTCCCATTGCATATTTGAGGTATCCTGAAACTCATCTATAAAATAATGCTTAAATTTTTCACCTAAGCGTTCATATATAAATGGTGTAGGTTGATTTTTAATTTCTTTACTAATAATAGTATTAAATTCTGAAATCAACATTTTGTTTTGATCAGCCTTTAAGGCGTCTAACTCATTTTTAATCGCATTTAATACAGATAGTGGAGTAATATTTCTATAAAAGCCTTTTTTTAATTTTAAATCAAAAATCGTTTTTTTAGTTGCAATAAAAGCCTCTGCTAATTGTGGCTGAATGCTTTCAATAGTTGACGCCACAATGTCAGAAACACGTTTTGGATACAATGTATTCCCTTCAATTAAATCGTTTTGCCAAGCGGACTCAAAATTAATACTAAATCGTTTGTTTTTAAGATTTTCAAAATGCTTCGGTACTGAACTTCTATTAAAATCATCAAATTGTAATCCTGATTCCTCTATTAGAGTTAAGGTTGTTGCAGCGGTGTTTATAATCGCCTCTTCATGTTGTTGAATCTCATCAGATAATTGCTGCTTTAAGTTTTTAAAATCTTGAAGCGTCTTCTTTTTTAAGGTCTGAATTGCAAAAAGATCGCTCTCATTAACCAGTAATTTTGAAATTTTATTAAAGTCATAACTAATGTCCCAACTTTTATCATCGTCTGCCTTCTCTATCGCAAAATCCACTAAGACTTTCGTTAGTGTTTTATCTGTTCCAGCTTTAGCGATAAGGCTATCAACGGCTTCGTTGAGAAGTCTTTCTTGGTCGAGTTCCACTTCAAAATTTATAGGGAGTTTTAAATCGTGCGCAAAAGTTCTAATCACTCGGTGTGTAAAACCATCAATTGTAGAGATATCAAAAGCACCGTAATTATGAATAATATGTTTTAAGATCCGCTTCGATTTTGTTTGAAGCACCTCTGGTACAAGTTTTAACTCATCACAAATAGCAATAAACATTGGATTAGGAGCTACTAAACTTTCTTCGGAAGAAAATGATTTTAGCATATCTACAATACGCTCCTTCATCTCACCAACGGCTTTGTTAGTAAATGTTATGGCTAAAATGGATTTAAACTGATCGAGACTTTTAGACTGAATCAGTATTTTTAAATAGGCTTTGGCTAACGTAAAAGTTTTTCCACTACCTGCAGAAGCGTTATATATTTTGAAAGCTGAATTTTGCAAGAGATAATTTTTATACCAAAATAGGGAATCTTAATAGTTTATTAAGAGAAAATCACCGACAAAATTGTAAATTTGGGTTGAGATATTTTATAAATCAATTAAAACACTACAATTATGGCTTTCGAATTACCGAAATTAAAATATGCTTACGATGCTTTAGAACCGAATATTGATGCTCGTACTATGGAGATACATCATACTAAACATCATCAAGGCTACACAAACAAATTAAATACAGCTATTGAAGGTACAGATTTAGAAGGAAAAACTATAGAAAACATTCTTATTAACCTCGATATGGATAATAAAGCGGTTAGAAATAATGGAGGTGGATTTTACAACCACTCATTATTTTGGGACGTTATAAATCCTGAAGGAAGAGGCCGTTTATCTGGAGACTTAAAAGATGCCATAGAAGCAAAATTTGGTTCTTTCGATGCCTTTAAAGACGAATTTTCTAATGCTGCCGCAACACAATTTGGTTCTGGTTGGGCTTGGTTGTGTGTACATGAAGGAGGAAAAGTTGAAGTGTGTTCTACACCAAATCAAGATAATCCATTAATGCCTGGTGTTACTTGTGAAGGTACTCCAATTTTAGGATTAGATGTTTGGGAACATGCCTATTACTTAAAGTACCAAAACCGAAGACCAGATTATATTGAAGCATTTTTTAACATCATTAACTGGAATGAAGTTGAAAGACGCTACGCTGAAGCTAAATAATTTTAGTTTTAGCTTAAAGGTTTTATAATGACTTAAAATAGTTGCATTTTAAAACCTTGTTTAAAACAAAAAAAATCCGAGTTTCAAAACTCGGATTTTTTTTGTTTTACAACTACTTTGGCTATTAGAAAATCGCCGTAATTTTAAACTTGATGCCTCTAAATACAACTTCATCATCAATCGTTTTAGACCATAACAATTGTGCTATCGGTGTTGCTGCCGAAATGGCAAAAAATGCGGTATCATCTATTACTATTTCACCAGCGCTAATGGCAATAAAATAATTAGATTGTGTGGTTTTAACCATACTCCCTAGCGCAACTTTAGTATGCGTAGATTCGCTATTGACTTTTTGAAGGATTTGTTTTTGCTTTTCAATTTCAGCCAATTGACGCCCTGCTTTTTCACGTTCTAACTGTAACATTGCACGACCTGTTTCGTGCTTATCTCCGGCACTACTTTTGGTTTCCGATTGTAAGGAGTTTTGTATGTCTAAAATGGTGTTTTGAACCGTTAATAAACGGTCGTCAACAAACTTTAAACAAGATTTATATAATTCTTCTTTTACATTCATTCATTTTTGGTTCTTTAAGTCAAATTTTCCGTAGAATTTCATCTGTTGTACAATCCACTGTTTCCGCTTTTGAATATATGCTGTTGCAGGATTTGCACGATACTTTCTTGGATTAGGTAATATTGAAACTATTGCTGCAGCTTCATAAGCATCTAAATTAGCCGCAGATTTCTTAAACCAGTACTGCGATGCAGCTTCAATGCCATAAATACCCTGTCCCATTTCAATACTGTTTAAATACACTTCGAGAATACGTTCTTTGCTCCAGATAGCTTCAATTAAAAACGTAAAATAGGTTTCTAAACCTTTGCGCAACCAACTACGATCTGGCCATAAAAATACATTTTTAGCTGTTTGCTGACTTATAGTACTTCCGCCTTTAATCCGTTTACCCTTTTTATTATGTTTATACGCTTTTTCAATAGCCTCAATATCAAAACCATTGTGGTTCACAAATTTTTGATCTTCGCTACAAATAACAGCTAATTGCATGTGTTTTGATATCTCATCAATAGAGACCCAATTGTGTTTCCAATGTTTTGTTTCCTCGGTACGTTCAGCATATCGAATAACCATCAAAGGAGTTATAGGAACCGGAACATACTTATATAATACCACTGCCCCAACTGAAAATACAATACTCCAAAAAAGTAATTTCATTAAAAATCGAAATAGTCTTTTCATAAATTAATCTAATAATTGCGCTAACTGTTTCCCAATGGTACTGCCAATTGCAATTCCCATTCCACCTAAACGCACTCCACAATACACATGCTCTGATAATTGTTTTACGATGGCTTTTTTCTGTTTACCAACACCCATTATTCCAGACCATCTATGGTCAATTTCAAAATTAGTCTCAGGTAAAATAATCGTTTTTAAAAGTTCTTCAAGCTTACTTTGGATGCGTTCAGTTTCACCAAACGTTGTAGTTTCTTCTGTTTTAAAATCGAGATTTCGACCTCCACCCAACAAAATTCTGTTATCTATATTTCTGAAATAATAATACCCTTCATCTAAATGGAATGTGCCCCTAATATGCAAATAATCAATAGGTTTCGTAATCAAAACCTGTGCTCTTGCTGGCTGAACTTCTGGAATGTTAAGCTGTTTAGCAAATCCGTTTGTGGCTATAAAAAGTTTTTGAGTTGAAAGTGTAAAATGGTTGGTTTTTAATTGTACTGAATTTGAATCCTCCGAAAATGATTCTACGGCACAATTATTCAATATTTTCACCCCTAAAGATTGAACTTTATACAATAATGCGTCCATCATTTTTCCAGTATCAATCTGACCTTCCAATGGATTAAAAGCATACTTTGATTTTATAGTTTTAAAGCCAAATTTATTCGCTTTGAAAGAAAACACGTCACTATTAAAAAGTGGATATAGCAATTGATTGATATATCCTCGTTTATCTATGCATGAATTATATAACGTTTCATCAGATTCTAGAAATAATTCATAACCTCCAAAATTTTGATAACCTATAGCTTTATCTCCTAACGTTTCGCGAAGTAATTGAAGTCCATTAATGCGTTTTTTTATTAAATCTATTACCTCAATTTCCGAATGGTGATTTAAATCATCTATAATTTCACTCAAACTCCCAAAGCACGCAAAGCCTGCATTTTTAGTACTAGCTCCTTGCGGAAGTATTCCTTTTTCAAGAATTAACATCTTAGACTTTGGATAGCGTTGTTTTAACTGTAAGGCACAATTAAGCCCTACAATGCCGCTTCCAACAATGGTAAAATCAATGTTAGTTAACCAGTTTTTTATTTCCCAATATGATAAATTCATAGCATAAAAAAAGCTCCTAATTTAGGAGCTTTTAAAGTAATAAATTATATTCTTAATCTACTATAATTTTCTTAGTCACTTTTTGTGTACCATCGGTAATCGTCAATAAATACACTCCAGATTGTGCATTATTAAGTTGAATTGCTTCATTAAATCTGTTAACGCTAGCAAAGTCTTTAGCATAAATAGATCGTCCACTAATATCATAAACAGCTACAGAAATAGCTTCACCAGATTTTGGATTGAATTGAATATTAAATGCTCCATTATTTGGATTAGGATAAATACTTAGAGCTTCTAATTCATTATCTTCAACAGACAACACGGCTTCAACAGTGTTTTCGCAAACCTCTATGGTCACAGAATTAATTACACTAGACGTATTATTAACGGTACTATCAAAAATAAAAAACGTCCAAGTCCCCTGAGAATTTGTTCCATCTACAGCAGATAATGCATCTTCTGGAATAACATTATTACCATTACTAAGAGTAGAACAGTTTATAGCTCCACCTTCGTCATCAAAAACAAGGTTTGGATTTGCGCCACCAACACACTCTTGAGATGCTAATCTAATAAGGAACGCTCCGGCATATGCTGGATGTCTAAAACCGTAAAATAAATCACCACTGTTTGGGTGTGTAATATCTACTGTAATATTGGCATCAGTCATAATTAAAGACGCTGGAACATTCAGATTAAATCCAGAATAAGTATCCGTGCTTTCTGGCACTGCTACCCCAAAATCAAAGGTATAACTTTCACATACATCAACAGTTTCATACACATAATTACCTATTGCAAAAAAAGAAGTGTTAAGGTTAAAAAAGATATTTCCTGCACCTTCAACCATAATTCTACATTTTGCGGCACTTACATTAGGCACAACAATAGAATGAGATCCATCATTTGGCACATTAGAAGCCAAAGTCGTGTTATAAGTTAACCCTCCGTCCGTTGATAGTAAAATATTAACATTAGCAGTATTTACACCATTTCCTGTAGTACCTGCTACATTCCAAGTTATTATTTCGGTTTCACCTGGTGTCCAAACAATCTGATCTGTATTTTGCGATGTTACCGTAAATGGACCTGCTGCCGCAACATTAGTAATGGTCATTTCATCTGAATCTGTCTGACCACCTCTAGCGTCATTATCTCTAACCGTTAACATAAAATCTATGGTTCTATTAATCGTAGATAATTTTTCCCATGTCGTAGAGGTGCCTCCATTATCTAAAATATCTGAAAGTCTTGGCACATATCTAATAGGGTTTTCCGTTCCTTCAAACGATCTTACCAATGGACCTGATAATGTTGTTTCCGTTGGAAGACCTGCTGATCCTAAATCGTATTGTTCCCAAGTGTAGGTTAATGTTTCTTCTCCATCTACATCTGTAGAGTTCTGACCATTTAATTTATAAGGTGTTCCTTTAGGTATGGTATAATTATTTCCTGCATTTGCAACTGGCTCAGTATTACCCGTAGCGATTCTATCTACAGGACAAGCACCTGTACTATTCACATGATTCCAGATATTATTTATACTATTTTGATGAAAATAAGCATCACTACCTATTTGTATGTTATCAGAACCACAAATACCAGCATAAGCCATAATTGTTGTTCCACTTCCTGGTTCATATGCCGAAGAACTTGTTCTATTTCCACCTGCACAATTACCTACCGTTCCATTAAACGTATGTGGTGCTCCAAACTGATGACCTAATTCATGTGCTACAAAATCGATATCATAGGCATCTCCAACAGGTTGTGATGTACCAGTGACACCTCTTGCTTTAAAGTTACTATTACAAGTCACTCCACGACTTGCTAAACCTCCTTCACCCGTACTAAATGTATGACCAACATCATAACCACCTGCAGTTATAGCGGCATTAATAACACTTTGACTTTGATTAATTAAAATTGATGTGTTATTGTTTTCAAAAACGTCGGTTGCCCCATCTGTATAAATAATGCTCGCATTATTTGCGACTAAAGTTAAGGTTATAGATAAATCTCTCTCATAAACACTATTAACTCTATTAATTGTTACCAATATGGCTGCCATTGCATCAGCAACTGTTCCTCCATGAAATTGCGTATACTCGCCTGTACATGCTACTGCAATACGATAATTTCTTAACGTACCATCATCTGCATTTCTTGCTAATGGCTCACTGAAATTCGTAGTATTATGCAATAAGGCATCATCATCAATAACACCACACTCAAATTCGAAATCTCTATCTGTTAAATCTCTCTTAGAATACACCGTGTATATATGTCCTTCTTTAGAAAATGGATCGATAAATTGAGTACCATTAGACGTTCCTAAAAACATAGCATGAAACCCTTTGGGTGTAATACTAAATCTAATTATTTCTGTAGGGTTATCAACCCCTTGACCAGCATAAGTTCTCATATTTGGAAACTGAGCCTGAAGTTCTGGCTCCATAATAGAAGCTTCAAACACTCTATACCGATTTAATTCCCCATCTGAATTAGGAAATAAAATGATTGTATTTCCTGGATTTTCTCTATTTCCTATATTTTGAACAGAATTTTTTAATTCTTCAATATTTAATTGATAAAACGTCTCAGATTTAAGGTTTATTTTTCTTACAACTTGTTCCGTTTGTCTTGCTTTTGATTCACTAACTCTAGTCCACAACGTATTTGACATTTGCGAAGTCGCTGGAATAGAAAAGAATACTATTACAACAGTAATAGCCTTTATAAGGTATTTTTTTAACATAGCTTGTTTTTGTTTTTTTTTCAATCCTTAAAGTTACGGTATTTATTTTATTAATAATAAACCACCTATAGCAGAACAACCCAAAAACCGTAATGCTATAAAAAAACCCAAACTTACGTTTGGGTTTTAATTTAGTCTTCAATCTCTTTTTGTAATTTGAAATCTTCCATAAATTTAGTGGTATAATTACCCGCTAAATACTCTGGATTATCCATTAACTGCCTATGAAAAGGTATCGTAGTTTTGATTCCTTCAATCACAAACTCATCTAGAGCACGCTTCATTTTATTGATAGCTTCTTCTCTCGTTTGAGCTGTTGTAATCAACTTTGCTATCATAGAGTCATAATTAGGCGGAATACTATAACCAGCATATACATGCGTATCTAATCGTACTCCGTGTCCACCTGGTGCATGAAGTGTAGTGATTTTTCCTGGTGAAGGTCTAAAATCATTAAATGGGTCTTCAGCATTAATTCGACACTCAATAGAATGTAAATTTGGTGTATAGTTTTTACCAGAAATTGGCACCCCTGCAGCCACTAGTATTTGCTCACGAATTAAATCGAAATCGATAACTTGTTCAGTAATTGGGTGTTCTACTTGAATACGTGTATTCATCTCCATAAAGTAGAAATTTCTGTGTTTATCTACTAGAAATTCTACAGTACCAGCACCTTCATACTTAATGAATTCAGCAGCTTTTACAGCAGCTTTACCCATTTTAGCTCTCAATTTATCGGTCATAAAAGGAGAAGGGACTTCTTCTGTTAATTTTTGATGACGTCTTTGTATAGAACAATCTCTTTCTGATAAGTGACATGCTTTTCCACGAGAATCACCAACAATTTGAATTTCTATATGGCGCGGCTCTTCAATAAGCTTCTCCATATACATATCATCATTTCCAAAAGCAGCTTTAGATTCTGAACGCGCAGATTCCCATGCATTTTGAAGGTCTTCTGGTTTCCAAACGGCACGCATACCTTTTCCTCCACCTCCTGCAGAAGCTTTAAGCATAACAGGATATCCTGTTTCTTTAGCGACTTTTACACAGTCTTCAAATGTTTCAATAACACCTTCACTTCCTGGCACACATGGTACACCAGCAGCTTTCATTGTAGCCTTAGCATTAGCTTTATCACCCATTCGGTTAATCATCTCTTCAGATGCACCTATGAATTTTATACCATGCTCTTCGCATATTTTTGAAAATTTTGCGTTTTCTGATAAAAATCCATAACCCGGATGAATAGCATCTGCATTGGTAATTTCTGCAGCAGCTATAATGTTTGATATTTTAAGATAGGATTCGCTACTAGGAGGTGGACCGATACAAACGGCTTCATCTGCAAATTTCACGTGAAGACTTTCGGCATCTGCTGTAGAATACACAGCAACTGTGCGAATACCCATTTCTTTACAGGTTCTAATAACTCTAAGCGCTATTTCTCCCCTATTGGCTATTAATATTTTTTTAAACATAACTTTTATGTATTTAAAATTTCAAATTCCAAATCCCTAAAACATTAGAAATTATACTTTGGAATTTTAAATCGGGTTATGATGGATCTACCAAGAATAATGGCTGATCGAATTCTACTGGAGAGGCATCATCAACGAGTACTTTCACAATTTTACCAGAAATTTCTGATTCAATCTCGTTAAATAGTTTCATTGCTTCTATAACACAAAGCACATCTCCTTCTTTAATATCTGTACCCACCTCAACAAAAACAGGTTTATCTGGAGAAGGCTTACGATAAAATGTCCCAATTATTGGTGATTTTATAGTGATATATTTTGAATCCTCTGCTGGAGCTACTGGTGCCGCAGCCTCTTGTACTGGTGCTGCCGGATGCACAGGCATATGCTGTTGCATTACTGGTGCTGTTTGCATTGGCATTTGTTGTACAATTGTAGTATCACCTTCTGAACCTGTTCTGATGGTGATTTTTATATCGTCCATTTCTAGCTTAACTTCGCTTGCTCCAGATTTCGCAACAAATTTAATTAAGTTCTGAATTTCTTTTATATCCATAATTTTAGATATTTTGTTAGTTAGTTTTTAATTAGGAATTATAAGCCCACTTAAAATAAATTGAGCCCCAAGTAAATCCACCACCAAAGGCAGCAAATATTATATTATCACCTTTTTTAAGTTGTGATTCGTAATCAAATAATAATAAGGGTAATGTTGCAGAAGTGGTGTTCCCATACTTCTGAATATTCATCATTACTTTATCTTCTTCTAAATCAATTCTATTCGCAGTAGCATCAATAATACGTTTATTAGCTTGGTGTGCTGCTAACCATGAGATATCATCATTAGTAAGATTATTTCTTTTCAAAATCTTTTCGGTAACATCAGCCATATTAAACACAGCGTTTTTAAATACCGTTTTACCATCTTGAAAAACATAATGTTTCCCTTCGTTAAATGTATCTTTAGTTATAGGATAAGCAGAGCCTCCGTAAGTTGCTTGCAAGAACTCTCTTCCATCTCCATTACTTCGTAGTAACTCATCTTGCAGACCTAAACCTTCTTCATTGGGTTCAAAAAGTACAGCACCAGCTCCATCACCAAAAATAATGCATGTTGCTCGGTCTTCGTAATTAATAAATGATGAATTTTTGTCTGCTCCTATTAAAAGAATTTTTTTATAACGACCAGCTTCAATATAAGCCGATGCAGTAGACATTCCGTAAAGAAAGCTAGAACATGCCGCCTCTAAATCGTAAGAAAATGCATTTACGGCACCAATTTGTGTTGCAGTGTAAGCCGCTGTAGAAGCTGCTTTCATATCTGGTGTTGCTGTACAAACAATAACCAAATCTATTTCTTTAGGGTCTAGCCCTTTTTTTTGAATGAGATCTTCAGCTGCTTTAATAGCTAAAAATGAAGTCCCTTTTCCTTCTTCTTTAAGAATTCGACGCTCCTTTATTCCTGTTCTTGAGGTGATCCACTCATCATTGGTCTCAACCATAGTTTCGAGGATTTTGTTCGATAAAATATAATCAGGAACATAGCCTCCGACAGCTGTAATTGCCGCTGTGATTTTACTCATTATTAGCTTTTAGATTAATTAAAAGTATGAAAAATTGACAAAAATCGTAGTGTTTAATTCAATTTTCCTAGTTTTTGGCAAATAGTAATGCAAAGTAAGTGGTTTTTGCTGTATTCAAAAAATAATAACAAAAAAAACGCTCACATAGGAGCGTTTTCTTGTATGCATGCATAGTACTTACGCTGCGTTTTCTTCTTCAACAGAGTTGTCAATAAGAACTTGACCTCTGTAATATAGTTTACCATCATGCCAATGAGCTCTATGGTATAAGTGTGGCTCACCAGTTGTTGGGCAAGTTGCTATTTGAGGTACAGAAGCTTTATAATGTGTTCTTCTTTTATCTCTTCTTGTTTTCGATATTTTACGCTTTGGATGTGCCATTTTAAATGTTATTTATCCGTTAATAGTTTTTTTAAATTATTCCAACGAGGATCAATATCCTCTGATGATTTTGTTTTATGGTCCTCACTTGGACGCAATTCTTCTAATTTTGAAAGTATGTCTGATTCTAATGTACCATCTTCAATACCTGGATGAATTCGTTTAATTGGAACCGCTAAAATAATGAGCTCATATATATATTGTGCTACATTAATCTCATATTCACCATGTGGTATAATTAAGATATCTTCATTATCATCATTATACTCATTACCAAACTTAACTACGAGTTTAAAATCGTCGCTAATAGCCTGGTTATAGGGTTCATTTGTAATATCGCAATTCAAGTTTATTGTGCCTTCCGCTGAAAAATGCAACTCTAAAAGAGTTGATTTTTTGTCGAATTCGAGGTCAATATTTACATCAACTGCGTTAAATTCATCATATTCAAAATGTTCAAAGAACGCATTATCAATCTGAAAATCAAAATGATGCATTCCTTCTTTTAATCCTACAAAAGGGATAGTATAAGATTTTAATGCCTTCATTATCACATTCAATTTGAGCGTGCAAATATATAAATTTTTCCTTACTTAAAGACTAGATATCAACAAATTTTGTTTATAACTATCGAGAAGCTTTCTTTAAAGGGTTTTTACTGTAGTAATCGTACTCTTTTCGCTTTCTAAAAATATCCATTGCTGTAAATATGGCTTGCTTCATAGAACTTTCATCTGCAATACCTTTTCCGGCAATATCATATGCTGTACCATGATCGGGTGAAGTCCTTACTTTATCTAAGCCTGCTGTATAATTCACCCCTTTTCCAAAAGCAATAGTTTTAAAAGGAATTAAACCTTGATCGTGATAAGAAGCAATAATAGCGTCAAAACTTTTATACGTATTAGATCCAAAAAAACTATCCGCAGAATAAGGTCCATAAACCAAAGTACCATCAGCTTTTATTTTTTCTAAAGCCGGTTTTAAAATGGTGTCGTCCTCATTACCAATAACTCCATTATCTCCTGCATGTGGGTTAATCGCTAAAACCGCAATTTTCGGTTTTCTTATACCAAAATCTTGTATTAAAGATTTAGCAACAGTCGTAATTTTTTCTTTAATAAGACTTTCTGTAATTGCATTACTAGCATCCTTAAGTGGCACATGATCTGTCAGAAGACCAACTCGCAATTCATCAGAGACCATAAACATTAAGCTCTTACCGTTTAAGGCTTTTGCCAGATAATCTGTATGACCCGGGAAATTAAATTTTTCAGATTGAATGTTGTGTTTGTTAATTGGTGCCGTTACCAGTACATCAATGGTGCCTTCTTTTAAAGCTTTGGTCGCTGCTTCAAGAGATTTTATAGCATATTCTCCTATTTTTTTATCTTCAGTGCCAAATTGAATTTTTACAGGTTCGCTCCAAACCTCAACCACATTAACTTTTCCATGAACTACTTTTTCGGGCGAATCAATATTGAAAAAATTAATTTTACTATTAAAATGATTCTTGAAAAATTGCATGGTTTTAGCCGAAGCAAAAATAACAGGAGTATTCAATTCTAACGATCTTGGGTCTTCATAAGTTTTAATGACAATTTCTGCACCAATACCATTGAGGTCACCAATGGAAATCCCTACAATTATCTTTTCGTCTTTTTTCATTTTTTGTCTTTAACTTTGTAACTGCAAATTTAACTAAATAAAGTACAAATTATGTTCACAGGCATTATAGAAGATCTTGGCAGAATAGAAAAACTTGAAAATGATGGTGGAAATCTTCATATTACAGTGCATACCGCTTTAACAAATGAATTAAAAATTGATCAAAGTGTTGCTCACAATGGAGTGTGTTTAACCGTTGTAAGTATTGATGGTGATAAATACACAGTAACAGCAATCCAAGAAACACTTGATAAAACCAATTTAGGGTTACTTAAAGCAAACGATGTTGTCAATATAGAACGCGCTATGAAACTTGGTGATCGTTTAGACGGCCATATTGTACAAGGACACGTAGATCAAACAGCAACTTGTGTAGATATTGTTACCGAAGACGGCAGTTGGGTTTTTACATTTGAATATGATAAAAGCCTCAATAATATCACTATAGAAAAGGGTTCTATTACCGTAAATGGAGTGAGTTTAACGGTTGTAAATTCGCAATTGAATCGTTTTTCTGTAGCAATAATACCTTACACGTTTAATCATACGACGTTTAAGACCTTAACTATTGGAGATACAATAAATTTAGAATTTGACGTCATTGGAAAATACGTGAAACGCCTAAATGACTTACGTAATTAAACCTTTTGTTTAGAAATCTTATAGGATTTATATATCCCATAAAATAAAGCAAGTGTAAATAGGACTATAATACCGCCATCAATAGGAAGACCTGGTGGTGGTGGTGGTGCTGGAGGAGGCGGTGCTCCCGCAGAGCCCTGAGCCATAGATGCAAAGCCAACGAAAAAAACTAAGACAGAGGCAAACATATTTTTTTTGTGCATTCTATTAATTATGATGTAAAAGTATAAAAAAAAATGAGTTGACAAAATTAAAATCACTAAAAAACATCTTTAAACGGCAAATATATCCGACAAAGTGCGTAAAATAGGGTTAAATTAGGGAAGTTACCTACATTTTTATTCGCAATTAACGCAAATATAATATTAATTATATTGAAACGCCCTACTAAAAACGCTTAAAACCTAAAATAAGAGTTTAACTACCAAGCTGTTCTAAAAATAGACACGAAAAACCGCATTAGTCGTAATCCCTAATGAATATCTGGAAAACCTTATCGCATTATCATCTGCATCAATCCTATAATAGTTGTTGATTGGATTTTTAACATCAGAGATGTTCCAAGCAGACATACCAACTTCTGAACGGAACACCTTATTTATCTTAAATTTATAAAGTGCTGAAGCATCAATTCTGAAATAATCTCGTAATCGTTCGTTATTGGCCTTACCAAAATTAATAGCATTACCTGTAACTTCATTTTCTACTAATGGTATCGATGTTGGTTTCCCTAGCCTGTAATTTAATCCGGCAGAAATGTTCCACGACTCATCACTATAGGTTGTACCCAATGTAAAGGCATGCGTAATATCAAAATTGCTAGGAAACTCAATTTCTTCAAGCGTTTTAAAGGTATAATCGTTTTTTATATATGAATAACTCAACCACGTATTTAGATGATTGAAATTTTTTCGGACTAAAAATTCGGCTCCTAAAACATCGTAGCTTCCTTTTTCTTTTTCAAATTCATACTTTGTGGTAAACCCCTGACTTTGTGTGGTGATGCCATCCACTTTTTTGTAATACACTTTGGCATCAATTAACCAACCTTTGTTTTTATAAAGCAATCCTAATGAGGCTTGTTTACTTTTAATTATTGGGATACTATCATTATCTGTGAGTTGCCATCGCCGTTTTTCTACTCCTAAAAAATCATTTTGAAAGTTGATAATTTGCGAGGTGGTTTGATGTTTAAACTCACCTAATGCTTCTAATTCCACATGATTTCCTAAAGCTTTTCGAATACTTAAACGCGGTTCTACAATCAATTCATCAAACTTTTCTAGATAATTCGCCCTTACTCCTAATTTAACGCTAAGATCTTTCGTGTCATTTTCAAACTGTGTCTGAGCAAAAACCGCTTGTTCTCGTAAAACTTCAGAATCACGTCGTACAAATCTTGGCACATCGATATCATTTAGGTTTGTAATTTCCGATTCAATAAAATTATAACCCAAATTGAATTGCCATAGATTTTGGGTATAAAACCCTTCTAATTTTGCTGAAGTTTCAGACACTAGATTTTCTTGCAAAAAACGCTGCTCTGCCATAACGTTAGCATTTACAGCTTGTAATGTATAATCTGTATTATAAACATTGAGCACAGTACTTAATTTATCATTCCATTGTCGTCTATAATTTAAGCCTACTGAAATACTCTTTTGAGAAATACTACTTTCTCGAGTTTCTTCTACTCCATTAAAAAGGGCCGATTCATCAAAGGTTAAATCGTTATGAACTAGCATAAAATTTAATCGTAAAAAATCCTTATCCGATGGCTTATAAAGCCACCTTAAAGACGCATCATAAAAATCGAAGGCTTGATTTGAGTTACTAACATTAGAGGTGTTTTCTGCGACCTCTGTATCTTGTGTCACACGTTCAAAATACGTTTTATAAGTTGGTGTTCTTACCAATTCATCAATAGATTTACGTCCTGCAATTTGAACTGAAGACTTTTCACCAATTGGTGCATTTAAAAATAAATCGGCATTAAGAAGATTAATTCCAAAGGAACCTTTAAAATTGGATTCGATGGTTTTACTAGAATGCATATCAATAGTTCCTGAAACACCATCGGTATAAGACGCATCTGTACCGTTATTAATTACGGTTGCCGTTTGTGTGATTTGTGGATTGAAACTTGAAATAAGCCCGAAAAAATGACTGGATTGATACATTTTTATCCCATCCCAAAGCATTAAATTTTGGTCGTGAGACCCGCCTCTTATATTAATATTGGAAACGGTTTCGTCAACGCTTAATACTCCAGGCAATGCCTGAACCGTATGTAACACATCAGACTCTATAAGTCCTGGTAATAAGGTAAACTTGCTATAATCAATAGCGATACTTCCGTCTTGTTGTTTGTCTATACCTTTAACAATATAGCCGTTGAGCACTACAGAACTAAACACCTCAGCTTCTTCCATTAAAGTAATAGCCTCACAACTATTTAATTTAAAAAATTGGGCTTGACGCTCTATGGTTTTAAAACCTATAAATCGGATGGTAAGAAGCGTCGCCAATGATGGGACTTTAATTTCAAAATAGCCATCATCATTAGTTACTGTATAATTGTGTTTCGTATTGATGGTTGCTCCATAAAGCGGATTTTCCATGTTGTCTCGCAAATAACCACAAATTGTAATGGGTTTAGTGATACTAAAGACCACGTCGCTAATTTTAGTAAAAATTAAATGGGTCTGTTGTTCTAAGGTTTCAATTTTTGTGTTTAGACTTAGATTGTCAGCTAAAGGAATGACATAGATCTCTTTAAGAAGATCACTTTTATAATTGAAATTAACATTATGACTTTTAGAAATCTCATTAAGCACTTGTATGATAGATATTTTTCCATCATTAGCTTGTGCTTTTACTGAAAAGCAAATTAATACACTTATTAAAAAAGTTATATACTTAATCTTTAGCATTGTGTATGACGACCTCTTTATTATTTATAATTTCATAGGTCAAACCAAGCGGCTGTGTAATTGCTTTTAAAGCATTATTAAGGTTATCGTGCTCAAATGCGCCTGTAAATCTCAACGTATTTGCAGTAATGGAATCGGTAATTGTGATGTTATATTGACTTTCGAGCTCTAAAAGCACTGCTTGTACAGACGCATCTTTAAATACACTCATATTTTTAAGCCAATACGGTTCTGCTATAGCAATGTTAGATTTTTTAGTAGTTCCTGATTTTAAAATAAACTCTGAACCGGCTGGTACTTTTATAACCGCATCGTTATAACTGACTTGCACCAAACCTTCATAACAGGTTACTTTAAAAATGCTATCCTTTGTAAACACATTAAACTCGGTTCCTAAAACGGTTACTTTTCCAAATTCAGTATTGACATCGAATTGCTTTCCTTTTTCGACATCAAAAAAGGCTTCTCCTTTTAAATTTAAGGTTCTTTCGTTATCCCAATTTGAAGGCCTATATGTAAGCTGAGACAACTCATTAAGTTCTACTCTAGAATTATCAGGAAGTGTAATGGTTTCTTTTTGTGCTAAATCGGTTGCAATTGTATTGGTATTATCTCTATTTAAAAACAAAAATAAGGTTAAACCAATAACAAAAACAGCTGCAAATCGTGATGCTATATTCATCCAATTAATTGACGAAGCCTTTTTATTTTGTAACTGGCTTTCTAAAGCTTC
Organism: Winogradskyella sp. PC D3.3; assembly: GCF_054366245.1. Classification (NCBI taxonomy): domain Bacteria; kingdom Pseudomonadati; phylum Bacteroidota; class Flavobacteriia; order Flavobacteriales; family Flavobacteriaceae; genus Winogradskyella; species Winogradskyella sp. PC D3.3. The sequence goes on along the minus strand of NZ_CM135962.1, from coordinate 879,392 downwards.
AAACGCAGGCACTTTTGCATGATGAAGACCACTAAAGCGCTGTGCTTCTTCTGCTATTTCATTATACAGCTTCGCATCCTCTAAAGCATTAAAAGCTTCCGCCTCTGCTTCAGATAAGTTGTTGTCCAACCATTTTTTTAGTAAATATTCTTTGTCCATAACTTGATGCTATACTTATAAAACAACTCAACGTTCAATTGTCCCAAAATTAGTTTCAATTCAGTTCTTCCAATTGATCTTTCAACTTATTTAAGGCGGCATAAATTCTGTGTTCAGCTACTTTTTTGGTAATACTTAATAACTCTGCAATTTCTTTGTGGGTTTTTCCATCGACCTTACTTAAAAGAAAAGCCACACGTTCTTCTTCTTTTAATGTTGACAAGGCTGTTTCGTAGCGCTTTAAAAATTCCTTTTTACGCAGCATGAATTCTGGCGTCTCATTAGTGTAATCCTTAGGCTTTACTTCTTGATGCTTAAAAACAATCTTTTGGTGTTTCACCTCGTTAAGCATCATATTATTTGCAACCGTATATAAATAAGATTTTGCAGCTTCAGGTGCCACTTTAGCACAGTTTTCCCATAATTTAATAAAGGCATCTTGCACTTTATCTGAAGGGTTTAATAAATCACCATACTTATAGTATAGAATAGTGCTCATGCTTTGCGCATACTTTTCGTAGAGTTTAGAAAAGCGTAGTTTATCACAGATATCTTTGTGGAGCGACTTAGACAATTAAAAGTATTTTTTTTGAAATTTGAATTCTCAAAAGTATACTTTTTTTTAAAGACCATGCAACAGAGGAATACATCGAATCAACTAAAATCAACGATTTAAACCCCAAAACAACTCAAATTGTAATTAAATAAAAAAAACAATATATTTTTCGGGACATTTAATTCATCAGTTGTTCTAAGTATAAAGACGGTAATTAATATGCCGTATTAATTGAAAAACTAAAAACAAATTATTTATGAAAACTATGAAACCTTTCCTTTTTGCGTTAGTTGGTTTATTCTTAACTATAACATCTTGTAGAACTGAAGATGATATAAGTATTGATCCACCAGCAGAATCTACTTTACAAGCTAATTCCGCTTTGGCGAGTCAGATTCAAAGAGTCACTATGAATGATGGTTCTGTAGATAATATCGTTTATAATGCCAATTGTTTTACCATTCAACTGCCTATAACCGTAACCATTAATGGAACAGAACTCATAATTACAAATATTAATGATTATGATGATCTTGAAGATCTACTTGACGAATTTGATGACGATGATGATAATATAGACATCTCCTTTCCTATCACCATTATTTTTTCAGATTACTCCGAAGTTCAAATTAACAGTTTAGATCAGCTAGAAGATTATGCTGATGATTGTAATGATGAAAATGAATTTGATGATGATATTGAATGTTTAGATTTTGTATATCCAATTACAGCTTCTATTTTTAATACCAACAACGAAGTTATTGAAACACTCACATTCACTAACGATTATGATCTTTATGAATTTATAGACGACATAGATGAAGATGATTTAATTGGTTTTGAATTTCCTATAAGTATTGTAATTGCTAATGGTAACGTCATTGTAATTAATAATTTTAATGAGCTTGATGATGCCATTGATGAATATAATGACGATTGTGATGAAGACGATGATTACGATTATGATGATGACGATTGTATGAATTGTACAACAAGCCAATTAGAATCTATTTTAACAGCTTGTTCAGATTGGCATATAGACGAATTAGAACGCAACGACAATGATTTAGAAGACAACTATACAGGTTATCTTTTTAATTTCTTTGCAGATAATACAGTTACAGTGTCTTGGACTGAAAACACTGCCAATGGAACATGGACAACTAGCGAAACAGGAAACAATATCACAGTAACTTTTGATATTCCAGGGGTTGACGATATCAATGATACGTGGATTTTACATGAAATTGATAACGATGATGATGATAACGAAACTGAAGTAAGCTTTGAAATAGGAGAAGACGACGAACTAGAATTTAAAAACAACAATTGTAATTAAAATAGTAGGCTAAATTAATGAGCTATATTTAAGATCCTTAACCTACTTTATTAATAGCAGAACCAGCCATGAAGCAATTTGTGGTTGGTTTTTTTATAAACTTAATTTTCTTTAACCTCTGTATTTATAGTCTCATAAACCAATTTAACCTCAGCTTCGCCATACTTTCGTTCTAAACGTCTTATGGTAAAATGTGCCGTTGCCATCTTTTGAAAATGATCTACAAATACATAATTTAAACCACCTCCTCCAATGGCTCCTACAATAGGTACGGCTTGCGCTAAAAATTTCTCACTAATAAGAAGACTTAATCTCGTGGCAATTTTAGACAGAAAATTACCTATAGCATTAGACCCCAAAGCACTTGCTCCTTTCACCAAACTTTCTAAACTCATTTTTATACTAGCTGCCGAAACGTTACTTAAAGCTGAGTTTAATGCCATACGCGTCGTGTAGTAACTGGCCTCCATACCGTCATCGTCAAGAGAATCTCCACCAAGTGCAAAAACTTGCAGACATGCCATTTGGCCTTCTAAAGTATAAATATCTTCACCTTCACTACGCGCAATATCCATAATAGTACGCATTAAAAATTTCGTCGTTAGCGTTACTTCTGAGGCAAAAATAGCAGTACCAAAACCTGTAGAAGACCCGAAAAAACCACTTAATGCACCTGTACCTGTGACAATACTTTTATAGGTGTTTTTTGAAGGCTTTTTAAATGTTTTGTGCTTTTGAATGGTTAATAAATTCGCTTTTATAATTTTTAATAATACAGATTCGGTAATCTTCTGCACTTTAACTAACACTTTTTCTGGCACATAATTAATCCCTGTTTCTACGGTATTACCTATTTTATTGACATTGCGTATGGCCCAACCTAAATTTTGCATGCTCATTTTCGCATGTTTTAAAGCTTGTTTATCTTCTGCTGAAATAGGATTTGTTGTTAGATTCAAGTATATTGGTATTTATAAAGATTTGTCGGTAAATCTTAATTATTGTTACAAAATCATAAACCATGTTTTGGCGAGTTCTATTTTGAAATGATAAAAAACCTTTATTTAGTCCCACAACGAATAGCATTATTGAAACATCTAAGATGTTTAGCAAAGTCCAGCTTATAAAAGCTATTTAAGCTTCAGCCTATTTTCCCAGTGTTTTTTTTACACCTAGCGAAATCAAAAGAAAATATTATGTTGATAGAGAAACTTTAAATCATTTTCTTGTAGTCCCCTTAAAAAACTTACGCGATAAAATTATTAGCATTTGTATCAAACCCTTTAAACTGCTAAACATAAAAGATTTGAAATACGCTTACTCTCTAATAGAGTGAACGTATAAAATCAAAGATTAGCAATAATTTCAAAGAACTTCCCTCAACTTCTTATAGAAACTATTGATATTGTGATATGAATTATTAACTAATATTTTTATTCATTGCTAGATTCAGCCTCATTACACTTTTTTATAGTATCTCATATTTTTATACAATCTGATTAATTACTTGTTTTATTTGTCTTTTATGATAGGACAGCGTCTGTTTTACTTAGGTTTAGTGGGCTATTTATGTACTTTTGAGAAGAGCCGAAATTTTTTAAACACGTAAAAAACGACACTTTTTTTAATAAATAAAACCCACTAACATGTCAATAAAAAATTACCGTTATGTAGATTATCTATGGGACGAGACTAAAGTAGAAAAGATAAAAAACGATGAAGTCGCACAATTTTTATATCGCTCTAACATCTTAGGTAGTGATCTTAGAATTACTAATTATGGAGGAGGAAATACAAGCTGTAAAACTATTGAGAAAGACCCTTTAACAAATAAAGATGTTGAAGTCATGTGGGTAAAAGGGTCTGGAGGAGATATTGGCACCCTAACAAGAAGGGGCATAGCAGGCTTGTATACCGATCGCTTAAGAGATTTAAAAAAAGTATATCGAGGTGTAGCCTATGAAGATGAAATGGTAGCGCTTTTCAATCACTGCATTTTTGATTTAGATAGCAAAGCACCATCTATAGATACTCCGCTTCATGGATTGTTACCGTTTAAGCATATCGACCATTTACATCCTGATGCCTTAATTGCTGTAGCTGCTGCAAAAGACAGTGAAAAGGTAACTAAGGAAATTTGGGGAGACACTATGGGTTGGGTTCCATGGAAAAAACCAGGTTTTGAATTGGGTTTAATGCTCGAAAAATGTTTGGAGGATAACCCAGGAATTCGCGGCATTGTTTTAGGTTCTCATGGTTTATTCACTTGGGGAGATACCTCATACGAATGTTATATCAACAGTTTAGAAGTCATAGAGATGGCATCTGCTTATATCGAAAATAAAATTGCTGAAAATGGTGACGTTTTTGGCGGTCAAATTGTTGAAAGTCTTCCAAAAGAAGAACGACTAGAAAAAGCAGCCATATTAGCACCAGTACTGAGAGGCTTATGTGCTTCTGAAAACAGAATGATTGGTCATTTTACAGATGATGACAAAGTTTTAGAATTTATAAACAGTAAAAACCTACACCGTTTAGCTCCGATGGGAACGTCATGTCCAGACCACTTTTTAAGAACGAAAATTCAACCATTAGTACTCAATTTAAGTCCTTCTGAAGATGTAAATAACACCGAACTCATTTTTGAAAAGTTAGAGCCTGCATTTGATAACTACAGAAAAGAATATGAAGCATATTACGAGACTTGTAAAAACGACACAAGTCCTGCCATACGAGATGCAAACCCTGTCATTATTTTGTATCCAGGTATTGGAATGTTCAGTTTTGCAAAAAATAAACAAACGGCTCGTGTAGCGAGTGAGTTTTATATAAACGCTATTAATGTGATGCGTGGTGCTGAAGCCATTTCAGAATATACCTCATTACCGCGTCAAGAAGCCTTTGATATTGAATATTGGCTATTGGAAGAAGCCAAATTACAAAGAATGCCTAAAGAGCAATCATTGTCTAGAAAAGTAGCACTAATAACTGGTGCTGGAGGAGGTATTGGCAAAGCCATTGCTGATAAGTTAGCCGCAGAAGGCGCTAATGTTGTACTTACGGATTTATCTGAAGACCGATTAAAAAAAGCCATAGTAACATACAAAAACGATACAGCCATTTACGTTCAGGGCGATGTCACAGATAGTCATTCTATAGCCAACACTTATAAACAAGCGTGTTTAGCTTTTGGCGGTGTAGATATCGTGGTGCACAGTGCTGGTTTAGCGATTTCAAAACCATTAGAAGAAACCACGGATAAAGATTGGGATATATTGCAAAATGTATTGGTTAAAGGGCAATTTGAATTGGCAAAACAAGCCGTTGGAATTTACCGAAAACAAAAATTAGGTGGAGATATTGTAAATATAGCGAGCAAAAACGGACTCGTATCAGGACCTAATAATGTGGGTTATGGAACCGCAAAAGCGGCTCAGCAACACATGTCTAGATTATTAGCTGCGGAATTGGGAGCCGATAAAATAAGAGTGAATGTTGTAAATCCTGATGGTGTTATTGTGGGTAGTAAAATCTGGGAAGGCGAATGGGCAAAAGGACGCGCTGAAGCCTATGGCATTACGGTTGAAGAATTACCAGCACATTATGCTAAACGAAATTTATTAAACGAAATAATTTATCCTGCTGATATTGCAAATGGCGTATTTTCTTTGGTTGCTATTTTAGATAAAAGCACAGGAAACATTATTAATGTAGATGGAGGCATGGCAAATGCTTTTGTACGATAATCAATCTTAGAAACCATAACTATGCAAATACATCAAGAAGAAATAGTAGCCTTAAATAAAGATTTATTAGTTAATCATAAGGAAAATTTAACGCAATTATCAAAGAAACACGACAATTTAGAACAGATTATTGATACGATTTCAAACTATAACATTGCTATACCAAGTTGGGCATTAGGAGCTGGTGGCACACGATTTGGAAGATTCGGTTTTGGTGGAGAACCCAGTACTTTAGAACAAAAACTTGAAGACATTAGTGTTATTAATGCTTTAACCAAATCTGCAAATGCAGTGTCTTTACATATTCCTTGGGATATTCCTGAAGATACTAATGCTATTAAAGAAAAAGCAAAAAATTTAGGGCTTCAATTTGATGCCATGAATTCCAACACGTTTCAAGATCAAGACAACCAAGAGTATAGTTATAAGTTTGGATCTCTGTGTCATACAGATAAAAAGGTTAGAGATCAAGCCGTTGCTCACAATAAAGCCGTTATTGATTATGGAATTGCCTTAGGGTCAAAATCTTTGACCGTATGGTTGGCAGATGGCTCTAATTTTCCTGGACAGCTCAATTTTAGACGCGCTTTTGAAAACACTTTAGCAAGTTTAAAAGAAATTTATGCTCATTTACCAGCAGATTGGAAATTGTTTATAGAATATAAGCCTTACGAGCCAAATTTCTATTCTATGGTTATTCAAGATTGGGGAACATCTCACATGTTGGCTAAAGATTTAGGAGAAAAAGCTTATACCTTAGTAGACTTAGGGCATCATTTACCAAACACAAATATTGAGCATATTGTAGCCACATTAATGACACGAGGCATGTTGGGTGGTTTTCATTTTAATGATAGTAAATATGGTGATGATGATTTAAGCGTAGGCGTTATGAAACCCTATCAATTATTTTTAATATTTAATGAATTGGTTTTTGGAATGGAAAATAATCCAGCGAATAACCCAATTCCTGCGTGGATGATTGATGCAAGTCATAATTTAAAAGATCCTTTAGAAGATTTAATTCAATCCATTGAAGCCATTGAAACAGCGTATGCCAAAGCATTATTAATTGACCAAAAAGCACTTGAAGAAGCACAACTACAAAATGATGTTGTAACGGCACAACGCATTTTACAAGACGCTTTTAACACGGACGTAAAAACAATATTAGCTGAAGCCCGATTAAGAAATAATGGAGCCATCGATCCTATATCTGCTTACAGGCTTTTAGATGTAAGACATGTATTGATTAAAGAAAGAGGAATGAATTCTACAGCAACAGGTTTGTAAAAACACTATGAGTACTCCAATAAAACAAGAGGTTATAGCAATATTCGATATAGGAAAAACTAATAAAAAGTTTTTTCTCTTCGATACGAACTATAACGAAGTCTATAAAGAGTACACGACCTTAAAAGAAATTGTTGACGAAGACGGGTTTCCAACGGAAGATATTCAAGCACTTCAAAAATGGATGAGTTCAGTATTCAAAAATGTTTTAGATTCAAACACATATACAATTACAGCCGTCAATTTTTCTACATATGGAGCAAGTCTTGTTCATTTAGATAAAAACGGAGATCTACTAACACCACTTTATAATTATTTAAAGCCTATTCCAACGGATATCCTAGAGCAGTTTAATAACACCTATGGAGATATTTCTACAGAAACAGGATCACCACCATCTGGGATGTTAAATTCTGGAATGCAATTGTATTGGTTAAAATACAAGCAATCAGACGTATTCAAAAACATTTCGTATTCCTTGCACCTGCCACAATATCTTAGTTATATGTTTACAGGTGTTCCGCTTAGTGAATTTACCAGTATAGGTTGCCACACATCACTTTGGGATTATGGTGAAAATGATTATCACAGCTGGGTTTATAACGAAGACATTGACCAAATACTTCCTCCGATTGTTTCAACAGAAACATGTATTTCTAAATACTATAATGGTAAACGAATAAAATTTGGAGTAGGTATTCATGATAGTTCTTCAGCACTCATACCCTATTTAAAGAGCTCTAAAAAACCTTTTGTGTTGGTTTCAACAGGCACTTGGAGTGTGTCACTAAATCCGTATTCCGAAGTAGCGTTAACCAACGAAGACCTTCAAAATGACACTATTAATTATATGAGGGTTAATGGCAAGCCTGTAAAATCGGCAAAACTGTTACTGGGAAAAGAATACACATACCAAATCACACAATTAAGTCAATATTTTGATGTGCCTTTAGATCAACATAAATCGGTAGCATTTAATAGTCAAATTTTCAACAGATTATCACTTAATTTTAGTCCATGTTATAGGTGGAAATATTTGCTCAACACTGAAACACCAGAGAAAACTAACCTCAAATTTGACAATTATCAAGACGCTTATCATCAATTAATGATAGAGCTTATCGATATACAAATACAAAGTATAAAAACCACATTAGGCACTAACAGTTCAATAAAACGATTGTATATTGATGGAGGATTTAGCGATAATGATGTATTTATAAAATTATTGACACACCGTTTGAGTAACCTAAAAGTAAGATCAACCAGTTCTTCATTAGGATCGGCATTGGGAGCAGCCCTTGTAATTTTGGTTGGTAAATTGGATTCTAATTTTTTAAAAAAGAATTATGGCTTAAAAAAACATATACCATTTATTCGAAAGTAAGACATGATGAGTTTAAAGATAAACACGAAATATCCGTCCGTAACTGATTTAAGGTTGAGAGCTCAAAAAAAAATACCAAAATTTGCTTTTGAGTATTTAGATGGAGGCTGCAATGAAGATGTCAACTTGCACCGAAATACCTCTGAGATTAGAGACGTACAATTACAACCTAATTACTTAAAAAACCACACAGGTACATCGTTAAATACAACGCTTTTTGGAATAGAATATGATGCGCCTTTCGGAATTGCTCCCGTTGGATTACAAGGTTTAATGTGGCCCAATTCCCCTGAAATATTAGCAAAAGCAGCGTTTAATCACAATATCCCGTTTGTGCTCAGTACGGTGACAACTACAAGTATAGAACGCGCTAGTGAACTTACAGAAGGTAAGGCATGGTTTCAATTATATCATCCTACAGAAGATCGATTGCGAGATGATATTATTAAACGAGCAGAAGCTGCACATTGCCCAGTGCTTGTTATTTTATGTGATGTTCCAACCTTTGGTTTTAGACCTCGTGATATTAGAAATGGCTTAGCTATGCCACCGAAAATGTCTGTTAAAAATATTTTGCAAATTTTAGGGAAACCACATTGGGCACTAGAAACTTTAAAACACGGACAACCCAATTTTGAAACGCTAAAACCTTATATGCCCAAAGGCTTAGATTTAAGGCAACTTGGCAAGTTTATGGACCAAACCTTTAGCGGTCGATTAAACGAAGAAAAAATTAAGCCTATCAGAGACATGTGGAAAGGAAAACTCGTATTAAAAGGTGTCGCCTCAGAACACGACACTGAAGAAGCCATACGTTTAGGCTTAGACGGTATTATAGTTTCCAATCATGGTGGACGCCAATTAGACGCAGGGCAATCCACCATAAAACCGTTAAAAACCATTGCTGAGAAATATGGAGATAAGATTGAAGTTATGATGGACAGTGGACTTCGTTCGGGTCCAGATGTGGCTAGATCTTTAGCATCAGGAGCAAAGTTCACCTTTTTAGGACGTTCATTTATGTATGGTGTTTCGGCATTAGGAAAAAAGGGAGGAGACCATACCATATCCTTGTTAAAAACGGAATTACAACAAGTCATGGAACAAATCAACTGTGAAAAAACAGAAGATTTTCCAAATTTTTTAATTAACCAATAACGTTTAATTACTATGAAAACTTACGGCTACTTCTTTCTTTTTTTCTTATTCGCACAAGCAACCTACGCAACTGATTTCTATTGTGACCCAGTAAACGGGAATTCAAATAACGACGGAAGTAAAGCTAATCCTTGGGGCAGCTTAGAAAGTGTTTTTGAAAAAGGAATAGAATTTAAAGCAGGTGATGCTATATTCTTACTTTCCGGAAATCATGGAGACGTTAAAGTTATAGGCCAAAACGAAAAATACATTACTATTTCTGGACTTACAGGCCAAAATCCTACAATAAACGCTATAACGTTTGGAACTGAAGAATCGCCTGCATCTAAGTGGATATTTAGTAATATTACGTTCAATGGAGCCCTAAATTCAAATACTGTTTTTATACATCAAAATAGTTCTAAGATCAGATTAACGGAAAATAATTTTATTTCAAACGCAAACGATTATACTGCGATTGAGATCCAAGGAAAGCAATGTAAAATAGAAAGTAATGTCATTTCTAAATACAAAAACGGAATTATAGTTTCTGGTGAAAAAACTCAAATTCGGAATAACCGTATTGATTTTTTCAGCCATAATGCCATTACTATTTTAGGAAATTATAATTTATTGGAATACAACATAATTAAAGAAAGTATAGCTACAGATTCAGAAGTAAACTCTGGTATTTATTTTACTAAAAAAGAAACAAAAGGCAACATTTTTAGAGGTAATACAATTATCAATTTCACCAAATCAAATAGAGCGCAAATAGGTGTGTTAAATGGTATTTATGGGTTGAAAACCATCATTTCTGAGAGTATTTTTGAAAATAATATTGTTATTACAAATGGTAAAAAAGGCATATCCCTAAATGGTCAATTGAACAATCTAAAAATTGTTAATAATACAGTTGTGAATCCCTATTTCGGCTTAAATTTCAACAAAAAAGACGAAACTAATACACCACTTGCAATACAAGTGATAGGTGAAAATGATTCATCAAATCTTTTCATAAGAAATAACCTGTCTAATGATGTACTCTTTAAAAACATAAAAGGGATTGCAGATTATAATCTTACCCTTCCTGTTTCCGTGCATGATTATGACAAATGCTTTAATAATTGGGCTTTGTTTGATTTCTCTTTAGGGCCTAATTCAAAAGCTCTGAACAGTGGAACACCGGATATGGCACCAAATTTAGATGCCAGTCAAAACAAACGGTCTTTAGGCAACTTCGTGAATATTGGAGCCTTTGAGTATACTAAAATTGATGAGGCTAATCAGGTTTTTAATATCCCTTCGGAAGCTTCAGATAGACAGATCCACTCTAAAGGTAAAGGAGACTGGGACGGCCAACCACAAATTCGTATTGGAGGTGTTGGCGAAAATATAGATGGTGCTGGAGTATTTCCATTTAAGCTTCCGGTAATTCCTGGAGGTAAAAAAATTCTATCTGCTAATTTTAAAGTGTATTTGTCTAAAGTAGATAATCAACCCGAAGGAGGCATTGATTTATATGCATTGCCTCCAAAATCGAATTTTTGGGTCACTGAAGATCTCTATTATCAAGGAACTTTTGGTCAGGATGTAACAGCAAGACCCATTCAGAATAATTTTGTAGACTCCAATATGTATTCCGGAGAAATAAAGACAAATAACTTTGGACAAAAAGGACTCAAAGATTACTTGAACACCATTTTTGAAACAGAAACAAATTCTGCGGATTATATCTTTTTAAGAATGAACCCAAACTCTAAAGATGTTTCAGATTATAATAGATGGAACTTTGTAAGTGCCAATGGTAAGAAAAAAGAAAACCAACCAACACTTGAAATTACTGTTGGATACCCTGAACTTAATGAAGGTAATGTTAATACTGTAGAATCTATTAAAAACAATGTTGTTATTGCCCCCAACCCTATAACTAATGGAGACTTTAATGTTTACTTTTTAGGTTTTAAACAGGATAAAGTACAACTTAAATTACTGAGTTTTTCAGGAGAACAGGTTTTTGAACAGAATTTCAGCCCTTCTGACATATCAGATCATGTTTTTCGTAGTAAAAATCTAAGACTGCCTATTGGTAAATACCTATTAGAATATACTATTGAAGATGAAACAAAAACACAAATTTTCTTCGTGTGGTAGTTGCATTATTTTTTAAAACGCGTTTTAACAAATTACAGCCAACTACGTCTTTAAATTATTAAATTACTAATTGAGTTAATAAAATTTAAATTTCTTATAATAATCACCTTAATTTTACACATTATTCTCAAAAAGTATAAATAAAGTTTGTACTTTCTGTTTAATTGTTTGTTAGTTTTGTCTGTTTTATTAAGCTAAGTACTGAAAACACTAGGATTAGTCCGCTATTTGTATTTATATTTGAGAATAGCGCTATCTATTTTTAGCCATATCTGTATCAAATACAGAAACAACTAACAAATCCCAATAAAAATCAAATGTTTAAAAAAAGTACTACCCTTTTCGTCTTCTTAATGATTTTCATACAATCGATTGGACAAAACACTTTTAATCTTGATCCAGCTGTCGGCACAAGGTTTACAGTAACAGATAAAGTATGGCCAGAAGAAGTAGGGGAAGGAGATGTCTGCTTGTGGAATGATGATAAATTAGCCGCATTCACAATCACCATTGATGATAATAACGAACAGGATATCCCTTTTTGGACATCGATGATTTCTGAATATGGTTTTCATTTTTCGTGGTTCGTGATTACTGAGGCAGATCCGGCGTATAATGTTCAAGACTGGAGTCTCTATAATAACCTTGCTCTTTTGGGAAGTCAAATCGATGGACACGATGATAGAAATTGGTATAATACCCCAACAGGAGGCGAAACCAACCCATCTGATGCGGATTATCTCGCAAGATTACAAGCTACAATAACAACAATTGATACGGAAGTAACCTCTGGCTCTAACAAATGCTTAACCTATGCCTATCCTTATGGCGAAGGCAACGAGACTATAGCTAGAACACAATTTATAGGTATTAGAGGAACCCAAGGAATTTTAAATCAAGCAAACACTGTTAATTATCTAAATGTCAACAGTATTTCTAATAATCATATTTATGGTAATGATACAGATAGAGACAAGTATATTTTACCGCTTTTAAATAATGTAAATACATTATATGGTACCAATTATTACCGTGGTTGGGGAAGTACACATTTCCATAGTTTAGATGAGGCAGGTGAAATTACCACTAATGAATTTTTACAATACTTAGCAGACAAACCAGAATTATGGGTAGCCGGATTTACAGAGGTTACTCAATATTCTCAATCCTTTGCAACCCATAATTTAATCATAGATAATGTTTCTGAAAGTGACATAAAATTTACACTAACAGACGATATGTTAGATTCAGCCTTTTATTTTCCTTTAACCGTTAAAATAAGAATTGATAATAGTTGGGTAAGTGCTTCTGCTATTCAAAATGGCGAATCTGTAGATTCTGAAATAGTAATCCATAATGGAAAAAAATATGCCCTAATAAAAGCGGTTCCAGATCTAGGTCAGGTTACTATAGCAGGCGTTGCCGATGCTGACCCAGCAATAATTTCACCATCTATTGCAAATCAATCAATGATTGAAGAAACTACGTTACAAATAGATTTTTCAGCATCTACGACTGGAGATGACAACATATCTTTTACAACATCTAACTTACCAAGTTTTGCAGCCTTAACCGATAATGGTAATAATACTGGTAGCATCGTATTTTCTCCTGCCTTGTCAGATAATGGCGAATATCAAAATATTACTCTTATTGCAAATAACGGAAGAAGTATAACATCAGCATCGTTCAACTTAACAGTAAGTCCCGATTCTGGCGGAGAACCAACAACAGAATATATGATTAATCCAACAGGCGATGGTATCATATCTGATGTCGTTAATTTAACTGAAGGCAGTACAAACCCTTGGCTTAATGGAAATGATATCGATGGAACTAAAGTATTAAAAGTTGGAGCAAGTGCATCAACGGGAGGAGGGTTTACAACCAATGCAATCCTTCCTTTTCAATTACCAGTACGTCCACCTGGTAAATTAGTAACAGCCGCAAATTTAAATGTAAACATTGCCTACATAAGACATTGGATTTCGTCTGATATCGATTTATACGGATTACCATATAATACCTCAAACGCTATATATCCAAGCGATTTCTATGATGGTTCCTTTGCTAGTGCTATAGGTACAGCAACAGGAATACAAGATGGATTTGTTATTAGAGATGTAGATGATACAGAACCTATTGGCACTTTGATTTTAACAGACCGACAAATAGATACGGATTCTGAAGGTGATACCAACCTAGCCGCCTATATAAATGCACAATACGATGCTGGTGCTGTTGCAGGAGATTATGTTTTTTTAAGACTAAGTGTAGATGCTACAACAGGTTCTACAAGTGCCCATTATTACGGCATAAGTGATGAATCAACAGCAGAAGCACCAACTTTAACCTTAGAAATTGAGAATATTTTGAGTATTGATGCTTTCGATAATTCGAGTGTAATCCTTTATCCAAACCCAGTAAAAGAAGGCAAATTAACCATCGTATTAAAAGGATTTAAATCAGAAAATACGAAACTAAATATCTATTCTCTAACAGGTAGTTTAGTTCATAGCGAAGTTGTAGAGACCAACTCAAGTTCAAATTTTGAAACGAATTTAAATTTAAATGCGGGGCTATATCTGCTTCAGGTATCCGATGGGATAAGCCTAAAAACACAAAAATTAATCATACAATAAACTAATTCTTTAAAACAATAAACTATGAAAACAACACTACTAAATTCATTATTGGGAATTGCAATAGGTGTAACACCATTTGCATTACAAGCCCAAACAACATCCCATGATGTTACACCAGAGATCGTTACAGGTCAATCCTATCATGTCGATGGTATTATTTCTGATATAACTGCTTTACCCGCAAATAACCCCTATTTAAATGGAAATAATGTAGGCGGAATAAATTCGTTAAAAATAGGAGCAAGTGCTGCAGACGGGAGCCCAATTACAACAAGTGCTATTATACCTTTTAAACTGCCTGCACGCCCAGAAGGAAAATTAGTAGTTAATGCGAATTTAAAAGTACATGTCAATTATGGTCGCGAATGGATATCTTCCAATGTAGATTTATACGGGCTTCCATATAATGCGGCTAGCACTATTGATCCTGCAGACCATTTTGATGATGCATATCCAGATACTACAGCTGATGTTACAGCAATTCAAGATGATTACTTTACAAAAAATGTTGATGCTGGATCTTTAGATACAGCACGTTTTGAAGAGACAAATCCTGGTGGAGATACCGCTTTAGTAGACTATTTAAATGCACAATATGATGCTGGTGCAGTTGCGGGAGATTATGTGTTTTTAAGATTAAATGTAGATAACCCAGCAACTACTGGAGCGCATTATTTTGGAATTGATGATGGTTCGACAGCAAACGCTCCAACATTAACAATAGAAGTAGAAGATGAAGGTTCAGCAGCAGGACCAACAGCTGATTACACAATTACTGCACCAACTGAAGACGGTTATGTATCTGATCCGAGTGTTATAACGACTAATAACCCATATTTATGGGGTGCAGCAAAATTAGGTTCGAGCGCAGTAGATGGTTCAGGGAATTTAACAAGCGTAATTATACCTTTTGAATTACCAGAACGTCCCTCTGGAGAAACTGTAGATTTTGCTAACTTAAATGTTTACGTAAGCTATGGTAGACAATGGATTGATGCAAATGTAGATTTATATGGTTTGTCTTTTCAAGAAGCTTTAGCTGATGGCGGAACAGGAAGAACAATATTTAGTTCTGACCATTTTGCCGGTGCATATCCTGACGCTACTTCTGGTGTTATGGCTATAGAAGATGATTATTTCACTAAAAATGTAGACCCAGGAAGTCTAGATACAGCAAGATGGGAAGAAACATCAAATGAAGCAAACTTGATAGCATACTTAAATGCTCAATATGATGCAGGAGCGGTAGCTGGAGACTGGGTGTTTTTAAGATTAAGTATGGATAATGCAGCAATGACGGGTTCTCAATATTTTAATATTGAAGGTGGTGATTCTGCAACACCTCCAACATTAGAAATTGGTTATTCTGGAGCTGCTTTAAGTGTCATGCAAAATGACAAATCAACTTTAAAATTATATCCAAACCCTGTAACTGATGGGAAATTAACAATAGCGTTAAACGGATTTAGCAATGATTCAAAATTGACTATTTTCTCAATAACAGGTCAATTAGTTCATTCAGAAAAGGTTGAAGTGAATTCAGCAAATTCTTTTAACACAACATTAAATTTAAAATCAGGTGTTTACTTCGTTAAACTTCAGGATGGAACGCGCTCTAAAACACAAAAATTAATCATTCAATAATTAATAATAATTTTTGAAAACGAGGGATCAATATATTCCCTCGTTTTTTATATAATATTTATTATTTAATTAATCTAGTACTCCCATGTTCTAAATAGGAACTTCTCAAAGAACCGTTTAACGACTAAAAAATTAAATACAGCAAACAAAATTGATTTAATTAATCTTATGTAACCTTATAATTAAATGGTGCATTGGTATAATATATAAAAGGGATTAAGAAATATTACTATTGATAATTTATTGTAGCCTCAAGCAAAGTGTTATCAAAATATAAAAAGCATTTTTACAATAATACAATCGATTGTCTAACTAAAATAGTTTATTATGAACATCATAAAATTTCAATATACATTTATAATGATATTAATAGGAATTATATCTATAAAGGCACAAAATTCTCATATTATTCCAGCACATTCAGACGATATTACCATTAAAAACGATAACACTTCTTGGGGGTGGGTTGGTCAAACAACCGCAAGGTTAGGCCATAATAATGCACAAGCCTATATTATTCCATTTCAATTACCTGTTTTACAACCTGGAGAATCTATCACATCTGCAGATTTAGCAGTTGAAGTTATTTCATATAGTAACCAACCAAGTAACGCAAATATCGATTTATACGGTCTACCCTTTAGAACAACATCCGTCGTAGATTTAAATACCGATTATTTTGTTGGAGCATCTGATACTTCTGCAACACTAATTCAAGATAATATATTTGAAGACAACGTCACTGGATTAGTAAATTTACACTCCAATTCTCAACAAAATTTAGTTTCTTATTTAAATGCTCAGTACACTGCTGGTGCTGTAGGCGGGGATTATGTTTTTTTACGCTTTAGTGCTGACGCTAATAGTTCAGAGACATGGAATTTGGCCTCGCAAGACTATGGAACCACTAGCGATAGACCTATTTTAGAGGTTACTATTTCTAATCCTACGAATGCAACACCAACACTGACTTACATTGGCAATCAAAATGTTCAAGAGCAATCTACCTTAAATGTAAATATCACCGCAAGCGATATGGATGGTGATGCCCTATCCATTGCTTCTAACAACTTACCAAACTTTGCATCCTTAACCGACAATGGTGATGGTACAGCCGTTATTTTCTTGTCTCCACAACTTGGAGATGCATCAACGTATTCAGCTACAATTAATGTTAGTGATGGCATTGAAACGGTTACTGAAACTATTTCTATTGTCGTAACAGCATACCAAACACCTGTCGCTGGAGTTTATTATTGTGATCCTATAAACGGAAATATTAATAATGATGGTTCACAAGCGAACCCGTGGAGTACATTGGCTGCTGTCGTCTACACAAATAAACCTTTAAATTCTGGTGATATAATTTACTTAATGTCTGGTGACCACGGAGATCCTTATATCAATAATAGGTCTTTTAACGACTATGTTACGGTAAAAGCTTTAAGCGGAAATGCGCCAATAATTAAATCAATTCAATTAGTTAATTCTTCCTATTGGGCTTTTGACGGCATTAAGATTGATGGAACGAATAATAATAAAACCAAAGAACAAGTTTTATTTTCTTCGGATATAAATTCACATCATACCAAAATCATTAACTCAACAATATCATCTGCTGAGAATATAGAAACTTGGACCAAAACGGATTGGTACAATAAGGTTACTAGTGGTATTCAAATAAGAAGTGACTATGCTTATTTGGAAAATAATATAATAAAAAACACCTACCATGCTTTAGAAGTAAGAGGTGAGTTTACAGAAGTACATAATAATTTAATTGATAATTTTGCTGGAGACGCAATACGTGGTTTAGGAAGCAATTCTACATACGAAAACAATACCATTAGAGATTGCTATATTAACGATTACGCTATTCAGCATGATGATGGTTTTCAAGCTTATAACTTGGAAAGTGATCCAAAAATCTCAAACATTACACTTCGTAACAACGTATTTATGTTATTTGCAGATCCAGTAACTCCTTTTATCCAAACAAACAGTTTAGTTGGAGATTTAATGCAAGGAATAATAATTACCGATGGCTACGCTGATGGTTGGGTTGTAGAGAATAATATTGTGAGTAATAATCAAGATCATGGTATATCGTTATATGGAGCGCGTAATTGTAAAGTACAGAATAATACTGTGGTTCAATCCCCTTTATATTCTGATGCTGATCATGTCCCATGGATCATGTTAACGGATCAAACGAAAACAGGGCAAACCAATTTTAATAATGTAATTAGAAATAATATTTCTGCTAAATATACGACATGGACGTATGATGCCACATCAACCGTAGAACACAATATAACCATAGATGGAAGTAATTATGCTAACTACAGCAACTACTTTGTTGATTATATAACAAATGATTTTCATTTGTCAGCTACGAGTCCTGCTATAGATGCAGGTGTAAACACAGATTTAACCTCTACAGATTTAGAAGGCAACCCTAGATCTATGGGAACCAGTGTAGATGCTGGAGCTTATGAGTATACAGGCACAGTAACTCCGCCTGCAAATAATGCACCTCTTTTAGCCTCAATAGGAAGCAAAACTATGAACGAACTTGAAACCTTAGAAGTTTCAATTTCTGCGACCGATGCCGATAATGAAACTTTAACTTTTTCAGTAACTAACGCACCAAGTTTTACAACATTTGTTGATAACGTAGACGGTACTGCGTTATTAACGTTATCTCCGCAAATAGGAGATGCTAATTCTTATAATATTACTGTTTCTGTAACAGATGGAACGGATTCAACTGAAGAAATAATTTCAGTAACTATAAACCCAGACGGAACGACTCCCTTAAATAATGCTCCTGTAATTACCGAGGTTACCAATCAATCCGTAGAAGAAGAAAGCATTCTTAATGTCAATATTTCTGTAACCGATAGTGATAATGATACATTAACAATAACCGCTACAGCCTTACCAAATTTTGCAACGTTTACAGACCATGGTGATGGTACAGCGCTATTTGAATTTATACCTTTAGAGGGTGATGCCGGGACATATACTATTAATGTTGAGGCAACAGATACTATAGATACTACAACAATGAGCTTTGTTGTAAGTGTTTCTGAATTATCAAATGTAGTCGGAACTGCCTATTATTGTGATCCAGTCAATGGATCCATGAGCAACCCTGGAACGCTAGCCAGTCCTTGGAAAAGCTTACAAGATGTATTTACTTCGCAAAAAACGTTTAATTCCGGTGATGTAATTTATTTACTATCTGGAGCCCACGGAAGCCCTTATATAACAGGTACGCATTCTGATTATGTAACTATAAAACCATTAAGCGGAGAGAATCCTGTTTTAGCCTCGATCCAAGTAGAAAATGGATCTTATTGGACATTTGATGGATTAACCTTTTCAACTAATGGATCTGGCGGTAGTTTCACTAGAGATTACATGTTTTTAACAAAGGACAACGCGACCTATTTAAAAATTGAAAATTGTACGTTTTCATGTGCCGATGATTCTTCAACTTGGTCTAAGAACGATTGGTATGCAAATTCTAAAGATGCCGTTATTATTCGTGGAGATAATATAATCTTTAATAACAACACTATCAAAAATGTATATTTTGCATTACAAATAGAAGGTGATTATGCTGAAGTTCGAAATAACTTAATCGATAATTTTGGTGCAGATGCTATTAGAGCATTAGGTTCGTACGCTATTTACGAAAATAATATTATCAGAGATGCTTATATTGAAGATTACAATATAAATCATGATGATGGTATACAGATGTACGACAAGGATAATGTTACCGCAGGAACTATAGAAGATGTCGTTATTAGAAATAATAAAATATACAACTTTGCAGACCCTATAACTCAAACCATGGTTAATGATAATTTAGTAGGTTACTCCATGCAAGGTATCATTATCACCGATGGTCATACAGAAAATGTATTAGTAGATAATAACTTAGTAGTTTCCGATCACTATCATGGTATTACCCTTACAGGAGCTATTAATTGTAAAATTCAGAATAATACAGTTTCTAAAACCCCTACATCTTACAATCCTGCCACTGATGCTATGCCTTGGATTCAAGTTAAAAATGATAAGCAAGGAAATGGAAGTACAGGGAATATTATAAGAAACAATATAGCTGTAAAATATACACCATGGACGTATGATGAAGCAACTAACACAGTAGAAAACAATATTGTAGTATTGGCCAGTGATGCTCCCAATGCATATGAGGATTTTAATAATTTAGATTTTAATCTTAAAGCCGGAAGTCCTGCCATAGATGCTGGAGTAAATACAGGTATTACAGCTTTTGATATTAATGGGAACCCAAGGTCTGTTGGTGCTACTGTAGATTGTGGTGCTTTTGAACTTCAAGCCAGTGCAGATACAACTTCGCCTATAATTGTTAATGCAAATAATTCATTTTTTAATGATGAATTTGTCATTACTTTTAGTGAAAGTGTGACTAACGCTTCTTCGGAGTTGCCAGAAAATTATACGTTAAGCGGTGGTGCTACAATAAATTCAGCCACTTTATCTGAAGATAATAAAACGGTAACATTAACCTGTTCTGCTCTCAATGGAAACTCTGTCTATACTATTACTGCCAACAATGTAGAAGATTATGCAGGTAATACATCCTCTAATTCTACGGCAACTTTTGTATATGAATGCGACACGGATTGGGCAAGTGCTTATCAAGATGACACATGGGGTTATAATCCTTCGTCGAATGCTTTTGATGGTGATACTCAAACAAAATGGGCTGCTGAGGGTAATCAGTGGATACAAAAAGGCTTTTGCGAAATTGTAACCATTCAATCGGTAGATATTACCTTTGGTTTAGGTGATGCAAGAGCTTATAGTTTTGTAATTGAAGTTTCAACAGATGGACGTAATTTTACTCAAGTGCATTCAGCTACAAGTACTGGAACTACAACAAACGCAGAACATTTTGATTTTGTAGATGTCTCAGCAAAATATCTTAGAATTGCTGGTTCTGGAAGTGATGTTAATGGATGGAATAATTATTCTGAAATTACCATTAATACATCAGGATATACGCCTCCAGAAAATACCGCTCCTGTTTTAGCAACAATTGGAAATCAAACCATTGCTGAAGGTAACACTTTAAATATAGTTATTTCTGCTACAGATGTCGATGGTGATACCTTGAGTTTTACAGCTAACAATTTGCCTCCGTTTGTAACATTTATTGATAACAACAATGATACGGCTACATTAACCATTGCGCCTGCTATTGGTGATGCGTCTACAAATAGTATTTCTATTTCTGTAAATGACGGTACTACAACCGATACTGAAACCTTAAATATCGTAGTAAATTCTGGCTCAACTACGGTTAATAATGCACCTGTTTTGTCTACTTTAGTCAGTCAAACTCTAAATGTTGATGACATTAAAACAATAAATATATCTGCAACAGATGCTGATACTGATGCATTAGCTTTTGTAATTAGCAATGCTCCGAGTTATGCAACTTTTATTGATAATGGAGACGGAACAGCAACAATAACGCTATCCCCTATTTCGGGAGATGAAGGAAATTCAAACATAACTGTTACAGTTAATGATGGAGAATTAAATGATAGCGCAATATTAAATATACAAGTTAACGCTATTCCTCAAGAAAATAACTACATCGTAGAAGCAGGTATCGATGACCAAACAGTTTATGATAATGGTGGTATGCAATGGGTAGGATATCATACGCATAGAATAGGATCAAATAATAAAACATCTGCTATAATCCCTTTTCAGATTCCAGCGTTAGCACAAAACGAAAGGCTTACCTCAGCTACCTTAAATTTTCACCTATTACAAAGTGGTGGAAACCTAGCGCATAAAGTTGATCTTTATGGGTTGCCATATAGAAGCAGTAGTACTATTTTAAGTACCGATTATTATGCAGGAGTTTATGATACAGACCAAACATCTACGGCAATAGAAGATAATATAATAGATTTAAATTCACTACAAGGAAATCTTCAAAGTTCGTCGTCTCAAAACATTGTTAACTACATTAATAATCAATTAGATAACGGAGCTGTTACGGGAGACTTTATATTTTTTAGGTTTAGTTTAGACTATAATGGATCAGGGAATTATAACTATTGGGATATCGCATCTCAAGACCATACAACGCCAAGTTATAGACCTGTTTTAAATTTTGATACAGCCTTAACTCTAGGAAAAGCTTATAACAGTAATACAGATGAAATAATTAAAATAGAACATTCAACTGTTAGTATTTATCCTAACCCTATTAATGATGGTAAAATAACGATTTCTAGTCGTATGTTAAGTCAGAAATCTATTCTTGAAATTTATTCATTAACAGGTCGATTAGTGCATCAACAAAATGTGCAGCCAAAACAATCTAATAAAATGCATGCCGATATACAATTGAATTCTGGAATATATATTTTGAAATTAAGAAATACATCAAAAACATTTACTCAAAAACTAATCGTTAATTGATTAAGAAGTATATTTAAAAATGAAACAACCCCCTAATAGCGCTTTAATTTCATCTCAAGAAGAGAGAAATATTAACCAAAAGACTGAGAACAAATTAGCTATACCTTCTACAATTTCAGAAGAGGCTAAGTCTATGTTAGGTAATTGGACGATTAAAGGTAGAAATGCTGGAGCAAATTTACCAAAACCTGAAGCTCCAATTTCGGTATGGAAAGAAAGACAACAGGAGTTTCAAATTGAAGCAGAAAAACCTTTAGCTAAATTATTAGAAGTATATCATCCTAATGTAGAAACCATCTTTTTGGATGGCATTAGAGCCATTGATATTAAGCCGAAGAATTATCAAGAATCCGACAAAGTCATTATTTATATCCATGGTGGAGGTTTCGTTTTTTATCCCGCGGATGTCACGTTATTATCAAGTGTTCCGTTAGCCGATGTTAGCAATTTAAGAATCATAGCCATAGATTATACCTTAGCACCACAAGCAAAGTGTAATCAAATATTAGATGAAGTCATCACGGCTTATAAAGCATTATTAAAAACTTATAAAGCAGAACATATTGCGATATATGGAGATTCTGCTGGAGGCACAATTACTGTCGCTTCAATTTTAAAAATGCGAGATTTAAAAATCAATTTACCGTGTGCCGTTGTATTATGGTCTGCTTGGTTAGATTTAGATGAAATCGGAGATTCATATCATACATTAAAAGACACAGACCCTACACTAGTTTATAAAGGGTTTTTAGAAAATTGCGCTGAAGCTTATGCCCCAAGAAAGGAATGGAAAAACCCATACGTTTCACCTGTGTATGGAGATTATTCAAAAGACTTTCCTCCTACTCTAATTCAAGTGGGAAGCAAGGAAATATTTTTGAGCAATTCTCTGAGAATGTATCGACAACTAAAAGAAAACAACAAAGACGTGGAGTTAGATGTTTATGAAGGAATGTGGCACGTTTGGCAAGGTCATTATGATATTCCAGAATCAAAAATAGCAGTTAAGAACACCAAAAACTTTATCTATAAACATTTAGGGATTACCAAATCGTAGAATTATGAAAAAAACAATCTTATTTATAGTATTCTTTAATGGCATGATGTTGAATGCTTGCGCTCAGGAAAATGTTGAGGATAATAGCGAAAACCAACAGACACCTATTGCTGAAAATGTAATTTTTGAATTAGATTTTGAAACCGTAGCACAAGGAACCTATACAGCACAAAATTTAATAAGTGAAGGTGGAGAAATCCGCTGGTCTTTACTTGGTGATAACGCCAATATCGTTGTTGATCCTGAGGGAGAAAAAGGGCAAGTTTTAAAAGTAGATTATCCTGAAGGCACTGTTGGCCCCGAAACTAATGGTGTTCAATTTATAAAAACCTTACCTGCCTCAAATGAATATTACTTAGACTATTATGTGTATTTCGAAGAAGGATTCGATTTTAGAGAAGGCGGTAAATTACCAGGTTTAACAAGTGGCGGCTCTACGTATACAGGTGGAAATCATCCCGATAATGGTGAAGGCTGGAGCGCACGATACATGTGGGTAAAAAGAAACGCAGGCGTTGAAGCCATAGTCTATTTTTATTATATGGATATGACATCTGAATATGGAGATTCTGTGGATTCTGGAATATATTTTGAGACCGGAAAATGGTACCGCTTAACCCAGAGAATAAAATTAAATCAAAACAATTTACCAAACGGAATTATGCAGGTTTGGATCGATGGTGTTAAAGTAATTGACCATACCGAAGTCCGCTATCGTTTATGGGATCAAGGTGATATTGATTCTTTTTACTTTTCAACATTTCATGGAGGGGCTACAGAAGATTGGGCACCGCAAAACGATTCCTTTGCGTTGTTTGATAAGATAAAAGTGACAAAATTAAAACCCGAATTTTAAGTAAGACTTCCCCCTATTTTATGAAAATTAAAGCTGTTTCTTTTTTCATTATTCTATCGTTTTATTCCATTTTTTTAGGTGCACAAAACAACTTGAAAGTGGATCCTGTTTTTTCGAGTCACATGGTTTTGCAAAGGCATCATAAAATCCCTATCTGGGGAACAGACAAGCCAGATACCAAAGTAGTTGCAACCTTAAAAGACACCACAATTCGTACTATATCTAATAGTGAAGGTCACTGGAACATTAATTTTAATCCATTAGAAGCAGGCGGTCCATATCGTTTAAATATTGAATCAACAGATGAATCCATTCAACTCACAGACATTTTAATAGGTGACGTTTGGTTGGCTTCAGGACAGTCAAATATGCATCTTGATTTAAAACGTACTTTAAATGGAGATAGTGTTGCTAAAAAAGCTAACAATCCTAACTTAAGAATTTACAACATGAAACCCACTTACCCCACAGGTAAAGATGGGGTTCATACCTTAGAAGAATTAAAAAAAATTCAAAACAATCACTATTTTAATACTAAAGGTTGGGTAAAAGCAACACCTGAAGAGGTTTTGTATTTTTCTGCTGTTGGGTATTATTTTGCAGAAAAACTACAAAATGAATTGAATATTCCCATCGGTATTATTCACAATGCCGTTCCGGGTTCTCCCATTGAATCTTGGTTGTCTAAAAATGATGTTGAACAAGATTCTACTATAGCAAGTTTTGTAAAACAACGCTGGAAAGCTAAAGCGGAAGAAAAGGACGCGATGATTTCAGTGGCAAAACATCAAATATCATTAAGTGAAAATCCCAACCAGAAACACCCTTGGATGCCTAGTTATAATTATGAGAATGGCATATTACCTCTAAAAAATATACCAATCAAAGGAGTTATTTGGTACCAAGGTGAGTCCAACGCAGAAGCCCCTATTTTATACAAAACAATGTTTAAAAAAATGGTGACTTTATGGCGATCAGATTTTAATGAAGATTTCCCTTTTTATTCTACACAATTAACGAGTAGAGAAGATAGACCTGCATGGCCAGAGTTTAGATTTGCGCAAAGCGAATTATTAAATGAAGTCCCAAATACTAAAATGGTTGTTATTAGTGATGTTGGAGATCGCCAAGAGACACATGCAAAAAACAAACAACCTGTTGGAGAGCGATTAGCGTTATTAGCACTTGGAGATACCTATAAAATGGTTAAGGATTATGAAAGTCCTATGTTTGATAAAATTACCTTTTCAAACAACACTTATACGATCCATTTTAAAGGACAATTTAGTGGTTTAAAAACAACATCATCAGAAGCTATTATTGGTTTTGAAATGAGTACGGATAACATCCATTTTGAAAAATTTGAACCGACTATAAAAGCTAAAACAGTAGAGTTTAGATTACCAAACCAACACAAAAAACCATTGTATATAAGATACGCTTGGAAGCCCTATACAGAAGCTAATTTAACCTCAAATAATGGATTGCCTGTATCAACTTTTAGAGCGAAAATCGATTAATTTTTAAAACAAATATGAGTAGACCAGAGTCAACAGTAACGGTTAATGGGTCCGGAAAAGATATTAATTTACTTAAGCATACATGGAAAGCACAATGGATTACACACCCAAGTGAATCCACGCTAGACTATGGTGTTTTTCTTTTTCGCCATGTTTTTACTCTCGAAAAGAAAATGAGTGAGTTCATCATTTTTGTATCTGCCGATAACCGTTATAGACTTTTTGTTAATGGGAAACGCGTTTGTTATGGACCATCCATTGGAGATACAGCACACCAACGTTATGAAACACTAAATATAGCCGATCAATTAAACGTTGGCAAAAATGTTATTGCTGCTGAAGTCGTAAATTTTGGAGAGTATAGAAGTGTGTCACAGGTAACTTACCAAACGGCTTTTATTTTACAAGCAGACCGAAACCTCAACTTGGATATTAATACCGGAAGTGCCGATTGGAAAGTGATTAAAAACCAGGCATTTTCACCGGTTAATATTACCAGCGAGATGATGAATGCGTACTATGCTGCTGGACCACGCGACCGTGTTGATGACTCAAAATATCCTTGGGATTGGAATCAATTACAATTTAAGGACAACCATTGGCTCAGTCCTAAAAGTACAACTACGGAGTTTGCTGTGGGTAGAGGTTTTTTATATGGAGGAGCTTGGCATTTAGTTCCGAGAACCATTCCTTTTATGGAAGAAAAAATAGAAAGGTTTCCTGAAATTATTCGCGTCAATGGCATTGAAAAAAATGACGATTTTTTAAACAATAAAGCCACTATAATTCCTAAACATTCGAAAGTAAAAATTCTAATAGATCAAAAATATCACACTACGGGTTATCCCGAATTAACCTACAGCAAAGGAAAGAACAGTGAAATAAGAATAACCTATGCTGAAGCCTTAATAAAAGATGTAAATCCAGATGAAAAAGTTTCTGATGGTAATTTAAACCTAGTAGATTTAAAAGGGAATCGTAACGATTTTGAAGGAAAATCCATATTTGGCTATTATGATATACTTTTACTAGATGGTGGAGACCATAGATTTTACAAGCCACTTTCACGACGAACGTATCGATTCATTGAACTAGAAATAACCACAAAAGAAGAGGCTTTAGTTTTAGAAGATTACCATGGTGTTTATACAGGATATCCATTCGAAGAAAAAGCAAAAGTCGAGACAGGAGATCCCTTTCTAAGTAAAATTTGGGATGCAGCATGGAGAACATTACGTAATTCTGCTGATGAGATGTATTACGATTCCTATTATGAAAATTTACAATATATAGGTGATACAAAAATAGCATCGCTTATCTCAATTTATGTATCTGGAGATGATAAATTAATGCGAAAAGCCATACAACAATTTGATGATTCTCGCACCTCAGAAGGTTTAACCCAAAGTCGTTATCCGTCAAATATAATTCAAATAATACCTCCTTTTTCGTTGATTTGGGTCGATATGATTTATGATTATTTTATGTATAGAAATGATCCTGAATTTTTACGTCAATTTATTCCCGGAATTAAATCGGTAATCGATTGGTTTGCTTCTCGCGTCGATGAAACAGGTATGGTTACCAATTTAAAATGGTGGAATTTTACCGATTGGACTATCGACTTTCCAAGTGGCATACCTCAAGGTGCAGACGATGGTTATTCAGCAAATATTGCCCTGCAGTTTGCAAAAACCTTAGATCATGCTCAAGCTGTATTCCGTTATTTTAATTTGGAACATGAAGTAAAATCGTATCAAACACTGTCTAAAACAATTAAAAAATCAGTTTTAGAACGCTGTTTTGACACAAATAAGGGGCTTATTGCCGAAACACCTGATAAAAAAGAATTCTCACAGCACACAAATATCTTAGGGATACTAACCGATACGTTTACGCAAGATATTCAATCTGAGATAATGAAAAAGGTACTTGAAGACGAGACCCTTTTTCAAGCTACAATTTATTTTAAATTTTATCTATTCAGAGCTTTACAAAAGGTTGGCTTAGGAGATATGTATTTCAATTTATTAGGGTCTTGGAGAGGTATGATTGATGATGGCATGACGACCTATGGTGAAACCGATATTAATCCGCGTTCAGAGTGTCATGCGTGGAGCTCGAGTCCAAACTTCGATTTTCTTCATACTGTTGCTGGCATATATCCTGGCGAACATTCGTTCAAATCGGTTATAATAGAACCAAATTTAGGAAAACTTAAAAAACTTGATGTCGAATTTCCACATCCTCAAGGTATGATCACAATTCGCTATTCAAAAAATGACAATAATATAAATGCAGAGATTTCAATGCCAGAAGATCTTACGGGTGAGTTTAAATGGCAAGGAAAATCGATTCCACTTGTTGGAGGAAAACAAAATATAGCATTATAAAACATTAGAAGACAGTAATATGAAATACGGCAGTTTTAAAAATAACGGGCTCGAATATAAAATAACAAATCCACAACCACCTCGCGATTGGTTTAACATGTTGTGGAACCCAAAATACTTAGCCAGTGTTGGTCAAAATCTTAATGGCTTTTCATTGTATCAAAATGAAGCTGGTGTGCTTACTAACCTATTTGGAAAACAAGATGATAGAAGTGCACCAAGACATATTTACTTAAGAGATAATGAGACGAACGACGTATGGTCAGCATCCCCAAATACAACTGGTGTTGCATTGGACACGTATAGTTGCACACATGGATTAGGTTACACCACTTTAGAGAGTACGAAAAATGGCATTAAAGTCACATTTCAAATATTTGTGCCTCGTAAAGAAGCCGGTGAAATATGGTCGGTAAAGGTATTTAATGAATCTGATAGACCACGAGACATATCCGTATTTAGCGTAGCAAAAGTGATTTTAGACGGAGTAAATCTCACCTATGGTTATAATTCTGCCGTTGATGGCTATCACGATACAGAAAAGCAACGATTGTTTTTTAGAAACCGATCGGTAAGTGTGATGACGGAGAAATATCGTGCATTCACCTATACCGATATACCTTTTGATCATTTTGATATCAGCAAAGACGTATTCTTAGGTCACAACCTCAGTTTTGAAATGCCAGACTGTATCGTTAAAGGACAATTAAGTGATAGTGATGCTTCAACAGAATATATGGTATCTGCCTTACAGCATAATTTGAATCTAGATGAAGGATCGGAACAACGTATCAATATTGTTATGGGTATTGTATTTGATGAAGCAGAAGCCGATGACTTTACGGCTTTATATGCCAATAGTACTCTTATTGATGCCGAACTAGAAACGATTAAAAAACAAAATATAGCCAGATTAGGCCTTTCAGAATTAAATACGCCAGATGCCGATTTTAATAATCTGTTTAATGTTTGGATGAAACATCAGTTACATCTTATGGCAGATTGGGCTAGATTTTATTTTAAAGGCTATCGCGATACACTTCAAGATGCCGCAGGTGTGGCAATCATAGATCCAGACCGCGCTTTAAAAATGTTAGAAAAAGCACTCGAAAATCAAAAAAACAGCGGATTTTGTCCAAGAGCATTCAGAGTATCTTCCATGGAGGTTGCAGCAGCAGATAAACATTATTCAGATTCTCCAAGTTGGATCAGTCATGCCACATATTCCATACTTCGAGAAACAGGAGATCTTAACATCTTAGATAGAGTTGTAGCATATTCTGATAGCGGAGAAGATACCATTTGGGAACATAATTTAAAAGCCTTAGATTTTCTATGGAACGACCGAGGAGAACATGGTCTAGCATTAATAAGGCATGGAGACTGGAATGATTTAATGGACCGTGTTGGTGCCGAAGGAAAAGGAGAAGGTGTTTGGATGAGTATTGCATTAGCTAAAGCACTTAAAGTGGTTGAAGAAATTGCTCGTTGGAAAGGTGATACGAAAATAGAAGCACAATGTGCCGAAAGATATCATGAGATAAAAGCGAATATCTTAAAATATGGTTGGGATGAAGATCACTTCATTTACGCTTACACGGATGCTGGAAATAAAGTCGGAGATAATGCTTCAGAAGAAGGACAAGTATTTATAAATCCGCAGTCATGGGCCGTACTTGCAGGAATTATAGATGCTGAAAAATATGAGGACATCATGAAAAAAGTGGAACCAATGGTGGATACTCCTGTTGGTCCTGTTCATAATTGGCCTCCATTTACAAAATACAATAAAGACATCGGTTCTATTACAGGGATACCTCAAGGTAATTTTACTAATGGCAACGTCTATTGTCATGCCGCATCCTTTAAAATTGCCGCAGATTATGCTGCAGGAAGAAACGACAAAGCCTTTGAAACCTTTAAAAGAATTCTGCCTTCAGAAGAGAAATCAGAGCCCTATGCACAGCCCAATAGTTATGTAGGCCCATCGGCATTACGAAAAGATAGACACGTCTCTGATGACCCATGGAGAACAGGTACTGTAGCTTGGAATATGCTCAACTGTTTTGATCATCTTTTAGGATTCAAAAGAACATTAAAAGGAGTTACAATTGCACCGCAAATACCTTCGTTTTGGAACAATGTATCGTATAAAAGAGTTTTCAGAGGCACTACATTCAATGTCACCATAAAACGAGGTGATGTACAACAGATGTTGGTTGACGGGAAAGAACAAACAGATGGTTTTATTGAAGTACCAGAATCTGGATTAATCAAGAAGGAAATCTTCATAGATTTTCAAATAGGAAAAACTAAAACGAATTAAATGGAGTTAGACAAACAAAATATTGGTGTAGAGGAAAATATATCAATAAAAGAAAAAATAGGTTTTAGTTTAGGAGATACGGCTTCAAATCTGGTATGGCAAACCTTAATGATTTTTCAACTGTATTTTTATACCGATATTTTTGGCTTGCCAGCAGCTGTAGTAGGTACCATGTTTTTAATTACAAAAATATGGGATTCTATAAATGATCCAGTAATGGGACTTATTGCAGATCGTACCAATACAAAATGGGGTAAATTCCGTCCTTTTCTTTTGTGGTTGGCCTTACCATTTGCATTAGTAGGTGTACTCACTTTTACAACACCAGATTTTAGCCTAACAGGCAAAATTATATACGCATATATAACCTATACACTTATGATGATGGTGTACACGGCTATAAATATCCCTTACTCTTCATTAATGGGAGTTGTTTCTGCAAGTCCTTCACAGCGCGCAAGTTTTTCACAATACAGATTTATGTTTGCCTTTACTGGCGGATTACTAGTACAGGCATTAACGCTTCCTCTTGTGAATAGCATAGGAATGGATAACACAAGTGTATTTTCAGCCGAATTAAATACCAATCAAATTGTGATTACTGAACATGGTGTTGGCGCATCAAAATTAGTTTTAAATGCCGATTTAGGTGAAGATAACCTTCAAACTAAAAACGTCACCGTAATTGTTTATAGAAAAGATTTAGAAAGTGACATTGATACCACTACAGATATTTTATATCTTGAAGAAGGTTTTGGAACGTATACCTTAAACCCTTCATCCTATTTTGATGAAGCTATTTCATCTAAGGAATTGTCCGTTGAAGTGGTTAATGAAGCTAAAGGGTTTCAAGGAGTCATGATTGTATTTGGAATTATGTCTATCATTATGTTTCTAACCACATTTTATACCACCAAAGAGCGTGTTTCGCCTCCCAAAGCGCAGAAAACAAATATCAAAAATGATTTTAAAGACTTATTAAGCAATAAACCTTGGTTGGTACTTCTAGTTATTGGAGTGATAAGCTTGGCGTATGTTGCCATTCGATATGGGTCGGTTATGTATTATTTTAAGTACTACATAGAAGATGAATCGCTAGTGAGTTCGTTTCTAGTGTCAGGAACTATAGTCACTATCATTGCCATTTCATTTACTGAGAAACTATGTAACCGATTTGGTAAAAAGAAAGTTGTAATTGCCTGCCAACTCATTGCTGGTACATTTACAGCCCTGTTCTTCTTTGTTGATAAGTCTAATATTACGATGATATTTGCACTTAATATCATCGTAAGTTTAGCTTCAGGTCCACCAGCACCAATCTTATTTGCGATGTATACAGATACGGCAAGTTATTCTGAATGGAAGAACAACAGACGTGCGACTGGTTTAATTATGTCGGCCTCTACAATGGCTCAAAAATTTGGACTTACCATTGGAGCGGCGCTCGCAGGTTGGATCTTAGCTTTTTATGGATTTAAGGCTAATACAGTACAAACAACGGAATCTGCTTTCGGAATTCTTTTAATGGTAAGTTTAATTCCTGCTGCAGGTAGTTTTCTAGTCGCTGGTGTTATGAGCTTTTATCCACTCGATAATAAAACCATGGATAAAATTGAAGGAGAGTTGAAATCGAGAAGAGCACTATCCGAAAAACAATAATTTTTGTAAAAATTAATAGAATAGATATGACGTTATCAATAAGGTTTATAGCCATTACTATTTCGATTTTATCGTTAACATCTTGTAAAAACAAGGTTGAGGTTAAAGAACATAAAGGGGAAACAAAGCAAGAACTTATAGACAGAGTGTTTTCACTTACAGAACATCAATACGATTATTTAATAAGTAGAATAGATACCATTTCACCATTGTTAAATCCCAGAAGTTTAAACAATGATGGGTCGCTTAGAATGGCCTATAAACAAGATTGGACGTGTGGTTTTTTCCCAGGTTCACTGTGGTATTTATACGAACACACGAAAGATAATAAGTGGAAAATAGAAGCAGAAACGTTTACAGAGGCTTTAGACTCTGCTCAATTTGTAAAATGGAACCACGATGTTGGATTCATGATACAAAACTCTTTTGGTCAAGGCTATCGTCTTACCGGAAACGAAACCTATAAACAAGCCGTTATTGATGCAGCAAAATCGTTAAGTACACGTTACCGACCTGTTGCAAAAGTAATTCAATCGTGGGATACAGATGCCCCTTGGATTCAGGGAAAAGGATTAGATATGCCTATTATTATTGACAATATGATGAACTTAAATTTACTATATCAAGCTACTAAACATACTGCAGATTCAACCTTTTCTAGTATTGCCAATGCACATGCAACAACAACAATAAAAAACCAGTATAGACCTGATTATAGTTGTTATCATATCATAGACTACGACCATATTACAGGTGAAGTACGTAAAAAGGTGAATTTTCAAGGCTTTTCTGACGAGTCTGCTTGGGCGCGTGGACAAGCATGGGGTTTGTATGGTTATACAGAAGCTTATAAAGAATCAGGTCATAAAATATTCCTAGAGCAAGCTAAAAAAATAGCCGATTACATAATGAATAACGACAAAATTCCTAATGATAATATCCCGTATTGGGATTATGATGCCGAAAGTACTGAAGAGATTCCGCGAGACGCATCAGCAGCAGCTATTGTAGCATCGGCATTACTAGAATTACAAGCTTTTGATTTAGCACATAAAAAAGAATATTTAGACTACGCCGAAACAATCCTGAGAACACTTTCTTCTGATGACTATTTAGCTCAAAAAAACAAAAACGGAGGCTTTATATTAAAACATTCTGTAGGCAATTTTCATGAAAATAATGAAACCGACGCACCACTTAATTATGCAGATTACTACTATTTAGAAGCCTTAATAAGGTGGTCTAATATGTAACTACATAAATTAAAAACAGAAATTTATACATACTGCTCAAATCTTTATCAGTTTTGTCTTTTCTTCATTAATCACTAGGGTCTTGTTGTGAATTTAGAAGTTTTTATATATATATTTGAGAATACTATAATAATTAGCTATTGTATTACTAACAACTAACTTTTTAGAGTGCTTTTTTGATCTTTCGTTAAAAGCCTTATAATTCTAAATTCAATTTTTTATGGGAATTAAACATTTTAAACTTACAGTGTTTCTCTGTGTCTTTATACTTACATCATTTTGTGATTTACAAGCTCAAGAAATTCAAATAACGGGTAAAGTCACGGCATTAGAAGATGGAATGCCGATGCCAGGAGTATCAATCCTCGTTGTTGGAAAGAACAAAGGAACAAATACTGATTTTAATGGTGTTTATTCCATTGACGCAAATAAAGGCGACATACTTCAATTTAGTTATATAGGTTTCTCTGAACAAAAGATAACTATAGGAGATAATACCGTTATTGATATTCAATTGGTTGAATCTGTTGAAGCACTTAACGAAGTCGTGGTAACCGCACTTGGAATTTCACGTAAAGAACAAGCTTTAGGCTATGCCATATCAAAAGTTGATGGCGAAGAACTCGCCGAAATAAAAAGTATTAATGCCGTCAACTCATTAGCTGGTAAAGTTGCCGGTGTAGATATTGCACAACCAAATACAGGATCAGGTGGTTCATCTAAGATTATTATTCGTGGAAACACAAAATTTAATGGCTCTAATCAACCGTTATACGTTATTGATGGTGTGCCAATGGATAACAACTCTTTTGGACAAGCAGGACAATATGGTGGCCAAGATTTAGGAGATGGCATTTCGTCTGTAAACTCAGATGACATTGAAACTATATCTGTTTTAAAAGGCCCAGCAGCCGCAGCATTATATGGCTCTAGAGGTGGAAACGGTGTCATTTTAATTACCACAAAATCGTTTAAAAAGAACTCGAAATCTAAATTTAATATAAATTTTTCAACAAACTCTACTTTTGATGAGGTCGTAAGCGGATACGAGGATGTTCAACATGTTTATGGTCAAGGAATCGGAACACCACCAAGGGATATAGGTGACGCTACAGGCATGTGGAGTTGGGGTGGTAAAATGGATCCAAATTTACAGTTTATCTCTTTTGATGGTCAGTATAGAGATTATGGCGTAAAAAAAGACAATATTAAATCCTTTTTTAGAACAGGTTATACCATTCAAAATACAATTTCCTTATCTGGTGGTACTGAATCAGCCAACTTATTATTTTCTGCTTCTGATGTAAAAATGGAGGATATTGTTCCCAATAGTGGTCTGCATAGAAATAACTTTACTTTAAAGGGGCACATGAATATGTGGGAAAAATTAACTTTAGATGCCAAAGTTAATTTCACCATAGAAGATGTTGACAATAGACCATATTTGGGCTATTCCGGAGCAAATACGGCTTTAGCACTTTTGGGATTACCAGGAAATATTGATCAACAATGGTTACAAGATAGTGCAACAGATGCCAACGGCGATTATGTATTTTGGAATTCTGCCACGCGAATTATCAATCCTTATTATTCATTGTATAACATGAAAAATGAGTCTAAGAAGAACAGAGTATTAGGATATGCATCCTTAAATTATAATATCACAGATTGGTTAGATTTCAAATTCAAATCAGGTATAGATACATTTACTTATGATTATTATAATTACTCACCAAAAACAACACCTTTAGCAGAATGGGGAGAATTAACAAAAATAGACTCAAGAACTACCGAAATTAATACTGAATTCTTATTTTCTGCGAATAAAGAAATAAACGATGATTGGGCAATTGGAGCTAGTCTTGGTGGAAACCTTATGAATTTTGAAAGCTCAACAAATCGTATACTTGGTAAAAATCAAGGTTCAGAGGATGTCATCTCTATAAATAACTACAATGAATTTATAGTAGGACGAGACAATCCTAGAAAGCAAGTAAGATCTTTTTACGGATTTGCAAATGTTAGTTTTAAAAATTATGCCTTTTTAGATGTCACAGGAAGACAAGATTGGTCATCCACACTTAAAAAAGGAAATAACGGCTATTTTTATCCATCATTTACAGGTGCTTTAGTCTTAACTAAGGCCATAGAAAACATGAAATCGAAAACTATATCTTATGCGAAATTAAGAGCTTCATATGCGGAAGTTGGTGGCGATACAGATCCTTATGCTTATAATACTTTTTTCGATTATCCATATGCCTCAAACGGATCAAATTTTTCCACGGCTAATGATAATACCTATTTCACCAATATAAATCCTTCAAGAACTAAAGGTTATGAATTTGGTTTAGATGCAAAATTATTTAATTGGAGAGTTGGTTTAGATATAACACACTACAATCAAACTACCTATGACGAAATAATGAATATTCCTATCTCTAATTCAAATGGGTATGAATCGGCAAGTATTAATGCAGGTGAGATCAATAATAAAGGATGGGAAGTCATGGTAAATATTGTTCCTATCAAAACAGATGATCTCCGTTGGGATTTAACATTCAATTTTGCCAACAATGAGAACAAAATTGTAAAATTACATGAGGAAGCAAAAACACAAACCATTGCAAGAGCAGATTGGATTAGCTCATTAATCACTGCAGAAGAAGGTGGCTCTTATGGCGATATTGTAGGTTACGATTTTAAACGTACAGAAGATGGCACTCCTATATTAGGAGCTAATGGATTACCTCTAAGATCTGATGAACAAGTTTCATTAGGTAATGGACAGTATAAATTTACTGGAGGTATTACCAACAGTATTCAATATAAAGGGTTTAGATTAAGAGCTTTGATTCAAATTAAATCTGGAGCAGATATATTATCTATGACCAATCAGAAATTATATCAACAAGGAGCACATATTGGAACCTTAGAAGGAAGAGAAGGATGGGCACTATCCGAATCACAAAGAGAAAATGCTGGTGAACTACCAAGTAGTTGGGTTGCCACAGGGGGGTATCTAGCACAAGGTGTTATTGAAGATGGCGTTGGAGCAGACGGAAATCCTAATTATAGAGCCAATGACGTTTATGTAAATCCTAAAGATTATTGGGGTAGTATTGCAAATTCGCATATTATAAAACCATTTATTTACGATGCATCCTATGTAAAACTAAGAGAGGTCTCTTTATCTTATTCTTTAAGCCCAGAACAATTAAAAAATATTAAATTCCTTAATGGTTTAACCTTTTCTATTATTGGTAGAAACTTATGGTTAATTCATTCTAATGTACCTAATGTCGATCCAGAGTCAACGTACAATATTAGTAATGGACAAGGCTATGAATATGGTTCTTTACCACAACGACGAAGTTACGGATTTAACTTAACTGCAAAATTTTAAAAAATGAAGACAAGTATAAAGATATTGATATTACTAGTGTCTATTGTAACACTAGCAACAAGTTGCGAAGATTTTAACGACCTAAATGTTGACCCAACCACCTCAACAATAGCAAATCCTAAAACCTTAATCTCTAAAGTACAAACGAGCTACTCTGGAAATCGAGAAACACAGTGGAGGTCTTTAGCTGCGTATCACATGTCAATTACTCAAATGATTTCGGACGGATGGACAGTATCGCATGGGCAAGCCTATAAACTCGACATCAGTTATATGGAGTACATGTGGAAAAGTTCTTACCGTGAAATCAGTGATTTAACTTACGCCATTCAAGAAGCTGAACAGAACCCTGACCTTGTAAATTACGAAGCGGTCGCAAGAATTTTAAAGGTGATGATCTTTGCTCAACTAACAGATACCTATGGAGATTTACCATATTTTGAAGCTGGTGCGCAAGCGGAAGCAGATAATTTACATCCAGCTTATGATAACCAAGAAGACATTTATAACGATTTCTTTAAGGAATTAAAAGAAGCCGCTGCTCAATTGGATAACACTAAAGCACTAGAGGGTGATTTAATGTATAATGGTGATGTTGAGAGATGGAGAAAATTTGCCAACTCCTTAAGGTTAAGATATGCCATGAGATTAGTCAACGTTAATTTGTCTAAAGCCAAAACAGAAGCCATATCAGCTATTGGAGACGGTGTAATGGAAAATATTGATGACGCTGCCAAAGTAGAACATGGTGATTTTACAGTAAGCACAAGTGGAGCCTCAGAAATTAGAGGAAATGGTTTTTCACAAGTTCAAAATTTTTCAGAAGAAATAATGGTGGCCTGTGAAACCTATGTGTCTTATTTACGAGATAATGATGACCCAAGACTCTTAATGATGTTTGGCATGTATGCCGCTTACCAAGAAGATGCTACATCGCGATACAACTCAAAATCTTCTACCGAAACTAGTGTGGAAATTACAGATGAATATTTAGCTACCTATGGAGTTCTTGAAGGCTATGCACCAGGATACTTTTTATTTGAATCACCTGAAGATGCACCAGCCGATATTTGGTCACCACGTTTCGTTGAAAAAAATGGTAGAACCGTTCAAATTGATAAATATTTTAAACCACTTCAGATAAGAAGACATTTAACACGGATTGACTTACCTTCAATATATCAATCTTATTCTGAAGTAGAACTTTGGTTGGCAGAAGCAGCTCTAAGAGGTTGGACTAGTTTTGGTGGTGATGCTAAAACCCATTATAAAAATGCCATTTTTGCTAACATTGATGAACTGGTTATAATATTAGGTGCTGAACCTAATTTAGATATTAATTCAGATGTTTACGCTGAAAATTTATGGAACAATACTGCAGATAAAATGGAGGCTATAAACATGCAACATTATGTTAATAATTTTTACAATGGTATAGAAGGCTTTGCAAACTGGAGAAGATCAGGTTTCCCAAAACTTAAACCTACAACTGATAACCCTTATACCGATCAAACATTAAATGGTCTAATTCCAAGAAAATTACCCTATCCAAATACTGAAATGAATTTTAACAGAGAAAATTTAGAACCCCATTTAGATAATGGAGTTAATTTTTGGGGAGCACCTGTTTGGTGGGATAATAGTTTAACAAGAGGAGTTGATTTATCAGATTAATAAAAAAAAACATTATGAAAATAAAGAATTATAGTGCCTATATTTTTAGTATTTTATTACTTCTTACATCATCTTGCAGTCAAGACGATGTAAATAATCCATCATTATCAGACACGGATTTGACCGTTTATTTTTGGGGTGAAGGAGATAATATAACGGGGATTGCGTGGGAAGGTTATGATGTTTTAATAGGAGAAACATTAGACCTAAACCTACAAGTATCTCCAAGTGAAGATACCACGGTACAGTGGGTAGACGATGAAACTGGTGAGGTATTGAGCAACAACTTAAACTATACTTACGCTCCTACTGAAGAAGAGTCAAAAAGAGTTAATTTTATAGCTACCCGACCTTCTGGATATGAGAAAACAGTAGTCTTTAATTTCAGAGGTAATCTTGATGGCTACACGAGTAGGATTAACGAATGGCAATCTATTCCAATTCCGCAAGGCACTCAAACAGGTACATTTACTGTTGAGTTTGATATGATTCCTAGTAAAGACATCATGGATGGTGTTGTTGGTATTTTAGATGGTATCGCAACGACGTATTCTGATAATTCATGCATTGTAAGATTAAATCCTTCAGGAAAAATTGATGCTTATAATGATACTGGTTACGCAGCAGATAATGAGTTAGAATATCATGCAGGATTAACTTACCATGTAAAAATGGATGTCGATGCCGTTACTATGACTTATGATATATACGCGAATGAGCAAGGTGGAGACGTTGTTCAAATTGGAGAAAACTATAAATTTAGACGTAAAATTACACACCAAGATTATTGGTCTATGGTAGCTGGTAACTTTAATTTGGACGACCCAGGAACTCATAGAGTTCTAAATATGGAAATCACAACCTTAACACAAAATCAAGCACCTGTTTTTCTTCCTGTGGATGATGTAGTATTAGCAGAAGGCGCAGTTTTAGACGTAGAAATAGAAGCCGTAGATCCCTTAGGAGGCAATATTACTATGGAAGCAAATGATTTACCGCAATTCGCAAATTTTGTTGATAATGGCTTTGGATCAGGCGTTATAACTTTTGATCCATATACGAATTGTGGAGGATGTGATTTAGGTATTTACGATATTACCATAGTCGCTACAAATGGTGTAGAATCATCTGATTTAACTTTTACTATTGAGATTGTAGATCCAAACGCGGCCTTCGATGTAAGTGCAGACGCTGCAGATGCTACGATCTGGGGTGGAGGATCTGTGGATGCTACATGGACCCAACTATTTGGTGGCCATGTTGCAACGGGAGTAGGAGGCGACGATCAAGTTGTTAGTGTTATGCCATTTGCTTTACCAGAAATACCAGAAGGTAAAAAAGTAAAATCAGCGGTTTTAAAGGTAAATGTGGTTAATAATAATTCATGGGTGCCAGTAGAATTTGATGTGTACGCTATAGCGCCTAGATCTACTTCAGAAGTTCTTTCAACGGACTTCTTTGTAGGAGATTATAATACCGATGCAAATGCCACCGGAATTCAAAATGGTTTTATTAAAAATGGTGATCCTATTGGAGAATTTGTAATGGATGATCCTTCAGGACTAAATTTAGCGACGTTTATGAACAACCAATATGAAAATGGAGCAAGTGCTGGAGAATTTATGTTTCTTAGAATTGGAGCTAACAGAAATGACATGCCACTTTGGGCACATTTACAATTTGATAGTGCAGAGTCAACCGCTACAGCCCCTATTCTAACAGTAACTTTAGAAGATGAGTAAAAACAATTATCTAAAATAATATTTAAAACATACTAAACATATAACCTCCAGCACAAATTAATAAATTGTGCTGGAGGTTTTTTTAATTTAATTCTATCATTTAAGCTACGACTATATGCTTAACTTGATAAATGATAAGTTTTAAGCAGGTTCAAAATCTTTTTGCAATAAGTCTTTGGCCAATTTTAATTCTGTTTCTGTAAATGGTTTTGCTTCCGAGGCAGAGACTGCACCTTTTAACTCACTTATATTTTTAGCACCGGATAAAACTGTTGAAATGCCTTTTTGATCCAACACCCAACGTAATGCTGCTTGTGGCATATTATTAATGTCATCTCTCAATAAAAACTTAAAAGCTTCTACCTGGTCAACGCGCTCTGCAATTTCTTCACGTGAATAGCGTGCATTCAATGTCCCTTTTGCAAAATTTGTGTCTTTTGTAATAGCTCCTGATAAAAATCCATTAGCCAAACACTCTCGTCCGAAGACGCCTATAGGATAGTCCTGTAAATCTTCAATTAATTGCTGCGCTTCTTTATTCATTAAACTCAACACCACTTGAATAACGTCTATTTTACTTTCTTTCGCCCATTGACGCGCCATATGTTCTGTTTGATGAAACATGGAAATGGAATGTCCTATAAAACGTACTTTCCCTTGTTTTTTAACTTGTTCAATCCCCTCCCATACATCGTCATTTATTTCTTCAGGTGAAAAAGGGGAATGAAAGAACAATACATCTATATAATCGGTTTGTAACCGTTTTAAACTCTCTTCTACAGAATCCACAATACGCGATTTGTAGAATTGAGACGCTCCATTTTTAATGGTTGGATTTCGTCCAAATTTTGTAGAAATATGCACCTTATTACGTTTGCCTTTTAGTGCTTTTCCTAGAACAATTTCGGAGACACCATCTTGTTCTGGAGTTCCGTATTGTGGTGCTGTATCAAAAATATTTACACCCATATCAATACCAGCATGAATAGTACTTATACCATCCTTTTCATCAACACCTCCGTAAACTTTATTCCCAAAAGCCCAAGTACCTAAACTGATTTCACTAATTTCTATACCTGTTCTTCCTAATTTTCTATACTTCATAAATATTTTTGTTTAAACTCTTCTATCATTACAGATGCATTTTTCAGAAATGATTTTACTATCTTTTCTCCGAGCGTTTTTGTCGCTAATCTAGGGTCTTCACCAGAAACAGCATCTAATTCTAGCGTCATTGCTCTATCCTTTGGTAAGGTCTCTAAATCTACGGTTTCAGGCGCATAGAATAATTGTAAGGACGTTTCTCCTATGGCGGAATGGTTAGCGACTAATAAATCATTTGGCAGAATATCGAATTCTGCTAATGCCCAAAATCTCCTATTCGGATATATGTTATTAAATTCTTCTGCTACCGTTTTTAGAATGGTGAGGTGAGGTTCACCAGCATGCCCAGATAATAAAATAATAATTTTAAAATCTTGTATAACCAGTTGTTCCAAATATTCTTCACAAACAAGCCTAATGAGGTTCTCCGAAAATTCAATAGAATGTTGAGGGAAGTTTACACCAGGATAAGACTTAATTAAATTAGCAGCCAAATTAACTACAGGAAAAACAAGACCTCCATTTTTTTCTGCTAAGTCTTTGCACATGCTAAACGCTTTTATGCTATCAAGACCAGTAGGATTATGACTTCCATGATATTCAATGGCTCCCCAAGGCAAGTAAGCAATAGGAGTTTGTTCTTGAATCGCTTCGATTTCCTGCGGTCGCATTTGGTCGTAAAATCCCCAAGTGGAAGCTGTATTTGTAGTTTCAGTAAAATTGTTCATATCGTTCAGCATTAAAACTCATCAAAAGAAATTTGATGAGGTGTCACTCCTAATTGATTAAGCATTTTAGTACATGCCTTAATCATCATTGGTGGACCGCAGAGATAAAACTCTATGGCTTTTGGATTGGGGTGAGTTTTTAAATAATTATTAAAAACAACTTGATGAATGAACCCCGTTTCTCCAGTCCATTTATCGTCTTCTAATGGTTCAGAAAGTGCTATTTGAAAATTGAAATTAGCATGTGCATCTTGAATACTTTTGAAAAAATCATCATAAAAAATTTCTTGTTTAGAGCGTGCTCCATACCAGTAACTCACTTTTCTATGCGTAGACTCATTTTCAAATAGATGTGCAATATGAGAACGGATTGGTGCCATACCTGCACCACCTCCAATATAAACCATCTCTCTATGTGTTGGTTTTATATGGAAATCCCCAAAACTACCAGTAGCAGTTACATTATCTCCTGGTTTTAAATTAAAAAGATAACTAGAGCCAATTCCTGGAAGACAATCTTGACCTGGAGGCGGAGTTGCTATACGGACATTAAATTTAAGTACCCGCTCTTTAAGTCCGTTACTAGCTAATGAGTAATTATTAACACGACCAACCACTGTGTTAGCACAACTTAAATCAAAAATTCTTTGATGATTCCAAACGGAAGCATAGGGCTCTTGGATATCAAATTGATTAAATTGAATCTGATGATACTCTGGGATATTAATTTGCATATAATCTCCTGGAATAAATTCAATGTTTTCATTGGTATTAATAGGCTCAAGAATAAGTTCCTTTATAAATGTTGACACATTTTGATTACTAATCACTTTTAAGTCATAACTTTTTTTCTTACGTGAAC
This sequence comes from Winogradskyella sp. PC D3.3, assembly GCF_054366245.1. NCBI lineage: Bacteria > Pseudomonadati > Bacteroidota > Flavobacteriia > Flavobacteriales > Flavobacteriaceae > Winogradskyella > Winogradskyella sp. PC D3.3. The sequence continues at coordinate 836,248 of NZ_CM135962.1, read as the reverse complement.
CAGCTCCACCTGCTTTTTCTATATTAAGCCAAATTTTATCATTACGGCTTTCAATGGGATATGTTGCCAATCCTTGACAAATTGGAGCGCGAGCAGGAGAACCATCTTCAATATTAAAACGTCCATTATGTTTTGGACATTCTATGATTTTACCTTTGATTAAGCCTTCGCTTAAGTGTGTGTTTCCATGTGTGCAAATACCGTCTGTAGCATGAAGACACCCTTGGTTATCACGAAAAAGGGCAAATGTTTTCTTTACATGATCGAATCTAATAATATCTTCAATCTCTAAATCGTTGTTAGAACATACCTCTAACCAGCCTTCAGAATCAGGTAATACATTAGATTTCACTAAACCTTCTGGTGCTACGTTTTTTGCTTCTGGTAATTTACGCTTCACGTAATATCCAGGTTCTTTAACTTGTCTTTTTATTGCGGGTAATATTTCACTCCAAGCGTCGTAAATAGACGTATACACTGGCGGACAGTCGTCTTTTATAAGTTCGTGTAATTTAGGCAGCGCATGGTAAGGCACAAGCGGAAACATATGATGTTCTGTGTGGTAGTTCATGTTCCAATATATAAACCGACTTATTGGATTCATATAGACAGTACGGCAATTTAAGCGATGATCCAAAACATTTTCGGCTAAACCAGCATGTTGCGTTGTGTTATGAACAATCATGAGCCAAGTCCCAAAGATTTGAGGTAATACGAACAGAAATATAGGAATCCACGTACCCAAAATTATTGACAAACAAATTACAGTAACATAGATTGCTAGATAAATACGAGCTATTGTAAAAATTTTTCCAAATTCAGTGTCGGGAATATACGTTTTTTCGGATGCCGTAATTTTACCAAATGCATGCCGAATTAAACTAGGAAAGAATGTTTTATATCCTCCCCAATTAAATATAGATAAAATAAGATTTTTTATGTTCGGCGGACGTGGTATTTGAATTTCTGGATCGCGTCCAACAATAATAGTATCACTGTGATGCCGTGTATGACTCCAGCGCCAAACTACAGATTCTCTCATCACCATAAAAGAAGCTACTTCATAAACCACATTATTCATCCAATCGGTTTTAAATGCTGTTCCATGACTACACTCATGCCATCTAGAGTCTGAACTTGTACTATAAAATACAGCGTAAATAAGATAAGGAATCAAAACCCACCAAGTTCCCCAAAGTAAAATGGTTCCTATAGCAGTACTCATTAAAATAACAATAAGGATTATTGTATCTATAATAGCAGGCCCATCTTTTCTAACCAACAATTTTCGCATCGTTTTACGAGGCACAGGAGTTTGATACCAATCGGCCTCAGCAAGTCCCAGTTCTATAGCTCTAGTAGCATTTTTACCTGTTAGTGTGTAGTCTAATTCAATTTGAGGATTTGGCATAGACGTTTCATGAGCCAAAGTCTTTTCTTTGTGGATTTTTTGTATTATAACCTTTGGTTCTGAATTTATCATTTTACTTTTTTACTATTTTCATACCTAATGTCAAATTTGCAAACTGTTAATTGTTGCTATTATAAATTGACAGGATGAAAATTGATTATAACGACTTGAGAAAAGCTTCCATCATTATGGATGATTTACAAACTTAGAGGAATCAGCTATTCCAAACAATAGACGTTTTGTTGGTTTTGTTGTTCAAAATGTCTATATTTGGTTAGATATGGACAGTTTTTTTCACTATTTAGCTGACGACCCTGAAGCAGAGGTTTGGGGTGTTTACGTACCAACATGTGGCTATCAGCATATCTATCCTGGAGCTTCTTACCCGATGGACGGTCATCCGGATACACACGACTTTGAACAAGCTATGGGAAGAACGCTGCCTGGATGTTATCTTGTTTACGTTCCTACAGGAAAAGGTACGCTAGAAACAAAATCTGGTAAGTGGGAGGTAAATTCTGGAGATGTTATGTTATTATACCCTGGAGAATGGCATAATTACAAACCCTCTGAAGATACCGGATGGGAAGAGTATTGGATGGGTATAAGAGGTGAGGTTTTATCTAATAAAATCCTCAAAGATTTGTTTCCTAATAATACATCCTATGTGAAACAAATGGGATATCAGGAAGAATTAATATTTCTATTTAATCAGTCTATAAAATTGGTTAAAAGAAATAGCCCAGGATTTAAAAAGATTTTAGCAGGTATTGTTCTTCAGTTGGTTGCATATGTTATTTCTTATGAAAATCAGGAGTCTGGTAATCGTGAAGAAGAACTTTGTAAGAAAATAATAGATTTTATAAGAGAAAATCTTAATACTGAGGTCGACTTCAAACAACTTGCAAGTGATCATCATTTAAGTTACAACAGGTTTAGAACGGTATTTAAAAATAACACAGGTGTTTCCTTACAACAATACCTTATTCAAGAGCGCTTAGAACATGCTAAACGACTAATGGTGAATACATCACTTTCTTTAAAAGAAATTTCTGCAAAAACAGGATTTAATTCGCTTTTCTATTTTTCAAAAGTCTTTAAAAATAAAATGGGATATTCCCCAGGACAGATTAGAAGAAAGCCATAGTTTTTATATGTTAAAACTATGGCTTTTTGGTTATTTGAATTTAAACAATATTTCGAGAAGCATTTCAAAAAAAGTTTAAACGACTAATGAAATCTAATTATTCAAGCTAATTTCTAAAGGGTTGTTTATACATTCTGAAAATGTAATGATATCGTTCTCCCAATCTTGTTTAGTATTAAACTGACCACTCTTTTTCCACCCGAAACCAGCATAATATATAACCTTATTGTTTATGACATTAAGATGTGCATAAGCATTACTAAGGTCTTTTATATCACTATTAAAAGTCTCAAAATCATTAAAATAATCTTTAGAAGCAATAATGGCAGTTCCTAATTCAGAATCTGCATGAGGTTGCCAATAACTAACCCAGCCTTCTTCTTTACTGCCAAAAACCTCTCCGTCTTTTTCATGTAATGTTAAACCAGCAGAAATGTTTTTAACACCTTCTAAGGACACATTAAATTTTGAAAAATTCTGACCTAAATCTAAACTGATTACTTTTGATTCTTTAATTCTGTTTCCACCAGCATCCCAATTTTCATATTCCAAATAAAAACTAGTTCTTAGAGGCCCCGTAGTTATCGTACGCCATTTGGTGAAGTTTTTGGAATTGTAATACGTATTATCCACTTTTACAGAAATACCACCAACTCCACGACTAGCCCCAACATGAAAATCATCTAATCCTTCCCCTGTATCGACATGATAACTTCCATCAGTTTCAGTTTCTTTTTTATACCATTTATTAATAATTGGATATTCTACGCGTTTTAACCAAGCATCAACACCACTAGAAAGCGTTCCACCAGGAACAGCATCTTCAATCATTTTTTGTGCAGTTGGTCCATAAACACGAAAAGCAACTTTATTATTTTCCCAAGCATAGTCATCTGTACGTTCTGGCACAAAACGAGAATAACACAAATCTGGTGCTTTTGGTTGTTCTGCTTCGGTAATAGGCACCACCTCAAATTTAGCTACAGATTTTGAAGCCACTTTAGGTTGAAATAAAATGACATCCATAGTACCATCTCCATCATTATCTACTAATTGAGTAACTTGAAGCTTGCCTGTATTTACATCTTTTATTCCAATATTAGATAGATTATCTACGTTTAAGAACGCTTTATCAAGTTCTACAGTTTCAAAAGTACGCTCAAACTCTAATGTGTTTTTTACGCTAATAATGGTGCTTTTTTTCTCTTGCGCACAAGCACATAAAACCACTATCAGTAATACAGAAATACGATTTTTTATGATTTTCATGATAATTTAGATTTTACTAATCTTCGTTAGCGGGTTTACCAATAGTCGCGAGTATCCCTCCATCTACATACACAACATGACCATTAACAAAATCACTCGCTTTTGAGCTTAAAAATATAGCTGCGCCTTGCAGGTCTTCTGGATTTCCCCATTTACCTGATGGTGTTCTGTTGATAATAAAGTCGTTAAAAGGATGACCGTCAACTCTAATAGGTTCTGTTTGGCTTGTTGCAAAATACCCAGGACCTATCCCGTTGGTTTGAATGTTGTGTTTGGCCCATTCAGTCGCCATATTTTGAGTAAGCATTTTAAGTCCACCTTTTGCAGCTGCATAAGCACCAACAGAATTTCGACCTAACTCACTCATCATGGAACAAATGTTAATGATTTTACCACTTTTTCTTTCAATCATTCCTTTCACAACATGTTTAGATACAATAAAAGGAGCGACTAAGTCGACATCAATGACAGCTTTAAAATCCTCCACCTCCATATCTACTAATGGAGTGCGTTTAATAATACCTGCATTATTGACTAAAATATCGATAGGACCAACTTCATTTTCAATCTTTTCAATATGTTCTTTTACAGCGATTTCATCTGTAACATCAAAAAGATAACCATAAGCCTCAATACCAACTTCTTTATAAGTTGCAACAGCTTCATCCAATTTTGCTTGTGATGAATTCCCGTTTACAATAATTTTAGCTCCAGCATTCCCTATACCTTTTGCCATCGCCATTCCTAAGCCATGAGTAGCACCAGTGATTAATGCTGTTTTTCCTGTTAAATCAAATAAGTTAATTGACATAATTGAAGTTTTAATTAATTATTTTAACTCGTTAATCTTACAGTGATCCATATCTCCGTAGTCTAAATTTTCTCCAGCCATACCCCAAATAAAAGTATAATTACTCGTTCCCGAACCTGAATGTATAGACCAAGGTGGAGAAATTACGGCTTGGTTATTTGCCATCCAAATATGTCTTGTTTCTTCTGGTTCGCCCATAAAATGACATACAGCCTGATCTTCAGGTACTTCAAAATAAAAGTAAACCTCCATTCTTCTATCGTGTACATGAGCTGGCATGGTATTCCAAACACTTCCGGTTTTTAACTCAGTCATCCCCATTTGTACTTGGCATGTTTCAACCACGCTATTTACAATTAGTTTTCTAATCGTTCTGGCGTTTGCTGTTTCTAGAGCACCTAATTCTACCACTTCCGCATCTTCTCTACTAATTTTTTTAGTTGGAAACGTTTTATGAGCTGGTGTAGAGTTTAAATAAAATTTTGCGGGTTTTGTAGCATCTTCACTACTAAAACTAACGTCTTTATTCGCTCTACCTATGTACAAAGCTTCTTTATAATCTAAATGATAATCTACACCATTAACAGAAACGGTGCCTTTACCACCAACATTTATTATTCCTAATTCTCTACGCTCTAAAAAATAATCTGCTTTAAGTGGCTCTATAGATTCGAGTTTTAATTCACTTTTCACTGGAACTGCTCCACCAGTAATAAATCTATCATAATGAGAATAGACTAAATTTATAGCATCATCTTCCATGACGTTGCTAATTAAAAATTCATCTCTTAATCTATTAGTATCGTAGTTTTTAACGTCTTGTGGTGATGCCGCGTAACGTGTTTGATAGTGAGTTGTCATTGCCAAGTATATTTAAGTTAATTTTTGTAAAAGTAATAAAAATATTCAAAATACAATCGATTGTATTTTGAATATCATATATTTGTTTTATAATGTTGCTTGGTTTCAACTACAAAAAAACGTAATCTAGGAGGAAGTTAATAATTACCAAATAATATTCAAATGCAAAATAATAAGGTAACCATACATGATATTGCTAAGGCCTTAAACCTTGATAGTTCCACGGTTTCTAGAGCTTTAAACGATAGCCCAAGAGTCATACAAAAAACCAAAGATATCGTTTTGGCCAAGGCTGCAGAAATGGGTTATCAACGTAATCATTTAGCATCGAGTTTAAGAAAAAATAAAACAAACACTATAGGTGTTATTGTACCAAGAATTTCGCGTCATTTCTTTTCATCCGTAATTAGCGGTATTGAAGAGACTGCATACGAAGCTGGTTACACCGTTATTATTTGTCAATCCTTAGAGCAATTCAATCGTGAAAAAAAAATAATAAACACCCTATTGGGGCAACGGGTAGACGGTGTACTCATGTCTATTTCCATGGAAACTAAAGACTATAAGCATTTAGAAGTCTTAAAAAAGCAAGGCATTCAACTCGTGTTTTTTGATAGACATTGTGATATTCCTAATTATTCTAATGTGTTAATTGACGATTTTAAAGGTGGTTTTGAGGCGACAGAGCATCTCATTTTGAAAGGGTGTAAACATATCGCTCACTTTTCTGGCCCACAAAACTTAGAAATTTATAAAAACAGATTTCAAGGCTATAAACATGCACTCTCAAAATATGGTTTACCCTTTGTAGAAGCGTTTGTTTTTCCATCTAAATTAATGGAAGAAGATGGCAAGAAAAATTCCGAGAAATTATTAGCCCTACCAAATCCTGTTGATGGTATATTTTCTGCAAACGATGTGGCAGCAATTGGAGCCATGAAATATTTAACAGATAAAGGTGTAAAAATTCCTGAAGATATTGCCATTGTTGGTTTTAGTAATGAACCTATTTCAACAGTAATTAATCCTGCGTTAACGACTATTAATCAGCCAGGAATTGAAATGGGTAAGGTTGCTACAGAATTACTTTTGAAGCATATCACAAAAGAAAATGGCGCATTAAACGCACAAACCATAATAATGGATTCGAATTTAATAGAACGTCAATCGTCAAAAAAGTAAAAGCTTTAATCTAATCTATTTTTAATGAAAACATTTGTTCCGGTATTTATTTCATTTTTATTATTAATGACTTTTACATCTTGTGAAACATTACAAAGCGAAAAAACAATCAAATTAGCACACGGGTTAGACACAAACCATCCTGTACATAAGGCCATGATACGTATGGGTGAAGAGCTCGACAAAAATTCAAATGGAAAATTAAAATTAGAAATATACCCTAACCAACAATTAGGTTCGGAACGTCAATGCTTAGAGCTGCTTCAAATAGGAAGTTTAGATATGACCAAAGTATCTGCGGCAGTGATGGAAAATTTTTCGCCAGATATGAAAGTGTTTGGACTGCCATTCATTTTTAAAGATCGCGAACATACTTTTAATGTTTTAGATGGTGCTATTGGCAAAGAATTGTTGGATGGTGGACAAAAATATTGGCTGAAAGGTTTAGGATATTATGATGCTGGAAGTCGAAGTTTTTATACCAAAGAGAAACCTATTGAAACACCAGAAGACTTGGAGGGCTTAAAAATTAGAGTCATGGAAAGCGTTACGGCCATGCGTATGGTCACAAGCCTTGGAGGGTCCCCTACTCCAATATCATCAGGAGAATTATATACCGCTTTACAACAAGGAGTTGTAGACGGAGCAGAAAACAACCCACCAACATTTTACCTATCAAGACATTATGAAGTTTGCAAGTTTTTTTCTCTAGACGAACACACTACGATTCCAGATGTACTGATTATTAGTACACATTTATGGGACGCATTAAATACTCAAGAAAAAGAATGGTTGCAATCGGCTGTTGATGTTTCAGTAGACTATCAAAGACATCTATGGGCAAAAGCAGAATTAGAGGCCTTAGAAGCTGTTAAAGAAGCTGGAGTAACCATTATTCAACCAGACAAAACAATATTTAAAAGCAAAGTGGAATCCATTTATGAGTCCTATAAAAATGATGCACAGATTTATAGCCTCCTTAAAAGAATTCAAGAAAGTCAATAATTATGAAATTAAGAAAACAAGTAGATAAGATATTGGGTACATCACTCGCTATAATTATGGGAGTAATGGTTATAAATGTATTATGGCAAGTGTTTACAAGATTTGTGATAGGAACTCCAAGTTCATTTACAGACGAACTAGCACGGTATCTTATGATTTGGGTTGGTGTTTTAGGAGCTGCTTATATTTCTGGAAGACGTATGCATGTTGCTATAGATTTATTACCAGCACGATTGAATAAGGCAGGGCAAACAAAATTAAAGACATTTGTTAATTGGATTATTATTGCTTTTTGCCTTACAGCATTTGTGATTGGTGGGCTACGATTAGTTTATATCACATTTACTCTAAAACAGTCTTCGCCAGCATTGCAAATTCCGTTAGCTGTTGTTTATTCCGTAATTCCTATTAGCGGCATCTTAATTATTTATTACAAACTTTCTGATATTTTAAACAAACAATTATAATGGAATATCTACCTATACTCGTTTTAGTATTTAGTTTTATTGGTTTATTATTACTAAGCGTCCCTGTAGGCTGGAGTATTGCCATTTCATCATTATTAACGATGATGACAAGTATATCCATGCTTCCTGCAGTTACTACTGTATCTCAACGAATGGCGACCGGTTTAGATAGTTTTGCCCTGTTAGCCATACCATTTTTTGTCCTCTCTGGTCAACTTATGAATAAAGGTGGTATAGCACACCGTTTAATAGATTTTGCCAAAACACTTGTAGGTGCTCTCCCAGGAGGATTAGCATTAATTAATGTAATAGCCGCCATGCTAATGGGAGCCATAGCGGGATCGGCAATGGCATCTGCATCAGCAATGGGTAGTATTTTAGGACCAGAAATGGAAAAGGAAGGCTATTCAAAAGAATTTGGAGCCGCAGTAAACATTACTTCTTCAACTACAGGACTAATAATTCCACCAAGTAATGTACTGATTGTATATTCCTTAGCAAGTGGCGGTGTATCCATCGCTGCCTTATTTTTAGCTGGCTATATACCTGGAATATTAACAGGATTATTTCTTATGATCGTTGCGTCTTTTTGGGCTAAAAAGAAAGGCTATAAAGTTGGGAAGAAAAGCTCATTAAAAGAAGTTGGACGTACCTTTTTTAGAGCTTTCCCTAGCTTAATGTTACTTGTTATAGTAATTGGAGGTATTGTAGCAGGCATTTTCACAGCCACAGAAGCATCAGCCATTGCGGTTCTCTACACTTTATTATTAGGCCTTTGGTACAAGGAAATCACCCTTAAAGATTTACCAGAAATATCTTTAGAAGCCTGTGGCACTACAGCCATTGTCATGTTATTGATTGGTGCTTCCACGAGCATGTCTTGGGTAATGTCTTATGAGAATATTCCAAATGATATAAGTACAGCGCTATTAGGAGCAAGCAATAATCCAATAGTGATATTACTAATCATTAATTTAATATTATTAGTTGTTGGTATATTTATGGATATGACACCAGCAGTCCTTATTTTCACTCCAATCTTTTTACCTATTGTTGAAAAGCTTGGCATGGATCCCGTACATTTTGGTATTGTTATGATTCTAAATTTATGCATTGGTCTCTGTACACCACCTGTAGGATCTGTTTTATTTGTAGGAGTTGGTGTAGCAAATACAACCATAGAGAAAGTTGTTAAGCCACTTTTACCGCTTTTTGCCGCCATGATAATTTCTCTACTATTGGTCACCTATTTTCCTGGATTAAGTTTATGGTTGCCAAGTGTATTTGGATTATAATTTGTTGTTTTAATAAACATTTTTTTCTTTATAAATATTTACGACTAGAACTGAAAATATTGAGCTGTAGGAGAAAACAGAATTAAAGTAAGGGTATAAATTACAGATTTCGTCTGAAGTAGAGTAAGCCCGCTAAACTCAAAATACATCTGTTCTATGGCTTGGTATGTGACGAAATACGTCACAAAAAATAATGACGGTTTTAAATGCCGAGTTTGAAACTACTCAATTACTTAAAACAAGTGACATCACTTTAAAAAAAATGGTATTATTAAAATTAATAGGTCTAAAACATAAATATAGAAAACATTCTATATGATAATTTGAGATCATTCCTAAAAGTTGTGTGTGCTAATTAAAAATAGATTTCGATTATTGTAAAAAAAAGCCTTTTAGACAGTTTCAAAAACTACTGAAGCTTATTCTTCCTGAATTTTTAATAAATCATTTAGACTTAGTTAGACATACCAAGAATGGTGAAGTTATGTATCTCTATTTTGAAGAATGTCATATCACTTCAAAAAAAGAAACTGCCAGAGAATTAATTGCTCATGGATTTTATAAACAAGCCACGACACAAGACTTTCCTCTAAGAGTAAACACAGTATATCTGCACGTTAAACGTCATATATGGTTAGATAAAATCACTAAAGAAATTGCAAAGAGAGCCTGGGATATAGTTGCACAAGCAACTCGAATAACCTCAGAGTTCTCTGCTTTTTTAAAACAAATTAGTCAAAATTAGAGTCTCAGATTGTTATTTCACAGAACATTTTATGGTGTATATAGCAAAAACTACAACGTCAGTATACAAATTAACGAAGTGATTTTAAAGAAATGAATCAAAGAAAGACCAATTGTTGTACATATGTTGTATTGGTGTAAAAAAAACCTCTCGATTTCTCGAAAGGCTTGTCTTTATTAAAGTGGTCCCACTTGGGCTCGATATTCACTAACTAATCAGCTGAACGCTATGCGTTTATTTGTCACTTTTATTTATTGCACCTCTAGAAGTACTCCCTTTTTTATATTTAATCTGAAAATTAGTTCAGTTTTATCTGAATGAATATTAAGAAACTTATTTACTGTTTCCTTACTGCTTTTGTAAGTGTAATACGCTTTTACTAAGTGATAGCATGATAACATCTATAATACAACTTTTTGAATGTTGCTATGTTCTTGAAATCATCAGCATTTAATTGAATTTCTATTCTAGTGTATGGTTCAGTAGTGATTTTAACCCTTATGACCTTATTATATTGCAGGTTATGCCATAGAGACTCATATTCCTCTAGCCATAGAGCAACTTTATCCTCATCATGTTTTATTGAATTAAACACCTCAATAGGTTTCTTATAGCGAACCTCTTGTTTCTCTAGTTCAGATACCTTTAGAAGTTCAAAATACATTTCAATAAAGATACAATCTTGTTCTCTAGTGTGACATGCACAAGGAAAGACATTAATAGAGTTGTCTCTTAACCACTTACTCCATTTACCACATTCTGAATTAGGAATAGCGTTGTAGAACTCATCTTCATATTTTATGAGCCACCAATTAATATGGTGTATACTTACTAGAGCAGTATCTAGAGATAGTAAATCTATAAAATACTCTTTATTTAACATAGACTCTTTTTTTAAAACCTGAATAAGGTGTACTCTTATAAAATCATGCGAAAAGTCATAATACTAAACCTATTACAAAAAGCACAATAGCTATTATCATTACTATCTTCTTATCTCTATGTAAGTTTCCATAGCCAGTAAGTGACCTATATAAAAAAGCAAATACTGGATGTAAAAACCAGCACACAAGTGTATTAATAATTATTATAAAATACCATTTAATATCTAATGCAAAAGATAATGATATTGCAGATAAAACAAAACCTGACAACCAAGCTCCTATATTAAAAAGTTGACTAGGATTATAGTTGAAATCCATTTTGTCTTGGGTATTAGCTATTTTATAATTAATACCAAATTCAGCTATAAAAAATACTGAAGATAAAATAAAGAATACGTTTTCCATTTTTAAAATGTTTTAAATACTTGCCATATATGGCATTAAACTACGTAAATATAAACCTTTCCTTGACCTGTCAAATATGCCAAGATTGGGAAAGTCAAATTTACTGAAAATAACAGGTAAAAGAATTCAAGAAATAAGATACTCCAAAGGGTATTCTCAAGTTGACTTAGCTGGTAAAATTGAAGGTGTATTTGACACTACTAATGTCTCTAGAATAGAATCTGGAAGAACTAATCCAACACTACACACCTTGTATAGAATTGCTGAAGCCTTAGAAGTTTCTCTTTCTGAATTACTTCATATTGAAGATTCTGAAAACTAACATTTAGCTATTTACTACTTACTGTTTAACATCTGATTTGCCTAGAGGCATAGAAATATATCTAGTAACACCTGTAGAATACCTTAATAGCACCTATCAATATTTACATAATTTAGCTATAATATATAATCTGTAAACTATCACACTACAGCTAAATCACGTTAAATAGTGTACATATTGACACATACACATAAGAGCAAGACAAAAACTACTATCATATTAGGGAAAGGCTATATAAGCCCTTCATCCTTAAAACTAAAGTAATTATCCTTAGATATTATTAGATGGTCTATTAGAGTAATCTCAACTATATTACATGCTTCAATTAGCCTATTTGTAATCCTCTTATCTGCTTCACTTGGTTTTAGGTTACCACTAGGATGGTTATGAACTAACACTATATGTGATGTGAGTGCTTTTAAAGCAACACTTAAAATAAGTTTTATATCTACTATACAACCTGATATCCCTCCTTTAGACAAGTCATAAATACCAATGACCATGTTAGCTCTATTAAGTAGAACAACTTTCACTTGTTCCTGCAACTCTATTAAATCTGTATCCCAATGACTCTTTATTAAATCATAAACACTATTACTATTAGTTATAGTCACTTTGCTGGGATATTCATTAGAGTAGGAAACTTTAATTTCTGATACTTTCATAACTTTCAAATTAAAAATTCCAGTTTATGCTTGCTACCCTTATAGTAGTTATACATAAACTGGAAGTTTGATTAATCTATTAATTCGCCCTCTAGTACACCATTCTGTGAAAATGTGTGTTCTTCAGTTAATAAATCCTGAATAGCCTTATCCTCATCTGCTGATTCACCTTCTGGAATAAACACATATCTGTGATTTAGAATTAACATCTCGCCTGTTTCCCTAACAGTATACTGATAAGGTTCACAAGTCTCTTTTTCTATCTTTCCAGGCATAGAAGTTCCTATTAATGCTTTACAAGTTTCTTCATCAAATGTTGAAGAAATGAAAGTCTTTTGTGCCGTAGCATAGAACTGGTTTGTTACTTGGCTTTTTACCATTGCAACACCACCTTGTAGCTCTAAAACAAAGAATGTTGTTAAATCCTCTCTTTGTCTTTCTTTGTAGTTAATAATACGTACCATAATTTTATAAGTTTTTGAGTTGAACATAAACCCTTTAAAAGATTTTACTTTTTTTCAGACATAAGATAACAGCTATCAACTTGTATCTTATCTGCCTGAAAAAAAGTAAAATCTTTTAATTGGGGTAGGGGGACATTTTTGCCCTAAAAATAAGTGGGGGTTTATCCTGGGGTGGAACGCGTGAGTGTGATCTTTAAACCCCATAAATTTTATATAATTTTTTTTTATATAATTAAATATCAGTAGATTTATAAACTCCCTATTTATAATTATCTAAACAACTTTAAAAAGTTTACTAAGAGAACATTTATGCAAGAATATTTTAGGAATTTATCATTCCCACCCACTTACAAATACAGTTCAGACTCAGATTATATTCCACTGGAGTTTTATGAAGAAACTTTTCCCATTTCTAAAACAATAGATCTATTACTAGGTTATTTTAGTTCTAATGCGATAAAGGTTTTATCTAAAAGTCTTGCTGAATTTCTATACAATAAAGGGAAGATGCGTATAATAACAAATCATGTATATAGTCTTGCAGATTATGAAAATCTTGTAGTCAATCCTAAACTCCAAAATGAAGATAAATGGATAAATATATTTAATGATTTATCTGAAATAGAAAAAAACTTAAGTCCTGAAAGTCAACACTTTTTTGATTGCTTAAAATATCTTCTTAAATCAGAAAGATTAGAAATTCTACCTGTTAAATTTAATGATGTAGATTTATCTCATTGTAAAACCATGACATTATTTGATGGTGAAGATTACATAACTACAGATGGCAGTATAAATTTCACTCTTTCTGCATTGCTAAAAAATTCAGAAAGTTTTCAAGTTGAAGCTCCTTGGAATGGAGACATTAGCGTTAAAAGAATTAAGGATGCCAGAAATAATTTTGAACGAATATTTAACAAGAAGCACCCTGCTTATAATTATATAGACAAGAACAAAATTGAAGTAGTTATAAATGCTATTGGAAGAGATAAAGATATAGCGGACTTACTTGATGACTCTTTAGAACTAAAAACACATGGTTATAGTGAGAAAGTAAATAAAATAATTAAACTGAAGAAAGAACGATTTAAAGACAAATTAGAAATAATACATAATACTCCCAAGTTTCCTTTCCCTCAAGGACCTAGAGAATATCAAAAAGAGGCTTTTGATGAATGGGTAAAAAAAGATTATTCTGGGGTATTTGCTATGGCTACAGGTACAGGTAAAACCATTACATCACTTAATTGCCTATTAAACCTATATACTGATAGTGGCAATTACAGAGCAATTATTTTAGTTCCCTCAATTGCACTACTAAACCAATGGGAAGAAGAAGTTAAATCATTTAACTTTAAAAATATTCTAAAAGTAGGAGGAGGTAATAATTGGGAAAAGGATTTAGCAAATTATTCTAGTAATTACTCTTGGGGTTTAAAAAGTGATTTAGTAATCATTTCAACATATGGTAGCTTTGTATTAGACAGATTTCAAAAATTATTTCAAAAAGTCCAAGAAGACTTTCTTCTTATTGCTGATGAAGCCCATAATATGGGAGCAAACAACATACAAAGTAAACTTAACGATGTTAAGGTTAGTAAAAAGATTGGGCTATCTGCCACACCTAAAAGAATATATGATCCTCAAGGAACTAAAGCTATTGACTCGTTTTTCAATGATTCCCCACCTTATACTTATAGTTTTGGTATGGAAAGAGCTTTAGACTATGGTTTTTTAACAGGCTATAAATATTACCCTTTAATTGTTGAATTGACTGATTCAGAATTTGAAGAATATACAGAGATATCAAAAAAATTACTGAAATTTTTTGACTTTGAAAATGGTAGATTTAAAGATGATCCTATTGTAGAGATTTTATTACTTAAAAGAAAAAGTATAATACACAAAGCACATAATAAATTAGACACATTTAGCTCTATTATAAAAGATCTAATCAAGATAAAGAAAGACAAATATGTATTTGCCTATATCCCTGAAGGAAATACATTAAATGACAAAGGTGAAACTGTCAAAATTTTAAATCAATATTTAACCCAAATACATAATGAGTATCCAAATTTAAAAATGAACTCCTACACATCTGAGGATCAAAATTTAGATGAAGTACTAAGAGGTTTTGAAGATGGCAAAATTGAAGTATTATTTGCTATGAAAATGCTTGATGAAGGTGTTGATGTTCCTAGAGCTGAAGTAGGAATTTTTGCTAGTAGTACTGGAAACCCTCGTCAATTTATACAGAGAAGAGGCAGATTGCTTAGAAAGCATAAAGACAAAGCTTTTGCCACCATTTACGATATGGTTGTAATACCAAAATTAGATAGTAACTTAGGTGAGCTTTTCAATATAGAAAAAAACCTAGTTAAAAATGAATTAAATCGAGTTGCATATTTTGCTAGTTTAGCAATGAATTTTTATGATTCTAAAGAAGCTTTAGAGGATGTATGTATGAAATATGACTTAGATTTAGATACAATTATAAACGACTTATAAAAACCACATGGAAAGAAATCAAATATTAAAAGAAATACTTTCTGATTCAGATTTAATGAAAAAGTATAATATTAAAGAGAAAGAACTTGAAACCTTAACTACTAATGCCCCATATCGAAAGAAAATTGTAGAGGTCTTATCTGTAATTATTAATGAAAATGATAATCACCTTAACAGCTCTATGATATACAAAAAACTAAAAAACGTACATAATATATAATTTATATGGCATCAATAATAAATAGTATATCCTTCAAGAATTTCTTTAATTACTATGGAGATTATGATACAACAAGATATGAATTTGAGGATGGTGTAAACATTGTAGTAGCCGATAATGGAGCGGGGAAATCTAAATTTTTTAATGCTTTTTTATGGCTGTTTTATGATCAGGTTTTAGATTCAGATGATAAAAAGAAAAAAAATGTAAAAGATTTTGCTGTTAAAATAATTTCTGATAAAGCTAAAAACGAAACTGCTATTGGAGATCAAGTACAAACAGGAATTAAAATAGAGTATTCTACTGGTAGGTATAAATACCAAATCACAAAGTCATTTACTGCTACTAGAATAAGTGAAAAACTAACAGATTTTGATAGCTGGCAAATAACAATAGATGATATTGAGGTAGACAAAACAGACCACGTACTTCCTAAATATAAACCTGTTTATGATGCTGAAGAAAAACAAAAAGTAATAAGTCAACTTATACTACCTACACTAAGGCAATATTCATTCTTTCAAGGAGAGGAAGTAGATAAGATGATTGATTTTAGTAAGAAATCAAGTATTGAAGATGCAGTAAGGACATTGACCAACATTAGTAAATATGAAGACATTGCCAACATCGTTAAAGACATAGCTATAAAGGCTGAAAAAGATTTAAATAAGCAAACTAATGCAACTAGTGAACATAATGATAGACTTGATAAGGCTATTGTTGTTAAAAAAGAATTACAAGAAAAACTAATTCAAGAAACAGAAAAACTAACAGAATTTAACACATTATATGAAGCTGCTGAACAGGAAAAAAATGAGTTAGAACAAAACTTTGCTAATGCAGAAAAGAGAAAAGAGTTAGATGATAAAATCTCTGAAAAAAATAAAGTTTTAAAACGTGTTAAAGATGACTATGACTCTTTTCTTGATGGTATTAACAATAGATTTTTTGACGGAAACTTCTCTTGGATTACTTTAGGTTTTGAAGACTCGATAAATAATTTTAAAAATAACATCAAAGAGTTTCGACAAAAAAGATACGAGAAAAAAGCATTACAGAATGCAGCTGAGAATCCTAATGATTACTTTACAATGCTTCCTGTTAATTCACCAGATGCTGTTACATTAGATCAGATGATAGAGGATAAGAAATGTTATGTATGTAATAGAGATGCTAAGGAAGGAACAGATGCATACAATTACCTACTAAAGCTTAAAAACAGACCTAATGAAAATAGTGCAAAAAAAGAGTTTGTTAAAAATGATTTGGAAGACTTCTTTGGAAACCTTCAATTAAATGCAGCTCCTTTTTTAAACAAATTTGAATCTATACCATCTAGTGTTTTAAGAACCAGAGAAAAAGAACTAGAATTAAAACAAAGGTTAGATAAATTAAGTTCAGAATTGAAAGCTCTAAAATCTCAAAGAAAGGATATTTTAATTGCAGGTACTGAAGGTGAAGGAGTAGACAATGCAACAACTATTATAAATCAGTATAAAGGATCTATAAGAAGAATGGAGCAAGCCTCTTCAAGAATTGAAAGACTCCAAGACACTATTAAAAGTTTAAAAACTCAAATTTCTAACACCGAAAAAGAGATTTCTAATTTACGCCCTAAAGATATACCAGAAGGTTATACAGTTAATTATGAAATTAGTAAAGATTTAGTAGATGCTACTCTACTTGCTAAAGAACGTGTTTTTGATAAAATGGTTAGTCTTTTAGAGGACCACGCTAATAAACATTTCCAAAGCTTAATTAAGTACAATGATATTAAAGGTGGTGTTTTAAGATTTCAAAAATCTCCTTCTGGTGGTATTTCTTTAGATTACATAGATGATTTAGGAAATGAAGTTTCTGGAGCTTCTGAAGGGTTTCAAAGAATGAAAAAGTTTGCAGTTGTTATGTCTATTATATCAGCAAATACATCTCAATACAATTACCCTTTATTAGCTGACGCACCTTTATCTGCCTTTGGTAAAGCTTTTAACAAAGGATTCTTTGAAGCTATTCCAGATGTATTCCCTCAGAGTATTATTTTGGTTAAAGACCTTTATGATAAAGATTCTGAAGATAAACTAACAGATTTAGGTCAACAACTAATAAAAAGTGATGTTATTAAAACATTTTACCTAAATGAAGTGGATGAAGAATCTTCACAAATAGAAAGAACTACTAAAATTGAAAGAAGAAAATAATGAATAGCCAAGAATTCAAATCAAATTTAGTCTCAAAAAGACCTCGCTATGCTAACAGTAGAATACCTTTACTTGAAGCATTAGCTAACAAAGGTTCAAGATCATCAGAATATAGCCAATTTGGACCTATATATGAGCTTTACATATATGCTATGATGACTGGCATAAAAAAGAAAAGACGCTTACCTCTACCTCCTAGAAATCTAACTTCAGATTTTTTAGAAATAGGTAAATGGAAAAGAGACTCTTCTTTAGTAGACTTCTTGTTAATGGTAATTTTCACTCAAACAGAAGATTTAAACATTAACTGGAATGAGTTAGAAGACATGGAAGAAGATCAATTAAATAAAGTGATCTCAGATGTTGTTACTCTTATTGAAGAATATGCTAATGGTGGACTTGAGTACCTTGAAAACCTTTATGAAAAAGGAGAGTTAGAAAACTCCCATTATATGTTTATTGATCTTTATAATAATTAAACAATGGCTAAAACTTTTGAAAATTTAACGGGTGATAAACTAGAGGATTGGTTCAAATCCTTTTTGACAACTGATCTTGGGTTTAATAATTATTACCCAAGTTCTGGCCAAATAGAACTATCTATATTAGACCCCAGTCAAGCCAAAGGAAATCATCTTGAAATCGATGGTGTATTACTTATTAATAAAACTTGTATATTTTTAGAGTATACTTCCGAAAACAGTAATTTCAAGAACAAAATTAAAAAATTTAATAGAAATTGTAATTTATTTATCTCTTCCAAACATTTAACTTTAGAAAAAAAGTTTGAATTATTTGATATACCTCACGATAAATTAGAAGATTTTGCTGAAGCTGAAAATTATAAGTATGTCTATTTTGGAACTAATACTAAAATTCAAAATGAAGCACTTTCTAGAAAAGATTTTCCCGATTATCCAATTATTCAAAAGAACTTATATATCATTAAACCCAACACCCTTGAATATTTAAGACAACTCTCAAATTTAATAAGTCATCATTCAAAAAATGAATTTTTATCAGCACTTGAATTTACTCCCGAAGAATATGGAGAAAGTGATGAGTCAATAAAATTAGATTTTTTAAAAGCGGATAATAAATATATTACAGGAAGTAAAGTTAAAGCTGATGTATACTTATTAAAGTTTACTGTCGATCAATTATTAAGGATAGCAAGGGTTTCCAGATATGAGGGCATTCCTTTTATTTTAGAAGAGGAAACTACAAAACATAACTACCAAAGACTTTTAATTGAACGTAAGATAGAAAATATTTCTAAAAACTTTATTCAAGATGATAAAAGAAAGTTATTTCCTAATACAATAACTTTAGTCTTAAACAATGATTGTATTGAAGAAACTAAAGAAGGTAGTACAAAATTATCTATACCTAAAAAATTTAGTTCAATTGATATCATTGATGGACAACACAGGCTCTATGGTTATACGAAAAACAATATTAAAGAAGAAACATTAAAAAAATCTGAAATCTTAGCTACTGCTATAAAATTTCAAACTAAAAAAAATGAAGAAATAACTAAAAATGCAGCAAAAGTTTTTGTTGAAATAAATTCTAATCAAGCCAGAGTTAAAAATAATTTAATTTATTTAATAAAATATGATGTATTAGGAGATAAAGATGATGAAGCTCTTGCAGGTAAGATTATGCTACTTTGCAACTCTTCTCCTGAATCAAAATCTCTTGGAAATGTTTTTTTAACTAATTCTCTTAATCGAAAAAATAAATTTAACCTCCCAAGTATTCCAATTACAACAATTGTTGACAACGACTTAATTCCATTTATAAAAGGTATTAAAACCGATAAAACAAGTATCACAGACAAAAGATTTGAAGATTTATTTGGAAATAGTAGAGACTATTTTGAAAAAAACCCATTAGCATTATGCAAAAAATCTAAAAATCTATTAGAACAATATTTTAGCTATATAAAACAAGTTTTTAAATATGATTGGTCTAAAGACGCTAATACTTTTTTAATTTCATCTAAATATGTATCTGCATTTATCAGACTTCTAAGATATTTCCTATTTGATAAGGGACTTTCATTAATTGACACAAAGAATGAACTAATATCTTTAAAAAAGAAAGTAGATAAAATAACATTACCTAAAAAATCAGAATCTTTTATAAAAGGAAATTTAAAAATACCTTCTACTAAACATGGTATCAAAACTATTTTTGAATTTTTGAAAGATGTTAATACATTTAAACCTAAGTAATATTTTTCTATAAAACATATGGTTTTAAAACATTTGAACAAGGTCTTTAATAACACTCAAAATAGCTACAAATACTATTGGTGGTTATCTATTATTGAGATTTGTTTCAAGGAAGAAAAAAAGGAAATAAGCTATGAAGAAATAGTGTTTAAATTAATAAGTAAACTATGGTATCCCGTAAATTATTTCAAACTTTCATTTGGCAAAATAGATCAGTGTTCTAAACTTATAAAACAAATACAAAAAAACTATCACCTTGAGGATAATTTGAGTGAGCAAGATTTGTTTGATTTTCTAATTAAGCATAAGAACTCTAATTTGATGATTAAAATAACAAAAGAACTTACAAGGTATGTTCCTTATAGATTTATAAGATCTTGGTACAGCACGCAAACTAAAGGCATAATAGATAGCCAAGTAAATTCAAAGGTATTAGAATTACAAAATGATTCTGCTCCATATAATATTAATTTATACTCAAATGCAGTAATAATTAATTCGGAATGGTTGAGTTGGATAAAAAACAATTACACTCTATTAAAAGCTTATACTTTATTTGAGTTAATCAAATATCTAGAAAAAGAGAATCCTAACGTGGTTAATCTCACCAAAAAACTTGAAAAGCCCAAATTTAGAAATCTTTCTAGTGCAACTAAATATTGGGGTAACTTTATTACTGAAGCCCCTAATCAAATAGATGTTTTCCAAAATATACCATTAAACGACATCAAGGGTTTGAGTATAGATCATTTTCTACCTTGGAGTTTCTTAACTCATGATTTAATATGGAATTTACACCCAATAAATAAAAGTGTAAATAGCGCGAAGAGCAACTATATCCCTAATCAAAACTACTTTAAACAATTTTATAATTTACAGTATGGTTTCTGTAATTTTCTCTTAAAAAAGAATTTAAATAAACCATTAGAAGACTACTATAAGCTATTTAACTGCTCTAATGAAGAACTAAACAGTTTATCACAAGAGCAGTTTATAGTTAAAATGGACAATTTTTATCTGCCTCAATGCGAGATAGCCAAGAATATGGGCTTTGTTACTGAGTGGAGCTTAAGTTAACTCAAACAATCCTAACTCAATCTTTTCAACTAAAAAATCAAAACCATCAATATTAAATATTTGGTTTAGTTCTTCATTTAACAACTGAAGTCCATCATCAATATGCATTTTTATATATTTAGGTAAGTCTTTATCTGTTATATGAATGCCATAATGTAAAGCAACCATACCTAAATAATAATCTAAGTAATCTCCAAAAAGCACAGCTTTAGAGTAATCTTTACCTCCAGAGTTTTGTATGTCTTCTAACTTTAAAACTCTATCTTGAGACAAAGAATGTGCTAATGCAATTCTAGAAATAATATTTTCTGTCCCAAGATTAAGTCTACGTGTTAGTTTAGATACAACCTCTTTATTTTCTTTACTGGTTTTAATATGTGTAAACATCTTTTTCTTTTTTAAATTCTTTAAATAAATTATTTACACGAGAAGAGATAATCTCAGACCCATTTTCAGTATTATGTATTAAGAAGGCTTTATTTAAATTAGGCTTTAAAAGCTCATACTCTGCTTCAGATAGCTCTTTTTCTAATAAAGGAAACAGTACTACTTGCTCCGAAATAGATGGGTAAAACTCTTTAATTATGTTTTTAGAGTGGTACTTATCAAACTTCTGTAAAGGACTGTCTATAAACACAGGAAATTTAATTCCAGACTCATCAACCAAAGCTTTTAATAAAGCCGTAGCATAAAGCTGTTGCTCTCCTTTAGACAAAGAATCCTTATCTATTACCTGTCCTTTTTTATCTAGTAAATCAATATCCATAACATCATCTATAATGTTAACTCTAACATTAGAAATGAAATCTTTTTTGTGCATTAACTTCTTTAAACCTAAAGACACAGATTTTTGTAAAGAGTACTTTTTATCTTCCTTGATTCTTTTAATTAACTCATTAATCTTAACTAAAAGCTTTTGGGTAACCTCATACTTCTTTTTATCAGTTTCAACTAAATTAAAGTTCTTTTCATATTCAGACCTCACTTTTTTATGTGAAGTTAGCTTCAATCTTAGTCCACCAATTTCTTCTAAAAGATCATTCTTTTCATTTAAAAGATTTTCAATTTTAGTATCAGCACTAGTTTTTTCAACTCTAAACTGCTTTGCTAAATGATTATCTTTTCTGGCTTCTCCTTGCTTAATTTTATTATTGGTTCTGCTAAGTAAAGCTCTGTTGATTTTCTCTTCCTTAACAATAGCATTAAACTGGCTTAAAAAAGTTGTTTTAATATTATTATAAATAGCTTCAAACGCTCTAAAAGACTCTTCATTAAACTCTAGGTAAACCTTACCTACTTTTGATTTTGAATCTTTTTTCTTGAATTTAGATTTCATTGAATTGCTTATAGCTTTTTCAATTTTATCTTTAATAGAAGCATCTAAGCTTAGTAAATCTTGATTTGCAAGAATGCTTGTTGAAAAAGATTCCAATTCTTTCTTTAAAAGCTTTTCTGTTAAAGCCCCATATAAAACATCATTTTCCAATACAAGCTGATTATATAACTTACTAAGATGTTTACCTGCTATTACAAGTGGTGTAAGGTCTAGTAATTTTCTTAACTCTTGCTTTATATTTACAGACTCTTCTTTTAAACCATCACGCTTAGATTTAAGCTCCTTTAACTCTTCTAAAGTAATGGAATTACCCTCGCGAATTAACTTTTCTTGAAGAGAGTCACTTTCAGATTTTAAAATAACTAAATGTTTATCTATCTCATCTTGTTTATCTTGATTGTGATTAATTAATTTTTCAAGTTCCTCTTCTTCAGATAACAGTTCTTTAAGTTTATATTCCTCAAGGTCTGAAACCCCCCTTCTTCTAAGCTTAGTTAAAAGGGATTCTAAGTTGTTTTTAAGCTCTTCATACTTCTTTATTCCTAAAACTTCAGAATATGCTTTACTTAAACTTCTTAATTCAGCTTTAGACTTTGCTTCTGCAAGTGACACTATTTTTTCAGCATCAAAAAAGAAGAACTTAGCTATCTCTCTAGGTAAAATAAAGTCATTAATAAAAACTTCAAAACCTACATCTTTAGTTAACTCATTTTCATCTCCATCTATAAGAATCTGTAGTGTTTCCTGCTTGGTTTTTAAGCTATACGTTCTTATAATATTTACTGTTCTACAAGGTATTGAAGGAATTAGTAAATCTTGTAACTCAACTTCTACTGAAAATGTAGTTTCTGATGAATCATCTTTACTATCCTTGTTTATTAATGATAGTAAATAATTATCATAACCTCCAATATTCTTAATATCCTTTTTATACTTATCCTCTACTTGAGTCATAAGTTTTCCATAAAAACACCATATTAAAGACGTTAAAAACGTTGTTTTACCAAAACCATTTTTACCTGCAATAATACTTATATTTTTATCTCCTTTAGCTGTAAGGTTCAATTCATTTTGTCCCTTATATATCCTAAAGTTATTTAGTTTTATTTTGCTTATTTTCATAATTGATTTTCATTAACAAAAGACTCAATTCTATTTTCAACATCATTATGCAATCCATACTTAGAAATCATAAGAGTCTTTGTTTCTTGAAGTGTTATTAAATTATCTATTAAATGATAATATGAAGCATCTTCTTTACAAACCTCTTTTAAGATTCTTCTTTCTGTATCATCTAATGATTTGATATTATTAGTACTAATATCTTTATTGTATATTTTCTTATAAATTTCACCAACAGTGAAATCAAATTCTAACTTTCTATTCCACATTACTTGAATAGCAATCAACTCTTGATTAGTTATTAAGGTTACATGTGGTCTTTCTTTTTGAAGCTCATTTTGAATAGTCAATAATTCACTTAATAATTTAGCTCTATAGCCTGGAGTATAATATCCCTGATTGTGACCTTCCTCTGTTACTGCTATTTGACCATTTATTCTAGTGGGCATCCTGTTTTCACTGATATTTCGGTTTTCTACTAATCCATTTCGGAATTCTAAAAGAGGTTGCATCCAATGTTGACCATTTTCAATTAAAGCTGTCATGGACTTATCCTGCTTTACAACAGTACATGTCCAGCATCCAAATCTACTTTGACCACATGAAGAGTGTGTTTTATTTGTCACTACAGTAGGACACTCATAATCATCAGCACTTGCATCAGAATATATCTGAAATAAAATAGAATTATCAAAACCCCAAGGAGACTTAACTGTATTAATTACATACCATATTTCCTCAAGTAACATTTCTTTTATTGGTGCATATACATAAGTGTTTGCATTTGTATTATGCTTAGACAATCTCTTACCTTCAACTTCATGCTTTCTCATAGATCTTTCACGAGTAGCACTTTCTTCATATCTAGTTCCAAGTAAAACAATAGCCTCTCCTTTTTCATCAATTTGCTCTAAAAGGAAATTAGATGTTGGTCTAATTTTAAGCTTATCTGTACACCATCTAAAAGTATTATTTGGTACAGGATAACCTTTACCTATAACATTAATCCAAAAAGATTCTTCTAATTTAGGAACTGTCTTTTTAACTATAATAGGAATTCCTTGATCTCTAGCTCCTTCTTCAACCTTAACTAATACATCATCAATGTAGCTAGATATTATTGGGTTCTCAACCATAGTGTCATTACACACTACGTATACAGGTCTTCTTAATTGATATGGATAGGGTAAAGTTTCTTTTATTCTCTGTAAAGCAATCCAAACTAAGGTTAATAAAACTGTTGAATCCTTTCCACCACTAAAACCAATAATCCATGGTCTATCTGTTGTATCTGCGTAAGTATATTGGTCCATAATTTCAGAAATTATACCCTCAACTTTTTTACTTCTAATTTTTATCATAATATTATGTGATATTTCAAAATTAATCATATTAGCTCCAATAGCTAATTTGAATTCTAATTATTAATTATTAAATTATTAACACGATTAGTCTACTTATACTTATTATAATTTTATCTAAGAAACCTAACTAAACTTATTAATAGCATATCTTAATGAAGAACACGCAAAAATGGTTAACTAGTAAGGAAGCACAAAAGTCTGCAAAGATAAAAAGTTGTGACTTAATGCACTATAGAATTCAAGGTAAACTTGAGTTTGAAAAACGAGGAAATGCTTATTTCTACTCTAAAGAAAGTCTTGAAAAATTAGACTAATTTAACTAAACTATTTTTCGCTTTTCTATACGCTATTGGAAAATCAGGTTGGCTTTTAGGGTTAAGCTGCCCACTTATATCCCAATAGGATACAATAGGTGAGAATGGTTTAATTTGACCATTTGAAAATTCTGCTAATCCAACTAAAATATCATTGGCACTATTATTAATCTCCTCGGTTAATACAACTTGAAATATTTTATCTTCATTTGATATATCTATTTCACTAATATTTATTACCACACTAAAACCTTCTGGTATATCAACAGGTTCTAGACCTAATTCTTTAAATGACATCTCTTCCATTGCTCTAAAATAATTTCTCTTAAAGATAATAAAAACACCCAACAAATAGTTGGGCGTTTCA
Organism: Winogradskyella sp. PC D3.3; assembly: GCF_054366245.1. Lineage (NCBI taxonomy): Bacteria > Pseudomonadati > Bacteroidota > Flavobacteriia > Flavobacteriales > Flavobacteriaceae > Winogradskyella > Winogradskyella sp. PC D3.3. Next base: position 810,566 of record NZ_CM135962.1, on the reverse strand, counting down.
TTCAACTCAAAAACCAATGGTAAGTACTATCACCATTGAGAGTTTGTGCTATTCCTTTAGAAAACTCAAAAGCATTCAAGTTTCTGTCTAAGAAAGTATCTATATAACTACTCTTATTAGCTTGTGTAAATAGATTAAACACACTCCACAAGTTAATATCACCATCATCATTTCTACTAAAGCTTTCGTCTTGATAATAATCTTTAGCTACAGTGGATATCTGTCCATCATTAAGCATTAACTCAGGAATCTGAAGCCTATCCTTTTTAGGTAAATAATTATATAGTCTAGTCTTACCTATTAATTGAGCAAATTGATGTTCAGTTAAAGATTCTTGTGATAATTGCTTCATACTATTTAGATGTTTTTCAGCCTGATAGCCTTGTAGAATTTCTAATAGTTTAGCTCTCATTCCAATATAACTATCAGCACGTAAGTCCTCCACATACCCATCACTTGAAACACACATATTACAACATACGAGGTTCTGAAAACCAATAAAAAACTTAAACCTCTCATAGGTCTTCTTTGAGTATAAATTCTCTTGATTATAAGCTCTTACACCACCTATGGTTAATGCTATCTCATTCCCATTTATATTTTCAGTTATACTAGGTATGCGTATAATAAAAGCCATCCTTTCATAATAAATAGTCTTCTCATGGTCTAGCAGTTCCTTTACTTGTTTATTAACAGCACTTGGAACTCTGCCTTTAATCTGATGGCTCACTCTAATTTCTGGAGCATCATAAATATGATGAGGAAACACCTTTTGCACACAGTCTTGTGCTACTTCAATAAACTCATTATGGCTTATTGTCCTTTCATTATCTTTTGAAAAAACAGGAATAATACAGTCTTGTCTAAGATGATTTAACTGGACTTCTAGAGTATTAGCCTCTATAAAGGGTTTAGACTTAAATATAGGCTTGTTTATACTACTTTCTAGAATAATAGTAGGTGTTACAGGGTTTAACTGTAAATCCATTTTAGGCTGAATGATTTGTAGTTCCATTTGTACTGAAATTTTGATGGTTAGATAATTTTTCTAATTGTTCTTTTTTACTTCTAAACTGTGGCTGCAAACCTTGTTGAAATGAAGGGTTGTCATTGTAAAGCTTTGTTAATTCAGATACTGATAAGGCATTATTAATACGCTCTACAATGTCTTTTACGCTAACAGGTTCAGCCTTGCACCATTTTAGAAGTTTTTCTCCAGTCTTTGAACTAATTACAAATTCATGAATATTAGAAAATAGATTAGTCCTATCTTTTGACGCTTTTGCTAAATGCTGGTCGTTTACAATCTCAAAATTAACTGTCAGTTCATATTCAAAACCATCTCTAGTTATTTCCTTAGTTCCATGTTTAACTACCTTGCTTTTACCATTACTACCAATATCCAAAGAGTAATCTATTTTTCTTCTTGTAGTAGTAATGATGTGACAACTAGATTGGAGAATCTTATTTATAAATGCTTGATGCCTTGGAGTTACTGATGCCCAATCTTGCCATCTCCCACCTAGTTTAGCGTGTATATCTAAACAACCGCCTGTACCATTCCATTCATGAGTAATACTATCAATGATAATTACTTCAATAGAAGCGTTTTCACAGGTTTTAATGGCTTCAATATACCTTTCTGGACTAAAGGGTGCTGAAAGTTCTAATACATTGAAATTCCCTAGGTCTGAATACAAAGATGCAGAAGAGTTTTCTGAATCAATAACGGCAATTTTCGACCAGTCTTGAGTCATCCCGAATGCTAATAATAATGAACTATGGGTTTTTCCAAACCCGCTTGCTCCAGAAATTCCTAAACGGAGCTTTACATTTTGTCTTTTACTTTGTTGTAGTTTCATGTTTTTTTTGTTTAAAATGATTAATATTTGAGTTAATAGAAATGAAAAAGCGAGAAACCTAATGGCTCTCGCTTTTAAAATTTATTCGCAAGTATTGCAGTATTTGCAAAGCTTGCAAGGTTATTTTATACCTAATTTTTTATATAATCCATGACAGACCTTTTGTAATATTTCTACTTCCATCCATCTCTTTAAAATATCATCAAACGTTCTTTCGGCGATATTTAATTGTATTGCGATTTCTAAGCCTTCACCTCTTCTAAAATCTCTAGCTAATGCATTATATAAAAACCTTTCTTTCATTGGTAATACAATAGCATTTTTTTTGTACTTATCAAATAATAACAACGAATGGTCTATTAAGGGTTTTATTATGTTTATGGCTGTATTAACATCTTCATCCGTCGCTATCAGTAATTCAGTCTCATCCGTAATTAAATATCTGTTTCTCAGCACCGTTAATATCATGCAAACCCTAAAGAATATCAATCCAAACCTTTTTATAACCGATAGAAATTCTGTTTTATTGCTTTCAATAATAATTTGAGTAGCTAATTGCATTTGTTGTTGGAAACTACCCCATTGTTCTTCTGTCAGTTCTATTTCTAAACTATCTAGTTCTTTAAGCTTATCATGCAACAATAAGATTTCTTGACCTTCAGTAATAAAAAGCTCCTTGTAATTGATTCTTATAGCTAACGGAGAAACATCCTTCCACCCTTGGATATCATCAAAAAAGTAAAACACAAACCTACTATACAACCCATTTTCTTTTGAATCTATTAGGGGTCTTAATTGATTTGGTGTTCCAGATAAAACAAGTGACATTTTTGGTGTTTTTACTTCAGAAAATCTATCACTTCTACTAATTGAACACGTTTCATGTTGGAACGATTTTCTTAAAATATCTGAAAAATCTCCCCAATCTTGTTTCAACATATTAGATAATGAATCTGCTTCTGTCTCAAAAATCAATAAACTATCATCTGCTTCTTCTAGATGTGAATAACATTTTGCAGAACTAACATTCCCTGGTAAGAGTTTAACTTTCATTTTAGGTTCTGGAAGTGTATTGTTAGTAGAACTTCTGTATTGTTGAATTTCTCTTTTGCTCTCAGCCACTAACCTATCATGTATTGGGTCAACAAGATACTTTGACCACGCCATAACCCCTTTTCCAGATGCTGGAGGAGCAATGATAAAAACGTAAAGGTTTGTAAAAACTGACCTGTGGTCGTAAGTGCCAACAACATTAGGCATGGCTGCACTTAATACTCCAAGTGTAGATAACAAAACGATATCCTTTTCTCTACCAGAAAAAGACATTGTTATTTTCTTTAGTGGTTCTGGTAAGTTATCATATACACTTTCTAGTATATATTTATTGACACTTACATCTTCCGTTATAACAGTCGAACCCGAAGTTATAACTTCATCAATTATAGAATTTTCAATATTCATAATAATTTAATTTTAAATTAAAGAATAGGATAATCCTATTCACAAATGCAAAATTCTTATATTATGATGAATAAAGTTGAAACAGAAACACACCTATTATTGATTATAATCTGTTTCAAATATTTAGTAATGGAAAAGCTTGCGTGGTCTGGTTAAATAATGATTGAGATTCTTTAAGTCTAATGACTTGATATTGTCTTCTAAAGTATCGTATAATTCGAATTCAACTTTGCTATTATTAATCTTTACTTGGAAGTATTTAAAAAAAACTCCAATAAATTTTAACGAATTTGACGTATCTAATAAATTATTGCTTACTAGATACTTATGGATGCCTTGAATAAAGTCGACCTTAACTTTTTCTGCGTATTTGTGTAAAATAATTTTATTGGTCTTATTTAATAATTCTTGACTACGTGCTTCATAATTTTCTTTAGTCAAGTCAAACCCACTGCAAAGCGCTTCATAAATATCCAGTTTTACAAAAAAATTTTTAATGTTTGTTGTTCCATTTGTCATTGTTTTAAATGAAACGTCCGGCATTCGCTTTAGATTCTCCGAATAGAGGTATTCTTTAAGAACTTCTAAAAGCTCTTTAAAGTCCTTAAAATTAGTATCAAAATCATTAAGTAGGTCATCTTTAACAATTCCAAAATTATTTGAATAACTATCCTGCAAAGCGCATCCAATGATACGCATTTGGGGCTTAAACTTTTCTATGTTAAATCTTAAAAACAACTCGCCAAGTTTCTTTTCAACAACTAGAGGAATTTTAAAAGTACTATACTCTTTTGAAAATAAAAGACACAATGAGTGAAAAGTCTCATCAAATTTGATGTCACTTGAAATATTATATACATTAATTTGCGTTAATTCTTCAACTAAATCTACATATTTATTCTCTGTGAAATTTTTCCAACGATATTCTCTACCCATTATGTTCTTTGATTGATACTGCAAGAAATGCAAATTTTGCAGATTACGCAATTTAATCATTCATCTTTCTTCTTCAATTTCTTACCTAAGTTAACCATGTGCTCACTAACCTTTTTCTGTACTATTTTAGCATAATGTTCTTGAGTAATACTTATTTTAGAATGCCCTAACAGTTCTGAAACAATTTCAATTGGAACATCATTATATAGCAAAACTGTTGTAGCGAATGTTTTTCGAGCAATGTGATGTGTTAATCTTTTATCAATACCTGTAATTTCAGCAATTTCCTTTAAATAAGAGTTAAATTTCTGGTTTGATATTTTAGGAAACACTTTTTGATTGTCGCTTAAAACACTGTACTTTGATTGAATTTCATTAGCTTTAGCTAGTAATGGGATGGAAATAAGTTTGTCTGTCTTAATTCTATTCATCTGAATCCAAGTATTACTATCAAACCCAATAATCACATGTTTTTTTAATAAACTATCCATCTCATTAAACGCTAATCCTGTATAACAACAAAATACAAACATATTCTTAACCAGTTGTAATCTTGGTTGTTTGAAATTCATGTTTTCAAGAGATTTTAACTCATCAACATTTAAAAAAACAACTTTAGTCTTAGGTCTTTTTGCTTTGTAAAAGATAAATGGGTCTTTGTCTAAAAACTCTTCAGCAATTGCCACTTTAATGATTTTTCTAAACCTTTGAATTGCCTTATAGGTACTTGATTGAGCTAGATTTTTTTCGGTAATTAGATAAAAACCATACTGCTTTATAAACTTTAAATCCAAGTCTTTAAATAAGAAGTCGTTTTTTCCATATTGAAATTTTATATAATCCTTTAAAAGAGTTCTAGATTGTTTAAATTTCCATAAGGTGGGTAATACGTATTCTTTCCCAATTAGCTTTTCTACCTTATCATTATGCTCCTGAAATAATGTCAAGACCGTTTTATTCTCTCTAGAACCCTTTCCTAAATAATTAAGATATACATCATCGACGTCAAACTGTTCTTTGTTAACTTGTAGAAATAAAAAAGCCCTATTAATTTTTTCTTTAATAAGGCTTAATTGAATGTTCTTTATAGCGCTTAATTCATCTATAGTCACAACGGTTTGCTGTTTTATATTCCAATGTTCTGGAGAAACAGATAAGCCCGTTGCAAATTCTTTTCGTTTTTTACTGAAGGTGATTCTACATTTAATAGAACACTTATTATTTTTATTAATTCTTACTCTTTGAAGAATAAATAATACATATATCTTATTGTTTTTCATGTGTTTAAGTTTTTATAAAAGTACCCCTCGTACTTTTAAAAAGTACTCCGAATTGTACCCCTCGAAATTAATTGAAATGGAAATTGGTGAAGTTCACTAAAAAACAAATATGACTTAAGTCACTGAAAATTAGACATAAAAAAAGAGCTCACTTCAATATTACTTGAAGTGAACTCTTAATCAGTGGTCCCACTTGGGCTCGAACCAAGGACCACCTGATTATGAGTCAGGTGCTCTAACCAACTGAGCTATGGGACCCATTAACATTACTGTTAATTTTTACTCTTCGTTAAAAGAGTGTGCAATATTACTACATATTTTAAAACTGTCAAAGAATTTTTAGTCCTTTATATCTTGACATAGCTCAATTAAAACTCCATTGGTCGATTTTGGATGTAAAAAAGCGATTAATTTATTATCTGCTCCTCGTTTTGGCTGTTTATGAATCATTGTAAAGCCTTCCTTAGTTAGGCGTTGTATTTCCTCAACAATATCATCAACCGCAAAAGCAATATGATGCATACCTTCACCTTTTTTCTCAATGAATTTTGCAATGGGACTGTCTTCGTTTGTTGCTTGAAGCAATTCAATTTTGTTCGGTCCACATTTAAAAAATGATGTTTTTACTCCTTCGCTTTCAACAGCTTCAATCTTATAATGGTCTTCTCCAAATAAAGCTTTAAAAAGCGAATTTGACTTTTCGATGTCCTTTACTGCGATGCCTATATGTTCTATTTTTTTCATTCCAATGCCTGCAAAAGCAGGTACCTTTTAAATTATTAGTAAAAAGTTATTAACGCTAAAATCATTTTCTGCACTCAAAAATAAGATAATACTTAAATAACCTCTACTTTTGCAGATGATTAGTTATAATAATCGCCATGGAAGAATTTACACAAAGACAAAAAAAAATAGGAGGTATCCTCCAACAAGACTTAGCAGATGTATTACAAAAAGCAGCAACCGATGGTGGATTGCGAGGCGTAATTATCTCAGTTAGTAAAGTAAATGTAACTACAGATTTGTCTGTGGCTAAGGTATATCTAAGTATTTTTCCAAATAAAGAAGCGCAACCGCTGCTAGAAGGTATTAGATCTAACAAGCCACTTATTAGACACGAGTTAGCGCAACGCACACGTCATCAATTGAGACGTATGCCACAATTAGAATTTTTTATAGACGATTCACTAGAATATATTGATGGTATAGAGCGTTCTTTAAAAGGTGAAGATAACCCTTTAGAAAATCCTGATCTGTTAGGCAAGCGTAAAAAATCTTAAGTGAATTTCCCTTTATATATAGCAAAACGTTATCTGTTTTCTAAAAGCAGTAATAATGCTATAAATATAATGACCTTAATTGCTTCTGGTGGAGTTATTATTGCTTCAGCAGCACTCTTTATTGTGTTATCTGTATTTGCGGGTTTAAAGGATTATAGTCTCAACTTTTCCACTTTTGTCGATCCAGATTTGAAATTAACTCCTTCAACAGGTAAATCGTTTCAATGGACCGATAACGACAATAGTCAGCTTTTAAACATTGAAGGTATTGCTGCCACTTCTAAAATTATAGAAGAACGCATTTTTATTAAATCTGAAAATAAAAACCTCATCGCCACTTTAAAAGGAGTCGATAAAAACTACTTAAAGGTAACAAGTATTGACTCTATGGTTACCAAAGGTAATTGGATTACACCAGAAAGTAATGAAGTCGTTTCGGGTTGGGGAATCTCAAATAATCTTTCTTTTGGCGTTTTAGACTACCTAAAACCACTATCATTTTATGTTCCTAAAGTTGGAAAAGGTCAAGCCACATCCATTCAAGGGTATTATAATTCAGTGTATGTTAATAATGTTGGTCTATTTGATATTAATGAAGAGTTAAATAATAATTATGTGTTTTCAGACATTGAACTCGCTAAACGCTTACTTAACTATAAAGAAAATCAACTCACCGCTATTGAGGTTAAATTGAAACCCGAAGCCAATGAAGCCACGGTTAGAACTCAAATTAAAACCGCCTTTGGAGATCAATTCCATATAAAAAATAGAGCCGAATTAAATGATGCTTTATTTAAAATGTTGAATACCGAAAACCTTGCCATCTATCTCATTTTTACCTTAGTCATTATCATTGCATTATTTAATGTCATTGGTGCCATTATAATGATGATTCTAGACAAGAAAAAATCACTAAATACCCTATTTAATATGGGTACAGAAACCAAAACGATTAAATCAATTTTCTTTTTACAAGGTAGTTTAATGACGGTAGTAAGTGGGCTTATTGGAGTAACGCTCGGATTACTAATTGTGTTTATACAACAGTCTTTTGAGTTGGTAATGCTAACTCCAGATTTAGCGTATCCTGTTCGTATTAACTTTTTTAACGTCCTTATTGTTTTAATAACCATTTTTGGTTTAGGAATTGTGGCTTCTAAAATTGCCTCTCAGCGAATTACTCCTGGGTTGATAAATAGCTAAATTAGTTTAGGGTTTACACTTACCTATTCATCCAAATTTGCGCCTTTGCGACTTCGTGAGAATTGTTATTACGCAGAGTAATACGGAGATTGCACAGAGATTCACAGAGAATAAAATAGAAAATTCAAATCAACTTACACAAACCTATTCATTAGCTTTGCTCCTTTTCAAGAATCTTCAAGCTTCAAGCTTCGAGCTACTACACAAACTGATAATCAGAAAACACATCTAATACCTCATCAAAAGCTGCAAATACATCTTTAGAATCATCACTAGTCACCATTTTCATTCGGTATTCTTTAAAATGTGGAATGCCTCTAAAATAGTTCGTATAATGTCTTCGGGTTTCAAAAACACCTAAGGTTTCACCTTTCCAGTCGATTGCCATTTGTAAATGACGACGTGCTGCATCCACACGTTCTGCTAAAGAAATCGGTGCTAAATGTTCTCCGGTTTCAAAAAAATGCTTCACTTGTTTAAAAAACCAAGGGTTTCCAATAGATGCTCTTCCAATCATAGCTCCATCTAATCCATAAGAATCGCGCATTAGCATTGCTTTTTCAGGTGTATCGATGTCTCCATTTCCAAACACAGGAATATGCATACGTGGATTATTCTTCACCTCTGCTATCGGTTTCCAATCCGCATCCCCTTTATACATTTGTGCTCTGGTTCTACCATGTATAGATATGGCCTTACAACCTACATCTTGTAAACGTTCTGCAACCTCAACAATTTTAATAGAATCGTGATCCCAACCTAGTCTGGTTTTCACAGTTACTGGTAAATTAGTACGCTTTACCATTTCGGCAGTTAATTGCTCCATTAAACAGATATCCTTCAAAATACCTGCTCCTGCACCTTTTGAGACGACTTTTTTAACCGGACAACCAAAATTGATATCAATAATATCTGGATTGGATTTTTCAACAATATCAATGGTCTGCAACATACTTTCCATATTGGCTCCAAAAATTTGAATTCCAACAGGACGTTCCTTTTCATAAATATCTAATTTCATAACGCTTTTTGCTGCATTACGAATAAGACCTTCACTACTTACAAACTCCGTATACACCACATCAGCGCCTTGCTCTTTGCAAAGTGCTCTAAATGGTGGATCGCTGACGTCTTCCATAGGTGCTAAAAGCAATGGAAAGTCGGGTAATTCTATGTCGCCTATTTTAACCAAGAGTATATATTTTGATGCAAAATTAGGGCTTTTTATCAAAAGACCTCACAAGTTTTAAAACTTGCAAGGTCTATCATTATATTAAATATGGTGTTGTTCGCCTAATTCTTAAAACTTCACCTTAGTATTAATAGCTTTATCTCCACGCTTCACTGTGATTGCCGCTTCATCTCCATTATCAAAAACAGATAAGGCACGCATATAACTCATCATATCGGTAATGGTACTATCACCAAGTTTTAAAACCACATCACCTTTTTGTAAACCGGCGTTAAATGCAGGAGTATCCTCTCTTGTTCCGTCAATTCGCATCCCTTTTCCATCATATAGATAATCTGGTACAACACCTAAACCAACTTTAAAACGTGGTGTTTCTTCACTTTCATTTTTTGTTTTACGAAACGCCAATTCTCCGTTATCATCTAAATCGGTAATAATATCATAGATGTAATCGGCTATTAAATTCATCCCTTCATAATTCAATTTTTCAGCATCATCACCTGGTTTGTGGTAATCTTCGTGCTGACCTGTAAAGAAGTGCAACACGGGAATATCTATTAAATAAAACGAGGTGTGATCACTAGGGCCTACTCCACTTTCATTTTCAACGATTTTGAACTTGTCATTATTAGATCTTAAGGTTTGTTTAAATATTGGCGACGTTCCTGTACCGTAAACAGCTAGAGTGCTATCAGCTTTCATTCTACCAACCATGTCCATATTTATCATGTAATTGATAGATGCTGCATCAATAGTTGGGTTTTTGGAAAAATAATTAGAGCCTAATAATCCCATTTCTTCACCCGAAAATGCTAGAAACAAGTAGTTGTTTTTATCTTTAATTTTAGACTGGTCATTTTTTACTTTTAATCTACTCGCTAAATTTAGCATCACTGCTACTCCACTCGCATTATCATCTGCTCCATTATGTACGGCTTTATCTTCACCTCGATATAAAGAGCCTTCTCCTCCAAAACCTAGGTGGTCGTAATGCGCACCAATAACCACTGTTGTTTTCGCATTGTTATCTATAAAGCCAACGACGTTGTGGCCCGTTATTGTACTGTCTGCATTTGTTGTAAATTCTACTTCGCTATGTGGATCTGTTTTAGGCTTAAAAGAAAACGATTGTAAAAAACCATCTGTTCCTTTTGGTTGCACTCCAATTTCTTTAAAACGCTTAATAAGATATTCTGATGCTAAAACTTCTCCTTCTGTGCCTGTTTGACGACCTTCTAATTTATCGTCAGCGAGATACGTCACATCATCTTTAATCTTATTTTCTGCAACTTTAGCTTCGTTTTTACAAGATAGAAATCCTATTAAAACTAATAACATCAATGCTTTTTTCATTTTGAAATCTGTTTTTTTAATTTTTGTAAGAAACCTGATTTCACCATTAACTATTGATATATTAATCAGAAGTAATTCATGGCTTATGTCGTCTATAAATCTTACTTTTGCACAAAATTAGGCATTAAATGCCACTTATTATAATTCTTTATTATGAACAGAATCGTTACCATTTTAATTCTACTCGTTACATTTTCATCTTGTAAAAATGACACGACTAAAACATCAGAAGGAGCCGTTGAAACAACTTCAGGTGCTACCAAAAAATACGATTCTCTAATCTACCCAGAAGAAACCCATTTTAAGTCTATAAGACAAGTGACTTATGGTGGTGATAATGCAGAAGCCTATTGGAGTTTTGATGATAAGCAATTGGTGTTTCAATCTAATAATACCAAATGGAATGTAAGTTGCGACCAAATGTTTTTAATGAATGCTAACGAAACATTTACAGATAGTATTGCTCCTCCAATGGTAAGTACAGGAAAAGGGAGAACAACCTGTTCTTACTTTATGCCAGATAATAAACATATCATTTATGCTTCTACACATCTTGGAGATGAAAAATGTCCTGATACTCCGCTTAGAAAAAATGGAAAATACATTTGGCCAATTTATGATAGCTATGATATTTTTGTTGCCGACTTAGAAGGTAATATTGTAAAACAATTAACTAACGAAGTAGGTTACGATGCGGAACCAACCGTATCTCCAAAAGGTGATAAAATTGTGTTTACGTCTACACGAAGTGGAGATTTAGAATTGTACACCATGAATTTAGATGGTTCTGATGTCAAACAAATTACAAATGAGTTGGGCTATGATGGAGGTGCCTTCTTTTCACCAGATGGCAGTAAATTAATCTTCCGTTCTTCACGCCCTAAAACTGAAGAAGAAATTAAAAATTACAAAGATTTATTAGCTGAAGGTTTGGTTGAACCAACAGATATGGAATTATACATCTGTAATGCTGACGGTTCTGATTTACGTCAACTTACCGATTTAGGGAATGCTAACTGGAGTCCATTTTTCCATCCTTCTGGTGAGAAAATTTTATTCTCTTCTAATTTTGAATCTGAACGTGGCTTCCCTTTCAATTTGTATTTAATTGATATTGATGGTAAGAATTTAAAACGTGTAACGCATAGTGAGACGTTTGATGCATTTCCTGTATTTTCTAATGATGGTAAATATTTAGCGTTTTCTTCTAATAGAAATAATGGTGGTGGACGTGATACTAACTTGTTTATTGCTGAATGGCAGGATTAATACATTGCTTTTTTAAACCTCATAAATAAGTTTATAAAGGCAAATTACAAAGGCTCATAAAAAAAGGAATATCTAACGATACTATTGTAAATCTTTAAGTCTATCTCGCTCTTCTTCACTTGTAGCGCGTTCATTAGTGGTAAGTTTAGTATTACCAAAATTATAACGCAAACCTATTTTAACGGTTCTATTATCGGCATTTAAAAAAGCAGAACTCGATTGGTTTAAATAGTCTACAGATGTCGTATAGTCTTGCATGTTAAATATATCTTCAAAAGCTAAGGAGATCACTGCTTTTTTATTAAAAATAGATTTCGAAATACTTAATTCAGATATAAGTCTTCCATCTACGGATTGTAATTTTTGAAGATTTTTACTAAACCACCATAACGACGCATTAATGTTTAAACTATTATCTTTAAGAAGTGAGAAATTTGGAGATAATACAAAAAGTTGCGACCATTGATTTTGATTAACAAAACCATTTCCAAAATCAACTTCTTCTTCAACATTGTACAATGAAAAGGCGGCGTATATCCCTAATTTATTTGAAGGGTAATAATTAAAAATAAAATCAAAACCATAATCAACCGTCTTATCTAAATTGGTTGGTGTATAAGCTATAATATTAGTTTCATTATTTTGTCTTGGTAACTCTTCTATAGAGCCATCATAATTCATATAATAAGCCTCTACCGTAAAGTACTCTAAAAAATTAACGCCCAGTTTATAGTAATCTGAATAAGTAGGTACTAAATTAGGATTTCCAAGGACAACTGTATTTTCATTTAAGAAGAAGGTAAACGGATTTAAATCAGTATAACTTGGTCTTGTAATACTACGTTTGTAATTACCATCAATAATCACACCTTCTAGTATTTCATACGATATACTAGCATTAGGAAATAAATTAAAATAATCTTGTTTATTTGTTTCTCCTAAGGTTAGTGATTCACCTTCAACATTAGTTTGCTCCGACCTTAAACCAAGACTTAAATCTAATTTATCCCATGATCTAGTATAGTTAAAATATGCTGCAAATACTTTTTCTTCATATTTAAAGGCATCAGTATTATTTGAATTTAAAACCTCATTACCATTAATAATATCCAATCTTGTAATATCACTATTTGTATTTACATTAGAATACTTAACTCCAACATCAAAACTTGATGTCTCATCTATAGGTAAACTATAATCTATTTTACCCGATAGAATATCTGTATTTTGATTGGCGTTAGTTTTAAATTTTGAATCTGCTATAAACATATGATTTACATCAAAATCATTAGTCAGCACGTTTTGGTCGCGATCGTAATCATAAAACGTAGAATGTGCATTAAACGTTAGGCTAGAGCTATTTTCAAAATCATGTCTAAAAATCAGATCGGTTCCAATGTTATACTTATTATCTCGAGATAAATTATCTGCTGTAAATCTTGATAAAAACTCAAAATTTTCGTCTAAAACATTTGTCTTGTTTTTAATTTTATATTTAAAATATGGAGTATATAACCCTGTAGTTGTTAAACTTAATGTGTTTTTGTCATTAATATAATAATCTAAATTTAGTGTTAGATTATGTGTTTGAGACCACGTGTTTCTATTGACATTAGACTGCCAAACTTCTTCTAACTCATTAGCATTGTCTAAATAATTAATCGTATCGTCTTGATCTCTATTTATTTTCTGATGCGTGTAATTATAATTGAGGTTGAGATTAATCTTATTATTTTTAAAATAATGACTTGTTCCGGTATTATATCTTGGAAAAACACCTTGCGTATAATTCGTTGTAACATTACCTCTATAACCGGTAATAAGATTTTTACTCATTATAATGTTAATTACGGCATTACTATCTGCATCATAACTTGCTGGTGGATTAGAAATTACTTCTATAGATTTAATACTATTAGCAGGAGAACTCTCTAACAATTGTATTAGCTCATCTGAAGTTAATTGAACTCGTCGACCATTAATATATATATCTGCTCTTGCATTTTTAATATTAATACTACCATCAGAAATTATAACTCCTGGCGTATTTTTTAAAACACTAAACGTAGAGCCTTCTAATAAAGCCGTATTTTCTACGTTAAAAACTAAACGGTCTGCTCTTTTTTCAATCGTAGGTTTTTGATAAATTATAGTAACCTCATCTAAACTTTCAGGAATTTCGTTAAGTAGAATAGTTTTTAAATCTAAATGTCCTGTTAGATTGATTTTTTGTTGAAACTCTTCAAAACCTAAATAACTAACTTTGAGATAAAATGTCGTTTCTGATAAATTATTTAAACTAAAAAATCCATTATAATCTGTAGAAGTTCCTTTCAAACAATCACCATCAACACCCGTTAAAATAACAACATTAGCAAACTCAATTGGGTTATTATCAGCGTCGACAATACGACCAGAAACAGAAAATTCTTGAGCAAACACCACAGAAGAGAGTATACAAAGACATACACAAAAAAAGAGGCGCAAACGAATAATCATAAAATAGGTTTGATTGCAAGATATAAATTGTTTTTTATATTATACTGTGGTTTTACCATAATTACGACTGTTTTTATTGTTGTATTTGATACGTTAAAGCACAAGAAATCGATTATATTTGCCAATTAGTTATTGCCTTAGAGAAGAGACATGAAAAACATTCGTAATTTTTGCATTATTGCACATATTGACCACGGTAAAAGTACATTAGCTGACCGTTTATTAGATGTTACAGGTTCTGTAACCGCTCGCGAACAGCAAGCACAACTTTTAGATAGTATGGACTTAGAACGCGAGCGTGGGATTACCATAAAATCGCATGCCATACAAATGGATTATGTATATGAAGGAGAAAACTATGTTCTAAATCTTATCGATACTCCTGGTCACGTGGATTTCTCTTATGAAGTCTCTAGATCTATTGCTGCTTGTGAAGGCGCACTATTAATTGTAGATGCAGCCCAAAGCATTCAAGCTCAAACCATATCAAACTTATATTTAGCATTAGAGAATGATTTAGAAATTATTCCTGTATTAAATAAAGTTGATTTACCAAGTGCAAATCCTGAAGAAGTTACAGATGATATTGTTGATCTTTTAGGTTGTGATCCTGAAGACGTTATTCATGCTAGTGGAAAAACTGGTTTTGGTGTTGAAAATATTTTAAAAGCAATTATAGAACGTATTCCTGCTCCAAAAGGCAATGTAGATGAACCGCTTCAAGCCTTAATTTTTGATTCCGTTTACAACACATTTAGAGGTATTGAAACCTATTTTAGAGTGTTTAATGGGGAAATTAAAAAAGGTCAGAAGATTAAATTCGTTGCCACAGATAAAGAATATTTTGCAGATGAAGTTGGGACTTTAAAACTTACTCAAGTTGCCAAACAAAGTGTAAAAGCGGGTGATGTTGGTTATTTAATTACAGGTATTAAAACAGCTAAAGAAGTAAAAGTTGGTGATACCATTACGGATTTTGCCAACCCAACTACAAATATTATTGAAGGTTTTGAAGATGTAAAACCTATGGTTTTTGCAGGAATCTATCCTGTAGATACAGAAGATTACGAAGAGTTGAGAAACTCTATGGAAAAACTGCAACTTAACGATGCATCCTTAGTGTTTCAACCCGAAAGTTCTGCCGCTTTAGGTTTTGGTTTCCGCTGTGGATTCTTAGGCATGTTACACATGGAAATTATACAAGAACGTTTAGAGCGTGAGTTTGATATGACTGTAATTACAACAGTTCCTAACGTGTCATACCATGCTTATACCAATAAAAATCCAGACGAAGCTTTTATTGTAAACAATCCAAGTGATTTACCAGAGCCAACAACCGTCAACCGTGTAGAAGAGCCGTTTATTAAAGCAACTATTATTACTAAATCTGATTTTGTTGGTAACGTAATGAGTCTTTGTATTGAAAAACGAGGTATGATTGTTAATCAAACCTACTTAACCACAGAACGTGTTGAATTAATTTTTGAGATGCCTTTAGCAGAAATTGTTTTCGATTTTTACGATCGTTTAAAAACAGTGTCTAAAGGTTATGCTTCTTTTGATTACCATCCAATAGGTATGAAGGTGTCAAAATTGGTGCGTTTAGATGTCTTATTAAATGCACAACCCGTTGATGCCCTTTCGGCTTTGATACACGCAGACAACGCACATAACATAGGTAAAAAGATGTGTGAGAAGTTGAAGGAACTTATTCCACGTCAACAATTCGATATTCCTATTCAGGCGGCTATTGGTGCCAAAATTATTGCAAGAGAAACCGTAAAGGCACTTCGTAAAGATGTTACCGCAAAATGTTATGGTGGTGATATTTCTCGTAAGCGTAAGTTACTTGAAAAACAGAAAAAAGGTAAAAAACGTATGCGTCAGGTTGGTAATGTAGAAATACCTCAACAAGCGTTTATGGCCGTTTTAAAACTAAATGATTAAGGCTCGTTTTAGATTAACTTTTCTTTCTTATAAACAAAAAAGATTCCTACAAAAGCAGGAATCTTTTTGTTTGTAAATACTAGTTTACTAAACATTAAGACTAAATTGTGTGGTTTTAATTATTAAGAATTAGTGTCTTCATTAGCTACTTTTTCAACATCAAAAGGTTTACCTAAATACACCAATTTATAATCTTGCCCAATCTCATCATCTTTAGTATTGTGAACTGAAATAATATGAAGTTCGCCTTCATCGTCTTTTAAAAACAAAGGAATCATATATTTATCCTTACTTGCCATCTCCATAAGACTTTCATAATGCGCTGCATCAACTATATCTATTTCTTGTATCGCAGGATATTTACGAGTGACCTCCGTTAAATTAATATAATCATCAGTAGGAGAAAATAAACCTTCTTTTGGACTTTTATCTGGAAAGTTCATTTCATCTGAAGTCACCAATCTATACGACCCATTTTCTCCAAATTCTTTACTAAACTTTTCAATAACATAAGCATTGATATCTGAATTCCCAGTCATGGCCATAATATAACCCACATCATTTAATTCTATATTATCAGAAAGCGTATCAGAATAAATATTGCTGCTTAATGCATCTAAGCCTAATTCTCTAGCCTTATCGATATTGTTTTGATTGCTATCAATAAGCACTACATGTCTTCCGTTGTTTACCAAATAATGACCTAATAATCGTGATAATTTAGAGGCACCAACAATTAAAATCCCATTAGATTTTGTTAAAAACACACCAACTAACCTCGCAAATAAACGGGCTGTCGTAGCGTTTAATAAAACGGTTCCTAATACAATCATAAACACCAAAGGTGTAATGTACTCTGCACCTTCAACACCTTGTCGCATTAGTTTACTACCAAATAGTGAAGCAATACCTGCAGCCACAATACCACGTGGTCCAACCCAACTTATAAACAGTTTTTCATTTAGATTAAGTTTAGACCCTTGCGTACTTACAAATACAGCCAATGGTCTAATGACAAAGACAACTACAGCAAAAAGAACCGCTGTTTTCCATGTGTAAAGTAAGAGTAAATCATCAATATCAATATTTGCTGCTAAAAGAATAAATAAAATAGAAATCAATAATACACTAAGTGATTCTTTAAAGTAAAGCAGTTCTTTAAGATTTTCAAGTTTACTGTTTCCTAATACCATTCCCATAACAACAACCGCTAGTAAACCAGACTCGTGTGCAAATAATTCAGACTCTACAAACACTAATAATACAGTAGAAAGTGAAACAACATTCAATAAATAATGCGGAATAAGTTTTTTGTTAATTGCAAAGGCTAAAGCATGCGCAAAGGTAAAACCAAATGTTGTCCCAAAGAGCACAATTTTTCCAAACTCTATAAGCGCCGTTTTTGTAAAACCACTATCCCCACCAACACTAATAAATTCAAACACTAAAACGGCTACTAAAGCTCCAATAGGATCAATGAGAATACCTTCCCATTTTAAAACTGTAGAAACATCTTTTTTAAGCGGAATATTTCGTAAAATAGGTGTTATAACTGTTGGTCCGGTTACAATAATAAGACCAGCAAATAAAAAGGATATATCCCAACTTAAAGCAAAAATATAATGCGCTACGATACCAGAACCAAAAAAGGTAATAGCAGATCCCACGGTAATTAACTTGGTAATTACAGGACCCACATTTTTTATTTCAGCGCGTTTTAAGGTTAAACCACCTTCAAATAAAATAATACTAATCGCTAAGGAAACAAAGTAATATAAACTATCTCCTGGAAACAATCCTTTTTCACCATTCCAAATAGGTTCTATCCATTTAGTACCATCTTCACTCAAAAACTCGGCTGCAATAGGACCAACTAATAATCCTATTAATATTAAGGGTAAAATAGCTGGAATTTTAAATTTCCAAGCCACCCATTGTGCCAATATTCCTAGGATAATTATTCCTGCTAATTCTAACATCTATTTACTTTTTTGTGAAAATACCAAATTCTAATTTTATAGAGGGATTTCAATGTATAATAACTCATATGACTTGATGACTATTAAATACCTCATATAAAATACAAAGGCTATCTAAAATCAAAATTTCTATAGATTTTCTTAAACTACAACACCCTAATTTTCGGTCTTATTTGCTTCCTTTTCTTCAGATTTATAATAAACGCGTTTCAAACTTTTCTTTAATAAGGTAAATCTATAAACACCAATAATAAAAAATATTATACTAAAAACAAGTGCTGTTAATGCTAGATATTCAAAATTTGAAAATTCTTTAAGCTGAAATAAAGCTATAGCGCCCAATAATAAATATAAAGACGACCGAATATAGGATAAAAGTGTACGCTCATTGGCCAATCTTGTCCGTTCTATGGCCAAATAATCTCTTAATATAACTTGCTGATCTGGTTTAAAATCGCGTCCAAAACGCAAAAGTTTTATTTTTTTAATTTTCAAAGGAGATTTTGATAGACGTTTCATGACTCATTCATTTTATCCATCTAAAAGTAATTCTTTTTTAGAAAATGCATTTAGTTAGACTTTTTGAATGTTAACAAATAGAAATAGTATTTGTTAAATATCCTCTAATTAATTGTAACTAACAACAATTTGTTTTAAAGCTTTTAGTAATTTGCAAGACATTCAAAAAATTTAAGAAATGCAGTTATATCCAATCCAATCTGGAAACTTTAAACTCGACGGTGGTGCTATGTTTGGTGTTGTACCAAAATCATTATGGCAACGTACCAATCCTGCTGATAATAACAACATGATAGATATTGCTGCACGTTGTCTGTTAATTGAAGATGGTAATCGTCTTATTTTAATTGATACAGGAATGGGCAACAAACAAAGCGATAAATTTTTCGGTTATTATTTTCTTTATGGAGATGATAGTATTGATAAATCATTAGCTTCTTATGGCTTTCATCGCGATGATATTACAGATGTATTTATGACGCATCTTCATTTTGATCACTGTGGAGGAAGTATTCAATGGAATAAGGACCGAACAGGCTACGAACCTGCATTTAAAAACGCTTATTTTTGGAGCAATGCAGACCATTGGAAATGGGCAACTGAACCTAACAGACGAGAAGTTGCTTCATTTTTAAAAGAAAATATTTTACCAATGGAAGAGAGTGGGCAATTAAAATTTACTTCGGTTCCTGATACCCCTATTTTAAAAAATTCTGATTTGGGATTTGACCTCTTTTTTGCTAATGGACATACCGATAAACAAATGATTCCGATGATACAATACAAAGGAAAAACCATTTGTTTTATGGCCGATTTATTACCAACCGCAGGGCATTTGCCATTACCATTTGTAATGGGTTATGATACTAGACCTCTATTAACTCTCGATGAAAAAGAAGTGTTTTTGAATATGGCTGCAGATCAAAATTTCTATCTATTTTTAGAACACGATGCACATAACGAAATTATCACCGTAAAACATACTGAAAAGGGTGTACGCCTTAATGAGACATTTACAGCAAACACATTATTTAACTAAAGCATAAAAACAATAAATAAAAACAAATGAAATTTAATTACAGATTAATAGCTTATTTAGGATTTGCAGGAACACTATTTTTAGGATGTGGTGGTACAGCAGAAATACTTTCTACACCCATTGAAAACATCGATACTGCACCTTTAAAAGTGACAGAATTAACAGATGCGGAGGCTAAACATTGGAGTCATTTAGATCTTATAAACGATACCATTCCTGGTATGAGCGTCGATAAAGCTTATGCCGAAATTATAAAAAATAAAAAAGGAAAAAAAGTTATTGTTGCGGTTATCGATTCTGGTATTGATATCGATCACGAAGATTTAGACGGAGTAATCTGGACCAATAAAGGAGAAATTCCTAATAATGGCATAGATGATGATAACAATGGTTATATAGATGATATCCATGGTTGGAATTTCTTAGGTGATGGTTACGACGAACAATTAGAATATGTACGTATTTTAGCTTCAGGAGATACTTCTAACCCAAGTTATGCTGCTGCTAAAGCAAAATACGATGAAGACTATCAACTTTGGTTAGGACGTAAAGCACAATACGATCAAATTGCACAAGCAGTAAAAGGAGCGCACGATACTTTAACTAAACATTTAGGAAAAAGCGACTACACCATTGAAGAGGTTAATGCTATTAAAACGGAAGATACAGCATTATCTCAAGCCATTCAAATTGCAAATCAAATGAATGCTAATGGCTTATCATTAGCTGATGCAAATAACGAAATTAATGACGCTTTAGAAAGCATTAATGAGCGTTTAAACTTCAATTTAAATAAAGATTTTTCTGGTCGTAAAACAGGTGACAATCCAGACGATTTAAATGATAAACCAGGCTATGGAAACGGAAACGTTAAGCCTGTAAAAAAATCAGAATCTCATGGTACACACGTTGCTGGTATTATTGCTGCAGAACGTAATAATGGAAAAGGAGCTAATGGTGTTGCTAACAATGTAGAAATTATGGCTATTAGAGCCGTACCTAATGGAGATGAATACGATAAAGATGTCGCTTTAGCAATTCGTTATGCTGTTGACAATGGAGCAAAAGTAATCAATGGAAGTTTTGGTAAATCATTTTCTCCACATGCCGAATGGGTAAGAGATGCTATAAAATACGCTTCAGATAATGATGTCATATTTGTACATGCGGCAGGTAACTCTAGCGAAAATGTAGATGTAGAACCTAATTTTCCTGATGATAATGTAAATTATGTAGAAATTTCTAATACGTACATCAGAGTAGGATCATTAACGTCTAAATATGGTTCTAAAATGGTTTCTGGATTCTCTAACTATGGTAAAAAGAATGTAGATGTTTTTGCACCAGGTTCTGCGATATATTCTACATTTCCAGAAAATGATTATAAAAGCATAAGTGGTACATCTATGGCATCACCTGCTGTTGCTGGTGTTGCAGCTTTAGTACGTTCTTACTATCCAAAATTAACGGCTGCACAGGTAAAACAAGTGATTTTAGAATCTGGTTTACCTATTACAACGAAAGTCGTGGTTGGTGGAGATGCTTCTAACGTTAAGTCTTTTTCAGATTTATCTACTACAGGTAGAATTGTAAATGCTTATAATGCCTTAATAATGGCTTCAAAATTATAATAATCCATTTCGGGTTAAATTTAATTCTTGGGTTATTTAGTCAATTTATCTAAATAACCCAATTTTTATACGATTTTTTAATTTCATATTTATAAAACACAACTGTTATGAAACATTCCGTTCTTAGTCTTTTTTCACTCTTAATTCTTGTCTCTTGTGGTGCAACAAGACAGACAAGTAAAGTGGTTAAAACATCAAATAATTCTACAAATAATTATTGGCAACAACACGTAGATTATACCATGGAAATTGATATGGATGTCAATAACTATCAGTATAAAGGAAAACAAAAATTGGTGTATACCAATAACTCACCAGATGTCATCAATCGTGTGTATTACCATTTATTTTTTAATGCTTTTCAGCCTGGAAGTGAAATGGATGTACGTTCTCGTACTATTCAAGATCCAGATCGTCGTGTTGGTGATCGCATTAGTCAACTACAACCTAATGAAATTGGTTTTATAAAAGTGAATTCATTACGTCAAAACGGCACCTCTGTTTCTCATGAAACAGTTGGTACCGTTTTAGAAGTACAGCTAAATAAGCCTATTCAGCCTGGTGAAAAAGTAACTTTTGATATGGATTTTGATGCTCAAGTTCCAGTACAAATTCGTCGTTCAGGAAGAAATAATAAAGAAGGTGTTGCCTTATCTATGGCGCAATGGTATCCTAAATTAGCAGAATATGATGATGAAGGTTGGCATGCTGATCCTTATATAGGACGAGAGTTTCATGGTGTTTGGGGAGATTTTGATGTAAAATTAACCATAGATGCAGCTTATGTTGTTGGTGGTACCGGTTATCTTCAAGGAGAACCTACTGTAAAATCTGGAAAGAAAACGCTTCATTTTAAAGCTCCTAATGTACATGATTTTACTTGGGCTGCAGATCCAGATTTTATTCATGATACCTTTCAAATGCCTAACGGTCCAACGCTTAATTTTTATTATAAAAAGAATTTAGAGCAAAAGTATCTTGATAATTGGAAAAAGTTACAATCGGATACAGCCTTATTAATGGATTTCTTTAATGCTCATATAGGGAACTATCCTTATGAGCAATATTCTGTAATACAAGGTGGCGATGGTGGTATGGAGTATGCTATGTGTACTTTAATTACAGGAAAACGCAGCTACGGTAGCTTATTAGGTGTTACAGCACACGAGTTGGCCCATACTTGGTTCCAATTTTTGTTAGCATCAAATGAATCTAAACACGAGTGGATGGATGAAGGCTTTACAACCTACATATCTACGTTAGCTATGGAATCTTTTAAAGATACTAAAAGCGATTATCCTTTAGCAAGATCTTATGCAAATTACATAGGTTTAGCAAATTCTGGAGTTGAGCAACCCTTAACAACACATTCTGATCGTTATGCCACTAATGGTGTGTATGGAGCAGCTGCTTATAGTAAAGGGGCCGTATTTTTAGCGCAATTGGGTTATGTTATTGGAAACGATAACTTAGCTAAAACCATTAAAACATATTTTGAGAATTTTTCTTTTAAACACCCTAAGCCTTTCGATATTATTAGAACTGCAGAACGTATTACGGATTTTGAATTGGATTGGTATTTTACAGATTTTGCACAAACTACAAATACGATTGATTATGGTGTAAAATCGGTTGAAGGTAAGTCTATCACCTTAGAACGTATTGGTTTAATGCCAATGCCTATAGATCTTAGAGTAACTTATACTGATGGTTCTACTGAAGATTTTTATATTCCATTACAAATGATGCGTGGTGAAAAACCGACCTCAGCAACTATTATTAATGATTGGGCTTGGGCCATACCAACCTATTCTTTTAATGCTAAAAAAGAAGTGAAATCAGTAGAAATCGATGCTTCTCAAATGATGGCAGATGTCAATCGTGATAATAATGTGTTTCGTTTAAACTAAATTTATAGCATAACGCAACATTCTAAAACTATAAAAGGTTACAGCTATTTCTTATAACTGTAACCTTTTTTTATACTCAAATTAAAGCCTCCTTGTTACAAATTATTGCTAATAAGAAGATGATAGTAGCTCAAATCTTTATCTCAAATCGACTCTTTTAGCAGTATGCTTTCGTAACAGTAATAGTGGTAAAGACACTCCAATAGTTAAAGAGATTAATATAAATAACATGGTAAAGCCATTAGAAAATATAGCTTCCATAAAAACCAATCTTTTTGAATCATCTTTTTCTAAAAATGTAAACGACATAATAGATAATACCATTTCATAGGCATAATATCCTGGGATCATAGGTATTACTGCTGGTATAGAAAATACAACAGGAGGTTGATGTATACCATGGGCTAATGGTAAACTTAAGATGCCTACAAAAGACGCTGCTATTAAACTTGCTAATACAATATTGATATTATAGTGTAACAAAATAAATTTTATAAAACCCGCACCAAATCCTAACAGAAATACGGTAAGTATGGCTTTCCGAGGGATGTTAAATAAGATCCCAAAACCTACTGCAGCAATACCTGCCCAAACAGAGACTTCTAATAATTCTAATATTGTTGTTATCATTTTAATTGAAATATTAACATGGCTACAAAAAGTCCTAGTGCTATGGCTAAAACTGTCATTATCCCATTTGTAAAACGCACTACACCGTTTAGAACATTTTTATCTATAAGATCTGTAAAAGAATTGATGAGTGCAACACCCGGAACTAAAAACAAAATGGACGTTGCTAATGTGGCATCTGGTTGTGTTCCTAAATTAAAATGAATACCTATTGAAGCCAAAAGCGATGCTGTTAATGACGCTAAAAACACACTGACATAAGTATTAAATTTCCTTTTATGAGCTGCTTGAAGTATAAATAAGCCAAAAAATGTACTCATAAATGCTAATCCTAAATTTAGATAATCACCACCAAATATTTTGCAAAAACCAGCTCCTGCAAAACTTACTGCTAATAGCACCACCAGTCTCGGATACCTCTGTTGCTGCTTAATCGTTTCTATTTCTTGTGTAATTTGAGAAAGCGACCAATTGCCATCAAGGGCATTCCAACTCGCTTTACTTATGGCCGAGATAATCGTAAAATCTATTTTGTGTGGAGGTAAATTTTTTACCTTGGTATAATTTTCATTTGTTTTACTATCGATTACGGTGAGTATCATTGTTTTTTGACTTATTAAACTATAAGATTCACAATTTAACACCGCAGCAAAACGATCAATATTTACATCTACGCGATTTGTATTTGCACCAGAAACCATTAATATTGATGCTATTTCTAATAACAAATCGGCTATACTTTCTAACCTATTTTCAGTCTTCATTTGTATATAATCTATTCAAATTTAAGACTATTATAAAATTATAAAGAGCGATTATAATTAAATATTTTCGCTTTCGTCACAAATTCTATTACTCGTACTAGCATAAATATCTTTTATAGAGCAACTATTGAAATCCAATAGCATAAAATTGTGCAAAAAAATAATATAGCGACTAGAAAACAGCATCAAATCAATGTGGTTTTCTATTTTTGTTAAACCTGATAAACTAAACGTGAATTTTACCTATTCAAAAAAAGACAAACTAAAAAGTAAAAAGCTAATTGAACAACTTTTTACCGAAGGGAAAGCTGTTACGGCTTATCCGTTGCGATTGGTCTATCTTAAAACAGAATTTGTAGACGGATCTAAGCTAAAAACTGGTGTTTCGGTAAGTAAACGCTTGCATAAAACTGCAGTCTCAAGAAATAGAATAAAACGGTTACTTCGTGAAGCCTATAGACTTAACAAACCACTGTATTTTAACAATAGTTCTGCTTCTTATGCGTTTATGATTTTGTACCTTAGTAAAGATGGAACAACTTTTGATAAACTAAATCGTAGCATCAAATTGTTATTTGAAAAATTTTTAGATAAAAATGAACCTTTGTTAAAACAATCAGATGCTAATATTTCTGACACATAAAACAAGCTTGTTAACGTTTTATTTTTCAATAAAATGATAAATAGCACACCACATGTGGCCTATAAAAACCAATAGAAATCGACAGATGAAAACACTTTTACGTAAAAAACTACTAGTTCCAGTTATCGCTGTGCTTATCTTTTTTGGTACTACAGCATTCAAAAATGATTTTTTTGAAATCGCTAAACAAATAGAAATATTTACGACGCTTTTTAAAGAAATCAATATGAATTATGTTGATGATACAAATCCCGGAGACTTAATGGATACAGCGATTAAGAGCATGTTAGATGATTTAGATCCGTATACCCAGTTTTATAACGAACAAGACGTAGAAGCTTCTAGAATTAATAATGCAGGTGATTATACAGGCATAGGAGCTAAGGTTTTAACCTTAAAAGATAAATTGGTCATTGTTGAACCTTATCAAAATTATGCCGCTGATAAAGCAGGACTTAAAGCTGGTGACGAAATAATAAAAGTAGACAAAGTTGTTGTTGCCGATTTTAAAGATGATGCCGCAAACCTATTACAAGGAGCTGCCGGAACCGAAGTCGCTGTAACCTACAAAAGACAAGGAAAAACTAATACAGTAAACATTGTTAGAGAATCTCTAGAAATTAAAGCTGTACCGCACTACTCTATGATAGATGAAAAAACGGGGTATGTTGTACTAAGAAAGTTTAATGCTAAAGCCTCTGCCGAAACCATTAGTGCAATTAAAGCTTTAAAAAATCAAGGAGCTACACAATTAATTTTAGATTTAAGAGGGAATCCAGGTGGTTTATTACACGAAGCTGTTAACGTTACTAATATTTTTGTTCCAAAAAACCAATTAGTTGTGACTACAAAATCTAAAGTCAAAAAATATAACAAAACCTACTATACACAACGCGAACCTATTGACACAGAAATGCCTTTAGTGGTATTAATTAATGGTAAAAGTGCTTCGGCAAGTGAAATTGTTTCTGGTGCCTTACAAGACATGGATCGTGCTGTAATTGTGGGTACACGAAGCTTTGGAAAAGGTTTGGTACAAAGACCTAAGCCTTTAACGTATGGTACCCAAATGAAGATTACAATATCTAGATACTACACACCTTCTGGACGTTGTATTCAGGCTTTAGATTACTGGAATCGAGATGAAAATGGTAAAGCTACAAGAACAAAAAAAGAAAATTACAATGCCTTTAAAACCAGAAATGGTCGTAACGTCTTTGATGGTGGTGGAGTAGAGCCAGATATTGAAGTCGAATTTTCTAAACATACAACCATTACTAAAGCCATTTCTAATGAAAATTTAGTTTTCAACTTTGCAACCGATTATTATTACAATCATAAAATTGAAGACTTAAAAAGTTTTACACTATCAGATTCTGACTTTAAAAAATTTAAAAATTACATCAAAACAAAAGGTTTTAATTTCGAAACTAAAACAGAAATCGCTTTACACAATGCACTTAAAATTGCAGAAGAAGAAGAATTAGATACCGAAATTAATTCAGAATATAACGCCTTAAATAAGGCTTTACAGGCCTATAAAACCAACGCTATAGAAGACAATAAAACACAATTAAAATCATTACTTACAGACGAAATTATTAAACGTTACTTTTACAGTGAAGGTTTATACACTTATTATACTGCAAATAATGCAGAAATTAAGAAAGCCGTAAGTATTCTTAATAATCCGTCGCAATATGCAAGCATTTTGAGATAGCACTTAAATTATTTATATTTATCATCATAAGTGTTTTCTATAAGCAAGAAAATTATACTAAAATGAAACCCCTAATTATTTTTTTATGCCTATGTTTTCAGCTCTCTTTTTCTCAAAAGGAATTGAAACACGAAGTCTATTTCGAAACCGATAAACACGATATTCCCGAAACAGAACACAGTAGATTATTACTGTTTTTATCTAAAATTGAAGATGTAGATATTGATAAAATCACAATCTACGGGTTTACAGACGATAGAGGAAGCGATAATTACAACTTAGTTTTATCGCAAAATAGGGCAGATGCTATTAGAGAAGTCTTTTCTAATAATGAATTTGATGAATCTAAAATTAGCAATGTAGATGGTAAAGGTAAAATCTTAGTTAATATTGTTAAAGAAGACGATCTTAATAAAATTAGAGGTCTAAACCGAAAGGTAGAAATCATTGTAACTCCTGTTTTTCCACCTAAACCTAAAGAAGAAAAAACCGTAGTAGAAAAAACTGAAGATTTATTAAAAGGAGATTTAAAAGAAGGAGATAAAATCTTATTAGATAATTTATTATTTAGAACAGGCTATAGCTATTTAACAAAAGAATCTAAAGTTGTACTCGATAGAATTGCAGATATTTTAGTAGAACGTACCAATGTGTATTTTACTATTGAAGGCCATGTGTGTTGTACTCAAGGTGAAAGAGATGCTATAGATCGTAAGACTAAAAAACGAAATCTTTCTGTGGCTAGAGCAAAATATATTTATGATTATTTAGTAGATAAAGGAGTTAAACATTACCGAATGAAATTCGTGGGTATGCGAAGAAAACAACCTCTTGGAGGTGATCCTCAATTAGATAGACGTGTTGAAATTTTAGTAACTCGTATTTACGAAAAAAAATAATTAAGATTTCATCATATTAATATGCGGAATACCATCTTCTAGATAGTCCTCACCAACTTCAATAAAACCCAAATTGTTATAAAATTGTTTTAAGTATAACTGTGCTGAAATTTTAATCGTAGTTGCATTATAATATGTTTTTATAGCTTCTATTGAAGCTTCCATTATAGCGTAACCATATTTATATTTTCGATATTTTTGTTGCACTACAACTCTACCAATACTAGCTTCTTCAAAATAATAGCCCGGTTTAAAAATACGTGTGTAAGCTACCAAAATACCATTATCATAACCTAAACTATGAAGTGCATTTTGATCTTTTCCATCTATATCTTGGTACACACAATCTTGTTCAACTACAAAGACTTCGCTTCTTAATTGAAGGATATTGTAGAGTTCTTGTGTTGTTAATTCGTTGAAATGTTTTGTTGTTATCTTAAGCATTAATCTTGTACAATGACTTCTTTAGGATCTTCTTTATTAAACTCTGGTTGAATGGTAACATGATTGATATTAAATTCATCATGTAAGACTGTTTCAATATCTAAAAGTAAAGTATTAAATTCAGTGGTAGAAATATCTTCTTTTAAGTCTAAATGCGCTTCTAAATGTAATTCATCGTCACTTAAGTTCCAAATATGAACATGATGTAGTTTACTAACCTTAGGTAGCTTATTAACAGTTCTTACAACATCTTTAATATTAATATCCTCTGGAGTAAACAACATTAACATGCGTGTTGATGTTGTTAATAAATCGTAACCCACCCAAATTAAATATAAAGCAATTAATAAGGTTAATAAGCTATCGACCCAAAACAATTGATAGTATTTCATTAATAACCCACCAATCAATACTGCCACACTAGCTAACATATCTGTAAGCAAATGTAAATAAGCAGAACGCATATTGATGTTATTTTTAGACTCTTTTCTTAATAATAAAACGCTTAGACCATTTCCTATAATGGCTATAATAGCTAACCAAATCACTAAGCCAGATCCTATTTCTTGAGGATTTTTAAAACGTTTTACAGCTTCAAAAATTAAAATAATGGCAACTATAACTAGTGTACTAGCATTGATGAATGCTGCTAAAATTTCGGCACGTTTATAGCCAAAGGTTCTATTAATAGACGCTTTTTGCTTCGATAATTTTGCAGCGACATAACTAACAATTAAAGAAACAACATCACTAAAATTATGTAAGGCATCACTTAATAAAGATAAACTACCTGAAACGAGTCCACCAATAACCTGAGCTACCGTAATAACAATATTTAAGAGTATTGAAATTAATAACTTTTGCCCCTTTAAATCCTTAGGACTGTGAGAATGGTTGTGATGGTGACTCATTTGATATCAATTACAAATTGATATTAACATGACGCCGGAATCTTATCCACTCGGTTCTGATGGCGACCACCTTCAAACTTAGTTTCTAAAAACGTATCTACCATTTTTATAGCTTGTGGTATAGAGGTGAAACGCGCTGGAATACAAATAATGTTAGCATTGTTATGCAGACGTGTTAATTCAGTGATTTCATTCGTCCAACAGACTCCAGCTCTCACATGTTGGTATTTATTAGCCGTCATAGCAACACCATTTGCGCTTCCACAAATAAGAATACCAAAATCTACTTTTTTAGCTTCTACATCTTTAGCTACTGGGTGTACAAAATCTGGATAATCTACACTATCTATAGTGTCCGTACCATAATTAATAACAGTATGTCCTTTTGCTTCTAAGTGCTTTACGATAGCAAATTTATAATCTGGACCTGCGTGATCGTTTCCTATTGAAATTGTCATAATAAATTATCTTTACTTATTAGACTTCAAAGTTAATAATTGCTTACAACTAAGCATAACTTATAAGAGCTTACTTATCTATTAGTTTTAAGTTTGATATTAAGTTTTGAGATATGGCTTATTAACATTGTTGATAACTCTAAATAAAATGAACTCTAATTGTTAATAGCTGTTCATAACTCTTAAAAATAAAAATTAGGATTATTCAGTTATTTTTCCAAACCAAAATTGAAACATCTTATCCAAATAAGTTAACGGTTTTTTTAAAATAAGTTATCAAACTAAAAAGTGATGAAATGAACAGTATTTTTAAAAATATATATGAGCTATTTCTATTAACATTCGTTATTAACAGTTGTTAATAGCTTTTTTATTTAACTTAAAAATGAAGCATTTAGATGTAAACTCAATGTTAATTAAAATGTAGTAAAATGTAAACTACGACTATTCAAAATAAATCTTCAAAAAGTTATAGCCACTATTAACATACTATAATAACCACTATTTATTTTTTAAAATTTTAAAAGAAAACTGATAATATGTATATATATGTTCATAACTGTAAATTTTTTTTAAATTAAGTTTGATGAACTTCTCTTTTAAAGTACAGTTAAGTTCAAATATTAAGATAGAAGACGTTTTTCTTAAATTGAATAGGGTATAGGTATTTTCAGTAACAATAAAAAAAGTACTTTTTAAAAACCCATACTGTTAGTCGAAGTATTAAAGGTATTAATACGATAATACTATTAATTTAACCTTAAAGCAACACCATTAAAAAATTAAAACGTAACTTTGCAACAAACTTAATAACCTCTCTTCGCTAAAGTTAAGTTTTAAATAAGTTGTTATTCTTAGACTTATTGTACAATCTAAAGGATTTGTAAGCTTATATAGAATAACAAATACAATAATAGATTACAATTATAAATGACAAAAAAGAAACACAGGAAACCTTCAAATAATAAGATTTCCAACCTTACAAATACAATTCTTAGTATTTTAAAAAAAGACAGAAATTCAACTTTTAATTATAAACAAATTGCAGCTAAATTAGGCGTTAATGATGCCAGTAGTCGCAATCAGATTATAAAGAAATTGCAACAACTTAAAGCAAAACAAGAGATTGAAGAAGTCGATCGTGGTAAGTTTAAAGCTATCGTTAATACCGAATACCATACGGGTATTTTAGACCTGGGTGCTAAAGGCAACGGATATATTATTTCAGATGATTTTGAAGACGATGTATTCATTGCTTCAAACAATATTAATAAAGCTTTAAATGGCGATGAAGTAGAATTTTACGCTTACAAAAGAAAGCATAGAGGCAAGCAAGAAGGAGAAATTACTAATATTATAAAACGTGCAAAAACGGAGTATGTTGGTACCATTCAAATTCATGATAAAAAAGGATTTGCCTTTGTTGTAGCCGATAGCAACAAAATGTACACCGATATTTTTGTACCTATTAATAAAATAAATAAGGCAGAAGATGGTGATAAAGTATTGGTTGCTTTAGAAGATTGGCCAGAAAAATCAGATTCACCTAACGGAAAAGTGATTGAAGTTCTAGGAAAACCTGGAGAACACAGTACAGAAATCCATTCTATTTTAGCAGAATATGGCTTGCCATTAGAGTTTCCAGAAGAGGTTGAAGCCTTCGCTAATAAAATTGATACGTCAATTACAGCCGAAGAAATTGCAAAACGTAGAGATATGCGTAAAGATTTAACCTTTACCATAGATCCTAAGGACGCTAAAGATTTTGATGATGCCTTATCCTTTAAAGTCTTAGATAATGGCTTATATGAGATCGGAATTCATATTGCAGATGTTTCGCATTACTTACAACCAGGAACCATTTTAGATGATGAAGCTTACGAACGTGCGACGTCTATTTATTTAGTAGATAGAGTAGTGCCAATGTTACCAGAAATATTATCTAATGGAGCTTGTTCATTACGTCCACATGAAGAGAAATATACCTTTTCTGCGGTGTTTCATATGAATGATAAATGTGAAATTAAAAACGAATGGTTTGGTAGAACAGTAACCTATTCTGATGCGCGTTTTGCCTATGAAGAAGCACAAGCGATTATTGAGAATAATGCAACCATTAATGACGTTGAAGTGTTAAAGAACCCTGATAAAATAGAGACTACAATTCCGGCTGAAGTTTCATTAACAGGAGAAACATATCAAACGTCTGTAGAGGTGGCTCAGGCTACTATAAAAATGAACCAATTGGCTCGAAAAATGCGTTCGGCACGTATGCGTGATGGAGCCATTTCATTTGATAAAGTTGAAGTTAAATTTAATTTAGATGCTGAAGCTAATCCAATAGGTATTCATTTTAAGACTAGTAAGGATGCTAATAAAATGATTGAAGAATTTATGTTATTAGCTAACAGAAAAGTATCGGAATTTGTTGGAAAACAAAAACCTGAGAAAACATTTGTGTACCGTGTACACGATGAACCAGACGAATCTAAATTAGCACAGCTACAAACGGTTGTGGCGCGTTTTGGACACAAATTAAATTTTAAAGATAAAGGCAGTATTGCATCGTCTTTAAATAATTTACTAAAAGATGTTGTTGGTAAAAAGGAACAAAATTTAGTCGATACATTAACAATTCGTACTATGTCTAAAGCCGAATATACCACACACAATATAGGGCATTATGGTTTAGCTTTTGAGTATTACAGTCATTTTACATCGCCAATTCGTCGTTATCCAGATGTTATGGCACATCGTTTACTACAACAGTATTTAGATGGTGAAAAATCGGCTAATCAAGAAATTTACGAAGAAAAGTGTAAGCACTCGAGTAATATGGAATACTTAGCCACAAGAGCTGAGCGCGATTCTATTAAATATATGCAGATTCGTTTTATGCAAGATCATCAAGACGAGGACTTCTTGGGAGTGATTTCTGGAGTTACAGATTGGGGAATTTATATAGAAATTGTGTCTAATAAATGTGAAGGTATGGTTAGTGTTAGAGATATGAAAGACGATCACTATCAGTTTGACCAAGATCAATATGCTATGATTGGCCAAAAAACCGGAAATATGTATCAACTTGGTGACGAGGTTATTGTAAAAGTTAAAAATGCAGATTTAGTTAAAAAGCATTTAGATTTTTACATGATCGGTAAACCCGAAGCATAAAATTATGCTGTACCATTTCAACTATAAAAGAGATTTATATATAAAGTTTTAATAGATGATTCTTACCACAACCAATTCTATAGAAGGTCATAATATAATCGATTATTTAGGCATAGTAACAGGTGTTGCTATTAATAAAGAAGCGATAGCTATAGGCTTTAGTATGTCTAAATATTATGCTAAAATTCAATCAAGTATAGAAACTGTAAAAGAAGAAGCATTTCAAAAGTTACAAACTAATGCGGCAAGATTAAATGCAAATGCTGTGGTAGGTATTAAAGTTGAAATAGAATTAACAACAAGTAATTATGCCATGGTTTCTGTAACAGGAACGGCTGTAAAAGTAACCCTATAATGAAAACAAGTACCAAAGCTGGCATATACGTTTTTGTAATATTTGCCGTTATCTACATTATTGTCCGATTGAGTATTCAAGCTATTTTTGTAGATATTAATCAAATGCTATTAGCAGTGCTATCTGCTGTTATCACCATTATATTAACTCCTCAAAGACGTATTGTTAAAAAACGTTCTGGAGAGGAAATTCAGTTGAAATGGCTTTTTATTAAAAAAGTATTTACCTTAAAATAAGGATGTTTTATGAAAAAAATAGGTTTAGTATTAATGTTAATGAGCACTTTATTTATTAATGCTCAAGATGCAATTGAAAAAAAAGTTGGAGAATTTTCAACCGTAAAAGTATTTGACTTAATTCATCTTAAAATGATGGCTTCTGATGAAAATAAAGTGGTTATTACGGGTAAAAATAGGAAAGACGTTGAAGTTGTAAACAACAACGGAAAACTAAAAATACGTATGAATCTTAGAGAAAGTTATGATGGTAACGACACTGTTGTAATACTTTACTTTACGACTGTAGATGAAATTGATGCCAATGAAGGTGCAAAAGTAACGGTAAAAGAAACTATTAAACAATACGAAATAGATTTAAGAGTACAGGAAGGTGCAGAGATTACAGCTAATTTAGAAACGACTTATGCTAATTTTAGAGCAGTAACAGGTGGTGTAATTAATGTGACTGGACAGTCAAAACATCAAGATATTACGATTTATACAGGTGGAATTTTTAATGGCGAAGATTTTATTACCGAAAATACAGACGTTAGTATTAATGCTGCTGGTGAAGCCTATGTACATGCTACAGATTCTGCAAATGTTAGGATTAAAGCTGGTGGTCAGGTTTATATTTATGGTAAACCAAAACAAGTTGAAGAAAGTACTATTCTTGGAGGTCGAATAAAACGTATGTAATATCCGTTGAGTTTCTTACATTTGTGTAAACCGTAAGATTTTACATGTTAGACGATATCTTAACAGCTATTCCCTTCGGAATTATTTTAGCCTTTACCATTGGTCCTGTGTTTTTTGTACTACTCGAAACTAGTGCTACCAAAGGTTTTACTAGTGCTATTATTTTCGATTTAGGTGTTATTTTGGCAGATATTGTATTCATTTTTGTCATTTTTAAAAGTACAGACTCACTTTTAGATAAAATTAAAGACGACCCAAAACTTTTGGTTTTTGGAGGTACCTTATTAACCATTTATGGATTAATTAGTTTTATAAAAACCTCAAAATCGTTTCGATCCATTGTAAGAGAACACCTTAAAATAGAATTACCTAAAAAAGATTATGGAAAGCTCTTTATAAAAGGGTTCTTACTCAATTTTATTAATATTGGTGTACTATTAGGTTGGTTAGGCTTTATTGTTATTGGAACATCAATAACAAGTTCTGAGAATGGTGTAACGGTCTTTATTGTAACAATGTTGATTTCTTATTTTTTAACTGATCTGGTTAAAATAGCGGCTGCAAAACGATTAAAAAACAAATTAACTCCTCGACGTATTTTTAAGACTAAAAAAATTGTGGCCTTAGTGATTTTAGTTTTTGGAATTATACTATTAAGCCAAGGTCTATTTCCAGAGCTTTATGAAAAAAGTATGGAACAAATTGAAAAGGTTAATCCTATAGATTAAGTATTTCCACAGATTTTATTGGTGTATAAAAGAAGTACTAAAGCTATTTTATAATATTATTAGTAAATTCAACATCATTGTATTTATGTTTAAAATAAGTTATAGAATGGCATATAGATTACGGCTGGTATTTTTTTTCCTTTCCTTTTTTAGTATTCACGCTCAAACTACTAATAATACTGGTGAATTAAGAGAAATAGCCTTTTCAGAACTTATTAGTGAGTTAACTAACGGTAAAGATTCTATTTTTTCTCTTAAAAATGCCATTGTTAAATTCGATAAAGAAAAAAGTGAAAGGTATAGCTTATATGAATACAGATTTAAAGGAAAAAAGTATCCTACTGATACCATTCATATCTATAAAACTATCAATTTTGATAATGTTCATTTTGATAAAAATCTAACTGTTTATAATTATGCTTTTATTAATTTTCACTTCTATAAACCTATAAAATTCAAGAACACTTCTGATGTCATATTTTTCAATTGTCAGTTTGATAGCTCTATTTCTCGTAGTTCTGATAATACATACTTAAGTAATGATAATTTATTTTGGGTTCAAAACTGTACGTTTAATTCAAAGGTAGATGTCAATGATTTAGGGGATAATGAACAGCTTAATTTAATCATAGATAGTAATACTTTCAATGTTTTAGAAACTGATAATTATACAGAAACGTTTGTCGAACCATTATTACGAATTAGCATAGCAGATGGAGCTTCACTTGGATTTATTAACAATATTATAAATTATAACAATGCAACGTTTAGTATTATCACTTCTAATAGTAGTGAAGTTTATTTTCAAAAGAATAAGATACAATCTAAATTTTGGAACTATTTATATTTAGATAATTCGGATAAGTTATCATTTATTAATAATACCATTGAGTCTGACTTACTTTTTGGTATTGACAAATTGAAAACTGAATATGGAATGCAATGGCCTATAACTGAACATAAATTAATTCCTGTTAATTATATAATTTATAATCAAGAAAAGATAAGAAATACTAATAATAAAACCTTTGACTCGCTTTACATAAATAGTAGAGTTAGTGATGACTCTTATTATAAATATGAACTCACTCACCTAAGTAAATTTTATACTTATTTTAAAGAATTTTACAACAGACAATCCGCAAATGATGTATATATTAAAATAAAGCATCTAGAAACTGGACGTCTAAAATATCTTTATGAACATGATAAATCATTTACAAACTACTTTGAAATGATTGTCAATCGATTTTTAGAACGGTTTTCGGATTATGGAACGAGTCCTTCTAAAATTGTGATCTCTTCTTTTAAAATTATTTTACTTTTTGCCTTTTTATTTCTGTTTTCTACTAATTCTTGGAATAAAATTAAACTTAATAGATATAATAAAGGGATCGAACAATCCATTAATTATTTTACATCAAATACTACTATATTAAAGGCATACGAGATAGATGAAAATAAGATATTTCAAAATACGAATACAAAAGCAGCTTTGATTAATAATAGAAACAATGTACCTAAAGTATTTTCTTTTTTTTCACTATTATTTATAAATACTCAAACGAAACTCATAGAAATTAAATTATCATTTTGGAACTATCTTAATGTCGTAAAAAATACTTGGTATGATTTATCATCATACAAAAGAATGTTTTATAGCTTTTTAATAGGCGTCATAATACTTGGGTATCTACTCATAAAAGTATTATCTATTCTGTTTAATGCGCTAACGCTTAGTATTAATTCATTTACAACCTTAGGTTTTGGAGAAATTCCAATAAAAGGAATTGGAAGATACTTAGCAATAATTGAAGGCTTTATTGGTTGAATCTTCTAACCTTATTTAGTGTGACTTTAATCTCTCAAATATTAAGTTAGATTAGTAAAACACCTTATAGAAGTTGAAGGTGTTTTGAAGTTCCTAAAGCTATAAGGTTCAAATCTTGTAACCATTAATCCAAAATTTCTTAAAATTTAAAAATAAAAAAAGCTTCTAAGAAAACTTAGAAGCTTTTTGAGGTGTCGAGCGGATTCGAACCGCTGTAGATGGTGTTGCAGACCACTGCCTAGCCACTCGGCCACGACACCTTATTTTCCTAGTAAACTAGGGATCTCATTAATTTAATGAGAGCGCAAATATAAAAATTATATATGTTATAGCCTAAAGAGGATTACTTTTTTCGCTTTTGAGTCATTTTTATGGTAACCTTCTCAACATCACCACCAATTGGAGGATTAATTTTACTTACAGCAACTGTAGCTTTGGTAATTAAGGAGTCTTCACTAAAAATACGATCTAAAATACGTTGTGCAACAGCTTCTAATAACTTTGAAGGTATGGCCATTTCTTCTCTAACCACTTTGTTTAAAAAAACATAACTTACAGTATCACGTAAGTCATCAGACTTTGAAGATTTTATTAAATTAACTTTAACTTTTAAATCTACTCTGTAATCACTACCAATAGCGGTTTCTTCCTTTAAACAACCATGATTGGCAAATACTCTTATATTTTCAACTTTTATTATTCCCATAAAGCAAAAATAATATAAAAGATAATAGAGCAAAGCGGTATTTACGCTTTTCTAATTCGTAAACAAATCAAAAATGTTACTCATAGCGCTTGTTTTAGCTTTATAGAATTCAGTATAGGTGCACTTTTTACACGTTACGCTAGTAAATTTTTTGTTCTGAATATCAAAGATTTTAGAAAACGTACCACCTGTGGCTCGCATCTGATCGACAGTACAGGTGGTATTATGACATTTTGGACATTTATAGTTCATTTTAATATTTAATTATGGATTTATAGTATCAGTCTAAAAACATAAATAAATGTTACAATTTGTTTAATTTTACCACCTGGAATAATGATGTTGAGAATTCTAGCTGTATAAGGATTTTACCTAACAGCTAATACCTAACAGCTAACACCTAAATAATGTCAGAAGAAACAAAGTCACTCAATTTTATTGAGCATATTATAGAAGAAGATTTAGCCAACGGTTTGTCAAAAGATAAATTGCGCTTTCGTTTTCCACCAGAGCCAAATGGGTATTTACACATTGGTCATACCAAAGCTATTGGTATTAGTTTTGGGTTAGGAGAGAAGTACAACGCACCTGTAAATTTAAGATTCGATGATACCAATCCTGCCAAAGAAGAACAAGAATATGTAGATGCTATTAAAAAGGATGTCGCTTGGTTAGGTTACCAATGGGAAAATGAATTGTATTCTTCAGATTATTTTCAACAATTATACGATTGGGCAGTACAATTAATTAAAGATGGAAAGGCCTATGTCGATAGTCAATCGTCTGAAGCCATGGCAGAACAAAAAGGGACACCAACACAACCTGGAGTAGATGGTCCATATAGAAATCGTTCTGTTGAAGAAAATTTAGACCTTTTTGAACGCATGAAAAATGGTGAGTTTGAAGAAGGTGCACATATTCTGCGTGCAAAAATAGACATGCAACATCCTAACATGTTAATGCGTGATCCTATTATGTATCGTGTTTTAAAGAAACATCATCACCGTACAGGTAATGATTGGTGTATTTATCCTATGTACGATTGGACACATGGAGAAAGCGATTATATAGAGCAAGTTTCTCACAGTTTGTGTTCTTTAGAATTTAAGCCACATAGAGAACTTTATAACTGGTTTAAAGAGCATATCTATAACTATGCTTCAGATACGCTTCCAATGTTGCCTAAACAACGCGAATTTGCACGTCTTAATCTTAGTTATACTATAATGAGTAAGCGTAAATTACTTAAATTAGTAGAAGAAGGTATTGTGTCTGGTTGGGATGATCCGCGAATGCCTACGATTTCAGGTTTACGTCGCAGAGGTTATACACCAAATTCTATTAGAAAATTTATCGAAAAAGTTGGTGTAGCTAAACGCGAAAACGTCATTGATGTCTCGCTTTTAGAATTCTGTATTCGAGAAGATTTAAATAAATCAGCCAATCGTGTGATGGCCGTTTTAGATCCGGTAAAAGTGGTGATCACCAATTATCCTGAAGGTAAAGAAGAATGGTTAGAAGCC
The DNA here is from genome assembly GCF_054366245.1 of Winogradskyella sp. PC D3.3. Classification (NCBI taxonomy): domain Bacteria; kingdom Pseudomonadati; phylum Bacteroidota; class Flavobacteriia; order Flavobacteriales; family Flavobacteriaceae; genus Winogradskyella; species Winogradskyella sp. PC D3.3. The sequence goes on along the minus strand of NZ_CM135962.1, from coordinate 771,503 downwards.
GAAAATAATCAGGAAGATGATTCGGCAGGCTTTAGAAAAGTCCCTTTTTCTAGAGAAATTTATATCGAAAAAGACGATTTTAAAGAAGAAGCTGGAAGTAAATATTTTAGGTTGAAACTTGGAGGTGAAGTCCGCTTAAAAAATGCGTACATCATTAAGGCAAATGCGGTTGTAAAAGATGCCAATGGTGAGATTACAGAAATTCATTGTACCTATGATGAAGATACATCTAAAAAGGTTAAAGGAACCTTACATTGGGTATCTATAAAACATGCTATTACTGCAGAAATTAGAGAATACGATCGTTTGTTTATGCACGAATCTCCTGATAGTGATAAAGACAAAGATTTTATGGAATTTATAAATCCGAAATCTTTAACCATTAAAACAGGTTATTTAGAACCAAGTTTAGCATCAGTTAAAGTAGGAGAGCAGTTTCAGTTTCAACGTTTAGGCTATTTTAATGTGGATGATGATTCTACAGCTGAAAAATTAGTATTCAATAAAACGGTTGGTTTAAGAGATAGTTGGGCAAAGCAAAAGCCAAAACCTCAGAATAATCAAAATCAGAATAAAGCAAAACCGCAACAACAAAAACGTTCGGCAATTAGTGTAATTCAACAGTTTGGAAAAAAATACACCAATTTATCTGAAGAAAAGCAGTTAAAAGTTAAATCTGAAATACAAGAGCTAGCTAAAGATGTTTCTTACGATGATTTAGAGCCTTTATTTGGCACAGCTGTAAAAAAAGCAGGTACTCGTATCGCAGTTTTAATTGCGTTAAAAGAGTTGCTTAAAAATGGCTTAGAGCGAAATGATGCAATTAACGAGTTTATTGAGAAGGCTAAAGCGGATAAAAATGAGGTGTTAGTGGCTGAAGCTTCTGGGATTTAACAATTTTTTGAGATAGACTGCATTTATAATTACTTAACTTTAGCTAAAGCCAGTTAATTATGAATAAATCACAAAGAATACTTACAGAAATCTCTACAGTTACTAGAGACATCGAAGAGAATTATCCAGAACTTCAAAAATATTTAAGCGAAACCCGAAGTACATTACCACATGGTTCCAATGAAAATGCGAGTTTGGATACTTCAGATTTAGAAAATTATCTCAATGAATTAAAAGAAATTCGAGATAAATATAAAGAAGAAGGCCATTGATTATAATATATTTTAACCATAAAAAAACCTCGAAAATTAACTTTCGAGGTTTTTTTATAATTTAGTTTTCTATAGGTTCTACCTTTAAATCATCATCAGGAATGTCTAGACTGGTTTCAAAATTTGGTAAAACTTGATTGGTTAAAGCGTCATTTTTTAATTGTTTAGCTTCAATAAACCACCAATAATTATCAGCTTCATTATAAATTCCTAAAAGATAGCTTTTAGAAGAAATACGCTGTCCAGACATCACCATTTGATTATAACCTTCAACAACACAACGAAATTGACCTTGTTCTTTTACAATTTCAGAAACACCATTAATATCAGCTTTTTCAAATTTAAAGCCTTGTGCTTTCATACCTTCAAATGTCGATTCGATCACTTTTAAAGCAGCATCTTTGCCTCCCATCATGTCTAATACCGACGGAAGGGTATGCTTTAGAACGGTTTCATAATCCATTTCTAAAGTGGCTTTTGATGTAGTTTTAGCGTCTTTTAAAGCGTCTGTTTTGGTTTGAGAAAATCCATTTATGCTAGTTACTATTAAAACAAATGCTAATATTTTTTTTATGTTATTCATCATTTTTATTTTTTTGATTTTTCATGGCTTCTCCAATTTGATTACTAGCAGTGAAACTAGCAACCATATCATTTAACATTTGGCTACCGGCCTGTGGCGAATTTGGTAATAAGATTAAATTACTATTGGTTTCACTTCCAATAGCTTGTAAAGTATCGTAATGCTGTGTGACAACTATTAATGCTGAAGCTTCTTGACTGTTAATACCAACACGATTTAAAACATCAACCGACTCTTCTAAACCACGAGCTATTTCACGACGTTGATCGGCAATACCTTGTCCTTGTAAACGCTTGCTTTCGGCTTCTGCTTTGGCTTTTTCAACAATTAAAATACGTTGTGCATCACCTTCATATTGTGCCGCTGTTTTTTCTCTATCTGCCGCGTTAATACGGTTCATCGCTATTTTTACTTGTGGATCTGGATCAATATCGGTAACTAAAGTTCTAATGATATCAAATCCGTAGTCCATCATCGCATCATTTAATTCTGCTTTTACGGCTAAGGCAATGTCATCTTTCTTTACAAAAACATCATCTAATTTCATTTTTGGAACTTCAGCACGTACCACATCAAAGACATAACTCGTAATTTGATCATGCGGATAATCTAGTTTATAAAACGCATCATAAACACTTTCTGTTACTACTTTATACTGTACAGAAACCTTTAGTTTTACAAATACGTCATCTAAAGTTTTGGTTTCAATAATCACATCTAATTGTTGAATTTTTAAACTCAATCGTCCTGCTACCTTATCCACAATTGGAATTTTCATATGTAAACCTGATTGACGAATACTGTGAAATTTACCAAAACGTTCTATAATGGCGGCTGTTTGTTGCTTTACCATAAAGAAAGAGGAGGCTAAAATAATTAATCCAAAAAATATAATTGGAACTAGAATAAATTGACCCATAACATGTTTTTTTTTAGTTAAAAATAAGTGTCATTAAATGTAAGTTATTTTAATGAGATAATTTGAAATGAACCATTATAACCAAATTCAATATTCTGGTTTTGTGTTTAGGGATTCAATAATGTTGATTAACGTTAGCCAATAGTTCTACCTTCGCTACGGTTATAGAAATAGAATTAGTCTTCAAGGCATTACCATTTTTAATATAGATGCTATAATTACTTCAAGCTTCAGAGCGCAATTCACGTCTTTTAGAAACTAAACGATACATCGAATCAGTTTCTAAAATTAATAATCTATTGGAATCAGATGATTAAGAGGTTGTTATAGGTATAATAATGGTGCTAAGATGCATTAGGTTTTTGAAAGTCGTGTCCTTTTTCTGAAGTTGCAGAAATAGTTTTACCAGATAAGGCAATATTGATAATACCAAATGAATTATCAGTATAGTGTTTATTTAACAATTGTCTATAAACTCTGTAATTACCTCTAAAGTTCCGACAAGGAGACTTTAGAGGTGTTTTTAGTGTTTATTTAGTATACTAAAGATGTTTGATTAATGCTTCAATACGTTTTATCGTTTCCGCTTTACCAATCATATACATAATATCAAAAACATCTGGTCCTTGTAATGCACCAACTAAAGCTAATCTTAAGGGCATCATTACTTTACCAAAACCAATGTCATTATCCGTAATCCAACCTTTAATGTTAGTTTGAAGATTTTCAACCGTAAAGTCATCAGTAGCATTAACAAGTTCAATAACCTTTGTCATTACATCAGCGGTTCCTTCTTTTAAAGCCTTTTTAGAGGCTTTTTCATCATAAGCTGTTGGCGCTGTAAAAAAGAAATGACTTAAGTCCCAAAAATCTTGAACAAACGTTGCACGTTCTTTTATTAAACCTACAACCAACGCAATATAATTTACATCGATATCAGATTCAGTTAAATCTGATGAATTTAAAGTAATTTTTAAATCAACAATAGGTTTGAACTGTTCCGCTAAGTCTAAATCTAATTGCTGCTGCATATACTGATGATTAAACCACTTAATTTTATCGGGATCAAAACGTGCACCAGCTTTGTTGACTCGTGCTAAATCAAAATCTGAAACTAATTGCTCTAAACTAAACAACTCTTGTTCGGTTCCAGGGTTCCAACCTAAAAAGGCTAAGAAATTAACCACAGCTTCAGGGAAATACCCATCTTCTTTATAACCTCTAGATACGGTTCCGTCTGGTGCTGTATATTCTAATGGAAATACTGGGAAGCCCATTTTATCGCCATCACGTTTACTTAATTTTCCTTTGCCTGTTGGTTTTAAAATCAATGGTAAATGCGCAAATTCTGGAGCGTCCCATCCAAAAGCATCATACAATAATTGGTGTAATGCTAAAGAGGGTAACCATTCTTCACCACGAATCACATGTGTAATTTCCATTAAATGATCATCTACAATATTGGCTAAGTGATAGGTTGGCATACCATCACTTTTAAACAACACTTTATCATCTAATATATTGGTATCAATTTTCATGTTACCACGAATAATATCGGTAAGATGTAAGGTTTGGTCTTGAGGAGATTTAAAACGAATTACGTAATCATCACCAGCTTCAATTTTAGCCTTAGTTTCTGCTTCAGTTAATACCAAAGAGTTGACCAAGCGTCCTTTTTCGCGGTTATGCCAGTTATAGATAAAGGTTTTACCTTCGGCTTCATGGCCTTTGCGTTCTGCATCTAGTTGTTCTGCAGTATCAAATGCATAATAAGCATTTCCACTAGCAATTAAATCATCAGCATATTGTTTATATAAATGCTTACGTTCACTTTGTCTGTAAGGACCAAATTTTTCGTTTTTACCTGGACCTTCATCAAAAGGCATTCCACACCAATCTAAAGATTTTATAATGTAGTCTTCTGCACCTTCTACATAACGGTTTTGGTCGGTATCTTCAATTCTAAGAACAAAATCACCTCCATATTTTTTAGCAAATAAATAATTGAATAAAGCGGTTCTTACACCACCAATATGTAATGGTCCTGTTGGACTTGGTGCAAAACGCACACGTACTTTTTTAGACATAATTGTATATTAAAGCGCAAAGATAGTTTGATAGAATTTTAGAACAAAGAAAATAAGCACTAGTTAAGTTTTACCGTATTTAGCTAATAATTCGTCTATAATTAACAGAATCTTACCAATTTTGAATTAATGTCTATTAAAATAAAATCGTAGTTTAGTCAGTTAAAGGTAATTTAGCATTTTAAACCAAAGGCTAATAGCTAAAATTCAATAGCCAAATCTAATGAGCAATTTCAATACGATAAAACAAAAACTAGAGCAATTCATTAAAAGGTATTACACTAATGAATTACTAAAAGGTGCAATCTTATTTTTTGCCATAGGCTTGTTATACCTTATTCTAACCTTGTTTGTAGAATATGTATTATGGTTGAATCCTACAGCAAGAACCTTATTATTTTGGACCTTCATTATTGTAGAATTAGTCTTGTTTGTTAAATTCATCGCCATTCCATTAGCCCATTTATTCAAACTTAGAAAAGGTATTAATTTTGAAACGGCTTCCAAATTAATTGGAAATCATTTTCCAGAAGTTAATGACAAACTATTAAACGTACTTCAATTAAATCAAAGTCCTCATCAATCGGATTTATTATTAGCGAGTATTGAGCAAAAGTCTCAAGAATTGCAACCTGTTCCTTTTAAAGCAGCTATTAATTTTAAGTCGAACACCAAATATTTAAAATATGCTGCTATTCCTCTGGTAATTATAATATTATCATTGGTAACAGGAAAGATTGATTGGTTTAGCGATAGTTATGAGCGTGTTGTAAATTATAAAACGGCTTATGAACCACCAGCACCTTTTCAATTTTTTGTATTGAATGAATATTTGCAAGCTATTGAAAATAAGGATTTTAAATTAAATGTCTCAACGGCAGGAAATGTCATTCCTGAGAATGCACAAATTAAATTTAATGGACAATCGTACTTCTTACAGCAAATAGCGCCTGGGGAATTTCAATACACATTTAACTTGCCAAAAGAAGCGATAGAATTTACCTTGATGGCTAATGATGTGACTTCAAAACCGTATAGATTAGAAGTGGTGAATACGCCAAGTTTAGTTCATTTTGATATGGTTTTAGATTATCCTGCACATACTAATAAGCAAGATGAGGTCTTAAAAAGTACGGGCTCGGCTGTTGTTCCAGAAGGCACTAAGGTGACTTGGAATGCGAAGACTAAGGCTACGACAGGAGTTCATATTTATGCAGAAGATACTTTAAGTTTTACTCTAAATTCGAATGATAATTTTGAAGCCTCAAAACGACTTTATAAAAATTATAACTACAGTATTACTACGAGTAATGAAGATTTAAAGGATTATGAGAATCTCGCTTATACGATTAATGTGGTTAGAGATAGTTACCCAGAACTTAATATTAAGGTGCAGAAAGATTCTGTAGATCAACAAAGTTTATATTTCTATGGACAAGCGAGTGATGATTATGGCTTATTAAAACTACAATTGGTTTATTATCCTGTAGAAGATGAATCTAAAAAAGTGGTTGAACCTATTTCTATATCAAAATCTAATTTTGCCGAATTTGTAAGTGCGTTTCCTAATCAGTTTAATCTTGAAGAGGGTGTAAGTTATCAACTCTATTTTGAAGTCTTTGATAACGATGCACTTCATAACTACAAACGGTCGAAAAGTTCGGTGTTTAGTTATCGTAAATTAACTAAAGAAGAAGAAGAGCAGAAGCAGCTTAATGAGCAAAATGAAACGATAAAGGATATTAGTAAGACGTTTGATAAACTTCAAGAACAAGATAAAAAACTCGAAGAAATATCTAAAACGCAAAAGGAAAAAGAAAGCCTAAATTTTAATGATAAAAAGAAGTTTGAAGATTTTTTAAAGCGTCAGAAAAATCAAGAACAGTTGATGAAAGATTTCAACAAAAAGCTTCAAGATAATTTAGAAGAATTTCAGAAAGACGAAAAGAAAGATGATCAATTTAAGGAGGATTTAAAAGAACGTTTAAAGGAAAATGAAGAGCAACTTAAAAGGGATGAAAAGCTTTTAGAGGAACTTGAACAATTAAAGGATAAAATCAATAAGGAAGAATTCACACAGAAACTTGAAGAATTAGCCAAACAAAACAAGAATAAAAAACGTAGCATGAAACAGCTATTGGAATTGACTAAGCGGTTTTATGTGATGAAAAAAGCTGAAAAGGTGGCTAGTGAATTAGAAAAATTATCTGAAGAACAAGAAAAGTTATCTAAAAAAAATGAAGAGAATACAAAGGAAGCTCAAGAGAAATTAATTGAAGAATTTAATAAACTGCAGAAGGATTTAGAAGAACTAAATAGTGACGATCGTAAACTTCAAAAACCAATGGACATTCCGAGGGATGAGTTTTTGGAAGATGAAATAAAATTTGATCAAAAAGAAGCCAAAGAAGCCCTAGAAAAAAAGGAAGAAATGGATTCTGAAACAAAAACACAAGATGCCCAAGAGCAGCAAAAAAAGGCTAACGAGAAGCAAAAGAAAGCGGCTAAGAAGATGAAGCAGTTAAGCGATATGATGAAAATGTCTGGTGGTGGCGGTGGCGGAGGTAGTGAAATGTCGGAAGATATTGATGCCTTACGTCAAATATTAGAAAATCTATTGCTTTATTCGTTCGATCAGGAAGCCCTAATGAATACGTTTGAAAATATTGATATTAATAACAATAAATATGGCAAATATATTATTCAGCAAAGTAATCTCAGAGCACATTTTGAGCATATTGATGATAGTTTATTTGCCTTGTCATTACGACAACCTAAGATTTCTGAGCAAGTGAATTCGCAAATTTCAGAGGTGTATTTTAATATCGATAAGGCTTTAGAACAATTGACAGAAAATAAATTGTATCAAGGCGTCGGTGCACAACAATATGCGGTAACAGCGACCAATGAATTAGCGAGTTTTTTAAGTGATGTTTTAGATAATATGGAAATGCAAATGAATCCATCTATGGGTGAAGGTAGTGGAGGTGGTGAACAGTTACCAGATATTATTATGAGCCAAGAAGAGCTTAATAAGAAGATGGAGGAAGGTGTTAAGAAAAATAAACAAGGAAAGGAAGGTGAAGAAGGAGAGGGAGAGAAACCGGGTGAAAAAGGTAAGGATGGAAAAGAAGGTGAAGGTGAAAAGCCTGGTGATAAAGGAAAATCTGGAAAAGAAGGAGAGAACGGTGAAGGTGGTCAATCTGGTGAAAACGGATCTCAAAATCTAGAAGGACAACAAGGAGGAAAGCAAGGAGAGAATGGCAAAGAAGGTAAGGGAAGTAAAGGTGGAAAAAATGGAGGTGATGGAAATGGTAACGGCGAAGCGGAAAAGAATGATGGATATGGAGAAGGTGGAAGTGAAGAACAAAACGCTGAGCTATTTAAGATCTATCAGCAACAACAACAATTAAGACAAGCATTAGAAGATCGATTTGCTAAAGATGGTAACATTGAATCTGCTGGACAGTTGATCAAACAAATGGAGGATATTGAACTCGATTTACTGAATTTTGGGTTTACGAATCAGACGCTTCAAAAGATGATGGATTTGCAACATAATTTATTAAAATTAGAGAATGCTACCTTTATGCAAGGCCAAGATTCTAAACGTAAATCTGAAACTAATACAGAGGAATTTAATCAAAATAATCCGAGTCAAATTCAAACAGCGAAACAATATTTTAATACTACCGAAATTTTAAATCGCCAAGCACTACCTTTGCAAAATCATTTTAAGAAAAAAATTCAAGAGTATTTTAAAAGCACCAATGATTAGTTTTAATTACGAAACCCAATTTATATTAGAAAATACAGAACAACTTTCTGAATGGATTTCTAATACCATATCAGAAGAAAACTGTAAAGAAGGAGAGATTAATTATATCTTTTGTACCGATAATTATTTACATAAATTAAATGTAGATTTTCTAGATCACGATACGTTGACAGATGTTATTAGTTTTGATTATTCGGTAGGAAAGGAACTACATGGTGATATTTATATTTCGGTCGAACGGGTTGAAGAAAATGCGGCTGATTTTAATGTTGCATTTCAAGATGAAATAGCACGGGTGATTATTCATGGAGTATTGCATTATTGTGGGTATAAAGACAAGACAGATGCAGACGAAAAAGTAATGCGATCTAAAGAAGATTACTACTTAGCGAAGCGAAAATAATACCTACTATTTCAGTGTATATTTGCAGACTCAAAATTTTAAAAGTTAATTGTTCCACGTGGAACAAAAAGGAATTACGATATGTTTAACGAAGTTTATGATGTTATAGTTGTTGGTGCTGGCCATGCTGGAAGTGAGGCGGCAGCTGCTGCTGCAAATATGGGAAGTAAGACCTTACTGATTACCATGAACCTTCAAAATATTGCACAGATGTCTTGTAATCCTGCAATGGGTGGAATTGCTAAAGGACAAATTGTAAGAGAGATTGATGCCTTAGGAGGATATAGTGGTATCGTTTCAGATACATCAGCTATTCAATTTAAAATGCTGAATAAATCAAAAGGTCCTGCAATGTGGAGTCCAAGAGTGCAATCCGATAGAATGCGCTTTGCTGAAGATTGGAGATTGTTGTTAGAAGGTACACCTAATTTGGACTTCTATCAAGAAATGGTTTCAGGATTACTCGTCGAAAATCATAAAGTCGTTGGTGTAAAAACATCACTTGGAATTGAAGTAAGAGCAAAGTCTGTGGTCTTAACTAATGGTACTTTTTTAAATGGATTAATTCATATTGGTGATAAGAATTTTGGCGGTGGTAGAGCAGGTGAAAGAGCAGCAACAGGAATTACTGAACAGCTCGTTAATTTAGGCTTTGAATCGGGTAGAATGAAAACCGGAACACCTCCAAGAGTGGATGGTCGTTCTTTAAATTTCTCTAAAATGGTGGAGCAACCCGGTGATGAGCAACCCGAGAAATTCTCGTATTTAGATATTACGCAGCCCTTAAAAGAACAGCGCTCTTGTCATATGACTTATACGAGTGAGTTAGTTCATGATTTGCTTCGTGAAGGTTTTGATCGTTCACCAATGTTTAATGGTCGGATTAAAAGTGTTGGACCTCGTTATTGCCCGTCGATAGAAGATAAGATTAATCGGTTTGCCGATAAGGATAGACATCAATTGTTTGTAGAGCCTGAAGGTTGGAAGACTTGCGAATATTATATTAATGGGTTCTCTACGTCCTTACCAGAAGATGTTCAATTTAAAGCCTTACGTTCTGTTGTAGGATTTGAAAACGTAAAATTCTTTAGGCCTGGTTACGCTATCGAATATGATTATTTTCCGCCAACTCAATTAAAGCATACTTTAGAAACTAAGTTAGTTGAAGGGTTATATTTTGCTGGGCAAATAAATGGGACTACGGGATATGAGGAAGCAGCTTCTCAAGGTTTAATGGCAGGTATAAATGCAAGTTTAAAAGTGCAAGAAAAAGATGCTTTTACCTTGCAACGTGATGAAGCTTATATCGGAGTTTTAATTGATGATTTAATTACAAAAGGTACTGAAGAGCCTTATAGAATGTTTACGTCGCGAGCGGAGTATAGAACCTTATTACGACAAGATAATGCTGATTTTAGATTAACACCAAAAGGGTATAAATTAGGTTTGGCTTCTGAAAAACGTTTAAAGCGTATGGAAGAAAAGGAGTCTAAATCAGATGCCTTTGTACAGTTTTTTAGAGATACGAGTGTAACTCCTGAAGAAGCAAATCCGATATTAGAATCTAAAAATTCGGCACCTGTGAAACAACAAGACAAGATGTTTAAGTTGTATGCTAGGCCGAATATTACTATCGATGATGTTAGACAATTTCAATCGGTAGAACAATATATTCAATCTAATAATTTAGATAGGGAAGTTATAGAACAAACCGAAATCCAAGTAAAGTATGCTGGATATATTGAGAAGGAAAAGAACAATGCGGACAAATTGAATAGATTAGAAAATTTAAAAATTCCTGCAGGTTTTGATTATTCAAAACTTAAATCTATGAGTATAGAAGCACGACAAAAATTGACGAAAATTCAACCTGTAACTATTTCTCAGGCATCTCGAATTAGTGGAGTGAACCCAAATGATATTTCTGTTTTATTGGTTTATCTGGGTAGGTAAAAATAGAGTCTCACTTTTGTGAGAATAAAATGTTCCACGTGAAACAATAGTTAGAAATATATCTATTTTGTTGTTTAGCTTAACTTGAAAAATCCTAAGATATGGCTGTGATAATTATAACTGATTTCATAAAACTAAGGCTAATCTTATTTTTTTTGTTTGTGTTAATAATAGTCTTTATAAAATATAAATTTCGTTTTATCAACACTAGGATGGATTAATAAGCAAAATGGAAAAGCTTCTTTTTGTAATTCTGAAATATGGTTTTTGTATGAACTAGGGTTCTCGTCTTTGAGTTTTAAAATGAAATAGTATTAAATAAACTGTAAAAGATTTTGCTATTCAGTAAACATAAATAACGGTTAAAATTGATTTTCCTAAGTCTGTAAAATTAGGCTATAAATAAATTGAAGTTTTATGGTTTTATATTAAATCGTAAAACTTATGGGAGGAAATTTGATTTCGCAGTTGAACATGATTTGGACTAAAATTGGGTGAAGTAGGAATCTATTTTAATTAATTGTGATTATTATTTAGGAATCTATAATCAGTTAAAGACTCTTGGTTTTTTTTAGTTCAGAAAAGAATAATATTTCATTTGTTAAACAAATAGAAGTGAACTTATATAATTAATATTGTAATTCATTTTAAAAGTCGACGTATAATCGTGTCAAAAAATAATCCAACATATCTAAGCTTAAAGGATCATTCTGTTTCTAAAGAAGAATTCCAACTATTGCACAATAAGGACCTCGATATGTTAGAAACATATCCGCAACCAGAAGGTGAAAAATTATCTGAATATTATAAAAGTGAAGACTATATTTCACACACAGATACGAAGCGAAATTTGTTAGAATTTGCTTATCATAAAGTGAGAGAAGTTTCTTTAAAGCGAAAACTTAAACTTATCAATTCGTTTCAATCCGAATCTAAAACACTTTTAGATATTGGATGCGGAACAGGTGATTTTTTAGAAACCGCTTTAAAGGCGAATTGGAAAATTACCGGAATTGAGCCTAATGAAAAAGCGCGACAGATTGCAAATTCAAAAACAAAGCATGCGGTTTTTGAAACGAGCGCATTGGAAAACTTGAAACCCCATAGTTTTGATGTTATAACGCTTTGGCATGTGTTAGAACATTTACCAGATTTAGAAAAACAAACGGCTTTGTTTAAATCACTTTTAAAATCCAATGGAACATTGGTTATTGCGGTACCTAATTATAAAAGTTACGACGCAAAATACTATAAAGACTTTTGGGCAGCTTATGATGTGCCGAGACATCTTTGGCATTTTTCAAAAACCTCCATTTCAAAATTGTTTAAAAAGGAGCACATGGAATTGATTAATACCTTACCTATGGTTTTTGATGCTTATTATGTTTGTCTACTTTCTGAAAAATATAAATCAGGTTTTATGAATCCGTTGAAAGCATTTTGGTTGGGATGGCAATCTAATCGTAAGGCAAAACAGTCTGGAGAGTATTCTTCTCATATTTATGTTTTAAAGAATGCTAATTCGTAATTTAAGAGGGTTAGATGTGTTTTAAGTATTATAAATGTGTCGTAATAACCAAAAAAATAGAAACGCGCTTAAAACGCTTTATTTAGCGTTGATTTTGATAGATTTTTAAAATAGCATTATTAAAATATAATAGAAAATATCAATAGTGAAAAAATTGAGCTAATCACAACGTAACTTTTATACATTTGCAAAAATTAATTTGAAACGTAAACAGGAAAGTTTTAAGAATTTTCTGAAATATTAAAACAATAGAAACAACATGAAAAAAATAGTTTTAAGCGTAATGGTTTTGGTTGCTGCTGCATCTTGCCAAGAACAACAAAAAATTGCTTTTATAGATAACGGAGATGTTATCAACGATTATCAAATGAAAATTGACATTGAGGAAAAGTTCAAGACTAAGAGTGATAATTTTACAAAACAAAGAGATAGTATCGCTAGAGTATATCAAATGGAGATGCAATCGGTACAACAACGTTTAAGTAAATTGTCTCCACAAAAACAACAAGAAGAGTCACAAGCATTTTCTCAAAAATGGCAACCGATTCAACAACAAATGCAAATGCAACAACAACAGATGGAGCAAATGTTTAATACAGAAATGGATTCTGTGATTTCAAAAATGAACCAATTTGTGGAAGATTACGGTAAAAAGAATGGTTACACTTTTATCTTAGGAAGAAATCAAGCAGGAAGCGTGGTTTATGGAGATGATGCAAGTGATATTACTGAAGTCATTACAAAAGAAATTAATGCAGCTTACAGCGCTAAGGATTCTAAAACTGAAGCTACTTCAACGGAAGCAACTACAGAAAAATAATAAAAAGTAATAATTTATTTTAAAAAAGCCAAGCCTAAGACGCTTGGCTTTTTTTATGTAATAAACGCGTTAACTTAATGGATAAATCGGTAAGGATAATTTTAGAATTTCCATTACGTTCAATGTGATATATAGCATCCTGTAACTCATCTGAAATTTCTAATATATTAGAATCATGAACAAAAGGAGCAAACTTTTCGAGTTTAAAATCATCAGATTTTGGTTCTAAATAGACCAGTTCTTGAGCTTTATAATTAAGTAATAAGGCTTGTCTAAAATAATTTAAACAAAAACTCAAAAACTTCTTTTGTGTTTCTCGTCCAGTTTTAGCAATCTCTTCAGACCATGAGATTAAATCGTGAATGGCCGCTTTATTACCCCGAGCTTTAAAAGCTGAACGAATCCAAAATACAAACCATTTTTCAAACTGAATATCTTCACTATCGTGATAAATAAGATCACAAGCTTTGTTATAATTACCATTAGATTGGTGGGCTATTTTTATAGCCTCTGAGGTCTCAATTTGATAATTTTCAACTAAAGCATCAACAATGGCTTCTTCTGCTAATGGCGGAAAATGCAATACTTGACAACGCGATCGAATCGTGTTAATGATTTGCTCTTCATCTTCAGCTATAAGTATAAAAATGGTGTTTTTTGGTGGCTCTTCAATTAATTTTAAAAGCTTGTTGGCACTGGCTGTATTCATTTTTTCAGCCATCCATATGAGCATCACCTTGTATCCTCCTTCGTACGATTTTAAGGTCAGTGCCTTTACAATCTCTATAGCTTCCTCAACACCAATTTGACCTTGTTTATTATCAACACCTAATAGTTTGTACCAATCAAAAAGATTGCCATAAGGTTGTTGGTCTAAAAGTTGTCTCCATTCTTCGAGATAATATTTAGATACAGGTTTGCTTTTTACTTTATCGCTGGTTGTAACCGGAAAAGCAAAGTGCAAATCGGGATGCGAAAAATTATTAAATTTTATATTACAAGACTCATTTCCTCCTGTGTTTTCTCCATCAGTGTTGCCACAAAGTATGTATTGTGCATAAGCCAAAGCCATCGGAAGCGTGCCAGAACCCTCTGGACCAACAAATAGTTGCGCATGCGCAATTCGACCCGCATCTACACTTGTGGTAAGATGTTTTTTAATATGTTTTTGTCCTAAAACCTTTGAAAATTGCATAAAGCAAAACTATATAAAAAATTTCTGTTTCTAATCTTTATATTTGTGTTTCAAAACCTAAAAAAATGAAGACAATAGACGATTTTAATTTTCAAGATAAAAAAGCATTAATACGTGTCGATTTTAATGTGCCATTAAATGATGAGTTTGAAGTTACGGATGCTACACGAATTGTATCTGCAAAACCAACCATCATTAAAATTTTAGAAGATGGCGGAAGTTGCGTTTTAATGTCGCATTTAGGACGCCCAAAAGGTGTTCAAGATGAATTTTCGTTAAGACATATTATTCCAAAAATAGAAGATATTTTAGGAGTTGAAGTACAGTTTGCAAGCGACTGTGTTGGAGCAGAAGCAGAAGAGAAAGCAAATGCCTTAGAACCTGGTGAAATTTTATTGCTTGAAAACCTAAGGTTTCACGATGAAGAAACCAAAGGAGATAAAGATTTTGCGAAACAGCTATCTAAGTTAGGTGATATCTACGTGAATGATGCATTTGGTACAGCTCACAGAGCACATGCCTCAACTACTATTGTAGCGCAATTTTTTCCTGATCATAAATGCTTTGGTTATCTTTTAGCTCAAGAAATTGTGAGTATTAAAAAGGTAATGGAAGATGGTGAAAAACCGGTTTTAGCTGTACTTGGTGGAGCAAAAGTGTCTTCAAAAATTACGGTTATTGAAAATATATTAGATAAAGTAGACCACTTGATCATTGGTGGAGGAATGACATTTACTTTTATAAAAGCACAGGGAGGTAAAATAGGTGATTCTATTTGCGAAGACGATAAAATGGAATTGGCTTTAGATATTTTAAAACAAGCAGAAGCTAAGGGAGTTAAAATTCATTTACCTGTAGATGTTATTGCAGCTGATGCGTTTAGTAATACAGCAAATACACAAGTTTGTGATGTTACTGCCATTCCTGATGGTTGGCAAGGTTTAGATGCTGGACCTAAATCTATTAAAAATTTCGATGCCGTTGTTAATCAATGTAAAACGATACTTTGGAATGGTCCTTTGGGTGTCTTTGAATTAGATGCGTTTTCTAAAGGGACTATTGCGCTTGGAAACTCTATTGCCAATGCGACTAAAAATGGAGCCTTTTCTTTAGTAGGAGGTGGTGATTCTGTGGCAGCTGTTAAGCAATTTGGTTTTGAAAACAAAGTTAGCTACGTTAGTACAGGTGGTGGTGCTATGTTAGAAAGTCTAGAAGGTAAGACCTTGCCTGGTATTGCCGCTATTTTAAACTAATAATTTAAAATATACTATTTTTAGCGATATCAGCGTTGTATTATGCTGAACGCCATATCAGTTACCAATTGAAATTTGGGAGGTAAAAAGCAGTGCTTTCACTTTAATGAATTTTAATTGGGTATTGGTATTTAATCAATTCTTGTAAATCATGACATTAAAAACGTTTTTATTAGCTTCTCTATGTCTGTCTGTATGCTATGGGTATTCTCAAGTTAAAACGGATAGCATTGTAAATAAATCGTCTGAAGTAGTTCCAACCAAAGGTGCCGTTATTGATGGTAAACTATTCAAGTCTGGTGAAAAAATACAAGCTATTACAGATTCTTTAGATGTTAAAAATCTGAAAGATTTAGATGAGGTTGCAGAACTCGATAAAAAATGGCTAGAAGAGCTGTATAGTAATTCTCTTTTTGATACAATATATAAATCGGTTACAGAGTTAGACTATGCGCCTGTAGATTATCCTGAGCTTTCTACAGATACATTAAAGGCACGCTTAGAAAGACTTAATGCCAGAACGCCTTTTAATGTAGAATACAATACCTCCTTAGAAAGTGTAATTAAAAGTTATCTTAAGCATAGACGTAATTCTATAGAACGTTTAATGGGCTTAAGTCATTTTTATTTTCCTATGTTTGAGCAAGAGTTTGACAATCAAAATATTCCATTAGAGATGAAGTATTTAGCGATTGTAGAATCTGCTTTAAAGCCAAGAGCGCGTTCGCGAGTTGGTGCTACTGGTATTTGGCAATTTATGTATGGCACAGGAAAAGAGCATCATTTAGAAGTAAGTAGTTATGTCGACGACAGAAGTGACCCTATAAAGGCTACAAAAGCAGCGGGAGAATATTTGAATAGAATGTACCGCGTTTTTAATGATTGGGATTTGGCTTTAGCAGCTTATAATTCTGGTCCTGGTAATGTAAATAAAGCGATTAGACGTTCTGGCGGTTCTAAAAATTATTGGAATATTCGCCATAATTTACCAAGAGAAACAGCGGGTTATGTACCTGCATTTTTAGCAACGATGTATATTTTTGAATATGCTAAAGAACATGGTTTTCAGCCAGAACGACCAGCATTTCAGTTGATACAAACCGATACAGTACATGTTAAGCAAATGATTTCGTTAAAACATGTGTCTGAAGCTACAGGTATAAAGCTAGAAGCATTACAATTTTTAAATCCGTCGTATAAGTTAGACATTATCCCAAAAGTTGAAGGTAAAACCTATGCGTTGCGATTACCTCGAGAGGCCATAGGAACATTTGTGACCAATGAAGATAGAATCTATGCTTTTGCAGATGCTGAATTCAATAAACGTGAAAAGCCATTACCTCAATTGGTTACTGATGATACAAAAATTAGGTATCGGGTTCAGAATGGAGATTATCTTGGTAAAATTGCAAGAAAATATGGAGTAAGAGTTAGCCAGTTAAAGCAATGGAATGGGCTGAGAGGAAACAACCTAAAAATAGGGCAGAGGTTAACAATTTATCCTAAAAATTATGGAGCTTCAATGGCTGCGTCATCTCCTAAAAAAGTATTGAATACGGCAGGGAGACAAACCTATAAAGTAAAGTCTGGAGATTCGCTTTGGACTATTTCTCAAAAATTTTCTGGAGTTTCTGTTCAAAATATTAGAGATTGGAACGATATTAGTGGTAATAAACTAAAAATAGGAATGACCCTTATTGTGTCTAAATAAAATCAATAAAAAACTAAACTTATGAGAGCGTTTTACACTGTATTATTTTGTGTATTGTTATTAGCATGTGGAGATAAAAAGGAAGAAGATAATTCCATTTATTTACCAGCTTCTAACGGGAATTTAAATACCATTTCTATTGTAGCAGATAACATGGTTTGGGAAGGTGAAGTAGGTGAAAGCATTAGAGCCATTTTTGCGGCACCATTAAATGGTTTGCCAACAGATGAACCTATGTTTAATATGAGGCAAATTCCTACTCAGGTTTTTGATGGTTTTGCGGCACGAAGTAGAATTGTTCTCAAAATTGAAAAAGGGAATATTGAGGCGACTACAAAAATTGTAAATGATGCTTTTGCTAAACCGCAAACTGTTGCTGTTGTTGGAGGTAAGACAGACAAGGATATCATTGCACAGTTAGAAGAAAATAAAGCCAAAATTATTGATGCATTTACTAAGGAAGAAGTTAAAGAAAAGCAACGGCGTATTAACTTGTCTTTACTAGATGATAAAGTTATGGAGGATAGATTAGGTATTACGATTAATATTCCTTCGGTGTATAGAATTAGTAAGATTGATGACGATTTTTTCTGGGTAAGAAAAAACCTATCAAATACAAAAACCATGGAACTAATGTTTTACGAAGTGCCTTTTGAAACGATTTCTAATGGAGATAGCACCATTGTAGATATTGTTAAGATGCGAGATCAGATTACGAAGTCCAAAATTCCTGGTGAAGACGGTATTTATATGGCCGTAGAAGATGCTTACGCGCCTTCTATGTTTAAAACAATTATAGATAACAAACCAGCCTTCGAAGTTAGAGGTATGTGGGTAATGAGAGGTTTTACTATGGCTGGGCCATTTATTACGTATGCAATAGAAGATAAAATAAATAATCGTTACTTAATTGCAGATGGCTATGTGTATGCACCATCTTTAGAAAAGCGAGATTATATTTTTGAATTAGAATCGATTATTAAATCGATAACTATAAATTAATTTTTAATCGATCGTAAAATAGCGTATAAACGAACCAAAAAAGGTCATCTAAAAATATATTATTTTAAGATGACCTTTTTTTATTGTTTAATGGATCCAGTCCAATATTTCTGAGCTATTGTTTCTCTTTACTATCTGCAGATTCGTCTTTGCTAGCGTCTTTAAATTCTTTAATTCCGCTGCCTAATCCCTTCATTAATTCAGGAATTTTTTTACCACCAAATAATAAAAGAATTGCAAGACCTATAATAACCCACTGCCATGGACCTACAAATAAAGGTATAATGCTTAAATTCATAATTTTTTAATTTAGACCGCAAAGTTAAGTAATTATAGTTTAATAATAGCGTTGTTATAGCAACTTTAAGATAATATCATGAGACTATTTGAGTATTTTGACTAATTTTGTTTCGATGACAAAAAAGAAAAAAAAGAAAAGAAATTCACAAAAAAGTTACTGCATAAGTATCGTTTAGTCATACTTAATGAAGATACTTTTGAAGAGCGTTTTGCTATAAAATTAACACGGCTTAATGTTTTTATATTGTCTTCAGTATCTGCCATTTCGCTAGTGTTTCTTACCGTTTTATTAATCGCTTTCACGCCTTTAAGAGAGTATATTCCAGGGTATTCTTCAGCAAAATTGAAAAAAAAGCGACCATACTGAATTACAAAACAGATTCGTTAGTTCAAGAATTAGAATTGAATAAACGTTACTATGCATCGATTAGAAAAGTACTTACAGGAGATGTAGCTACATTAGATTTTGATAGAGATTCTGTAATTGAGGCGGCTCAAAATGATCTTGATATATTGCAAGTCCCTACCAATAGAGAAGATTCTCTTTTAAGAGAAAAAGTCGCTAAAGAAGATAAATACAATTTGTTTGAAGTTTCAGGAGATCATTCTAGTTATATTTTATTTCCACCAGTAAACGGCACCATTTCGGAAGGCTATAATTTAAAAGAAAAACACTTTGCCGTAGATGTTGTTGTGCCTGTAAATACACCAGTAAAAGCGACAGCAGATGGTACGGTAATTTTTGCCGAATGGACTGTAGAAACTGGTTATGTGGTCATAATAGAACATAATAGAGAATTGATTTCAGTTTATAAACATAATTCTGCACTAACTAAGACGCAAGGCGATTTAGTGAAATCTGGTGAAGTTATCGCTATGTCTGGTAATGCAGGAGAATTAACTACAGGGCCTCATCTTCATTTTGAATTATGGAGTAAAGGCTATTCTGTAGATCCAACTAATTTTATCAATTTTGAATAATGCCTTCATTAAAAGCAGCACTTTCAAAGCCGTTTGCTAAGTATATAGCAAGACGCATTAATAAATGGTCATCGCAACCTATAAAAACACAGCAAAACGTCTTTAACGAATTAATTTCAGAGGCTAAAAATACCGTTTTTGGTAAGGATCATAATTTTAGTTCTATTGCAACTATTGAAGATTTTCAATCTCATGTTCCTATAAGGGATTATGAAGAACTAAAACCTTATGTAGAACGTGTTGTTGCAGGAGAAGAAGATATCCTTTGGAAAGGGAAACCTATTTACTTCGCTAAAACTTCTGGTACAACTTCAGGGGCTAAATACATCCCAATAACAAAGGAAAGTATGCCTACACATGTTGAAGCTGCTAGAAATGCCATTTTAATGTACATACATGAAACAGGAAATTCAAAATTTGTAGATGGTAAAATGATTTTCCTTCAAGGTAGTCCGATTTTGGAAGAAAAACACGGTATAAAGTTGGGAAGATTATCAGGAATTGTAGCCCATTATGTCCCTAAATATCTTCAGAAAAACAGATTACCAAGTCTAGAAACGAATTGTATTGATGATTGGGAAACTAAGGTTGAAGCTATTGTAGAAGAAACGATACACGAAGATATGAGTATCATTTCTGGAATTCCATCTTGGGTACAAATGTACTTTGAAAAGCTGATTGAAAAGTCAGGAAAAAATGTAGGTGATCTCTTTAAAAACTTTAATCTCTTTATTTTTGGAGGGGTTAATTATGAGCCTTATCGTGCGAAATTTGAAAATTTAATTGGTAGAAAAGTAGATAGTATTGAGCTTTACCCAGCAAGTGAAGGATTTTTTGCGTTTCAAGATAAGCAGCATGAGCGCGGTATGTTACTGCAGCTAAATTCTGGTATTTTTTACGAGTTTGTAGAGGCAGAACATTTCTTTGAAGACAACCCAAAACGCATCACTATTGCAGATGTAAAGTTAGGTGTAAATTATGTAATGATTATTTCTACTACCGCAGGATTATGGGCATACAATATTGGTGACACTGTTGAGTTTACATCCTTAAAACCTTATAGAGTGATTGTAAGTGGAAGAATAAAGCATTTCATTTCAGCTTTTGGTGAGCATGTCATAGGGAAAGAAGTAGAACAAGCTTTAAAGGAAGCTACTGAAAACACATCGATTTCCGTAAATGAATTCACGGTTGCCCCTCAAATTACACCACAAGAAGGCTTGCCTTATCACGAATGGTTAATTGAATTTGAAAACGAACCAGAAAACATAACGGATTTTATATTGGCATTAGAAGAGTCTTTACAGCAACAAAATAGTTATTATTTGGATTTGATAAAAGGTAAAGTTTTAAGACCTTTAGAAGTTACAAGAATTAAAAAGGATGGTTTTCAAACCTATATGAAATCAATTGGAAAATTAGGAGGTCAAAATAAAATCCCAAGACTCGCTAATGACCGAAAAATAGCAGATCGCATACATCAACTTAATTTAACGAAATAAGCCTATATTTGTAGGTCAAACGAAGATATGATTACAAATAAAAAGAAACTAGGAAGAACTAGAGCTCAAGAGAGTTCTAGTGCTATAGAACGCATGTATATTACGATGAGACACCTATTCAATCGTGGGTTTTATAAACCTATGGGAGTTTCTGGTGAAACATTACGTGAAGCGTTATTATTATTACGTCCAGAAATCTATGGTTCAATAGGTGAAGAAAAAGCGGAGCTTGAAGGTTTACTTTATGTTGTAGACCGTTTACCACAAGGCATAGAAGAATGTACATTTATTAACCTTACTAGTGATGAAGGTTATGCAAATTCACATTTTAAAGCTATAATTCCACCAAAGAGAAGACGTAATTGCTATCGTATTGATGATGAGCAGATGAATATTGAAATTACAAGAGGTCGCTCAGAGATTTACGATATTTTAACGCATCTTACGTTTTTGTTTGTCGAATCTCATAAAATAAGTAAGCGTGTTATAATTGATGAAGAAGGTACAACAATTAGAGATTGGCAAAAATTAGAGAATGCCGTACTTTCTACACAAAAACTCACACAGAAAGAACGAGAAATAGCCATTACACATACCGCTAACATATTAGGCAGAACCTTTAATGAACTGACAGAGGCTTATCCAAAATTTGCTACTGAAAGTCAACCAGAACGGTTATTACATATTGTGTATTGGTTAGGTAAATTGGCTATAGAAGAAACGATTAATAACACAAAGCGTACGATAACATTTAGTCCTGTTTTGAGAGAACGTTTAGGGCATCATATCCATGGGGAGATATGGGCAGATACTATAAAATCTGCTTTACATAAACATGGTTTACTTGAGCGCCCAATACACATTATTAGTGCTAATATGCATAGTGTGATGAATTCTTTATTTGCAAAAGGAGCACTTAAAGGAGCTGACGCTAAAAAAGATATTTTTCAAACCTATGAGGCGTTAAGTGATTCTAAGAATGCTGCATTACGCAATAAAGTTGAAAAACTAGCGTTGCAAAATGGAATGATTCATATCAAAGACACCTCAGGGACTAATATTGATATTCAAATTTTTGATACGGATAAAATAGATTTCTCTAAAAATGAATTTAAATATCTAGAAGAGCATAAGGATAAGAAGGCTGTTATTTTTGTAATGGATTATGCCTTTGGAGAACAGGCTTATGAAACTTTAGACGAGTTTTTAAAACCTATAAATGTAGATGGTAAGGACATTCATTTAGATGTAAAATCTATTTCGATTATGGGAAAAGCAGGGATTTTAGAAGGAGGAAAAGGCGATGTAATGATTCCAACAGCTCATATTTTTGAAGGTACAGCAGATAACTATCCATTTAAAAATGAGTTAAGTAAAAAGGATTTAGCAGATTGTGGAGTTTCTGTTTTTGAAGGTACTATGGTAACTGTTTTAGGAACTTCTCTTCAAAATAAAGAGATTTTAAAATTCTTTAAAAAATCAACCTGGAATGTTATTGGTTTAGAGATGGAAGGTGCACATTATCAAAAAGCAATACAAGCAGCATCAAGAGTTAGAGGTAGTATAAATGAAGATGTTAAAGTAAGATATGCTTATTATGCTAGTGATAATCCTTTAGAAACAGGAGGTACATTAGCTTCTGGAGGTTTAGGAACTTCAGGTGTTAAACCAACATACGTCATTACAAAAAAAATATTAGAACAAATATTTAATTCTTAATACATGAGTGAAAAATTACCACAGCAACCTCAAAATGAAGAGGTTGATTTAGGACAGTTGTTTAATGCAATTGGAAAGCTATTTGAAAAATTATTTTCTTTTATTGGTAGTATTTTTAAGGGCATTTTGTCTACTATAATTTTTGTGTTAAAACCATTAGTAGAGTATTATAAACTTGTGGCTGCTGTTCTTATAATTACGTTTATAGTTGGATACATTTATGAAAAAAATGCGGAGCCCGTTTATTTTTCTAAAATGGTGGTTAAACCTCATTTTGATTCAAAATACCAATTGTCTAGTAATATTGATTACTTTAATTCACTGATAGGTTCTGGGAATCTTACGGAATTGTCCAATATTTTTGAGATAGATACTTTAGATGCTAAAGAATTGGTAGGGTTTGAATTGGAGCCGGGGCCAGAGACCCAAAATGACTTATTTGTTGAGTATAATAGATATGTAAAATCAATTGATACCTCATTGGTGGATGAGTTGAGTTATGTTGAATATATAAAAAATAGAGATCTTTTATCAGGTAGTTTATTTGCTATAAAAGCTAAATCATTTAAAATTGATATTTTCCCTAAGTTGCATAAAGGGTTTAGAAAGACCTTTGAGAATGATTTTTCAAAACACCAAAAAAAGATAAGAGATACAACGGCATATATACAACGCGTATCATATATAACAGAACTATCCCGTTTAGATAGTATTCAAAAAACGTATTTGCAAGTTCTTAAAAATCAATCTCAAAATAATAAATTATCTCTAGGGATAAGCGGAGCATTACCACTTCAGGAAGAGAAGACAGCAACCAAGGAATACGAGTTATTTTTAAAAGAACAAGAAATTAGGAGGTCATTAAATGAGTTAGATCAATCTGTAGCCGAAGAAGATACCTATTTTGATGTATTGTCTTCATTTGTTAAGGTTGGTAGTATAGAGCATACGTTTAAACAGCGCTATTCAATCGTGTTTCCTGCTTTAGCAATAGTTTTATTGTTGTTAAGTGTTTTGGTTGCTAAAATATTTAATTTCATTAAAAACTATGAATAATAATGTTTTAATAACAGGTGGTGCAGGTTTTATAGGTTCTAATTTTATATTTAGTTTTTTAACACATCATAAAGATGTTAAAGTTGTTAATTTAGATAAGCTCACTTATGCAGGTGAGCTTTCTAACTTAAAGGCTTTACAAAATAATGATAATTACACTTTTGTCGAAGGTGATATTTGTGATACGGATCTTGTTCATAGGCTCTTTAAAACCTATAACTTTTCAGGGGTAATCCATTTTGCGGCAGAGTCTCATGTAGATAATTCTATAAAAAATCCTGATGCTTTTATTAATACAAATGTTTACGGGACCTTTAATTTGCTAAATATCGCTAAGAATCATTGGATGAATGCTCCATTTTCATTTAAAGAGGGTTGTGATAATAATAGGTTTCATCATATTTCTACAGATGAGGTCTATGGGACATTAGGCGAAACAGGGTTGTTTACAGAGGAAACACCTTATGCCCCTAATAGTCCATACAGTGCCTCTAAAGCATCTTCAGATTTTATAGTGAGAAGTTATTTTCATACGTATGGTATGAATGTGGTTACGACAAATTGTAGTAACAATTACGGGCCTAAGCAGCATGATGAAAAGTTGATTCCTACGATTATTAGAAAAGCAATAAATAATGAATCCATACCTATTTATGGAGATGGAAAAAATATCAGAGACTGGTTATATGTTGAAGATCATTGTAAGGGGATCGATTTAGCTTTTCAACAAGGAAAAGCAGGAGAAACCTATAATATAGGTGGAAAAAATGAACGTGATAATTTATATATAGCACATAAAATTTGTGCTATATTAGATGAGTTAAGACCTAAAGAGAATGCGTATTCTGAACAGATAAGATTTGTTAAAGATAGACCAGGGCATGATTTTAGATACGCCATCGATGCTTCAAAAATTGAAAACGAACTAGGTTGGAAAGCGAATGAAAACTTTGAGTCTGGTATCGTAAAAACGATTAAATGGTATTTAAGCAAATATAAGAAGTAATGAAAGGAATTGTTTTAGCTGGCGGATCTGGAACGAGGTTACATCCCTTGACTATTGCTGTAAGTAAGCAGTTAATGCCTATTTATGATAAACCAATGATATATTATCCAATATCTACTTTGATGTGGTCTGGAATAAGGGATATATTGATTATTTCAACTCCGCAAGATTTACCATTGTTTAAAAAGCTTTTAGGAGATGGAAAACCGTATGGTTGTAATTTTGAGTATGCGGTACAAGAATCCCCTAATGGGTTGGCAGAGTCCTTTATTATTGGGGAAGATTTTATTGGAGATGATAAGGTGGCCTTAATTCTTGGAGATAATATTTTTTACGGAACCGGTTTAGCTGATTTACTTCAATTGAACAATGATCCGGATGGAGGTATTATTTATGCCTATCATGTTCATGATCCTGAACGCTATGGAGTTGTAGAATTTGATGAAAATGATATTGCAATATCTATTGAAGAAAAACCAGAAAAACCTAAATCTAATTATGCCGTTCCTGGTATTTATTTTTACGATAATTCGGTTGTAGAAATTGCAAAAAATATAAAGCCTAGTAAACGCGGAGAATTAGAAATTACGGATATTAATAAAGCGTATTTAAAGCAAGGAAATTTGAAAGTGAGTGTATTAGACAAAGGAACAGCTTGGTTGGATACGGGTACCTT
Organism: Winogradskyella sp. PC D3.3; assembly: GCF_054366245.1. Lineage (NCBI taxonomy): Bacteria > Pseudomonadati > Bacteroidota > Flavobacteriia > Flavobacteriales > Flavobacteriaceae > Winogradskyella > Winogradskyella sp. PC D3.3. Next base: position 745,865 of record NZ_CM135962.1, on the reverse strand, counting down.
TAAATCGTTAATGCAAGCCTCACAATTTGTTCAAGTGATTGAAGAACGTCAAGGGCTAAAAATTGGATCTATAGAAGAAGCTGCTTATAGAATGGGGTATATCGATAAAGCACAATTTAAAAATGTAGTTGAGCGATTAACTAAAAGTGGTTATGGTAAGCACTTATTAAGCTTGTTGTCAGAATAGTATGGTTGTAAAAGAGACGAAGTTACAAGGGTGTTTTATAATTGAGCCTCAGGTTTTTAAAGATAAACGTGGTTATTTTGTAGAGAACTATAATCAAAAGGCATTGAATATAGCTTTGGGTATCGATGTTGAATTTGTTCAAGATAATGAATCAAAATCTTCTAGAGGAGTTTTAAGAGGCTTACACTATCAATTAGGGCAGTACGCGCAAGCTAAATTAGTAAGAGTCATTAAAGGTAAGGTTTTAGATGTTGTTGTTGATTTAAGAGAAAATTCTTCTACTTTTGGTGAGCATTTAACAATTGAACTTTCAGAACAAAATAAAACTCAATTATTTGTGCCTAGAGGTTTTGGACATGGTTTTCTTGTATTAGAAGATGAAACTATATTTAGTTATAAATGTGATAATTATTACCGCAAAGCATCAGAAGCAGGCATCATTTATAATGACGATGATTTAAATATAGATTGGAGACTGCCTAGTACAGATTTTATTCTTTCAGAAAAAGACATCTCATTGCCTACCTTAAAAGAGGCTAAACTATGATACATGTACTTGTGACTGCAAAAGACGGTCAATTAGGACAATGCTTTCAAAGTTTAGCATTAAAACATCCTAATATTCAATTTGATTTTAAAACGTCATCCGATTTAGATATTACAAATCAAGCTAATGTCGAAGACGTATTTAGCGCACATACATTTGATTATTGTATTAATTGTGCGGCTTATACAGCTGTTGATAAGGCCGAAGAAACAATAGAATTAGCAAATAAGGTAAATCATATAGGAGTGAAGCTATTAGCTGAATCTTGTAAGAATTTTAAGGTTACATTAATTCATGTTTCTACAGATTTTGTTTTTGATGGTGAAGCGTCGGTTCCGTATTTAGAAGAGGATATTACGAATCCTCTAGGAGTATATGGTAAAACGAAATTGGCAGGCGAACAGGCTATTATTAAAACGATACCGAACTATTTTATAATTAGAACGTCATGGTTGTACTCGGAATATGGACATAATTTTTTAAAAACCATGCTGAGGTTAGCTAAAGAACGTGATGAAATAGGGGTCGTAGATGATCAAATAGGAAGTCCAACATATGCTAAAGATCTGGCTGAGGTTATTTTAAAATGTATTTATACAAGGAATGATTCTTTTGGAATTTATCACTATAGTAATTCAGGTGTTGCTAGCTGGTATGATTTTGCGAGTGAAATTTTTAGGTTGAGCAACTCTAATATAAAGCTAAATAGTATAAGTACTAAAGACTATCCAACACCAGCAAAACGACCAAAGTATAGTGTTTTAAAGACATCAAAGATTAAAAACGCTTTAGATATTGATATTCCTAATTGGAAAAATAGTTTGAGGAGAGCATATTCTAATTTAGCGTTAAAACGTAATTAAAAAAGGAAAATAGCTTTACATAGTATATCATCAAGTTTAATTAAAGTATCGTTCAATCTCTACAGTATTTATAAGTATGCTTACAATGAATTTTATTCAATCAGAAATCGCAAAATTGGTTTTTCTTTAGTAGTAATTTTTGACTATGTATCATATCTAAAAAGTTAGAATTTATATTGTTTATACTAATTTTATTTCTATGTTGCATATAGTAATATTATAATCTCTTAAAGATTACGGTTTAACTACATTTATAATGAGTTTTTTAGAAAAACATCTTAAAACAAAGGTGTTTTGATGATTTGTTTAGTGCTGTATTCTATTGGTGAAACCATTAATAATAGTACTTTTGCATTAACAGAGTTTATTGTATAGAAGTTATACAAAAAGAGACCATATTCTTACATGAAAAAGAAAAACCTTATCATATTCGGAACCCGTCCAGAGGCCATTAAAATGGCACCATTAGTAAAGCTATTTTTAAAATACTCTGATGAGTTTGAAACTAGGGTTTGTATTACTGCTCAGCATAGAGAAATGTTAGATCAAGTATTAGCGTTTTTTAGTATTATTCCAGATTATGATTTAGATTTAATGAAACCTAATCAAAATCTCTTTACTTTAACTTCTGATATTATTACAGGACTTAAACCCGTGTTAGATGATTTTAATCCAGACTTTGTTTATGTTCATGGTGATACAACGACTACAATGTCAGCGAGTATTGCTGCGTTTTATTCTGGAGCCAAAGTTTGCCATGTAGAAGCGGGTTTAAGAACGTTTAATAGACGGTCACCGTTTCCCGAAGAGATAAATAGAAGTATTACTGGTCGTGTTTCAGATTATCATTTTGCACCAACTTTAACCTCTAAAGAAAATTTATTAAACGAAAACATAAAAGAAACTAATATCTTAGTTACTGGTAATACCGTAATAGATGCTTTAGATTATAGTTCAAGCATAGTAAATTCCAGAGATTATTCAGATAAGGAAATTGAAGATTTAAAGACTATTGTAAATACTTCAAAACGATTAATTTTAGTAACAGGCCATAGACGAGAGAATCACGGAGAAGGGTTTATAAATATTTGTTCTGCTCTAAAGAAAATAGCTCAAAATCACAAGGATGTTCAGATTATATATCCGGTTCATTTAAATCCTAATGTTCAGAAGCCCGTTTATGAATTACTTAGTGATCAAGAGAATATTAAATTAATAACACCGTTATCATATCCTGCTTTTGTGTGGTTAATGAATAAATCTTATTTAATTATTACAGATAGTGGTGGAGTGCAAGAAGAAGCACCAAGTTTAGGTAAACCTGTTTTAGTAATGAGAGACACAACAGAACGTCCTGAGGCGGTAGAAGCGGGCACAGTAAGATTAGTAGGTACTGATACTAGTAAAATTATAAATGAAACAGAATTACTTTTAAGCGATAAAAAAAGTTATGATACCATGAGTAAGCTACATAATCCTTACGGAGATGGAAAAGCTTGTCAACGTATAGTTGATTTTATTTTAAATTTATAATATGAATAAACCTGAAGTTGTAATGATTGGTTTGGGGTATATAGGCTTACCAACAGCAGCCTTAATCGCTCAAAATAAAACATATGTACACGGTGTAGATATAAATCCTGCGGTTGTAGAAACAATTAATAAAGGAAAAATACATATTGTAGAACCCGAATTAGATACAGCAGTTGCAGAAGCGGTAAAAGAAGGCTATTTAAAAGCTGCAACAACACCTGTAGAAGCAAATACGTATTTAATTGTTGTGCCTACACCTTTTAAGGCTAAAAATGAGCCTGATATTTCTTTTGTAGAAGCCGCAACAAGAGCAGTACTGCCATTGCTAAAAGAAAATGATTTATATATTATAGAATCGACTTCTCCTATTGGGACAACTGAAAAGATGATGAAATTGATTTATACTGAACGTCCAGAGCTGGTAGATAAAATTAATATTGCTTATTGTCCTGAGCGCGTATTACCAGGGAATGTAATGTATGAATTAGTATATAACGATCGCGTTATTGGTGGTGTTAATGAAAAAGCGACAGAAAAAGCGGTAGCCTTTTATCAGCAATTTATAAAAGGTGAGTTGCACAAAACTAATGCGCGTACTGCGGAGATGTGTAAGTTGGTTGAGAACTCTTCTAGAGACGTGCAGATTGCCTTTGCTAATGAGCTGTCCTTAATTTGTGACAAGGCGGGTATTAATGTTTGGGAATTAATAGAATTAGCCAATAAGCACCCACGTGTAAATATTTTGCAACCTGGTTGCGGTGTAGGTGGACATTGTATTGCCGTTGATCCGTACTTTATTGTTTCGGATTATCCTATGGAATCTAAGATTATAGGAAAAGCTAGGGAGATAAATAACTATAAATCATTTTGGTGTGCAGAAAAAGTACAAACGGCTAAATTAGAGTTTGAATTAAAACATGGGCGTAAACCTGGTATTGCTTTAATGGGACTTGCTTTTAAACCTAATATTGATGATTTAAGAGAATCGCCAGCGAAGTACATTGCACAGAAAGTGTTACAAAATGCCAATAACGAAGCATATTACATCGTAGAACCCAATATCGTTGACCATAAGGTGTTTAAAATTACACCGTATCTAGAAGCCGTAGAGCAAGCCGATATTATTGCTTTTTTAGTAGCTCATGATGAGTTTAAAACCTTAAAGATATCCTCAGATAAGGTGGTGTTAGATTTTTGTGGGGTTAGAAAATAAGTATTTTGAAAAAATATTTTTTTTATGGTAGTTCCATATTATTTAGTAGGGGCTTAGAGTATTTAATACTTCTAATTGCTCCATTATATCTTACAAAGGAGAATTATGGGAGTTTAGAGTTCTATAAAAAAATAATTGAACTTGGTGCGGCTATTCTAACATTTGGGTTACCTACATTAATATTAAGTTATCCTAAAAGTAATGAAAGTAAGGTTTACTTTACATTTATAGCTCTAATGTTTATTACTGCTTTATCTGTAATAGTAGCGCCTTTTTTTAATATTTTTAATTACTTATTTCTATTAATACCAATATATTTTCACTCTATTTTTTTTAATAATGGAATTGTAGCTCCATTTATATTAACGTACAAGGGAAGTAACTATGCATCAATTTATAAGGCTGTAATTTCATTATTATTTTATACAATTGTACTAATAACTATTTTATACTCTAAAGAACCAGATTTAGCATTTGTATATGTAAGCTACTTGTTATTACCTGTGTTATTATTCTATACAATCTTTTACGTTTATAAGCATAACATCATTTTACGCACTTTAAAAAGGTATTGGTTTATATTTAAGCGTCTTATTATTAGTTCATTAACAATTGTTGTGAGTAATTTTGCTAATATGATGTTTTTGTATACCGATATATTAATAATAAAAATACTTTCTAATAATGCAGATATTGAAATTGCGAATTATAGTTTTTCATTAAATATTGCTAATGCATTAATAATTATACCTTTAACCTTGGTTCAGGTGGATATTGAAAAGCTAAAAAAGCAAATAAGTTATTTTAAAGTGCTCAGAAAGAAAATTTTGTATTTAGTTGCTGGTATGACTTTAGTTTTGGTTATGGTCTTTCTTTTCTTAACACATTTTTACTTTCAAAGTTATAGCTCTGTATTATATGTGTTTTTAATAATTATAGGGGCTAAATTTATCCAAGCTATTTCAGTCTCCTATGGAGCAGTGGTCTTAATAAGGAAATTATTTTCACAAAACTTAACAATTAACCTCTCTGCCTTAATAGTCAATGTTATATTAAGTTATTTGTTATATAATAAATTTGGCTTGATAGGAATAGCTCTTTCAAGCCTGATGAGTTTAATTATTAGGTTTATATTATTGGTGAGAATAAATAACAAGATTTGATTTATAATTAGATGAAATTAAAAGATTTACATAATTTGACTATACTTTTTCCTATTATTATGGTCTTTGTAGGTGAAATAGTCTCTTATATTTATCCGTTTTTATCATCACCAATAAAGGTATTTACCTGTTTAATTTTAATTTGTCCTGTTTGGCTAAAAATAAGAATACCAAGCAAATTGCTTTTAACACTATTGGTTTTTATTTTTTTCTTTATAATTGCTTTTACTAAATCCTATAATTATAAAGCTGCATTAGAAGATGGAATTAGATATTTTTTCCCAATAGCGGTGCTTTTATATGGGTATTACAATAAACATAAACTTAACCTTTTTGTTGGTTTTATTATTGTATTTGCTTTCCTGAACTTTATAGTACAATTAAAAAATTATTACTACTACTATATTGATCCACAACAGCAATGGTTCTATATAAGCTATTTTATTGAAAGTCAGAATAAAACAATTTATTGGCCAGCCAAAGCATTTGGTGTACTTAGGGCTACAGGATTGGTAATCTTTTTTGGCGCATTTGGAATTTTGAATTTCATGGCTTTTTGGCTTACATATTACTATTATTTTGGTAGGTATAGAAAACTATGTTTAGTAATCTTTTCTTTAGGTGTGTTTATTAGTACGTCCTTTAAAACTATTGGCTTTTTTTTAGTAACGTTGGCTATTAAGTATTATAAAAAGCTGAAGTATTTATTAATATTACCTCCTTTGGTGATATGTCTTTATTTTCTTGTAGGTAGTGAAATACGTAATTCTATAGAAAAATCTATTGAAATAAGATTACGACTTTATGTTACCGAAGGCAATTCTGCAAATCGGAATCTTATAGAGCTATGTTTAGCGAGTTTACAGATTTTAATTTATTTGGAAAAGGTATTGGGGTTTTTGGTGGGCCAGCCTCAACAAAATATAAATCACCGTATTATGATGAAATTAATTTTAATTGGTATGACACCAAACTTCTAGCGACAACGGATACATACTATCCTCACTTGTTTGTAGAAATGGGAATATTAGGCGGATTATCCTATCTTGCTGTTCTCTTAACCCCTTTGATGTACAGGAGGATGAAATATAATAAATTCAAGATGTTATGTATTGTTTATGGAATGTTGTTTTTTGATAGTTTATTTTCCTTTTCATTAAATAACTTAGTAATGCTAACAATGACCATATTATTTGTCTATCCAATATTGTATAACAAGCAAAAAACCTTATTAGAATGAAGTATAGAAAGGTTATTTATTTAGGGATAATACCAAATAACAAGAGAGAACTCGTAGGAGGTTACGCTACAGCAAATAAGAGAAATATTGAAGAATATGCAAAACAGAATATCGACGTATTAGCTATTCCCTACCCAATTTTATATACCAAGAATCCGTTTCAAATTGTTTTATATCTTTTAAAATGGGTCGTATATTTTTTTAAATGTGTGTACTATTCTCTTTTTAATTCTTCAAAGGCTACATTAGTGCATATTACTCCTCTTTATAAGTATTTTATTTATATCGAGTTTTTTTTTGTGTTGGTTTTCAAAATTTCTAACAAAGATATTTTAACAGATATCAGAGCAGGCTCGTTTATAGATTATTATAATAAAAACACAAAGGTTTATAGATTTTTTATTAGAAACCTTCTCTCTTTATCAAAGCATATTGCTGTAGAGGGATTAATTTATAAAAATTTTATTATCGAAAATTTAGGTCAAAAAAAAGATATTTTATACTACCCTAATTATGTTAAAGATGATCAAATACTACCAATTAAGCGAACTTTTCTAGGTACCGAAACAATTCAGATCATTTATTTTGGAAGAATAACTAAAACGAAAGGAATTTATACAATTCTTAAAGCATATGAGTTATTACAAGAACATTTTAATATAAAGCTAATAGTAATAGGTGGTTTTGATAGTTTAGATTTAAAACACGATGTAGAGCGCTATGCTACTGATAATTTAATTATTCTGCCACCAAAGAGTAAAAACGAAATAAATAAATTATTAGAACAATCACATTTTTTTATATTTCCATCATTGCACCCAGGTGAAGGCCAATCTAACGCATTAACCGAAGCTATGGCATATGGACTTGTCCCTGTTGTGTCTAACAACGGTTTTAATAAAACGATTGTGGACAATTGTGGTATTGTTCTTTCTAAGGAGGCATCAGAACATGATTATGCTAATGCAATTAAACAAGTTATAGAGAATAAACAATGGCTAAGTTTATCTGAAAAGGCCAAAAATAGAATTATTCATAACTATTCTAATGGTGTGGTGTCAAATAACTTCTTTAATTATATAAATCGAAATTTATGAGTTTGTTTTTTTTAGGTGATTTTGTTAATCCAAACGGAAATATTGAATTCCCTTTTCTCAAAAACTTAATAAACGAACATGATGAATTAATATTGAATTTAGAGGGGCCTATTCTCAATGATAACGACCGCAAACCAGTAAACCCTCATAAATACAATTTGTATTCAAATAGTAATGCGCTAGAGGGTTTTAAAGACTATAATGTTTCATTAATTTTAGCAAACAACCATATCAATGATTTTAAGAACGGATTAAATGCTACTATTAGTATTCTTGATAATCATAATTTACCTTATTTCGGAACACATAAAAAACCTTACTTAGAATATAAAAGCACAGATGATAACCAGAACTACTGTGTATTTGCCTTTAATAATAAACTTACACTCCCAGTTACTAATAAAGGGGTGAATTCTATTGATAAGGATAGCCTTGAAAACGTAAAAAAATATAGAGAAGCAAACCCTAACACAACAATAATATTAGTAGCGCATTGCGGCTTAGAATTAAGCCCATATCCTGTGCCTGCAGATAGAGACTTGTTTAAGAAATTTATTGATTTTGGAGTAGATATTGTTATTGCTCACCACCCTCACATTGTTCAAGATGTAGAAAAATATAAGGACAAATACATTTTTTATTCAATAGGAAATTTTGCGATACCTGAAACCGTTTATTTAGGAAAAAAGTTAAATTATAATAACTCACTAACTAATCTCGGCTATATAATTCAATATGAAAATAAAGAAAATATAAGAGTTCATAGGGTTAAAATGAATCAAAAGGAAAATAAAGTTAGCTATGATAAGGAGTTAAATATTGATAAGATGCTCGAAAAGAATCCTTTTAAAGGATTTTCAAATAAGCAATATTTACAATTTTATATAAAAAACAAAAAAGCTTCTAAGTATTACCCTATTTTTGATTCTTATAGCAATTTTGCTTTTCCGTTAAAGTATAACTATATTTTGATTACACAATTTATAAGAACTTTATTAATTAAATTAAAACTATATAATCCATACTCTTAATTAATGCTAAACGCTTATTTTTTATATAAACTTAGTCATCAGTTATACAAATGGCATATTCCAATACTGCCCAAATTAATTAAACTTCTATGTTTTTTACTCTATAATTCTAGTATTCCATATCAGTGTGTAATAAATAAAGGAACACGCTTTGGATATGGTGGAATAGGGGTTGTTATACATAAAAGAGTTTCTATTGGCCGTAACTGCACAATTGGTACCAATGTAACTATTGGCGGAAAGTCTAAACACTACGAAGTACCTAAGATAGGAAATAACGTATATATTGCTACAGGCGCAAAGGTTTTAGGGCCAATAACAATTGGTAGTAATGTTACTATTGGCGCAAATGCTGTTGTGATCAGTAATGTTCCAGATAATGCTATAGTTGCAGGTATTCCTGCAAAAATAATTAAATATCAAAGTGAAGAACCTTCCATCTAATAACGTTGTTTTTTTGACAATTCTATCCATTTTAATTTATCTAACGATAGATTTTCAAAATAAGGCGAAGAATAAGTTTTTTCAATTAAATTATAATTGGAGTGAAGTCAAAACAATAGAAAGTTTTACAAATGTGAAGTTAGATTCCATTTCTTATGATTATTTAAGACTTATCAATAATAATACTATAGCGGTTGAAGACTTAAGTCCATATAGTTCATACGCAATAAACGATAGCTATTATTTTAGGTGTGTTAGTATATCAAAGGAATCTGATACTATAGAATTTAAAGGGGTGTATTGGATAAATGCTAAGCCAAATCAGCAAACAAATATCTTTAATTTTTCAATTGTCAATTTAGAATTGAACAAAAAGGGAATCATACTGTGTGTATGATTGGAGATTCGCAATTGATATGGTTAGATTTAAAATATCTACGAAGAGATATGAGTCAAAAGTTAGAAAACATAAATTTTGTTGGAAATAACTCCGATGTCTTTGGCTTTAACCACTCAGTAGAGCTCTTAAATAATAGTGAAAGATTATTAAATGAAATTGATCAGGTACCACAATCTGAAACTTACATATTATTTGTAGGTGCACATGAGGAAAAAGTGCCGCAAACAAAGAAGAATTTAAGAGCAATAGTAAATAAATTATTACAACATAAATCGAAACTTATTTTAGTTTCGCCTCCACATTACAAAGCACCTAATTTTGAAAAGTCGTATCAAAATATTAAGACAGTTTATAAAGAATTTGAAAAAAATGATAATGTAGAGATTATTGATTTGGAAAAATTAGCACCTCATAATACTAATATATTTATGGCAGATGGAATACACTTAAATCCTGTAGGTCAAGATATTCTTACATTAAACTTAATTAGTGCGCTTAAATGAAAAAAAAAATTGCACCGTTTTTTTATTGGTCTTTGTTTTTATTCGTAATTACTGTGCCATTACCAAAATATAGCTTAAACTCTTTAAGCTTAATTGTGTTTGTTGTATCCTGGGTTTTTTACAATGATTGGTCGTGTTGGTTCGATAAATTTAAAAGAAATAGTATTCCAATTATACTTATTTCTTCCCCATTTTGGTTAGGTTTAATAAACTCTTTTTTCATAGATAATTTCGACTTTAAACTTATAACAAAAAACCTACCTTTTTTAATTTTACCTACAATCATTCTAACTTCATTTAAAGAAAAGAAGCTGTTTGATTATGTAATAAAGGTTTTTAGTTTTGGTGTTGTTTTAAGCTTAAGTATCGGTTTAATAAAAGCATTGTTATTTAAAATATTTGACTTAGGCTCCTATTTTTACTACACGGATTTTTCTAAAATGTTAGATATGCATACCACGTATATGGCACTTTTTATCGTAATTGCTATATTCTATTTTGTTAAAGATGTTTTTATTGACAAGGTTAATAAAAAGTGGATAAACTACTTGTGTATCCTTCTTCTAATAACATCCTTGTATATCGTAAGTGCTAGAATTAGTTTATTGGTTCTTTTAGTATCCGCAATACTATTTTTATGCTTTGAATTGTTTCCAAAATTTTCAATTAGTAAAAAAATAATAGCGATATCAATAGTCGTGATTGCGGTAGTTGGACTCATGCTATCACCAAATTTTCAAAAAAGAAATTCGTTAAACTCTAGTGCAGATTTTAACGCACCTAGTTTAAGTACCAGATGGGTTCATTGGAAAGCAGTAGTTCAATCTATTCAAAAAGGAAACTTATGGGTTGGTAGCGGAAGAGAAAAAGGATCAGAATTGTTGATTAACGAATACGACCTCGTAGGTTTTGAATCGGGCTTTAGATATAAATATAACGCTCATAATCAATATTTAGAACATACCATTTATTATGGAATATTGGGATTTGTTTTTTTAATAGCAACTTTAGCATATACTATGTTTTATGCCATAAAATCTAAAAATACACTGTCTATTATAATTGTATCTGCATTTGTAATTTTTATGCTTACAGAATCTGTGCTGGTGAGGCAAAGGGGAATTATACTATTTAGTTTATTGATTAGTTTTATTTGTGCTTGTAGTAATAATAGATTAAAAAGTGAATACAAATGAATTCAATTATAAAATTTATAAAAAAAATTAACTCTCAGCTGGATAAGTATCCGTTGTTTGCTTTTTTATTATATAAAATCCTTCCAGGAAATAGAATCTTATTTGGTAAAACCTATAGGCGTTTTTACAATCAAATTAATTTTGATTCCAAAATCAATGAAAATAAACTATATAATATTGTTAATTACGCATTTAACAACGTACCCTTTTACGTTAAGAAATATCACAAATTAAAAATTAATAGTAGAGCCGATTTTGAAAATAAAATAGACTTTTTAACAAGAGATAACTTATTCCAAGATAATCAAGATTTATTATCTAAAAAATTTGATACTAAAGAATACGAAATAGTAACTACAGGTGGTACATCTGGTAAACCCAGCAGATTTTATCTAAAAAAAGATAGATTTAAAAAGGAATACGCCTTTTTCCACAAAATATGGGCTACAAAAGGATATAAAAACCAACTAAGAGGTGTTATTAGAAATAATAAATTAGATGACAATATAAACTATAAAATAAACCCCTTTACTAGAGAGTTAGTATTTGATGGATTTCGAAATACAGAAGAATATTTTGAAATTATTTACAACACATTAATACAATACAAGATTAATTATTTACAATGCTATCCATCTTCGGCATATCATTTTGCTGTTATTGCGGATAAAAAAAAATGGGATTTAAGCTTCATTAAAGGCGTTTTTTTAAGCTCAGAAATATTTTTACCTCACCAAAAGGCATTATTAAAGGACAAACTTAAACTACCTGTTATTTCGGTTTATGGTCATAGTGAAAAATTAGGCTTAGCTGTAGATTTTAAGGGAGATGGTAAATATAAAGTGTTAAATGATTATGGTTATTTAGAACTGATAGATAAAAATAATAAGGTTATTAGAGAAGTTGGTAAAATTGGAGAAATAGTTACCACGACTTTAGATAACTATGGGCAGCCCTTAATACGTTATAAAACAGGAGACTATTCTTCTTATAGTCAATATAACGTTAATGGTGCATGTCTTTTAGATACTATAGAAGGGAGATGGCAGGAAATGAAAATATATAATAAAGATGATACTTTTGTTTCTCCAACAGCCTTAAATCTTCACAATGAGTTATATACATATATTGAAGGACTTCAGTATTATCAGAGAAGAAAAGGCGAATTAGAAGTTCTAATAATTCCGAACGGTAGCTATAACGATGCTATAAAAAAGAAACTTATAGCGCATTTTCAAAGTAGATTACACGTTTCAACTAAGATTGAAATTGTGATAGTTAAAAAGTTGATTATAAATCCTAACGGAAAGTTTTTAATCTTAAAATCGGAAATCAATAAGTAATGTTTGATGGTACGTTTAGTTTTGTAAAACTACCCCATTTTAAAGATTATTAATACTTATAAATGTTTTATCACAGGAAATAAAACTTATTCCAATACCGAATCATAGTCTTTGTTTATTTATAATGAACACATGCTATTTGAAGGGGAATATTTAATATTTTTGCAGCCAATTGATTTATTAAAATTTTGAGTACAAGAACTAGTTTTGAAAGCCTTAGAAAATATTGTGAGAATGAGACATTTAAAGGTTGGGATCCTTATGATGGATTAAATAGTTGGGTGATTCAAAAAACACCACTTGGAAAATCGCGTTTTTTTAGATTGGCATGGATTCAATTGTTTAAACGAAATCCAATAAACTTAAGACCCATATTTGGGATAAAAAAAGACTATAATCCAAAAGGGTTAGGGCTTTTTCTTATGGGCTATTGTAATCTATATAAGAAAGACCCTAATGATACTAATTTAGAAAAGATTAATTTTTTAGCAGAAAAGATAATTAAACTTCAAACTAAGGGCTATTCAGGATCGTGTTGGGGTTATAATTTTGATTGGCAAGCTAGGGCCTTTTTTCAGCCTAAGTATACACCAACAGTAGTTGCAACTACGTTTATAGCTGATGCATTAATCGAAGCTTATGAGATTACCAAGAATAATGACTATTTAGATGTTGCTATTAATGCATCCCAATTTGTATTAAACGATTTAAATAGATCTTATGATGATGATGGTAATTTTACATTTTCTTACTCACCAATAGATAATACTCAAGTTTATAATGCAGGTTTACTGGGTGCTAAGCTTTTAAGTTTAGTTTTTAAATATACTAAGGATGATAGCTTATTAGTTGCAGCAAAATCGGTAGCCTCATATGTCTGTAAAAAACAAAATAAAGATGGATCATGGGCTTATGGAACATTGCCTTTTCATCAGTGGATTGATAGCTTTCATACAGGCTATAATTTAGAGTGCTTAAAAATCTATCAAGATGTATCAGGTGATAACACATTTGGCGCTAATATAGATAAAGGCATGAATTATTATTTGAACACGTTCTTTACAGAAGAAGGCATGTCAAAATATTATAACAACCAAACCTATCCTATTGATGTGCATGCACCAGCGCAACTTATTGTAACGCTTTATAAGAATAGAAATATAAAAGAAAATAAAGTACTTGTTGATCGTGTTTTAAATTGGACGATTAGTAATATGCAAACACAAAAAGGCTATTTTATGTATCAAAAGAGAAAATCAGTATCTTCTAAAATTCCATATATGCGCTGGGCTCAAGGTTGGATGTTTTATGCTTTAAGTTTTTATAATTTGGAAGATGAATAGACGTAAATTTTTAAATACCGAAATAGACAACCTCTCAATGGATGAAACTTTACATCTTGTAAAGGGAGCTATTGATACTAATAAACAAATTCACCATGTCGTTGTTAACGCAGGAAAAATAGTTGCTATGCAAACGGATCTGCAATTGCGACAAAGCGTAAATGAGAGTGACTTAATTAATGCCGATGGGCAAGCTGTTGTATGGGCTTCAAAAATGCTTGGTAAGCCTCTAAAAGAGCGTGTGGCAGGTATTGATCTTATGGTCAACTTAGTTGAATTAGCACATAAAAAAAAATATAAAGTCTTTTTTTTCGGGGCGAAAGAAGAGGTGGTTAAAACAGTTGTCAATAAATATGCTAAAACTTACTCACCAGATATTATTGCCGGTTACAGAAATGGTTATTTTAAAAAAGAAGAAGAGCAAGACATTGCAAGAGAAATAGCTAATAGTGGTGCAAATATGTTATTTGTTGCTATTAGTTCTCCTACTAAAGAAAATTTTTTATACGATAATAAGGCCTTACTTAAAAATGTGAATTTCATTATGGGTGTAGGAGGTAGTTTTGATGTCGTGGCTGGAAAAGTAAAACGCGCTCCAATTTGGATGCAAAAGTATGGTTTAGAATGGTTTTATAGATTTGCTCAAGAACCAAAACGCATGTGGAAACGGTATTTAATTGGGAATTCAAAGTTTATCTATTTAGTCATGAAAGAAAAATTCACTAAATAAATTTAACCAAGCAGTGAGTCATTACGGAAAATAATGAATATAGTTACTTGCCATTAGGTAATTCAACTTACTTTTATATTTTTATATTAAAATTTAGAAATTGAGTTTATTTAAACAAGGAAGATATTCAGGATACTTAAGACCTATTTCATATATTATTGATTTAGCCATCATTAATGGAATAGGAGTATTTTATTTACTCAAAGGAAAAGACCCAATTATATTTTCTACAATAATTTCGGTTTGTTGGATTTTATTATCTGTTTATTCACAGTTTTATGAAGTCTACAGATATACAAGACCAATTAATATTTTATCGCTTATAGTGAAGCAATTCATTTTGTTTCTACTCTTAGTTTTTGCGTTTTCAGGCTTATATCATGAGTTAGATATATATCCGCGACCAATTGTTAAATACGCCATATTGTGTTTTCTGCTAATAACCATTTTTAAGTTTGCTATTTATTATTTGTTGCAGAAGTATAGAACATCCTTTGGTGGTAATTATAGGTCAACAGTTATTTTAGGCCTCAATAAGAAAACAATAGCCTTAGAAAATTTTTTTAATAAGAGCCCTGAATATGGTTATTTACACAAAAAAACATTTAATTTTAAAGAGAAAGAGCATTCTTTAGAAGAGTGCTTTAAATACATTTTAAATGAAGGTGTTGATGAGATTTACTGTTCGATTTCAGAATTAAGTAATTCAGACATTGCAGATATTGTTGATTTTGCTGATAATAATCTTAAAATCTTAAAGTTTATTCCAGATAGTAAGGAAATCTATGCTAAAAAATTACGTTATGAGTATTATGACTATATCCCAATTTTAACTTTAAGAAATATTCCATTAGAGGATTCTGTAAATACCTTTATTAAACGAGGTTTTGATATTTTGTTTTCTAGTTTGGTCATTATATTTGTGTTATCGTGGTTAACACCTATAATCGCTATTTTAATAAAACTTGAATCTAAAGGGCCTGTATTTTTTAAACAATCTAGAAACGGTTTTAATTTTAAAGAGTTTGATTGTTATAAGTTTAGGTCAATGATGCCAAATAAAGATGCACATCTATACCAAGTCACTAGAGGGGATCAGCGCGTTACTAAAGTCGGAAGATTTATTAGAAAAACAAGTATTGATGAATTGCCACAATTTTTCAATGTTCTTTTTGGAGATATGTCAGTTGTTGGCCCTAGGCCTCATATGGTAAGTCATACAAATATGTATGCAAAAAAAATAGACAAATTTATGGTAAGACACTTTGTAAAACCTGGCATTACTGGTTTAGCGCAAACCAGTGGGTTTAGAGGAGAAGTGGAAACGGATAAGGATATTATAGGTCGAGTGAAATACGATATCTTTTATATAGAAAATTGGTCGCTATTACTAGATTTAAAGATTATTATCCAAACTTTTATTAATGCAATTAAAGGAGAGGATAAAGCCTATTAAATGACTTTCCTAAGGGCTGTTAGCTGTTTTTTGAAATCAAATTGAAGTCGTGCTGTGTTTTGAATAGATACGCTTAGCGCGTCGTTGAGGTCTTCAGAGGTGATAGAGGCTAATATTTTATTTAAATGGCTGTAATCGCCTTCATTTGCAATCCAGCCAAGCTTATTATTCGCAATAATGTCTTCTCCTTCGCCTCCTCCAAAATATAACATTGGTAAACCTAGTTTAGCGTATTCAAAAATCTTAGATGGTACAGATCCATAAATTCTATTTAATAAGGGAATTATAGTTATATCATATCCTAAAAGAACATTATGCAATTCATCTCTATCTACTCTACCATGAAAAAAAAGCGGTAAGTCTTTTTTAGACTCAATGAGGTTTTTGATTGCCGTTTCTTCTGCACCAGAACCATAAATATGAAACTCTATAGTCTCATAATTAATCTCATTACAGAGCTTATAAATGCCTTGGGCGACGCCTAAAAGACCCGCGTAAACCAGTTTTATTTTGCCTTTAGATGATGGGCCTTCCTTGAGTTTAGGATAATTAATTTCAGGAAAGTTTCGGTATAGAAATAGCTTTGGCTTTGTGGTTATAGTTTTAATATGGGTTAGTATTTCATTGCTTTGTCCTAAGATGAGGTCTGCTTTTTTGTAGTTAAAGGCTTCAAGTTTTTTTAGAAGCCTATATGCAAAACCTTCTTTTAAAGCTCCTAATTCTAATCCGGCACTTGGCCATAAATCACTAACATTGAGTATGAGTTTGCGTTTTCGAGATCTCAAGAAAAACATACAGGTAAAGGATACTAAAAGCGGAGGAGATTGTACTATAACTTTATCCGGAATCTTATGCCATATAAAAAAACAAATCAAACTAAAACTGTAAGATAGCATGGCTATTAAACGCAAAAATTTATTTTTAGAAACGGAAGCATAAATCCATAATCTGTGAATTTTAATGCCATTTTCTTCAGTCTTTAAACTAAATTTCCCCTTATAAGCTGCAAAAATCTTCCCAGTAGGGTAGTTGGGTAGTGGAGTAACAACACTAATATCATAATCGGTTTTTAAGCCCTCCGCCAAATGATAAATGCGATTAGAAGCCGCACCGATTTCTGGTGGAAAATAACTGGTTATAATCATTAGTTTTTTCACTAGAATCTTATTTTAAATGAGATGTAAATTGTTTCAACTTTCCTGATTTTGAACGTTGAAGTTTTTCAACACGTTTAAAGTGAATTGTGATATGAGGTTCGAGATAACGGATGACTTCATTTTTTATCATTGATTTTTCCGTATCAGAAAGTTCATTTCGGCTAACGTAGCTTATCTTAAAAGTGTCTCGTTGAAATTGCTCTACAATAAACTCTGAAACATTACCATCATTTTCAATAACGCTTTTGGTAATATAATAAAATGTGAGTCCGGCTGCGGTTTTCCCACTTGGTAAAACCACAATATCATTTGTTCTTCCAATTAATTTTTGAAGAATTGGTGTCTTAATTGTACTGTTTTTAGATAAAATCCCAATATCGCCAATGTCATATCTTATAAATGGATGGGCTTTATTATATAGTGCGGTAATCACGATTCTGCCTTCCGCCCCATAAGGTAAAACCCGATCATTTTCATCTAATATTTCTACATAAAGTGTTTCACTATTAAGTTGCCAAATATCATTTGGGTTTTGAAACGCAATAAGATCCAATTCCGAAGCACCATACTCGTTAATAATAGGTAGTCCAAATTGAGTTTCAAGCAACAGCTTATCATCTTCAAATAACATTTCTGAAGTTACAATACAGGCTTTTAAACTAGGACAAACTGTATTTAAAATAATGTTTTTACGATTTAAAAATTTCGCAAATTGTACAATTGAGCTCGTATAACCATTGATGTAATCAAAATTGGTGGTTTTAAATTTAGTTAAGGCTGTTTCAAAGGCAGCAGGACTCAAATCAAATACTGAAAAACGGAATCGGTTACTAAAATAATCCTTTAGCCGTTCCTTGTAATAGCCTTTTTTGTCGAGTGGAATACCGTAAAACCGCGCTTGTTTAGAGCGATTAAAATCTATATCATACCATCCAAACCGATTCATAATTTCTGCCCATGTTAATGCATGGCACCATTTATCTTTAGCAAAAATAAAGGGATCACCAGAACTGCCAGACGTTTTATTTACATACACATTTTTAACTGTAAATCCTTTGCTTAAGCGTTGTTCTAAAGGTTGTTGTAAATGACGTTTGGTAATAATGGGCACGGAATTCCAATCGTTGAGATCAATTGCTTTTCCTATGGTTTTATAAAAGGCATTATGCTCTAAATGATAAGCTATAATGGCTTTTTTACGGCTTTCAACATAAGCTTCATAGTCCAAATCACTTATAGCTTGAATTTCCGCTAAAGCAACTTTAGCCTTGTTTATAGCAAAGCCATTTACTTTTAAAGAAAAATCAAATAATCGCAAAGTGTTTTTTGCCTTTAAGGTTTCCGTAAATTAATTGTTTTTTAAACTTAAAACCAATTATTTTTGTCGAAACAATTTTTAAGATGAATATTTTAGTACTTGGCTCTGGAGGAAGAGAACACACATTTGCATGGAAATTAGCGCAAAGCAACCGTTGTAAGTCGCTTTTTGTAGCTCCAGGAAACTCAGGAACAAAAGCTATTGCGACTAACTTAAACATTGGCGTTACCGATTTTAAAGCTATTAAAGCAGCGGTTTTAGAGCATCGTATTGATTTGGTTGTTGTTGGACCAGAAGATCCATTGGTACAAGGTATACACGATTTCTTTTTAGAAGATGAAGCTTTAAAACGTGTGGCGGTTATTGGGCCTCAAAAAGCAGCAGCAGCATTAGAAGGTAGTAAGGAGTTTGCTAAAGAGTTTATGATGCGACATAATATTCCGACAGCAGCTTATGAGAGTTTTACAAAAGACAATGTTGAGGAAGGGTACACGTTTTTAGAAACCTTAAGTCCTCCATACGTTTTAAAAGCAGACGGATTAGCTGCAGGAAAAGGTGTTTTAATCTTGAATGATTTACAAGAAGCCAAAGACGAACTCAAAAGTATGCTCGTGGATGCTAAATTTGGTGACGCAAGCACTAAAGTCGTCATTGAAGAATTTTTAGACGGTATTGAACTGAGTTGTTTTGTTTTAACAGACGGAAAAGATTATAAAATTCTTCCAACTGCTAAAGATTATAAACGTATTGGCGAAGGAGATACAGGTTTAAATACAGGAGGAATGGGTGCCGTTTCTCCAGTTCCATTTGCAACAAAAGAATTTCTCGATAAAATCGAAAATCAAGTTGTAATACCTACAGTTGAAGGTTTAAAGAAAGATAACTTACCGTACATAGGATTCATTTTTATTGGCCTGATTAAAGTTGGAGACGATCCTAAAGTGATTGAGTACAACGTTAGAATGGGAGATCCCGAAACAGAAGTAGTATTACCAAGATTAAAAACAGATTTAGTAGATGTTTTTGAAGCGATGGCCAACCAAACTTTAAGTCAAGTGACTATTGATATTGATGAGCGTGCGGCAACAACAATAATGTTAGTCTCTGGTGGTTACCCTGAAGCTTACGAGAAAGGCAAAGAAATTACAGGTCTAGAAAATATTTCAGATTCTATAGTTTTTCATGCAGGAGCAATTGAAAAAGACGGTAAAGTAGTGACTTCTGGTGGTCGTGTTATGGCAATTACCTCATACGGAAATACGTACCCAGAGGCCATAAAAAAATCCTATCAAAGTATAGAAAATCTACATTTTGATAAGATGTATTATCGTAAGGATATTGGTTTCGACCTATAAATAGGAATGCGAAGAAATACTTTTATCTTCTTCTCCGTTGTCATCGTATTTTTTAAGTTGTATCATCCAATATACAAATGCAACAAATCCTATGATAATAAATAACCATGAAACCGTGTTAGCAGCAAACCAGCTTTCTAACTCTAATGCTTTAAGTGCATCAAATGGTGCAAATAACACGTTTACAAATAAATCCGCTATTCCGTTAAAGAAATCACTCATAACTTTATAAATTTACACCAATTCTAATTTCGAATTGGGATTGAGCAGCAAAAATACAAAAAGAGTTAATGATAACAAGTATTTTTAGTAAATCTAAGCCTATAAACTTCATAATTGTTGCAGTTTATGTGTCTATTTTATTTGTAGTAACTAACTATACACTACTTTTTTCAGATTTAAATAGTTCATTAGCAACGGTTTTTAAATGGGGTAGTACATTATTTTTAGTTTTCTTAATTGACTTTATTGTTTCTAAAAATAATCTAACACAAAGAAATAGTTATGCTATTATGACCTTTGGTCTGCTCTTTGGAATGTTTCCCGAGGCAATGACTCACATTGATATATTGCTTGCAAATCTATTTATCGTTTTTGCTTTAAGACGATTAATAAGTTTACATTCTAACCTACATATTAAAAAGAAATTGTTTGATGCCGCGTTCTGGATTGCACTAGCGACATTATTCTATTTTTGGGCTATCTTATTTTTTGCTTTAGTTATTGTGGCATTGATTTACCATTCTCAAAACGATTTTAAAAATGTAATTGTCCCATTTGTTGGAGTCGCAACAGTAATCGTATTACTTTTAGTATATAATATTATTGTAGATGATGTGTATTTTAAGCCTACAAATTTTAAACGTTATGCTAGTTTAGATTTTACAGCCTACAACAGTAAAGGTTATATTTTAAAGCTTACCGTTTTGTTTACGTCATTTGTTTGGACGCTTATTTATTTCTTTAAAAACATCCCTGATAAGAACAAGAAACTAAAACCATCATATTTTTTAATAGCTTGGTCTTCAGTAATCGCTGTTTTGGTGGCGATTATTGCTCCTGCTAAAAATGGAAGTGAATTTTTGTTTTTATTTGCACCGTTTGCAATCATAATGGCAAATTACATTGAGGTGATTTCAGAACGTTGGTTTAAAGAAGTCTTTATAGCGCTTTTAGTGATAACTCCAATTATTGGTTTACTGTTGTAATTTGTTACCAAAAGCTAAATCGCCAGCATCTCCTAATCCTGGAATAATATAACCTTTTTCATTTAGAGCATCATCAATGGCTGCAATCCAAAGTTGTACATCGGTATCAAAGGCCTTAGAGATATAATCAACACCAGGTTGTGCACCTATAACACTTACCAAATGAATTTCTTTTGGTGTACCAAAGGGTTTTAAAGCTTCATAAGTAGCCACCATAGATTGTCCTGTAGCCAACATCGGATCTGCTAAAATTAAAGTTTTACCTTCTAAGCTTGGACAAGCTAAATACTCAACAACAATCTCAAAACTTTCAGGATGGTGTTTGTGTTGTCTATAAGCCGAAATAAAAGCATTCTCAGCAGCATCAAAATAATTGAGTAAGCCATTATGAAGCGGTACACCTGCTCTTAAAATAGAACATAATACAATATCATTGTGATGTAAAACAGTTTGAGAAGCGCCTAAAGGTGTTTCAATAGTATGTGCATTAAATTGAAGTGATTTACTCAGCTCATAGCCAATTATTTCACCAATACGCTCTATATTTCTTCGGAAGCGCATGCTGTCTTTCTGAACCGTTTTATCTCTTAATTCAGACATAAATGTATTTAAAATCGAAGGTGTTTCAGAAAGGTTATGAATTTGCATATTATGGGAATTGGTTCAGTCGTTAAAGTTAATAATTCCTACTATATTTGTAAACATTAAATCAATTTCATTATGTTTTCACAAAAAGCAAATGCCATATTTCAAGATGTTATTAAGACGTATAAAGTTTTAAATACAGTAGATCAGCCTTTTACAAATAAGTATGATAAAAATGAAGATCTTATTGCTCATTTGCTATATAGAAAATCATGGATAGATACTGTACAGTGGGCTTACGAAGATATTATTAGAGACCCAAATATTGATCCTGTTGCAGCTTTAAAGTTGAAACGAATGATTGATGCCTCTAACCAAGACAGAACAGATACCGTTGAATATATTGATAGTTATTTTCTAGATAAATATAAAGATGTCACCGTAAAGCCAAATGCTAAAATTAATTCTGAAAGTCCAGCTTGGGCCATAGATCGTTTATCTATTTTAGCATTAAAAATTTACCATATGCATCTTGAAACCATAAGAGAAGATGCTAGTGAGGCTCATAAAGCAGCCTGCCAAAAGAAACTAGATGTGTTATTAGACCAACGTGTAGATTTAAGTACAGCAATTGATGATTTGCTTACCGACATTTCTAATGGAGACAAGTACATGAAAGTGTACAAGCAAATGAAAATGTACAATGACGATGAACTAAACCCTGTTTTGAGAGGACAGAAATAGTTCACCAACCTGTTGGGTTTTTATAACCTGACAGGTTTAGTTCAAAAAATGCTAAAACCAAATCACATACTCGTCCTTAGGTTTTCTGCCATGGGAGACGTGGCCATGACAGTACCTGTGTTGCGAGCATTCACATCGCAAAATCCCGAATTAAAAATCACAGTAGTTACTAGAGCCTTTTTTAAACCTTTTTTTAAAGATTTAGAAAATGTAAGCGTTTATGAGGCTGATTTAAAAGGTAAACACAAAGGTGTTTTAGGGCTTTATAAATTATCTAAAGAACTTAAAGCTCTCGATTTTGATGCGGTTGCAGATTTGCATAACGTACTACGTAGTAAAATTTTAAAGTTCTTTTTCTTTGGAAAAAAAGTGGTACAATTAGATAAAGGTAGAACCGAAAAAAAAGCACTGACTTCAGGTGTGTCTTTTAAGCAATTAAAAACCACACATCAACGTTATGCTGATGTTTTTGAAGACCTAGGTTTCACAGTAGATTTATCCAATCCAA
Source organism: Winogradskyella sp. PC D3.3 (assembly GCF_054366245.1). Classification (NCBI taxonomy): domain Bacteria; kingdom Pseudomonadati; phylum Bacteroidota; class Flavobacteriia; order Flavobacteriales; family Flavobacteriaceae; genus Winogradskyella; species Winogradskyella sp. PC D3.3. The sequence goes on along the minus strand of NZ_CM135962.1, from coordinate 722,701 downwards.
TATTCCCAAAACCAAAAGTCTTAACGGAACCACTAAGTGCTTTTATTTCAAACAAAAGTTTCAAAACTATAGGCATTGCACCTTTTGCGGCACATCAAAGTAAAATGTATCCTTTAGAGCAAATGGAAACTGTAATTAATGAACTTTCTAAAGACTATAATATAGTTTTATTTGGAGGTGGAGCTAAAGAAATAGCGCTTTTAAATCAACTTGAAACCAAATACACTAACGTAAAATCCGTTGCAGGACAATTGAATTTAGAGGAAGAGTTACTACTTATTTCAAATTTAGACCTCATGCTAGCTATGGATTCTGGTAATGCACATTTAGCTGCAATGTTGGGTAAAAAAGTAATCACAATTTGGGGTGTAACACATCCTTTTGCTGGATTTGCACCGTTTAATCAGCCTATAGATTTTGCGCTTACGGCAAATAGAGATCAATTCCCATTAATCCCAACGTCTATTTACGGTAATAAATTCCCTGAAGGTTATGAAAAGGCGGCAAGTAGTGTTTCTGAAGCGGTAATCATTTCTAAGATAAAAGAAGTTATTTAACGTTAAAACTTCTCAATACTATGTTTTTGTACCAAAAAAATCACTCGAAGTGACAATTATTTCTTTCAGATACGATGCGTTAGTTCAAGTTAAATTCATTTCTAGAATTTTATATCGAGAACCTATCGAAAACCAAAAGACCTTTCGTGTTTTTAAAACATGAAAGGTCTTTATATCTAACGACTAAAAGCGTAGCGAACTAAACACTAACAACTTTCTCTAAACATCATCATAATCTACCGCAATAGTAGCAGACGTTGGATGTGCTTGGCAAGTTAATATCAATCCTTCTGCAACTTCGCTATCCGTCAAAATATTATTCTGACGCATTTCTGCTGTACCCTCGGTTACTTTAGCAATACAACTACTGCAAATGCCACCTTGACAAGAATAAGGCGCATCAATATCTTGTTTTAAAGCGGCTTCAAGAATCGTTTGTTTTTGTGACATGTTAAATTCAAATTCCTCTTCATCTACCACAACTTTAATTTTGGTTTCGCCAGAAGGTAAATCAGTAGTAGCATCAGAACCGGCTTCAACAGGAGCTGTAAACAATTCAAACTTAATGGCTTTTTCTTTTACACCATTTTCAATCAACACCTCTTTTACCGTATGTATCATTTGTTCTGGTCCACAGAGGTAGAAATTTTCAATGGTAACTCCTTTGTATTTATTCTTTACGATGAGGTTTACCGTGCTTTTTTCAATACGTCCAAATAAGGCATCGGTTTCTTGAGATTGACTATAGATGAAATGCGCATGAAAACGGTTATCGTATTGTTTTTTTAGTTGCAATAATTCATCAACAAACATCGCGTCAGCTAAGGTTTTATTACCATAAACCAATATAAAATTGCTAAATGGTTCTTCTTCTAAAAGTGTTTTAGCAATACTAAGTACTGGAGTAATTCCACTTCCTGCAGCAAAGGCAGCAATAGTTCTGGTTTTGGCAGCATTAGCTTCAAATATAAAACGACCATTTGGTTCTGCAACCTCTAATACGTCACCTGCTTTTAAGGTGTTGTTGGCATAAACAGAAAATGTTCCGTTTTCAACCGCTTTTACAGCAACGGTAATGTTTCCACTATTTTGAGACGCACAAATAGAGTAATCTCTACGGATGTCTTCACCATTAATAGTGGTTTTTAAGGTGATATATTGTCCGGCTTTAAAGCTAAACTTTTCTTTAAGATTTTCAGGAATATCAAAGGTAATCGCAACCGAATTGTCCGTTACTTTATCAATTGATTTTATTGAGAGTGAATGAAAATGTGACATTAAAAATAATTTTTTGCAAAGATAACTAATCTTCCATAGACCTAGCAGGTTTTTAAAACCTGTCGAGTATTTTTACATACATAAGGTTCTTATACATAAGAAAATTATGTATATATTTGTACTACGATGAGCAATTCAAAATTATATAAAGGGAGTTTAACCACTATCATTTTAAAGCTTTTAAATGAGCACGATAAAATGTATGGTTACGAAATTACCCAAAAGGTGAAGGCATTAACAAAAGGTGAACTTAAGATTACAGAAGGTGCTTTGTATCCTGCGTTACATAAGTTAGAAGCCGAAGGTTTGTTAGATGTTGAAGTGGCAAAAGTAGATAACCGACTGCGTAAATATTATAAACTCACAGAAACCGGAACTAAAGAAACGGTTAACAAGCTTGAAGAATTAGCTGAGTATATTAAAACAATGCAAGCTTTGGTAAACCCTAAATTGGCATAATTTAAAAGAAATCCTAATGATACGTATCCTGTCAGGTTTTTAAAACCTGACAGGTATTAATTAATCAATGAAACTAACAGAAGAAGACATACAATTTATAGATAACTACTTAGTTAATTCTGATGTGGTTTTTGCAGATATAAGAATGGAAATGGTAGATCATGTAGCTTCGGATATAGAATCTAGAATGGAATCCGGAGATACGCGTGGGTTTTATTATGTATTTAAGGATTATATGGTTGAAAATAAAGCGCAACTTTTAAATGATAACAAAAAATTTTTAAAATCTGCCGACAAAAAAATTGAACAAACATTTTTAAAGGAACTTAAACAGCCAATAACACCTTTATTGTTTTTGGCGTCGTGTATTGGCTTTTATGTTTTATATCAAAATTCAAGTTTAGAGACGTTTAGGATGTGTTTGTCAATAGTGCCACTGATTGGTTTAACAGGGTTTATATTAACCTATGTGGTTTATCAAGGAGTAAAAGACAATAAAAGGTTCTCTGTGGTTGAGCGATTAGCTTTTCCTTTTTTAGCCTTTTACCAATTACCTAATATTTTATTAATTAGAACAAGAGAATTAAATGAAACAAGCGATTTATTTTGGACAATTGGCGGAGCGAGTTTAGCGCTTACCTTAATGTTGGTATTGGTAATTATAAGTGTGAAATTATTTATGAGTTACGAAAAACGATTTAAAAATATAGCCTAAATAGAAGAAGACCTAGCAGGTTTTAAAAACCTTGCAGGTCTTAGTTGAAAAACAAAATGAAACTAACCAAAGAAGACATACAATTCATAGATAATTATCTCATTAAAAACGAGGTGAAGTATTGGGATGTGCGTTTAGAACTTCTAGATCATATTGTGTCTGCGGTTGAAGATAAAATGACCAATAGTGGTGTTTCGTTTAACGAAGCGTTGCTCGAAATTCATAAAGATTTTGGTAATCAGTTTATAGAATTTGGTGTACCTAAAGACAAAATATTTGAAAGTGGATTATATCAAAGTAATATTGGATTTAAGACGTTTACGAGAAATAAGCAGAAAGAATTGGGTAGGAAATACCGAAAAATGACGTGGAACCATCTGAAGGTTAAGTTTTCCACCTTTAAGTTCTGGTTAGCGTATTTGGCTGTTATTTTGTTTTTTATGACAACCTATCAATTTAAACCAAAGTCCTGTTTTCTCATTGGTTTATTAGTGTTAATTCTACCTAACATATACTCTGCGTATTATTCTATAAAAGATAAGTCTACTCGAAAATCATTAAATTTTGCTATGGCTACAAGTTCTGCGATGGCAGTGTGGTCGTTATATAATCTTTCGTTTTATATCTTAAAGGATAGTTATGAGACTGTTGCAAATATGCCTCATGGTTTCTTTGTTATTGTAGCATGTTTATTTTATCCTATTATTAGAGTCAATATTGAAGTGTATCAGAACGTATATAAAGAAAATAAGAAAACGTTTAACCTTAAGTTTTTATAAATGAAACATGTGTCCATTAAAAAACAATAAGAATAATCACATGAAACTTACCGAACCTCAAATACAAGACCTCTACGCTTTTACAAGACAACATTTTGTAGAGCACTACGACTTACAAACCGAACTTGTAGATCATTTAGCGAATGATATAGAAACCCAATGGCAAAAGCAACCCAAACTCAGTTTTGAAGAGGCTAAAAACAACGCCTTTAAAAAGTTCGGGATTTTTGGTTTTATGGATGCCATTGAGCAGAAACAAAAGGCCATGAACAAACGCTATATGCGTTACATGTGGACGGAACTTAAAAAATGGTTTGAGCTACCGCAAATTATTGGAACTATAGCTTTGTTTTTAATGTTTTATGTCGCTTTTTCTTCAAAATATACAGCCATTCTTACTATGGTTTTTTATGTTATAATTTCAGGTTGGTGTATCTATAAAGGTACACAACTCAATAGGCAGTTTAGGCGTAGAAAAGAAATTTCTAATAAAAAATGGTTATTAGAAGAACTAATTTTTAAGCAAGCAAGTGGAACATCTTTAATATTTATTTCACAATTGTATAATGTATTTACAATTCCAGATAAGTTTGAAATAAACACCTTGTTTTTACTGCTCTTTTCTTTAGCTTTTACGATATTAACTTTAGTTAATTATATCAGCTTAAAAGTGATTCCAAGTAAGGCCGAAAAACTACTAAACGAAACCTATCCAGAATTTAGTTTGTAACAAATCCCTATTTTTTAATACTTACTACATAAACCAACCCATCGTTACACTATGATAAAACACTTTCTCAATCTCGAATGGAAACAATATTTTCGTTCGTCCTATTGGCAAAAAAATATGGTTATCAATATCTTAATGGTATTTTTTGCACTTTATTTTGTTGCCATGTTTTTAGGCTTAGGATTCGGCCTTCTTTTTATCCTTAAAAAAATGTATCCTGAGCAGGACCCATTTGTAGTAGCCAATGGATTTTTGTTTTACTGGATTATTGGCGATTTATTAATGCGTTTCTTTTTGCAAAAATTACCAGTAATGAGTGTAAAACCATTATTAACGTTGCCTATTAAGCGGTCAACTGTAGTTAATTATGTGTTAGGAAAATCAGCATTGTCATTTTTTAATTTTTTACCATTATTTGCTATCATACCCTTTAGTATAATGCTAATAGGAGATGGTTATGCTGTTTCTGAAATTATAACCTGGCTGTTTGCGTTAATTATAACAGTGCTCATTATTAATTTCTTGAATTTTATAATTGAAGCGTTTTCGGCAGAATCAGAATTGTCATTTCTACCTATAATCGTTGTAGTAAGTGTTTTATTTGGTTTAAATTATTTTGAAATTGTATCAATGACTTCGTTAATAGGAAGTGGATTCTTGGCCATTGTACATCATCCAATGCTTATTTTAATTCCAATCGCAATTTTAGCATTGTGCTATGGTTTCAATTTTAAAACCTTAAGAAAGAAACTGTATTTAGACAGCTCATTAAAAGCTAAGGTCACCGAAGTTAATGCTTCCGACTTATCATGGACAGAGCGTTTTGGAGACATTGCACCATTTATGAAACTCGATTTAAAACTGATTTGGAGAAATAAACGAACCAAATCAATGGCCATGTTATTATTGGTTGGTGTACTTTACGGTTTGTTTTTCTATCCACAACCTATGTATAGAGAAATGACCTTTATGTCTGCATTTATTGGGATTTTCTCAACCGGATTTTTCCTTATCAACTTCGGACAATTTATTCCGGCTTGGGATAGTGGTTATTATAAACTTTTAATGAGCCAGAATATTAAATACGAACAGTATCTACGTTCAAAATTTATCCTTATGGTGATTAGTGTTGTGTTGCTTTTTGTGTTGGGTATTCCTTATGTGTATTTCGGATACAAGATTTTAATCGCACATTTTGCGGCTGCCATTTATAACATTGGTGTTAATACCCATGTGATACTTTGGGAGGATCCTTCAACCGAAAAAAAATAGATTTAGATAAAAAAGCCGCCTTTAATTATCAAGGTACAGGTGCTGTACAGTGGCTCATAGGTATTCCATTAATGTTGGTGCCAATGGCTCTGTTTGGACTTGTAAATTGGTTGGCTGGATTTAGTGCCGCAATAGCCTTATTAATTGTTCTTGGGGTTTTAGGAATAGTTTTTCATAAAAAATTAATGAAAGGTATTACTAAAAAATATCTCGATTCAAAATACAAAATGATTGACGCTTTTAGTCAAGATAATTAATTAACACTTAAGATTATACATCATGATATATACTAAAGACCTTTCAAAAGCATATAATGGAACTACGGTTCTTAATATTGAAGAATTAACCATTCCTAAAGGCCAAAGTTTTGGTTTAGTGGGAAATAATGGAGCTGGTAAAACAACATACTTTAGTTTATTGCTCGACTTAATTCAGCCTACCACGGGAAACATTACTAGTAATGGTGTGGTTGTTAATGACAGTGAAGATTGGAAACCGTTTACCTCGTCTTTTATTGACGAAAGCTTTTTAATTGGCTATTTAACACCAGAAGAATATTTCTATTTCATTGGTGAACTTCGTGGACAAAACAAAGCAGACGTTGATAGTTTAACAGCTAAGTTTGAAGACTTCTTTAACGGAGAAATCATAGGAAAGAAAAAATACCTCAGAGATTTAAGTAAAGGAAATCAGAAAAAAGCAGGTATTGTAGCAGCACTTATTGGTCATCCTGAAGTTATTATTTTAGATGAACCTTTTGCTAATTTAGATCCTACAACCCAAATTCGTTTAAAGCAAATCATTAAAGATTTAGCCGAAAAACAAGGTGTTACTGTTCTAGTCTCTAGTCACGATTTAACACATGTTACAGACGTTTGTGAGCGTATTGTTGTGTTAGAAAAAGGAAATGTGATTAAGGATCTAGAAACCAATCCTGCAACGTTGAAGGAATTGGAAGCGCATTTTGCAGGTGGAGCAGTTGTTTCGCAAGAAGAATAACAATTTTTTTATACAATTTAGGGCTCGTAATTATTACTTAATTACGAGCTTTTTTATGCTTTCATATATTGTACTACCTCGAAAAACCATGAAATAACATCAAAAATTCAAAAAGATCCTTATTTTTACCACAGAACACACTAAACAGGGTGTTTTTAAGTTATCTATTAACCAAATAGAACCAACGATTGAAAACCTATTACAAAATCATATTATCTCTATGTTGCGTGGTAATGCTTACACAAAGTTGTTCGCGTAAAAAAGATAAATTCATTAACAGAAACTTCCATGCTATGGGCACTAAATATAATGTGCTCTACAATGGTAATATTGCGTTAGAACGTGGTAAAGATGAGGTTAATAATGAGTTTACAGAAAACTTCTGGGAGCTTTTACCTGTTGAGCGTATGAATGTGTCTGAAGATATCTTTCTTCCTGGGCAAACCAAAAATGCCGATTTTGAACGTGCTGAGGAAAAAGCCATTAAAGCAATTCAGGTGCACGGTATGAATATCGGAGGAAAGGAAAAAAATCCGCAGATTGATGAAGCATATTTACTTTTAGGCCAAGCGCGTTATTTTGATCAGCGTTTTGTTCCTGCTATGGCAGCTTTCAACAATATTTTAAATAAATACCCAACAAGCGATAAAATTAATCAGGTTAAAATCTGGCGCGAAAAAACAAATATGCGTTTAGATAATAATCAAGGGGCCATAGATAAATTAAAGCGTTTATTAAAAGAGGAGGATCTAGAAGGTCAGGATTTAGCAGATGCTACAGCAGCTTTAGCTCAGGCTTATATCAATATCAAATCTAAGGATAGTGCTATTGCTCAGCTTGCTATTGCGGCAGAGCATACTAAGATTAAAAGAGAAAAAGCACGCTACCATTTTATTAAGGGGCAACTGTATAATGAATTTGGTAAAAAAGATAGTGCTAACATAGAGTTTGATGCTATAATAGATATGCATCGTCAAATACCAAGATCCTTTTATATCAATGCACATCTTGAAAAGTCTAATAATTTTGATGCTTTAACGGGCAATACATTAGAGTTTGAAGAATATCTTACAGCGCTAGAAGAGAATAGAGAGAACAGACCGTTTTTAGATAAGATTTATTATCGCATCGCAGAATATCATCGCAGTCAGGGCACTGATAGTCTTTCAGAAGTCTATTATAATAAGTCGCTTAGAAAAGCAACTTCAGATAAGTATTTAAGATCACTTAGTTATGAAACGTTAGGGAACATGTACTTCGATAGAAATGTATATAAAACCGCAGGAGCATACTACGATAGTACTATGAGGGTCATGGTTGTAAATACGAAGCCTTACAGGGTTATCAAAAAGAAGCGCGAAAATCTTGATGATGTGATTTATTATGAAGGCATTGCACAAACAAATGATAGTATTCTAAGTATGGTTAGTCTTCCAAAATCAGAGCAATTAGCGATCTATACAAAATATACTGAAGACCTGCGAATACAAGCTTTAGAGGAGCAAAAGCAACAGGAAGAGGCCTTAGAAAAGCAACATAAGGAATCTGCATCAGGGCAAACAAAGCTTGGCCAACTAGATAATAAAACCTCAAGACGTATGGGGAGTCCGACAAATGCATCTAGAATGCCTCAGCCCATAGGTACAGGTAAAAGTAATAGTAGTTTTTATTTCTACAATCCAACCACTGTAGCTTATGGTAAAAATGAGTTTCTTAAACTTTGGGGAAAACGTAAACTTCAAGATAATTGGAGATTTAATAACCAAAGAGCAGATGTTGTAAACGATGCTAAAGATGATGAGTCGGTTGCTACAACTGTAGAAGATAAACGTTTTAATCCTGAAACCTATTTAGCATTATTACCAACGGGTCAAAGTGAAATTGATAGCATTATTAAAGAACGAAACTATGCCTATTATCAATTAGGAATTATTTATAAGGAAAAATTTAAGGAATTTGATTTAGCAAAAACAAAGCTTGAAACGCTTTTAGAGAATAATCCTGAAGACCGCTTAATTTTACCTTCCAAATATAATTTATATCGTATTTATCTAGAATTAGGGTTAAACCGAAAAGCGGAAGCGATGAAAGCGGCTATTATTAACGATTATCCAGAGTCCCGATATGCCGAAATTCTTTTAAATCCACAATCGGAATTGTCTAAGGATGAGAATAGTCCTGAAGCCATTTACACAAAACTCTATAAGCAATTTGAAAATGAAGCGTATGCTGCGGTAATTGCCGAAGCAGAAGCGCAAGTGAAGCGATTTGAAGGGGATGATTTTGTGCCTAAATTCGAAATTCTAAAAGCATCGGCCAAAGGAAGGCTTTATGGTTTTGAGGCGTATAAAGAAGGCATAAACTACATTGCTTTAACTTATGCTAATACAGAGGAAGGTAAACGCGCTCAAGAAATCATTAAGGAAGCGTTTCCTGTTTTAGAAAAAAAGGAATTTATTGCAGATGAGGATGTAGATCAATTTAATGTTATATTTCAATTTGAAAATAATTTAGATGAAGATATTGATGGTTTTATTAAAACTTTAGACGAAGAAGTCGCTAAAATTAAGTATTTCAATCTTAGTACATCAAAGGATGTTTACAATGAAAATATTACATTTGTGGTTGTACACGGATTAAAAAGTATAGATGGAGCAAAAGGTTTTGCCGAATTACTTAAATCTGCGGAAAAGGACAAAAGAGGTCGACAAATAAAACCAAAAATAACGCGAGATTATTTTTCGATTTCATCGCCGAACTATGCGATTATTCAACGGCATAAAAATTTAAATGCGTATTTAGAACTACAGTAATTTAAAACTATATTATCATGTTTTCTCCAGATAGAAAAAAACAAAAAGACCAATCAACTATGGAAGCAACTACACAACAAAATATTATAGCACAAGGCACTAAAATAGTAGGTGATATTGCAAGTCAAGGACCGTTTAGAATTGATGGAACAATTGAAGGGAATGTTAAAACTTCCGGAAAAGTAGTTGTAGGGAAATCGGGGTATATAAAAGGAACTTTACAAGGTGAGAATGCTGATTTTGAAGGTAAATTTTCGGGTAAATTAATTTTATCGGGTACATTGTCTTTAAAATCCACAGCGCATATAGAGGGTGAGGTTCATATTAACAAGTTAGCTGTAGAGCCTGGGGCAACTTTTAATGCTACTTGTAGTATGAAAGGTACAGTGAAGTCATTATCTAATGAGCCTGTTAAATCGCAATCTACACCAGCGCAAAGTGTCCAAAGCAAATAAAGGTCCTAACAAATTTATTAGATTTACATCTATTGCTTTTCAAATGGGTGGCACCATTTTTATCGGGAATTATTTGGGGCAATGGCTAGATGCAAAATATAACAAGGATTATTTAGAAACCACAATAACACTTGTTTCTGTATTTATTTCAATGTATTTGGTGATTGCTCAAGTTATAAAAATATCAAAAGAAGATGATTAAGTCCCTTGCTGTGTATGTGGTGTCATTTTCAATATTATTTTTGATTATACATTGTTCACAAGATTACATTTTAAGCAAAGTCAATAGTCCAGTCCGATTTAACCTTTGGGATACCAATATGTTTTTTGCTGTGGCCTCGGTAATGATATGTGTTCACTTTCAATTTTTTTCCCTTATTAAAAGTTTAGAGACCCAACTCGGATTTATTTATTTGCCGACGCTTTTTATAAAAGGTGTATTGTTTTATGTTGCATTTAAAGATTCTGTTTTTAATATCGCGATTTTAAATACAGCCGAAAGATTGAGTATTTTAATTCCATTACTCTTATTTCTAGGATTAGAGGTGTTTTTTGTCGTTAAAATAATATCAAAAATGGGGTTTAAATATTAGACACAAAAAACATATTGTTATTTTAATTAATTGCGTACTTTTGCACGGAATTTGAGAAGAGGTTTTTTTTATTTTATTAGAATGAAGATAGTTCAACAAAGTTTTAAGATTTTAGTATTAGCAATTTTGATGTTTTTACCAACATCTATTTTAGCGTTCAACGCTGAGGGAGATGGTGGTCAAGTTTCTGGTAAACAAGAGGTAGAGGATTATATTGTCCACCACCTTAAAGACGCTCACGATTTTAATTTGTTTTCGTATACCGATGATTCTGGTAAACGTCAGCATTTTGGTGTGCCATTACCGGTAATTCTTTGGTCTTCTGAAGGATTGGTGACGTTTATGTCTTCAGAATTTCACCATGATGATAACGGACAAGTTATTGTAGAAAAAGATGGTCTTAAGTTTACAAAGATTCACTCTAAAATTTACGAATTAGAAAAAGGAGCTACGGCTGTTGCGTTTGATGCAGATCATCATGCGACTAATGCTTCAAAGGTTTTAGATTTTTCAATTACTAAAAGTGTGGTTGGAATCTTATTAATAGGACTTTTAATGTTATTCTGGTTCTCTAGATTAGCAAAGCAATACAAGAAAAAACAAATTCCAACTGGTTTTGGACGTGTTTTAGAGCCATTAGTGCTTTACGTAAGAGACGAAATTGCTCGACCAAATATTGGAGAAAAGCACTACCGTAAATTTACAGGGTATCTGTTAACGGTGTTTTTCTTTATATGGATTTTAAACTTAGCGGGCTTAACACCATTAGGATTTAACGTTACAGGTCAGTTAGCTGTTACCGCATGTTTAGCAATATTTACTTTAATTATTTATACTATAAGTGGTAATAAAGATTACTGGATGCACATCTTATGGATGCCAGGGGTTCCAATTTTTGTAAAACCAATATTAGCTGTAATTGAATTGGTAGGTGCGTTTATTATTAAGCCATTCTCATTATTAGTGCGTTTGTTTGCAAACATCTCTGCAGGACATATTGTATTAATGAGTTTAATTGCCATTATGTTTACACTTAAAGAATCTTTAGGTGTTGTTGGAGCAACAAGCTTATCGTTTGTATTATCATTTTTCCTTTTATTAATCGAATTATTAGTAGCGTTTTTACAAGCGTATATTTTTACAATGCTTTCAGCTTTATTTATTGGTATGGCTGTCGCAGAACACGATCATGAACATGATCATGAACATGAAGTTTCTGACGTAGAAGACGTGAGAGGAGATTTCATTTAATACGAATTTTTTTAATTTAATTTTATATATCAATTTTTATGGAACCAGTAACTTACAATTTAATTGGAGCAGGATTAATCGTAATCGGAGCAGGTATTGGACTTGGTCAAATCGGTGGAAAAGCAATGGAAGGTATTGCTCGTCAGCCGGAAGCAGCAGGTAAAATCCAAACAGCAATGATTATTGTTGCTGCACTTTTAGAAGGTTTAGCATTTGGTGCTTTATTCTTAGGAAAATAAGAACCAAAATAAATTTACAAGAACACAAGCCTGCAACGGTTGGTTGCAGGATGTGTTTTTAAATTAAAAAAAGACAAAACATTTAATTATTTAATAGTATGGAAACATTATTAAACGATTTTTCACCAGGATTATTTGTAGTATCAACAATATTAATGTTGGCATTAATAGCCCTTATGGTGAAGTTTGCGTGGAAACCAATTCTTAATTCTTTAAATGAGAGAGAAGAAGGAATTCAAAGCGCTTTAGATGCTGCTGAAAAAGCGAAGCGTGAAATGGCTAATCTTCAAGCAGACAATGAACGATTATTGCAAGAAGCACGTTTAGAAAGAGAAGGTATGCTTAAGGAAGCACGTGAATTGAAAGCTAAAATGATTTCTGATGCTGAAACCCAAGCACAATCACAAGCCAATAAAATGATTGCACAAGCTCAAGAAGCAATTGTAAGTGAAAAGAAAGCAGCTATGGCAGAATTAAAAAGCCATGTTGCAGGTTTATCTTTAGATATTGCAGAGAAAGTAGTGCGTAACGAATTATCTAACAAAGACAAGCAACTTGAGTTGATTGAAGAAATGTTAGGTGAAGCAACTTTAAACTAGTAAGAGATGTCAGGATCAAGAGCTGCAATTCGATATGCTAAAGCGGTTTTAAGCTTAGCAACAGATCAGAAATCCGCTGAGGTGGTGAATAATGATATGAAATCAATCACTAAAGCAATCGCTGAAAGTGAAGATTTAAATCAGATGCTTCAAAGTCCTGTTGTAAAATCTTCGGATAAAAAAGCGGTGTTATTTGCTGTATTTACAGATGCTAATACAATAACCACAAATTTAATAGATGTCTTAATTGCTAATAAGAGGTTACCTTTATTAAACGACGTAGCATCAAGTTATATGCACTTATATGATACGTTAAGAGGAAGTCAAGTAGCATCAGTTACAACAGCGGTTCCATTAACTGAAGACTTAAAGACTAAAGTATTAGCTAAAGTTAAAGAGCTTACAGGAAAAGAAGCAGAGGTGAAAAATATAATAGATGAAAACATTTTAGGTGGTTTCATATTAAGAGTAGGCGATATTCAGTACAATGCTAGTATTGCAAACAAACTCGATAAATTAAAAAGAGAATTTACATTTAATTAATATAGTTTTAGGTTAGTTCTAAAAAGCTAACAGCTAAAAGCTAAAGACTAAAAGAGATGGCAGAAGTAAAACCAGCTGAAATATCAGCAATCTTAAAACAACAACTTTCAGGTTTTGAAGCAGGTGCTTCATTAGACGAAGTAGGAACAGTATTAACTGTAGGTGATGGTATTGTACGTGCTTACGGATTGGCTAATGCGCAATATGGCGAATTAGTTGAATTCGATGGTGGTGCAGAAGGAATCGTTCTTAACCTTGAAGAGGATAACGTAGGTATTGTACTTTTAGGAACTTCAGTAGGAGTTAAAGAAGGGTCTACGGTAAAACGTACTGAACGTATCGCATCTGTAAAAGTAGGTGAAGGTATTGTTGGTCGTGTTGTTGATACTTTAGGTAACCCAATTGATGGTAAAGGTCCAATAGTAGGTGAAACTTATGAGATGCCATTAGAGCGTAAAGCGCCAGGTGTTATCTACAGAGAGCCTGTAACTGAGCCATTACAAACAGGGATTAAAGCTATTGATGCTATGATTCCAGTAGGTAGAGGACAACGTGAGTTGGTCATTGGTGACCGTCAGACTGGAAAAACAGCAGTTTGTATTGATGCTATCTTAAATCAAAAAGAATTTTACGATGCAGGTGAGCCTGTATATTGTATATATGTTGCTATTGGTCAAAAGGCGTCGACAGTAGCTTTAATTGCTAAAACTTTAGAAGAAAAAGGAGCTTTAGCATACACAACAATAGTAGCTGCAAATGCATCAGATCCTGCTGCAATGCAAGTATATGCACCGTTTACAGGAGCTTCTATTGGAGAGTACTTTAGAGATACTGGTCGTCCAGCTCTAATTGTATTTGATGATTTGTCAAAACAAGCGGTTGCTTACCGTGAGGTCTCGTTATTATTAAGACGTCCACCGGGACGTGAGGCGTATCCTGGAGATGTATTTTATTTACACTCAAGATTATTAGAACGTTCTGCAAAAATCATTAATAATGATGCTATTGCTAGAGAAATGAATGACCTTCCAGATGTTTTAAAACCTATGGTTAAAGGTGGTGGTTCATTAACAGCATTACCAATTATTGAAACGCAAGCAGGTGACGTTTCGGCTTATATTCCAACCAACGTAATTTCTATTACTGATGGTCAGATTTTCTTAGATGGTGATTTATTTAACTCAGGTGTTCGTCCAGCAATTAACGTAGGTATTTCGGTATCTCGTGTGGGTGGTAACGCTCAGATAAAATCAATGAAAAAGGTATCTGGTACGTTAAAACTGGATCAAGCACAATATCGTGAACTTGAAGCTTTCGCTAAGTTTGGTTCGGATTTAGATGCTGTGACGTTAAATGTAATTAATAAAGGAAAGCGTAATGTTGAAATCTTAAAACAAGCGCAAAACGATCCTTTTAAAGTAGAAGATCAAGTTGCTATTATTTATGCGGGTTCTAAGAACTTATTAAAAGATGTTCCTGTAGAAAAAGTAAAAGAATTTGAACGCGACTATTTAGAGTTCTTAAATGCAAAGCATAAGGATACTTTAGATTTATTAAAGGCAGGTAAATTAACTGATGAGGTTATTGATACGCTAACAAGTGTAGCAAAAGACCTTTCAGGAAAGTACAGATCATAAAGTTATAAGTTTAGAGTTATGAGTCAACCAACTCATAACTCTAAATTTTAAGTATTAAACTAATGTCACTCTGAGCTTTGGCAAAGAGTCTTTATCATATAAAGAATGGCGAATTTAAAGGAAATTAGAAACAGAATATCATCGGTGTCATCAACGATGCAGATTACCAGTGCCATGAAAATGGTATCTGCTGCTAAGTTAAAGAAAGCCCAAGATGCTATTACAGCGATGCGTCCTTATTCTAATAAGTTAACGGAATTGCTTCAGAGTTTAAGTGCAACTTTAGATGCAGATTCTGGAAGTAAGTATGCAGAACAACGTGAGATTAAAAACGTACTTATTGTAGCAGTTACATCTAACAGAGGGCTATGTGGTGCCTTTAATTCTAATATTATTAAGCAAACTAATATTTTGATTAATGATGTTTATGCAACTAAAAATGTTTCAGTATTAGCTATTGGTAAAAAAGCTAATGATGCATTTGCAAAACAAAATAGAGTTATTGGAAATAAAAGTGAAATTTTTGACGATTTAACCTTTGATAATGTTTCTGTTATCGCAGAAATGCTGATGGATAAATTCGTATCAGGTGAGTTTGATAAAATTGAAGTCGTTTACAACCACTTTAAGAACGCTGCAACACAAATTATAATGACAGAGCAGTTCTTACCTATAGTGCCTGTAGAAAGCGACGATAACATTAATTTAGACTATGTTTTTGAACCATCTAAATTAGAAATTGTTGAAGAGTTAATTCCTAAGTCTTTAAAAACGCAATTATACAAAGGTATTAGAGATTCTTTTGCCTCAGAACATGGTGCACGTATGACAGCAATGCATAAGGCAACAGACAACGCAACGGAATTAAGAGATCAACTTAAATTAACATACAATAAAGCACGTCAGGCCGCTATTACAAACGAAATCCTTGAGATTGTAGGTGGGGCTGAAGCTTTAAATAATTAAAACAGAATTTTAGCATAAGCGATAAATTTTAATATAATAAGAAACCTAATTCTAATGAGTTAGGTTTTTTTTATGCAATTTATTTAGCTAAGCGATTTTTAACGTAACATTAGGGGGAAACAAAAGGTGTTGATGTTTAACAAGATAGGTGCTATTGAGATTTTTTATGTAGTGTAATTAAATCTTTTTATTGAGTAATTTCTTACTTATATAATCACCTTATCGGTTTATAGTGCGTATAAAGGAGTAAATTTTATTATTTTTTATATATTGATGCCCCAAACCTTAACCTACTATATAATGAAACTACTAAGAAGGGCGTCTTATGCCAGTGCTTTAGCTATTGCTTTATCGTTCACGGTTCAGTGTTCAAGTTCTAAAGTCGATACCTCAGTTTTTGAAGAATCTACTCCGTTTAAAGTAGAACCTGTAACGTTTCAAGAGTGGTTTGCTGGAATCAAAGTTGGTGGTACAGGAATCAATATTTTTGTTCCAGTAGCAAATAAAAGTGCTCATGTTATTATAGATAGTATTTACTTTAGAAACCTTAAGGGCAAACTTGTTCATAAGAATGATAAATACGTTGCGGTTTTAAAGAACAATAATCCGTATTATACTTTTACAAAAGCAGAAAAACCACAAGATTATCCATTTGACTTAGCAGATGCAGAATGTGCAATTAGTTTTGTAGAAAACGGAGAAACGAAATATGTGAAAATTACGGATCTTAATGAAGTGACAGGGATTTATTATGAGGATGGACCTCCTTCAATTTATAATAATACGTCATCAACTGATGTTGCTTCAGCCATAGATGATAATGAATAAACCCGTGTTAAACTATATATTAAAGTCTTACTATTTTTGTGAGACTTTTTTTATGGAAAATAATCGAATTACAATCGTGAACTTTATGACGATATTGAGGAGTGCATATAAACACGTATTTAAATAGCTCGACTTTTGATAATATTTCAATACTTTTGGGCTAAATCAACACAATTAAATTGAGCGGATTTAAATCACTTTTTAAACAAACATTTATTTACGGACTAGCTACTGTGCTACCTAGAATGTTGAGTTTTATTTTGGTACCACTGTACACTAATCCAACAGTACTTTCTGTTGAAGAGTATGGTCGTGTTTCGTTTATATTTGCCTATTTTGTATTGTTTAATGTGGTTTTAGCCTATGGTATGGAAACTGCTTTTTTTAGGTTTTTTAATAAAGAAGACCATCAAGATAAAGTGACGAGTACCTCTGCAGTTTCATTAATAATTAGCTCTTTTGCATTGTTAGGAATTGCTTTTCTTTTTAGACATCAAATTTCTACACTAATAAATATAGAGCTTAAGTATCTCAATTTGGTTTTTGTCATTTTGTTATTAGATGCTTTAGTTATTATTCCATTTGCGTGGTTACGCGCTACGGCGAGGCCAATGCGTTATGCAATTATTAAAATATTTAATGTTGCTGTTAACTTAGGGCTCAATGTTTTCCTTTTATTGTATTTAAAGGATTTAGCAGCGGATAATGCAATTTTAGATCGTATTTATAAGCCCAATTTTGAAATTAGCTACATTTTCATTTCTAACGTCATAGCAAGCGGATTTACCTTGCTTCTATTACTTCCCTTCTATGTTCGTGTTAAATTAAAATTTGATGCTGTTTTATGGAAAAAAATGATGCATTATGCCATCCCTGTTCTTATTGCAGGAATTGCCTATTCGGTTAATGAAACGTTTGATCGTATTTTACTAGAAAAATTGTTGCCTTCTGATGTCGCCGATGAACAAGTTGGTATGTATTCGGCCTGTTACAAGCTTTCGTTGTTTATGACCTTGTTTGCTACAGCGTTTCGTTTAGGTATAGAACCTTACTTTTTTAGTCATTCTAAAACAGATAACCCACAGAAAAACTATGCTAAAATTTTAGAATATTTTGTGGCTCTTGGTTCTGCAATTCTCTTATCGGTTGTGGTTTTTGCAGATGTTATAAAACCATATATTATTAGAAGCGAAGCTTATTACGAAGCGATGTGGATTGTGCCATTTATATTACTGGCTAACTTTTGTTTGGGAATTTATCATAACCTTTCGGTTTGGTATAAAATAACAGATCGTACCAAGTTTGGTGCTTATATTTCAATTTTTGGAGCGCTTATAACTTTGGTATTAAATTACGCATTAATACCTGTAATTGGCTTTAAAGGATCTGCAATAGCAACGCTTTCAGCGTATTTAATAATGATGCTATTATCGTTTTATTATGGAAGGAAATTTTATCCAATTCCTTATGACTTAAAGAAAATAAGCCTATACCTTTTGGTATCTATTCTGTTTTCATTTATCTATTTCTATAACTATCGAGAGAATTATATTATCGGAATTGCAATGTTAATTGTATTTTTGGGCTTAGGTATTTTACTTGAAAAGAAAGAGTTAAAACAAGTCTTAAAGCTATAATCAGAATATCAGCTTTAGCACAATAGAAAGCACTTTTATAAAAACATATGAAAATAAAAATCATCAATAAATCCAATCACGATTTACCACATTACGAAACGATGGCTTCTGCTGGTATGGATTTACGTGCCAATTTATCAGAACCGAGAACTTTAAAACCTTTAGAACGTAGTATTGTAGGGACAGGTTTATTTATTGAACTGCCAGTAGGATATGAAGCGCAAGTGCGACCACGAAGTGGTTTAGCAGCAAAAAAAGGTATAACGGTATTAAATGCCCCTGGAACTATTGATGCCGATTATAGAGGTGAGATAGGAGTAATATTAGTGAATTTATCTAATGAAGATTTCGTCATTCAAACAGGAGAACGTATTGCGCAACTCGTCATAGCAAAACACGAACGTGCTGAATGGGAACTCACAGATGAATTATCTAACACAGATAGAGGGGAAGGTGGCTTTGGAAGTACGGGTGTTTCTTAGGTGACTCCTGTAAGATTTGAAAAACCTTGTAGATATAAAATCTAAAAAATAAAGATTAGGTTGAAATCAATGACCTAAAATAAAATTAAACAGATTTCCATTGTTGTGGAAACGAAAACAATTTTTCGATGAAAATAATAGTACCAATGGCAGGCAGAGGATCGCGCCTAAGACCACATAGTTTAACCGTACCAAAACCATTAATACCAGTTGCTGGGCAACCAATAGTACATCGTTTGGTGAAGGATATTGCTAAAGTACTAAAGCAACCTATTGAAGAGATTGCGTTTGTTTTAGGTGATCCAGCATTTTTTGGAGACGATGTGGTTAAGAGTTTAACAGAATTGGCAGAAGGTTTAGGGGCAAAAGCTTCTATATACAGACAAGATCAGCCTTTAGGTACAGGGCATGCTATTATGAGCGCTAAGCCGTCTTTATCAGGTCCTGCGGTAATTGCTTATGCAGATACCTTGATTAGAGCAGAATTTGATTTAGATCCAACGGCAGATAGTGTCATCTGGACGAAGTGTGTGGCCAACCCTGAAGCTTATGGTGTTGTAAAATTGAACGACGACCAAAATATTGTTGAATTAGTTGAAAAGCCAGAAACTTTTGTAAGTGATCAAGCTGTTATAGGAATATATTACTTTAAAGATGTTGCTGTTTTAAAAGAAAAATTACAAGAAATTTTAGACGAAAACATAATGAACGGTGGCGAATACCAAATTAACGATGGTATTAAACGCATGATGGCAGACGGAAAAATCTTTAAAACAGGAACTGTAGATGAATGGATGGACTGCGGAAACAAAGCCGTTACTCTAGAAACAAATGCCAGAATGTTAGGTTTTTTAACAGCAGATAATGAAGAGCCATTAATTGATGCTTCTGTTGTTTTAGAAAACTCAGCAATTATTGAGCCTTGTTATATTGGAAAAGGTACGGTATTAAAAAATACAACCGTTGGCCCTTATGTTTCAATTGGAAAAGATTGCGTTATTGAAAACTCAACCGTTAAAAATAGCTTAATACAAAACCAAACAACAATTAAAAATGCTAAGTTAGACGAAGCTATGATTGGTAATCACGTAAAGTATAATGGTGAGTTTACAAAGATTAGTATTGGTGATTATACCATTATGGAATAATTATTGAAATAGAATAATCTCGCTATTCAAATCAAGCAAAGATGTATATCGTTTTGTACACAATTACAATAAAACCTAATCAAGAAGAAGCGTTTGTTGAAGCTTGGAAAGGGTTAACAGCATTGATTTACAAATATGAAGGAAGTTTAGGGTCTAGATTACATAAAAAGGATACGCTAAACTTCTTGGCTTATGCACAATGGCCTGATAAAAATACGTTTGATAATGCTGGGGGAAATTTGCCTGAAGAAGCCAATCATTTTAGACAAATGATGAAAGCATCTTGCGAAAAATTTGAAGTGTTAGAAAAATTTAAAGTGATTGAAGACTTGTTAAAGCAACAACAAAGTGAATAAGAACTACATCTTAGTATTGATTTTTCTCTTCGGAATGGTAATAGTTCCGCAGCATACCTATGCTCAAGTCGATTTTAATAAACGACCAGATGATGATTTAGGTAATGTAGAAGATGAATTTCAGGAGTATTTTTTTGAAGCTCTATTGCAAAAAGGTATTGAAAATTATGATAGAGCAGTAGAGGCACTTCAAAAATGCTTGAATTTAGATAGTAAAAAACCGGTCATCTATTTTGAACTGGGTAAAAACTATAACAAACTTAAAAACTTTGGAGCCGCTGAAGAGAACCTAAAGAAAGCAATAAGCATGCAGCCCGACAATGTTTGGTTTCTAGATGAGCTTTATGATGTCTATTTTCAACAAGGTGATATAAAGAATGCGCTAAAAACCATTAAGCAATTGGTAAAATATCATCCCGATTATAAAGAGGATTTAGCAGCGCTTTATGTAAGAGAAGAAAAATACAAATTAGCTTTAGATTTATTAGATGAGTTAGATGCGGAATATGGTCTAAGCGAGTCTAGAGATGCCATGAGAAATGACATTTATAGCATTACAGGCAACGCAGATGACAGAATTGAAAACTTAGAACAACGTATAGCTAAAAATCCTAATAATGAAGATAATCATTTAAAACTGATTTATCGCTACAGCCAAACAGGTGATTATAAAAAGGCTTATAAAGCCGCTAAGAATTTATTAAAAGTAAAACCAGACTCAAAGTTTGTGCACTTGGCATTGTATAAGTTTTATCTTCAAGATAAAAAAGTAGACGAAGCTATTAACTCTGTAAAGAAAGTTTTAACAAGTCCAGAAATTAATGCAGATGCAAAAACCAAAGTCCTTAAAGATTTTGTCGCTTTTGTGGCGAAACATCCAAAATACGAAACAGACCTCATAGATATTACAGCGCTTATAGATGATAATAAAGATGCACAAACGCATAGTGATTTAGGACACTACTATTTAAAAGCGGGTGATAAGGTTAAGGCACTTTCAAACTTTAAAGAAGCCTTAAAACAAAGTCCTAACGATTTTAAATTAATAAAAGACGTATTACTACTTCAATTAGATATAAAGGATTATAATGCCGTTATAATAGATAGTGAGCGTGCTTTAGAATTATATCCTGCGCAACCTATTTTATATTTAGTAAATGCTGTAGCACATAATAATATGAGCGCACCTAAAAAAGCCATTGAGAATCTAGAAATGGGATTAGATTTTTTAATTGATAACCCTAGTATGGAAGCCGATTTTTATTCAGAATTAAGTCTAGCCTACAAAGCCCTAAATAATATTAGTAAATCTGAAACGTTTGCTAAAAAGGCAAAAGCCTTAAAAGCCCAATAATTAATGAATTTATCTCAAGGATATAGTAATTTGAAACTTACGCTAAGTGTCATTTTAATCGCATTTGCATTCAGTTGTAATTCTACCAAAAGCGTTATAGAATCGGGAGAAGCAAGTAATAAGCTTTCTGCAAAACAAGTGATTAAGCTTCACCAAAAGAATGATTCTGAATTTAAAACATTACGAGCAAGAGTTAAAATTGATATTACTCAGAATAACAGTTCGCAAGGGGCTGGTTTCACGCTTAGAATGGAAAAAGATAAAGTGATTTGGTTAAGTGAGTCCGTATTAGGCATGGCACGTATGATGATTACGCCAGATAAAGTGAAGTTTTATAATAAACTAGATAATGAATATTTTGATGGAGATTATAAACTATTAAGTGATGTTGTAGGGATAGATCTCGATTTTATGAAAGTGCAAAATATCCTTTTAGGTCAAGCGATTTATGATCTAAAAGAAGAACCATACCTAGTTTCCATTAATAATAATTCTTATGCGTTGCAGCCCCAAGATCAAAATGCACTTATGGAGTTGTTTTATTTAATTAATCCATCACATTTTAAAATGGATAGTTTGCAATTACAACAAATACTGAAAAAACGAATGCTTCAGGTCGATTATGCGTCGTATCAAGAAGTTGATAAACAAATTATACCACAGAATATAAGAATTATTGCTGTTGAAGATACTGACGAAGTTGCGATTACCATGGAGTTCAAATCTGTATCTTTGAATGCTGATGTGCGTTTCCCGTTTAATATTCCTTCAGGATATAAAGAAATTGTGATTAAATAATGACTAAAAATCGTTTCTATATTATTTTAATAACTGGACTTTTAATGTCTAGCTTCTCTGTTTTTGCTCAAAGTGATAGGCAAAAAGAGTTAGAGGCACAACGTCAGCAAAAGCTAAGAGAGATTAAGCAAATCAATGCGTTGTTATTCACTAAAAAGAAAGAAGAAAAATCGGCAATAACACTTATTGAAGATATCAATTACAAAGTAAACGTTAGAAAAAACTTAATTAGAATTACCAACGAGCAGGCTAATTTATTGACTCGAGAAATCAATACGAATCAACAAGAAATTACAAGTTTAAGAACTCAACTAGAGGAATTAAAAAACGATTATTCTGCAATGATTGTAAAATCGTATAAGAGTAAATCTGAACAAAGCAGAGTGATGTTTTTATTGTCTTCGAGTAACTTTCAGCAGGCATACAAGCGTCTTCAATATATAAGACAATATAGAGAATATCAAAAAGAACAAGGGGAAGCGATAAAGCTTAAAACAAAGGAACTTCAAGAGTTAAATATTCAATTATCTAAACAAAAAGAAGATAAGAAAAAACTTATTGAAGAAAACCGAATTGCTAAACGCGAATTGGAAGATGAATTAAAACAACGTGAGGTTTTAATGGCTTCCATTAAGTCTGATATGGGGAAATTCGCGTCTCAAATTAAACAAAAGAAGCAAGAAGCGGACCGATTAGATAAGGAAATCAACCGGATTATTAGAGAAACAATAGCTGCTGCAAATAAAAAATCTGGTACAACATCTTCTAAAGGTAAGTTTGTATTAACACCTGAAGCAAAGTTATTGTCTTCAAATTTTGAATCTAATAGAGGGAAATTGGGATGGCCAGTATCTAGAGGGGTTGTTAAAGTAAAGTATGGGAAACAACGGTCACTAGTAGATAATACAGTAACACAAAACTATAAGAGTATTTATATTGCAACAGAAGAAAAATCGGATGTTAAATCTGTTTTTAGTGGTGAGGTTTCAAGGATTTTAGTGATTAAAAACGGAAATCCGGCTGTATTTATTAGACATGGTATCTATTTTAGTGTTTACATGAACTTATCTCAGGTTAATGTAAAGAAGGGAGATAAAGTTGTTGCAGGTCAAGTTATAGGGAAAGTATTTACTAATAAAATAAAAGGAGAATCATTATTAGGTTTTAGAATTTATAAAAATGATCAGGTAATGAACCCAGAACCTTGGTTGGTTAAATTTTAGATGCTAACAAGGGAAAAAACAGTGTTGTTTTAAACTTGTTCAGTATTATCACTATAAAAATAACTGCGTTTTATTAGTTAAAAAGTGCCTTTAACTCAGTTGCTTCAGAAGGTTTCATTTTGCCAGCTAATACCAAACTCAATTGTTTACGTCTTAGAGCAGCATCAAAACGTTGTTTTTCTAATTCTGTTTCTGGCACAAGATCAGGGACTTTTACAGGTCGTCCGGTTTCGTCTACAGCAACAAAGGTGTAAATGGCCTCATTAGCTTTAACTCGGTCACCAGATTCTCTATCTTCAATCCAAACATCCATATACACTTCCATAGAAGATGAAAATGCTCGGGATACTTTAGCTTCAATCATTACAACACTACCTAGTGGAATTGCTCTATTAAAGGCCACGTGGTTTACAGAAGCGGTTACAACAATACGTCTAGAGTGTCGTCTTGCAGAAATGCTAGCTGCTCTGTCCATACGAGCCAATAATTCGCCACCAAATAAGTTATTGATAGGGTTCGTTTCGCTTGGTAATACCAAATCGGTAACAATGGTTTTAGACTGAAATGCGGTTCTAGATGGCATAGGTTATTAAAATTTGTGCAAAGATAGAGCGAATTTAGGATGAAGTAGTAGTATTATAGTTAAAAACTAAAAACTAAAAACTAAAAACTAAAAACTAAAAAGTGAAAAGGCTTAATTATATATCATTTGATGTTAATAGCTATGATAAGCTTCCTAATGTATATAATAAGTTATGGTCTAAATTAGGCACAATAGGGTTTTATGTGAAGTTGGCATTCCACAAGAGTAAAACATACCCATTTATCCAAATTAATGATAGTTGTATTAAAAAGATCTAGGAAAAAATAAGGAACTTATTTAAGCTTCTTTATCAATAACCATGCATCACGGTTATGCTCATTACGAATCTTTAAAAGATCGTTTTGTGCTTCAGCTCTAGTATCAAAACTGCCATAAACAACTTCGTGTAGGCCATAACGGTTGGGGCCAATTTGACGGGCTTTAAAACCTTGTGCCCTTAATTGGTTAACCTTCTTCATAGCATTAGCTTCTACTCTAAATGCACCAGCAACAATATGATAATTACCACTTTGTTTATCTAAAGATAATGTTGCAGCAGGTAATGGATTGCTGATAACAAAAGTGGCTTCTTGCACTTTTGCATCGAGTTGCTCATTGGCTTGCTCTTGTGCTAATTGATTGTGGTTCTCAATAGTAGTAGTGTAGTAATTTGCAGCACCAAAACCACCTAAGCCTAATAAAATAACAGCAGTAGCAGCATATTTTAACCAATTACGGTTAGAGCGCTTCTCTGGTGTTAATGTAATAGGTGCAGTTTCTTCTACAGCTTCTACCGTTTCCTTATATACCTCACGTGTAATATCTGAAGACGAAAAGTGAGATAACCCAAAAGAATCGGTAAGGTAATTGATATGGCTAGACGGATCAAATTGAATTTTTCCATCAACATTTAATGCCATTTCACCAATGTTTTTAAGCTGAATAGTTTCACCTTCAACTAAATACGATTTAATTGATTTTACCTGCTTCGAAATTTTATTTAAAGCTGTCGAATAGGGTATTTTTTCAACCTCCGCAATATAATTAGCTAACAAGCCATCATTTTGCTGTAATTGCTCATTAAAAGACAAAGCCTTTTTAGGAGGATAAAACGTATGTGTGGATTCGTGTATTTTTGCCGAAACACGACGTGTTAAGAAGGCCCCAAATTCTGGAACGGTAACACAATCGTAACGGTATAAAAGGTCGCTAATGTAAGTCTCTAACTGCATATTAAGGCAAAGTTAAAAATTTTTATTTCTGAATGAAATTAAGTGGAGTATAGTTATTAACATCAAAATAAATAGTTGCCTATTTGATTGATTTTCTTGGAATTTACATTGACTTTTTTTTTTGAAATAATTCTATTTTTTTAATTGGAGTTATCGAATGGCATTCATCATGCTTTCTGTTTAAGATGATTTTAAATGCATTCAAAATTAAATAATTATATTCGTGTTATAGATAACTAATTTCTTCAAAGATTTTGTATTCAATGACAGATCAGCAACTTATCTACGCCTTAGCTTTACAGCACGTTCCTAAAATTGGTGCTACAACCGCCAAGAAACTTATTAATCATTGTGGGTCTGCTGAAGCCGTTTTAAAAGAAAAGAAAGCGAAGCTTTTAAAAATCGACGGTATTGGTGCCATAACCATTCAGGGGCTTTTTGATGAAATTCATCTTGAAGAAGCTGAACAAGAATTGAAATTCATTAAGGATAACAATATTGTAGCCCATTATTTTACAGAGGAAACTTATCCAGAGCGTTTAAAACATTGTATTGATGGCCCAATTGTGTTATTTCAATCCGGAAACATTAATCTAAAAGAACAACACATTATTAGTATTGTTGGTGCCCGAAAAATTACTACAAGTGGTATTGCCTTTTGTGAAAAATTAGTTGAAACGTTGGCGCCGTTTAACCCTATAATTGTTTCTGGTTTTGCATACGGAACTGATATTACGGCGCAAAAGGCAGCGGTAAAACACAATCTACAAACTATAGGATGTCTGGCACATGGTCTCAATCAAATCTATCCTAAGGTGCATAAAAAGTATGTGGCAGACATTGAAAATTATGGAGGCTTTTATACGGACTTTTGGAGTTCTGATGTGTTTGATAGAAATAACTTTTTAAAACGAAATCGAATTATCGCAGGACTTAGTGAAGCCACAATCGTTATTGAATCTGCCGAAAAAGGAGGGAGCTTAGTTACGGCTGATATCGCTAATTCTTATAATAGAGAAGTTTTTGCAGTACCAGGCAGAACTACAGATAGTCAAAGTGTGGGTTGTAATAATTTAATAAAATTCCATAAAGCACATTTGTTATCTAACCCGTTAGATGTGCCGTATATGTTGAATTGGGAATTAGAGTCAGATAAAAAACCAGCAGTACAACACCAGCTGTTTGTAACCTTGGAACCCGACGAAAAAATAGTTTATAATTTTTTAATAGAAAACAATAAAACGATGTTAGACGTTATTGCTTTACGATGCGAAATGCCGACCTATAAACTCGCAGGAATTTTATTGAACATGGAATTGAAAGGTTTAGTGAGGCCTTTACCAGGAAAGTTGTTTGAAGCAATTTAGTTTTAGCAAAATTTTATAAGTTATAGACTAATGTTAGATTCTATGGCATCTTAATTAGCGCTTTTACATAAAATTAACAGTTTTTGCTTGAATTAACTAGAAACTTAGAAATGACCGTAAACATAGAGGCTGAATGTTTTATTTGGTTTTATTCTAAAATACATTATTTGTGTGAATTAGGATTGGAAATAATGCCTTTGAAAGGAAATTATCTGCAAAACAACTAATTTTTTTTGTGTCTCTTTTAAACTGTAGCATTTTTGCAGTGTTAAACCCAAATTTACACTGAATTGATATGTATTATTAGACTAAGTCTTAATATATCGTTCAAAAGATTAATTACAAAATAACCTATGAATACAATTTTATCTTTCGTATTATCTAAAAAAACAACAACTTTGATTTTGTTGTTGTTAAGTACTTCTTTTTATGCGCAAATAATCGTTAGTGACGTTTTTCCTACAAGAGTTACTAAGAGCAGTGTCGTTACTTTAGTGGGTACTGGATTTACAAACTCTTCAACTGTTTCTATTTATGGTATAAGCACTAGCTCAGTTACGGCTACTCCAGATGGTACGGAGTTAAGTTTTGAAATCACTACAGATGGTACTAATGATATTTCGAATGTTATTTTAAAAGTAAACGGTAATAATGTCTATTTAGGGTCGAATGCCCCAGAAAATTTAGTGAAAATTGATTATGTAGGAGCTAAATTGAAACGTAATGATCGTAGTAGTGGTTCTGAGTCCTTTAAGCATGTAACTGAAATCTTTACTAATTGGAATCATAACGGACAAGGGTATTGGAGATCTTCTAGTTATGTTTATCGAGATACGAGTACGTATCCAAACGATTACCATGAATTAATAGGTTTTACATATGATGGAGTAACTTATTCTACAGGAGTGGATGATGCTTTGCTTTCAACGATAAGTGGTCTAAATATTAGTAATGAGGTTTTTAAAGCCTATTCTACAAATGGAATTACTGGAACCATTAATTCTGGAGCTAATTTTATAGCTACAGCAGATTTAGTAGATGGTGTGGTTGGTGAAGGAACCGTTATTACGTCTAACGAGGTTGCTGATTTAACTGTTTTTCAAGTAATGATAGATGGGAAGAACGGTTTGGAATTAGGAACAGGAGTAACTAATTATAATCAAACAGCATCTATTCGTTTTTTTAGTGGGAACGGACAGGTTGGTGCAATTAATGATGGAATTCCAGATTTATTGATTACACAAATTGCAGATTCCGGTAGTTGGGATACTTATTATTACGCAGATGATAGAGGAAATGTGATAGGGAGACCTATAAAATTGTTTTTGCATAATCAATATAATAATCAAGGTCGTTGGCAATTAGATCTGTATAAACTTCCTAGTGGAGCAGATATTAATACAGCAGTTCCGCAATCCAGAACTTATGGTAATAATGAAGATCGATTAATTAAGTTAATTGCTCTTAATTTAGAGGATTTTGATTTAAATGCTTCTAATATAGATTCTGTAAAAAATATTAATTCAGTAGCGGGAGGTTCTGCAGACATGGCATTTATTGCTTATAACCAATCTGCTTTTGATATTAAAGCGCCTATAGCAAGACCAATCTTACCTCGTTTTGTTTGTAAAGCAGATGGAACTACAAGTGTAACTTTTAGTGTTGAGGCTGGTATAGATGATGGGGCAGGAGATATAACAGATCCACCAGCAGGAGATCCTGATTTGGCATTAAAGTATCAATGGAGAAAATACAACTCAAAACTTGATACTCAAACAAATGAGGATTTTACTATAAATAATGTTGAGCTTGATGACTTAGCGACTTATAAAATTGAAATTTCTAACGATAATGGTGGGACTATAATATTACCTGTTACCTTAAGTGAAGGTGGTACACCATATTATTGGAATGGTACTGAATGGAGTTCTCCATATGGGGCAGTAGAAGAGAAAGAAAGAGGTTTAGTTTATACTGGTGATTACACAACGCAATCAGAAGATTTAGTAGGATGTGATTGTAGGGTGACGTCTGGGGCCAACGTTGTTATTCCTGAAGGTAAAACAATGTTAATTTATAACGAAATAACGGTAGAGCCAGAAGTCTTGGAGGTTAAGCAATTAGATGAATTTGGTAATGTTGAAAAAGACGAAGAAGGTAATGATATAATACTTGTGAATCATTTGCCTGCAGCTACCTTCACTTTAGAAGATGATGCGAGTCTAGTGCAAATTAATGATGTTGAAAATAGTGGAGAAATTACTGTGAAACGCAGGTTACGTAATGAGGAGGTCAAACAATATGATTATGTGTATTGGTCTTCTCCAGTAGAAAATTTTAATATTTCAGAAATTTCTAATACTCCAACGTATCAATGGAACGTAAATGCAGGAAATAATGGAGCGGGTAATGGAGATTGGGAATCGGCATCTAATGCTGTAATGATACCAGGCAAAGGTTATATTGTTAGAGTGGCTAATAATCAAGTAAGTGGTTTTACAACAAGATTTTATGGTACACCAAATAATGGGGCATTTAATATTGATGTTTATAAGTCTCCTGATTATTTGTCTATGGACCATAATGACAGCAGTTGGAACTTAATAGGAAATCCTTATCCTTCGGCTATAGATGCGGAAAAATTCTTAACGGCTAATTCATACCTTGAAGGACGTGTAGATATATGGACTCATGATGAATATGTATTTGATACTGGTGCTACTGATCCATTTTATGATCACTTTGGAGTCAATTACGGAGACCAATACATTACTTATAATGCGTTAGGGACGTCAACGCCATCATCATTTAATGGCAAGATTGCTTCTGGGCAAGCCTTTTTTGTGAGGGTTGCTGATACAGCTCCAAATACAACTTCTGTGCAGTTTACTAACTCTATGCGTCATAATGATTTAGTAACTTATGATAATTCAGAATTTTATAGAAATACTGAAGACACTGCTGCCGCTACCGAAAAACAATTAGTATGGTTAAGCTTATCTGATGAGAACAATAGAGCTATTAGTACATTAATAGGTTATGCAGATGGAGCTACAGAAGGAAAAGATAGACTTTATGATGCTTATACTAATAATGAGGGCTTTAATTTATATTCTTTAATCTCAGATGACGAAAAATTAGTAATACAAGGGCTTCCATTACCTTTTATAGATTCTAATACGGTGCCTTTAGGTATAGAATTAGTTAAAAGTGGTATCTATAATATTGCTATTGGTGATGTTAAGGGAAGCTTATTTGAAACGCAAGAACAAGCTATTTATTTAGAGGATACATACACCGGCGTAATTCATAATTTAAGAACGTCACCTTATACTTTTACAGGAGAAGTGGGAGAGTTTAATGATCGTTTTATTTTAAGATATACAACATCTGTAACGCTTTCTGTAAATGAGAATGTTGCCTCAGATACCTTTGCTTATGTTAGTAATGCCATGTTTTATGTAAAGTCTAATAGTAAGTTAGACTCTATTGAAATCTTTGATATGAATGGTAAACAACTTATAAACTACACTATAAACGACAATACAAATTCATTCGATACACAATTTTCGTTCGCAAAAGGTATTTATATTGCTGCTATCAAGTTAGATAATGGTAGTGTGGTAACAAAGAAAATTCTAAATTAACGATTAATTAGTTGAATAAAAAAAAGACCTTTATTAAAATCATAGAGGTCTTTTTTTTGTTTAAATCTTTTTAAAAAGGAGCAAAATTAATACCCAACTTTTTCTCTAACGCGTTTTAAAACTTTATCTGCGACAAGTTTTGCCTTTGCAGCTCCTTTGGCTAATGCAGCATCAACTTCATCAAGATTACTCATATAATAATGGTAGCGTTCTCTTTCCTTTTCAAAACGCTCTACCACCAATTCATATAAGGCTTGTTTGGCATGACCATAACCGTAATTTCCACCTTCATAATTAGCTTTCATTTCTGCAATTTGAGTATCCGATGCTAATAAACTATAGATAGCAAAACAATTACATGAAGCCCAGTCTTTTGGTTCTTCAAGCGGTGTGCTATCGGTTTCAATAGACATTATTTTTTTACGTAGTTGTTTGTCGGGTAAAAAGATGTTGATGAAGTTACCGCGACTTTTACTCATTTTTTCACCATCTGTTCCTGGAATAAGCATACCACTTTCTAGTATTTTTCCTTCTGGTAAAACAAAAGCGTCTCCCATTTTCGCATGAAAACGAGAAGCGACATCTCGTGTCATTTCAATATGCTGTAATTGATCTTTTCCTACCGGAATGATGTCTGCATCATAAATTAAAATATCTGCAGCCATAAGCATTGGATAGGTAAACAAACCTGCATTAACATCTTCTAAGCGATCGGCTTTGTCTTTAAAACCATGAGCCAAGGTTAAACGTTGGTATGGAAAGAAACAGCTTAAATACCACGAAAGTTCAGTGACTTGAGGAATATCACTTTGTCTGTAAAACACCGTTTTTTCAATATCTAAACCACAAGCAAGCCAAGTTGCAGCAACAGAATAGGTATGGTTTCTTAGTTCGTCAGCATCTTTAATTTGCGTTAGCGTATGCAAATTAGCAATAAATAAAAACGACTCGTTTTTAGCATCGTTTGCCATTTCTATTGCTGGTAAAATTGCACCTAAAATATTTCCTAAATGTGGTGTTCCTGTACTTTGTACTCCTGTTAGTATTCTTGCCATAACATTACCTGCAAAAGCAGGTATCTCTTTAAAATTAAACTTCAGTATTGAAATAAAAAACAAAGGTAAATTTTTTAGTAGACTATAAGAAGTCATTTAATTTAATTAATTAGTTTTGGGGCTATGGCGTTTTTTAAATATCCATTTTGGTTTTTATATCGTATTTGGTTCTACATTTTAGTAGCTATTCCGATTATTGTAATGTTGCCTTTATTGATTATTTCTATCTCTAGAGAGGAATGGTATTGCTATTTTTTTAAGCTAGCGCGCATCTGGTCTAAGTGTATTTTAATCGGTATGGGCTTTAGGTATAGAATTAAAAGAGAAGAAATACCATCCCCTGATAAGAGTTACATGTTTGTAGCTAATCACACCTCTATGGCAGACATTATGCTAATGTTGGTGGCTGTGAAAAACCCATTTGTATTTGTTGGAAAGCAAGAATTGGCTAAAATTCCACTATTTGGATTCTTTTATAAGCGTACATGCATACTCGTTGATAGATCGAGTGCTAAGAGTAGGCAAGCTGTATTTTTACGAGCGCAACGTCGCTTAAAACAAGGAGTAAGTATTTGTATTTTTCCAGAAGGAGGTGTGCCAGATGAACATATTTTATTAGATGAGTTTAAGGATGGGGCGTTTAGATTAGCAATTAACCATCAAATACCCATAGTCCCTATAACTTTCTACGATAATAAAAAACGATTTTCTTATACTTTTTTTAGTGGTGGTCCCGGTAAAATGCGCGCAAAAATACATCAGTTTATACCAACGAAAGGTTTAGCCACTGCAGATACCAAAGCGTTAAACAATAAAACACGGACTTTAATTTTGGAAGAATTACGTTGCGGGCAGGGTACAAAAAAAAGCCACTCTAACCAAGAGTAGCTTTTGTCATCATTGCATTTTCATAGCTTATTAGTTGCAATAACCTAACCTAAATTAACCTAAAACTTATAACTTAATCCTGTATACACACCAATAAAGTAGGGTTTAAAATCTCCTGTTGTATTATTGAAGGTGTTTATTTGATACTTAAATGTAGGTTCAAGATTTATATTCCATTGTTTAGAAAGGGTATAATCTAAACCTAAACCAAAGTTGGCACTAAAACTTGTATCATTAATATTGTTGGCCTCTCCAATTGAAGTTGTACTTCCGTTGACATCGGCATAAATTTCATTTTCACTTAAAAAGAAGGTACTAAATCCGCCTATAACATTAATCCCAAATTTTGTGTCTAATAATCGGTATTCTAATTCTAACGGAATTTCTATAAATCCAAAACGCTGGTCTATTTCTCCTATAATTTTAGTATTGAATAATTCTGGTGTTGTAGCCATATTCATCATTTTAGAACTCACAAGAGACACTTGTTGCTCGTCTGAACTAAAAGAGATATTGCTAAAAGAAGCATCTGCGCCTCTAGCAGCTGTTTCTGCGCCTGTAAAAGCAAATACGTCTGACGTGGTTTGATTGAGTTTAACGCGGTTAACCCCAGCTCTAATTTTTAGTTTTTTAGAAATAGCATAACTACCAGCAATACCGTAGCTCATATTAACATCAGAGCTTTTGCCGTTTTCGTTGAACTGCTTGTCTAATGAAGAACCTTGACCAAAGGAATTAAAATAAACAGGCGCAACATTTGGGGCAATGCTCCACCTGTTTTGGTCATCTTCTTTTTCTTCTTCATCTATAGTTTCGTTATTTTCTGCAATAGCATTTTCAATACTTTGTTGCTCTGGAATTTCAACTATTACATCCTCTGTTTTTGTTGTATTGGCCTCATCAATAAGTGTTTCTGATTCTAACGTTTTAGACGTTGTATTTTTTGCTATAGCAGTACTATGTTCTTCAATATTCTTTTTAATTGCAGATTTTTGTTCTGCTTCTGATGCTAATTGTGTTTTGCTATCTGTCTTTAAATTAGAATTAGACGTTTTCGGTTGATTTACATCGTTTGTTTTAGTTGTCTTGCGAACTACTGCTAGAGACTTTTTCTGTTGCTGAGACTGAGATGAATTGGTGCGCTCTTTAATCGTGTTATTAGCAACAGTATTTGATTTTGGTGTCGACTTATTAGATGTTATTAATTCATCTGATGAACGTGTATGATGCGAGCTTTCATGTTCATAGTCGGCTACATTAGAGTTTTGTTTTGTATTTAAGTTAGAATCAATGTTAGAATCAACAATCTTGGTGTTGTCGTCTTTAGTCGTTTTAAGATCATTTTGATCCTTAAGTGGTAACGTATTAGAATTTTCTTTTTCTGATTTGTGGTCTACGTCTTCCATATCTACAACAGGAAATTCTTGCGAATTAGTTTCGTCTGAATTAAATACCGTAATACCAACCGTTAACAAGAGCGCAATGACAGCAGCAACTCCACCAAGTTGCCACCAAAGTGCCATAACTCTCCGCTTTTTCTTTTTATTTGGAAGACTTTCGTTTATACGATCCCATAGTGCATCATTAGGTGCAACTTCAAAATCTTTAAACTTTTCTTGAAAAAGTCGATCTATGTTTTTCTTATCACTCATTTTTATAAACTCTGCGACTTTGAGGTCGCGTTGTAGGTTTCAATCTTTTCTTTTAAAATTAATCTTGCTCGTGCTAAATTAGATTTTGAGGTGCCAACTGAAATTTGAATTAATTCACTAATTTCAACATGGGAATAGCCGTCTAAAACATATAAATTGAACACCAATCTATATCGGTCTGGTAATTCTTGAATGATTTTTAATAAAAAATCAATACTTACGTTATCATCATTAATATCAACAGAAACATCTTCAATATTACCTTCGTTAACGATATCATAGACTCCAACATCTTCCCTGTACCGTTGCAATGCCGTGTTAATTGCAATGCGTTTTAGCCAACCTTCAAAAGAACCTTTATTATTATACTGCTCTATTTTATTAAAAATAGTTAAAAATGCGTCATGCAGATTATCTTCTGCTTCTGCATAGTTTTTAGAGTACTTAAGACAAAGCGAAAATAATTTACTTGCATATTGCTTGTATAATTGGCTTTGAGCTTGTACATCTTTATTAATACAATTTTGTATGAGTTGGTCTAAACTCACATTAGTTTACGGATTAATTAATAATTAGTCTAACTGTGTATTTTCAGAACCAGATCTCTGATTGAGAACAGGCACTTCTGCTAAGTAATACTGATCCTCACCTTCTTCATCATGACCTTGATAAAACTTAAAAAGATAAGTCTCTGTTCCTGTAACCATAAAATTTAAACTTACAGTAACCGATTCTAAGTCATCCACACAAGATGTATTGGAGTACACTGAGTTAACCACGGCAACAGTACGTTCATTTCCTTCAATATCATATAAGAAATTATAAAATTGATAACAGGTTGATGGACGATTATAAGTTATCAAAATCTCATAACTTTCTCCGTAGATAAAGTGTTCTGGTATTTCAACACTTTCTATTGGCATTACTTCTGTACCAACATAGCTATTATCATCCTCAAGACTACAAGACGTAAACGCTGAGATAAAAATAAAGACTAAAAGGGCATATCTTTTCATAATTAAAAATAATCAATTTCACCTTATAGATGTAAAAAAAGCAAAAGGGTTGCGTCTAAAACCAAAAAAATCCTGAAATAATCAGGATTTTTTTAATTTTCTATTTAGAATCGTTAATCAGCGTTCTCACTTTCGCTTCTAATTCGTCCATAAGATCAGGATTATCTTTAATAATCATTTTCACTGCATCACGGCCCTGACCAAGTTTGGTATCTCCGTAGCTAAACCAAGATCCGCTCTTTTTAACCACTTCATGTTCTACAGCTAAGTCTAAAACTTCACCGACTTTAGAAATACCTTCGCCATACATAATGTCAAATTCAGCCAATCTAAATGGTGGAGCTACTTTGTTTTTAACAACCTTAACTCTGGTTTTATTACCCATTACGTTGCTGTCACTATCTTTAATTTGTGTAGATCGTCTAATATCTAAACGAACTGAAGCGTAGAATTTTAAGGCATTACCACCAGTGGTTGTTTCAGGATTACCGAACATTACACCAATTTTTTCACGTAATTGGTTAATGAAAATTACGGTACAATTTGTTTTGCTAATAGAAGCTGTTAATTTTCTTAAAGCCTGAGACATTAAACGTGCGTGTAAGCCCATTTTAGAATCTCCCATTTCACCTTCAATTTCACTTTTAGGTGTTAAGGCTGCGACAGAATCAATGACTACGATATCAATAGCACCAGATCTAATTAAGTTATCAGCAATCTCTAAAGCTTGCTCTCCGTTATCTGGTTGAGAAATAATTAAATTATCAATATCTACTCCTAATTTTTCAGCATAGAAACGATCAAAAGCGTGCTCTGCATCAATAAAAGCTGCAATACCACCCGCTTTTTGAGCTTCGGCAATAGCATGAAGTGTTAATGTTGTTTTACCAGAAGATTCTGGACCGTATATTTCAATTACACGGCCTCTTGGATATCCTCCAACGCCTAATGCAATATCTAATCCTAATGAGCCTGAAGGTATAGCTTCAACATCAACCACAGCTTGATCACTCATTTTCATTACTGTTCCTTTTCCGTAAGCTTTATCTAACTTGTCTAAAGTTAATTTTAAAGCTTTTAATTTTGCATCTTTTTCGCTACTCATATGTTCTTTTTTCTTAGAATTCTTCATTAAATAATTATTCAAAAATACCACTTATTTTAATTAATAACATTTCTCGTTTCAAATTACTACAAATGAAAGTGATGATTTTTTTGACTTTTTTAAAAACAGGAAGAAGTGATCGTAGTAATGCGCGTTATTAGTCATAAAAAAGCCAAAGTAAATATTTACTCTGGCTTTTTTATTGAAATAGTGAACCTCGTCTTAGGGCTATAGGTTGATTGTATTTTTAGAATAACCCAATGTATGAAGCATCTGTTGTTCCTGTTTGTAACGTTGCACCTTTTGTAAAGCCGTCTGCACTAGTAGAGCTAGGGTCAAAAATATAAACATTACCTACTCCACCTAAAGAAGCTAAAGCCATATATAATTTACCATCAATAACACTTGCCCATTGGTATTGACGTAACCATAAATCTATTGGAATATTCATTTTAACCGCGGTTTTATTGTAAACATCAACACGAACGATATCCCAATTAGAGCTTGCATTATCTCCTAAATCGGTATTTAAAACGGGTACATAACCAATGCCGTTACCTACATAAAACCAACCGGTATTTGCTTCGGCATTATGACCTAAAAGCGATTTAATATCAAATTTACCATAAGCTGTATCATAAGCTCCGTTGCTGATTTTCATAATTGAAGCATCACCAGAAGTTATTAATTGGTAAGTATCACCTAATTCATCTTTATGTGCAACAGGTGTTCTGTAGCCATTAGTAGAACCCTGTGCAAGTGTTGAGGTTATTGTAGTTTCGTTTTCTAAAGATGGGTAATCTACGACTAGAGTTTCTACATTATCATAAACCATAGTGCCATTTTCACCAGTTAAAGCATCATAAAAGCGTTTAGCAACTCCGTAGTAAAGCTTTCCGTTAGCAATTACTGGGGCATCAATACGAAAGGTATGAATCCCTTCTGCAGAGTTGTCTTCACTATAAGGAAATTCAAAAGACGTATTTTCTAATACACTCATTGTATTTAAATCTACACGAGCTAAAGTAACAGTGGCTTTAGTTCTTACGTAAGGCGACGTTTCTTCATCTGGATTTTCATAGATATTTTCTGTAGTTACATTGTGTAACATAGCATAATTATCATCAATCTTTGTCCAACGTGGATAGGCTGTTCCCATCACTGCTTGGATATCTGTTGTTAAAACTAAGTCGTAATTTTGTCCACTGATATAATCATATTTAGAAATATCACCGCCTCCATAATTTAAATTATAAACGGTTTCACCATCATTAGAAGTGTATAATCTCGCCGTACGTGTAGAAGGTATTTCTTGACCATAACCATTAAAGGTATAGGTTTTATTAGGATCATTAAGTTCTTCTACAGTGGTCCCTTGAATATAGGTTTCTGATTCTCCTGTTGGACTCGATCCAATAACTAAATGATATGGTCTATAATCCGAAGGATTTGTAGGCCCCGAAGTTGGAGTGTCATCATCACTACATGAAAACGTCATTAAAGATAAAGCTGATAAACAAGCAATACGAGATAAATATTTAAAATTCATAAGTATTAAATTAATTGATTTATAAAATTGAAAAAGTAAGTTTCCCATAAAACCCTCTACCAGGTTTTTGAAGGGCATAATTGTCGAATAATTGATTATTTAATATGTTTTTTACATCAAAACTCAGTGAAACCTTGTGTTTTGGAAATGTATAAGCAAAACCGGCATCTAAAGAAACCTGACTTGGAATTACCGTTTTTCCTGAACCACCAAGTACACTACTGTGTCTAAAAAATTCGTGTACATATAATAAGTTGGTATAAGTAGATAGGCTAGACCCTTTTTGAATGACGTTCTGTGCACTGTATTTTAGGTTATAGTTCATTGTAAAATAAGGAGTATTGGCAAGGCGTTCGTAACTTGGCGTAATTGGGTTGCCATTCACGTCATACGTCACATTATAGTCTCTAGCATTAAAGAATGAAGTGTTGGCACTAAAGAAAACTGTTTCGTTATAGTTGTAGTTTAATGTAAAGTCGAATCCTTCTGTGTATATTTTTCCAATATTTGAGTTTTCAAAAAATTCTTCATTACTTCCCGTAGGAAATTGCATAATTAAATCTTCTGTATCTCTTATAAATAAGTTAGAGGTGACTCCAAAGGTGTGTTTTTTAAATTGGATATTGTCGTAACTAAATCCCAGATTATAATTATTACTGTGTTCTGGTTTTAAATTTACGGAAGCATTTACATTAGCAGCAACATTACCAAAGACTTCATTGGCTTCTGGTAAACGAATCGCTTTTTCTGCTGATCCAAATACGGTTAGTTGAGGTGAAATTGTATAAGAAATAGAGCCGCCATAACCAAAGTCGTTAGAGGAGATGTTATTTTCTTCAATACTGATTGTTGAATTTGAGGTGTTAGAACTTCGGGTTCGTAATTTTGAAGTTCTATCCATATAATACGATTTTCCAAAAATTGAAGTTCTTAACTTGTCTTCAAAGGCTTTATTTTCAAATGAAAGCGTTAGTATGGACTTTAGATAGTTGCGTTCTTCTTTTAATGCATTTTCTGCAGCAGGAAGCATTGGGTCATCAGAATCTCGCGTAAAGGTGTTTAGTAAATGGTTTAGCTGAATGCTGTTATTGTCATTGATATGATATGCTAAATTAGTACGCGCATTAATAGTTTCATCAATATCTTTCTGTAATGTTGGGTCTCCAGCTTCTGCGCCTGTAGCCCATACATCAGGATCATTATAATAATTCGTAGGATAACCTAACCAACTGTACTGTGTAGCAATAGTATCTATGGTTTTTCGATTGAGACGCGAATAAGAGGCAAAAGCGCTGACGTCTAAATTTTTAATCACATCGTTTTTTGCATAATCTAGACTATACATATAGGTGTTCTGTTCCGTAAATCGATTGCCATATACAATTTCCATGGTAGCTCCAGTTTGTATTTGTTGATCCATATTAGAGAGTAACACACCAGCTAATAATTTATCGGCCCAACGTACATTGGTGTATCCAAATTCAGCTTTACCACCTTGCGATCTATAGCGATCATGAAACCGTTTGGCTTTGATATACACATCTGGTGTGCCGGCAGAAAGCGCTACAGCCACCTGGTCTCCCCATACGTTATAATCGTTATCGGCATAATTCACAAAAGCAGAACCTCTTGCCGTAAAACCGTTTTTGTTATTTCTATAACCACCATTAACGTCGGTTCTATAAGTTCCAAAAGATCCTGCAGAAACAGAGGCTTTTAATTCATTTTTGGTAATGCTGTTTAAGACGATATTGATAGCTCCACCCATAGCATCATCAGACAAATGAGGTGGCACAACTCCTTTATACACTTCAATACGTTTAATTAAAGACGGAGGAATACTGTTTAAAGAAAAGGAAGGACCAAAGTTTCGAATAGGTACTCCATCAATAAAGATCTTAACAGAATTACCTGTCATACCATTAAGATTGTAATGCGCATGCGAGCCCAAACCACCAGACTGACGCACTCTAACTCCTGCAGATTGGTCGAGTAATTCATTAACTTGTATCGATTGGATTGCGGCTTCCTTGGTTTCTATAACATTAACGGCAAATCCTTTTTCTTCAATTTTTTGTTGTACGGTTTTAGATTTTACAAAAACTTCATCTAATGCTGCAACTTCTAAAGTAACGTTAACCTCTTGGTTTTTTGAATTTAACGCTACGGTTACTGTTTTAGGAACGTCGTTTAATGAATAAAATGCTATGGTGTAAGTTCCAAATGGAATGTCTTTAAAGCTATAACTACCATTTATATTGGAGTTGGTTTCTTTAGTGATATCATTTCCTTTTAGTACAATAAAGGTAGAAACAGCAGGTTCATTAGAATTGTATTTTACCTTTCCGTAGAAACTTCCATCTTGACTAAAACCAATGGTGCTAAAAGCCAGAAATAAAAAAACAGAAAATATTTTCACTTGGGACACGTCTAAAATTTTTGACAAAAATATCCTTATTTATATTTATTCCAAATAAAAATAGCGATTATTTTTTAATTGTCTTTACAGCATGTTTTTAACTCATTGAATTGTAGAATAAGATCGATTTTTTCAATGGTTTCCTCGAGTGATTGAGTTGGCGCTTCTAATGATTTATAGACTAGAAAAGCATATTTTAGATAGCGTTATAAAAAAAAGTATAGATTTTTTTATTGTTTTGACGCAACCATTTCACATGTTTTGCATCTACTAAATGAAAAAGGAAAGAATTGCTATGAATACCCTTAAAAAGCAGAATTAATTTTCTGCTTTTTAACATCATTAGTTAGGTATTAGGTGTTTCAGTTGCTGTTAAACCCTCAATAACTGTTAAGCCGATGTAGATTAACTTTTTAATTTGTTTTAAGTTGGTAAGTTAATCTAGTAAAGCACTTTGAAATATTCAAGGTGCTTTTTTTATGAGACGCACTAAAATTGATACCTTTGTCGCTTAATTAGTCTTTAACCTTAAAATTAGTATAGCATGCAACTGTACAATAACTTAAGTGCTAAGGAGAGAGCAGAACTTATTGAACAAGCGGGAAAAGAACGCTTAACCATCTCTTTCTACAAGTACGCCAAAATTAATAATACCGAAATTTTTAGAAACCATATGTTTCTCGCCTGGGATGAATTAGAAGTCTTAGGAAGAATTTATGTGGCTACTGAAGGGATTAATGCGCAACTTTCTGTGCCTGCAGAAAACTTTGAAGCTTTTAAAAACCACTTAGATACTATTTCGTTTTTAGAAAATGTAAGATTAAACATTGCTATAGAGCACGATAATTTTGCCTTTTTAAAACTAAAAGTAAAAGTGCGTAAAAAAATAGTAGCAGATGGACTAAACGATGCGTCTTTCGATGTGACTAATAAAGGGGTTCATGTTAATGCTAAGAAATTTAACGAGCTTATTGAAGATCCAAACACAGTCTTAGTGGATATGCGAAACCATTACGAAAGTGAAATTGGTCATTTTAAAAATGCCGTTACACCAGATGTAGATACGTTTCGTGAATCTTTAGATTTAATTGAAGAAGATTTAAGAGCGCACAAAGAAGACAAGAAGTTAGTCATGTATTGTACAGGCGGAATTCGCTGCGAAAAAGCAAGTGCTTACTATAAACATAAAGGCTTTAAAAATGTGTTTCAGCTTGAAGGAGGAATCATTAACTACGTTAGGCAGATTGAAGCTGAAGGGTTAGAAAATAAATTCATAGGTAAAAACTTTGTCTTCGACGAAAGACGCTCAGAACGCATTAGTGATGATGTAATTGCCAATTGTCACCAATGTGGAGAACCTGCAGATTTACATACTAATTGCGCTAACGAAGCTTGTCATTTATTGTTTATTCAGTGCGATTCTTGTAAGGAGAAAATGGAAAATTGTTGTTCTACAAATTGTATGGAGATCAATAGATTACCGTACGAAGAACAAAAAGCTCTGCGAAAAGGTCAAGGGAATAGTAACGATATTTTCAAAAAAGGAAGAGCAGATCACTTGCCGTATAAAAAGGACTTGAGAAATATTTTTGAGACTTTAAAAACTGATAAAATCTAAATTCCGATGCAAAACATTGAATTAATGGCACCTGCAGGAAATTTTGAATCCTTGCAGGCGGCTTTAGATAATGGTGCAAATTCTATTTATTTTGGGGTAGAGCAGCTTAATATGCGGGCGAGAGCATCGATTAATTTTACCTTAGATGATTTACACGAAATTGTAAAGCGTTGCGAAGCTAAAAACGTTAGAAGTTACCTCACTTTAAATACCATAATTTACGATCACGATTTATCCATCGTAAAAACGTTAATTAAAAAAGCAAAAGAAGCCAATGTAACGGCGGTTATTGCTATGGATCAGGCTGTTATTGCTGTGGCCAGAGAACACGGTATGGAAGTTCATATTTCTACACAAATTAATATTACCAATATTGAAACGGTAAAGTTCTATGCGCTTTTTGCGGATACCATGGTGTTGAGTAGAGAGTTGAGTTTGCGACAGGTAAAACATATTACAGAGCGTATTGAAAAGGAGCAAATAAAAGGCCCATCTGGTAAGTTGGTCGAAATTGAAATATTTGGTCATGGCGCACTTTGTATGGCTGTTTCTGGTAAATGTTACTTAAGCTTGCACTCTAATAATTCTTCAGCCAATAGAGGGGCTTGTAAACAAAATTGTAGAAAAAAATACACAGTAGTTGATCAGGATACCGGTTTTGAAATGGAACTAGATAATGAGTATATAATGTCTCCTAAAGATTTATGTACTATCGATTTTTTAGATGAAATTGTTGATGCAGGAGTCAAAGTTTTAAAAATTGAAGGTCGTGGGAGAGCTCCAGAATATGTCGCTAAAGTTATTAAATGCTATCGCGATGCTATTGATAGTGTTAAAAACGAAACGTATAGCAAGGAAAAGGTGATTTCTTGGATGCAAGATTTAGAAAAAGTCTATAACAGAGGCTTTTGGAGTGGCTATTATTTAGGTCAGAAATTGGGGGAATGGAGTACCGGCTCTGGTTCTCATGCGGTACAGAAGAAAGTGTATTTAGGTAAAGGCACACATTTTTACCCTAAAGCTAAAATTGGTGAATTTAAAATTGAAGCTTTCGATATTTCAGTTGGTGATACTATATTAATAACTGGGCCAACAACTGGTGCAAAAGAAATGGAGGTTGTAGAAATGATGGTCAATGATATAAAAACCAACAAAGGCACTAAAGGGGATTTAATTACTATACCTATGGAATTTAGAATTAGACCGTCTGATAAACTCTATAAAATTGTTGAAAATAAAGTCGAAGCTTAATGGTTATTGTCACTCTACAACGCCAAAAATGTATTGGCTGTAATTATTGTGTTGAAATGGCACCTAGCCAGTTTCAAATGTCCAAAAAAGATGGAAAGTCGGTTTTGCTAAACACAAAGGAGAATAAAGGTTTTTTTACATTAAAATCTAATGACTATTCAATTTTAGAAGCTTGTGAAAATGCTTCAAAAGCTTGTCCTGTTAAAATCATAAGTGTGAAAATTAATTGATGGTCAAATTCACTGTTTTAGAGTGGAGTAAATCGCCGAGACATTGCAATAAAAAATTAGACTTTAGTTAACTAAGGAAATAATCTTATCTTTACTCATTAATTATTTACGAATCCTCTATTTAGACTAATTTTGTCTAGATTTAATATATAAATTTTATGGCTTGTAACAGTTGCTCAACTGGTGATGATGGCCAACCAAAAGGATGCAAAAACAACGGAACTTGTGGTACAGATAGCTGCAATAAACTGACTGTTTTTGACTGGTTAGCTAACATGTCACTTCCAAACGGACAAGACCCCTTTATTGGAGTTGAAGTACGTTTTAAAAATGGCAGAAAACAATATTACAAAAATACCGAAAACCTTACGCTAAGCATAGGAGACATTGTGGCTACTCAGGCAAAATCTGGCCACGATATTGGTATGGTAACACTTACAGGTGAGTTGGTACGTGTACAAATGAAGCGCAAAAAGGTAAGACTTGATGACGCTGAAAATGTTTTAAAGATTTATCGAAAAGCGTCCCAAAAAGACATCGATATTTGGTCTGAAGCTAGAGATAGAGAAGAACCAATGAAAGTTAAAGCGCGTCAGTTTGCTATTGATTTAAATTTGAAAATGAAAATTTCAGATATCGAATTTCAAGGTGATGCTAGTAAGGCCACATTCTACTACACAGCTGAAGAACGCGTAGATTTTAGAGAGTTAATTAAAGTGTTTGCACGTGAGTTTAGAACACGTATAGAAATGAAACAAGTGGGCTTTAGACAAGAAGCCGCAAGACTTGGAGGTATCGGCTCTTGTGGTAGAGAGTTGTGTTGTTCTACATGGTTAACTGATTTTAGATCGGTAAGTACATCTGCAGCGCGTTATCAACAATTATCTTTAAACCCTCTAAAGTTAGCAGGACAATGCGGAAAGCTAAAATGTTGTCTTAACTATGAATTAGATGCGTATTTAGATGCCTTAAAAGCATTTCCAAAATCTGATGTTAAATTATACACCGAAAAAGGAAATGCCGTTTGTCAAAAAACAGATATTTTTAAAGGCTTAATGTGGTATGCTTATGAAGGAGAATGGATGAATTGGCA
This sequence comes from Winogradskyella sp. PC D3.3, assembly GCF_054366245.1. Taxonomy (NCBI): domain Bacteria; kingdom Pseudomonadati; phylum Bacteroidota; class Flavobacteriia; order Flavobacteriales; family Flavobacteriaceae; genus Winogradskyella; species Winogradskyella sp. PC D3.3. Next base: position 678,285 of record NZ_CM135962.1, on the reverse strand, counting down.
CGTCATTACTACAGATCAAGCTAATGAAATTATTCAAAAAAATAAGAAAAGAGAGAAAGTTGCAAGCTTAGAAGAATATGCCGCAGAACATTTACAAGATACTAAAAACGAGTTTGAAAACGTTGTAGGGCAAGATAGTTTAACACGTTTCGATAATCCAAAATCGAATAAGAAACGTAAAAACAATAAGAACAACAGAAGTAACAACAAAAACAAACCTCGAAATCGAAACCGCAATCAAAACTCTAATGCAAAGTCAAAACCAAATGCTAAGAAAAATTAATGGGGTATTATTTCTCGTTTTTAGTTGTGTTTTATGTACTAGTTGCGACTCAAATGCTGTGTTTGACAGTTATAAATCAGTACCAAACCAATGGCATAAAGATTCAGTAGCTACCTTTAATTTTAAAGCACCAGATACGTTAAACCAGTACAACTTATATGTGAATTTAAGGAATACTAATGCTTATAAATTTAGTAATTTATTTCTTATTGTAGAACTCGATTACCCTAATGGAAAGGTCGTTAAAGATACTTTAGAATATAAGATGGCGGCGCCAAATGGCGAACTTTTAGGTACTGGATTTTCAGATTTAAAAGAAAATAAATTATGGTTTAAAGGATTTAATGAACCATTTAAATTTAAGGAAGAAGGAGATTACACCGTAACTATTCAGCATGCTATGCGAAATAATGGAAGTGTTAATGGTGTTGAGAATTTAGAAGGTATAACAGATATAGGTTTTAGAGTAGAACAGGCTCAAAAATAGTGGATATGGCAAAAAAGAAAACAACGAAATCTAAACCAAATACTTTAGATTTTTCAAAATACGTACGTTGGTTTTGGGTACTATTCTTAAGTGGCGTCTTAGCTATAGTATTCGTATTTTTATTGGCATCTTGGGGTGTTTTAGGCGAAATGCCAGATTATACAAGGTTAGAAAATCCTGAAACAAATTTAGCTTCAGAAATAATTTCTTCAGATGGGAAAACATTAGGTAAATTTTATTTTGATGACAATAGAACTCCAATTGGTTTTAAAGATCTTCCAAAAAATCTAGTAGATGCCTTAATTGCTACTGAAGATGTGCGTTATTATGATCATTCTGGTATTGATGGACGAGGGACCCTTAGAGCCATTTTTAAACTTGGAAGTGGAGGAGGAGCTAGTACTATTTCACAACAATTAGCAAAGAACTTATTTACAAAACAGGTTTCTTCCAATATTATAGAACGGCTCTCACAAAAAGTGAGAGAATGGGTAATTGCAATTCGTTTAGAACGCCAATATACCAAAGAAGAAATAATAGCGATGTATTTTAATATTGTGGATTTTAATAACAATGCAGATGGTATACGTAGTGCTTCTAGGATATATTTTGGAAAAGAGCCTATGGATTTAGAGATTAAAGAATCGGCCATGATTGTTGGGATGTTAAAAAATCCATCGTTATACAATCCACGACCACATAAAAATCCTATTGGTGTTAGAAATAGAAGAAATGTTGTATTAGCGCAAATGGCTAAATATGATTACATCACAGAAACTCAAAAAGATTCACTTCAAAAAACTGAATTAGATTTAAACTATTCACCAGAATCACATCGCGAAGGTATTGCTACTTATTTTAGAGAATATCTTCGTGGGTTTATGAAAGATTGGGCAAAAGATGAATCCAATAGAAAACCAAATGGTGATAAGTACGATTTATACACAGATGGGCTTAAAATTTATACCACTATAGATTCGCGTATGCAACAATATGCCGAAGATGCAGTGGCACAACATATGCCAAGGTTACAAGCGGAATTTGACAATCAAAATACTCCAGAACGTAATAAAACAGCGCCCTTTTTAGAACTGAGCAAGTCAGAGATTAATAAATTGTTGAAAAATGCGATGAGACGTGGTGAGCGTTGGAGGATACTTAAAAGCCAAGGAAAATCGAATGCAGAAATTGAAGCGTCGTTTGAGATTCCAACGGATATGAGGGTGTTTAAATGGGTAGATGGTAAGGCTAGTGAAGTGGACACGATTATGAAACCGATAGATTCTATGCGTTATTACAAATCGTTTTTGCGTCCAGGAATGATGTCTATGGATCCGCAAACAGGGCATGTAAAGGCTTGGGTTGGAGGTATGAACTATAAGCATTTTCAATACGATATGGTAAATCAGGGAGCGCGCCAAGTAGGATCTACATTTAAACCTTTTGTATATGCGACAGCTATTGATCAGCTGCAATTTTCACCTTGCGATTCGTTTCCCAGAACACAAATTACGATTGAAGCAAATAAATTTGGTAATCCAGAATCATGGACCGTAAAAAATTCAGATGGTAATTATTCTGGTAAACAAACTCTTAAAGATGCGTTAGCGAGTTCTACTAATACAATTACAGCGCGGTTAATGAATGAAGTTGGGCCACAACCTGTTGTTGAAATGGCTAAAAAATTAGGAGTTACTTCAGAAATTTTACCAGTACCAGCAATTGCTTTAGGTTCAGCCGATATAAGTGTTTACGAGATGGTTGCTGCGTATTCTACCTTTGCAAACAAAGGGGTGTATAATAAACCTGTAATGGTAACTCGTATAGAGGATAAAAATGGAACGGTATTGTATCAATTTGCTCCTGAGAGTAAAGATGTTTTAAGTGAAGAAGTGGCTTATGTAACTGTAAATCTTATGGAAGGAGTAACGCAAGCGGGGTCAGGTAAACGATTAAGACATGATTCTGATTACTTAAAGAATACTGCGATGTATAAAGAAGTGATGACAGGTTATCCATATAAGCTTTCAAATCCTATAGCAGGTAAAACAGGTACAACACAAAACCAAAGTGATGGTTGGTTTATGGGTATGGTACCAAACCTAGTGACTGGAGTTTGGGTTGGTGCTGAAGATAGAGCCGTCCATTTTAGGTCAATCACTTATGGTCAAGGGGCTTCAATGGCGTTACCTATTTGGGGATTATATATGAAAGCTTGTTACGCTGATGAATCTTTAAAGGTGTCTAAAGGAGAATTTGAAAAACCTTTAAATTTAAAAATTGACATAGACTGCACGGCTAAAGATGAAGGCGACCTTAGAGATGAATCAGATTCTATAGAAAATATTGAATTTGATTTCTAAGAACCTGTAATAGTCACACCCTTATTTTATGACTATTAATTATAAATTTTAGACTTAGTTTTGTATTTTTCAAGAGCAAAATTTTTCTAAATATGATTAATAAAAAAGTGGCTAATATTTCTGAAGCTCTAAAGGGTGTCAGTGATAATATGACCTTTATGTTCGGTGGTTTTGGCTTGTCTGGTATTCCAGAGAATGCAATCGCTGAACTCGTAAAACTTAATGTAAAAGGACTCACCTGTATTTCTAATAATGCCGGAGTTGATGATTTTGGTTTAGGTTTATTGTTGCATCAAAAACAAATCAACAAGATGATCTCATCTTACGTTGGTGAAAATGATGAATTTGAACGTCAGATGCTTTCTGGCGAATTAGATGTGGAGTTAATACCTCAGGGTACTCTAGCAGAACGTTGTAGAGCAGCACAAGCTGGTTTTCCTGCAATATACACACCTGCCGGATACGGAACCGAAGTGGCCGAGGGCAAAGAAACCAGAGAATTTGATGGAAAAATGTATGTTTTAGAACATGCGTTTAAAGCGGACTTTGCGTTTGTAAAAGCGTGGAAAGGTGATGCTGCCGGAAACTTAATCTTTAAGGGGACAGCTCGTAATTTTAATCCTGTGATGTGTGGTGCGGCTAAAATTACCGTTGCCGAAGTTGAAGAATTAGTACCAGTAGGCGAATTGGATCCAAATCAGATTCATATCCCAGGTATTTTTGTACAACGTATCCTTCAAGGTGAAACATACGAAAAGAGAATTGAACAACTAACCGTTAGACAAAAAGTATAATTATGTTAGATAAAAACGGAGTAGCAAAACGCATTGCTAAGGAAGTACAAGACGGGTATTATGTCAACTTAGGGATAGGTATACCAACTTTAGTTGCTAACTATGTTAGAGAAGATATTGAAGTGGAATTTCAAAGTGAAAATGGGGTCTTAGGAATGGGGCCATTTCCTTTTGAAGGTGAAGAAGATGCTGATATTATTAATGCAGGAAAACAAACTATTACAACCTTACCAGGGGCTTCATTTTTTGATTCCGCTATGAGTTTTGCAATGATTAGAGGGCAACACGTGGATCTAACGATACTTGGAGCTATGGAAGTGTCAGAAAATGGTGATATAGCGAATTGGAAAATACCAGGGAAAATGGTGAAAGGCATGGGAGGTGCTATGGATTTAGTAGCTAGTGCTGAGAATATTATTGTAGCCATGATGCATACTAATAGAGCTGGTGAGTCTAAGTTGTTGAAAAACTGTTCTTTACCATTGACAGGTGTGGGTTGTGTAAAGAAAATAGTAACAAACATGGCGGTTATAGAGGTAACTCCAAATGGCTTCAAACTTTTAGAACGGGCGCCTGGAGTATCGGTTGATGAAATTATAAACGCTACAGAGGGTGAATTAATAATCGATGGCGATATTCCTGAAATGGAATTGTAGCTAATTTTGGAATATTAAAAACGAGCCGCTAAATTATAGCGGCTTTTTTGTACGTAAAATCCTCATAAAAGAAGTTAAGTGTTAAAAATATAGGTATTTCATCGATTTATAGTGTCATTAGCCCGATAAATTGAAAATATGTTTCATATTGCGGTGTAAACAAATTAAAGTATTGACCTGATTTAACATAAACTTAATTTACCTTTTTGCCCTAAATCTACCAAGAATTACTGCTTATGGAAACTAAATCAAATCTACCAGAACCTGCTTTTAATGAAGATCATGGATTTTCAGTATTAGAAAACACTGTTGAGTTAGTATCAAGTGTTTTAAAATTAGCAAAAAAAGTATTCATGCTATAGTCCTTTTGGAATAGCATGAATGAGCTTTTTTGTATAGGCGCGTTTAGGAGATGCGTAAATGATATCAGCATCACCAATTTCTTCAATTTTTCCTTTATTCATTACTAGTAACTGATCTGCCATGTATTTTACAACGGCTAAGTCGTGCGAAATAAATATATAGGTAAACCCAAATTGGGCTTTTAAATCATTCAGTAAGTTTAAAACTTGTGCTTGTACCGATATGTCTAAAGCTGAAACGGATTCATCACAAACTATAAGTTGAGGTTCTAATGCAATAGTTCTTGCAATGCCTACACGTTGTCGTTGGCCTCCTGAAAATTCATGTGGATAACGATCAAAAGCTGAGGCATCTAATCCGACTTTTTCTAAAATATCTATAACTTTTTCTTTTCGGGCTTCCTTTGAGTCGCCAATATGATGAACTGTCATAGGTTCTAGAATTGCATTTCCTACGGTTAATCTGGGATTTAATGATGCAAACGGATCTTGGAATATAATTTGAATATCTTTTCGTAACAATCGCAATTCTTTGCGACTTAAGTTTGTAATGTCTTTTCCTTTATATAAAATACATCCAGAAGTGGCTTTGTCTAATTGTAAAATCGCATTTCCTAATGTTGATTTTCCACAACCAGATTCGCCAACTAGGCCTATGGTTTCACCAGGAAATACTTTAAAACTCACGCCATCAACAGCATTAAAGGATTGGTCTTTTGAAAACCAACCTGTCTTAGATATATATGTTTTTTCTACATCAATAACTTCTAGCAAAGGCTCTTGTGCATATAATATGTTGTGGTTTTTAGCTCTATCGGCTTCAGAAATAATAGTGGTATCTACCTTGTCATTCATAAAATCTGAAATGGTAGGTAAATGTTTTAAACGAAATTCGGTTGAAGGACGTGCTCCGATTAAAGCCTTAGTGTAATTGTGCTTTGGTGTATTAAATATGGTACTTGTGATATCTTGTTCTACAATTTCACCCTTATACATTACAACAACACGATCAGCTAATTCAGAAACTAAAGACAAGTCATGAGAAATGAACAGTATACTCATTTTTGTTTCTGTCTGAATGGCTTTTAGTAATTCTAAAATTTCTTTTTGAACTGTAACGTCTAAAGCTGTTGTGGGTTCATCGGCAATGAGGAGCTTTGGTTTGCATGCAATTGCCATAGCAATCATTACCCGTTGTTTTTGCCCACCAGAAATTTCATGAGGATAGGCTTTAAATATACGTTTAGGATTCGGAAGTTTAACTTTTTCAAAAAGATTTAGAACTTCAGTTGTAAGAGCTGATGGTGATAATTTAAAATGTTGATTTAAGATTTCTTCAACTTGATTACCACAGCGCATAGAAGGATTTAAAGAACTCATGGGTTCTTGAAAGATCATGGCAATGTCTTTTCCTCTTAGGGCCTGAAATTCCTTTTTGGACAATTTTTCTAAGTGTTTATCCTCAAATACAATAGTGCCCGACGTAATCTTAGAAATTTGTTTTGGTAATAAGCCCATTAAAGCTAAAGACGAAATAGATTTACCTGAACCAGATTCACCTACGACAGCAATAATTTCATTTGGTTTTATTTCAAAAGAAATATTTTTAATAATATGATTTTCAGCAGTGCCTTTAAAAAACGAAATATTTAAAGAATCAACTGTAAGCAAATTTGCATTTTTCATATGTAAATGTAGTTATTTTCTTCAATAGTGCTGTGGTAAAACCGTAACCTAAAAAAAGACACCTATTTTTTATCGAAAACGTTTTCGTTAAATTGTGGTTTTAACAAAATTTTAATACTTTGAGGGAAATTAATAAAAATATAATCTTAAATAATCGCTATTACGTATGAAAAAAAAATATTTTAATGGTTTTTGTGTAATCTTATTAATACTGTCTGTTCTATCAGCATATTCACAAACCAATCTTCAAAAAGAACAAATTATTAGTCGCTATGACACACAAGCGATTCAAGAATTAAGTAATAAGCTTAATGAACAGGCTAAAGCTGAAAAGGAAAATGCTACAAAAATAGCATTAGCCAATGGTTGGCCACTTATTATTAAGACTGACGACACTTATATGGAATTACAAAAAATTTCATCTGAAGGTAAACCTATTTATTACAGTACGTTTAATGTTGCAGCATCAAAATCTACAAGAGCGAATCATTTAAATTCTGGAGGTTCATTAGGATTGAGTTTAGATGGTCAAAATATGGTAGCCCATGTGTGGGATGGAGGTTTAGCTCGTGCGTCTCATCAAGAATATGATGGGCCAGGTGGTAATAATCGATTTTCAATTGGAGATGGTACTACAACTTTAAATTACCACTCAGCACACGTTACAGGAACCATTATAGCATCTGGTGTGGTTGCTAATGCAAAAGGAATGGCACCTCAGGCAAGTGCCGTGGGTTACGAATGGAATAATGACACTTCTGAAGCATCAACTGCGGCTGGAAATGGAATGTTAATTTCAAATCATTCTTACGGTTATGCAGCTAGAAACTCGGCAGGTCAAGCACAATTACCAAGTTATTATTTTGGGGGGTATATCACCGATTCTAGAGATTGGGATGACATTATGTTTAATGCTCCGTATTATCTGATGGTTGTAGCAGCAGGAAATGATGGTTCTGATAATTCAGCAAATAGTGCTCCTTTAGATGGTAATTCGTCTTATGATAAGCTTTCAGGTCATGCAACCGCTAAAAACAATATGGTTGTTGCTAATGCTAATGATGCTAATATTGATGCTAATGGTAATTTAGTAAGCGTTAGTATTAATAGCAGTAGTAGTGAAGGTCCTACTGATGATTATAGAATTAAGCCAGATATTACGGGTAATGGAACATCTGTGTATTCTACTTATGAGTCTAGTGATACCGCATATAATAGTATAACAGGTACGTCTATGGCGTCACCAAATGTAGCAGGTTCTTTATTATTATTACAACAACATGCTAATAACGTTAACGGGAGTTATTTAAGAGCTGCGACCTTAAAAGGATTGGCTCTTCATACTGCCGATGATGCTGGTTCTAATGGACCTGATGCTGTTTTTGGATGGGGATTAATGAATAGTAAGCGTGCTGCTGAAGCTATTACAAATAATGGAAATGAATCTAAAATTGAAGAGTTAACCTTATCTAATGGTCAATCGTATCAAATTACAGTAGATTCTGATGGTATAAATGATTTGTATGCATCAATTTCATGGACAGATAGAGCAGGAACAGCGACAACAACAGTGAACTCTACAGCATCTAATTTGGTTAATGATTTAGATATTAGAGTTACTCAAGGTGGTACAAGCTATACACCTTGGAGGTTAACAGGAGTTACAACAAATGGAAAAGGGGATAACACTAAAGATCCTTACGAGCGCGTAGATGTAGCAAATGCTTCAGGAACATATACAATTACGGTAACACACAAAGGAACATTAACAGGAGGAAGTCAAAACTATTCATTAATTGTAACAGGTTTATCAGGAACTCCTATAGTTTGTAGTGCAACAACACCAACCAGATTATCTGTTGATGGATTTGGATCATCTACAGCAACAGTATCTTGGGATGCTGTACCTGGTGCGTCATACGATTTTAGATATCGCCAAGTCGGAACATCAACATGGACGACATCATCAGTTTCTGGGACATCAACGTCTTTAACTGGTTTAAGTCCTGAAACGTCTTATGAGGTGCAAGTTAGAAGTATTTGTGCTGATAATTCGACATCTTCATATACGAGTTCGTCTAATTTTACAACGACAGAAGTTCAACTTAATTATTGTGCTTCGGCAAGTACAAATGTTAATGACGAGTATATAGGTCGTGTTCAATTAGGAACTATTGATAATGCTTCTGGAGCTCAATTTTATTCAGATTTCACCAATTTATCTACGACTTTAAGTCAAGGAAATAGTTATACAATTACAGTAACACCAACGTGGACGGGAACAACGTATGCTGAAGGGTATTCTGCTTGGATAGATTATAATCACGATGGAGATTTTACCGATGCAGGAGAGCAAGTTTGGTCTCAAACAGCAACGCAAACATCACCTGTTAGTGGTAGTTTTACAATTCCATCTGGAACGTATTCAGGAGCGACAAGAATGCGAGTATCTATGAGTTATAATGCGGTGCCTACGGCATGTCAGTCGTTTAACTACGGAGAAGTTGAAGATTATACGATAAATCTAGTAGCTGGAACACCAGATACTACTGCTCCTGTTATTACATTAAATGGAGCGTCAACTATTAATTTAGAAGTAGGAGCTACATATACCGAACTAGGAGCTACTGCCACGGATAATATTGATGGCAACCTAACATCTAGTATTGTTATTACAGGAACGGTTAATACCAATTCTGCAGGAACATATACTAAATATTATAATGTAAGTGATGCCGCAGGTAACGCCGCAACACAACGTACTAGAACGGTTGTTGTAACACAGTCAGCAGATACAACAGCGCCAGTAATTACTTTAACAGGAGCGGCGACTATTAATTTAGAAGTAGGAGATACATATAATGAGTTAGGAGCAACAGCAACAGATAATGTAGATGGTAACTTAACATCGAGTATTGTCATCACAGGAACGGTTAATACTAATTTGGTAGGAACTTATACCAAATATTATAATGTAAGTGATGCAGCAGGAAATGCAGCAACACAACGTACAAGATCTATTATTGTTTCACAAGCTTCAACAGGTAGTTGTACAAATGGGATTGCTAGTTTTCCTTATACTGAGAGTTTCGAAAATACTTTAGGAGCTTGGTCTCAGGATTCTGGTGATGATTTTGATTGGACAAATAGAAGCGGAAGTACACCATCAGGTAGCACAGGGCCTTCGAGTGCAGATTCAGGTTCTTATTATGTGTTTATGGAATCTTCTTCTCCTAATTATGCAACAAAAAGAGCCATTTTAAACTCTCCTTGTTTTGATTTAGGAAGTGCTTCTCAAGCTATATTTACGTTTAAATATCATATGTATGGCGCATCTTCAATGGGAAGTTTAGCTTTAGAGTTAAGTGATGATAATGGAGCATCGTGGTCGAGTATTTGGAGTAAATCTGGTAATCAAGGAAATGCTTGGTTAACAGGTAGTGTTGATTTAAGTTCTTATGTTGGGGCTTCTATTCAATTGCGTTTTAATGGAATAACAGGAACCACTTGGCAAGGTGATATGGCTATTGATGCTATAAGTCTTACTACAGGAAGTACATCAGGTTCTTGTTCAAAAGTGGAGCTTTCAATTACATTTGATAACTATCCTGAAGAAACAGCTTGGAGCATTCTAGATGCATCTGGTACTACGGTAGCTTCTGGAGGTACTTACGGTTCTCAGGCAGATGGTTCTACGTTAAATATCAATGTAGGGTGTTTAGATAGTGGTTGTTATGATTTTGTAATTACTGATGTCTATGGTGATGGTATTTGCTGTTCTTATGGCAATGGGTCTTATACATTAACAAATGCAGATTCTGGAATAATCTTAGTATCCGGAGCGTCGTTTACAAGTTCTCAAACGACTAATTTCTGTTTGGGGAATGCAAATTCAAACTTTGATGTGAATCCTGGGGTAATTTCAGATAATCCAAACCAATATTTTAAAGTACATCCAAATCCTGTTAAGCAAACACTTAATGTTGACTTGGTTGGTTATGAAGCGCAAAGCTATGAGATTAAAAATATGTTAGGACAAACGGTAGTTAAAGGACGATACACTTCTACGATTGATGTGTCTAAGTTTGATAATGGCGTTTACATTTTACAATTAAACATTGGTGAGAAAACCAAAATAAAGAGATTTATTAAGGAGTAATATCTTAATGAATTAGTTAAAAAAGGAAAAGTCCAGATTTTAAATCTGGACTTTTTTATATATGTTTTATTTCATTGTCTTGAAGTAATTCGTCTCCTCGTAATCGCAGAAATATCTGAGCTACGGCAATGGTATCTTTTTCACAATACACAATAATGCGATCTACTTCTTTCTCTTTATAATAAACACGGTAAACTTCGCTGCCATCAATATCATCTTTTGGTGATGGAATGCCTAAAACGTTGGTGAGTAATTTTAAAGAAGTATAGGTTTTGTAATCTCCAAATTTCCAGAGTTCTAAGGTGTCAAGATGTGGTACTTCCCAAGGTTTTTTTCCGAAGAGATTTAACTTAGATGGTAATTCTATGTTGTGGATAATCATTCGTCTAGCGATATAAGGAAAGTCGAATTCCTTACCGTTGTGCGCACAAAGTAAATGCTTGTTAGAACTGAAATGTGAAATCAGTAAATTTTTAAAGTCTTTTAGAATTTTAATTTCATCTCCATAAAACGATGTAACTCTAAAGGTTCTAGATTCACCTGTCATTTTAAAATACCCAACTGAAATACAAACGATTTTACCAAATTCAGCCCAAATACCAGCTCTGTCGTAGAATTCTTCCGCAGTAAATTCGTCTTTACGTTGGTAGCGTGATTTTGCCTCCCAAAGCTCTTGTTTCGTTTTGCTTAAATCTGAAAAATGTTCTGTTTCAGGAACGGTTTCTATGTCTAAGAATAAAATGTGTTCTAGATTGAGTTTTGAAATCATAGTTATCAATTTTCTAAATCTCAAAAGATTTAAAAAGCTTTAGAGATTTTAATTCTAAATAAGTCTATTTCTCCATCATCGCATAAGCTTCATCAATATAAACATAAAAATCCGAAGGGAAAAAATTAACCTTATCAGGACTTCTATGATGTCCTAACCTTACGATAATTAAATTGTCTTCAGGAATTGTAATCACATATTGTCCTAAAATACCTATCATGGCAAAAGTGTGTTTATTATTATAATTACTTATCCAAAAGCCATAACCATAGGGCTGACCTTTAAATCTAGATTGTGTTGATTTAGCGACAAAAGTAGAATCTAATAGTTGCTTGCCATTCCATTTTCCATGGTCTTTGTAGAGCTTACCAAATCGTGCAAAATCGTGTGCATTACTAGAAATACAGCAAAAGGCTTTTGCTAATCTATTTTCATCATCATCTAATTGCCACAAGGCATCATTTTCGGCTCCTAAGGGTTGCCAAAAACTTTCGGAAAGATAAGTGGCTAGTTGTTTTCCTGTAGCTTCTTTGATGACCATACCAAGTAATTGGGTGCTACCACTTAAGTATTCAAATTCTTTTCCAGGTGTTTTAACGACTTTTTGATTTAAAATCGTTTCAGCTAAATCATCATCATAATTTGCTCTTGCTGTAATGGAAAAAGGACTTGTATATGACTCTACCCAATCTAAGCCAGAAGCCATTGAAGACAAGTCGCCAACAGTAGTTTTTGTACCTTTAAATTGCGAGAAAAAATCACCAATAGGTTGGTCTAAATTTTTTATATATCCATCCATTATGGCCTTGCCAAGTAATGCTGAAGTTATACTTTTAGCCATTGAAAATGAATTGGTTTTAGAATCTTTACTATAATCCTCGGCATACTGTTCATAAAAAATGCTATCATTTTTTATAATTAAATATGCAATTGTACCATAGTCATCATTTATTGCTTTTAACCTCTCTGTGGCATTTACTGTGTTGTAATTTTTGTGCAATGGCCATGCTTCAGATTTTTCGCCTTTTTTAATGGTGTCATTTTCAAAATAGGGATAATCATCAATAAAAGCTGTAGAATGCCCCGTGAAATAAACCACACGAACACCTTTTAAAATGTAGTCGTAGTCAAAAATATAAGCAGCTATTATCAGTAAGCCAATAATGCCAATAAGCCATTTTAATAGTGTTTTAATGAATTTCATATTGATGTTGCTATAAATATTTATGGTTTTGATTTTATTGCCTTTAGCTTTTCTTTATAAAAGGTTTTGTTAGCAATGTATAACGTCTTTTTAAAAGTAGCAATAATATTTTGTTTGTCGTCAACGAGATTCATGGTTTTGATAATGTCGGTTTGTTGATCTTTTGAAACAAGTTCTTTTATCGTGGTAATTTCCTCTGTTGAAAAGATGAATTCACCGTAAATCGTAGATTTAGCTGGTCTTTTATAATGGGCTTCAACGGCCTTATCCCAAACCACATAGTCGTTACCAAGTATTTGAATAAGTTGAATCATGTAAATGGGATCAGTGGCAGCTAACATACTACCACCAAAAAGTGTTCCTGCGTAATTGCGGTTTTTCCAATTAAGTTTTAATCTAATTTTTACATAATGTAAATCATCGCTGACAGCTATGAGTTTTGCCGTGGTGCGTCTATACATAGGTGACCAATTAAAGCCGTATTTGTAAATGGTAGACGGAGTCATAAACCGTTTTAAAAATTCGGTTGCAATTTTGTACATATAATCTAAAATAAAGATTGTTGTCTGTGGTCGCTTTCGTGATTGAGCAACCATTGTTTTCGGTGTAATCCACCTGCGTATCCTGTTAAGCTTCCATTGCTACCTATAACTCTGTGGCAGGGTACAATAATCCAAAGTGGGTTTTTGCCGGTAGCACTTGCTGCTGCTCTAATGGCTTTTGTATTTCCTAATTGTTTAGATAATTGTAAATATGAAATTGTTTTACCAAACGGAATGGTTTCAAGTGCTTTCCATACTTTTTTTTGAAATTCTGTGCCTTCCGTGTTTAGTTTTAGATCGAATGTTTTTCGGGTGTTGTTAAAGTATGCTTTAAGTTGAATCACACAATCTAATAAGGCTTCTGGTATAGCTTCAGATAATGCTACTTGTGTATCTAATATTGAAACTGACGCAATGCCATTTTGATTTCCACTAATTTTTACATGCCCAAGTGGCGTTTCAATATAGCAGATTTGGAGATACGACTGTTGCAATATGAAGTTTAGTTTTCAGGATTTTCGTTATCAATGATACCTAACCGTTTTGCTCTAGTTTCCCAGCTTTTTCTTGCAAGTAATTGTAAGTCTGACACATTATCACTTTCGTCCATAATTTCTAATCCGAGTAATGTTTCAATAACATCTTCCATGGTTACTAAGCCACTTACAGAACCGTATTCGTCTACGACTAAAGCTAAGTGATTTCGGCTTTCTACCAATTGTTCAAATAGTGTCGGAATTGGTAAACTACGGTTCACAATAATGATATCTCGTTTAATTTCTGACAATAATTTAGAGCCATTACCCAATGCCATTTCTTTAAAGACTTCTGCTTTTAAAACCAAGCCAGTAATATTATCAGAGTCGTTTGTATATACAGGTATTCTTGAAAAACGCACATTAGAATTCGCGATAAAAAAATCTTCAATGCTCATGCTTTCATCTACTGTTTTCATAACAGTACGTGGTGTCATAACATCTTTAGCTTGGACTTCTTTAAAGTTAAGTAGGTTTTTAATAACTTTACTTTCACTTTCTTCAAAAACTCCTTCTTCATGAGCAATATCGGCCATGGCAACAAAACTTTCTCGGCTTAAAACACTACCATGACCTTTACCTCCAATTAATTTAGTGGTTAGTTGAAGGAGCCATAAAATGCCAGTCCACTTTAATGGGAAAATTAATATGTTTAAAGCTTTTGCAGTGAAATGAGATAATTGTCTCCAGTAAGTTGCACCAATAGTTTTAGGTATAATTTCTGAAGCGACTAATATAAGAATGGTCATTATTGTTGATACAACTCCTACCATAAGATCTTCAGTAAATTGAATGCCAAAAACGGTGTGTTTTGTAGTGCCGTAAAGTTCAATATAAGCCACTTTGGCTTGTACACCAACTAAAATTGCTCCAACGGTGTGCGCTATTGTGTTTAGTGTAAGTATTGCGATTAGAGGACGATCGACATCTTTTTTTAATTCCTCTAATTCAAAAGCGTAAGCCTTACCTTCTTTCTTTTTAATATTAAGAAATGTTGGTGTTAAGCTTAATAGTACAGCTTCTAAAATAGAACATAGAAATGAAAAAAAGATAGAAATAACAGCGTAAAAAATGAGTAAGCCCATTAATATATTGAAGTTTAGTTGGTGTAAAGTTACAAAATGAATACTAATTTTAGGTGTGGTATTTTTTTAGTTATTATCAAGTTATATTTAATAACTAGAACCATCAAGTTAAAATATTTTGTAAATTGAACTATGAAGAACATATTTTTAATACTCGTTTTACTAGGTTCTTATGGCTTATCTGCACAAATTAAGGGAAAAGTAACGTATCGTCTCGAAACCATTAAAGATAGTGTAGAGCAACCTTTTGAAAATCGTAAAAATACAGATGCTCAAAATGAAGTATTTGCAATGATCCATGATTCGGAACCTGTTGAAGGTTATTTGGTGTTTAATGATAGTATAGCTATTTATAATGTGGAACCGAAAATTGATATTCCTGGATGAAATAATAGCAGTGATGGTCTTATGATTACCCGAAGTAATATTAATATTTCATGGATGATGGCTGGAGGAAGTTCAACCTATTACAATGATTGGAGTCGCGATTATAGTATCACTCAAAATATATTACGGGTACACCTATTAGGGTCATAAAAAAAACCGAAAGTATGGACAATTACTGAAGAATCTAAAGTTATAAATGGTTATACCTGCTATTTGGCAACAATTGATAAGCTTAACGATAAGAAAGTAAAAGCGTGGTATACACCAGATATTCCAGTAAAACATGGCCCAAGAGGTTTTAACGGTTTGTCAGGTTTAATTATGGAAATAGAAGATGTTATCTTGCAATGGACAGTTGTAAAAAATAGATTTTGATAATCTTGAAGCTAATGACATTATAGAACCCATTGAAGGAGAACTTTTAACACAAGAGGAGTTTGTAAAGTTTGGTGGTAATCCTTTTGGTGATAATTAAAGTATAAGAACATAATAAGATTAAATAAAAAACGTCCTTAACAAATTCTGGTAAGGACGTTTTTATAAGAATTAAGAATTGTCTGGTGCTTTAGTTTCCTTTAGCATTTTTTGCGGCTTGCTCTGCGCGTTTTAATTCTTCTTTAGCACGTTCTAAATCGCTCTCAGCTTTTTCAATATCACGTTTGGCTTGTTCCGCATTTTTTGCCTCTTCTCGCGAGCGATTTTTGCCTGAAATGTAATATTTTAAGTCTTTGCCAAGGTCAACTATTTTGTTTTGAAAAGCATCTGATGTTGATACTTTATCCATATAAATTTTAAGTGTCCCTTTGTTTAGTTTACATTCAAAGACATCGTTACCGTCTTTTTGGTTGGTCCATAAATAGGTGTTGCCATTAATCTTTAGATTATCAGTTCCTAATTTTTTAAGTAATAAGGTTTTTATTCCTTCATTTTTTGAATTGTCAAAACGTGCTCTGAATTTATAAGAATTGTTTGATATTGAAACAGATACAGAACTGTTGTTTTGTACGTCATCATTGTTTTCTACAGTAATGGAATGTGAGTTACTTGAAGTAGAAATGCTGGTTGTCGTTGGTGGTGTTGGCGCATTTGGTGTTGCCTGTGCATTACCATGTAATGCTGAAAATAATGCTACGACAGCAAAGAGGGCTGTAGTTTTGTTTAACGTTTTTGTTTTCATGATTTTTTGATTTGATTTTGAAACATTCATAAGTGTTCGTTTTTATTGATGATTCAAATTTATAAGGTTATGGTCGTTGAAAAAAGAAAATTGGAAGCGTTAACCTAGCGTTAACCCAGAAGAAAACATGATTAACTTATTTTAAATTCTAAACCTACATTTCGAGTACTTTCAATTGAAATTGAAGTGTCGTGTTTAAAATATTTTCGTAATCTGCTTATAAATACATCCATACTTCGACCTGAAAAAAAGTCGTCGTTTTCCCAGACTGCTTTTAAAATCGTTTCTCGTTTTAAGAGTTGATTTTTATGTTGAAACAAAAATAGGATCAGCTCGGCCTCTTTTTGAGTTAATTGTTTTTTAAAGTCCTTACAACTTAATTCTAGTCGGAGAGTATTCAGATGGTAATTTCCGATAGATATAACTTTTGATGCTTGTAATTGGTTTGAATTGTTTTGAGTACGCTTTAAAATATTATTTAATCGTAAGACTAATTCGTCGGCTTCAAAGGGCTTTACAATATAATCGTCGGCGCCAAGTTTCAAGCCTTTAATTTTATCGTCTTTTAATTTTCTAGCAGTAAGAAATACAAAAGGGATTTCGGGGTTAATTGCAATAACGTTTTCGGCTAACGAAAATCCATCTAATTTTGGCATCATTACATCAAACACACAAATATTGAATGTTTTGGTCTTAAAAAGCGCTAAAGCTTCGTTTCCATCTTTAGCCCAAGTAATGGTATAGCCCGAAAGTTCTAAATATTGTTTTAGAATATGTCCAAAATCTAAATCGTCTTCTGCTAAGAGGATGTGTTTCATGTTCAGTACTAATTAAATGGCAGCGTTAAGATAAAGGAGGTGCCAGTGCCTTTATTACTTTTAACTGTAATTGTGCCGTTGTGGGCTTTTATAATTTGATTAGAATAATATAGCCCTAAACCTAGGCCTTTTACATCGTGAATTTCTTTGTTTTCAACGCGGTAAAATTTATCAAATAGTTGCTTTTGATTGTGTTCTAAAATGCCAATACCATTATCTGAAATGCTAATTTTTAAGTTAGAATTACACTCTGCATTAAAATCAATAATACAAGTGTCATTTGAATATTTTACAGCATTTTCAAGAATATTTAATAGGGCTGTTGTGATGTAAAATTTGTCTATTTGAATGCGCGTCTTTGTTAACGCAAAATTGCGATTCAAAATTACTTGTTCCGACTTTACGGCTAACAGGAAATCATCTAAAATGGTATTGAGGTAGGTTTCAATTTCGACATATTCCTTGTGAAGCTGAATTTCATTATAACCTAAACTATTATTTAAGACTTGGTCTATGAGTTTTTGAAGTCTTTTATTTTGGCGTTCTATAGAGTTTATGGTGGAATCTAAAAGCTGAGGTTCGTCTTTTACTTTAGGGTTTTTCAAAAGTTCTGTAGCTAAACTTAATGTGGCTAAAGGAGTTTTAAGTTCGTGGGTAATATTATTTACAAAATCTGTTTTTATATCAGCAATTTTTTTTTGTGTAATGAGGTTTTTTATGGAATAGTAAAGTAGCCCAAAAACAAATAAAAATATTAAAACAGATAATGTTAAAAGGCCAATCATTCGTTTAAAAACCTCAGTTTTCCAGCCATCAATGTCTATAACATCTTGTGTGTGAAACATGAGATATAAAGATGTGTTTATGGTTTTACCATCAATTTCACGAGTGCTTGTATGGTCAGTTTCCCATATTGTATTACTTGCGTTTAGTGCATCTTCTTCAGGAATGGCATCTCCTAAAATAATAGCTTTAGGTGTTTTTTTATAATTAAAAACAGTGTCGTTTTTAATAGAATCTATTAAGACAATAGTTTTTACTTTCTTATGAAATTTTATACCATATGGAATATTGTTGTTCCGTAATTCATTTTGATAGCCTTGTTTAAAGGGGGTGTTAATAGAATCGATAACTTGCTTTAAACTATTAATAACATCCGTTTTAGTGGCCGTTTTTGCTTTGTAATCGGCAAGTGTTTTTAGAAAATTTTCCTGCCAAAGGTTAGAAAGCGAATCGAGTGTTGGTGAAAAATCATCTAAGCGAGAAATAGAGCGTTTGGTATCATTAACAAAAGCTTCTTTTTTTAATTTGTAGGTATTGTTGATTAAATAGCCTTGAATAAGAGATAAGGCAATTAATCCTATAATAGACGCACTAATTAAAATATTGATTTTTTTCTTCACTAGATTTATGTGTATTCACAAATGTAGGTTGAAGATTTTAATATGCGTAAAAAAATGAGATGTTAACCTTGCGTTAACCTAAATTATACAGATTCAAATAGCGCTTAACTTTCTAAAATAATACGTGTATTAGGAACTCCATAATGAGAAATACGGTCTAAAAAAGTAATTAAGGCCTTGTTGTTTTTAAAAAAACCTAAAATAAAGAGACTATCTTCTCCTGTAATACGATCGCAACGTTGTACTTCATCTATGGTCTTAATTTGGGTGTAGGCCGTTCTAATGGTGCTAGAGTGATGGATTTTTAGATTTATATAGGCTTTAACTGTAACTTCAAATTTTTCATGATTGAGTTGTAATGAGTATCCTAAAATATAGCCTTTTTTTTCTAGTTGTTTAACACGTTTTCCAACGGCAGGAGCAGATAAATCTACAGATTTCCCAATAGTAGCAAAGGACTCACGCGCATTTGCTCTAAGCATTTTTATGATTTTATCGTCAATAGCGTCCATTTTTAGTTTCGAAATTAATTTGTTGATTATTCAATTGATTCGGAACTAAATATAGAAAAATTAATTTGATTAGTGTTTGGTATTTATTAATCGTTAAGTAGTTTAACCACATCTTTAGCGAAATAGGAAGCAATAATATCAGCACCAGCACGCTTAAAAGCCATTGTGGTTTCTAGCATCACTTGGTCGTGATTAAGCCAACCTTTTTCTGCAGCCGCTTTTATCATGGCATACTCGCCAGAGACTTGATAAACTGCCACAGGCACATCGACTTCATTTTTAATATCTCTTAAAATATCAAGATATGAAAGGCCTGGCTTAACCATAACAATATCGGCACCCTCCTCAATATCTATTAAAGTTTCTCTAACCGCTTCAATTCGGTTACCAAAATCCATTTGGTAGGTTTTTTTATCTTTTGGGACATCTACTAAATCCACAGGTGCAGAATCAAGAGCATCGCGAAAAGGGCCATAAAACGAAGACGCGTATTTAGCAGTATAAGCCATAATACCAGTGTTTTTATAGCCTTCTTGTTCTAATAATTGGCGAATTTGTAACGTTCTTCCATCGTTCATATCGCTAGGTGCTACAAAATCAGAACCCGTTTGAGCGTGTGTTAAGGCCATTTTTGCCAGTACTTCGGCCGATTCGTCATTAATAATCATCCCGTTTTGTACAATACCATCATGACCAACAGAAGAATAAGGGTCAAGGGCAACATCTGTCATCACTATCATATCCGGACAAGCATTTTTTACCGTTTTAATAGCGCGTTGCATCAATCCGTTTGGGTTTAATGCCTCTGTACCTTTATTATCTTTTAAGTTATCCGGAACTTTTACAAAGAGTAACACCGCTTTTAAACCTAAGTTCCATAATTCTTTGACTTCACCTTCAAGTAAATCTAAACTGTACCTAAAATAGTTGGGCATAGACGGAATTTCATCTTTTACGCCCTTGCCTTCAACCACAAAAAGTGGTACTAAAAAATCATTTGGTGTAATGTAGTTTTCTCTAACTAAACTTCTAATAGCCGCGTTAGTTCTTAGTCTTCTATTTCTTCGTAATGGAAACATGATTATATATTTTGCAGACCGGTTAGGTTTTTAAAACCTGGCAGGTCTTTGTGTGAGATTATGATTACTTTTATCAAATACAAAGTTAACGATTTAAACCCATTTTTAAGTGCTCAAATCCCTAGATGATTTAGAATTTATTTTTCCATGGAGAAGTTATCAGGCTGAACTTTTAAAGCATTTTAATAGTCATATTGCAGACAATCATTTTCATGTTATCGCACCTCCTGGTTCAGGGAAAACCATCTTAGGATTAGAAATCGTTAGAAAATTAGGAAAGAAAACACTTGTCCTTGCTCCAACATTGACCATAAGAAACCAATGGGGAGACCGCTTACAAAACTTTTTCACCGAAAATTGTGATTTTGAAGCCTATTCATTCGATATTAAAGCTCCAAGCGATATCACGTTTTCTACCTATCAATCACTTCATGCGTTTTATAAAACGTTTGAAGATAAAAATGACTATTATCAATTCTTCAAAAGCCATCACATTGAAACTTTAGTTTTAGACGAAGCCCATCATTTAAAAAATGCGTGGTGGAATTGCTTAATGGATTTAAAACGGAATTCTGAATTTTACATTGTTGCGCTCACAGCAACACCACCTTACGATAGCAGTAGAGCAGAGGTGTCTAAATATTTTACACTTTGTGGTGAGGTTGATGATGAAATTGCGGTTCCTGACTTGGTACGCGAAGGCGATTTAAGTCCACATCAAGATTTTGTTTACTTCTCAAAACCCGAAGATTTAGAGATTAATTTTATCGTCGATTACAGACGAGATATAGCCGATTTTAAAGATGAATTATTAAAGGATGATACGTTTATCGACTTTTTAATTGAACATCGTTTTTATAAAAATCCGAATTGGCATTTGGATGAACTCTATTCAAATACGGAATACTTTTCGGCCATTCTCATATTTTTATATGCTTGTGGCTTTGAAATTGATCATCAAAAACTAGAAGTTTTAGGCTTTGAAAAACAAGAACTGATTCAGTTTCCTGAACTCGATTTACATTGGTTAGGAATTTTATTTCAGAACCTATTAGTTTCCGATAGAGAACAATTAATTGAACAAGAAGACTACGTTGCTGCTTTAGAAAAACGGCTCAGACGACTTCATGTTTTTGAACGAAATTCAGTCGATTTTATTGGCGAACAACGACTTTATAAATCCCTTTCAAACAGTCCGAGTAAATTAAAAAGCATCGTAAGTATTGTAAATGCCGAACGTAAGAGTTTAAAACGCGATTTAAGATGTGTGATTCTAACGGATTATATTCGAAAAGAATTTTTAAATATTAAAACTGAAGAAATAGAAGACATCGATAAAATTGGTGTGCTTCCTATTTTTCAATATGTGCGTTATTATTGTAATAGGCCTGAAGAATTAGCGGTGCTTTCTGGCAGTATTGTTATTATTCATCAATCCATTTTAAGGCATTTTGAGGCGATTGAAGCTTTAGAGCATTTTTCGTTTTCGCCATTACAAATTGACGAATCTTTTTTATTAGTCACACCAAAAGGGCAATCCAAAACGTCCATCGTTAGCATTCTCACCCAACTTTTTGAAGCTGGTTATATTAGAGTTTTAGTCGGTACAAAATCCTTATTAGGCGAAGGTTGGGATGCACCATCCATAAACAGTTTAATTCTGGCGTCTTTTATTGGTTCGTTTGTGTCGTCTAATCAAATGCGAGGTCGCGCGATTCGGAAAGACGCCAATGCACCAAAAAAAACCGGAAACATTTGGCATTTGGCCTGTGTGGACCCTACCGTTTTAGATGGCGGAAGAGAAGTAGATACTTTAAAGCGACGGTTTGAAGCTTTTGTAGGGGTTACCAACAGTACGATTCCGTTTATTTCAAATGGTTTTGAGCGCTTAAATATTCCTGATAAGATTCCGGTTGAAACCATAGAGGCTTTAAACAAGTCGACATTAAATCAGGCATCAAAACGGATTCTAATTACCGAAAAATGGAATAATGCCATCGGGAAAGGCACTAAATTAACCAAGGAAGTTAAGATTTTACATTCCGGACAACGGCCTTTTAAAAAGCAGAAACAAATCTATTATTTTGATGTGCTTCGCTTTTTTATAGTCGAATTGTTATTTACTATGATGCTGTTTTATGTTGAGTTTGTTACTCAAAGTTTTCATCTCATCTTACAACGTGGTGTTTTTTATTTTATATATGCGCTTTTAGCGGCCTTTGTTGGTGTTTTTGGGTATAAGCTTTGGAAAGCGTTAAAACTCTACATTCGTCATGGTTATTTGTATAAAAAAATCGGGAAAATGGGATTAGCTATTTTGGATACTTTAGATGAGTTAGGTTATGTCACTTCGGCTAGAGCTAGTATAAACGTGAATTCTTATGTCTTAGGAAAAGGCGATGTGGTTTGTAATTTGGTTGGTGCTAATGCACTTGAAAATTCGCTATTCGCAAAAGCGTTGACTGAGCTTTTAGAACCTATAGAATCGCCAAGATATTTAATTGTAAAGACGAATTTTTTCAGAAAGCGATTAGATGTTGAAAATTTCTATCCAGTTCCAGAATTGTTTGGCGATAAAAAAGAAAATGCCTTAGTGTTTCAAAACCATTGGAAACAGTATTTAGGCAATAACAAACTGGTTTTTACACGAAGCGTGGAAGGCCGAAAACTACTTTTAAAAGCACGATTATTTCATGTGTATAATGCTTTTAAAGAAGTGACTAAGGAAGTGATGGCTTGGAAGTGATAAGTTAGACCTGCAAGGTTTTTAAAACTAGCTAGGTCAGGTTTGAGGTTTTTGCTATCGACTCAAGCCTAAGTAAAACCATTGCTCATTCTCTTTTACAAAAGCTGATTTTTCATGGATAACATCCACTTTTCCGTTTTCAAAAAAATAAGCGTTAAAGGTTACTGTTCCCTCAATATTGTCTTTGGTGCCTTTTGAGGTTTCTAAAACTTCCAACTTAATCCATTGTACTGATTTTGCCCATTTTACAATGGCTTTTTTCTCTTTTATTGGTCGTGTGGATTGGTGATGGGTGGCCATCAAATAATCGCCATTGGCTAAAACAAAAGCAGAATATCTTGAACGCATGAGTTGTTCGGCTGTAGTTGTTTTTCCGTTGTTTAAGTGGAAAACTTCGCAGCATTCATTGTAGGTTTTGTTATTTCCGCAGTGGCAGTTCATTATTACTGTACTTTTTTTTAGAGACCTGCAAGGTTTTAAAAACCTGCAAGGTCAGACATAATCTCAACTGTTAGGTCTGTTTAAATTAAGCCCAATCTACAGGGTTTTGTAACACTTTAATTAGTTTTTCTTCTTCGCTTCCTGCTTTAGGGTTATGGTCGTATACCCATTGCACATGTGGCGGTAAGCTCATGAGGATACTTTCAATCCGACCATTGGTTTTTAATCCGAATAAGGTCCCTTTATCATGGACTAAATTGAATTCCACATAACGTCCTCTCCTAATTTCTTGCCAATCGCGTTGCGGTTTGGTGTATTCTAAATGCTTTCGTTTTTCAACGATTGGCACATAAGCTTCTAAAAAGCTATCGCCAACTTCAGTGACAAAATCGTACCAATTTTGCATGCTCATCTCGTCTGTGGCTTTGCAATAATCGAAGAATAAACCGCCTAAACCACGACCTTCATTGCGGTGTGCGTTATAAAAATATTCATCGCAACGGGCTTTGTATTTAGCATAAAACTCAGGGTTGTGTTTGTCGCAAGCCGTTTTGCAAGTTTGATGGAAGTGTTTCGCATCGTCTTCAAACAAATAGTAAGGCGTTAGGTCTTGTCCGCCACCAAACCATTGGTCTACAATATTACCATCTTTATCATACATTTCAAAATAGCGCCAGTTGGCGTGTACGGTTGGTACCATTGGATTTTTGGGATGTAAGACTAAGCTTAATCCACAAGCAAAAAAATCGGCATCTTCTACACCAAAATATTTTTGCATAGAGTCTGGTAATTTGCCGTGAACACCAGAGATATTCACACCTCCTTTTTCAAAAACAGAACCGTTTTCAATAACGCGTGTTCTTCCTCCTCCGCCTTCTGGTCGGTCCCAAAGGTCTTCTTGGAATTTAGCCTTGCTGTCTACTTCCTCTAGTTTAGAGGTAATAGTGTCTTGTAATTGGTGTATGTATTTGAAGAATTGGTCTTTCATTGAAGACCTAGCGGGTTTTTCAAACCCAGCAGGTCTAGAATCATCGTATTCCATATGTAATGCGTTCGGTGTATTATTGTTATGTGTTATATTGAAGTTCTTTAAGTCATCAAAAAGCCCAATAATATATGGCTTTTTCTCGCTAATTAATGTAGTATTTTCAGTACTGTATAATTTAAAAGAGGAAAACTCATAAAATTTGAAATCTTCAACAATATTATGATTTTCTGGATTTCTATGTATATATAAAATGAGTTGTTTTAAATAATTTTCATCTTTAATGTGCTTTCTTTTAAATGGTCTTTCAAATAAAGCACCTGTTCTATAATTCTGCTTGTTGTAAGCTTTGGTATAGGCATTAAATAAATTTGAAAAAGCTTGATTAACTTCTTTGGTGTCTGTTGTGACTTCAATAGCAAAATGAAAATGATTATTGAGTAAACAGTAAGCTAGAATGTTAACTTTTGGAATTAGGTATTTCTCAACAAGTTTGAGAAAATAAGACCTATTGTTGTCGTCATGAAAAACAGTTTCACTATTGATACCACGATTATAAATATGATAGTAATTGTCTTTTTTTAGTAATTCCATTGTATTACAAATTTAGTCTTGTTTTGTGAGCGTGAACAAGACCTGCTAGGTTTTTAAAACCTGCTAGGTCAGGTTTGAGTGTGCTCATTTGGTTGCTAAATAATAAGTGTAAAGTACTATTTTATTATTTGAACGTTTAATTTAATAATTCTAGTTTATTACAAATTTTGTCTTGTTTTTGAGGGGATAGGGGCAGACCTGCTAGGTTTTAGCTAACTCATACAGCTCCATATCTAAAGCTTCCTCTCCAATTGGCGTAAACTCGTTAACCAAGGTTTTTATCCACTTAAAATTATTGTTTAAAGCGACCTTCACGCTTGCTAAATTATCTTTATGTGCTATGATTTGAAGTGTTTCTAAGCCTAAATCACCAATAGCGTATTGAGATAGCTGTTTAATCGCTTTAGACATTAAGCCTTGCCCTTCAAAAGGATAACCAATGCAGTAGGCAAATTCTCCTTGTTTTATGTTCCAATCGAGTTCCTTGATGTAAATAAGTCCTGCGAGTTCTCTGGTTTCAGTATGTTTTAATGTGAATAGAAACGTTTCTTTGTTTTTGAACTGTTTCACCATTTTTTCAACAAAGAGTTGAGATAAGGTTGGGTTTAAATTCTGTTCTAAAGTTTTTGGAAAATATAGTTTTAGTCTATCTGCATTTGCGACACAAAAATCACAAATGTTCCATGCGTCTCTTTCATGAATGGGGGTGATTTTAAAACCATTAAATGCCGTTATCATGCTTTCCATTTTTCTATGTTGGAAAGCTCTTTGTTTAATAGGTTTTCATTCTTTAAAAGCTCAACGGTCTTTAGCGTTGCAGCTGTTACACTTAAGGGTAAAACGATGATAACACCAATAACAGGAATGAATAAAAACAACATAAAAACAATACCATTTCCTATAGCAACACCTCTATATTTTCTTACAAATTGAATACTCTCACGATACTTAAAATGACGTTCTAGCGTATAATCCATATTACCGAATCCGGCATAATACGCTTGTACTAAAAACAATATAACTGTAGATGCAATATTTCCAATTAGTGGAATGAAATTCAATAATAAAATGGGTAGTGTAATTAGTAATTCCTTTCCTAAGTTTCTAACGTTAATACGAATACCTCTCCATAATTGTTCTTGAAAAGAGGACGTTCTGTGATTGTGCTTGTCGATGCCTGTTAAGTGTGTTTCAATTTTTTCTGAAACCGGACTCATAAAAGGTGCAGACAAGGCCATAATGATATGCTTATAAAGAATTAAACCAATAGCCACTATCATTATACCACCAATAAAGGTAGAAATGGTAGTAAAGGTTTCTTTGCCCCAATCCCAAACCCATATTTTAGCTATAAAACGCCCCATATTATCAGAAAAACCATAAGCTGATAGTCCAATAATGATAGCCGTAATAATGCTAATAAGTATAGGAATAGCGAAGTATTTCCAAAGTTTTAATTTTGAAATTAAAGCGAAAGTTCCGGTATAGGCTTGTATACCTTTTAATATGTTATTAATCATATTATTGTTTTTAATTGATGATACTTAAAAGACGTTAAAAGGTGTTTTAAGTTACAATAATAGAGAATTAATCTTACTCCGCTTTGTATTCCTTAACGGCGTCAATAAATGCTTTGGCATTCTCTAATGGAATGTTTGGTAAAATGCCATGTCCTAAATTAACGATGTATTTATCTTTCCCGAAGTCGTTAATCATTTGAGTCACCATCTTTTTAATTTCTGCCGGTGGCGAGAATAATCGTGTAGGATCAAAATTACCTTGTAAAGTGATATTCCCTCCGGTGAGGTAACGTGCATTTTTTGCAGAACACGTCCAGTCGATACCTAAAGCAGAAGCTCCAGATTTAGCCATTGTATCTAAGGCAAACCAGCAGCCTTTTCCAAACGCAATAACAGGTGCATCATCCTTTAAGGCATCAATGATTTGTTGTATATATTGCCAAGAAAATTCTTGATAATCTACAGGAGATAACATGCCTCCCCAAGAATCAAAAACTTGTACAGCATTACAACCCGCTTTTACTTTTTCCTTTAAATAGGCGATCGTTGTATCTGTGATTTTCTGCAGTAAACCATGTGCAGCAATCGGATTTGTAAAACAAAACTCTTTAGCTTTATCAAAGTTTTTAGAGCCTTGACCTTGCACACAATAACATAAAATGGTCCAAGGTGAACCCGCAAAACCAATTAACGGAATATCGTCATTTAGCTTTTCTTTGGTCACTTTTATAGCCTCGTAAACGTAGTTTAAAGCCTCTTTTACATCAGGAACAATGACGTTATCGACGTCTTTTTGAGAGCGAATTGGATTTGGTAAGTAAGGCCCAAAATTAGGCTTCATTTGTACCTCAATATTCATCGCTTGTGGAATTACTAAAATATCTGAAAACAGAATCGCAGCATCCATTCCGAATCTACGAATAGGTTGTACCGTAATTTCACTTGCTAATTCTGGTGTTTGGCAACGTGTAAAGAAATCATATTTCGCTTTGATTTCCATAAACTCAGGTAAGTATCTGCCCGCTTGACGCATCATCCAAACTGGTGGACGTTCTACAGTTTCTCCTTTTAATGCTCTTAAAAATAAATCGTTTTTAATGCCTGCGGAAGCAGGTATCTTGTTAATTGAATTGCTCATATTATAAATAACTCAAATTAGAGTCGCTTTTTTATTCAACTTATATTTTGACACCTACAAGGTTTTAGAAACGTTGCAGGATTACTTTATTAGGTTTAAAACTTTCCGTCCTTGTGAATCAAGCTTTAATGCTTGATATGGCAATTTGCTGATTGGAATTGTGGTTAGATTTAGCTTTTAGACCTGCAAGGTTTTAAAAACCTGCTAGGTCTCATTCAATTAAGCATAAAACGCATTCACCAACTCAACAACACTCTCAACCAAAGGAACTTTAGCCACTCTCACCTCTTTAAAGTACTTTTTAGCTTCAGTAGCCGTCGTTTCTCCAATACAAAATGCAATGCCTTTAGCTTCATTTAGTTGTAAAAAACTTTGAACCGTTGATGGACTATAAAACATCACGCCATCCAAATCTCCTTCAACTTTCTTAGCATCAAGCTTAGTTTCGTAGGCTTCAACTTCGTTGACTTTGATGTTGTGTTTAGATAATATATCAGGTATCGTGTCTAATCTTAAATTACTACAGAAATAGGTCACTTCGGTACCATCCATGTATTCAGCCATGTGTTCAGCTAAATCTTTAGCGTACTGCTCGTAATGTTTTACTTTTCCGATACGTTTTTCAACCATTCGCTTTGTCTTTCGACCTACACAATAAATATTTTTGAATTGTAATTCAATAGGTGAAAAATTAGTAAGTAAAGAATCTACAGTATTCTGACTCGTAATGATAACGTTCTCAATTTCATTACGGACGATAGTTTTATTTAATCGGTTAGGATTAATTTTAATATCATCATTACTTTCAGCAACCACTGCTTCATGAAACTTGGCTAACTGATCGTTGGTTAGTTTTTTTGTGGAATAGATATTAGTGATTTTGTCACCTTGGGTTAGTTCGTCAATTAAAACTTTACCACCTTTTCCAATGATATAATTGGCACAGAATTCTGCGACCTCTTCATGTTTGCCTAGAGGTACCACTTTAGTAACTTCTATTTTTTTAGTACCGTCTTTACTTAAAAGAACACCTTTAAAGTTAACCTCTTCTTCTTTATTTATATAACAAATCGCTCCAATTGGTGCAGTACAACCTCCTTCTAAGCGATTTAGAAATTCGCGCTCAATAGACGTACAAATTTGTGTTTCTTCGTGATTAATTTCTGCACAGATTGCTCTAGTGTCCTCGTTAGCTTCTAAAGCTGTAATCATAATAGCTCCTTGTGCTGGTGCTGGAACCATCCAGTGTAGATTAATTGAGTTTTCTGGCGTAATATTTAAACGCCCTAAACCGGCACCTGCAAAAATAGCAGCATCCCAATCGTCGTTTTCTTCTAATTTTTCTAGTCTTGAATTGACGTTACCACGCAAACCAACTATGGTATGTGTTGGGTAGCGGTTTAACCATTGTGCTCGTCGCCTTAAACTTCCTGTGGCTATAATGGCATCTTTAGCAGATAAAAACTCTTCATTGTCTTTAAAAACTAAGGTGTCATTAATATTTCCACGTTTTAGAACTGCCGCTTGAATTATGCCTTTTGGTAGAACCGTTGGAACATCTTTTAGTGAGTGTACCGCAATATCAATATGTCCATTTAGCATGGCAATATCTAAGGTTTTGGTGAAAACCCCGGTAATACCAAGTTCATATAATGGCTTGTCGAGGACCAAATCTCCTGTTGACTTTACTGGAACAAGAACGGTTTTGTGACCTAAATGCTCAAGTTGCGATTGAACGGTTTTTGCTTGCCACATAGCGAGCTGGCTGTCGCGTGTGCCAATGCGAATTATTTTAGACATTATCTGTAGTTTCTAACTGAAATATTTTTTTGATGAGCTCTATGCTTTCATCAGAAGAGTTACTATCTTCTCTAAGGTGGTGTGCAAATTGATTGGTGATTTTTTGAATGATATTATTACTAATCAATTCTGCTTGATCTTCATTAAAATCAGCAATTTTCTTGCGTTGTGTATTAAGTTCGGAGATTTTAAAATCTGTTAACTTATGTTTTATGGCTTGAATGGTTGGAACAAATTTTAAAGTGTCTAACCAAGCATTAAATTCTTCTGTAATTTCTGAGATTATGGCTTCTGCAGCTGGAATAAATGCTTTACGATTTTCTAAAGTATCATCTGTAATTTTAGCTAAATCATCCATATGTATCAATGTGATGTTAGTGTGTTCTCTAACGTCTTCGTTTACATTCTTTGGAATCGATAAATCTAAAACCAACAATGGTTTTTTAGTAGAAATTAAGCTTTTATAAACTGTTGGGTTTTGTGCTCCTGTTGCTACAATAACAATGTCTGAAGCATTAATTTCATCTTCTAGTTTCTCGTAATCTTTAACGATGAGGTTAAATTTACCAGCAACTTCTTCAGCTTTATCTTTAGTTCTGTTTATTAAAGTGATATGTGAATTTTTAGTGTGTTTTACCAAATTTTCACAAGTGTTTCTTCCTATTTTTCCAGTTCCGAAGAGTAAAATATTCTTTTCAGAAATGTTCTTAACATTCTTCATGATGTATTGAACAGAGGCAAAAGAGACCGAAGTGGCACCAGATGATAATTGTGTTTCGTTTTTAATGCGTTTGCTTGCTTGAATAACAGAATTCACTAAACGCTCGGTAAATGAATTTAATAATCCAACTTTTTTTGAAGCTCTCGCTCCAGCTTTAAGTTGAAAAATAATCTCAAAATCCCCTAAAATCTGACTATCTAAACCAGAACCAACCCGAAACATGTGGTTAATGGCTTCTTTGTTTTTGTGAACATAAGCGACTTTTTGGAATTCTTCAACGGTGCCTTTTGTGTTATTACATAACAGTTGAATCAATTGATAGGGATGCTCCGCGAAACCATACAGCTCTGTACGGTTACAAGTGGAAACCACCAAAACACTTTTTATGCCGTTTTGTTTAGCTTGTTCTAATACATTTTGTTTGGCGGTATCACTTAAACTAAAATGACCACGCACTTCCGCATCAGCTTTTTTATAGCTGAGACCTATAGCGTAAAAATATTTGCTTTTATGTTGCATGTGTTGCGTTCGCTCGTTTACCTGACTTTGGAAAGTAACAGCACAAATGTAAATTTGATATTTAAATAAAAACAACGCTAAAGGAACTTAAAGTGTCGATTCTGGTTTTTTGGCTTAGTTTTTTACAAAAACATGATAAATGTCATATTTTTGTAGTGAAATCAAGGGCTTTTTGGTCTTTTGTTTAGAACGAATCTAAATAAGAATGAAATGAATTTAGAAAATACTAACTCAAAAAGTATCGCTAAAGGTACTTTTGAAGAAACGCGTATTGAAGATGGTTTTTTTGTGCTAACGCATAAAAATGAGAATGATACGGTTGAAGTGCTTGAGCGCGACATTGATAGTAGTTATATTCAGTTTCATTTTTGTACTAAAGGAACGGCTGCGTTTGTTTTTAATCAAGGGAATTATACCTTGAATATTGATGAGGAAACGTCTTTGCTGCTTTATAATCCACAGCGCGATCTACCTATTCACTTAGAATTAAAACCCCATTCTTGGTTGGTGTCTTTAGTGATCTCCATTAAAAAATTTCATGGTTTATTTTCTGAAGATGCCAATTATGTCACCTTTTTAACAGATGATAATAAGGGGAAGAAGTATTATAAAGACGGAAAAATTTCGCCTTCAATGGCTGTGGTTTTGAATCAGCTCATCAGTTTTAACCTTAACAATTCCATTAAACCCTTATATTTTAAAGGTAAAGCTTATGAATTATTGAGTCTGTTTTTTAACCGAAGTGAAGATGCCGATATTGAACAATGTCCGTTTTTAGTGGATGAGGTCAATGTGGCCAAATTAAAAAAAGCAAAAGACATTATGATAGCAAATATGGCTGAACCACCAAGTTTGCAAGAATTGGCAGATGAAATAGACCTTAGTTTAAAAAAATTAAAAGAAGGTTTTAAACAGATTTATGGCGACTCGGTTTTTAGCTTTTTGTTTGATTATAAAATGGAAGTCGCACGTAAACTTTTAGAATCTGGCGATTATAATGTAAACGAAGTTGGACTAAAAGTAGGTTACAGCACAGGAAGCCATTTTATTGCGGCTTTTAAGAAGAAATTTGGGACGACGCCTAAGAAGTATGTTTTGGCTTCTAGTTAAGCTATTTTAATTCAAAAACTTCCTTCAAAAGGAATATTCTAAAGACACCATAAATATGCGCCCCAAAAGCTGGTTTTGAAATTTTGAACTTGAAAAATCTGAGATTTCAAATCTCTCATATGTTGAATTATTCAATAGATTATTTGCATGAAATGAGAAATTCCAATTTTTACCTTTCGGATTATACCTAAACTTAAAATCCAAAAAATGTGCTGTATTTAGAGAGCTATCTATATTCGGATTAAAAAAGGCAGAATTTAAACTGTATATCATTCTGTTTTTAGACTTAAATATTAATTTTGAATTATTATTTATTGTTCTAAAAACATTAATATTATTATCAAACTTACTCTCAGTATAGTTATATGAAAATTCATTTCCAAAATTAAGGGGGAAATCAAAACTTGTATTGAACTCTATACTTGTATTAAAACTAAACAACTCATTACTTCTTAGATTAGATGAATTAACTAAATTGAAATATTGATTATAATTGCCACTTAATCTAACTTTTATATTAGAAGAAATTGCATTTAAATATTTTCTAAGTGAAAAGTTTGTAGATAGATTTTTACTTTTCTCTGAGAGGTAGAAATTCCTGATAAAAATATTCTCTGAGTCAAAACTTAAGTCTTGAAAATAGTCACCGACAACTTCTGAATATTGTATTCCGCTAGATACGACAAGTTGCTTAAATATATTATTGTTAGCATAATATAGACCTAGGCTAAAATTTTCTTGAAGATCTAAAGTTGGGGAATTTAATATCAGTGTTCTATTATCGATTAGAACTTGGTTAATAAACGAATTTTGTATATCTAAAGGTGATTTAGAATAGCTCGTATTTAAGGATAAAGTTCTTTTTTCGCCTAATGTATAGACAACCGCTAATGAGGGGTTAATTATAAAGTTTTGTTGATTTGAAAACCCTGTGAGACGTTGTTCAAGAAATTCAAACCTGTTTTTTATTGAAAATCGCCACTGGTTGTATTCTACGACGCAGTATGATTGGTTTGAGAAGCTAACATTTGCACGATCTAGGTCATTTACTGAGTTATTGCTTAAATCGACTGTATTTAATAAACTTGAGTTGTAGTCATTATTATTTATATAAAATTCAAGCTGTGTACCATATTTCCATTTACCAATTTTACCAATTAAACGGCTATCAAAGCTAAGGTAATCTTTAGAAAATTCACTAAACTGATTGATTCTTTCAGATTGATTAACTGGACTTTGCA
Source organism: Winogradskyella sp. PC D3.3 (assembly GCF_054366245.1). Taxonomy (NCBI): domain Bacteria; kingdom Pseudomonadati; phylum Bacteroidota; class Flavobacteriia; order Flavobacteriales; family Flavobacteriaceae; genus Winogradskyella; species Winogradskyella sp. PC D3.3. The sequence continues at coordinate 645,168 of NZ_CM135962.1, read as the reverse complement.
TATTCAGATTCATACTTTGAGGTAGCTTATTCTTTGAATAATGAATACGTGATTGAAAAACAGTGCTATCATTTAACTTATATGTGTATTCTAACAAGTTTTTGAAGAAATTATTTCTCGAATTTAAATTAATAATAAAATTGTCATTATTAGAATTAGTTTTTCTATAATCATCAGAATTCTCGTTTTGAATTTTTGAAATAAATGATAACATAGACCTCTTATTTAAGCGGTATTTTATATCGATATCCCCTCTATAATATTTTGGTTTATTTGTAAATGTAGTATTATCAAAAATAGATGTGACTGCGCCACTTTCTGAATCAAAAAGTACTTGTTCAGAAAAGTTTCTACCACTTACTTCATCCTTTAAATAGTAACCATTTAACTTTATCTTAAGGTTTTTATTCAAAGGAATAAGCGAATTAAAGTTTCCAAAATATTGATTATTTATATTTCCTCTTTCAGTTCCAAAGCTTGAGTTAGAACTCAAGGAACTTAAAACGGAATATGCTAAATAATTTTCTTCTCGTCGTTGTTCACTAGTTTTTATACCATTTTCAAAAACGAAAGGACTGTTATTAACTCCAACATTATTGCTCGTAAGTGTGAAGAAACTCTTCTGCTTTTTATTAATAGTCAATAAAGAAGCACTTAAACCTCTTGCAAATTCATTATCGTTTAATAAACCTAAGCCCAATTCTCCTGTACCTGAAAAATCAGTTTTATTTTCCTTTAAAACGAGATTTAACGATACCTTACCACCAGAGGAAATACCCTTAAGTAGTTCGTTCTCTTCATAATTATCGATAGCTTCTACTGCTTTTATGATATCTACATTTATGTTTTTAGTGGCCAAAGTATAATTACTACCAAATAAATTATCACCATCTAAAGTTATTGTTTCTATTTCTTTACCTTTATATTTTACTGTACCATTTCTTTCATTTACATCTATCTCTGGCAATTTTTTGAGTAAATCTTTTACTTTACGCTCAGTACCATCAATGTATTCTGAAGCTACATAACCTATTGTGTCTTTTTTTTGGTAGAATTTCTTTTTGACATTTATAATAACTGTGTCCAATGAATAAATACTGTCCTTTGTTAAAAAAAACTCAACATTAAGATGCTTACTTTTTGATGGATTTACAAACAGAATTGATTCAGTTTTAAAACCATTAACATTACAATATACTTTTAAAGTATCGTAAGATTTTTTCAATTTTAATTGAAAAGAATCCGTATATACTATTCTAAATTCTTGAATTTGGTTTGAGCTCCCTGATTTAGTAATTATGTTAGCGGATACACCATTAGGTTTGTTATGAATTACACCTTTAATTAGCTGTGAATAACTTTTGTTTACAGCCAAAAAAAATAATAGCCCAATCAGGACTATATTATTAAATTTGAAACAAGACATCAATCTACTCTTATAACTCCCATACCAATATTTTCTAATTGGTCAGTGAATTTGATAACAATAGGGCCTTCATCATCATCGCTATTAACAACAGATTTTGAAGATTTTAATCTTTTAATTAAAGTTTCTTTTGTTATACTTTTGTACTTATCTAAAGTTAAAACTTTTTCTTCTGAAAAAGGGTTTTCTAGACTGGCATCTTTACTTTTGTTGAGGTTAATATTTACGGCCTCTAATTTATAATAACCATCTGTACTTTCTACTTTTAAGATCATACCAGGTAACCCCTTGAATTTGTATGGGCCATCTGGAAATGGAAGCTTTGAAGTGAAATAAGCTACATATGTTCTGCCTCTAAAATTTGTGAAAGCTTTTTGACAATTATATCCTAATACACTTACAGAATCTTTATTGGTTACTATATCCCAATTGAAATCTATATCGGATTCATCTGTAATGGCACGAGAAGTGATTAAAATTCTATTTGTGAAAAGCTCATTATTTGCTAAATCTTTATATACAATTTTGTCGGTAGAGTAAACTGTATTTGTTGAGGATAATTTATAGGCTGTAATATTTTGCTTTTTGCTATACCATTTTTTTTCTAAACTAGACGCGTTAACATATTTCTTTATGTTGTTTGATATTTTGGGTTTGTAAATAGATTTTTCATCGAAATTATCGAGAACATAAACTTCTTTCTCACTAGACTCTTTATTGTCCCTATTAATTTCAGAGAGATACTCAATACTTATCCCATTTTGCGCAAATGCGAAGGAACTAAAAAGTATAATTAAATATTTCATATAATATAATTTTAATAAAAGAAATAGCCTGTTATAAATATCAAGACTATTTCTTTTTTTATTCATTTTACAATTCTTCTATTACCTATTGTACCCAGGATTTAATTCATCCAATCTTCTCGATAATACTCTTTCACATCTATCCGCTGCTCTTTCTTCACCGCAAAGAAAACAACCTACAGTAGTTGTGTATTTGATACCTCCTCTTATTTCTGAGCATGTTGCAGTTGCAAAATCTAACGTTTCTATACCACCTATCTTATTGAAGTCCAAAGTAGAATAATTAATAATATTGACTTTTTCTTTTATGTCATTACTTTCTATTGAAGTAAATGACATTAGGCTTAACGCGCAAATTAGCACAACAATTGGATATAAATTTTTCATCATATATAATTTTTAATAAATTTCTTCTGGATTAACTCGATCTATTCTTCTTGAAAGAACCCTCGCGCATCTATCGGCAGCTTGCTGTGGATTACATAAAAAACACCCAACTTCTGCTTCGTAGGTAACACTACCTCTTGTTTCTGTACAAAACGCTCTAGCAAAATCAAAATCGATAATATCTCCATTGATATTAAATTCTAAATTGGTTAGCTCAAGAACATTTTCTTTGTCGTTAGAACTTTCTGTCTTTTCAGCAGCATATGAAAACATTACTGAAAATAATAATAAAAAGAAAACACTTTTTTTCATAAATTTTAAAGATTTTAACCCTAATTAAAAGGTTAGATTAACAAATAAATTTTATGCAAAGAAATTTAGCAAAGTATGCAAAGAGGGAATTTAGCAAAGTGTGCAAAGAAAAATAAACCAACGTCGGTTTTTGGTATCAATACCTGTCCAAAAACTACTTAAATGCCTTTGCTTTACATTCGTGTAACTATCTGAACATTACAAATATAGAAAAAAAAAACTGAAAAAACAAAATTATTGCAAAAATCATATTCGTTATAGATCCTATTAATCCTAGAAAGTACGGTTTTTTCACACTAAAATTTTGTTAAAGTTTTAGGTTAATGTATTAATTTTTAAAAATTATTGGTGATAATAAACAAAAACATAATGGCAATGTATCATTAAAAATAAAAATAGATTAACTAAGATTATGTAGTCTTTATATATAACTAATATCTAGACTTGATAGTTATATTTCATTCCGACGCACTTACGTTATCTTCATTAATTAATATTCTTGTTTTAATAATCATAATACCCATCACCTCCAGTTGGCGTAACACGTTGTCTATCCTTGTAAATCGCTAGATTAAGAATTTCAGTATATTGCTCTTCTAATTCTTTGGTTTTATCTACTACTGTACCATAATTCTCAGATTTAGAATAGTAATCTACAACCAATTGCTTAGGGTCTTTTGGCTTAATAAATGAAATGTAATGTAAGGCTTCAACCTTTCCGGAATACTCATCATCCTTATCTATTTTAAAGAAATACATTACGGCATTTTTACCTTTGTCGGTCACAAAATCGCGCTTAAAAAGAAAGGCAATAGAATCTTTTTCTTTTTCATAATTAGCGTCCGATAAAAGTTTCGATTTGGCAAATTGTTGTTGATTAATACCGATAGATTTTAGTTTACCTAATAATTTAGAAGCATCTAATTCTTCTAAAAGTAAATATTGGTTTTCTTCATCATTAACAAGCTTTTCAGTAAGTTGAGCAGGAATTGTTTCTTTGGCCTTCGTTAATAATACATAATATTTTACCAAGGCATTTATATCATCTACATTAAGTAATTTTGAAAAGAAATCTTTAGCTGTACGTTCTTCTCTATAAGGAAAAATGAGTCGAACATAGGTCGCCAAATTGTGAGAATACGAATTGTAACCGTAATTATTATAGCTTCCTAAATTTCGCTTAATCTCCATTTTAGCATCATTTATCAACTGATTTTTATATTTTTTATATGTTTTTTGCTTTACTAATCCGCTGTCTTTTAGTTTAGCTAATAAAGTGTAAAGTGGTTGTTTGTATTCTTGTATGGTGCTGTACTCTAGTATTTTAGGAAATAAAGAGGCTTTTAGTTCTAAAGAGTCTTTGCGATTATAATTGTAAAACATGCTGCCCACACTTCCTAAGGGTAAATCGCGCTCCATTAATTCTAAAGCAATGGTATAGGCTTCTTTAGTGTTAGAATCTAACAAGCCTTCTAAAATAGAGGTTTGGGTTTGAGGATCGCAATAACTATCGTGATACAATTGCTTTATAAAAGGCAGATTGTTCTTTAAGTCGATTTCAATAAGTTGTTCTACGAGATACGATTTGATGTCTAAGCGCTCTTTATCAAATTCAAAATCCTTCAGAATAGAAACAATGTCTTTACTATTGTGTTTCTTAAATTTAATAAGGCCATAAGATTCTAAAACAATACTGTCTTTTGCTCGTAAGGCTTCAAAAAATTGTTTGGTTTTATCGGTTAACACATTTTTACCTAAAAGGGTGTCTTTTGGTGTAAATGACTCGTAAAATTCGGTTACAAATTTTGAAGGACCGCTTATAGAATCTACTAAAGTTTTTAATTCGAAAAGGACTCCTTCCTTCAGAATATTTTTAACCAAGACTTGTTTTGCGCTTGAAGAATCTGTGTAGCTAAAACTATTGATGTAAATGTTATCATCAGTTTTATAGGACTTACGATTGGCGATATGGAATGCTTTTTCGGCTCTATAATAACGTGCTCTATAATTTACTTTCGCTTCTAAATCTTTCCACAAACTATCTGCATTATGAAACATTTGTAAATCGTGAAACTTAGTTCGAGATACGGCTATTTGCTCATTGGCATCTGTAGAATAAACAGTTTCGTTAATGGTTTGTTCATAATCTTTAGCTTTTTTACCACCGTTGTAATTATAATTATACGGATTTGGTAAAGGGGCTTTTCCGTTTGTATTTACAGAAAAATGTAAAGAGGTGTCTATCACTTTTTCAAACCCTTTGTAATCTGTTTTATTGAACTTAAACGATTTAAAATATGCCGATTTATCAGCTTCATTGGTGCCCACATAACCTAACAAATAATAACTGCCATCTTTTACAATGGTTTTTAAATAGAGCCTTTTGTTAGTGTCGGTATCTAAAATGGCGTTAGATTCATAGGTTTTGTAATCGCCAGCTTTAAAACCACCTTCAGCTTCAGTAAGCTTGTAGTTTTTGTATAAGGCATGGTGAAAATACTTCGCTTCAAAACTATCTTCTTCAATATAAGTTATGTCATTTAATACAGCTTCTTCAAGAAAATAATAAGCGTCATTTTTATAACCTTCTACTAACTTTTTACCATAGTTATGCATGTTGCTAGAGGTGTAATACTCTGGGAAATTAACTTGAAATTTTTTCTCTGGCGACACAAATAATTGTGTGGCGTTTGAAGGGCGTTTTAAAACTATAGAATTGAATATTTTTTCTTCATGTTTTAAGACAAAATCACTGCGGCCCGCAAATTTTATAATTATAATTTCTAAAGGTGTTTCATAAATATGGTACTTCTGAAATTCTCCTTTTTTGGTTTTATTAACGATACTGATGCCAGGATAAGGTTGGGTTAATTCCTCTTTTTTAATGATGTCTCCAGGAATGTCTTCATATAATAGATGATCGATCTCTTTAAGGCTAATGTTTTCTTTTTCGTTAGGTAAATAGGTAAAACGGCTAATTCTATTGATGGTTAAATAGGCACCATTTGTCATATCTGGATCTAGATAATATTTTTGTCCACCATAAGAAAACTCTCTAAGCTTATCATACGTGTTAATGCTTAAAAATCCATCTGGAGTGCTGTGATTTTTTAGTTCAGGAGCTACGAAGAGGCTGTCGAGTTTTGTTTTTTCTATTTTACTGTATTCGGTTTGTTCTGATGTTAACGCTTTAACAGTATATCCGCGTTGACGCAACATATTAATCATACCGTGTTCTCCTGGTAAATGTGCAGCTCCTACACCAGCAAATACAGATTTTGTTGGCATGAGTTTTTCTAAAGCGATCACCATATTCTCGTTTCGGATATAGAGCATGTTTTCTCTAAAGAATTCAGTATTTACTCCAGCTCCAATGGAATCAAGTAGGTCTAAGTTTCTATCGCGATATAAGTTTTCTTGAATTAAATACGCATTCTCTTTGGCGTATAGTTTTTGTAACCAAGGAGCCAATTCTTTCTTATTGGCATTATAAGCGGCTTTTGTAGTTAAATATCTAGATTCTTCTAAATCCTCTAAAGCATATATTTTTTTGTTATTTTTCTTTCCAGCTTGGAAAATAAACATGTCTAAGTACGTTTCTTCTTCAAAATTATCTGAAGCGCTACTCTTTCTGTATAAATAGGCGTTTACAGCATTGTTATCCATACGCACGGAACCTCTGATTGCCATTTCTTCAGGATGCGTTAACTTAAAAAGGTTGGTATAGAAATCGTCATTATAATTAGTGTAGGCAGCCATTTGACCAAGCATCATTTCATAATTAAATTCAGGCCAAGTGGTAGGGTCTGATTCTAGAGCAATACAGTCACTTTTATCTAAAGCTTTATAAAAGACATCGTCTAGTCTAAACGCTACTTTTTTGCTGACGTGCATGGTGCCATAGAGGTACGACGGTTTTTCTAATCCGTTTCCTGTAATTTTCCAAAGTAAACTCTGATATTGTTGTTGTGAAAAGGCTGTTATGGTAAATAAAAATAAAAATAGTGATAGGTGTTTTTTCATGTGTTTGTATTTATTGACATTCTAATTGTCACATGTTGTTTGTTATTGATCATTGCTTTAAATGATGCTATTTTAAACAAATTCCTTTCGTAATAAAATTTAATCAAGGCTTGTAAAGATATTTAAATCCTTTAAACAGATTTATATAAATAGTTAAACTCGATTAAAAACACGTAATAAAACTATTTATAAGGTATCTATAACTTAAAAGTATATAAAATATTTTAAGATAGTAGGATAAATAAAACCAATGCAAACCCTTATATAGTTTTGCAATTAGTATCGTACTTTTGTAGTTGAAAACGTAAAGCATGTCAAAAGGAATTTTATTAGTCAATTTGGGCTCTCCAGACAGTCCTAAACCTAAAGATGTTAAGCGATATCTTGGTGAGTTTTTAATGGACGAACGCGTTATTGATGTGCCACTATGGGCGCGTACGCTTTTGGTAAAAGGGATTATTTTAAATACCAGACCTAAAGCATCTGCAGCAGCGTATCAAAAAATATGGTGGGAAGAAGGTTCTCCGTTAATTGTACTTTCGGAACGCCTTCAAGAAAAAGTGCAGCAAAGAGTAGATTACCCTGTGGCTTTGGCTATGCGCTATGGCAGCATGACGATTAAAAAGGGGTTACAAGAATTGGTTGATAAAGGCTGTACTGAAATAAAGACTATTCCGCTATATCCACAATTTGCAATGGCAACAACTGAAACGATTGATGTCAAAGTAGATGAGTTGGTCGCTGAGCATTTTCCAGAAGTAAAAATTACACGAACGCCAGCATTTTACAATCGTGAAGATTATATCAATGTATTGTCTAAAAGCATTGGTGAAACCTTGAATGATTTGGATTATGAGCATATCCTTTTTAGTTATCACGGAGTTCCTGAAAGACATATTCGCAAAAGTGATATTACCAATGGCAACTGCCAAATGAATGGCAAATGCTGTTTTAAAATGGGGAGCAAGCAACACGAATTTTGTTACCGTCATCAGTGCGAAATTACTACTGTAAATGTGGCTAAAAAATTAGGTTTAAAAAATGGAACCTATTCTACGACGTTTCAATCGAGACTTGGTTTTGATCCATGGTTAAAACCTTATACCGATCGTACTATTGAAAGAATGGGTAAGGCTGGTATTAAAAAAATGGCCATTGTAACACCCGCTTTTGTAAGCGATTGTTTAGAAACTTTGGAAGAAATTGCGATGGAAGGAGAAGAAATTTTCCACGAAATGGGAGGAGAAGAATTTACAGTTATTCCTTGCCTTAATGAGCGCGACGATTTTGCTGACGTGCTTACCAATATCGTAGAGGAATGGGTAACTGCTAAAACCAAAGCCGTGTAATGGCAAATGTATCGTCACAAGATCTAGGAAATGAACCGATAGGTAAATTGCTTATTAGGCAAGCCGTACCAGCATCAATTGGTATTTTGGTGATGTCGCTTAATATCTTAGTCGATACGATTTTTGTGGGGAATTGGATTGGTTCCACAGCCATTGCGGCGATTAATGTGGTGTTGCCCGTGTCTTTTTTTATTGCTGCACTTGGAATGGCTATTGGTATCGGTGGGGCGTCTATCATTTCTAGAGCCTTAGGTGCCGATAATGCTGTTAAAGCACTTAAAACCTTTGGAAACCAGTTAACCTTAACATTATTGTTTACGGTGACCTTTGCCGTATGTGGGCTTTATTTTGTAGATACATTAATTCCTGCTTTTGGAGGTAAAGGCAATATTTTTGAGCCTGCAAAAGTATATTATGAAATCATTTTATACGGTGTTCCTATTCTCGGATTTGTGATGATGGGAAATACGGTCATTAGAGCAGAAGGAAAGCCGAAATTTGCAATGTATGCGATGCTGATTCCTTCTGTAGGAAACTTGGTTTTAGATTACGTCTTTATTAGTGTTTTAGATTACGGAATGGCAGGAGCAGCATGGGCGACAACAGGGTCTTATATCGCCGCATTTTTGTTTATTTTTTGGTATTTTTTATCCGATAAATCCGAATTAAAAATCAATTTTTCACATTTTAAATTACAGAAGTCTATTGTCTCTGAAATAGCCTCATTGGGTTTTGTGACTTTGGCACGACAAGCCGTTGTAAGTATCACCTTTTTATTGGTTAATAATGCCCTTTACAACTTTGGTGGTGAAACCTCAGTTACAGCTTATGCTATTGTTGGTAGGATGATGATGTTTGTATTATTTCCGGTCTTTGGAATCACACAGGGCTTTATTCCTATCGCTGGTTTTAATTATGGTGCAAAAAAATATGAGCGGGTTAAAGAATCCATTTATACAGCTATAAAGTATGCTTCTATTTTGGGAACTATAGTCTTTGCTGGTTTAATGTTTTTTCCTGAAATTATCACAAAATGGTTTACATCAGACCTTGCTGTTATTAGAGAAACCCCAAATAATATGAGGTGGGCCTTTGCTGCAGTTCCAGTTTTAGCATTGCAACTTATAGGCGCAGCTTATTTTCAGGCGGTAGGTAAGGCCTTACCAGCTTTATTACTCACGTTGACGAGACAAGCTATTTTCTTTATTCCATTACTCTATATTTTACCATTATATTTTGGAGAATTAGGAGTTTGGATGTCGTTTCCTATTTCCGATGTATTATCAACCATTGTAACAGGTTATTTTTTGAATAGAGAGATTAAAAAAACATTAATAGATAAACGTTAACTCTATGGAATATTATAATTATATAAAATCGCTACATCTCATTTTTGTGATTACCTGGTTTGCGGGCTTGTTCTATATTCCAAGATTATTTGTCTATCAAATAGAAGCTTTTCATAAGCCATCTCCAGAAAAAGAAATTTTAGGTAAACAGTTAAAATTAATGGCCAAACGCCTTTGGTTTATCATCACTTGGCCTTCTGCAATTTTAGCAACACTATTTGCAGTTTGGTTACTAATTTTAATGCCGAGTTGGTTGCAACAAAGTTGGATGCATGTGAAATTGTTATTTGTACTTCTGTTGTTTATCTATCATTTTAAAACGCACATGTATTTTAAACAACTTCAAAATGATGAGGTTAAGGTTACATCTAGTTTTATGCGCATTTGGAATGAAGGCGCTACTTTTATCCTATTTGCCGTGGTTTTTTTAGTCATTCTAAAAAGTTCTATCAATTGGATTTTTGGCGTACTAGGCATTATTGTATTAGGAATATTATTAATGTTAGGTTTTAAGCTTTATAAACATATTCGTTCTAAAAATCCAGACGCTTAATCAACTAGTTAAGCGCTAAATTTTGAGGTTTTATGAATTTGAAATTTACGAATGCTGACTTTGGATTGATTATTGCTATCTTTAAAACTTAGAATTCAGTATTAAAATAGACCCATTTTCATGGCATTTCTATGATTAAAAAACGCTTATCCTTAAGAGCTCGTATAAATTTAGCCATGATACTATTGGTGCTTGTGGCATCCGTTTTAATCGCAGCAGTAACTATTTATCAATATAGTGAAGAAGCTAAGGAATATCACACAGAGCGCTTAGAGCGTAAAGAAAAAGCCATTAAACAAAGTATTAATTTTGTTATTGGAGAAACCACATATCCTGTTACTACTGAGAATATTCCTTTAATTTTTAAAGATGAAATATTTGAAATTGATGCCATTCATAATTTACAAATTAACCTCTACGATTTAGAGGGGCAACTATTAAAAAGCTCAAAACGAACCATTCTAAGAGATTCTTCGGATTTCTGTTTAGATGCTGAAATATTAAATACCTTATCTAACACATTAGAGCATCGTTATGTTGTGAAGAATAAAGTGGCCGGACAAACGTTTCAATCCTCTTATTCTTATATTATGGATGAAAAGTTTAAGACACTAGCCATATTAAACTTACCTTATTTAGAGAATGATGATTTTTTTAATAAAGAACTAAAGGAATTCTTAATGCGCTTGGCTTATGCATATTTAGTATTAATTTTAGTGGCTATAGTCATTGCTTATTTTATCTCTAAATACATCACCAAATCACTGAGAACCATTAGTGATAAAATGAATGAAACGCGACTAGAAAAGCGCAATAAGAAAATACAGATTGAATCTTCTAGTGAAGAAATAGAAACACTTGTCAATTCTTATAATAGCATGATTGATGAGCTCGAAGCTAGTGCTGTAGTTTTAGCAACCAATGAACGCGAACAAGCTTGGCGCGAAATGGCAAAACAGGTTGCACACGAGATTAAAAACCCATTAACACCAATGCGATTGACAGTGCAAAGTTTTCAGCGTAAATTTAATCCTGAAGACGAAAAAATATACGAAAAAGTAGAAGAATATAGTAACACGTTAATCCAACAAATAGATACCATGAGCTCTATAGCTTCTGCATTTTCAAATTTTGCGAAAATGCCAGCTCAAAAAAGTGAAAATCTTAATGTAGTGCATATTGTAAAGATGGCACTCGATATTTTTAATGAAGACTACATTGAGTTCTATCCAGAAGCAGAAGTAATTACCGCTAAATTTGATAGAACACAATTAATACGAGTGGTGACTAATTTGGTGAAAAATGGAATTCAAGCTATTCCTGATACTACTGAATCTCCAAAAATAAAAGTCCGTGTCTTTAGCGAAGGTCAAAATGTAAATATTACAATTGAGGATAATGGTTCGGGGATTAATGAAGACACTAAGAGCCAAATATTTGAACCAAAATTCACCACTAAATCGAGTGGAATGGGCTTAGGTTTAGCTATGGTAAAAAACATTGTAGAAACTTATAATGGAAGTATTACCTTTACCACGGAACTAGGAAAAGGCACAATTTTTACTGTAAATTTTCCTAAAAATCAAAGTCCTGAACAGTCAGGAAACGCAACGTAAATAAGCTAAAATTAATGCTGAAGCTTAATTATTTGCAAAAAGAACTATAGAAAATAATAACGAGATTCTCAATTTTATGAGAACGAAAAATAATTTTTCAATGAACTACGAAAATATACTATCAGAACATTCAAACGGAATTACAATCATTACCATCAACAGACCAAAGAAGTTGAATGCCTTGAATAAAGCTACGATTCAAGAATTACATGATGCTTTTGAAGCTGCTGATACGGATGTAAATACTAAAGTTATAATTGTCACGGGTAGCGGAGAAAAAGCTTTTGTAGCAGGTGCAGATATTAGTGAATTTGCAGATTTTAGCGTCGAAGAGGGAGGTCAATTGGCGGCACAAGGTCAGGCCTTATTATTCGATTTTGTTCAGCATTTAAGCACACCTGTAATTGCTGCAGTTAATGGTTTTGCGCTTGGAGGAGGTTTAGAATTAGCAATGGCTTGTCATTTTAGACTGGCGAGCGATAATGCAAAAATGGGATTGCCAGAGGTTTCTCTTGGGGTGATTCCTGGTTATGGAGGTACACAGCGTTTACCACAATTAGTAGGTAAAGGAAGAGCTATGGAAATGGTAATGACAGCAGGTATGATAGATGCTAATCAGGCCTTAAGTTACGGGTTGGTGAATCATGTTGTTGCTCAAGATGAATTGCTTCCATTGGCAGAAAAGATTGCGAGTAAGATTATGCGAAATTCTTCTGTAGCTATAGCTGAAGCTATAAGAGCAATTAATGCCAATTACGAAGATGGTGTTAATGGTTTTGAGGTAGAAATAGAAGCTTTTGGTAATTGTTTTGGTACCGAAGATTTTGTAGAAGGTACGACGGCTTTTTTAGAGAAGCGTAAGGCGGATTTTCCTGGGAAGTAACCATACGAAATAAACGACTATTATTAGCATATGACCTCTGTTAGCTGACAATCATTGATTGTCAATTAGCAGAGGTTTTTATTTTCTAATCATTCACTTTAACAAAATGTACGGTTTTACCGTAATGGGTCTCTCTGTTATTTCTATTTCTTTATTTTTAGAGAATGAAAAAGTATTTATTTTTCTTATTAACCATATTCGTTTTTATTTCTTGTAAACAAGACGTATATATTAACGAAGAGCCACCTCTACCTAAAGAGGTGGATTCTTTGTTTAGTGTAGCTCACAATAATGCCCTATCTGTAAAAACTAGAAAAGATGCCATTAATAATATTGAAAATTATCTAAATCAACGAGAAAATGATTCTACTAAGAGAAGAAATTTTCTAAAAGTTGCTAATAGATATTTTAGTATAAATGATTATAATTCTTATTATGAAAGTGCTAAAATAGCTAACGAATTAGCCATAAAAGCACAAGATACTTTCATTACTGCTCGGAGCTATATGTATCTCGGGAAATATTTTTTACATCTAAACAAAAAGGATAGTGCTTTTTACTATAGTTATAAGGCCTCAACTTTACTCTCTATTATTAAAGATACTAAAACGCAGAGGAGCGCCCTTTTAAATTTGTCTATAATCTTACGGTCAGTAAAGGATTATACGAAAAGTGAGAAATATGTAATTGAAGCACTAGAAGTAGTGGAAAGTGATAATAATTATTTATCTAAATATGGGGTTTATAATACGTTGGGTAAATTATTTACTGAGACCCGAAAATATGATTTAGCTTTTGATTACCACAATAAAGCGCATAATGTAACAGATCGTTTTAATGAAAAGCAAAAAAACTATCAATTAAGATTAAAGGCTCAATCGTTATTAAATATTGGTATTTTAAAAATGGAGCAAGGCCTTTATAAGGAAGCCGAAACCTATTTTGAGCAAACAGATAACCTAGGTGTGCTTTCTAAGCAGAACCCTTTTAATTATGCTTATTTATTAGAGAATTGGGCCTATAATAGGCATAAATTAAAAAAAAATAAAGTGATGCCGCTTTTTAATAAAGCGTTGCGCGTACACGACAGTGTAAATTCGCCGTCTCGTAGTACGGGAGAGTTGCTTTTGGCGAAGTATTATAAGGATATAAAAAATAATGATTCGGCTTTTTATTTTGCACAAAAGGCATACTATACCACTAAGAAAAATGGACAATTAGGAGAGGAGCTGAAAGCCTTACATTTAATAGCACACCGACGTATTATCTGTTTTCTCCTAATGGTAAGCTCATAGAAAAGTGGTCGGGATTTCAGCAAGGTTATTACGATGATACCCAAAGTAAAATAGAAAATCTTATTGGTATTAAATAATATGCTTTAGCTATTCCATTTTTTTTGACTTTAACATAGATTACGGTTTTACCGTAATAGCACCTCTTTTTTTTATATTAAATTCACAATTACAATAGGTTGCAACTTAAGTGCTGTAAATATTTTTGGTGGTAACCAATATATTTTTAAACAAAAACGAGGGTATAGTTACATATTTTATAAAAGCAGATAGTTGAAATATAATCGAGAAAGCCGCTATAAGTAAAGTGCTGTCACAAATTTTCTAAAACCAGAATATACAGTGTTTAGTTTTTGTGTAAAATACTTGAAATAAGGTTTTCAACTAACAACATAATTTATATAAATCCAAATAAACAATTTAAACTTAAAATCATGAAAACAAGATTATTTATTATTGCATTTTTTCTCTTTAATTCTATCCTATTCGCTCAATCTAAATTTACATTAGGCTTTGATCTTAGTGAGCAGTTTATGCAAAAGGATGCGGGACTAAACATTGAAGGTTTGTTAGGTTACAACTTAAATTCTGATATAACTCTGGTTCTAAGTGCGTCCAATGCAACAATGGAAAATAAGGATTTAGACTTAAAGTATAAACTAGACAAATATGCATTTCAAGTAAACTATGATTTCGGAAAGTCTGAAAGTTCTAAGTTTGAATCTATTTTTGGGTTGTCTTACGTTAATTTTGATAAGAAGCTAGAACTTGAAGACGATAATGGATTAGGGATTGATTTAGGTGTTCAAGTCTTATTTGGTTTAAAAAGTAAACTGCATTATGGCCTTAGGGTAGTTTCAACTTACAGCAGTATTGCTCCTGGTGGCATATTAAATGCAGGAGTAATTTTTAAATACAACTTATAGAGTTGTAGTTGGTTCGCTTTAATGTAAATGCTTTTCTTCAAAATTTATTATTAGTCCTTATGAAACGTTTAATCTACATCTTATTAGCAGCTTTATTAGCCGTTACAGTGGTATCATTGATATTTTGGTTAATAACAGGAGAGATTAATGTTGTTGCTTCAATACTAGGAGCAATGGTTGTTGTTCTATTATCAATTAAAGCCTCAAAAGATAAAAACTTTTAGAGCTATTGTAATAGACAAAATAGCCTCTATTATTTTAAATCTAAACTCTGGATTTGTCCATCGACAGATTCAGAGTTTTATTATTAGTAAAAGTTATAGATCTCAATAGGTCGTCTTACATGAGTATCTACTTTTAGTGCTCTAAATAATGCACATTCTGGTATTTAAGCTGGTATTTCTAGTTTTGAGTAAAACACCAAAGTAATAGTGTTAGATACAAAAACTAATACGGTTTTGGATACCATAGTTAATTAAGTTAAAACTACAACCTGTAGCCACGTTCAGCCGTTTTTCATACTAATTTTAGGGTATGATACATCCCAAATCCACAATTAAAGGTAGAGGCGCACAACAAAACACACATAATCGTTTTTTTGAGTTGTCTTACGAAATGCGTGATGATTTTCTAGAGTTTTGCCATAAAGAAGGTGAAACTGTAGATAAAAACAAAACTCAATATCTTAATGTATTTCCAAAGACGATTGTCAATAAAGTAGCGAGTCCAGATGTTGGTATGGCCTATTCTATGAATATGTACCAAGGTTGCGAACATGGTTGTATTTATTGTTACGCACGGAATTCGCACGAATTTTGGGGTTACAGTGCGGGTCTAGATTTTGAACGTCGTATTTTGGTTAAAAAAGACGCAGCAAAGCTTTTAGAAGTACACCTGAAAAGGAAAAGCTGGAAGGCATACCCAATTATTATGTCTGGCAATACCGATTGTTACCAACCTGCCGAAAAGCAATTTGAGATAACAAGAGAATGTTTAAAGGTGTTTTTAAAATATAAACATCCTGTTGGTATCATTACCAAGAATGCTTTAATCTTAAGAGATTTAGATTTGCTAAAAGCCTTAGCTAAAGATAACTTAATATCAGTAAATGTTTCTATAACATCACTATCGGAAGACACTAGACGAGTTTTAGAACCAAGAACAGCAACGATTAAAAAACGACTTCAAGTTGTAAAGGAGTTGAGTGATAGTGGTATTCCTGTAAATGTGATGTTGGCACCCATAATTCCGTCGATTAATAGTCATGAAATTCTGCCAATGGCGAAAGTAGTATCAGAAGCAGGGGCTTTAAGTATTGCACATACTATTGTAAGATTAAATGGGGCAATTGGAGAAATTTTTAGCGATTGGATAAAAAAAACAATGCCAGACAGAGCTGATAAAGTATTGCGTCAAATTGAAAATTGCCATGGAGGTACTTTAAACGAAAGTCGCTACGGAGTTAGAATGCGTGGTGAAGGACAAATTGCACAACAAATCAATGATTTAGTGAGGCTGGCAAGATTAAAATATTTTAAAAATAAGGCTATACCACAATTAAATACAACACTTTATGAGCTGAATAAAAATAGGCAAATGAAACTGTTTTAAACAAAAAAAAGTGGGCTCTCTACTGCCCACTTTTAACTAAATAAACTAATAAATAAACAATAATCTAAATTTTAAAATTTTCAACAAATACACGACCATTTGCTCTAATAATTGCAGTGTAGTTACCTCTAAGGTTTTGGTCTAATTTGTAGATTCGGTTTATAATCTCATCTCCTTTTACTTTTTCAGTATGGATAAGGTCATTTTCAAAATACAACTCAACAACCATTTCGTTAGTGTCAATGGCTAATTTTGAAATAAAAAGTTTAGAATCTTCAGATCTAAATACAGGCTTAAAGATTTTTTTATTTGAAGTCTCTAAAAAAGTAACGCTATTACCTTTAACTTGGATTGAGTTAATATCAATTTCAAAGTCTTTGTTTACTTCAACAGTATAAATACCATCTTTTAATTGTGAAAAATCATAAAGGTTTTTCATGCTTCCGTTATAATTGATGCGGCCGCTATAAACAACTTGTCCATGAGCATCAGATACTGAAATAAAATCACCTTTGCTAAGTATCTTAGAAGAAGGTGTATCTTTTAATGTTGTATTGGCGTAGCCTGTGTATGTTCCTAACACGACAGCTAATACTAAAATATTTTTAAAGAATGTTTTCATAATTTTTAATTTTAATCGTTTTTGCGAGAGCGATGCTCTCAACTATAAACGTTTTGATACTGCAAAGTTATGGTGGTTTTGTATGGTACAAAACAACCATTTTGGCACATTTGTATGCAAAATTAACCTTAAGGATTTAATGTGTAATTTTATGGGTTAAAATAGCATATATTAATGTTAATCTTCTATAGGTTTATTGCTTGTGATTGAGCTAAGTGTTTGATTACTTGCGTGTCATAAGGAATTATCACATAGTGTAGTTTAGCACCTTAGTCAGGGTTAAGTTGTATTGTTTTTTTTGTATTGAGAGGTGTCTCTAGATTGAAATGCATATTATAGAGGGATACAGTTGTTTTAAACAAAAAAAAGTGGACCAATCAAGATCCACTTTTAAAATAAATACGTCTATTTATATTTTGAAGTTTTCGATGAATACTCTGTCGTTAGATCTAACAAGAGCAGTATAATCTCCATTAATACTATGGTCTAGTTTGTAAACTCTATTTAATATTTCGCTTCCTTTTATGGTTTCAGAATGGATTAATTCATTATTAAAATAGAGTTCTATTTCCATTTCTGAAGTATCTAAAGCTAATTTTGAAATCAATAGTTTATTTTTTTCAACTCTAAAAACGGGTTTAAAAATCTTTTCGCTTTTAGTTTTTATAAAATTAACGCTGTTGTTTTTAACCTCTACCGTAGTAATGTCAATTTCAAAATCTTTATTAACTTCAATAATATATATACCGTCTTGTAATTGTGAAAAATCATAAAGACGACTAATGTTACCGTTAAAATTAATAAGACCACTAAATACTATTTTTCCTGAAGCATTAGTAACAGAAATGGAGTTTCCTTTTTTTACATTATTAAAAGTTGGTATAACTTCTAATGTTGCATTGGCGTAGCTTGTACATGTTCCTAACATTACAGCTAATACTAAAATGGTTTTAAATAATGTTTTCATAATGTTTCATTTTTTTATTGCAACTGAAATTGAAAATTTGCGCTTTATGATTTGCTATTACAATAATGGTATGCGACAACATTCTAAAGATCAGTTGAAATGATTTTACATGACAAAGGTATAGTGGTTTTGTCTTCATTAAAACATCGATTTTGGCATATTTATATACATAATTATCATTAACGGGTATTATATTATGATTTTAGGTTAAAATAGTGTATATTATTGTTAATCTGCCATAGGTTTTAGACTTCTATCGGGCTAACTTTGCAATAACAAATAGACTATGAATACAAGAAAACCTACTTTAGAAAAGATAAGCCCTGAATTTGGTAGTTCAATTTTAGTAAGGAAACATAAAATTGATGCCTATAAAGGGGAAAAGAAACCATTTTGGCATTTTCATCCTGAAATAGAATTGGTTTATGTTAATAAAGGCCAAGGTAAACGTCATATAGGAAATCATTTATCTTATTTTAATAACAGTCAATTACTGCTAATTGGATCTAACTTACCGCATAATGGTTTTACCGATCGTTTAACAATTAATGGATCGGAAACGTTAGTGCAGTTTAAACCTGAATTTTTAGGAAGTCATTTTTTTGATATTCCAGAGATGGAGGCTATTAATAAAATGTTTGAATTGTCTAAAAAAGGGATTCTTTTTGGTGTTAAGACCAAACAGAAGTTAGGGAAGAAGATCGAGAAGTTAAATGAAAAAGAAGGCTTTAAAAAAATACTGATTTTATTAGAGGTATTACACGGTTTGGCAAAATCTGAGGATTATACCATTTTAAATGCAGATGGTTTTGCTTTTGAAACAGAGCCTCAAGATAGTGCTAAGATTGATGTTATCTTTAAGCATGTTAACCAAAACTTTCAAGATCATATTAGTTTAGACGAGATTGCAGATAAAGTGAGTATGACGGTTCCTGCGTTTTGTCGCTACTTTAAAAAAGTAACGGGTAAAACATTTACAAAATTAGTTAACGAATATCGTATTGTACATGCCACCAAACTACTTTCTGAAAGTCAGATGAGTATTGCAGATGTTAGTTTTGAATGTGGATTTAATAATTTTTCACACTTTAATAAATTATTTAAAGAGTTTACAGGAAAAAGCGCTTCTAAATATAGAGGTGAATTGAAATTAATGGTTCAATAATTAAATTTCATACTTATGGATGACAAAATAGATATTGCAATACTTTATTATTCTAAAAAAGGCCAAGATATTTTAGATGCAGTAAATTCTAATAATAACTTGTCTGCAGATGAAATTATTCATTAGGGATAGGAAATGGCAGCTATTGAATATAAGTTAACGGCTTTAGAGGTGGCTAAAGAGAGTTAGCCTATTTTTTTTATTCCCATTCCTTACAGGAGGCTGTATTAAGAATTTATAAACAATATCTAAAGTAATAGTATGGCTTTAACTCCTCTTTTAAAAATATTGTAAATTGGCAAAATAATTTTCAATATGAAATACACAACATTTTTTAATGTAGTAGTTCTATGTTTAACGCTACTGATAGTAAGCTGCGAAAAAGATGAGATTAAAGTTTCAGATGCTGAATATGTTTCAGGTGGTAGTGGTACATCGTTAAATACAGGGGCTATAGCGATTGATTTTAATATTCCTAATAATTATGCTATGGCAAGAGTTCGTGTTGAATTTCCAGAAGTTAATATTATAAAAGAAGAAAGCGGATCTGGTGATAAACAGGTTAGGCTTGAAAATGTGTCTTCTGGCATATATAATTACACGTTTGAATTCTGGGGAACAGAAAATAGTTACAATACTGGAGGCATCGAAGAAGCACCCTTAAGTAAATATTTTATAATTAATGAAACCGTTGAGGTTATAAATGGAAAAACATTAAATATAAAAGTACATTGGGATTAATTACAGCTTTCCTTCCCATTCTGCATAAAACTGTTTCAGAAAGCCTTCCATATAATTATGGCGCTCTAAGGCCATGCGTTGTCCTGTTTTAGTGTTCATTTGATCTTTTAGAAGTAACAATTTTTCGTAAAAATGATTTATTGTTGGTGCTTCAGAATGTTTGTATTCGGCCTTAGTCATGTTAAGATTAGGCTTAATGTCTGGATTATGGAGTGCTCTGTTTTTAAACCCTCCATAATTAAAACAACGTGCAATACCAATGGCACCAATAGCATCTAAGCGATCGGCATCTTGTACGACTTCCATTTCTTTAGACGTAAATGCAGTATTCAAATCGAATGAATTTTTAAAGGACATGTTGTCGATAATTTGAGTCACATGTTCAATAATTTCACTATCTACATTGTGTTTTAGTAGAAATGTACTTGCTATTTTAGAGCCTAAAGCTTCATCTCCATTATGAAATTTAGGATCCGCAATATCGTGTAGTAAAGCTGCTAACGACACAACTGTAAGGTTTACATGCTCATGTTTGGCAATTGATAAGCTGTTTTTATAAACGCGTTCAATATGAAACCAATCGTGGCCTCCTTCAGCATGTTTAAGTTCGGTTTTAACGAAATCAATAGTAGCTTCAATGAGTTGCGCATCAGAAATTGTCATACGAAATAATTATGCCGGATCGACCCATTTAAATTGATATGAATTTTCAGGAATCTTCATACGTTCAGACAAACGATACATTCTTGGAGGTAGTTTCATTAAGTAATCTCTTGCTTTTTCAGCTTCCTCATTTAGTCCGGTCATTTTTCCTATGTCCCAACGGTCAATTAGTTTCTGTAAGATATCTACATAATCGTTAGAGGTATAAACTCCAAGACGTTGTGCAGTGTTCGAAAATTCTTCAAAAGCCGTACCAATACTCTCACCAGACTCTCTTAAAAAGTGTGCTGGCATCGCAATTTTTCGTTTCATCATATCGTGAAAAGCCATCATCATCTGGTTAGGATCTATAGCAAAAATGCGCTCTACAAATTCCGAATAGGCATGGTGGTGTCGCATTTCATCTCCTGAAATGATTTTACACATTTTAGCCAATTGTTTATTGCCTTTTTGTTTGGCAATTTTAGCGACACGATTATGAGAAATATAAGTCGCTAATTCTTGAAAGCTTGTGTATACAAAGTTTTTATAAGGATCTCTGCCTGTACCAATATCAAAACCATCATTAATTAAATATTGTGTGGTTTTTTCAATCTCGCGCATATTTACACGACCAGATAGGTATAAGTATTTATTTAAAACATCACCATGTCTGTTTTCTTCACCTGTCCAATGTCTTAACCATGTTGACCATCCGTTACGTTCAATTTGGTCAACACCTTCAACATCCATAAGCCAGGATTCGTAACTAGGTAAGGCTTCTTCGGTGATCATATCTCCAACTAAAACGACCCAAAAATCGTATGGTAGTTCTTTAGATAACTCTCTAATTTCTCTAACCTCTTCATGGAATGAATCTTTTGTAGAGTCTGGAAGGAAATCTGTAGGTTGCCAGATTTTCTCAACAGGGATTAAATATTTTTCAATAAGCGATTGTACATCTTTTTCGAGATGCTGCATCACTTCTAATCTTACATTTTTTAGCGACATCTTAATAGTGTTTTTTGGTAATTAATTCTCAATGGCAGCAACAATGGTTTGTTCTACTTGCTGAATTAATTCAGCCTTAGTTGTAAAGTTAACAATTTCTAAGGGCTTATGAACAGTAAATTTTATATGATTTCCAATTCCCATTGGGAAATTTCCATAGCGTAACATTTTCCATGAGTTATTAACTGTAATAGGAACAATGAGTGCCGAAGGAACTTTTTTAATAAGCATTTCTAAGCCTTTCGTTTTAAATGGTCTTGGAACTCCATTCTTACTTCGCGTACCTTCGGGGAAAATAACGGCTGCTCTTTTTGTTTTTTCAATATAGTCTCCAAAGGCCATCATTGCAGATAGCGATTGTCTCGCATCTTTTCGGTCTATTAAAACAGAGCCTCCGTGACGTAAATTATAGGACACACTTGGAATACCTTTTCCTAGTTCTTTTTTAGAAACAAACTTTACATGGTGCTTGCGTAGATACCACATTATAGGTGAAATGTCGTACATACTTTGATGGTTGCAAACAATAATTAAGGGTCTGTCTGTACTAATGTTATAAGGATTGTAAAATGAGATTCTAGTACCCAAAAGGTTAAGGCAGCGCATAATAAAAAATTGTAGCCAATCTACACTAATCTTAAGTGCTTTATAACCAAACACATTAAAGCTAATCCATTGGATTATATGAAATATAACCAAGGTTAACCCAAAGCATAAATAAAATATAATAGAAAGCGGATAGGCTAGTAGTTTTCTCATGTCACAAAGGTAATCATTGCAATTTATGTACAAAAAAACCACGATAAAAATCGTGGTTTAAATACTTCGTTTTTTTATCTTTTTTTAGCAATGCTCGTTATAAGCATCTTTAAGATTTTCTGCAATTAATTCTGCAGGACGACCTTCAATATGGTGACGCTCTAACATGTGTACTAGCTCTCCGTCTTTAAATAAAGCCATACATGGCGAACTTGGAGGAAAAGGCACCATGTGTGCTCTGGCGGCATCAACAGCCTCTTTATCAACACCTGCAAAAACAGTGACGATATGGTCTGGTTTTTTTGCATTCGCTAAACTCATGCGAGCACCTGGTCTTGCATTTGCAGCAGCACAACCACAAACAGAATTTACAACCACTAAAGTTGTTCCTTCTTTTGCAATGGCCTTATCTACAGCTTCTGAGGTGTGTAATTCTTCAAAACCGACGTTGGTTAAATCCTCACGCATTGGTTTTACTAATTCTGCTGGATACATATTTTTATGTTTTAATTAATCTTAATTTGAATTGCAAAGATAATGAAAAATAGTCGCGTGTATAATGTGTTTAGTAAGCACTTTGAATGGTGGTATATTGTTTTTCAATATAACAAGTTCTAACCAAAACGGATTACCTGCTGAATGTGAGTAAAAAACCATCAGCAAGAACACCTTCGTCTAGTATAAGTTGTGTTGCTGATAAGCTTGTAATATTATAGCTAAAGGAATTGATAATTACCGACATGTCTCCATTGGTTTGTGTAACAACTTCATAGTCGTAAGTACCAGTAGGGAATCCGTCATAAACAACATTTGCGGTATTGTTGTTGGTAACAGTTAATTCTGAATTATTAGGATTAAAATCCCAAGTTATGAGGCCGATTTCAAAATCATCATCAACTCCGGCTAAACCGCCAGAAACGTTTACTAAAGACCAAGGGGTATTTGGTGTTGGCTCTATGTTTTGTTGTGTATCATCACTGTTGCAACTTATTGTCAATAGCATTAGTATCAAAATATAATAGGTTGTTTTCATAATTTATAGTATATAGGTTTTAAATGTTAATAGAAGTCTATCAAGAGGAACTCCGTCATCTAATGTTAACGCAGCATTTATGTATTCTAATCGTTTTAAATTATAATCGTCATCAACAATAAGGTATTCTAAATCATCAATTGAGGTATTATCAGTAGTCTTAAATACGGCCAGCGATAAGCATGGAAGCGCAAATGAGTAAAATAAATATATTGATTTTCATAGTGTTAAGGTAGGTGATATAGTTGTAAAATACAATTTTGCTGAAATGGTTGCGTCCAAAACGTAACAAATTGCATTTCGATACCACTAACAAATAGTATATTTGAATTTTAGAAATAAATATAAAATTTATGAGTTTTGCAAAATGGATTGGTGGTGCTTTAGGTTGGTCTTTTGGAGGTCCGATTGGTGCTATAATAGGATTGGCACTTGGTAGTTTTGTTGATAATTTAACAGATAATGGGACTCCGTTAATTGGTGATCGTCAAACGGGAAAACGTGAACGTGATTCGTACCGAACAATGCCAAATTATGGTAAACGAACGTCGCAATCACAAACACAATCCGGAGATTTTGAAGTCAGCCTGCTAATTTTAGCGTCTATTGTTATTAAAGCCGATGGCAAACAAGATCAACGGGAATTAGATTTTGTACGTCAACAATTTACCAATATGTATGGTAAAGATAGGGCTAATAAAGCCTTTGAATTGTTTAAACGTATTGCTAAGCAGAACATTTCTACGCGCCAAGTGTGTTTGCAGATTAAACAAATGATGGATCATGCATCGCGATTACAATTACTTCATTTCCTATTCGGAATTGCAAAAGCTGATGGTTTAGTGACTGAGGATGAATTGCGCCAAATCTATACCATAACAGGGTATTTAGGAATTAGTAATAGGGATTACGAAAGCATAAAAGCCATGTTTTATAACAGTAGCGATAATGCTTATAAAATATTAGAAATTGATAAGTCAGTTTCTGATACAGAGGTTAAAAAAGCCTATCGGACTATGGCTAAGAAATACCATCCCGATCGTGTTGGTCATTTAGGAAAAGAACATCGCGAAGGTGCTGAAGCTAAGTTTAGACAAGTGCAAGAAGCTTATGAACATATTCAGAAGGAACGAGGGTTTAAGTAAACTTGTAGTTGATGGTTGTTTGTGTTTAATTAGAAGATGACAAATTTGAAACTACAAAAGTTTATTTTTTCCTTTCTTTTTCTTTCTGTCTTTTTTCAATGTATTTAAAGTAGCGTTGCGTTTTATACTTGTTGTAAATGAAAACACATAGCACAATAAATCCTACAAGGATTAATCCATTTTTTCCTGTAACGTAATTGAGTAGTTTCATAATGATTTAAAATATTTAATCTCTGTCGTTAATTACGGTGAAATCTTTCATTGTATTACCCTCTAAACAAAAAGAAGTCATCCTTCATATCTTCAATTTGCGCATCTTCATTAGTAATAATGTAATCAATGGCTTTAGATGTGAATTCATCTCCTTTTTTAGTTAAGGACACAATATTGTCTTCAATATGAATCATATTATTTTTTTTGGCTAAATCGAGAACGGTTTTAGCACGTACTTTTTGCCAATTAATATGCTCGTTGAGGTGATTAACGTGGCGCTCTTCAATTTCATCATGGTTTTTTAAATGCAATAAGAACGTGAGTAAAGAGACTTCGGTGCGTTGTTGCTTTTCGCGATAAATAACGGCTATAATACCTTTTGATGGTGCAAATAAATACACTAGTAAAAATACTAAACCAAGAACGGTTGTTATAGAACCTGCAATAGAAGCATCTAGCCAATGCGCCACCCAGTACCCGAAAATAGCACTGAAAACCCCAAAACTTATCGCTAAAGCGAGCATTTTCTTTAAATCTGTAGTCAGTAAATAAGCAGCAGCAGCAGGAGCAATCATTAAAGCGACTACCAAAATGGCACCAACAGCATCAAAAGATCCAACTGTAGTAACTGAAGCTACAGACATTAATCCATAATGAATAATCGCTGGTGAAAACCCTAAGGATGCCGCCAAACCTTTGTCAAAGGTGCTTAGTTTTAATTCTTTAAAAAATAGAATTAAAAGTGTAATTGTGATGAGTAGAATAGTGCCAACGACCCAAAGTGATTTTGGACCTACATCAGTTCCGGCAATGAGTAACCTATCAAAAGGAGCAAAGGCTAATTCGCCTAATAAAACAGCATCGACATCTAAATGGACATCGTTGGCGTTTTTAGCAATTAGAATGACTCCAATACTAAACATGGCAGGAAATACTAGTCCTATGGCTGTGTCTTCTTTTACCAATCCTGTTTTCTGGATATATTCTACTAAAACCACCGTAATAATACCTGTTAAAGCCGCTAGTAGAATTAATAAAGGTGAATTTAAATCTTGTGTTACAAAAAAACCAACAACAATACCAGGTAAGATAGAATGACTAATAGCATCGCTAATCATAGCCATTTTTCTAAGGACTAAAAACGTCCCAGGAATGGCACAAGCAACGGCCACTAAACTTGCTATAAGTTGTATTTCAAGTTGCGCGTTACTCATCTTCGGTGGATTGTTTAGTGTACAAATTAGCAGCTGCGTCAAAACCAGTTTTGGTTAAACTCCACATATTTCCATCAAGTTGAACATAATCTTTATCTACTAATTTTTGAAGGGTAGAGCGTGTATAACCTTGAAAATTATTTAAAAGTTTTATGGCATGTGGATGTGAAATATCTTCGTGAGTTTCTGCAATATGATGCATAAATGCGAGTGTTTTATGTAGTTCTAAATCGCGACGATTTTTAATAAATCGGATTTGCTTAAATAGCAAGCCACGACTTGGAGAAAATATAAATGAAAACATTACAAAAACTCCAGCGACTAAAACAATAACAGGACCAGTAGATAAATTATCTTGACTCGCACTAATTGCTGTTCCAAAGACGCCAGAAAAGGCACCAAAAAGCGCTGCTAAGAGTACCATAATTGATAAACTGTTTGTCCATTGTCTGGCAGCAGCAGCAGGAGCTAATAGCATAGCACTCATTAAAACCACTCCAACGGTTTGAAGTCCTAACACAATAGCTAAAACAATAAATGTTGTGATAAGAATATCTATAAATTTGGTGTTAAAACCAAGTGTTTTGGCGTAATCGGCATCAAAGAGTAAAATTTTAAACTCTTTCCAGAAGGTGAGCATGACTATAAAACAGATTCCTGTAACAATAGCCATTAACCAGACATCACTTTCTACTAAGGTAGCTGCTTGTCCGAAAAGGTACTTGTCTAATCCGGCTTGGTTAGCATTAGGTTGTTTTTGAATAAAGGTGAGTAATAACATTCCAAATCCGAAAAACAAAGACAGAATTAAACCTAAAGCGGTATCTGATTTTAAGTGGGTTTTGGTGACAATACCTCTAATCCAAAACGTGCCAATTAAGCCACTAATTAAAGCTCCAATTAATAACGTATTACTGTCTTTAGCTCCAGTAATTAAAAAAGCAATCGCAATACCTGGTAAAGCGGCATGAGAAATAGCATCTCCTAATAAACTTTGTTTTCTAAGTACAGCAAAACTACCAAGCATTCCAGTAACAGCTCCTAATATGGCTGTTCCAAGTGTGATGGTTCTTAGCGTGTAGTCTGTAAAGACAAGTTCTATGTATTCGATTAAGTTTATGGCCTTTAATGTTTTATGGGGGTGCAAATTTCTATTAGAACCCCATTAATATCTCTTAAATATCCTACTTTTTGTCCCCAAGGTTTTTGGGTAATACTTTCGTATTCAGTAGCACCTGCTGCTAATGCGTTTTTAAAGTCTATTTCAATGTTTTCAGTTGTAAAAGCCATTTCAATTCCGTTGGGTTTTTCATGTATTGAAAGTTGTTTAAAGCCTTTTTTTAAGTTTGAATTGCCTAAGGAATGAGATGCAAAAGCGATTGTGGTTTCACCTGAAAGTAACTCTCCATAATCATGCTCTGGTGTGATGAATTTTTTTTGAAATCCAAAAGCATTTTCATAGAATGACATGGTCTTTTCAACATCTTCGACATATAAAATGGTGTATGCGTATTTCATGTTTTTATTGATTTCATGTTTGTAATAGCGTAAGCACTGCTTACTGCGACTCAAAACTGACAACTATTTTTTACTCCTGTATACTTACTTTATAATTAATGCCATAAGTCTTTGTTAAATTATCATCATTAAAGATATCCTTTACGGGGCCTGTGGCAATTTTTTTCACGTTTAAAAAGGTTACCCAATCAAAATATTCTGGAACAGTTTGTAAATCGTGATGCACTACAATCACTGTTTTTCCTGCTTTTCGTAATTCTTTTAAAATATTTATGATAGCAATTTCGGTCGTCGCATCAACGCCTTGAAAAGGTTCATCCATAAAATAAATAGAGGCGTTTTGTACCAATGCTCTGGCTAAGAAAATCCGTTGTTGTTGTCCACCAGAAAGTTGACTTATTTGTCTGCCTTTGAACGCTAGCATACCTACTTTTTCTAAGGCTTCGAGTGATGCTTTCTTTTCTTTTTGTCCAGGACGTTTTATCCAGCCTAAACTGCCGTAAGTTCCCATCATCACAACATCTAGTGCTGTGGTTGGGAAATCCCAATCGACGCTGCCTTTTTGAGGAACATATGCGACGAGTTGGCGTTGTTTTTCATAAGGTTTGCCGTAAATAGTTACACTACCAGCAATAGGTTTTAAAATTCCTAAAATAGATTTTATAAGTGTCGATTTTCCGGCTCCATTTGGACCAACAATAGCCATTAAAACTCCTTCTGGGATTTCTAAATCGATGTCCCAAAGTACAGGTTTGTAGTTGTAGGCAACGGTAAGGTCGTCTACTTTTACAGCAATTACTCCTGCGGAAACGGGAGTCTTATTATCAATAGTTTGTTCTTTCATAATTTTAGTTCTGTTCATTTTGTTTTGATACAAAACGAACCAAAAAATCACAATCAAAATTGGAAATTACTCATTGATTTTTATAGATTCAATAAGGAATTCGTGAATGTAGAGCATTTGCTAAAAAGCATCACTCACTTTCAGAACTTCGTGCTTGAGGCTGCGCCTCGCATCTACGTTCCTTCGTTCATTATGTTTGAATTTTGATGTTCAATTCTCTAAATTGATTAGGACATTCTTCTTTGCAATATTAGTTTTCAATTTCTTTTTATTTAATTTCTTTAAAATAGCCTTCACTACAAACTGCAACTGAATTTTATTTTAAAGCATTTACAATCGTGTTTACATTATATTCAAACATACCAATATAAGTGCCTTCTGCTGTGCCTGCATTTCCGAGTGCATCAGAATACAAGGTGCCTCCAATTTTTACATCGTGTCCTTTTGATTTTACTGCAGCTTGTAAGGCTTCAATTGTTCGTTTGGGTACAGAACTTTCTATAAATATAGCTTGAATATTTTTTTCGATAATAAATGTAGCCAATTTTTGAACATCTTGCACACCTGCTTCAGTTGCTGTAGATATGCCTTGTAAACCAACCACTTCAAATCCGTAGGCCTTTCCAAAATAATTAAACGCATCATGAGCAGTTACTAATATTCGTTTTTCTTTGGGAAGTGTGGTTATTGTTTGTTTTACCTTGTCTTGAAGTGCTTCTAATTTAATGATATAAGCCTTCTTGTTAGTTTCGTATTTTAAAGCATTTTTAGGGTCTTTTTCTGATAAAACACTGGCTACTTTTATTGCAAATTGCTGAAAATAATTAATATCGAACCAAACGTGTGGATCGTAATTTGAAGCAAAATACTCTGAACCTATTAATGTTTTTTTGTCTAAGGCATCTGAAAGTGCTATCGTGGTTTTGTTGGTGCTTTTCATTTTTTCAAGGACTTCTACGAGTTTACCTTCTAAATGTAATCCGCTGTAAAAAATAATATCTGCATTGACTAATTTAGAAACGTCTCCTTCACTGGCTTTATAAAGGTGTGGATCTACTCCGGAACCCATTAAACCTTGTACATTCACCATGTCACCACCAATATTTTGCACCAAATCGGTTATCATGGTCGTAGTGGTTACGATATTGAGTTTGCCGTTATCTTTAGATTCATCCTTACACGCCGTAAAAATGAGCGTGATAGCTAAGAAGAAAATTATTTTTTTCATATATCTAAATATTTATTACGAAGGTACTAAAATTGTATGATTAATTTAGGTTATATCTCATTCCAAAAAATAATCTTATACCTTGGTTGGGGCCATAAACATATGATGGGTCAAATGTGAGTGCGTATGGATTGTCTGTTGTAGGAATGACATCACCATCTCCATTAAATTGAACGTTTTCATCAAAAGGGTCATCTGCTCTAGCGATTATAAAAGGGTTTCCTTCATTTGGTGTCCAGTTTAATAGGTTTTTTACACCAGCATAAATTTCAAGATTATTTAGACCATCATAGGTTGCTTGTATGTTTTGGATGCTCCATGTTGGTGAATACTCTTGTCTTGGATCTAAATCTCCTAACAATGGCAATCGCATTGGTCCGTAAAGATTTCCTGTATAGTCTAATGTCAAATTTGTTTTATAATTCTTGTAGGACAGCGACCATACGCCAGCGTATTGCTCGGTTAAAATTTGTTTAATGCGTTGGCCATTTTCAGTTTGAGAAACATCTTGATAAGTAGCTCCTATAGACGCTTTTATACCACTGCCAAAAACGGCATCGACATTAAAACTAAGACCTTTAGACGTGGAGTAACCATCCAAGTTACTGTATATGATTTTATTAGGATTGGTGTCGTAATCTGGTAGTATAGCGTTAGTAAAATACGTGTACCAAGCTGAGGTGTCAAAAGTAAAATACATACCATTGTCTAGGTATAATTTTTTCAAATAATTAAGTGTAACATTATAGGATTCTTCAGGTTGTAAAGCCTCTTCTATGATAACATCTCTTGCTCCGGTAAGTGCTGCGTGTTCTTCGGTAAATAAATTGACGACTCTAAAGCCGGTACCTGCATTAAGGCGTATAATGTCATTATCAGTGGGTTTGTATCTATAGGCTATTCTTGGTGTAAAAATATGGCCATGTCTACTATCGTAATCATAACGCATACCAAGTAATAAACTTTGCTTTTTGTTGAAAGCAATTTCATCTTGAATGAATAGTGAAGGCATTGTTACTTCGTCGGCACTTATGGTTGCGGTTGTATTGTCATTATAATAATTATAACGTAATGCAGTTCCGAATAATAAGTCGTGTTTGTCTATTTTTTTATCCCAAATTAACTGTCCAAAACCAATGCGTTGTTGTGCTAAATAAGGAGTGTTTCCATATACTGAATTTTGATCGTGATCGGAATATGAAAATTGAAAGTTTACTTTTTCACTCAACGGCAATTCGTAGTCTCCTAAGATTTCAAAGCGCGACGTATAAATGCTTTCGCCATAAATAGCATCTCCACCTCTATACGTTTTGTTCCATTGGAGTTCGCCTCCCCAACGATCTTCATAAAAGTAACGACCAGCCAAAGATAATTTTCGGTTACTTGCCCTTTTAAAATCCCATTTTTGAAATATTGAAATGCGATCTTGTAAAGTTAAATCTGTAAAATTATCATTGTTATTATCTACAAGTTCATCAAACTTAAAGTAGTTAGTACCTACTAAAACAGTTGCTTTTTTACCTACTTGGGCTTTAAAACCAAGGTCTAAGTTGGTTTCGCCCCAACCCGTTACAAAGGCATCTGCAAAGAAACGAGGGGAATTTTCAGGTAATTTGGTAATCACATTTATAAGTCCACCAACAGCCTCACTACCATATAATGAAGATGCAGGTCCTTTAACTACTTCTATTTGTTCAATAAGTGAATTAGGAATTCCAGATAACCCATAGACGGTAGATAATCCACTGACAATAGGCATACCATCGATTAAAACAAGGGTATAAGGTCCTTCTAAACCATTGATGTGAATGTCGCCAGTATTGCAAACGTTGCAGTTTAATTGTGGACGAACTCCATTAACATTCTGAAGCGCTTCAAAAATATTTGGTGTTGGATTTTTCTTTAAAAACGTAGGTGTATAAACCTCTACAGGGACAGGGCTTTCTAATCTTGAAACCGCTTTTAAGGTTCCTGTGATAATCACTTCATCAAGTGCATCATCTTCGTTTAAGTTAAAGGTGATATAGCTATTCTTGGCTTTAATTATAACCGTTTTCTTTTGAAGAGTATACCCTGTAAAAGAAGCAGCTACTGAATAATTTCCAGACGCTAAGTTAGGGATGCTAAAGACACCATTCTCATTAGTTGTGGCACCTTTATCTGTGTTTTCAATATACACATTTGCATACGGAAGAGGCTTACCGTTGGATAGAACTTTTCCTTCTAAACTAAAAGTTGATTGTGCTGTTGTATTAGCACAAATCATAAATATAATTATATTAATTAGTCTCATCTTGAATTAATTTTACACAAATATAAAAATACTTTTAGATTAGTCTAAAAATATTTTAAGAAGTTTAGTTTTTCTATATTTGCAGAACACGATAAACTTATGATTACACTAACAGAAGAAAATTATATTAAAGCGATTTACCACTTAAGTAGTAATGGCGAAAAAACGGTAAATACAAATGCTATCGCTTCTGCTATGCAGACCAAAGCATCTTCTGTTACAGATATGATTAAAAAACTATCTGAAAAGAATTATGCGGATTATAAAAAATACCAAGGTGTTACTTTAACAGATGATGGTAGACGTGTCGCAGTAAATATTATTAGAAAGCATCGCCTTTGGGAGGTGTTTTTAGTAGAAAAATTAAACTTTTCTTGGGATGAGGTTCATGAAGTGGCAGAACACTTAGAGCATATTAAGTCTGAAAAGTTGATTGACGAACTCGATGCATTTTTAGAATTTCCGACGTATGATCCTCATGGAGATCCAATTCCGGATAAGGAGGGAAACTTTAAGCATATTGAAAAAATAGTTTTGGCTAAAGCTGAAGTAGGTTCTACATACAAATGTGTTGGAGTAGATGATACCTCTTCTAAATTTTTGAAATACCTAGACAGCAATAATATTGCACTTGGCACAATAATTACAGTGAAGCATAAAGAGCCGTTTGATAATTCTATAAAAATAGCTTTAGAGCATTCAGAAATTGTAGTCTCTCAAAGTGTGGCTAAAAATTTATACTTAAAGAAGATTTAATTCTTCGCTAATTAGTTTTTTTGTTTAAAAAGCTAAACTTATCACAAAATTGTTAGCTCTAATCGCTAGTGTTCATTTTACACTCTAATTTGGTCGATTTGTTTAATAAAACCCCAAAATATGTCTTATATGTTTAAGTTTAGTATTGTCTGTGTATTGCTTTTAATTGTTTCGATAAGTTGTAAAAGCGAAAAGAAAGCACCAGTTGAAGTAGAAACCTCTGAGCCTACCATAGAAAATAAAATGCTCACACCTATAGAAACTATTGAAGAGGCATATAATAAGGATGTATTTTTGTCTAAAGAAGCTATTGAATTAGATATGGTCATTAGTTTTGGTGGTAAAGAACGTCTTAATGGCAAAATGACGTATTTAACCAATTCTACAAAAGGGAAGATTGCATTAAATGATGGGACTTTTATTTATTTTGATGGTGATAAGGTATTTCATTCGCCAAATCTTACAAATGCTAAAGCAGCGCGATTTGATGCTTACACTTGGATGTATTTCTTACTATTTCCTACTAAGTTGAGTGACCAAGGAACTATTTGGTCTGATGTAGAAAGCGCAAAGCTTAATGATAAAACATACAATTCGCAACGTTTAACGTTTGAAGCCAATACAGGAGATGCTCCAGATGATTGGTATGTGGTTTACAGCGATCCAACAACACATATGATAGCTTATGCAGCTTACATTGTTACCGTTAATAAATCTACAGAAGCAGCTGAATCAGATCCGCATGCCATAGGTTACTCTAATTCTAAAATGATAGATGGTGTACCAATAGCACATCACTGGGAATTTTATGAATGGTCTAAAGAGGGAGGCTTAGGAAAAGTTATCGGTAATGCAACGTTAAACAATGTAAAGTTTGTAACACCAGATGCTGATACATTTTCTGTTCCTTCAGGTTTTATAGAAAAATAGGAGCAGCTTATTTATTACTATTGTTATTACGCTGTATAAAGGCTTTTAGGACGAATACGAGAATGATTTCTATGCCTATATAGAAAATTCCATGAACAATAGTTAGATTAAATATGGCTACAACTACTAATGCCGAAATTAAAAGACCAATGCCTATAAGAATGCCATTTATGAGGTCTTTTAAAAATGTTGATTTATTTAGATTTGTAATCGAAAATGTAAGCTTATAAGAGGATTAGAATTGACAAGTTATAATTAATGAGATCCCTTTTTTACTCATTGACTTTATTTTAATAATATGGAATTCGTGAATCTTGGATTTCAATGGGATTTAGTGACATCCGCAGCCATCATCACCGCCACAAGCTTTGGCCGATTTTTTCTTAGGTGACCAAATATATTTTCGCAGGAGATAAAGTATGGCTAAACCTACCGCAGAAAAAGCTAATATATTTTGAATTATTGTATTCATTTATTTTAAGACTTGATAGGCGATTAAAGCTACAATATAAGCAAAACCACTCATAATTACTAATTGATATATGGGCCATTTCCAAGAATTTGTCTCCTTTTTCACAATGGCAAGTGTACTCATACATTGCATAGCAAAGGCATAAAATAACAGTAATGAAATACCAGAAGCAAAGTTAAATAGTGGTCCACCTAAGATAGGGTTTATTTCTCCTGCCATTCTGTTTTTAATAGTTTCTTCCTCATCACTACCAACACTATAAATAGTGGCTAGAGTTCCAACAAATACTTCACGTGCCGCAAAAGAACTCACTATGGCAACACCAATTTTCCAATCGTAACCTAATGGTCTTATTGCTGGTTCTATGGCATGA
The DNA here is from genome assembly GCF_054366245.1 of Winogradskyella sp. PC D3.3. Taxonomy (NCBI): domain Bacteria; kingdom Pseudomonadati; phylum Bacteroidota; class Flavobacteriia; order Flavobacteriales; family Flavobacteriaceae; genus Winogradskyella; species Winogradskyella sp. PC D3.3. Next base: position 610,709 of record NZ_CM135962.1, on the reverse strand, counting down.
CCTGCAATACCTATAAAGGAATGTTCTAATTTATGAGATTCTATTTTTTGATTTAATTCCTCTTCAGATAAGTTTTCTGAAGCGTATTGTTCTGTAACAATGGTTTCGGCGTTATTAAAATCGTCTCCAGGGCCATAAGATGCTAAAAACCATAACACAATAGAAATGGCAAGTATAATTTTACCCGCTCCAAACACAAAAGCTTTTGTTTTCTCTAAAACTGTTAAGGCAACGTTTTTAAATAACGGTAATTTATAATTTGGCATTTCAACAACGAAGAAACTCTTACTTTTTATCTTAAGAATTTTATTTAAAATCCAAGCAGAACCAACAGCAGCTCCAAATCCAATAAGGTATAAGAGCATTAAAGTTAAGGCTTGATAGCTTAATCCTAATATTCGTCCTTCGGGTATAACTAAAGCAATAATAATAAGATAAACAGGCAACCTTGCCGAACACGTAGTGAAAGGAGTGACTAAAATGGTGATTAAGCGCTCTTTCCAGCTTTCAATGTTTCGAGTTGCCATAATAGCAGGAATAGCACAGGCTGTTCCCGAAATTAAAGGCACAACACTTTTTCCGCTAAGTCCAAAACGTCGCATAATGCGATCCATTAAAAAGACCACACGACTCATATAGCCGCTCTCTTCTAGAATGGAAATAAACAGAAATAAGAAGGCAATCTGCGGAATGAATATAATAATGCCTCCAAGTCCTGAAATAATACCTTCTGCTAAAAGATTCGTAAATGCTCCTTCTGGTAAGGTGTTTTTTGTCCACTCACTTAAGGAGGCAAAAGAACTATCTATAAAGTCCATTGGAATACTCGACCAATCGTAAATCGCTTGAAAAATGGTGAGTAAAATGATTCCGAAAATTAAGTAGCCCCAAACTTTATGGGTTAGAATTCTATCTAGCTTAATGCGTAAATCCTTAGCAGATTTTAGGTCTATAGTCTGTCCTACCTTTAGTGTTTCGTTTATAAATTGATAACGTTTTATGGTTTCCTTTTGTTGCAAACGTTTTAAATCGGCCTTAGACTTCGTTTTAAAATCTTCAACTTTATCAAAGGTAGCTCGGTCTGTTTTTCCGAAGTTAACATCTTGTGTAATGACTAGCCAAAGTTTGTATAATAATTGATTAGGGAATGCTTTTCTTAAATTATCAAAATAGGCTTTATCTATGATAGAGGCATCTAGACAAGGTTCGGTAGAGAGTTCTTTGTGAGTTGCTATTAAGTCTTTTAGCTTGTCTATGCCTTTGTTTTTTCTTGTGCTTACTAATGCAATTTTAGTTTTAAGTTTTTCTTCTAAATGGTCTAGATTTAATGAAATACCTTTGTACTCCATTCTATCGGCCATATTAATGACCAGAATTGTTGGAATTTTTAAATCTTTAATTTGAGTGAACAGTAAAAGATTACGTTTTAAATTCTCTACATCACTAACAACAACAGCAACATCAGGGTAATCTTTATCGGTTTTATTTAGTAGTAATTCAATAACAACATTTTCATCTAAGGACGATGCGTTTAAGCTATACGTTCCAGGTAAATCAATGATATGCGCTTTAACACCTCGTGGTAGTTTACAGATCCCTTCTTTTTTTTCAACCGTAATACCAGGATAATTTCCAACTTTTTGATTTAATCCAGTTAGTGCATTGAAAACAGATGTTTTTCCAGTATTTGGATTTCCTATTAACGCGACGTTTATTTGCTTACTCATGTTCCGTCTCGATTAAAATGTGAATAGCAGTTTCTTTGCGTATAGCTAAATGCGTACCGTTAATGTTAAGATACATTGGGTCTGCGAAAGGAGCGACTTGTACAAGTTCTACCATATTGCCAGGTAAACAGCCCATTTCAAGTAGTTTTAATGGGATATGAATGGAAGAGACATCAGTAATAATGCCTTGTTGTCCGCGTTTTAATTCTGCTAATGTCAACTTTCGCTTATTTAGAATTGTTTTAAAGAAGCAAAAGTAAGAGAAATTTATTAGTGTAAAAAGCGAGGCGATGAATATTTAAATGCTTAACGTTTTTTTAAGAGCCTTCAAAGTATTTTAAAGTTTCAATATCTTCCAGGAGACGCGCAATATCTTCAGGTTTTGTACCATCGTAAAACCCCCTAATTTGACGTTTTTTATCAATCAACATAAAGTTTTCGGTATGAATCATATCGTAGGCATCTCCATTTCCATCGGTTTTTACGGCTAAGTAGCTTTTTCTAGCAAGTTCGTAGATTTGTTTTTTATCGCCTGTAACTAAATTCCACTTGCGATCTATAACCCCTTTTTCCATAGCGTATTTTTTTAGTTGTGCGACACTATCAATTTTTGGTGTTACAGAATGTGATAGCAGCATTACATCATCGTCGTTAATAATTTCCTTTTGAATTAAATACATATGATCAGTCATTATTGGGCAAATCGTTTGACACGTTGTAAAGAAAAAATCGGCGACATAAATTTTATCCTTATAAGTCTCTTGAGTTATCGTTTCTCCATTTTGATTAGTCAGGCTAAAATCGGCAATTTTATGATATTTTAATTGATGTTGAATGGTGCTGTCTACCAATTCTTCACTGACCATGCCAGGCTGATAAATAGGAAGTGGTTGCTTTACATTTAAGACGTTGTATATTATGGTAATGATGATGATACAAAGTATTGAAAAAAAAATCCCGAAGTTTTTATAGCCTTTGAAAAAAGAAAGAAATGACATTAGGTATGTATTAAAGATAGTTGAGAGGCAAAAATACGACTCAATCTCAATAAAAGCTTTATTTTTAACATTAAAACCAGTTCTATGAAACGATTTCTAATGTGTTTAATACTTCTATTAACGTTGCAATTAAATGCCCAAGATTATAATGAAACATTAAATGCAATTCGCAATTCGGAGGCTAACACAGCATTACGCCAAGTAATGAATGCTCAAAATGCTAATACAGGAAATTACGATGTGAAATACCATCGGTTAGAATTGAATGTCGATCCATCTATAGCTGAAATTTCTGGTGACATCACTACGTATTTTGAAGCTAAAGAAGCGATGACAGAGGTTACTTTTGATTTGGCAAATAATATGATTGTGTCTCAAGTGTTACAACGTGGTAATAGTTTAAGTTATATCCAAAATTCCGATGACGAATTGGTTATTACTTTACCCATAACACAAGCGCAAGGAGTTTTAGATTCGTTAACGGTAAGTTATGCAGGTAACCCTGTGAGTTCTGGTTTTGGTTCTTTTGAACAAACAACTCATGGTAGCGATAATGATCCTATTATCTGGACCCTGTCTGAGCCTTATGGTGCTAAAGGTTGGTGGCCGTGTAAACAAGATTTAATAGATAAAATTGATTCAATTGATGTGTTTATTACAACCCCAGAATTAAGTCCGCTAAATAAAACCTATGTTGCAGTATCTAATGGTTTAGAACAAAGCCAAACCATTGTAGGCTCTCAGAAAGTCACCCATTTTAAACATGGTCATCCTATTCCTGCTTATTTAATTGCTGTTGCAGTTACTAATTATGCGGTGTATTCTCATGAAGTTGCAAATAATGGAAATTCATTTGATATTGTAAATTATGTGTATCCAGAAAATTTGGCAAGTGCGCAAGTAAGTACCGAAGTGACTGTAGATATTATGAATCTTTTTACAAATTTGTTTCAAGAATATCCTTTTTCAGATGAAAAATATGGTCACGCCCAATTTGGTTGGGGAGGTGGCATGGAACACACTACGGTTTCTTTTATAGGTTCTTTTAATAGAGGACTTATTGCGCACGAATTGGCCCATCAATGGTTTGGTAATAAAATAACATGCGGAAGTTGGAAAGATATTTGGTTAAACGAAGGCTTTGCAACGTATTTATCTGGATTGGTGATTGAAGATTTAGATGGTGAGTCTAGTTTTAAATCATGGAGGCAACAAGCTATTAACAACATTACATCACAACCGGGTGGGTCTGTACATCTTACAGATCAAGATACCACAAGCGTTAATAGGATTTTTAGTAGTCGTCTTAGTTATAATAAAGGGGCTATGGTTTTACACATGTTAAGAAGAAAATTGGGTGATACTGATTTTTATCAAGGGCTACAGGATTATTTAGATACACCAGATTTAGCTTTTGATTATGCGAAAACTCAAGATTTTATTGATGCTATTGAATTATCAACGGGTGAAAATTTAGAAGAATTTTTTAATGATTGGGTTTATAATGAAGGCTATCCAAGTTATACCGTGAATTGGAATCAGAATGAAAATCAGTTGCAGTTGATGCTATCGCAAACCCAAAGCCACGCGTCCGTTTCTTTTTTTGAAGCTGATGTGCCAATTAGAATTTTAGGAACGTCGGGAGAATTTTTTGATCTTGTTTTGAACAATACAACTAACAATGAACAGTTTTTTGAAACCGTCAATTTTACAGTTCAAGAGGTGTTAATTGATCCGGATTACCATTTAATTTCAAAAAACAATTCGGTAAGTTTAAGTACATCTGATTTTAATTTTGAAGATGATATAATAGTATATCCCAGTTCAACAACATCTGTAATAAACCTTATAAAGCCAGAGCATATAGAGGTTGAATCAATTAAAGTGTATAATAGTTTAGGGCAATTAGTATTGCAGCACCGTTGGAGTTCTCAAATTCATTTAGATGCTTTAGCATCAGGTTTGTTATTTGTGCAAATTCAAACAAAGGATAAGACAATCACTAAAAGAGTTGTGAAAATATAGCTAAGGTGCTGTTTTAACGTATTCCTATGTTTTTTTTAAATATACGTTTGATATAAATACATTACTTTTGCACATCGAAATTTGAAAATAATTACATGGAATTTGTTATAAAAATATCTCAATTTTTACTTAGTTTATCTTTGCTTATTGTCTTGCACGAGTTAGGGCATTTTATACCTGCAAAGCTTTTTAAAACCAAAGTTGAAAAGTTTTATCTCTTTTTTGATGTGAAATACTCACTCTTTAAAAAGAAAATAGGGGACACGGTTTATGGAATAGGATGGTTACCACTAGGCGGTTATGTGAAAATCGCAGGAATGATTGATGAAAGTATGGATAAAGAGCAAATGGCTTTACCACCACAACCCTGGGAATTCCGTTCTAAACCAACTTGGCAACGTTTAATTATTATGCTAGGAGGGGTTACGGTAAACTTTATTTTGGCTTATGTTATTTATGTAGCAACGTCGTTTACTTATGGTGATTCTGATGTTAAAGTAGAGAGTTTAAAAGATGGATATTGGATTGATAATCCTACATTAGTAGATATTGGTTTCAAAACCGGTGATAAAGTATTAGCGATTAATGACACTCCAGTAGTCAATGATTCAGATATTGGTTTTAATCTTATTAGTGCAGAGTCTATTACAGTTAATAGAGACGGTAAGGATTTAAAAATAGATTTACCTGAAGATTTCTTAGGGCAATACTCTTCTAGTAAGAGTAAGCTTAATTTCGAATTCCGTATTCCTTTTATGGTTGGTGAAGTTGCAGATTCGTCTTTAAATGCTAAGAAAGATTTAAAAGTTGGAGATGTTATAAAAAGTATCAATGGTAAGGAACTAAAATATTTTGATCAATTAGATGAAGTAACTAAGGGATTAAAAAACACAACGGTTTCTGTTGAGGTGTTAAGAGAAGATAATTCGATTGTAAATAAAGAATTGGTTTTGGATGCTGAAGGAAAATTTGGAATCAGACCATATAACAATCCGCCTAGATTTGAAGAATTAGGATATTACGATATTTTTAGAAAAGAATATACGTTTGGTCAAAGCTTTGGTGCTGGTTGGAATAAGTTCACAAAGACTATAAGCAATTATGGAGATCAATTAGCGGCTATTTTTAATCCAAGTACCGGAGCTTATAAAGGTTTAGGAGGATTTAAAGCTATTTACGATCAGTTTCCAAGTTCATGGAGCTGGCCATATTTTTGGGGTTTAACGGCATTTTTATCTATTATGCTAGCAATCCTTAATTTATTACCAATACCAGCTTTAGACGGAGGACACGTTGTGTTTTTACTATATGAAATGATTTCTGGACGTAAGCCAAGCGAAAAGTTTTTAGAGCGTGCTCAAGTAATTGGATTTTTTATTTTAATCGCTTTAGTACTGTTTGCCAACGGTAATGATATTTTTAAAGCCCTGACAAATTAAATTTTTTTAAAAAAAAATAATATTTCTTTTTGTAATAATGAAAATACTATATATATTTGCACTCGCAAAAGCGAAAAATAACCTTCCTCTTTAGCTCAGTTGGTTAGAGCATCTGACTGTTAATCAGAGGGTCCTTAGTTCGAGCCTAAGAAGAGGAGCAAACAAAACCGATACGAAAGTGTCGGTTTTTTTGTGTTTTATAAGATCTATAGAAAAGGATCTTACAATAAAAGCTGTAACAACATTTTTTTTGAGAGCATTTTCATTTAATGCGCCCTATGTGGTGTCCTCTTTTATTTTATAGCGCTTTTTTCTTCCGTTTTAAGTATTTCTTTTGTTCTGCCTTTTTATGCATGTCATTAAGGTATAACTAGTCTTCATATAATACAATTAACATTTACTTAATAATTATTTGTCAATCTCTTGATGTGAATCACTGAGGGTATTTTCTAATTTTCTACTCATAGTAGTAAAAGGAGTACTCCATGATTAATATGACTAAAAATGAGAGAAAATGCGTTCGTTATTTAACGCATGAGTTATCTACAGCTGCTCGAGCTATTTTCGAAATAGAACTGACTTGAGATCATGAGTTAAAATCAACTTACGAAAACTATAAATTAATTTGGGAGAACTATCCAGCTAGCTTAAAGGAGTATCATGAGCAAAAAGAAGTGCCATTAAAATCTAAGGTTGTACAAAGACATATAAAACAAAAGAGAAAAGTAATTAATCGCGTCGCATTTAGTCTGGCTGCTATTACTTTAATATTTATAGCCTATGGTTATTTTTTACCTTTAAACGAGTTAAGCTATATCAATCAGGTTACTACAAGCAAAGGTCAGCGAGAAACCGTGTACCTTCCTGATAGTAGTCTTGTTATTTTGAATGCTTCAAGCGAAATCAAATATAACTCAGACTTCAGAAATCAACGCCGTGTTTATATAAAAGGGGAGGCTTACTTTGATGTTACTCATAATGAAAATATACCCTTTGTAGTTCATACAGAAGACTTAAATATTACGGTTTTAGGAACCGCATTTAACGTTAATACAGCATCTGATAATAAATCAGTTTCATTAGAACGTGGTAAAGTGAATGTGTTAATTAAGGAGTCTAAAAACAGTCTTAATTTGTTACCGAAAGAAGAGCTTATATATAACATTAAAACTTCAGATGTTACTAAAAGAAACTTCAATACCACCAAGGCTTTAGCATGGAAAGATAATATGTTAATTCTCGATAATTTAATATTCAAAGATGCACTCTATAAAATAAATAGTTTTTACGGAGTAAGCTTCAAGATTACTGATGAAAAAATTAATCAAAAAAAGATTACAGGTGCTTTTAAGGAACAAGACATTGATGAATTTATTAACTCAATAGAATTCATTGCTGATGTTAAAATAAAGAAGGTGAGTCATAACGAATATCTAATAACTCAAAAAATATGAAGATTAAAAGCATTCGGCATTCAGTAATCAAAAATGATGACCATTATTTATTTGAAAAGATACAAGAAGGTGATACTAAAGCGCTCGCTTTATTTTTCAAAAAATACTATCAAAACCTTTGCAGATTCGGTGTTTTATTCGAATCTAATAATCATATCATAGAGGAAAAAGTAGATGATGTTTTCATCAAATTATGGTCTAATAGAGACCAGCTTAATAAAATTAAAAATCCAAAATCATATATCTATGCCATACTAAAAAACGATCTCCTAAGAGTTAAGAACAATTACCAAATTAGACCACTACAACATGAAGACCACCTAAATGCTAACAGTCTTTATCCAAGTGTCGAAGATGAAATTATAGCTAACGAACAAAAAGAAATTAATAAAAATGTCATTAAAAATGTTTTAGAATCTATACCAAAACGCACACGTCAAATTTTTGAAATGAGCAGAATTGACGGATTTAAATATAAAGAAATTTCAGAACTACTAGAAATAACCCCTAAAACCGTAGAGAATCATATTGGGCTAGCTCTAAAGCATATTAGTATAAATATAAATAGGTTTAAGTAGTATGTATAAACATGCAGCTACTCGTTAATCCATCCTTTTTAATCCCAAACGATATTATAACACTAACAACTAACCATTAATTAAAAAAAATAACAACAACTTTATGAAATATCATAGATTCATATTGAGCACAATCATCATCTTAACAAGTTGGCTCAATGTTTACGGAAGTGTACATCCGATAAATAGCAACACTAAGAGTTATTACAATAATAATAACACCATTAATTTACAGCTAAGAAAAGCATCTTTAATTCAGGTCTTTAATTTAATTGAAAAACAAACCAATTTAAAATTTATCTATATTTCTAACGAGCTTTACCAAAACACTAAAATAGATTTAAGTGTCAATAATCAACCTTTAGAAGCTGTTTTAAAGACACTAAAGCAGAAATCACCAATCGATTTTAAAATCACCGATAACGGCATACTTGTAAAACCAATCGCCGAAACAGTTTCTAAAATTAGTCAAGAAAATATCACTATAAAAGGTGTGGTGTATGATGAAACTAATACGCCTGTGCTTGGAGCTAATATTTACGCTACAGCATATAATATTGGTGCGGTAACGGATTATGATGGCCAGTTTACAATCAAAGTTCCTGCCGATACTAAGATGTTGAAAATTACTTATATCGGATATGAAAACGTAGATTATCCTTTAGAAGGTAAATTAGAAATCACAATTAATCTAAAACCTCATTTTGCAGCACTTAACGAAGTTGTTATTACAGGACAAGGCGCAAGTGTACAACGAAAAAGATTATCTAGTAACGTTGAAGTCCTTAAGTCTGAAGATTTAGCCGGATTACCGTCGCAACGTATAGACCAGTTAATTGCAACTAAATTGCCTAATACACAGATTAACTTTACGGGAGGCCAATCGGGAGCAACAACCTTAATCAGATCAAGAGGTATTAATTCTGCTTTCCTAAGTTCAACACCAGTATTTTATATAGATGGTGTACGTATGGATAACTTAAATACAACTAGTGCCTTAGGTGGAGGTAGTGCACAAGGTGCGGCTATGAGTTCTATTGCCGATATTCCAATGGATAATATAGACCGAATTGAATATATTAATGGTGGAGCTGCAACAACATTATATGGCTCAGATGCAGCGAATGGAGTGATTCAGATTTTTACTAAAAAAGGAAGCTCTAGAGGTACGCAAATTACAGCTTCAACTCAAATGGGAATCGTAGCACCAACGACAGATTTTCTATATTTTGATCGTACTAAAGACTTATTATTTAACACAGGAACCTACCAGAAATATAACTTAAGTATAAGTGGTGGAAACTCCGACGGTTTTGGTTACAGTTTTTCTGGAAATTTTTTAGACAATACTGGTGCTCAGATCGCAGATAATAATGCTAATAGAAAAGTGGATTTTAGTACTGGTTTTAAAGCAAACTTAGGAGAAAAAGTAACGTATAATAGTTTCTTTATTTACGTGAATAACATATACAATAGAAACCGAAATGGTAACCAAGGCGGGTATACTGGTTTGTGGTTTGCAGAAAGTGGAGCGTCTGTTTTAAAAGGATTTAACAATAGATTAGATGATCTTAGTTCTGCGGAGTTTAATGACATAAATGATTTTGTAAAAACGGCGGAAGAATTACAAAACAACGAAATCTCTATTAATAGATTTACAACGTCTCAAAGTTTCGCTTATAAACCAACGAATAATTTTGAAACTAAATTCATTGGAGGTATTGATTATAGAGTTCAGAACGATCAAACCATTCAGACCAACGAATATTTATCGCATACGAGTCAAACTAACGTTACAGACGAAGGAAGTATTGCTAATATAGAACGTAAATACTTTGGGATTACGCTAGAATTAAGTGCACAACATAAATTTGAAACAGGTCAGTTTTCATTTATCTCAACCGTAGGTGGTCAATTATTCAGAAACTCAGATCATCAAATTCAATACGTAGGGACAAATATTAGAGACGGAGCAGAAACCATTAGCGATGCCGCTATAAAAACGAGTGAAGAATATTTGGCAGAAGTTCTCAACTATGGCTTTTATTTTCAAGAAAATATTGGCTTTAAAGATAAGTTGTTCTTTGACTTAGGTATTCGAGGGGATCGTAACCCGTCCTTTGGTGATAATATTGGTACGCAATACTATCCTAAAGCTGGTGTTTCTTATTTATTGAGTTCAGAACCTTGGCTGGCTAATTCAACGGCTATAAATTCTTTAAGATTAAGAGGAAATTATGGTGTGGCAGGTAATTTACCTCCTGCTTTTGTAAATGAAAGAACCATAGATTTTGATGGCTTTTTAGGAGAACAAGCCGCATTTTTTGGACAATCTGGAAATCCAGATTTAAGACCTGAAAAAACAACAACATTTGAAGTAGGTGTAGACGCAGCATTGTTTAATAATAGAGTCAACTTATCAGTAGGCTATTATAACGCCAATACTAAAGATGCTTTATTTTACGTGCCACTAACACCATCTAGTGGCTATGCAAGTAGTCAATTATATAATATAGGTGAAATAGAAAATAAAGGTTGGGAAATAAATGCAAGTTTTATTCCTATACAGACAGAAAATGTAACGCTCTCATTAAATGTGTCTATAAACACTTTAGATAACTTAGTGGTGGATTCTGGTGGTGTAGCACCATTTAATATTAATGGGTTTAGTGCAAGAACCATTCAAACTGTGGTAGAAGAAGGGTATCCTATAGGATATATAAGAGGAAACTATGGAACTTTTGATGAGAATGGTGTTTTAGAGTCCACTACAGCACAATCTTATTTAGGGACTACTATCCCAGATTTATTTGGTAACCTAGGCATGAATTTCGCCTATAAAAACTTCAGTCTCTTTGCAAATGGTAATTATCAAAAAGGAGCTTATGCAAATAGTTTTGACCAGCAGTTTAGATTTCTCTATGGAGCTTCAGATGATATAGTGCCAGAAGCAGAGGTGGAAGCTAATGGAACTTCAAATTGGTTAAATTTCACAAATCTTTTCACAGAAAAGACTGATTTTATAAAAATTAGAACGATTGGAATAAATTATAATTTAATACCTAAAAATACCAAGACCATTAAATCTATATTAATTGGGTTTAGTGTTAATAATCCACTCAATTTTACCGCATCGTCGTTTGATCCTGAAGCAACAATTAGTGGTTCCGCAACGGGCCAAGGTGGTGCCTCTAATGGAGGAATATCTTATGCTACGTACTCTGCGCCTAGAGAATTTTTAACCTCATTAAAAATAAATTTCTAAAAACAAAAAACATGAAAACAATTTATATATACATCACAGTTTTGGTTCTGACACTTACCGCTTGTGTTGATAACCCTAATGTTACCGAAGATGATTTCCTAGAAAATAACAATTCAGCTACCAGTTGGATTATGGGTATTAAAAGACAGCTGGCTTTAACCATAAATGATATCGTAATTAATTCGGAAATGGTGTCTGATAATTATTTTAATAACTATACCCTTTACAATAAGGTATTCGATATTCCACAAATTGACTATACAGATATCGATGGAAATAGTATGCAGGTTGAAATTGGAGCATTAAGAGAAATGGCAGAGTATGCTTTAGAAACAGTACTACCAAGCGATCCAGACGCTACAACTCAACAATGGTCTTATGCTTATTTTGCAAAAGCTTATGCGTTAATTTTATCTGGCGAAAATTTTACAGGTCTTCCTATGAATAGCAATAGTGAAGCTTATACTTCAAGCGAATTGTTAGAAGCTAGCTTAGGTTATCTAGACCTTGCCATAGAAAACGAAAGTAACTCGGAAACCATTTTAGCCTACCAGTTATTGAAATCTAGAGTGTACCGTAGTTTAGGAGATGTAGCGAATGCGAAATCATTGGCGTTAACAGTAATGAGTAATAATAGCTTATTGTTTGTTGTAGAATTTGATGGTGCCAATGGTGTTCCTAATGAAATCCAAAATGCCACCTTTACGGCTAGTGAGAATAGATTTGCACCACTTCCAAGGTTAGACTTTTTAGACCCTAAATTCTTTGATTTAGGAACAGCTTCAGAAGATCAAAAATCCTTGTCTCTAGCTAAAGTGGAAGAAGCCTATTTAATTTTGGCAGAAGCTTATGCTGCAGAAAATAATTTAGAAATGGCTAAATCTACATTAATTAACCTACTTGATAACGTGCTAGTTTCTAGACCAATTATGTATTTAGATGATAGTGAAGAATTGAGAAATGGTACTAATAGACAAGATTATCCAACGACAGCCGTAGCGGTTAGCTTTGAAAGCGGACAAGGGTTTCAATCAGGTTATGTTTTAGATAGCCAGTCAGACTTAATTCCGGTTTATACCGTTTCTGGTACAAGTGTAACCCATAGCGATATTGATGCTTCAGGAAATACAGATGATGTATTGTATCTTATTTATTTAATGCGTCAAGAGATTTTTATTAGTGAAGGTAGACGTTCAAATGATTTAGGGATTAAGTTTCCTGTTTCTCAAACTGAGCAGTTAAACAATGCTAATATTTCAGATGAGTTTACACAACCTACCATACCTAGTTTTATCCCTTTAAATTTAGGTTTAGATGATTTTACTGTAGAAGAGGTAACAGGAAATGTGACTATGCTTTACGATATGAATCGCGTATTAGTAGAAAATAAAACGTCAAATCATGTATTGCCTTTCAATTAATTCTATAATATGAAACAGTTATTTAAATATATTTTTGTCGTAATCGTAACGTGTTTTGGTTTAAACCTAATCGCTGCACAAGAAGCGAAACACTTAGTTGTTATTAGTATCGATGGTTTTAGGCCAGACTTCTACTTGCAAGAGCAATGGCCAACACCCAACATTAAAGATTTAGCAAATAATGGAATTGCCTCACAAGGTGTAAATGGTATTTTTCCAACAGTTACATACCCATCACATACCACTTTAATAACAGGTGTGGGGCCTGATGAGCATGGGATCTATTACAACACTAAAGTCTCAGAGGAAGGTACTCCTGGGAATTGGTATTATGATTTTAATTCTGTAAAAGCTAAAACCTTATGGGAAGCGGCAAAAAACGCTGGACTAAAAACAGCCTCTGTTTCTTGGCCTATAACGGTAAATGCAACCGTTATAGATTATAATATACCAGAAATATGGTCATTTGATAACCCCAGAGATCGTCGTGGTGCTACTCAAAAGTATGCAACGCCTAAAGGGTTATTTGAAGAGGCTATAAGTAATGCTACAGGTAATTTAGAAATAGAGGATTATAACTTAAGTTCCTTAAGCATGGATCAAAATTTAGCTAGAATAGCAGGTTATATAATTAGAACGTATACACCTAATTTATTAACGATTCATTTGCCAAATACTGATGGTGCACAGCATAAAAATGGACGTGATGGTATTGGTGTGGAAAAGGCAATTGCTGGTGCAGACCAAGCTGTTAGTACTATAATTGATGCCTTAAAAAAAGCGGATATTTTAGAGCAAACCAATATTATCATCACAGGTGATCATGGGTTTTATACAGTGCATTCTAGTATAGCTCCCAATCTGTGGTTGAAAGAATTAGGATTGCTTGATAAAGAAACCTTCTTTCTAAGTACTGGTGGTTCGGCATTCTTACATTTGGGGAATAAAAACGATAAAAAAGCATTAGATAAAATTGTAAAGAAACTTGAAAGTTTACCTTTTAGTGTCAAAAAAGCATTTAGAATTATTTCAAGGGATGACATGACTTCTAGAGGAGCCAATCCAAATGCAGTATTAGCTTTGACGGCAAACGATGGTTTTAGTTTTAATAATGATAGAGATGGGGAGTTAATTAAAACGGCACATGGTGGTAAGCATGGTCAATATCCTGACACTAAAAATATCCAAACTGGTTTTGTAGCTTTTGGTCCTGATTTTAAAAAAGGCATAGTTTTTCCTGAAATACAAATGGAAGATATTCCCACCCTATCAGCTTATTTACTTGGAGCTGACTTAGAATCCTCTAAAGGAATTGTTTATAAGAGTATGCTGAATACTACTACTGATTGATAATTCATAGTATTAAATTCTGTAGAGCAAAAAAGCAAGAGTTAGGTTTCTCTTGCTTTTTTTTATTTATGTAAATATGATATTTGTGCTATGACTGATACTTCTTCTTCAACTGCGTTAACATTTCCGAAGTCATTTTTTTAAGGTCAAAATCATGCGACCAATTCCAATCTTTACGAGCTACGCTGTCATCAATAGACGATGGCCAACTATCGGCAATAGCTTGTCTAAAATCAGGCTTATAGGTTATTGTAAATTCTGGTAGTTCGGCTTTAATACTTTCAGCAATATCTTTTGGAGTAAAACTGATGGCTGATAAGTTATAAGACGATCTTATAGTTAAATCCTCAGCAGGCGCAGCCATAAGGTCTGTAGTTGCTTTTATGGCGTCGTCCATAAACATCATAGGTAAACTTGTGTCTTGGTCTAAGAAGCTTTCGTATGTGCCTTCTTTTATAGCTTGGTGATAAATTTCTACGGCATAATCCGTAGTACCACCACCAGGCATGGCTTTATGACTAATAATACCTGGATAGCGAATGCTTCTTACATCTACACCATATTTATTATGGTAATATTCGCACCAGCGTTCTCCGACTTGCTTGGTAATGCCGTATACCGTTGTTGGTTCGCAAATGGTATATTGAGGGGTATTTTCTCTTGGGGTTGTTGGTCCAAATACAGCAATACTACTTGGCCAAAATACTTTTTTTATTTGTCCTGTTTTGGCTAAATTAAGGACATGAAACAATGAGTTCATGTTTAAATCCCAGGCTTCCATTGGGTATTTTTCACCTGTAGCACTTAGTAAGGCAGCCATTAAGTAAATGGTGTCAACATTATGGTTAATGCAGCAATCTTTAATGGCATTAAAGTTTTTAGCATCTAAAATTACAAAAGGTCCAGCATTTACTAAATCTAACTTGCGCGTGTTAATGTCACTGGCAATAACGTTATCTGCACCATGGATATCTCTTAACTTAGCTGTTAATTCTGTTCCTATTTGCCCACAGGCACCTATGATTAATATTTTTGAAGACATCTGTTTTTTTTAAATTATCGCCAAAAGTAATAAGAATTAATGCTTCGGAATATTAAAATTTTCAGAAAAAGACCGTTTAATTATGAATTCCACAATTTAGTTTCAAGAGTATATACTAAGTCATAAAAAGGATAGTTTAGTATATTTACATTCAAATTGGTAAATACATATGAAAATTAGATTGTTAGTTTTAGTTTTAAGTTGTGTTTTGGCTATAGGTTGTGACGATGATACTAAAGGGACATCAGCATTAGAAGCAACAGAAGCAGTAGAGCAGAATGCGAAAATTACAGCTAAAACTATTGAAAGCATAGATTATAAAGATTATGCACTTAGTAGTGAAAGTGAAAAAGCGATGGTAACTTGGGAAAAATACCATGAATTAGCAACACAAATTAGTTATTTAAAGAAAGCAGACTTTTCCTTTTTTAATGGTGATATAGAACTCTTAAAAAAGTTTATAAATGAGTTTAAGGTACAAATGCCAGATCAGTTTAGAACAAACCCTATTGTATCGCGTAATGCTATTGTTGAAACAGCGCTTTTAAAGCTAAACGAAAATTTAACCTTAGATAATATTGATCGACGTGAGAAAACATTAAGTATTAAAGCTCTGTTTACGGCATTTTCTAATCTTAATTATCAGATTAATAAGAAACTAGAAAGTGATGAGTACAGTAAAATTCAACCAGAATAATATCTAATATGTTTGTAACAAATCAATGCTTTTTGGGTCTTATACGCAATTACTTTTAATTAAAACTAATTAACATAAACTATGAAAACTAATATTAGTCGCGCATTAGCGCTATCAAGTTTGGCATTTATTACACTAGTAGGGTGTAAGGAAGAGGTCAAAAAAGATTCTGCCATGACAGAGGTAAAAATACCCGGAATTGTTTTGGAGAATATGGATACTTCGGTAGATCCAAAACAAGATTTTTACAATTATGTCAATGGAAATTGGGCAAAGAATAATACCATTCCAGATGATGAAACTAGTTGGGGAGGATTTGGAGTCTTACGCAAATCTACAAGACAAGATGTTTTAGAGATTTTAAATGTTTCAAAAGAATTAGGAACGTATAAAGAAGGTTCTGATCAAAAGAAAGCATTATTAATTTATGAATCTGAGTTAGATACGCTTGCGCGTAATGAAGCTGGTATTAAACCTATTCAGCCTTTATTAGATAAGATTAATGGGGTTAAAAACCTTAGCGATATGCAGACGGTTTACGCGTCTACATTAGGGGTTAGCGCACCGTTTGCAGGTATTGGAGCTAGTGCCGATCTTAATGATAGTAGCATGAATATTGCGTGGGTATTCCCTGGTGGATTAGGATTGCAACGCGATTATTACCTAGACCAAGATGAAAAAACGAAAGAGATAAGAGGTAAATATGTAGATCATATTACAAGAATGCTTCAATTTATCAATTATTCTGAAGCTGATGCGCGCACTGCAGCAGAAAAGATTTTAGCGTTAGAAACGCAATTGGCAGAGCCACGTTTAGATAAAGTAGCGAGTAGAGATATTAGAAATTTTAATAATCCTACAGCGCTTACAGATTTACAAAAAATGGCACCTTCTATTAATTGGCAAAAATTAATGGATGACATGGGGATTGAGAAAAAAGTAGATACCCTTATGGTTATGCAACCTAAGTATCTAAAAGCTATGGATGCGTTTTTGAAAACTAATTCTATAGAAGATATAAAAACACTTATGACTTGGAGTACATTAGATAATGCTGCAAGTATGCTTACCACAGAAATGGAAAAGGCTAATTGGGAGTTTTATAGTAAAACACTTAATGGTTCTAAAGCGATGCGTCCAGCAAAAGAACGTGCTCTAGGTACTGTAGATGGTACTGTTGGTGAAGCTATTGGTCAATTGTATGTACAAGCAAAATTTCCGCCAGAAGCAAAAGAGAAAGCAGAAAAAATGATTGCTAATGTTATTAAGGCGTTCCAAAATAGAATTAATAAACTAGATTGGATGAGTGAAGAAACTAAAAAGAAAGCTATTGCGAAGCTCGATAAATTTACGGTTAAAATAGCTTATCCAGATGAGTGGGAAGATTATTCAGCGATGCAAGTAAAAGAAGGTAATTCTTATGCAGAGAATATGTTAGCTGTAGGTGCTTGGGCGCAAAAGAAAAATATTGATGATATTAACGAACCTGTTGATAAATCAAAATGGGGAATGGCTCCTCAAACGGTTAATGCTTATTTTAACCCAATGAATAACGAAATTGTTTTTCCTGCAGCTATTTTACAACCTCCGTTTTATAATTATACAGCAGATGAAGCTGTAAATTATGGTGGTATTGGTGCGGTTATTGGCCATGAAATTTCACATGCTTTTGATGATTCTGGAGCCCGTTTTGATGGAGATGGAAATGTAAATAATTGGTGGACTCCAGAAGATTTGGTTGAATTTGAAAAACGAGGAAAAGCTTTAGCAGATCAGTATTCTGCTATTCAGGTTTTAGATAGCGTTTATATTAATGGAGCTTTTACTTTAGGTGAAAACATTGGTGATCTTGGTGGTGTATTAGGGGCTTATGATGGTCTACAATTATATTATGAAGAGAATGGAAGACCAGGAAATATCGATGGTTTTACACCAGAGCAACGTTTCTTTATGTCTTGGGCAACAGTTTGGAGAACATTAACCAGAGAAGATGGATTAAGGTCTCAGATAAAAACAGATCCACATTCTCCAGGTGTTTACAGAGCAACACAACCTTTAAAAAATATAGATGCATTCTATGAAGCATTTGATATTAAGGAAGGTGATGCAATGTATTTAGCACCCGAAGATCGTGTTAGAATCTGGTAAACATTAAAAATGTATAAAAAAAGCAGCTCATTGAGCTGCTTTTTTTTATTAAAGAGAGATTAGGCTTAACCTTTTTTCTCTGCAGCGGCTCTTTGTGCACGTTGTGCTTTTTGAGCTTCTAGTGCTTCTCTACTAATCTTAGCTAAATTAAAATTAGGGTCAATGGCTAAGGCATCGTTCATTAATTTTAGAGCAGCATCCATATTAGCTGTTTTGTTTTCTGTAAACGTTAAAAGCCCTTTTAAATATGTTAAAGCAGCTTTCATAGACGTTTCATAAGGTTGTTGCTTTTCGTAAAACGCACGTTTCATGTCGTCTGTAACGTTGGCCATAGCGTAATCGATGTTTAATCGTGCACCTGCTAAATCATTCGTCTGAATTTTCATATCAGCCATTTCGTATGCTAAATATACATTTGGGTTACGTTTATAGAGTACTTCGAAATGCTCTAAAGCCATTGCTATCTGATTAAGATTTTTTAAGGCTAAAGCTTTAACTTCAACATTCATGTCAGAATCCGTCGCGTTTTTTTCTACACCTATAGTGTTTAAGGCTTGCATATACTGTCCTTCGGAAAGGTAAACGTAAGCTAAAGTGTCTTTACGTGCTTCAGAAGGTTCTAAAATGTTAAGGTGTGTCATGGCATTAATAACACCTTGCTTATCACCTTGCGCTTTCATTTGTTTATAATAAGCTTCAAAATGTTTTTTTAACTCTGTATTTGTTTGTGCAAATGCGCTTACTGAGAATAACATAAGAATTGCAATTGTAATCGTCTTCATCTGTTCTGTGTTTATTGTTCTTTAATTTTTTCGTTTTTTAAAGTGCTAAATCTATAAAAATTAATAAGAAATGGTCTTAAAAATCTATTAATTTCTATGGCAGCACTTTAAAGGTGTAATTCAAAAGTTGTACCAGTATTTTACTTTGTATAATTTTTCCTTTACTTTTTTCTGAAGAATTAAATTCTGGACGTGGTAATTTTTCACGCTTACAATAGTCTAAATAATAGTCTTTTTTATTAGGATGCTCTGGGTATGCTGCGTTCAATGTCTTGTTCCATAAGCCATTTTTAATAATGGAAACAATAATAGCAATACCATCGGTTTGGTGAATTAAATTAATTGGAGCTTCAGGATTTGAAATGTTGGTTTTTCCTGATAAAAACTTAGAAGGATGGCGTTCATTACCCACTAAGCCTCCAAAACGTAAAATTGTTGTTTTAAAATTAGAGTTAGCTTGAAGCATTTGTTCTATTTCAATAAGTTGTTTTCCACTGTCTGAACTGGCATTTGGAATGCTGTCTGCTGTTATTATGGGGAAATCTTCTTGGTCTTCAAATACAGAGGTAGAACTAATGTATAATACCTGTTTTATGGCCTGTGCTTCAATTTTATGCATTAAATGTTTTAGTTCTGCAACATGATTTTTAGTAGGCTGTTTTCTTAATCCAGGTGGAATATTAATAATTACGGTTTCACTTCCCGTTAAGAATTTGGAATAAGGACCTAAAACAGCGGTTTCATTTAAAGTGATTAAAAACGGATTGATCTGATGCTCTTGCAATACTTGTAACTTAGTCTCAGATGTCGTAGAACCGTTAATGGTAAAGCCTTCTTCAACTAATTTAGTAGCTAAAGGTAAACCTAGCCAACCACAACCTATAATGCTTATTTGTGTTTTCAAAGTGAAGTGCTATAAATGAAGTTTAAAAATACGGAATATATTGGCGCTTACATTTTGATTTTTTTAAATGATTAATTTTCAGTAACTTTAAAATTAATACTCATCTAAAAATCACAACGTTATGGCTATAAAAAGTTTTCAAGGAGCTCGTAAGCAGCAAAATGCTAGTGCCCCAATACAGTTAAAAGTAAAAGATTATATGAGTACAAAATTAATAACGTTTAGACCAGATCAAACAGTGCAAGAGGTCGTAGAAGCTTTAATACGAAATAAGATTTCTGGTGGTCCTGTTGTTAATGATAAACAAGAATTAATTGGGATTATTTCTGAAGGTGATTGCTTAAAACAGCTGAGTGAAAGTCGGTATTATAATATGCCATTACAACACGATAATGTTGAATTACGCATGGCACGAGATGTTGAAACTATTGATGGTAATATGGATGTGTTTGATGCTGCAAACAAGTTCTTGCAATCTAAAAGACGACGTTTCCCAATTGTGGAAAATGGAAAATTGGTTGGTCAAATTAGTCAAAAAGATATTTTAAAAGCGGCTTTACAACTTAAGGGTGAGAATTGGAATAGCACAACTAAAGGAAGTTCTTAGTCGTCGCGTTTTACCAAAGCATAATACTCACCTTCCAAAGGTAAATACCCTTGATCGTATACAAAGTAATAAATCGTGCCTGCTTTTGTGGTGTATATGCTAGTAAAATAATTAAAATCAAAACCGTACTCTATTAATTGGGCTCTAGAGCATTTGATTTTTTTATTTGGATTGAGTTCTTCTAATATTCTGTAATTTTTTCTTAAACGGTTGTTGGTGTTTCTAATGAGGTTTTTAGAGTCTTTATTTATACGGTTGTTGTAGGTGTTTCTGCAGGCGTCACTGCAGAATTTTTTATCAATTCTACCTATAATTTTGTCCCCACACTCTAGACATTGTTTTTGCATAGTTCTATAAATTAAGTGGCTACAATATACTAATAAATTGATTACAAACCGCTTGCAATAATTACAGTATTGGTATTATTCACTTTTTTAAATACAGAAATTTTAAAGACCTTAGAACGTAGGTAGGAAACAACTTGGTTTAAATTTGAAGTGGTAAAATCGGTCGCTACAGCGGCATTAAAAATAATATCTCCTTTTAAAGACTTAGCATTTAAAACGGCCTCCCAGAAATCTAGATTTAAAAATTTATTAGGAACGGTTAAGTCAATATATAAATCTACTATTATCAAGTCGAATTGAGTGGTATTGCTTTTTACAAAGGTATAAGCATCTTCACAGTGAATCTTTAGGGTTTCGTCTTCTGTAATTCCAAATTCGGTTTGAGCAATATCAATTATTACGGGGTCAATCTCGACAGCGGTTATCGGTTTGGTATAATTAAAATCTTGTCTTAATGTTTTGATTACGCTTCCACCTCCCATACCTAATATGAGAACAGAATTAATTTTAGAAAGCGTAATGTTTTTTAATCCAAATTTTAATATTCGTTGCAATGAGCCGTAGCTGTAATTAGCATTTTTTGAATTGAGATGTTTTTTGCCATTATACCAAGTGATTTCTAGTAAGCCACTATATTGAGATTTTATGGTCTTTGTAACGGGGTAAATATAACTTATAATGCGTTTCATTGTGGCTAAATGTACGATTAATCATGTTTTTTTTATAGTATTCTGTTGTTTTATGAGAGTTAAATTTTGATAATTGAATTTTATAAAAAAAAGGAAAGGCAGTTGTCTTAAGAAGGAGTAAGGAAAGCTAATAATTGTTGTGATAAATTATTAAGAAGGTGGTTGGAGGTGTCTCTGTTCTATTAAAGCAGGTTGAAACCCCATGATATTAGAATATTATGGGGTGACAAAGATAAAATAGGTAGTGTTAGAATACGCTAATTGCCAACTGTATTCTAGCTATGTTTTGAGAAGGGTTCCATAGGGTTGTTGCGGATACAGGAATACTTAATTCTGAAAAATTGAGAGTTTTTGTTGCTGTAAAACCTACATTGACCAAATCAAAATTTTGTTGACCGTCTCCATAGAGGTGTGTATCTCCGTTTAAAGAAAAACCTGCGCCAATAAAAGCATTGATATTAACCTTAGATTTACTAATCAAAGGGTAAGAGGCTTCTATATAGGTAGAATATCTTTGTTCTTGGTTGCTGTCATTTGTTTGAGAATCGGCACTTCCAAAGAGTAAAACGTCGGCTTCTAAGCGTAATGGAAAACGCTCATTAAATGAGTAAGATGTTCGTAAATCTAATAGATGGGTTGTTGTGTTTTTGTCGTAATTCCATATATCGGGATTTTCTACATGACGGGTGTTAAATAAATCCCATAGAGCAATAGACCAACCATTTTTTGCATATTGTACGTAATAGTTAATTTCTTTATAGGATGTGTTGTCTGCATCATTAGAAAAAGCCATTCCTCCCCAAAAACCTGTAGAAAAACTACCTGATTTATTTAGTTTTAATTTTGAAAAAACAGCGGCCATTGGCTTGTCGGTAATAACTAAGCCTCTCCATAAGTGGTTTGTTTTTATGTCTAGATTAAAGTCATACGGACTTTCTTTTAAGGTTGTTGTTTGAGCATAGCCTGCTTGTGCTGCAATGAGCACTAAGAGTATAATTTGTATTTTTTTCATGGTGTTTTGTATCTGAAAATTGTTCTACGTTAAGGCTATGTATAATCCTGTAGCTAATAAAGAACCGATGATGGGGCCTACTATAGGAATCCATGCATAGCTCCAGTCGCTCGAGCCTTTAATTGGTAAAATGGAGTGCATAATTCTTGGACCTAAATCTCGTGCTGGATTAATAGCATAACCTGTAGTGCCGCCTAGTGCTAATCCAATAACCCAAACAAGGAACGCTACAGGAATAGCTCCAATAGATCCTAAACCAATAGTGGCTTCAGCGCTTCCTTCGATTCCTAAATTAACGGTTGGGCCTGCGATATAAAATATGACGAATATTAAAATAAAGGTTCCGATAATTTCACTGGTTAAATTTGAAAAGGTGTTTCTTATAGCAGGTCCAGTACAGAAACAAGCTAATTTAGCACCTTGGTCATCAGTAATTTTAAAATGATCTTTATAGAATACCCAAACGAAAAAGGCGCCTAACATAGCTCCAATCATTTCGCCTGCAAGATATTGTGGAGCCACAGCCCAAGAAATTTTTCCAGCTGTAGCTAAGGCAATGGTTACCGCAGGGTTTAGATGTGCGCCGCTATAGGGGCCGGCAACGATGACTCCTAAGAATACACCAAGCGCCCAGCTTGTTGTTATTTCTATCCATCCAGATCCGTGGCCTTTAGTGTCTTTTAATAAGGCATTTGCAACAACCCCATTACCACATATAATAAGGATCATTGTGCCTAATATTTCTGCAATTAATATTGACATGATTTTGTGTTTTTAAGTTATAGGTTGGTTTATTATTCTTCAATCCAATGTTGAGCACATTTAACAGCTTTATGCCAGTAATATAGCATGTTGTCTGTTTTTTCTTGAGGTGCTTCTGGGTAGAATTCTCTATCTATGCTCCATTGTGATTGAATATCGTCTATACTGTCCCAATATCCTACGGCCAAACCAGCTAAGTAAGCAGCGCCCATAGCTGTGGTTTCAAGAGTTTTCGGTCTTATGATTTTAAATCTAAATAAATCGGATTGAATTTGCATTAATAAATTACTTGCCGTAGCGCCTCCGTCTACTCTGAGTTCAATACTTTTTTTACCAGCATCAGCTTCCATTGCCTTTACAATATCGTAGACTTGAAAAGCGATGCCTTCTAGTGTTGCTCGTGCAATATGTGCATCTGTTGTGCCTCTGGTAATGCCTAGCATAGCACCACGGGCATATTGATCCCAATAAGGTGCTCCCAAACCTGTTAAAGCAGGAACAAAATAAACTCCACCATTATCTTCAACCATTTCTGCTAAATAATTTATGCCGGGTGCTGTTCTTATTGTTCTTAGTCCATCACGTAACCATTGTATGGCAGCACCACCAACAAAAACACTACCTTCTAAGGCATAGGTGGTTTTGCCGTTTATTTTCCAGGCAATGGTTGTGAGAAGGTTGTTTTTAGAATATACCGCTTTGTCACCAGTATTCATTAGTAAGAAACATCCTGTCCCATAGGTGTTTTTTATCATGCCTGGTTTGGTGCACATTTGGCCGAATAAAGCAGCCTGCTGGTCGCCAGCAATACCGGCAATTGGAATTTTTGTTGAAAATAATGTAGTTGATGTTGTTCCGTAGATTTCACTACTTTCCTTAACTTCAGGGAGCATGGTTTTTGGAATTTTAAATAAGGCCATTAATTCTTCATCCCAACTCATAGTGTGAATGTTAAATAACATGGTTCTACTGGCATTAGACACATCGGTTATAAACATTTTTCCTCTGGTAAGTTTCCAAATGAGCCACGAATCTACCGTGCCAAAGCATAGTTTTCCAGCTTCTGCTTTTTTTCTTGCTCCTTCTACATTATCTAATATCCATTTGAGTTTGGTAGCAGAAAAATAAGCGTCAATAACTAAGCCGGTTTTCTTTTTAATAGTGTCTGTGTAGCCTGCATCTTTTAATTCATCGCAATAGCGTGAAGTTCTTCTATCTTGCCATACAATGGCATTGTATATAGGTTCACTAGTTTCACGATCCCAAACAACAACGGTTTCTCTTTGATTGGTAATCCCAATTGCAGCAATTTCTTTTCCGTTAATTCCTTCTTGTGCAACTACTTCGGCAGCTACGGATATTTGAGAAGACCATATATCATTAGGATTGTGCTCAACCCATCCGGGTTTTGGAAATATTTGTTCGAACGGTTTTTGAGAAACTCTAACTATTTCTCCTTCGTGGTTAAATAAAATTGCTCGGGAAGATGTGGTTCCCTGGTCAAATGCTAAAATAAGTTTATTGTTCATATTTAGATTAGTTTAGTTATTTGAATTTATAAAATGTAATTGGAGGTTACCTTAGTGTAATTTTCAATTTGTTGGGTTTCCCAAGCTTTATTTTTACCTAATTCTTTAGACATTATTTCAGCGACTTTTGGCGCCATTTTAATGCTTTCTTTTGCATCGAGTAATTGACATCGTACCCTACGAGCAAGGAAGTCTTCTACGTTGAGAGCCATTTCGTTTCTTACGGCCCACACCACTTGCGCTTCTATGACTCCCATGGAATCACTTATGGATTTGTTCCATCCATTTTGCTGAGATAAGATTTGTATTTGTTCTTCGTCGCTACCATAGAAGTATAGAGGGTTATTATAGTTAACATTTTGTTTATAGCCATGTATTTTTAAATGTTTCGTCTTAGTAGGAATATGTTTCCATTTATGATTTTTTTCGGCTTTATTTACTAAATCTTCTCCCATTTTTCTAAATGTGGTCCATTTGCCACCTACAATGGTAAGTAGTCCTGATTGAGAAGAGTAGATTTTATGACTTCTAGATATTTCTTTTGTTTTATTTTTTTTATCATCGGTAGCAGCCAAGGGGCGTAGTCCGGCAAACACACTTAAAACATCTGATCGTTTAGGAGCCTTGGTTAGGTAGCGACTAGCTGTATTTAAAATAAAGCCAATTTCCTTTTCGAGAGCAACAGGTTCTAGAGATTCTTTTTTAATAGGAGTGTCGGTTGTTCCTACAATAACTTTATTGTGCCATGGTACTAAAAACAGTACTCTGCCATCGTCTGTTTTGGGTATGGTAATGGCATCGTCGCCAGGTAAAAAAGATTTGTCTAGCATAAGGTGAACACCTTGACTAGGGGCAATCGTTTTTTTGGCGCCTGGAGAATCCATTTGTAAAATGTCATCTGCAAAAACTCCAGTAGCGTTTACAATTTGCTTTCCTTTTATTTCGAAAGTTTCGTTATTGATTTCGTCATAAGCGCTAACACCTATTATAGAGCCATTTTTGTCTTTGTTTAATTTGTTTACTGAGCAATAATTAGCAACGATAGCTCCCATCTCTGTGGCGCTTTGTAAAACGTTTATTGCCATACGAGAATCGTCAAATTGACCGTCGTAATAGACGACTCCAGCCGAAATTTTATCGGGATTTATCAGGGATATACGTTGTAATGTTTTTGCTTTTGAAATGCGTTTAGAGCGTCCTAGACTTAATTTTCCTGCTAATAGGTCGTAGAAAGTGAGTCCAACAGTATATAATATCTCATCATATAAGCCATGTGTTGGTATAATAAAGGATTGAGTTTTAGTGATGTGAGGGGCATTTTTGAGCATTAGCCCTCGTTCTACAACGGCCTCTCTCACTAAACCAATATCTCCTTGAGCCAAATAACGTACCCCGCCGTGCATTAGTTTTGTCGCTTTACTCGATGTGGATTTAGTGAAATCGGATTTCTCTAGTAGAACAACAGAGTATCCTCTAGCAGATGCTTCTAGGGCTATACCAATGCCAGTGGCTCCTCCTCCTATAATTACGAAATCGTAAGTTGTAGAATTGCTTCTTAACTTATCTATCATTTTGTCTCTATTCATGACTGTTTGGTTATGTGATTTTTATGATTTTGTTTTAAGAGTGATTAAAACTACAACAAAACGAAACTAAAAAAAAGTTATTTTTAGTTTTTTTTAATTTTTTGTAAGATTTTGTAAGAAATATTAAACATTTGGTTTCGTTTTATTGTAAGTAATTAAAAAAAACTAAGGTTTGGTCTTCGTTATAAGTTCTATAAGCTTTATTTTTGTTTAAAACGAAACTGAAATGTCACTAAATATCATAGATCGTCATAAGCTTATATTAAAAAAATTAGAAGTTGAGGGCTTTGTAAATGTTAATGATCTAAGTGAAGAGTTTAATGTCTCATTGGTTACAATACGAAAAGATCTAAAACTTCTAGAAGAGAAAAAATTATTATTCCGATCCCATGGAAAGGCAGTGCCTGTAAATCCGTATATTACAGAGCACCCCGTAAAAATTAAGGAGAAACTTCATACAAAGGAAAAAAACAAAATTGCAAGAGCTGCAGCAGGAAGTTTAGAGCCTCACGATAGTATTATTATTGCTTCAGGGACTTCGGTTATTGAGTTTGCTAGACATATTAAACCTTTGGAAGGGTTAACGGTGTTGACGGCTTCTTTGAATACGGCCATTATTTTGTCTAAAATTAAAGAAATTGATGTCATGCAATTAGGAGGGATGGTGCGGTCTAGTTCTGCTTCTGTTATTGGGCCTATTGGAGAAAAAATGTTGGCAGAATTTAGTTTTACTAAGTTGTTTTTAGGTGTTGATGGTATTGATCTTGACTATGGCCTTACAACAACCAATTTAATGGAGGCGTCCTTAAATAAAGAAATGATTAAGGCTTCTCAAAAAATTATTGTACTAGCGGATTCTTCTAAATTTAATAAAAAAGGGTTTGGTAGAATATGTGGACTTAATGATGTTGATCAAATTATTACTGATTCGGGCATAGATGAAAAAACTAAAACGAGGTTGGCAGAATTAGGTGTGGAGTTATCTATTGTTTAGTGAACAGCGTATAGTTTATAGACTATAACTAATGGTACTTTATAGTAGGGATAATGTTGCAAATAATGAACTTCTCGTTGAAATAAATATTATAGGAGTATTTAATAAATGCTATGTTAATGTTTAAAAAAAACGATGTATAGTAATGCTGGATATGGAACCTTCCTTATGTTCATTAGGCTGTGTTTATTTTTTTTAGCGATGTTATAATATGCTAGATTGATTGACTTTCATTTCTAGGACTAGACTGCTTACATAAATTCTTAGTTTTTTTATTCAATTTACTTTGTTAAAGAGTGTGTTGAATCGCAGAGTAGTATATGTCAAAAACTATTGTGTTTATTTAAGGATAAAATTTCATTGACTTCTTTTTTTAAGTCCTAAGAATGGGCTGTTTTTACAATGCTTTAGTCGTTCGTAAACGACTACAATCATTTACAAACGAATTTAAATGTGTAACAACCGAGTCTTTTTTTTAGGTGTGACCATCTTTGCAATGTTGAATTAATTGTGATTCAATGGTATTAACTGTTTAACATAAAAACATAAAACACATGAGTACATTAAGAAACAAAGTACAGTTGATTGGGCATTTAGGTGGAGATCCTGAAATCACTAATTTTGAGTCGGGAAAAATTATGGCCAAATTTACAATAGCGACAAATGAAAGCTATAAAAATGCGCAAGGTGAAAAAGTAACAGATACCCAATGGCACAATATTGTAGCTTGGGGAAAAACAGCACAAATTGTTGAGAAGTACGTTGCTAAAGGAAAAGAAGTAGCTGTAGAGGGAAAACTAACTTCGCGATCTTGGGAAGATAAAGATGGTATAAAACGTTATGTTACAGAAGTCGTTTGCAATGAGCTTTTAATGTTAGGCAAATAGCACGTCATCATTTGTATGAACCAAAAAAAAGAGCAACCTATTGGGTTGCTCTTTTTTTGGTTGTAAAATGGATTGCTTTAACGAGATTTATTCTACGGTTAGCGTATATTGAGGTGTGTGATTTAAAGGACAGAAATACACATATTCTCCTTTAGTCAATGTGGTTACCTTACTAGATTCTTTAGTGTTGTTTTCTACAGCTTTTGTAACATAAGCCGTTTTGATATGGTTTTCTGGTTTAGAAGCATCTTTTCCTTTAGGAACTAATACAAAACCAACTTGTTGACCAACATTGTTATTGGCAATTTCAAAAATATAGTCGCCTTCTTCTAAGGTCAATTCTGTTTGAGTAAAGACCCCTTTTGTTTGTTCTAAAGAAACCGTTGTTGCTTTAGTAGTCATGTTGTCTTGTGCATTTCCTGTTAATGTAAAGGTTAATGCAATTACGAGTAGTGCAATAATGTTTTTCATCTTTTTTTTATTTTTATGGGATGTTATTATTAATTAAACTGTTTCTAATTCTAAGGGTTGTGCTATAGGAAAATCTACAGGCACTTGAGTGGTACTATGGATGTAATTAGAGATGGTTTTGTCTCCAACTAAAGAAATAGCATCAATTAAATTTGCTGTGGTGTAACCTGCATTAAAAAAGTTTTCTAAAACTCTGCTGTCTGTTTTTCCCCTGTTATCGGTAATGTTTTTAGCTAATTTTGCTAAAGCATTAAATTTGTCATTGACACTAGAAAAACCGGCTCTTAATTCTAAAATTTGTTCATCTGTAAAACCATTCATCTTGGCTATAGCTGTATGTGCAGATAAACAATAAATACAATCGTTGACCTGACTCACAGCGAGGTTTACAACTTCTTTTTCTTTAGCAGATAAAGAGGTTTTAGCATTGGCAAATGTTAGGTAGTTTTCTAAAGCGGTATCACTGTGTGCGTAAGTAGCATATAAATTCGGTACAAAGCCTAAAGCTTTATTTAAGTTGTCGAAAATAGCTTGGTTATTAGTACTTACGTCTTCTCTTGATGGCACATTAAATGTATTCATAATTTTAAATTTTTATTCTGAAATGAATTCAGATTGTATAATTATTTGTTTTGATTTTTTTGTTAGTACAAAGGTGCTTGAAATTTCAGTGCTAAAGAATGCTTGTAATTCCCTAAAGCATGTCATTTATTCCTTTGTTTTTGTTTAACCTAAAAATGGTTTTTCAGCATCACAATAGTAATCGTGAATGTGTTTTTGAGCACAGTGTGTTTCTGTGTTAATAGTATTTATTAGCTTTTTAGGCCTGTTTATAAATATCTCAATGAGATTAAATATGGATTTGTTTTTTAGTGTCATCTTGTTATTGTTTTAATATTACAATGCAAAGATGCGTTAGAAGGAAGTGCTGTAAAATGAAGAATTTGCCCTATGGCTTGTCAATTTTTCCTAACTAAACGAATTTAACCTCTTTTTGTAGTCTGAAGGAGATAACGACGTGTGTTTTTTGAATAAACGGCTTAAGTGAGAAGCGTCTTCAAAACCAATATCATAAGCTATTTCTTTTGCTGTTTTATCAGTATAAGCTAATTGACGCTGCGTTTCTAGAACAATACGTTGATGGATGATCTGTAGAGGACTTCTATTTAGTTTGGCAAAATTATTTGATAAGGTTTTTGGAGATTTAAATAGTTTTTCAGCATAAAATGTAACACTGTGTTCTGTTTTAAAATGTTGCTCTACTAAAAAGTTGAATTCACGTAGTAAATCGACTTTAGAACTTTTTGGCGTTTCAATGATACCTTCTTTAGCCTTTAATAATCGTGTGCTTTTAATAATAAACCGTGCCATTAACATTCTAAGCATTTCGGCTTGTATAGTATCTTCAGTTTCTAGTTCGTCTATAAAAACGTCATGAAGCGTCAGAAATTTATGTTGTTCAATAGGGTCTAAATGAATGATTGGAATATTTGTGTTTCCAAAAAATAAAATTCCTACACAACTCACCTCTTGGTCGTGATCTTTAATACAATAAAACTCTCTGTTAAATTGATAAACAATAGCATCCTTACCGTCTATATATTGCAGGTATTGAATAGGTGTTAAAGCTAAAATACTATGGGGCTGGATGGTTAGTGGAACACTATCAATAATAAGATGAATGGCTTCTGATTTTGCCCAAATAAACGTATAAAGCTCACACTGCTTCGCTTTTTGAAAAGAAAGTAAGTCGTTTTCATTTCCAATGTTGAAAATAGCGTTTGTTGAAAATTCTTTAAAAGTATGAGTCATAGCTACTAAGTCTAATAAGTAGCTATAAAATTACAAAACATGAGCATTATTTGTGAAGCGCTCTAAATAAAGAAAAAAAGGCACCAGATTTTTAGACTAACACTTAAAGGTTCTGATGCCTATTTTTTATTAAATGTATGATTTTATAAATAGCAGAAGTTTATAAAAATACAGACATATAAATTACAGTTTCTAACAATTATTGAGCACTCCAACCTCCATCTAAAGCAAATGATGTTCCGGTTATGGTTGTTGAGCTATCTTTCGCTAATAAAATGGTCATATCTGCAATGGCTTCAATTGGGACAAATTGTTTTACGGCTTGTTTTTTAAGCATCACTTTTTCTACAACCTCGTCTTCTGTCATATGGTGTGCTTTAGCCTGGTCTTTTATTTGGCCTTCAACTAAAGGAGTTTTTACATAGCCAGGACAAATAGCATTACAGGTAATATTAAATTCGGCTCCTTCTAAGGCGAGTACTTTGGTCATGCCAATAACACCGTGTTTTGCAGTGACATAAGCTGATTTAAACTCTGATGCTCTTAAGCCATGTACGGAAGATATATTGATTATTCTTCCAAAGTTTTGTTTTTTCATCTGCTTCCATGCGGCTTTTGAAGCATAGAATACAGCGTTCATGTTTATGGCTATAATAGTTTCGTACTTATGATTTGGAAAGTCTTCAATAGGAGACACAAATTGAATTCCAGCATTATTAACAAGTACGTGTAAGCTTCCAAAGGTGTCTATGGTTTCATTGACTAAACGGTCTATGGCTTCAGGTTGCAATAAATTAGCATTAGAAAACCCGACTTTGATATGGTGTGTTTTAGCAATACCGTCGGCTATATCTTGTCCGTTAGCTTCTAAACCATGAAACATAATATTGTAACCTTCTTTAGCAAATTGCTGTGCAATGCCTAAACCAATTCCGCTTGTGCTTCCTGTAATGAGAACGGTTTTAATCATGATTTAAAAATTTTTGAAGTTCTAAATTAAAAGCATCGGGTTGGTCTAAAACCACTCCATGTCTAGAATTTTTAATTACAGCTAGTGTGGCATTTTGCATGCGATTAACATAGGCTTCTTTAAAAACTATAGGTGTGTAATCCATGTCTGATGCTACAACTAAGGTTCTTGTAGTGATGTCTTTAAGTCTTTCTCCTAGGCCCCAATCCATTAAGGTGACAAATGATTTGTAGTACGCATTGTA
Organism: Winogradskyella sp. PC D3.3; assembly: GCF_054366245.1. Taxonomy (NCBI): domain Bacteria; kingdom Pseudomonadati; phylum Bacteroidota; class Flavobacteriia; order Flavobacteriales; family Flavobacteriaceae; genus Winogradskyella; species Winogradskyella sp. PC D3.3. The sequence goes on along the minus strand of NZ_CM135962.1, from coordinate 578,969 downwards.
ATCGTTGTTTTTACAACGGGTTTCAAATTCGTTTCTTAGATCTATTTGATGGTCTTCGGGAAACATATTAAATGAAATTTCTTTTGCTAAAGCCTCTAATCCTTTAGTTTCTAAGAACGTGGTTCGCTTGTCTAAAAGGTCCTCTCCAATTTTACCCATATTGTTAAAATCTGGACCGCTATTTACGATGACTAAATTTTCTAAATATTCAGGGTGAGTTGCTGCCATTTCGAAAGCAATTGCACCTCCCATTGAAAAACCAACAACTGTTACTTTACTAATATTTAGTTGGTCTAAGAGTTGCTTTACATCTTCGGTCATTAATGCTACACTATACGCATCTTGTGGTTTAGTAGATTCGCCATGACCTCTTAAATCTACGGTAATTACGCGATGTGTTTTAGAAAAGAATGGGACTTGTGCGTCCCAATCTTTTTTAGTGGATCCTAAACCATGAAGCAGTAAGAGAACCTTCCCCTTGCCGTGATCTTCATAATCTAGTTCTATATCGTTAACTTGTGCTTTTAACATGTCTTAGAAACTTAGTTTACAGTTGCATTCTTTTGTTTAAGACTGAATTGGTACTTTAATTCAAAAGAAACTAATGTTTCAATAATTGGTGAAGCAACAAACTCTCTGTTTTTAGCATTTAATAAATTGGTGATGCTTAGACCCATTGATAATTGATCAGTAACATTATAACCTGCATTTGCATCTATAGTGAAACCTCCTAATTGACCGTAATTCCAAGTTCTTCCGACTTGTGCATTTTCAACAATTTCATTGATGCCATCTCCATCTTGATCTTGTGTTTCTGCCGCTACATTTATACCAGAGAAGAAATCATATTTTTCAACAAAACGTCCGTATATCGCACCATAAAATTTTCCTTTGTTATAATGAAAGCCAACGCTAAATTTGTGATTTGGAGTGTTAATTGGTAATTCGCTTTCTAAGACTTGTCCGTCTAAATTTCCGTCATTAGCAAGGTCATCCGTATCCAAGTTACGACCGAAGTACGAATAGTTAACAGTCGTTCTAAAGTTGTTATTGAAATAATAGTTTAAACCAATATCAGCACCATATGTATCTACATGACCAAAGTTTAAATAGGTTAAAACATACGAACCATCAGAACCAGCTACAAGATCTCCAATAGGCGTATTACCAACATGTGTTACATTATTTCCATTTGCAGCATCTGCAACGTTAACTAGTGGACTTATAAAATTATCCGATTGGTTGTAATAGGCATTAACATCAATAAATAATTTTTCTGTTAATTGACCTTTATAACCAATTTCATAAGAATTGATGGTTTCAACTTCTAATTTCGGAATTTTGGTACCATCTGTTAATGTAAACCCTTCACCATTTCCGATAACTAAACCACCAAACAAGTTTCCTTTAAGGTTTAAGATAGAAGGAACAGCAATTCCTTTTCCATAAGTTACTCTAAACGTTCCGTTGTTAAGCTTTTTAGTAACGGCTACTTTTGGGATAAAGTTAGAGCCGTATAAGTCGTGATTATCATAACGTCCTCCTAATAAAAATCCCCATCCAGAATCGTCTAATTTATATTCTAATTGTGTGTAAATACCTGTTTGACCTAAATCAATGCCACCTTCATCAAAAAGATACGTGCCTTTAGAATCTGCCATGTCTAATTGGTATTGCGCTCCTAAAGTCACATGCAGTTTGTCCCAATTATTATTGTATTGTGCTTCGGCATTAAAACGCTGTGAATCATCTTTAAAAAGGGCACCACGTTCTAATGGAATGCCATCACCTGGATTAGGTCCAAATTGAAACCATTGTTCTGTATATGACCGTTCGAGTGCTTCAGCCTCAGAAAATCCATTTTCTATAAAAGACACATAATTTTGTGTTCTTTGGTTCATAGCATAGGTGTCTTCCGTATTACTCCACGTGTAATAGGTGTTGGCAAAAAAGTTTTTAGATACAAATTTTAGTTGTGCTACATCAATACTCCAATCTTTAATTTGATTACGACCAGCACTTGTAACTCCTATATTATTATTGTTACTATGTCCATAATATCCAATGATTTCAGATGCTTTTGTTGGCTTGTAATATAAAGAAGCACCATATTTTGAAGATTCAAAATCGCGATCTAATTCCAATTCTTTATAGGCTTTTGTGCCGACATAAACACTATCTGCATAATTGAATTCTTTACCTTGTGAATGTTCAAAATGGAACTTATAAGCAAATTTGTCATTGATGGCTTCAGCATGTCTTAATCGCGTGGTAAAGACACTTTGATTACCAAAACCTAAAGCTACAGTCGTTCCTTCAGATTGTCTTGGGTTTTTAGTAATTGTACTTACTAAACCGTTGTGTGCGTTTGGTCCATAAAGCGTTCCGTTTGGTCCTAATAAAATTTCAACACGTGCAATGTCATCTTTGGTCACCGTAGAGAAGGAGCCCATTGGTAAGCCTGTTGCGATTAATGTAGATAATCTATCGTCAGTAACTTGTAAGTTTTTAGAGTTAAACGCCGAATTAAACCCTCTAATGTTAATTCCGGTTCCTAAAACACCACTTCTAACAAAGTCAACTCCTTTTTGTCTTGCTGCTAATTCACCAATATTAAAACTTGGAAACTCTTCAATATCTTTAGCTGTAATAACATTGACGGTTGCAGGGACATCGGTTATTTTTTGAGGTTGTTTATTTGCTGTTAATATCACCTCGTCTAAAAGACTATTAGATTCATTTAGCTTCAGATTTAGTGAGGTTGCATTCCCGCCTGTTACCGAAATGCTTGTAGTAGAAGTTCCGTATCCAACATAAGAAACAGAAATGTCATATGTACCTTCTGCAATGTTCTCTAGAATAAATTTCCCGTCATAATCGGTTACTGTTCCTTTGTCTAAGGCTTTAATGTATACAGTTGCGCCAGATAACGGTATACCGCTTTCTTCTGTAATTATTCCTTTAATACTACCCGTTTCTTGGGCAGTAGCTATAAAGGAACTAATGAGGGTTAGTAAAAAAAATAATTTTTTCATAATTCGTGACTATTGATTAAGTTAGTTTGAATGGCAATCTATTATGAAAAACAAATTAAATATTGATAAATACATAACCTTATTAGTGTGACTTTTGTAAATTAAGTGCTAATAAATTATGGATTGTATAGAATAAGCTCTGTTTTTACTGTAAATAATTAGATGTGTGACTTTAATTTTAAAAAAGCTTCAGGGAGGTTGTTTGAAAGTCTATCAATCACCTTAATCATCAATTGTTTTTGATTTTTTGAAGGTTGAATGTTCTTAAGGGGTGCTTTAATTTCTTCTAATAAACGAGAGGAATTTATTTTCCCTTCCATATATCGAGAAAGTGAGATGCTCCATGAAATATTAGGTACATAGTTACTTTGCTTTTGACGTTCAGTTTCCTTTTCTATGAGATTGAATTTTGAAGACAGTTTTAAAACATCCTCGTACTTTTCTTGAATTATTAAGACATTAAAATAAGATGTAAAAAAGTGATGCCAACGATGGTTTAAAACTTCGGTTTTATATTGTCGTAGAAAGGTTCTCGCTGTCGCTTCTGCAAGTTTGTTTTTATGAAGTTCAGAGAGGACGCGGATTTGATAAGAACAATATCCTATTTTTTGATGATAATTATGCGTTTCCTTATATAAAGTATGATGTTTTTCTAATAGTGAAAATGCTTTTTCGGGTGTGTTGTTTCGTAGTAAAATAGCAACCAAATTGTTGACATACATTAAGGTGTCATTGTTGTTTTGTCGAATGGATAGATAGCCATAAAATTCAGCTTCTTCAAATTCATCTTGTTTAGAATGTAGCAAAACACGACTCGCATAATAATTAGAAAGTAAGCGTCTAGAGTACATTTCTCCTTGACTGAAGTAATAATCAATTTGATCAAATATAGCTTTTAGCTTATCATTCTCATTGTAATTAGTGTACATAAAAGCTAATAAAACAAAAGCTTGGTACCTGTTTTTGCCATCAATGTCTTCGCTTTTAAAAACATGAAGTAACCATTTTTCTAAATGTTTTGTTTCGTTATTATTAAGTGTGTATTGGTTGGTGATTTCTGTAGTGGCGTCGTAAAGTTTGTCTTTAGTGGCTTTGGCTTGGGTATAACTGTCTAAATAAGCCTCTAAAAAATCGGCTACAATTTTATGGTCTTTATAGCGCATTCTTACCAATAGATAAGATTTATATTCTTTGGCTAGATCATATAAATTCTGAAAGTTAAATTCAATGCTCTTATAGGCTGAAATGTAATGTAAAAAGGCTTTTTCTTCGTGAGCGGAGATGGCGTCTGTTAAAATCTTTTCTTTTAAAGACATAATCCACGCAATGGTTGCATCAACATCGATGCTTCTCAATTTTTTTTCAACCCAATCTTTTATGTATGAATATTTGCGCTTATTAATGTTGGCATCAAAATCTATACGCTTGTTTTTAGACAGTGCATTAGCGATGAGACGTTTAATTATTTCAAGCTTTTCATCATCTGTAAACTGATATCGCGATTCAAGATATTTGGCTTCATTTGGTAGAATGGTTTTACTAAACTCTGTAAACTTTTTAAGCTTCGTTTTCATCCTTAATTTACAAATTGCTGAATAAGCGTGTTAACTTTTGTTGGTTTTTCAAACTGAACAAAGTGACCTGCCTCTTTTATAAAGGTAACGGTTACGGAAGGGATATGTTCCTTTGCAATATCTCCAACAGTTTCAACAGTTAGATTGGGGTTAAAATAACGATTGGGAATAAGCATATCTTTATCACCAAAAAGAACTAAGGTAGGTTGTGAAATCGCTTCTAAGTCATTAATAACAGTATCATCTAACATTCCTGAAATGCTATTAACAATTGCCTTGCAATGGGCTTCAAAATCTGAAGCTTCTTTAATTCTATTTCGGTCGTTTATCATTTTAGAAACATCCTTAGGTTGAACATAAAAATTAAGCGCGTAATTTTTTTCTATTTGTTCTTCGGATGTGTTTTTTACAGATTCAGGTGTAAAAAAAGCCTTCATAAACTGAGCATTAGTTTCTGAAAATTGTTCGAGACCTGCAGGTGCTACTAAAATTAGTTTTTCTATAGCATTAGGATACGTTGTTGCAAATTTAATGCTGGCTTGTCCTCCCATAGAATGCCCAATAAGTATGGTGTTTTTTAATTCTAATTTCTCAATGAATTTATATAGAATTTCAGCGAAATACGTTGGTGTATAATCCGCTTCGGGTATAGAGGATTTACCATAACCTGGTAAATCCAATGCAATACATTTATAATTTTTTCTTAGCTGTGCAATATTTTTTGCCCAAGCATCAGAATTACTGCTTAAACCATGTACAAAAAGTAATGTTTTTGGTCCTTTCCCTTCTTCGATATAACTGATATCTAAACTATCTATAGTTGTAGATTGGGTTTTAAAATTGTATTCCGAAAGTATATCTTTCATGAGTTGTTTGGAGTTTTGGGAAAATACAGTGGTGTTAATTAGTGTAAATAGTAATAGTATGCTAAGTCTTTTCATTGTTTTGATCATTGTTCCGATGTTATGGAGTTAAAATATTTAAAGAGTTTTTTTCGGGATACTTTTCCTAAACTCGTTAATGGAATTTCGTCTAAAATAAATATATACTTTGGGTGTTTAAAAGCCACTAAGTTTGTTGTGAGTTCTTTACGTATGTCTAAAACGGTAAGGGCTTCGCTTTCTGAAGTTACAAATGCTATGCCACATTCTCCCCATTTTTCATCCTTTATACTTAGAACAACCGCTTTTTTTACGTCCTTAATAAGCTCTAATTGAACTTCTATTTCTTGCGGATAAATATTTTCTCCTCCAGAAATATACATGTCGTTTTTTCGGCCTTTCATATATAAAAAACCGTCAGCATCACTATAAGCAAAATCACCTGTAAATAGCCAACCCTTTTTTATTTTGTTGCTTGTTTTAACCGAATTATTCCAATAACCTGGCGTTACAATATCTCCTTTTATACAGAGTTCTCCAACTTCATTTGCTTTAACGGTTTCTCCATTTTGATTCACGATTTTAAGATCTAAATAAAAATTAGGTTTGCCAATGGAGTTTGGTTTTAGCTCTGCCATATTATGGTGCAAGGAGGTAATGCTTGGTCCTGCTTCAGTTAAACCATAACCTGGTCTTATATAAATATTTTTTTCGTTTTTCCAGAAACTAACGAGTTCTGATGGTACTTTTTCACCACCAGAAATGATATAACGCAATTTTTTAAGATTGACCTCTTTAAAAACAGGCGTTTTTTGCATCATTAATAGCATAGTGGGTAATGCCATAAATAAAGTGGTTTTGTTGAGTTCTAAAAGGCATAATATTTTTTCGGCATCAAATTTTTCTAACATACCAATATGAGCACCTTTGTGTAATAATGGAGTGACAAAAACATTCCATCCTGAGGTATGGTAAGGAGGTAATGTGTTTATTGTAGAATCTCTAAATGTAATTCCCAGCTGCATCGAAGTATTTAGACTATTCCAAAAGAGCATTTTATTGGTATAAATAACGCCTTTTGGTGTGCCTGTTGTTCCTGATGTGTAGAATATAAATAATGGATTGTTTTCCTTAATTTGGAAGGTTTTGGTGGTTGTGAAACTCGAAGTGTTGAAATAAGCTTCTAAGGCTTCAAAGGAAGTTACTTTTAAATTTTGAATGGGTAATTGTTCAGCTTTATCCTTATGGTTTGCATTATGAATAAATAGGCTAGGTGTACAATCTATTACCAGTTTGGATATTTCACTTACAGATTGACGATAATTAAGGGGGACAATAACGAGTCCCATACGCTGGCAGGCTACAAAAAGCACAATGTACTCTAAGCTGTGATCGGCTAAAACGGCAATTCGATCTCCTTCTTCGAGATTTAGTGCTGTAAATTTTTGAATTAACCTATTGGCATAACAATGTAAGTCGCTATAGGTATAGCTTTTGTTAGCGTCATATGATGTAAGCGCGTTTTTTTCTGGCGTATAATCTGCCCATTTAGCTGTCCAATCTAGCGTGTCCACGTTCTATTTTTTTTGAATCTATTTTATAAATACTATAACCTACAATTAAGGATACTATAATTCCGATAGCTGCTGAAACACCAGGATTATTTACAGGTTCTTGCATGTATGGTGTAATTCTACCGTAATAAATGCCAAAATGCACTACAATGGCTGTGATACTTGCAATAAACACCGACCGAATGGATACGTGTTTTAAAAATGTACCAAACAAAACAGGTACAAAAGCAGCAGCAAAGTAAGCATACACACCATTTTGAGCAAAAATAGCGACACTGACATCTGGGTTTTTAATTTGTTCCCAACTTAATAGAAAGCTCACAATCCCTAAACCAATAATCACCACTTTATTAATGCTTACAGTATGTTTAGTAAACTTATCCTTTAACAAAGGGTTGATGATATCTGAAGTAATGGTTATGGATAAGGATTGAATTAAACTTTCTAAAGTCGAAAGTCCTGCTGAAATTAATCCAACGACAATGACCAAGCCAACGCCTACCGAGAACTTGGTAACCACATAAGTTGGGATAATTTCATCCATTCGTAGTTTTTCTCCGTTAACCATTAAATCTGGGAAACTGATTCGTGCATATAAACCGACAATGACCACTAAAAAGAACACAATCATAAAAGCTATACCACTAAAAAGATAAGTGTTTATTTTGCTTGAATCTTTTAGTAATAGCGATTTTGTAATAATATGAGGCTGACAAACAATAGCAACACCAATGACGATTTGAGTAACAATAATTTCAAAATAATCTCGAAATAGAAAGCTCGAAGGGTTTGTTGGTTTTGTAAGATTTGGATCTATGGTATTTAATTTATCGAAGAAACCAGTAATGCCATCTGCAAAATAGTCGGAACCGGAGCCAATTAAAATAAGGGCAACGATACACATTATTATGGCTTGAATGGTGTTGGTATAAACCATAGAATTCGCTCCACCAAACATCATATAGCCAAATACAAAAGCTGTTATACCCATTAAAACATAAAAAGGTTCGGCATTTAAGGATTTTGAAATCACTTGCGTTAATCCAACATTAATAAGCACAATAAACGTTATGAGTAAAAGTGCAATAATGCCAAAGAAAAAAGCGTAATTTTTACTATTATAACGTTTGCCAATCCACTGCGCCATGGTTGTTGCTTTTACGGCATTACCTTGTTTTACAAAGCCTTTTGTAAATACGATTAATGAAATAAATGCTGCTATTGGTAATACCAAGGCAAAAGAAATAACTCCTGAAATGCCGTAGAGCGCAATAAAGCCCGGATTAATAATAAAAGTCGCAGCACTGGTCATAGAAGCTGCTAAGGATAGACCAACAACCCAAGAAGGAAACCCAATATTACCTACAGCGTAATCGTTGATACTTGTGTTTTTCCGAGCTCCTCGGATTACAAAAAATAAGATTACAGCAGCATAAACTGCTAATAAAATCCACATGTAGGTGACTAATTGGTCTGATGCAATCATTTCAATATATTTCTTTAGAAACAAGTAACAAACTTTAAATAATTTTAGGCTTTATTCTTTTTGTTTATAAAGGTGTGACTTTTATATATTTTCACATAAAAATAGAATTATGATAAATATACATTTAAAATATTTAGGTGTGACTTTTAATTTGTTTTAAGAGAATTAAAGATGATTTTAATGCGTTAATTCTATTTTTTGAGTGAGTTCAATAGTTAATTTTTTTGCATTGTTAATGCTCACAACATAAAACACAAGTATAATGATTGAAGATAAGCACCCCGTAATTATAGATTGTAGTTATAACGTGTTTTTATGATTTAGGAAAGTCTATAAAAAAACGGCAACAGCAACCAATAGGGTTGCTGTTGCCGTTTGTAAATCTATTGTAGATTTGAAGTTTATTACGTATTTAGTTTAAGCCACCTTTTTTAATAAATCAAAACAAGGACATTTTTTACAACGCTTGTTTTCGGCTTTTTTATATTTTTTACAGCACTTGGTTTTTACATGTCCAAGTGTTTCAATACCAGAAGCCTCAAGAATTTTAATGCGTTGTTTTTTAGCTTTTTGTTTTTCTTCTTTTTGCCCATTTTTAGTTTCCTTGTAAAAGGAAATCTTTAAGTTTTCAAGGTAAAAATAACTATTTATATTTAATCTAAATACTATTTAACATTTAGGCCTCAGGTGTATCCGCAGCTGAGCTAACTGTGAGTTGCTTTATATCTCTATCAAATAAATATAATCCACCTTTGTCATCTCCAATCATTTTTACTTTATCTAAGATTGTTCTAGCCATAGCTTCTTCTTCAATTTGTTCTGACACATACCATTGTAAGAAATTGTGTGTAGCATAATCTTTTTCCTGTAAAGAGATATGAACTAAGTCATTGATGCTTTCAGATACAAAAATTTCATGTTCCAATAGTTTTTCAAACATAACTTTGTAAGAGTCAAAACTAACATTTGGAGCATTTAATTCAGAAATATGTGCATGTCCACCACGTTCGTTAACAAATTTAACGAGCTTTAGCATGTGTTCGCGCTCTTCATCAGATTGGCTGTACATAAAACTAGAAATACCTTCTAAGCCTTTTACTTCTGCCCAAATAGCCATAGCCAAATAGGCTTGAGAGGATTCAGCTTCGATTCTAATTTGCTTATTTAGTGCGGTTTCTATAGATTTTGATAACATATTTGTAGTGTTTCTCACAAAGATAGGCATAGTTAATCCGTTGGTAAAATATTTGTGAAAAATTGCTTTTTAGATTAAAAATAAAGCTCTTGCGCTAATCGAAATGTGTTAGCGTGCGCGTCTACAATCGTTTTAATTTTTGGGGAATAACCGCCGCCCATGCTACACATAACAGGAATTTGATTGGCTTTGCACTGTTCTAAAACAAAACGGTCTCTAGCTTTACAGCCATCAACGGTCAGGCTCAGTTTTCCTAATTTGTCGGTTTCAATTACATCAACACCACATAAATAATAAATAAAATCTGGTTGTTGTTCTGCGATGAGGTTTGGTAACGTCTTTTCTAATAATTTTAAATAAGCAGAATTATCAGTATCATTCTCTAAAGCGATATCTAAATCACTTTGCTCTTTTTTAAATGGATAATTGCTTTTTCCATGCATAGAAAATGTAAAAACAGAAGCGTCGTTCTGAAAAATCTCTGCTGTTCCATTGCCTTGATGTACGTCTAAGTCTACAATTAAAATGTTTTGTGCTAAGCTATTTTGTTGAAGGTACCTTGCTCCAATTGCTTGGTCATTTAGCATACAAAATCCTTCTCCACGATTTGAAAAGGCATGATGTGTACCACCTGCAATATTCATGGAGATACCATGTTTTAAAGCAAATTCACTAGCTTTAATTGTACCGTCTGCAATCAATATTTCCCGATGCACTAAAGCTCTACTTAACGGAAACCCTATTTTACGAGCAGCGCGTTGATCTAGAGTTAAATTCACTAAATCATAATAATATTCAGGGTCATGTACAGCAAGAATATGTTTGTCATTAGGCTTTTCTGGTTGAAAGAAATTAGCCTGAGTACAGGTGCCTTCGTGTAAAAGTTGCTGTGGTAATAATTCATATTTTTCCATAGGAAACCGATGGCCTTCTGGAAGTGGATGTTTATATATAGGATGAAAAGCTATTTTGAGCATCTAGTTATGAAGCTTTAATTGAATCCGTTTTCGAGCCACATCAACCTCTAAAACCTTGACGATAATTTGCTGATGTAAATGCACATGTTCGTTAACGTCCTTTACAAAACTATCTGATAAATTTGACACATGAATCAGTCCACTTTCTTTAATCCCAACATCTACAAAACACCCAAAATTGGTGATATTATTAACGATGCCTGGTAATAATTGTCCTTCGTGTAAATCGGTGATGGTTTTTATATTTTGGTTGAACGTAAATACCTTGGCTGTTTCTCTAATGTCTAATCCAGGTTTTTCTAGTTCTTTTATAATATCCTGAAGCGTAGGCAAACCAACCGTTTCTGTATAATATTTTTTTAAGTCTATTTTTTGAAGAATGGTTTTGTTTCCAATTAAGTCTTGAAGTGAAACCCCTTCGTCTTTAGCCATTTTTTCGACTATTTTATAGGTTTCGGGATGTACAGATGAATTGTCCAATGGATTTTTAGCATCGCGAATTCTTAAGAAGCCAGCTGCTTGTTGGTAGGCTTTTTCTCCTAAACGTGGTACTTTTTTAATAGCGTTTCTCGATGTAAAGGCTCCGTTTTCGCTTCGGTAATTAAAAATGTTTTCTGCTAGTTTTGGTCCAATACCTGAGACCGAACTGAGTAGTGGTATGCTTGCGGTGTTAATGTTAACACCAACGGCATTCACACAATTTTCAACCACAACATCGAGTTGTTTTTGAAGCTTTGTTTGATCCACATCGTGCTGGTATTGTCCAACACCAATAGATTTAGCATCAATTTTTACCAATTCTGCTAAAGGATCTTGTAAACGTCTTCCAATAGAAACTGAACCACGAACCGTAACATCGTAATTGGGGAATTCGTCTCTAGCAATTTTTGATGCCGAATAAATACTTGCTCCAGCTTCACTAACCACAAACACTTGGATGTCGTTTTTAAACTGAATTTTTCGAATTAAAGCTTCAGTTTCGCGAGATGCGGTTCCGTTTCCAATGGCAATGGCTTCAATTTTATAAGCTTCAGCTAAAGAGGAAATTTTTTTTATAGCTCCAATGCTATCATTTTTTGGAGCGTGTGGATAAATGGTTTCATTGTGTTTTAAAGCTCCTTGTGCATCTAAGCAAACGACTTTGCATCCCGTTCTAAAACCAGGGTCGATGGCTAAAACGCGTTTTTCGCCAATAGGTGAGCCTAATAAGAGTTGCTTTAAATTTTTGGCAAAAACGGTAATCGCAGATTCGTCGGCTTTTTCCTTTGCCTTTTGAAGGGCTTCATTGCTTAACGATGGAAATAATAAACGTTTGTAAGCATCTGAAATAGCGAGTTCAATTTGGTCTGCACAGGCGTTTTTGCTGCGTATAATTCTATTGTCTATATGTTCTAAAGCACGTACGTCGTCAATTTCAATCTTCACACGAATAAAACCTTCGTTTTCTGCTCTTAAAATAGCTAATAGTCGGTGAGAAGGAATACGGCTTAAACTTTCGGACCAATCAAAGTAGTCTCTAAATTTTTGCGCTTTTTCATCGTCTTTTTTAGTTTTTATAACTTTAGTAGAAATTTGAGCATGACGCTCTAATTGGTTTCGTAGATTGTTTCTAATATCCACACGTTCATTGATCCATTCGGCAATAATATGTCTGGCTCCTTCTAAAGCCTCATCAACAGATGAAAGGTCGCCTTTTACATATTTAAATGCAATAGATTCGATGTCATTTGCCTTTTGACTCATGATGATTTTAGCCAAAGGCTCTAAACCATTTTTACGAGCCGTTTCGGCTTTGGTTTTTCGTTTTTTCTTGAAGGGTAAATACGATCCTCAAGCGTGGTGAGGTCTTGAGTGTTTTCAATCTTTTGTTTTAAGTCTTCGGTTAAAACGTCTTGTTCTTCCAAAGCTTTTAAAATGGCGATTTTTCGTTTTTCTAAAGCTTCAAATAACTCTTTGTATTTGACAATATCACCAATTTGTACTTCGTCTAAATTTCCTGTAGCTTCTTTTCGGTAACGCGAAATGAAAGGAATGGTACAATCTTCATTCAGTAACTGAATGGTGCTTTTTATGTTTTTTTCTGCTAATTGCGTGTGTTTAACTATATATGTTATCATCATAAAAAAAGACCTTATACATTTAAAATTATAAGGTCTGTAATATATTTAACTCTGCTGTAATTGCCGAATAGTTTTAGCAAAAGTTATTCATTAGATTCGGCTTCTTTCTTTGCATCATTAACCATGGTATCGTTAGGCACAATAGCAATATTTACACGTCTATTTTTAGAGCGTCCTTCGGCTGTACTGTTATCGTTTGTTGGTTGTTCTTCTCCAAACCAATGTGTTGTAAATCTGTTGCTACTTAAACCTTTACTTGTTAAATAATTAGTTACGGCTTCAGCTCTGTTTTTAGACAACGTCATGTTATAAGCAGCATTACCAGAGCTATCTGTATGGCCAACAACTAAAATGTTGGTATCTGGGTATTCAGCAAATACACGCGCTAATTTATTTAATGTTTCTTGTGACTTAGCATTGATATTATATTTTTCGGTGGCGAAATATACTCCACTTTGCTCGTCAAAAGTAAGGACGATTCCATCATCTACACGTTCTACCGTTGCACCAGGAATTTCTTCTTCAATTTGCTGTGCTTGTTTATCCATTTTGTTTCCTATGAGCACTCCAGCTCCTCCGCCTACAACTCCTCCGATAACTGCTCCTAACTCTCCTTTACCACCTTTGCCAATATTGTTTCCAATGATGGCTCCAAGTAAGGCACCGCCAGCAGCACCAATAGCAGCTCCTTTTTGTTTATTATTCGCATTATCTATTGCCTTACAATTGGTCATCAGTACTAAAAGTAGGGATAAGGTTATGGCTAATGTAAATTTATAATTCAATAATTTCATAATATTTATAGTTTAATAAAGTTCATTGTAATGGTGATGGGCTTTCCATCTAAGGTCACCATTTGTTGCCACTGCATAGTGGTTTCAGATAAAGACGTGAGTTCGAGTCTGAATCCTGCATTAGTTTCCGATTTACCCTTTTCATTGGTAGGTTTTAGTAGAAAGTTATATAAGCCAGTGGCTTCGTCAATTTCGTCAATCGTGAATACGAAATAACGCTGATCTGTTGCACAATGTAATCCTGAAAGAGTATACGTTCCAGTATTATTGTTGGGTATAAATTGCCATGTGCTATTTTCAAAACACACTTTTTCGGCATCATTAAGTAGTGTGATTTTTAAATCTCCGATTGCTGAAGATTTTACAGAAGTTAATGTCCAATCTCCTTTAATTGTCTTTTTCGATTGACGAATTGTTTTTGAAGCGCCACAAGCCAAAAAGCAGACGGTTAAACATAATAGCGTTAATTTTTTCATGCTCTTTTTCTTTAAATAAAGTTGTTATACAAAGTTACGTAAAGGCTAAAGATTGTATTACTTGAAAAGAAAAAATTATTGATTCATTAACTAAAAATTAGGATATAAAATAGGTTCCGTTTTGCAGTGTTTACAAAAGGGAACCTATAATTTTAATAAATAAAATAGGAGGGCTTAACTTATTTGAAGTCCATTAGAAACTTCATCCTTATCAGGATTCACAAACACCAAATTACCACCTTCATCTTCCGTCATTAAAATCATCCCTTGACTTTCAACTCCTCGTAAAGCTCTTGGTGCTAAGTTGACTAATACAGTAACTCGTTTTCCTATAATGTCTTCTGGTTTAAAGCTTTCAGCGATACCAGAAACAATTGTACGTGTATCAATACCTGTATCTACTTTTAAAACTAAAAGCTTTTTTGTTTTAGGCATTTTTTCGGCTTCTAGAATTGTTCCTACTCGTAAATCTAATTTTGTAAAATCTTCAAAAGTAATTTCTTCTTTTTGTGGTTCTGTCACTTTATTTGCTACTTCGTTAGCTTTTTTACTGGCTTCTAGTTTTTCTAATTGTTTTTCAATTTCAGAATCTTCAATTTTAGAGAATAATAATTCTCCTTTTCCAATTTGATGTGAGGCCTGAATTAAAATGTCTTTAGTTGAAACGTCTTCCCATTCGTTCTCATTCGAATTTAAAATACCTTTTAACTTGGTTGAGGTAAATGGTAAGAACGGCTCTGACAACACAGCAAGTGCAGAAGCGATTTGTAAAGCCACAAACATCACGGTTTTTGTGCGTGCTTCGTCTGTTTTAATGGTTTTCCAAGGTTCTTCGTCGGCTAAGTATTTGTTTCCTAGTCGTGCTAAATTCATCAATTCTTGACTTGCTTCTCTAAAACGGTAACGTTCAATAGAACTCGAAATTACAGCAGGATATGCTTTTACAGCTGCCAAAGTTTCTTCATCAATCGTAGAATAATCCGATGGTGTTGGGATAATACCGCCGTAATATTTGTTAGTTAAAACCACTACGCGGTTGATAAAGTTTCCAAAAATAGCCACCAATTCATTATTGTTTCTAGCTTGAAAATCTTTCCACGTAAAATCGTTATCCTTTGTTTCCGGTGCATTGGCCGTTAAGGCATAACGCAGTACATCTTGCTGATTCGGGAAATCGATTAAATAATCTGGTAACCAAACCGCCCAGTTTTTTGACGTCGATAATTTTTGACCTTCTAAGTTTAAAAATTCGTTAGCAGGTACGTTGTCTGGTAAAATATACGAGCCTTCAGCTTTTAACATGGATGGGAAAATAATACAGTGAAACACAATATTATCTTTTCCTATAAAGTGTACCAATTTGGTGTCTTCGTCTTTCCAATAATCTTCCCAGTTTTTACCTTCGCGTGCTGCCCATTCTTTGGTTGCAGAAATGTAACCAATAGGAGCATCAAACCAAACGTAAAGCACTTTGCCTTCGCCACCTTCAACAGGTACCGGAATTCCCCAATCTAAATCTCTAGTTACGGCACGTGGACGTAAGCCATCGTCAATCCAAGATTTTACTTGACCGTAAACATTGGGTTTCCAATCTTTTTTGTGACCTTTTAAAATCCATTCACGTAAAAAGTCTTCGTGTTTATTTAAAGGTAAAAACCAGTGTTTGGTTTCTTTTAAAGAAGGCACATTTCCTGTGATTGCCGATTTTGGGTTTATTAAATCTGTAGCATTTAAGCTGGATCCACAGCTTTCACACTGATCACCATAAGCTTCTTCATTCCCACATTTAGGACAGGTTCCTGTGACAAAACGATCTGCTAAAAACTGATTCGCTTCAGCATCGTATAATTGTTCAGTCACTTCTTCTACAAATTCATTTTTGTCGTAAAGGGTTTTAAAAAACTCTTGAGCCGTATCATGATGAATTTTAGCTGTGGTACGTGAGTAGTTATCGAATGTAATACCAAAATCAATAAAAGACTGCTTGATAATGGCATGGTATTTATCAACGATATCTTGAGGAGTCACTCCTTCTTTTTTGGCCTTTATGGTAATGGGTACACCGTGCTCATCACTTCCGCAAATAAAAGCAACGTCATTGCCAGTTAATCTTAAATATCTAGAATAAATATCTGCAGGTATATAAACACCAGCTAAATGTCCAATATGAATTGGGCCGTTAGTGTATGGTAATGCTGCTGTTATGGTATATCTCTTCGACATGGTTTTTATTTTTTTTTGAAGCTACAAAAGTAAGCATTTTGTAGTGTGAATTGTAATGAAATAAAGAAACGATTCGTCGAAAAAAAAAGCAGATTATTTTGATTTTTTACAAAAAAAAATACTTTTGGCGACTTAATCAAACAAATTTATAAAATGAAGAATTTAAAATTACTTTTTCTATTAGTGTCAATTAGCTTAGTATCTTTTTCTTGTGGAAGTGATGATGATGGAGACGGAGGAACGGCTGGTGGTTCAGGTGTATTAGTTTATGGTGATACGGAATATCAATTAAAATCTGGAGTTATTGCGGATTATGGCGAATATTTTGATGGTGTATATAACTTTGATATTTCTTTAGTAGACTCAGGACTTAGAATTGTAGATGGTGAAACTATACCTACTAATGATACTTTTTCTGGAGTATATTTTGAATTATTTACATCAAATTCACAAGATATAGAAGAGGGTGTGTATACCTTGGGAAATAGCACAGAAGCGGGTACTTATGGCTCTGCTGAGATAATCATCGAAACTACTGTTGATGAAGATTACGATGCATTCGAAATAAACTCAGGAACGTTTACAGTTTTAGATGATGGTTCTTCTTACGAGTTTGAATTTGAAGGAACGGTATCTAACGGTACTTCTTTTTCGGGATACTATACAGGATCTTTAGTGTCTGTTGATTACTCATCTGAATTAAGTCGATCAGAAGCTTCTAATACAACAAAAACTAAAGCATTATTCAATTAATAATTGTACTAATTTTTTACAAAAGAGATGGTCTTAATATAGGATCATCTCTTTTTTATGTGTTAAAACTTCTGACTGATTTAAATTGAAGTTGAAAATACAGAAGTACTTTTTTAAAGTGTTATTCGTTATATTATTTTATTGGCTTCAATTTTTACTTTTTATATTTACAAAAACTCTATTTATGATTTCGAAAAAGTCCTTTCTAGTTCTAATTTTAATTCTACTTATGGTTGTAAATACAGATATCAATGCTCAAACAGAAACGGATAATTCTACAGAAATGACTTCAAAATTAATACAACCACCATATTTGAAAGCAGGCGATACGGTTGCTATTGTTGCTCCGTCTGGGATTTTAAAAAATCGTGAAGGTGAAGTGCAACAGGCTGTGGCACTGTTAAAAAGTTGGGGGTTGCATGCCGTTGTTGGTAAGCATGTGTTTAGTAAGGCAAATCATTTTGCGGGTACAGATGCTGAACGCTGTGAAGATATGCAAAACGCCATGGACGATCCTAAAATTAGTGCCATTTGGTGTGCTAGAGGTGGTTATGGAACGGTTAGAATTTTAGACAAATTAAATTATACGGCATTTAACAAAAAACCAAAATGGATTATTGGGTATTCTGATATTACAGCTTTGCATAACCAAGTGCATAATGAAGGATTTCAGTCATTACATGCTTTAATGTGCGTGAGTTTAACAAAGGATTTAAATGACATTAAAGAAACGGTTGCTACCTTTAAATCTGCTTTATTTGGGGAACCAACAGATTATACTTTAAAGGGCTCTAAGTATAATAGAGTAGGAGAAACTTCAGGAGAATTGGTTGGTGGGAATCTCACGATGTTACATACTATGTTAGGTTCTAAAGAGAGTATTGATACCTCTGGAAAAATCCTTTTTATTGAAGAAATTGGTGAATACAAATATCATATAGATCGCATGTTACAAAGCATGAAACGCGCTGGTTATTTTGATAATTTAAATGGGCTTGTGGTTGGTGATATGTCTAAAATGCGAAAAAACACCACGCTTTGGGGAACTTCGGTAGAACAATTAATTTTAGATGCTTTAGCTGACTATGATTTTCCTATTGCTTTTAATGTGCCAGCAGGTCATGAAAAGGACAATAGAGCTTTAGTTCTAGGTAGAACTGTTGATTTGAAGGTTGAAAAAAAAGGGAGTAAATTATCATTTAGATAGTCATATTATTTAAATAAACGAATGCGTAGTTTATAATGCCAACTGAATATTAAACAATGGCACAGCATAATGAACTTGGTAAAAAAGGTGAACAGTTAGCCGTAGATTTTCTGCTAAAACATAATTATGATATTCTTGAGCGTAATTACCGTTTTCAAAAGGCTGAGGTAGATATTATCGCTCAAAAAGATGATGTTTTAGCAATTGTTGAAGTGAAAACGCGATCTTCTATTGATTTTGGAAATCCGCAAGATTTTGTAAAGCCTAAACAAATTAAAAATTTAGTAAAGGCTGTAGATGAATACGTCAATGAGAACAACTTAGATATTGAAGTGAGATTCGATATTATTGCAATTATTAAAAAAGAAAAAGGATTTGAAATAGAACATTTAGAAAATGCCTTTTATCATTTTTAATATTACCGATAAAAATTCATTTCATCTAAGTATTTCCAAACATGCTCAGGGAGCATTGGTCTTACATTTTTACCCTCTTTTATTGATTTTCTAATAAAGGTAGATGACAATTCCATTATTGGAGCATTAACATGATGGATTTTAGGATGCGCATCAAACTGTGTTTCTGTCTTCCCTTTTGAAAGCCTAGGATAGACATAAATATCGTGATTGTCTAAAATAAGCTCATAGTTTTTCCACTTATGAAAACTTTTAAGATTGTCTTCCCCCATAATTAAAGAAAATTCATAATTTGGAAATTTCTCAATGAGATAAGTTAAGGTGTCAATGGTGTAATTGGGTTGTTTCAGTCCAAATTCTATATCGCTAGGTCTTAATTTATCGTAGTCTTCAGTAGCTAAATGTACCATCTCTAAACGTTGGTAATTATCTAATAGACTACTTTTCTTTTTAAAGGGACTTAAGGGAGTTACCACAAACCAAACTTGGTCTAAATCGCTATGTTCAACTAAATGATTGGCAATGGTTAAGTGACCAATATGAATGGGGTTAAACGTTCCAAAAAATAAACCAATTTTCATGTTATTTTGCTATAAAATCTGAAACCAATTTGTAAGCATTCTCTAAAGCTTCATCTAAGTTAGAATTGATGACAATTTCATCAAAAAGTGGAGCAGTAGCGAGTTCAGCAGGTGCTTTTGCTACGCGCATACTAATTTTGTCTTCACTTTCTTCACCTCTTTCTTTTAATCGTCTTACCAGTTCATTTAAATCTGGAGGTTTAACAAAAATGGCAAGGGTTTGTTCTGGAAATTTTCGTTTTATACGCAAGCCACCAGAAACATCGATATCAAAAATGACATGTTTGCCTTTGGCCCAAATACGTTCAATTTCAGCTTTTAAAGTGCCGTAAAAATTATCTCTATACACTTCTTCCCATTCTAAAAACTCATCTGCTTTAATTTTGTTTTTAAATTCTTGAAGTGATAAGTAGTAATAATCTTTTCCGTGAGTTTCATTACCTCTAGCTTCTCGCGATGTTGCCGAAATAGAAAATTCTAAGTTGAGTTCTGGCTGTTTTAATAAATGACGAACAATAGTAGTTTTTCCTGAACCAGAAGGTGCTGAAAAGACAATAAGCTTACCTTGTTTTTTGTTTTTTATTTCTGACAAAATGTATGTTTTTACGTCTTACTAATTAAAGTACGTTTAATAATTGTTCCTTAATCTTCTCGAGTTCATCTTTCATTTGAACCACTAATTTTTGCATGGGAGCATAGTTAGATTTTGAACCAATAGTGTTAATTTCTCTTCCAATTTCTTGAGAGATAAAACCTAATTTTTTTCCGTTGGAATCGTCAGAATTTAACGACTTTATAAAATAATCTAAGTGGTTTTCTAATCGTACTTTTTCTTCGGTAATATCAAATTTTTCAATGTAATACACCAATTCTTGTTCAAAACGATTTTCATCTACTTTCTCTTTAATATCAGCAACACCTTTTTC
The DNA here is from genome assembly GCF_054366245.1 of Winogradskyella sp. PC D3.3. NCBI lineage: Bacteria > Pseudomonadati > Bacteroidota > Flavobacteriia > Flavobacteriales > Flavobacteriaceae > Winogradskyella > Winogradskyella sp. PC D3.3. The sequence goes on along the minus strand of NZ_CM135962.1, from coordinate 558,751 downwards.
TAATCGTGCTCTTACACCATCAATACGTTCTGGATCCATAGTGATGACTTCTTGCAATAAGCGTCTAAGTGTGGCAATTCTATCTTCGAAATCTTGTTTTAGTGTGGCGCCTTCGTCCTTTCTGTAAATAACAATATTAGCAATGGCTTTATTAATTTCCTTGCTAATTAACGACCACTCTTCTTCATCAATATCATCGCGTTCTGTCGTTACAGCATCTGGCATGCGAATGGCCATTTTTAATAGTTCTGTAGCATCGCCATCTACAACTTCTTTTAGTTGTCTAATGTATTCTTTAACTACGGTTTTATTGATTTTAGAGCTGGTATCTTCTCCTGTGATTTCTACAAATAGTGAAAAATCTACTTTTCCTCTAACAAGATTTTTAGCAATAAGCTTTCTAATATCTAATTCTTTAGCTCTATACATTGAAGGCATACGAGCATTGAGGTCTAAGCTTTTACTATTTAGAGATTTTAATTCTATAGAGATCTTTTTGGTTGGGAGCTGAAGTACAGATTTCCCGTAACCTGTCATGGATTGTATCATTAAAACATTGCGATTAAAGTTGCGCAAAGGTACAAAATTGAATGGTTTTAGAAGTGTATTAAAATTTTTACCAACTCTTAGATGTGGATAGGTTACTTTCTTAACTTTGTTTTTTAAATGTAAAGTTATAAAGATGTATAAAAAACAATTCGAAATTCGTTGGAGTGATGTAGATGCTAATGGTCATTTAGCTAATTCTGCGTATACTAATTTTATGAGTCATACACGAATGGCTTTCTTTCTTGAGTTTGGCTATTCAATGCCAGAAATGAAAAAATACAATGTGGGGCCTGTGGTATTTTATGAGCATATGTATTATTTTAAAGAATCATTCCTTGGAACTCCAATTACAGTAACTATGGAGGTTTCGGGTTTAAGTGAAGATGGTATGTTGTTTATGTTTGAGCATAACTTTTACAATGATAAAGGTGATAATTTAGCCTACTGCGAAATGCAAGGTGCTTGGATTGATTTAAAAACAAGAAAGTTAACAGCTTTGCCTGCTCCTCTATTAGAATTAGCTCATAAATTCCCAAAATCTAAAAGCTTTAAAGTGTTGACAAAGGAAGATACAAGGAAGCATGGCGTACGACCAAAGCCGATGGCATTATAACTTTACTTAAAAACCGAATGTTGCTTAAATGATTTAATATGAACATTTTTAATAAACGGTTTTAAAATCCGATTAGGCAAATACCGCTTGTGTTTACAGTAACAGGTTAAGGTCTTGGGCTCGGCACCGAGCGTGCTTTTTATTTCAGAAGCTGTTCTACCTAAGTTAATCTGAGTCGATTTTGTCGCAATACCAAGCCGTACATAATCATTTAAAATTCTTGGGTAGATGGCAAATTCCTTGTTTTTAGAATAGTCAATACCAATAAAATGTGCATCGAGGTGGGTTTCGTTTTGCATGGCCGAGAGAAAGCCAACGAGTTTATCTTCTAGAAAATACCCTTTTACTATAAAAGTATCTTGAAATGCTTTTTTTAGGAGAATATAAGTATCAAGATTTAAAATTTGAGCATTAAAGTCCGCATTGTCGATAGTGTTTTGATATAAAGCTTGAAGGGCATCTTTGTGTGTTTCGATTTCTTCTTCAGAAAATAATTTGGCTACTAAAGCCTGGCTTTTAGCATCCGCTCTATTCGCTTTTATGCGGTATTTAGATTTTAAAGCATTGGTGTAATCATCAAAAGAATGCCATTCGGGTTTAAGCGTAATAATCATATTAGGCTCAACGTTCATAGCTGTGTAATCATAAGATTCTAAGTGATTTGTAATAGGAAGTGATTCGTTTTCAAAATCTTTAATAAAAATAGCTTTTAGTTTTTTGGTGGATTTTGAAAGTTGTTTTACCGCTTGAGCAATGGCTTTAAAAGTTGCTATTTTATCTTCTCCGTGCTTTAAAAAAGTACCATACTCTCCACTTAAAAAGATATTTCCACAGAATAACACACGAATATGATTGTTGCAAAATAGATTGTTAACCCGATATCTTATATTATCAGACATTTTAATGTTTTTTGTAATGGTTTCAACACCAATGGTTACAATCTGTGTGTTAGCAAAAGCAACAGCTTCTTGGTCTTTAAGGATGAAAATATAATTAAATTCTATGTCTGTATTGGCAAGTTCAAAAGCTTTTAAAAATTCTGGTGAATAATAAATATTTGTGCAGCAATTGACACTATCCCAATACGTTTGTGGAATGGTATCAACACTTTTGAAAACTTGAGATTTTAGAGGCAATTTAAATGGCATTTTTAGGTTTTTTGGATACAAGAAATACCCCTAAAAATATGAGTAACATGGCTCCAAGTTTTATGAGGTCTATAAAATCTGCACCAATTGAAATAGCAAAGAGCCCAGCAATTACAGGTTGAAGATAAATAAATATGCCTACAGTAGATGCTTTTAATTTGTTTAATGCTAGTGGGTTAAATAAATAGGTTCCGAAAGTTGCTCCGACAACAACAAATACAACCGACCAAATAGCATTAGGTGTAAATGTGTGCCACTCTACAGCTTTTAAGTCATTATAACCAAACGGAATTAACATAATGAGACCAAACAAAAACAACCATTTAATAAATGTAAACGGGTGGTATTTAGAAGTCAGTTTTTTAATCATTATAACATAGATACTGTACGAAATAGCATTTAAAAACACGAGTAAATTACCTAAAGGTACATTATCTCCCGCTCTTGCAGATTTACCATAAATAGTTAAAACTAATGCACCAATTAAGCCTAAAGTAACTCCAATTATTTTTAGCTTAGAAACCTTTTCTTTTAAAATTATAGCGGACAAAATTAAAATGATAATAGGTACTGTAATGGTAATGGTAGAGGCGTGTATTGGTGAGGTATATTCCAAGCCTTTAAAAAATAAAAGCATATTAATCATCACTCCGAAAATGGCAGCGACAAAGAGTTTTAGATAGTCTTTTTTTTCAATTTTTTGTTTTGGTAAAAAGAGACTCATTGCCCAAAATAATACTGTAGCTCCAGCTACTCTTATAAGTACAAACCCAAAAGGTTTGATGAAATTTTCATTCATTACCGTTTTTGCAATGGTGAAATTGAGACCATATAATACTTGCACCATAATCAATGCAAAAATGGCAAATTTTCTACTATTCATGTATAGCGCGTTGGGCTGCTTCTACTGTTTTCTTAGAATTGCCAATAAAAATAGTACCATTGTATAAAATTACTGGACGTTTTAAAAATGTATAATGTTCTAAAATGAAGTTTTTATAATCGTCTTCCGATAGGGATTTGTCTTTTAAGCCCAATTCTTTATAAAGTCTAGCACGTTTACTAAACAAGCTTTCATAACTATCTGTGAGGGCTCTCATTTCCTTAATTTGAGATTCAGTAATTGGATCTGTTTTAATATCTTGAAGTTGAAAATCTTCTGGTAAATTCAGTTCATTAATGATACGAGTACACGTATTACAACTGCTTAGGTAGTATATTTTGTTCATAATAGAAACGGTTTTATTTACACTATACAAAGAAACCGTATTTCTAACGAATTTTATTACTTTTAAGAAAAATATGATTTTATGGATTTTGCTTTCGACGTATCAATTAAAAATAGAGAATTATTAAAAAGTTTTATTGAAAACCACACTTTAGAAGAGTTAAATAAAGTGCCACAAGGGTTTAATAATAATATCATTTGGAATATTGCACATACAGTGGTTACACAGCAGTTATTGGTTTATAAGTTGTCTGGATTGCCAATGGCCGTTTCTGATGAGATGGTAGAGGACTTTAAAAAAGGAACAAAAACGGAACGGGATTTGTCACAGTCTGAAGTCGATACAATAAAAGGGTTATTGTTTTCTACCATTGAAAAGACGAAGGAAGATTATAATAATAAAATATTTCAAAACTATAAGGCGTATACCGTGACTACAAAAAGTACATTAACTAATGTTGAAGAGGCTATTGATTTCAATAATTTCCATGAAGGTATTCATTTAGGTTATATTTTAGCACTTAGAAAATCAATTTAATTCTATGGATTACTATTCAATTGCGACTATTTTAATCGTTCTTTCTGCGGGTTTTGGTTATATAAATGAGAAGTTTTTAAAGTTGCCAATCACCATTGGTTTAATGGTAATTACTATTGTATTTACTGTAGTTTTGGTGGGTATTGCTCAATTCGATGACACGCTACTAATACAAGAACGAGAGTTTATAGCTATGATTGACTTTGAAACGGTGCTCTTAGATATTATGCTGAGTTTCTTGTTATTTGCGGGTGCGCTACATACTAATTTTAATCAGCTTAAGGTGCAACGATGGCCAATTATGGCTTTTGCGACGTTAGGTGTATTGGTGTCTACGTTTTTAGTTGGTATTGGTATGTATTATGTATTAATGGCAATGGGTTTCAATATTGATTTTATCTATTGTTTATTATTTGGAGCTTTAATTTCGCCAACAGACCCTATTGCTGTTTTAGGTATATTGAAAAAAGCAGGAGCTCCGAAAAAGCTTGAAACTAAAATTGTAGGAGAATCATTGTTTAATGATGGAGTCGGTGTTGTGGTATTTCTAACCATTTTTGCAATTGCTGCAAAACCAGATGCTGCGATTGCGCTTTCTGATATTGCTACCTTATTTGGACAAGAAGTTATTGGTGGTATTATTTTGGGGCTTTTTCTAGGCTGGGTTACGTATCGTTTAATGCGATCTATAGATAGTTACGAAATTGAAGTCATCTTAACCCTTGCAACCGTTATGGGAGGAACTATGTTAGCACACAACTTTCATTTATCGGCACCATTAGCCATGGTAACAGCAGGATTAATTGTGGGAAATGATACCGTAAGGAATTCTGCGATGTCTGAAACTACAGAGTTGTATGTTGATAAATTTTGGGAGTTGGTAGATGTTTTATTGAACACCGTATTGTTTGTTATGATAGGTATGGAAATGCTGATTTTAACCTTAGACGGAAAATATATTTATGCGGGCTTATTGGCTATTCCTATCATATTGATGTGTCGTTATCTTTCGCTGTGGTTACCAATAAAATTCTTTGAAAAACGATTAGATTTTGTGCCAAAGACAAATTTAATAATGACTTGGGGAGGATTACGCGGAGGTATTTCTATTGCATTAGCGCTAAGTTTAACTAAAGACATGCATAGAGAATTATTTTTAGTAATAACCTATGTGGTGGTTGTGGTTTCTATTGTAGGACAAGGTTTAACTGTTGGGCCAATTATAAAACGATTGACAAGAAAAACCGTTTAGTTTTTCTTTAAATAAGGGGTTACATCACTAAATGGAATCATAAACTCGGTATAGCCTAAATCGTAAGAAGCTACTTCATAAACATTATAGATTAGCACTAGGCCTTCATCACTAAATCCAATATTCTTTGGTAAATGAAAAGGTTCACCGAAGAAGAAATTTTCAATGGTTAAATGATCTTTATCGTTTTCTAAAGATGAAATAAATTGAGTTTCAGCCAATGCTGTAAACCCATCGATGTCGTTAATAAAATCATTGATTTCTATGGTTTGTCCAGTCTTAGCATCAAGATTTAATAGTTTTATTTTATCGTTACCGTGTGCACCACCTTTAAACTCATAAGTGCTAATGGCTATGGTAATAATCTCTTCAGATTGATAAATTAATTCGGTTTCAATATGTAGCTCCCAAGACGGCTCAGTAGCTTCAGAAAATTCTTTTTTAAAGCTGAGGTATTCTTCATTAAAAGCATTTAAAACCGCCTCTAAATTGGTTTTGTTTTCAGATGTATTTAAGGTTTCAATAATGGCATGTTCAACGTTTGCATTAATGGTATTGCTGAGCTCGTTGCTTCCTGTGGCTTTGCTATATACCGCTGAGATTTCAGCCTCATAAGGTTCTTCAACCGAAATAGTGTCAAAAGTAGCGGGCTTAAATTCAGAAGTACAAGAATGTAGTACAATGGCAAATACGACAAAAGGAATTATTCGTTTCAAAACAGTTGAGGTTATGTTTAATAAACAATAAAGGTATTATATAGATTTGAATAGAACGAATTATCCGTTAAATTTGTTAAGGTTCAAAACGATAATTCTTTAAAAAGTTTTAAGAGATTAGTTTTAAATTATTTATAAATGAAATTCAATACTAAAACAATTCATGGTGGTCAAAAACCAGAGGCAGCATATGGTGCTGTTATGCCACCGATTTATCAAACGTCTACATTTGCACAATCGACTCCTGGAGAACATAAAGGTTATGCGTATGCGCGTTCTGCCAATCCTACACGCCATGCTCTAGAGCGGGCTTTTGCAAGTATTGAAAATGGGGCACATGGTTTAGCCTTTGGTTCTGGATTAGCGGCGATTGACGCTGTTTTAAAGTTGTTAAAACAAGGTGATGAAGTGATTTGTACGAATGACTTATATGGAGGTACCTATCGTTTATTTACTAAGATCTATGAAGACTTTGGTATAAAGTTCCATTTTGTTGGTATGGAGAATGCAGATTGTATCGAAGGTTATATCAATGATAAAACAAAATTAATTTGGATTGAAACTCCAACAAACCCAATGATGAATATTATTGATATTGTAAAGGTTGCTAAAATAGCAAATAACCATAAAGTTTTATTAGCTGTTGATAATACATTTGCGACGCCTTATTTACAAAGACCATTAGATTTGGGAGCCGATATTGTAATGCATTCTGCTACAAAATACCTTGGAGGTCATAGTGATTTGGTAATGGGAGCATTAATTGTTAAAGCTAAAGATTTAGCAGAGCGTTTGTATTTTATTCAAAATGCAAGTGGTGCTATTTGTGGTCCTCAGGATGCCTTTTTAGCTTTAAGAGGTTTAAAAACCTTGCATGTTAGAATGCAACGTCATTGCGAAAACGGTAGAGCAGTAGCGGAGTATTTAGAAAACCACCCTAAAATTGAAACCGTGTATTGGCCAGGGTTTAAACACCATCCTAATTACGAGATTGCTAAAGCTCAAATGAAAGATTTTGGTGGTATGGTGTCCTTTGTGCCAAAAGGAAATAACTATGCAGAAGCCATTAAGATTGTTGAAAATCTAAAGGTGTTTACTTTAGGAGAATCCCTTGGAGGTGTTGAGTCTTTAGCTGGTCATCCGGCAAGTATGACCCATGCTAGTATTCCTAAAGCAGAACGTGAAAAAACAGGTGTTGTGGATGCGCTAATTAGATTAAGCGTTGGTATTGAAGATGAAGCAGATTTAATAGCTGATCTAAAACAAGCCATTGGATAATAACAGTCTTGTGTGAAAATATAAAAATAGAATTCTGGGATTCGTTTTTTTAGTTAAGGTATTAATCGAAGTAAAAGATATAACCAACATTTAACCAGACTAACCAATCATTGGTTTTGTTAGAGGCTAACTGGTGATCTAATCCATCCGTTTTATCATCAAAGAAACTTTGAACTCTCAAATCAATCATTAAATCGGAAAGTGTTGAAAGTTTATATCTTGTACCAATACTGCCGACAACAGACAAAGTGGTGCCGCTTTGGTCGCTTATAGAGCCAGGCTCCCAATTCGGATAAAAGTTACTAGCATTATCTATGTTTTGATCACCATAGGAAGTGCTTACGTCAGGATTATAAGTTACATAGTGTACACCTAAGCTTAAAAATGGAGCAAAAGAAGCTCCTCCTTGTGAAAAATCTTTTATACTTAGTGGGTAATATTCTAATTGTATCCCTAGGTCCCAATTTTGGGCCTCACCAGAATGTGCTCTTAATTTATCAGCAGAAGCACTTGTTCTATTCTCATCAACCCATTTTCCAAAATGATTAAGTTTTGTTTTGTTCCAAGAGATTTCAGCTCGAATTTTAAAGTGGTCAGTGAAATAATTATTCTTTGAATAATAATAGTAGTTTGTTAGGTAATCAAAGTTCATGTAGTAGACGAGACCTATACCAAACCCGGTGTTACCAGCATTGGTTTCAAAGTCATAGCGCTCACCAAAATCAGATTGAAATGCTACAGGACCGGCGATTATACCGATCTCATGAGAAAAGCCTAATTGTGAGTAACTCAATTGCATTGATAACAGTAATATCAATGGAAAGAGTAGTTTTTGTATCTTTAGTATCATGTAATTCTAAAATTGAAGCTTCTACCGAGCAAATATATAAAAACTCGATAAACTACCAAATAAAACCGATTAAATACATTATTTTTATTTTTTTTGCATAAAAATTAAACCCTTTTTATATTGAATATGATATTTAGAATATCATACTAAAAGAATTGATATTTGCCTTATTATTAAAGAAATAAGAACGGCACAATATATCAAAATATTCTTACAATTACTTGTTTAAAATAAAATATCCCAATATTTTGCTAAAAATAGATTAATTTTTAGAATTGGTAAAAGGATTAGATAATTTAGAGACCAAATAAAACTTCATGAGAGAAAAAATAGATGCTTTTTTGGCAGAAGTACAAGCAAGAAATGGTCATGAACCCGAATTTTTACAGGCTGTTCAAGAAGTAGCAGAATCATTAATTCCTTATATAGCACAGCATAAATTATATAGCGGTAAAAACATTTTATTACGAATGGTAGAGCCGGAGCGATTAATTTCATTTAGAGTCACTTGGATAAATGATGATGGAGAGATACAAGTCAATAGAGGTTATAGAATACAAATGAACTCTGCAATTGGTCCTTATAAAGGCGGTTTGCGTTTTCATCCTTCTGTAAACGCTAGTATTTTAAAGTTCTTGGCTTTTGAGCAAGTGTTTAAAAATGCGTTAACGACACTTCCAATGGGAGGAGGTAAGGAGGTTCTGATTTTGATCCTAAAGGCAAATCAGATGATGAGATTATGCGTTTTTGTCAAGCGTTTATGAGTGAATTATATAGGCATATTGGACCGTTTACAGATATTCCTGCAGGTGATATTGGTGTTGGCGGAAGAGAAATTGGTTACCTGTTTGGCATGTATAAGAAACTTAAAAATGAATTTACAGGAGTTTTAACAGGTAAGGGGCCATCTTGGGGTGGTTCTTTAATTCGACCAGAATCTACAGGTTATGGAACGGTTTATTTTGTTCAAAATATGCTAAAGCTTAAGAATGATTCATTACAAGATAAGAATGTTGTCATTTCAGGATCTGGTAATGTTGCACAATATGCAACAGAAAAAGCGATAGAATTAGGAGCGACAGTATTAACATTATCAGATTCTGGTGGTTATATTGTAGACGAAGATGGTATTGATAGCGGAAAGTTAAGTTATATAATGCATCTTAAAAATGTAAAACGTGGACGTATTAGCGAGTATGTTAATCAATATCCTAATGCAAAGTATTATCCTGGTGAACGGCCATGGTCTGTAAAATGTGATATTGCTTTACCTTGTGCCACTCAAAACGAATTAGACGGTAACGAAGCAAAACAGTTGGTAGATAATGGTTGTATTTGTGTTGTAGAAGGCGCAAATATGCCTTCAACTCCAGAGGCTATAGACGTGTTTAAAACTGCAAAATTATTATTTGCTCCTGGTAAAGCTTCAAATGCAGGAGGTGTTGCTACTTCAGGATTAGAAATGAGTCAAAATTCGCTACGTCTTAGCTGGACTAGAGAAGAGGTTAATTCAAGATTGAAAGGTATTATGGAGGCCATTCACGATTCATGTGTTAAATATGGAAAAAATGAAGATGGTTCTATAGACTACATTAGAGGAGCCAACATTGCCGGTTTTGTAAAAGTAGCAGATGCTATGCTTGCACAAGGAGTCGTATAAGCAAGACTATGAGAATTAAATTTAAGCTTCTGTTTTTTGACGGAAGTTTTTTTATAGAATTTCAGTCTTTAAATTTAGTAGTGTTCTTAAATTTCTTTCAGCAATTTCAATCACAACAACATCAGGTTTTTCTGTGTCTATTAAATCTTTATTAAAGGTATAGTCTTTTAGGTATAAGGTTTCGCTGAAAGTATCATTAAAAAAAGGAATGAGATGATTAGCAAATGAATCTCGGAACATTAAAAGTTTTAAATTATTGTTAGGATTTGTATATCGTAAATAAGGTTTTGTATAATCTTCAGATAAGTTATCATTGGCCTTTTTTATGTAGATTGATTTTTCAGGGGTATTGATTTTTAACAACCTTGTTAAATCTCCTGCTATCTCAAAATTATCATCCACTTCATAATTAGATAATTTTTGAGATTTAATTTGAAAACGATTTTGCATTTGCGCTATAATGTTCTGATAGGCTAAGAACGCTCCAAAGGTGTTCCAGTGAGAGTCTGTTTTATAGTATAATGGATTTATAGGTTTGGACGACTTTAAATGCTGCGTAAGGTTTATAAATGAAACTTTAGAATTTTGTAAGTGGTGCTGTAACTGATCTAATTTGGTTTCACCTTGTTTTAGTTTGTATGGTAGGTATTCTTTATAAATATTATTTTTATTTGGAGCAATAACAATGTAAAGTGGTATGTTTTTCGATGTTAGATAATTATGAATAGTGGTGAGTTTGCTTTCAATAGCAGCTAATTCATTATGGCTAAAACGATCATTTCCATAAGCATCGTTAAGTGTATTTAGATAGTTGTTTCCTAAAAAATACCATCCGTTTTGTCCGGAAATAACGTTATGTGGAATAGGATTTTCTCTGAGTACATCTGTTTTAAATTGAAGGTAATAATTAACAAAGGGAGAATTAGACATAAAGTCTTCAGTGTAATAGCGTTTTATGTTAGATTTTACGTCTTTAGGATTTGTAAAATTAATTTGTAAAATGTGCTGGTTGCAACATATATCTCGAATAAGTAAAATTATGCTAGGCACTATTATGGTAGCCAAAAAAACTATGGTAATTATTTTTGAGTATCGATATTGGGTTTGTCTAATCAAAATCTAAAGTAAATAAATGGATTATAGCTTTCATTAGCAACATAGAATATACTTAAACTAAATAATACGATTAATACGAAAGCTTTTAGTGTAAGCTTCAAATTGACATTAATTGATCTCAGAGGTTTCAACGTTTTATATATTGGGATTGAAAATAAAACTCCTAAAATGAGACTTAGCGTACTTTCCACTGTTAAGTAAAAATTCAGATAATTAAAATTAGTCGTTTTTGAAAATGAAATAAGCGACTCATAATAATACAGCGCATGAGCGATGGAGTCACTTCTAAAAAGTACCCAAGAAAGCATAACAACTAATAGTAAATAAAAATGTGAGAAAACTGAAGGAACTTTGCGGAGCAGAGCTTTTAGTTTGGTGCGTTCTAGAATAATAAAAAAACCGTGAAAAAGGCCCCAAAGAATAAATGTCCAGCTAGCACCATGCCAAAGACCAGTAATGAAAAATACTATGAATAGGTTAATATAGGTTTGTAAATTTCCTTTTCTATTACCACCTAAGGATATATATAGGTAATCTTTAAACCATTGAGAAAGTGTAATATGCCAGCGTCTCCAGAACTCTTTTATAGATTTGGAGATATAGGGATAGTTAAAGTTTTCAGGGAAATTAAAACCAAACATTTTACCTAGTCCTATTGCCATATCTGAGTAACCCGAAAAATCAAAATATATTTGAAGCGTATAGGCTAATAGTCCTAACCATGCCATGCTCATAGATAAGTCGTTATTAGCTAAACTGAACATACCATCAGCGATGAAGCCACAATTATTAGCAATAAGCATTTTTTTAGAAAGCCCTATAATGAAGCGTTCTACACCTTGAGAAAATTGAACGACATTATGTTTTCGGTTTGTGAGTTCGTTTTTAATGTCTGTGTATCTAACTATAGGACCTGCTATAAGTTGTGGAAAAAAAGCCACATAAGTAGCAAAGTCTATAAAATTTTTATTCGCTTTTACTTTGCCTCTATACACATCTATGGTGTAGGACATCGTTTGGAACGTAAAAAAACTAATTCCAATAGGTAGTGTAATATTGGCAAGTTGCGTCGTTTCGGAATGGTTTAAATCGAAAGCATATAATAAAGCGTTAACATTCTCAAAAATAAAATTAGCATATTTAAAATAAATTAAGAGGCCTAAATTAAAAAGCATAGAACATATTAAGCCCAATTTTTTGTTCCCTTTTTCTATAATTAAAGCGCATACGTAATCGACTAAAGCAGATAGTAAGATAAGTACCACCATGACGCCTTCGCCCCAAGTATAAAAAGCTAAACTGAAGAGTAGTAGGACAAAATTCTTTAATTTTTTAGGAGAAAAAAAATAAACAATTATTGCAATTGGTAAAAAGAAGAATAAAAAAACAGTGCTGCTAAATAGCATGTAGATGTATTAATTGTGGCTCAAATTACAATAAAATATACTATTTTTGGTTCTTCTCATAAAGCAATCATAGCAACTGATGAAAATTATTAAAACACTTACCTTTCTTAGTTTTATTTTATGCTTTCAATTTAATCATTCGCAAGATTTCTCAACGTTATGGCAAGGTCATTATTCATACAATAATATTGTAGATGTTGTTAATGGTGAAAATAAAATATTTGCAGCAGCTCAAAATGCTGTTTTTGAATATGATACGTTAACCAATGAGCTTTTAACAATCACATCGGTTGAAGGTCTTTCTGGTGAACAAATTACCAGCATATATTATAGTGAGCTTTATCAATATTTACTCATAGGATATGACACGGGATTAATTGAAGTCTATTCTGAAACCGAAAAGTCGGTATTGACTGTCGTCGATATTTTAGAAAAACAAAACATTACTCCTGTCAATAAACGTATAAATCACTTTTTTGAAAACGAAGGTCTCGTTTATATTTCTACAGATTATGGTGTGTCTACGTATGATTTAGAACGCTTAGAATTTGGAGATACTTTTTTTCTAGGGAATGGTGGAGCTCAGATTACAGTGAAACAAGTGTCTGTTTCAAATAATGAAATTTACGTCGCTTGCTTGGATAATAATGGTCTAAAAAAAGCTGATTTAAGTAATCCTAATCTAATAGATTACCAACAATGGCAGACTATTATTTCAGGGAATTTTTATACCGTTAATGCGGTCAATAATAAACAATATGCAGTAGGAGGAAATAAAGTACTTTATGAGTTAAATGGAGCCGCAATAACTTCATTGTTTACATTTCCTTTATTACCATTAGATTCTGATATGTCTGGATCTAATCTTATCTATTCAACACAAAACACAACTTATATCTATGATGAAAATCTGCTTTTAGTAAATAGCTTTCAGCCAACAGTAGATTTTGATACTAGTTTTAGTACTGCAACGCTTATAAATGGTTTTGTTTATATAGGAACCAAAGATTTTGGTGTATTAACAACTGAAATTAATGGTGGTACTGACTATACAGTGATTAGACCAAATGGTCCATTGGAAAATAATATATATAAATTAAATGCTACAACTCAGACCGTTTGGGCTACTTACGGTCAATATACAAGTGCGCTTAATCCCTATCCACTGACGTCAAAGGGGATAAGTTATTTAAATGATGGTTATTGGACGAGTTTGCCTGTTGATAGTCTTTTTAATGCCTATGAATTGAATGAAATAACACCTAATATATTTAACCCCAATCAAGTGTTTATCAGTTCTTTTTTTAACGGTATAGTAGAAATTAATGATTTTGAACCTACGGTTTTATTAAATGAAACGAATAGTGGATTAGAATCTCTTGTGTTAAGTGATGATCCTAACTATATAGATATTAGGGTTTCGGCAACAGAATTTGATCCCAGTGGATTATTATGGACATTAACAAGTTTTGTTGAAAGACCGCTAAAGTCTTACGATCCTAATTCTGGTGCATGGCGCGCTTATAGTTTTTCTGATTTAATTGATCCGCCAAGTTCTGAAAATGGGTTTTTTGATATGGAAATCGATGATAATGGAACAAAATGGATTGGATCCTATAATAATGGACTGATAGCTTACAATGAAAATATAGCAAATAATCCATTGCGTAATATTAATACGGAAGCGCAAAACGTAGATCCATTTACTCGATTTATAAGTTTAGCTATCGACAATAGAAATCAGCTTTGGGTTGGTACAACAAATGGATTGAAAGTGCTTTACAATACTTCTGGGTTTTACGAAGACACTAATCCAACCTTAAGTTCAATTATTATTTTAGAAGATGGTATTCCTAAAGAATTACTAGAAGGGCAGACGATTACAGATATTAAAGTCGATGGTTCTAATAATAAATGGATTGGCACGGTAGATTCTGGTGTGTTTTATTTTTCATCAGATGGCCAAACGACTATTTATCATTTTACTAAGAATAACTCTCCGTTACCATCTAATACTATTAATGATATATCAGTAGACTCTGATAATGGTATTGTTTACATTGCTACAACAAAAGGTTTATTGTCTTTTAAAGCCGGCGGTTCCAAAACAGAATCGACCTTAGAAGATGCTTTTGTTTATCCAAATCCTGTGCGACCAGAATATAATATTCTTGGTTTTAATGATCTAAATGATATAAATAAAGGGATTAAGGTTAGTGGGCTTACTGAGCGTGTGAATATTAAGATTACAGATATTGAAGGTAATTTGGTTGCCGAAGCACAATCTAATGTTAATTTAAGGTCTTCTAATACCAACTATAATTTTGCCATAGATGGTGGAACAGCAGTTTGGAATGGAAAAAATCTAGGCAATAATGTAGTGCGAACAGGGGTTTATTTAATCTTAATTTCAGATTTAGATTCGTTTGAAACCAAAGTGCTTAAAGTTCTAATAGTCCGATAAAACATGCTTTCAAAAAATAATAGCATTGTTCTTTCTAAATTAAGATATAGAGATCACGACCTTATTGTAAAATGTTATACCGAGGAACGTGGAGTTGTTAGTTATCTATTGCGAGGTGTTTTAAAATCTAAAAAAGGCCTTTCTAAAACGGTATATTTTCAAGCGTTATCGCAACTTCAAATCGAAGAAAATTACAAGCCCAATCAGTCCCTTCATTTTATAAAAGAAACAAAGTTTAATTACATTTACAAAAGTCTTCATACCAATATCTATAAAAGTTCAATCGTTTTATTTTTATCTGAAATTCTTTCAAATGTGTTAAAAGAAGAAGAAAAGAATGCAGACTTATTTCATTTTATAACGGCTGCGCTTCAATATTTAGATAATGAAGATCAGTTTTCCAACTTTCATTTGTTGTTTCTTTTAAAGCTAACCCGCTATTTAGGTTTTCAGCCAGAAAACATACATAATAATTATCCTTTTTTTAATTTAGAAACAGGGGTTTTTGAAGCTTCAAATCATGGGATTTATTCTGTATCAGGAGAAAATTTAACTCTTCTAAAACAGTTGTTAGGCACAAGTTTTGATGCCTTAAATACCGTATCGATTAAAGCAAAACAAAGGCAAGAGTTTTTAAATATGCTGTTGCATTATTTTGAATTACATTTAGGTAGTTTTAAAAAACCGAAATCATTACAAGTGCTTAACGAGGTATTTCATTAAGCTATTTTTTTTCAAAAAAAATTATAAGGATTGTGAGCTCACAAGTGAAGCGTATTAGCATACATACTATTTTTTTATTTCTTTTTTTACAACTAACGTTTTCTCAAACAGTTACTGTTTTGGAAGCGGAAAGTGCTATGCCTATTTCTGGAGTTGTACTGGTTAATTCTAAGGCGAGTAAAACGGTTATGACCGATGCAAATGGTGAAGCTTCTTTGGAAATCTTCAAGGCAGGAGACATTATTCGTTTTAAGGATTTTTTATATGAAACACAGCATTTAACAAAATCTGAAATAGCTAAAAAGAATTATATTGTTTATCTCACACCTAGAGTAGAAGGTTTAGATCAAATTTTAATTTCAGCATCTCGGTTTGAACAGAACAAACGCGACATTCCACAGACCATTGTTAATATTAATGCGAAAGACATTGCTTTAGCACATCCACAAACTAGCGCAGACTTATTGGAGAATACGGGTAATATTTATATTCAAAAAAGTCAATTAGGAGGTGGAAGTCCAATGATTAGAGGGTTTTCTACAAATCGATTGTTGATTGCGGTTGATGGAGTACGCATGAATAATGCTATTTTTAGAGGAGGGAACTTACAAAATGTAATTGCTATAGACCCGTTTTCTGTGCAACATACGGAGGTTACACTTGGTGCTGGTTCAGTAGTTTATGGAAGTGATGCTATTGGTGGTGTTATGAGTTTTTATACCAAAAAACCACAATTTTCAGAAACGGATGATTTGAACTTTAGTGCAAATGCTTTAACTCGATTCGCTTCAGCAAACCATGAAAAAACAGGTCATGTAGATGTGAATTTAGGCTATAAAAAATGGGCGTTTTTAACTAGTGTTAGTTATACGGATTTTGATGATTTAAGAATGGGGAGCCATGGACCAGATGACTATCTTAGACCAGAAGTTGTGACGCAAGATCATGGAGAGGACGTTATTGTAGCCAATGAAAATCCTAAAGTGCAGACACCAACTGGTTACGATCAAATTAATTTGATGCAAAAGTTGCGGTATAAATCTTCTGATAATTTAGATTTTGATTTAGGCTTATATTATTCCACAACTTCGGCGTATTCTAGATATGATAGACTGATACGTTATAGCGGTGATGTCTTGCGTTCTGCGGAATGGAATTACCAACCACAACAATGGTTTATGGGGAATTTTCAGTTGACTAAATTAAGTAGTAGCTCAAATCTCTATGATAAAATACAAACCACTTTAGCGTACCAAAATTTTAAAGAAGGTAGAGAAGATCGTGATTTTCAATCTGTAATACGTGCTGTTAGAGAAGAAGCCGTTGATGCTATATCATTTAATTTAGATTTAGAAAAAACATTAAGTTCTAAAACGAGTGTTTTTTATGGTCTAGAATATTTGCACAATACGGTGCATTCTAAAGGCTATGATACGTCTATTGAAACAGGAGAGCATATGGTTGCGGTTAGCCGATATCCCGATGGGTCTACATGGCAGTCTATTGCGGCTTATGCGAGTTTAAAACATAAACCGAATTCGAAGTTTGTATTTCAGTCTGGACTACGGTTTAATCAGGTGATTGCGAAAGCTGATTTTACGGAGAATAATGAGTTTTTAAACTTACCTTTTGACGATGCTGAGGTTAATACAGGGGCGCTAACTGGTACTGCTGGTATTACATGGTCTCCTAGTAAATTGATTCAATGGAAACTGAACGCTGCAACGGCTTTTAGAGCTCCAAATATTGATGATATTGGTAAGGTGTTTGACAGTGAGCCTGGAGCTGTTGTTGTGCCCAATAAGGATTTAAAAGCGGAATATGCTTATAGTGGAGAGTTGGGTTTGCAATTGAATTTTGAGAATAAAGTTATTATCGATTTGGCGACGTATTACACGTTTTTGGATAATGCATTAATACGACGCGATTATGAGCTCAATGGTGAAACGGCGATTGTTTATGATGGAGAATTAAGTCGTGTGCAAGCGATACAGAACGCGTCAAAAGCATGGATTTATGGCTTTGAAGCAGGGTTGGAAATCCATTTTACCGAACAATTGAAGTTGCGTTCTCAGTACAATGTTATAGGAGGCACAGAAGATAATAATGGAATAGAAGAGCCTGTGCGGCACGTGGCGCCTAATTTTGGTCGTACCCATTTGAGTTGGAAACGTAACCAATGGTTATTTGATGCTTTTGTGGTTTATAATAATGAATTATCGTTTAACCAATTGTCTCCTTCGGAAACATCGAAAGATTATATTTATGCTTTGGATGCTAATGGTGATCCGTATGCACCAGCTTGGCATACACTTAATGTTAGAATGCAATATCAATACAATAATAAACTTAGCTTAACGGCTAGTGTAGAAAATATAACAGACCAACGTTATAGACCTTATTCTTCTGGGATCACTGCTGCTGGTAGAAACATTATTCTTGCTTTAAATTATAAGCTTTAGAATTTATTTGGTTTCTGTAGATATTAACCTTTTTTGAAATTTTGTTTAATGACGACTTCTGTTTGACTCTTACCTGAAAAAGGCCCGACGTAACTAGGGGTGAACCTTTATTGAAATTTGGGTGTGATTCTGGTTAAAGCCTTGCCATCTCTGACCTAAAATAGAATAAGCCTCATTTTTTGAATGAGGCTTATTCTACATAATATAAAGGTTTTGTATTTAGTGGCGTTTGATTGCTTTTTTACTTATCACCTGTCCATTAGATAAGGTGACCTTAGCAATATAAGCTGCCTGACTTAATTTAGATAAGTTGTAAACTTCAATAGCATTATGGCCTTGTAAGCTATAAATGAGGCGTCCTGTAACATCTATAATAGCGACATGCTTTATGGTATGTGTGTTTCCAACTTTGATTTCAACATTACCATTTTGTAATTCTGTAATCTTTACTTCATTAGCGTCAACTATGTTGTCGTCTATTGAAAGTAATATTGTTGGTGTAAACACAATTTCAAAACGGTCCTTAAATTCCCCTGTTTCTGAGGTAAAGGTGTAGTCTGAATCTTTAAGGTTGTGTGTTGTGTTTAACAATTTGTCATTAATGTAAATAGGGTTGTCGCTCATAAAATCACCTTCAAATTGATATATTGAAATGCGATAAATAGTCGGTGCTGTAATAGAGGTGTTGAAACCGAGCGGAATCACTTCATCAAGCGTTAAGCTATTTGGGTTTTTACCTTGAATGGCAAACTTTTTAGTTACATCTTCGTCAATTAAAGAATATATAATGGTATTAGTTTCCGTAGATAAATTTCTTTGTGTATCGTAATACATGCCATCATCTTCGTCTGTTGCTCCATTAACATAAGCTACTAAGATTTGATTAAAGGCTCCGTTGTCGGTCTCTAAATTCAACCATAGCTTATTTGGTGTAGCCGTGTTAGTTGATCTAAAAAATTGATTATTGTTTGCTGTGACACGCATACTATTGTTAAATAGAATCGTTGTTTGTTTAATATCTCCACTTACTACAGTTGCTGGAGATGCATTGTCCATGGCTATAAAAAAGGCTTGTCCTGATGGGATATATCTTGTTGGCATTAGGCCATCACCTCCCATGGTTTGCCCAGATCCATTGATTATTGCATAATCACTTTGGGCATAGTTTAAGTTCTCATTACCATTGGTTGCTCCATCGGCGTCAGTATTGTGTGACCAGAAGAAAATAGCTCCATTAGTAGCACCAATATTTTGACCAATACTTGCATTTTCAGCTAGAAACAAATCGGCACTAATTGCAGATGGATATGGGTTACCAATAAGATTCCAGTTATTGTCATTTAGTTCTGAATCATTTCTGTAAATAGGAATATTGTATACACCGTTATTAAATGGCCCTTCAAAGACATAGTCGATTTGTGTTGGGAAAAGGGCAAAGCTATTTTGTGTTGCGGCGTAACCAACTCCGGGCTCCATTATTGTTGTTCCATTTTCATATACCCAATCATTAGCGTCATCATCAATATCATCTTGTCCTGCAACTGTTGTATTATCATTGTTCGTTTCAGTTGTAGCATCTAAATAGTTTTGCCCACTATACGAATAGATTCTACCTGGGTTAGCTTCTGCCAATCCATTACTGATTTGTTCCCCAGAAACAGGGGAGCTCCAATAGGTGTATTCGTGGCGTGATGCTAGCATTGCCGTCTTTTTTATGACTTGTATTTTAGTTCTATCTGTTAAGACATTACCCGAAGTTGTTCCTGCATCATTAATTTGTACAAATGATCCATATGGCTTTAGGGTTAATTTACCATCTACAATAAGATTGTTTTCTGCTAAAACATAGGTGTTGTCATTGATAATTAATTCGTTATCTATTGTAATTGTACAACTACAGGCTTCAAAACTTGTTTGTGCACCACCTAGACCTGTATCGTAATCCCCATCGATTATTACAAATTTATTTGATGCAGGAGCTGTAGACCAGGTTGTACCGTCCCAAACTGCAGTGATTGCTTCTAATTTTACAGCGTTACTAGCTTTGTAACAAGTAGCGACGTCTTCTCTAACTTGACAATAGAATTGATAATCTAGATATGATAATGGATTTATAATATCTAAGATGGCTGTTGTTACATTATCAAAATCTGCATTATTTGGTACAGCCACAAATGTTGCCGTTCCTGGTTCTAAATAAAACCATTGATAAGTTAGACCTAAACCAGATGGGACTCCTTCAGTTGCAATTACTGATATTTGAATTGAGTTAGTACAATTAAATACAGGTGGAGCTAAAACTGATACCGTAGGCGGTGTAGCCAACGCAAAGTCATAAACGCCAAAATCACTATAATCTGAGTCACTACAGGTGATCCAGTCTGTAATATCCCAATCTGCAAGGTCAAAAGTTGTAGTTGGTAACATACTAGCGGTATTTAGTCTGCTAAAATTAATACCGTTATCACCAGCACCTAGACCATTAGCCCAATTGTCGCTGCCAAAAACTCCAAAAACGTCTATTGAGGTCGACGTCGTATGGTTGTATAATTCTATTAAATCTGAACTATTATTATCAAAGTTAATCCCACTTGCCGTATCAAATGCTTGGTGAGGTAAGCTGCCGTCTAAACCTGCGGCAGAAAAGTCGCATGAAGATGTACCAATACTGATTACATGAACGCCTCCCGAAACAACGGTTCCTGTTAAATTTAAAGTAGAAGATGGAGATCCATTTCCATTATTAAAAACTCGGATGCTATAATTACTTAGGTTGACTGTTGAAGCAGTTCCGTTAAATATTTCAACTAAAGATGAACTTCCAGTCGTAGCATCAGATATTTGACTTATAAACAAATCGGTTGGAGGCGTTGAAGCCGATGTTGTTTCACAACTTGTGATATCATCATTTAACACTGTAAAGGCATTTGCAGAAGAACATCCTGTTGAAAACAATACGGTAATATCTCCGCTGGTAGCGCCAGCAGGTAATAAAACCACTAATTCTGATGCTGATGCTGTTACTGTTGTCATTGCTAAGCCATTTATAGATGCAATGGCACCGGTTAGGTTATTAGCAGATGTAATTGTAATCTCTGTGTTTTCTGGGCCTTCGGTTGGCCAAATTGAGCTCGTTAATACGGTACTACAAACTGCTGAGCCTTCAATATCGAATATATATGGGTCTTCGTCACTATCTGAATTTTCAATACTTACTTTAGCCTTACGCACTCCGTCTGAAGTTGGGTTAAACTCTATTCTGAACTCTGAGTTAGATCCAGAACTAATAGAGGTGCTAGGTTGTAAGGTTACTATAAAATCACTAGCATGTGTACCAATTATTTCAACTTTTGGTGTCCCTGTTAAATTTAAAGCAGTTGCACCAATGTTTTCGATAATATAGCTTTTTTCAGGACCTGTAGATCCAACATCTGTAGAAGCGTATAGTGTATTGTTTAAACCGTAAGGTGCATTAAATCCGTTTGCTATAGAGATGTTATTTCCTTTAACATTGATTTCTGCATTTACAGGTTGTTGTATGTTAATTGTGTAATCTTCAACTTCACCATCAAAAGTTGTTTGGCAAGGTGTTGAAGGCGTTGATCCAAATTTCGTTGAAATACGCATTCTTGTTGCGGCAATAACGGCATTAGATGGCACTTCAATAGATAATGGGCTTCCGTCTGTAGATCCATCTACCACATCGTATGCATTACCTAGTTCGTAAACTTCGTTTGCATCAGAAAAGTCACCATCATTGTTCCAATCTATCCATGCCCGAGTTACGGTTGTATAGGTGCCACCAGTATTTACTCTAACGTCTAAATTATAAGTTTGCCCTATAGTTACTGTTGTTGATATTGCTGTGAAATCCGTATAATCATTATCAATATTTGGTGAAGTATTATCAATAGTGTTGAATTTTACATTATTGATTAATGTTAACCAACCATCACTTCCATTTCCATAAGAATCACAATAGGTTAAAGACGGAGTTGCACAAACTTCAATACCTGTTGTCCATGTCGTACCTCGTCTAATAAATATTTTAAAGCAATAATTGGTACCGTTGGTTAAACCCGTTATTGATTTACTAGAGGTGCTTGATGTAGTTTCATAAACCAATTGATTTGGTGTAGTGTAAACATCATTGTCATTTCCGGTATAAGCAGAACCGTCACCCGATGGTGTAAACGTAACACCACCTTGGTTAGCCACAATAATTAACTGATCCCAACATGCTGTAGGTAGTGGGTTATTCCAGTTTAAGTTGACTTGATTTGTTAATGGTGTTGCTGTTAGGTTGGTTATATCGCCTTGTGCTAAACCATTTGTTACCGTACTTCCTGTAGTACCACCATTAGCCCATCCTGTTAATGTTTCACCAACATAAGCGTAAACTGTAAATGAATAGTTGTTGTCTTCAATTAAGCCCGTTATTGTTGCTGTAGTTGCCGTTCCTTTGTACACCACACGTCCTAAAGAGGCTGGTGTTACCGATGTTGCTGCTGCAAAGTTAGTGTTAGCTGTATAGGTGTTGGCATCTGTTTTTGTTCCTGTTGGGTCTGTGCCTCCATCTCTTGCAAATACCATATAGCCTGTTGGAGTTACACCAGAAGCTGGTGCATCCCAATTTAAAGTCACACTTGTATCTTCAAAACAGCCTTGAATATTTCTTACGTTGTTTGGTGCTTCATTGGTTAAATTTAACGTTGCGGCATTAGATGTTGTTGCTCCACAAATATTGGTTAAAATACAACGGTATTGATTGTCATCCATTGAAGCCGAGGTAACACCTGTTGTATAAGTATCCGTTGTTGCACCTGTTCCTCCTGAAACATTTGTCCAAGTAGCACCACCATTCGTAGATACTTGCCATTGGTAAGTATCCGTATCGCTAGAGCTTACCGAGAAGGTCGCGGTGTCTGGTATCACTTCGGTTTGGTTGGTTGGCTGTGTTAAGGTTGGTACTCCATTTTCTATAATTACGGCGTAGCTTAGATTACCATCTGACCAACATGTGCCTGCTGTATCATAGGCTCTTACATAGTAAGTGCCCGTTGTTGTTACTGTATATGTTCCGGTAGCATTATCCGTTGTAGCTGTGCCTGTAGGGCTAGTTTGCCAATAGTTTGTGGTGCCTGGTGCGGCAGTACCTGTGTACGTTAGGTCTGTAGAGGTACATGCTGGCGTGGTGCCTGTAATGCTTCCTGTTGGGTCTGCTGGTGCTGAGCAGAGGCATGCGTCACCAGATAATATGATATCGTCAACATAATAATAATCACTTGCGTCAGCATAATGATCTGAAAAACGAACTCTAATTTGTGTTTCTGTTGGTGGTATATTAACTATGTATGGGTTTGCTTGAACTGGATTTCTTGTCACTGAACCTGTAGAATTGATATTTAAATCATAATCAGATGTACCATCGATTAATTTGGTTCTTGTATAAGTACTCCCCCCATCATATGAGATTTCTAAATACAAGTCGTCCCCTGAATCTACATTAGTGGCGGCATAAGCAACAGAAAGCGTCACGTTTGTATATCCTGTGAGAGAAACATTGTCCAATTCAATAGACTCATTATCATTCATCTCATAAGACATAGTGCCATTGTATTTATTGAAATCATTTTCCAACTGACCTGTGCCAGAATAACCCCAATCGTCCCCAGTTTCAAAAGAAAGCGTCTTAAAAGCTCCTGAGGTTCCATCATCATCATTTACGCTTAAAATCGTTTCATTTACAGTTCCAACACTAGCGCTTGATCCTCCACTTACATTTTGTATTTTAAAAGTGTAATCTGTATCATCTCCACAACTTCCATTATTTGTAATTGGAATTGAAACACATTGTGACACAGAACTGCCTGAAGCAAAAGTAATAGCTTGTGAAGTGAAACTTAAATGCGGAGAACTAGATGAGGTTAAAACAACATTAGCTGTAGTTGGTGTAGCACTTGGATTGGTGATATCTACACATAAATTTATAGAACTACCTCCTTCACTTGTAGAATAAGTTGTTGAAGCGAAATTTAATTCTGTATCCGCTGAAGCTGATTCGTAGGTAACTTCAAAATTATCAACATAAATTCTATTACTACTACTAGTATCTCTTTGGAAAAACTCAACATCAGTTGCAGCTGAAAGCCCACTCATTGTATATATTGTTGATGTACTTAAATTAGAAACAAAAGATCCGTCAACATTATATCCTGCAGGTCCTGTTGTTCCAGATGCATTCACTATAACTTCTGTTATTATAACACCATTTAAAGGTGTAATTATAATAGACCCACCTTTTGTTCCATTTTGATACAATCTTAATTGTCCAGAGTTAATAGTAGGTGTTGCAGTACCACTATTTTTTGCAGTTGTAAAACCTATATTACTATCTAAAGCTCCAGATGTTGTTGCTCCTGAAGCAGAAAAATCATAAGTTACTGTTGTTTGCCCATAACCAGACAAGCTAAAACATAAGAATGCTATAAAAACGAGGGAGTAGTTTTTTATCATAGGGTACAAGGGATATCTAGATTTAATTAATGCTGACCAAAGATATATTAAAATCACTGTGAGTCAGTGTCTTGCAAAGTAGGAATTTATTAACAAATAGTTAAGTTTTCTCTCAGGTTCTCTTTTAAATTCATAAAAAACCGATTAAGTGTAAATCGTAGGAAAGGGATGGCTTTGTAGGGCTGTTGTTTTATGGCTTTATATTCTGCTTTATTTATAGTTTTTAAACCGTTATTTTTTATTAATCTATTGTATTTTTGGACTAGATGGATAGCAATAAAACATATACTGTAAAGGAAGCGCAAAAAAAGCTAGAACATTATTGTGCCTACCAAGAGCGTTGCCATAAAGAGGTACGCCAAAAGCTCCGCGATATGCATATGATTCCTGAAGCTATTGATGTTATTATGGTGCATCTTATTGAACATAATTTTTTGAACGAAGAACGCTTTGCTAAAACCTTTGTTAGTGGGAAATTTAGAATTAAGAAATGGGGTAAAAACCGTTTGCTGCGCGAGTTGAAATTTAGAGATATTTCTAAGTATAGTATTGATGTGGCGCTAAAAGAGATTGACTTGGATGACTATTATAACACCTTAGACGATTTGGTGCAAAAACGGATTGCTCAAGTTAAGGAACCTAATGTGTTTAAGAAGAAGAAAAAGGTGGCGGATTATTTGTTGTATCGTGGTTGGGAATCGGCTTTGGTTTATGAGAAACTGAATGCGTATTTGTAGTTGTTGATTCTTGTGGTTTTCTGGAGATGTTTGGGGATTTTTGTTATTTATTTGGGTTCCCTCAGATTTTTGTTTGATTTATTAGGGTTCCCGCAGATTTTGGAGATGTTCGCAGATTTTATTTTTTTATTAGGGGTCTTGTGGGTTTCTGAAGATGTTTGGGGATTTTTGTTTGATTTATTAGGGTTTCCACAGATTTTTTGGGATGTTCGCAGATTTTGTTTTTTTATTAGGGTCTTGTGGGTTTTTGGGGATGTTGTTTTTTTATGTCTTTTTTATGGATTTATTAGGAAATATAAAGGTCTTACTGGATTGGTTTAATACAATAAAAAAGCCTTTTCAAATTAATGAAAAGGCTTTTTTATATGTGTTAATCCGTTCTTATAAATTAAACGTCATACCAATGTTTAATGCAAATTGGTTGTGTATATCTATTACGTCATCTGTGTCATATTTGGCTAAAGGAAAGTTGGCTTCTGTATAAACACCAAAACCTTCAGAAAAGAAATAACGTGCACCAACATGGCCACCAAAGTTTTTAAGGCTAAGGTTTAACCCAGGATAAAAATCAAAGTTTTCATCAATGTTAATAACGTTACCAAGGTTAGCGTTAAAACGCGCTTTTAAATCGAAACGATCTCCAAAATCAAGATCTTCAATCCAACTAGCACCTCCTAAAGCATAAGAAGAGGATACCCCAACAGAGATGTTTTCACCTAAACCGTGATCGAAGCTTACATTAATTCCTGTCGCGCTATCTTGAATATTAGCACCTACTTGAAATTTTTGATCTCCTTTACCTTCAAAGGCTTGGGCGTTACCAAAACTAAAAGCTAATAAAGCGACTACTAATACAATGTTTTTCATGTTTTTAATTTTAAAAATAGGGCTCAAATATACAAATAGTATTTTATTAATGTCAGAAAATTAAATATAACGGTTGGTATTGGTAACGGCCTTTTTGTTCTTCCAATCAATCCACTTTTGGCCCTTTAGACGTCGCATGAGGTTATCGTAATTTCGCATGATAAACACATTGTAAATGGCTTTGCTTAGGTTTTTGGGATTTCGGGCAATAGCTCTTAGACTCATTGAAAAACCTGGAGTAAGATAACGCATATAATGCCAATAACCTTCTGGCATGTATAAAACTTCACCATGATTTAAATTGCAGACCCAACCGTTCGCTTTTGCTAGGCCTGGCCATTTTTTTAAATCAGGATTAGCAAAGTCGATATCTTCTCTTGTTATTAAAGCATGTGGAACTTTATACAAGTATTTGTTTTGCTTTTGATCGAATAAGATGCATTGTTTTTTGCCTTCAAAGTGAAAATGAAAGATATTCGCCAAATCGATATCGTAATGCATAAAGGTGTAAGAGTCGCGTCCACCAAAGAATAGCATGGGTAGCTTTTTCATTAGTCGAAGTCCAAAATCAGGAAATTTGAAATCCTTTTGTAGTTGTGGGACTTCTTTTAAAATATTCCATAAAAAAATGCGATATCGCGTTGGTTCGCGTTGTAGTAGATCTACATAATCGTTCATTTTCATTGTGGCATGTGCTTGGTTGAAGCCCTCTTTGTAATCTACGGGTCTGTCGTCGTAAAGCGGAACGGTTTTATCACCAGCAATGGTTTTGATGTAGTCTAAGCTCCATTTGGAATAGGCTGGCCAATCTTCAATACACTGTTCTATTACCACAGGTTTTTGTGGTTTGAAGTAGTTGTTTATAAAATCTTCCTTAGTGATGGTTTTAACACGTGGAATATCTTGAAGATTGAGTTTCAAATGTTAGAAAATTTTAGGAGTCAAAGTTACGAAAAGTTAGGTTAAGTTAAGTGCTTGTTGAAAGGGGATAAAGATTGGTTTTTGCTATAATTTTGATTTTGACGGTTTTTTGTCTTAAAATTATTTGCATTGGGCTGGTTTTCTTATGCCTTAAAAATCACTTGAACTGACCTTTGTTTTAGATTATAGCCATTTTGTTTCGCGTGAGGTGGCATCTAAAACATCAATATTTAAGGCATTAGCCATTTGTTTAGCAATTTTAAACGCGTCATCTGTATTATCGCAAACATAAACTTCGATCTTCTTGTTGGTATTGTAAAACAAATTGACCTTTACAACAGTGTTTGTAACATTTGTACTTGCGGTAGACACCCAAACTCTTGTGGTTTGAGTTGTTTTAAAAACCGACACATATTCTATTTCAGGGAATGCTTTCCATTGTCCGTATGATATGCCAAAGAGACTGATTATGTTACGGTATTTCTTATTTTGTAAATCTATTTCGATACCATCAGATTTAAGGAAGTAAAACCCTAATGCAATGCCTATAATACCTATGATATTTCCGGTTATAGCAGTAATGCCTCCAATTAAAATAAGACCAGTACCATAAATTAACTTTGCCGTTGGTACTGGTCTTTTATGAACCATATTATTCAAAATGATGCGTGTTTATTTTTTGCTAGAAGGTTCAATCTTAGCATCATCTGCTTCAATCTCTTTTTTGTCTTTTCCTTTTAGATATTCAGGTAAATCCATACCAGCCATATTAAACATTTCTTGTAATGGCGGTACTGATTTGTACATGCCAGACAGGAAGTTTGCGGTTGATGATTTTCCGTCTTCACCACTGCTGCCATTGTCCCAAACAGTTACTTTGTCTATTTTAATATTTTTGATCGCATCGGCTTGTGTTTTTACAAGTTCTGGCAATTTATCTGCAATTAATAATAATACAGCATCTCTACTATTATTGCCAGCAGCTTTTACAATTTGCTCCATACCAGCAGCTTGTTTAGTTAAGATTTCAAACTGACCTTGTGCTTCTGCTTGTGCTTTAAAGAGTATAGCATCGGCTTCACCTTTTGCGCGTCTTCTAATGCGTTCTGCTTCGGCTTCAGCATCAATTTCAACTTTGCGTTTATCAATTTCTGCAGGTACAATAACATCAGCCATTTGAGAAGAACGCTCACGCTCTGCTCTCGCTGTTTCTGCTTCTTGTTCTGCAGCATAAGATTCTTGCAATGCTTTTGCGCTTTGGACTTTCTCTGATGCAATTGCTACACGTTCTGCTTCTGCTTCACGTTGACGACGTAAGGAGTCTGAATTTGCAACGGCAATTTTTGCGGTGTTTTCACCTTCTACGGCTTGCGCGTTAGCCGCAGCAACTTGAGTTCTTTCGTCTTGTACTGCATTGGCTTCACCAATAGATCCATCTCTGGTTTTCTCTGCAACCGATTTACGTGCAGCGTTAATAGCGTGAGCTGCAGCTTCTTTACCAAGGGCTTCAATATAACCCGACTCATCAACGATATCTGTAATGTTTACGTTGATGAGTTTTAAACCTACTTTCTTTAATTCTGATTCTACAGATTGCGAAATGTTAGTTAAGAATTTGTCTCTGTCATTATTAATTTCCTCAATATCCATTGAAGCAACCACTAAACGTAACTGGCCAAAAATAATCTCTTGAGCCAATTCTTGAATTTCATTTTGTCCTAAGCCTAATAAACGCTCTGCTGCGTTTTGCATAATACCTGGTTCGGTAGATACACCAATAGTAAAACGCGATGGTACGTTAACACGAATGTTTTGTTTAGATAAGGCGTTAACCAAATTTACTTCGATAGAAATAGGTGTTAATTCTAAAAATTCATAATCTTGAATGACAGGAATGATAAAAGCCGCTCCACCATGGATACATTTGGCAGATTGACCACCTCCAACTTTTCCGTAAACCACTAAAATTCTATCTGAAGGACAGCGTTTGTAGCGTTTTATTAAGATAATTAGTGTTACTACTATAAATAGTGCTACAAAAATGAGAAGCATTGGTCCGCCAAGACTTTCGGGGTTAAAATTTTCTTGAATGGTTAGTAAATACATAGTTTATAAATTTGAAGAATTAGTTTTATTTTGAAATTTTCTTTTGAGTAGCATTACTCAATAAGGGGTCTTTTATGTGTTTTGAGGGTTCAATAGGTTTCCGTGTTTGGTCGACGATGAGAATGCCGTTAGAAGTAACATCGACAACTTTTATAATAGTGCCTGTATTTAATTGGGTTAATGAATCGGTAAGGGCATCTAATTCGCGCATGGTACCTTGTACACTTACGGTTACTTTTCCCATTTTAGAGCGCTCTGCTCCAATAGTTAGATAGACTTCGCCAACGGCATCGAGCGCATTTTTATAATTTAAAGTACCACTATCTGAAAGTTTGCTAATAAAATAAAATAGTGAAGCCATAATTACCATCATTAACAATCCGCAAATCACCGAAATAATTATAGTTAGTGGTGTAGAAAGTCCGGCGTCTATACATGCAATACCACTCCAGCCAAATATGGTAAAAAAGCCCACAAGGTTTTTAAAGGATATAAATTGAAAACCAGCTCCATCAGCATCAATATCGGAGTCTAGGTCGCCAATATCATCGGCATCTCCTCCTGTAAAAGCCATAATCATAACTATAGAGAAAATGAGTGAGCCAATGATAGCCACTAACCAATACATTTTGGATAGAAATTCTAAATTTGAAAACCATTCTGCCATAAGATGCTGTTTAAATTTGAGTTACTAAATATACGACCATTGTAAGATTATACAATCTTTTTTGAAAGTAAGTCGCACCAAATTTAACCAGCAGACAGACGTTTTAAGTCTTAGTTTTTAGCCACGTTTGAATTTTAGTAATTCAAGCTTGGTATTATGATTGTATTATGATGGTTATTGCAAGTACGGTCGTTTCTATACTTTGGGGTCTCAATATAGTTTTGAGATTTAGACCACTTTCAATATATAAGTAGTACTTGAAGGAATTTTGTTACAAGATTTTTGAAAAATATTTTGTTGGTGATTGCTAGGTGGTTTTTATTTCCCGCAGATTTTTTAAGATTTTCGCGGATTTTGATTTGTGGTTGTTGTTGAATTGTGAATATAACACTCCTATTGAGCTACGCTCGGTATCTTCAATGAAAGTCTACTTTTATTCGCAACAGTGAGACTGTCCCCTTGAGGGGACTTTAGGGGTGTTTTTTATATTCAAATAAATTTCTTCTTTCAAAGGAATTTGTAGCGCAAGCCAAACAACACATTACTCGGTGGCATTGGTGTAAAGCCAGATTCAATATAATCGGCATCAAAAATGTTGCTTGCTGTTACGGATAATTCCATCTGGTTCAATTTCATAATTATTGAAGCGTCCCAAACATTATAGGTTTGTCCTGTGGTGCGTTCGGCATATTTGTAAACGATACTTTGACTAAGGTTTTTAAACAATTGCGTGCTTAGTCTAGTGGTGTAATGGTGTTTTAAGGTGTTTAAGGCATAACGCGATAGTTCTTCGTTTTGCTCTAAAATATCATCTTCTAAATAAGCATAGCCAAAAGCTAAGGTTTGGTTAAAGCTATTCATTTCAAAATTATAAGCCACATCAATTTCGAGCCCTTTGGTATTGACTTCTGCAATGTTGGTTGCAGTAAAAATTTCTTCAATGGTGTTTGGTCTTATAAAATCAATCAAGTTTTTGGCATCGCGATTAAAAACAGATAGACTTGCTCTAATTTTTTGAGAGTTATATTTAATACCCATTTCTTGAGCAAAGGCTTTTTCAGGTTCTAAATTTTCGTTGCCGTTGGTTCTTGGATCGCTGTAATATAAATCGGTATAGGTCGGAATTCTATAGGTAAATCCAATGTTTCCGTAGGCTTTAAGGTTGTTGGTGATGTCAAATCCGACATCTAATCCTGGGAATCCGTTAAATTTAAAATCCGAAAAATAGGTGACGGCAACACCAGGCGTAATGTCTAAACGGTTATCTATAAACTGAAAACGATGCTCTAAAAATACAGTGGTCATAAAACGGTTGCGATTACCTAAGTTATTACTTTTTAAATAGGTTTTAGAGAGGTCTATCCCAAAGCCTGTAACTCCTAATTTAGAGGTGTATGCCGCATTGGCCTCGGCTCCAATTTTGTTAGACAGGTGGAAATTTCTGAAGAATTCAGGTTCAAAACGTTTTAGAAGGAACATATCTTGGTTGCGTTTCCAATAGATACGTGGTTGAATTTTTAGTTTTTCAGATTGAAATTTTGTGGTGAAGGCGATTAAGCTGTTTTGGGTTTCTTCGTATTCATTATAAGCAGAATTAGTGGTGTAAAAGTTTTCGGCACCAAACTTACGTTCAGAAAATGTGGCAATCATTTCGATAGCTTGGGCGTTTTTATTGAAGACACTTTTTAGGAAATAATTAGAATTGTCATAATCTGAATTGTTCCGGTAGCCTTCAGAGGTCATTTTGCCCACATGAAGGATGTGTGTTGAGTTTTCTAATTCATTACCAACAGTTACAGAACCATTAAGTTGACCAAAGGAACCGGTTTCAATATTGGCAGACACGGCATTGTCTAAACTCGATTTCGTTACAATATTAATAGCTCCTGTAAAGGCGTTTTGACCAAAAACACGTGCTGCAGGTCCTTTTATGACTTCTATGCGTTGAATGACTTCAAGCGGAAGCGCAGCATTTAAGGTGTGATGTCCTGTTTGCGCATCGTCCATTTTAATGCCATCAATTAATAACAATGTTTGATCGAAACCACCACCTCTAATAAATAAATCGGCCTGACTTCCTCCGGTGCCACGACGTCTAATATCGACACCTGCGATTTGCTGTAATACATCTGAAATGGTTACCGCCGCACTACTTTTAATATCTGCTGCGGTGATAATGTTTATGGTTCTGGAATTGTCCTTGAAGGGTAAATCAATACGTGTTGAAGTGATGATTACTTCGTTTAAAGAATCGGTTTTGATTATTAGTTCTTCTTCTTGAGCGTTTAGTTTAAAAAACGCGATTACTATGAATATAAAAAGTAAGACTGTATTTTTCATCTGTTTGAGTTTTGCAATTGTTGCTATTGCATCATTTAATTTTAACGCTGCAAAAGTCGTAACTTTCCGGACGATTAAGATAGTCCAGTTTTAAAACAATGAATAGTCCGGTTAGTGATCTTATAAAACAGCTTGTTAGTTTTGACAAAGCTTCGGTGCAACCTATATATATACAAGTAGCACAGCAAATAATTAATGGTATACAACGTGGTTATTTATCTAAAGGGAGCAAATTGCCAGGTACTCGTGTCTTTAGTGAGTTGTTAAATATACATCGTAATACCGCTGTGGCTATTTATGAAGAATTAGCCTCTCAAGGTTGGGTAGATATTATACCAAATAGAGGGACTTTTGTTTTGGTGCCAGAGCAGGCTACTGCAAAAATAAAAGCTACAGCAGAGCGTATAGATCGTGCTTATAATTATCCTAAAGTCGCTGGTTTTCCATTTCAGAAATCGTTTCATTTGGCTTCCACAGTACAAGAAACGACTGCTAAATATTCTATTAATGATGGTCAGCCCGATTTACGTTTGCATCCAGTACATCAGTTTTCGAGATGGTATAGTGCTGCTATGAAACGCAAACCCTTAATTAATAAATGGAATAGAGCATCGGTAGCAACGCCTTCGGTGTTTAAAACACAATTGTGTAATTATTTAAATGCGACACGTGGCTTTCGTATTAATCCGAACAATGTCATAAGCACGCGTAGCACAGAGATGAGTTTGTACATTGTATCGCAACTATTAATTAAGAAAGATGATGTGGTGCTGGTTGGACAATTAAGTCATTATGCCTCAAATACAATTTTTCAAGAAGCTGGAGCAGCGTTAAAAGCTATTCCTGTAGATGACGAAGGCTTAGATGTAGATTATATAAAAAAGCATTTTATAAAACACAGCATTAGGTGTGTTTATGTCTGTGCACATAGACAGTATCCAACGACCAAAACATTAAGTGCTCAAAGGCGATTACAACTTTTGCAATTAGCAAAAACTTATGGGTTTGCTATTATTGAGGATGATTATGATTACGATTTTCAGTTTGAAGGATCTGCTATGTTACCTATGGCAAGCGCAGATGCCAACGGTATGGTAATTTATTTGGGTAAAATGGGCCAATCATTGTTTCCTAGTTTTCAAACGGGTTTTGTAGTTGCTCCAGATAATTTAATTGCCGAAGCTCACAACTATTTAAGTTTACTTGATGAGCAAGGTGATTTAATACAAGAGCAAATGTTGTCTGAGCTTATATCTGAAGGTGAAATTTATAGGCTAGTGAAAAAGAATATTGTGACCTATAAACAACGCCGTGATTGCTTGTGTAAATACTTGCAGCAATACTTTAATGGCATTATAAGCTATGAACAACCCTCTGGAGGTTTGGCTATTTGGTTACAATTTAAGCATCCTTTGTCGTTAGTAAAGCTTGCCGAAGCAGCAGCGCGTATAGATTTGTTTCTTCCAAAAACCATTTTATATCAAGATAAAACGACCTGTGCAATTCGTTTTGGATTTGGACATTTAAATGAAGACGAACTCGAAATTGTGATTAAAAAACTGAAACGTGCTTATGATACGGTGCTTAGTCTTTAATAGGGAATTCCGTCTTACAATCCTCGCATTTGTATTGATAGCGCGCGCTAAAAGGTAGTGTGAAGAACAAGAGGCCAATTAGAAAAGACATCAAGGATTTAAAATTATTAATGGTGGTGTACATTTCAATATGTTCGCCTTTACAGTTGGGACAAACAATAGGATGCCCTTCGTTGTCTACAGAATAGGCTTTAATTGATTTTAAAATTGCTCGCGCTCGTTCTTCGTCCTTGGCAAGTACTTTTAATTTTACACCTCCAATGGCCTGACTCACTAAAGGATCCGTGTCTATGGTAAGATTATCTCTTAGAAAGACTTCAATACCATCGGCTTCTAATCGTCCTTTTGCTATTTGTGCTTCTGTAGAATAGGGGAATCGGGCTATGGTAACGAAGGTGTCTTGCATTTGGTAAAGATAAGAAAAAGACCTGTCAGGTTTTTAAAACCTGACAGGTTTCGAGGGAAGTTAATCTATTTTACCAGATGCCATTTTGGTTTTCCAATCCTCTTTGTCAACCCATTTAAAGTTATTGGGTTCTGTGGCGTCTAATAAGTCAATATTTAATTCTTCTGAGAGTTCAAAACCGATGAGAAAGGCTTCTTTGTAATTGTCTTCTTCGTATAGTTCAAAATGTTTGTTATTGTCGTACCACAAATTCACTTCAAATATATAATCACCACCTACTGTGGGTTGATGGAATACTGAAACATATTGATAGTTTTTAATGGTTTGCCACGAGCCAAATTTTATAGGACCAACTTCAATGGTTGGTCTAAATCTGGAATTAGCAATGTCTATATAGATACGTTTTCTGGAACAAAAACTGGCGCCAATACCAGCAAAATAAATAACACCTTCGAAATCTAATATTCGTATACCAAGCGGTTGGTTTGTTGTTATCCAAAGAAAAAATTTGTACGCTATAATCCCGAAAGCCAATGTAAAAAATAACGCAGCAATGGGAATTTGCCAAATAGGTCTAGGGCTTTCTGAAATGATGGTGTTGGGATTCAAGTGTTTATTTTATTGTTTTTTATCGGTCACATGGTACATCTATTTTATCATTCCCTTGGGTATAAAAGCGAGTTATGGATGTAGCATGTTTCAAATATATGAAAAAGACCTGCTAGGTTTTCAAAACCTGCTAGGTCTACTATTGAAATCATCTTTTTTAACAATTAATTATTGTTTATCGATAATTTTTATATATTTGTTATCGTAAAACGATAATTATTTACCATGCGAAAATTAATAATTTTAAAAAGTTTAATCGATTTTGTCTGGATAGTGACCTGTATTCCTGCACTATTGATACTTAGTTTTTTGGCTGTCTACATGTTTATTGAACCACAATCTTTGGATATTATCTTAGATGCAGACAAGTCCATTATTAAAACATTTTCAATATCTGCTCAGCTATTTGGCTTGGTTTTTATTGCTTTGGGGTTTGTGACTATTTATTGTGTGTACTTGTTTAGAAAAACTTTGCGCTATTTTCAGCGGGTCAAACCTTTTCATATGGATGTAATAGTCAATTTTTATAGGATAGGTTATTTGCTTACAGGTGTTGGAATAGCGTCCTCTGTATTGTTCTTTTTAGCACAATTAGTTTTTACAAGTCAACTAAAGATAAACCTTGGATTAAGTCCTTATATTATGTTAATCTGTTTGGGTTTGTTTTTTATGGTGTTGAGTGAGGTGTTTAAGGTGGCAAAAAAAGCTAAAGAAGAAAATAATTTAACTATATAATTATGACTAAAAACACACTTTTAAATATCGCCATTTGGGTGACGAGACTATTGAAAATCGTCTTAGTAATTGCTGCGATAGGTATTACGAGCTTATTTGTATATGCTCAAATTGATAAAGACACTTTCGCAAATGAAGAGATTGTATTAAAGGCTAATCCAAGTATTGTGCGTATTTCAAATATATACACAACGGTTTGGAAGCTTGATACTGATGCGGATTATGATCAAAAACCTTATACTTTTGGAAAACTAAAAACAGTATCCTTGTATATCAATTATTTTAAAGTCATTAGTGTTGCCGTGTTACTATTTCTAATACTTAGAACATTCGAAAAAATTATGTTGTCTGTAAAAACATTACATACATTTAGTAGTCGTAATGCAAAACTGTTTAGGAAGATTGGAATCTATATTATTGTGGTTACAATTCTGATAAGTTATACGGTACTTCGATTTGAAAGTGGAAGTCAAACTCTTGCACACCTATCATTAACCCCAGTAATTTATATGCTTTTGGCTTTTGTAATGGCAGAGATTTTTAAAGAAGGTGAACATTTGAGAGCAGAAAACGATTTAACCATATAACCATGCCCATAATAGTCAACTTAGACCTCATATTAGCCAAACGCGGTATGAAGAGTAACGAACTTGCTGAACGTGTTGGGATTACAACCGCAAACCTGTCCATTTTAAAAACAGGAAAAGCAAAGGCCATTCGGTTTTCAACCTTAGAAGCTATTTGTAAAGCTTTAGATTGTCAGCCTAGTGATATTCTAGAATACGTAGAAGATTAAAAGGTTTTAAAAATTAGTATCTTGGGTGTCTAAAAAATTGAATAGATGCGAAGCCTAATTTTATTACTGTCTTTTTTATGTTTAGTGAATTGCAAGGAAGACAAAATTTCTGAAACAGAATTAACAACTACAGGAAGTTCAAGTTATACCATTTCGTTTGAAAATGCAGCACATCATGAAGCTGAAATCACGGCTACTTTTAAAGGTTTAAAATCCGGTGAAGCTGAATTTAGAATGTCTAGAAGCTCACCAGGACGTTATGCTATTCACGAATTTGCTAAGAATGTTTATAACGTAAAAGTGACAGATGGGAAGGGTAATGTTTTAGAAACGACACGCCCCGATCCGTATTCTTGGATTGTGAATAATCACGATGGCACTATCATAGTCAATTATACCTTATATGCCAATCATGGAGATGGCACCTATGCACAAGTTGATGAAACGCATGCCCATCTTAATATGCCAGCGGCCTTTATGTATGCTCCGAGCTTGGAAAACGACACCTTCAACATTGAATTTAAACCACGTGAAGACTTCAACTGGAAAATTGCAACGCAATTAAAGCTCGTAGAAGGCAACACCTATTCCGCTGAAAACTTACAGTATTTTATGGATAGTCCAACGGAAATTAGCGACCATATGGTACGTTCGTTTGAGGTGGATGGTCAAAAGATCAATTTTGCATTGCACCATAATGGAACCGCAGCAGAGTTTGATGACTATTTTGAAAAGGTCAAAAAAACAATCTTACAACAAAAAGCAGTTTTTGGCGAATTACCAACTTTCGATTACGGAGAATACACGTTTTTAGGTTGTTATATTCCTAATGCCACAGGGGATGGTATGGAACATCGAAACTCTACTGTTGTCACCAGTACACGAAGTTTAGCTGATGGAGCCGATCGTAATTTAGGGACTGTTAGTCATGAGTTTTTTCATTGCTGGAATGTAGAACGTATACGACCACAAAGTTTAGAGCCTTTTAATTTTGAAGCAGCTAACATGAGTGGCGAACTTTGGTTTGCTGAAGGGTTTACCAGTTATTATGACGATTTAACCTTAACTAGAGCCGGACTTATTACACAAGAAGATTATATAAAAGGGCTTACAGGAACGTTTAATTACGTTTGGAATTCACCAGGACGACAGTTTTTTAATCCTATTGAGATGAGCTATCAAGCTCCGTTTGTAGATGCGGCACGTTCTGTAGATGATATCAATCGTAGCAATACTTTTATTTCCTATTATTCGTATGGCAGTATGCTAGGTTTGGCTTTAGATTTATCGCTTAGGGCAGAAAACTTGAATCTAGACGATTACATGACATTGGTTTGGAAGACCTACGGCAAGACGGAAACCTATTATACCATTGCGGATTTACAGCAAACGTTAAAGGATTATGCAGGTGCTGAATTTGGTGATGCTTTTTTCAACAATTACATCTATAAAAGTGGCATGCCAGATTTTGAAAGCTTGTTTAAAACGGTTGGTGTGCAATTACAACAAAACACGGAGCAACCTGCTTTTGGATTGCGTTTAAAGAATCAAGTCATTACAAGTAATACAATGGTCGGTTCTGGAGCTTATGCCGCAGGACTCGAAAAAGGTGATAAATTACTTAAAATTGATGGTGTTGAGATTAATGAAACATCAGACTTAAATAAAATTTTAGGTACAGTAAAACCGAATCAAACTGTTGAGGTGGTTTATGAGCGCTTCGGAAAACAACGCACTGTAAAACTAACTTTAGATGCCGATACGTCTTATGCTATTTCAAGTTTAGATGCTTTATCTGAAGGGGCTAAAGCAAATCGTGAGGCTTGGTTGGGCGCTAAGTAATTCTAGCGACGTCGATTGGGCAACAAAGGTGGTGGTTCACCATTAAACGGGTTAAAACGGCTAATGGTTTTTGCTTCCATACCAGCAGCACTCATTACAGCTCTGTCTCCATAGCGTTCGCGCATTTTGTCCATAGCATTGGTTAGGTTGAGGTGCATTTCATTGTCTTCAAATAAATTAATTTGATGGCCTCCTTCTACCAAATGACTAAATTTTACACCAATTAACCGTACTAAAAGTCTACGATGGTATAGTTTTTTGAACAAATCTAATACCACAGGAATTAGCATATGGTCCATAGCACTATAAGGAATGCGTTGCTGTTGTGTATAGGTCTGAAAATCGGAATACCGAATCTTAAAGGTGACGCAAGCCGTTAGTTTATGACCACGACGTAATTGGTAGGCTAAATTCTCTGTCATTGCAACGACCATACCTTTGAGTTTAGCAACATCTGTAGTATCCTGATTAAACGTACGCTCTGTAGAAATAGACTTGCGTTCGTGGTATTGTACCACAGGAGAGTTGTCTATGCCATTGGCTTTCTTCCAAATAATTAAACCATTTTTTCCTAATACTTTATGCATTAATTGCATAGGCATTTCTTGTATGGTTTGAATGCGTTTTACACCCAAATCGCATAAGGCTTTATAAGTCACATTACCAACCATAGGAATTTTTTTAACTGAGAGTGGAGCTAAAAATGGTTTTTCGGTACCAGAAAGAACACGAATTTCGTTATTGGGTTTAGCTTCTCCAGTCGCAATTTTAGATACCGTTTTGTTAAGTGATAATCCAAAGGAAATCGGTAAACCGGTTTCTTTGATGATTTTTTTACGTAATTCGGAAGCGAGTTTGTGACAACCGAAAAATTTATCCATTCCGGTGAGATCGATGTAAAATTCGTCTATTGATGTTTTTTCATAAAGTGGTACACTTTCTTTAATCACATCGGTAACAGCGTTTGAAAATTTGGTGTAAATACCAGAGTTTCCTCTGAGTACAATAGCTTCTGGACAAAGCTGTCTTGCCATACGCATTGGCATCGCAGAATGTACGCCAAAAGTACGCGCTTCGTAACTACAAGATGCTACTACACCTCTGTCGCTAGTACCACCTATAAGAATCGGTTTTCCGTTAAGGCTGCTATCCATATGTCTTTCGCACGATACAAAGAACGTGTCTAAATCCATATGTACGATGCTGCGGTTGTTGTTCATTTTTTAATTTGGGAAATTCCCGTCAGTTCGAGTGGCCATTTTTGTAGCTAAAGCGGAAAAAATTGTTGTATCGAGAACCTTATGATTAAAGAAAGTTTTTCGATACAAATTTGCTCATGCTTCACAAATTCACTCGAAGTGACGCCATGTTATTTTTTAAACTGTTTTTAATTGTACCTACAAGGTTTTTGAAGCCTTGCAGGATATATAAAATTTATATTTACGTTAGCTTATAAATCACTCGAAGTGACGAGATATTGTCTTTTAAAATTCTTTAACTGATCGCTCTTTTTAAATCTGTAAAACTTCGTTTATTCTGAAACGTTGGATTCAAAGATTTTACAGAATAACGAGGATCTTCAATAATCCCTAAACGTTCAAGTTTTGAAACTTCAATCGTCACACAATCAAATTCTACCATTACTTTTCCTGTAATGGCATAAATACCCTTTCCTCTAAATGGATATTTAGTAGCAGTAGGAGGGAAGTGAACGGTGTCTAAAAAATCACCATCACGATCTAAAAAGGTGCCAAAATGCATCATTTTTCCATTCGCCGTTTTGGTGTTTTTGGTCGTAATCAAGTAGCCTTCAATGCTAATAAGTTTATTTTCTAATTGTATGAGCTGTTTTGCACGTAAATTACTAATCGAATGTGTTTTTAATAAATTAAACGGATTACAAAGGCTAAATCCTAATAATTCAATCGAATCAAAAGCATTTTCTAGATCTGTACTGGGTAGTTCAGGTGTGCTATAAGTCACACGTTCGGTTTTAAACAGTGTAATGAGGTCTTCTTTAATGACGGTTTTACTAATTTTTAAATGCGCCTCCCAAAGCAATTCACGTTTATTAATTCCTGTAAACCGAAAGGCATTGATTTTAATTAAAATGGAGATTTGCTCAATAGAAATTGGGACACGTTCTATAAAATCGTCGAGCGATTGAAATTTACCATGTTCTTGTCGTTCATTAAGAATGCGATTTATAGTTTTAGTTTCTAAGGATTGTAAAAACATAAAGCCCAAATAGATCGTTTTCTCTTTTATAATCGCTTGGGTAAATGACCGATTAATACATGGTGCTTCAATGATACCATTGTGCATTCTAGCTTCATGAACATATAATTCTGTGTTGTAAAATCCACCGAAATTATTAATGGTCGCTGTCATGTATTCCAAAGGATAATAGGCTTTTAAAAATAGACTTTGGTAACTTTCTACGGCATAAGAAGCAGAATGGCCCTTGGCAAACGCATAACCAGCAAAGCTTTCAATTTGTCGCCAAATATCTGCAACTAACTCGTACGGTTTTCCATCATGTTTACAATTGTCAAAGAATTTTTGTTTCACTTTGGCAAATTCATCTCGCGATCGGAATTTTCCAGACATACCACGACGCAACATATCTGATTCTCCCAAATCTAAACCACCAAAAAGGTGTGCGACTTTAATGACATCTTCTTGGTACACCATAATACCATACGTCTCTGGCATAATTTTTTGTAAAACAGGGTGTGCTTCTTTTCGTCTTTCGGGATAGCGGTACCGTAAAATATATTCGCGCATCATGCCGCTTTTTGCAACGCCAGGTCTAATGATAGAACTGGCAGCGACTAAGCCTAAATAATTATCGACTTGTAATTTTTTTAATAACATACGCATGGCTGGCGATTCTACATAGAAACAACCAATGGCTTTCGCATTACGCAACAAATTTTTAATGCGTTCGTCTTTTTTAAAGCCTTTAATATTGTGAATGTCAATTGGAGGTTGGTCTTTATAATTGGCATCAATTATTTCTACAGCTTCTTTTATTTTTCCTAACCCACGCTGACTGAGAATATCGAATTTATATAGCCCAATATCCTCAGCAACCACCATATCAAATTGTGTTGTCGCAAAACCTTTTGGAGGCATAAATGTGGCGCAATACGAATGAATGGGTTGCTCTGAAATTAAAATACCACCAGCATGAATCCCTAAATAATTAGGGAATCCTTCAATATAGGTGCTGTATTTAATGACGAGTTGTGATAATTGATCGAGTTGGTTAAGGTTATATTTTCCTCGGGTTAGTTTATCCATTTCGGACTTAGGTAGGCCAAATACTTTTCCTAATTCGCGGATAGACGCTTTAAATTTAAAGGTATTATAAACCGCAATAAGGGCTGTGTGTTTAAAAGTGTTGAAAATATAATTAGTAATATCATCTCTATCTCTCCAAGAAAAATCAAGGTCAAAATCTGGCGGATTCTGACGAAAGAGGTTAATGAAACGTTCAAAATATAAATCGAGTTCAATTGGATCTACATCAGTGATTTGTAGTAAATACGCAATAATACTATTGGCGCCACTACCACGACCAACGTAGTAATAATTTTTACTTCGGGCGTATTCTAGGATTTTCCAATTGATGAGAAAATAGGAGACGAAGCCTTTTTTTTTAATGATATGAAGCTCTTTTTCAATACGATCATAAACCTTCTGCTCAACCTTAGTGCCGTAGCGATAGTGAATACCATCGTATGTTAATTGCTTCAATAGCTTATAATCTGAAGTTTCATTTTCAGTTAGACATTTTTGGTTTTTAGGCTCGGTGTTTTCAAAATCGAAAGTAGTGGTGCAGGTTTCTAAAAGTTGCTCTGTATTACTGATGAGGTTTGGGAATTCTGAATAGGTTTCACAGAGGTCGTTGTACGGTAGCATCATGTCATTTTCATGACCTTCTTCGGACTTTGGAAGCTTACTCAATAAGGTGTTGTTATCAATAGCACGTAGTAAACGATGGGTGTTGAATCCTTTTTTATTCTGAAAGGACACCGTTTTTAAAACCACGAGTTTATGTTTGAATTCATTCCATTTTGAGAATTTTAAGGTATTGGAGATCTTGAGGGGTGATACCTAAAAACTCATTGGGTTTTAACTCAAAATGATTATCATTTTTATAAGGGTAAATCACGAAGCAATCCTCTAGGTCTTCATCTGGTCGTTCAGGGATTTGTAAATCGTGATTATGAAGAAATTTAGAGAGGTAGCTGTTGATATTTTGAAACCCTTGATTGTTTTTGGCAATAAGAATGAATTGCTGTTGTACGCCATTTCTAAAATCGACACCAAGCACGGGTTTTATTTTGTATTTTTTTGATAAACGCATTACATCTAAACAAGCAGATGTACTATTAATATCGGTTAGTGCAAGGGTTTGTACACCATTTTCTGATGCAATGGCAAGGAGTTGTTCTGGCTTTATAGTACCATAACGAAGGCTGTAATAGGTGTGACAATTTAAATACATAACTAAAAATCTAGATTGTAAATTTAGCTACTGTGTGTAGTTTTTATTGCTTATATTTGTAGTAATATTTGAAAAAGTGAAAAGTGAAGAGTGAAGAGTGAAGCGTTATTGTAAAACTTGGTGTTTTGAAATGATTTGATTCTGAGATTTTCGAGATAATTTTAACACAAGAAATGATAATTTATGTTTCCTGCTTGTCGCTTTTTTTTAATGGATGATTAATAAAAATAAAATTATAGATGAAACCGATTCAGGCCAATATAAAACATTTACGATCTTTAAAAAAGCTTTCTCAAGAGCGCTTTGCCGATGAATTAAAGTGGAGTCGCTCAATGGTGGGTTCTTATGAAGAAGGGCGCTCAGAGCCGCCAATAGATCGCTTAATAGACCTGTCTAACTTCTTTGATATTCCTATTGATATTTTAGTTAAAAACGATTTGCGCAAAGCTAAAGACACCTCGTTTATTGAAGTCGGGAACAAGCGTGTGTTATTTCCTGTAACCGTCAATGAAGATAACGAAGATTTAATTGAAATTATCCCAGTAAAAGCATCCGCTGGTTATTTGTCGGGTTACGATGATCCGGAATATATAGAACAACTTCAAAAGATTAAATTACCGTTTTTACCAACAGGTACACACAGAGCATTTCCTATTAAAGGAGATTCTATGTTACCTGTAAAAGATGGTGCGTTTATAGTCGCAAAATTTGTGGACGATATTAGGGATGTTAAAAACGGACGTACGTATATTATCTTAACTAAGGATGATGGTTTGGTGTATAAACGGGTTTATATTCCTGAAGGAGATCAGGCAAATTTGATGTTAAGTTCCGATAATAAAACCTATCAACCCTATTTAATTCCTCGTGAAAACATTTTAGAAATATGGGAATTTACTTGCTGTATTAATACCCAAGAATACGATGAAAAAGAACTGAAATTGAGTAGTATTATGATGCTATTTCAAGAGTTGAAGGTTGAGTTAGAGGCGGTAAAACGAATGTAAGGCATTATGAAACAGGATATCAAATGGGGAATTATAGGCTGTGGTAATGTTACAGAAGTTAAAAGTGGGCCAGCTTATCGTTTGGTTGATGGATTTAAGCTTGTGGCTGTAATGCGTAGAACATTTGCGTTGGCTAAAGATTATGCAGCACGCCATCATGTAGAAAAATATTATGATACTGCCGATGCACTTATCAATGATAAAGAGGTTGATGCAGTCTATATTGCTACTCCTCCAGATAGCCATCATTTGTATGCCTTAAAAGTGGCAGAAGCGGGTAAAATTTGCTGTATAGAAAAGCCAATGGCACCAAGCTATAAGGAATGTCTTGACATCTATAATGCGTTTGAAGAACGAAAGTTACCCCTATTTATAGCGTATTACCGTAGATCGTTACCACGGTTTGATAAAGTAAAAGTATTGATCGATACAAAATCTATTGGAGACATAAGATATGTCCATTGGAATTTATCGCGTACACCAAGCCCAATAGATTTATCTGAGGATTATAATTGGCGTACCGATGCTAAAATAGCACCTGCAGGTTATTTTGATGATTTGGCAAGCCATGGTTTGGATTTGTTTATCCATTTATTAGGGGATATAAAAGAGGTTAAGGGAGTGAGCTTAAATCAGCAAGACTTATATACAGCAAAGGATGCTGTATCTGGATTTTGGTTACACCAATCGGGCGCTATAGGATCTGCATGTTGGAATTTTGGAGCTTATAAGAGAGAAGACAATGTTAGAATTGTTGGTAGTAAAGGAGAAATACAGTTTTCTGTATTTGGGGATAATCCTATAGTGTTAATCACTAAAAATAATACAGATACTTTTACAATTGAGAATCCTAAACATATACAACTTTATCATGTAAAGTCTATGAAAAAGCATCTCGATGGAGTTGAGCAACACCCTTCCACAGGGCAGAGTGGATTGCATACGGCTTGGGTTATGGATAAGATATTAGGGAGTTTTTAAAACAAAAAAACGCGAAGTATCTACTTCGCGTTTTTTATATAATGATTTAAATAAAAGGATTAATCGGCTAAAATAATTAGCTTATTGTCTTTCATTTCAAGTGTTCCAGAATTGATTGCAAGCCAAACGCCTCTATCAGATTTA
Source organism: Winogradskyella sp. PC D3.3 (assembly GCF_054366245.1). NCBI lineage: Bacteria > Pseudomonadati > Bacteroidota > Flavobacteriia > Flavobacteriales > Flavobacteriaceae > Winogradskyella > Winogradskyella sp. PC D3.3. The sequence continues at coordinate 513,963 of NZ_CM135962.1, read as the reverse complement.
GTGAATTTTGCTTCAACGTCTTCTTCTAATTGAACGTTACCTGCAACTTTTACATATCCTTTTTGAAGAATAGACACAATAGGTGCGTGATTGGTTAACATTTCAAACTCACCATTTACTCCAGGAACGGTTACCGAAGTAACTTCTCCGCTAAATAATGTGGCTTCTGGTGATACAATTTCTAAGTACATATTCTTTTAGTTGTTTGTTGTTAGTAGATGGTTGTTGGAAAAACTAGCAACCAACAACTATAAACCAATTAAGCTTCAGCTAACATTTTCTCTCCAGCTTCAATCGCTTCTTCAATAGAACCTTTAAGGTTAAATGCAGCTTCTGGTAAGTGATCTAATTCACCATCCATAATCATATTAAAACCTTTAATGGTTTCTTTAATGTCTACTAATACACCAGGAATACCTGTAAATTGCTCAGCTACGTGGAACGGTTGTGATAAGAAACGTTGTACACGTCTTGCTCTACCTACAGCCATTTTATCTTCTTCAGATAATTCTTCCATACCTAATATGGCAATAATATCTTGTAATTCTTTATAGCGTTGTAATAGCTCTTTTACACGTTGTGCACAAGCGTAGTGCTCATCACCTAAAATGTCAGCTGTTAAAATACGCGATGTAGAATCTAATGGATCTACCGCTGGGTAAATACCTAACTCTGCAATTTTACGAGATAATACTGTTGTTGCATCTAAGTGAGCAAACGTTGTTGCTGGAGCTGGATCCGTTAAATCATCTGCAGGTACGTAAACCGCTTGTACAGATGTAATAGATCCTCTCTTTGTTGAAGTAATACGTTCTTGCATCGCACCCATTTCGGTTGCTAAAGTTGGTTGGTAACCTACCGCAGAAGGCATACGACCTAATAATGCAGATACCTCAGAACCAGCTTGTGTAAAACGGAAGATATTATCTACGAAAAATAATACATCCTTTCCTTGTCCTTCACCAGCACCATCACGGAAATATTCAGCTATAGTTAATCCTGAAAGTGCTACACGAGCACGAGCTCCAGGAGGCTCATTCATTTGTCCGAATACGAAAGTCGCTTTAGATTCTTTCATGATTGCCTTGTCAACCTTTTTAAGATCCCATCCACCGTCTTCCATAGAATGCATAAAGTCATCACCATATTTGATAATACCTGACTCTAACATTTCACGAAGTAAATCGTTTCCTTCACGTGTTCTTTCACCGACACCTGCAAATACAGAAAGTCCACCGTGACCTTTTGCAATATTGTTAATCAACTCTTGAATTAATACTGTTTTACCAACACCAGCACCACCAAATAAACCAATTTTACCACCTTTAGCGTAAGGCTCAATTAAATCGATTACTTTAATCCCTGTGAATAAAACTTCAGTAGACGTTGATAAGTCTTCGAATTTTGGAGCTTGTCTGTGAATAGGTAACCCCGCATCACCAGCTTTAGGTAAATCTCCTAATCCATCAATAGCATCACCAATAACGTTGAAAAGACGTCCGTAAACATCATCACCGATTGGCATTTGAATTGGAGCACCAGTCGCAATAACTTCTGTTCCTCTACTTAAACCATCTGAAGAATCCATAGCAATAGTACGTACAGTATCTTCACCAATGTGAGATTGTACTTCTAATACTAATTTAGAACCATCTTGGTTGTTAATTTCTAACGAATCATAAATCTTTGGAAGCTCTGAACCAGCAGCGAATTCTACATCGATTACTGGACCTACGATTTGTGCAACTTTACCTGTAACTTTTGACATTACTTATATGTTTTTGTTTTGCAATAGTTTAAATGTAAAAAACGGAAGTCCCAATCAAGTTGAGTACCTGCGTTTTTCGCGCTGCAAATATAGCGTTTTATTTAAAAAGTAAAGGAGTTTTTTGAATAAAAAAACACGCTCGAAAAGAGCGTGTTTTTGTTATAGAATAATATATGAATTTATTGTAGTGTTGGCGGATAGTTGGTAGGATAATTTCCGATATCAACAAAATTACCCGATGCTTCAAAGTTAGAACCGTAAGTTTCATCTATTGCTTTCATAAATTGATTAGCAAGTAATGCATAACCTCTTGCTGTTGGATGTACACCATCTAAAGAAAATGCACCACCCGATACTAAACTCGATGTTAATACAAAATTACCATCTGAATAACCTCCATTATCTAATTGTGACATTAACGAGTTGGCATCTACAAAAGCAAAACCAGCTGTACTTGCAGCCGACTGCAAGGTTGCATTAAACGTGTCTATAGCTGTTTTGATCTCATCTTGTTCGCTTGGTATTAATACCCATTTGTCTGCTAATGGTAAGGTTACTCCTTCAATAGCAAATTGCCCTGCTACAGCTTGAGGTAAACCTTGTGTCATTAAAAAGGCAACATGATCTGTATTAACGGTTCCTATAACATTACTACTTGGTAATACTAATAAATCATCAGCGGTAGCTTGTCTTGTTTGTCCATATGTTAATCCTAATAGAGTGGCAACTGAAGATGCTGCGCTTGCTGGTAGTCCGAATTGCGCTATAAATGCTGGGAAGGTAGGACTAGCATTTAACTGAGCTGTGATTATACTAGAAATATCAGCTAAACTTTCATCTTTAATAACTACAGGACTGGCTTCTGTTGTAGAAAAAACGATAGCCCTATTTGGGTCAACAGCATTAAAAATAGGATTTAAAGCTCCAAAAACACCATTTAATGTTGGTATTTGTGGTCCAAAGCTAGGATTTGTAGGGTCTAAAGGATTATGAGGTACAGTAGTAAAATGAGGTATTGTGGTTACATAAGGAATATTCGCCATAACACCTTGGACATTTGCCGTTTGTAAAGCTCCCATGATAGTATTGATAGAAACATTGAATGTTGCTTCAGGTGTAATAGCACCTAATGTGGCATCACCACCAGAAGTAGCATAACCTAAGACATCATTATTTCCTATCCATAAAGACACAAATGTTGGTTGTTGTGCTAAAGCATCACCTAAGACAGTTGCGTTTGGTGCTGATGCTATTCTTACAAAATAAGGATTTGCAGTTGGAGTTTCTAATAATAAATTTGCAGGATCTCCGTAGCCGTCATATAGTAAGTGAAAACTTGCTGCACCAGGAACCCCCATATTGTTGTGGCTTCCTAAAGAAGGAGCAAAAGCTTCTGTTGTTGATGTTGCGGGTAAACTTGCCGGTCCTGAGCCATCAAAATATAGTCTAGGACCAAAGCTACCATTTGCATTTTGGTTACCTCCAAATAATAGCCCTCCAATATTGTCGTTCATTAATGGTTGTGTAAAATCACCACCACCAACTAACGCAAATTTCTGAGATAGAATGTTAGGTAGCGAGTTTTCTTGACCTGCAATAAATAAAGCATTGTCTGTAAAACCAGCAGTTAAAGAATTTCCTATAGATACATACTTAGCGAAATTTGCTGAACCTGCAGTGAGTTCAGGAAGGATAACTTCTTCAGTAGGGTTATCTAAAAGTTCTTCAAAATCTTCTTCATCATTACATGCTGTAAAACCAATTAGGACAGCTGATAGTAATAAATATTTTATATTTTTCATTTTGCTATTTTTTATAAGTTATTAATTGTCCAAGAAGCATAATACATTGAGCCGATATAACCTGATCCAAATACAGTGAAGTATTCTTTACCTCCAATATTTGTACCACCGATCTTAATTGTAGACTTTAAGGTTGGAATAGTGTAACTAATTTGTGCATCAACGGTGTGGAATTCTGGTACAATACCGTCACCGAAAGTTGCTTCCCAGAAATAATCATCAGTAAATTTGTATGCAACGTTGAATCCAAAGTTTTTAAATAACTCTGTGTTACCAAAATGCGCTTTAAACTTGTGTTCTGGCGTGTTAAAGTTGGTTTCAAAATTAGGATTAGCAGCTTGATCAAAATCTTGTTTTGTAAATGTATAACTTCCACCTAGGTCGAAATCACCCATCACTTTAGTAGATAATCCTATTGACGCTCCATAAGAATTAACGTCTACATCAGAATTTGTATATGCACTATATGTAGTGAAATCACTATTAGCTATAGCGGCAACTGCTGAACCATCTGCAACAGATCCGTATAGTGGTGCTATTACAACCTCTGAAGAAATGAAGTCTTTGTACTTATTATAATAGGTGCTAAAGTCTATAGTCACTTTATCAAATTTACCTCTATATCCAATTTCTACAGAACTTACTTTCTCTGGAGATACAAGGTTAGGATTCGCTATTTTTAAAACAGAAGGATCACCCGTTGCTGCTAACTGTTGTACAGAAGATGCTGTGTAAGAGTTATTGTATGCGGCAGCACCAGTTTGTGTGTAAACGGTTCCGTTACTTGATGTGAAATCTCTAGAATAGCGATCTAAATTATCTGGTGCAGATCCCACTAATATAGCTCTACCGGCATCTAATCCAATAAATAAATCTTGAGTTGTTGGATTTCTAAATCCAGTTTGAGCAGAGGCTCTAATGTTATGGTTTTTGTTTAATGTTAAACCTAATGAAAGTCTAGGTGATACAAAACCATCAAAGAATTCTGATTTATCATAACGTGCAGACGCTGTTATTTTCAATTCCATATCATCATTAAGTTCTAAGTTTTTTTGAACTTGTGTATAAACACCGAACTCACTATAGTCAATAGTACCATCGTAATCTGTGTAGATAGATCCGAAAGAGTTTAATTTATATTTTCGGTAAGATCCCCCAACTTGGATATCAGCAATATCAGTTAGGTGGCTAAAATTGTAATTACCATCGGCATGATAGTATTTAGAAGCATCTCGGAATTGAGATCCTGTAGCTAAATCAGGGTCCTTTATAATTCTATTGAATGCACTCTTGAATTCTGCTGAACCTGGTTCAAATCTTCCACTTTCTGCGGCTGCTCTTGCGGCAGCATGGGCTTGAGCATCTGTAGCACCACCACCTAAAGTTGCGGCTACGTAAGTATTTATGTAATCACCAAACCAATCCGCATCACTTTTCCAAGCTCTGTTAATATTTATCCCAGTAAATACCATATCGTAAGAATCACCAGCTTTATCACCAACGACGTAACCTCTTAAATAATAATTGTCGTTCTTTAATTCTATTTTATGTTGTTCTTGAAAGAATCCATCAATATTATAGCGGTTAGTTCCTTGGTATATTGTTGTACCAGTACCTACTTTACCTACATATTGTATTTCAAAATTACTATCTTCTATTGGACGGTAATATAATCCCCAATCCGCTTTAATACTTTGCGCTTTATGCTCTGTTAAATCGCGTTCGTTATATCCTGTTCTACTTACAAATACATCTGGAACAATGCCAGTTCCTCCTGATAAATCATTAATATTTGCAGACACTTCATCTCCATAAACGTTAATTCCATTGTAGTTTAAGTTAGTAGCTCTTGTACCACCAAACATATCACTGTCAACTTCGCTCGTTGCGGCCCAATCCGTACCATTTAAATAACCGAAGTTTATTTTAGCGGCAAATTTATCGCTAAATTTATAAGCCATACTTAGACTTACATCTGTATATTCATTATCGCCTGCGGCTTCTTGTGAGGTAATTCCTTTTTTGATAGCAACTCTAATACCTTGATGATCGAAAGGATTTTTACTTCGCATAAATAAAATACCATTAAAGGCATTTGCACCATATAATGCAGAAGATGCTCCTGGTAATAATTCAACACTATGCACATCTGTTTCAACCATACCGACAAGGTTTCCTATTGGGAAATTTAAAGCAGGTGTAGAATTATCCATTCCATCAACTAATTGCATAAAACGTGTGTTTGCGGTTGTTGCAAAACCTCTTGTGTTTACCGACTTAAAGGTTAAACTACTAGTGTTGACATCTACACCTTTTAAGTTTTCTAAACCACCGTAAAAATCTGCTGAAGCCGTGTTTTTAATTTCTTTTAAACCAAAACGCTCTACTGTGACAGGAGATTCAAAAATTCGCTCTGGCGTACGAGAAGCAGAAATTACAACTTCGTCTAATTCGTTACCTTCAGCTAATGTAATATTTACTGTTTGGTTGTTCTCTGTTATTTCAATAGTCTGAGGTTCGAAACCAGCGTAACTTACACGAATTGAGAAAGGGAGTTGTTGTGTTACTTTTAAAGAGTAGTTTCCATCAAAATCTGATACGGTACCTGTACTAGTACCTACTACTACAATGTTTGCACCAGGTAATGGTAACCCAGTATTGTCATTAATTGTACCTTTTATAGTGGTTTGTGCAAAAGATACCACGCAAAAAAGCATCGTGAAAAGCTTTAAAATTGTCTTCATGTTAGAGATTAGTTAATTTATTAGATTAGCAATTTAATTAAATATATGAATATTAATGAATAAATATATAAAAATTATGCGTGCATAGCTTTTTATTGATAAAATAAAGCCTTAAAACTGATAATTATTCAATTTTAAGGCTTCAGAAAGATGATTTTTATAAAAATCTTACTACTCTACAGTAACAGATTTAGCTAAATTACGAGGTTGATCTACGTTTTTATTTAGCATTACGGCAATGTGATACGATAATAATTGTAATGGTATAGTGGTCAGTAAAGGGGTAAGACACTCTAAGGTTTCTGGAACCTCAATTACGTGATCGGCTAATTCCTTAACGCTAGTGTCACCTTTTGTTACAATACCGATAATTTTACCTTTTCTCGATTTTATTTCTTGAATATTACTAACTACTTTTTCGTAATGTCCTTTTTTAGTCGCAATAACTACAACAGGCATTTGTTCATCGATTAAAGCGATAGGACCATGTTTCATTTCAGCAGCAGGATAGCCTTCTGCGTGGATGTAAGATATTTCTTTTAGTTTTAAAGCCCCTTCTAATGCTACTGGGAAATTAAAACCACGACCTAAATATAAGAAGTTTGTAGAATCTTTATAGATATCTGCTACAGTTTTTACGTAAGCATCAGATTTTAAAGCTTCTTCAACTTTGCTTGGTATTGTTTCTAATTCAATAAGATGGTGTCTGAATTCTGAACTAGACATTGTTCCTTTGGCTCTTGCTAATCGGAGTGCCATTAAAGTTAGAACCGTGATCTGCGTTGTAAATGCTTTTGTTGATGCAACACCTATTTCTGGGCCAGCATGTGTATAGGCGCCTGCGTCTGTTTCTCTTGCGATTGTTGAACCTACAACATTACAAACTCCAAAAACAAATGCTCCTTTAGATTTTGCTAATTTTATAGCGGCTAAAGTATCTGCGGTTTCTCCTGATTGAGAAATAGCGATAACAATATCTTTTTCTGTTATTACAGGATTTCTATATCTGAATTCTGAGGCATATTCTACTTCGACAGGGATTCTAGCTAAATCTTCAAAAATATATTCTGCAACTAAACCAGCATGCCAAGATGTACCACATGCTACGATTATGATACGATCTGCTGCTAAGAATTTTTTCATATTATCCTCAACCCCAGACATTTTAATAATGGCTTCGTTACTTAAAAGTCGACCTCTAAAGGTGTCTAAAATAGCACTTGGCTGTTCATAGATTTCTTTGAGCATAAAATGATCGTAGCCTCCTTTTTCAATTTGTTCAAGGTTAAGTTGAAGTTCTTGAATGTATGGATCAACTAAAACATCATTTTTAATTTTTCTAACTTTTATTTTTTTACCTCTTCTAACAATTGCCATTTCTTCATCTTCAAGATAAATGGCATTCTTAGTATATTCAATAAAAGGCGAGGCATCACTTGCTATAAAAAACTCATCATCACCAATACCAATGGCTAATGGACTACCGAGTTTTGCTACAACAATCTCGTTTGGTTTGTTTTTATCAAAAACAGCGATGGCGTATGCACCTACAACTTGGTTTAGGGCAATTTGAACTGCTTTACCTAACTTTAGGTTGTCGTTTTTCTTTATTTCTTCAATAAGATTTACCAATACTTCTGTATCTGTATCTGATTGAAAAGTGTATCCACGTTTAATTAATTCCTTCTTTAAGGAATCATAATTTTCAATGATACCATTATGAATAATTACTAAATCTCCAGAATTAGAGTAGTGTGGATGAGAATTGACATCATTTGGGACACCATGTGTAGCCCAACGTGTATGACCAATACCTAGCGTTCCTTGAGTTGAAATCTCACTTTCTATTTTGTTTTTAAGATCAGAAACCTTGCCTTTGGTTTTTGATAGCTTAATTGCATTACCATCGTATAAGGCAATACCAGCACTATCGTAGCCTCTGTATTCTAATCTTTGAAGTCCTTTTATAATAATAGGATAAGCCTCTCTATGGCCAATATATCCAACAATTCCGCACATAGGTTTGTTTTTTTAATTTGGTTCTGTGTAATATATTTCTAAATACACACGTTTACTGTCATCTGACACTCTATTGCCATACAATATGGTTCCTCTTGGTGTTAAAATGGAACTTACAGGAACAGTTTCATCTGAACCATCAATAGTTTTAACTTTATTCTGTGAGATACTAATACTAGGATCTTCAATATTTACATTTAAAGAAACAGCGAGACCAAGTTCAACATTTGTTGAATCTCTCAATAATAAATTATTAATATGTTCAGTGATTTTCATTTTATATTTAACCCCTTTTTCGTAGTCCGCATCAGATTCATCGTCAACACGTTGTAAAATTCCAAGATGATTAGCTTTAGAGAACGAAGGTAAGCTAGTATTTGTGATATCTAAATCATAATCGATTAAAGGTGTTTTATTTGTCATATCATACAAATAAAGGCGATCTGGTTCGTTGTTTGGGTCTTCGTTTAATAAGTCGAGTTGATTTCTATCAACATAAAAAACAAGATTTGCTTCATTTACTAGGCGTTTAGAACTCTCAAAGGTATTGTCGTCAGGGTTTAGGTTAACAAAATCGTTTCTGAATTTATCGAACTCACTAATACCTGCATCATTATCAAAACCATCAAATAGTTTTATGCCAGCGACAGATCCTTGTCCTCCTTTTAAATATATTTCGTTATCTCCAAGATTTTCATCTCCATCAGGTATTGGTTGTGAAAACGTGTTTTCAAGGAAATTAATTTTATTTGTGCCAAAGTTGAGAACAACAGTAGACTGATCTGTAAGATCTGGGTCATCCGTAGTTGATGCTGTTAGTTTTGTATAATAAATAGTAACATTTGCATTATTAGCACTTCCTGTATTTAAGATAAGAAAACTACCATCATTATTAACGGCCTCAGCTTTAAAGTATAAGCCTCTAAAGTAATTAGTGAAATTATTTTGGTTGCTTAAAACCGGGTCCCCTTCTTTTTCAAAAATTTTATTTAGCCAAAAGTCCGGATCTAGTTTTATTCTTATACCAGGTGGCTGTCTCAATAAGACGGTTTTATTACCATCGTCATCGATATCATTAACATCGGTAAGTATGTGGCCCTTTTCGCTTATTGTAATAATATTACCATAAACATCTCCGTTAGGATCATCATTATCAATAAAAGTTAATTCTTCACCTTCTAAAACTCCTTCAGAAATGACTTCTGAGTTTGTTGCTGTTTTATCTGAATAATACACTTGACTCTCATCAAAACTCCCACTCGGGTCAAAATCTCTAATAAAATAATTGTTTTCAAAGATTCTCAATTTTATTTTATTATAATTTTCTCCTTTAGATATTACCGAGTCTAAAGTATATAATGTATTACCGTTATCGTCAAAACCTGTTGCTTCACTAAAATAAGGCAGATTTAGCACTACAGAGTCAATTTGAACATCGTCTCCAAAGGTTGGATTATAGATACTAGGTGTAACCTGAGTTACAAAACTAGCTGTTGTTCTGCCATAAAGATCATCATAGATGCCTAGGGTGCTTAGACCGAGTCTGTTGGTTTGAACTGGTCCTAGTTTTTTTGTGTAAGTTATAACATCGTATTTTTTTGAATCTATATCAAAGTTAGTTGCGACATCACTGTTAAGAACATCAGATTCTAAGGATGCAAAATCATTATCGCAAGCCACAAAGCTTAGAATAATTAAACCGAAAGATATAACCTGGAGGGTAATTCTGTTTTTTTTCATAAGTCGTATTAACTGTTTAAGACAGCATTATTATAAAATTCTGTATAGGGGTCTGCAAATTCGTCAATAGAATAATAGTCCAATACAGGTTTTGTTAAATTGTTTAAATAAGTGTCTAATTCCTCAGGTAGTGCTTCAGATCCTCTAATAATAGCGTCAGAATTATCTATAGCAACCTTCATTAAGTTAATATAATCAGGTTGTTTTAATAATTGTGTTGCCTCAGTATCTAATCCGTCAAAATTTACTTTAGATATCATATCTTTATCTAACGTACCTTCAAAGCTTTGATTGTATACAGAGGTAACTATTTTACTTTCAGTAAACAATGGTTCTGTTTTATAAAACTCTTTTAAGTATAAAGGCAATAAGGAAGCCAACCAACCATTAACATGAATAATGTCTGGAGCCCAATTCAATTTTTTAACAGTTTCAATAACACCTTTTGCAAAGAAAATGGCACGTTCATCATTGTCAGAAAACAATTTTCCGTCTTCATCTGTTAAGGTTGCTTTTCTTTTAAAATAATCTTCATTATCAATAAAGTAAACTTGAATGCGTTCTTTTGGAATAGATGCTACTTTTATAATCAGAGGCATATCCAAATCATTAATGACTAAATTAATACCCGATAGTCTAATTACTTCATGAAGTTGATGTCTTCTCTCGTTGATATTTCCAAAGCGAGGCATAAATATTCTTATCTGACCTCCTTGTTTGTTCACCATTCTTGGGGCTTCAAATGACATTGAAGAAATTTCAGTTTCTGGTAAATATGGAACAACTTCCGAGGACACATATAATATTCGTTTATCTTTCATAAATCTGCTGCTTTTGAAATTAATAGTAAAAAACATGCAAAATTACAAAAATTTGTGCAGATTGCTAGTATTATATTATGTTTGCACGCGTTAATTTTTTGTTATCACAGTGAAAAGATTTCTAAATAAAACAGATTTGTCGCATCATATTGATGCTTTAAGAGCTAAAAAAAGCTCAATAGGGTTTGTGCCTACAATGGGTGCATTGCATAAAGGACACTTGTCATTGGTTGATAAAGGGTTAAGTGAAAACGACTTTGTTGTTGTTAGCATTTTTGTTAATCCCACCCAGTTCAACAATGCTGAAGATTTGGTTAAATATCCAAGAACTTTAGAGGCTGATATTGCCTTATTGACTACGGTGAGTGATAGTCGTATTATTGTTTATGCTCCTTCCGAGGAAGATATTTATGGCAGTAATATTACGTCAGAGGCCTTTAGTTATGATGGTTTAGAGCATGAAATGGAAGGTGCCTTTAGGCAAGGGCATTTTGATGGAGTTGGTACTATTGTTAAACGTTTATTTGAAATTGTTAAGCCCGATTTTGCTTATTTTGGGGAGAAGGACTTTCAGCAATTACAAATTATTAGAAAGTTGTTAGAGCTACATGACATCCCTGTTAAAGTTGTTGGTTGTCCGATTCACAGAGCTGAAGATGGTTTAGCTATGAGATTCTAGAAATGCAAGACTTTCATCGGCACATAGGGCTGCTGCTCCATTTATTTATAAAACACTAAAATCTGCCAAAACTAAGTTTGGCACAGAAAGTGCTAAACTAGTAACGGAATGGGTTACTGAGCAATTTAAAAAACAACCACTCTTAGAGTTAGAGTATTTTGTTATTGCGGATATTGCGACCTTAAAACCGGTAAAACGAAAATCAACAAAAAAGACATATAGAGCATTTATAGCTGTATATGCAGGCGATATAAGATTGATAGATAATATCGCTTTAAATTAATTATCTTTGTGGTATGCAAATACAAGTTGTAAAATCTAAAATTCATCGTGTAAAGGTTACAGGAGCCAAACTTAATTACATTGGTAGTATAACTATTGACGAGGACTTAATGGAAGCGGCTAATATAATACAAGGTGAAAAAGTTCAGATTGTTAATAACGACAATGGTGAGCGTTTAGAGACCTATTGTATTCCTGGCCCTCGTAATAGTGGTGAAATAACCCTTAACGGAGCTGCGGCGCGAAAAGTAGCTGTAGGAGATACGCTTATTCTTATTACTTACGCATTTATGGATATTGAAGAAGCTAAAGTGTTTAAGCCTTCCTTAGTGTTTCCAGACGAAGCTACTAATCTTCTAAAGTAAAGCGTGGGCAAACCTAAATCCATCCTAAAAGTTGTTTTGCCATTGCTCTTAGGGGTTGGCTTAGTGTGGTATTCTTTGTCTAAAATTTCCATACCAACTTTAATTCAATATTTTAAAGATGCTGATTATAGTTGGATAATTCTTGGTGTTTCATTAGGTGTACTAAGTCATATGTCTAGAGCTTATCGGTGGCTTTACATGGTAGAACCATTAGGTTTTAAACCTAAGTTTGGTAATAGTCTAATGGCGGTATATGCGGCATATCTAATAAATTTTACTATTCCTAGAGCAGGAGAGGTGGTAAGAGCAACCATTTTGAAGAATTATGAAGGGGTTCCCTTTGAAAAAGGTTTTGGTACTATCGTTGCAGAACGCATTGCAGATACTATAATGTTACTTGCTATAATTACCATCGCTTTTTTTTTAGAGTTTGAATTTATTTTTAATTTTTTTGCGGAAAAATTTAATATAACTTCTTTGTTTTTAGGTGGTTCGGTGTTACTTTTGGGGGGCTTGCTATTGTTTGTGTTTTTAAAAAAAAGCAGCTCTAAATTCGCTTTAAAAGTTAATAGCTTTGTAACCGGACTATTAGAAGGGGCGCTTAGTATTTTTAAGATGAAAAAAAAATGGGCTTTTATAGGGCATACCTTCTTTATTTGGGGAATGTACGTGCTCATGTTTTATGTTACGACATTTGCTTTACCTGAATTAGAACACATAACAATTGCAGCTATTTTAATTGGGTTTATCTTATCTAGTTTTAGTATTGCGGCTACCAATGGAGGTATAGGCTCATTTCCTGAGGCTATTGTTATTGCGTTTTCATTATTTGGTATGGCAGATGATCCTAGTAGAGCGTTTGGTTGGATATTATGGTCAACGCAAACCTTAGTTATTATTGTTATTGGTGGTTTGTCACTACTATATTTACCTATTTACAATAGAAAGAAAACATCATTATAAAAATATTTTTTACCTTACTTTAAATTTTTAGTTTATGCGCAACATGAAGAATTTTCACCTATGTCTTATCGCTCTTTTTATAGGCTTAAATATGCAAGCCCAGGCGATTTATAAAACTATTGATTCTTATAAGCTTGAAGGGGAACGTGAATTAAAAATTCAATTACCAAGAAATTATAATCCTGAAGAAAAGCGCTCATACCCGCTAATAGTTGTTTTAGATGGTGATTATTTGTTTGAGCCTATTGCTGGTAACATTGATTACCAGTCTTATTGGGAAGATATTCCAGATTGTATTGTGGTTGGTATTAGTCAGGCTACAACACGGATTGATGATTTTTATTACGATAATGAATCTTTTTTTCCTTCACATAATGGAGCGGCGTTTTACGAGTTTATGGCAGCTGAATTATTACCATTTATTGAAGAAAATTACAATGCCTCTAATTTTAGAATTATTGTAGGTCATGATTTGAGTGCTAATTTTATAAACTATTATTTATTTAAAGATGAGCCATTATTTAGAGCTTATGTTGCATTAAGTCCAGATTTTGCTCCAGAAATGATTAATAGATTGCAAGAGCGTTTTTCTATTTTAAACCAAGAGACATTTTATTATATGGCGACAGCGGATGCAGATATAAAAGCGATGCGGACTTCAATTTTAGAAAATAATGCAATTATTTCGAGCATTGAGAATAAAAAGCTTCTTTATAAGTTTGATGATTTTGAAGATGCCAATCACTATTCTTTAGTTGGTAGAGGAATTCCGAAAGCTTTAAATCAGATATTTGCGCTTTTTAAACCCATTAATGCTAAAGAATATTCGGAAAAAGTGTTGACTTTTGAAGGATCCCCTTACGATTATTTGATTAAAAAGTATAAAGACATAGAGCATTTTTATGGTTTTGAAAAAAAATTGATTGAAAATGATATTAGAGCTATTGCCGCAGCTAGTAATAAAAAAGACGATCTAGATTCTTTAGAGAAATTATCAAAGCTCGTTAGCAAAGAATTTCCTAAATCAATGCTAAGCGCGTATTATTCAGGTATGTATAATGAAAAAGAAGGTAATTTGAAAAGAGCCTTACAGCGTTATAAGTCGGGCTTATTACTAGAACCTTCGCAATCTGTTGATAAAGAAATGATGCTTGATAAAATGTACGAAATTCAAGACAGAATGAAAGAATAGGGTATTTCGTCGAAAAAAATTGACAACTTGGCGATAATTTAGTATGTTTGGAATCCCAAATCTAAACCTACTTATCATGAGAAAAACTATTTTCGTAGTTCTTGCATGTTTAATTTGTGCCGCTTCATTTGCACAAGTCACTTACCAGGAAATATCCTCGGCAGAACTTAATGCCGTACGTAAACTAAAAATTAAATTACCGAAAGATTATGATGCAGGTGCGGATCAAAAGTATCCTGTAATTATTGTTTTTGATGGTGATTATTTGTTCGAGCCTGTTGTGGGTCAAGTTGATTTTCAAACGTATTTTGACAATATGCCAGGATCAATAGTTGTTGGTATTATGCAAGGTGAAAACCGTTTTTATGATGGTTACTATGACCCAGCAACGGGATTGCCAACAGAATCAGGACTTCGATTTCACGATTTTGTTTCAGACGAATTACTCCCTTATATAGATAAAAAATACAATACAAGTAAGTTTAGGGTTGCGGTTGGTCATGATAACATGGGGAATTTTATTAACTCTTATTTGTTTAAAGAAGGCTTAGCTTTTCAAGCTTATGTGTGTATTAGTCCAGATTTTATAGGGTCATTAAATAACTTTGTTTCAAAGCGCTTATCACTTTTTAAAGATGATATTTTCTATTATTTGGCAACATCTGAAAAGGATATACCAGAAATACGAGAAAGTATATTGTCTACTGATGCTCAAATAAAGGCGGTTGAGAATCGAAATCTAACCTATTATTTTGATGATTTTAAAGACGAAAATCATTATACGTTAGTTACAAGTGCTCTGGCACGTTCGTTTGAAAAGATTTTTGATATTTATAATCCATTGCGAGAAAAAGAATTGGAAGAAAAAGTTTTGCCTTATGAAGGGACTTTAGATAATTACTTAACTGATAGATACAAAAGAATAGAAAAACTATTCGGTATTAAAAAAGAAATTAGTGAAGACGAAATAGAGAAAGTTATAAAAATTGCAGAACAACGTGAAGATATCAAATCCTTAAGTAAATTAGGGGCGTTAGCAAATAAACTTCACCCAGAATCGTTAATGGGAACATATTATTTAGCACAATCCGCAGAGAAGTTAGGTAAAACAAAAAAGGCTAAAAAACTTTATGAATCTGCGTTAACGTTAAATGATGTGAGTCATATTGATAGAGATTATATTTTTTCTAAAATCGATGAGCTGACTGTGGTTGATGTCGATGATGAAAACGAGGATGATGAGGAAGAGAACTAGAAAATATAGATTATCATCTGATTATTTTTTTGAATCTTTATATGGGAAAACAAAAACATTTTTGTTTTCAAATTGGCCTTCAAAATTGGCCACATTAAAAGTTTTAGCTATTATAGGTTGGTTTAAAGACATCAACTAAAATTGTCTTAATTTTGTCATATTTATAATTAAAGAGATTTCCGTTTTTACGGAAAATAAATATGGCTAAAGTAAAAACAACTTTTTTTTGTCAGAATTGTGGTAGTCAATATGCAAAATGGCAAGGTCAATGTACGTCTTGTAAAGCATGGAATACCATTACAGAAGAAGTAATTCAAAAACCTGAGAAAAGTGGGTGGAAAACACCTACGACAGCTTCAAAACGGGTTTCAAAACCATTACTAATTAATGAGATAGATACGTCACAAGAAGCGCGTTTAGACCTGCGCGATGGTGAATTTAATCGCGTGTTAGGAGGTGGAATGGTGCTTGGGTCTTTAACACTTTTAGGAGGAGAACCAGGTATTGGTAAGAGTACATTATTACTTCAAATTGCGTTAAATTTAGAGTATAAAACGCTTTATGTTTCAGGTGAAGAAAGTCAGAAACAAATAAAAATGCGTGCCGAACGTATTCAACCTAATAGCAATAACTGTTACATTCTTACCGAAACAAAAACACAAAACATTTTTAAGCAAATAGAAGCTTTGGAACCCGATATTGTGGTTATCGATTCTATTCAAACCCTCCATAGCGATTATATTGAATCTTCTGCAGGAAGCATTTCTCAAGTAAAAGAATGTACTTCAGAGCTTATTAAATTTGCTAAAGAAACGGCAACACCTGTTTTGTTAATTGGGCATATTACTAAAGATGGCCATATCGCTGGTCCAAAAATCTTGGAACACATGGTTGATACTGTTTTACAATTTGAAGGTGATCGTAATCATGTATTTAGAATTTTAAGAGCTAACAAAAATCGATTTGGTTCAACCAACGAATTAGGAATTTATGAAATGCAAGGCTCAGGATTAAGAGAAGTTTCTAATCCATCCGAAATATTAATTTCAGAAAAAGATGAAGAATTATCTGGGAACGCAGTTGCTGCAACTTTAGAAGGTTTACGCCCCTTAATGATTGAAGTGCAAGCTTTAGTAAGTACTGCTGTTTATGGAACACCACAGCGTTCTGCTACAGGTTTTAATGCTAAACGATTAAATATGTTGTTGGCGGTCTTAGAAAAACGAGCCGGTTTTCGTTTGGGAGCCAAAGATGTTTTTTTAAATATAACAGGTGGTATCACAGTTGATGATCCTGCTATAGATTTAGCTGTAGTTGCAGCTATATTGTCCTCTAACGAAGATGTCGCTTTACAAAGTGATTTTTGCTTTGCTGCAGAAGTTGGTTTATCAGGTGAAATTAGACCCGTGCAACGTGTAGAACAACGTATTCTTGAAGCCGAAAAATTAGGCTTTTCAACCATTTTTGTGTCTAAATACAATAAAATAGCCTTAAAAAAGACAGTGATTAAAATTCAACTCATTTCTAAGATTGAGGATTTGGTTGGATTTCTGGTTTAAAAATTAGTCTTCTTTTTCCTTAAAATTCATTAATTTCGCAGACTTATAAGAAAACAGAATAATGAGCACAAAGTTCCCTGAATACAAAGGACTTAACTTGCCAAACGTTGCAGATGAAATCGGTAACTATTGGGAAGCTAACCATATCTTCGATAAAAGTGTAACTACAAGAGAAGGAAAACCACCTTTTGTGTTTTTTGAAGGTCCTCCTTCTGCAAATGGTTTACCTGGTGTGCACCACGTTTTAGCACGTGCAATTAAAGATATTTTTCCACGCTACAAAACCATGAAAGGTTTTCAAGTTAAACGTAAAGCAGGTTGGGATACACATGGTTTACCTGTAGAACTTGGTGTAGAAAAGGAATTGGGTATTACCAAAGAAGATATCGGTAAAAAAATTACCGTAGAAGACTATAACGAAGCTTGTAAAAAAGCAGTGATGCGTTATACCGATATCTGGAATGACCTTACGCAAAAAATGGGCTATTGGGTAGATATGGACGATCCCTATATTACTTACAAGTCTAAATACATGGAGAGTGTATGGTGGTTGCTCAAACAGATTTACGAAAAAGATTTAATATATAAAGGCTATACGATTCAGCCATATTCCCCAAAAGCAGGGACAGGTTTAAGTTCACACGAATTAAATCAACCAGGAACCTACCAAGATGTTACAGATACAACAGTTGTAGCTCAGTTTAAAGCTAACGCAGATTCATTGCCAGATTTTCTTCAAGATGAAGGAGATATTTTCTTCTTAGCTTGGACCACAACGCCTTGGACATTACCGAGTAATACCGCACTAACGGTTGGTCCAAAGATTGATTATGTTTTAGTAGAAACCTATAATCAATACACCTTTAAACCGATGAATGTGGTATTGGCTAAGAATTTAGTCAATAAACAGTTTGATGGAAAATTTAAACGTGTTGAAACCAAACCAGAATTAATTGAGTACAAAGAAGGCGATAAAAAAATCCCTTATTACGTCGTTAAAGAATTCGTTGGAAAAGATTTAGTAGGTATAACTTACGAACAGTTATTACCATACGCGTTACCAAACGATAATCCTGAAAATGCTTTCAGAGTCATTTCTGGAGATTTTGTAACCATTGAAGATGGAACAGGTATCGTACATACAGCACCAACCTTTGGAGCCGATGATGCCATGGTTGCAAAACAAGCCACGCCAGAAATCCCACCTCTTTTAGTAAAAGACGAAAACGGTAATTTAGTGCCATTGGTAGACCTACAAGGGAAGTTTAGACCAGAAATGGGGGAATATGCAGGTAAATATGTTAAGAATGAATATTATGAGGATGGTGAAGCTCCGGAGCGTTCTGTAGATGTAGAGCTTGCTATTCAATTAAAAACAGAAAATAAGGCCTTTAAGGTTGAAAAATATAAGCACAGTTACCCAAATTGTTGGAGAACGGATAAACCAATTTTATACTATCCATTAGATTCTTGGTTTATTAAAATTACCGATGTTAAAGGGAGAATGCACGAGTTAAATACCACCATTAACTGGAAACCAAAATCAACTGGAGAAGGTCGTTTTGGTAATTGGTTAGCAAATGCAAACGACTGGAATTTATCTAGATCTCGTTTTTGGGGAATTCCATTACCAATCTGGAGAACAGAGGATGGAAAAGAACAAATCTGTATTGGTTCTGTTGCTGAATTAAAAGCGGAAATGGCAAAAGCTGTTGAAGCAGGCGTGATGTCTGAAGATATTTTTGCAGAATTTGAAGTTGGTAACATGTCTGAAGCCAACTATGATACTATCGATTTACACAAAAATGTAGTGGATAAAATCGTCTTAGTTTCAGCATCTGGTCAACCCATGAAACGCGAAAGCGATTTAATAGATGTGTGGTTCGATTCAGGCTCTATGCCTTATGCACAATGGCATTATCCTTTTGAAAACAAAAACTTAATTGATAATAACGAAGCCTTTCCTGCAGATTTTATTGCTGAAGGAGTCGACCAAACACGTGGATGGTTTTATACCTTACATGCTATTGGAACTATGGTTTTTGATTCTGTGGCATACAAAAATGTGGTGTCTAACGGCTTGGTTTTAGATAAAAACGGTCAAAAGATGTCTAAGCGTTTAGGTAACGCCGTAGATCCTTTTGAAACCTTATCTAAATATGGTGCAGATGCCACACGTTGGTATATGATAAGCAATGCAAATCCTTGGGATAACTTAAAATTTGATAGCGAAGGGATTGCTGAGGTAAGTCGAAAATTCTTCGGAACACTTTATAACACCTATTCATTCTTTACCTTATATACCAATATTGATGGGTTTAATTATAGTGAAGCCGATATTCCTTTAGAAGAACGTCCAGAAATTGATCGTTGGGTGTTATCGGAATTGAATACTTTAATTCAGCGTGTTGATGAATATTACGCAGAATATGAGCCTACAAAGGCAGCGCGCGCCATTTCAGACTTTACACAAGACCATTTAAGTAACTGGTACGTGCGTTTAAGTAGAAGACGTTTTTGGAAAGGTGATTACCAAACCGATAAAATTTCGGCCTACCAAACCCTCTATACCTGTATGGAAACCATCGCAAAGCTTGGTGCACCAATAGCACCATTCTTTATGGACCGTCTGTATTTAGATTTAAATGCCGTGACTAAAAAAGAAACGTTTGAAAGTGTACATTTAGCAGATTTTCCTGAGGCAGATACAAGTGTTATTGATGTCGTTTTAGAACGTAAAATGTATAATGCACAAACGATCTGTTCATTAGTGTTATCATTAAGGGCTAAAGAAAAGATTAAAGTACGTCAGCCGCTTCAAAAAATAATGATTCCTGTTCAGAATCAACAACAAAAAGAAGAAATAGAAGCTGTTTCTGAGTTAATTAAACATGAAGTCAATATTAAGGAAATTGAACTTTTAGAAGACGCCTCAGATATCTTAGTAAAGCAGATAAAACCTAATTTTAAGACTTTAGGGCCTAAGTTTGGTAAGGATATGAAGTTGATTGCTAGTATGGTAGCTCAATTTAGTGCTGATGATATTAAAAATATTGAGCAAAAAGGTCAATTAGATATTAAAATTGGAGAAAAAACCGTTACTTTAGGATTGGAAGATGTAGAGATTACATCGCAAGATATTGAAGGATGGCTTGTGGCTAATGAAGGTGCTTTAACAGTAGCTTTAGACGTTACCATCAATGAAGATTTACGTAAAGAAGGGATTGCTAGAGAACTAGTAAATCGTATTCAAAACCTACGTAAAGATTCAGGATTTGAGCTTACAGATAGAATTGACGTACAAATTCTAAAAGATGACCAAATTGTAAAGGCCATATCTTCAAATGAAGCGTATATTAAATCGGAAACATTAACTGAAGAATTACAAATTATGGACACCTTAAACAATGGTATAGAAATTGTATTTGATGACGTAAATACTAAATTGTTTATTAAAAAACATTAATATAATGGCAGAAGAAATTAAAAACAGATATTCGGATAAAGATTTAGAAGAATTTAGAGTTATACTTCAAGAAAAAATAAAAAAAGCAGAGCACGATTTACAACTTATTAAAAGTGCGTATATGAATGACTTTGATAATGGAACGGATGATACATCTCCAACGTTCAAAGCCTTTGAAGAAGGAAGTGCTACCATGAGTAAGGAAGCAAATTCTGCTTTGGCAATTCGTCAAGAGAAGTTTATTCGCGATTTAAAAAACGCCATCATTCGTATTGAAAATAAAACTTATGGTGTATGTCGTGTAACCGGGAAACTTATAAACAAAGAACGTTTAAAATTAGTACCACACGCCACTTTAAGTATCGAAGCTAAAAATATGCAGTAACATTCCTGCGAAAGCAGGAATCTCAATGACATGAGATTCTATTTTGAATAAAAACAAAATCATAAAGCCATGGAATATTAATTTCATGGCTTTTTTTGTACTTTTTATTTTTAATACGCTAAGTGCCAAAGCTCAGAATGTTTTAGAAAAGACGATACAAGCAACTGGGATAGAAATGATTTCAATAGATGGAGATCAAGTTTTTTCAATAGCGATTTCAACTTCAAAAACAAATAAAATAAAGGTTAAATCAACGTTAGATGGCGAATATCAAAATGATTACCAGATAGTAATAACACAAAAAGATACTACACTAAAATTACGTTTAGAGCATTTGTCATTTGGTGATATTCCAGACGATAAACGTAATGCTCACAAGGTGATTGCGGCCGTATTGCAAATGGAAGTTCCAGAGAATCTTTCGTTAACTATTAAAAGTGATATTGGTTCAGTATATTTAGAGGGGAATTTTAAATCGTGTTATGTTGCATTGTTAGAAGGACAATGTGATTTTGTAGGTGCAGCGGAAACAGCAACCATAAATACTTTAGATGGTGATATTAACGTTATAACCGAAAGTGCAGCTATTCAAGCGCATTCTAATCATGGAAAAATTACTGTAGATGATTTTTCTAATCAAATTTCAATATGGAAATTGAAGTCTATAAATGGAAATATTACCGTTGTTAAGCCAGATTAAACGCTTATTTTTACTCAAAATCATTGCATGTCGTTAAAGAAAGCTACAATTATCATTGTTGTGATTCTACTGATTGATCAAATTAGTAAAATTTACATCAAAACACATTTTCAGTTAGGAGAAGATATTACTGTGTTTTCATGGTTTAAAATTGCTTTTATCGAAAATGATGGCATGGCTTGGGGTACGAAATTGAGTGATTTTGTAAGTTTTATTTCAGATGAAACCGCAAAATTGGTTTTAACCTTATTTAGAATTGTGGCCGTAACAGGTATTGCACTTTGGCTCATTGATGTCACGAAGAAGAAGAAGTCTAAAACTTTAATTTTTGCGATTTCAATAATTTTTGCAGGGGCTTTAGGAAATATTATAGATTCTGTATTCTATGGTGTTTTGTTTAATGACAGTGTAATGCAGGTAGCGGAGTTTTTACCAGAAGAAGGTGGCTATGCTACGGTGTTTCATGGTAACGTGGTCGATATGCTACATTTTCCAATTTGGAGTGGTGTAATACCAGATAACGTACCATTGATTGGAGGCAAATACTTTTCGTTCTTTGATCCTGTGTTTAATGTTGCCGATATGGCGATTAGTACCGGAATAGGAATTTTAATTGTGTTTAATAAAAAAGCATTTGAAGAACCTTCTAAAATTGAAACACCTGATTCGGAGTTACACAATAGTCCAGTTTAACATCCATTTCTGACGCTTCAAAAGTTTCAGTTTCAACATCAAAAAAAGACAAGCCAATTTTTAAAGTTTCAGGTTTACAATCTGCTAAAAACCGATCGTAGAAACCTTTCCCATATCCAATGCGATGTCCTGTGTTATCAAAAGCTAAAAGTGGAATAAAAACCACTTCTAATTGCGAGGATGGAATTTCAATACCATCCACAGGTTCAGGAATATTATATGTATTCTTTATAATTTTGGTGTTATCCATAAGTAGATAATGCGTCATGGAATAATCTTCAAAATTACTTTTAGAAATCACAATGTTTTTATCTTTTCCTGATAGAATATTTAGAATATAATCGGTATTGATTTCCTTTTGTTCTTCAATAGTTAAGAAAATATGATAAAAGGTTTTATTCCAAATGTCTAATGATAGCAGCTTATTGGCAATGGCTAAACTGTAATCTTCAACTTGGGTTTCGGATAGCGCTTGGCGTAAATCTTTGTATTTTTTTCTTAATAAAGGCTTGCTCATTGGGATTCAATCTCTGTAGAAATATGGAAAATAGCATCACCTTGGTAAATTATAGGTGATTCGTTGACATTAAAAATATAACCGGCATTTGGCGCTTTTACAAAAAAGTTAAAACTACCATAAGGATCTGTAATATTCCCTAAGACTTGTCCTTTATCTACATATGTATTTATGCTTACAGTGGCTTTAAACATTCCTGAATACTTAGCTCTGAGCCACTTACTGTCTTTAATGACTACGGCGTTAACCTTAGGTCTAGAAACTTTAAACTTGCTTCTTAGCATGCCTAAATGATGTAAAACCCGTTTTGCTCCATTAACACCTGTATTGGTGATATTTGTATCAATATTAAATGATTTTCCACCTTCAAACAATAGCATTGGTACACCAGCCTTATCACAAGCGTTTCTAAAGGATTTATTTAAGTTTTGAGAATAGTAAATAAAAGGAGCACCAAAAACATGAGCTAATTCTGTAAGTTTTGCATTATCTCTTACAATTCTAATTTGAGCGGCATTAAATCGACCAGCTCCTCCGGTATGGAAATCCATAGTAAAATCAATATGTGGTACCAATTCGGTCATAACAAAATTAGCCACTCTACTAGCTAAAGAGCCTTTAGAATTCCCAGGAAAAACACGATTTAAATCTCGACCATCAGGAAAAAGGCGGTCCATATTTAAGAACCCAAAAACATTGATGACAGGTACGCAGATAATGGTACCTGTTTTAGGTTTGTTAATGCCTTTGGCGATAATTTGTCTCACAATTTCTACGCCATTAACTTCATCTCCATGGATACCAGCAGTCATTAAAACTGTTGGGCCAGGTTTTTTAGATCGTTCAATTATAATAGGAACTTCTAACGTGTTTCTGGTATGTAATTTTGCCACTTCAAAGGTTACGGTAACACTTTTACCAGGAGGAACTTCGACTCCTAAAATATTTAAAATATCTTTTGGCATGTTTTAGTTTCTATTTCGTTCAATAAAAGTAATAATGGCTTTGGCTATATTCTTTTGAGTTGCACTTTCAATACCTTCTAATCCAGGAGTAGAGTTAACTTCTAATAACAAAGGACCACGTGAAGATTGTAGCATATCTACACCACAAACAGGTAGTTTTAAAACCTTAGCAGCATTCATGGCTAACTTTAGTTCGTCTTCATCTAACTTAATAATCTTAGCAGAACCACCACGATGCAAATTAGATCTAAATTCGCCTTCTTTACCTTGGCGTTTCATAGCTCCAACGACTTGGCCATCTACAACTAAGGCTCTTAAATCAGCACCTTTAGCTTCTTTAATAAATTCTTGTACAATAACGCGAGCTTGTAAACCATTAAAAGCCTCTAAAACAGATTCTGCAGCATTTTTAGTTTCGGCTAAAACCACACCGAGACCTTGGGTTCCTTCCAAGAGTTTAATAATTACAGGAGTTCCTCCAACGTAATTAATAACTTCTTCAACATCTCTAGAATAGTTTGTGAAAACGGTTTTAGGCATTCCAATACCAGCTTTACTTAAACGTTGTAAACTTCTTAGCTTATCGCGAGAACGTGTAATGGCATCTGAAGCGGCAATAGTAAATACTCCCATTTCTTCAAACTGTCGTACTACGGCACAACCATAAAATGTAATTGAAGCTCCAATTCTTGGGATGATAGCATCAACATAATCTAAATAACGGTCTTTATAATAAATAGTCGGTTTCTCCTTCTCTATAATAATGTCGCATTTTAAGGGGTCAATGATTTCAATTTTATGACCTCTTTTTTCAGCTTCGTCAACAAGGCGTTGTGTAGAGTAGAGTTCGGCATTGCGCGAAAGAATTACTATGTTCATTTAGTTATGTTTTGTTTAAAGGATTGATTTTCTAAATCGACATCGACCAAGAATTTGTGTTTTAAAAATTGACGGCCTATTAATACGGGGAACCTCATATCGTCTCTAGTGCTTAAAGTTAAGTTAATCTTATAGCTTTTACCAAAGAATACAACGGTAGTTTTAATTTTGTAGCGGTTTTCTTTATGTCCATTGCTACTTTTTACATCGGTATAAGTATAGGTATCAAAAGCTATCTCTTCGCTTTTAAAGTTAGGATGGCCTTTACTCTCAAAAATACAATAAAGTTTGCCGTCTTCTTCTCTAATTTTAGAACAATGAATTGCAGAAGTATAGGCTCCTGTATCTATTTTAACATCAATGTTGTTGAGTTTTAATTCGGGAAAATTGACTTTGTCTACACGTCCCAACACTTTTTTTGTCATAATCTGAAATATATAAAAAGAGGCGCAAGGTAATGATAAAGTGTATTAATTATACACATATCTTTTTACGAATTATTACCTTTGGTTAAATGCCAGAATCTACATTAGACATACAGATAAAAACGCTTCCTCATCAGCCTGGTGTTTACCAGTATTTTGATGCAGACGAACGTTTAATCTACGTCGGGAAAGCTAAAGATATAAAAAAGCGCGTGAGTAGTTATTTTACTAAGCATCACGACTATGGTAAAACACGTGTTTTAGTAAAAAATATTGCTTCGGTTAAGCATATTGTTGTTGAAACCGAAAATGATGCTTTATTGCTTGAGAATAACCTCATAAAAAAGTATAAGCCTAAATACAACGTTTTATTAAAAGACGATAAATCATATCCATGGATTTGTATTAAGAAAGAGCGCTTTCCAAGAGTGTTTCCTACACGACGTGTGATTAAGGATGGTTCGGAATACTTTGGACCTTACACCAGTATGAAAACGGTGAAGACGCTTCTAGGTTTAATAAAAGGCTTGTACCAATTACGGACGTGTAATTATGATTTGTCTGAAACCAAGATCAATACAGGTAAATATAAAGTTTGCTTAGAATATCATTTAGGAAACTGTAAAGGAGCTTGTGAAGGCTATGAAAGCGAAGAAGAGTATGCTGCAAACATTACGGCGATTAGAGAAATTCTAAAAGGGAATTTTAAAGATTCTTTACAGCAATTTAGAATACAAATGAGGCAGCATGCCGAAGCTATGCAATTTGAAGATGCTCAGAAAATAAAAGAAAAATTAGAAGTTTTAGAAAATTACCAAGCGAAGTCTACTATTGTAAATCCTAAGATTAATAATGTTGATGTGTTTTCAATAGTTAGTGATGAAACCTACGCTTATGTTAATTTTTTACAGTTAAGTTATGGTTCTATTATTAGATCTCACACCTTAGAGTTAAAGAAGAAATTACAAGAAACAGATTTGCAATTATTAGAATTGTCCATCACTGAAATTCGACAGCGTTTCAATTCTAATTCAAAAGAAATTTATGTGCCTTTTAAAGTAAATTTAGGAGGTGAATTAAAAATAACAGTCCCGAAACTTGGGGATAAAAAAAGTATCTTAGATTTATCTATACGTAATGCAAAGTATTACAGAATGGATAAACTGAAGCAGATAAAAATTGTAGATCCAGATCGTCATGCCAATCGAATAATGGCACAAATGAAAGCCGATTTGCATTTGTCTGAAGAGCCACGGCATATTGAATGTTTCGATAACTCTAATATACAAGGTACAAATCCGGTAGCGGCATGTGTTGTTTTTAAGAATGGTAAACCGAGTAAAAAAGATTATCGTAATTTTAATATCAAAACGGTAGAGGGTCCCGATGATTTTGCATCTATGGAAGAAGTGGTCTATAGACGGTATAAACGTTTAAAAGAAGAAGAGCAACCCTTACCACAATTGATTATTATAGATGGAGGAAAAGGACAGTTGTCTTCGGCCTTAAAAAGTTTAGATGTTTTAGGGTTACGTAATGAAATTGCGATTATCGGTATTGCAAAACGTTTAGAAGAATTATTTTATCCAGATGATCCAATTCCGTTATATTTAGATAAAAAAAGTGAAACCTTAAAGGTGATACAACAACTAAGAAACGAAGCGCATCGCTTTGGGATAGAACATCATAGAAATCGAAGAAGTAAAGGGGCATTGACAACTGAGCTCGAAAATATTCCAGGTGTAGGTGAGCAAACGATTATAGATTTAATGAAGCAGTTTAAAACGGTTAAGCGTATTGCGAATGCTAAGTTAGATGAATTGGAAGCGGTTGTTGGTGTGTCAAGGGCAAATAAAGTATATAATTATTATCATAAAGCATAAACGTCAAATAGCAATAAATTAAAGTAGTCTTTCGATTTTAAATCGAAACCTATCAGGTATAAAAGAAGCATGAGAACAACACATCTTATAGTCATATTATTTCTAATGGTACTTTTTCCTGTAGAAGCACAAGAGCATTCAATTTCTGCTGAGCCCAAAGTCGGTTTAGTCTTAAGTGGAGGTGGGGCAAAAGGCTTTGCGCATATTGGTGTGCTCAAAGTTATAGATAGTTTAGGAGTGAAAATAGATTATGTAGCAGGCACTAGTATGGGCGCCATCATAGGATCTCTATATGCTTCGGGCTATTCAGGAAAACAATTGGAAAAAATATTTAAAGAACAAGATTTTAATGTTTTAATTAACGATGCATTTTCTAGGAGCTCTAAGTCCTTTTATGAACGCGAAAACACTCAAAAATACGCGGTAAATTTACCTTTTGAGGATTTTAAGATTACTTTACCTTCGGCTTTATCTCGTGGGCAAAATGTCTATAATTTAATGTATCAATTATTAATGCCTGTTAATAAAATTAGAGATTTTAATAAATTACCGATTCCGTTTTTTTGTGTAGCAACCAATATAGAAACTGGAGAATCTCTGATTATGGACAAGGGTGATTTAGCTGAAGCCGTAACTGCGAGTGCTGCTTTACCATCCTTGTTTCAACCTGTAACGATTAATGGAGATATCTTAATAGACGGAGGGGTGACTAATAATTTCCCAGTTGAAGAATTACGTGCTAAAGGCATGGATGTTATTATTGGGGTTGATGTTCAAGACGCATTAAAAGATCGTGAAGCGTTAAAGTCGGGATTAGATATTCTTTTACAGATAAATAATTTTCGGACCATAAATGCCATGAAAAACAAGGCGAAATTAACTGATATTTATATAAAACCAGATATTAGTAACTTTTCTGTAATTTCATTTGATGAAGGAAAAGATATCATTGCACATGGTGAAATTGCAGCGAGAATACAATTAACTAAACTTCAAGATATAAAACGTCAACAACCTAATACTTCAGAACCAAAACATATTAAATTATTAGACAGTCTTAAAATTAACCATGTAAAGCTAAAAGGAAATGAACACTACACCAGAGCCTTTTTGATTGGTAAATTAAAACTAAAGGGAGACGAAAAAATAAGTTATGCTGATTTTAGACAAGGCATAAACAGTCTTGTAGCAACTAATAATTTTGATACGTTTAGGTATCATTTGGAGCCTACAGAAAACGAGGATGAGTTTAATTTTATAGGTAATATTAAAGAATCTAAAACCACGACATTTCTTAAGTTAGGGATTCATTTTGATGAACTTTATAAAAGTGCACTACTAGCTAATCTAACTAAAAAGAAATTATTGTTTAATAACGATATTGCGTCGTTAGATTTAATTTTAGGAGATAATTCGAGGTATAATTTCGATTACTTTATTGATAAGGGATTCTATATTAGTTTAGGTATTAAATCGCGTTTTAATCAGTTTAACAAAAATGTTAATCCTAGATTAGCATTAGAGGAAGACTCACCATTGCTTTCGGGTTTGAATAAAATTGATGCAGAAATTTCAGATTTTACTAATCAAGTGTATATACAAACAATATTTAGAAAAGATTTTTCATTGCGATTAGGAGCGGAGCATAAGCGCCTTAAAATAACCTCAGAAACCATCTTAGATGACGACATGGAGAATGAAATTGT
This sequence comes from Winogradskyella sp. PC D3.3, assembly GCF_054366245.1. NCBI lineage: Bacteria > Pseudomonadati > Bacteroidota > Flavobacteriia > Flavobacteriales > Flavobacteriaceae > Winogradskyella > Winogradskyella sp. PC D3.3. The sequence continues at coordinate 485,155 of NZ_CM135962.1, read as the reverse complement.
ATTTGAGAATACAGATTATTTTAGTGTATTTGGCAATTTAAAATTTGATAGTTATGACAATTTTTATTTTCCTAAAAGCGGTTTTTATTTTAACGGGAATTTCCATTTGTATTTTGATGCTTCAGGTTTTAATACCGAGTTTTTAAAGTTTTCAATAGTTAAAGCGGATCTTGGTTACGCCTTGAGTTTTAATGATAAGTTGTCGTTAAAAACGGAAGTTAATGGTGGGTTTAAAGTTGGGGATAAGTCTACAAATGCATTAGGATTTGGATTAGGCGGGTATGGCACTAATTTTATAAATAATTTTTATTCGTTTTATGGTTACGATTATTTAACCCTAACAGGAGATAGTTTTGTTAAAGGGACATTCACTTTAGATTATGAGGTTTTTAAAAAGCATCATATTTTATTAGCTGCAAATTATGCTAATATAGATGATGGTCTTTTTGAATTTGGTGAATTTGTTTCGTCTCCTAAATATAATGGTTATGCGATTGGTTATTCTTTAGAAACCTTTTTAGGACCATTAGAAGGGAAGTACACTTACTCTCCGGATACGGGTAATGGTTATTGGTTTTTTAATCTTGGATTTTGGTTTTAATGTACTAAAAAATTAGTCAAAAAAAAGAGACTTTCTAAACAGAAAGTCTCTTTTTAATATTTAAAATAGTTTTTATCTATTCTTGTGCATTATCATCAGATTCAGTTGTTGGCACATCACCTGCTTCAACTTCTTCTTCATCGTCATCAGCATCTACAACAGCTAATCTACTACGTCTTACTTGACAAACAACAGTGTTGTCTGGGTGTAAAAATTTGTAATCTTCGTTTGCTAGTTCAGTAATGTAGAACTTGCTTCCAATTTTTAATGGAGTAATATCGATCTCAATAAAATCTGGTAATTTAGAAGGGATAGCTTTTACTCTAAGTTTACGGTAAGGCATTCTTAAGTTACCACCATTCATTACCCCTTTAGAAGATCCTATTGTTTTCACAGGGATTTCCATTGTAATCGCTTTGTTTTCGAAAATTTGATAGAAATCTACGTGTGTAATTCTGTCTGTTACCGGGTGAAATTGAATATCTTGCATTACTGCATTGTATTCTTCACCGTTATCTAAAACAATCACAACTGTGTGTGCGTTAGGTGTGTATACAAGTTTTGAGAAAGCTAATTCTGGTGCTGAGAAATGGAATGCTTTGTCTCCTCCGTACATAACGCAAGGAACCTGACCAGCATTACGTAAGGCTTTAGTTGCCTTTTTGCCTACGCTTTCTCTTTGAGATCCGTTAATTGTAATTGATTTCATTTTTTGAAATATTTGTTAATTTTTAATTCCCTCATTTTGAGGGCTGCAAATTTAGATATTTTATATGAGAATATTAGTGTTATGGGGCGCTTTTTTATTGCGACCATATATTTTTAGCTAAAGTTAGAAGTTTTAGTCTTAATAATCTTAATTATAGTACGACTAAAAAGAGCTGATTATTATAGTCTCAATAGCGATTTACATTACAAATTTATTACTAATAGATTTGTTGTGATGTACATTATACATGACTTCAGCAAATAGATTTGAACAACTTAATACTCTTAATTTTTTGCTTTCTTGTTTTATAGGAATAGAATTCGTTACAATTAATTCCTCTAGTTTAGAGTTTTCTATTTTTTCGTAAGCGTTTCCAGATAAAATAGGATGGGTACAAATTGCTCTTACACTTAAAGCTCCGCGTTCAATCATTAGGTCAGCTGCTTTTGTTAGTGTTCCAGCAGTATCGACCATATCATCTACTAGTACAACATTTTTACCTGTAACATCACCAATAAGTTCCATATGAGAAATCACATTAGCCTTAGCACGTTGTTTATAACAGATAACAACATCACTTTTTAGAGCTTTAGAGTAAGCATAAGCACGTTTAGAACCTCCCATATCAGGTGAAGCGATGGTAAGATTATCTAAATTTAAGCTTTTTAAATAAGGTAAAAATATGGTTGATGCAAACAAGTGGTCTACTGGTTTTTCAAAGAACCCTTGGATTTGATCTGCGTGTAAATCCATTGTAATGATTCGTGTTGCGCCAGCAGCTTCTAACATTTTTGCGACTAATTTTGCAGCAATAGGAACTCTAGGTTTGTCTTTTCTGTCTTGTCTAGCCCAACCAAAATAAGGCATTACTGCTGTTATGTGTCTAGCAGAAGCACGTTTAGCAGCATCTATCATTAACAACATTTCCATTAAGTTTTTTGGTCCAGGATGGGTAGAGCCTATAATGAAAATTCGAGTTCCTCTAATTGATTCTTCGTAAGACGGTTGAAATTCTCCATCACTATAAGTTGATGTTATGACTTTACCTAGTTTAACTCCGTAGGTTTCTGCAATTTGTTCTGCAAGATAGGTACTTTGTGAACAGGCGAAAATTTTCGCTTCAGTAGTTTCGTATGGCATTTGATATCAGTTATTTAGTTGGTGTTGTGTTGTTGTTTTTGTTCGCGTCAAATTTAGAAAATTATTTTACTACAAAAAGGATAAAACCTACTAATTTTGATGGATGAACAGAAATATTTTTCTATTTTTGCAATCCGAAATTGCTCAAGTGGTGGAATTGGTAGACACGTTGGATTCAAAATCCAATGTCGCGAGACGTGCGGGTTCGATTCCCGCCTTGAGTACGAATAAACCCTGTTAAACTTCTGTTTAACAGGGTTTTATGTTTTATTTAGTAACAAAATAGTAACAGAATATTAGTATTTTAACCTTTTTTTGAGTTCAATAACTATTAGGAAAAAATTTAATATTGTGATAATTAATAAAAGATTAAAATGATTTTTTCAGGTTTATTAAATGGACATCTCATTTTATTAAATTTTTAGTATGAAATAGTTATGCTCTAATTTTTTCTCTTTAAGCCATCAAAAATAGAGGGGTCATTAGTTCTTAAGTATTTCAAAATACGATTCTTTTGAGGTGTAATTGCTAAATTAAATTTTTGCTTAATATCATTTCCATTTAATATACAAAGCCTAAATTCATTTTCCAGCTCTTGTTTTACCTGTTTTTTAGTCAGCTTTTTAAAGGCAGGTTTTGGTTTTTCAATTGATGTATAGGTTAGTTTTTCTAATATTTGTTTTTGTATTTCAATTATATGGTCAATTTTTTTTTCTAGTTCTAAAATTTTTTTTTCCATACATCATTTAATTAATCGTCTTGTGATGTAATTACTTCCATAATTTCTTTAAAGCTATTTAAACCAGATTCTATATTTTCAATTATCTCATTCGCTAAAATGTCTGGGTCTGGTAGATTATCTAAATCTGTCAAACTTTTGTCTTTAAGCCAAAAAATATCCAAACTCGTTTTGTCTCTCTCAATGATTTCATCATACGTGTATTTTCTCCATCTTCCTTCTTCATTTTCTTCGCTCCAAGTTTCTTTTCGCTTGTTAATATTACCAGCATTATACAGTTCAATAAACTCTTTTAAATGCTCTTGACGCATCGGACTTTTCTTTGGGGTATGATGCACGTTTGTTCTGTAATCATAAAACCAAATGTCTTTTGTCCAAGGGTCTTTGCTAGCTGGTTTGTTGTTAAAAAATAAAACGTTCGCTTTAACTCCTTGTGCATAAAATATACCTGTTGGTAAACGTAAAATGGTGTGCAATTCTGTGGTTTTCATTAATTGCTTTCTCACTTCCTCGCCAGCTCCACCTTCAAATAATACATTATCTGGAAGCACAACTGCTGCTTCTCCGTTTATTTTTAATTGCGTTTTTATATGCTGTAAAAAGTTTAATTGCTTGTTGGATGTTGTTTCCCAAAAGTCTTGACGATTGTAACTTAAATCTTCTTTTACGATTTCACCTTGTTCGTTGGTAAAAGTCATACTGCTTTTCTTACCAAAAGGCGGATTAGCCAACACATAATCGTAACGCTCTCCATCATCTGCAATTAAGGCATCGTTTGGATTGATGAACGATTCACCATCTATTTCTCCAATGTTGTGCAAATACATATTCATTAAACACATTCTACGGGTATTGGCAACAATTTCGTTTCCGTGAAAAGTTTTGTTCTTCAAAAACTCTTTTTCTTCTCGGTCTAATTTGTTGTTATCTACAATCCAATCGTAAGCTGCTAAAAAGAAACCACCCGTTCCACAGGCTGGATCCACAATGGTTTTCATAGGCTTGGGTTGTATACAAGCCACCATGGTTTTTATCAAGGCTCTTGGTGTAAAATATTGTCCAGCACCACTTTTGGTATCTTCTGCGTTTTTCTCTAAAAGACCTTCGTAGATTTTACCTTTTATGTCTGCTCCCATCATACTCCAATCTTCTTTGTCAATTAGATTGATGACTTTTAACAGTTTGGCTGGGTCTTGTATTTTGTTCTGACTTTTAGTGAAAATTTGTCCAAGCGTTCCTTTTTCTGTACTCAGTGTACGCAATAATTGGCTGTAAAACGATTCTAATTCAGCACCACGTTTGCTAGATAAGGTTTCCCAATTACAAATTTCTGCATCTGCAATCTCATTGCCTTCTACATCTTTTAGCTTTGGAAAAACCAAACCTTTGTTATAAGGTGGTTTATTGAGTTCATCTGCCATTTTTAAGAATAGCAAATAGGTTATTTGTTCTAAATAATCACCATAACCTACACCATCATCACGAAGTACGTTGGCAAGGTTCCATATTTTTGATATTATGCTTGAATCTGTCATTTCTTAATTTGTTTTATTGCTTGGTCAATATCATCTAATTTTTGGCTTTCAGATTGCAACCTATTTTTATGAAACTGCTCATATTTTTCTATTGCTAATTTGTCTGCAATCTTCTTCGAAATATTTCCAGCATTTTGTAAAATTTCTTGTCCGTTAAACTGTAAGAAAGCGTCTAATTTTTCTCGCCAATCTTTCATAAACATCTGTCTATGATTTTTGGCTTGTAACTCTGCATAATCTAGATACATTGTAACTATTCTGTTTAGGATATCTAGTTCATCTTTTTTGAGGTAATTTTTAGAAACGGTTACATCTTGCTTTCTAACTTTAGCACCTTTCCAGGTAGTTAAACCCATATTGTCTTTTTCTGCATTAGAGCGTTGTGCAATTACCTCGGCTGCTGTATTTCCTGTGGCTGCAAAAATGAGTTTGTTTTGTACGACTTTAAAAAACTCTTGGGTTTCTTCGGCAGTTGGCTCATAATCTACAGCAAGCGCATAAATATCTGTTATTTTACGATAGAAACGTTTTTCACTAGAGCGTATATCACGTATTTGCTCCAGTAACTCATCAAAATAATCTTTACCAAAAGGATTGTCTGGGTTTTTCAGTTTTTCATTATCCAAAACAAACCCTTTTCTTATTAATTCAGTGAGTTGTTTGGTAGCCCAAATTCTAAAGTGCGTTCCTCTAATTGAGTTGACACGATAACCTACCGAAATAATCATATCTAGGTTATAAAAATCTACTTGGTAGGTTTTTCCGTCTGTGGCAGTTGTTGCAATTTTTGCAACAACTGAATTTCGCTGTAATTCTCCTGTTTCAATTACGTTTTTTATGTGCCTTGAAATTCCGCTTTTGTCTATACCAAACAATTCAGCCATTTGGTTAATGGTGAGCCAAATGGTTTCGTCTTTTAACAGTACATCTACTTTTACTTCACCATTTTCGTTGGTGTAGAGTAAAAAATTGTTGCTTGTATTTAGTTCCTTATTCATTTAAAGTTCAATTATGAATTACGAATTACGAATTACGAATTACGAATTACGAATTATGAATTACGAATTATGAATTACGAATAGTTTTTTGAATGCTTCCTATGATTCTTAAAAGTTCTTCACAATCATTAATTAGTGTTTCACTTTTTTCTCTTTCTAAATAATTTGTATCGGTTAATAAGCGTAACCAATATTTTGTTTCTCTGGCTTCTTTGTATGAAATGGTGAGTTTAGCAAAAAAATCTTTTCTACTTTGACCGCCTTGAGATTCTTCAATATTTGCACCTATTGAAGTTCCAGAACGTAACAACTGCTTGGACAAGGTATATTCCTTTTTTTCTTCGCATAAGTATTTATACAGCTTTACAATTTTAACTGCAAAAGCATAAGACTTACTCACTATAACATTTTCTGTTTTCATCATTCCTAATTCATCATTCGTAATTCATCATTCGTAATTGATTATTTCTTTTTCTCTTCTTTTATCTTCTCCAACAAAACACTAGCCGGCTCATAGTCGGGGTGAGCTTTACAGGCTGCTATTTCTTCTTCGCTTAATAGTTTACCTTCAAAGGCTTTCTTCAAAATGCTTTGGCGTAAGGCTTGTGCTTTTTCTAAACTGTCTGCTAGGTCTTTTTCTACTTTATCACAAACTGATAAACGACTTTCTATTTCTTGAACGATTTGGTGTTGTTCTTTTAAAGTTGGAATTGGAATTTCTAAAGCATCTAAAATTCTTACATTAATATTCTTTTGTGCTGTTGCAGAAGCTTTGCTGTCCATTTCCTCTTTTATTTTCTGTATGTAAAAATTCAGATATTTTGAATTAAGTAATTCATCATTAGGTATAATCCCAACAACGCTATCAGGAAAACAAGCATCAAAACCTAAAAAAGCTGTTTCCCCAATATTTGCAGCAATTGTTAAGCAAAGTGTTCCTTTCGGCCACAGTTTACTTTGTGCTAAACCTTTTTCGGAATATGTATTATTATACTTTGTAATTGTGCCACCATTAGTAGCTCTTATTTCTCCCGTTTGGATGAATGGATATTTGCCACCAAAAAGAGATTTATCATTTCTTGGCCTATGTTTAGATTTTCCTCTTTTAACTTCTGCAACTTCTCCTAATTTATTAATACTAAATTCCCCCTCAAAAGCTTTTTTTAAAACCGCTTGTCTATAAATTTTTAATTGGTCTTGTGCTTTTTTTAGGTCGGCAATACCGCTATCTAAACTGCTAAATAAGGCTTCTATTTTTTTGACGATGGCTTTTTGTTCGACTAGTGGGGGAAGGACTATAGGTATCTGTTTTAATTTTCCTTGAGTTAACTTTAATCTTGTAGTACCAGAAACATATCCATTAAAGTTAAAGTTATTCAAATAATGAAGTAAAAAATCATCATTGAATTTTGATTTTAATATATGTGCGTGATTATTGACCCAAGTTTTTCCAGAAATTTTATAAGCAACATCTTTTGAATAATCTAAAAATGGTGCTGCATCTTCTCCAACTAAAACAAAGTCTCCATCTGTCAAATAATCATCAATGTATCCAACTTGACCAGTAGCACCATAATACGGAAATAACTCTTCAGTTTTTTTACCACTTATTCTTTCATTTCTTTCTTTTGAATTTATCGGTTTTCTTAAATTATCGTGTATTCTACAAGACTCAACAATAGTGCTTTGTACCCAATCTTCTTTCATTCGTAATTCTTTATTCATCATTCAAAAATTGGCTAGGCTGCTAGTACTTCATTGAGTTCGTTAATAATTTCATTCATATCATTCCCAAATAACTGATACATTTTGCCTTTTCCGCCCTTGGCATCAAAAGGGGTGTAGTCTAAATCGTCTATTTCTATATGGTAACTGCTCATTACGTGGTCTTTTATCATTCGTAGCCAATCTAATTGTTCTTTGGTAAAGCGGTTGTGTTGTCCTGCGTTTTGCTTAAAAATCCACGTTTTAAAATTGTTCTCTATGGTTTTGTCGTAGGCTTTTAATTCGCTGTCTATACCACAGGCTCTTCTAATTAAAGAGACCAAAGCGGTTAACTCGTCCTTTGGTTGTTTGCTTTTTACATCTTCTATCGTTGCATAGGCATCCCACACATAATGGGGTGCTAACAAAGGTTTTTCTAATTGTAATTTTTCCATCACCTCTTTAAGCATTTTAAAGGTAATATCTCTACGGTTGTAAGGTTGGTTGTAGAAGATACTCAACGCCTTAATTTCGTCTTTGTTGGCTTCTAAATATTCGCTAAAATCTTTTACAATTTGGGTGGCTTTATCTACCGAAGTGGTGTCCCATTCGCTTTTGGTCACCGTATCTATGTTGATGCTATCTATAATTTGTTCGTGCTGTTTGCGTACATTCTCTAAATAAGTATTCAACTCTCCGTTAAAGGTCTTGCTGGCTTCAAGTATCAATTCTTCTTGTGCCTTCTTTTTGGCATCTTCAATTAGGGCAGGTGTTTGGTCTTGCACAGGAATTTTATCAATGGCTACTTGTGCTTTTTCATCAATGGCATCTTGGTCGAAAGCCGTAATTAATTCCTTGGTAATTTGTTTTAGGTTTTTACCACCAGAAAACTCCAATATTTTATCTTTTTCTTTATCGGTAATCTGTTTCTCTAAACGAATTAATCGGTTGGCAAGAGAAAGGAATAAATCTTCGTCAACGTGACCATACGCAACGGCTCCCAATAAATCTTTCATTGGCACAGAAGGTTTACGCTCTAAAGGTCTGCTGTCTGTTTTTTTAGATTTGGTAGCTCCCACAGCATCTACAATAACAAAGTGCGTTTTGCTCTTAGCTGTTTTGGTAACTAATTGCAAAGAATCGTTATTGATTGTTCGAGTTCCACGACCTTTCATTTGTTCAAAATAGTTGATGCTCTTAACATCTCTCATAAACAATAAAACTTCTAAAGGTTTTACGTCTGTTCCGGTTGCAATCATATCAACGGTAACGGCAATTCTAGGATAGTAAGAATTTCTAAAACGGTTTAACACCGATTTTGGGTCTTCTTCAATTTTGTAAGTTACTTTTTTACAAAAATCGTTGCCTTCATCAAATTCTTCCCGAATAATTTTGATGATATCGTCTGCGTGACTGTCTGTTTTTGCAAACACTAATGTTTTAGGCACTTCGTAATCGCCATTTTCATCCACACGATTGGGATAAATGGTCGTTTTTAGAGCCTTTTTATATTCACGAATAATGTTTCTAATTTGACTAGGATTGACTACTTTTTTATCAAGGTCGTTACGCTGGTAATTCACATCTTCATCTAGCTGTTCCCAACGTTTTTTTCGGGTTAACTTGTCACGTTTATCTATAAACCAACCCGATTCTACAACAGCACCTTGATTAGAAATCTCGGTTTCTATAGTATAAACTTCATAAGGCACATTGACACCATCTGTTACCGATTCTTCATAAGTGTATTGACTCACCACATTTTCATTAAAAAAACCAAAGGTTCTTTTATCAGGTGTAGCCGTTAAACCAATAAGGAAAGCATCAAAATAATCTAACACTTGTTTCCATAAATTATAAATGGAACGGTGGGCTTCATCAATGACGATAAAATCAAATTGTTCAATAGGTACTTTTGGCGTGTACTCCACAGGAACCGCTTTCTTTTTACTCATTTGTTGTTTCAGCCAAGTATTTTCTTCTGGGTTTTCCAACTCTGCACTTTCGTCTAATTCTTCTCCTTTTAAAATAGAATACAAACGTTGTATGGTTGAAATACACACTTGGCTATCGGAAGCAATATAACTTGAAGTTAAACGCTGCACATTGTAAAGTTCTGTGAATTTTCGGTTATCGTCATTGGGCTGAAAGGTCATAAATTCCTGCTCTGCCTGTTCGCCCAAGTTTTTGGTATCCACTAAAAACAAAATACGTTTTGCATCAGCGTGTTTTAGCAAACGATACACAAAAGTTGCTGCTGTAAACGTTTTTCCAGCTCCAGTAGCCATCTGAATTAAGGCTTTTGGTCTGTTCTTTTTAAATGAAAGTTCCAGATTATTGATGGCTACAATTTGAGCAGGACGCAATCCTGTAACATCTAATTCGGGAATAGACAATAATCTTTCTCGAAGTGATTTTCCTTTTTTTAACCATTCAGCAATGGTTTCAGGTTTGTGAAAACTAAAAACATGTCGCCCTCTTGGTTTTGGGTCTCTGTAGTCTGTAAATCTTGTTATGGTTCCTGTACTTTCATAAACGAAAGGTAAAGGGTCGTTATTTAGGTATTTTAATTTTGCTTCTGCATAACTTTTCGATTGTTCTTCAACAACGGTAAGTCTGTGCCCTTCGTCCTCACGTTTTGCTTCTATAATTCCGACAGGTTTTCGGTTAACGAAAAGTACATAGTCGGCAGGTCCAACATCAGTTTGGTATTCACGTACTGCAACTCCTTTTCCAGCAGATAAGTCAACTTTCTTTTTAGACTGAACTAACCATCCAGCTTCATGTAGCATTTCGTCTATGCGATCCCTTGCTATTTGTTCAGGGTTTTGGTTGGGTTGTTTATGCATGTTTATTTATCCTAATTAATTTTTCATAGAGAAGGGGGGACTGAAATTTAGAATAGGGAGGCTAAAGATAGCAAAAGTGATGAATATTTAGGTTTAAAGTTAAAATTACTATTAGATTAATTATATGCTCAGTTCCGACCTAAAAACATCTTCAATATCACAATTGTACCATCCTATTCGTTTTAGTTCTTCGTCATTCAAGTTGTCGGTCATATCAAAAATATTTGCTTTTATATTTAGCTCTTCCATCTTAGGAATTTTGTTTTTTATAATATTTACAGCCTTTCTGCTTATATCTGGTATTATGGTGATGTTTTGATTTTTTAACGCTTCCAATTTCTTATCGGTAAGACCGTTTATACCTCCGTAGGATAGCCATGTATAATTTATTAATTGTATTGCACTAACTATAGTGGTTTTTTCACTTTCAACTAATACAATAGGTTTTGTATTATTCTTTAAAAGATGTTCTCCAAAAAGGCAACTATTATAACCATCTTCATTTTTATAAGGGACTTTAAAATAGTTAGTACGCTTGCCGTTTTTGTTGTATAATACAACTTTTGCTTTTTGTGCTAATCCATTTTTATTTATTTGCCAAAAAACAGTCCATAACTTTTTATTAGTACCGATGTAATACATTTGTTTTACCTTTTCTACTTCCTCATAAGTGTAATTACTTCTTAAATATTGTAATAGATTATTTTCTTTTGGGTATTGTGTAAATTTTTTAACGACCTCAAAATCAATTGTATGTTGTTTTTTTTGTTTTTGTATTACGTTTTTGTCATACAAATCGGTATATGTATTACGGTTTTGTAATACATTATTATAGGGCATTTGTGTAGTTAGAATTTCAAATTTATTTGTGGTTTCATTCCAAATAAAGTTTTCTCCTGAATCATTTTTATAAACTGTAGGAGGTAAGTTAGTAGTACCACAAGAGTGGCAATATCCATATATGCTTGGGTAACCTTTGTAAGTAACGAATTTATTGTCTTTATTTGTTTTATGGCAACAAGGTGTAATTATGTTTTTATCTCTTTTGTTGCTAAATTCTAATTTGTTTTCAATTTTATGCATCATATTAAAAGATATAGTATGCAACTTGCAACTTTAGTTTTATTAAAATTGTATCGTAAAATTCTGTAAATAAATATTTTATGATGGTTTTTACTTTTTTTTAAAGTTGCAGGTTGCATGAATATTAATTAAGGTTTATTCCACTTTCTACTAATCGTTGATTTATTTAAACCTGTAATTTCTATTACAGATTTTCGAGATGCATTATTGGTTTTAGCTAATCTAATAATGGCATCAGTAGTCAGTGATGTATCTTCTTTTAAATTTTTATTATTCTCAATGATTTGTTTGAAATTTATAAAGTAAAATTCGTTAAGTTCAATGGCTAGCTCAACTGTTTTAATAGACATTTTAGATGCAAATTCTCGTTTAGGTGCATGTTCCATAATAAATAGAATTACACATAATTTTTGAATAGATATTTGCATTTTAGACATGTATTCTTTTATAATTGATGGCGCTCTACTTTGTCTATTGATTAACTTTTGAGTGTATATAAAAATCCTATCATCTGCTTCCTTGTCAAGCGCTATTTCAAATTGCTTTATAGCTTCTTCTGGCGATTCACTTTGTTTTTTATAAGCAATAATGTTTTCTATAGCCTTACTGTAATTGTTTTCGACTTTTGGGTCAATTCTTCCTGAAAATAACTTTATGTTAGAGGTTAGTTTAGGTGTGAAAAACTGTCTATCTATAAATCCACTTTCTAAATTTCCATTAGCAAAAAGCTTAGGAACGAATTGATGTTGTAATCCACCTATTAAAGTAGGATAGGTTTCGTTAATTCTAAAGCTTTCAGTTGTTTTTCTCGAAACGTCTATATATCCATTAGTATAACCTTCTAAGAAAAAATTTCGCCATGCAATGCCATCTCTGCTATTTGGATTAGCCATCTTTTCAATCAATGCGAAAATTTCATCAATTGCAATACCTACAGCGTTAGGGTTTTCTGCATGAATTTTTTGAGCAGCTTCTATTGTTGCATTTTGTATTAATATTTGTTTTCTTATAGGTTTTATCTCCTCATTTGTAGAGATGGATAACTCAGTTTTAAAATTCTGATAATCTTTATCATCAGTTATTTTAATGGGTTTGGTAGCAATTTTAATGGCTTCGGATTTTGCATCCCCACGACTTCCTATTATTGTAAAATAGCAGTTACCATAATTTTTGTAACCTAATGATTTCATATAAAATGTTAAACCAATAGAGGTGCTGATAGTGAATAATATAGAACTTAATAAATATTCTTTTGGAATCCTTTTGTATTTAAAAGCTTGATTAATTAAGTCTGAGTACGTATTAGGTATATTATCTAGAATATAATTCAGTTTTTTAATAGCTGAATCAGAATCGCTCTCCATAATTCCTTGTAGAGCTTCATCTATTTTTTCTGTTGTATCATAATTCATAAAATTGTATTATTTAATATGAATTATTTTTTTGTTTTCTTCAGTATAACGTATGCTGTACATGAAATATGCAAGCTTGTCATAGTTGAAGCAATTTTCATTATCTAATGGAAATTGTAAATCAGTAATGTATTTGTCTGTATTTAAATACGCTTCTAATTCTAGTTTTACTTTTTTAAACTCATCCATAATTTCACTTGTGAATAATGGATGAGTTTCTAAGTTATTTATAAGTTCAATAAATTGACTGTAGAGTTCATTTATTTCATAAAAATAAGGGGTTCGCCTTTTTTCATAGAGCCAAAATATAAACTCTGTAAAACCTAAGGACTGAAGTAGCTCATAATCCTTTATTGTACATATAGATTCTTTGTTAGAATACTGTTCAATGGTTTTATCAATAAAATCATTTATTGCATTTCGAATTAGACTCGAAATACTTTTGTCTAAAGTACAACTAAGTAAATCTAAGTCATCTTTAGTAGATTCACTAACACGTATGTTTAATATGATATTTTTCATACTATTAGTGTTTATTGTTTTTTAAACTATACTTTAATGCTTCATTTTCAAGATTTTCATTAGATTCTTGTCTGTTTTGTAAAAGCCAATTTTCTAATTCCTCTTTTTTAAAGAAAATAAGCTTGCCTTTTGGTTTGTAATGTGGTATTTCGTTTGACGATGTGAGTTTATACATAGTACTTTTCGCTAAGCCACTATAAAAACAAGCTTCTTCAAAAGTTAATACTGTCTTTAATACAAAAATTTCATTTTTAAATAATTGAGTGATACTTTTCATGTCCATTTTTTGTTGTTTTAAAATTTTTAAAAATGGAATAGCTATTCCTTATTATGCGCATAGCAAATGTTGGAATTTCTAACAACTGACTTCTTCTTTTTTTCATATGAGATTCATATAAGAAGATTATAAGAAGAAACTTTAACAATTATTTTTACTTTTTAATGTATTTTTCTAGAATAGTATTAATGAGTATAATGTTTTCATTTGAAATATCTTTTTTAGATTTAGAAAGAAGACCTGCGTTAATTACCCTTCCATATTTTGTACGGAACAGTTTTGATTCACCTATATTTTTTTGCGAAAAGTTTTTGACGATAAATTTTAGTTGAGATAGAAGGTAGGTGGCTGTTTGAGTGGCGCAAAAAAAGTGTACTTTACTATTGTGTTCATCAAATGGTTTTGTAAAGACATTGTAAAAATCTTGAAAAGTCGTTAATTCATTATTAATAAAATAATCTGTTAATTCTGAATAGAAATTTGACTCTTCTTTAAATAATGATTTGTATTTATTTCGAATGTCAAAAGATTTAATTGGTTTTATTTCTTTTTCAGAAGGACTCTCTTCTGTAGAGTTTGAATCTGTATGATTAGTCCAGCTATCATAAGGAGTAATAGTTAAGTTAATTTTATCTATTTGTTTTTGGTTATAGAAATTTGTAGATGTCCTTATGTCTCCTCTAAAGGAGTTCGTTATTTTAGACCGTGAATTGATAAAAGCTAGTTCTTCAATAAATTGATCGTAATTATATTCTTTATCAATATTGATAGTTTTAAATTTATCGAGTATTGTTGTTGATAGAACTCGCATTTGATGTTCAGCAACAAATTCATCTAAACGGCTGTCAAAATCCCCAATTAACACGTTTATTGGGTTGGATTCAATCTTTAATTCACCATGTTTTTTATAGATGTCAGTTATAATTTTTTTCTGGGCAAATTCGTAGGTTCTACCTTGTGAATTATAATTTTCTAAGTCGTGTTTAATTTTTGATTTAAATTCTTCTGTGAATTTTTTAAAGCTCTTTAAGTATAGTTTTTCGTACTTCATATTTTTATATCAGGTAGGTTGTCAACAGCATCGTCTTTTAAGCTGTCTATATAATTAAGATATTTAATTGTATTTCGTGTGTTAGTATGTCCAAGAGCATCGGCTACTGTTTTTAAGTTTGCTCCATAGGTAAGAAGTTGCGTAGCAAAAGTGTGTCTTCCACAGTAAAAAGTAATGTGCTTTTCTATTTTAGCTCTGGCAACCCAATTTTTTATACATTTATTTATTCCATTATCTGAAATAGTACTTCTGCTATTAGAAGTCAGGTCAAATATTAAGTCTGAATCTTGTGTTTTTTCACCCATTAGTTTAATCAAACTCTCTTTTAATTTTATTTCAATTTTTTGATCAGTTTTAGCTCTTCTGGTTGTAAGTCTGTTGTTTTTTACATTCATCCATGTCAATGTCTTAATTTCGGCATATCCCAATCCTGTAAAGCATGCAAATAAAAAGCCTTTTTTACTTCATTATTTCCACATCTAGTTTCTGCTAAAGTTTGTAATTCTTCGCTAGTTAAAACTTGCTTGGTGAGATCATCAGAATTTCTTTTTTTTCTAAATTTTATTCCATCTGCAGGATTAGATTTAATCAATCCTTTGTTTTGAGCATCTTTTAATATTTTTTTAAATCTTGTGTAGTAATTGTGGGGTGAGTCACCACTTAATCCTGCTTTGTCATTTAGGAAATCTTTAAACCCATTCATTATAGATGGATTTATATCAGAAAGTTTTAAATTTTTATTACTAACAAATTCCATGAATTTACTATTAGCGGCAATAATCATTCTAATATCTTTTTTTTGATATTCATCTATGAATGATTTAGCATAATCCTTGAATCTAATAGATCTAATATGTTTAGGAATGTAATCCGTGTCTTCTGTGATTAATTCAATTTCACGATTTGATCGTATTAATTCTGCTAATTTTTTTTTCTCTGCTTTAGAAGTTTTATTGTCAGTGGCCTCAATTTTAATATCTAAAAATTCATAATGTCTATTTTTATTATGGTAGATGTCTAAGTAAAATTTTACTGCTCCTTTGGCTAATTTTCTTTCTCGGAGTTTTACACTCATAGTTTTTTTGAATTTAAATTAGTAACAACACAGTAACAAAAATATGAAAATAAAGGCAAATAAAAGAAAGTAGTGATTTTTAAAAACGCCCTTAACCCCTTTAAAATAGGCTTTTTTGTTTCTTTTATTTTCTTTTGTTTTCAGGGTTGTGTACCCGCCTTGAGTACGAAAAGCCTTTATCGAAAGATAGAGGCTTTTTTGTTTTTATATTTTAAGTAATACTATTTAGACTGATTTTTTTATTCATTTTCGCTTATCAATAACCATTACTGGTTTTCTACTCATTTTTGGGAACTGCAATTTCTGTATTTCCTTTTTATCGTAAAATTCAATTTTAGGAAGCACTCTTAGTTTGGCTCTGAAATGATTTTTAATATTGATTAATAAACTTTCTGTAGGGGTGTTTACAGCTATTTTAATCAGGATTTCATCTGTTCCTATAGAATTGTGAGAAAGTTCTATAACAAACGCTTCAACCTCGCTAAAATCATTTAAAATATTATGCATTGCTGGCGGATATAAAGTGGTGCCTTTATATTTTATCATTTGTTTTTTTCTACCAATCACAGGACCTAGTCGCATGGTGTTTCTGCCACAGGCACATGTTTCGTGATGTGCTTTTACAATATCTCCTGTTTTAAATCGAAGTAAGGGCATACCTTCAACACCTAGAGTTGTTATAGTAAGTTCACCAGATTCTCCTTCACTTACAGCTTGGTCGTTGTCATCTAATATTTCGGTAATAATTAATTCGGGATGTTGGTGGCCTCCTTGTTGTTGTTCGCATTCCGTAAAAGCCGTATTCATTTCGGTAGACGCATAAGTAGAGTACAATTCAATATGCCAATGTTCTTTTATCTTTTTAGATAAGGTGTTTAATGAAAAATCTTGTGCTCTTAAAGGTTCACCAATACAAATGGCGCCTTTTATTCCTGAGGTGTTGAGGTCTATATGATGCTGTTTAGCATATTCAATTAGTTTTAATAAAAAGGAAGGTACTGCAATAATATAGGTCGGTTTAAATTTTAAAATAGAATCCCATTGCAATTCAGGAATGCCATTACCAACTCTAATAATACCAGCCCCAAGTTTTCTTGCGCCTAAAAAATAAGCTAATCCGGCCATAAAGCGTCGGTCTATGGTAGTCATTAGTTGAATAACATCGTCTTTACCAACACCAGCACAAGCGAATGAAATAGCTTCATTGTATGCTAAACGGTCTAAGTCGTTATCGGTGAGACCAAAAAGCACAGGGTCGCCTAAAGTACCTGAAGTGGTCACGTAGTCTACTATTTTGTTTTTTGGGACACAAATAAAATCATCGTTATGTTGTTGAAGGTCGTCTTTTGTGGTGGTTGGAATTACTTTTAAATCTTCAAGCGAATTAATTGTTGAAATATCAATATTATGCGTACTAAATAAGCGCTTATAAAAATCAGAATTCGTGTTTAAATACTCTAAAAGTGTCTTTAGTTTTTCAACTTGAAAGTTATGTATTTCGGCTTTGGATGCATATTCTATCTCAGGAATCATAACTCTAACTTTCTTTTTAATTTTTTAATGTAGTTATCCACTTGTTCTTCATCGGGAACGGTGGTAATTTCTTTGGTTTTAGCCTTTTCAAATGTATGTAAAGCTGCTGTATAATAGCCTTTATTATAATAATAAACGCCAATTAAGTAATAGGCTTCCCAATAGTTTGGGTTTAATTCTTCAAGTTTTAAAAGACGGTCTAAAGCTATAGTAGCGTTGTTGTTAATTACCGTTAGCACTTCTTGCCTTAACTGTCTATAGCTTTGGTAATTTATATACGCTTCTGTGTATTGAAACGGGTCTTCTTCAATATTTAATGCTGTATCTGCGAGTGACGTTTTACTAGGGGTTTTAAATATGTCATTTAAATTATAGGCTACAAATTTACCCAATTGATAAGGGTTGGAAGAGACCCAAACTAAACGCTGTTCGGGTTTAAAAACTACGGCATGATGAGCTAATAATTGATTTAGAGCTTTTTCATTACCATAGCCGATAGCTTTGTTGTGTAAACCTTCTTTGTTTCTTAAAATGTCAACCGCAATTTTTGGGGTTAACTTTGGGTTTTGGTCTAGAAGTTCTTCCATTCGTTCGTAACGGTATTGCGAATGACTTTCTTGAATATGTTTTAGGTTTTTTTTATCGTTGGCATAAGCTTCACTTTGAAAGTGATTAGAACATATCAATTGATTTGAATTTTCGACCTCATAAACCCCAAAATTTTCTGGAGATACTTCTATTAATATCGCTTTTCGGTCTGCGGCACTTCCTACTAAAATAGATTCAGAAACAAATACTTGACGTTTTTTTGCAATAGCAATGGCTTCTTCAATAGTAGTAGCGTATTGTAAAATTTCACGATTTAAAATAGAAATAGGGGTTTTAGCTACCAAAGGAATTTTAGATTTTCCTGCATTTATGGTTACGGTTAGGCCATGCTCATTCATACCTGAAAGTACGCCTAACATCCCAGCCCAAGTCACGGACATAAATTTGTAACCATCGGTTGGGTTGGTAAAAGCCACCATTTTTTCTTCAGCAAAATCATCACCAGCATAAAAATCTAAATTCCGACCAATAATTAGGCTGCCATCCTCAGTTTTTTCATCCCAAGCCGCAAAAGATGTACAACCTACTAAAGCTAAATCTTGTAAGGCATGACCAATATCGTGAGCACCATGAAAATAAAGCACACGTAAATAAGGTTCTGCAATATAATTATAGTCGGGTGAAGCGTATTTTGAAAGCCCTAAAATTTCTGTTTTGTATTCTAATGGGACGTTAAGATATAATTTGCGATTGTACCAAGCTAAAAAACGTCTTAATATGGCTTGTTTGGTTTTGGAAGGGACAAATTCATCAATTTTAGACACAAAGATACCTTCTTGTTTGTGGAATAATTCTTGGGTAAGGCTTCCTGTGATTAAACCCCTCTCATAAGGATTACCTTCTACATAAAGTTCCCATAAGCCTTGTTGGTTTTTGCTGAGGTGATTGTTTCCTAGCGTAAAAGTAGAATCGGAAGTTTGTACACGTTCCGGAATTACCGAATTATAAGCACTTACATCGGGGATATCGTGTAATGATTTTGATATGCCACATGAGGTTATACTTATAAATAGAAAAAGTAAAAGCCCGTGATATATGCTTAGATTAAGCTTCATGTTTTTTAGTTTTCGATGCTTTCTTTGGGTTTATTCGCTTCTAATATTTTTTCTAATAACGGTTTCATGCCAACGATTTCCGAACAGGTAAGAACAGCGCCAATAGTAACACCTAAAATGCCATGCATGTTTAAACTTTGTCCTGTAAGTAACAGGTTTTTAATTTTTGTACGAGGTGAAACAAAAGAAGCCAAAGGGTTATTAGCGTCTTTGACATAGCCATAAATTGAACCTCTGTTTGACCCAATATAATCGCGATACGATAATGGGGTTGAGGTGTATATTTCTTGAATACAGTCTCTAATATTAGGATATTTTTTTTCTAATTCTTGAATGAGGATTTCGGCTTTTTCGGCTTTAAATTCTTCATAAGTTTGTCCTCGGTCATTTTTATAAGCAACCGTATTAAAGGTGTTTTCCCAGGGCTCTACTTCCTCGTAACGCATGTAGGTCATTACTGTTATGCTATCGCCATAAATATCGGTTTTTTTATTAATCCCCATGGATGCCATATAACCTTCTGGCCACGTTTGTGCCGTGTAATCTTGTCCATCCCAAATTTTGTTAGGGTCTTTTATATGGTAAATGTTTTTGTTTTGATATTTAAACGTATTCGGTTTTAAAACAATATATAAGCTAAAACCAGCAATGATACTTTCGATATTATTAATGCGTTTGGTGTAAACCTTTTTAAATTTATCTTCACCAACTAATTTTATGGTCAGTTTTGGTTCTATATTAGAAATAAACAAATCCCCTTTTATTTCTTTGCCATTTTTGGTAAAAACCGAGCTGATATTTTTGTCTTGAAACCCGAATTTAACCACCTCATGATGTTTAAACGCATCACCGCCATGTTCTTTGAGGCGTCTAATTAGTAATTTTGAAATTTGGCTACCTCCATTTACACAGCGATATGCACTTTCTATGTATGAATTAATAGTTAATGCATGTACGTAAAAAGGCGTGCGGTCTGCATCACCAGCATAGAGATAATTAGTGCCTGCAAGTACAGCTTGTAGTTTTTTATTATCGGTGATAGAATCGATATAATCTTTAGCTTTTAAGCTGAAAATATCGGTGTTTTCGTAATAAGGTTTTCCGTGTTTTAAACCATATAGAGGAAATTGACTACAAACTTCTTTTAATTTATCGCAATACGTAACAATGGCTTTTTCTTCTTCAGGAAAATCAATTAATAAATTTTCAATGAATCTATCATAACCTTGTGCGTGTTTGTATTCATTGTCATCACCTTCAAAAGTAATGATGTCAAAGCCATCTTCATCTAGTTTTTTTAGGTTTAAATCATCAATAATATCGAGGTACTTAAAATACTGATAAAGATTCTGACCTTCATTTAAACCACCTATATAATGAACTCCTGTATCAAAAATAGTTTTATCGCGAACAAAGGTTTGTAAGTTGCCTCCATATTGATTGTTTTTTTCTAGAACACAAACACTATAGCCTTCTTTGGCTAATATATTGGCAGAAACTAAACCGCCTAAACCGCTTCCTATTATAACAACATCGTAATGAGATTTCATGCTTTTTTTACTGTTTTGATAAAATAGTCATATTTTCTGTCTGATAGGTGCAATCAAAATCTAAATTGTGTTTATTTGTCGTTAACAAATGCTTACCTTCTTTTAATAAAATGATATGATTTAAGTCTGATTGGACCATTGGTTTTAGTTGTGCTTCTGAAATATTAGTCGCACTTATTATTAAGATGTTTGCCTTAAAAGACAATGTTTCCTCAAAAGAATCTACACAATTTATGTTACGAGAATTGGTGATAAAACTGTTTTTAACAAGTATTCTATATTCCGTGTTTTCAATATATGAAATGATTTTTCTATCTACAGCATCTAAGGCTAATAAAAAATCAAGTTGACCAGCATGGTCAGATAAATGTATGATAGTGTCTTTTTTACCAACGGTATCTATAATTTTTTTATAAAGATCTTTGTTGGTGTTAATATCTTTTTTTACAGATTTGTATAGTACATCGCCTTTATATCTATACTCTTCTAAAAGGATGTTGTGAAAATAGGTTGCATCTTCTCTTTCTTTTCTAAAAGCATTAAATTCTGTTCTAAAATAAGCCCCAATTTGTTTAGCGCGTTGTGAGTAATTAGTACTAAAACGACAATCTTCCGGTGTAATTCTATCCAGGATTTTTAAAGTAATATGACCATCTCTTATCATGGATTCCCCTTTAGGAATAATTTCTGAATTCCCATGAATAAGCACTGGTATAATATCTAAATGAAATTGTTCTGCTAAATAAAAAGCCCCTTTATGAAAACGCTTAATTTTATTGGTTTTAGAACGTGTACCTTCTGGGAAAGCCATTAAGGTATAACCTTGTTCTACTTTTTTCTTTAAATGGTCTAATCCATTTTCTATACCACTTGATACTGGATAAAATCCAGCCAATTGTACGGCTTTTCCAAATACAGGTGAATTGTAAACCCAATCATTCACCAAGAAAATAATCTTTGGATGTAGCATTCCAATGGCTAGAATATCTAAAAAAGACGTGTGATTTGCAATAATAATAGCTTGTTTTTTAAAATCTTCTTTAGGTTCATTAATTACTTTTTTAACCAGAAACAAATGGGTGTATAATACCGATTTCATGAATTTTGAAATACAAACATGAAACCATTTCATTTTTGTTTTCTTCGGAAGCGGAATAATTTTTAAGATGGTAACACTAAACAAGGATAATAGAATACTACCTAAGCCAAAATAAGTAAATGAGACTATAGAATGAATGAATACCCGCAACGAAACAGGGCGTTTATTTTTGCTACCAATAAACAATTTGAAAAGTAAAGGTTGAAGCGTGAAAGCTATAAGTACTGCTGAGGTTATACCTATTAGGCATACTAATGATATGGAATATAGTGCAGGATGTTTCGCGAAAATTAAAACTCCAACTCCTAAAATAGTGGTGATTACCGAAAGTAAAATAGACGTTTTATGTATGGTCAATGATTTTTCACCTGTTCGGTATTCATGCAATAATCCATTGGTCATAAAAATGCCATAATCAATGCCTAAACCAAAAATAAATGTAGATATGATGATATTAAAAATATTGAATTCTAAATGAAATAACCCCATAATTCCAATGGTTACTAACCAGGTTAGACAAATTGGAATTGCTGTTACTAAAGTTAGTGATAAGCTTCTGTAAAATAAGAATAGAATAATTAGAACAACAATTAAAGAATAGCCGATTAAACTGTTGAAGTCGTTTTTTAGATGGCCTAAAAAGGTCTCATTCATTTGTTTTCTATCAATCACTAAAGTTTGTGGATCCTCTTTAAAGGCATTTATAACGGCATCTGCTTCATCTACTTTTACTAAGGTTGTAATGGTGGTATAATTATCTTTAGTTGTAATATAATCGTCAATAGAAAAGGTGTTTATCGCTTTGTAATCTTTACTATCTAAAGGTTTAAATGTAGTATTTAAAAGTGTGTAAAAACGGTTAAAGGTTTCTGGTTTAAACCCTAAAGCAGTTCCACTTTCTGTTATGTTTTGTTTTGTGGTTGCAATGGTGCTTTCGTCCCAAAAAGATTGCCAACGTTCCACTTGTTGGGTTTGTTGTTTTTTAGAATGGACAAGAGAGCTAATAGAACTGAAGTTAATAAGTTTTTCTTCCGATTTTAAGTTTTGAAGCTTGGTTAAAATGGCGTCATTAACTTGCAGTGTGCTTTCTTCTGAATCACCGTAGGCGGCAATGTATATGGATTTTGAAGTGCTATTAATAAGTTTGTCTAAGCGTAATTCGGCGGCCTTAATGTCTTTTGGCATATAATTCATCTCGCTTAAATCATTGTTAAAAATAACAGTGTTATAAGTAAAGAAACTACCAAAACACAATAGAAGTAAACCAATAATTACCCATTTGTTTTTATGAATGTTGTAAGACGCAATTTTGTCTAATACAGTACTTTTTTTGGACGTTTTTGTTTGCTCTTTATATACTTGAGGAATAAAAAGTAGTGCAAAAAACGAAGAGCCAATAACACTAACCGCTGCAAATATTCCTAAATCTTGTAAAGCTTGTGAGTTGATAAATAACAAACATAAAAATGCTAAAGCCGTAGTTAAACTACTCATTAAAATAGGTTTCGAGATTTCTTGGTACAGGTGTTTTACATTAGTGTTACTTCTAATGTGTGTGAGAATGTGTAAGGAATAATCGAGTGTAACCCCTAATAACACCGAACCAATCCCTAGAGAAATGGCTGATATTTTTTCGCGTATTAAAAAGAGTAGTGCAATAGCTAAAAGTCCACCAAAAATGGTTGGGACAAATAATATAATTGGGATGGTTATTTTTCTATAAAAAAGTATAAATATGAGTAAAAGTACAGTTAACGCAATACCTATAGTAAGCTGAATATCGCTTTTTATTTGATTGGCGTTAGCGACTGCAATTAGTGTTCCACCAAAGTATTCGGCACTTGCTTTATTTGTAAAAGCATTGTTTAGTTTGGCGTTGGTATCGTATAGATTTTTTACAAATTGGGTGTTTTTAGCCGTTTCATTAGAGCCTAAAGCAGGTGTAATAAATAACAGAATATGCTGTTTGTCTTTACTTACTAAAAACCCGTTTTGTAAGGTGAAATCCTCACCAAAACTTAACTCTTGTAGTTTTTTTAAAGCAATAAATGATAAGCCTAAAGGATCTTTTAGAATAAAATCTTTAGCAACAATACCTGATGGTGAAATTAACGTTTTGTAATTTTTTAAAGTAATGGCAGCAATACTATCTTTTTGAATTTTGTTCGCAATAGTTTTATAATCTGCTTCATTTAGAAAAAGCGGTAAATTGTCATATATAAAACTGGCTGTTTTCTGAATTTCATGGTCATCAATCTGTCCTTGAATTTGTTTTATATATGGACTAGAAGAGGTGTTGATGCGATCAATAAACTGTGATGCATATTGGGTTAAATCTTCAACAGAACCATCAGGACCTTTGGTAATGTTAACAATGATTTTATCAGTAAAGTTGACGTTTTTTAAAACCTTCTGCAGTTCCGAATTTTCTGCATTAGTAGGAATTAGTTTCGTGATATCTTCTTCAAATTCAATTTTAGAAGCAATGAATACTAAGCCCAATAGTAAAAATCCTAAAATGCAAAAGCCAAACCATTTTCTGGCATTAAAATATTGATATATTTTGTGCAAAATATTATGCATTGGTTGCGGTTACGTTTTTATTTCCAAAACATAGAAAAAGAAAATAACTCAATGTTCCGACGGATAAAGCAGCTAATGTCGCTAAAGCAAAACTCCCAACGATATAAGATTTTACATGTTTTAAAACCTCGAAACCTGCTATAATTTCATTTATATCAAATGTTACATTTTCGCCTAATATAAAATTTCCTAATTGAAAACTCGTAAGAATAATAAAAGGAATAAAAGGCGGAAGGCTTACGTTTGAAAAAGCAAAAGCAATTGTTTTATTTAACCTCAAAAGCAAAGCTAAAAAAATAACGGTAATGGTTTGAATACCCCAAAGCGGAGAAATACCTATAAAAACACCTAAAGCTATAGATAATGCTTTTTTTTGAGGAGAATCGTTACTACCAATAACATCTTCGGTTATAAAACGCTTAAATCCTTTTTTTTTTAATTTCCTGAAAAAATCACGAGGTTTTATATAGAGTAATGTTAAGATAACAAGCCACGTGTTTAAAATACTAATGCGTGTAAAATCTTTAAAAGGTCTAAAGTGAGAAACACGTTCGTCATCGTCATATAAAACTTGAATTGGGATGTTTTTTACAGTAGAGCCTGCCCAAGCGGCTTTTACAATCACTTCGATTTCAAATTCGAATTTTGAAGTATAAAATTTTAAGTCTTTTAAATGTTGAATTGGGTAAAGCCTAAACCCCGATTGTGTGTCTTGTAGTTTAATGCCGGTTTCTGCCCAATACCAAAAATTAGAAAATTTATTTCCAAAACTACTTTTCTTTGGAACACTTTCTTGATTCATATTTCTGGCACCAATGAGTAAGAGGTTTTTATTATCAGAAGCTTCAAGTGCCTCAATAAATACAGGAATGTCTTCTGGGAAATGTTGCCCATCAGAATCTATAGTAATCGCATATACATAACCTAAAATTTCAGCATGTTTAAATCCAGCACGTAAAGCCTGGCCTTTACCTTTGTTTTTTGTAAAATGAATTTGTTCTAATTGAGCATAGTCTTCAAGGATTTTCGATGTTATATCGGTTGATCCATCATTTACAACTATAATGTTTTCGGTATAATTTAAAACGCCTTCAATAATGCGTTTTAAGGTTTTAGGATTGTTGAAGGTTGGTATAATGACACAACACTGAAAGTTTTTTAGTTTATGATGCGTGGTAATATCCTTCATTTTTGTTATTGAGAATTAGGTTTAAGACTAGACTAATTCTTTAGTTTTTTGATAAATGTGCCATTGCATTTTAACGCAATAGTACCATCTGTAAATTTAGTGATATTTTTAATTTTAAACGTGTCGTTTTCTTCTATAATAGAAAGCTCTAAAATGAGTTTAGCATTTATATTAGGATTGATTAAAGCCGTAAATTTTATATTAGAAATATGCTTTAAGAACAGAGAATTATTAACATGATTTTGTGTGATTTCTTTAATGGTTTGAATCATGCAAACACCTGGTGTCACAGGATTATCTGGAAAGTGACCATTAAACACATCGTGATTCTTATTCAGTTTTAAAGTCACATGAATCGTGTTTGTGTCAATAACCGTTGTTTTTAAGACAGTGTAAAAATCCTTAATTAACATCTGTTTATAATTTGAATTGGTAACCTACACTTAATTGGATAACGTTATTTAATATTAACTCACTAACATCTGTAGTTTCATAACCGTTACCAGTATCTACATTTCTACCTAATAAATCGGTTAGACCTTGTTTGTAGCCAATAGACATTACTAATCCATTGCCTATATCATAACCTATGGCGCCAGCTATAGCAAAATCAATGGTTTGAGGGTCGTTTACGTTTTTATGACTCAATAAAATATCAATCACAGGTGCGATTTGAAAGTTAATTCCACTATCTCTAATGTAAAATTTGTTGTTTACAGGTATAGATAAATAATTGAGTTCTATGGTTTGTGTATCAGTAAATCCAAAAGATTTATAGTTGCTTCCTTGTTTAGAGTATAAGATTTCAGGTTGAAGGGTGTAAAAGCTTGCAAATTTAAAAGATAAGGTCGCTCCTACATGAAAGGTTGTTAATTTTTCGCTGTTTATTCCACCATTCTCTTTAAGATGGCTCAACCCTGCAATATTCATGCCTGCTTTTATTCCTGGTTTAATTTCAACTTGGGCATTGAGAAAGGTACACGACAATATTGTGATTAAGATAATAGTTAAGTGTTTCATAGGGATTTATAATTGGTTAAGTAGGACACAAAAATGAGGAAATATCTTATGAATAGAAAAGAATATAACGTTTATTCTTTGTGATTTAAATAAGTTAAATCAATTTGAATAGGTGCTGTTTTATGCTCAATTTTAATATGTTCTGCAATAGTGTTTTTCACATTAGAAAAGGAAATAATAATTTTTTCTTTGGAATGTGTCGTGTTTATAATTCTGAAGAGTTGCTGTGATTGCTGATTGATTAGGTAATGATTAAATCGTTTTTGAATTTCGATTGGTAAATTATATTTCCATCATTATTCGTGAAAGCTTTATTGATTTTATTGTGCTCTTGTGCTAAAGTTTGAAAGTCTCTTTTAAGAGTATTAATTATGATTTTTCGATCTAACTCTTTCATAATGAAATGTGCTTTTATTTCATTATTTATCAATTCAAAATCGAATATTTTATTACCAAAATTTGTAGTAAATACAATGCGGTGCTTGTTTTCTTCAATTTTTTTTATAATTAAAATACCTCCAAAATCGTTATGGTAAGCCTTAATTTTTGCTTTATAAACATAATCTGTATGACTATTGGCAAAATAAGGGTTTGAAAAATCTGTAGACTTAGTATCATATTCCGAAAGTCCTTTTACCGTTGGAATTGCACAAGACGTAAACAGGGAAAGAATGAATAGATTAATTATTAAAAACCGCTTCATCTAAAGTTGTGTTTCGAGTTTTATTCTTAAAAACAATTTTGGTGTAATCTTCAGAGGGTTCCATCATTTTTACTTCGGTGACATCACTAGTTTTTATATCGAATTTTAATTCGAATTTAGCGATGAATTGAAGCATGTTTTCATCCTTTGGAATAAACTTCACTAAATAAAAATCATCCACTTTAAAATAGGAAATATCAAAGGCATTATCATCAAACATATTGCCCTTAACGCTATTGGTAATAAGGCTGTTTAGACCTTTAAACATTTTATTAGAGCCAATATCTATTTTGCTTTTATCACCTTCATCATCAATAAATAATTTATCATCTTTAAAAATAACACTGTATTTATATGGTGATGTATATTCCCATTTCACGAAACCAGGGACTTTAAAAGCCAGTTTTCCTTGTGTTTCAACATCATTGCTTAAAAAACTAAGATGTTTATATTGTACAAAATCACTAACAATTGTTTTTGTATTGCTATCTAGTTTTTCTACAGCCGATTTAAATGTGTTTATTTCGTTTGTAGTTAGTGTTTTTTGTGCACTAGAGATTTGAATTCCGATACCTAAAAAAAGAAAAAGTAAATATTACGCATAAGCTTCTATATTAAATAAAGTATCTACTGTTATAGATTGATAATTGTTCTCTTGCAAAAATAACAACAATTGTTCCAAAACACGTACTGTGATATTTTGTGAATCGTGCAATAAAATAACAGCTCCTGGTGTGATGTTTTTAGTAATTCTGTTTAAAATCGTTTTTTCGTCGTTTTTTACAGTGTCTAACGATCGTATGTTCCAGCCAATAACTTTGTGTTTAGTGTGTTTTAGGGCTTTTGTAATTGCAGGATTTGTAACCCCATATGGTGGACGAAACAATATTATTTCTTTATTTATTATAGAAGCAACTAAAGCATTGGTTGTTTCAATTTCATCAATCACTTTTTGTTTCCCATAGAAATCAAAAATTTCAGAATGGGAATAGGTATGATTCCCAACGGTGTGTCCTTCTGCTATCATTTGTTGTACCAGTTTTGGTTGTTGTTTTATATGTTTACCAATACAGAAAAAAGTAGCTTTAGCATGATAAGTTTTCAGTAAGTCTAAAATTTGTGGTGTGAATTCGGCATTTGGACCATCGTCAAAAGTTATGGCGACTTGCTTTTTATCGCAAGTTTTATTGAAATTATAAGCTTTTAAATGGTAGTTCCAGGTGATATTAAAACTGCCTATAATTGTAACGATTAACCAACCTATAAGAACTAAAATAAATACAAAAAAAGGGATAGAAGTAAAAAAGCTAATTATTAGCAATCCAATAAAAAGCACAAGCGTAAAACGATTTATGTTTTTAAAGTTTAACATGATGTTAGTAACGTGAAACTATGTTGATGCCCTTTTAGTTGGTTATAAAGTAGAATATTTTTATAGCTCGATTTTTTAATGGTATTTAGCTTTAAAACCTCAGGAATATGTTGATGTTTTATAATATTAGCAGCAGTCCAGAAGCCAAAGGCAGAAGCTGTAAAAAACTCACCGCAAAGGTGCTTATAATGTAATTGAGGCGTGGATTTAAAAGAGAAATCTTGAAGTGTTTGATATAATTCATCAAAAGCATCCCCGTTTTTCCCGAGTACTATGGCATCAATATCTTCGGTTGTTAAATGATGCTCTTTTAAGAAATCTTCAACTTTAGTTTTAATAGTTTCAGTTGTTGCTTTATTAAAAATTTTAAGTCCTTTTATAGCTGCAAAACTATGGTTCTGTTTGGATTGGGATAAGCTAAAAAAATGAGCTCCTTCTCCAAAAGGTGTGGTTATGGGTTGCTTTTCTGCTGCTTCAGCTAGTATGATATCGTTAATGAGGTGTTTTCCTAATTCATCGGTACCGCCAACTAAAACCGTTTTGGCTTCATTTTCATGTAATAAGAGTTGTCCATCTAGAAGGGCAGATTCAAATGAAGCAGCGCCCTGTACATGGGTTACATTATAACCTTTACATTTTAAAGTTAATGCAATTTGAGCACCAACTGTATTGTGTGTCGATTGAATAAACGATGTTGGTGTTAAAAATTCTTCATCATTGTCGAGTATGGCATTTAGGAATTTTTCAGAATCTTCTATACAACCAATACCTGTGCCTGTAATAATAGCATCAGGTGTTTCTAGTTCTGCTAGTTCTAAAGCTTTTTTTGCTGCAGCAATTCCCATTTTTACACTAGTTGCCATGCGCCTACTTGCAATGGGGCTTATAAATAATTTATAATTAGGGTGAATAGCTTTGGCGAGTTGTCCTTCAAAAGAAATCATGTTTTCTAAAAAGCTAGAATTGTCTAAGGTGTCTTGTGCCGAAATTGAAACCGCACTATTTATATAACAGGGTTTCATTAGTTTTTAGAAAATATAAGGGTTGAACAATTCCCACCAAAACCAAATGAGTTAGAAAGCACGTAGTTTAAAGGTTTTTTAGTGACTTCGGTAACCGGAACTAGATCTAGTTCTGGAATCGCAGTTTTAAAATTCAAATTTGGAAACATTATGTTATTCTGAAGGGCTAAAATAGAATAAACAGCTTCTATCGCTCCTGCGGCAGCTAATGTATGCCCAGTAAAGGCTTTAGTAGAACTGAAATCTGGAACGGAATCTCCGTAAATACGTTTTATGGCTTTGCCTTCTGATAAATCATTGTTATGTGTAGCAGTACCGTGTGCGTTAATATAATTGATGTCTTCCGGATTGATTTCTGCAACCTTTAAAGCTTTAGTCATCGCTAAAAAAGCACCTTCACCATTTTCGGATGAAGCCGTTTGATGAAAGGCATCATTCGCATTACCATAACCTGCTAAATACCCTAAAATAGTTTTGTTGTCTTGTTTTACAACAGCATCAGATTCTAGTACTAAATAGGCTGCAGCTTCTCCTAAATTTAACCCTTTTCTGTTGGCGTCAAAAGGTGTACAATCGGTATCCGATAAAATCATTAGCGTTTTAAATCCATTGATGGTGAATTTTGCTAATCCATCCGTTCCACCAACAATTACACGGTCTAGTTGTCCCGATTTTATAAGTCGAGCGCCAAGCATTATAGCATTTGCGGCAGAGGAGCATGCGGTACTAATGGTTGATGTAAAATTGGTGATGCCTAAAAGTGCTGCAATTTTTTCGGTACTATCTACAGCATGATGACTGTTGATTAATTTTCGACTTTCCTCGTTGTAATTTTGGAAATGTTTTTCCGTTAAGTCCATACCTCCAACACTTGTTGCAGATATTAAACCTGTTCTAAAGGCGTCAATAGTATCGATATTAGCGTGTTTTACGGCTTGTTGTGCGGCAATACAACCTAATAATGCTGTTCTTGAATAGTTGTGATTTTCATGCAGATGAAGGCTTTTTGCAAGTTCCGGATTTGTTTGTAAAACTTCCCCAACCTTAATTTCATTTTTATGTCGTGTGTCTATATTTACAATAGGTGCAATGCCTTTTTTAGAATTTAAAAGCGCATGCAAATTCGCTTCTACAGTAGTTCCTATAGAAGATATAATTCCCATTCCTGTTATGGCAACACGATTTTTTTGCATTTTATTTGGTGCGGTGTTTTGCAATGTAAGTCGCTAAGACTTCAACCGAAACAAACACAGCTTTACCTTCGTTCGGATCTGTTAATTTAATACCGTAATCTTTATCTAACATTACAATAAGTTCTAAAGCATCAATAGAATCTAGTCCTAAGCCATCTCCAAATAATGCATCATCATCCGCAATATCTTCAACGGTAAAATCTTCTAAGTTTAATTGTTCAATAATACTTTCTTTGAGTTCTTTTTTTAATGCGTCCATTAATTTTGAGTATATATTTTTTTTATAATTTTTTTTGAATAGTTATACGATCCTTCTTCTGCCACAAGATACATAAATGCATCATACTTATTGTTATCCACATCGACCCAACCACAAAGTATATGACTACTTTTTTTATTTGTAATTAGGCTTGAAGCATAGTGTTCTATAAGTGTTTCATTGAATTTTTCAGAAATAAAAAAAACATTTTCTCCTTTTATTTGATGCCGAATACTAATTTCTCCAATCATAATATTGGCTAAGGTATAAACAAATACAGCAGGACTAGGGAAGTAATTGTTTTTGTCTGTAATGGTATCCTGATACTTTCTGTCTGTATCTAAACTAGAAGCTCTATTAGAAAGTACAATACCTGTATTTTTTATAATTTCAGAATCAAGTTTTGTTGCTTCAAAAAGAAATTCTGAAGCCAAAAAAGCTAGTTTACATAGGTTATCCATTTTAAAAAATTTAGGATAAGCCAATTGTTTGTCTTTATAGATTTGTTTTGCAAAATCAGAAAATGAGAGGTCTTTATCTTTCGCGATAATCGATTTTCCGTTTATAGAAATAGTATTATTCTTTATATGGCAATAAGCGATAGTCTTTAACTGCTTTTTCATTGTTTCACTTTTTTAAAGATTACAGCAGTATTGCAGCCTCCAAATCCAGAAGCAGTTTTTATAAAGGTCTTTAGTTCTTTTTTAGATGTGGTTTCAATAATATTTAGAGGCATAGTAACTCCTAATTCGTCCATGCCTAAAGACTTGTATAGCATATTGTTTTTTAAGGAATGCATTCCTACAATGGCTTCTAACAAACCAGAAGCACCTAAAGTATGACCATAATACCCTTTTAAACTATTTAAAGGTGTTTTTTCTAGTTTTGCTCTGTTAAAAGCAATTGCTTCCATCTCGTCATTAAATGCCGTAGCGGTTCCGTGTGCCGAAATATAATCTATAGATTCTGGTTTTATATTTGCCTCTTTTAATGCGGAAATGATACTTAAATATAAGCCTTCTCCAGTTCTGCTAGGTCCTGAAATATGGTTAGCATCATTACAAGAACCATCTCCTATAATTTGAATAGCTTCACTTTCTGATGTATCAGTAGCAATAGCAACGGAAGCTGCAGCATCTCCTATAGAAATACCAGTTCTATGTTTTGAAAAGGGTTGACAAGGTTTTTTGCTAATGGCTTGAAAGGATTGAAAACCGGATAAGGTAAATTCAGAAACAATATCCCCACCAACAACAAAAGCATTATCATAGTATTCATTTTGAAGGAATCGTTTTGCTACTGCTATGGCTAAAATCCCCGAAACACAAGCATTGGATATGATGATAGGTTCGGTTTTAAATCCGAAAAAATCTTTAATTTTATGAGCTAATACAGATAAGTACGCGCGTTCTGGTTCAAAATTGTTGTTTAAAGCGTCAATATTGCCTTTTGTTGTAGCAATGATTAAAGCCGTTTTATCTGAAATTGAAAAGGAAGCTCGAGAAATGGTGTCATTTAAGGACAAAATCATCATTTTCTCTAATTTTGTATAAGTGGTAGGGTTTCCTATTTTACTAAATGCTTCGTTTAATTTTATATGATCAATTATAGAAGCATAGCATGGTGAAGTACTAATGTTGTTATGCAGAGTAATCCCTGATTGTTCTTTAGCGATTGCCGAAACATTAGCTTCAGAATTAAATCCAAGAGGAGAAATAATGGTATTTGCAGTGATAAAGATGTCCTTCATATGAAATTATAAAAGCTTGTTTTTTGCTTTCCAGGCTTCAAAAAAAGGTGGAAGTGTTAGTGATAAATCATTGTTGTCATCTACAAAAACTTGAATAGTTTCTCCTGTGCAAACCGTTTTTCCATCTTCATTTAAAATTTTATATTTAAAGATAAGTTTTGCAGCAGGTGTATTTATATAGGTGGTTTCTACAGTTGCAATATCTCCATAACGCAAAGGTAATTTGTGCTCACAGCTCGATTTTATTATAGGCGATACATAACCTTCCGCTTTTGTGTCTAAATACGAGATGCCATGTTTTCTTCCAAAAGCCTCACGTCCATCTTCAAAATAATGTAGATAATAGCCATGCCAAACAATACCTAAAGCATCGGTTTCATTGAAACGTACTCTTATATCGTGAGAAACCTTTAATGATGTTTCCGAAGTGTTATTTAGTTTTTTAGAATTCATTTAAACTTTAGTTTTTTAAGACCGTTTTCATTTGAGCAGTCATTATCACTTCTCCGTTTAATTTGGTAGTGCCTTGTACTAAGGTAACTCCCATTACTTCTTGTAAGATTTTAACTTCCGTTTCTAGTCGTGTCTGTGTTTTAGGAAGTTTTTCTATGGTAGCACTTTTAATGGCTCCAATATAGCCTTCTGGGGCAGGTGTATGGTTGATATAAAAATGATACCCTGTATAAAGTGCTACAGTTTGTGCCATATGTTCTATAAGTCCTGGTTCTGTTAATAATCCATTTTGAACAAACATATTATCTTCGGCAATGGTTAGTCCGGAAATAACTTTAGATTCTTTAAAATACAATAATGAATCTACCATAATTATAGGGGCACGTTGCGGAATTAATTTTAAAATGATATTTAAATCCGTAATAGGTTCTTTAAGTAAGTTCATGCTATTGTTAGTCTTTTATATCGTTCCAAAAATCAAAATAATTAAACCACTGTAACGGATATTTATCGAGCATCCATTCTAAGCTTTCGGTATATGATTTTAGTAAGCCCTCGGCATCGCGTTGTTTTACTTCTGCTGTTCTGGCATAAAGGTGATAATGTTTAGTGGTTTCCTTCATCACATAAACAAAGATTACGGGGACTTTTAATCGTGATCCTAACAGAAAAGGTCCAGCAGGAAAATGTGCTTCTTTACCTAATAAATTATGCTTTAGTGATTTTGATGGTTTTACATAGCGATCTCCAGTGATGCATATTATTTCATTTCTAGATAAGGCTGCGTTTATTTCAAAGATATGCGATAAATCATCTTTTATGATAATAAATTTAATGTTCGATTTGGTCGTTACACTTTCTAAGTAAGCTTTAATATCACCATGTTCAGAATCTGTTGTCAATAAACTAATGTTGACGTCTTCTTCAAGTTCGTTTAGAAAGTATTCGGCAATTTCGAAATTACCAACATGGGCACTAATTAGGATGCCCCCCTTTTTAGACTTTAATATTGTATCGAGCTGATCAATACCATCAAAATGATAGCTGAATTTATCTCTAAAACCCGAAGAAATAGCAATCTTATCTATAATAGTCTGTCCAAAAACAAAATAGCTTTTATAAATACTAATAAGGCTTTTGAATTTAGAATATTGACGTCTTTTTCGGAAGTAATAATAAATAGACTTTGTACTATCTTTAGCAAAAAAACAGAAATAGAACGCAACAAAAATTAAGACGAAATAAGCAGCGTGTAAGCCTAGTTTTTTGATACAAAAAACAAAAATTTTATACCCTAAAACCGAACCTCTAGACTTGCCTTCCCATTCTGTAGCCATTCAATTTTAGTCAATTTTAGCTTAGTTTATTTTCGATAAGGTCGTAAAAATCTTGAAGTGTTAAGATATTGATGAAATCTTCTCCAGCTAGCTTTACACCAAAATTAGCCTCAACAGCAACTACCAAATCAACAAAATCTAAGCTATCTAGTTCTAGTGCTTCTTTTAAATTAGCTTCAGGTGAAAGCTCTTCTGCTTCAACTTCAAATTCGTCTATAAGAAAGTCGTTTATTTTTTCAATAATAACCTCTTTGTTCATAATTGGGACTATAATTTTTTTATTATTAGGGCTGAATTTGTTCCTCCAAATCCAAAAGAATTTGACAAAAATACATCAATTTTTTTATCTATAGTTTTGCTCACTAAATTTAATTTAGAGGCATCTTCGTCGGGGGTTTCTAAATTAATATTAGGAGCAATAAATGAGTTTTGCATCATCAGCATAGAGTAGATAACCTCGCTTGCGCCTGCCATCCAGCATTCATGACCAGTCATTGATTTTGTAGAGCTTACATAAGGGCCGTTTTCTCCAAAAACATCAAATATAGCTTTAGCTTCATTGGCATCACCAACAGGTGTTGAGGTAGCATGTGCATTTACGTAGTCAATACTGCTAATTGGAATATTAGCTTGCTCTATTGCTTTTTTCATTGCTCTAGACGGACCATCTACATTTGGAGTTGAAATATGTTCACCGTTAGATGAAAAACCATAACCGATGACTTCACCTAAAATTGGTGCTCCACGTTTTACAGCAGATTCATAACTCTCTAATACAAGTGTTGCACCTCCTCCGCTTGGTATGAGGCCGTCTCTATTTTTATCGAATGGACGCGATGCTTTTTCGGGTTGCTCTTCATTTGCCGAAAACACACCTAAACCATCAAAACTGCCCATGGCCAATTCGTTAATTTCTTGGGCACCTCCACATATTATACAATCTTGGAGACCACTTTTTATAAGTTGGTATGCCATTCCAATGGCATGAGAACCACTTGCGCAGGCCGCACTTATTGTGAAATTAATACCTTTTAGTTTAAATATTGTTGAGAGATTCATGGTGATCGTAGAATTCATGCCTTTAAAAATAGATCCTGAACCTACTAAAGTGGTATCTTTTTTCTCTCTGATAATATCAACGGCTTCAATTACAGATTTCGCAGTACTGTCATTTCCGTATATAATACCTATTTCATTAGCGTCTAAAAACTCTTGGGTAATGTTTGCATTTTTTAGCGCTTCTATCGTTGCCATGTATGCGTAAGTGCCTTCTTCTCCTAAACTAATGCGCTGCCTTCTTGTTAAAAGCTTTTTTAGTTGCGGCTCTTTTACCATGCCTGTTAGGCAAGAACGATAACCAAAAAGTTTGCGTTTTTCATCGAAAACAATTCCAGACGTTCCATTATATAGCGATGTTTTGACTTCTTCTAAATTTTCGCCTATGCAGGAATATATGCCCATGCCTGTTATTACAACTCTTCCCATTTGGTAATTTATTTAAGAGTAAATACCTCCATTAATATTAATAACTTCACCTGTAATATAAGATGCTTTTTTTGATGCTAAAAAAGAGACTAGATGTGCGACTTCTTCAGGATCTCCAAAGCGATTTGCAGGTACTAATTTTTTAAGTTCTTTTTCGTTTAAATCGCTTGTCATGTCTGTTTTAATAAATCCAGGAGCAACCGCATTGACCGTAATATTACGTTTTGCAATTTCTTGAGCCAAAGCTTTAGTTGCAGCAATTACGGCACCTTTTGCTGCAGAATAATTGGTTTGACCAGGTGTGCCTTTTAGCCCCGAAAGCGATACTAAATTTATGATTCGTCCATATTTTTGGACTAGCATTTTCTGAATTAAATGGTTGGTAACATTAAAGAACCCATTAAGACTTGTGTTGATGACGTTATGCCAATCTTCTGGTTTCATCCACATAAATAAGCCATCTTTTGTGATGCCAGCATTGTTGACAATGACTTCAATAATAGCATCTTTATTGTTGTCTTGCCAATTATCTAAAGTAGATTGAACGTCTTCAATGTCTACAACATTAAACTGTAATAATTCGCCAGTTCCTCCAGCTTCTTTTACTGCTTCTAATGTGTTTAAGGCTGCTTCTTTGTTACTTTGGTAATTAATTAAAATATGATAATCTGAATCCTTCACAAGTTGTATGCAAATTGATTTTCCTATGCCTCTAGAGCCCCCTGTTATTAGTGCGCACTTCATGTATATCGATTTTTTAGTTGAGGTTTATTTTTCAATGTTATTTTTATGATTCATAATAAAGTTTTTAACTTCATTAACATAAGGGTACATTACCACATCGTCTTTGAATGCAGGAACAATATTTCTAATATCATCATACATTTTTTTTGTTTTTGAAGATACCTTGTCTTGTATTTCTAGATATTCAATAGCTTGAATAATGGTAATCATTTCTATGGCTACAACTTCAAATGTATTTTCTATTACTTTTTTAGTAATCAATGCGGCATTAGTTCCCATACTTACAATGTCTTGATTGTCATTGTTGTTGGGAATGCTATGCACATACATTGGGTTCGATAGCATTTGATTTTCAGCAGTAGTTGAGGTGGCTGTGAACTGAACACCTTGCATACCAAAATTTAAGCCTAATGTACCGAGATTAACAAATGCAGGAAGAATATTATTAAGACTTGGGTTGAGTAAATAATTTAATTGGCGTTCTGCCAACATGCTCATTTTTGTAACGACAAGTTTTAATTTATCCATTTCTAAGGATATATAGTCTCCATGGAAATTTCCTCCATGATATACATGCTGCTTTTCTACATTGACAATAGGGTTGTCGTTTGCAGAGTTTACTTCTTCAATTAAAATATTTTCAACGCTATCTAAAGTATCTAAAACAGGTCCTAAAATTTGAGGTACACAACGTAAAGAGTAATATTCTTGCACTTTTTCTTCAAAAACAGTGGCGTTTTGTGCTTTGTTATATAAGTGATCTTCACGCTTTCTAGTGAGTTTACTGTCGCTTAAATTTGCTCGCATTTGTTTTGCGATTTCACGCTGTCCTTTATGTCTTTTTGCGTTATTTAATTCTGATGATAAGTGATCGTCGTAAGCTTCTACAATTTCATTAATAGCAGATGAACATAAAATAGTCCAATTCAGTAACTGTCTAGTTTTAATTGCATTAACAATGCCAATACCTGTCATTACAGAAGTGCCATTCATTAAAGCTAATCCTTCTCTTAAAACTACAGTTATTGGTTTTAAGTTTTCAATTTGAAAAACCTCTTTTGTTGACCTTAATTCATTTTTATAAAATACTTCTCCTTCACCGATTAATACTAATGCTAAATGTGCTAGTTGTACTAAATCTCCACTTGCACCAACACCTCCATGTTCGTAAATTAAAGGAATAATATCACGATTTATTAATTGAGTCATAAGTTCTACAACCGATTTATGTACACCAGAATTTCCTAAAGACAACGTGTTGAGTCTCGCAAGCATCGCCGATTTTACATATAAAGGGTGAATTGGGTTTCCTGTACCAGAAGCGTGACTTCGTATTAAATTGTATTGTAGTTTTATACGATCTGTGTCAGCAATTTTGTACTGAGCCATTGGTCCAAAACCAGTATTAACACCATAGATAATTTTATTTTTAGAAAAATCCCTTAAAAAATTAAAGCTGTTTTCTATGGTTTGAAAAACAGTTTCGTCTATTTCTATGGGGTTATTTTCGAAAATGATTTTGTAAAAATCTTCAACATCTAAACTTCCGGTTAATTTTAGCATCTATATAAGTTGGTAATATTTAATAAAAATAATAGTTAAATAACGAAAAATGAAGTTATTTTGGGATGCAAATTTAGAATAATAAATGATTTTTATACTATTACTATTATGAGTGTTGAAAATGTAGATGTACTAATTATAGGTGCGGGACCATCTGGTAGTGTTGCGGCCTCTTATTTGCATAATAAAGGTTTAAAAGTTAAGGTGGTTGAAAAGAATCTGTTTCCAAGATTTGTAATTGGGGAAAGTTTGTTGCCACGCTGTATGGATCATTTTGAGGAAGTAGGTTTACTGGATTGTTTGAAAAAACGCAATTATGAAGTGAAAGATGGTGCTCGATTTTTAAGAGGAGATGAAGTTTGTAATTTTGATTTTAGTAAAAAACATACTAAAGGGTGGGATTGGACTTGGCAAGTACCAAGAGCTGATTTTGATAAAACACTTACCGATGAACTTTTAACAAGAGGTGTTGATATTTCTTTTGAAGAAGAAGTTATTGCTGTTGATTTTAATGAGGATGGTTCTTCAGTTACTACTATTAAAAATAAGTTAGGTAAGTTAAATAGTGTTGGTGCTAAATATATTATTGATTCTAGTGGTTATGGTCGGGTTTTGCCGCGTCTTTTAGATTTAGAAAAAAGTTCAGAACTTCTTAATCAGTCTTCAATATTTACACATGTAAAAGATATAAACCGTCCTGAAGGTTGGGAGGGGACTCGGATTACTTTTGATGTTATAGATTTAAGAACTTGGTTATGGGTTATTCCATTTTCAGATGGAGTAACGAGTATTGGTTACGTTGGTTCTTCTGATTATTTAGAATCATTTAAAGGCACGTCTTCTGAGAAATTAAAAAGTATGTTGAAGCTCTCTAATTATTATAGAGAACGATTTGAAGATGTTGAGTTTTTATTTAAGCCTATTGAGATTTCTAGCTATTCTAAGTCTGTTAAACAGTTATATGGAAAAGGTTATGTGTTAACAGGGAATAGTGCAGAGTTTTTAGACCCAGTGTTTTCTTCTGGTGTTACATTTGCTACGGAATCGGCATTGTTAGCAGCAAAATTGATTACTAAATCACTTCAGAACGAAACAGTGGATTGGAAAGTAGACTATTCTGATTACATGAAAAAAGGGGTTCGTGTTTTTGAAACTTATGTAAAAGAATGGTACACTGGAAATTTGCAAAAATTATTTTTTCATAGACCTGAAAATCCTGAAATAAAGAAACAAATTTGTTCTGTTTTAGCAGGTTATGTTTGGGATGATACCAATCCTTTTGTGAAAAACCACCATAGACTCGTAAAAGCAGTGGCACATGTTATAGATATGGAAAAAGAAAAAAGCGAATAAATGATTATTCGCTTTTCTTTAAATTTATTTTAACCCTTTTTTCTTTAAACCTTTAGCAAACTCTTTAGCGAGCTTAGCATAAGCTTCGGAAATACGATATCCTGAGTTAAAGTCATAACCCATCGCTCCATTTCCTTCAATTTTGGTGTAATCTCCTGAGAATAATATGTTGTCAGGATTATCAGTTTCAAATATGGTAATAGTCGCTTCGATTTTTGCGTTTTGTCTCCATACGCCTACGTTGTAGCCAGGATACATTAGAGTGGTTTTTATAACCATTGTATGTTTAGAGTTTTCACCTTTATTAACTTCAACGATGTTATCGTCAAATCGTTTATTAAAAGATTCAATAAACTTTGGTTCATACCTGTTTTCTCTGTCTTCAAACCATGATGTCTTAAATTCTTCTCCAGATCCAGCTTCTTTCTCTTCGCGCTTATCCATTTTGTCTTTAAGAAAATCTTCTTCAGAGTCATACTTTGGTATTTGTAAATTAGAGTAGTCAAATACTAAAGAGTATTCTTTTATGTTTTTTAGGTTTTTGAAAGCCCCTTCCTTTATTTTTAATTTTTGAGCATAAATAAGGGTTGAAAATAAAAAAATGAATACTAAAGATAATTTGTTTTTCATATTAAAATGTAATGTTGTAATTAGTAATAGTTCAAATGTATAATTAAATATTAATTCTCAGTAACTTTTAGTAATGAAAAGTAATGGGGTATCTGCTTGTATTTGT
Organism: Winogradskyella sp. PC D3.3; assembly: GCF_054366245.1. Classification (NCBI taxonomy): domain Bacteria; kingdom Pseudomonadati; phylum Bacteroidota; class Flavobacteriia; order Flavobacteriales; family Flavobacteriaceae; genus Winogradskyella; species Winogradskyella sp. PC D3.3. Next base: position 444,852 of record NZ_CM135962.1, on the reverse strand, counting down.
GGGTGAGGGCTATGTTATATTTAATTTTGATAATGATTATGAATTTTTATTTACTTGAAATGTTTGATAGAGGTTATGTTGAATTAGCTCGTGTTTTTTTTCTAAAAATCACTAGTTAGTATTTGTGGTTATATTATGTTAATGTAGCTTTCAAGTAAGCCTATTTATAGTGTTTTTGCAATAAGACTGTAGACTGGTTTCTTTATATTATGTTTATCCAATTAACCCAATTATATACAGAATTAACCTAATTACTTTTTGTAATCTCAAAAATTATGGTATTTTTGGTTAACCAATCTGGTTAACCAATTATTAATGAAGGTTATATGAAATTAAAATATATCTTGATACCTTTAATGTGCACATTACTTCTATTTGGGTGTTCTGAAAAGGATGCCGATGTTACTGATGATGTCGTTTATAATGACGATGACGGAGGTTCTGAAGATGATAATCCAATAGTCTATGCAGACATCGACTTCTCTAACTGGAAAGTTACCTTGCCTGTAGATGAAAATAATAATGGTAGTCCAGATGAATACCAACCAGCAGCATTAGTGAATGGAGCCTACAGAACAAATCCTGCCATTGTACCTTATATGTACGATGATGTTTCTGATGCTTCCATTGAGTTTTATACATATCCAGACATAGCTACGACGAATAGTTCCTATTCTAGAACAGAGTTAAGAGAGTTAATTAATCCTTTAAATGCAAGAGAAAATTGGACGTTAGCAGAAGGTGGTCAAATGACAGGAAGATTAAAATTGATTGCTATTTCTCAGGACTCTGAAAGCAGTAGTCAATATCACAAAACAATAGTGATGCAAATTCATGGGATTATTTCTATTGAAGACATGGAAACTCATGGCTTTTCTTCAAATAATGGTCCACCTTTAATTAAAATCTATTGGAAAGATGGTTATATATGGTCTCATAAAAAATCGCTTATAGATGAAAATACGTCTGGAGATGATTTGTTAGAAACATCAAATGCTACTTGGACAGATGTTAAGGACAATATGGGCTATGTTGGTTTTGAAGAATTTGAATTTAGAATTACCGTATCAGACGCCAGATTAGAATTACAGCTTAATGATAATGAACCTTTAGTATATCAAGATATAAGTTTAGATAAATGGCCTTATGAAAATTATTTTAAGGCAGGTAATTATTTGGGCTCAACAGCAGAAGGAGCTTTTTCAAAAGTGAAATATTACGAACTTGAGGTTACGCATTAAATAATAAAAGAATACATAATGAAGAAATATCTATTTGCAATTAGTTTATTAGTTCTGTTTTTGTCTTGTAATGAGTCTACTAAAACAAACAAAGCATCGGGACAATTAATTTCTAACGTTACAGAACTAAATGAGGCGATAAAAAATGCGCAACCTGGTGATAATTTGGTTTTGAAAAATGGAGTTTGGAAAGATGTTGAAATTAAATTTACAGGACAAGGAACCAAAGATCATCCTATAACCATTAAAGCAGAAACCGAAGGCAAAGTTTTTATTGAAGGGGTTTCAAACCTCGCTTTTGGTGGTGAATATTTAGAAGTTAGCGGTTTACATTTTAGAAACGGATATTCACCATCCGAAAATGTCATAGCCTTCAGATTAGACAAAAATACGATAGCAAATAACTGTAAAGTAACCAACTGTGTTATTGTAGACTTCAATAAACTACAGCGCGATGATGATGATCTTTGGGTTCAGTTTTACGGAAGACATAACGAGTTAAGCAATAGTTATCTGGCCGGAAAAACAAATGGTGGCCCAACCGTTAGAGTCGATTTAAAAGGGGTTGAAAGCATTAAAAATTACCACAAAATTATAAATAACCATTTTGGACCGCGACCTAGAAAAGGTGGAGCAAGAGGTGAAACGATTCAGTTGGGAAGTAGTTTTACGTCTATGAGCCCAAGTAATACAACCATTGCAAATAATTTGTTTGAAGAATGTAATGGTGAGGTTGAAATCATTTCAAGTAAAACGAATAACAACATAATTAAGAACAATGTTTTTTATAAAAGTGAAGGTTCTGTTGTAACGCGACATGGAAACTATGTGACTATTGACGGTAACTACTTTATTGGTGATGGCGAAAATGAAAACTATGGAGGTATTCGTATTATAAACACCGGCCATTGGGTAACCAATAATTATTTTTTCAACCTAAAGGGAAAAAGCTTCAGAAGTCCATTGGCGGTTATGAATGGTATTCCAAAATCACCATTAAATCGGTATAACCAAGTGACAGATTTGGTGGTGGCTTATAACACATTTGTAAACTGTAGTTCGCCATGGCAATTTGGTGTAGGGACCAACATTGCGCAAGCAGATGTATTGCCAAAATCTGAAATTCGTTCTGCAAGAGCAATCAGAACCACTGTTGCTAATAATGTTATTTACAATGCGAAAGGATTGGAAAATATTGTTGTTGAAAATGACAAAGCAGATGGTGTTACTTTTAAAAGTAATGTCGTAGATAATCAAGGTTTGGAATTTAAAGACTTTGATGGCGGAATTATTTCTGCCTCTTTAGAGTTGAAAAAAGTGTCTGATAATATTTTACTTCCAATAGGACTTCCAAGTGACGTAAAACCTTTTAATGGTTTTGATTTTGAAACCATCAAAAACGACTTATTTGGCAACTCTAGAAAAGACAGTAACAGTATTGGTGCCGTTGTAGGAGTCGATTTTACAAATCCGAATATTTTAGATAAATCCAAATACGGACCATCTTGGTATTCTAACGAAATTGAAACGGTCGATCCAGTAACACATACAGTAACTAAAGCAGAAGATTTACAAACTAAAATTGATGCGGCTAGTAATGGAGATATTATCGCCATAGCAGAAGGTGTTTATGCCATTTCAGAATCTTTAGCCATTACTAAAACGCTTACAATTCAGTCGAAAGGAAAAGCACAACTTGTTTTTTCTGGAGCGTCAAATACACCATTGTTTTCATTACAACCTAAAGGGAAACTGACCGTAAACAACTTGACTTTAAAAGGAAATGGTTCCAATTATGCCTTTGCGAGTTTAAAAAAGAATATGTCTAATCATTTTGGATTAACGGTTTCTAATACAGAAATCAACGATTTTAACTATGTTTTAAAAGTATACAAACAATCCTTTTCTGAACGTGTAACTTTTGAAAACACGTCTATTTCAAATTGTGAAAATGGTATAGAATTATCAGAAGAAACCAACGATAGAGGAGATTACAATACCGAATATTTAACTATTAACAACTGTGATTTCAACAACGTAAAACAAAATGTTGTCGATTATTATAGAGGTGGTTATGATGAGTCTACTATTGGCGGAAACCTTTTAATTACTAATAGCACATTTACAAATTGTGGTGCCAAAGAGAAAAACAAAAGACTATTAAACCACAATGGTATTGTGAATGTAACTATTACGAATAACACATTTAAAAACAATCCTGTACAATTTGTATCGATTCTTTGGGGAGCAAAAAATAATGTAGAATCTGACAATACAGTAACTAATTCAGGACAAATTAAGACCGAAGAAAACTTAGTAATGACATTAATGTATTAATGTATTCCTGCGCAGGTAGTAATCTCATAAAACGCTTAAAATGAAAAAATCACTATATACAATTTTTACACTTTTACTAATCGTTGGATGTAAAAATAATACGGAATCGACTTCTGAAGTAGCAGTTGAAAACGAAACAGAGCAGGCCATAAAATACCCAAGTGATGTTATTCCGTTTATGGACAAATGGAAAATTCTTTTAGGAGACGGAACCTATGTTGATGATTTAGTAAACTACCAAAAAGAGGATTTCTTTTATGTTGAAAATGATGGAGAAACGGATTGGGTCGTATATAAAACACCAAATTCTGGTATCACTTCAAGAACATCGAGTAACACAAGAACAGAACTTGGTGAAAAGGCCCATTGGATTCCAGAAACTGGCGGAAAATTAACAGGAACATTAAAAGTACAACATGTATCTACTACTGGAAATGCCGATGTGGCATCGTCATACTCAGTTGTTGTCGGACAAATTCATAGTGATGAAGGTCATGAAAATGAACCCCTTAAAATCTACTATAAAAAATTTCCGGGTCATACGAAGGGGTCAGTGTTTTGGAACTATGAAATCAATACTGAAGGAGATAACTCTGGCCGATTTGATTTTTCAACAGCAGTTTGGGGCTATGATTTTTCTGTGGTTGGAGATGATGAAACAACGAGTCCTGCCGAACCAGAAGATGGTATTGCATTAGGTGAAGAATTTAGCTATGAAGTCAATGTTTATAAGGGTATTATGTATTTAACCTTTACAAGCGAAGGACATGAGACCATAACATTTACTAAAAGTTTAATACAATCAGATTTTGCTACAAAATCTGAAATTCCACAACAGATTATAGATAGGTATGCATCAAGACGAACTGTTGGTGTAGAAAGAGAAATTGCTTATGCTGGTGAAATAAATTATTTCAAACAAGGCGCCTATAATCAGGCTAACGGTAAATCTACCAAGTCTGAAACCTATGGTGGAGATATAGAAAAACAATATGCCAACGGAAGTTATGCCGAAGTTTGGTTTAAATCGGCAACTGTAGGTTCGGCAACACCTCCTAATTAATAAAAGAAAATTAAATTGAAGCAAGTCATATTTGTAATAGGAGTTTCGGGATGTGGAAAAAGCACTATTGGAAAATTACTTGCGCAAGAATTAGATCTTCCTTTTTTTGATGGTGACGATTTTCATCCAAAAGCGAATATTAAAAAAATGTCTATTGGACTGCCTTTAAATGATGATGATAGACAAGGTTGGTTAGAAACATTGAATGCTTTAGCTCAAAAGCAATTGACTAAAAACAGTTGCATCATAGTCTGTTCTGCATTAAAGGAAAAGTATAGAGACATTTTAAGTTTAGATATTGAAGCCGAAACAAAATGGGTATATCTAAGAGGAGATTTTAATCAAATTTATAATAGAGTGAATCGAAGGCGAAATCACTTTATGCCTTCAGAATTATTGAAATCGCAGTTTGATACTTTGGAAGAACCAAAAGATGCTATTCAAATTGATATTAGCTTAACGCCAGAAAGCATTATAAAAACTTTAAAACACGAATTAATGGACAAGTCAGAATTTGGATTATTTGGTTTAGGAGTTATGGGGAAAAGCCTATGCCGAAATTTGGCTAATAACGAATTCAAGATTGCAATGTTTAATAGGCATGTGGATGGTGTTGAGGTCGATATTGCTAAAGATTTTAAAGCTAAATTTCCTGAATTATCTCAATCTGAAGCTTTTGATGATATTGAAGATTTTGTAAACGCATTGCAACAACCAAGATGCATTATGCTTATGGTGAATGCCGGAAAAACAATAGACTATGTTATTGAAGATTTACTACCACATTTGTCTGAAAACGATATCTTAATTGATGGCGGAAATTCTAACTATGTAAACACAAAAACGCGTGTTGATTATTTAAAAACCAAAGGCATTCATTTTATAGGAGCTGGAGTTTCCGGAGGTGAGGAAGGGGCTTTAAAAGGACCATCTATAATGCCAAGTGGTGATCTTAAAGCCTATAAAAGTGTACAACCTTTTCTAGAAAAAATAGCGGCTAAAGATAAAAACGGCTTACCCTGTTGCACCTATGTTGGACCAGAAGGCAGTGGTCATTTTATAAAAATGGTACATAATGGTGTGGAGTACGTAGAAATGCAATTGTTAGCTGAGGTTGCCACTATTTTAGAAGCTTTAGGTCAAAATCCAGATGACATCGCTAATACTTTTGAGACTTGGAAGCCAACAGCAAATAGCTACTTGTTAGAAATAACAGCTGCTATTTTTAGAAAGAAAGAAGGAGATGATTGGTTGGTCAATAAAATTTTAGACAAGGCCGGAAATAAAGGCACAGGAAATTGGACCACTATGGCGTCAGCAGAACTCGGTGTACCAAGTACATTAATCGCTTCTGCTTTATTTTCACGATATATCTCTTTTTACAAAGAAGAACGCCTTCAGTTAAGTCAGAATTTTAAAAACTCAAGTACTTCAGAATTAAATCTAACTACAATTGACATTTTAGAGGCGTATCAGTTTGCTAGAATTATAAATCATTATCAAGGTTTTAAACTGATTTCAGAAGCTTCAAATACATTTTCATGGGATTTAAATCTTAGTGAAATTGCTAGAATCTGGACAAATGGTTGCATCATTAGATCGGCTTTAATGGAAGATTTGGTTGAGGTTTTTAAAGACACCACCAACATCTTAACAAATTCAAAGCTAATTGACCTTGTGAATCAATACAGACCTTCAGTAAAAAAGGTGGTTTCTCAATGTGTACTTAATGATATTACAACACCTGCTTTGGGAGAAGCTGTTCAATTTTTAAACGGCATTACAACACCATATGCGTCTGCAAATATCATTCAGGCACAGCGCGATTATTTTGGAGCGCATACGTATCAAAGATTAGATGATGATTCTGGGAAAAGTCATCACACCAACTGGAATTAGACACTAGCAACTAACAACCAAAAACCAATACACTATTAATATGAAAGCAACCACACCAAAAAAATCGTTTCTTAAAAAAATCATTGCTGTCATATTAGGGTTTGGTCCAGGGATATTTGCGATTGGTTATACGATTGGTACAGGTAGTGTCACCTCTATGATTGTTGCAGGAAGCAAATTCAATATGCAATTATTGTGGGTACTTTTAATCAGTTGCGTCTTTTCGGGAATTTTAATGTTTGCTTACGGGAATTACGCCTTGCTTACCGGAGAAACCGCACTTTTTGGATTTAAAAAACATTTTAAATTAGGTAAAGTTTTAGCTATTGCCATTATTATTGGTATTACGTTCGGACAATGGAATTCACTAATGGGAATCTTAGGAATTTCATCGAATATAATTTTTGAAATATTAGCTGTAAATTTTGAAGGCTTATCGGCTTATAAATATGAAACCGTACTCATCACAGCTATTGTTATTATTGTGACATTCTACTTATTAATGTTGGTTGGTAAGTACACGTTTTTCGAAAAAATATTAGTCATATTTGTAACCTTAATGGGAATGTCTTTTGTGCTTTCCTTATGCTTTGTACAGCCGCTTACAGTAGATGTTGTAAAAGGATTACTACCAACAATTCCAGATGTACCAGGAGGTCAAATGCTAGTGGCAGCCTTTGTGGGCACCACGATGGCTTCTGCGACATTCTTATCACGACCACTATTTGTAAAAGGAAAAGGTTGGACCATCAAAAACTTAGGGCAACAAAAAAGAGATGCAATTACAGCAGCTGTTTTAATCTTTATTATTAGTGGAGTTATTATGGCTGTGGCAGCAGGTGCTTTGTATTATCAAGGTAAAGAAGTTACTCAGGTTTTAGATATGGCAAATACTTTAGAACCCGTTGCAGGAAAATGGGCTGTGACCATATTCTTTTTTGGAGCATTAAGTGCAGGCTTATCATCTATTTTTCCTTGTTTATTAATTGCACCTTTATTGATTGCAGATTATCAATCTGGGGAATTAGATACCAATTCCAAACAATTTAGAATTATAACTTTTATAGCTTGTTTAGTGGCTTTAATTGGTCCTGCGTTTGGAGCAAATCCTATTGAAATTCAAATTCTATCCCAAGTCTTTAATGTGTTTGTATTGCCAATTGTAATACTCGGCATCATCCTTATGTTAAGCAATAAAAAAGTCATGAAAGATTATAAAACCAGCCTAGGAGTTTACATCGGATTATATGCCGCCTTGTTCTTTTCTCTAGTGATTTCATATAATGGCGTGGTAGCACTTTTAGACTATTTCTAATAATTAAGATTAAAAAATAATGACTTTAAATAATTTAAATATGAATAAAAAACATACCCTATCTGCAGCAACATTGATGCTTTTTAGTTGCTTCTTAATTCTAAATAGCTGTAAAAATGAAGCAAAAGAACCTGTTGAAAAAGAAATTGAAAAAACCGTTTACGCAAGCGACGTTATTCCATTTTTTGATGACTGGAAATTGATTTTAGGTGATGGCTCAAATGCAGGTATTGCTAATAATTTTGAAAACAAAGATTTCTTTTATACGGTAAATGATGGTAATACCGATTGGGTTGTGTTTAAAGCACCAAATGGAGGAGATACCCACGGGACCTCTAATAACACAAGAACAGAATTGGCACAAATAAAAAAATGGTATCCAAAAACGGCTAATGATAAATTAACAGCAACACTTAAAGTCATGAATGTCTCCGCTACTGGTGATGCGCGTGTAGCAGCGTCGCATGCCGTTGTTGTAGGGCAGATTCATAGTGCGGATGCGTTTGAAAACGAACCGCTTAAAATATTTTATAAAAAATTCCCAGGTCATACCAAAGGTTCGGTGTTTTGGCATTATGAAATTAATACCGCAGGCGATGATAATTCTAAACGATGGGATTATTCTTCAGCGGTTTGGGGCAATGACTTTGCTGTTGTTGGTGATTCTGTAAATACATATCCAGAAGAACCTAAAGATGGTATTGCCTTAGGTGAAGAGTTTAGCTATGAAATTGAAGTGAAAAATGGAATTATGACACTAAAATTCACAAGTAAAGATCATGATACTAAATTTTTTACAAAAAACTTAATTGAATCAGAATATACAACTACCGAAGCTATTCCTGAGCAAACACAAAAATTATTTGTTCCAATTGGTCAAGATGGAGTAGAACGCAAAACTGCATACGATGGTGAAGGTTGTTTTTTTAAGCTTGGTGCTTACAATCAAACCAATGGAAAATCGCCAGAAGTAAATAAAAATTGGTGCTCTGGTGCTGAAACACATAATGGAGATATCCAAAAACAATATGCAGATGGAAACTATGCTGAGGTATGGTTTAAAAAAGGAAGTATTTCAATAAGTAAAGATGCCGTTTCTAACGAAGGTTATTTTACTAAAAACGATTAAATCAATTAATACAAGAGGACTATGAACAATAATAAATTAGCTGGTAAAAATATTCTTATTACAGCTGGCGCACAGGGTATTGGAGAAGCGATTACAAAACATTTTATAGATAGTGGTTCTAATGTTGCTATCCATTATTTTTCTAGTGCTGATACTGCTAATGAATTAGTAGAATACGCACATAGTAAAGGACAGAAAGCGATTGCGATTTCAGGTGACTTAACAAAAGAAGCCGATGCAAATGCTCTGGTTGAAAAAACCGTCGAAACTTTAGGCAGTTTAGATATACTGATCAACAATGCTGGTTCACTAGTGGCTCGTAAAATGTTGAATGAAATGGAGACTGAATTTTGGCATAAGGTTATGGATATAAACCTTACGTCTATGATGTTTGTAACACGAGCAGCAGCTCCCTATTTAGCAAAACAGGATAACAGTAGTATTGTTAATTTAGCGTCGCTTGCAGGACGTAAAGGTGGTCATCCAGGGTCATTGGTGTATTCGACTAGTAAAGGTGCCATCTTAACATTTACACGTGCCCTATCTACAGAATTGGGTGCGCAAGGCACACGAGTTAACGCTGTTGCTCCAGGTCTTATTCTTGGGACGTCATTTCACAACACGCATACAACGAAAGAATCAGCGGCTGCAACAACGGCTGGTATTCCAATCCAACGTGCAGGTAATGCAGATGATGTCGCTCGTGCTGTTTTATTTTTAGCGTCCGAATACGATGGATTTATTACAGGTGCGACTTTAGATATCAATGGTGGTGTTTACAATATGTAGTGCTCACATGAATGAAGCCTTAACTTTTAGCTAAAAGTTAAATTATTTTAAATTAACAAATATCAGTATATTGGTAAACCAATTTGGTGTGCCAATTCAAAAACGCTTTTCTTATGAATTTTTCATGGACTAAATTATTTCAGATTATTTTAGTAAGTATGGTTGTTATGTCTTGCAAAGAAGAACATACATCTGTTATAGAGCATACGACTGAAACATCAACAATAGAAGAACATCCTAAACTTATACTTACAGCACAAGGCGTAAAAGATATTAGAGCCCAATTGGGTAATATTCCAATTTTTGATAATACCTTGAAAGCAGTTCAAGAGGAAATCGATGCCGAAATAGCTTTAGGTATCGATACACCAATTCCTGTAGATTATTCTGGTGGTTATACCCATGTGCGTCATAAACGCAACATGATAATGATGCAAAAAGCAGGTGTATTGTATCAGATCCTAGATGACGAAAAATATGCCAAATATGTAAAAGATATGTTGATGCAATATGAAGCGATGTATAAAACATTGCCATTACATCCTAAAACGAGATCTTATGCACGAGGTAAATTATTCTGGCAATGTTTAAACGATTCTAATTGGTTGGTGTATGTGAGTCAGGCTTACGATTGTATATATAATTATTTGTCTGAAGACGAACGGAATACGCTAGAAACTAATTTGTTTAAACCCTTTGCAGATCATATTTCAATAGATAGTCCACAATTTTACCAAAGAGTACACAATCATAGTACATGGGGAAATGCAGCTGTGGGTATGATTGGTTTAGTTATGAATGACGAAGAGTTAATCGATCGTGCACTTTATGGCATTAAAGGTTTAACATTAGATGCGGATAAAAAAGATGATGATGGTGGCTTTTTAAATAAAGACGGGAAAGCTGGTTTTCTAGCCAATATAGAAGAGCCATTTTCACCAGATGGTTATTATAACGAAGGCCCATATTACCAACGTTACGCCATGTATCCGTTTTTAATTTTTGCTGAAGGATTACATAACGTAAAACCAGAATTAAAAATATTTGAATATAAAGAGGGAGTGCTTTTGAAATCGATTAATGCCCTATTAAATTTATCGGATGCAGATGGTGATTTCTTTCCGCTTAACGATGGTCAAAAAGGCATGTCTTATTACAATGATGCTTTAGTTACAGCAGTAGATATTTCCTATCATTTTGGAACACAAGATCCAGGATTATTAAGTATTGCTAAAGAACAGAATAAAGTCTTATTGGATGATTCTGGTTTGGCCGTTGCACTTGGAATAAAAAACGGTAATGAAAAACCATTCAACAAAAAATCAATTAATTTATCTGATGGACCAGAAGGAACCCAAGGAGGTGTTGCTATTTTGAGAAATGAAGATATAGAGCTGGTTTTTAAATATGCTGCACAAGGTTCTAGTCATGGTCATTATGATAAGTTGTCGTATTCATTATATGAAAAAGGAGAAGAAATTCTTCAAGATTATGGTTTAGCACGGTTTGTAAATATCGAACAAAAAGGTGGTGGAAATTACCTAAAGGAAAACAAAACTTGGGCTAAACAAACTATTGCACACAATACGGTGATACAAAATGAAACCTCTCATTTCAATGGGAAGTATGACATAGGGAGTCAACATCATTCGGTTTTAAATTATTTTTCTTCAGAAAATAAAAACGTACAAGTCGCAAGTGCAAAAGAAGTCAATGCATATCCTGGAACCGAAATGCTTCGTACCATGGCAATTTTGAGAGATGAAGATTTTGAAAAGCCGTATATGTTAGATATCATGAAGGTGACGTCAGATAAAGCAAATCAATATGATTTTCCTTATTATTTTTTAGGACAGGTTGTAGAAACAAGTTTCGATTACCAAACCCCCAAATCATTAAACCCTTTAGGAACTAAAAATGGCTATCAACATTTGTTTGTTGAAGGAACAGCAAAGGCATCTAGTGATAATAGTAAACTGTCTTGGTTGAATAAAGGGAAGTTTTATACGTTAACTTCGGTTACCAATGCGAATGATGACTTGTTATTTACGAGAATTGGAGCTAACGATCCAGAATTTAATTTAAGACGCGAAGCGGCATTAATGCTAAGACGAAAAAACACCAAAAACACCCTATTTGTTTCAGTTATAGAATCGCATGGTAGTTATAGTCCTGTTTCAGAATCTGCAGTAAATTCAAATAGTAGTATTAAAACGTTGAAAGTAGAATTAGACTCAGAAGACTACACGGCAATTGCAATAACCAATGTAAATGGTACTACCAAACTATTTATAACCGCAAATAGTAATGCTTCAAAAGAAGCGACTCACAAAGTAAAAATTAACGATAAGAATTATGAGTGGTCAGGTTCTTATTATTTTAAATAAACCAATAAATAAAAACATATGAAACGATTTAGCGAAAAATACATCATCACAAAAGACATGCAATGGGAAGTACTTGGAGGAGGAGTCTCAAGAAAATTCTTAGGTTACGATAATCAAATTATGATGGTAAGAGTGAAATTTGAAAAAGGAGCATTAGGGGCACCGCATCAACATTTTCACACCCAAGCGACCTTTTGTGTTTCAGGTAAATTTGAATTTGAAATTGATGGTGAAAAACAAATTGTCGAAGCAGGAGATGGAGTCTATATTGAACCGAATTTATGGCATAGTGCTGTTTGTTTAGAAGCAGGGGAGCTAATTGATACATTTAGCCCTGTAAGAGAAGATTTCTTAAGTGGAGGTGAGGTCGCTTATTTTGGGGATAAGGCTTAAGTTGAGTCTGCGAGCTATTATTAAAGGGGGAAACGCTTGTAATTGATTATTGATATTCCGAATGCATGACATCGCACTATATTTTACAGTATAACTTGCATATTTGAAGATAAGCCAATAGATGGCTTTAGTTCTATAGATGAGCGCGTTATAGTTGTGTGATAATATTCCTACAATTAAAGTTGTTATTTGCTATTTTAACTTAATTCTTTGCTATTTTAACATATAAAAGTCACGAAAACGTTGTAATTAACAAATATTTATATATATTTGGTAAACCAGTTTGGTAAACCAAATTGGTTTACCAAAAAAATATAGGATTTGCCCCGACTTAACATATATATTATATGCCTACTATTCAAGTATTTGTGGAATAACCAATTATTAAGTAACTAATTTAATCTAAACAATGAATTATGAATTTAAAAGTTAAACTCATTACTATTATTACACTGTTTTTTAGTGTGATAGTCTTTGCTCAAGAGACTTATACCTTAAAAGGTACCGTCACTTCGGCAGTTGATAACATGCCCATACCAGGTGCAAACATTATAGTTGTCAAAACTACTAGAGGTACATCAACCGATTTTGATGGAAATTACCAACTCGATGTAAATAAAGGAGATGTAGTACAATTTTCATACATAGGTTATGTCACTCAAACTATTGTTATCGATAGTCAAAAAACGTTAAATGTAGCTTTAGCAGAAGATTCTAATTCGTTAAGTGAAGTTGTCGTTATTGGTTATGGGACACAAAAGAAAAGTCATTTAACAGGAGCCATCTCTAAGGTTGTAAATGAAGACTTAGATCAAATAGCTGTAGCACGTGTAGATGACGCACTTGTTGGTCAGGTGTCAGGTGTTAATATCGCAGCCACAGAAGGTGAAGCTGGTTCTGCTCCAACGATTACAATTCGTGGTGCGGGTTCAATTACAGGGAACTCTACTCCTTTAATTGTTGTTGATGGATTAGTTGTTGATTCAGATTATTTAGGATCATTAGATATGAATGATGTAAAATCTTTTGAAGTATTAAAAGATGCAGCATCTTCTTCAATTTATGGTTCTCGTGGTGCTAACGGTATCATTATGATTACAACTAAAGATGGTAAAGAAGGTGAAACAAAATTTAGCTTAAATACCTTTACGGGGTTTAAAGAAGCTAGACAAAGTGATGCGTATACCTTTAGTGTACAGGAAACTGCAGCAGCCGAATTAGCAGCAACAGGAACTTTGTCTGATAGAACAAAATACAAACAACTTATTAATGCAAATACAAATTGGCAAGATGTTATTTTTGATGGCGGTACTATTACAAGTCATTCGTTTTCAGCAAGAGGTGGTAGTAAAAGAACAAAATTTAGTACAGCTTTAAGTTATATCCATGATGAAGGTGTTTTATTAACAGATGATTATAAAAAATACAGCCTTAAATTAAAAGTAGATACGAAATTAGGTGAAAAGTTTAGATTTGGTGTAAACCTTACGCCTTCTATAACATCAAGACGTCGATTCGATGGTTCTACGCACGATATCTTACGTCAACCATCGTGGTTGCCAGTATATTTGGATGAAAACAATATTCAGTTTGTAAATAGATTAAGAGATGGAGGAGCGTATGCAGATGCACAAATTGGGGATTATGCATTACAACGTATGTTCGATAATTATGATTTAGATACAGGAACACCATTAGCTAGTGGTGGAACAAGTATTAGTAATACATCAAACACCAATCCTGTTGCTAAGATCTTAGAACGTGATCGTACAGATGATAAATTCAAAATTTTTGGTAGTATCTATAGTCAATATGATATAACAGACGCTTTAAGTGTTAGAGCTTCTGTAGGTGGAGATTTACAGTATACTAAAAGACGTCGATGGCAAGGTGTAGAAGCAAGTAGAAATGGAGCGTCAGCAGCACAATTAGATTTATTTAATGAGAAGCGCACACACATGTCTACTGATGGTTATTTTTCTTATAATAAGGATTTTGGAAAACATGATGTTTCAGGTGTTGCTGGTTTTGCAGCAGAGGAATGGGATTTTAGTAATGATTGGATCTCTGGAAATGGATATGAAACGGATAAATTACAAACCATATCGGCAGCCACGTCTATTATAGATTTTGGTTCAGAAGAATATGAAAAATCATTATTCTCAGTTTTTGCTAGAGCTAATTATGCTTATGATGATAAATATTTATTCTCAGCTAGTTTTAGACGTGATGGGAGTTCAATTTTTGGAGATAACTTTAAATATGGAAACTTCCCTGCTTTTTCTGCAGGATGGAATGTTACTAACGAGCGTTTCTTAGAAGAAAGTAATATCATTAGTAAATTAAAATTACGTATCAGTTATGGATTTACAGGAAACGACGTTTTAGATACTAATATTAATCAATTAGATCATTTTCCATCGTATTCTTTAATTGGTTCAACAACAGCAGTGATCGACGGAAGTATCGCCAATGGCTATAATCCATTAAATATTGCTAATGCCGATTTACAATGGGAGCGTTTAAGAGAAATAAATCCAGGTGTCGATTTTGGATTTGCAAACAATGTTATTACAGGTTCATTCGATTATTATGATAGAACAAGTGATCAATTATTGCTTTATAATCCAATATCATCAACTACAGGATTTCAAGATGCTTTAGTTAACAGAGGAGAAGTGAGAAACAGTGGTATAGAATTAGAATTGCGTTCGCGTAACTTCTCAAAAGAGAATTTTTCTTGGAATTCTACACTTATAGCTTCTAAAAACAAAAATGAATTACTTGATTTTGCGGAATCAAATGGTCAAATTCAATTTGTAGATGATAAAAGAGCTGCAGAGTGGATTAATTTAGAAGGTAACCCAATTTCTTCTTTTTATGGATGGGTCGTAGATTCTGAAATTCCATTAGAATACATTTCTAACCCTTACCATCCAATTGGAGGTCAAGCACAAGATGTTTATGTTAAAGATTTAAATGGTGATGGTTTAATTGATGACGATGATAAAACAATCTTAGGTAATCCTTATCCAGATTTAGTTTGGAGTTTTTCTAATGATTTTAAAATTTACAATTTCGATTTTTCTTTTATGTTCCAAGGAAGTCATGGCGCTGAAATTAGAAACATGGCAGATCAATATATATTTAATCAATTTAACTCTGCTCAAGATTTTATTTCATCAACACCTAATCAAGGATTCATTAAAGAGAAAATATTTACAAACTCTATTATCCAAGACGCATCTTATGTGGCGTTAAGAACGGTAAATATTGGGTATACATTACCAAGTAGTGTTGCTGAGACTTTAAAGATTACGAAACTTAGAGTATATGCAACAGGTCAAAATTTATTGTACTTCACTGCAGATAATTACACAGGATTTAATCCAGAGTCAATTTATCATACTTCTGGTACACAACTGTCTACAACTTATGGATACCAAAGAGGTGGTTCTCCAATAAACAGGACGATATCATTAGGATTAAATGTAGAATTTTAATAAAAAATTAAAATGAAAAATATAACAAAACACATTAAAAAGCTTAATCTATTAATTCTTGCTGTAGCGGTATTTTCATGCAGCGAAGATTATTTAGGTCCAGAACCAACGTCTGTACTTAATGCAGCGACATTTTTTGAAACTGAAGCAGATTTAGATGCGACACTTATAAACATGTACGACGGCATTCAAGGTGTCAACTCAACGAGTAACAATGATAATCATGGGATACAGATCGAGTTTTATCTTACTGAAATGCGAAGCGATAACACCAGAACTAAAAGTAGTGAAGGTGAAGCCGCTCAATTTGAAAACTATACGATTCAGGCAACAAATGGTTTTGTTGGTGATTATTACAGAAGTTTTTATAATGTAATTTTTAGAGCAAATACCGTTTTAGAGCATTTAGATGTTGCAACTCCCGAAAACTTAGCAAAGATTGAAGGTGAAGCAAAATTTGTACGTGCCTATGCTTATTTTAACTTGGTGCGTTTATATGGAGATATACCTTTAGTAGATAAAGTTTTAGAAATATCTGATCCAGATTACAATTCTATGGCATATACTAGAGTTGATAAATCAATAGTCTATGATTTAATAGAAAGTGATTTACTTACAGCAATTAATGGTTTAGATAATTCTTCAAAATCAAGAGCTTCTAAAGCTGCTGCACAAGCATTGTTAGCTAAAGTTTACTTAACATTAGGGACTAATTATTTAGATGCTCAAATTTTATGTGAGGATATTATGAATAGTGGATTTGCTTTAGAACCTAATTTTAAAGATGTATTCTATAATGAGTTAAATAACGAAATTATATTTTCTATTGGTTTTGAAGGAGATTCTCAAGATAGCCAAAACTTCTCTGCAGAATGGTTAAATGCTGTTGGTAGAACAAGTGGTGTAAACTATACCACTGCAGATGTAAGAACAGCATTGAATGATTTAGGTGGAGATAGAACAGAATATTCGTTTCGTGTAGATGTTGAACAACCAACACAATTTCAAGTTGTAAAGTATCTTCCTAATGGAGATGATTCTTTAGGTATTGCACCGACATCAACAGATCCAACTTCTGCTGGTAATGATTGGATTGTTTTACGTTATGCTGATGTGCTTTTAATGCATGTTGAAGCAATAATGGCTGGAGGTAATCAGACCACAGTACAGGCGGCAAGAGATTCTTTTAACGAGGTAAGACTTAGAGCAAATATGCCAACTATTGATGCGCCAAACCCTATTACAAAACAAGAATTGTTAGATGAAAGACGCGTAGAATTAGCTTTTGAAAATCATAGATTATTTGATTTAATTCGTTTTAACGAAGCTCAAAATGTACTATCAGCATTTTCTGCATCAACTAACGGAAGCTTTTCTGCAACCGATCTTTTATTACCAATACCACAAAGAGAAATTAACTTAAGTAACGGTGTCTTAGAACAAAACCCTGGTTACTAAAAAAATATATTAACAATGAAAAATCAGATAAAAAATACATTTTGGGCTGTCCTTGCGGTAGCATCCATCTCAATGTTTAATAGCTGTGAAGATTTTGAGCAATATGAACCTTTAGGTTCAAACTCTATAGCTGATGCAACCCCCCCTAGTGCAAGTTTCTCGTATTCACAAGGAGCAGGTACAGGTGATATTTGGAAAACTTACACATTCGCCAATGGTTCTACAAGTGCCACAACTTATGCTTGGGATTTTGGTGATGGTAACACATCTACAGATGTAGATGCCGTTAACACGTATCCAGGAGAAGGGACTTTTACAGTGACGTTAACAGCTTCAGATGATTTAGGTGTAGAAAGTACTACATCTCAAGAAATTGTAATTGTAGAGCCAGAAGAGCCATTAGTGCCAGATCCAGTTTTAGTGAATGCCGATTTTGATAAACTTCCTAAATCTTCAGGTTCTGATTGTTCTTGTTCTGGATGGATTAATAAGAGTATTGGAGATCAAGGAGAATCTAGTTCTGGAAACGGTGGTTCAAATAACGTCCTTAAATATGATAATAATGAGCCTGATATAACATACCAAGAGTTTGAAGTGGTGCCCAATGCGGATTATACAATTTCTTTAGTGACTTCGTTTAAAGGTTCAGAAGGAGGTATGTATCCTAGTGTTCTTGAAGTGAGAGTTTTAGCGGGTTCTGGATATATTGATGGGTATTCAGCAACATATTATTCTCAGACGGTTGATTTTCCTCAAGATGATTATGGGTACACAACTATAGCACAAGTAGAAGATCCTGCAAATAATCTTTTAGTTGAGACTATAAATAATCCTAATAATGAAGATTACAACACTACGACTTACACTTTTAATGCCGGAGCAAATAACAGTGTTGCGCTTTACATTAGAGGTATAGGTGGACCTAGCACTGGCGGTGGAGGTGGTGACTTTGGATTTAATAGTGGAGATGAAGAAATTCGAATTGACACTGTAACTATTGTTGCTAATAATTAATTTATAAAGTAAAAAAGATATAACATAAAGACTGATACTTATGTCAATAAAATTTAAAACAACGATTCTTATCATATTAGTGTCAGTCTTTACTGTTAATTGTCAAGTCAATCAATCCGTTTCAAACAATAATATAGAAACGAGTAAGCAAAAGAAAAAAAAGAAGAAAAAAAGAAAAAAACACAAATTACCTAATATCGATTTAAGTCATTGGAAAGTGACGTTGCCAGTTGCAAATGAAAAGGGTAAGCCTTATGAAATAGAGCCGCCAGAGATTTTAAATTTTGCAAGTATTGATATTGCCAAACCTTATATGTATATAGATTCTACAAGAGGTGCAATTGTATTTCATGCTATGCCTACAGATTCTAAAACTAAAAACACAAAATATACAAGGTCAGAATTAAGAGAGCAAATGGTGCCAGGAGAAAACAATGTAAACTGGACATTTGAAGAAGGCGGAACAATGAAAGGTAAGCTGGCAATGGATGAGGTTACTAAAGATGCTAATGGCAAGTACCATCGTGTCATTATAATGCAAATCCATGGTAGGTTAACTAATGAACAACGTGACTTAATAGGTGAAGATGATAATAATGCTCCACCGATGTTAAAAATTTATTGGGATAAAGGTAAAATAAGAGTAAAAACGAAAGTTTTAAAGAACTTAAATGCTTCAGATACTGAAATATTACATGAAGATGCCTGGGATGATGATGAAGGTTTCAATTTTGAAGAGGAAGTTGGTTTTAAAAAGTTCACATTAGAAGTTAAAGTTTCAGACGGAAAAATGCTAATCATTTTAAATAATAGAGAATACAAAGCTTATGAAAGTATTCATATTAAAAAATGGGGAGTATTTGAAAATTATTTTAAAGCAGGGAATTACTTTCAATCGCGAGATGAAGGCTCCTTTGCCAAAGTAAGATATTATGAATTAGAAGTGAGTCATTAAAAAGTATATTTGAGTTAGTCGTTTATCGAATTCTACTGTTGTTTAGTTGATTAAGTGGGATTCTTTGAACGCTAATAAATAGTTTTTTTAGATTAGTATTTGAGTATTATTTATATAACTTTAACGCCATTAATCTGGATAACCAATTTATAAGTTTTTAAAATATGAAATTAAAAATATTAACAAAAGTAGATAATCTCGATACGCAAAAGACCATAATTTCTAAAATAGGTGAGCTTATAAATTTTAAAAATCTTGAACCTGGTGACAAGTTACCTTCAGAAAGAATGTTATCTGAAAAATTTGGGGTATCACGAAGTATTGTAAGAGAAGCCATTCAAAAACTAGAATTATACGGCTTATTAGATTCAATTCCGCAAAGTGGAACATTTGTCGCTAATATCGGTGTTATTGCAATGAATGGAATGATTGAGGATATTCTCAAATTAGAAGATCCCGATTTTAAAGATTTAGTAGAGACTCGAATTTTGTTAGAATTAAAAACAGTACGCTTAGCGTCGCTTAGGAGATCAGATGAAGATCTAGAAAAAATTAAAGACGCCTTAGATGCGTATTCTAAAAAGGTACAAAAAGGTGAGGATGCCGTACAAGAAGATTTGTTATTTCACTTGGCTATAGCAAGAGCTAGTAGAAACAGTATAATGAATAATTTTATGTTAATAATTACACCAGAAATCATAACGAATTTTGAAAAATATCATGTCTGTGATAAAAATTTAGCCAGACAAGGTATTAAGGAACATAATGACATTTATGAAGCCATAAAAAGTCAAGATCCAAAACTAGCAAAACAAAAAATGAAAGAACACTTTAGTGTGTTGTATCAGTATTGTTATAATATTAAAAAGTCGTCTTAATTCAATTTAAATGAAAAAAACAGGTAGAAAATTAATAGGATTAAGATGGTGGGTCGTGGCGTTAATCGCTCTTGCTACGATTATTAATTATATAGATCGTACGTCATTAAGTGTCCTTTGGCCAGAAATAGCTAAGGATTTGTATCCTGGACATACAGCGGATGAAACAAAGGAAATTTACGCATTAATTTCAATAATTTTCGTTTTTTCATATGCGTTTGGACAAGCCATATTTGGTAAAATTTTCGATTGGGTTGGTACTCGAATGGGATTTGTACTCTCAATTGGGGTCTGGTCTATCGCTACGGCATTACATGCTTTTGCTAATGGTATTTTAAGTTTCGGAATATTCCGTGCCATATTAGGGGTGTCAGAAGCTGGGAACTGGCCTGGTGCAACTAAAGGTAACGCGGAATGGTTTCCTACAAAAGAACGTGCGCTTGCCCAAGGAATTTTTAATTCTGGTGCCGCCATCGGTGGAATTATTTCTATTCCATTAATTGCGACTTTATCAATATATTTTAGTTGGAAAGCGATATTCATTCTTATAGGTCTAGCAGGTTTACTTTGGTTAATTCCTTGGTGGATTTTAGTAAAAGCAGCTCCGAAAGATCATCCTTGGATTTCAGATGAAGAGCGTGAATATATTTTAACAGGTCAAAAAAACGAAGATTTTGATGGAGATGGTGTCGAAGATCAAGAGTATAATCCAAATACGGGAGAATTACTTGGGCATAAACAAAGTTGGGGTGTCATTTTAGCGTCGGCAGCAATCGATCCTATTTGGTGGTTATTTGTTTTTTGGATTCCAATCTATCTGAATGAAGTTTTTGCTATGGATGTAAAATCAATGGCGTTATACGGTTGGGTGCCTTATGCAGGTGCAATGGTAGGAGCGTATTATGGTGGTATTCTAGCACGAAATAAGCTTAAAAAAGGTTGGAGTGTTGATAAAACACGTAAAATGGTAATTACACTTGGTTGTTTAATCATGCTTCCAGCATTATTGGCTATGGCAAACCCACTTGGGATTGAAACTGGAGTGATTAGTTTCTTAAATAGTATTGGTGTCGTAGATATGGCCATAACCGATATGCAAAATCCGGGTGCTACAACAGCTGTGATATTAATGGCCGTTATTTTATTTGGTTTCCAAGCCGCAATTGGAAATGTTCAGACGTTGCCTAGTGATCTTTTTAGTGGGAAAACCGTAGGATCTTTAGCTGGCTTTTCTGGTATGGCCGCTAAACTTACAGCTGCTGGTTTAACCTATTTAGTTCCATGGCTAACTAGTGGTGGAAATTATACACCAGCTTTTGTAATAGGAGCAACTTTATCACTGTTAACCTTAGCTAGCGTGTGGATTTTTATCCCAAAAGTGAAACCAGTGATAAGAAAAGTATAACATAATTATATATATTAAATTAATAAAGATGAGTGAGAATAAAGGAAAAGTAGCTATAGTTACAGGAGCAACAGGTGGTATTGGTTTTGAAGTGGCAAAACGATTAGGTAAAGACGGATATACTGTATTTTTAAATGGTATTGATGATGCTGCTGGAGCAGAACGAATTAAAGAACTTGCTGCAGAGGGCGTCGATGCAGAGTATTACGGATTTGATGTTACAAAAGAAGATGAAGTTACAGCAAACATCAAAAAAATTGGTGATAAATACGGTAGAATAGATGTACTTGTAAATAACGCTGGTGGTTTAGGGGGAGATCTCGCTTTGAAGAAATGACAACTGAATTTTACAGAAATGTAATGGCACTTAACCTAGATTCAGTATTCTTTGCTTCAAGAGCAGCTATACCTTACTTAAAAAAAGGAGATCATCCTTCTATAATTAACTATACGTCTAATGCAGGATGGACTGCCGGTGGACCAGGAGCTGGAATTTACGGAACATCTAAAGCTGGTGTTCATGCTATAACTAGAGCCTTAGCAAAGGATTTAGCAGAATACGGAATTAGAGTGAATGCAGTATCTCCAGGGACAATTGATACACCGTTCCATGCACAAATTAAAGCGACTAAACCAGAAGTTTTTGCTTCATGGGCTAATAATATTATGTTAGGACGATTAGGTCAGCCAGAAGATGTGGCAGGAGTTGTGTCGTTCTTAGCAAGTAAAGATGCTTCATTTATAACTGCAGAAACCATCCAAATTGGTGGTGGACAAGCTTTAGGTATCTAAAGCGTAAGCTAAATAATATGATATTAATTATGCGTTATTGTAGAGATACAATAACGCATTTTTTATTTCGAAGAATCCCTAACTATTAATTCAGCTTTCAATATTATTTTATTTAAACGCTGCTTTAGTTGAGGTTCATCAACGCGTTTAAGAAATGTTTCAGCAGCAAGACGCCCAATAGCTTTACTGTGTTGTTTTACACTCGATATGGAAGGAGTGACTAACGACGTAAACGGTTCATTTCCAAATCCAATTAACCGGATTTCTTCTGGCACATTAATCTTATTTTCATTCAGAATTTGTAAGGCACCTAAAGCAGCATAATCACTTGCTATATATACAGCATCAGGTCTGTTCTCTAGTTGAAGTAAGCGTTCCATTTCACGTCTACCATCTTCAAGTGTTAAAGAACTTTCAATAATTAAACGGTCATCTATTGGTAGGTTGTTTTTCTTTAAAGCATCCACATAACCCTTAATTCGGTTATTAAAGATACGCGTTCGTCTATAACCTCCAATATGGGCAATGCGTTTACATCCTTTTTCAACTAAATGTTCTACAATCATATGACTACTGTCGTAATCATTGATTCCAACATAATCCACATTTAAGTCGTTTTCACCTCTATCAAATAGTATTAGCGGAATTCCTTTAGACTTTATTTTTTCATAATGAGACAAATCAACGGTTTCATTAGCCATAGAGGCAATGATACCATCAACCTGAGTGAATAGTAAAGTATCTATGTTTTTGCATTCCTTTTCAAAAGACTCATTAGATTGTGTGATGATGATGTTGTAGCCCGCTTTATTAAGTACGGCTTCCATGTGTTCTAAAACCGAAGAAAAGAAGTTACTATTGGTTCTTGGTACAATAACACCGACCAAATTACTTTTTCCTTTTCGTAAAGCACTAGCTAAATGGTTGGGCTGATAGTCTAATTCTTTAGCAATACGCTTAACTGCTTTTTTTGTTTTCTCACTAATGCGCGAATCATCATGCATGGCTTTAGAAACGGCAGCAGGTGAGATGTTTAAGGCAGTTGCAATGTCTTTTAGGGTAGTTCTTTTTTTATTCGCCAAGTTTTTATATATTTGCTTAATCGATTAAGCAAATATAATAGTTTAACCATAAGAATCAAAGCTTGTACGTTTTGATTTATTTTTAAAACAATTGGTTAATCGATTAACCAAATTGAATTTTATAACTAAATAAACAAATATTCAGAATGAAAAAAGTAGTCACTTTTGGAGAAATTATGCTAAGATTAGCACCTCAAGGTTTTTTAAGATTTTCTCAAGCTAATAATTTTGATGTCATCTATGGTGGTGGTGAATCTAACGTTGCGGTTTCTTTAGCAAACTATGGTGTGCCTGTTGATTTTGTAACACGTTTACCAAAGAATGATATTGGAGAATGTGCAATGATGGAAATGCGTAAAAGAGGTGTTGGAGTCGATAAAATTATCTATGGTGGTGACCGTTTAGGAATTTATTTCTTAGAAACAGGTGCTGTAAGTAGAGGTAGTAAAGTAGTATATGATAGAGCGCATTCTGCAATTTCTGAAATTGAACCAGGAATGGTAGATTGGAAAGCTGTTTTTAAAGATGTGGCTTGGTTTCACTGGACAGGTATTACACCGGCAATTTCTCAGGGTGCAGCCGATGCATGTTTAGAAGCTGTAAAAGTGGCTAGCGAAATGGGAGTGACTATTTCTACGGATTTAAATTATAGAGCAAAACTTTGGACGTTCTGTGATGATGCACATAGAGAAAAAATAATGACGGAATTAACTTCGTATTGTGATATTATTTTAGGAAACGAAGAAGATGCTGAAAAGCACTTTGGTATTCATCCTGATGGTTTAGATGTTCATAAACATGGACATGATGTAAAAGCAGAAGCCTTTTTATCTGTATGTAAGCAAATGATGGAGAAATTTCCAAGAGCTAAAAAAGTAATCACAACTTTAAGAGGATCTATTTCTGCGTCTCATAATACGTGGGCAGGTGTGTTATATGATGGTAAAAAAATGTACGAAACACGTCAATACCAAATTACAGATATTGTTGATCGTGTTGGTGGTGGTGATTCATTTATGGGAGGATTAATCTACGGATTATTAAAATATCCTGAAGATGATCAAAATGCATTAGACTTTGCTGTTGCAGCCTCATGTTTAAAACACACTATAAAAGGTGATGCTAACTTAGTCACAGTTGCAGAAGTAGAAAAATTAATGGGAGGTGATGCCTCAGGACGTGTAGCAAGATAAATTATGGCAAATTATACAAGAATAGAAGTCGCAAATGTTATGAAACAAACCGGAATGGTACCATTGTTTTATAACGCAGATTTAGAAATTAGTAAAAAAGTAATCAAGGCTACTTATGATGGTGGTGCACGATTATTAGAATTTACAGCAAGAGGTGATTTTGCTCACGAAGTTTTTGGTGAGCTTAATAAATGGGTGCTTAAAGAATTACCGGGAATGATTATGGGTGTTGGTTCTGTTACAGATGCAGCATCAGCGTCTCGATTTATGGCTTTAGGTGCAAATTTTATTGTGACCCCCGTTTTAAGAGAAGACATTGCAATTGTTTGTAATAGACGTAAAGTCGCTTGGTCTCCAGGATGTGGTTCTTTAACCGAAATCTGTAGAGCGGAAGAACTTGGATGTGAAGTTGTAAAATTGTTTCCAGGTGGTATTTATGGACCTGATTTTGTTAAGGCTATTCGTGGTCCACAACCTTGGACGAGTATTATGCCAACAGGTGGTGTTTCGCCAACAAAAGAAAATCTTGAAGGTTGGTTTAAAGCTGGAGTCACTTGTGTTGGAATGGGCTCTAAATTGATTGCAAAAGGTGCAGATGGTAGCTATGATTTAGCTAAAATTGAATCAGATACCAGAAATGCATTAAGTATTATTAGCGCACTAAAATCTTAAGAATTGAAATCGGCAGCTGTAACTATAAAAGAACTTTCATTTTTATCAGGATATTCTATATCTACGGTATCTAAGGCTTTAAATAATAAGCATGAAATTAGTAAAGCGACACGCGATACAATTAAAACTATAGCAGAACAGTATAATTATGTTCCAAATAATTATGCTGTTTCTCTTCGGATGCAAAAAACAGGGTCTATAGCTGTAATTATACCCGAAATTACCGAAATATGTTATAGCCATTCACTTAGTCATTTACAAAAATCAGCTGAAAGTTTTGGGTATAGAATACTATTTTACCAATCCTTTAATTCGAGTACTAAAGAGTTAAACTACATAAAGAGCCTCAGTGATGGGTCCATCGATGGTATTATCGTTGTCTCTTCAGAGCATAAACATAAATCACAATATACAAATAGTTCGTTTCCTATTGAATTTGTAAATATTGATAGGCATCACTCTATTGAAGACATAAAACAACGTTCACATCTTAGTCTAGTTAATGTTTTAAAAGGATAGGAAACTAAAGATGTAGCATTTGGACTTTATACTCTACGAGAAATGAGATTGGTAATCTTTTCTTCTACCATAGAATTGCAACGTTACATTTTATAAGATTGAATTGGGCTTCTATAAATTTCTTATTAGATCTTATAAAAGTTAGAGCATCGTATTACATATGTATTTGGCAATAATCAGAGTTTATGGTAATAAGTATAGGTATGTTAATTTATTGTCTATTATATGAAATAAAGGTTTGTTTTTTATTAAAATGACTTAAAATATCAAAGTTTTTTATCAATTTAATTGCGAAAACGTTATCGGTTTTGATTTTTTTGTTATATTTGGTAAACCAGATTGGTAAACCAATTTAGTAAGTGTAACTAAATGAATAATAATTAATTAAAACTTCGATTATGAAAACAAAACTACTTTTTACATTATCTTTATTAGTAACCGCTTTGGGTTATGCTCAAGTGCAACCCGTTGTCCATAATGCTGTTTTTGATAAAATAGCTAAGAATGAAGGTACGGATTGTTCTTGTGCTGGATGGATAAATAAAGATATTGCTGACCAGGGGGAATCTTCTACAATGGAAGGAAATGAGGTCTTAAAATTAGATGACTTAGAATCTGATGGTATTTATCAAGAAGTTGCTGTTGTTGCTGAGAGTAATTATACGCTAGATTTAGAATATACTTATAAGGATGATCCAACAACTACAAATTATATTGAAGTAATCATCCTAAAAGGGAGTGCCTATGTAGACGGGTATACACCGCTTTATGCTATACCTTCAGAGGCATTACAAGATGGCTTTGGTTATAATACTGTAGCTGCAGTAGAGGATACCGCTAATCAATTAGCATATACTACAATTGTTCCTCCAGGAAATGAAGATACAAACGCTATGCCGCAGTTAACTTTTAATACCGGAACGGAGACGAGTATTGCTATATTTATTAGAGCAGTTGGTCCATATGATGCAGCAGCACATGGAGATTCGGGTAAAGATAAAGGTTGGATGAATGGGGACTCTGAAATTAGATTAGATAATCTAGCTTTAGTTAATACAACAGTATTATCAACAAAAACATTTTCAGCGTCTAGTTTAAACGTTTACCCTAATCCTGCGAAGTCATTTTTAACTATCAAGTCTTCTGATGATACTCAGATTGATTCCGTAGAGTTATATTCTGTCCTTGGTAGAAAGGTATTGACAATAAAAAAATTAATAAACGATACTGTTGATGTTTCAGAATTGACAACTGGTGTTTATTTGGTTAAAATAAATTCTGGTAATAATTCAGTGACTAAACGTATTGTAGTTGAGTAGTTGATTTATATTTAGTAAAGTTAAAGAGCAGCTTAAATTTTTAAGTTGCTCTTTTTTTAGTTAAAACATCAATTCGAAATTAATTGATAAAACGATATAGAATAGCCCTCGTTTTTATACGTAAATTGCCTGCTCTAAAATGAGTATAATAGTCACCATTAAAAAAAACATATTCTGAAAAAAGCAATACAATACATGATAATAAGTGCTTTAGCATTTACATTTTTAAATGTATTTGTAAAGTCCTTAAACCATTTTAGTGTTTATCAAATTGTGTTTTTTAGAGCTTTAGGCTCTTTGTTTTTTACCATACCATTTTTATTAAAAAACAGGATTTCTTTAATAGGAAATAAAAGAGGATTAATGATAATGCGAAGTATTGTCGGTCTTATCTCAATGACCTTATTCTTTTTATCCTTAAAATATATTGCTATGGGAACAGCAGTTTCTTTGAGGTATGTAGCTCCTATTTTCGCTACATTTTTCGCATTATTTATACTAAAGGAGAAGATAAAACCTGTTCAATGGTTGTTTTTTGGAATTGCATTTACTGGCGTATTAATATTGAAGGGTTTTGATGATGATACCGATATTCAACTTCTTGGAGTGATTTTAGCGTTAACTTCAGCCTTATTCGCAGGCTTCGTTTATATTTTTATTCGTAAAATAGGAAGTGCAGATCACCCCGTTGTAATCGTCAATTACTTTATGATTATTTCTGCAGTAATTGGAGGACTGCTATCTATTTCGAGCTGGGTAAACCCTATAGGTAACGAATGGTTTGTTCTTATGAGTTTAGGGGTGTTTGGGTATTTTGCCCAATTGTATATGACAAAAGCCATGCAAGTTGGGGAAACCAATCAAGTGGCACCATTAAAATACCTTGAAGTCATATTTACCATAATTATTGGCTTAATCTGGTTTAAAGAAGTCTACACCATTTGGAGTTTAGTGGGTATAATATGTATTGTTTTAGGTTTAACTCTAAATGTTATGACTAAAAAGAAATAAAGTTTTAGACCTTTTAAAATTTTAATTAAACTCTTCAACTGTTAAAACAACTCAGAGGCAATAGCTTTTACGTTGTCGCTTTTTCCCATAGAGTAATAATGTAATACTTGGACACCCGCTTGTTGGAGTTCTTTAGATTGTTCAATAGCCCATTCTACACCAACTTGTCTGACTTGTTCATTGGTTTTACAGCTTTCTATAGCGTCTATTAAATTTTCAGGTAAATCAATTTTAAAGACTTGTGGTAATAATTGTAAATGGCGTTTTACAGCAATAGGTTTGATACCTGGAATTATAGGTACATTAATGCCTTCGGCTCTAGCTGCTTCAACAAATTCAAAATATTTTTTGTTATCAAAAAACATTTGGGTTACTACATAATCAGCACCAGTATCTACTTTTTGCTTTAAGCGTTTTAGATCTGTTTTTAGTGACGGAGCTTCTAAGTGTTTTTCAGGATAACCAGCAACACCAATACAAAAATCAGATTTACCATCAGTTTCAATCACATCATGTAAATAATGTCCTTTATTCAGATTTTGAATTTGACTAACGAGGTCTTTTGCAAATTGATGGCCTCCATTACAAGCTTCAAAATATTTTTGATGTTTCATAGCATCACCACGCAAAGCCATCACATTATGGATACCCAAATAATGACAATCCACCAGTAAGTACTCCGTTTCCTCTTTTGTAAATCCCCCACACAATACATGCGGCACCGTATCGACATTATATTTATGCGATATGGCCGCACAAATACCCACAGTTCCAGGTCGCATACGTGTGATTCTACGATCTAAAAGCCCTTCTTTTTCAATATACAAATACTCCTCTCTAGAGGTGGTAACGTCTATAAAAGGCGGCTTGAATTCCATTAAAGGATCTATATTATTATACAATTGTTGTATGCTATTTCCTTTTTTTGGTGGAATGATTTCAAAGGAAAATAAGGTTTTTCCGTTCGCGTTTTTTATGTGGTCTGTTACTTTCATAGTATTGCCTGCGAAAGCAGGTATCTCTTTAATGTTTAATCTTAATTTTTTATAGACATTATTTTTTGACTTGCAAGGTTTTTAAAATCTGCTAGGTCTATAATTATAACTCTATTAATCTGCAATATTAGGACTCAACCATTTTGTTGCTTCCTCATTTGAAATGTCTCTTCTTTTAGAATAATCTTCCACTTGGTCTTCTTTTATCTTTCCTAATCCAAAATATTTGGCTTCGGGATTTCCAAAATAATAACCACTAACACTTGCCGCTGGCCACATGGCTAAACTTTCCGTGAGTTTTACTCCAATGGTTTCTTCTACATTTAAAAGTTTCCAAATGCTGGTCTTTTCTAAATGGTCTGGGCAAGCAGGATAACCAGGTGCGGGACGAATACCTTTATACTGTTCCTTTATTAAATCGGCATTAGTTAAGTTTTCGTTTTTTGCATAGCTCCAATGTTTGGTTCTGACTTCTTTGTGCAGGTATTCCGCAAAAGCTTCTGCCAAACGATCAGCTAAGGCTTTAATCATAATGGAATTATAATCGTCGTGTTCCGCTTCAAATTGAGCAGCTAATGCTGCTGTTCCAAATCCTGTGGACACACAAAAACATCCTATATAATCTTGTTTTCCTGAAACTTTAGGTGCAATAAAATCGGCTAGTGCAATATTGGGTTTACCTTGGGCTTTTTTGGATTGCTGACGAAGGGTTAAGAATTTTAATTTGTCTCGTCGAGTGCCGTCGAGATCTTTTTCTGAGATCCTGAATTTGAGACCTCTCGACTGCGCTCGAGGTGAGATTTTTCTATATTAACCTCAATATCATCATCATTAACCGTATTGGCTTCAAACAAACCAAAAATGGCTTTTGCTTTTAAAAGCTTTTCGTTAAAAATGCGTTTCAACAATTCTTGAGCATCGGCAAATAATTCTGTGGCTTGTTCGCCAACCACATTATCCGTTAAAATCTCTGGATATTTTCCATGTAAGTCCCAACTTCTAAAAAACGGTGACCAATCAATAAATTCTTCCAATTTAGTGATGTCAAAATCTTCTATAACTTGAATGCCTAATTGTTTTGGTTTTACAATTTCAGAAGTATTCCAATCAATCTTAAACTTGTTTTTTCGAGCTTCAGTAAGCGTTAAATATTCTTTTTTTCTGGTTCGTTTTAAGAATTGTTCTCTAAACAAATCATACTCTTCACGAATCTGATTTTTATATATTATGCTATCTGATTTTAGTAAATCGCCAACGACAGTTACCGCTCTCGAGGCATCATTAATATGTACCACTGTATTGTTATAGTGCGGTGCAATTTTTACAGCAGAATGCGCTCTAGAGGTTGTTGCACCACCAATAATAAGTGGGATTTTTACATTCTGTTTTTCGAGTTCTTTAGAAACATAGACCATTTCATCTAGCGAAGGCGTAATTAAGCCACTTAAACCAATAATATCTACTTTTTCTTTAATGGCGGTTTCAATAATTTTTTCTGGTGGTACCATAACACCAAGGTCAATGATTTCGTAATTATTACAACCTAACACAACGCTTACAATATTCTTTCCAATATCATGAACATCACCTTTTACTGTCGCCATTAAAATTTTACCAGCGAACTCTTGTTTGCCGTCTTTTTCAGCTTCAATAAACGGTTGTAAATAAGCGACGGCTTTTTTCATTACGCGAGCCGATTTTACCACCTGAGGCAGAAACATTTTACCGCTTCCAAATAAATCGCCAACCACATTCATCCCAATCATTAAATGACCTTCTATAACTTCAATGGGTTTGGCGGATGCCAATCGTGCTTCTTCAACATCTTCCAAGATAAAGGCATCAATACCTTTTACTAAAGCATGTGTAATTCGATTTTGCAACGGATGACTTCTCCATTCTAAAACCTTATCCTCGTGTTCCTTTTTTTGTCCTTTTACCGATTCGGCGAAATCTAATAAGCGTTCTGTAGCATCCTCACGTCTGTCAAATAAAACATCTTCAACACGTTCTAATAAATCTTTGTCGATTTCATCGTAAACTTCTAACATGGTTGGATTTACAATGCCCATATTCATACCGTTTTTAATGGCATGATATAAAAAGGCAGAGTGCATGGCTTCACGAACGATATTGTTTCCTCTAAACGAAAACGACACATTGCTCACACCTCCAGAAACGTTAGCATATGGTAAATTTTCACGAATCCATTTGGTCGCTTCAAAAAAGTCGAGCGCATTTCTGCGATGTTCCTCCATACCTGTGGCTACTGGAAAAATATTAGGGTCAAAGATGATGTCTTGCGCAGGAAATTGAAGTTCGTTCACTAAAATATGATAGGAACGTCTACAGATTTCGATTCGTCTGTTGTAAGTGTCCGCTTGGCCGTCTTCATCAAAAGCCATTACCACAACTGCGGCTCCGTAACGTTTGATGAGTTTGGCGTGGTGTTTAAATTGCGCTTCGCCTTCCTTTAAACTTATAGAGTTAACCACGCATTTTCCTTGTGCAACTTGCAAACCAGCTTCAATGATTTCCCATTTAGAACTATCTATCATTAAGGGGATTCTAGAAATATCGGGCTCTGAAGCGATGAGGTTTAAAAAGGTCGTCATGGCATAAACCCCATCGAGCATCCCTTCATCCATATTAACATCTAGAATTTGTGCGCCTCCATCGACTTGGTCTCTGGCAACTTCTAAGGCTTCATCGTATTTTTCTTCTTTAATTAACCGAAGAAATTTTCGAGAACCAGTTACATTGGTGCGTTCTCCAATATTAATAAAGTTACTGTCTGGCGTTACCACTAACGGTTCTAAGCCAGATAAGGTTAAGTATTTCTTACAATCAGATTCTGCCATTATGCTAATTCTTGTATTAATCTTGGTTTGTAGTTTTTTGCGACATCTGCAATGGCTTTAATATGCGCGGGACTAGTGCCACAACAGCCGCCAATAATATTGATAAGGTTATTTTTAAGGTAGTCTTCAATATAGCCTTGCATTTGTTTTGGTGTTTCGTCATATTCTCCAAAAGCATTTGGTAATCCCGCATTTGGGTGTGCTGAGGTATAGAAATTCGTTTCGTTAGATAAACGCTGTAAATACGGTTTTAACTGTTGCGCGCCAAGGGCACAATTAAAGCCAACACTTAATAAGGGAATATGTGATATTGAGGTTAAAAATGCTTCTACGGTTTGTCCGGATAGGGTTCTTCCTGAAGCATCCGTTATGGTTCCAGAAACCATAATTGGAATAGCAATATGGCGTTCTTCTTTGACTTCTTCAATGGCAAATAAAGCGGCTTTTGCATTTAAAGTATCAAAAATAGTTTCCACTAAAAGTAAATCGGCACCGCCATCAATTAAGGCTTCTACTTGTTGTTTATAGGCAATACGTAATTCGTTAAACGTAATGGCTCTGTATTCTGGGCGGTTAACATCTGGTGATAAACTTGCGGTTTTGTTTGTTGGTCCAATACTACCTGCAACAAAACGCGGTTGATCAGGATTTGCTTTTGTGAATTTATCTGCCACTTCTTTGGCGATTTTAGCCGATTCAAAATTCAATTCATACACCAAATCTTCCATGTCATAATCTGCCATGGCAATGGTGGTTCCAGAAAAGGTATTGGTTTCCACAATATCAGCACCAGCTTCAAAATATTTAGCGTGAATTTCAGCTATAGCTTTTGGTTGGGTTAAGGATAACAAATCGTTATTGCCTTTTAAAGGAGATGGGTAATCCTTAAAACGTTCGCCTCTAAAGTCTTCTTCCGAGAAGTTATATTGTTGCAACATGGTTCCCATGGCTCCATCTAAAACCAAGATTCGTTTTTGTAATTCGTCTTTTATTGTGCTCATAATATGTATGTGTTCTCGATACAATTTTATTCCGATGTCAT
This sequence comes from Winogradskyella sp. PC D3.3, assembly GCF_054366245.1. Taxonomy (NCBI): domain Bacteria; kingdom Pseudomonadati; phylum Bacteroidota; class Flavobacteriia; order Flavobacteriales; family Flavobacteriaceae; genus Winogradskyella; species Winogradskyella sp. PC D3.3. The sequence goes on along the minus strand of NZ_CM135962.1, from coordinate 411,600 downwards.
AAAATCACTCGAACTGACCTTAGTTTTCTAAAGCCTGTTTTAAATCGTTAATAATATCTTCAGGATGTTCTAAACCGACAGAAATTCGTATTAATCCTGAAGTGATGCCGGTTTCTAATCTTACATCTTCTGGGATTTTAGCATGTGTTGTTGATGCTGGATGTGTTACAATAGTTCTAGTGTCTCCTAAGTTTGCAGATAGTGATAATAATTTAATGGAGTTTAGAAAGTTTCTACCGGCTTCAATGCCTCCTTTTATTTCAAAAGCCACAACGTTTCCGCCTAATTTCATTTGTTGTTTGGCTAATTCGTATTGCGGGTGTGATTTTAGAAATGGATATTTTACAACATTCACATTCTTATGAGACTCTAAAAAGGTAGCAACTTTTAAGGCATTATCACAATGTCTATCGACTCTAACTGCTAAGGTTTCTAAACTTTTAGATAACACCCAAGCGTTAAATGGAGATAAAGCAGGACCTGTATTTCTAGAAAACAAATAAATTTTCTGAATTAAATTGGAACTCCCCACAACAACACCTCCTAAAACGCGGCCTTGGCCATCCATTAATTTGGTGGCAGAATGAATGACTAAATCGGCACCAAATTTTATAGGTTGTTGTAAATATGGTGTTGCAAAACAATTGTCGATAATAAATATAAGTCCATGCTTTTTAGCGATATCTCCTAAACGTTGTAAGTCTAAAATATCTACAGCAGGATTTGTTGGGCTTTCTGCATAAATCACTCTGGTATTGGGTTGAATTAGACTTTCAATGGTATCTAATTCATCCATTTTAAAGTAGCTCGTTGCAATGTTCCATTTTGGCAATATGTTATTAAATAGGGTTTGCGTAGAACCAAAAATACTACGACAAGATACAATGTGATCTTCAGAATTTAATAAGGCTGCAAATGTTGAAAATACAGCAGACATACCAGAAGCAAAGGCGTAACCACGTTCTGCACCTTCCATTTTACAAACTTTTTCTACAAATTCAGAAGTGTTAGGATTGGAATAGCGACTGTAAATATTCCGTTGTTTTTCGTCTGCAAAAGAGGCACGCATATCTTCAGCATCTTCAAAAACATAACTCGATGTGAGGTATAAAGGGCTTGAATGTTCTAAGTATTGCGAACGTTCAATCTGTGTACGTATAGCTTGTGTTTCAATGTGTTTGGAACTCATTTTCTAATCATTTGATAATATCAAAAAAACAAATACGTCGTAGACGCAATTTTCTAGAAAATGTTATAAAGAGTAGTAATTACAGATGAGTAATTAGGTTTGGTTATCTATCCAATTTCGCGATAAATGAATCGCCAATTAAGTAGAATTTAGCACCTTCTTAATAAATTTAAGGGTTGCTAAGGCTTCAATGGGTCTAATCCCTCCACCTTTCTTGATAACATTTCAGTAAGTTATTTGAACTTTGTGTGTTACAATATTCCGAAAGAAAATAGGATTACACAAATTTTATTCACTTTATTTTAATGGAAACATATTGCATTTTAATTGTAACTTTGGTTTTCCCAAATACAATAATTATGTTAGAAAATTTCTGGTTTAATGTGCAATATGGCATGAACCATGTTTTAGATATTAATGGCTATGACCATATTCTTTTTTTAATGGTATTAGCTGTGCCTTATGTTTTTAATGATTGGAAGCGCGTTCTTTTCTTAGTAACAACATTTACCTTAGGTCATACATTATCATTGGTTTTAGCGGCATATGGTATTGTGAGTATTAATGGTGAATTAGTAGAATTTTTAATACCAGTTACTATTTTAATTATGGCACTTTATAACGTGTTTACGGCGGGTAAAAAATCGAAAAACAATAAAATAGGATTGTTGTTTTTTACCACTTTATTTTTCGGAATTATACACGGCTTAGGTTTTGCAAGAGAGTTTAAAATGTTTTCAGGACAATCGGAAAATAAATTGGAACTTCTTGTTGAATTTGCTTTAGGGATTGAACTTGCTCAAGTTATAATTGTCTTTATAGTCTTATTTATAGGGTTTTTATGTCAAACAGTCTTTAGATTTTCGCGGCGCGATTGGGTTATGGTGATTTCTGCTGTTGTAACGGGCTTGGTTATTCCTATGCTCATAGAAAGTGATTTTCTAAAATAAACCAAAAAGTTTGGTAAAACTTTAACGAGAAGTAAATGGCTTGTAAAATACTATCCCTTTATCTTCGTTACTAACAACATAACCTCTGTTTAATACTAATATTTAATGCCAAAAACAAAACAGTTACGTTACGATAAAGCTTATTTACGTATAGCACAAGAATGGGGTAAACTATCCCATTGCAAGCGAAAACAAGTAGGAGCTCTTATAGTTAAGGATCGAATGATTATTTCTGATGGCTATAATGGTACACCAACGGGTTTTGAGAATTATTGCGAAGATGATGAAGGCTACACTAAATGGTATGTGTTACATGCTGAAGCCAATGCTATATTAAAAGTAGCATCATCTACACAATCTTGTAGAGGTGCAACCTTATATATTACATTGTCTCCTTGTAAAGAATGTAGTAAGTTAATTCATCAGGCAGGGATTGTAAGAGTTGTTTATAATCAGGATTATAAGGACTGTTCAGGAGTTGATTTTCTGAAAAAGCAGGTATAGAATTAGAACTTATTGAAGATTTAAATACAGATTCCCATTCTGATGGGAAATAGTATGGCAACAAAGAATAAATACATACCATTAATTATCGGAGTTGCAATTGGGGCTGGTGTTGTCATGGGAGGAAAATTGAATTTTTCGGATACTTCAGATAACCTCTTTACTACCAATAGCAAAAAAGATAAACTCAACAGGTTAATAGACTATATCGATTATGAATATGTAGAGGATGTCAATACGGATAGTATTGTTGACGTTACGGTAAATGGGATTTTACATAATTTAGATCCACATTCCACTTACATTCCTAAGGAAGACTTAGAACGAATTACCGAAAATATGAAAGGTGATTTTGTTGGTATTGGTATTAACTTCTACTCTTATAATGATAGTATTGCCGTTATTAAACCTACCGAAGGAGGACCAAGTGAACGTGCTGGTATTATGAGTGGTGATCGTATTCTTTTAGCTGATGGAGATACGCTTTATGGACCTAATATTTCTAACGAAGTTATAGGGGAAAAGCTAAAAGGTGATAAAAATACAGATGTAAAACTTACCGTTTATAGAAAAGGTGAAGAAGAATTATTAGAGTTTGAAATCAAACGAAAAGCTATTCCTATTAAAAGTGTGGATGCGGCTTATATGCTCACAGATGATTTAGGGTATATAAAAGTGAATCGTTTTGCTGAATCTACTTTTAGAGAATTTAAGTCTGCATTAGATGAATTAAAAGATCTTGGAGCAACAAAACTTGCGTTAGATCTACGAGATAATCCGGGTGGTTTTTTAGGAATTGCTGAGCAGATTGCAGATGAATTTTTAGAAGACGATAAACTTATTTTATTTACAAAAGATAAACGAGGGAAAGAAGAGCGTATTTATGCTACAAGTAGAGGAGACTTTGAAGAAGGGGAACTTTATATTCTAATCAATGAAAATTCGGCGTCAGCAAGTGAAGTTATTGCAGGCGCACTTCAGGATAATGATAAAGGCATTATTGTTGGAAGACGCTCTTATGGTAAGGGGTTGGTACAGCGAGAAATGGCTTTAGGCGATGGTAGTGCTGTACGCTTAACCGTATCTAGATATTACACACCCACAGGACGTTCTATTCAAAAACCCTATACCAATGGAGATAGCGAAAGTTACTATAATGATTATTATAAACGTTTAAGAAATGGGGAGTTAGCCGATGAAGAAAGCATCGTTGTTGATGATTCCTTAAAGTTTACAACTCCAAAAGGGAAAGTGGTTTATGGAGGTGGAGGTATCATTCCAGATGTGTTTGTTCCTGTAGATCGATTGTTTGATAATGAAACTATAAATTATCTAAGACGACGCGGTCATTTTGGTTATTTCGTTTTTGAAGAATTAGATAAAGATCGCACGTTGTATCAAGATATTACGAAATACGATTTTATTAATAATTTTGAAGTAAGTGATGATATTGTGGTGCGTTTTCAGGACTACGTTAATAATAGAGAGCGAACTAATATTACCTTCACAGTCTATAATGCCGAAATCAAACGACTCATTAAAGCAACGTTAGCACAACAGTTATTTGATGACAATGTGTTTGAAGAAATAATAAATAAGGAAGATATTATGGTGCAAGAAGTAATTTTGTTAAGCACCGAATATCCGAACTTTAAACAAGATTAAGTTTTTAAATTTTATCGTGAATCTTGGTTTGTTTACCATCATTCCAAAGGGTTAAAATATCGGTTGCTACATGTGCTCCACTTCCGCATGCCATGGCAAATTGACTTCTCCATCCGGCTAAAGTTCCAGCTACGTAAAGGTTTTTTTCAATAAGATGATCTGTATTTTTTAACCAAATTCTATCTTTTTCAATAGCAGCTCTAGGGTGTGGTTCTGTGTAGTTTTCAAGCCCTTTTATAGTCATTAAGTTGGTGTAACCTACTGCAACAACTACAATTTTAGATCGGTAACGGCTTTGATTTGTAGTAACTATAAAACCATCGTCATGCTTTTCGATAGCATTTACTTTTTCATTTTCAATCTGAGTAATATGCGGATAAAGGTCTGTTAATTGCTTTTTACCATCTTCTAGAATGTCAGCACCAAGCGTACCTGGTTGTAATCCTAAAACATTATTAAACAAAGCGGTTTGTAGATGCGATGTTTTTTGGTGCATTATAATGCCAATATGTTTGCCTTCTGCAAAAGGTTTATGTTGTGCAGAACCTAAAATTAAAGCGCAAGATAGTCCTGCAGCTCCACCACCAATAATTAACGTGTCAAAAAGCATTAGCGTTTTTTACTTAGTTTCTCAATCTTCTTAGAAATTCTAAGAATTTGCAATAATACGAGTGCGCAAAGTGCGGCTACAATTGTAATTAAGGCGGTTTGACTTTCTCCTTCAAAAAGTGCTTCGAAATTTAACTTTGTTGCATTAAAAATAATAAGCGCTAAAGCAATAATCGATAGAATAAGTGTAAATACTTTCATGTTTAAAAAAATTAAGCCAATAACGCTTTAATGTTATGGGCAAATAACTTTACTGCTATGGCTAACAAAATTACACCAAATATTTTTCTTATAATGTTAATTCCGTTGGTACCTATGATACGTTCAATTTTTGAAGATGTTTTTAATACTATATAAATAACAACAACATTACTAATTACAGCAACAATAATATTTTCAATGGCAAATTCTGCACGTAGGGATAATAAAGTGGTTAATGTTCCTGGTCCTGCCATAAGTGGAAATGCCAATGGGAAAACAGAAGCTGTAACAGCACTATGTTCATCGTCTTTGTAAAGTGTAATACCCAAAACCATTTCTAAGGCAATAAAAAAGATGACAAAAGCACCTGCAACAGCAAACGAGTTAACATCGATACCAATTAGACTTAGTAAACTCTTTCCAACAAAAAGAAAAATAATCATAATTACACCTGCTATAATAGAGGCTTTTCCACTTTGAATATGTCCAACCTTTTTGCGTAAATCTATGACAATTGGAATGTTTCCAATAATATCAATTACGGCAAAAAGGATCATAAAAGCTGTAAATATTTCTTTAAAATTAAGTTGCATTTCGTTGTGATTTTAATCTTTATATTGTTTCTTAATATAGCTATAAGTATTTGGTTTTTATGATCTTATTGGCTAAACATCCGCTGTGGATTTGAAATTTTTCGCAAAGGTGCGATAATATTACATATTAGCAATATTAAATATCGGTTAAGTTTAAGTATTTTTGCCAGATGTTTCAACTCGGAAAAACCATAGTCTCAGAAGACATTATAGAAAAAGATTTTGTTTGTAATCTTTCAGCGTGCAAGGGGGCCTGTTGCATCGATGGAGATGCAGGCGCTCCATTAGAAAAAGAAGAAGCGGTAATTTTAGAAGCTATTTATCCTAAAGTGAAGCCATTTCTGCGACAAGAAGGTATCGACGCTATTGAAGCTCAAGGTACATCTATAACCTCAGAATTTGGAGAACTAGAAACTCCTTTAATAAATGGTGCGGATTGTGCGTATGTTATTTTTGATGAGAGAAAAACAGCACTTTGTGCCATAGAAGAAGCTTATAACCAAGGTGAGATTTCTTGGAAAAAACCGGTGTCTTGCCATTTATATCCAATACGTGTTAGAGAATACACTGAATTCTCTGGTGTTAATTACGATAAATGGGAAATTTGTGATGACGCCTGTACGCTAGGCAAAGAATTACAAGTACCTGTTTACAAATTTGTAAAAGAGGCATTAATAAGAAAATTTGGCGAAGATTGGTATGCTGAATTGGAGAAAGTGGCTGAGAAAAATTTCGGAAAATAAAACGTGTTACATTACTCTAATAGAATTTTGATGCTTGGCTTTAAATTGTAATGTTAGCCTTTAATTTTGTTGGTATTTGTAAAATTATTTTAGTACCACTAGGTTTATTGTTTTCGTATAAATCTTCAATTTCTAAAGTATATGAGTTTTGAAAGGCTTCTGAAAAATTAGCCAATCTTGCTTTTGTAATATTGATACCTACTGAATTTCTTTGGAGTTGTTTCTTCTCGTTAATTTTATGCGATGCAACTCTGCCAATACCATTATCGGTGATTTCAACAGTAATATAATTTGCTGAGTTTTTAATAACATTTAGGGTAATTGTTTTGTTATCCGATTTGGAAGATAAACCATGCCACAACGCATTTTCTAAAAAAGGTTGAAGCACTAGCGATGGTATTTTTGTGACTTCAGTATTTATGGAGGGATCTACCGTAATTGTAAAGTCTATTTCATTTGAGAAACGAATGTTTTCAATATTCATATAAAGTTGCATGGTTTCAAGTTCGTCTTTTAAGGAGGTTTCTTTTTCCTTTGATGCCATTAAAATTTTTCGGATGAGTTTCGAAAATTTGTTGAGGTAATAAACAGCATTGGTTTTATCATTATTAATGATGTAAAGTTTTATTGAGTTTAGAGAGTTAAAAATAAAATGAGGATTCATTTGACTTCGTAACATATCTTGTTCTAAGGTTAAAATATGTTTGTCGTGCTTTAAGGCTTTTGTTCTGTGGATAATAAAGAGGGCAATCCCTATAATCCCTAAGAGTAAAGAGGTGTAAAGTAAAATTTGTTTGTTTCGCTCTAGTCGTAAGCGCACCGTTTCGTTCTCTTGAGCTAAAGTTTTTATTTGATTGGTTTTATTTTCGTTTTCGTATTCTATAGCAATATCATTAACATACTGTAGATTTTGTTCTGTTAAGATGGTGTTTTCTATTTCAACGGCTTCTTGGTAGTATTTTAAGGCTGTTTTATAATCGTTTTTCTTTTGGTAGATTTGGGATAGTAATTTGCTAGCCTCAACAATAGTAGATTTTAGATGGTGAGCCTTAGCAATATTCAAGGCAGTTGTTAGGCGTTCTTCCGCCAATTCTAGTCGGTTAGTTTCCATTTTTAGCTGCCCAAGATTAAGGTAGGAAGCCGAAATGTAATATTGATCATTGATGTTTAAGGCGCGGTCTAAAGCTTCTTTTATAATAGGTTCTGCTTTCTTGTAATTGTTTTGCTTAAGATAAATGCTACCAATGCTATTGTAACAAATAACACGCCCAATTTCTGAATTAATCTGGTTGTTATACTCTAATGATTTTTGATAATTAGATAAGGCTGCGCTTAAATGTCCTTTAGCTTCTTCAGCATAACCAATATTGTGATAGTTGATGGCTAAGCCTAATTTATTATGAGTTTCAGCTTCAATTTTAAGGGATTTATTAAACTGAATGATTGCTAAATCATATTGTTTTAAAGTCAAGTAAATATTCCCAATACTATTTTGAGAAATAGCAATATTATGTGCTATGGTTTTTGAAGGGTTAACAACCGAATAAGCAATCTTTAAGGCCTCGGTATGATGGTTTAAAGCTAATTTAACCATATCCATACGTCTGTAAATTACACCAATCATATTAAGGCTAATGATCTTAAATTCTGTGCTTTCTGCTTTTTCGGCATAAACTTTAGCTTCCTCGTGGTACTGAATGGCCTGGTCGTATTTAGAAATGTTCCGTTGTATAACGCCTAATGCGTTGAGGGCATAACTAGCGGTTTCTAAAGCATCAACGTCTTTGGATACATTTAGTAAGCGCTTCATTTTTATACTGTCATTTTCAAATGGTTTAAAAAGAGAATCTATTTTAATGTGAAGCCTAGGTTGATTTGTCTTTATATAAATAAGAGCATTTTCAAAGCTGGTTTGTTGTGTTGCACTATGCGAAATGAAAAAGACAAAAATAAAACAGAAACTTAGTAGCTTATGCTTAAAACAAATGCTCATAATTAAAGTTTTTCAAGAAAATCTGATTTACGTTGTCGTGCTACGGGAATTTTATGCTCACTTTCCATAATAACATACCCTTCATTTTTTATAAAGGCTTTTATTTTATTAAGGTTAATGATGTAAGAATTGTGAATCCTAAAGAAATAATGCTCTGGTAAAATGGCGTCAACTTCTTTTAGTTTTTTGGTAAGCACTATCTTTTTCTGATTTTGTAAAAACAAGGTACTGTAATTACCATCAGATTCTATATATATAATATCGTCGACATCTAAGAAAAGCAGTTTCCCATCGGTATTGATGGTGATCTTTTTTTATTGAATTGCGAATTAAAATTTGTGAGCATTCGTTCTAACTTTAAGGAATTAATGGAACGGTCACTATGCTTTTTAAGTTTTGTGATGCAGTTGGCTAAATCATCCGAATCTATAGGTTTTAATAAGTAATCAATGGCATCGTGTTTTAAGGCTTTTATGGCGTATTCGTCATAGGCAGTTGTTATGACTACTGCAATTTCGGGATTATTGAGTTGCTCTAAAAACTGAAAACCTCCAATGGTTGGCATTTGGACGTCTAAGAACAAACAATCTGGTGTGTGCGAATTTAAATAGGTCAAGGCGTCATCTGGATTAGAAAAAGAGGCCATAACTTCTATTTCTTCATTAAAATTACTGATTTCCCAAATTAAACTTTGTATTGCCTTTGGTTCATCATCTACGATTACTGCTTTTAACATGCTTATAAATTATTGAATATAAATATAGGTATATCTTGATGGTTTTGATGGTTAATATGTATGCAATGCATGGTTTTGTGTATAGAATGCGTAAAATAATCGATTATAATTGAGCCTCCATTTACACATGTTTTTTTACCATTTATACAAGTGTGTATGGAAGTATAGTAAAATATAGTGATATTTGTGTAATGAAATTAACCAAAAAAAAACAAAGCAAATTAGGGGTTTGCTTTTTGGTTAAATGCCATTAATCAGCAATAATTCAGGATAGATAGAATTCTGAACGTTTCATTACTGTTATTAAATTTTGATAAACAATGTATAATTGTTTATCAATAATTTTAGTTAGTTATTAGGGAGAAAAAAGAGCGTTATCATAACGCTCTTTTTTGTGGTCCAATTCTAAAGAAATTATTTGCCTTAACTATCAATAAACTCGCTTACTAACCTTTGTTTTAACACGATAAATCTTACATTTTTTTAGATTCATTATTTGGATTAAGTGCTTGTTTTGTAGGTTGTTGTGTTAAAATTTTACAATCTTCTTTTTTGTTGGGGTATAAACGAATTTGTTAAGAACTTGTTGACAATGTTTATAAAATTACCTTTCATTTTTAATGACAATTGTCAATCTTTGTTGTGAGCAAAATAAATTAGATTTTTTGAGTTTTTTCGATTTGAAAAAGCCTGTTTAAAATCATTTTTTATAAAATTCAGCCCTTTATTTCTATAAAGGAAAAACATAAAACGTTTAACGGATTCATCAATAAATTTAGAATGATATCAAATCATTCTAATGGCTATTTAGGCTTTAAATTAAAAGAATTATGGAGATTACTCAGATTATTAAAAGGGATTATGAAACAAGTCCGTTTGTTTTAAATAAAATTGCTAATGCTGTTGAAAAAGCAATGCTTTCTGTAGGAACGGGGAGTAAGGAAGATGCTAATACCATTTCAGTAAATGTTTTACAAACATTGTTGGAAAGAAAAGGAAAGGATCATAATTATTTACCTACTGTAGAGGAAGTACAAGATTTAGTAGAGGAAAAATTAATGGAAAGTTCGTTCCATGGGGTTGCTAAAGCCTACATATTATATAGAGACGAACAAGCCAGAAATAGAAAAACAAATATTTTCGAAAAGCGTATTAACTTAAAACCTTATGAGTATCCTGAGCTTAATGAATATGTCGATGCGATAAGACATTCGTATTGGATTCATTCTGAATTTAACTTTACAAGTGATATTCAGGATTTTAAAACAAGATTGACGGTTGTAGAGCAAAATGCCATTAAAAATACAATGCTTGCTATTTCGCAGATTGAAGTCGCTGTAAAATCATTTTGGGGAGACATTTATCATAAAATGCCTAAGCCAGAAATCGGATCTGTAGGAGCAACATTTGCAGAAAGTGAAGTGCGTCATCACGATGCTTATTCGCATTTGTTAGAGATATTAGGTCTTAACAACGAGTTTAAAAACCTAAAGAAAAAGCCTGTGATAATGAGACGTGTTCATTATTTAGAAACGGCTTTGAAGAATGCGAAAAGTGAAGATAATAAAGAGTATGCAGAATCCATTTTATTGTTTTCTCTCTTTATAGAACATGTATCGTTATTTTCTCAATTTTTAATCATTATGGCGTTCAATAAGCATAAAAATATGCTAAAAGGAGTGTCTAATGTGGTTGAAGCGACATCTAAGGAAGAACAAATACATGGTGATTTTGGTATTGATGTTATCAAAATTATTAAGCGTGAAAACCCAACATGGTTTGACGAGGAACATAGCGTCTTAGTTAAAGAACTATGTGAAGAAGCTTTTATCTCAGAAAGCAAACTTATTGATTGGATTTTTGAAGCCGGAGAATTAGATTTCTTACCTAAAGATGTTATTAATGAGTTTATTAAAAACAGATTTAATAATTCATTAGAAAGTATTGGAATTGACAAAGTATTTGAAGTCAATCAGGAATTAATAGCACAAACCGAATGGTTTGATGACGAAATTATAGGAACAAAACACGGGGATTTTTTCGTGAAGCGATCTATCAACTATAGCAAAAGAACAAAAAGTATAACCAGCGACGACTTATTTTAAACCATGAACGACAACACTAATTTAGACCTAGACAACAAAGTAGAGAACCCTCAAACTACAACAACTTCAAATCATGAAGAACTAATTAAAGCCAGAAAAGAAGCTATAAAAGAAGCTAAAGCAGAACCAGAAATAAAATGGCTAACCGAGCATAGTCGTCAGTTTTTAGCCTCTGGTTATCTTACTGAAGATACAACTCCTGAAGAACGCATTAGAGAAATTGCTAATAATGCCGAAAAAATATTAGGTATTGATGGTTTTGCCGATAAGTTTTATGGCTATATGGCAGAAGGCTACTATTCATTAGCATCTCCAGTTTGGTCTAACTTTGGAAAAAGACGAGGCTTACCAATTAGTTGTTTTGGTTCACATATTTCTGATGATATGGGAGATATTCTCTATACACAGTCAGAAGTTGGTATGATGTCTAAATTAGGTGGAGGTACTTCAGGTTATTTCGGAAAACTTCGTCATAGAGGAGCTCCTGTAAAAAATAACGGAGAATCTTCTGGTGCTGTACACATTATGCAACTGTTTGAAAAAATGGTTGATGTCGTAAGTCAAGGTTCTGTTAGAAGAGGTCGTTTTTCTCCATATTTACCAATAGAGCATAAAGATATTCATGAGTTTTTAGAAATAGGAACTGAAGGTAATCCTATACAAGAGTTAACACATGGGGTAACTGTTGGCAACGATTGGATGCAAGAAATGATTGATGGCGACACCGATAAAAGAGCCATTTGGGCAAAAGTATTACAACGTAGAGGTGAAATAGGTTATCCTTATATTTTCTTCAGAGATAATGCTAACAATGCAGCTCCAGATGTATATCAAGATAAGAATCATGAAATCTACGCAAGTAACTTGTGCTCAGAGATTATGTTACCAACAAACGAAAAATGGTCGTTTGTATGTGTATTATCTTCTATAAACTTATTGCATTACGATAAGTGGAAAGATACGGATGCTGTTGAAACAATGGTATATTTCTTAGATGCTGTTTTAGAAGAATTCATTACGAAATTAGAAGTGTATAGAGATTCTGCAGATAGAGATGACAGACAAACCTTCATGTTTATGGAGAAGGCTTATAACTTTGCTAAAGAAAATAGAGCCTTAGGATTAGGAGCTTTAGGATGGCACTCGTTATTACAATCTAAAATGGTAGCTTTTGATAGTAAAGAAGCATTTGATTTAAACAGTCAGATATTTAAAACGATCAAAGAAAAATCAGTTAAAGCATCTGAAGAATTAGCAACATTATTTGGTGAGCCAGAAGTATTAAAAGGTTACGGAAGACGTAACACTACTTTAAATGCTGTAGCACCAACAACATCTTCAGCGTTTATTTTAGGACAAGTATCTCAAGGTATTGAGCCAATTTGGTCTAATAGTTACGTTAAGGATATTGCGAAAATAAAAACCACAATTAAGAATCCTTATTTAGTAGCACTTTTAGAAGAAAAAGGCATGAATACTAGTGAGGTGTGGAGAAGTATTAGAGATTATGATGGCTCTGTACAACATTTAGAAGGACTTACAGATCATGAAAAAGAGGTGTTTAAAACCTATTCTGAAATCGATCAAATGACCATCATTTACCAAGCTGCAAATAGACAAAACCACATTGATCAAGGGCAGTCTATAAATATTATGGTACATCCAGATATGCCAGTAAAAGATATTAATAAAATCTATGTGACGGCTTGGCAATTAGGTGTAAAATCATTGTACTACCAACACAGTATGAATGCTGCACAGAAGTTTAAGCAAAAGAAAGAATGTACGAGCTGTGAAGGTTAATAGCTAGTATAATAAAAGTACAAGTGTTAATTAGAGAAGTGCCTTGATAAAGACAATTCAAGGCGCTTTTTTTAGGACTTAATTGAATATGAAAATAGCTGATTAAAGTGTTGATCTTTAATTGTTTAAATTGAAAAAAAAATAAGTATGATTAGATAATAATATTAGCTGAAGATAAGTACAGAAAAAGGGACATCGTGAAATATCCCTCTTGGTTTTGTTTTTTTACAAGAATTGGTTCCTAGGCCTACTTTGTAATAAAAAAATAATATGAGATTTAAAAAATCTCTTACTTTCTTCTTCAAAGAAACAAAATTAGTTTCTACCTACCAAGTTAAATATTTCTATAGTGATTTTTTGAGTTCAAAACACATATATAACAGGGCTTTAAGTATGCTTTTTTTTATTAACCGTTTTAGGACTTATGAACATTTTTGGGTTTTTTAATTAAAAATAAGCCCATAGAAATACTTATATTACATGAATAAAAATTATTTAATTTCAATTAATCAGCTTGCTGATTTCTCTAAAGCTACAGATGCTAAAAAGAGAACAATTATTAGACAACAAAAAGAGCCGAATAAATTTAGGATGGCATATTATCAGCTTGCTAAAGCAAGGATGAAGAAGACCATAGAAAAACATGGAGATTTAGAGCCTATTCTTAATGGAATGGATGATTTATTATCTAGAAAACCTGAAAAAGTAAGACAGATAAATGATAAAGTAGTCTCATTAGAGGCTATGAAGAGGTTTGTCAATTTAAAATTACCAGATCTACTTTGTAATGTTCCACATGAAGTAATCAAGAAACCTAAATTTAAATCGATATTCTTAAATGGAGTTGAAATAATTATTTCTCCTGATGTTATAATAAGACTTGAATTAGATGGGAAAAAATACTTAGGAGCGGTTAAAATTCATATTTCAAAGAATAATGTATTTGATAATTTACAATCTAGATACATATCGACTTTGCTTTTCAAGTATTTGAATGAAGTAATTGCAAAAGATGATGAAGAAGTTCTTGATTCTCTTTGTTTATCTATAGATGTTTTTGGTGATTCAATTATTTCGGTTCCAAAAAATTTTTCTGATACAGTGAATGATATTGAAATGATTTGCGATGAAGTTAAAACGATATGGAACGTTGCATAAATTGAATGTAAATAAAAAAAGCATCTCAGAAATGAGATGCTTTTTTATTCAAATATAGATTAAGAGACCTATTAATCAACCAAAGTATCCGTCCCCAAATATTTATCGGCTTTATTGTAATACCAGGCTCTCACTTTAGGGATTTTAATACCGTTTAAGAAGCTTTCTTCAGAAAGCAATATATATTCACCACTATCAGGTTTCGCTTTGCCATGCTCATCGGTTTTAAAGAACTGGTAGATTTCCATGGCATAGGTCTTTGGGTTAAAATAGAAGTACCAAATATCACTGCCTACAGCTTCATCATATGTGACTTTTAGAACCAAATACGTTTTGCCTTTAAAGGTCTTTGTTTCAACCGTATCACTAAGATTAGTGCCTGGATCTTTCAATTTCATAGGTAAACCATATAAATACGAATAATAGTTTTTATAAAGTGTAGCTCTATCGCAGGTCATGTTCTTTTCTTTTGCGGCTATGCGATCTAAAACTTTGCCATTATAACGCATTTGGCACTTGTTCTTATCTAAAGTATATGTGGTGGTTGTAGTATCTTTTGTGGCGGTGACGCTAAAATATTCAGCAGGCAAATTAATTGAAATACTACTAGTGCGTTTTGCGGCTTCTGGCATGGTCATTACCACAGTAAACGTAGCGTTAAAGCGTTCCCAGTTACCATTTGGGTCGTGGTAATTAATGGCTTTGTTTAATAGTTCTTGAGACGATAGATTTTGACTAAAACCAGATAAAGCGCATAAGAAGAATGCAAATGCAAGAAAAGATTTCATAGTAATTATTTTTTCTACAAATTACAATATATCAAACAAAAAAAAGCACCCAATGCCGAATTGTTCGGGAGGGTGCTTTGGGTATTAAATCTAGATAGATTTGTGATTTATTTTTCTTCCATCATAGCAAAGAACTTGTCAATGTTTGGCATTAAAATAATACGTGTTCTTCTGTTTTTAGCACGATTGGCGCTAGAGTTGTTTTCTACTAAAGGTTGGTAGCTACTACGTCCAGAAGCAATTAATTGCTCAGGTGCAACCTTAAATTGATTTTGTAGTTTTCTAACAACAGAGGTGGCACGTAATACACTTAAGTCCCAGTTGTCTGCAATTTTATCAGTGTTAATGCTTCTAGAATCAGTGTGACCTTCAACCATAACATCTAAACTTGGCTCAGAGTTTATTACATCAGCTAATTTTTGTAAAATTTTATCCGCTTTGTTTCCTACGCGGTAACTTGCAGTGTTAAATAACATGTTGTCTGCAATAGAAATCATAACTACAGTTTCGTTAATATCTACTACAATATCTTCGTCTTCGTTAAGATCGCTAGTGTTCATTGCTTTACTTAAGTTGTACTGAATGGCTAAATTCATAGAATCTTTTAAAGTCTTTGCGCCAGCTAATTTTTCTGCATCTACATTTTTCAATGTTTCACGCATTTTTTCTTTGCTTGCACCAGAAGCTACTGTGCCGTCTTCAGAAACTTGAAATTTAGCTTGATTTTCAATGGTTAAGCCTTCGACATCTTCATTTAATGATTGTATTTTGGCATTGTATTGGTTAACGCGGGCTTCAATAACAGAAAACTTATGTTCTAAATCTTCTTTTTCTACTCTTGTTTTAGTCAATTCACTTACGGTTTCACCATGTTCTTGTTCTAAGGCCAAGTATTTTTTCTTAGATACACAAGCACTTAATAAAATCATTGTTACTAATAAGATTGAAACTTTCTTCATATTATAATTTTTGGTTATTATAGTTTTAAAGTCATATATACGATTAAGGGCGGTTTTTGGATGTTGAATGTTAAATTTTATTACAAATACTATGACATTTAAAACTTCTGAAAAGGGACGGTTTCCGTTGCTGTTTTTCTAAACCTAATATAACATGTTGAAATTGTAGGGTTTAATTTTTGATTTAGTCCATAAAAAAAGCTTCAAATCTTATAGGGACTTGAAGCTTTTAAATGCTTATTAAAATAAATAGATTGTCTATTCTTCTTCTGTATGAATTGTTGCAGGCTCAACAGAGCTGTCATGTGCATTATAGTATTCTTCTAATAAATTCATGACTGCGGTTAACAAATCTTTAGTTTCTAGAAGTAAACTAAAATAAAGCGTAGTGTTTTTAGGACTCGACTCTTCTGTACGTGTTCTAGCGACTTGTTTCGCAATTTTATCAGTGACTAAATCAAAGACGTCTTTTTTACCTTTAATAATGGTTCCAATTTTCTCAAAAGAATGCGAATCGAATGCTTCTTTAGTCTTATTGAAAAGATCTTCAAGGGCTAAATCAATTTCCTTTAATTCTTTAATCTGACTAAATTTAAGCTTCTTATGGTTATTGTTAATATGCTTATGACTAGTTTTAGAAATGTATTCTAAAGATTGGGTCATATCTTGTAAATAGCCTAAGATATTGATGTAAAAACTACTCGCTCTTAAACTTGTTTCGTCTAGGTTCTTAATAAAGTAGAAGATATGGTCTCTTAAATTATCGACTTCTTCAGAGAGCTTATTAACTTGTTTTTTATTCTTTTTAAGTAAGTTTAAATCTTGTTTTGCTAAGCCTTCAATAGCATTAGTGTAAATGCGGTTTCCACGTTTTACAACGTTAGCAATATTACTAGCGCTTTCAATGATAACTCCTTGTACAGAACTACTTCCCGTTTTAGTTAAGCTATCTTCTTCTGCAATGGCATTAGATTTTTTCTTGTGAGATAGATAGTTTCTAATTAATAAACCAAAGGCCGTTAGCAATAAAATAGGAAACATAACATGAAGGTTCAGGTTTAATAAATAAGCCACTAAAGCTGCTGCAGTAAATGCACTAAATGCAGTAAAGAACCAACCACCAATAACATTGATTACACCTGCAACTCTGTACACAGCACTTTCTGCTCCCCAAGCTCTATCGGCTAAAGATGTACCCATAGCCACCATAAACGTTACATATGTCGTTGATAATGGTAATTTGTATGACGTTGCAATAGAAATTAAGACGGCTGCCACCATTAAGTTGACTGCAGCTCTAACCATATCAAAAGCTGGAAGATCTGCTGTTTTTACTTTTTTAGAAACCACTTGGGGTTCAAATTGTTTATCTATTTTTTGTTGCCATGTGTTTGGTAAGATATAGGCTGACATTTGAGACATTAACATTGCGCTTCTTACAAAACCACGTGATAAAAAGTTAGGTTGAAATCGTTCTTCTGTTTCTCCTTGGCTAGAAAGATCTAATGATGTTTTAACTACTTTTTTTGCTTTTGAAGAAAACCATAAGGTTAATACCATAATCATTCCTGCAGCAAATAATAACCAATTGTTTGTTGGTACTTTTTCAGCAAGTACGGCCATTGGAAATTTATCTGCAGCTAATCCAGAAGCTACCCAAGCTTCAAAGGCATTAAATGCCGCAACAGGAACTCCAATAAAGTTAACTAAATCGTTTCCTGCAAAAGCTAGTGCTAGGGCAAAGGTTCCTACAATGATAATTAACTTATAGATGTTGGTCTTTAAAAAGGTAATTAACGCAAACGCTAATACAGACCAAAAAATAGAACTTGCAGCTAATATGGATAAGACATTGTGTTCTAGGAAATCTTTCATGGTTACACCACCTAACACATCGTAATTGTTATTAGCGTAAGAAGTGCCTTTTAATCCTTTTATAAAAATAAAATAGGTAATTGCGGTTAAGGCAAGTCCACCAAAAATGGCACCAACCCAGTTTGCTTTTTGTTCAAAATTATAAGACAGTAATAATCTTGCAAACCATTGTACTAGGGCACCAATAGAGAAGGCGACGACGACAGACAGCAGTATTCCTAAAATAATTTCTGTTGCTTTAGAGGTGTTGATATAGTTAATAACATCAGAGAATGACCCATTGGCATGACCAATTTTTATCAATGCCATAGCTACAGAAGCTCCAAGTAATTCAAATACGATAGATACTGTAGTAGAGGTGGGCATCCCTATAGTATTAAAGAAGTCTAATAGTAGAATGTCTGTAATCATTACTGCCATGAAAATAATCATGATTTCATTAAACATAAACTCACTAGGATTAAAGATACCTTTACGTGCAACTTCCATCATTCCACTAGAGAATATGGCACCAACAGCAACTCCTACACTCGCAATAATCACTACGGTTTTAAAGGAAATAGCTTTAGAGCCAATAGCTGAGTTTAAAAAATTTACAGCATCATTGCTTACACCAACTACTAAATCGGCAATAGCTAAAATCGCTAAAGCAATAATCATTAATAAATAAATATTATCCATAATTTTTAATTAAAATAAGTTTGCAAATATCTTTATACAATTTAATGAGTGTGTTATCTAATTGTTATTCTTTTGATTTAAAAATGAATATCAAAACCAAGTCTAAACGTAATGTTGTCGTCGTTTCCGTCTAAGGTTTTATAACTTAAATCGGATTGAACTTTTAATTTATGACCTACAATGTATTTTGAAGCTCCTAAGGTGTATTGTTTAACAGGGAGTGTATTTGTAACCGACTCGTAATCAACCGTAGTAAAACGTGCTGCTAGTTCATAGTTGGTTTTAAATAAATAACCCGCTTGTAGGTTAACGGCATTTCCGGTAAGTACAATGTCTCCTGTTGGAGTTGTACCATCTATTTCTGTTGCAATTGGATGGCTAGCGCTGCGTTTAGCGTATTCGCCCATAAATGAAAATCCTTTGTATTTAAACATCGCATCTGCGAAAAGAGTCGTTTGGTCCGTTTCGTAAAGTGAATCATCACTTCTAAACATATAATCTCCTAAACCATTTTGGTTTCGTACAGCACTGTCATTATAATTGTAAGTGAATCCAAGCATCAATTTTGGTGTTGTTTCGCGTTTCAAATCCGATTGACTGTATTCTCCTTTAGATTGAAATTCTCCAAAGGGTAAAAACTCTAATCGTGCTGTGTACTGTAAACCTCCTTTATTGCCTTCTGATACATTACGACCTTCACCTTGTGAAATTGCGAATTTTTCACGCATTAAAAAATGGGCGCTCAAATTGGTTGTGTGATGTAATTGAAGCCCTAAATCGCGATCTATATTAAAACAACTGTTAAGTAAAGAGCGGTCTATTAATTGTAAATTTCCAGAAGAAACAATGCGCTCAATATTACCTGGTAATTTTGCTTGTCCGGTCCAGAGTTCCCAGTTGCCTGAAAAATTCCACATAAGTACAGCATCAAAAATATAACGAGGTGTATTTCTGTTGAATTCATTAGCGCCAGATAAATCTCTACTGGAAAGACCAAGTTCTAATTTGTATTTTAATTTAGGGGAATAGGCAAAACCATTAAATTTTAATCGTGCCCTACGAACTATAAAGTTGTAATCTGCATTACCGTATTGATCTCCATCATAATCCCATGAAGAAAGAGCGCGCACCTGAAAACGCGATGCAAATTTTATACTAAATGAGCTATCCTTGGCTACGTAATTAATTATTCCGTTGCCAAATGAAGTGTCGCTAAGGTCTTGCGCTTTTACAGAAGTTA
Organism: Winogradskyella sp. PC D3.3; assembly: GCF_054366245.1. Taxonomy (NCBI): domain Bacteria; kingdom Pseudomonadati; phylum Bacteroidota; class Flavobacteriia; order Flavobacteriales; family Flavobacteriaceae; genus Winogradskyella; species Winogradskyella sp. PC D3.3. The sequence continues at coordinate 391,808 of NZ_CM135962.1, read as the reverse complement.
AAACACTTAAAGCAATGATAGCAATAGCGCTAAATGCGAATTTCATTTAAAATATCAGTTTTTGTCGTTGCAAAGAACTTACTTATTTTAAATATATATGTTTCCTTAGTGTTAATTTTAGGTGTAAAAAAAACTGCCTTGGCCAAAGGCAGTCATTAGTATTCATGATAAATAGTCGACAAAAACTAATAGATTATACGAAACTAATTGGTCTTATAAGACAATGGCAAATGTATATAAGTCGTTTAATGGCACTGTAATCTTAGTATTAAGTAATTATTAATATTTGGTGCTATATGGTTTGTGTTACATTGTTGATAGATAGTTGTTTAGTATTCTTATGTAAACTTAATGTTAAGGAATTGTTGTTTAAATGTTAACTATTCTTTATATTTGAGTAATATAAATTTTTTAATACCCAAAATTATGAGCAAAAATGTTTTAATGTTGTTCGCTTTTTTAATCGGTATGGTTTCTTTTGCTCAGCAAGAGCGGGAACTAAAGCTTAATGAAGACACCAATTTAATTGATGTAACTTATTTTCACGACAATGGAGTAGTGAGCCAAACAGGTTCTTATACTTTAGATGGTAAATTACAAGGTGAGTGGTTGAGCTTTACTATGGATGGTAATAAGAGTGCTTCAGCAAATTATGATAATGGGAAAAAAGTCGGCAAATGGTTTTATTGGACAGATAAAACTTTAAAAGAAGTAGATTATACAAACAATGCTATTGTTAGTGTTGTAGAATGGTCTAAGGATAGAGCTTTGGTCTCTAGAGATTAGATTCATTAGTTAAATAAATAAGAAAAGAGCTGTAATATTTTTACAGCTCTTTTTTATAACATGTATTGAATTTTATAAATTCATACTATAGCCTAAGCTAAACGTGGTGCCCGGGTTTCTTGAGGAAAAATTAGCAGTAACATCTCCATAAGATTCATACTGACTTAATCGGTCGTCATTTAAAATGTTATCTATTTTCAAGCTTATTTTAGAACGGTCATCTTTTCCAAAACGTTTTGATAGATTGAAATTTAAACTATTGAAGGATTGTGTGTATACATCAGGATTTTGACCAAAACCAACGACTTCTAAGGTTTTTCCTTGAACATTGTAAAAAAGTCCAGTTTCAAAACCAGAATCGGTGTTATTGTAATTAAGACCCACATTGACTAAAAATGGGGATTGGCCTTGTAATTCACGTGTATCGTCAATCGTCTCACCATTTCTTGCAAATTGTTGTCTAGATTCATATTCCTGACCTTCTCCTTTTGCCATTTCAATTTCAGATTTGATAATAGAAACATTGACGTTTAAACTTAAGTCAGTTAAAGATTCTGAAATAAACTTAAAGTTTTTACGACCTTCAAACTCCAGCCCTAAGACTTGCGCTTCTGGTGAATTTCTAGGTGTAAATTGATTAGGAGCAACGTAAGAATAAGCTACTAATTCAATAGGGTCTTTAAATCTTTTGTAAAAAGCACTTACGGCAAACATCTGTGCGTTCTCTCCAAAGAATTCATACCTCGCATCAAAATTATTAATGTAAGAAGGCTGTAAATCAATATTTCCTAAAAAGATAAGTCCCGTTAATAAATCTGAAATTTGTACCACTGAAGACTCTTTAAAACTAGGCCTTGCTACCGTACGGAAATAAGATAAACGAATATTAGATTTTTCATTAGCTTCATAGATAAAGTTCGCTGAAGGAAATAGATCTAATTCATCTATAGTTTGTTCGTTATCATAAATTTGAGTACCCGAATTGTTTTGTCCTGTAAAAAACGTTGTAAAGTATTCAGCACGTAAACCAACGATAGATTTTAATTTCTCTGTGATCTTAAATTCATTAGATATATAAGCAGCTAAAGTGTTTTGTGTAGATTCATAAGAGTTTGCTGGTTCAAAGTTTCCACGGATATAAGAACCAGAATTCGTTTCAGGTGTCCAAATATTATTGGGATCTAAAATCGCATTAGGATCTCCGTTCAAATCTGAAGTCGTTACTGCTCTAAAGGCAACTTCATATTTATAAATGTCATAATTACGTTGCTTATAACTTCCTAAAGCTCCAAATTTAAGAGCCGCTTGGTTGTCAAATAAATCGTACTTCTTTGTGAAATCGACCTTTGCCGTCGCATTAAATTCTTCTAAGTCTCTCCATAAACGTTGTGGAAATCCAGCATCAGAACTAATACTTGTGGATCCATCATTGTTCAAAATAAAAGTGGTTAATCTTACGTCTTTATCATAAACACGACTAAAGCTAGGTGATACTTTCCATTCTGTAACGAAATCATTTTCGATATCGTTATGCTGACCACCAATTAAAAAGTTGGTTAAAGAACGTTGGGTATATTCTAAGTTGTCTTTATCGACATCAATATCATTAGATATTTCTGTGTTTTGAGTAAATAAAGCTGCTCTGCTCTCTCCACTTTGTATGTGTAAGACATTAAAATTGTATTTAGCGTTATCGGTTTTATAAGATAAGCCTACTAATCCGCTTAACAAGACGTTATTTTCTCCTAAATCACCAATTTGTCTACGGTCAAATCGTAATGCCTTAATACTACGGTCTTCATTTTTCTGATAAACTTCGTTTTCAAAACCTTCGTAAAACAAGGTTTCATTTTTGTAATTTAATGAAGCAATTAAACCTAATCGATTCTCTCCAACATCAAATTGGTTGCCATAATTAAAACCAAAGCTAAAGTTTGGTAAGCTTGTTTCGCGCTCCGCAGCTAAGGTGCTATTAAATGAACGTGTAATGCCTTCTAAACTAGAGTTGTTACCCGACGCCGGATTTGGAATTTTAGTAGACGATGATATAGGTAAATCTCTATCCCCGCTATCAAAACCCAAAAAATCTGTTCCGCTCCCTTCGTAAGTGACATAATTAGAATTAAAAGTCATATCCGGATTATAGCTTGTAGAAAGTGAAAAGCTCATGGCTTTTTTTGAAGGGAAATCTTTAGTGATAATATCTACAACACCTCCCGTAAAATCTGCAGGTAAATCGGCAGATCCTGATTTTATGACAATGATATTTTCTAAAATATTAGTTGGAAACACATCCATTTGAACAGTATTTTTATCCGGATCCAACCCTGGAATATCCATTCCATTTAATATCGACTTGGTATAGCGATCTCCTAAGCCCCTAACATAAACAAATTTACCGTTTTGAACAGAAACACCAGGAACACTTTTTATGGCAGATGCAATATCACTAGCTCCAGCCTTTTTTATGCTTTCTATGGAAAGGCCATCAAGTAAAACAGCAGAATTACGTTGAAGATTTAATACCGATTCTTCGGTATTTCTACGAGCAGATGTTGTTATTACCACCTCACTTAATGCCGCTGAAGATGGATTTAAAGTAACATTGACTTCTACGACTTTGTTTGCTTCGATTTTAACATCTGTAATAGCTTTTGTTTCATAGCCAACAAAGGAATATACTAAAGTGTAAACGCCTTCATCTAATGTTAATTTATATGTACCATCAAAATCTGTAGTAGTACCTGTTGCGGTATTTTTAACGACAACGTTAGCAAAAGGAAGTACATCGTTAAACTCGCCGTCAAAAATTTTACCTGTTACAGTTCCGGTTTGTTGTGCTGCTACGAAAGAAAAGGATAATACGATTGCAAAAAAAAGAGATACGGATTTAATCATTTTTAATATGATTTTAAAATATACAAAATGTCCGAAAGTTATTTCCGGACATTTTGAGAATTATGTTTGTTAATTTAGAATGCGTTTTGAGACGCTGCATAAGTCCAGCCAAATACACTTGTGTTCGCTCCGGTTGTCGCTTCTGTTTCAGTTATAGCAGAAGCATTATCAGTGAATTTTTCTTGGTTGGCATCAGCTTGAATGATATCAGCTAAAGCAACACCTGTAGGTAAAACAATTTCCCAGTTAGAAAACGATATTCTATCATTTGCAAATTCCGTATGTGAGTCATCACCACTAATTCTTACTGTAGATTCAGTTCCGAAGTTGTAAACTAATATGTTGTTTAAGTTTACAATTAAACCATCTCTACAATCTGCGATATAGCTAGACGTTGAAGCATCACCAATTAAAGTAATATTACTCATGGTATAACCATCTTCTGTTGCCTCAGATCCTTCAGGACCATCTAATTCTAATGCGCTACCAGATTCACTTCCTTGAATAACTAAGGCGTTATTTACAGATCCTGACCAAGCTTGATCCGCATCTAAACCATCATCACCATTACCCCAGGTGATTAAGTTTGTTGCGTTTACAGTTCCACCGAACCACTCAAAACCATCATCTTGGTTCGCAACAACTTCAATATGATCGATTGTCGTTCCGTTACCAACTCCACCCATGGTAACACCGTTAATTTCATTGTCAGAACCAATAGTGATACCACCATGTCTTACAGAAATGTATTTGTAAATACCAGAGTTGTCATTGGCATCTGTACCACCATACTGACCATAAGGCTCAGTTGCAGGAATACCTTCAATTTGTGCCGTTTCAACATCTCCACTGACCGAGATTGGTGCACGACCTAAAATGATTAATCCACCCCAAAGACCAGTATCGTTTTGGTTAAGGCTTGTTCCTGTGTTTTGCCCAAAAGTAATGTTGTCTAATTCAGAGGTCATTATAATTGGTGCACTAGCTGTTCCGTTAGCAATTATTTTTCCTCCTTGGTCAACAACTAAAGCAGAAGCTAATGATTCTTGTCCTTCAGCACCTTTAATAATAGTACCAGCTTCGATAGTTAAAGTAACACCATCGTTTACAACGACTTTTCCATTTAATTGATAAATGTTGTTTGATGTCCATGTTTCATCTTCAGTTAGAATACCTGATTTCTGAATCAATTCATTAGTGTCTCCACCATCATCAGTGTTGTTATCATCATCACTACTACAGTTAAATGCGATAAGCGAAAATGTAAGTAAGAAAAATAAGTTTTTAATTGTTTTCATTTTGTTTTTGTTCATTAAATGTTATGCTGCAAAGAAACTCTGATTAGCGTTCTTGTAGGTTATATGAAAATTAAAGATTCGTGACTAAAAGGTTAGGTGATTGTTAGCTTAATATTATGTAGATTTATATTCTGGAAACAATTAGATAACATTAAAATTTATAACATCTATATAAGCTTTAAGTAATCAATTGTATAGCAATTTATATATCTTGCATCTTCTAAGAATTAAACTATGAACTGGGAACAGCTACTCTCCTTAAAGCGTTACGGAGATACCAATAAAAGACTAAGAAAAGAACAAGATGAAACTCGTTTAGGGTTTGAGGTAGATTATGACCGTATTATATTCTCCTCAGAATTTAGAGGACTTCAAGACAAAACCCAAGTGGTGCCTTTGTCTAAAACCGATTTTGTCCACACACGTTTAACGCATAGTTTAGAAGTAAGTGTTGTGGGACGTTCTTTGGGAAGAAGAGTAGGGCAGTTGTTGTTGAAAAAACATCCACACTTAGAAAATGTTCACGGCTATAAAATTAATGATTTTGGGGCTATTGTTGCAGCAGCAGCGTTGGCACACGACATTGGTAATCCTCCGTTTGGCCATTCTGGAGAAAAAGCAATTGGTGCCTATTTTAAAGAAGGCAAGGGTGCTACATTTAAAAAGTACTTAACTGAAAAAGAGTATCAAGATTTATGTGATTTTGAAGGTAATGCCAATGGCTTTAAGATTCTCACGGAAAGTAGAGAGGGTAGAGAAGGTGGTTTAAGATTAAGTTATGCCACTTTAGGAGCTTTTATGAAGTATCCAAAAGAATCATTGCCTAAAAAACCATCAGATCATATTGTAGATAAAAAATATGGCTTTTTTCAAAGTGAAAAAGCAATGTTTGAAACCATAGCATTGGAGTTGGGCTTAACCAAACGAAGTGATGAATATGTAACTTATCAACGACATCCATTAGCGTTTTTGGTGGAAGCCGCTGATGATATTTGCTATACTATTATCGATTTTGAAGATGGCATCAACTTAGGCTTAATTGAAGAAGAATATGCTTTAGAGTACTTAATTAACTTGGTGAGAGGGAGTATTAAAACCGAAAATTATAGTGCTTTAAAAACCACAGAAGATCGGGTGAGCTACTTACGAGCCTTAGCTATTGGGCGCTTAATTAATGAAGCGGCTTCGCTATTTATGAAGCACGAAGAGGCTATTTTGGCGGGTAAATTTGAAACCGCTTTATTAGATGTTAGTCAGTATAAAGCACAAATCAAGGATATTATTAATATTAGTATAAAAAATGTGTATCGCTCTAAAGAAGTTATTAATAAAGAAATCGCTGGATATAAAATTCTAAATCAATTATTAGAATCTTTTGGAGATATGGCACTGCATTATTATGAGAACAACATGTCTAATTATGATGCGTTGTTATATAGCACATTGCCAGAAACATTAAAACTCAGTAATGAATCGTTATATGAAAATCTGTTAGCAATGTGTTTATATATATCGAAATTATCAGATACAAATGCCATGTTATTGCATAAAAAACTGCAAGGTCAGATCTTATAATTTCAAATGAAATAGAATAGGGTAGTGTATTTCAGCGAATAAATTTGTTTTTTATCGATATTTTGTTTTCTTTTACTTCAGAATCAACCCATTAAATACCTACTTATGAAGAATAATATACTTGGAGGGCTAGTCATTTTCTTAGTTGTTGTAACGTGTTTACTTCTCTTGGATGATATTACAAGCGAAAGTTTAGAGCAAACAAGCTATGAAACGATGAAGACTGAACAAGTTGAAAATCAGTCGGATTTAGCTATTCTTGAGATTGAGGAGTAAATCTTCTAGGGTTTTCTTAATTGCTGGTGCATCCAATTGTTGTAACTGCATAAGTTGTTGAACCGTTCCATGCTCAATAAATTGGTCTTTAATGCCTAAGACTTTGATGTTTTGATTGTAGTGATGCGTATTCGCAAAGGCTAGAATTGCACTCCCAAAACCACCGACTATAGTGCCATCTTCAACAGTCAGTATAGCATCGTGGTTCTTAAAGATCTCATGTAACAAAGGGACATCAAGAGGCTTAACAAATTGCATGTCGTAATGACTAATAGCATCATGTTGTGCTATGGTTGAAATAGCCTCTTCAATTGTTTTTGCTAAGGTTCCAATAGAAAGTACCGCAATCTGACTCCCTTCTTTTAAACAGATACCTTTTCCAATTTCTATAGCTTTAAATGGTTGTTTCCAATCTAATAAATGACCACGCCCTCTAGGATAACGAATAGCCAATGGAAAGTCTATTCCTAACTGAGCAGTGTACATTATATTTCTAAGAGCTATGGCATCTCGTGGTGCAAAAATAACCAGATTAGGAATACAATTTAGGTATGCTAAGTCAAATACGCCATGATGTGTAGCTCCATCTTCACCCACTAATCCAGCACGATCTAAACAAAGGATAACGGGTAAATTTTGTAAAGCTACATCGTGTATGATTTGGTCGTAAGCACGTTGTAAAAAGGTGGAGTAAATATTACAAAACGGAATAAGGCCTTGCGTTGCCATTCCGGCTGCAAGGGTTACAGCGTGTTGTTCTGCAATACCAACATCAAAAGCACGGTCAGGAAGGGTGTCCATCATATACTTTAAAGAACTACCCGTAGGCATAGCTGGCGTAATGCCCACAATGTTGTCATTTTTTAAAGCCAGTTCTACAATGGTTTTACCAAACACATCTTGAAATTTAGGTGGCTGCTTCAACTGAGATTTAATAGGAAGTTCTCCTGTTTTTGCATCAAACTTTCCTGGAGCATGGTATTTGACCTGGTCTAATTCAGCTTGTTTTAAACCTTTTCCTTTGGTGGTAATAATATGTAAGAATTTCGGACCTTTTATCGTTTGTAATCGTTTTAATTCTGAAAGTAATAATGGTAAATCATGACCATCAATAGGTCCTGAATAATTAAAGTTTAAGGCTTCAAAAATATTGTCTTGCTTTTCAGTGCCTTTTTTGACGTTAGTCAAATATTGTTTTAAGGCTCCAACACTAGGATCTATACCAATGGCATTATCGTTTAAGATGACGAGTAAATTAGCATCTGTAACTCCAGCATGGTTTAAGCCTTCAAAAGCCATTCCACTAGCAATAGAGGCATCTCCTATCACGGCAATATGGTGTTTGTTTTCACCTTTTAGTTGTGAGGCAATTGCCATTCCTAAAGCTGCCGAAATTGAGGTTGATGAATGTCCAACACCAAAAGCATCATATATACTTTCACTGCGTTTAGGAAAACCGCTTATACCATTGAGTTGTCTATTGGTATCAAAAACGTCCTTTCTTCCCGTTAAGATTTTATGTCCATAAGCTTGGTGACCTACATCCCAAATGAGTTGATCTTTTGGAGTGTTGAAGACATAATGCAAGGCAATAGTTAATTCTACAACTCCCAAACTTGCCCCTAAATGACCTTCTTTTGTAGCGACGATATTAATAATAAAGCGTCGCAATTCTTGGGCGAGTTGAGGTAAGTTTTCAGGCTTTAGTTGGCGTAAATCTTCAGGAAGATTGATATGTTTTAACAATGCTGTTTTCACCTTGTAAAAATACGAGATTTTATTAATCTTCGATTACAAAAACGATAGGTAAGGTATGTATTGTTGCAATATTTACGCCGTTCTGTTTTCCTGGGGTAAATTGTGGTAACAAATTAATTACTCTTAAAGCCTCTTTTTCTAAAGAAGAGTGCGTAGAAGATTGAACTTTGACATCTGTAATAAATCCGTTTTCATTAATTTTAAATTGGGTAAAAATTCTATGCTTTCCTATTATTCCCAGTTTTTTAGCAATTTCAATATTAAAGTTTTTCTTAATTATGTCGGTAACTTTGCGAGATAAATAGTTCTTTTTTTCTGAAGGAGATAAATTATCTGGAGTATTTTTAAATTCAGGAGGGGTGTCTGTAATCAAAAATCCAATTACAATTTCATCTTGAGATGGCAGGATTATTTCACCAACAATTTCTGGGATTTCAGTTACCTCATCTGTTAAAATTGAATCAGTATGAAACGTTTTGTTCTCTATAGAATCTAAAGTGTTGGTAATTTTTACAGCATCAATTTTCTTTATATTTCCATTTCCATCGGAACAATTGAATAGCGATGTTCCCATTGCAATTAATAGGGCTAAAAGAAATAGTTTATGAAAACTCCTTTGTTGCTGAATGATGTGTTGTGGAATTTCAATGCGAATCTGTTCTAGTTGAGATGCTTTAATACGTCCACAAATGTTTGTACCAGTATTTACGGCCAAATAATTTTGAATTTCTTCTTGTGGCATTTGTGTAAAATCAATTACAGATTTTGAGCACGATTGGCAAAAGCGTCCTTGCTTATTCCTTGTCATTTTAGACCAATCTTCGCGGCATGGTTTTGGAATTGAAATGGAGTCATGTGGTTTCATAAGGTTGGCCTTTGTTTTTAGATATCAAATTTCTTGCCGCAATGATTTAGAATAATTTTGAAATCGTATTTTTACAACTATGATAAACCCATTTGACGATACTTACTTTATGAAAAAGGCCCTCCAGGAAGCAGAGAAGGCTTATGAAAAAGGAGAAATACCAGTTGGTGCAGTTATTGTAGTAGAAGATAGAATTATTGCACGAACACATAACCTTACAGAACTTTTAAATGATGTAACAGCACATGCCGAAATGCAAGCGATTACCTCTGCAGCCAATTTTTTAGGTGGAAAATATCTGAATAAATGCACCTTGTACGTTACCTTAGAGCCTTGCCAGATGTGTGCAGGAGCCTTGTATTGGAGTCAGATTTCTAAAATAGTTTATGGGGCATCAGACGAGCAAAGAGGTTTTAAAACGATGGGAGCACAATTACATCCAAAGACGGAAGTGGTTAGTGGTATATTGGCTGAAGAAGCAGCATCACTAATGAAACGCTTTTTTATTGAAAAACGGAACTTAAATTAATTGGCGTAAATTTTAGACTTTAAATCAATACTTATTATGAAAACACAGACACTAATTATATTATCATTACTATTTGTTTTTAGTTGTAAATGCCATAAGATGGATCAAAATAATGCAAAAATGACGACTGTAGAACCTGTTTTAATTTCAAAAGGTAACCTTTATGGTTCAGGATCCGAAGGGATTGCTAAGCAAAACACTATCATTGAAACTCAGAGGGATTGGGAGCGTTTAATGGAGCAAATGAATAGTGTAAATAATGTTTCAGAACATTTTACAGAAACAAAAATTGACTTTTCAAAATATGCAGTTATTGCTGTGTTTAATGATGTAAAAGGCAGTGGAGGATATGCCATAGACTTAGATATTTCTAAAACGTCTGAAAAGATGTTAGTGACAGTAAAACATTCGAGTCCTAAGGGGAAAGCAACCAGTGTATTGACACAGCCTTATTATATTGTAAAGATTGCAAAACAAGATTTACCAATAGTGTTTCAATAGGCTTTTTAGTGTCCTTTTTGCGAACTTGATATTGCTTCATTTTATTGAGGATAAAGCAAAAAAAACGCCCAACCATTGGTTGAGCGTTGAAACTTGTAAGATATATACTTAAAGCACTTGCACGTTGGCAGCTACTAAACCTTTTCTTCCTTCTTCTTCGTCGTACTCTACGGTGTCACCTTCGCGTAATTCTACGCCATTAAGGTTTGATACGTGTACGAAGATGTCTTTTCCTGTTTCTTCGTTGGTAATGAATCCAAATCCTTTTGAATCATTAAAAAATTTAACTGTTCCAGTCATTATAATATAAATAAAAATTAAAGCGTAAAGATAAAATAAAAATAAAACCTCAAGTTAAGAAATTGTTTTTTTTTATTTAAATGCTTCATTATACGTGCACAATATCAATGAATTATTGTTTAGAGTTGCGTTGATTTTCGCGCATTTTATCAAGGTTTTCTTTTGTAAGCATGTAGTCTTTAACGTCTTTGTCTTTCCATCTGTAGTAAGAAAACAATGGAAAAACTACAAAAAATAATCCTAGTACCCCAAAGCCAATGAGTTTTTGAGAATGTTCTAAATCTAGAATTAAACCACTAATGATACTTGTTAGAGAAGCTAAAAAAGCAATAAATGTGATGATTTTTATGGGTTTCATTAAAGGGAGTTTTCAATAAACCTAATAGTAGGTTTGAGATGTAAAGTTAATTAATTCGGTACGATAAGCGGTTAATAGTTTCGATTTTGAAACAAAACCATAATATTTGTTGTCTTTTATAACGGGTAGATTCCATGCTTTTGAATCTTGAAACTTTTTCATGACCGTTTGCATAGCATCCTTTTCATATATAATATAATCTGGAGCTTGATGCATAAAGGTTTCAACAGTCGTAGATTCGTATAAACTTTGGTCAAACATCACAGAGCGAATATCATCTAACAGAATAATACCCACAAGCATAGCGTTAGAATCTGTAACTGGAAATATATTTCGACTCGATTTTGAAACTCCTTTTTTTAGCATTTCACCTAAACTCATTTCTGGATGTAGTGCAATAAAATCTTGTTCTATAACCGAATCTAAGGTCATTACGGTTAGAACACTTTGGTCCTTGTCATGAGTTAATAAATCTCCTCGTTCTGCTAATTCGCGCGTGTATATGGTGTGTTGCATATATGTTTTGGTAATCATATAGGAAATAGCAACTGTTATCATTAGTGGTAAGAATAGAATGTAACCTCCTGTGATTTCTGCAATTAAAAAAATAGCAGTTAATGGTGCATGGATTACTCCTGCAATTAATCCTGCCATACCAATTAATGTAAAATTGGATTCAGAAACATGAAAACCAAAACCAATGTTATTAATTATTTTGGCCACAACATTTCCCAAGGCACTTCCCATTACCATTGTTGGAACAATTACACCTCCTACACCTCCAGCGGCAAAAGTGGTTGTCATTGCTATGGCTTTAAATATGGTAAATCCAATAAGTAATACAATAACAACCCATACGTTATGAACGTATTTATCAAAAGGATTAGACCCTAGGGCATGAAGATAGTTGCCTTCAAATAAGTCTTTAGTAAAACTTAAACCTTCACCATAAAGTGGAGGAATAAAATAAAGCATGATACCGATAGCAATTCCTCCAACTATAAGTTTGGTGAATTTGGATTTAAATCGATCAAAAAAGGTATAGATAGCAAAATACATCTTAGTGAAATATATAGAAGCTATACCGGTACCTAATCCTAAAAGCATATAGAAAGCAGTGTCCTTTGGATTGAACTTTTCGGTGACATTAAAATTAAAAAGTAACTCATCACCCAAAAAGAAATAAGAGGTTAATACAGAAGAGATAGAGGCTATTAATAATGGTAATAACGATGCAAATGTAAGATCTAAGCTAAATATCTCTACAGCAAAAACAATAGCCGCAATTGGTGATTTAAACATGGATGCAACTGCAGCAGCTGTAGCACAAGCGATAAGTAAAGTTCTTGTTTTTTTGTCGACACGTAAAATCCGACTTAAATTAGAGCTCAATGCAGATCCAGAGGTTATTGCAGGTCCTAATAACCCAACGGAACCACCAAATCCAACCGTTAAAGGGGCCGTTATTAATGGATGGTAAATAAGTTTGTAAGACAGTAATCCTTTTTGTCTTAATAAGGAATATAAAAGTGAAGGTATCGCACGTTTTATATATGGAGGAATTGAAGGGTTTAGTGCTTTTCTAAAGATATATCGTGTAAAAAGAAAAACCAAAAAAAGACCAATTACAGGTAATATGAAATACAGCTGATTTTGAGAAAAAATAATACCTTGTTCTAAGCCTGATTGAATAGTATAGGTGATGTTTTTTAGTGTTACCGCAGCAATACCGGTTACTAAACCAACGGCAATACTAAGTATATAGATAAAGTTTTTTTGCGATATATACTTATATCGCAGTAGAAGCAAGTGTTTTATGAAGGGTTTTGTTGGCATCTTTCAAAAAAACGATCAGGTTTCTAAAACCTTTTATGTTAGATAATATGCTATATATTAAGATGTAAAATTAATTAATTCGCGTCGGTAAGCAGTTAATAATTTTGATTTAGAAATAAAACCGACATAAACACCTTTTTTTACAACCGGTAAATTCCAAGCGCTACTATCTTGAAATTTTTTCATAATATCCGTCATTTTATCGTTTTCAATATCAATTACTTCTGGAGGTTTTTGCATCAATTCGCTCGCGTACACTTCATTATATAAGGTTTGATCAAACATTATTGGTCTTAAGTCATCTAATAAAATAATCCCTTTGAGCGTTTTGTTTTTATCGTCTATAACGGGGAAAATGTTTCGGTTAGATTTTATAACCGCTTCCTTAATAATTTCACCTAACATCATATTTGTTGTGATATGAATAAAATTAGTTTCTATAACCTTATTGATATCCATTAAGGTTAATACAGCATGGTCTTTATTATGTGTTATGAGTTCTCCTTTACGTGCTAATTCCATGGTATAAACAGAATGTGAAACAAAGTATTTTGTTATCCCAAATGAAATTGCAGCTGTAATCATTAGAGGTATAAACAAGTCATACCCCCCTGTGAGTTCTGCAATTAAAAATATGGCCGTTAATGGAGCGTGCAATACACCAGCTAATAAACCCGCCATACCTACTAATGTAAAATTACTTTCATTAACAGGAGTGTTAAATAAACCGCAGTGGTTAATTATTTTGGCGATACAATTTCCCATAATACTACCCATAAAAAGGGTAGGTGCAAAAATACCACCAACACCACCTGCACCAAAAGTTAAAGCACTTGCGATAATTTTGAAAAAGACGAGTCCAGCAAGAAGCACAATTACCACCCAAATATTAGATAAATCTAAATTTAGAAAGTTATTGACTAAGGCTTTTTCTGGGTTTCCGGCAATAAGACTATTTATAACATTGAAACCTTCACCATAAAGTGGTGGAATTAAATAAACGAGTATACCAATAGCAATACCACCAACAAGGAGTTTTTTAATTGGTGAGTTTAATTTATCAAAAAACTTTTGAATACGCTCATAAACTTCTGTAAAGTAGATTGAAGTAAACGCCGCACAAATTCCTAAAATAGCATAAAAAGGAACATCAGAAATACTAAAATTATCATCGATTCGAAAGGGTAGTAAAACATCATCTCCTAAGAAAAAATAAGAAGTTAAAATAGCCGAAAGCGATGCTAATAATAACGGAAGCATAGATGCAATGGTTAGATCTAAACTAAAAACTTCAATTGCAAAAATAATAGCAGCAATGGGAGCTTTAAAAATAGAAGATAATGCCCCAGCAGCAGCACAACAAATGAGTAAGGTTTTGGTCTTTTGATTCATTCTAAAAAGCCAAGCAATATTAGACCCAATTGCGGCTCCAGTAGCAACGGCAGGACCTTCCAATCCTACAGAACCACCAAAACCAATCGTTACAGGTGCGGTGAGAACAGACCCAAACATTTGAAATCGTTTTATGATGCCTTTTCGTTTTGCAATGGCATAAAGTGTTGATGGAATACCATGACTTACATGCGCTCTTATGACATACTTCATAATTAAATAAACCAAAGTCAATCCAATAATTGGGAATAGAAAATAAAACGCTTGATGGTAATAATGAACGAAGTTACCTTCTAATAATAGTTGAATATAGTGGGTTAAATTTTTGAGAGCTACCGCACCTAACCCAGAAGTAAAGCCTACTAAAACACTTAGCAAATATATAAATTGCTTATTTGAAATATGTTTTGCTCTCCATATTAAAATCCTCTTAAATAACGGGCGCTTTGTTTGCATGGCTTAGAGCTATTAAAAAATCCTGCAAGAAGCAGGATTAAATAATGTTATGATTTTAAGTTCAGTTTTAAATTTAATTCGTTTAGTTGTTCATCATCAATTGGTGCAGGAGCATCAATCATCACATCTCGACCAGAATTGTTTTTAGGGAAGGCAATAAAATCTCTTATGGTTTCTTGTCCTCCTAAAATAGCAACTAATCTATCTAGACCAAAAGCCAAACCTCCGTGTGGTGGAGCTCCGTATTCAAAGGCATCCATTAAAAAGCCAAATTGTGCTCTGGCATCTTCTTCAGAGAAACCTAAATGTTTTAGCATTATAGCTTGTGTGGCTTTATCGTGAATTCTGATAGACCCTCCACCAATTTCATTACCATTCAAAACTAAATCGTAGGCGTTAGCTTTTACCTCGCCTGGATTAGTGTCTAGTAATTCAATTTGTCCTGGTTTTGGTGACGTAAAGGGGTGGTGCATGGCATGGTAATGCCCTGTTTCTTCATCTAATTCTAATAATGGGAAATCAATAACCCATAATGGAGCAAATACTTTAGGGTCTCTTAATCCTAAACGTGTTGCTAATTCCATTCGTAAGGCACTTAATTGTGCTCTTACTTTATTAGTGTCGCCAGATAATACACAGATTAAATCTCCAGGTTTAGCACCTGTAATTTCAGCCCATTTTGCTAAATCGTCTTGGTCATAAAATTTATCTACGGAAGATTTAAAACTTCCATCGTCATTACAACGCGCGTAGATCATACCTAATGCTCCAACTTGTGGACGTTTTACCCAATCAATTAATTTATCGATTTCTTTTCTTGTGTAACGGTTTCCTCCAGGGACTGCAATACCAATGACTAATTCAGCGTTATTAAATACTCCGAAATCTTTATGTTGTGTCACTGCATTTAATTCCCCAAATTCCATCCCAAAACGAATATCTGGTTTGTCATTTCCATACAAGCGCATGGCATCGTCGTACAACATTCTTGGGAATTTTTCAATTTCAACACCATTCACTTCTTTAAGTAAGTGACGTGTTAAGCCTTCAAAAACATTAAGAATATCTTCTTGCTCAACAAAGGCCATTTCGCAATCTATTTGTGTAAATTCGGGTTGTCTGTCGGCACGTAGATCTTCATCTCTAAAGCACTTTACAATCTGGTAGTATTTATCCATGCCACCAACCATCAATAATTGTTTGAAGGTTTGAGGCGATTGTGGAAGAGCGTAAAATTGGCCTTCGTTCATGCGAGAAGGAACCACAAAATCTCTAGCTCCTTCTGGAGTTGATTTGATTAGGTATGGTGTTTCAACTTCAATAAAACCTTCATTAGAAAGATAATTTCTTACTTCTTGAGCGACTTTAGCTCTAAAAATTAAGCTGTTTTTTACAGGATTACGACGAATATCTAAATAGCGATATTTCATTCTTATGTCGTCTCCTCCATCTGTTTTATCCTCAATAGTAAATGGTGGAACTAAAGCTTTGTTTAAGATGGTTAATTCTGAAACTAATACTTCTATATCTCCAGTTGGAATATTTGGATTTTTAGAAGCACGCTCAATAACGTTTCCTTTTACTTGAATTACAAATTCGCGTCCAAGCTTTTGAGCCTTTTCTATAATAGCTTTAGGTGTGCGTTCTTCATCAAAATAGAGTTGTGTTATACCATAGCGATCACGAAGATCGATATAGATCATAAACCCTTTGTCGCGAACACCTTGAACCCATCCTGAAAGTGTAACTTCTGTATTGCTGTGTGATGCTCTTAATTCACCACAATTGTGACTTCTGTACATAGATTTTTATTAGAATTGCAAAAGTAAAAAATCCGAAGTAAAGACTTCGGATTTTTTTATTTAAATAATGATTTCAATTTAATTGTTTATCTCAAGTGGAGATGAACCTTCAATTTGATTAAAGGCCTCTGTTTCATTAGCTCTTAAGGGCTCAGATGTAAATTTAAGGCGCATCCACATTTTAAGTTTTATACTTAAGAAGAATAAAATAGGTACTACAATCAGTGTTAAGAAGGTTGCTACAAATAAACCATAAATTACAGTCCACGCTAATGGCCCCCAAAAGACAACGTTATCTCCTCCCATATAAATGTTAGGATCTAAATCTGAAAATAGGGTAAAGAAGTTAATGTTTAAACCAATAGCTAAAGGAATTAGACCTAAAATAGTCGTTATGGCTGTTAATAAAACGGGTCTTAAACGGGCTTTACCAGCTCTAACGATGCTTTCAAACAAATCTTCTGTTGTTAAATAGTCAGATTCTTCTAAATCCAGTTCGTTTTTCTTTCTATCAATTAGTAATTGAGCGTAATCTAAAAGCACCACACCGTTATTTACTACAATTCCTGCTAGTGATATAATACCAACCATGGTCATCATAATAACAAAGGCACTTCCTGAAATAACGATACCACCAAAGACACCAATGAAACTCAAGAAAATAGCAATCATAATAATGGTTGGTTTTGAAATGGAGTTAAATTGAAAGATTAAGATAAAGAAAATTAAACCAAGTCCAGTGAAAAAGGCACCAACCAAAAAGGCCATTTGCTTATTTTGTTCTTCAATTTGACCTGTGTAATCAATATGAATGTCTTCAGATAAGCCTTCATAGCTTTTCATTTCATTTTGAATTTGAGCAACAATTGCTCCAGCATCAGTATAACCTGGTGATAAAGCCGAATAAACGGTAACAACACGTTTGGTGTCCTTATGTTTAATAGCACTAAAACCAGAATTGTTTTTCTGCTTCGCAACTGTAGATAATGGAATTTCTTTTATCTGCCCTGTATTGTCTCTAAAGGTAATATTTTGATTAAAAAGGGCACTTTTATCATAACGGTTAGCTTCATTAAAACGGACATAGATATCAAAATCATCTCCATCTTCTTTAAAAATTCCTGCTTTTGAACCAAAGATAGAATTACGCAATTGATCTCCAATTTGTTTTGCGGTAACTCCTAATTCTCCTGCTTTTTTTCTGTCAATTTCAACTAGCATAGAAGGCTTGTCTTTATTAACATCTATTTTAAGCTCATCAATTCCTGCTATGTTTTTAGAGTTAATAAAAGTTCGCATTTGCTCAGCAGTTGCAATTAATTCGTTGTAGTCGTTACCGTCTATTTCAATATTAATTGGGGGACCTGCAGGTGGTCCGTTGGCATCTTTTTCAACAGAAATCAATACACCAGGGAAAATACCCACTAACGCTTCTTGTACTTTTTGGCGTAAAAGCTCACTGTCTTCACCTTTTCTATATTTATACTCGCGCATAGACGCTGTAATCTTAGCTTTGTGTGGCATTTCAGCACCAGATCCCATGTCTGTTTGTGGATTTCCGGCTCCTTCACCAACTTGAGAAACGGCACTTTCTACTAAGAAATTTCTGTCGCCATCCATGTATTGGTCTGCGTTAATAACCGCATCTACACGTTTTTCTATTTGTGCGGTAATAGCATTGGTCTTTTCAATGGCTGTACCTTGTGGATATTCTATATAGACAATAATTTGGTTAGGTTTATTATCGGGGAAGAATTCTACTTTTGTACGTTGTGTACTTAAAGAAATTCCAAAGGCAATAAAAGCGGCAATTAATAATAAAAACGTAGCAATAGTTAAAATATATGGTTGTCTTTTAGATAATGAATTTCTTAAACGCACTTCATACCAGTTTTCAAGGCTTACTAAAGCTTTGTTTTGGAAACTATTTGCCCAACCTCTAATGAAATAGCGGTATGCCCAAAGCATAATTGCTGTAAAAATCATTATGGTTCCTAAACCTCTATAAGCTCCACCAAAAACGAGGATTAGTATTCCAAATGCTGCAATTATAATTGTAGTTCTAATAATTTGCTTTAAGGGCATATCTTTATCTTCAGTAGTCATGTAACGCGATACGAGTACGGAATTAAAAAAGATAGCAACTACTAAAGAAGATCCTAAAACGATGGATAGGGTTATTGGCAAAATTTTCATGAATTCTCCCATAATACCAGGCCAAAGTCCTAACGGAATAAAAGCGGCAACTGTTGTCGCTGTAGAGATAATTATAGGATATGCAATTTCCCCAATTCCTTTTTTGGCAGCTTCAACACGTCCCATACCTTCGTCTTCCATTAAACGATAGACGTTTTCAACAACGACAATACCATTATCTACTAACATTCCAAGTCCCATAATAAGTCCAAAAAGCACCATAGTATTTAAACTATAGCCAATAAGACCTAAAATCATAAGCGACATAAACATGGACATTGGAATGGCAAACCCAACGAATAGCGCATTTTTAAATCCTAAAAAGAACATTAAAACGGTAACGACTAAAATAACTCCAAAAATGATGTTGTTTACCAAATCGTCTACTTGCCCAATGGTTACTGGTGATTGATCGTTTGTAATGGTAACTTCTAAATCTTTTGGGAATACATTGTCTATGGCATTCTGCACAATAACTTGTGTTTGCTCTGCAGCCGCAACCATGTTTTTACCAGCACGTTTTTTAACGTCTAGCATTACTACAGGTTTTCCAGATTTTCTTGCGAATGTGGTTTTATCTTCTTCATGAAATGAAACGGTTGCCACATCTTTTAAATAAATAGGATTCCCATTGTCTGATTTTACAACGAAGTTTTCAAGTTCTGAAGGTTTTTCAATTTCTCCAATAATTCTTATGGTACGTCGTTGTCCACTTGCTTTTAAGTTACCTGCAGACTGTGTAATATTTCCATTTCCAATGGCACCAAGAATATCATTAAACGTTACTTTGGCTGCCATCATTTTATAGATGTCAACAGCAACCTCAACTTCTTTATCTTGAGCACCACGAATATCGGCCTTCTTAATTTCTTGTAAATCTTCTATTTCATCTTGAAGATATTCAGCATAATCCTTTAATTTTTCAATTGGATAATCTCCAGAAATATTAATATTTAGAATTGGCATTTCTTCAGAAAGACTCAATTCAAATACATCAGGTTCTACTTTTGCTCCGTTAAATGTTGGCCAATCTTCACCTGCTGTTTCCGAATCAATTTCGTCTTTTACTTTCTGTTTGGCTTGTTCTACAGTAATGTTCTCATCAAATTCTATGACCACCATAGAATAATCTTCTTGTGATGTTGAAGTGATTTCTACAACGTTACTTACGGTTTTTAGCTTATCTTCTACAGGATCTGTAATTAACTTTTCGATATCCTCAGCAGTATTTCCTGGATAAATGGTACTAACGTAAATTTTAGTTTCATTAACCTCTGGGAATGCTTCTCTTGGCATGTCGAAAAAAGCTGAAATTCCTAAATAGAAAAACACAGCAATAAGCACATACATTGTGGTCTTATTGTTAATTGCCCACGATGACCAGCCAAATTCCTTTTCGGTATTTTTTTTATTTTCAGCCATTAGTTTTTAGTTTCATAATTAATAACTTCAACAGATTGTCCATCTCTTACACTACGTGCACCTTCTTTAATAATTTCAGCACCCGATTTTAGGCCTTTTAACACTTCAATAATATCACCTTGTGTTTTTCCGGTTTCTATTATGGTACGTTTTGCTGTACCAATACCTTTATCGTTTTTGTCAGATACTACGTAAACATATTGTTCTCCTTCTGAATTTTCAGACACAACACTTTGTGGAATTAATAGCGCATTTTCATTAGTGTAGTCATTAATTTTTAAACGTGCTGATAAGTTTGGTTTTATGGACTTGTCTTTATTTGGAATTTCAACTTCTACTTTAAATGTTCGGTTGGCTGGGTTGATAAAATCCCCGGCTTGACGAATGGTTGTTTCTATTGTTTTTCCTAAAACAGGAATGTTTACCGAAACATTTTTTCCTTTGGTAACATCAGAAACATAACGTTCTGGGACTTCTGTTTCAATATACATATTGTCTAAATTTACAATACGCATAATTGGTGATTGTCCTGCCGCTACGACGCTTCCTTGTTCGGTAATGATGTCGTCAATAGTACCAGAAAAAGGCGCTCTAACAGTTGCTTTAGCAATTTGTTGGTTTAATTGGTTAACGGCTTCTTGTTGTGATTCGTATGTGGATTTGGCTTGTAAAAATTGAATTTCACTTCCGATATTTTGTTCCCAAAGACGTTGTTGACGCTCATAAGTCGTTTTTGCTAATTCAGCTTGGATTTTTAATTGTGCCAATTGCTGACTTAGTCCTCCATCGTCAATTTTAGCTAAGACTTGTCCTTTACTTACTTTTTGACCTTCTTTTACATAAACATTGGTTAAAATACCATTGAATTCGGGTGTGATGGTTAAAAGGTCTTTGGTGGTAACGTTTCCTTGTAGCTCTAAAACATGATTAAAAACTTCAGTTTCTGCCTTAAATGTGGTAATTAAAGGGACGTTTTTAGTGGTGTCTAAGGTTTTTATTTTTTCATCTAAGCGTTTTATTTTGTCGTTGATAGCTTGTTGTTCTCCAACAAGTTCTCCTCGTTTTACTCTTATAGTTTCTAAATTACCATTTTCTATAACGTAATCAACAGAATTCTTCTTGTCGCCAGAACACGAGACCGTTAATGCAGCAATGATTAATATTGGATATAGGTATTTCATTTTGATAGTGATTTTTTAGTTGTTGATTGGTGTGTTTAATGCTGTTTCTAAAGCCGCTTTAGAGTTAATAACGTCTAACATTGCTTGTAATAACTCTTGTTGTGCAGCGTATAATTGGGTTTGTGCTTGTCTGAGTTCAAAACTAGAGCCAATACCTTCAAAAAACTTAGTTTGGTTTTTTGCTTCAATGCGTTCGGCGAGTGCTAAATTTTGTTTTTTGTTATCATAATCTTCTATGGCAAATTGATAATCACTTTTTGCAGATGCGATTTCAAGTTTAATACGCTGTTCTGTTTCTGTTAAATCTGTTTCGGCTTTTTCTAGGTTTATTTTAGCACGTTGAGTTGCAGCACTTCGCATTCCGGAACTAAAAATGGGGATATCTAAACTAACCCCAAATAATGATGAACCAAACCAGTCTTGACTTTTCTTAGCAAAAGCAAAGTCTTCATTGTAGCCAGAATAGCCTCCGTTAATAAAAGCATTAAGGGTTGGTAGAGCTTTACTTTTTTCTAGCTTTAATAATAACGCTTTAGACTGTTTGTTGTTTTTAGAAATAAGATAATCAATGGTGCTTTCTGGATTTGCTTCAGCTTCAAGTAAAAGAAGTGAAATGTTCTCTATGGTTAAAGATTCTAAATTATCAGTAAGCGTCAATGTACTATAAACATCGCGTCCCAAAGTAATATTCAACATCTGGTAGGCTAGGGTTTTAAGTCTATTGGTGTTGTTAAGGCTACTTTTTACACCCGAAAGTGTTATTTGTAGTTGTTCAACGCTTTCTTCTTCGCCTAAACCATTTTCATAGATTTTATTGGTTTCAAAAAGGTTTTTTTCTAAAACTTCAATATTTCTATTTAAAATCTTAATACTTTCTTCAGCTAAAAGGACGTTACCATAAGCCTGTATTACGGCTTTTCTGACTTCGAGGTCTGTTTTTGTTTTTGCATTTTTTGAAATTTCTAAAAATACTCTTGCCGATTGTAACCCGACAAGATAAGAGCCATCAAATATTTTTTGATTTAATGTTGCAAACGCCGTCATGCTCTGTTTCGTTCCAAACATAACTTCTGCAAACTCTCCGGGTTGACCACCAAAAAATTCGGCAGGAATTAATTGCACTTGTTGTTTTAAATTGTTTTGGTAATCTATACTAGCGTTTATCTGTGGTAAACCACTTGCTGTAGTTTCCCATTTCTGTTGTTTTGCGGATTCAATATCGCGGGCGGCATTTAAGGCAGATCTATTATTTTCTAAGGCATAGTCAATCGCTTCTTGCAGTGAATACCTTGTTGGTTGTTCTTGCGAAAACCCGATTTGAAAAATGATAAAACCTATCAGTAATGTTAGTGATTTTTTCATTAGTTATTTGAGATTGGTGTTTAATTGTGTTAGTGTTTTTAAGCCTTTATCAGAACAAATACCTCTTAAATGGTATTCGATATAATTATCCATAATTGTACGCATTGAGAATTGATCTTGAGGGAAAATTTCTGGATCTTTTATTGAAATCATACCACTAAAATAAAGTCGTGCTACAAAACCGATATTAATGGTGTCTCTATAGAGCCCTTGTGCAACACCGCGCTCTAAATTACGAGTAACACAACCTAGCATTTTATCGAATTGCTTATGCTTAACGTTAGCAAAAATCTTAGGGTAATATTTTTGTAATTGATATTGTGGTGATGATTTTTCATCCTTAAGATGACGCAATACAAATTTTTTAATCTCATATATTTCTTTAATAGGATTGTTATTTAATTCGCAAATACAATCAATCCCATGTGAAATGTTCTCAAATATAAATGAGGTGGTTGCTTCAACCAGTTTGGTTTTGTTTTCAAAATGTTGGTAAATGGTTCTCTTTGAAATGCCTAACTCATTGGCAATATCATCCATCGTTACACTTTTAAAACCTAGATTTAAAAAAAGATTAGAAGATTTATCAATTATTTTTTCTCTCATTATGTGTCTCTAGAAACGTAGAATTTATTTGTTATTAAAGTGCAAAATTACGTCAGGAAACTTTAGAAACCAAAAAAGTTTCCAAAGTTTTAATGATTTTTTAACACAGGCAACATTCGCTTAAAATATGTTTAAAACCTTATTTTTGTCTTATGCAACATATTGAACACTATCAAAAGCCCTTTCTAAAATATTTAGAGGGTTTTACAGTTAACAGAGAACCCAAAAATTTATATAGTCCTATTAATTATATATTACAGTTGGGAGGCAAACGGTTACGACCAATTTTAACCTTAATGACCGCTGAGGTTTTTGGTGAATCTATTGAGAATGCAATGGATGCAGCCTTGTCTATTGAAGTTTTTCATAATTTTTCGTTAGTACATGATGATATTATGGATGATGCGCCTTTGCGTAGGGGCGAGCAAACCGTGCATGAAAAATGGAATTTAAATACCGGGATTTTGTCTGGTGATGCCATGTTGATCATGGCTTATCAATTGTTTGAGAATTATGATCCTGAAAGATTTCAGGCATTAGCAAAACTTTTTAGTAAAACGGCTTTGGAGGTTTGTGAAGGGCAGCAATATGATATCGATTTTGAAACTCGCGATGATGTTACGATTTCGGAATATTTAAAAATGATTGAATACAAAACCGCTGTTTTGGTGGGTGCCGCTATGAAAATGGGTGCGATTGTAGCCAAGGCTTCAGATGCAGATCAAGAGGCCATTTACGAATTTGGACGCTTATTAGGAATCGCTTTTCAGTTACAAGACGATTATTTAGATGCTTTTGGAAACCCTGAAACCTTTGGAAAACAAGTTGGAGGTGATATTATTGAAAACAAAAAGACCTATTTATATTTAAAAACGATGGAACTGGGTTCTAAAGATGATACTTTAAATTTGAAGACCGTTATTTCTAATGTTGATCTCCCCAACAGTAATAAAGTTGAAAAGGTTAAAGCGCTATTTAAAAAATCTGGTGCAGCAGAAGCAACTCAAAATGCAGTTGTAGCGTATACCAACAAAGCTTTTGACGTTTTAGAGACTTTGAATATTGAAGAAGTGAAAAAACAATCACTTAGAGCATTTGGAGAGCAATTAATGAATAGACGCGTATAATACCTAATGAATTTACCATCAAATTTTGAAGATTTAATAGTGGAGGCTGAAGAATTACAGCTCTATAAGAAATTGATTGTTCAATTGAACAAAGATTTGCTTTACGCTAATATAGATCTGGAATTTGATGAAGAAATCTTGCCTACAAGTTTAAAATTTCTACTTCAAGAAACCGTGTTTAATCTTATACAATCTAAGTTTTCGGACTATTTAAATTTACTTTATATCGTTGATGTCTCTGAAGCTAAAATAAGAGAATTAGATGGTAGTGATGCTTTAAAACTATCGGAAGATGTCACTTTTATGCTGTTACAGCGCGAATGGCAAAAGGTTTGGTATAAAGCCAAATATGCTTAAGGTATTTATTTCAGATAAATTTATCTTATTTAAAATAATGTTGTATTTTTGTCCTCTAAATTAATTATGTAATGTTTTCTAAAGCTTGCGAATATGGAATAAAAGCTGCAATTTTTATTGCTATTAATTCATCTGAGAATAGACGTGTTAGTCCAAAAGAAATTTCGGAAGAGATTGACTCTCCACAAGCTTTTACCGCTAAGATTCTACAAGCTTTAGTGCGAAACGACATTGTAACGTCGGTAAGAGGTGCTTATGGTGGTTTTGAAATTGATAAGAATAAAATCGCCGAAACTAAACTTTCTCAGATTGTTAATGCTATTGATGGTGATAGTATTTATAATGGTTGTGGATTAGGATTACATACTTGTGATGAAAACCATCCATGTCCTGTACACGATAAATTTAAAAGTATTAGAGAAGAATTGAAGCATATGCTAGAAAACACAAGCCTAGAGCAACTCGCTTTAGATATCAAATCTGGAGTTTCATTTTTAAAGATCTAAAAAAAAATTTGAATATAAATAGGATAAAACTATCCGAAATAAAACTGTAATATGGAAACACTTCAAAAAAATACCCAAAAAGAAATAGGGCAATATGTTGCTGATGATTTTAGAACAGCAGCAGTTTTTTCTAAATACAAAATTGATTTTTGTTGCAATGGAAACAGAACCGTAGAAGAGGCTTGTGAAAAAAAAGGCATTGATAGTGATAAATTAATGGAGGAAATTGATTTCGTTTTAAATTCAAGATTTGGTGAAACTATTGATTATAAATCTTGGCCACTAGATTTGTTGGCAGAATACATTGAAAAAAAACACCATAGATACGTGGAGGAAAAAATCCCTGTATTACGTCAGTTTTTAGATAAATTATGTCGTGTACATGGAGAACGTCATCCAGAGCTATTTAAAATAAACGAATTATTTACAGCTTCGGCAGGTGAATTATCGGCGCATTTAAAAAAAGAAGAACTTATTCTTTTTCCATTCATAAAAAAAATGGTAGCAGCTAAATTAAAGGGTGGAGCAGTGCCATCACCACAATTTGGTACAGTTGAAAATCCTATTACTATGATGATGGAAGAGCATGATACCGAAGGTGAACGTTTTAGAGAAATTGATAAGCTTTCAAATAATTACACTCCACCAGAAGATGCTTGTAATACGTACAAAGTCACTTTTGCGATGTTAGATGAATTTGAAAAAGATTTACACCTACATATTCACTTAGAAAATAATATATTGTTTCCTGAGGCCATTAAACTAGAACAACAATTTGGTTAATAGCAATCCCTTAAATTGTTTTTTTATGAAAATCCTAAAATGTTATCCCTTGCATTTTGGGGTTTTCTTCTTGTATTCATAACTAATTCGTAATTTAACAACATGCCAAAAAAGCTTGTCATCGTATGTTTTGTTAATTTTTTAATTGCTGCTTTAATGGGATTGGCATTGCGCTTTTCATTTTTAGAATCCATAGGTGTTAATTATAGATTTTTAATGCATGCACATTCGCATATCGCCATGTTGGGTTGGGTGTATTTAATGTTATTTACGCTGTTTGTTCATTATTTTGTTTCTGTTGAAACTAAGCTATTCAATCGGTTGTTTTGGTTAACTGAATCTGCTGTTATTGGGATGATGATCAGTTTTCCGCTTCAAGGGTATGCTGCTATTTCTATAACCTTTTCGACTTTACATATTTTTTGTAGTTATTGTTTTGTGTATCTCATCTGGAAACATGCTAAAAGTACGTCTGTGGTCTCAGAAAAGTTATTAAAAACGGCACTTCTATTTATGGGGGTTTCTACTATCGGAGTTTGGTGTTTAGGACCAGTAGTAGCGATATTTGGATCAGCCTCTGCGATTTATCAAATTGCAATTCAGTTCTTTTTACATTTTCAATTTAATGGCTGGTTTTTAATGGCTGTTATTGCCGTGCTTTTTCATCTTTTAAAGGTTGAAGATTGTAAATTATTTCGGCAATTTTATAGGTTATTAGTGGCGTCAACGGTATTGACATTTGCATTACCGGTTCAATGGTTTGCTCCTTATAATAGTTTACTATGGATTAATGGTTGTGGTGTTAGTCTTCAAGTGGTGATGCTTTTTAAATTTTACAGACTCATAAAATCTAAGATTAACGCATTTATAGATAAAGACATAGCGTTAGTGTTTTATATGTACCGTGTTGCTTTCGTTTGTTTTATTTTAAAAGTCTTGTGTCAATTTTTATCTATCTTACCCGAGTTTTCTCAAGTCGTTTATAATCATCGCAATTTTGTTATTGGTTTTATTCACTTACTTATGTTAGGTGTCATTTCAGGAGGTCTATTTGCTTTTGTTTTAAAAAGTCATTTGTTAAGCACATCTAAAACTTTAGATTTCGGAATCTATAGTTTCCTTTTTGGTTTCGTTTTAACTGAATTACTCTTGTTAATTCAAGGGGCTCTATTTTACTTCGGAGGCGGTTTGATTCCTCATTATTATGTATTACTATTTCTTTTCAGTATTTTTTTACCATTAGGTATTAGCTTACTATTATTCAATATTATTAAATGCAAAACTTATGCAACCTAAGCCTCAAAAACGACATAAAGCACTTCAACCTTTAAGCAGAGAACACCATCAAGGGTTATTATTGTCTTGGAAAATTAGAGCAGGATTTAGTAAAGACATAAACCCAAAACGCATTAGAGCTTATGCGAATTGGTTTTTTAAGAATCATTTGATGCCTCATTTTGAATTGGAAGAAACTTATGTTTTTACAATTATGGATGCTGAAAATGAAATGATAAAACGTGGTTTAGCTGAGCATAGAAGGCTAAAGCGATTGTTTGAAGATACAAGTGATGATATAAAAATACTGAGTAAAATTGAAGAAGCGTTAGAGCAACATATTCGATTTGAAGAACGTATTTTATTTCCGGAAATTCAAAACGTAGCAACGCAAGCACAATGGCGCCAAATAGAATTAATACATCAACCTGAAAAATTTATTGATAACGAAATTGATGTGTTTTGGAAATAGAGACTGTTACGATGATTTATATCATTGTTTAATTTAACGAGTTTCAGTAACTTTAGTAATAAGTTTTATAAGGATGAAAAAGATACTTTTACTTACGGATTTTTCTCAAAATGCTACAAACGCCATAAGCTATGCTATGCGTTTCTTTGCTTCTAAAACATGTACGTTTTACTTTATGTACGTGCATAAAGCAAGAGGTTATATTACAGACGATTTAGTTTCGTCTTCTCAAAATTCTATTCACGATTCTATAACAAATAAACCAAGAGCTAAACTAGATAGCTTAATCGAAACGTTAAAAAATGATTATAATAATCATGATTATCACTTTGAGTCCATAATAGATTATGATGTCTTTACCGATGCTATTAACCAAGCAATAAAAAAATGGTCTATCGATTTTGTGGTGATGGGAAGCAATGGTGCCTCTAACGTTAAAGAGGTTATTTTTGGTAGTAACACGATTAACGTGATTGAAAAGGTGAAATGTAAAACTCTTGTTATACCGAGTAATTATGAGTTTTTACCAGTTAAAGAATTTCTTGTATCCTTAAATAACGATTGCAAATTAAACAACCATTTGCGCGAAGATATTATGGATTTTATAGAAGATTTTGATCTAAAATTACATGTTCTTAGAGTGACATCAGAAAAGGATACCTCTCAAATTGCTTTAGGAGATAAAGAGCGCTTGTCGTTGTTAGATTCCAAGTATTATCTCATTGAAGATGTACCCGTAGATTTTGCTGTTTCGAGTTACCTTCAAACTAACGCGATAGATATAACGGCTTTTATTGCGCAAGATAAATCGTTATTAGAACGCTTATTCAGTACCTCAGCAAGTAAAGTTCTAAAGTCTAGAATGAAATTACCATTGCTAGTCTTACACAGTCATTAATAGCCTAATTTCAATATGTTTAAAGTCAGAAAACCATGATAAAAACCTTAAATAAAGAAGAATGTAAATTATTATTGAGTCGAAACTATATAGGTCATTTGGCTTATGTTTATCAAGGAAAACCTTTTGTTGTGCCAATTACATATTTCTATACGGATGATAGAATTATTTGTTATTCTGGTGAAGGGCATAAACTAAACGCTTTACGCCAACATAAGTCGGTTGCGCTAGAGGTTTCTGAAGTCACGTCTATTACCAATTGGAAATCTGTTGTGGCGCATGGAGAATTTATAGAATTGGAACGCAGCAGTGCCAAAGCCATGTTGCATGAATTTTCTTTAGGAGTTAAAGATGTTATTCTGCGAAAAGAATTACGTAATCTCGATTTTATAAGTGAGTTTTCTGCTAAGATTGATTCTGAAGAAACTCCAATAGTGTTTATTATTACTATTGAAGAGTTTACAGGGAAATTAAGACATAACTAACAGTAATTTCTGCTGTGTTTATAACGGTTTTAAAGTATTCTCTGTGGTGTTCATGTCTGTATAATATAAAAGTCACTTTTATAGGGTTTTACAAGTTGGTCTATTGTATAACAAAAGAGAGGTTTAAGTAAAAATTACGACCTTGTCTCGGAAAGTTATTCCAATCGGCATAAGTAGAATATTTGGTGTCTAATATGTTTTCAACACCATATTTTAAGACTGTTTTTCCGAGTTTATTATAAAATACATGCCCTAAATTAAGGTTTAATATTGCATAATCAGCAGTTTTGTTTTCGCCATACTTACGGCTGTAATTACTTTGGATTCGTTGCCATCTAGTTGCAATGCGGCAGTAAATTTAGGTGTGTTGTAATTGAATTCAGTAAAGTAAGAAAACGGTTTTATAAGTGGTAAATTTTCGCCATCATTTCCTTTACCGTAATTGTAGCCAACCGTTCCATTGATTGCAAAATGTTCCGATATTTTATAACTACTATTTACATAGGTATTAAAAATAGAAGCATGGTCTAAAGCGGTATAAACACGCACACCATTGGCACCAATAGTCATTGAACTTACCTCTGGCGCAATCTCACCGATAATATAATCCATAATGTGGAAGTAAGATGATTCTAAACCAATTTCAAAAGCGTTGAATTTCTGTTTAAAACTAAAGTTGGCTTCTAAGGCTTTTTCGTCCTTTAAATTTGGATTGCCTATATAATCGTAATTATCAAAACTGTTGAATAAATAAAAACCATAACCTTCACTAACGGAAGGTGCGCGTTCACCATAACCTAAACCAACAGAGAGATTGTAATTGTCCTTTTTAAGTTGATATTTAGATGCTAAACTCACTAAAAATCTATTGCTTTGTTCGTCTACAGTATCATGGAAAATTTCAAGACTCTGAATGCCAACTTCTTTTGCTATTTTGTTATTGTGATAGCCTAATCTAATAGAAGATGCGAGTGTTTCATCTTCACTAAAATGAAAATCATCTTTAATAAAAATACCAGAATACAGGGTTCTAATGTCTGGCCAAGTGTACATAAACATATCTGGTTCACTTGGGTTATTAGAAAACATGGTCATTTCTGCAAGTGATTTATTATAGAATCCATTAATGTTAAGTGTGAAATGATGTTTGTTTTTCATCAGTTCGGCTTTACTGTAAAACCCATACGTATCGCTCCAACCTGGCATGTCCATTCTTATAGCAACAACAGGTCGCTTTGTATCGTCCATAATATGCGTTATGGTATTAAAATACAATTTGGTTTCTAAAGATTTTAAGACTTTATCTTCAGGTTTGTAATAGTGCGTTAGCGATGCAATTAAAGCTTCAGCTAAAGAAACATCCATTGGCAAAGCAGGATAACCTACATCTGTAGCTTTATCGTAAATAAGGTTAGCATCGATACTTTGAGTTTCAGAAAACTTATAACCTGATTGTAGTGAGAGATTATATTTTTCAAACTGAGAATATAAGATTTCTTCATTGCCACCTGCATCATAATTATCAGATTTTCTATAAATACCATCTGCGCTAATAAAGAATGTATTGCCTGTGTATTCTAAATCTAATCCAGTTGCTTTATAGTTACCATTGGTTTCATAGCCTAGGTCTAATCCAGATTTAAAACCAGAACCGTTAAATTTAGACGATGGTAATTTTAAATCAATGCCACCACCAATTGAATGTCCGTTTTCTGTGCCTTCTTGGCCAGAACCAATAGTGACTTTTTCGAGATTAGAAACATCAACGTAAGACGTTATTGGGTCCATTTTATCTGTGCAGGCACCAAAAATTTGCATGCCATCGATAGTCACTACCAGACGCTCGCTTGCCATGTTGTTAATGGTTGGTTCCCAAGCGTAATTACCACGTTTTATCATGGTTATTTTGTTAGATTTTTCAAGATAATCATCAATGCTAGACAGTGTTTTTTCTTGTCTGTGATTGCTTAACTTACGTCTTGAAAGTACGAGGACTTCTTCGAGTTTTGTAGTGTCTTTTTTTGTCTCTGTATTGTTGTCTTGAGTAAATCCTAAAGAAGACAATAGCAGACATAGAACGACTGTTATTAGCGTTTTCATAGCTAAAAATTTTAGTGTTTAAAATCAATGGGTAAAATGTGTTAGAGAAGAAGAGGGGAACCTGAAGAATCACAACCAGTATTACAGTTGAGATTCTTCACGTCGTGCCTCGTTCTAAATAACAGTAAAGGAGAGTTTAGAACTCTAATTCTAAATATAAGCTACTTGCTTCGTTCTCTTCTGTTACGTCTTCTCCTTTTAAAACCTCGCCATTAGCGTTCATTAACTTTAGATTTAATTTCCAATATCCAGTCATGGTTAATGATAAATCGCCATAGTAAAAATTGTCTGCATTATTAAAGGTTAAATCCGTGTTGTTTGGTGACGAATGATTTCCCATGCCAGGCATACGTGGATCTAAAGCAATAGTATAATCTTCAACAACAGGGAATGTCATCATATCTTGCATTTTAAATAAACCAACTTTCATTTCGTTTACGGCAATACTTGGGTCTTTTGGTTCAATTAACGCCAAGATATAATTGGTGCCATCGCTACCCATAAAACTCGCTGTGTTTTGGTTTTCATATTGCATTACAGAGATAGTTTCAGTAACTGAATAATCTGTACCATCTATATTATAGTTTAAAGTTAATGACCAACCAGAACCATCTGTATTTGTCATTTGGTAGATGATAAAACCTTCGTAAACGGTATCTTTTCCTAAAGCTTTAGAAATTGTAGATTTAGGTGAAGAATGTTGCATCGTTGGCATTTGCATCATTGGCATCCAAGAAAGGGTAGCATCCTCAATATAGCTATCTGTTGTGTTGTCTTTAAGTCTAAGACTAATCCTATTATAGCCAGTTTCAAACATGCCTTTTTCATTGTAAAGCTCTATAGTTTGGTCACCGTTTACAATGGTTTGTATGAGTTCTAAATCTTCAATTTCATTAATTGGTGTTGCGTCATCATCGTTATCTGTTGAACATGAAAAGAATAAGGCGAAAAATGCAATTGGTAATATATATTTAAGTTTCATCTGTTTGTTTTTATTTAAGATTATTGTCAGATGGAATATCCTTGTGATCCTACTTATTTCATTGAAATGTAGCTCATGGATATTTCATTTTAATGTATTTAAGTTGTTTTTTGATGTAATTGTTCTGTTTGAAGCCGATTTGGTTTCAAAAAATGGAAATTTGCGCGTTGTAAAGCTTCAAAAAACTAACTTAAATCTGGAGGGGGAGTAGGGATAGCATAAAAGCCAGAAACTGGTTGTTTTATTCTGTAATATGTATTGTTTTGGAATCTTGATAATTGATTAAAATTATCAATAGTTTGGTTTGTAGTTTCATAAATAACAAAAACGTCTAAGCGTGTTCTGTCAGTGTCTGGTAGTGGTGCATCTGAACTAGAACTTGTGTTGTTTTGTACTAATTGCTTTGCTAAATGACATTTTCCGTTACAACCTTTTTGATCGTCTTTTTGAATACAAAGTGTTTTAGCAATAAAATCTTGGTTGACTATAAAATCGGTTACAATAACCACATTGTTAATGTTGTTCGCTAATAAAACGAACGTTAAAAACAAGGCCGTGACTTTATGTATAACCTTTAATATCATAATTCAAAATTCAGACTATTTTGTCTTTAATTATATGATTTATGTCAGTTAAAGCTATATTTTGAAATATTGAAAATAGGTGGCTGTTAAGCGTTTTAAAGTTGTTACCTTTTTATCTATATCTGACGCATTTTCTAGGTCTTTTATATCTGTAATTTCTTCTAGAATAGGAACGAGTACCACATGAAGCTGGTCGTGTGCTTCGCCTTCCATATCACAGCTTTTAATAATATAACTGGTTTGTTTTGAAAGTACATCACCTAAAATTTTTCCGCTTGTTGACGTGTGGTTCTTTAAAATAGAATCGATACGTTTCATACCAATATGGGTTTCTTCATTGGCAATCCACTTTTCGTTGTTGTTGAGTGTTAAACCTTCAAGTTGAATGGCTTGTGGTTCAGTTTTAGATGTTTCGTTTTTACAACTGAAAGTTATCGCTAAAAGCAATATGAGTATTGATATTTTTGTTTTCATAATCTTATAATTTGTTTGAATGATTCTTTCATACGAGTAAAAAAATCTGCGCAAATCTGCCTTATCTGCGGAAAAAAATAACTAATGTAAAAATCTTTCCCTCAGATTTCGCAAATTTGCGCAGATAAAAAAGTCGTTAGTCTAAAAATCTTTTTTCTTTGATTTGAATACAATGCGTAACACAGGCATTACAACCCAAACGGTTAGCATTACAAAAGATACGATTAAACCAAAACTTGTTCCGAAAAATTGTTTGAAGACCGCACCTGTATATCCTAATAAGGCTGAAATATCTAATTTTAAAAGAATAAGCGTTCGCGATAAATCTATAGGATTCAGCATAGTGCCAATAAGCGATACTTTATCTAGTGGATAATCTTCAAAGAAAATTAAGGTCATTAAAAAGAGGCCATCATAAATAACCGCCAAGAACAACCAAAGTAAGATGGCATAACCAAAGCCTTTAATTTTATTCTCATTAGATAAGGCAATATTAAACGCTAATGCTGTAAAAATTAAAGTTAAAAATGTACCTGTGATTAGTAGTAGTGAAAAATCCCAGATGGCACTGCTTTCAAACAAGCCATAGAATACAAAAGGAATGCCTAATCCTAAGATTAAACTCATAGATAGTGATAAGGCAACACCTAAATATTGTCCTAAGAATATGGACGACCGTTTAATAGGTTGGGCTAAAAGTAACTCTGTAAATTCCTGTGAATTATAATAATACATCACACCAAAAATAGTGCCTATTAATGGTACTAAAACGATGATGACGTTCATTAAGGTAATAACGGCTTTTGATAAGTCATTATTCAAAAACAATAAGACAACACCTAATAATAAATAGAAGGCAAAATACACGTAACTCCAGCGACTACGCATAAGGTCGTAAAAACTATATTTTAATATTTTAAGCATGGTTATCGGTTAATATAGACGCAATTGCATGTTCAAAATCGGGCTGATTGGTCTTGGTTTTTAATTTTTGAATACTACCTTTAAAATAAATTTTGCCTTCAAGGATAAATACAATTTCGTCTGAAATTTCTTCAACAAAACTCATAATGTGTGAGGTGATGAGAATGGTTTTTCCTTTAGCTTTTTCGGCTTTAATTAAATCTTTTAATCTAATGAGTGAAATTGGATCTAAACCGGAAGTTGGTTCGTCTAAAATCACAATTGGACTATCGAACATAAAGGTTAAAACGAGATTTACTTTTTGTTTGGTTCCTCCGGAAAGGTTTCCCAATTTTTTGTCTAAAAAGGGTTCCAATTTAAAAAGATCAATTAAGCGTTCGTCTTCATTGGTGGGTTTGCGTAAATCCTTAATCATTTTGATTAATTCTTTAACCCGAAGGTTACTCGGAAAGTTAGCGATTTGCGGTAAATAGTCGATTTTATGTCGGTAGTCTGAATTCTTTTTAATGTTTTCGCCAAGCACAGTGATATGGCCTTTATCAGGAATTACCATACCTAAAATCGATTTTATTAAGGTAGTTTTACCAGAACCATTTGGACCAAGTACAGCAAAAATTCCACCTTCGCTTATTGATAAATCAACACCACTAAGGACTTGATTCTTTCCAAATTTTTTATGTAGATTTTCAATCGTTACCATGTTAGTTTTTTTATTTGAGGGTTGTTGTCCAGTAAATCATCTGGTGTAAAAACAGGTGATACTTTTTCAGAGAAATCAATGATATCTATAAACATACTGCGTAGTAAAATGATGGTTTCTGGCGTACGATTTACGATGTATGAAAATAGTTTTACGGGGCGGTAAGGGATATCTCCAATACCATTTTTATCTAAGTCGTAACCTGTGTAGCTACTCCAGTAATTTTTGTCGAATTCATTATCATTGACTTTGCTATTGTAGGCAATATCAAAGGAATTATACAAAAAGTTGTTTTCTGTAAAAATGTTGGTATAGCAGGCGCCTTTAACTTTAATCGCCCAGCCATTATTTTCAAAGGTATTGTGCGTATAATTAATACGGTTAGACCCTTCTACATTAATACCAATGGTGTTGTCTTCAAAGGTGTTGCCTTTAATTTCGGCATCGTTAATTTCCTTCAGCAATAAGCCATAAGAGGCGGTTCCCCAATTTTCTTTAAAACTATTATTAAACATTTTTATACGTCTTGAAAACATCACAGCAACACCAGCCCCATTGTTTTCAAAGGTATTGTCTTCGTATAAATCGTCATTAGAGAACATAAAGTGTAAGCCGTAACGCACGTTTAATGCACTGACGTTGTTCTTTATGGTGCAAAAATTAGAAAACTCTAAATAAATACCGTCTCTAACATGCTGCACAAAATTATGTTCAATCAGTACGTTTTTACTGTACCAAAGTTGAATGCCGTTTCCGGAATTATATTCCTCTACAGCTTCACCAATTATTTTATTGTGAAAGACTTTACCATCACTTGATTTTTCGATATAAATGCCGAAGAATAACTTTTCTAAAACCAAATTTTGAATCAAGAAATTTTTACTGTTTTTAACACGGATGGCTGCGTAATCTGCAGTATAACTATTACCAACATTAATGATGAATAAACCATCGACAGTAACATTATCTGAAATAATCGTAATGATTTCTCCTTTCAATTCACCATCAATAATTGGATAATTTTCACCAATGATGGTCAAGGGTTTATCAACGATAACATTATGTTCCTTATAGGTGCCTTTTTTAACGACAATGGTATCAAAATCCTTTGCCTGCGCAATACCATCGCTTAATGTTGAAATAGGGCAGGTTTTGCAAACTTCAACGGTTTGAGCATAAGTAAATGGAGTCATTAAAATGACGGCTAATAAAGCTAAAATATGTTTCATGTTACTAGGCTTTAAATTTTGCTAGTAAGGTTTCCCAAGTGTATAATTGACCTCCTTTATCTGCTTGAGTTTTTTCAGCATCGGATTTGTTTTTAAAGGCAGAAAGAAAAGCTCCCATCGGACTAGGAATCTGTTCGCTAATTAAAAAGGTGGCTTTTGTAGCATCAATTAATGCTTCAGGTTCTGTATAGTTATTAGATAAGTACAATTGAATTTCAGTAGCGTCAAAATCCTTTATAAAGTTAATCATACATTCTGTAGCATCAAACTTATAGACTTTACCTTTTTGAGTTACGATTTCTGCGGCATGAACTTTATCTACAATAGTCATGGTGCAAAATTGACAACTGTCGCTTCCGTAATTTATGGGTTCTGGACCAACATTACAACTTAAAAACAGAAGTAGTAATACAAGGCTTGAATAGTATTTTAGTGTTTGCATGAGTGTAGTGTTTTTTTAGATGACTATTATGGTGTTTTTAAACTTGCTTTTCTGCCTATCCAAAAAGCAATAAGGGTTAGTGCCATGCCAATAAACATAAGATATCCTCCTATGTGAGGCCATGAATCGACATCAAAATTTAGTAACTTTTTATAACCAATTAATGGTGGTTTGTAAGACATTGGTGTACCATCTGGATTGGTTACTTTAATAATAGCGTGTGGATCTAAATTTCCACCATAATCTACTAACCAATTGTTAAAGTCGTACATACCCAAAATACCAAGTATGGACATTAATAAAAACCAACCTAAAAAGTATTTATAATTTAGCTTTTCAAAATAGCCTAATAGGCCAATAGCAACTCCTAAAATGGCCATGCCTAGAATAACTTTAGGAAAAACTGAAAACTCCCACATTTCTTCTGCTTTTGGGATTGTTTTCATGCCAATATAATGGTTTAAACCATCAATGTTTTGTAGATCAAATTCTTCAACACCTTTAATACCTTGAATATAGATATTCATTCCTAATGGATCAGGATATTGAGGTGCACCTAGCATAATGTTCCAAAGAGGAAATTTAAAAAGCCCTAATAAGAGTAATGAACCTATAATCATTATAATTCCAGCCTTTTTCATAATATTCAGTATTATCTAATTTAATCATTCCGTTTTTAGTGATTTAAAAAAGAAAGGCGAGAGCGACATGTCAACTCTCGCCTTATATTAGGAAAATAAACACTAAAACAAAATTTCCCTAAATTTTTAAAAGTAATTGACTATTCTCCTAGAGACCAAGACAATTCAATGTCGGAATTAGCAGGCGACACACGAACATAGCCTTGCATTTCTTGGTGTAATGCAGAACAGAAATCGGTACAATAGAATGGCCAAACACCTACTTTTTGAGGTTCCCATGTTAATGTTTTTGTTTGTCCTGGTGCGATTAGTAATTCGGCATTTCTAGCACCTATCATAGCAAAACCATGTGGTACATCAAAATCTTGTTCTAGGTTAGTGATATGAAAGAAGACCTTGTCTCCAACTTTTACACCTTCAATATTATCTGGTGAAAAGTGACTACGTATCATAGTCATATATACATGAACGTTTTTACCATCTCTAATTACTTTGGTATCGGCATCACTCAAAGCTTTGTTAGGGTGTTGGTTTTCTGATAATTTAAAGATTTTACGAGAATTATTTTTAACAATCTCTGCTGGAATAGCTGCGGCATAATGCGGTTCTCCATGTGTAGGGAAATCTAGAAGCAGTTCCATTTTGTCTCCAGAGATATCGTAAAGTTGTGCAGAGTGCTCCATTTCTGGACCTGTTGGTAAATAACGGTCTTTTGTTATTTTGTTCATGGCAAACATGTACTTTCCAAAAGGTTCTGCTGAGTTTCCGCCAGGTATGGTTAAGTGACCTACAGAGTAATAGGTTGGTTTTCTGTCAATAACTTCCCAGGTGCCTAATTTCCATTTTACAACTTCAGAAGAAATAAAGAAAGTGGTGTAAGCATTGCCTTGTCCATCAAATTCAGTATGTAAAGGGCCTAATCCTGGTTGTTCCACTGAGCCTGCTAAAACATCTTCGAAATTTAAGATTGGAATACCATAAGCTTCACCAGCAAATTTTTCGTTCTTAATGGCATCTAACATTTTTGTAAATGAGTGTACAGTTAAATTAGCAGACAATTTACCATTACCCACAATGTACTCTCCAGAAGGATCTACATCACATCCATGAGGTGATTTAGGCGTTGGAATTAAATAAACGGCTCCAGGAACTTCTGAAGGGTTTACGACACGTACTTCCTTTTTCATTGTAGAGGTTGCAGTATGTGTGTCATCATTATATAAATTATGTGCATACTCAGCTGGCATCATTGTACCACCACCATTATTTACATACGCTTCAATTTTTTTCCAGTTGATGGCTGCAATAAAATCTTTATCATTTTGAGACGCATTCACCTCTAATAGTGAATTGGCTTCTTCTGTATTATAAGTGGTGAAGAAGAACCAACCATGGGATTTTCCACGTCCAGGATGCGATAAATCGTAGTTAAAACCTGGCATTAATACTTGGAACTTAATATCCATATGTCCATGTTCTGGATCTACAGAGATAAACGATAAAGCCCCTTTAAAGTTGCCTTTATAGTCTTTTATAGACATATCTTTTTGAGGAATTGGCACAGAAAAACGAGTTCCTGCTACAACATACTCCGTATTTTCGGTTATAAAAGAAGAACTGTGGTTACCAGCACTGTTAGGTACTTCAATAATTTCTTCAGTTTCAAAAGTGGTTAAACTAATTCTGGCAATACGAGGGGTGTTGTTACCATTAATAAAGACCCAGCGACCATCTAGTTTTCCTTTGGTTTGAGAAATGTCTGGGTGATGCGAATCGTCCCAAGGTACAAAACCATAAGAGGTTTCTAGCATAGGTTTCGTTTCTTCAGAATAGCCATAACCATTTGTTGGAAATTGAGAGAATACAGGGATTTCTTTAAACATTCGTCCAGATGGTAAACCATAAACGGTAAGGTTACCACTATAGCCACCAGAAATGAAGGCGTAATGGGAATCGTGTTCTCCAGGTGTTACATAAACTTTTTCTGCATTGTTGCTAGATAAGGCACCAGAATTACTAGACTTATCGGCATTGTTGCAGCTTGTAAAAACGGCAAAAACCGCTACAATTGCAAGTGTTGATTTTAGTATTTTTTTCATTGTTTATCGTTTTAATTAGCGTTTGTATTATTCAGTTGGAGGCAATAAAACCTTGTCTATAACATGTACAATACCGTTGCCAGCTTTAATACTTGCTAATATTTTTGCACCTCCAATCATAGGTTCTCCGTCTACAACTTCTACCTTTACATAATCATTATTAGCCTGACCTAGTTTTTTAAATTTCTTTAAAAAGTCTTTAGAATAGTTGCCAGGAGTTACATGATACTTTAAAATATTAGCCAAAGCATCTTTGTTTTCAGGTTTCAATAAATTTTCAACAGTACCTTCTGGTAAAGCTGCAAAGGCTTCATTTGTTGGTGCAAAAACCATTAATGGTCCTGCGTTTACTAAAGCATTTTCTAACTGAGCAGCTTGCACAGCAGCAACTAACGTCGTGTGGTCTTTAGAAGTCATAGCGATACTTAGCACGGTTGTGCTTCCGTCGTCCTCAATAAAGGCTTGGCCAGTTCGTTCAGAGGATTGTGTTTCGGTGGTTACGTCTGAAGACGAGGCTGAAGCGTCTTTGCTCGTGTCTTTACAGGAACAGAAAAGTATTGCGATTATAAAAACAAGAAACACATGTTTAATTGGTTTCATGGTTTGTTATTTTAAGGTTCTAAAATATTCTAAGACAGCTCTGGCTTCTTCTTCAGTAAGATGTTGGTTAGCCATTGGAGCTCCATTGAATTCCATTAGTAAATCCTTAGCCAATGGGTCTTCTTGAACCATTTGTTCTGGATTTAGAATCATGTTCATAACCCATTCTGGAGTTCTTCTTTTTAAAATTCTTGTAGGTGCAGGACCAATAAATTTTTTATCGGCTTTATGGCAGGCGGTACACATTTTGGCGTAAACCTCCTTACCGTGTGCGGCCATGTCTTGGTCAATTTCTGCACCCAAGGTTACAGTGGTTATTGGTCCAACACCTTTATTAGTAAGTTCTATACGTTGCGAAGCTGCAACTTTCTTTTCTACTTTGGCTGGTGCTTTTTTACCGTAACCTGTTTCTTCTTTCTTTTTGTCATTACCACCACAACTTAGTACAGTTGCAATAGCAATCATTGATAATAGTTTTAAATATGTTCTCATCGTTCTAGATTTAAGTTTAGCAAATTTAGAGTGCATGCTACAATAAAAACATGACTTATGTCATATTTAAGACTTATTTGTCCTATTTGAGAAAATAAATCAAGAACACATCAAATAGGTTTGATTTTTAGGGGTTTAGATGGGTTTTAAATTGGGGGTTAAATTGAGAATAGATCTAAATCAGAGTTTTATAGCATCGTTGAACTTGACTGTTATAAAATATTCTAAGACGCCATTGAGGTAAAACTAAGGATGAAGTTGTTTTAAGTTATGGGGTCTAATTTATGGGAAAGCATGAGTGTTTTCGTTTAAAACCTAAATCTTACAAACGGCATCCAAGCTTCGGAATAAATACTTTTGTCTTTATCATAGAGTACATCATATCTAATACCAATAGTTACATTATTGTTGGTATAACCAGCTCCTATAAATATGGCTGGATACCAATAGTCTTCTTCAAGATTTGTTATAAACCTATCGTCAAATTTTCGGTTGACATGTAGTTGTTCAAATTCTGTAGAAATCTGAATTTCTCTATAGGGATTAAATAATCCTATAATACTCCCTCCCAAGACCGTAGATTTAAATAGGTCTTTTTGAGAACTATAAGAAAAATTGAGTCCAACACCCGTCGCTACATAGGGGTTAAACCTATATAATGCATTTGGAGCTAAAGATCCACTAAAAAAGCCATCTCCAAAGTTTAAGCCTATACCACCTCCATAGTCAATATGACTCCAAAAATCATTCTGTTTTATAGGTGCTTCTTGAGCAAATGAAAATAATGTAAAAAAAACGATTAAAAAACTAGATAACGTTATTTTGAGGTTGTAAAAATGCTTCAGATTTGTCATTGTAAAATTTGTTCCGTTCAATATGTTATAAATATAATAAATCCTTAACTATATTTAGTAAAAGTTGTATTTTTGAATAAATTTTGTTGAAACGACAACGTCTCAAAAAGTAAAATGGATAAATATTCCTTTCTCAACGCGGCACATACAGCATATTTTGCTGATTTATACGACCAATACCTCAAAAACCCAGATTCTGTAGAGCCAAGTTGGCGCGCCTTTTTTCAAGGTTACGACTTCGGATCTGAAAATTACGGATTAGATGGTGAAATTGTAGAAGGTGTTTCTACGCAAATACCGGAACAGCTTCAAAAAGAATTTCAGGCTCTAAAGCTCATTGATGGCTATAGAAGCAGAGGTCACTTATTTACTAAAACCAATCCTGTACGAGCAAGACGTAAGTATGCTCCTACTTTAGAAATTGAAAATTTCGGATTGTCTAAAAACGATTTACAGACTGTCTTTTCAGCTGGAGAAGTTTTAGGTTTAGGCTCTGTGACATTACAAGTTATCATTGATCACTTAGAAAAAGTGTATTGTGAATCTATTGGTGTAGAGTATATGTACATCAGAAAACCTGAAGAAATTAAATGGATTCAGCAGAAGCTTAATGTTAATGATAATCATCCACAGTTCTCTCCAGATCAGAAGAAAACAATCTTAAGAAAACTAAATGAAGCAGTTTCGTTTGAAAACTTTTTACATACCAAATATGTAGGTCAAAAACGATTCTCCTTAGAAGGAGGTGAAGCATTAATACCAGCTTTAGATGCTTTAATTGAAAATGCTTCTGGATATGATGTAAAAGAATTTGTAATGGGAATGGCGCATCGTGGCCGTTTGAGTACATTAACAAATATTTTCGGTAAATCTGCAAAAGATATTTTTAGCGAGTTTGATGGTAAAGATTATGAACAAGAAGTCTTTGATGGTGATGTAAAGTACCATTTAGGATGGACTAGCGATCGTGTTAGTGATGCTGGTAAAAAAATTAATCTAAATATAGCACCAAACCCTTCGCATTTAGAAACGGTTGGAGCTGTTGTAGAAGGAATTGTTAGAGCGAAGCAAGACGACAAATATCCTGATAACCCATCTCAAGTATTACCCATTATTGTTCATGGTGATGCTGCAATTGCAGGTCAAGGTTTAGTATATGAGTTGATTCAAATGGCGCAACTCGATGGATACAAAACCAACGGAACCATACATATCGTAGTTAATAACCAAATAGGGTTTACTACTAATTATTTAGATGCGCGTTCTAGTACGTATTGTACCGATGTTGGTAAAGTAACACTTTCACCAGTATTACACGTTAATGCAGACGATGTTGAAGCTGTAGTACATGCTACATTATTTGCATTACATTTTAGAATGAAATTTAAGCGCGATGTATTTATTGATATGTTGGGCTATAGAAAATATGGACATAACGAAGGTGATGAACCTAAGTTTACACAGCCCTTATTATATAAAGCGATTGCAAAACATAAAAATCCAAGAGATATTTATGCAGAACGCTTATTAGCTGAAGGAGTTATTAATACTGACTTTGTTGCTAAAATAGAAAAAGAATACAAAGATAAGCTCGAAGAAAAGCTTGAGGATTCTCGTAAAGTACAGAAAACAGAGATTACCCCATTTATGCAAAATGAGTGGTGTAATTTTACCACAGCACAAGAGGATAGGATGATGCAGCCTGTGGATACAACGTTTTCTAAAGAAGGACTTGAGAAAATTACAAAAGTTATATCCAATTTACCTGAAGATAAAAAATTCATAAGAAAAATTCAACGTTTAATAGAGTCGAGACAAACCATGTTTGACGAGAATCGATTAGACTGGGCAATGGCAGAGCATTTAGCCTATGGATCTATTTTATTAGAAGGGCATGATGTACGTATTTCTGGACAAGATGTAGAGCGTGGAACATTTTCACATCGACATGCTGTTGTAAAAGTAGAGAATAGTGAGGAAGAAATTATCTTACACAATAAATTAAGCGATCAACAAGGAAAGTTCTATATCTATAATTCCCTGTTGTCAGAGTACGGTGTGGTTGGTTTTGATTATGGTTATGCTATGGCAAGTCCAGAAACATTAACGATTTGGGAAGCGCAGTTTGGTGATTTCAGTAATGGAGCACAAATCATGTTAGACCAATATATTTCTGCAGCAGAAGATAAATGGAAGCTACAGAATGGATTGGTAATGTTATTGCCTCATGGTTATGAAGGTCAGGGAGCAGAACATTCTTCTGGTCGCATGGAGCGTTATTTACAACTTTGTGCAAAAGATAATAT
The DNA here is from genome assembly GCF_054366245.1 of Winogradskyella sp. PC D3.3. Lineage (NCBI taxonomy): Bacteria > Pseudomonadati > Bacteroidota > Flavobacteriia > Flavobacteriales > Flavobacteriaceae > Winogradskyella > Winogradskyella sp. PC D3.3. The sequence goes on along the minus strand of NZ_CM135962.1, from coordinate 348,081 downwards.
GTTTGTTGCGGATTGTACAACACCTGCAAACATGTTCCATTTATTACGTAGACAAATAAAAGCAGATTATAGAAAACCTTTAATTGTCTTTACACCAAAAAGTCTCTTGCGTCATCCTAAAGTCGTTTCTACTGTAGATGAATTTGCAAACGGTAGTTTCCAAATGTTAATTGATGATGCTAATGCTAATGTGGATAAGGTAAAAACACTAGTTTTTGTTACAGGTAAGTTTTATTATGATTTGTTAGAGGAACAAGAAAAGCTAGGAAGAGATGATGTGGCTTTAGTTAGAATAGAACAATTATTTCCTTTGCCAGCTCAAGATATGAGAGCTATACTTCAGAAATATAAAAATGCAGATGATGTGGTTTGGGCTCAAGAAGAACCAAGAAACATGGGAGCTTACAGTCACTTATTAATGCATTTTGACGAAGCTAGACAATTTAGGTCAGCAAGTAGAAGGCCTTATGGTGCACCAGCAGCAGGAAGTTCAGTGCGTTCTAAGAAAAGACATAAAGAAGTTATTGATTTTGTTTTTGATAAAACTAAAAACAATCAGAGATAATAAAATTAAGGTATCAAAAGAATGATATCGGCAAACAAAAACAACGTAAGACCATAGGTTATAAATAAAACAATATGATTTTAGAAATGAAAGTGCCTTCACCAGGCGAATCAATTACTGAGGTGGAAATTGCAGAATGGTTAGTGCAAGATGGAGATTATGTAGAAAAAGATCAAGCTATTGCTGAGGTAGATAGTGATAAGGCAACTTTAGAGTTGCCAGCAGAAGCTAGTGGAACTATTACTCTTAAAGCAGAGGAAGGTGATGCTGTTGCGGTTGGTGCTATTGTTTGTTTAATCGATACAAGTGCAACAAAACCAGAAGGAGGAGAAGCACCTGCAAAAGTTGAGAAGACAGAAGAAGCACCAGTAAAAGAAGCGGTTAAGCCCGTTGCTACAGAAGCTAAAACATATGCAACAGGTACAGCAAGTCCAGCAGCAAAGAAAGTATTAGCTGAAAAAGGAATAGATGCTAGCACTATTTCAGGAACTGGAAAAGATGGTAGAATTACGCAAGATGATGCTGTAAAAGCAGTACCATCAATGGGAACACCAACAGGAGCAAATAGAGGAACAACGCATAGTAAAATGTCGATGCTTCGTCGTAAAGTTGCTGAACGTTTAGTTGAAGCTAAAAATACGACAGCAATGTTAACCACATTTAATGAGGTTAATATGACGCCAATATTTGAATTACGTAAGCAGTATAAAGAAGACTTTAAGGCTAAGCATGGTGTTAGTCTTGGATTTATGAGCTTCTTTTCTTTAGCGGTAGTTAGAGCATTAAAAATGTATCCTGCTGTGAACTCTATGATTGATGGTAAAGAAATGTTGACTTATGATTTTGTAGATATTAGTATTGCGGTTTCAGGACCTAAAGGACTAATGGTACCCGTAATTAGAAATGCTGAGAATTTATCATTTAGAGGTATTGAATCTGAAGTTAAGCGTTTAGCACTTAGAGCTAGAGATGGTCAAATTACTGTTGATGAAATGACCGGTGGAACGTTTACTATAACTAATGGTGGAGTATTTGGTAGTATGTTATCAACACCAATTATTAATCCTCCTCAAAGTGGAATTTTAGGAATGCATAATATTATTCAACGTCCTATCGCTGTAAATGGTAACGTTGAAATTCATCCTATGATGTATGTGGCTTTATCTTACGACCATAGAATTATTGACGGAAAAGAATCTGTTGGGTTCTTAGTGGCTGTTAAAGAGGCCTTAGAAAATCCAGAAGAATTATTAATGGATAACAATGTTAAGAAGGCTTTAGAGTTATAAGTCTTGTAATACATAGACATAGTATTAAATGAAAAAAGCGCAATTCAATTTGAATTGCGCTTTTTTTTACTCTTAACTAACAAGAGCGATTAACTAACTAAAATTAACTGAAAAAATTGACAGCAACATTTGCTGATATTACGATTATAGAACTGATGATTAATAAGATAATAAAGACTTTGTCTCCCTTTGTACTTGATTCATTTTTCATTGTTTCCATATACTTAATTGTTTTTTATAAGCTCCAAATAAATAGATTCGGTGCCTATAAGATTTTTATTTGAGGTATAAATTAATAGCTGGTGTAAAGTTGCAAATAATTGTAATACAATACTATACGTGACTTTACGTATTTTTTAATTTTTTTCCATAAAAAAAGCCTCGAACCGAAGTTCGAGGCTATAATAATCCCTAAGAATTAATCAATCCTAATTTTTTTAGAATTAACTAATAACAAATTTTATGCTACAACCCCTACATTTGTAACACGGGGTAAAGGTCATAAAAAAAACAATACCATACTATACGTAACTTTACGTAGTTTGCGAATTATTTTAAAATTAATTGTCAAATAGATCAGAATTTTCTTTAGCCCATATCAATAGACTATTCTGTTTACTTTCTAATTTTAATTTTTTGATGATATTACTTTTGTGTTTTTCTACTGTTCTAGGAGATATTAAAAGTAATTCAGCAATTTCTACTCCAGTTTTGTTTTGTGATATATACTTTACAATTCCCTTTTCGTGGTCAGTTAGTAGTTCAAAATTTTCTGGTAACTCATGCAGTTCTAAAAACTTTAGTAATTCAGGACTGAAATAAGGAGTGTCTTTTATTACAGAGGTAATACAGTTTTCAATTTCGGCTAATGCAAACTCTTTTAAAACATAACCAAAAATACCTAGTGCTTTGGCATCATAATATATTTTTTCGTCTTTTTCAAAAGTGATAAGTATAATTTTTGTGGCAAGTTTATCAGCTTTACATTTTTCTGCAATCTGTAATCCGGTAAAAAACGGCATTCTTATATCTAAGATGGCGATGTCTGGAGTGTGTGCTTTAATAAGCGTTAGTGCTTCCTTTCCATTTTTAGCACTAGCAAGTACATTATATTTTTTTTCTATTAAAAAATCATGTAAACCCTTTAAGAGTAAAGGATGGTCGTCTGCAATAATGATTGTAGGGTTCATTTTTCGCTATTAATTCAATATAACTTTAAGCTCTAAAGGTAGTAAGAAACTTGGGTATATAAAATTTCTCATTCCAAATTAATACCTAAGATGGAATTATAATTTTAAGTATAAATATTTTTTCTCGTAGTCTATTACGGCTTTTCCTTTCTTTAATACATCTGCACCAAGAATACCGTCAACAGGATCGGCATTGTGATTAATTAAGCCATTATTTACATGAGATAAGTTGAATAAAATTAAAGCAACACGATTTTTCTTCCATTTTCCAACTTTTATAGCATTTGAAGTTGAAATCTGTGTCAGCATGTCAGACGCACCTGCTCCAACCGCTTTAATTTCAGAATCTTTTACTTTAAGGTTAAAACGCTCAATTGCTTCAAAACCAACACAGCTATTTGATGCTCCTGTATCTAAGATAAAGCGTCCTTTAACACCGTTAATACTGGCTTTTATTTCAAAATGATTGGTTTTAGTGAATTTCAATTTCACTTTAGCATAACCTTTATTTGTAAGGAAGTCTCTTAACGTCTCCATATGTTTCTTTTAAAAATTAGTATCCAAGCTAAACCTGCAATTATCAAGCCTAATATAAAATAGGTGATGATATTAGAGGTAAGAGGTGCTTTGGGTTTGGTTAAGTCCCCAAAATAGACAAATGCGCTCCAATAATAAGGTGACTTTTTTACATTTGAAATATCAGGAGAGCTCAAATAAGCTAACTTAGCATTGTGATTAGCAGAAAAGGCAGATTTAGTTGTTTTAAGGTCGCTATAAAAACTTGACATGAGTTGTGAGGTTGATAAATCATTAATTTTCCATAGTGACACCACTAAATTAGAAACTCCTGCATATTGAAAACCACGGGTCAAGCTCATACTACCTTCTCCTTTTTGAAGCATACCAACTCCGGTTTCGCAGGCGCTTAAAACCACCAAGTCATTGCTGAGGTCTAAATTGTAAAGTTCTGGTAAATAAAGCTTTGAGTCTATGAAATCGATATTGGCTGGTGTTTTAAAATCACCACTATTGGCATGTGTAGAAAGATGTAAAATACTATAAGTATTGATCTGGTCTAGCACATCGTGTTTGGTTGCAGCATTGTACATTAAAAACTCGGTTTTAATTGCACGGTCAATGCGTTCTGCTTCATCTAAGGAATAGGTGAGTTTTAAATCACTATTATCAAAGACAGGAAAAACCCCTAATGCAGAATTTCTGAATTGATAGTTTTTTGTTTCACTATAAAATGAAGCACTTGTATGGTAAGCTAAGCGATGACTTTTAACCATAAAGGGCATTTCTGAATAATTTAATGTTGTTGTTTTTTGTGTTAGTAAACTTTCAAAGGGTATAAAATTTAATAAGCCATCAGCAACAATAACGCTATTCTTGTAGGTGCTGATTGCATTTAATTTTAATAATTTATAGAGTTGAAAGGCATCATTGGTAAACTTCGTAATGTTATTATTTATGACTGAAGGATTTTCAAAATAGTTAATATAATTTGAGATGCTTTGTTTGTTAGATTCTGATAAGTCAATACGTTGAAGGGTTGTATGATGAGGCGTAAATACAAATTGATATAAGCCTGTTTTACCATAAAAATATTCTACTAAACAAGCTGTGTCTGTTTCTAATTTTGATTTTAGATGCTCAATATCTAAAGGCCTGGTATTCGGAGTGTAGATTTTAGCAATTACATTTTGTAATTGTTTTAGTTCAGTCGTTGTGGTGATGAGTTGCAATTGTAGACTGTCTTGTTCTGATAATCTCCCTTTAATTATAGGGCTATTCAGTAAGCGATTGGTAAGCTTTTGTTGCTGTTTTAATAAGTGTTGTTCTTTAATGAGTAGACTATCGTTAGGATGTTTTTCTAAGCGTGTACGTTTATTAACATACCATTTTAAAGCTAAGGCTTTGTTGAATTCGGCATAATTAAAAGCCCGATTTACATAAGTGCTATTGCCTTTTGACTGAAACATGTTATATAGTAAGGCGATACATTTTTCACTTCGATCTTTATTGACACTTGCGTTAATAATATAACTTTCTTGACTGGTGTTTTCTTCTGCAAGTCTATTAGAAACATAAAAACTTAAATCGTAATAATGTAAAGCTCGTTCAGGATCCGTTTGTAATTCAGCCCATAAATCAAAAATATCAATAAAGGTGTTTTCAGGATATAAATCGGTTGTTTTTGGCAATTCTACGTTATTAAAATGAGGTAATAACGTCGTTAAACAATATTTTAATTTTTCTATGGCTTTGTTGTTATCGTTTAGTTTAAAATGTAACTGTGCTTCTTGAAAAGTGAATTGTGCTCTACTTCTCGCTGAAGTAAGATCAGTAATCTTTATAGGCTTTAATCGACTCAAATACGAATAAGCTAACTCATAGTCTTTATTTTTTAGAGCGGTTTCATAATAGAGCTGAAGATCTTCAACATTACTATTTCGTACTCTTGGTGTAATAAGATCGTTTTCTAATAACGAACGTTTTTGGTTGGTTTTTAAAAATAGTTCACTTCTTTTTTTAATATAATTGAGATTCGTTTTCTGATATGCCTTGATGCCATCAATTTGAAGGGCTTTATTAGCGATGTCAATAACTTGTTGGTGTTTGTTTAAAGATTGGTATAGCTTTGCTAAGTTAATAAAACCAGAAACCTGTTGTGATGTGTTATTTTGTTTTTTTGCTAGTTGAAGATAATAAGTCGTAAGCTGCTCTGCTTTTATGTAGGCATTCGTTTTATGATAAAGAATGCCCAATGGAATAAGACAATATTCTACAATGTCATAAGAAGTAATATTATGGTCATTATAAAGTTGATGGACTTTTTCATAAACGTTAATCGCTTCTTTCTGTCGATTTGTTTTATCAAAGTAATAGGCTTTATTAACTAACAGATTAATAAAAGCATAATATTGATCTTGGGTAGATAATTGTGCTTCAAATAAAGTGATTTGTTGGTCTAATGCAATTAAACCTTCATTCGTTTGGTTCTGGTTAAAAGTTTCTGTAGCGACATAAATTGCTTCTTCCAAATCTTGAGCAAAGCAAGTCCCGAAAACAAACACAAAAAATATAACAAGCCCTTTTTTTATCACGGTATTACATTAGAATTTCCAAATGGCGTAAAGCTGTAAATAATTATAATCGTCTTCTAAATTAAATACATAACGTGCGCCAAGACTTGGACCAATACGAGCAAAACCAGCAGTGGCTTCTACTAAGAAACCTTTTCTAAAATTGGTAAAAGATTCTGTGACCTCTGTATTGCTGTTACGACTATCAAAAAGAAATAAATCGGCACCTTGTCCTTCAAACTGTTCAATTAAAACGGATTGATCTTGTTTTTCATTTACCGAAACAGTACCAATGATTCCTGCGCCTAATCCGATATAATTATTGAGGTTATACCGAACTAATACTGGGATTTCCCAATCTATATTAGTGTAACTTCTGTTGGTGGTAGTCCGTTCGGTATATGGAATGCCAATCGTTCCATCATCCACAATTTCTTCTTTAATTTCAGTGTTGCTTTCAAACTTATGAAAACTGTTTAAGAGTTCAACTTGCCAATACCAACGATAGGATTTGTATGGTGAAACCGTAGCACCTATAAAGTAACTTTCAGAATTTTTAAGATCGGCAAATGAATTATAACCTGCTTTAGCACCAATCGATATTCCTGGTAAAAAGCGCGTGGTAGAATAGTTGGTAATTATCGGTTCGTTTTTATCAAAGATAATGGCCGTTCTAGATTTTGTTTTTTGTTTATGAAAGTCGTCAGAAAATTTCACACGGTATTGTACAAAGCCTTTGGTAGAATCGTACACTTTTACATTTTTCTGCTCACTTCCGGGTAAATAGATGTTTTTAAAAGTGAAGATGGCTTGCTTTGCAGTATATGTGGTGTCAAGGCAACTATAGGCTACGGGGTATTTAGGACAAATTTTAACCTTTGGGTACATGTCTAAAATTTCAATCGTAGATTTATCAAACATTTCTGGAATATCGGTTTCTAGACGGATCGTTGATGCTGGTCCTTCTCCATTGTTCTGAAACCTAATTTTAAATTTTGGACGTTTATATCTTACTAATCTATAATTAAGAAAAGTAGCATTTGATGACATTTTATTTGGATCATGAGATGTTACAATTTCCATTTCCATATCTTTTACATGATGGTTGTCATAATTATTATCTGGGACATAAACACCTCTAACTGAGATTATGGCTGAAGTGTCTTTTAGCATTTCTTTTGTGGTTTTTAGGCTGAAAAATACGTGGCGCTCTTCATTAGGTTGCATATTATCAAAACGTAATTGGCTTGAGTTTCTATAAGCAAACTTAGCTTCCTCTAATGTTCTTGGTAAATTTCTACGAACTGTGGAATCTTGAGGTTTTAGGTCTAAAGGCCTTAATTCGTCTGTTGCTGAAGCATAATAGACATCCGAATCAAATTGTGATGCATATACAATAGCATCATTTATTTCTTTTTCATTGTGATAAGGTCTAGTTTCAATAAGGTTGAAATTATCTGCTTTGTATTTTGTTTCGTTGTAGAATAAAAAAAACTTCCCATTGGTTGTGTACGATTTTGTGTTTTTGTAACTAAACACAATAACAATATCTTCATTTGGCATTGGTTCTCTATTGCGTTGAAGATTTAAGGGGCCTTCCATTGAAGCCTCGTCTTTATAATCGGCATTGGAGTTATTAACGGTTATTTTTTTAGGTCGTGTTAAAGGTGGTTTACCTGTGTCGTAATTATTAGTTGCCCATAATCTAACGGTATAGTCGCCGTTTTTTTTATACGTTTTTTTAGGTTCTTTTTCTTTGCTGAACGTCCCATCTCCAAATTCCCAAAAATTAGTATAGAAAGCTTTAGGTGCGCCTGCAATTTGATTCAGTTGTGGTGCGTTTGCTTTAAACTCAATTTGATCTCCCAATATTTTGTGTTCAATATGAGCAACTCTACGTATTGTATCTGTTGCAATGTCTTGCTGTGCAAAACTGAAAATTGAAAAGCTAAAAGCGATATAAAATAAGGTGGTTGGTTTCATGTGTTTATATGTGTTGTTTTTCAATGGTCACATGCTGTTTGCTATTAGTGCTTCCTATGGAAGATAACATTGTGAACTTGCTCGTTTTATAGCATTGGATTTATGGTGATTAAAATTAAGAATTAAAAACTAATACTGTTTCAATTTTAAAAATAAATAGAGAAAGCTCATTTATAGATAGCATAAAAAGTCAGAAAAATTAATTTCTGACTTTTACTAACTAAGTAGGTCATCTTGATTTATGGTAAATCATTTATCAAAGCTGTTAATGAAGCTTCCGTTCCTACTGTAGTCTCCCCTAAATAAAACGTTATAATATCATTGGCAACTATTGTTACGGGTTTAATAGCGTATCTCCAAATTCCATCAGATTCCGTCACAAAAATTACATGACATTCTAAACCGATTGGAATTTGCCCGTAGTGTTCACTAAAAATGTTTAAAGCATCATTATAAGTGTCTAATTGTGCTAGTGCAGGTAATTCTCCGTCGTAAGATAAATACACGGCACTATTTTGGTAATTGAAACCAGCTGGTGGCTGTACCTGAATCGTTGTTTTAGGTCTTGGGTCATTATGAAATTTGTCTACATTTGTCCAACCAAATCCGTCAATAATTCCGTAATAGTTGTCACCTTCTAAAAATAGACCACCATTTCCATCAGGATCGTTAACCTCATCCCAAACTAAGTTACCATCTGCATCTATGGCACCAGTCCAAAGTGTCATGTCTGAGTCTGCACCTCCTGTTAAACTTGTAGGAATAATGAGTTGAAAGCCACAGTTTGTGTCTAATATATTACCATTTTGAGTAGCTTCTACAAAGAATTCTCCACCTGTAATTATTAAAGCTTTATCTCCATTAGGTAATGTTCCCATAGTAGGTTTATTGGTGGTTAACATGCTGCCTTTGTCAAAAATTTCCACAAACTCTAAGGTTACGTTTCCAGAAACCGGATTTCCATTGTCTGTAAGACAGTTAGCATTAATGTTTATTTGAACACCGTTTTCTGAGGTTAAAGAAATATAACCATCGTCTGCATTGAAATTAAATATTTGTGTGTGATTGTCTAATGCAAGGGTTCTAATGTCACTAAAATCTTGAGCTGTAGGTGTTTCTAGATTTTGAGATGCATCATCAGAATCATCATTAGGATTGCAACTGGTAATAAGCATTGAGGTTGATAAAAATAGGGCAAAAAGGCTGAATAATTTTTTAGTTAAAATACGTTTAGTACTTGTCCTGATGTTAATGTTTTTAATTGTTTTCATAATATATAAATTTATCGTTATCTGTTGTTATATAAACTGCATCCTGTTTTTGTTACCCCTCTTTTTTACAAAATTTTTAATAACAAGCTACTTTGATGTTTAAGTAGCTTGTTTATTAGTAGTTTATTTGAGATACTTATTTTTTAATTATTTTCTTTTGATATGTTTTTCCATCAACGCTAACTGTCGTAATATATATGCCAGTGGGCCATTGTTTTACAGAAAGGGTTTCTGTTTTTAAGGTTGTGTTTTTAGAAAAAACCTCTACGCCTTGTGTGTTTTTTATACTTACAACTTTTGTTGTATTTGGATTAAAGTTGCTAAAATCTAGAGTCAATTTTTCTTTTGCAGGATTAGGGAATGTTGAAAAGTTCATAATCTCGTCGTCTTTAATCGCGGTCTGATCATCTCCAAAAGTTAAGCTGTATTTGTAGGCTTCCTTAACCTCTGAAGGATTAGCAATTACAACGATATCCCGTTTACAACAAGAGACTTCAAAAAAGATTTCTGTAGAATCCCATGGTAAACCTACAGCTAATTTGAATTTATAAATTTTACCCGGTCTTAGATGATAACCTGACGGTAAGAAATCGACAATATTAATGTTGTTAGGTGCTTGCGTTAAAGGTGTTACCCATGCTGAGTGTAATACTAATGTGTTGCTCCAACTTACAGGGTTAAACTCACTTAATTCTACAAAATAGCGATCTTCACAACTGCTCAGTGATCCATCCACTAACAAATTGTCTACTAAACATAATTCAGTAACATCTAAAGGTCCATATTTTGATGGGTATTGATTGACGGTATTGGGGTATCTAAATTTGGCTACTGCAGTTGCTCCCATATTAGGTCTACAGTCTTGGCAATTAAATAATTGATGGTAGCTTTGGTAAGTGTGGAGTAATGGATTAGCTCCTAGTTTTCTATCAATTCCTGTAATCACAAATTCACAGTCATATATTGCGATACTTTCTAAATGATTTTTAATTTTATTACTGATAGCAAATTCATGTATTAAACTATTACTTGTGTCAAAGAGCTCTACCTTATAATCCGGATAATTAATACTTCCGTGGTTTTTACTAATTAGTAATCGGTTATTTATATCTACATCGACAAAACCATTTGAATATTGAAAAATATTACTACCTCCAGCATGTAAATGTTTAACTCTAAATTCTGTAAATGGATATGATGTAGAGGTGTTAGTGTTGTAAAACACTTCCCAATTCGATCGTAATGCTATTTGATTATTGGTATATTCAAATCGACTACCAGTTTCTGAATAGTGAGAATATAAAGACGATAAATTAACGTGAATTAATGCGTTAAAATTTGGATTATAGGTAAAACGTTTAAGGTGTAGTTGTGAAGAGGTAATGCTCCCCATAGAATAGCCTACTACAAATTTAGAGTCTTTCATATCCATTTGTATAGAAAATGGGCTAGTGTTAGTAATTGTAGGAACATTACTTATGGGTAAAAACCCTTTGTAGACCATATTTCTAAAAATCTTAACCTTAGCGAGATTGCCTTCAACACATCCAATAAGGACATCTCCGTTAGGAGCAACTTCAATATCTGTTGCATTGGTGTTATTAGTTACTTCAATTCGAGATCCAATTAACGTACCAGTAGTATTGTACTTTTTTAAATAGGTTCTAAATGTTGTACTACCAGGAGCCGTGCGGTCTACATATAAGACATAAACATTATTATTGTGATCTAATCTAACTCTAGTAAATCCGTGATAACTAGAAATAAGGATTTGCGGAGATGTAGCGGCAAAAGTCGTACCATTATAGATTTTTAAATAATTACCACAATCGGCACCACTTACCCAATAAGCAGAAGCATAAAATGCTTTGTTTTTGTCGGAGGTAGAATTCAACTACTTATTGATGCGGTTAAAGCGCTCGTTTGTACTCCTGGAGTTAATTCTCCTTGTGCATGTGCAACGCCATAACAGGACAATAGCAATAGCATAATGATTTTTTGAATAGAATTTTTCATAATAAAAAGATTAGTGATTAGTCAATGGGTTCTCTACCCATCTGCCAATACATCAAAAGCTTTTGAAATTTGTTACCTCAATGTTTCAAAGTTTTTTTTAAATTCGTTGAAAATAAAGGGTTCATGAGCAATAAAAAAACACACGAAGACCAAAAGTATATTGATGGATTAGCGGCAAACAATACCTTTATTATTCAAACTATCTATGATAAATTTGCGCCCAAAGTGATTAATTATATTAAGCAGAATAGTGGAGATGCTTATGATGCTCAGGATGTTATACAAGAAACCATCATCACAATATATAATCAAGCGAAGCAAAAGCACCTGCAATTAACATGTCCCTTTGATGCTTATTTTTTCTTGCTCTGTAAACGCAAGTGGTTAAATCAATTAAAGAAAAGTGGTAGAAAAGAGGTAACAATCAATGAAGAAGTGTTATCTAAGGATGATGACGCACAAGTATTGTCTTTTGAAACTTCGATTTTTGAAAACAAACAGGCTCTATTTAATGAGATGTTTCAGCAATTAGGTGATGCTTGTAAAGATTTGCTTAAAGCGACTTTTAAAATTAATTCAATGGAAGAAGTTGCTAAAAGCCTAAACATAACTTACGCTTATGCTCGAAAGAAAAAGTCGTTATGTATCGGACAATTGACCAAATTAGTGCAGGCCTCGCCAAAATTTAACCAACTGAATTATTAAAGTTATGGAAGAACAAGATTATATACAGTTTGAAGATTATCTCGCAGGAAATTTATCAAATGAGGATCTATTAGCCTTTAACAAACGCTTAGAGTCAGATGCTTTGTTTAATAAAACCTTTGAGGTTTATAAAGACATGTCTTCTCATTTAAAACATGAAATCGCAAACGAGCAAGAAACATCCGATTTCAAAGCCAATTTAGATGTTATTTCAAATATGCATTTCAATACATTAGACGACCTTGAAAATACAGATAACACAATCCGCCAACCCAATTTTTATAAGTATGCTATAGCTGCGTCTGTTGTTATTTTATTAGGCTTTTTTATTTTCAACCAGTTTGGAGAGCCTTCATATGAAGATTTTAATAATTTTGACCCCATTAGTTTAACGGTTAGAAGTGCTGATGATGCTAACCTTAGTAAAGCAGAACAAAGCTTTAATACAAAGAACTATAACGACGCCATCAATGCGTTTAATGCCATTTTAGAAACGGATTTCGCTAATTTAGAAGTTCAATTGTATAAGAGTATGGCTTTGATTGAAACCAATCAGTTTGAAGAAGCTGATCATCTTCTCAATAAACTATCAAAAGGGCATTCAGCATATAAAAATAAAGCAAAATGGCTATTAGCTTTAAGTTATTTGAAACAAGAAAAGACTGCGGGTTGTATAGAAATTCTTCAAACGATACCCGAAGATGCTGAAGATTATAAGACTGCTCAAAAATTATTGAATAAGTTAAATTAACGAGTTTGTTTTATTTCCGTTGCTATAAGAGCATCGTGTTTAAGTTTTAATAAATTCTAAAATGAAAGTCATCAAATCCAAGATGACTTTTTTACTTTTACAAAATGATTATTACCGACACACATACCCATCTGTACAGTGACGCTTTTGATAACGATAGAGCGGAAATGATACAGCGAGCAATAGACGCTAAGGTTACAAGATTTTTTATTCCAGCAATAGATTCATCTTATACGGAATCCATGTTTCAACTTGAAAAAGAGTTTCCAGAGTATATGTATTTAATGATGGGCTTACATCCTACCTCTGTAAAAGAAAATTATAAAGACGAATTAGCACATGTTGAAGCACAATTGGCAAAACGAAAATTTTATGCTGTTGGAGAAATAGGGATTGATTTATATTGGGATACATCTACTTTAGCAATTCAAATTGAAGCTTTTAAGCATCAAATACATTTGGCAAAACAATATCAATTACCTATAGTTATTCATTGTAGAGAGGCTTTTGATGAAATTTTTCAGGTGTTGGAAGAAGAGAAGTCAGATGATTTATATGGTATTTTTCATTGCTTTACTGGGACTTTAGAACAAGCACACAAAGCGATTTCCTACAACATGAAATTAGGAATAGGAGGAGTCGTTACCTTTAAGAATGGTAAAATAGATCAGTTTATAAATCAGATAGATTTGAAGCATATTGTTTTAGAAACGGATTCTCCTTACTTAGCACCAAAACCCTTTAGAGGCAAACGAAATGAAAGTGCTTATGTTTGTAAGGTGTTAGAAAAATTGTCGGAACTTTATGGCAAAAGCCATGATGAAATTGCGACTATTACAACAGATAACTCAAAAGCTATATTCGGAATTTAAATGACAAAGCAACCACATATTTTATTAATATATACCGGAGGTACTATTGGTATGGTTAAAGATGTTGAAAGTGGAGCACTAAAAGCATTTGATTTTGATAGTTTACTTGTTAAAATCCCAGAATTACGCTTATTAGATTGCACCATTGAAACGATTTCTTTTGAAGAACCTATAGATTCATCAAACATGAATCCCAAATATTGGGGTGACATAGCAACCATAATAGGGAATAACTACTTAGATTATGATGGTTTTGTAGTTTTACATGGTAGTGATACAATGAGTTATTCAGCGTCAGCATTGAGTTTTATGCTAGAGAATTTAGCAAAACCCGTCATATTTACGGGCTCGCAATTGCCAATAGGTGATTTACGAACTGATGCTAAAGAAAATTTAATTACATCGATACAAATGGCATCGTTGCAAATTGATGGTGTGCCGGTTATAAGAGAGGTCGGACTTTATTTTGAATATAAATTATATAGAGGCAATAGAACTACAAAAATTAATGCTGAGCACTTTGAAGCCTTTGAATCGCTCAATTATCCGTATTTAGCGGAGTCTGGAGTGCATTTAAATGTCAATTACGCACACTTATGGAAACCAATTCCAAAGGCAAAATTGATTTTACGAACGGCTATGGATACGCATGTTGGTATACTTAAATTGTTTCCAGGGATTTCTAGACCAATGTGTGAAGCCATTTTAACAAGTAAATTAATTAAAGGCCTTATTCTAGAGACTTATGGTTCTGGAAATGCAACGAACGAAGCTTGGTTTTTACAGTTAATAAAAGACGCAATCGCAAGAGGACTGCATATCGTTAATGTGACGCAATGTGCAGGAGGAAGCGTAAATATGGGACAATATGAAACCAGTTCTCAGTTAAAATTAATTGGAGTTATTTCTGGAAAAGATATGACTACAGAAGCCGCAATTGCTAAATTAATGTACCTTTTAGGAGAGCAAATTGAAGGAAAAGAATTCAAAACTATTTTTGAAACGTCTTTAAGAGGTGAAATGTCCTAAAAATAACAGAAAATAACACTATAAATTTTAGTGTTTGAAGTTTTTTTCGTTATTTGGCACATTGTAATTTGAAATAAATTTAGAGAGAGGTGGCCGAGTGGTCGAAGGCGCACGCCTGGAAAGTGTGTATACCTCAAAAGGGTATCGAGGGTTCGAATCCCTTCCTCTCTGCTGATATTTTATGTTAGAATTGCATATTTTTTTTTATCTTTAACACTTTAACTAATAAAATTAAGATTCAGAACAATGAAAAGATTATTTTCTATCCTTGCCATAACATGTTTAATGGCTATCGGAACTGTTAATGCCAATGCAACAACAGCCTTTGCAAGTGCAACAGCAACTGTAACAAGTGTAACTCAAGCAGAAGAACCAGCTTCCGAAGATTTGAGTTTCCATCAAGAATTAAAAAAGCGTTTTATCGAAGGTGGTCCAGGCTTTATGGGGATTGTACTACTATGTTTAATTCTTGGATTAGCGATTGCTATTGAGAGAATTATCTTTTTAAATCTTTCGACTACAAACACTAAAAAATTAACTCAAAATGTAGAAGATGCCCTAAATTCTGGTGGTATTGAAGCGGCTAAAGAAGTTTGTAGAAATACAAAAGGACCTGTTGCCTCTATATTCTATCAAGGTTTAGATAGAGCTGATGAGGATATCGATGCTGCTGAAAAAGCGGTTGTAGCTTACGGTGGTGTACAAATGGGACAATTAGAAAAGAATGTGTCTTGGATTTCATTATTTATCGCTTTGGCACCAATGCTTGGTTTCATGGGAACGGTAATTGGTATGATTCAAGCCTTCGATAAAATTGAAGCTGCTGGTGATATGCAACCTTCTTTAGTGGCAGGTGGTATTAAAGTCGCACTTTTAACAACAGTATTTGGACTTATTGTAGCGATTATACTTCAAATCTTTTATAATTATATCATTGCTAAAATAGATAGTATTGTAAATGATATGGAAGATGCGTCAATTACATTGATGGATTTATTAGTAAGACACAAAAAATAAAAATTAATTATGCACAAAATATTTAAAATTATAGCCGCACTGCTTAGTTTGTTTGGTATCATTTCTCTTGTGAGAATTATTGCTGCCGGTGATGAAGCTATGGAAAGTGGTGAAAAAGCAGGTTTATTTGAGCCTATGGCTTGGACCGCTTACATTATATTAGGATTAGTTGTGCTATTTGTACTTGTTTTTGTTTTACAAAATCTATTTACAAACACAGCGTCCTTAAAAAGTACATTAATTGGTGTTGGTGCATTTGCAGCTGTATTAATTATTGCTTATGTAGTTTCTGGTGGTGATCTAACCGCTTATAAGAACGGTGATAGTATGGCTACAGAAGGAGAATCACATATGGTAGGAGCCGGTTTAGTAGCATTTTATATACTATTAGCTGTTGCTGCAATAACAATGATTTTCTCAGGAGTTAAAAAAGTAATCAGTAAATAATATAACATGGCAAAAAGAGCAGCACCCGAAGTGAATGCAGGATCAATGGCTGACATTGCCTTCTTATTACTTATCTTTTTCTTAGTAACAACAACGATTGAAAAAGACAAAGGACTTTTAAGAAGTTTGCCACCTATTGATGAGACTGAAGTTGAACCCCCTGTTATTAAACAAAAGAATCTTTTTACTGTTAATATTAACCGTAATAATCAACTCTTAGTTGAAGAAGAGGAGATTCCAATTAGTCAATTAAGACAAGCGGCTATCGACTTTTTAGATAATGGTGGTGGAACGAACCCAGAAGGTGAGTCTTGTGATTATTGTAAAGGAAAGCGTTTAGAGGATTCCTCTGATCATCCTGATAAAGCAATTATCTCAATGAAGCACGATAGAGAAACAACTTATGAGAAGTACATGGATGTACAAAATGAGTTGGTTGCAGCCTATAATTTCTTAAGAGAGCGCGAAGCAGAACGACTATATAGAAAGTATTATCCAAATGCTGAAAAAGTCTTTACCGCTATGCTTGAAGAGAAAGAGAAGAACCAATTTAGTAAGGATGAAGTGCTTAATGAGCGTATAGAGACCATTAAGAAATTATTCCCAATGAAATTGTCTGAAGCAGAACCTGATAAAAAATAAAAAGTAACAAATATGTCTAAGTTTAGAAAAAAAGATAAGGGTGGATTGCCAGCGATTTCGACGGCATCGCTACCAGATATTGTATTTATGTTGCTTTTCTTTTTTATGGTTGCAACGGTTATGAGAGATAGTTCTTTAATGATTGAAAACCAATTACCAAGCGCAGATCAAGTAGAAAAACTTAAAAAGGATAGAACTATTTTTATCTATGCTGGTAAACCGAGTGCTCAATATAAACAATTTGGTGAAGAACCAAGAATTCAATACAATGATGCTTTTATTACAGTAGAAGATGTTCAGTCTTCGGTATATCAAGGTATTAGTGAAATGAATGAAGAACTTCAAAGTAAAGTAGTTGTAGGTCTTAAAGTTGATAAAAGAACCAATGCCGGTTTAGTATCAGATATTAAGCAAGAATTACGTAAGGCTAATGCATTAAAAGTAATGTATATAGCGAATACAAAAACTGAAAAGTTATAATTACATCTTAATTTTATAATAAAAGCGTTCTGGGAGCAATCTCAGGACGCTTTTTTATTTAATAGCTATCAAAGATTTTGTAGTTTTATACATATGAAAATTTATAGTTTTATTTTACTTGTATCCATTGGTTTTTTGGGGTTTTCGCAAACGGATAATACAGATACGTCTGAACTTTATAATACTTATAGAGAGGACCAATTTTATGCCTCTATAACTTATAATCTTCTTAATGAAAAGCCTTCTGGGATTTCTCAAACTGGTTTTTCCTCTGGTTTCCATTTTGGTTTTATTAGGGATATGCCAATTAATACGAAACGAAATGTAGCTATTGGTCTTGGTCTTGGGCTTTCTACAAACTCATACAATCAAAAAAATATATTGATTGAAGATGTTGACAATACGATTACCTTCACTGAAATTGATGAAAATGATTATAACGTTTCAAAAAATAAGTTTACAACCTATCTCGTTGAGGTGCCTTTTGAGCTTAGATGGCGGACTTCTAATGCCATAGATTATAATTTTTGGCGTATTTATACCGGATTTAAAATTGGGTATTTAGTGTATAATACCACTAACTTTAAGAGTGATGTTACTGATGAAAAATTGTCGAATATAGATAGTTTTAATAAAGTGCAATACGGCTTAACGCTTAGTGCTGGTTATGGTACATGGAATTTTCATGTGTATTATGGTTTAAATTCTATTTTCGACAATAATATTCAATTTGAAGGGGAAAGTATGGATATGAAGTCCTTAAAAATTGGTTTGATGTTTTATATTTTATAACCAATAGTTAAGAAGGATTATTTGGGGTAATAATCCAATAAACATGCCTACGAGGAGTTCTTGAGAGGTATGTGCTTTTAAATGTAAACGAGAGGTAGCAATTGCGCCTATAATAATCGCCATTAGAGCTATTGTGCCGTTAATATTAATGTGATAGTGCATACTTAAGGCTATTGCAAACATAAAAAAACCACAAGATCCAATCATATGGATACTAGCCTTTATTTTAAAGATGGCTAAAATAAAACAAGTTAGTGTAGAGATAAGTATGCCTAAAAAGAAGTAATACAACTCTATAATTTCGTCCGATCTTAATACGCGTATGAGGATTAATGCAATTATAATGCTGTTTATAAAGAGCGGAATTAGGCGCTCCTTTGTACTTTTTAGGTAAATAGAATTGACTTTGTTGATCGTTTTTAATAGAAAGAATAAAAGAATAGGGAGGACGATTGTTAGAATACAAATCGAAAAGATTTTGGCATATATGATAGGTTGAGGTATAAAACGTGGTGTTTTAGAAAAATAAAATAGCACACCCAATAATGGCATAATTAATGGGTGAAAAACAAACGATATACCTTTTAAAATAAATTCTTTCATCAGTATAGCAAATGTAAAGTTTTATCTTTAAAAAGATATCATGTGCTAATGTAATAGTCGTGTTATACCTTTTAAATTCAAAAAAGGTAGGGATAAATGACATTCAATTTACAAGCACTAGCTTTTAAAGCATTTAACACAAAGTGAGTTAAAATCGAAAATCCTGGATTTCTTTTGTTGAGAAATTGAGCCCTATCCTAATAATCATAGAAAAGCAGTTATACCGAGTGAATTATAACGTCAGGATATGGACGTCGTAAAATCAGTAATTGCGCTTGTAGCACTTCTTAATGCGGCTATAAAAGAAGCTAGACTAGATGAAGCAGCACTGATATGGAATTCAATTTTTAAAATACTATATGAAGAACGTGTGTCTAGCTATTTAAAACGATTTGAGGTGTTTCAAAACGGTAGACTAACATTTCAGCGTTTAGCAAATGAGTATTGATGTCAACGTGTAACAACTTAAAGTTCCTTTCTTAAACGTGCAACCGGAATGTCTAATTGCTCTCTGTATTTTGCAACAGTACGTCTAGCGATGGGATAACCTTTTTCTTTTAAAATTTTAGAAAGCGCTTCATCAGTTAACGGTTTCTTTTTGCTTTCTTCTTCTATAACGGTTTCTAGAATTTTTTTAATTTCTCGAGTTGAAACTTCTTCACCTTGATCGTTAGTCATAGATTCCGAAAAGAATTCCTTAATTAATTTGGTACCATAAGGTGTATCAACATACTTACTATTTGCAACACGAGATATGGTTGAAACATCCATTTCAATTTCGTCTGCAATATCCTTTAAAATCATAGGGCGTAAATTACGCTCATCACCAGTTAAGAAATACTCTTTTTGGTAATGCATTATAGAGCTCATGGTTACAAATAATGTTTGCTGACGTTGCCTTACTGCTTCAATAAACCATTTAGCAGCATCTAACTTTTGTTTAATAAACATTATTGCATCCTTTTGAGATTTAGACTTTTCTTTAGTCTCTTTATAGCCTTTTAGCATGTTGTTGTATTCTCGTGATACATGTAATTCTGGTGCATTTCTACCATTAAGAGTCAACTCTAATTCTCCATCGACTATTTTAATAGCAAAATCAGGTACAATATGCTCTACAATTTTATTGTTACCAGCGTAAGATCCACCTGGTTTAGGATTTAATCTTTCAATTTCTTCAATGGCGTCTTTTAATTGTTCTTCATCAATGTTGAACTTTTGCATTAATTTTTTATAATGCTTTTTTGTAAACTGTTCAAAGCCTTTATCTATAATCGTTGTAGCTAATTCAACATCAGGATGTTGTTCCTTTCTGTGCAATTGAATGCTTAAACATTCTTGAAGATTACGGGCACCAACACCTGCAGGATCCAATTGATGCACAATATGCAACACTTTTTCAACCTCTTCTTCAGTTGTATAAACATTTTGAGTAAAGGCTAAGTCGTCAGTAATATCAGCCAAAGAACGACGGATATAACCACTTTCATCAACACTACCAACGAGGAAATAAGCAATTTCCTCTTCTTGTTCGGTTAGTCTAAACGTATTTAACTGATTTATTAAATGTTGTGTAAATGAGGTTCCTGCCGCATACGGCATGGTTTTATCTTCATCATCTGCACTGTAATTATTGGCTTGGGTACGATATTCAGGAATCTCATCGTCACTTAGATATTCGTCTATATTGATATCCTCAGCTTCAATAGTCTCGTTGTCATCAAAATTATCGTCTGAATTGTCAAACTCATCTAAATTATCATCAGATGTTTCAGATTCTTTTCCAGTATCTAATGCAGGATTCTCCTCTAATTCTTGCTTTAAACGTTGTTCAAAGGCTTGTGTAGGTAATTGAATCAATTTCATAAGCTGAATCTGCTGTGGAGACAACTTTTGAGAGAGTTTAAATTGTAAAAACTGCTTTAAAGACATAGATTTTTAGTTGATTATAAAAATAATAAAAAAACCTATCTGATTTTAAAATCAGACAGGCTTAAATATAGTGATTAAAACTCTGCATTTTGAGGTGTTCTAGGATAAGGAATCACATCTCTGATATTCCCCATACCTGTGGCAAACATAACTAAGCGCTCAAAACCTAATCCAAAGCCAGAGTGAACGGCTGTTCCGTATTTACGAAGATCTAAATACCACCATAATTCTTCTTCGGAAATATCTAAAGCCTTCATCTTTTCTTTTAAGACATCTAAGCGCTCTTCACGTTGCGATCCTCCAACCATTTCACCAATACCTGGGAATAGAATATCCATAGCTCTTACAGTTTTACCATCTTCATTTAAACGCATGTAAAATGCTTTAATGTTTGCTGGGTAATCAAATAGTATTACAGGACATTTAAAATGCTTTTCTACTAAGAAGCGCTCGTGCTCAGATTGTAAATCTGCTCCCCATTCTTCGATGATATAGTTGAATTTCTTCTTTTTATTTGGCTTAGAATTTTTTAAGATATCGATAGCCTCTGTATAGCTAACACGCTTAAAATTGTTATCTACGACAAACTTAATTTTTTCAATTAGGCTCATCTCACTACGTTCGGCTTGTGGTTTTGTTTTTTCTTCGTCTAATAAACGTTTATCTAAAAATTCTAAATCTTCTTTGTTATGTTCAAGAACATAGCTTAGTACTGATTTCATAAAGTCTTCAGCTAAGTCCATATTACCAGCTAAATCCATAAATGCAACTTCTGGTTCAATCATCCAGAATTCTGCTAAGTGACGCGAAGTATTAGAATTTTCAGCTCTAAATGTTGGCCCAAACGTATACACTTTACCTAAAGCCATGGCGTAAGTTTCTGCTTCAAGCTGACCAGAAACTGTTAAATTGGTTTCTTTTCCGAAGAAATCTTCTTTATAATTTATAGACCCATCGTCATTTAACGGTGGATTTTTTACGTCTAAGTTGGTTACTTTAAACATTTCGCCTGCACCTTCAGCATCACTTCCTGTAATAATTGGAGTGTGCATATAGTTAAAACCATTTTCGTTAAAGTACTTATGAACAGCAAAAGACAGCGAGGATCTTAAACGCATTACAGCACTAAACGTATTGGTTCTTGTACGTAAATGAGCATTTTCTCTTAAAAATTCAAACGAATGCTTTTTAGGTTGAATAGGGTAGGTTTCAGGATCTGAATCACCTAAAATCTCTAAGGTTTTTACAACAATTTCAACCGATTGGCCTTTTCCTTGGCTTTCTACTAATTCTCCTGTGACATGAATCGCAGCACCTGTAGTAACACGCTTTAAAAGGGCTTCGTCAAAATTTTTAAAATCAACAACACATTGAATATTATTTATGGTAGAACCATCATTTAAAGCAATAAATCGGTTTGCTCTAAAGGTTCTAACCCAACCTTTTATGGTAACATCTTGTAAGGTGACATCTTGTGATAATAATTCTGCTACAGTTTTTGAAGTCATTTTTTTAATAATTTTGAATGCTAAAATATGTTGTTATTCTTTATTTTCTTTATTGTCTTCTGCCTCATCATCATCTTCAGACGGAATAATATTTATTGAAGGTTCTCTCAATACGGTTTTATTTGCAATATTTCGTTCTAAAGATAATAATAACGAAGGTAATAACAGTAAGTTAGACAGCATAGCAAATAATAACGTTATAGATACTAAGGCTCCTAAAGCGACTGTGCCACCAAAACTCGAAATTGTAAATACAGAGAATCCAAAGAATAATACAATTGAAGTATATATCATACTAACTCCGGCTTCTCGTAAAGCGGCATAGACGGACTTTCTAATTTTCCAATTATTGGCTTGCAATTCTTGCCTGTATTTGGCCAAAAAGTGAATAGTATCATCTACGGAAATACCAAAGGCTATACTAAACACTAAAATAGTTGAAGGTTTAATCGGTACACCTAAATAGCCCATTATTCCCGCGGTAATTAATAGTGGTAATAGATTAGGGATTAGTGATACAATAATCATTTTAAATGAACGAAACAAATAGGCCATAAATAAGGCGATAAGTACAATAGCTAGGGTCAGTGATATCACTAAGTTTTTGACCAAATATTTGGTTCCTTTTTGAAAAACTAATGCTTTTCCTGTTATGATAACATTATAACGTTCTTTAGGAAATAATTTATCGATTTCATTTTGAAGATCTTCTTGAATACGCTCCATTTTATCGGTACCAATATCTTTCATAAAGGTAGTGATACGTGCGTATTGTCCTGTGCTATCTACAAAATTATTAAGCATGTCAACATTGGATGTTGAGTTTTTAGCATACGATAAAATAAAACTATTTTCTTGACTTGTTGGTAATTGGTAATATTTAGGATTACCGTTGTAATAAGCTTGTTTACTATATTTTACTAAGCTTACGACAGATATTGGTCGAGATAATTCTGGGATATCAGTAATTAATTCTTCAAGTTCATCCATTCGTTTTAAAGTCGCTAATTTCATAACTCCTTTTTTACGTTTGGTATCTATCATAATTTCTAATGGCATAATACCATTAAATTCAGATTCAAAAAAGCGAATATCATTAAAAAAATCGGTGTCTTGAGGCATGTCTTCTATAAGACTTCCAGAAATATTAATTTGATGAATACCAATTATACTAGCCACAATTAGGATAAGAGTAGTAATATATATAGAGATTTTTTTATTCTTCACCATAGAAACCATCCAATTGACAAAGGCACCAATCCAACGCTTATTTAAATGTTCTAAGTGGCGTTGTTTAGGATAAGGTAAGAACGTATAGGTTATTGGAATAATGAGCAAACACAATGTAAAAATAGCAAGGATGCTCAATGAGGCAACAATACCAAATTCTTTAAGTAATGTACTTTCGGTAAGAATAAATGTAGCAAAACCAGATGCGGTAGTTACATTAGTCATTAATGTGGCATTACCAACTTTGGTGACAACTCGTTGTAACGACTTCACTTTATTACCATGAGACTTTACTTCGTGTTGAAATTTATTGATTAAGAAAATACAATTTGGAATACCAATGACAATGATTAAAGGTGGAATTAAAGCGGTCAGTACTGTAATTTCATAACCGAGTAAACCTAAAATTCCAAAGGTCCACATCACACCAATACAAACTACGATTAACGAAATAAACGTGGCCCTAAAGGACCTAAAGAATAAGAAAAAGATTAATGACGTAACAAATAATGCACCTCCAATAAATATAGGAATTTCATCTATAATACTCTGAGAACTTAAAGTTCTAATATATGGCATCCCTGAGACTCTAACATCAAGTCCTGTTTGGGCTTCAAATGCATCGACCTTTTCTTGTAATACATCTAGAATAAATGCTTTACGAGCCGGAGTATTAATGATATCTTTTTTTAAATAAAGTGCTGTTCTAACAGTTTTCGTTTCTGCATTAAATAAGAAATTGTCGTAAAAAGGGTATTGCTCAAAAAGCTCAGTTTCTAACGCATTAATTTCTGCCATACTCGAGATAGAATCCTTAATAAAAGGTTCTAAATCAAATTTTACATCTTTATTATTTTTAACTAATTTTTTGAGATCTTTTATAGATAAAACGGCATCGACTTCATCATATCCTTTAAAAGAATCTGCAAGTTTGTTCCACGCATTGAGTTGTTTAACCGTAAACAGGGTTGAATCCTTAACACCGAGAACAACTAGATTACCTTCTTCTCCAAAAATCTCTAAAAAGTTATTATAGATAAGGTTGACTTCATGATCGTCTGGCAGTAGGTTTGCTTCAGTAGATGAAAAACGCATGTGTTTCCATTGAGTGCTGAAAAATACAGTTGCCAAAATAATCGCAATGAGTATAAAAATTTTATTACGTAGAATAAGTCTCGCAATAACTTCCCAAAAACCTGTGGTAAAAAGTTTAAACATGCTTTAGTAACTTCCTTAGAGCGAGCTCGTAAGGTATTAATTGAAAATGGATATTAATTTTTTGAAATAATCATTCCTTCATTTTTAACCTTATTTAGTAACAAAAATGAGCGGCAAAGGTAGAAAAAACCTAAGGATTTGTGGGGTAATTAACAGTAATATAATTTGTTCTATAATGAAATATTAAAGGTGAACTTAAAGGCGATGTTATCTTCTAATTTAGGTAAGTGATATCCACCATATCTATAGGCAAAACTAAGTCCAAAACCGAAGAGTAATTTATTGATTTCAAAACCAGATTCGGAATAGAGTTTATCAAGAGTGCCAAACTGCAAGCCTTGGTGTCTACTAATGCTGTGCATGTTTCCTACGGCATACCGAGAGATTAAAACTAATTGGGGCTTAAAGCGATTTGTAATTTTAAAGGATTTAAAAGCATGCTTTATCTGAAGAGTTGAGAATTTATCACTAAAAAACTCATTAAAATACATCGTTTCAAAACTATTTAAGCCTGCTACAGAAAACCGTTGTAAAATGGTTTCTTTTGTAATATTATTAGGGTAGGCATGATAAAGATGGGTTAATGGCGTGTCTCCACCAGCAATACCTGCTACTAATGTAATACTCGTTGTGGCATCCCCTTTATGTTGAAATTTTTGAATGGTTCTAAAATCTAGTTTTGAAAAATTGAAATCACTTCCTAAGACGGATTTAAATGCTTGAGTGGCTTGAAGGGTAAATTTTGGATAACCGTCCTTAGTTTCTATTAATTTATCATTGATGTTAGAGAAGGTACTAAACGGACTCCATTGTAAACTGATTTTAGCCGTACTCAAATCGTAAGTAGAGTAGGTTTTGTTATTTATTAAAAAATTATAATAGTATGTTGGGTCTATTTTAGAAGTGGCTAATTGCGTTTCGGTTAGTAAATGATTGGATAATTTATGTTGTATTGAAACTGATTTTGTTATGTGTCTATGGAATAAATCAATGTTTAATAATCGCGGTTCAAAAAACGTAAAAAAGCGTTTATCAGTAAGAAATTTTGAACTTCCTGTTTCTTGTAGGTCGTCAATATATGCTAGATTGATCCACGTGTTTGAAGCTTTGTTAACTCTAAAGCCACCACCAACTTTATATTTAAGCGCTTGATCTTTAAAACCATAAACTAAGTAACCATTAACCCGGTAGCGTTCTGAAAAGTGATCATTTGTAATTCCGCCTAATCCACTTCGTATACCTTCGTATTGATTAAATTTGATAAGGTATTTTAAATCTAAATTGAAATAATTGAAGGGCAGAAATCCATTACCAATATGTTTTAAGAATTCGGTTTTCTTAATGGAATCTTGTGCGGTTCTTATAGAATCTGTTTTTTTTACAAGTGGTTGCTGTGCATAGCTGTAAGATGCAAGCGTTAAAAGTAAAACGACAAACAGATGCTTTCGCATTTTGAATATTTAAATTGTGATTTTAAAAAAAACATCCCAAATGTATTGGGATGTTATATTTTTGAGTGTCGAGATTACACTGTCATAATCTCTTTTTCCTTAATTTCTAAGATGTCGTCTATTTTCTTAACGTAGATATCAGTTAGTTTTTGTATATCTGCTTCAGCATTTTTTTGTAAATCTTCAGAGACATCTGAATCTTTAATATCATGATTAGCTTCCTTTCGAGCACTTCTAATACCAATTTTGGCATCTTCAGCTTCTGCTTTCGCTTGCTTTGCTAAATCGCGTCTGCGTTCTTCCGTTAATGGTGGGACATTAATAATAATGGTATCACCATTGTTCATTGGGTTAAAACCGAGATTAGCAATCATAATACTGCGTTCTATTTCTTGAAGCATCGATTTTTCCCATGGTTGAACAGTAATTGTTCTACCGTCTGGGGTATTTACATTGGCAACTTGGCTTAATGGTGTTTGTGAGCCGTAATAATTAACCATAACGCTACCTAGCATTGCAGGACTAGCCTTACCAGCTCTAATATTTACAAACTGTTTTTCTAAATGCCGTATGGCAGAATCCATAGATTCTTTAGCAGAGTCAATTATAAATTTAATGTCTTCGTTCATAGTATTAACTTTTTAAATGAGGGATATCAAAGTTTAAGCCAAAGTTTAAACATTTACCTCCGTTCCTATATTTTCTCCAGAAACTACTTTTAGTAAGTTTCCTTTCTTGTTCATATCAAAAACAATAATTGGCAATTCATTTTCTTGACTTAAAGTGAATGCCGTTGTATCCATAACTTTTAAACCTTTGAGTAAAACATCTTTAAATGATATCTGATCAAATTTAACTGCTTTGCTGTCTTTTTCTGGATCGGCTGAATAAATTCCGTCAACACGAGTTCCTTTTAAAATAACATCAGCTTCAATTTCTATGGCACGTAATACAGCTGCAGAATCTGTTGTGAAATAAGGATTTCCAGTTCCACCACCAAAAATTACAACACGACCTTTATTAAGGTGGCTCATTGCTTTTCGTCTTATAAAGGGCTCGGCAACTTCATTAATTTTAATCGCTGTTTGTAAACGGGTCTTTACATGGGCATCTTCTAATGCATTTTGTAAGGCTAAACCATTAATTACAGTAGCTAGCATTCCCATATGATCTCCTTGAACACGATCCATACCCTGCATGGCACCTGCAACACCTCTAAAAATGTTTCCACCACCAATAACTATAGCAACTTCTACACCTAATTCTGTAATTTCTTTAATGTCCTTCGCATATTCTGAAAGGCGTTCTGGATCAATCCCATATTGTCGGTTCCCCATTAAGGCTTCTCCAGATAGTTTTAGTAGTATTCTTTTATATTTCATTAGATTGGTTGTGTTGCTGTTTTAGAGTCTGTTTGAAATAGGCCGAGTCAAATCTATTTTAAAATTAGGATTTTCAGGGCTCATTTCAAGAGCTGATTTAAAAGTTGAGCAAAGCTACGTAATTATTAGCATCTGTAAAAGTGAAAAAAAAAGCAAAAACATATTTTATTAAAACAAGAGGTACAAGGGTAAAACCTTAGTAAAGACTATTAGTAGAAATGGAAAAAACCACTATTAAATAAATAATAGTGGTTTTTTATGATTAAGAAGTTGCTATAAAAGCCTCTTTATTATCCTACTGTAGCACGTTTGAAACCAGTAACAGAAACGTCACCATAAGTTTTAACGTAATCAGCAACAGTTTGCTTTTCGTCTTTAATAAACTTTTGATCTAACAAACATTGTTCTTGATCTAAAGTTGTATTGTCAGAAATGAAACGTTCCATTTTACCTGGTAAAATTCTATCCCAGATTTGTTCTGGTTTACCTTCAGCTTTTAATTCTGCTTTAGCAGCTTCTTCAGCTTCAGCAAGAACTTCAGGAGTTAATTGTGCCATAGAGATGTAACTTGGTACATTCTTTAAAGTCTTACCTAAACGTCCTAATTCAATATTATCTTTTTCAATAACAGCGATACGCGCTTCAGTTTCAGAGGCAATAAAAGCTGGATCAAAATCTTTATAAGATAATGTTGATGCTCCCATAGAAGCGACTTGCATTGCAACATCTTTAACTAAAGTTTCAACGTTATCAACTTTAGCTGATAAACCTACTAAAGCAGCAATTTTGTTGATGTGTACATATTGTCCAACATAAGGAGCTTCTAATTTTTCGAAAGCAGTGATGTCTAATTTCTCACCGATAACTCCAGTTTGTTCTACTAATTTTTCTGCAACAGTCATACCACCAAAATCAGCAGCTAAAAATGCTTCTTTTGTGTCATGGTTTAATGCGATATCAGCTAAATCATTAGCTAATGCTACGAAGTTTTCGTTTTTACCAACAAAATCAGTTTCACAACCTAATACAATAGCAACACCAGAAGTGTTGTCTGCATTAATTTTTGCGATTGCAGCACCTTCAGAAGAGTCTCTATCGGCTCTTTTTTCTGCAACTTTTTGTCCTTTTTTACGTAAAACTTCAATGGCTTTATCAAAATCACCACCAGCTTCAACTAAAGCTTTTTTACAATCCATCATCCCAGCACCAGTTGCTTGTCTTAGCTTGTTGACTTCTGCTGCTGTAATTTTTACAGTATTTTCCATAGTTTTTAAATTTAAAAAGTCATTTAATTAATTTTCAAAATGAAAAGAACCAAATGACTTTTAGTATTGTATAAATGTTATTTATTCTTCTTCTTCAGATGCAACAGCTTTATCTGCTTTTTGAGCAGGCTTAGCTTTTGCTTCTCCTTTTTGAGCTTTACCTTCTTTCTCTGAACGTTCAGCTTTTCTTTCGTTTAAACCGTCTGCTATAGCAGAAGTTACGATAGATAAAATTTTGTCTATAGATTTAGAAGCATCATCATTTGAAGGGATTAAATAATCAACTTCACGTGGATCTCGAGTTTGTATCTACCATTGCAAAAATTGGAATGTTCAATTTTTGAGCTTCTTTAATTGCAATATGCTCACGCATAATATCTACAACAAATATAGCACCTGGTAAACGAGTCATGTCAGAAATAGAACCTAAATTCTTTTCTAATTTTGCACGTAAACGATCTACTTGTAAACGCTCTTTTTTAGATAAAGAGTTGAATGTACCATCTTTCTTCATTCTATCAATAGCTGCCATTTTTTTAACGGCTTTTCTGATTGTAACGAAGTTAGTTAACATTCCACCAGGCCAACGCTCAGTAATGTAAGGTTGGTTTACTGCACCTGCTTTTTCAGCAACGATGTCTTTAGCTTGTTTTTTAGTAGCAACGAATAAGATTTTCTTTCCTGATGCTGCTATTTTAGCTAAGGCTTCAGAAGTTTCTTCAATTTTTGCTGCTGTTTTGTAAAGGTTGATAATATGGATACCGTTACGTTCCATATAAATGTAAGGAGCCATGTTTGGGTTCCATTTACGTGTAAGGTGACCGAAGTGTACACCTGCTTCAAGTAATTCTTTTACTTCTACTTTTTCCATTTTGTAATAGTTTACGTTCTGTTAAATTAGCAATGTTCCATTTGGCTTATAGTTTTCACTATTTACTGTTGGCTTCATTTAGATGCTAAACTTTGTCTCAAATGTCTTTTGAGCGCTATTTAAATTACCTGAATAACTTCAAGTGAATTTTAATTTCAATAAAATAAAATAATTCAGAACCTGAAAATACAAGTTCTGAATTAAGTGTTGTTTGGATATTAACGTTTCGAGAATTGGAATTTCTTTCGAGCTTTTTTCTGTCCGAATTTCTTTCTTTCTACCATTCTTGGATCTCTAGTTAATAGACCTTCTGGCTTTAATACTAATCTGTTTTCAGGATCTAACTCGCACATTGCACGAGAAAGGCCTAAACGTATTGCTTCTGCCTGGCCGGTGATACCACCTCCATATACGTTAACAGTAATATCAAAGTTGCCATCATTGTTAGTCAAGGCTAAAGGTTGGTTTACTTTATACTGCAATGTCGCAGTAGTAAAATAATCCGCCATGTCTTTTTTGTTCACTGTGATTTTGCCACTACCTTCGGCAACGTACACACGAGCAACAGCCGTCTTTCTACGGCCAATTTTGTGAATTACTTCCATTTAGTTAATTTCGTTTAATTTCATTGCTTTAGGTTTTTGAGCTGCGTGAGCGTGCTCAGTACCTGAAACAACAGTTAAATTTCTAAAAAGAGCTGCTCCTAATTTGTTTTTAGGCAACATTCCTTTCACTGACTTTTCTACTAATCTGGTTGGGTCTTTCTCAAACATTTCAGTAGCTGTCAGGCTTTTTTGTCCACCTGGATAACCTGTGTGACGGATGTAACTTTTTTCCGTCCATTTGTTACCAGTTAAGTTGATTTTTTCTGCATTAACAACAATTACGTTGTCACCGCAATCAACGTGTGGCGTAAAATTAGGTTTGTGCTTACCTCTTAAAAGTATTGCTACTCTCGAAGCTAAGCGACCTAAAGTTTGTCCTTCAGCATCAACTAAAACCCACTCCTTATTAACGGTAGCTTTGTTAGCTGAAACTGTTTTGTAGCTTAATGTATCCACACTAATTTGATTTATAATTGTGCCTTAAATGACACAATAGATTAAACATTCCTCTTTAAAAAAGAGTTTGCAAATTTACGATAAACTATTGATTTACCAAACCTTGATGAACTTATTTTTGTCCTGAAAATCAGTAGGTTTAAAAAAGGGGTTTTCAGTTTAGTGTTTTGTAGCTCTAGTTAGCCTGTCGTTTATGGATTTTCCTAAACCATAATCTGGGAATTCTTCGGCTATAATAATATCGAGGTTTTGTTTGTCTAATTGATGTAGAGCATCGTAAAGTTTTGATGCGGCTTCTAACATGTTTCCGGTTTCAGATAATATAATTTGAGATACGATATTAGGATTTTCAATTTTAGCTTTAAAAGCAAGAACACCGATACGTTTGTCGGCTTCAAGTTTTACAGCGTCTATCATATTATTCGTTAATATTGTTGTGGTTTTTGGGGCATAATGGCGGGCTAACATGCCAGGAGCATCCGGACTCACTTCTTTTGTGTTTTTAATTTCAACCTTGCCAACCACGGCTTCAATAGCTTCAATGGCTGTTGATCCCAAACGGTATATAATAGGTTCGTCATTTTCAAAACCTATTATGGTAGATTCAATACCACTAGTACAAGGTCCTCCGTCTAAAACCATGGGGATTTGGTCTTTAAAATAGGTTTCCACGTGTTTGGCTGTGGTTGGACTAATGCTACTAAATGGATTGGCAGATGGTGCGGCTAATGGGAAGTCTAATTGATTTAATAATTTTAATATCGTTGGGTGATTGGGTACTCTAACGGCAACCGTAGCTTTGCCTCCTGTAATTAAATCGGGTATGGTGTTTTTCTTTTTTAAGACTAAAGTCATTGGTCCTGGCCAAAACGCTTCTGCTAATAATTGTGCTTTTTTAGGGATGTATTCTACAATGCTAGTGAGTTGGTCAATGGATGATATATGAACGATAAGTGGATTAAAAAATGGTCGCTTCTTGGTTTCAAAAATAGCTTTTATTGCTTTTTCGCTGTAAATATTTCCTGCTAATCCATAGACTGTTTCTGTTGGAATAGCAACAAGTTCTTCAGCCGTTAAAAGTTGAACCGCTTTTGATATGTCTTTTGAAATAATACTCATAATCTTAAAATACGACTGCAAAATTACTTCAAAATCTTATACCACTAAGATTTAAGTCGCTTATTTTTCTTTTCTTGGTTTTGTTGATAGAGGGCATAAGCTAATACTACCATTTCTAAATCTAAAATAGCGATTTTGGCTTTTTTGCTTCTTGTTAATGTACTTGTTAAGCCTAATACTTTTGTAATAATTATAATTATGGAATTAAAGGTTACTTATAAATTGATTCTAAAATTAATTTAAAAGTGTTGCAAGGCTTGACTGAAATAGGAATAGAATTGACTGAAATAAAACGTTATATAATTTTATGCACAATTAAAAATAATGCCTTACCATTTAGTAGTTTTGCAGCTTCAAAATTTTGATTATGATTTCAGTAGATAATTTAGCCGTAGAATTTAGTGGTCACACCCTGTTTAGTGATGTGTCGTTTACTATTAATGCCAATGATAAGATTGCTTTAATGGGTAAAAATGGTGCAGGAAAATCGACCATGATGAAAATTATTGCAGGTGTACAAAGTGCAACACGTGGTAATGTAAGATGTCCTAAAGATGCTGTTATTGCTTATTTACCGCAACATTTATTGACGGAAGATAATACGACCGTTTTTGAGGAAGCGTCTAAAGCCTTTAAGCACGTGTATGAAATGCGTGATGAAATGGAAGCGCTTAACAAACAGTTAGAAACTAGAACGGATTACGAATCTGATGAGTACATGAAAATCATTGAGCGTGTTTCTGATTTAGGGGAGAAGTATTACGCTTTAGAAGACGTGAATTATGATGCTGAAGTGGAGAAAGCCTTAAAGGGTTTAGGATTTAAACAGGAAGATTTTACAAGACTTACTAGTGAGTTTTCTGGTGGTTTCCGTATGCGAATTGAGCTGGCTAAAATTTTATTACAAAAACCAGATTTAATTTTATTGGATGAGCCTACTAACCATATTGATATAGAATCGGTAATTTGGTTAGAAGATTTTTTATTGAATAAAGCCGATGCTGTTGTGGTTATTTCTCACGATCGTGCTTTTGTTGATAATATTACCAATAGAACTATTGAAGTGACAATGGGACGTATTTATGATTATAAAGCGAATTATACCCACTACTTACAATTACGTGAAGATAGACGTTTGCATCAGGTAAAAGCGTATCAAGAACAACAGAAATTTATTGCTGATAATATGCAATTTATAGAACGTTTTAAAGGCACGTATTCTAAAACGAATCAGGTGACGTCTCGTGAGCGTATGCTTGAAAAATTAGATATTATTGAAATTGATGAAATTGATACATCGGCTTTAAAATTGCGTTTTCCTGCAACACAACGTTCTGGTGATTATCCAGTGACGGTTAAAGATGTTTCTAAATCTTATGATGATCATGTGGTGTTTCATAACGCTAATATGTCTATTGCTAGAGGTGAGAAGGTTTGTTTTGTAGGTCGAAATGGAGAAGGGAAGTCTACCATGATAAAAGCGATTTTAGGTGAGATTGATGTCGAAGGGACTTGTAGTTTAGGTCATAATGTGAAGGTTGGTTATTTTGCGCAGAACCAAGCGGCTTTGTTGGATGAAAGTTTAACCATTTTTCAAACCGTTGATGAAGTCGCTCAAGGAGATGTAAGAACTCAAATTAAAAGTATTTTGGGTGGTTTTATGTTTAGAGGAGACGATATTGATAAAAAAGTAAGTGTACTTTCTGGTGGTGAAAAAACCAGATTAGCCATGGTTAAACTATTGCTAGAACCGGTGAACTTATTGATTCTCGATGAGCCTACCAATCACTTAGATTTAAAGTCGAAAGATGTATTGAAAGAAGCGCTTCAGAATTTTGATGGGACTTTAATATTGGTGTCTCACGATCGTGATTTTCTACAAGGTTTATCTAAAAAAGTGTTTGAGTTTAAAGACCAACGTGTGATTGAACATTTTGAAACGATTGATGCGTATTTAGAACGTAATAAGATTGAAAGTATAAAAGCCCTTAACTTGTAGAAATAACCAGTTAACCTAAAGGTCTGTGAGTTTGTTTTTTGCTTAATTAGTTGTGATATTGTTGATATAATGTTAGAATTTAATTGTTTTTAATTAATCTAAAATGGAATTTATTAATTTAATCACGAATCACGAATCACGAATCACGAATCACGAATCACGAATCACCAACTAACTTAACTTTTTGTACTGCCTAAGCGGCAATATTTTAACTACTTTTGCAACGTGAAGAACGAATTACAACTTTCAGATTGGTTACCTACCACAAACAAAGAGGTGAAGATTCGCGGATGGGAAGCACTCGATGTTATTCTGTTTAGCGGAGATGCTTATGTAGATCATCCAACATTTGGTCCTGCGGTTATAGGACGTATGTTAGAAAGTTTTGGGTTGCGTGTGGCTATAGTACCACAGCCTAATGTGAATGATAATCTTCAGGATTTTGTAAAATTAGGACAGCCAAAGTTGTTTTTTGGGGTTACAGGTGGCTGTATGGACCCTATGATTAGCAATTATAACGCGAATAAAAAACGTCGTGATAAGGATGCGTATACTCCTAATGGAGATATAGGGTTTCGTCCGGATTATGCGACTACTGTATATACTAATATTCTAAAAGAGAAATGGCCCGATACTCCGGTTTTAATAGGAGGGATTGAAGCGTCACTACGACGAGTTACGCATTACGATTATTGGAGTGATAAATTAATGCCAAGTATTTTAGAAACCTCTAAAGCCGATATGTTGGTTTACGGTATGGGTGAACAGCCTTTGCGTGAAGTGGTGCGTTTGTTGCAAAAAGGGGTGCCGTTTAGTAGTATTACGACAGTAAAACAAACAGCCGTTTTATTAGATGCTGATGCTAAGATTCCTAAGAATAGCAATTGGGAAGATGTTGAAATACAGTCGCATGAGGTTTGTTTGCGTGATAAAAAGAAATTTGCTTCTAACTTTAAAACGATAGAGCAAGAGTCGAATAAGCTAGCAGCACGCCGTATTTTTCAGAAAATAGGGAATAAGACCTTGATGATTAATCCGCCGTATCCTACGATGACAGAAGCTGAAATTGATGCCTCTTTTGATTTACCTTATACCCGATTACCACATCCAAAATATAATAAGCGTGGACCAATTCCTGCGTTTGAAATGATTAAGTTTTCTATCAACATTCACCGTGGGTGTTTTGGTGGTTGTAGCTTTTGTACCATTTCGGCGCACCAAGGAAAATTTATTGCCTCTCGTAGTCAGGAATCTATTTTAAAAGAAGTCGATACTGTGGCTAATATGCCCGATTTTAAAGGGTATTTAAGTGATATTGGTGGACCAAGTGCTAATATGTATCAGATGAAAGGGAAAGTGCAATCTATTTGCGACAAGTGTGTGGCACCGAGTTGTATTTCGCCTGTAATTTGTAGCAATTTAGATACGTCTCATAAACCTTTAACGGAATTATACCAAGCGGTAGATAAGCATCCAAAGGTGAAGAAATCTTTTATTGGTTCGGGGATTAGACATGATATGTTGGTGCCCGAATTTAATAAAAATGCCGACCCTAAAGAGTTAGATGCTTATACGGAAGAGGTAATGACGAAACATGTTTCTGGTCGACTAAAGGTAGCACCAGAACATACCAGTGATCCTGTATTGAAATTGATGCGTAAGCCGTCGTTTAAATACTTCCATAAGTTTAAAGAACGTTTTGATAAGATTAATATTAAGAAAGGCTTAAAGCTTCAGTTGATTCCTTATTTTATATCGAATCATCCGGCTTGTGAGGTAGAGGATATGGCTAATTTGGCGGCTGAAACTAAAGATATGGGCTTTCAGTTAGAGCAAGTACAAGGGTTTACACCAACACCAATGACGGTTGCGACTGTTATTTATTATAGTGGTTACCATCCGTACACCCTTAAAAAAGTGAACACTCCTATTACTAGAAAAGAGAAAGACGAACAACACCGTTTTTTCTTCTGGTATAAGGATGAAAATAAAGCGTGGATTAAAAAGACCTTAAATAAATTAGGTCGTGAAGATTTATTAAGTGTTTTACTGCCTGAGAAAACTGAAAAGTGGCGTAAAAACAAACCTAAAGGAGAGGCAAAAAACACCTTTAATGATGCGGTGCCTTTTAATCAGCGAAAGCCAGAGGATAAGGTGCGGTTTAAGGGCAAGAAACGTAACAAGAAGAAGCGCCGTTAGTTCTAGGGTGTTTGCTTTAATCTAATTGATGTTTTTATAATATTTGTTCTAGGCCTTTTGGCTTAGGATATGTTGGCATATACCCGAGAATAACCCGAAGTAAGTACGGGTAAATTCTTTTTTGATACGAATTAGATTAACTTTTATGAGGAGAGGAAACTGTATTTTGATGGGGTAGGTTAATGACGTTGTTAAATACGTAATTATGATAGGTGTCAGAACCTCAATTAACTACTGATTTCGGACCTTTTTGAAGTGTTAATTGTTTTGGTTTTTCCATTGTATTTAGATTAATTTTATACCTCTAAACAATAAAAAAAAATGATAAAAAACTACACAATTGCCTTCATGTTATTACTTACAGGAGGAGTCTTTAGTCAGGAAACAATTTCCTTTGAAACCAGTGAATCTTACACTTTAGGAACACTAAATAATCAAAATGGATGGGAAGTTACAGAAAGTGGCGATGGCGCTTTTCTTCAGAATCAAATCGTATCTGATGAGGAAGCTTCAGACGGTGTTTATGCCTTTAAAAATTCCTATGAGCCAAGTTTTGGTGCTCAATTTGCTCCAATTTTTGGTGCTGCAAAAAACTTTGACACTCCAAAATCATTTGAGGATTTTACATTCTCCTATGATGTTATGGTTACAGAAGATTTCGGAGCCGATTTTGAAGTGACTTTATTTGGTATTGATACTAATGACGACTTTGTTCCAATAGCAGGTATTGCTATGGAAAATCAAGGGAAGATTTATACCATTGATAATATTTATTACAGCGCGTTTTATATTGAAGGTGCCGAATGGACTCCAAACACTTGGTTAAACATTAAAATTGAAGTGACTGCCACAGAATTAAAGTATTATTTAAATGATGTATTAATACATACACGTAGCAATTTTACGTCTGTTGCTATTTTAGGTTTTAATATGCTGCATAACAATTATGGTGGTGATGCTTATTACGATAATTTTAGTTATGAAAGCGGTACCTTAAGTGTTGATGATGTTACGGATGCCTCAGCATTGCGTATTTATCCAAATCCGGTTGCTGATGAATTACAAATTACAGGTATTCAGAGCGAAGATATTGCACAGGTGTCTGTTTATAATTTAAATGGACAGCAATTAATGGAACGTACTTCTGTAGATGTATTAGATGTTAGTCGTCTTGTTTCTGGAGTTTATATCTTAAACGTGGTTACCAATGATGGTAAAACGCATACAGAAAAGCTTTTGAAGAAGTAGCGTTACGTAAATCTTATTTAAATGGCCTTGATTATTTTATAATTGGGGCTTTTTTTTTGTTTGATGTTTTTGATAAATTGGTGTGTTGTTTAATCTTGAAGAGAATGTTAGGGATTGGTTGGATAACACCCTTAAAGAGTTACGCTCGGTATTTTTGATAAAAGAATTCTTTCACCTTAATAATCCTCAAAGGGAAATTTGTTTAAGGAAAACATGTTATTCATAAAATTGTATATTATGAATGGGATCAATAAAAACTAATTTTTACACAAAAGTTTCTTGGTCTAGATTGTCCCCTAGAGGGGACTTTAGGGGTGTAAAAAGATGAGTGATAAATTAGTAAAATGAAAAACAAAATCATTCCATACAATCCAGAACTAAAGCAACTCGCCAGACAACTAAGAAAACATAGTACTTTGCCTGAAGTCTTACTTTGGCAACATATAAAACAGCGTGCTTATGGTGTGCAATTTCATAGGCAGGTGCCGATGTTAAGTTATATAGCGGATTTTTATTGTCATGAATTACGATTGGTGATTGAAATTGATGGTGATAGTCATGAGTACAGTTTTCAATATGATACCAAACGACAAAGTGAGTTAGAGGCTTATGGCGTTACCTTTTTAAGGTTTTCTAATGAAGAGGTTAAAAAGAATATGTTTAGTGTGTTGTTGGTTATTGAAGAGAAGGTTGGGGAATTATTAGGAAAACACCCCTAATGAGCTACGCTCGGTATCTTCAATGAAAATATATTTTCATTTCAATAATCCTCAAGGGGACAATCTAGACCAACAAACATAAGTATAAAGAATTAAATTTATTTTAGCAATACCCAATCGATAAACCCTATGAATATCCTATTTTCCTTTATCAAATGTCCCCTTGAGGGGACTTTAGGGGTGTGGAAGGAAATTCATATTTATATTAGAAAAGATAACAGTCATTATAGTAGTGATAATACTTTCTATAATATAGGTAAGTTAATAATGAATGTTTTTTAATGCAATTGTCGCCCGATAAAGGGATACAAACTCTAAATCAGTTGATAATTCATTAAATAATGCTGCTATTAAATATTTTTTAATGGCATCGTTTTCATCTTTTCCTCTTTCATTTCCTAAATGTTTTCCATGCTTGTAAATGGCAAATAAAGTTTTTCTAGATCTTTTCATTCTGAGTAATTTATTTACATCAAATATAATAAAATGATACATATTGTATGTTGATTACTGCATACAATAAGTATAGATTCGGTGTATGGTAAACAAGTTTCTATTAAAAGAATTTGGTACACGAATTCGAAATTTAAGAACTCAACAAAATTTGAGTCAAGAACAGCTTTCTTTTAAAACGGGATTTCATCGCACCTATATTGGAATGATAGAAAGAGGTGAGAGGAATATATCTCTTACTAATATTGCTGTGTTTTCAAAAGCTTTTGAAATGGATATTTCTGATTTATTAGACTTCAAAAATCAGAATACAAAACTTAGCTATCAAGATTATAAATTTAAGACAGATAGTTAAATGAAGAGAGCTTACTATAATAACACAATCTTAGGTTTTTTAACAGAAGATTCAAATTCGATATTAGGTCAATTAAGTTTAAATCATACAAATCGTTCTTTAGAAGAATTACAAAGGAACGCTTGGATAAAGCAAATTGAAATTCTTAAAGAAGAATTGAAAGGAATAGATGGTTCAATTTATTTTGAATTTCAAATTCCAAGAATGGGAAAGCGAGTAGATAATATTATTATTGTTGAGGATTGTGTTTTTGTTGTTGAATTCAAGGTTGGTGATGATACTTATGGAAAACATGCTGAATTACAAGTAATTGACTATTGTTTAGATTTGCAAAATTTTCACGAGGGAAGTCATTTTGTGAAATTGATACCGTTATTGGTAGCTACTAATGCTGATGATAGTTCTATAAGTATAAATGAGGTCTTAGAGCATCGGCAAGTTGCAAAATGTAATAAATTAGGTATAAAAGATAGTATGGAAAAATTTCTTTTGCACTCTAAAGAGAGAATCAATATAAATGAATGGCAAAATTCAATTTATAAACCTACTCCGACAATCGTTGAGGCTGCGCAAGCTTTGTATAAAGGACATAAAGTTGAAGAAATATCTAGACATGATTCAGGTAAAATAAATCTTAATAAAACTTCTAATTATATAAATGGAGTTATTGAAAATTCTAAACGAAACCACAAAAAATCAATTTGTTTTATAACAGGAGTGCCTGGTGCTGGAAAAACTTTAGCGGGTTTAAGTATTGCAAATGAAAGAATGCTTGCAGATGAAGATGAACATGCTGTTTTTCTTTCAGGAAATGGTCCGTTGGTAGAGGTATTAAGAGAGGCTTTAGCAAGAGATTTTGTTTTAACATCTTTAGAAAATGGAGAAAAAGTAACAAAGGAAAATGCAAAAAGAAGAACGAGTACATTTATTCAAAACATTCATCATTTTAGAGATGAATATTTAAAATATAATGTTAAACCAACAGAAAAAGTGGTTGTTTTTGATGAAGCTCAAAGAGCATGGACTAAAAAACAGGTTAGCTCTTTTATGAAAAGAAAAAAAGGCATAGAAAATTTTGCTATGTCTGAACCAGAATTTTTAATTGATGTAATGAATCGTCATGAAGATTGGTGTACAATAGTTTGTTTAGTTGGAGGAGGACAAGAGATAAATACAGGTGAAGCAGGTTTAGAAGAGTGGATTAATGCATTTGAAGTGAACTATAAA
The DNA here is from genome assembly GCF_054366245.1 of Winogradskyella sp. PC D3.3. NCBI lineage: Bacteria > Pseudomonadati > Bacteroidota > Flavobacteriia > Flavobacteriales > Flavobacteriaceae > Winogradskyella > Winogradskyella sp. PC D3.3. Next base: position 308,103 of record NZ_CM135962.1, on the reverse strand, counting down.
GATTGGGATATTCATTTTTCAAATACAATAGTTAATAGTTCTAATTATATTAAAAGTGTAACTCAAAGAAAATGGCTAATTGAAAATGGAATTTCTGAAACAGATTTACATTTATCAGTTTCAGTACGCTCGTTTAGGTCAGAACAGGTATCTGCTTTTGTGCATGAGCTATTAGAATTGAATTTAGATAATACTAAAAAGTTATATTCGGAGATTAAGAAATCATTTCCAATATTTTTAACTAGAGATATAGAAGTAGCAAAAAACTGGTTAAGAAACGAAAGTAAAGGAACAGAAAGAACAGGTCTAATTGCCTCTTCAGGTGCTAGAAGGTTGAAAGCATTAGGTTATGATGTGAAGAATGAGATATCCGCACCTTATTGGTTTTTAAACTCAAGTGAAGATATTAGGTCTTCATACTTTATGGAAGATATCGCAACTGAGTTTGATATTCAGGGTTTAGAAATAGATAGAACCTGTTTACTTTGGGGAGCAAATTTTTATTTAAATGATAACGAATGGAAATATCAGAACTTTAAAGGAAGTAAATGGCAAAATATAAATCAGGAAGTAAGTAGAAACTATTTAAAAAATACTTATCGAGTTTTGTTAACTAGAGCAAGACAAGGTATGATTATTTTTATTCCCAAAGGTTCAGATATAGACCATACAAGACCGAATAAATTTTATGAAGGAACTTACAGTTATTTGAAGGAAATAGGAATTGAAGAATTATTTTAAACTTTTAAATATTCATTTAAAATTGATAAATCAGCTTCAGCCCAATCTAAATTAATCAATTCTTGTTTATTTGCTAAAACAAAATCAGAATGTTCTTTAAGCTTCAACTCTCCTGAAACATATTTAGCAGTAAAAGGGATTAATTCAATTTTGAAATCTGGATATTGATGAATAACAGGAGTCAACCTTTCTTTGACTTCAATATGAATATTCAATTCCTCAAATATTTCTCTTTTAACACACTCAATTTCTGATTCTCCTGCTTCTATTTTACCTCCAGCAAATTCCCACTTCAAAGGAAGTTTCATTGTTTGACTTCGTTGAACAGCTAAAACTTTATTGCCAAATTGAATAATGGCACAAGTAACAGGAATTGTTTTCATATTCTATACAGCTAATTTAACTTCAGCTAAGAAATCATCAACTGCATCCTCTGTGTCAAAATGATAATCACTTTCTGATTTATTAAAAAAAAAGTTTATCAAATCGAGATGAGTTTTAAACACCCTAAATGAAATTCCTTCATAATTATAAATAAAGAAAAGGTCACTTAAGTGATTATTTGAAACTAAGACTGTTTCAATAGTTCTTGATGCTCTTAGGTATTCTGTTTGTATCGTTTTGTATTCGTTCATTTTTGATAAATTCAAAATTACTAATGCGCCTCCAACCAATTAACACCAGTATCCACCTCAACATCTAAAGGCACATCCAATTTAAAAGCCCCTTCCATTTCGGTTTTAATTAAGGTGGTTAATTCTTCTAATTCTGGTTTGTAGATGTCAAAGACCAATTCATCATGCACTTGTAAGAGCATCTTCGATTTATAATTGCCAGCTTCAAGCTTGTTATAAATATTAATCATCGCGATTTTAATGATATCAGCAGCACTTCCTTGTATGGGTGCGTTTACGGCATTTCGTTCTGCAGCACCTCTCACCACAGCGTTACGTGAGTTGATGTCTTTTAAATAACGACGACGACCCAAAACAGTTGATACGTAGCCGTGATCTCTAGCCAAATCGACTTGCTTGCTCATGTAGACTTTTAGTTTTGGATAGGTTTCGTAATAGGTGTCAATGAGTTCTTTGGCCTCACCACGCGATAAATCGGTTTGGTTACTTAAGCCGAAGGCAGACACACCATAGATGATTCCGAAATTAACCGTTTTAGCATTGCTACGTTGTTCTCTGGTGACTTCAGCCAATGGGACATTAAAGACTTTGGATGCGGTTGAAGCATGAATATCTTCTCCATTCTTAAAGGCTTCAATCATGGTTTCTTCTTCACTTAAAGCGGCAATAATTCGTAATTCTATTTGCGAATAATCGGCAGCGAGTAAGATGTACTCTTCATTTCTTGGAATAAAGGCTTTTCTAACTTGACGACCACGTTCGGTACGAATTGGAATATTCTGTAAATTCGGATTGTTACTACTTAAACGCCCAGTTGCTGCAACGGTCTGCATATAATCGGTATGCACACGACCTGTAGAGGATTCTACTTGTAAAGGTAAGGCATCGACATAGGTGCTCTTTAATTTTGAAAGGCCTCTAAAATCTAATATTTTCTGAATGATATCGTGGTCTTTTGCTAAATAGGATAAGATATCTTCGCCAGTCGCATATTGCCCTGTTTTGGTTTTCTTAGGTTTATCGACCAATTTCATTTTTTCGAACAACACAATCCCTAGCTGCTTCGGTGAGGCAATGTTGAATTCTTCGCCAGCAGCGGCATAAATTTCTTGTTCGAGTGTTGCGATGTCGTTATTCAGGTCTTCGGATAAGGAATCTAGAAAGTCTTTATCGAGGTTAATTCCTTCTAATTCCATAGCTGCTAAGACACGTAGTAGCGGAATTTCAATCTCATCGAATAATTTTTGGGTATTAGCTTCACCTAATTCCGTGGTGAAATGTTCTTTTAACTGTAAGGTAATATCTGCATCTTCTACGGCATATTCGGTTAATTTTTCTAAAGGCACATCGCGCATAGACAATTGATTCTTTCCTTTTTTACCAATAAGGTCTGTAATAGAAATTGGTGTATAGTTTAAATAGGTTTCTGCTAAGACGTCCATATTATGGCGCATATCGGCATTGATTAAATAATGCGCTAACATGGTATCGAAGAGTTTGCCTTTAACGGTAATGTTATATTTGGCTAATACTTTGATGTCGTATTTTAAATTCTGACCGATTTTTTCGATGGTTTCGCTTTCAAAAAAGGGTCTTAGTATTTCAATAAGTTCTTGGGCTTCCGTTCTTTCTTCTGGAAAAGGCAGATAAAAGCCTTTGCCCACTTCCCACGAAAATGCAATCCCGACTAATTCTGCGGTTAATGCATTTAAGCCTGTAGTTTCGGTATCAAAACACACCGACGTTTGACTCATTAAGTTCTTAACAAACAATTTGGTGGCCATTCCAGATGCGACACTTTGGTAGAAGTGCGAATAGGTTGCTGATGTTTTTCTCAAAGATGCTGAACTTGTTTCAGTATCTGTTTCATTGGATGGTGAAGCGCCAAATAATGAAAACTGACCTTCGCCCGCGCCAGAAGTTGAACTTGAACTCGAAGTTAAACTCGAATTTGAAGTTGAAGTTGAACTCGAACTTGAATTTGTTGTGTCTTCTGTTTTGGGAGCAAAAGTTTTATTAAAATTATCAATGAGACGTCTAAATTCTAATTCTTGAAAAATTTCGGTGACCTTAGGAATATCAGGTTCTGACATTTCAAAATCTTTTTCATTAAACTCCACAGGCACATCGAGCATAATGGTAGCCAATTGTTTTGATAATAAGCCGAGTTCTTGATTGGCTTCAATCTTTTCTTTCATTTTACCTTTAAGCTCGTGCGTATTCGCAAACAGGTTTTCCATGCTGCCATAGGCTTTTAAGAATTTCTTGGCTGTTTTTTCACCAACACCAGGTAGTCCAGGAATATTATCGGAAGCATCTCCCATCATTCCTAAAAAGTCAATGACTTGTAAAGGATCGGTAACTTCAAATTTCTTTTGTACTTCTGGGATGCCCCAAGTTTCGTAACCACCTCCAAAAACTGGGCGGTACATAAAAATGTTTTCAGAAACGAGTTGTGCAAAATCCTTATCTGGAGTCACCATAAAGGTTTTATAGCCTTCTTTTTCAGCTTTTTTAGCCAGTGTTCCAATGACATCATCCGCTTCAAAACCTTCTTTGACCATGATTGGAATATGCATGGCTTTAAGAATTTCCATAATATATGGCACAGCGGTTTTGATGCCTTCGGGAGTTTCGTCTCTGTTGGCTTTGTAAGCTTCGAATAGTTCTACACGATCTGCACTACCTCCTTTATCAAAACAAACGGCTAAATGATCTGGTCGTTCGCGTTTAATGACATCTAAAAGGGAATTCATAAAGCCCATAATGGCTGAGGTATCTTCTCCTTTAGAATTAATTCTTGGGTTTTTTATAAAAGCGTAGTAGCCACGAAAAATAAGGGCGTAGGCATCAACGAGGAAAAGGCGTTTTTGATCTGACATGTTTTTCAATTTGAAAATTAATGTCACTTTGAATGTTGCCGAAAGCTCATTAAAACACTAGGTTTTAAGTTCTCGACTGCGCTCGAAATGACAGTGGAATATAATGGTTTGGCTTAAGTAAACCAATAGCCTGCAAATTACAAAAACTAAAGCGTTTATTTAAAAAGCAATTCGTAATTTTCCAAACTTAAATGATACGCATGAAAACATTCTCAATAGCCATTCACGGAGGTGCCGGAACTTTAGTCAAAGGCATGATGACACCAGAATTAGAAGCACAATATAAAGCCGCATTGAAGGATGCGCTTGATGCTGGATATTATTTACTCGAAAATGGAGGAACAGCCTTAGATGCTGTTGAAGCGTCGGTAAAAGTTTTAGAAGATTCTCCTTTGTTTAATGCTGGTAAAGGCTCGGTATTTACAGCCACCGAATCTCATGAAATGGATGCGAGTATTATGGATGGTAAAACCTTGAATGCAGGAGCGGTGAGTTTAATTACAGGAATTAAAAATCCGGTGTCTTTGGCTCGTGATGTCATGGAAAAAAGCGAACATGTGTTTTTAGCAGGTGATGGAGCGATGCAATTTGCTAAAGAACGCGATTATAAGTTGGAAGGTGCGTCTTATTTTTATGATGAGTTTAGACACAACCAATGGTTAGAAATCAAGGATACTGACCGTTTTCAGTTAGATCATGCTAAGAAGAAAGATTCAAAATTCGGAACTGTTGGAGCGGTTGCTTGCGATAAAGATGGAAACATTGCAGCAGCAACATCAACAGGTGGTATGACCAATAAAAAATGGGGACGCGTAGGAGATTCACCAATGATTGGAGCAGGAAATTACGCCAACAATAAAACTTGTGCGATTAGTTGTACAGGTAGTGGTGAGTTTTTTATTAGAGGTGTTGTGGCATACGATGTGGCGTGTTTAATGGAGCACAAAGGCATGTCTGTAAAAGAAGCTTCAGAAGAAGTCATCAATAAAAGAATCTTAGAGATTGGAGGCGATGGTGGATTAATTGCAGTAGATGCAAAAGGAAATATAGCGATGCCTTTTAATACCGAAGGGATGTATCGTGGTCAGAAATCTTCGAATGGGATTGATGAAGTATCTATTTATGGGTAATGAGAAGTCGATAAATTGTTTCTTGTTTAGATTTTTCTCTCTGTGCAACCTGTATGAGTTTCAGTGTAATTTTCGCACAAAGGTGGTAAGTTGCAAAGATGAGTAATGTATTAGTTTTAGAAGAAATCGTTGAAAACATGTAAAAGAGTTGTCTGTTTTTTCTCTGAGCATTACCGCGAAAACTCTAGGCATCGCTGTGTCAAGGTTTATCTAAAACAGAAAAATCCAGTAAAAAGTAATGAGATTCCTGCCTTCGCAGGAATTTAGATAAAAGGAGCTTCAATAGGTAACACCTTCACTTTTCGAGTTTTAATATTGTATTCATCACCATTAGAAAGGACATGAATCGTAAGATTAGCAATAGTCATTGGTGTGCCTTCTTCTAATATTGTTTCGTTGTTATGTGTTAATGTACTTCCGTCAAAAACAATGACCATTCCTGATCCAATTACGGTACAATCATTTCCGTTTTTAATAATCATACCTGTATCTTCAGCGAGTCCAAATCCAATTAAATTAGGGAATTTAGCAACGGCTTCAGATTGTCTTCCAAAACGACCACGACGAACAAAATGGGTGTCTATAATCAATTCAGGAATTAATCCTAAACCTTTATACATATTTACGGCACCTTTAATAAAGGATTCCGAAGCGCTTCCGCCTGCAATCATTTCATTAGCCATCACCATAGCGCCAGCACTGGTACCTGCGATAACAAAACCTTCGTCGTTTTTATAACGTTCCATTAAAATGGAATGAATCGTTGTGCCTCCAATTTTGTCTGTAATTTTAGATTGGTCACCACCAGAAAGCATCACGCAATCCGCATTTTTGATTAGCTCAATAGCGTGTTCGGTTTCAGCATCTTCTTTAGAACGAATGTCTAAGACTTCAACATGTTTACAACCTAAAGTAGAAAATGCAGTTAAGTAATTTTCACCAACTTCAACCGGAATACTTGATGCTGTGGGAATTACTACAATGTTAGCCTCAACACCACCAGCGGCTTCTACCACATGGAACAAAATACCATCATCAATAAATTCTAAAGTGTAAATTTCACTTTCCTCAATGCCTTTATCTTCGTTTCCGCCAATTGGTATTAAGGTTCCTTTAATCTTCTGCATAATTTTCATCTAAGAATATTGCGCAAAAATAAGCCAATTTTTTTAGTGAAAAATACTATATTTAGAATCTTTCAATAACTAAAACAAACCAACTAACATGAAAATACGCGAAATTAATGCGATGAGAGGACCTAATTACTGGTCAGTAAGGCGACATAAATTAATTGTAATGGTCCTCGATCTTGAAGAGATGGAAGAATTACCCTCTAACAAGATTGAAGGCTTTCCGGAGCGCTTAAAAGCCATGTTTCCGAGTATGTATTCGCATCGTTGTTCCGAAGGTTGTGCAGGTGGTTTTTTTATGCGTGTTGATGAAGGGACTTGGATGGGGCATATTATAGAGCATATTGCCTTAGAGATTCAAACCCTTGCGGGAATGGATACTGGTTTTGGACGTACACGTGGTTACGGAGAAAAAGGGGTGTATAGTGTGGTGTTTTCATATATGGAAGAATCCGTTGGACGCTTTGCTGCAAAAGCTGCCGTTAGAATTTGTGAAGCTTTAATTGCTGGAGAGGATTACGACTTGACTGATGATATTCAGGAGATGAGAGAATTGCGTGAAGCCGATCGTTTAGGGCCAAGTACAGGTTCTATTGTTGAAGAAGCCGAAGCGCGCGGTATTCCTTGGATTCGTCTTAATAAATATTCGCTTTGTCAGTTGGGTTATGGTGCGAATCAGAAACGTATTCAGGCTACAGTGACCAGTGAAACAAGTAGTATTGGAGTAGAGTTGGCTTGTGATAAAGAAGATACCAAGTATTTATTAGAACAAGCTGAGGTTGAAGTGCCTCGTGGAGATATTATTAGACGGGAACGCAGTTTAGAAGAGGCTTGTGATTATGTTGGTTATCCTTTAGTTATTAAACCTATTGATGGTAATCACGGTCGTGGTATCACTGTAGATATTCAAAATTATGAAGATGCTTTAGCGGCGTTTCATCATGCTAAAGAAAGTTCTAAAAGTGGAGCGATTATCGTTGAGAAATTTATCGTAGGTCAGGATTATAGATTACTGGTTATTAATAATAAGTTAGTGGCTGGAGCGATTAGAACTCCTGCTCATGTTATTGGAGATGGTACGTCTACAGTACAAGAATTGATTGATAAAGTGAATAGTGATCCGCGTCGTGGCTTTGGACATGAAAATGTATTAACACAAATTACAGTAAACGAATTAACCAAAACCATTATTAAAGATGCTGGTTATACTTTAGATTCTGTGATTGCAGAAGGTGAACGTTTAATTTTAAAAGACACAGCTAATTTAAGCACAGGAGGTACCGCTGAAGATATTACCGATATTATTCACCCGTCCAATGTGAGTATGGCAGAACGTATTTCAAAAATTATTGATTTAGATATTTGTGGTATTGATATTATGACCACCGATATTTCCAAGCCACTTTCAGAAACAGGAGGAGCTGTATTGGAAGTTAATGCAGGTCCTGGATTTAGAATGCACTTAGCACCAACATCAGGATTGCCTCGTAATGTAGCGGCTCCTGTAATTGATAAATTATTTCCGCAAAAAGGAGATACAGGTCGTATTCCAATTATAGCTATTACAGGAACTAATGGAAAAACAACGACTTCAAGATTAATGGCTCATATCGCTAAAATGAATGGCTATCGTGTGGGTTATACAACCAGTGATGGTGTTTATATTCAGAATCGCTTATTAATGACAGGTGATTGTACAGGTCCTGCCAGTGCAGAGTTTGTCTTAAAAGATCCAACGGTGAATTTTGCGGTTTTAGAATGTGCACGTGGAGGTTTATTAAGAGCCGGTTTGGGCTTTAAAAAATGTGATGTGGCTATTGTAACCAATGTGGCAGCTGATCATTTAGGCTTAAAAGGAATTCATACCATAGAGCAGTTGGCCAAAGTAAAAGGAGTGGTGCCAGAAACGGTATTACCAGATGGCTATGCGATTTTGAATGCTGATGATGATTTGGTGTATGATATGCGACGCAGTTTAGACTGTAATGTGGCCTTGTTTTCTATGGATGAGAATAATCCACACATTAAAGCTTTGCAGCGCTTAAATGGTATTACAGCGGTGTATGAGAATGGTTATGTGACAATTTGTAGAGGCGAATGGAAAATGCGAATAATGAAAGCTGAGAATATTCCATTAACCTACGACGGAAAAGCTAAATTTATGATTCAGAATGTGTTGGCCGCAGTTTTAGGAGCCCATGTGCAAGGTATAAGTATAGAAGATATGAAAGCCGGTTTAGAAACCTTTATACCTTCAGCAGCACAAACACCAGGACGATTAAACCTATTTGAATTTAAAGACTTTACTATTTTATTAGATTATGCACATAATCCAGCCGGAATGCGGGCCTTGCAGAATTTTACAGATGAACTTGAAGCGACCGTGAAAGTTGGTATTATTGCAGGTATTGGAGACCGACGTGTTGAAGATAATAACGAAATGGGAGCTATTGCTGCCGATATGTTTGATGAAATTATTATTAGACAAGATAAACGCTTAAGAGGAAAAACTGAACAGGAGTTAATTAAAATGCTAGATGATGGGATAAAGAAACGGAGATCCTAATAAGAAGACGACTATAATTCCATCAGAAAAAGAGGCCATTAAATATGCGGTTAAGAATGCCGTAAAAGGTTCGCTTATTATATTGTGTAGTGATGTGATTCCTGATGCTTTAGAATTGGTAAAGAAATTTAAAGAGCAAGAAGCCAATGGTGAATTAAACTATGCGGATTAGAACAGCGCTTTTAGATGCTATAAATCTGACAGTATAAAACAAAAAAGCCGAAACGTAAGTTTCGGCTTTTTTTAACAATATATGGTTAATAGCATTTTTTGTTATGGCTTAACAAAGCTTTATAGTCTTAACTTTAATTTGAAGACTTTTTCTATACGCTTTGATACTGATAATTTCGTTACTTTTTTTACGATTTATTTTTAAAACCTTAGCTTTAACTGCAGCAGAAATACTAGCTTCACTAGTTTCAGATTCTACTTTCTTAGAGGTTTCAACAACTTCAGTTTCATTATTAACGATAAGCTCTTTTTGTTGTGCGAAACTTGTAAAAGACATTGTTAAGAATAATATGATGAATAAACCTTTTTTCATAATCGTAAGAAGTAATATTTGTTTTAACTTCGAGTCAAAGAAACGCAACATATTCAGGGTGGGTGAAAATTTTAGATGAAATATGTCGATAAACTGTTAAGTGGAAATAGCTCGTAAAAAATATCGATGAAATACACTATTTGCGCTTGTAGCCCTTTAAAAGCGTTCGGAATAAAGGCGAACGACATAATTTTTAAGATAAAAAACGCTTCCGAATTAATTTTATCGACGAAGTGCATATATTGCGTCTGAAGCACTTATAAATAGACCTTTAATTATGAATGAATTTAGTAATCATCCTTATTATGAATTGTTTTTAAAACAAGTTAATAATCAATATGCTGTTGGGAGTCGTAGTTATAAAGAACGACTTAAAACCTTAAATAAGCTTCAGGAGGCTATTGAAGTTACTTATAGAACTCAAATTCAAGAGGCTTTGCAAAAAGATTTAGGTAAGCCCGTTGTAGAAACAGAGCTTACAGAGATCTATGCTATTATAGGAGATATAAAATTTGCTAAGCAGCATTTGCACCGATGGATGGGAAAGCAACGGGTTGAAACACCACTATCAATGTTAGGGTCTAGTTCTTATATACACTATGAACCTAAAGGTGTGTGTTTAATTATCTCTCCATGGAATTTTCCTTTCAATCTTACATTTGGACCTTTGGTTTCTGCTATAGCAGCCGGTAATACTGTTATTATTAAACCTTCTGAGATGACACCAAACGCATCAACACTCATGGCTGAAATTATCGCAACCCTTTTTTCTGAGGATGAAGTCGCGGTTCTTCAAGGTGAAGTTGAGGTTTCTACGGAATTATTAAAGTTACCTTTTAATCATATCTTTTTTACAGGTTCACCAAATGTCGGTAAGGTTGTAATGAAAGCCGCATCAGAACATTTAGCCTCTGTAACCTTAGAATTGGGAGGGAAATCGCCAACCTTAATTGATGCAACCGCAAATATTGACAACGCTGCGAAAAAGATCATGTGGGCTAAATTTCTAAACTGTGGTCAAATTTGCGTATCGCCAGATTATGTTCTAATCGATGAAAGTGTTAAAACGGAATTTATAGAATCGTGTAAAAGGTGGCTTCAAACCTTTTACAACGATAATCCTAAAGCCTCTGAGTCTTATGCACGTATTGTTACAGACAAACATTTTGACCGTTTGAATTCTTATCTCGAAAACGCAAAAGCATTAAATGCTAAATTTGAAGTTGGGGGACAAACGGATCGTGCTTCAAAATATATAGAACCTACTATCCTTTCAGATTTAAAACCAGAAGCGAAGGTCTTAGAAGATGAAATTTTTGGACCTATTTTACCTATTGTCACTTATAAGAGTTTAGATATGGCTATTGCTTATATTAATGCCAAACCAAGACCATTGGCACTTTATATCTATAGTAAGAGTAAAGCGCATACCGATCAGATTTTAAAGCAAACAAGGGCAGGAGGGACGTGTATAAATAATAGTGTGTTGCATTATGCCAATCATAATTTACCTTTTGGTGGTGTTAATAATAGTGGTATTGGGAAAAGTCATGGTTTTTATGGTTTTCAAGCCTTCAGTAATGCAAGAGCGGTAATGAAACAGCATACGTTTGGTGTAACGGAATTTTTGTTTCCACCTTATTCCAAATTAAAAGAAACCTTAGCAAGGTTAACGATTAAGTGGTTTTAGGTTTTATTATAATAATCGGATTGAATTTGTTGATTTTTTCCATCTTGAAATTTAGTTATGCTAAACCATTGATGAATGGAATAACTTCCTATGTCCCCGTTTTTATTAACGGCAATATATCCTACCTGAAAGTTTTTGTAATTACTTTGGGGTTTAGTCACTATTCTAGCAATAGCGTCTTCGCAAGCTTGTTGCGGTGTTTTACCTTGTCGCATTAATTCTACAACCAAAAAACTACCAACGGTTTTTACCACTTCTTCACCTAACCCTGTGGCTACACAGCCACCAATTTCATTATCTATAAACAATCCGGAACCTATTATAGGGCTATCACCAACACGTCCGCCTATTTTATAAGCCAAACCACTTGAGGTACAGGCACCAGCAATATCTCCATTTTTATCAATGGCTAACATACCAATGGTATCGTGGTTTTCTATATTGATAATGGGCTTGTATTTGGCTTCAATTTTCCATTTTTTCCATGCTTTTTTTGAAGCTTCTGTTAATAAGTCTTCGGGTTGAAAGCCTTTTGAAATGGCAAATTGTTTAGCACCTTCGCCAGCGAGCATCACATGTGGTGTGTCTTCCATTACTTTTCTAGCCACCGAGACAGCATGCCTAATGTTTTGAAGATAAACCACAGATCCACAATTGCCATGCTGGTCCATAATACACGCGTCTAAAGTAACGTTGCCATCTCTGTCGGGTAAACCTCCTTTGCCCACAGTTTGGTTTTTGTCATTGGCTTCTTCAAGTCTGCAACCTTGTTCTACGGCATCTAGGGCATTTCCTCCAGCTTGCAAAACTTCCATAGCTTTTGCTGTCGCGTCTTTAACATGCCATGTGGCAACTACCAAGGGTAGGCCTTTTAAATCAGCGATAGCTTCATTGCTTTGTAGGGCTTCAGTTTTAGAGGTGGTTTTATTACAAGTAACCAAAGTATTTCCTAGTGTTAATCCCACACTCGATAATGATGCCGTTTTTATAAATGTTCTACGCTTCATGTGTTGATTTTTAGTAATTTTTATAGCTATAAAGTTATAACTATCAACATTAATTTTAAACTATTGTTAACCCTAGATGCCATGTTATAATGTCGAGTTAAAGTTACACTTTTTGAGCATTGTAAAATAAATTTTGAATTATTGCCACATATAAAAAAGTGTAAGGGGAATAAAACTTAGGGTTTGTTTAAAGTGCATTAAAAAGACGATTAGTTTTAAGGCTCTAATATCGTAAAATGTAAATCAAGACTGATTTTAAGGAGAGTCCTTTTTGTCTGGTTTGGCTTTTGTAGAGCTGTATATTAGGACTGACAAAACCTTTAACACTTTTATAAGATAGGTGGCTTTTTATAAGCTTTACCTTAGTAAGTTCAAAAAAAAGAAGATGATTCGTTGGTTACTATTTGCTATTTTATTTATAATTCTAACGGTTTATGGTTTTCAAGCTGTAAGAACTGTAACTAAACAAACTTGGGTTTATTATTTGTTCTTTGGTATTGCAATTATTGTTGTTGGTAATTTTATTTACCAGTTTACAATGACTAGTGATGGTCGTGTGTTAACAACTGCCAAAAGTTTTGCTTTTGGGTTTTTATTAGCGTTTATGGCTTTTAATTTAGTGTTATTACCTTTTTTAATAGGTGAAGATATTATTAGAGGCATCATTGGGTTATACGATAAAGTTGTAACCAAAAATGACACATTTTATATGCCATCACGCCGAAAATTTGTGAGTCAACTGGCCTTAGGCATAGCGGCTATACCATTGTCTTCGTTGTTGTATGGTATGTTTAAAGGAAAATACAATTTTAGAGTTCTTAATTATACACTTCATTTTGAAGACCTACCAGAAGCTTTTGATGGGTATAGGATAACGCAGATTAGTGATATTCATTCTGGTAGTTTTGATAATCGTGAAAAGATAGAATATGCTGTAGACTTAATTAATGATCAAAAATCTGATGTATTACTATTTACTGGAGATATGGTGAATAATAAAGCCTCTGAAATGTTGCCTTGGATGGATACTTTCGGAAGGTTAAAGGCTAAAGATGGAAAATTTTCAGTTTTAGGTAATCATGATTATGGAGATTATGTCGATTGGAATTCGTCTGAAGAGAAAGCAAAGAATCTCGAAGATTTAAAAGCCATTCAAAAAACGATTGGTTTCGATTTATTGTTGAATGAAAGTCGTTATCTTGAAAAGGATGGCCAACGGCTAGCCTTAGTAGGAGTTGAGAATTGGGGGAAAGGCGGTTTTAAGAAAGCAGGAGATTTAGAAAAGGCTTCTGCAGACATTCATGCCGATGACTTTAAAATATTAATGTCCCACGATCCGAGCCATTGGGATGCTAAGGTGCTTAAACATCCTTATCATTATCATTTAACCTTGAGTGGTCATACACATGGTATGCAATTTGGAATTGAGATTCCAGGTTGGATAAAATGGAGTCCTGCAAAATGGCGTTATAAGCAATGGGCAGGAATCTATACCGAATTAGGTCAACACATTAATGTCAATAGAGGTTTTGGTTATTTAGGCTACCCAGGGCGTGTTGGTATTTGGCCAGAAATTACAGTGATTGAACTCAAAAAAGGCTCGAAAAGTACTTTATTGTAAAGAATTGTGTATTTTTATAATATAAATACCGAATTTGCAAGTGCTTACTTTGCAAGTATAGGCAGGTTTTAAGGACTTATCTATTTGACTAAAACTATAACGTATGTCAAAATTTGGAGAATTAATAGATATTGAAATTCCAGTCCTACTGGATTTTTACACTGTAAAAGACGATCAATCTATAGCTATGCATCCTATATTAAGAGATGTTGCGGCAGCTTTAGGCGATAAAGCTAAAGTCATCAAAATAGATGTAGACAAGAATAGAGAACTCGCAGAAGCATTGCGCGTTAAAGGATTGCCAACCTTAATCATCTACAAAAATGGCGAAATGAAATGGAGGCATAGTGGAGAACAAGATGCTAATACCTTAATTAATATTATTCAGGAATACGTTTAGACGTTTTCTATGGCTTTAAATTCAAAGCCTTTAAGGCTATAATGTTTTAAAACTTTAGGAAGCACAGACTTTAAATTTCGTGAAGCTTTAAGGCTATCGTGAAACACTATAATGCTCCCTTCTTTAGCTGATGAGGTGATATTGTTAAGACAGGTCGCTTCTGATACTGAAATATCCCAATCATAAGATAAGACCTCCCATAAGACTATTTTGTAACCTAAGGCTTGAAGTTGTTTGCTTTGTTTCGACTTAAATTTACCATAAGGTGGTCTAAATAGCTGTAATTTGGAAGGTTTTAGATTAATGCATTCTGAGTTGATTAAGGCTTGCGTTAGTTCAATATCCTTAAGATAGGTCTTGGTTTGATGCTTCCAACCTTTTAAATGATTGTAAGTATGGTTGCCAATCGCATGGCCTTCACTAATAATAGTTTGAAAAATATCAGGATGTTTTTCAATATTATTACCAATGCAGAAAAACGTAGCTTTTGCGTTATAGGTCTTTAATGTGGATAGGACCCATTCCGTAATGTTTGGAGTAGGGCCATCATCAAACGTTAAGTAGAGTTCTTTGTTTTTGGTATTGATATTCCAGATAAAATTTGGGAACAATGTTTTAACAAAGCCTGGTGTTTTAGCTGGAATAATCTGCATACCTTAATTAATTCTCTGGAGCTATACGATCTATAGTATCCTTAATTGATTCTTGAAAATCTAAGTCGCTAGGTACTTCTGGTGCTACATCGTCACTGTAACGATTCATCAATTCGTCAAACAAGCTCAAATAACTATTAAAGGTTTTTGTTTCTTGTAAGGCAAATTCTTTATCATTATAAATAACTAAAATATCAATTAAAGCTCTGTAGCGTTGTATGTCTAGGTAGATATCTTCACCCACCAAGCGATCTTGATTTTCTATAGATAGGCTACTGTAGTATACTAAGTTTTCTTGATATTTTTTAGCCACGTCTTTGTAAAGTGCACGACCTTTTTCAACGTTTCCTATTTCATAGTATGCACTCACATAGGGTTCTAGCAATGAGTAAAAACCAAATTTATCTACAGGCATTTTTTCCATAGCGATATCTGCTATTTCTTCAGCTTCATCTAGTTTGTCTTCATTGATTAGTTGCTCAATTAAACGCGCTAAATTACCGCGATACGTAATACCATTTCTTCTGGTTTCAATATCATAGTAGATATCATTACCACTACCTCCCCATTTCCAGTTCTTTACCATATTGTACATAAGGTCTGCATCTACGCGCCCCATATCATAAGGGTTTGCTTTGTTTACAGGGGTTTTAATTGGGACCAGTTTATAGCACATACCATCGAGCTGTAAGTAATCTTTTAGCCACACATAGTCTTCAGCACCAAAAGCACCACCTGTAAAATAGATAGGACGTTCCCAATTATTGTTAGCAATGATATCTAACATTAATAGACGTTGTTTATAGATGTAGCTACCTTCAATTTGCGTGTATAGATTATCTTCTATTTTATCGGCATCTTTTGGTTTTACGACACCATTTTTTAGAACCATTTCTTTGTTTACAGGAATACTGATGTTTCGTGTTGGGAAATAATTAGTATTCAATAAGTGTTTTGGATACTGATCAGGGTCTTCACCTTGTTTTTCTACAACAAATTTAAATTTAGTGCTCGGTTTTTCACTAGATACAAAATCCATAAAGTCCTTAATAGGTAATGTGTCCTTGGTAATTTCTCTTCTAATAATAACATCTCTTGTGCCTCCTCGATATTGTTTGTGGGTTAATTGAGAAGGAATAGGATCACTCTCATAAGCCTTTCGTTTCATCTGATCGATGTACCAATCTGTTTGGAATAAACTGGTGTTTACCACACGTACGTCGGTACGTACTCCTTCAATCTCTTGTAAATACCAAAGCGGGAAGGTATCATTATCACCAATGGTAAATAGAATTGCGTTAGGTGCACAAGATTCCAAATACTTTCTTGCCATAGAATTGGTTGTGTACTTGCCCGAACGATCGTGATCATCCCAATTATTTGCAGCTAAAACACCAGGAACAATAATAAGACAAGCTAAAGTAATTGCAGGAGCTAGAAGTTTCGATTTTATGTTAGATTTCAATAAATCGTAAATAGCATAAACACCAAAGCCAATCCAGATGGCAAAGACATAGAATGAACCCACAACAGAGTAATCGCGTTCTCTTGGTTCAAAAGGTCTTACGTTGGTGTAGAATTGAATGGCGATTCCGGTTAATAAAAAGAAGACTAATAAGACCCAAAAACGCTTTAAATCGGAATACATTAAGAAAAAGAAGCCTACTAAGCCTAATATTAACGGTAAGAAATAATAGGTGTTTCTAGCTTTATTTTCAAGAACATCAGTTGGTAAATTATCTTGAGATATTCCTAGGTGTAGTTCGTCTATAACATTAATTCCCGAAATCCAATTTCCGTTTTTATGTGTGTATCGTCCTTGGATATCATCTTGTCGTCCTGTGAAATTCCACATAAAATAACGCCAGTACATGTATCCAAATTGATACTGAAACATGTACATAATATTGTCCATGAAGCTTGGTTTCTCAATGATTAAATACTGTTGACCGTAGCGTTTTAAAAACTGGTTATAGTCGTCATAATCTATTTCTCCATTAGCAACACGTCTTCTAAAGTCATTAATGAGTTGATCAATTTGTTGTTTTTCGCCAAGGGCATATTGTCCGGCTTGCTCTTCTGTAAGGCCAGCGTTAAGCGCTTCATTATATGCTCTAGTTTGTAGGCTAGGATTCACTTTAAAATCAATTAAGCCTGTAAACATCATGTAGTTTTCGGCATGTTCAGCACTCCACATTCTTGGTAATATTGATGCATGCTCGTGGTTGTAATTTTGCTTACTTTTTTCCCAATCGTTGATAATTACATATTCTCCTTTTTCATCATCACGTTCGTAATTCTTTTTATCGTCTATAAACGGTTCGTCCTTATCGGCTCCGGAATAAACTTCTGTAAACAATGGACCATAAAATAAATGAGTTTCAGGATATTGTTCTAGATTGTAATAAGCTAAAAGTTCTCTCGCATCCGAAGGATTGTTTTCGTTAATCACAACATTTGCATTGGCTCGAATAGGAAGCATCATCCAAGAGGAGAACCCAATAAAAATAAACATTAGGCACAATACTAATGTATTAGCGTGTTTCATTTCTTTCTTACGCGTGTAATTCAGGCCAAAATAAAACAAGGAGATAACCATTAATCCTGTAATAATCGTTCCTGAATTAAATGGTAAACCTATAGAATTTACAAAAAAGACTTCTAAGTATCCAAAAAGTTTTAATGTTGAAGGCAGTAGTAACTTAAATATAAAAAGTAGAATTGCTGCTGAAGCAATATTTGCAATGATGAAGTTTTTAACGGTAATGGTTTTGTAATTCTTAAAGTAATAAAGAAGACCAATAGCGGGAATCGTTAAGAGTCCCATAAAGTGCACACCAAAAGATAATCCGATGACAAAGGCTATTAAGATTAACCAACGGTTGCCTCTAGGTTCGTTCATATCTTGTTCCCAGCGTAGGCCTAAATAGAATAGAATAGCCATTATTAGTGTAGCCATGGCGTAAACTTCGGTTTCTACGGCATTAAACCAAAACGAATCGGTAAAGGTAAAGGCTAAACTTCCTACTAAAGCACTTCCTAAAATGGCATATGCTTTACCTGTGTTTTTGTCTTCATTGTACTTTGTAAGTTTTACAAGCATAAGACTAATGGTCCAGAACATAAAAAGAATGGTAAATGCACTTGCAACTCCACTCATCATGTTCATTATAGCACCAATCTGTGAGGGTTCTAAAGCAAACATGGAGAAAAAAGCTCCAAACATTTGAAATAATGGTGCTCCTGGAGGATGTCCTACTTGTAACTTAGATGAAGTTAAAATATACTCACCAGCATCCCAAAAACTTACTGTTGGCTCAATGGTAAGTGCATAAACGACGCATGCTACGGCAAAAACAAACCATCCTAAGATGTTGTTCCATTTTTTAAAGTTAAATTCTTTCATGAAAACCTTGCTTAATAATGCAGGCGAATTTACTAATTATTACCTAAACGCCTACGTTTTTAAGTTAACGTTAAGTATTTTCAAATATTTTCTCATTTTTTTTTGGATAAGTAAAACTTTGTATTAAATTTGCACCCTCAAAATAAGAGATTGGCCTATGGTGTAACTGGCTAACACATCTGTTTTTGGTACAGAAGAGTCTAGGTTCGAAACCTAGTAGGCCAACCAAAAGTGAAAATCCTAATCGTAACTGATTAGGATTTTTTTGTTTTATAACTCTAAGTTAATGTGATAATTGTCTTTTTATAAAGACTTATTTTTAGATTTTAAAAGTAATCACAGGGCGTTTTGCGTGATTTACGATGTCTTCACTAATACTGCCATTAAAGAAGTGTGCAATACCTTGTCTTCCGTGTGTACTAATACCTATAAGGTCTGCGTCTATATCTTTAGATACATTTAATATGCCTTGTTCAACGGTGTAGTCATTGTGAATTGTAATGGTGTAGTTGTTAAACTGCTCTCCTGAAATAAAATCGTTAATTCTAGATTTAGCTTCATAGGTTGATATAAAGTTGCTAGAGGTAATTACCAATAATAAATGAATTTTAGACCCAAATGCTTTGGCAAATTTCACGGCTTGCTTATAGGTTTCTTTATTGTCGTTTTTAAAATCTGAGGCAAATACAAAATCGGAAACTTTAAAACTTTGATGTTCATTTTTTATGACCAATACTGGTACATCGGAAGATCGAACGACTTTTTCGGCATTAGAACCGACAAACATTTCTTTCATTCCTGTGGCTCCATGAGATCCCATTACAATTAAATCAATATTGTATTCTTTACAAGAATCTTTAATCTCGTTAAAGGTGATATCTGCTTTGACGGTTTCATGTACAGTAATGTTATCCAAATAATCTTGTGCCAATAGATTTTCAAATCTTTTTCGTGCCAACTTCATAAAAAATAAAGTTTCAGGAATATCGCTTTGAGTTTGGCCTTGATCTGTTTGTTGCATTGGAATCTCCATCATATGCAATAAGTAGATCTCTGCATTGTGTGCTTTGGCTAGCATAGCGGCTACTTTTAAAGCGTTTTCTGCCTGTTCTGAAAAATCTGTTGGAACTAATATTCTATTCATGTTTATTGGTTTATGTTAGTCTTTCTAAATTTAAGAAAATAAATCCACATTACATAGCTTGGGTAAATTAATATAAAATTCGTATATTTGCACCGTTATTTACTAAAAATGAATAAGCGAGAGGACGAAAAGTCCTCTCTTTTTATATCAAGAAATGTTTAAGAAAATAGTAGAAGACTTATTAGAAACGGCTTTAACAGAACGAGAAGATCTATTCTTAATAGATTTTACATTATCTGGAGATAACGCTATAAAAATTGTAATAGATGGTGATAATGGTGTCTTGGTTGAAGACTGTATCTATATCAGTAGAGCCATTGAAAACAACATTGATAGAGAAGAATATGATTTTTCTTTAGAAGTTTTATCATCTGGGGCAGCAACTCCATTATCTTTGCCAAGACAATACAATAAGCATGTAGGAAGAAATCTAGAGGTTAAGACTTTAGATGGTGAGGATTTAGAAGGTGAACTCGTAGAGGTGAACGACGATGGTGTGGTTTTAAGCTGGAAGGCTAGAGAACCAAAACCAGTAGGAAAAGGAAAGGTGACCGTCGCTAAAACAGCAACTATTACCTTCGACAATATTAAAGAAGCAAAAGTTAAAATAAAATTTTAATTCATATCAATTATGGAAAATGTAGCGTTAATTGAGTCATTTTCAGAATTTAAAGACGACAAATTAATAGATAGAGTTACGCTAATGGCAATTCTTGAAGATGTATTACGTAATGCATTGAAGAAGAAGTATGGTGATGACGATAACTTTGATATCATTATAAACCCAGATAAAGGAGATTTAGAAATTTGGAGAAACCGAGTTGTTGTTGCAGATGGAGAGGTTGAAGAACCAAATCAAGAAATAGCGTTATCTGAAGCTCAGAAAATTGAGCCAGATTTTGAAGTTGGTGAAGACGTTGCAGAAGAAGTAAAGTTAATAGATCTTGGAAGACGTTCTATCTTAGCCTTAAGACAGAATTTAATTTCTAAGATTCACGAACACGATAACACAAACATCTACAAGCACTTTAAAGAGCTTGAGGGTGAGATTTATACGGCCGAAGTTCATCATATTCGTCATAGAGCAATTATTTTGTTAGATGATGATGGTAATGAAATTATACTTCCAAAAGACAAACAAATTCCTTCAGATTTCTTCAGAAAAGGAGAAAATGTAAGAGGAATTATTGAAAGTGTTGAATTAAAAGGAAGTAAACCGGCCATAGTCATGTCTAGAACATCTCCTGTGTTTCTTGAGAAATTATTTGAACAAGAAATACCAGAAGTTTTTGATGGTTTAATTACGGTTAAGAAAGTGGTTCGTATTCCAGGAGAAAAAGCGAAGGTTGCAGTAGATTCTTATGATGATAGAATTGATCCGGTTGGAGCATGTGTTGGTATGAAAGGTTCTAGAATTCACGGTATTGTACGTGAGTTAGGAAACGAGAATATCGATGTAATTAATTATACAAACAATGTTCAGCTTTTTGTAACAAGAGCATTGAGCCCAGCAAGAGTAACGTCTTTAAAATTAGACGAAGAAAATATGCGTGCTGAGGTGTTATTAAAACCCGAAGAGGTTTCAAAAGCTATTGGTAGAGGTGGTCACAACATTCGTTTGGCTGGTCAACTAACAGGTTATGAGATTGACGTATTTAGAGAAGGTGCAGAAGAAGATGTGGAATTAAAAGAATTCTCTGATGAAATTGAGGGTTGGGTAATTTCTGAATTTAGCAAAGCTGGTTTAGATACTGCAAAGAGTATTTTAGAGCAAGATGTTGTAGATTTGGTGAAGCGAACAGATTTAGAAGAAGAAACGATCTTAGACGTCATTAGGATTCTAAGAGAAGAATTTGAAGAATAATATCAGCTTAATTTCAAGATGAATTGTGAAATTGATTTTGAAATTGAATTGGTATATAATATATTTAAGTATTTTACAGGCAATTTATGGCTCAAACAACAAGATTAAATAAAGTACTAAGGGAATTAAACATCTCAATAGATCGTGCTGTGGATTTTTTAGAATCCAAAGGTGTGGAAATTGAGAAAAGCCCTAATACTAAAATTTCGCAAGAGGTTTATAACACGCTTTCTGATGAATTTCAGACCGATGCATCTAAGCGTGAAAAAGCTCAAGAAGTAAGTGAAGCAAAACTTAAGGAAAAAGAAGAGCTTCGCGAGCAAAGGGAACGTGAAATTGAAGAGAAGCAAAAGCAAAAAGCCGAAAGGGAATCCGTGGTTAAGGCTAAAGCTGAGTTAACTGGTCCAAAACAAGTTGGTAAAATTGACTTAGATAAGAAACCTAAAGCTCAAAAAGCGAAAGCCCCAAAAACTCCAGAAGTTAAAGAGGCTCCTATAGCTGAAAAACCAGAGGTGAAGTCTGAAAAACCTAAGGTGGAATCTAAAGAAGCTGAAAAACCTAAGAAAACCGAAGAGGTTAAAAAGGTTGAAAAAGCGGAGAAAGCTGAAAAAGCGGAGAAAGCTGATAAAGTAGAAACAGTCGAAAAGGTTGAGAAAGTTGAAAAACCTGAAACTGTTAAAACCCCTGAAAAGGTTGTTAAAGCAGAGAAACCTAAGGCTAAAGAAGCTTCTAAAAAAGAAGAGGCTGCACCTGCACCGAGTGCACCAGTAGAGGAAACACTAAAGACTAAGTATCAAAAACTTGCTGGTCCGGTTACTACAGGGAAAAAAATTGATTTATCTCAATTTAATAAGCCTAAGAAGAAAAAAACAGATGCTTCAAAAACAACAGGTGATGCTAATAAACGTAAAAGACGTCGAATTAGTAAAACTGGAAATGATACCGCAGGAAAACCAAACTTTGATAATAAGAGAGGTGGACCTAAAGGAAGAGGAGGTAATTCTAGACCAAAAGTGGTTAAAGAAGAACCTAGTGAAGAGGATGTACAAAAACAAATCCGTGAAACTTTAGAAAAACTTCAAGGGAAGTCTAATAAAGGAAAAGGAGCTAAGTACCGTAGAGACAAAAGAGATCAACACCGTCAACAATCGGAAATCGATCAAGAGATTGCAGCAGCAGAAAGTAAAACTATTAAGGTTACTGAGTTTGTTACTGTAAGTGAAATGGCGACGATGATGGAAGTAGGAGTAACACAAGTTATTTCAGCATGTATGTCTTTAGGTATGATGGTAACCATGAACCAAAGATTAGATGCAGAAACATTAACGATTGTTGCAGAAGAGTTTGGTTTTGATGTAGAATTTATCAAAGCAGATATTGAAGAATCTATTGTGGTTGTTGAAGACGATCCAAAAGATTTAGTAGAAAGAGCGCCAATTGTTACCGTAATGGGTCACGTAGATCATGGTAAAACATCGCTTTTAGATTATATTCGTAAAGAAAATGTAATTGCAGGTGAGTCTGGTGGTATTACGCAGCACATTGGTGCTTATGGAGTACAATTAGAAAACGGGCAAAAAATTGCATTCTTAGATACACCAGGTCACGAAGCCTTTACAGCGATGCGTGCTCGTGGTGCTCAAGTAACAGATATTGCTATTATTGTAGTTGCCGCGGATGACGCTATAATGCCTCAAACGAAAGAAGCGATTTCTCATGCACAAGCAGCAGGAGTTCCAATCGTATTTGCAATTAACAAAATCGATAAACCAGATGCTAATCCTGAAAAAGTAAAAGAAGGTTTAGCGCAGATGAATCTCTTAGTAGAAGATTGGGGTGGAAAAATTCAATCACATGACATTTCTGCTAAAATGGGAACTGGTGTTAAGGAATTATTAGAGAAAGTATTACTAGAAGCTGAATTATTAGAGTTAAAAGCTAACCCTAATAAATTAGCTAGTGGGACAGTAGTAGAAGCCTACTTAGATAAAGGTAGAGGATACGTTTCAACAATTTTAGTACAAGCAGGTACTTTAAAAGTTGGTGATTATGTCTTAGCAGGTAAAAACAGTGGTAAGGTTAAAGCTATGCAAGATGAGCGTGGTAATGATGTTAAAGAAGCTGGTCCTGCAACTCCAGTATCTATACTTGGTTTAGATGGTGCACCTCAAGCCGGTGATAAGTTTAATGTCTTTGAAGACGAACGTGAAGCAAAACAAATTGCGACTAAGCGTACACAATTACAACGTGAACAATCGGTAAGAACGCAACGTCATATTACACTTGATGAAATTGGAAGACGTATTGCACTTGGTGATTTCCAAGAGTTGAATATTATCCTTAAAGGTGATGTTGATGGTTCTGTTGAAGCCTTAACGGATTCATTCCAGAAATTGTCTACTGAAGAAATTCAAGTTAATATTATACATAAAGGTGTTGGTGCCATTACTGAAAGTGATGTGTTATTAGCAACAGCATCTGATGCTATTATTGTTGGATTTAATGTGCGTCCTGTTGGAAATGCAAGAATGATTGCTGATAAAGAAGAAATTGACATTAGAACGTATTCTATTATCTACGCTGCAATTAACGATCTTAAAGACGCTATGGAAGGTATGTTATCTCCAGAGGTTAAAGAAGAAGTTACAGGTACTGCTGAGATTAGAGAAATCTTCAAAGTCTCTAAAATTGGAAATATTGCAGGTTGTATGGTAATGAACGGTAAAATCTATAGAAATTCTGGAATCAGAATTATCAGAGATGGTGTTGTTGTTCATACAGGTACATTAGAAGCTCTAAGACGATTTAAAGACGATGTAAGAGAAGTTTCTAAAGGTTATGACTGTGGTATGCAAATTAAAGGTTATAACGATATCGCAGAGGGTGATGTTATAGAAGCATTCCAAGAAGTAGAAGTAAAGAAAAAGTTGAAATAACATCTTAGTAGTTATAGAAACAAAAAAACCGACAAGTGATTGTCGGTTTTTTTTATGCTATAAAATAAAAGGTTTAATTATCTATTTTTGGTTGAAGAATATTGGCATACATATAGTTTTTCTTAATCTTAACTAAAGCACGATCCGCTTCAAGACGCGTAGAAAAGTTACCCACCCAAACTTTATAATTAGGCGTATTCCAAATAATATCGGCAGGCCATTCGTCATAAGCGTTTAAGAAATTGGCTTTTTCGCGCTTTGCCTTATCAATATCTATACTTTGATATACTTGGATTCTATAGACCTTTGATGTTTTTATATCCTTTTTAAATTCAAGTAGTTTATCAATGTCACTATCTTGGCTTACGTTAACCACGCCTTCCTGTGCTTGTAGTGATAAACTTAGGCTTAGGCCCAAAATAATGAGTAAAAGCGTTCTATTTTTTAATTTCATAAGTTTAAATTATTAGACAAAGGTAAAATATTCAAATTAACATTTACAACTTTTTTATTGACATTTCGACTGTAAACAATTGCGATTCAAGCGGTCGATATTTATGGAACGAATAATCACACATTAAATTTTAAAACATATTATTTAGAATTAATATAAATTATATATTAACAGTTCTCTAAGATTTTCAAAATCGACTTTAAATGTTACTTTTGCCTGAGTTTTTATAACATCTTTTTTCACTTTTTAAATGAAAAAATCGTACCAAACTTTAGAAGATAATCCAACTTATAATATGAAACAGGTGATTTACTGTAGTTTAACCTCAAAGATTTTTAGTCTTTGTCTTGTTCTATTGCTTTCTTTTTCAACCTCTCTTATAGCTCAAGAAGGTGATCCGGTAAACGGGAAATCGCTCTTTAATTCTAATTGTGCTGCGTGTCATAAGCTTGATAAGCCAATGACAGGTCCTGCCTTAAGAAATATAGAAGCAAGGTTAGCTGATGAGCAAGGTTTAGATCGAGCATGGCTTAGTGCTTGGATAAGAAATAGCTCTTCGCTAATTAAATCTGGGGATGCATATGCTGTTAAAATTTTCAATGAATATAATCAGACTGCAATGACTGCTTTTCCGCAGTTAAGTGATGAGAATATTTCTGATATATTAGCGTATACGGCTCAAGAGAAAAAAGAACCTGTGGTTGCGGATACTGCTGTGGCAGATACTGGTGTTCAGCAAGGAGGTGTCTCAAATGACTTAATACTTGGAGCTTTGGCTTTATTGTTTGCGTTATTGGCTATGGCTTTAGTTTTAGTGAATCGTACGTTAAATCGCTTCGCTGAAGCGAAAGATGTTGCTGTATTTACAGAGCAAGAAAAAAGAATGCCATTATGGAAGGCTTTTGTTCAAAACCAATTTTTGGTATTAGTTACGACAATTGTCTTTTTGTTAGCTAGTGGTTATTTTGTGTATGGCTACTTTATGCAGGTAGGTGTTGATCAAGGTTACGAACCAGTTCAGCCAATTCATTATTCGCATAGAATTCACGCGGGTGATAATGGTATCGATTGTAAATATTGTCACTCTTCTGCACGAGTTAGTAAGACCTCTGGTATTCCTTCTTTAAATGTTTGTATGAATTGTCATAAATCAATTTCAGAAGTTGCACCAGAAACCTTAGCGGAAGGAACTGAGTTTGGTGTTGATTATAATGCTGAAATTCAAAAATTATACGATGCTGTCGGATGGGATGGTACGGGTTACTCTGGAGAGTCTAAACCTGTAAAATGGATTCGCATTCATAACTTACCAGACTTTGCTTATTTTAATCACTCACAACACGTTGAAGTTGGAGATATAGAATGTCAAACTTGTCATGGTCCTGTTGAGGAAATGGAAATTATGCATCAGCATGCACCTTTAACAATGGGGTGGTGTATTAACTGTCACAGAGAAACTAACGTAAAAGTTAAGGACAACGATTATTACACTAAAATTCACGAAGAACTATCTAAAAAATATGGTGTTGAGCAGTTAACTGTTGCACAAATGGGTGGTTTAGAATGTGGTAAGTGTCATTACTAAAACGCGTTTTTGTAATTTTTAAGACATTAGAAGTTGCCTTAAAGCGGAAGAAACTATAAAATTAAAAGAATTAAATATTTTAGATTGAATTGATTAAAGTTGGTTCAAGCTTTAGTTTTAAATTCGAAAATCGAAATTTATAAATAAACACTATGTCATCAAACAAGAAATACTGGAAAAGTGTTGAAGAGCTAAACGAAAATAGCTCTATTGTTGAGGCGCTTCAACAGAATGAATTTGTGGAAGAGATTCCTACAGACGAATTTTTGGGAGATAAAGATTCTTTAGGGTCGTCATCTACATCGCGTCGTGATTTCTTAAAATACGTTGGTTTTAGTACTGCAGCTGCTTCTTTAGCGGCATGTGAAGGGCCAGTTATTAAATCAATACCTTATATAGTTCAGCCAACTGAGATCATTCCTGGTGTTGCTAACTATTATGCAACTACAATTGCAGATGGTTTTGATTTCGCAAGTGTTTTAGTAAAGACAAGAGAAGGTCGCCCAATTAAAATTGAAAATAACACTGATGCACCTTCTAATGGGGTTGCAAATGCAAGAGTTAATGCTTCAGTTTTAGGATTGTATGATAACCTTAGGGTTAAAGCGCCAATGAAAGGTGAATCTACAATATCTTGGGATACATTTTTAGCGGAAACAACTTCAAAATTAAAAGGACTTAATGGAAAACAAATTGTGTTGTTAACGCAATCCATGCCTAGTCCATCAACCAATAAATTAATTGCAGCTTTTAAAACTAAATATGGTAACGTAAATCACGTTTCATATGATGCGGTTTCAGAATCTGCAACTTTAGATGCATATCAGGCAAAGTATGGCATTAGAGGGATGGCTAATTACGATTTCTCTAAAGCGATGACTATTGTTGCTATCGGAGCGGATTTCTTAGGAGATTGGCAAGGTGGTGGTTTTGAGTCTGGTTATGCTAAAAAGCGTGTGCCTGTAAATGGTAAAATGTCTAGACATATTCAATTTGAATCGAACATGTCTTTAGCAGGTGCCAATGCTGATAAACGAGTGCCATTAACACCAAGCCAACAAAAATTAGCACTTGCTAAACTTTATAGTTATGTCACTGGTGTGGCCTTACCGGGATCGTTACCAGAAGCTTTAGATAAAGCGGTAAAAGCAGCAGCAAAAGAATTAAGCTTGGCAGGTAGTAATGGTGTTGTTGTTACGGGTATTCAAGATGTGAATGCTCAAACAACAGTTTTAGAAATCAATGAGTACCTAAAAAGTAAAGCTTTTGATCCTAAAACAACAATTAAAACAAGACAAGGAAGTAATAAAGCTGTATCACAATTAGTTGCCGATATGAAGGCAGGCAAAGTTGGTGCGATTATTATGAATGGTGTGAATCCATTATATACCTTACCAAATGCTTCAGATTTTAAAGAAGGTTTGGCAAAGACAGAATTGTCTGTTGCTTTTTCAATGAAGCAAGATGAAACGTCAACAAACTGTCAATATATTGCTGCAACACCTCACAATTTAGAGTCTTGGGGTGATTTCGAATTTAAGTCTGGTCATTATTCAATGATGCAGCCTACGATTCGTCCTTTATTTGATACGAAGCAGTTTCAAGAAGTCTTAATGAGCTGGACAGAAACTCCAGGGTCTTACAGAGATTATTTAAAATCAGTATGGACGCAAAGCATATTAAATGGTTCTTCATTTAATAAAGCCGTTCAAGATGGTGTATTTGTAACAAACGCATCAGGAACTGGTTCTAATGGATCAACAACAACGACTTCTACAACAACAGAATTAGCAGATAAAAAGGATAGAACGTTTTTAGGCGGAGTTATTCATGATGTTGCGGTAGGTGTTGGCATAAAAGAAGAAGATAAAGAGGACTATAATACCACAACGGCTACTACGACTGTAAATAACGGTAATAATGTAGATACATCATCTGTATTATCTGGCGGAACAGCAGCAAGAGCTTTAGCGGCTTCTGCTAAAGAGGGGTATTTAGAATTGTCACTTTATACGAAAGTAGGTATGGGTGATGGTCAACAAGCTAATAACCCTTGGTTACAAGAGTTTCCAGATCCTATCACGAGAACATCTTGGGATAACTATCTTACAGTATCTCAAGCGGATGCTAAAGCCTATGATTTAGTTAATGAGAACGTTGCTAATGGTGGTCTTAACGGAAGTTATGTTGATGTTACGGTTAACGGTGTTACCGTGCCTAAAGTACCTGTATTAATACAGCCAGGGCAAGCTAAAGGTTCTGTAGGTTTGGCTTTTGGTTTTGGAAGAACTTCTAAAGCATTAAAAGACGAAATGAAAACGGGTGTTAATGCATACCCATTATATCAAAACTTTAATTCAGTTCAAGAAGTAACGATTAGTAAAGTTGCTGGTGAACATGAATTTGCTTGTGTACAATTGCATAATACTTTGATGGGTCGTGGAGATATCATCAAAGAAACCACATTAGAGATATTTAATACAAAGGATAAGAAACACTGGAATTCAATTCCTCAGGTGTCGCTTAACCATATAGAAACTCCTGTAACTTCTGAAAAAGTAGATTTATGGGATGAGTTTGATCGTTCTATCGGTCATCACTTTAACTTATCAATAGACTTGAACGCTTGTACGGGATGTGGAGCATGTGTGATTGCATGTCATGCTGAAAACAACGTTCCTGTGGTTGGTAAATCGGAAATGAGACGTAGTAGAGATATGCACTGGTTGCGTATTGACCGTTATTATTCTCATCAAGATACGTTTAGTGAAGATATCGAAGAGAAAGAAGCTACAGATGGACTTGGATTAGGAAATTACATGTTTGGGGACAGAAAGAGTGATGGTTCATTATCTACTTTTGCTAGATTAGAAGAGCCTGCTGATAATCCTCAAGTTGTGTTTCAACCTGTAATGTGTCAACATTGTAACCATGCCCCTTGTGAAACAGTTTGTCCTGTTGCTGCAACAGCACATGGTCGTCAAGGTCAAAATCATATGGCTTATAACCGTTGTGTAGGAACAAGATATTGTGCAAACAACTGTCCATATAAAGTACGTCGTTTCAACTGGTTCTTGTATAACAAAAATGATGAATTTGATTATTATATGAATGACGATTTAGGACGTATGGTATTAAATCCAGATGTCGTAGTAAGATCTCGTGGTGTTATGGAAAAATGTTCTATGTGTATTCAAAAAACACAGAAAACGATTCTTGATGCTAAACGTGATGGGCGTCCAGTTAAAGATGGTGAATTCCAAACTGCTTGTTCTGCAGCATGTGGAAACGGTGCTATGGTATTTGGTGATATTAACGACAAGGAAAGTCAAGTCACAGAATTAAAAGAAGACGATCGTATGTATCACTTGTTAGAATATGTTGGCACGAAACCAAACGTATTTTATCAGACAAAAGTGAGAAATACATCAAAAGCGTAAATTAAATTAAGAAACAAGTATATAATTATGGCGTCTCATTACGAAGCACCTATTAGAAGACCTTTAGTCACTGGAGAAAAATCGTATCACGATGTAACAGTCGATGTTGCAAAACCAGTTGAAGGCAAAGCCAACCGAGCATGGTGGATTGTTTTTAGTATTGCTTTGGTTGCATTCCTTTGGGGAATAGGTTGTATTATTTATACAGTATCTACAGGTATTGGAGTCTGGGGTCTTAACAAGACTGTCAACTGGGCTTGGGATATTACTAACTTTGTTTGGTGGGTAGGTATTGGTCATGCGGGAACACTGATTTCTGCGGTACTATTATTATTCCGTCAAAAATGGAGAATGGCAATTAACCGCTCTGCAGAAGCAATGACGATTTTTGCAGTTTTCCAAGCGGGTTTATTCCCTATCATACACATGGGGCGTCCATGGTTAGCTTATTGGGTACTTCCAATTCCTAATCAATTTGGATCGCTATGGGTAAACTTTAACTCACCCTTACTTTGGGATGTATTTGCAATTTCTACGTATTTGTCGGTGTCATTAGTATTCTGGTGGACTGGTTTGTTACCTGATTTTGCCATGTTAAGAGATAGAGCTGTTCGTCCTTTCCAAAAGAAGATTTATGCTTTAGTAAGTTTCGGGTGGTCTGGTAGAGCAAAAGATTGGCAACGTTTTGAAGAAGTATCTTTAGTACTTGCTGGTTTGGCAACACCTTTAGTACTTTCAGTACACACTATTGTATCTTTTGATTTCGCTACTTCGATAGTTCCAGGTTGGCATACAACGATCTTCCCACCTTATTTTGTGGCAGGAGCGGTTTTCTCTGGGTTTGCAATGGTAAACACACTTTTAATTATCATGAGAAAAGTGGTGAGCTTAGAAGATTATATCACAATGCAACATATTGAATTGATGAACATCGTCATCATGATTACAGGTTCAATTGTTGGTGTTGCTTATATTACAGAGTTATTCATCGCTTGGTATTCAGGTGTAGAATATGAGCAATTTGCTTTCTTAAATAGAGCAACTGGTCCTTATTGGTGGGCATACTGGTGTATGATGAGTTTTAACGTATTCTCTCCTCAGTTTATGTGGTTTAAGAAATTAAGAACAAGTATTCTATTCTCATTCTTTATCTCTATCATCGTAAACATTGGAATGTGGTTTGAACGTTTCGTAATTATTGTAACGTCATTACACAGAGATTACTTGCCATCGTCTTGGACGATG
Organism: Winogradskyella sp. PC D3.3; assembly: GCF_054366245.1. Taxonomy (NCBI): domain Bacteria; kingdom Pseudomonadati; phylum Bacteroidota; class Flavobacteriia; order Flavobacteriales; family Flavobacteriaceae; genus Winogradskyella; species Winogradskyella sp. PC D3.3. The sequence goes on along the minus strand of NZ_CM135962.1, from coordinate 277,030 downwards.
TTCTCACCAACATTTGTTGATATCGGAATTTTTATTGGAACAATAGGATTCTTCTTTGTGTTATTCTTATTATATGCTCGTACATTCCCTGTGATTGCACAAGCAGAAGTAAAAACAATATTAAAGTCATCGGGTGAAAGCTATAAACGTATTAGAGAAAGTGGTAAAAGCTTAGCTGGTACAGGAGCGGATGCTAGAACTTCAAATTTGAAAATTGGAGAAGAAACTATAGCATCTAAACCAACACAAGATACTTCTGAAAAATTAGGTAATTTGTTAGAAGGTATTGGTAGATTTGACCCAGCAGTACAAACTGCAGATGACTTAAAAGTGATCAGTGGTATTGGACCAAAAATGGAAGATGTACTTAACAATATAGGCATCTTTACTTATGCGCAAGTAAGTAAAATGACGAAAAGAGAATATGATTTGTTAGATGATATTACAGGTTCTTTCCCAGGAAGAGCAGAACGTGATGATTGGTCTGGACAAGCTAAAAACTTATTAAACAACTAATATAGTCTATGGAAGCTTCAAAAGTAATTCATGCTATTTATACCGATGATGATGTATTAATGTCAGCCGTTAAAGCGGTAAAGGCAGAAAAATATCACATTGATGAGATATATACACCTTTTCCAGTTCACGGACTAGATAAGGCAATGGGATTAGCACCAACGCGTTTAGCAATTACAGCCTTTTTATATGGTTGTGTTGGTATCGCTGTTGCAACGCTGATGATGAACTTTATAATGATTGAAGATTGGCCACAAGATATCGGTGGAAAACCAAGTTTCAGTTTTTTAGAAAACATGCCAGCCTTTGTTCCTATTATGTTCGAACTTACGGTGTTTTTCGCAGCCCATTTAATGGTTATAACATTTTATATGAGAAGTAGAATGTGGCCATTTAAGAAAGCCGAAAATCCAGATCCAAGAACTACAGATGACCATTTCTTAATGGAAATTGCGGTTCATAATAACGAAGAATCATTAACTAATCTGTTGAAACAAACAGGGGCCGTTGAGATAAACATAGTTGATAAAGATGAAGATGCACATTAATATGAAGATAGCTGTAAAATATAGCGTAGTATTAGTATTGTTGGTTAGCTTTATGTCTTGCCAAAAGAACTCTAGACCAAATTATCAGTACATGCCTAACATGTACGAGTCGGTTGGTTATGAAGCTTATCAAGAATCAGATGCATTTGCAAATGGTGTTGAAGCACAATTACCAGCAGAAGGTACAATTCCAAGAGGCGATTTTATGCCTTTTGACATTGCTAATACCAATGAGGGGTATGCTTTTGCTAAAGCCAACTTAATGAATCCATTAGATTCTACTCAAATTGATTATGAGAGAGGTGGTGAATTATATGGTATTTATTGTGGTATTTGCCACGGTAATAAAGGTGATGGTAAAGGAAAATTAGTACAACGCGAAAAGATATTGGGTGTACCAAGTTATGATGACATAGGTAGAGCTATTACAACCGGAAGTATTTATCATGTTTTATATTATGGTAAAAACACTATGGGTTCTTATGCCAACCAATTGAGAGAAGAAGAACGTTGGCAAGTTGTTGCTTATGTTGAGAAGCTTAAAGCAGATTTAGAAAAGTAAGATTTAGATAAAGATTATATAATGGAATATAAAATTTCAAATCGATTAAGATTAGCGGCTATCATATTAATGGTCCTAGGGGCATTAGGTATTGCCTATGGCTTTATAGATTCGCATAGCGTTAATGAAGGAAATATAACGGAATATTTAGCTAATGAAGAGCACCATGGTGCTGAGGATGCTACCGTTTCACATGGTGATGAACATGCGGATGAAGCACATGGAACATCTCATGCTGAAGGAGCGGCTCATATAGATGAAGGGCATGATACAGAAGCAGAAGGTCATGAAATGACTCACGAAGAGCATGTTTTACATCAGTTACATAATAGACCGTATGCGGCTTTATATGTTTCAGCATTCTTTTTCTTTATGATTGCTTTAGGTGTTTTGGCATTTTATGCTGTTCAATATGCGTCACAAGCTGGTTGGTCACCTGTATTATTAAGAGTAATGGAAGGTATTACCTCTTATGTATTACCTGGTGGTTTAATTGTGTTATTAGTGGCTTTTATTGGAGATAGCCATATTTTTATATGGATGGACGAAAATGTTGTGGCTCATGATGCTTTAATTCAAAATAAATCGGGTTGGTTAGATAAAACTTGGTTTATGATTAGAGGATTAATATTTTTATTAGGTTGGTCTGCATATCGTCATTTTTCTAGAAAATTCTCAGTAGCACAAGATCTTGCTGATGTTAATGATAATAGTAACTTTAAGAAGAACTTCAGAATAGCTGCAGGATTTTTAGTATTCTTTATCTATACAGAGTCAATTATGTCTTGGGATTGGATAATGAGTGTAGATCCACACTGGTTTAGTACGTTGTTTGGATGGTATGTCTTTGCAAGTATGTTTGTAAGTGGTATTACCGTTATTGCTTTAGTTACAATCTACTTGAAATCGAAAGGATTGTTACCATTTGTAAATGATAGTCATATACATGATTTAGCTAAGTTTATGTTCGGTATTAGTATTTTCTGGACTTACTTATGGTTCTCTCAATTTATGTTAATCTGGTATGCAAATATTCCAGAAGAGGTGACTTACTTTGTAACCCGTATTGAAGACTATAATTTACCTTTCTTTGGTATGGTGGCATTGAATTTCTTATTCCCATTATTACTATTGATGAATAGCGATTATAAACGTATTCCATGGTTTGTGGTTATGACAGGTATTGTAATTCTATTTGGACATTATTTAGATATTTTCAATATGATTATGCCTGCAACCGTTGGAGATAGATGGTTTATAGGAATTCCAGAGATTGGATCAATATTATTTTTCGGTGGCTTATTTATGCTTATAGTGTTTACATCACTTGGCAAATATCCATTGTTACCAAAAGGAAACCCTTTTATTAAGGAAAGTGAACATTTCCATTATTAATTTTAAATAAGAACAGAAACGATAATGACTGCTTTATTAACAATTATAATTGTACTCTTTGTAGCTGTTGCCTTATGGCAAATGGTTAAAATATTTGATCTAGCTCAGGTCGGCACAACTAATACACAAGTTGCAGATGACCATGACAACAAAATCAATGCTTACTTAATGATAGGTTTCTTAATATTCATCTACGTGATGACTATCCTATGTTTTTGGTATATTGGTGATTTACCATTGTTGTCTAACGCAGCCTCTGAACATGGTGCTGAAGTTGATAATTTGATGGTGATCACAATGGTGGTGATTTTTACCGTACTAATCATTACACAATTTTTATTACATTATTTTGCTTATAAGTATAAAGGTGAGAAGGGAAGAAAAGCTTTATTCTACGCTGATAATAATACTTTAGAGTTTATTTGGACCGTTATTCCTGTTATTGTATTAGCTGGTTTAATTATCTACGGATTATTTACATGGAATGGCATTATGAATGTTGATGAAGATGATGATCCAATGGTAATTGAATTGTACGCACAGCAATTTAGCTGGAAAGCACGATATAGTGGTAATGATAATGTTTTGGGTAAAGCTAATGTACGATTAATTGATTTAGACCGTGCGAATGTTTTAGGTGTAGATGAAGATGATCCAAATGCTCAAGATGACGTTATTGTATCAGAACTTCATTTGCCAGTAGGTCGACAGGTGGTCTTTAAGATGCGTTCTCAAGATGTATTGCACTCGGCTTATATGCCTCATTTTAGAGCACAAATGAATTGTGTTCCTGGTATGGTAACACAATTTGCCTTTACTCCAACTGTGACTACAGCAGATATGCGTCAAAATCCAGACATTATTGAAAAAGTTCAACATATAAATGAACTTAGAAACGAAAGAAAAATAGAGATTGAAGAGTCTGGTCAAGAATTAATTTACGAATTTGATTACCTTTTATTATGTAATAAAATTTGTGGAAAATCGCACTACAATATGCAAATGAAGATTATTGTAGAAACTCAGGAAGAATTTGATGCATGGATGAAAGAGCAAACAACATTCCCAAATTCGTTAAATTAATAAGGTTTTAAGAAAAAGATAAACAGATTATGTCAGCAATATTAGATACAAATAGTCACGACGATCACGACGTACATCACCACAAAGAAACATTTATAACGAAGTACATCTTTAGTATAGATCATAAAATGATTGCTAAACAGTACCTGGTTACTGGGACTATAATGGGCGTTATTGGTGTTTTAATGTCTATAATGTTCCGTATGCAAATTGCTTGGCCAGAAGAGCCAAACGTATTGTTTGAAGCATTATTAGGGAAATGGGCTCCAGATGGAGTTATGAATGCAGATGTGTATTTAGCATTGGTAACCATTCATGGTACTATTATGGTCTTTTTTGTTTTAACGGCAGGATTGAGTGGTACTTTTAGTAACCTTTTAATTCCATTGCAAATTGGTGCACGAGATATGGCCTCAGGATTCCTTAATATGGTGTCTTATTGGTTATTCTTTATATCATGTGTGATAATGATAAGTTCTTTATTTGTAGAAGCTGGACCAGCGGCTGCAGGTTGGACAATTTACCCACCGTTATCGGCATTGCCAATGGCTTCAGGAGGTTCTGGCTTAGGTATGACCTTATGGCTTATATCTATGGCTATCTTTATTGCATCGTCTTTAATAGGATCGTTAAATTATATTGTAACTGTAATTAACCTTCGTACTAAAGGGATGTCTATGACAAGATTACCATTAACAGTTTGGGCTTTCTTTATTACAGCTGTTATTGGGGTTGTATCATTTCCAGTATTATTATCAGCGTGTTTATTGTTAATAATGGATAGAAGTTTTGGAACATCATTCTTCTTATCAGATATATTTATTCAAGGGGAAGTATTACACTATCAAGGTGGCTCTCCTGTATTATTTGAACACTTATTTTGGTTCTTAGGACACCCAGAAGTATATATTGTTATTTTACCAGCTATGGGATTAGTATCCGAAATTATGGCTAGTAACTCGCGTAAACCAATTTTTGGATATCGTGCCATGATTGCTTCAATTTTAGCAATTGCGTTCTTATCAACAATTGTTTGGGGTCACCATATGTTCGTTTCTGGGATGAATCCTTTCTTAGGCTCTGTATTTACATTTACAACATTATTGATTGCAATACCTTCAGCGGTAAAAGCCTTTAACTGGATTACTACACTATGGAAAGGAAACTTACAAATGAATCCCGCTATGGTGTTTTCTATTGGTTTCGTTTCGACCTTTATCACAGGAGGATTAACAGGGATTGTTTTAGGTGATAGTGCTTTAGATATTAACGTTCATGATACGTATTTTGTAATTGCGCATTTCCACTTAGTAATGGGTATTTCTGCACTTTATGGTATGTTTGCTGGTATCTATCACTGGTATCCAAAAATGTTTGGTCGTATGATGAACAAGAATCTAGGGTATCTACATTTTTGGATAACAGCAATTTGTGCTTATGGAGTATTCTTCCCAATGCACTTTATTGGAATGGCAGGTTTACCTAGACGTTATTATACAAACTCTAACTTTCCATTATTTGATGATTTAGCTAATACTAATGTAATCATTACGATATTTGCTATCATTGGTGGTTTAGCACAGATTATTTACTTATACAACTTCTTTAGTAGTATGTTCTATGGTAAGAAAGCTGTACAAAACCCATGGAGATCTACAACTTTAGAATGGACAACACCGGTAGAACATATTCATGGTAATTGGCCAGGAGCTCTACCTCAGGTGTACCGTTGGTCTTATGACTATAGTAAACCAGGACATGATGACGATTTTGTCCCTCAAAATGTGCCTTTATATGAAGGTGAAGAGGAGTTCCAACATTAAGATCTGTCCTTTTATAGCATAGAGCTCTTTAAAGAGATTATAATATTAAAGCCTTTCTGTTTTCAGAAAGGCTTTTTCGTTATATTTGATTATTGAATACTAATTTAAAGTGAGTCCTGTTTATATGGGAACTGAAGATGAACGAAAACCTAAATCCAAATAGCGATAACTTCACACCAGAAGAACTAGATGTTGAAAAGAAATTAAGACCTTTAACCTTTGAAGATTTTACAGGTCAAGATCAAGTCTTAGAAAACCTATTAGTTTTTGTACAAGCGGCAAACCTTAGAGAAGAAGCTTTAGATCACACCTTATTTCACGGCCCTCCAGGATTAGGAAAAACAACCTTAGCACACATTTTGGCTAATGAGTTAAACGTAGGTATTAAAGTGACCTCAGGACCGGTTTTAGATAAGCCAGGTGATTTGGCAGGTTTGTTAACTAATCTTGATGACCGCGATGTGCTTTTTATTGATGAAATCCATCGTTTAAGTCCAATTGTAGAAGAATACTTGTACTCTGCAATGGAAGATTATAAAATTGATATCATGATTGAGTCTGGGCCAAATGCCAGAACAGTTCAACTTAACTTAAATCCATTTACATTAATTGGTGCCACGACGCGTTCAGGCTTGCTTACAGCTCCAATGCGGGCTCGATTTGGAATACAAAGTCGTTTACAATATTATAAAACCGAATTATTAACCACCATAGTGCAACGTAGTGCATCCATATTAAACATGCCAATTTCTATGGAAGCTGCTATAGAGATTGCAGGTAGAAGTAGAGGCACACCTCGTATTGCCAATGCGCTTTTACGACGTGTTAGAGATTTTGCGCAAATAAAAGGGAATGGTAAAATTGATATTGGTATCGCTAAATTTGCCTTAAAAGCACTTAACGTAGATGCTTATGGATTGGATGAAATGGATAACAAAATTCTAACCACTATCATCGATAAGTTTAAAGGAGGACCAGTTGGTATTAGTACCATTGCAACTGCTGTTAGTGAAAGTACAGAAACCATAGAAGAGGTATATGAGCCATTTTTAATTCAACAAGGCTTTATCATGCGAACTCCTCGTGGACGCGAAGTAACAGAACAAGCATATAAACATCTAGGTAAGATAAAAGGACCAACCCAAGGAGGTTTGTTTTAGCGTAAGGAGATGAGTCTAAAACAAAACATACCCACGGTTCCTTTAAGTCGATTTATTAAACATTCATTAGAAATTTTAAAAAATCCACTGCCATTTCATCATAAAAATTTTGAGGAGCAAGGAGATGTTTTCAAGTTAAAAATTGGATTTAAAAACAGCGTTGTTTTTATTCGTGATGCTGCATTTGCCGAATATGTTCTTCAAAAGAATCAGAAGAACTATACCAAGTCTAAGATACAAACGGAAGATTTAGTGAAGTATGTTGGTAAAGGTTTGCTTACCTCAGAAGGAGAACATTGGAAAAAACAACGTAAACTCATTCAACCCGCTTTTCATAAAAAGCAATTAGCAAATCTTTTAGAAAGTATTAAAAGTGCAATTCTCTTAGAATACGAAAAAATCACATCGAATGAAGTGATAGATATCTTTCCTATTTTAAATGATTTAGCATTTCAAACGGTGGTGAAATCCTTGTTTAGTAGTGCCGCAAATCAAGAAGATATTAATCGCCTTCAATATATTACAGAACAGGCTCAAAAAATGTTGGTTAAAGAATTACGTCAACCGTATTTGGGGTGGTGGTTTAATTTGAGTGGTGAAATTGAAAAACATATCGAACTCACCAACGAAGCACGTCAAATATTAAAACGCATTGTTAACGAACGAAGGGCTTCAAACATAAAAGCAGATGATTTGTTAGATATGCTTTTAGAGGCTAGGTACGACGATGGCAATGCTATGGAAGAAGAACAACTCATTGATGAAATCTTAATTCTATTTACAGCAGGGCACGAAACCACTTCAAATGCACTTACATTTACGATGCAATTATTAGCATTGCATCCAGAATGGCAAGATAAAATTTATGAAGAACGTTTAGCATTAAAAAGCGAAAGCGATGACTTAATGGATTTGGTAACAAAGTCTAAAGTATGTCAACAAGTTTTAGAAGAAGCCATGCGGTTGTATCCTCCAGCGTATTTTATAGACCGCGTTAATAAGGCACCAGATACTTTTAATGGGATGGATTTTGAAGCTGGGTCTAACTTATTATTTTCGGTATACGAAATACATCGTCACCCTAAACTATGGGACCAACCTAATGAATTTTTACCAGAACGTTTTAATGAAGGAGGTCGTAAATTCTCATCACAATATTTTCCTTTTGGAGCTGGCCCACGAAAATGCATTGGTAATAATTTTGCGATGTTCGAAATGATCATTGCCGCTTCAGAGTTAGTATCAAACTATAAAATGCATCCTGAATTTAACGCCATAGACATCACTCCTTTGATTACTTTAAAGCCAGAGAATGCACTTTTAACGTTTGAAAAGCGACACTAGTGATAAACAATGCTTCCAAATACAGTACAATCATTAAAGCTGAAGCAAAACGCCTTGGTTTTTTGTCTTGTGGTATTAGTAAGGCTGAATTTCTAGAAGCAGAAGCACCACGATTAGAAACTTGGCTAAATAAGAACATGAATGGTGAAATGCGTTACATGGAAAATCATTTCGATAAACGTTTAGATCCAACATTGCTTGTTGAAGGTTCAAAAAGTGTGGTGTCTTTATTGTTGAATTATTACCCATCAGAAACTCAAACAGATGATTCATATAAATTGTCTAAATATGCTTATGGTAACGACTACCATCACGTCATAAAACACAAGCTAAAATCATTATTGTATTTTATTCAAGATGAAATAGGCGAGGTTGGTGGACGCGCTTTTGTAGATTCTGCACCAGTGCTAGATAAAGCTTGGGCAGCAAAATCGGGTTTGGGGTGGATAGGAAAGCACTCTAATTTATTAACCCAACAAGTCGGCTCCTTTTATTTTATAGCCGAATTAATTATCGATTTAGAGTTAGAATACGATTACGCCACAACAGACCATTGTGGAACATGTACCAAATGTATTGATGCTTGCCCTACAGAAGCCATTACAGAACCTTATGTCGTTGATGGTAGTAAGTGTATCTCGTATTTTACTATTGAACTCAAAGAAAACATTCCAACAGAATTTAAAGGCCAATTTGACGACTGGATGTTTGGTTGCGATATCTGCCAAGACGTTTGCCCTTGGAATCGTTTTTCTAAACCTCATAACGAGCCTTTATTTAATCCACATCCAGAATTATTAGATATGACCAAAAAGGATTGGGAAGAAATTACGGAAGATACGTTTAAAAAAGTGTTTCAGAAATCGGCTGTAAAGCGGACTAAGTTTTCTGGTTTAGAGCGGAATATTAAGTTTTTGAAAGACTAATGGTTTTACTTAAATGTAAAGCCCATAGAATATTTAAAAGCAAAATTATCACTAGAATTTTCGAGATTATGGTAACCATAGCGATAGAAAGCACCAACTCCAATTCCTAAGTAACCAATGTTTAAATAAGGAATTTTAATAATATTTTGAAGCTCTAGTCCTGTTTCTAAAAACAACGCATCTTTGGTTTTGAATTCGATATTTTGATGATATGCAATATGGTCTAAGCTTCCGATACCCAAATTATTATAGAGTAAAACATCAGGTTGAAATGAACCTTTGTTATTAAATAATCTTCCAAAATTATGTGTTGTGAATAAGTGCGCATAACGATCCGATAAAAACTCATAAGGTGTTACGGTTTGAAAATAATTTTTCACCACAAATGGAGTATTCTTATCTAAAGTACCTTCACCTGTAAAAAGCAAGCCATAAGGGAGTGCAGTATCTATATAGCCTATGTCTAATCGGTATGTTGTTTTTCCAAGTCCTTTAGTTATAAAGCTATGGTCTAAAGTAAAACGTAATTTGTTATAGCTAAAATCGCTATCAAATGTACCTTTTAATCCTCTTGAATAGATAAGATTAAAAACAGGAGCGTCACTAGGGATTCTTGTTGTAATACCAAAGGTTTTTACCAACTGTTCATTAACATGATAGCCAATACCAATATTAATTTCAGAATTGGTATACGTGGTTATTGGTAATCCATTGTTTGTAAATTGATAGCTGTAAAGCGGAGTTACATTTGCCGTATTAAAGCCTAAATTCCAATTAATATTTCGCAATAGTTTCATATCTGTATGAATACTAAAGCTTTCAATGGCATCCATTTGACTTGCAATCCAACTGCGTTGAACAAAAGGATTATCAACAGTATTTCCAGAATAGCTTCCTGTTTCTCGTAAATCATTTCTATATTTTAGATTTACTGAAATATCTTTTTCACCAGGAATATCGACCAAAATCTCTCCTCCATATTTCCAAGTATGGTCTTTAAATCCATAAGCGCCATAGCCACCAATAGAAACGTGTTTAAACACAGCATCATTGGTATAAAGTCCCAGCCCTAATCTTGTGCCTTCGTATTTATTATACCTAATTAGGTGTTTTAGGTCGAGATCAACATACTTTAATGGGATTCTCCATTTAGCCAAACTTGGAGCCCATTTTAAAAATTTGTCTAATTTTATGTCTTCCCCAATACTGTCTATCAAAACATAGGTACGTTGTTCTTTGATGTCTAAGGGAGCTTTTCTGTATTGATCCCAATATGGCGAATGTCTACCTTCAACCTTATCAGGTATGGTGAGTGCAACTAATGGAAAATCTTTCTTTTGTAATGGAGGGTTTGTTATAATTTCAGACAAATAACTTTTTCCAACATATTTAAAACTACCAAAACCTTCCCCTAGAATAATGACGAAATTTAACTGTTCAGGAAACCAATATTTATTATCTATAAATTTATATTTCTGTTGAATGGTAAAATCTATTTTTCCTGAATTGTATGTGCTGGCATCAACACTCTCTACAGCATATTGATTAGAATTGATGTAAAGTAAACCTTCTAAACCTTCAAAATTGCGATGAGCTTTAGGTTCAAACGAAATCACAAAAACGGTGTCTTTTCCTTTTAGATATTCATTTTTTAGTCTGAATTTATACTTCTTGGTGCTCCCTTTAGAAATGGGATTAAGATAGTTGGTTTCAAAAAGGGAAATATAGTCGTCGTAAAATGAAAAAGGTTGTAAACTATTGGCTAATACAGCAAAATTAGGACTTTTAAACCCTGAAGTTCTTCTTGCAATAACACTATCTTCAGTAAATCGCGGTTTTAAATATTTATGCTTCGCTATAGTTTCAGTAATAAAAATATAAGAATCCTTAAAAAACGAACTAACATCCTTAAGAGAATCATTTAAAGGTTGATCTTCATTAATATCTGCAAAAACCTTATCATAGGACTTATAGGTGAAGGAATTTAAATTTTCAGGATTGTTAAGTGTCTTATTGGCAATTGCTAATCTAATAATACGATGTGCTGGGTTTTCCCTGTCAATAACCACTTCATCTAACGCATTTATGGCTTGTTTAAGTGTAATTGTGTTGTTTTCTAAAGTTTCTATAGTCAGGATTTTTGTTTCATAACTGACATAGCTTATGGTGATTTTTTTTATAGCGGTGCTTACATAAAACACTCCATCAATATCCGTTGTAGTTCCCTTATGTGCGGTATCATTAAATAGAATATTGGCAAATGGAATAACCTTACCATTCTCTTCATCTATAAGTTTGAATTTTTTTAAGGATTGCGCATAGGTGTTAATGGTAAAAAAAAGTATTAATAGTGCTAGTGCTTTTTTCATTTAACAAATATTAGATGAACAATTTAGTAAAAAAAGGATGAAATTATTAAAGGACTTCTTTAATTTATAAAAATGATGATATCTCAGACAAGCTTTCATTTTCTTATATTTGCAGCTTATATTAAATGAACTTTATTTAATATCCAATTGATTGAAATTATGAGCAAACAAAGCAAACGTTTAGAAGCCTTAGTATATCACGCCAAACCTACTCCAGGCAAGATTAAAGTTGTACCTACTAAAAAGTATGCGTCACAGCGCGATTTATCATTAGCTTATTCTCCAGGTGTTGCTGAGCCTTGTTTAGAGATTGCTAAAGACATTGAAAATGTATATAAGTACACAGCAAAAGGAAATTTAGTTGCTGTAATTTCTAATGGAACTGCCGTTTTAGGCTTAGGAAATATAGGGCCTGAAGCCTCTAAACCCGTTATGGAAGGTAAAGGATTGTTATTTAAAATATTTTCGGATATTGATGTGTTTGATATTGAAGTGGATACTGAAGATATTGAAGCCTTTATTGCAACGGTAAAACATATAGCACCAACCTTTGGTGGTATTAATTTAGAAGATATTAAAGCACCTGAAGCATTTGAAATTGAACGTCGTTTAAAGGAAGAATTAGATATTCCTGTAATGCACGATGATCAGCATGGAACTGCAATTATTTCAGCAGCAGCTTTATTAAATGCTTTAGAAATAGCAAAGAAGAATATTCAAGATGTTAATATCGTAGTTAGTGGTGCTGGTGCAGCAGCCATTTCTTGTACTCGTTTATACCAAGCATTTGGAGCAAAGCGAGAAAACATAGTAATGTTAGATAGTAAAGGGGTTATTAGAAATAATAGAACCAATTTAACTTCTGAAAAAGCTGAGTTTGCAACCCACCGCGAAATAGATACTTTAGATGAAGCTATGCAAAATGCAGATGTATTTGTTGGTTTATCTCAGCCCGATATTGTAACACCAGACATGTTAAAATCTATGGCCGCAAACCCAATTGTGTTTGCTATGGCTAATCCTAATCCGGAAATAAAATACCAGTTAGCAATAGATACTAGAGACGATATTATTATGGCAACTGGTCGTAGTGATCATCCTAACCAAGTTAACAATGTTCTAGGATTTCCTTTTATTTTTAGAGGAGCTTTAGATGTTAGAGCAACAAAAATTAACGAAGCTATGAAAATGGCAGCCGTTAAAGCCTTATCTGATTTAGCCAAAGAATCTGTTCCTGAGCAAGTGAATATCGCTTATGCGGAAACAAAATTAACTTTTGGTAAAGATTACATTATTCCAAAGCCATTTGATCCAAGATTAATCGCTGTAGTTCCACCAGCCGTAGCTAAAGCCGCAATGGAAAGTGGAGTCGCTAAAGAACCTATAGAAGATTGGGATCGTTATAGAAACTCATTATTAGAACGTTTAGGTTCAGATAATAAATTGGTTCGTATGTTGATGGGGAGAGCAAAAACGAATCCAAAACGTGTTGTTTTTGCAGAAGCCGATCAGTTAGATGTTTTAAAAGCCGCTCAAATTGCATACGAAGAAGGTATTGCACATCCTATTCTTTTAGGTCGAAAAAAAGTCATTTTAGAATTGATGGAAGAGATTGAATTTATTGCCGATGATGTGGCAATTATTGATCCTAAATCAGATGAAGAAACCGACCGTAAAAACCGATATGCGGAGGCCTATTGGAAAAAACGAAAACGTCAAGGGGTTACTATTTATTCTTCCGAAAAGAAAATGCGAGAGCGTAATTATTTTGCGGCAATGATGGTGAATGAAGGAGATGCTGATGCCCTTGTTACAGGATATTCTCGTAATTACCCTTCTGTGGTAAGACCAATGTTAGAGTTAATTGGTATGGTAGATGGCGTTACAAGAGTTGCAACGACAAACGTTATGATGACGCAACGCGGTCCTATGTTTTTAAGTGATACCTCTATAAATATTGATCCTACAGCTAAAGATTTGGCTAAAATAGCGAGAATGACATCGCGAGTTTCAAAAATGTTTGGAATAGAGTCTGTAACTGCTATGATTTCGTATTCTAACTTTGGGTCGTCAGACAATCCAAGAGCAGAAAAAGTAAGAGAAGCTGTGGCTTATTTACATAAGGCACACCCGGAAATGGTGGTTGATGGAGAATTACAAACGGATTTTGCACTGAATCAAAAAATGCTTCAAGATATTTTTCCGTTTTCAAAATTAGCTGGTCGTAAGGTGAACACGCTTATTTTTCCTAATTTAGATGCTGCCAACATTACCTACAAATTATTAAAAGAACTTAATAATACAGAATCTATTGGTCCAATTATGATGGGAATGCGTAAACCTGTTCATATTTTACAATTGGGTGCTAGCGTAGACGAAATTGTTAATATGACGGCCATAGCTGTTATTGATGCACAAGAGCGAGAAAGGAAATAGCATAAATTCGCATAAAATTAGTTTTAAATCATAGACTCAAAAATGAGTAAATTATTGAAAACAGGATAGAATTAGAGCTGGCTTTCATATTATAGCGCTATGCGGTCTAATGAAAATAATTTTATTACATTTGGTTTTTTAACATTTCGTTATAAATGATTACACACATAGAGGGTAAACTTGTAGAAAAAAATCCAACAGACGTTGTTATAGATTGCAATGGTGTTGGCTATTTTATTAATATTTCGTTACATACGTATTCTCAAATTCCAGACAAAGAACATTTAAGGCTTTATACGTATCTTCAAGTTCGTGAAGATTCGCAAAGCCTTTATGGTTTTTCCTCTACTGTAGAACGTGAAATTTTTAAATTATTAATTTCTGTTAGTGGTATTGGAACCAATACGGCGCGTACGATGTTGTCGTCTTTAACACCAGACCAAGTAAAAGAAGGCATTGCAGGTGGGGATGTTGGATTAATTCAAAGTGTTAAAGGTATTGGCTTAAAAACAGCACAACGTGTTATCATCGATTTAAAGGATAAAGTGTTAAAAGTGTATGGTATAGACGAACTTTCTGCAATACCAAACAATACACACAAAGATGAAGCGTTATCAGCATTAGATGTTTTAGGATTTAATAAAAAACAATCCGAAAAAGTTGTCGATAAAATTTTACAAGTCCAACCAGATGCCCAAGTGGAGCAAATTATTAAAGAAGCTCTAAAAAACTTATAATGCAATTGAATAAAACTCTACATAAGCAACGCTTCTCTTATAGATATTTCTGCATATTAGCTTTTACAATGCTAATTAGTAACCCTATTTTTGGTCAAGAAACCGAAGAAACGGAACAAGATTCTACGAAGACAACGTTTGCCTTTGGAAAATTGAAGATGCCTAACCCAAATAGCATCGTTTCAAAATATACTTACGATCCGATTTTAGATCGCTATGTCTATTCTGAAAAAATAGGAAATTTCAATATTAATTACCCTTTAATTTTAACACCAGATGAATATCAAGAACTGGTATTGCAAGAAAAGTTAAAAGCATATTACAAGAAAATGGCTGATGCTAAAGCCGGGCAAAAAGAAGGTTCAGAAGAAGATCAGAAAAATTTATTGCCTGAATTTTATGTGAATTCAGGTCTGTTTGAAACCATATTTGGTGGAAACACCATTAATGTTATACCACAAGGGTCTGTGGAGGTCGATTTGGGTGTTTTATTCTCAAAACAAGATAATCCGTCGTTTTCTCCAAAAAACCGAACCAATTTTACTTTCGATTTTGACCAACGTATTAGTTTAAGCTTATTAGGTAAAGTAGGAACACGACTTCAGGTTACCGCGAACTATGATACCGAAGCTACTTTCGATTTTCAACAAGTGGTTAAGTTAGAATACACTCCAACCGAAGACGATATTATTCGTAAAATCGAAGTTGGTAACGTTAATATGCCTCTCAATAGTTCGTTAATTACAGGTGCGCAAAGTTTGTTTGGTGTTAAAACTGAATTGCAATTCGGAAAAACTAGAGTTACAGCGGTGTTTTCTGAACAGCAATCGCAATCAAAATCTGTAGTTGCAGAAGGAGGTGGTACGGTTGAAGAATTTGAGTTCTTTGCAAGAGATTACGATGAAAATAGACACTTCTTTTTAGCACAATATTTTAGAGAAACTTACGATAAATCGTTACTACAATATCCTTTTATAGATAATCAAGGACTTCAAATTACTAGAGTAGAAGTTTGGGTAACAAATAGAAATAACCAAACCGACAATGTTAGGAACATTGTTGCGTTTCAAGATTTAGGAGAATCTACGGCAGATAATATAGGACTAAACCCAATACCTCCTGGCTTTGTGAATAATCCAGGAGCAAAACCTAATAATAAAAACAATGATTTTGACCCTACAAACATTGGAGGTCCAGGCTCGCTATTAACGGAGGGGGTTAGAAATATAACTAACATTCAAGGGGGAGTTAATGTCAGTATTAACGAAGGTTTTGATTATGGTAAGTTAGAATCTGCAAGAAAACTTGTTGAAGGACAAGAGTATGTTTTAAATGACAAATTAGGATATATTTCTTTAAGTCAACGTTTGCTTAATGATGAAGTTTTAGCAGTGGCGTTTCAATATACTATTGGAGGACAAGTTTATCAAGTTGGTGAATTTGCAAATGATGGTGTAGATGCAACGGCTGTAGATGACACTTCTGGTAGTCAGGTTGTAAGTAATCAGAGTTTAGTTTTAAAAATGCTTAAAAGTGCGGTCACTTCAGTAGACCAACCTATTTGGGATTTAATGATGAAAAACATTTACGATACTGGTGCTTTTCAACTCGATCAAGAGGATTTTAAATTAAATATTTTTTATACAGAAGCCTCTGCTGTTAATTATATAAAACCAGTTGTTGTTGGAGGTGTAGAGGTGCCTTTTCCGACGTTTGATAACAACACACCTAATACGGATGATGATACGGAAATAAGCGAAACTCCATTAATACGGTTGTTTCACTTAGACCGATTAAACTTTAATAATGATCCACAAGAACGGGGTGATGGTTTCTTTGATTATGTAGAAGGTATTACAGTTCTGTCGCAAAACGGAAAAATTATTTTTACTAAAACAGAACCGTTTGGTCGTTATTTATTTGATGTCTTAGATGACCCCTCTAACCCAGGAAATTATGATGCAACAATCTATACCAATCCAAATCAAGAAAAATATGTTTACGATTTACTTTACAAATCAACAAAAACGGCAGCTTTAGATGAAGCGGATAAGAATAAATTCCAAATAAAAGGACGGTTTAAGAGTAGTGGAGGGGATAGTGGTATTCCTATTGGCGCGTTTAATGTACCAAGAGGTTCGGTTAGAGTTACTGCAGGTGGACGCCAACTTGTAGAAGGTGTAGATTATACCGTAAATTACCAGTTAGGACGTGTAGAGATTTTAGATGAAGCTTTAAAAGCATCAAATACACCAATTAATGTTTCAGTTGAAAATAATGCCGTTTTTGGACAACAAACAAAACGTTTTACAGGAATTAATGTAGAGCACCAATTCAACGAAAACTTTGTTTTAGGTGCAACTTTATTAAATCTTAATGAACGACCAATAACACAAAAGGCTAATTTTAATTCAGAGCCTATTAATAATACCATTTTTGGTTTTAATGGAAATTATTCAACAGAGGTTCCGTTTTTAACGCGTTTAGTTAATAAATTGCCAAATATAGATACTGATGTACCGTCTAACCTTTCGTTAAGAGGTGAATTTGCTTATTTATTACCAGGTGCGTCTAGTGGAGCCGATTTTGACGGTGAAGCCACAGCTTATATTGATGATTTTGAAGGTACCCAAGGAGCCATTAATTTATTAAGTCCTTTATCTTGGACCTTATCGAGTCGACCAGTAAATTTACCAAACAATATCCCTGGAAGCGATGCCAATGGTATTGAAAACGGTTATGGTAGAGCATTGTTAAACTGGTATACAATTGACCCGATTTTTTATAGTAACCAACGACCAAGTGGGATTTCTGATGACGATGTTTCAGATTTATATACACGTCGTATTTTTATTGAAGAAATTTTTAATCAAGATATTGTTCAAGGGCAATCTTCTGTGATTAACACCTTAGATTTAGCATATTACCCAACGGAACGTGGACCTTATAACTTTGATCCAGCAGTAGCTAATGGTAATCCTTTAGATCCAACAAAAAGTTGGGCAGGGATTACAAGACAAATTACATCTACTGATTTTGAGCAAGCTAATGTAGAATATATTGAGTTTTGGGTACAAGATCCATTTTTAGATAACCCATCTAACACAGGAGGTAAGCTATTTGTGAATCTTGGTAATATTTCAGAAGATATTTTAAAGGATGGTAAAAAACAATTTGAAAATGGTTTACCTGAAAATGGAGATGTATCAACGTTAGAACGAACTGATTTTGGTGGTGTGGTACCACAAAACCAATCGTTAATATATACGTTTGGAACTACGGGGGCAGAACGTACAAATCAAGATGTTGGTTTTGATGGTTTTAATGATGCCGAAGAAATATTAGAATTTGGAGCGCAATTTGGAGAGGATCCATCAAATGATAATTACCAATATTACTTAAATAGAGATGGAGATATTTTTAATCGTTATAAAAAATATAACGGTGTTGAAGGTAATTCCCCGGAGACTTTTACTGATACCAATAGAGGTTCTACAACGCAACCAGACGTCGAAGATATCAATAGAGATAACACAATGAATACTATTGATAGTTATTTTGAGTATGAAATCGATATTACACCGTCGAGTTTAAATATAGACAATCCTTATATTAATGATATAAAGGAAAATGTTCAGGTGACTTTACCTAATGGTGAAGTTAGAAATGATATTAAATGGTATCAATTTAGAATTCCAATTGCGGAAAGTGATATTCGTGAAGCCGTCGGAGGTATCTCTGATATTCGTTCTATTCGATTTGCAAGATTGTATGTTTCAGATTTTACACAGAATACCGTTTTGCGTTTTGCGACCTTAGATTTGGTACGTAGTGATTGGAGACGTTATACGTTAGATTTAGATAATGATGATACTAATAATAGTACGAATGCCGAATTTAATGTAGGTGTTGTTGGTGTACAAGCTAATGCTGGCTATGAACGTCCACCAGGAGTTGAGCAAGAAGAGCTAAATAACAATAATACTATTGTAAGGCAGAACGAACAATCGTTAGTGCTTCAAGCTTGTGACTTAATACCAACAGATTCGCGTGGAGTGTATAAAAATATTAATGTAGATATGCGTCAGTATAAAAAACTACGAATGTTTACACACGCAGAAGCTCAAGAAGGCTCTATGCTAGAACCCGGCGAAATGATTGCATTTATAAGAATGGGTAGTGATTTTACTCAGAATTATTACCAAATAGAAGTACCATTATTACCTTCTTCTGATGCAGAAGGAAGTTCTAGAGAACGTGTTTGGCCAGAGCAGAATGAAATAAATATTCCTTTAGAGTTTTTACAAAAAATTAAAGCACTTGGTATTTCTGCTGGGACTTTAAGTAATGAAGACCCTACATTTTACAATGTGGTAGATGGTGTGCTTGACGAAACGGCTTTAACAACTTTAAATGCTCCATATAATGATATTGTTGGGACTCAAAAACAACAACGTATTGCAATTAAAGGAAACCCAAACTTTGGGGATATTAGGGTGTTAATGGTCGGTGTTAAAAACTCGGGTTCTACGGGCATGAGTTCATGTGGTGAATTTTGGTTTAATGAACTACGTATGTCAGACATGGACAATGAAGGAGGCTGGGCAGCTGTATTAAGTATGGATACCAAGATTGCAGATTTTGCAAATATTAGTGCTACAGGAAGACGTAGTACAATAGGTTTTGGTGGTATTGAACAAGGCCCAAGTGAACGAAGTTTAGAAGATGTAGCGCAATACGATGTTGTTACTAACGTGCAATTAGGACAATTATTACCGAAAAAATGGGGAGTTCAATTGCCATTTAACTATGCGCAAAGTGAAGAGATGGTCACTCCAAAATTCGATCAATATTATAATGACCTTACATTAGATTCTCGTTTAGACGCGGCAAGCTCTAGTGCCGAAGAAGATCGTATACGAGAGCAATCGGAAGATTATACAAAACGAAAAAGCATTAATTTTATTGGAGTAAGAAAACAAAAAACGGGAGATTCTAAAAGTCGTGTTTACGATGTAGAAAATCTAACGTTAAATTATTCTTATAATAAAGTAGAACATCGTGATTTTGAAATTGAAAGTGCCTTAGAGCAAACGGTAAGAGCAGGTGCCAATTATAATTACGCATTTGAACCTTTAAAATACGAACCATTTAAAAAGAACGATTCGTTATTCACTGGTAAAAATTGGAAAATATTAAAAGATTTCAACCTTAACCTATTACCATCTAGTTTTTCTGTTAATACCGATATTAATAGACAGTTTAATAGACAAAAATTTAGAGAAGTAGAATTAGGTGAGGGTAATATTGGTATTGAGGAATTATATAGAAGGAATTATACATTCGATTTTCAGTATACAATAAACTATAATCTTACGGACGCTTTGAGTTTGAACTTTTCAGCAGCTAATACTAATATTGTTCGTAATTATTTTATTGATGATCGTATCAATGGATTACAAGATCCAGAGCTCGATGTTTGGGATGGTTTCTTTGATTTTGGTGATCCTAATTATCAGACACAACAACTTCAGGTGAATTATGAATTGCCACTATACAAAATACCGGTTTTAAGCTTCTTAAGAACCACGTATGCTTATAATGGTGCATTTCAATGGCAAAAAGGATCAGATTTAAATACCGGATTGCAAGTAGAAGATCCTGATAATCCAGGGGTTTATAACACCTATGATTTAGGAAATTCTATTCAGAACTCAAACTCCCACAATATTAATACGAGTCTTAATATGGAAACCTTGTATAAAACCTTAGGGTTAGTTAAAACAGGGAATCAAAAAGGTAGGGGCAGAACTAGAGCTCCTGCAGTATCTAGACGTTCTGCAACACCAGACGCATCTGATAAGAAAGACGGAAAAGCGGATCCTAATAAATTAAGTACAGGTAAAAAAGCTTACAATACGTTAATCGATGTGGCTACGATGGTAAAACGTATTCAGTTTAACTATTCCGAAAATAATGGTACGTATTTGCCAGGTTATTTACCAACACCAGGCTTTATTGGGACTTTAAAACCAACGCTAGGGTATACTTTTGGTAGTCAGAGTGATATTAGGGATTTGTCAGCAGGAAATGGATGGTTAACGACGTTTGGGAATTTTAATCAACAATATACTGAAGTAGAGAATAAAGCATTAGATTATTCTGTTAACATTGAACCAATGCGCGATTTAAAAATCGATTTAACAGGGAACAGAACCTATGCTAAAAATATTTCAGAAAGTTTTATAGCATTAGATAATGATGGTGATGGCTTAAGTGATACTTATGAGGATTTAATCACGAATTCGTTCGGGAATTTTATGATTTCAACTGCATTAATTAAAACTGCATTTAGTAAAAGTGACGAAAATGAATCCGCTGCTTTTAATGATTTTAGAGCTAACCGTTTAGTTATTGCTAATAGATTAGCTAAAGAATTTTATGGGTCAACACCTTTTAATACAGATGCCGATGGTTACCCGGAAGGGTTTGGTAAAAATAGCCAGCGTGTATTATTACCTGCGTTCTTATCAGCTTACCAAGGTTCCGATCCAGAGAAAGTAAGTACGAGTGCATTTAGAGATATCCCGATTCCAAACTGGACTTTAAAATATACAGGTTTAATGAAATTGCCTTGGTTTAAAAGAACCTTTAAGCGGTTTTCAGTGCAACATGGTTATAAGTCTCGTTATACTATAAACCAGTTTAGAACTAATTTAGATTATGATAGTTCAATAGATAATTTGGTTGTTGATTCAAGCACGGGTATAGGTTCAGTGAATACTGAAAATCAAGATTTAAATGGAAATTTAAAAAACAGAACGCTATTTAGTAATATTAATTTAGAAGAGCAATTTAGTCCGCTAGTGCGTTTAGATTTTGAAATGAAAAATTCGGTTAAGGTCTTAGCAGAGGTTAAAACAGACAGAACCTTGTCTCTTAGTTTTGATAATAATTTAATGACCGAAATTCAAGGTAAAGAGTATACCCTTGGTTTAGGGTACCGTTTTAAAGATTTAAGAATTAGATCACAGTTAGCTGGCCCAAGGCAACAAGTTGTAGCAGATTTAAATATGAGCTTAGATGTTACGGTACGCGATAATAAAACGATTATAAGATATTTGGATTTAGAAAATAATCAAATTACGGCAGGTCAAACTATTTGGGGACTTAAATACAATGCTGATTATGCGTTCAGTAAAAACTTAACAGCCATTTTCTATTTTGATTATACGTTCTCAGAATTTGCGATTTCAACGTCATTTCCACAAACCTCTTTAATATCCGGGATTACCTTACGTTATAATTTTGGCAATTAAGTTTGAATTCAAGCTATTAAAAATTTACATTTGCTTTATTAATAATATATCAAATTAAAGATGAATACACCATCAGAATTAAAGTACACTAAAGACCACGAATGGGTCAAAATTGAAGGAGATATCGCTACAATTGGAATTACCGATTTTGCGCAAAGCGAATTAGGTGATATTGTTTATGTAGAAGTAGACACTTTAGATGAAACATTAGACGCTGAAGAAGTCTTTGGTACGGTTGAAGCTGTTAAAACAGTTTCAGATTTGTTTTTACCATTATCAGGAGAGATTGTTGAATTTAATGACGGTTTAGAAGATGAGCCTGAAAGTGTAAATTCAGATCCTTATGGTAAAGGCTGGATGATTAAATTAAAGTTTTCGGATGCATCTCAAATAGAAAATCTGTTATCTGCTGAAGATTATAAAGCCCTTATAAGTGCTTAGAAAAATGCTTTTACTAGTGTCAATAATTTATACGTTGACATTGGTTATAGCGAGTTTAATTACCTTAAA
Source organism: Winogradskyella sp. PC D3.3 (assembly GCF_054366245.1). Taxonomy (NCBI): domain Bacteria; kingdom Pseudomonadati; phylum Bacteroidota; class Flavobacteriia; order Flavobacteriales; family Flavobacteriaceae; genus Winogradskyella; species Winogradskyella sp. PC D3.3. The sequence continues at coordinate 254,302 of NZ_CM135962.1, read as the reverse complement.
TGGGGTGCCAAGTTTAGGATCTTCATTTGATGATAAGATCTATCATATCGTTGCTTATTTTAGTTTAACAGTATTATGGACGCTTTATGTTAAACCTCTTAAAAAGATTCGATTAATTTATATCGTTTGTTTTGCAGCAATTTTTGTTGGTTTTGTGTTAGAATTGTTACAATATTTTGTTAATCCTAATAGAACCTATGATACGTATGATTTAATAGCAAATAGTATTGGAGCTATTTTTGGTACGCTAATTGCAAGTAAAATAAATATATCTAAATTAAATTAACCCAAAGCCTTGTTTGTTTTACTATTATTTAGTTAAATTAGCGATGTTGTATTAAAAAATTATATTATGGAACCTAAAAAGAATCTGAAATCAGATGTAAGTAGAAACAGTTCGCTGTTTTTTGCTGTTGGTCTTGCCTTAATGATGGGGATAAGCTACATGGCGATCAATTATAAAACATATGATAAAGTGGATGTTATTGCTGATTCATTAAATTTAGATGATGAATTGGAAGAAGAAGTGCCAATTACAGAACAAATTGTAACTCCACCACCACCACCACCACCGCCACCAGCAGCACCTGAAATTATTGAAGTAGTTGAAGATGAAGAAGAGGTAGAGGAAACCGTGATAGAGTCAACTGAAACTGAAATGGAAACAGAAATTGCGGAAGTTGAAGATGTTGAAGTGGAAGAAGTGGAAGAAGACTTAGAGGTACCATTCTCAGTTATTGAAAATGTGGCTGTTTTTCCAGGTTGTGAAAAAGAAAAAGGGAATGCAGCTAAAAAAGCCTGTATGAACGAAAAGGTTAACAAATTCATAGGTAAAAAATTTAATACAGATTTGGCTGGTGATTTAGGATTGCCTCCAGGGAAAAAGAGAATATTTGTTCAGTTTAAAGTTGATAAATCTGGTAATATTACAAATATTATAGCTCGTGGTCCACACCCAGGATTAGAAAAAGAAGCTAAACGCGTTATAGGTCAATTACCTAAAATGAAACCAGGGAAACAAAGAGGTAAGGCCGTAGTAATGCCATTCTCTATTCCTATCGTATTCCAAGTACAAGATTAAGACATAAAAAGAAATAATTCTTATTTAAAAATCCCGTTCAAAATTAATTGAGCGGGATTTTCGTTTTTGGTATGCTTATTGTGACTTTGACATAATATTAACATTTAAATCATAGATATTATGAAAAACTCTAAAAATGACTTCGGTTTTGCTGGTCAGAGCACAACTGAAGTAAGGAAATCACAAAAGCATGATGCAAATTTACAAAAAAACTCAAGCCTTTATTTTCAAATTGGATTGATTCTTTGTTTGTTAGGGACATATGCACTTTTTGAAATGCAGTTTCAAGAAAAGAAACTAAACTTTGATATTCCAGAGCAGAATGAATTAGCGCTCATTGATGTTGTTTCTGCTGTAGTTCCAGAGGTAATTCAACCTCAAAAGCCGGAACCCAAAATAGAAAGGAGTACCACTTTAATTGAAAAATATAAGGAAGTGGAGAATGATAAAAACGAGGTAGAGCATAAAATTATTAGTCCAGAAGAACGAAAGCCTGTTGCTAAGCCGTTTGTGCCTAGTAGTCTTCCAGATACTGAAGACCCTGAAGATGCCGATGTCTTTGTGCCATTTACTTTAATTGAAAAAGTTCCAGTATACCCAGGTTGTGAGAAGTATAACACAAATAAGGATCGTAAAAAATGTATGTCGGATAAAATCACCAAATTAATTTGGAATAAGTTTAATGTCGGTATTGGATCTAATTATGGGATATCTGGTAAACAAAGAATCTATACACAATTTACAATTGATAAATTTGGTAATGTTAGAGATATCAAGACTAGAGGACCACATCCAGCTTTAGAGAAAGAAGCTAATCGTGTGATTAATAAAATTCCTAAAATGGAACCAGGCTTACAGCGTCAAGTTCCAGTAGGGGTTATCTATACTTTGCCTATTGTTTTCGATGTAAGAAATTAGAAATACTATAGGTAAGTTTATAATAGGGCCGTTATTCTTAGAGTAACGGTTTTTTTATGCGTCATTTGATTTCAAGGTTACTAAAAAAAATAAGTATCTTTCGCACATTAAAATATTAGTCCTTTATGAAGCGCATTGTACTATTTGCTATTCTGTTAACAACCACATTTGGTTATGCTCAAACATTATCGTCTTATGAAAAATCTCCAGTCTTTAAGGAATGTGATTCTGTAGCTGTAGATCAGTTAAAATCTTGTTTTAATTTTACCCTAAATACTTTTATTTACGAACATTTTGAAATACCGCAAATTGTATTAGATGAGGCTTATGTAGGTAACGTTAAGGTATTGTTTGAAGTTAATAAAGAGGGGGAATTTGAAACGATCTATACAGATGCCATTTATGAAGAATTAAAAGTAGAAAGTAAACGTGTTTTTGATTTACTTCCTAAAATTCAACCAGCAACCTATAATGGAAACCCAACATTTGTTCAATACAGTATTAGTATTGCTATTCCGTTAGTTAAACCAGAAGATTATAGTGTGAAGTTAACAAATGCGGTTAAACTCACTCAATCGGATAGTCTTAATGCAACATTGTCTAATGAGTTTGATCGCATTGAAAAAGACTTACAACCTTATGAAAAATTAGAATACGATAGTGAATTAAATATTCCGTTTACACATTCTTATTATGCGCGTTTTGATGATGAAATGAACGCTATTGGTACTAATAGTCACACGGCGGCAAAACCTTTTGTCTATAGTGATGTCGCTAGATATTACGATATAAAGGCTGAAAAGGAAAGCTTAGCAAAAGATACGGATACATGGATTGGTAGAAAAGTCTTTAATGAACATTTAGTAGAAATACAAACTAAAGATTATTGGTTTACCGTAGATCCTATTTTAGATTTACAAGTGGGTAAAGATACCGAAGCCGATTTTAGTTCTACTTGGAATAATACGCGTGGTGTTTTTATACAAGCGGGTTTAGGGAAACGTTTTAATTTAACCGCTTCAGTATATGAGAGTCAAGGGCGTTTTGCAGATTATTTTAATCAATTTTCAGAAAGCTTAAAAGCCTTTGGTCCGATCCGGCCATTATTCCTGGTCGTGGTATTGCCAAAAGATTCAAAGACAATTCTTATGATTATCCAGTGTCAGAAGCCTATTTGTCTTATACACCTGCAGATTTTTTAAATATTCAATTTGGTCATGGTAAAAACTTTATAGGAGATGGTTACCGTTCCTTGTTACAAAGTGACGTTTCAAGTCCTTATCCATTCTTAAAATTAAATGCGACGTTTTGGAAGATTAAATATACTAGTACTTGGATGTGGTTAAAGGATGTTAGAGATGAAGTAGTAGAGGACAAGGCCTTTTTAACGAAGTATATGGCTAATCATTATTTAAGTTGGAATGTTTCTAAGCGCTTAAATATTGGTTTTTTTGAATCTGTTGTGTGGTCAGATACTAACGGTAGAGGCTTTGATGTTAATTATTTAAATCCTATTATCTTTTTTAGAGCTATTGAATTTCAAACAGGTCAGGGAGCTGGTAATGCTATAATGGGGCTTTCTTCTAAATACAAATGGAACAATAAAGTAAACCTTTATGGCCAATTTATTTTAGATGAATTCTCTTTAAGTGATGTGAAAGCTGGTGATAAAAGCTGGAAGAATAAATTTGGTTATCAAATAGGTGTGAAATACTTTAATGCGTTTGAGGTTGATGATTTATTGCTTCAGGCAGAGTATAATCAAGTGCGGCCTTATACCTATTCACATAACACGCAGGTTCTTAATTATGCTAGTTTTAATCAGCCAATGGCACACCTCTGGGGAGCCAATTTTAAAGAATTAGTATTAATAGGTCGTTATAATTACAAACGATGGTTTGGTGATGCAAAATTTATAATTGGGCAACGTGGTTTCGATTTTAATACTGATGAAGACAGTTTTTCTTATGGTGGTGATATTTATAGAGATTATAATGATCGGAATGCTGATACCGGAATAAAAATTGGTCAAGGAAATAAAACCAATAGTTTTATGACTGAGATACAAGCGGGTTATTTATTAAATCCTGCTACCAATTTAAAATTGTTTACAAATATAATTTACCGAGATTTTAATCCAGATGCTATCACAGCAGCAACAAAAGACTCTAATACGCTTTGGTTTAGTATTGGAATACGTACGGATTTATTTAATTGGTATAATGATTTTTAGACCAAAGAAACTTTGTTGATTTATAATAATAAAAGCTTTAAGGTCTTACTAGAATGAGTAGTCGTGTTTGCGACATGTTAAGTAGTAAATCCCTGCATTGTAATAAAACTAAAGTTTAACGTTGGTCAGAATCAATTTTCAAACTATCTTTGCAGTCGCTTTTAAAAGAATAAATATCGTATAGTTTGAGTTATACAAAATCTTCAATATCAACAGCTTCTGTGATAACAGATTTTAAGGAAATTACCAAGATGGGTTTGTCCCTAAGTGTAGTGTTCTCATCGCTTGCGGGCTATTTTCTTGGAGCTGAAACGATCAGTTTTACAACGCTCATTTTATTGGCTTTTGGTGGCTATTTTATGGTGGGCGCCTCTAATGCTTATAACCAAATCATTGAGCGCGACTTAGATGCGCTAATGGATAGAACAAAAAACAGACCTATACCTGCTGGTAGGATGTCGGTAAATACGGCATTTATAATTGCAACTACATTTACAATTTTAGGCTTAATAACCTTGTATATTATTAACCCTAAAACAGCGATGTATGGAGCTATTTCTATTTTTTTATACACCAGCGTTTATACCCCTTTAAAAACAAAAACATCATTAGCGGTGTTTGTTGGTGCTTTACCGGGAGCAATTCCTTTTATGTTGGGTTGGGTAGCAGCGCGTAATAGTTTCGGTATTGAAGCAGGAACTTTATTTGCTATTCAGTTTTTTTGGCAATTCCCGCATTTTTGGTCCATAGGATGGTTTTTAAACGAGGATTATAAAAAAGGTGGATTCCATATGTTACCAACAGGAAATCCAGATAAAGGAACGGCTGTACAAATTATTATGTATAGTGTATGGACGATTATTGTTTCTATAATTCCAGTATTAGGTTATACTGGTGATTTAAAGCTATCGATTGTAGGAGCGGTTCTCGTATTTATACTTGGCTTGATAATGTTAGTTTATGCCGTAAGATTATTTAAGGAACGTACTATAAAAGCAGCGAAACAACTTATGCTATCTAGTGTGTTTTACATTACACTATTGCAAATTATATATGTAGCAGATAAATTTTTGAGATAAATGGATTTAACACAAGGAACATTTCAAGTTAAAAAAGCACGATCTAAAAAGATGATGCTATGGTTTGCTATTGGGGCGTTAATTATGTCTTTTGCGGGCTTAGTTAGTGCTTTTATTGTTAGTAGTAAGCAACGGCTTAATGAAGATTGGTTGGTCGATTTTCAATTGCCAACCGCATTTTTTATAAGTTTAGGTATTATTTTGCTTAGTAGTTTAACCTTTATTTTGGCCAAGCGTGCATTAGAGCAAAATAAAATGCAAATGGTAACAGTTTGGTTGTTTGTTACCCTAGGTTTAGGTATTGCTTTCATTTACAGTCAGTTTGCTGGATTTGGTCAAATTATTGAAGAAGGTTACTATTTTACAGGGCCAACAAGCAATATAACGATGTCTTACATTTATGTTATAGCAATATTTCACATAACGCACGTCATTGCTGGTTTAATATGCCTCATTGTTGTAATTTATAATCATTTTAAACAAAAGTATAACTCCAACAATATGTTAGGTTTTGAACTAGCTGTTAATTTTTGGCATTTCGTAGATATGCTTTGGCTTGTGCTCTTTTTGTTTTTATATTTTTTTAGATATATAATTTGATTATTTTTGTCCAATCTTAAAAATTTAAATAAATTCTATGGATTCTACAGTAGCTAGTACTGGTACAGAAGAAAAAACTTGGGAGGAGGCAATAGACCTCTTAAAGCAAGTTACGGAAAATTGATGATGTGGTTCTTCATTGTATCTGATGCATTAACATTTTCGGGTTTTTTGGCCGCTTATGGTTTTTCAAGGTTTAAGTTTATAAACGAATGGCCAATTGCGGATGAGGTGTTTACACACGTTCCGTTTTTGCATGGTCAAGAATTGCCAATGATATATGTGGCTTTTATGACGTTTATACTGATTATGTCGTCAGTTACAATGGTATTAGCAGTAGATGCTGGTCACCATATGAATAAGGCCAAAGTAACCTTATATATGTTCTTAACCATTATTGGTGGAGCAATATTCGTTGGTTCTCAGGCTTGGGAATGGGCAACGTTTATTCAAGGTGATTATGGTGCTGTTCAAACTAACGGAGGAAATATTTTGCAATTTGGAGAATATGTTACAGTTGATGGTGTTGAGAAATTTAAACGTGTTTCAATTGACGATATAGCGATTCCTCAAGAAAGTGATCGTGTTAATCATGAGCGTAAAAATGGACTATGGTTTGAAGACGAAGGTACATTACCTCCTTATACCGTGAGTGAAATCTATGCTGGTTTAGTGGCGAATGAGAATGTCTTAGTTAGAAATCAGTTCTTAGATGAGAATGGTCATAAAACAGTGCTATCTAGAGCAGAATCTCTTAAGCAAATTAAAGAAAATGGTAAGCTAGTTGTAAAAGGAGCTAACCTTCATGTTAATGAATATGGAACGTCATTATTTGCAGATTTCTTTTTCTTTATAACCGGTTTTCATGGTTTCCACGTATTGTCAGGTGTTGTGATTAACATTATTATATTCTTTAATGTTGTGCTTGGTACTTACGAGCGAAGAGGTAGTTATGAAATGGTAGAGAAAGTTGGACTTTATTGGCACTTTGTCGATTTAGTATGGGTATTTGTATTCACATTCTTCTATTTAGTATAATAAGAAATTAAGATTAAGTTATGGCACAAGAGCATAAATTAGAAATATTTAGAGGACGTTGGAAGTTTAAATCTAACACACAAAAAATTTGGGGAGTTTTAGCATTTCTAACCTTTATAACACTTATAGAAGTTGTTTTAGGGATCTACAAACCAGATGGCTTGATGCATATTTGGTTGAAGCCCTTCGAAGGAGGATTCTTTGCTACTTTAGGTAATATTATATTAGCACCAATAGTTTACATGAAACCCTTAAACCTAATTTTCATTGTATTGACAATTGTTAAGGCGTATTATATTACATGGGATTTTATGCACATGAGAGATGAATCAGGTAGTATGAGAAAAATGGTTGTTTGGACGGGCGTTTTTCTAATATGTTATTTAATGTTCATCTTACTACAAGAAGGTGGTTATATCTTTAATGTATATAACGGTGATGATGCTTTGATTAAGCACAATTTTTAAGTCAAACATATACATTTACACGACGTTAATTCAAAGTGTTAAATACAATTAAAAGGTGGTTTTTCTAAACCACCTTTTCTATTTTTGCATATCAGTATTTTACATAAATTACGGGTTATTAAGTTGATTAAAATTAGGGTTTTAGCCCTCAATAAATGAAAATAGATAAAGTTAAACGCTATAGTGTTCTCGGTATATTGTTCTTTTTGCCTGTCGCATTTTTGTTAATGCTTTATCCTGCAACGCATAATTATGAGCCTCTTAATGTTGTAAATAGTAATGTGTCTGATATCCAAAACTTCACCTCAGATAGAATAGATAATATTGTTTTAAAAGATCACATAACGGTATTAGGGTTTTTGGGTAAAACACCACTAGATAAAATGATTGCAGCTTCTAATCTTAAGGAGTTGGTATATGATAAATTTAAAGGCTTTAAGAATTTTCAAATCGTAATTGTAGTACCAAAAGGAACTGAAGGAGATATTGAAAAGCTGAAGAAAGAAATTAATACTTACGAAGATTTAGAATATTGGCATTACGCATTTGGTACCGAAGGTGATATAAAAATGCTTTACAATAGCTTAAAATCAAAATCTAAACTTAACGAGAACTTGGCTGTAAATGATGTGTTCATTGTAGATAAAGAGTTAAATCAGCGTGGTCGATTAGATGGAAGAGATGAAAAGGCCGTAGAGGATAACAAGCCTGTGTTTAGTGTGTATGCTTATAATACCATAAAGGTTGCAGAAATTAAAAACATGATGAGTGATGACATTAGGATTCTTTTTACCGAATACCGTCAAAAAAGAGAGGGCAAATTTGAAAGTTCTGAAACAAGAAGAAATAGAGAATTAAAAGAAGATAATGAGTAAGAAATCGAATTATTCGTACGTTGGGATTGCATTGGTAATTTTAGTATTTGGAATTATTTTTATTCCTAAAATTATAGATCGTGTAAGCGAAGGTGATATTATAAGAGACGATAGTCGTAGTAAACACGTGTCAACCGCTAAACTTAATCATAAGAAACAGCAAAAAAGTGATTTGGTTTATTTAGAAATTAATGGTGAACCTAAAAAAGTGCCTGCGTTTAGTTTTACTAACCAAAATGGTGTTACAATTACTAATGAAGATTATTTGGGCAAAGTATATGTTGTAGAGTTCTTTTTTACGACCTGTCCAACCATTTGTCCCGTAATGAATAGAAACTTAGTAACGGTTCAAAATCAATTCAATGAATTTGAACATTTTGGAATTGCTTCATTTACTATTTCTCCTGAAATTGATACCCCTGAAGTATTAAAAGCCTATGCTGAAAAGTATGGAGTGACTAATCCGAATTGGAATTTCTTAACAGGTGATGAAACAGCTATTTATAAATTAGCTAATGAAGGGTTTAACTTATATACCGCTAAAGATGATACTGTAGCAGGTGGTTTTGAACATTCAGGAAATTTTGCCTTAATTGACAAAGAAGGTTATATACGATCTAGAAAAGATGATTTTGGAAATCCTAAAATCTTCTATAATGGATTAATTTCGGAATTGGAAGGAGTAGATGAAGATGGTATACCGCAAGAAATAACAATTCTTAAAGAAGATATTGCTAAATTATTAAAGGAATAACAATGCGTACAGTAGACCATGAAAAGGCAAAAAAATACAACAAGTGGATTGTTGCTTTATCAATTATAATTCCAGTTGCTGTGGCAGCTTTGTTTAGTGTAAATCTTCGCACTCTAGGTTTTGATGTAGAACCATTAACTATGCTTCCTCCGATTTATGCAACAATCAATGGGGTTACAGCGTTAATTTTAATTGTAGCCGTAATTGCAGTAAAGAATAAAAAGATTGTTTTGCATGAAAACTTAATGACGACAGCGATTTATTGTTCAGTGTTATTTCTTCTACTTTATATCGCTTATCACATGACAAGCGATTCAACGAAGTTCGGTGGTGAGGGCACGATTAAATACGTGTATTATTTTATTTTGTTTACGCATATTATATTATCTATCATTATTATTCCGTTTGTATTAATTACATACGTAAGAGCCATAACTAACGATATTGAACGTCATAGAAAAATCGCAAAAATTACATTTCCATTGTGGTTATATGTTGCTGTAACAGGAGTTATAGTTTACATTATGATTTCACCTTATTACATTTAAATATGAAACAAAAAATTGTTTTTTTTCTGTTCTCTTTGTTTTTTATTCTAAAAACGAATGCACAATGCGCCATGTGCCGTGCTGTTTTAGAAAGTGGTGAAGATCAATCCGCAGCAGAGGGTATAAATGATGGTATTGTTTTCTTAATGGCAGTGCCTTATATTTTAGTGGCTGTAATTGGGTTTGTTATTTATAAAAAATTTAGTAAATCAGACTCAACTGAACATATAGACTAAAATCTGTAACATTTTATTGCTTAGAGCGTCTTATTTTAAAAGTCTACATGCCGTTAAGTTAATAACTTATTTAATGGTTGAGGATAACTTAATGATTATGTGGTATTAACAATTTCTTGGGATAAAAGCCATATAAATTTTCTTAAAATTGTATCCGCTAACTAACCATAATATGATTCACATAAAGGATTTACATAAATCTTACCACATGGGGAATAATTCCCTTCATGTACTTAAAGGTATTAATTTTGACGTAAAAGAAGGAGAATTAGTATCCATAATGGGGTCTTCAGGTTCTGGTAAATCAACATTGTTGAATATTTTAGGGATGTTAGATGAAGCAGATGAAGGTGAATATATTCTTGATGGTGTTCCTATTAAAAATCTTAATGAAAAAATTGCGGCTAAATATAGAAATGAATTTCTAGGTTTTATTTTTCAGTCCTTTAACCTTATCAATTATAAAAGCGCATTAGATAATGTATCGATGCCGCTATACTACAAAGGTGTAAAACGCAAAGAGCGTACCGAAAGAGCTATGCATTATCTTGAAAAGGTAGGTTTAGCACAATGGTCTCACCATTTACCAAGTGAGCTTTCTGGAGGTCAGAAACAACGTGTGGCTATTGCGAGAGCATTGGCTAGTGATCCTAAAGTATTGTTAGCAGATGAGCCAACCGGAGCTTTAGATACCAAAACGTCTTATGAGGTTATGGAGCTTATTCAAGGAATTAATGACGAAGGAAAAACAATATTAGTCGTCACTCATGAAGACGATATTGCACATATGACTAAACGCATCGTTAATCTTAAGGATGGTTTAATCATTGATGATAGTCTAGTAGAACAAATTAGAGCATCAGCACATGTTTGATTTAGAACGATGGCAAGAAATCTTTGAAACGTTAAGCAAAAATAAATTGCGAACGTTTTTAACAGGTTTATCTGTTGCTTCGGGTATCTTTATTCTAGTTATACTTCTTGGTTTTAGTCAAGGTATCGCAAATGGGGTTAAATCACAGTTTGAACAAGATGCAACAAACAAAATTTCCGTATGGACCGGAGTTACAACCAAAGGTTATAAAGGCTTAAATCCTGGACGTTATATTCAGCTTAAAAATTCTAGTTTCGATGCTGTTGTAAATGAATATGATGATTATTTAGAATACCGAACAAAAGATTATATGATTTGGGGGGAACCATATCTTATAATAACGAAACAGGCAACTACAGAGTTCGAGGTACCTTACCCGACAATCAATTTATTGAAAATGCCGATATTGGATCAGGGAGATTTATTAATCAATCGGATATCAATGAAAGTAAAAAAGTGGCTGTTATTGGGAACAAAATAAAACAAGACCTTTTTAAAGGTGAAGACCCCATTAATCAAAATGTTCAAATTTTTGGAATGAACTTTAAAGTCGTAGGTGTTTTTTTTGATCCAGGTGGAGATCGAGAAGAAGGTCAGGTTTACATTCCCGTAAGTACGGCTCAAAAGGTTTTTAATGCCGGTGATAATATTCGAAATATGGCCTTTACTGTGAAGATGGCTGATAATTTTGACGAAGCCGTAGCCATGTCTAATGCCATTGCTTTAGGTGTAGAAAAGAAAATTAAAGAAATTCATACCGTGGCTCCAGATGACGTAAGTGCCGTTAGAGTAAATAACACTCTAGAACAGGCCGAAAAAATCTATTCTTTAGTAGCAACTATACAAGCTGTATTTTGGTTTGTAGGTATTGGTACAATCATAGCTGGTATTGTTGGCGTTGGTAATATTATGCTAATCATCGTAAAAGAACGAACTAAAGAAATCGGAATCCGAAAAGCTTTAGGAGCTTTGCCAATGTCTATTGTTGGAATGATATTACAAGAGGCTGTTTTTGTAACAATGTTTGCTGGTTTGTTTGGGTTAATTTTTGGACTCGGATTGCTAGAACTTGTAGGACCATTAATAGAAAGTGACTTTATTAAATACCCACAAGTAGATTTTAATATTGCAATAACCACAGTGTTTTTGTTAGTGTTTGCAGGTGCTTTAGCTGGATTTATTCCTGCCTATAGAGCGGCAAAAATTAAACCCATTGTAGCACTTAGAGACGAATAATATGTTTAGTAGAGACCGTTGGGATGAAATACTTGAAGCTTTAAACGCTAATAAATTTAGAACGTTTCTAACGGCGTTTGGCGTGTTCTGGGGCATCACAATCTTAGTGCTGTTGTTGGCTTTAACCAATGGGCTTAAAAATGGTGTAACTGCAGATTTTGGTGATTTTGCAACCAATTCTATGTTTATGTGGACACAAGGCACATCTAAACCTTATAAAGGCCTACCTAAAGGACGGTATTTTAACTACAAAGTCGATGATATTGCCGCAATAAAAGCAGAGGTTCCTAATTTAAAATATGTGTCTCCTAGAAATCAATTAGGAGGATATAATGGTGCTAATAACGTTACTAGAGGTACAAAAACAGGTGCATTTGAAATTTATGGAGATTATCCAGAGTTTATTAAACAGCAGCCTATGGACATTCTTCAAGGACGTTTTATTAGTTATTCAGATATAGAGGCCAAACGAAAAGTATGTGTTATAGGTACTGGTGTTGTAAAAGGACTGTATGATAAAGAAGAAGAGGTTTTAGGAACTTATATTAAAGTCAATGGTGTTAATTTTTTAGTCGTTGGCACTTTTAAAATGAGTAATAGTCAGGGAGATGTAGAGCAAGATGCTAGTACTATATATATGCCATTTACAACTTTTGGTCAAGCCTTTAATAGAGGAGAAAATGTAGGTTGGATGGCAATAACAGCAGTTGATGGTGTAAGTATTACATCGCTAAAACAACAAGTTTTCGATTTAATGAAATTTAGACACAAGGTAGATCCAACAGACGATCGCGCTATTGGTCATTTTGATTTGTCAGAACAATTTGAGCGTGTTAACGGGTTGTTTTCAATATTAAGTTTAGTTGGGTATTTTGTAGGAGCCTTAGTTTTAATGTCTGGTATCATTGGTATCAGTAATATTATGCTCATTGTTGTAAAAGAACGTACCAAAGAAATTGGAGTAAGGCGTGCTTTAGGGGCAAGTCCATGGAGTATAAAATCACAAATTTTGCAAGAAAGTCTTATCTTAACAATATTGTCTGGTATGGTTGGGATTTCATTTGCAGCATTTGTCATTTGGGTGATGAATATTATTTTAGATAATGCTGGCCCAGTAGATAATTTTGCAAATCCAAGTGTAAGTATGCAGGTCGTATTTACAGCTTTAATCATACTAATAGTTTCAGGAGTTTTAGCAGGATTAATTCCTGCAAATAGCGCCACAAAAATGAAACCTGTAGACGCCTTAAGAAAAGAATAAAATTATATCAATCATAATCATGAAAAGAACTAAAACTGTAATTATACTTATCGCCATTGTAGCTGTATTTGGAATCTCGCTCTTTTATTTGTGGCAAAAGAATCAAGAGGATCCTATAACCTATACTTCAGAATCTCCAACAGAAGAAACTATTATCGTTAAAACTGTGGCTACAGGGAGTATTGTGCCTAAAGAAGAAATTTTAATTAAGCCCAACATTTCTGGTGTTATCGAAGAGGTGTTTATTGAAGCGGGTGAGTATGTAGAGCAAGGTGATCTTATAGCGCAAATAAAGGTAATACCAAACGCATCGTCTTTAACAAGTGCTAAAAACAACATTGCCACAAATCAAACAGCGCTTCAAACAGCAAAAATAAACTTACAAACTCAGCAATCTAATTACGATAGACAAAAAGCATTGTTCGAAAAAGGAGTGATTTCTGCAAATGATTTTGAAGGTATCAATAATGCTTATTTGCAAGCAAAGCAAAATGTAGAGCAAGCAAAAATTAATTTAAATTCAGCATCTCAAAACTATGATATTATTAAAACGGGTACCACATCTGGTTTAGGAAATATTGCACAAACACAAGTAAGAGCAACTGTTTCAGGTATGGTTTTAGATGTTCCTGTAAAAGCGGGAAACCAAGTTATTGAAGCTAATAATTTTAACGAAGGAACATCTATTGCGTCATTAGCAGATGTAAAGCAAATGATTTTTGAAGGCAAAGTAGACGAGAGTGAAGTTGGTAAAATTAAAGAAGGTTTACCATTAGAAATTACCGTTGGGGCTATAGAAGATAAAAAGTTTGATGCGGTATTAGATTATATTGCTCCAAAAGGAGTTGCTGAAAATGGAGCTATTCAATTTGAAATAAAAGGTTCGCTTAAAAAAATGGATTCAACATTCATTAGAGCCGGTTTAAGTGCTAATGCTTCTATTATTTTAGATAAAGTTGAAAAGGTCTTAGCCATTAAAGAAGCCTTAGTACAGTATGATGATGAAACAAAAAAGCCATTTGTTGAAGTTGAGATAGGTGATCAGAAATTTGAAAGAAGAGATGTAGAGTTGGGAATTAGTGACGGTATTTTTGTTGAAGTTAAAAATGGGATTTCAAAAGAGGATAAAATAAAAGTATGGAATCAAGTACAAGGAGTGCCTAAATACGCGCAATAATATTTTTTATAATTTAGTGTAACACTTTAAGTTTTATATAGACCAATAAGTATCATGAAAAAAACAATCATAGTAGCATTACTTCTTTTTGGAGTTTTAGTACAAGGGCAAAATAAAAAATGGACATTAAAAGAGTGTGTCCAATATGCCTTAGAAAATAATATTTCTGTTAAACAAAGTGAATTAGATGTAGCGGCGGCAGATATAGATAAACTTACGGCTATTGGAGGTTTTCTTCCAAGTTTAAGTGCAGGATCAGGAGTTTCAGAAAACACGGGTCTTAGTTTTAACCCCATTACAAATAATGCTGAAACTACCACCTTTTTATCAGCGAGTGGTAATGTTAATGTGGGGTATACATTGTTTGATGGACTTAGAAATATTAGAACCGTTCAACGCTCAAAAATCTCTAAATTGGCTAGTCAGTATCGTTTAGACAAAATGAAAGATGATATTTCTCTTTTTGTTGCCAATGGCTATTTACAGGTGCTTTTAAATAAAGCAAATCTTGAAGTTTTAAAGTCTCAAAATGCCGTGACTTTAAAACAGATTGAACGAACAATGGAGTTAGTGGAAGCAGGCTCTTTGCCAAGAGGTGATTTATTAGAGATAAAAGCTACAGACGCAAATGAAAAACAGTCTATTGTTAATGCAGAAAATACCGTTCAGATTTCTTTGATTAGTCTTGCGCAATTGTTGTTAATTAAGGATTATGCAAATTTTGATATTGAAGATGAAGGTTATGATATTGTTGATGAAGGCATATCGGCTAAATCGGTAGATGAGATCCTTGCGGAGCTAAAGCGAATAGATCAGAAATCAAAATTGCGGAATCCAATGTGGAGTTGGCTAAAAAAGATCTTCAGATCGCAAGAGGGAGTTACCTTCCAACACTGTCTGCTTTTTTTGGTTATAATACAAGATATTCAGATTCAAAATCTTTTATTCAACAAATAGATCCTGATAATCCTATTTCAATAAGACCAATAGGAACGGTGCAAGGTACAGGAGAGGTCGTAGTTGGTGAGTTTCCAAATACATTTACAAGAGAAGTAGGTGCGGGTTCATTTATAGATCAATTATCTCAAAACGATGGTATTTCTTATGGGTTTTCATTAAATATCCCAATTTTTAGTGGATTCAGTATTAGGGGTAACGTTCAAAGAAATAAAATTAATTTAGAACGTTCTAAATTTCAGTTAGAACAAGCAGAATTAGATTTAGAATCATCGGTGTATCAGGCACATGTTGATGCAAAAGGAGCATTAAAGTCTTATGAAGCAGCAAAGTTGGCCTTAGAATCGCAAGAATTAGCTTACGATTATGCTAAAGAACGCTATGATGTTGGGTTAACAAATGCATTTGATTTTAGTCAGTCTAAACAAAGGTATGATAACTCTAAGATTCAATTAAATCGTGCTAAATATGATTATATTTTTAAGTTGAAGGTTCTTGAATTGTATTTCGGAATTCCTGCAACTGAATTAAAGTTTTAATTATGAGCAAAACAGTAAAAATTATTATCGGACTAGCTATTGTTGTACTAGTACTTATGATCGCAGGATCTAAAATGGGATGGTTTGGTGAAAAAGGAAATTTTAAAGAAGTCACTGTAAAGAAGGTCACTTTAAAAGATATTGTAGAAACTGTATCTGCCACCGGAAAAATTCAGCCAGAAGTAGAGGTAAAAATATCGTCAGAAGTGTCTGGTGAAATTTTAGAATTACCCTTCAAAGAAGGGCAAGAGGTTAAGAAGGGGGATTTGTTAGTTCGTATAAACCCAGATTTAATTCAGTCTGCTTTGAGTAGAACTCAGGCCTCTTATCAAAATGTCAGAGCAGGTTTAGAACAAGCGGAAGCCAATTTTAAACAAGCTAAAGCGGATTATGATAGAAATCAAATCCTATTTAACAAAGGAGTGATTTCTAAAGCTGATTGGGACCGTTCTATAGCGGCTTATGAAACAGCTATTGCTGGAAAAAACTCGGCATATTACAATGTGCAGAGTGCGGCGGCTACAGTAAATGAAGCTAAAGATAATTTAAATAGAACAACCATATATGCTCCAATGAGTGGAACCATTTCACAGTTAAATGTAGAATTGGGTGAACGTGTTGTAGGGACACAACAAATGGCTGGTACTGAAATTTTAAAAGTGGCCAACTTAAATAACATGGAGGTTGAAGTTGATGTCAATGAAAATGATATTGTAAAGGTGAATATTGGAGATTCTACAATCGTTGAAGTAGATGCTTATTTAAAGAAAGAATTTAAAGGTATTGTTACCGAAATTGCCAATTCAGCAGCAGGAACTTTAGCCGCAGATCAGGTAACTAATTTTAAAGTTAAAGTTAGAATAATTGAAGAGTCTTATAAAGATCTAACAGAGGGAAAGCCTGAAACATATTCCCCTTTTAGACCGGGAATGACGGCTACTGTAGATATCATTACTAAAACTAGAAAAGATGCCATTTCAGTACCTATAAGTGCTATTGTGATAAAAACAGATACGAGTTCTACTAAAAAAACATACGAAAAAACATCAACCATAGATACAGGTAATTTTGATGGGGAAGAACAAAAGTTTGAATGTGTGTTTGTTAATGAGAATGGAAAAGCCAAACTGAGAGTGGTTAAGACAGGTATTCAAGATGATACAAATATTGAAATCATTTCAGGACTAACTAAAGATGATGAAATCATTACAGGACCTTATATTATGGTTTCTAAAAAGCTTAACCCTGGAGATTTAATTGAAGTAAAAAATAAAAATTCCTTAACAGCGTCTAGCGATAAAAGCGAGGAATAAAAAACACCATTTGCTAATGGCATTAGTGCTAAATATAGAAACAGCAACTACAAATTGTTCAGTCTCGCTATCTAAGGATGGGGAGACTTTAGTTTTAAAAGAAGATAATAGTCTAGGCTATTCACATGCGGAAACGTTACACCTTTTTATTGATGAAGTTTTTAAGGTTTCAAAAATTGAACCTTCTGAAATAGACGCTATAGCCGTAAGTAAAGGACCTGGTTCTTATACGGGGTTACGTATAGGTGTGTCATCTGCAAAAGGGCTGTGTTTCGCTTTGAATAAACCCTTAATTGCTGTTTCAACATTAGAGAGTTTAGCACATCAAGTAATTATTGATGATGGGTTTATTGTTCCGATGTTAGATGCTAGGCGTATGGAAGTGTATTCGGCGATTTATAATTCAAATTTCGAAATACAAAGAGAGATACAAGCCGAAATTCTCAACGAAGAGAGTTTTAGCGTCCTTCTTAAAGAGCGAAAGGTTTATTTTATAGGAAACGGTGTAGAAAAGACTAAAGGGCTAATTCAGCATCCTAATGCGGTATTTATAGATGGGAAGTTGCCATCTGCAAATGATATGGCGTTTTTAGCAGAAAGTAAATACAAAAAAAGCGACACCGAAGATGTCGCTTATTTTGAGCCTTATTATTTAAAGGATTTTGTAGCTTTAAAAAAGAAAGCTTAAGCTTCTTTATGTATTTCTACCTGATGTGGATAAGGTATTTCAATACCAGCCGCATCTAATGCTTCTTTTACATTTTCCGTTACTTCAAAGTAGACGGTCCAATAATCTTCGGTTTTACACCAAGGTCTTACTACAAAGTTAATTGAGCTATCAGCTAATTCAGATAAAGCAATTGTTGGTGCAGGGTCTTTTAATATTAAAGGGTGCGCCGCTAATACTTTGCTGAAAACTTCTTTTGTCGCTTTGATATCGGCATCATAACTCACGCCAAATACTAAATCGACTCGTCGTGTACCTTGTGTTGTGTAATTCACAATGTTACCGTTAGAAAGAGATCCATTAGGAATAATGATTTCTTTATTAGAAAGACCAATTAATTTAGTAGTAAAGATTTCAATTTCTTTTACCACTCCGATTTCTCCTTGAGCTTCTATTAAATCACCAATTTTAATGGGCTTAAAAATCATAATTAAAACTCCACCTGCGAAATTACCTAACGACCCTTGTAGAGCTAAACCAATAGCTAAACCAGCAGCGGCAATAATAGCAGCAAATGATGTAGTTTCTACACCCATTGTGCCTAAGACAACAATAATGAGAAGGATTTTTAAAACCCAATGAATTAGATTTAATAAGAATTTTTTTAAGCTTTCATCATAATCGCCTTTATTCATTGCTTTAGAAGTGCCTTTTAAAAGCATTTTTATTACCCAGCTACCAATAATCCATATAAGTATAGCTCCAATAACTTTAGGGCCAAACTCAATAATAAAATTGTAACCTGAGTCAATCCATTTTTGTGTTTCCATGTTGATTTTTATAATTTTAAATTTTCAATAAAAAAACTCGACTAATTTTTAGACCGAGTTAGATGTTACTACTAAAGGAAATAGAGGTGTCTATTTAACTTCGAAAGTCAATTTTAAATTCACTCTAAACTCAGTGACATCGTCACCATTAACAATAGCACTCTGTTCATTTACATAAACAGATTTTATGTTTTTTACAGTTTTAGAAGCTTCTTTTACTGCTTTTTTTGTGGCGTCTTCCCAACTTTTATCCGAATTAGATAAGACTTCAATTACTTTTAATACTGCCATAATGTTATGTGTTTTAAGGGTTATATTAATTGAGACACTAAAATCTCAATAAGGTCACTCTTAAAGGTACTAAATTTTAACCATTTATAGCATTTACCGTTATGGCATTGTCATTCAACATGTCTTTTAACATACTTTCAATACCGTTTTTAAGGGTGAAAGTTGATGATGGACAACCGCTGCAAGCTCCTTGTAACAATACTTCAACTTTTTTGGTTGTTTCATCGTAAGATTTAAATTCAATGTTTCCGCCATCGCTTTCAACAGCTGGCTTAATGTATTCTTCAAGAATATTAATAATGTTTTTTGAAGTATCATCTAAAGCTTCAAATTTTTGCTCAATAGCATCTTCTGTTTTTTTCAATTGTTTAGGAGCATCATCGTTTAGTATGGTTTTTCCATTTTCAACATAAGATTTTAAAAATTCACGTAACTGAAGCGTAATGTCTTCCCATTCTACAATATCAAACTTAGTAATGGAAATGAAATTCTTTTCCATATATACATTCTTTACAAATGGGAATTGGAATAATGCCGTTGCTAAAGGAGACGGTTTGGCTTCTTCAATAGAAGTAAACTCATATAAATTTGGAACTAAAACTTTGTTGCATACAAATTTTAATACGCCTGGATTTGGTGTGCTTTCTGCATATACCGTTACTGCAGCTTTGGGCTTAATAGCGTCTTCACTTACAACAATACCATCGCTAGATAAATAGTCTTCAATTTGTTGTGCAACTTCGTCTTCTACATCTTCCCATTTAACAATGTTGTAGCGTTCTATAGCTATAAAATTAGATGCGATATATACTTTTTTTACAAAAGGAAGATAGAATAATTGTTGTGCTAAAGGTGAATGTTTAGCATCGTCTATATTGTTGAATTCAAAACTGTTATGGTTGGTAAGGAATCGGTCGGCTTCGAATTTTTTTATTGCGTCATTAGAAGTAGGAACTATGGAAATCTTGGTCTGTGCCATCTTTTTTATTTGCAAAAATAGGGAATATTGTCCTTAAGTATTGTGGCTTTTAACTAAGTTTTAATTCCTTTAACTAGAATGTAAGCGGAAGCTCATAAGTACTACTCTTTTGATAATTTATCTAAGAACATTTTAATAGACATTTCTGATGGTATGTCTAATCGTTTTTTTAATCGGCTTCTGGCGACTTTTACGGTATCTGGAGTAACATTTAGAATCGTAGCAGTTTCCTTTATTGACAAGTTCATCTTTGTTAATAGGCAATAACGTATTTGAGTATCTGATAGATTGGGATACTTGTTTAATAATTTAGCAGACATCGTTGGATACTCTGATTCTATTCTTTTAGTAATGATAGACATATCTGAAGCTGATCTAATGAGATTCTTTATTTTTTTCGTTTAGTTTCTTCTAATGGTTTCAACAGTTGCTAATACCATGTATTTTTCTATAGATAGGTTTTACCATAAAGATTCACTAAGCAGTGTAAAATTTAGTTGACTTTATTTGTTTAAAGTGATTGAATGGGGTAACGATTGAGATACTGTAGAAGGTTTAGCTATTTGTAGCATAGGATTCATACGTTTTTATATGAAAAAGTTGAAAATGGAACATGGTTAACATCATCTAATAATAAACCTCGCATGATAAAAAAATAGCATAAATTTTAAATCGGATGATTTGAGTAGGGTTTATTAGTTTTTTTAGAGCATATAAACGTTGTGTTGAATTACTAAATTACCGATTTAGAGTATTTTAGTGTCCTGATTTTATATGATATCGTATTCCTTAGTTCTATTTAAAAGAAAGATCAATACATAATTATTGTTTTTTGATATAAACAAAAAATTTCAAGATATCGGATTTTTTTGGTATTTAAACATGAATAAGTGGCTTCTCAGTTAAAAAATGTATGATGATTCATGTATTTTGGTTAAATTTCCACTTTAATAATAAAAATAGGTTTTCTGTGCTTTTGGAACACGAGAAGTTATTTAATTGAAAATCAGTTTATGGTAAAAAAACTAATGTATTTAATAGCAATCCTATTTACAACAATAGGGTTTTCACAAGACCTTTTGATGCAGGATGGTACATTTAATAGATGTGCTCCTGATAAATTTTATGATTCAGGCGGAGAATATGCTAATTATTCAAATGATGAGAATTATACCATAACCATTTGTCCTCAAAACACAGAGGATTTTGTGATACTAAATTTTATACAATTTTTCACACAGTATAATCAAGATTTCTTAACTATTTATGATGGTGATGATATTACAGCAGATCTTATTGGTACATATTCAGGAACAGTATCGCCAGGAATGGTATCTGCTTCAGAAACCAACACTTCAGGTTGTTTAACAGTTGTTTTTACAAGTGATGGTACTAGTACCGTTAATGGTTGGGAAGCTGATATTTTATGTGCTTCTCCATGTCAAGATGTTATCGCATCTATAGATAGTACAGTTCCCGCATCAAATACTACTGGTGTTGTTGGCATTTTGCCAGGAGAATCTATTGATTTTTCAGGAAGTGCAACATTTTCATTAGATGGAACAGGTGCAACCTATAATTGGGATTTTGGAGATTCTAATACGGCAACCGGAACTGATGTGACTCATACTTTTATGACTCCAGGAACTTATACTGTAACCTTAACCGTTACAGATACTAATCCACAAGGCTGTTCGGGTACCGATACAATAACCGTTTTTGTTTTGGGGCCAAATGTTGTGGTTGATCAAGATATGTTCACTCCAGAACAATTAATTGAAGATGTTCTTATTGATAGTCCATGTGCTACCGTTTCGGATATTGTTGCTGTCACAGGAACGACATATAGTCCTACTGAACCTAACGGTATTGGATATTTTTTTAGTAATGGAATTGATTTTCCTTTTGAAGATGGTCTATTACTAACGAGTGGTGATGCTAGTGCTGCAAGAGGTCCTAATAATAATGGAACGCTTAGTGATGGAAGTGGTACTTGGCCTGGTGATGCCGATTTAGATACAGAATTAGGTGTTGATTCTCATAATGCAACTTATATTGAATTTAAATTTGTTCCTCTGGCAAATAGTATAAGTTTTGAATTTCTAATGGCTTCTGAAGAATATGATGGGGGTGGTTTTGAGTGTACATATTCAGATGCTTTTGCTTTTTTACTAACGGATTCAGCTGGTAATGTTTCAAATTTGGCTGTTATTCCTGGAACAACAACACCTATTTTGGTGACTAATATTCATCCAGATAATGGTGAATCTTGCGGTGGAAGTAATGAAAGGTATTTTGGTGCTTATACAAGTAATAATGGGCCTCCAATTGCATTTGATGGTAGAACTAAAGAATTTGTAGCACAAGCTACTGTTGTGCCTGGTGAAGAATATACAATTAAGCTCGTTATTGGTGATGATAGAGATAATTCTTTTGATTCTGGAGTTTTTATTAAAGCTGGTAGTTTTAATTTAGGTGGAACTTTAGGTGATGATATTACTATTGAAGCTGGTAATGCGCAATGTGATGGTTCTGAGGTTATTTTAAGTACGGGGCTTGTAGAAACAGCAACCCATGTATGGTATAAAGATGGAGTAGTGATTCCTGGAGAATCATTGCCAACTCTTACAGTGACTGAACCAGGAACTTATTATGCTGATTTTGAATTAGAGAGTGTATGTAACGGTTCTGCAGACCCTATTGTCGTAGAATTTAGAGAGAGTGCAGTGGCTTATCCAGCTCAGAACCTTGTGGTTTGTAGTGCTTCTGGAATAGAGGAATTTGACTTA
This sequence comes from Winogradskyella sp. PC D3.3, assembly GCF_054366245.1. NCBI lineage: Bacteria > Pseudomonadati > Bacteroidota > Flavobacteriia > Flavobacteriales > Flavobacteriaceae > Winogradskyella > Winogradskyella sp. PC D3.3. The sequence continues at coordinate 231,560 of NZ_CM135962.1, read as the reverse complement.
ACCGTAAACGATGATGATGTATTGGGTGTTCAAGATCCAACAAATTATACTGTAAGTTATTTCCTAACGGAGGAAGATGCTATAGCCAATACAGGAGCTTTACCAGATCTTTATACTAATGTGTCTAATCCCCAAACAATATGGGCACGTTTAGCAGATCTCTCTGGAACATGTGTTGCTACAACTTCATTTTCTTTATCTGCAGCTCTTACTCCTACAATAAACCCAGTATCTGATTTAGAGTTATGTGATGATGATAGTAACGATGGTTTTGAGGAATTTGATTTAAGCAGTCAAACTTTAGCAATTTTAGGATCACAATCAGCAACAGATTATACGGTAACGTATCATTTAAGTTTTGCTGATGCGGATTCCGGTGATAATGCGTTGCCATTAGATTATACAAATACAGTAAATGCCCAACCTATTTTTGTTAGAGTTTCTAGTTCAGGGGATTCAAGTTGTTACAATGCCTCAGCAACGGCACTATTTAATTTGGTTGTAAATACGAGAGCTATAGCTACAACACCAGGTACCATGGAAGTCTGTGACGACGTTAGTAATGACGGATTTGCAACGTTCGATTTAAGCAGTCAAGAAAGTGTTATTCTAGGAGGCCAAGACCCAGCGATTTATAATGTTACGTTCCACAGTAGTCAAGATGATGCTGATAACAATGCAGGGGCTTTACCAACCAATTACACAAATACAACTCCCAATTTAGAGACGATTTACGTTAGAGTAGAAGATCCGTTACATCCAAGTTGTTACGGAACAACAAGTTTTGATTTGATCGTTAATGCTTTACCAACAGTTGTTGCAGTTCCAGCATTACAAGTTTGTGATGATGACACCGATGGTTTTGCAAGTTTTCCATTAAGTACCAAAGAAGCTGAGTTCTTAAATGGACAAACAGGAGTGGTTGTTTCTTTCCATGAAAGCATGTTGGGAGCAGAAACCAATAGTGGAGAACTATTTGATGGCTATGTGAATACAACGATGACCAGTCAAACGATATTTGTACGTTTAGAAAACACCACAACAAACTGTTATAATGTAAATAGTTTGGTTTTAGAGGTGTTAGAAAATCCAGTAGCAAATGTAACGACAGCCTTAGAGGTTTGTGACGATAATGCTGATGGTATTGCAGTATTTGATCTTAGCGTAAAAGATGCTGAAGTTATAGGGACGCAAACGGGTATGATTGTTCGTTATTACGACAGTCAAGCGAGTGCAGAAGCAGGCGGGAGTCCATTACTAACAAATTACACCAACACCCAAGCAGGATCTCAAGAAATTATAGCACGTATCGAAAATAGCACAACAGGCTGTTATGATACAACACCGCTTCAATTGATTGTAAATCCAAAGCCAGCCGTTATCACAGTAACAAACTATGAATTGTGTGATGATAATGCGACAGGCGACGAAGAAGAAATCTTTGATCTATCGACAAAAACAGCAGAGATTTTAAACGGTCAGGTAAATGTAGCAGTAAGTTATTATGCTAATGCAGCAGATGCAAGTGCAGAAACCAACCCAATATTAGGAGGTTATACCAATACAAGTAACCCACAACCTATAATAGCTGTACTAACTAATACATTAACAGGTTGTACTTCAAATGTAACCTTTGATTTAGTGGTTAACCCATTACCTGCTTTGGTTGTTCCCACAGCCTTAGAAGTTTGTGATGATGGTACACCAGATGGTCTAACAGAAATGGATTTAAGTCTAAAGAATACAGAAATTACAGGGAGTAATCCTGCTTATTCTGTAAGCTATTATGAGACCTTGGTAGATTTAGAGGCAGAGACCAATCCATTACCAACATTGTATACAAATATAAGTAATGGACAATTTATATTTGCACGTGTAGAAAATATAAACACAGGCTGTTATGATACTACTAGTTTAGAACTCATAGTACAACAAGCACCTATAGCATTTACACCACAACCATTGAGATACTGTGACCCAGACAATGATGGTTTTGGTGAGTTTACACTTACCGATGCGGATAATGAAATTACAGGAGGAGCTTCAGGACTTGAGGTGACTTACCACGAAACAGAAATCAACGCCATTAATGGAGTTGATGCTATCGATACAACAGTGAGTTATAACAATATTGTTCAAAATGCACAAACGTTATATGCAAGAATAGAAAGTCCAACGATAGCTACGGACTGTGCTACCATTGTTGTTTTAGAATTAATAGTGGAGCCAACACCTCAGTTAATTGCGCCAACACCATTAGAGGCCTGTGATGATATCTCAGCTGATGGTTATGCAACTTTTGACTTAACGACTAAAGCAACAGAAGTATTGAACGGTCAAGATCCTACTCAGTATATTCTAAGCTATTACGAGAGTGAAGCGAATGCCGAAGCATCCAACAACCCGATAAACAACCCTTTGGCTTATACTAATACAGACGATTTTAATCAAATTATTTGGATACGTGTAGAGGATAATACTACGGTAGAAGGCTGTTATAAAATTACAAGTTTAGAATTAATTGTGAACCCATTACCTGTATTAGTAACACCATCACCATTAGAGTTGTGTGATGTGAATAACCCAGGGGATGAGCAAGAAGGCTTTACCTTAGAAGACGCCAATGAAGAAATTTTAAATGGTCAAACAGGAATTACCTTAAGCTACTATGAGACGCAATTGGATGCCGACAATGCAACAAATCCAATCACAAGTCCATATATAAACACAAGCAATGCACAGACTGTTTTTGTAAGAGCAGAAAATGATGTCACAGGCTGTTACAATACGGTGACTGTCACCTTACGAGTAGATCCAATTCCTTCACCAGAACCCAATCCAACACCAATAGAAGTTTGTGATGATGATAATGATGGTTTTGCGGAATTTGATTTAACGCAACGTACCATAGAAATCACTAATGGCGAAGCTAATGTAGCAATTAGCTATCACGAGACACAGACCGATGCAGAGAATGGTGATAACCCAATCACAGGGTTGTATACAAACATTGTAGCGAACAACCAAATGATTTATGTGCGTTCAGAGAACACCATAACGGGTTGTTTTAGTTTAACTGCAAATACATTAGAATTAATTGTATTGCCGTCACCAGAAGTGCCAACAAGTATAGATACTTACACTATATGTGACACCGATGATAATGGTATCACCCAATTTGATCTGACCACTAAAGATGATGAGATTTTAAACGGACAAGATCCATTAGCAGTCCTATTGACTTACCATGTTAGTGAATTAGATGCGTCAAGTGGAAATAATCCAATCATCAATGTTGGTAATTATACTAATACAGCAAATCCACAAACCATTTATGTGCGTTTGTTTAATCCAATCACAGGCTGTCAAGATACAGGTCAGTTTGAGTTAGAGGTTAATTTACCACCAGTAGCGGTACAGCCAACACAATTGAGTGTGTGTGATGATTTAGGAGAGACACCAGGAGATGAGTTCACTTCATTTGATTTAACGGTAAAAGATGATGAGATTACAGGAGGTAATGCGAGTTATTCCGTAGCGTATTATGAGACCAATGCAGATGCACAATCTCAGACGAATGCTATAGCAGATCCAACCCAGTATACCAATACATCTATAAACGGATTAGGCGCTAACCCACAAACACTTTACGTGGTTGTTACCGATACGGATACCGGTTGTGTCGATTTTGCAACCTTAACCATAAGAGTGTTACCAAATCCAACGCCAACCCCAAGTGATCAATTACCAAACTTAGAGTTGTGTGATGATATCAATACCGGAGATGGAGTAGAGGTTTTTGATCTTACTGAAAATGAAATACTCATTCTTAATGGGGAAGCAGGAGTGACTGCAAGTTATTATGAAACGATAGAAGATGCGAACTCAGGCAGCAATGCTATAGCAGATCCAACGCAGTATACTAATACAGAAACACCAGAGCAAGAGATTTATGTAAGAGTAACCAATGATGTTACAGGCTGTTATGCACTCGTTGATTTTACGATTATAGTACATCCTCTACCAACGGTTGTGGCTGTAACGGACTTTATACAATGTGAATTAAACACCGATGGTGTTGATAGTTTTGATTTAACGACTAAAGATGCTGAAGTTTTAAATGGTCAAGATCCATCACAGTTTATAGTAAGCTATCACGATAATTTAGCTGATGCTGAGGCAGGTATTAACGGCTTGGTAAGTTTATATACTAACCAAAGGAACCCACAGCAAATCTTTGTGACCATTACAAACAATGTCACCGGATGTTCAATCAGCACACAAAGTTTTAATATTGAAGTGCAAGAAGCGGCACAAGCCAATCCAAATATGGCACCAATCGTTTATGAAACTTGTGATGATGAAATGGAAACGGATGGAGATCCAACGAATGATAGTGCTCAGTTTGATTTAACCACGAGAGACCCAGAAGTTTTAGACGGACAAGATGCAGCAAACTACATTGTAACGTATTATGAAACGCAAGAGGATGCAGATTTAAAGGTAAATCCATTACCAACGTTGTATGAGAATATCATTAACCCACAAGTCATTTATGCAAGAGTGGATAATGATACACCAGATGGAACAACAGGTAATGATACTTCTATCTGTTATGCTGTAGCCGAAGTAACCTTACAAGTTAATCCATTGCCAGAATTTAATTTAGAAGAGGATTACATCTTATGTTTAAACACTAATGGCACAGAAGTATTAGACCCGTTAGTTATCGATACAGGTTTGTCAGCAACGGATTATAGTTTTGAATGGAGTTATAATAACACGATAATACCAACAGAGACAGGTCCTAGTATAATGCCAACTCAAGGAGGAAGCTATAGTGTTTTGGTAACAGATATGAGCACATCAACAATAACCAATTGTACTAATGTTGATACAACTGACGTTATAGAAAGTGAACCACCAAGTTTAACGATAGAACTCTTAACGCAAGCTTTTGCCGATAATCACAGTTTAGAAGCATTTGCCGTAGGTATAGGTAATTATGAATACAGTTTAGACGGAGGTCCATGGCAAGATGAAAGTATCTTTACGGGCTTATCAGCAGGAGACCATGAGATCACGGCAAGAGATAAAAATGGTTGTGGCTTAACCACAACATCAAAGTTTATTATCGACTATCCGCTGTATTTTACGCCCAATGGCGATGGAAATAATGAAACTTGGAACATTGAAGGTGTTGGAAGTAATGCAAAAATTTATATATTTGACCGGTACGGAAAGTTACTTAAACAATTAAGTCCTGATGGAGATGGTTGGGATGGAACGTTTAATGGTGAAGCCATGCCAACGAGTGATTACTGGTTTACAGTAGAGTACGACGAACCAAGTAATGGTGTTCGTAAAGAATTTAAAGCCCATTTTACCTTGAAACGATAAAAAATTATGAGATTAAAAAAGTATTGTTTAGTAGCATTTATAACTTTTGCGGCAAATTTTAGCTTTGCTCAAGAAGGCATTCCAATTTATTCTGATTATTTAACAGATAATTATTATTTAATTCACCCTTCTATGGCAGGTGTCGCAAATTGTGCTAAGGTGAGATTAACGGCAAGACAACAATGGTTTGGTGTTGATGATGCACCGAGTTTACAGACGCTAAGCATGAATGGGAGAATTGGGGATTCGCCAGTAGCCATTGGAGGTGTTCTTTTTAATGATTCAAATGGTTATCATTCTACCGTAGGTGGTTATGCGACGTTTGCTTATCATTTAATGTTTTCAAGAAATGAGATTGACCTAAATATGTTATCATTTGGTTTAAGTGCAGGTTTTTTACAATATAAACTCGATGAAACAAGTTGGTTAGCACCAGGTGAATTTGATGCAGCAGTTGCTGGGATTGAACAAAGTGCTACAAATTTTAATGTCGATGTTGGGTTTTCTTACCATTTCATAGATTTTTATGCGCATTTCACGGCTAAGAATATTTTAGATAATGATGGTGTTAATTACAATCAAGATGGGGAGTTTGAATTTAAAAACTTAAGAACTTATTTATTGTCTTCTGGTTATACGTTTAGTCAGTATGGTAGTGAATGGAGTTACGAACCTTCTATCATGTACATGTACAGAGATGCAACAGCAGAATCTTCAATTGATATCAATGCTAAGGTTTATAAGGAAATGGATTTTGGTAAAGTTTGGGGAGGCTTATCTTATAGACGTAGTTTAGATGGTGCTGAATTTCAAGATGGATCAGGTGTTAGTAATCAAAAATTACAATACATCACACCATTTTTAGGAGTAGATTATAACAACTTCGTATTTGCATATACGTATTCTTATCAAGCAAATACAGTGAACTTTAATACTGGTGGTTTTCATCAATTAACGCTTGGTTTTAACTTTAACTGTAGACGAGAGAAATATGAGTGTAATTGTCCTGCAATTAACTAATATAAATAACACGAAAAAGAGGCTCAATGAAAATTGAGCCTCTTTTTTATGATAATATTCAATTATTCCCATTTATAATTTTTCTGTTCAGCTTGTGACTTTAGCGCTTTAATCATGGCACTTTCTAAACCGTTATTAGACGCTTTGGCTTTGTTAGCGATATAATTACGTCGATTTAAGTTTAAGGATGCTATTTCATCTTGAAGCTTTTTACGTGCTTTAGCTTTTTCTTCAACATAAGCTTTAATTTCAGATGTCGATTTTCCTTTTAATTCTATAGGTAATTCACTATCTTTAATTTCATCATAAGAGAAGTCAGCTTCCTTTTCGGCATCAACTAAATCCCAAGAACTGTTTTTGTATAAACGAGAACTTTTACTCACTGTTCTACTTACGGCATTGGCTTTATTATAACTTCTAGCATTGGAGTCTTGTTCTGCTTGCATTTCCATTTTAGCTCTACCTGTACTTCCATAAGCAACATAAGTTGTATTCAATTTTTCATTCAGTTCTAAGATTTTGTCATCGTAAGGAGTGGCCACATGTACTGTTGCTTCGTTGTGATTGATAGCCATATAATTGCCATGCGTTAAATCGGCTCCAGCTTTCCATTGGGTTGCAATACCTTGATTGTAATCACCACAAAAAATGGTGTTCACAGTCACATTATTTTGATGAGCTAATTTTGAGGCGTCTTTGTAACTGACGTTTCCTTGGGTGTAAGGTTCGTTCCCTGCGATGAAAATGAGTTTTAAATCCGCTTTGTTATCTCCCCATTCTAATTGGTTTAACGCTGTGTTAATCACTTTTCCACAATATTCATTGCCACCATTAGTGGTTAGTGAGAATAATGATTTTGAGATTTCATCTAAATCATCACTAAACGCAATGACTTGTCTTAAATAGCCTTCTTCAGCGTTAAGATTGTCGTTACCGTATTCGTAAAGTGCTATTTTTAGATTAGGATTTTGTTCTTCACATTTAGCATAAGAGAGTTCATTTACAATTTTCCAAAGTTGTGCTTTGGCTTGGTCAATTAAGCCATCCATACTATTGCTGGTGTCTAAGAGTAATGCGACTTTAATTTCAGGATTTTTAGCTTTTGAAGTTGTATTAATCACAGTTTCAGAGATGGCTAAATCTGGAGTTCTATTTTTCGAATTTGCATTACACGCGGTCAGCGATGCTAAGCTTAATACAAATATTAAGGTTTTGAATTGTGTGTTCATAGGTTCTATTGTTTAGTATTCAATTCTTTAACATCGATAGTGCCATTTGGAGATATCACATAGTATTTATGATCAATTTTCGTTTCTACAATTGGTGTTTCTTTTTTCTCTATTGGTTTAGGTGTAAAGGCCAGTTTTATATTCATACCAATTTGCACCACAGGTTCTAAAATGGAAGGGTTAATTACTACATCATAGTTTTCATAGGTTAAAGGTTGGTAGTAATAAGACGTTTGTTTTTTAGCTGTAGTTACGCCTTTGTTTTTATCTAATGCTTCAATAGAAATACTGTTGTAGGCTTGATAGCTTTGGTAGAAATCTTTTGGAAAATAACAATATTTATCGTCCGCAATAGCGACGTTATAATCAGACATGTTAAAACCTAAAACTTTATAGTATGCCTTTTTCTGTTCAATAAGTTGTAATAATTCATCTTGAAGATTTTTATAAACAGCCTGAATGTTTTCGATATAATAATCCACTTTAACTAAATTATAAACTTCACTTTTGGCACAAGCTTCTAAAATCGCTTCAAATTGACTTGTTTTTGTAAATTGAATATGGATGTTCTGTTGTAGTTCGAAACCCTTAGGGACTTCGGTATACGTTTTACTAAATAGTTTTTTAGTGACTTCAACTTCGTAAATAGGAACAAAAGAAATAACATCGATAGCAATGTCTTTTTGCGCGATACCTTTGCTGTTGAGTCGGTATTTAATACTGTCGATTCGTTGCTTTAGAAGTTGATTTGTTTTTTCTGCAGAAGGGCCCATTTGAGAAACATTGAATATTGCTGTGTAAGTTGTAGCACTTACATTTTGAAGTGCTTTTACATCAATGGTCAATACATTACTAGGATGTAAGACCTGCTGAACTTGTTGTTGCACTGTTGGATTGTAAATTTGAGCATTTCCAGAAGTTAAAATATTTTGCCTAGAAATGTCTTGTGTAATTTCATTGTAATTTCCTTTGTGCTGAGCCGTAATGCTTAAACATCCTATTAGGAATAGTGTAAATGTTAATTTGATTGATTTCATTTTGGGTTTAGTTTTTTGATTATGGCGTAAAGCTCTATCGAAAAAACAGCGATAAAAAACCACAATGAGTGACGTGATGTTTTGAGTGAGTGAAGTGGACTATAATTTTAGTGGAACGTGTTTTTTTACTATAACAGCGAAGCAGATTCTAAATGTGGCATTTTTTGAAACCAAATAAAGTATGTAGTTTAGTCCAACTAATTAAAAGCGTCGTGAGAATTTCTAATACATATTCAATTCTATTGTTATTTTGCTTGATAGGGTTTTTATCCTTTAGTCAAAATAAGGAGATACATAGTGCTGATGAAAATGCGGTGTTTACAATTAGAGGTTCCGTATCTGAAAAGGGCACAAATAAACCGTACAAGAATGTTGAAATATTAGTCAATGGAGGGCGGTATGTTACCACTAGCTTTGATGGGGCATTTAATATAAAAGCTAAAATTGGAGATGAGCTTATTATTAAACATCCCGATTTTGAAACCATTTATTACATTATAAAATCGGATGAACGCATAAATATTGAGGTTGTTGATGATGAATCGGATTCGCGTAGTAGAAGTCATGGAGACTTTAAACGTTTTAATCAAATGATAGACTCAGCAGATGTCTATCTTAAAAAAGATGCAGAAAAAAGTGTAAAGTTTATTGGAGATGCTCTAAATGTCAATGTTAATAATACACAAAGTGGTGAAGCTTATGAGTTATTAGGTGATGTTTATGTGTATTGGAAACAGTTTGATTTAGCTATTTCAGCATATAAAATTAGTCTTCAAAATACAAATAAGGCGTCAGCAAAACTTAAATTAGCTAAAGCATATCTCAATAATGGTGACTTTGAAATCAGTTTAGCTACATATAAACAAGTAGATGAAAAGACTTTGTCTAATTATGAAAAAACAGTATGGTTTGAAGGTCTTGGTGATGCCTATGTGAAAATGAAGAATTTTGAGCAGGCCATAAAAACATATGAAGATGGTTTAAAAGTGGCGCAAAAACATCTTATAGCACCCAAAGTTACAGACTTAAACTCTAAGATAGCTCAGGTTTACAGTGAACAAGGGCAAAAAAATAAAGCCAAAAGTTATTTTAGTAATTCGTTAAATTTAGCCAAAAAAGAGAATAAAAAAAGAGCTGTTGAAGAACAGGTTAAAGTCGCTGAGTTTAATAGTGATAATGCAGAATACGAAAGTGAAATTGTCTTAAGAAAACTGGCAATAGAAGGTATTAAAGATATTGAGAGCGATTCTGTTATTAGTAACGAAAGTCCTATCACCTCACAAAAGCAAAATTATAAGATAGGTAATGCCTATTTATTAAATAACGATTTAACCAATGCTATTCCGTATTTAGAGAAGAGTAGGGTAGAAGCAGGAGAAAGGGGAGATTTAGAGGTTAAGTTAGATGCAACCCGGAAGCTTTCTGAAGTTAATGCTAGATTAGGAAATACTGAAAAAACGATAGCTTATAATGATGAGTATAAAGATGTTGTAGATGAATTGTACGCTAAAAAGATTCAGGAAATTTCTCAAGCGGCTCGCTTTAGTCGAAATATTGCAGAGCAGCAAAATAGAATAACATCATTAGAAAGTGATCGCGCTTTATCTAAAAGCACTTACGAATTAACACAAGAGCGAAATAAAAGTCAACAACTTATTATTTATTCCTTAATTGGTGGTTTAGTATTACTTTTAATTACAGGCTTTTTAATGTTTAAATACATAAAGCAACAACGCTTAGCAAATAATTTGTTGGCTTTAAAATCGTTGCGTAGCCAAATGAATCCGCACTTTATTTTTAATGCTTTAAATTCTGTAAATACATTTATCGCGACAAACGATGAGCGAACAGCAAACAAATATTTATCTGATTTTTCACAATTGATGCGGGCTGTTTTGGAGAATAGTGAAGAGGATTTTATTCCATTGAAAAAGGAGATAGAGTTATTGAATTTATATACAAAACTCGAACATTTCAGATTTCAAGATAAGTTTGATTATGCTATTGAAGTTGATGAATCTATTGATGTTGAAGAATTTCAGATTCCTCCAATGTTATTACAACCCTATATTGAAAATGCGGTGTGGCATGGCTTGCGCTATAAAAAAGAAAAAGGGCATTTGCATATTCATATTCAGCCAAAATCTAAGGATGAAATAACCATTACTATTTTAGATGATGGTATTGGAAGAGAACGTTCTAAAGCTTTGAAAACAGACCATCAGAAAAAACAGAATTCAAAAGGGATGACTAATATTAAAAAACGTGTGGCGATTTTAAATGAGATGTATAAAGATAAAGTTGATGTTACGATTAACGATTTTCAAGATATAGAGGATGTAGGAACCAAAGTAGTCGTGACTTTAAAAAAGGATTAAGTATGAAATTAAATGCCATTATAGTAGAGGATGAAGAAAATAGCAGATTAATTCTAAGGAGTTATTTGACCAAGTACTGTCCTAATATTTCAATCTTAGGAGAAGCTGCTAATGTTGAAGAAGCCTTAGTTTTGATAAGAAATAAGGATTTAGACGTGGTGTTTTTAGATGTAGAAATGCCTTATGGTAATGCCTTTGATTTATTAGACAAAGTAGGAGATATTAATTTTGAGACCGTATTTGTTACGGCCTATAACCATTATGCGATTGAGGCTCTAAATGCACACGCCTCTTATTATTTAATGAAACCCATTTCTATCGATGAGTTGATAAAGGCTGTAGATTATGTAACAGAAATTAGAACGAAGGAAGATGCATTGCAAGATCAAGTTTTAGTGCCAAAAACGAATGTTGTGAGTGGTAAAATAACCATTCCACAGCAAGATGGCTTTGAAGTGATAGAAACAGCAGATATTATGTATTGTAAGGCTGATGACAACTATACAGAAATTTATCTGAACAACAATAAAAAGAAACTCGTCAGTAAAACCTTAAAGTATATTGAAGAAAGTCTAAAAGATGCCAGCTTTGCTAGAGTCCATAAAAGTTATTTAGTTAACGTAAATGAAATTGTAAAATACGTAAAAGGCAAAGGTGGAAGTGTTGTATTAAGTAATGGCAAAGAGATTCTGGTGTCAGCTTCAAAGAAGTCTGATTTGTTATCGTATTTTAAGTAAATCAAACCTCATTATAACAGAAACGTTTTTGTTATTGAGAACAAACAGAACTTAGGATTAAAAAAAAGTTTAAATCCTTAATTCTATAACAGAGCCTTCATTGGCCCGAACATTAAAAACGGTATTATCTTCAAAAATAAAATACTGGCCTTTGATGCCAACTAACTTTCCTGAATAGTTTGGAGTTTTACTCAAGTTAAGACTTTTTACTTTTTCAGGATAGTGTTCTACAGGGAAATTTATGTGAGTTTCGGTGTTATCTTCAATAAAATAAGGTAAGGCTTCATCCGGAATGTAGACTTTTAATTTTTGTTTCCATGCTAATAAATCTTCATCCTTTATCTCGTTTTTCAACATCGTTCGCCAATTGGTCTTATCGGCGACATGATCTTTTAAAGCAACTTCGGTAATACCTGCTAAATAACGGTTTGGGACTTCTACAATTTCAACTGCTTCGTGAGCACCTTGGTCAATCCAACGTGTGGGAACCTGACTTTTTCTAGTAACTCCAACTTTTACGTTGCTCGAATTCGCTAAATAAACAATATGTGGTTGTAGTTGTACCTTTGATTCGTAGTCTAAATCTCTGTCCTCTTTACCCAAATGTGCTGTACTTAATTCTGGTCGCATTATCCAATCGCCAGCAAAAGGTTTGTCAAAAAGCAGGTTTTACAAAACCCTTGTCGGTATATTGGTTTGTTTAATCCACAGCTTAAACATTGGTGTCCAATCAGTTTTATGTCAATGGTTTTGTTTAATAATTGATTAACATGGATAAAGTCATTCTCAAAGACAAGATAGTACTGAATAGGTTCTAAAAACTCAGTTTGCATTTTTGTGAGGACTCCTGTATAAAGCATAAAGAAATTTAGTATTTTTAGCATTAATTAATAGCGTAAAGATAGCTAATCCATGTCAATTCCTATTGTAAATTCCATTGCGTCTTGGTTTTTAAAAAAACGATTCCATCAAATAGAATTGTTTCTAAAATACCCTAATGAAGTACAGAATGAATTACTTTTCAGCTTATTAAAATTTGCTAAAGACACTGAAGTAGGCAAGGCATATGATTTCGACTCCATAAAAACATATAGAGAGTTTAATGAAAGAATTCCTATTGTAAACTATGAAGATTTTCACCCTCTCATTGAACGATCGCGTAATGGTGAGCAGAATATATTTTGGCCTAGACCTATAAAATGGTTTGCCAAATCGAGTGGTACAACCAATGCTAAAAGTAAATTTATTCCTGTAAGTTTTGAGTCTCTTGAGGATTGCCATTATGCAGCAAGTAAAGATTTGTTGTGTATGTATTTAAATAATAATGAAGATGCGCAATTGTTTACGGGTAAAAGTTTACGCTTAGGCGGTAGTAAAGAATTATATAAGGAAAATGGTACGGTATTCGGTGATTTGAGTGCTATCTTAATTGATAATATGCCCTTTTGGGCAGAGTTTAGTAGTACACCGAGCAATCGCGTATCACTGATGAGTGATTGGGAACATAAGATGCAAGCTATTGTTGAAGAAACAGTAGAAGAAAACGTGACGAGTTTAGCAGGTGTACCATCTTGGATGTTGGTTTTACTTAATAATGTTTTAGAGAAAACAGGAAAAGACAGTCTTTTTGATATTTGGCCTAATCTAGAAGTTTACTTTCATGGAGGAGTAAATTTCAATCCGTATGTAGAGCAGTACAAGGCTATTTTACCTTCTGATAAATTTAGATATTACGAAATATATAATGCTTCTGAAGGCTTTTTTGCGATTCAAGATCAAAATAATTCTAGTGATTTATTGTTAATGCTAGATTATGGTATCTTTTATGAGTTCATCCCTATGAATTCTTATGGCACCGAAGAGCAGGTCGTGATTCCGTTAAGTGATGTTGAGCTCAATACCAATTATGCAGTTATTATTACTACCAATGCCGGATTATGGAGATACAAAATAGGAGATACAATTCGATTTGTTAGTTTAAGTCCACATAGGATTAAAGTTTCTGGTAGAACCAAACACCATATTAATGCTTTTGGTGAAGAATTAATTATTGAAAATGCTGAGGAAGCACTGCGTAAGGTTTGTGAGCAAACATCTGCAGAAATAGTTGATTATACGGCTGCACCTATTTTTATGGATGGTAAAGAAAAAGGAGCACATGAGTGGATTATTGAATTTAAGCGCCCTCCGGAGAATATGTCTTATTTTGAAGAGCTGTTTGACAATTCTCTAAAGTCATTAAACTCAGATTATGAGGCAAAACGTCTTAATAATATGACGCTTAATAAACCTAAAATTCATAACGCAAGACCAAACTTGTTTTATGATTGGTTAAAAGATAATAATAAACTTGGTGGTCAGCATAAAGTACCACGTCTGTCTAATAGTAGAGTTTATCTTGAGGAGTTGTTGCAACTTAATTACCGATAGAAAGTATTAATAGCGTTAAAATTAGATGAAATTATATCTTTATTGAAGAGGCTTTTATAGGGGACACTTTATCGCTAATAAAAACACTTACGGTTACTATATCGACATTCTTGTAAGTTTTATCCAATAAAAAAATCAAACATGCCTTACTTTAATTTAAGCCTATATCTTAGCGGTAAATAAATGTGCTATCATTATTTAAATCCCTCAAGACTATATAACGTATTGCGTGCAATATTTAATTAATCAATCCCTAATTAAAGTAAAAACCACAATTTCTAATATTGAAATTGTGGTTTTTTTTATGATGTTAAAAAATTAAGCTTAGGAAACTGCTTTTAATTTTTTAAGTGTCGATTTATTTAAACGATCCTCGGCATAAGCTTTAGTAACGTTTAATTTTGTCTCATCTGAACTTGGCAAGTCAAACATCGCTTCAGTTAAAATTTCCTCACAAAGCGATCTTAAACCACGAGCACCAAGCTTGTATTCAATTGCTTTTTCAACAATATAATCTAGAGCGCCGTCAGTTATTGTAAACACTACGTCATCCATCTCAAACAATTTTTTGTATTGTTTAATAATGGCATTTTTAGGTTGTGTTAAAATAGCTCTTAGCGTTTTTGCATCTAAAGGATCCATGTGTGTTAGTACAGGTAAACGACCAATGATTTCAGGAATCAATCCAAAATCTTTTAAATCCCTAGGAATAATATATTGCAATATGTTATCCTTATCTACATTATCCGTTTTCATTGCGCTATATCCTATGGCTTGCATGTTTAAACGTTTCGTAATGACACGTTCAATACCATCAAAAGCTCCACCCGCAATAAATAAAATATTTTCGGTATTAACTTCGATAAATTTTTGATCAGGATGCTTACGACCACCTTTTGGCGGTACGTTGACCACAGTTCCTTCTAAAAGCTTTAATAAAGCTTGTTGTACTCCTTCACCCGAAACATCTCTAGTAATAGAAGGGTTATCACTTTTACGTGCAATTTTATCAATTTCATCAATAAAAACGATACCACGTTCTGCTTTTTCAAGATTGTAATCAGCTGCTTGTAATAAGCGGGTTAGGATGCTTTCTACATCTTCACCAACATATCCTGCTTCTGTAAGTACAGTAGCATCAACAATAGCTAAAGGTACATTCAACATTTTTGCAATGGTTTTGGCCATCAATGTTTTACCTGTACCCGTTTGCCCAACCATAATGATATTACTTTTTTGTATTTCGATATCATCATCAGATGCTGGTTGTAATAAACGTTTATAGTGGTTATAAACCGCAACAGACATTACACGTTTAGTGTTTTCTTGTCCAATAATATATTCATCTAAAAAACCTTTAATCTCTTTTGGTTTTCTCAGCATTAACTCAGCACTCAATTCTGAATTGCCTGATTGTTTAGATTCTTCTATAACAATACCATGTGCTTGTTCAATACAACGATCGCATATGTGAGCGTCTAAACCTGCTATAAGTAAGCTTGTTTCTGGCTTCTTCCTACCACAAAATGAACATTCTAATTCTTCCTTTGCCATTTTCAATTTTATTTACGTTTTTACATTTGTAAAAACCGCTTCAATATAGTTCTCTCTTTTTTTTGTCGAAAGTAAAATGAATTACTTGCGTTCTAAAATTTCATCAATCATTCCGTAGTCTAAAGCTTCTTGAGAACGCATCCAATAATCTCTATCAGAATCTTTCTCTACTTGCTCAATAGGGTTACCAGAATGGTTGGCTATTATTTCGTATAATTCTTCTTTAACTCGTATCGTTTCTTTTAATGCAATTTCCATATCGCTTAATTGCCCTTGGGTGCCACTACTTACTTGGTGAATCATAACACGAGAGTGTTTTAAAGCAGAGCGCTTTCCTTTTTCTCCTGCACATAGCAATACCGCTGCCATTGATGCTGCAATACCTGTACAAATAGTTGCGACATCGGGTTTAACAAACTGCATTGTGTCGTAAATACCTAAACCAGCATATACACTTCCTCCTGGTGAGTTGATATAAATTTGAATATCTTTTTTGGCATCTGTACTTTGTAAAAATAAAAGTTGTGCTTGTATAATATTTGCGACTTGGTCATTAACACCAGTTCCTAAAAATATAATACGATCCATCATTAAACGCGAGAATACATCAAAAACAGCGATATTCATCTGACGTTCTTCAATAATATTAGGCGTCATATTAGACGGATACATGCTCTCAATAATCTTAGAGTAATAGTTACTATTTATACCCTGATCTTTTATTGCAAATTTTTCAAATTCTTTTCCGAAATCCATATGAATTTTAATTCTTTTAATTAATGTTTAATTTCAATAAAGCACTACCACTGTGCTGTGCTTGGTGTAATATCTGTTTTTTATGAAAAATGTATTCCAAAAAAAAGCGTAAAATTTTTACATTTTACGCCTTAAAGATACTAATAATTTTTAGGTTACGGTTTTAACGTTAACCACATTTTAAGGTTTTAAGGCTAAGCCTTAATATGTTTAAAATTAGCTATAGAATTCTTTTACAAAATCATCGTAAGTGATGTCTTTGGTCTTAATATTAGCTTCAGTCTTATATAGGTTTAATAGCTTCTGACTCATTAATTGTTCAGACATACGCTTAACTTCATCTTGGTTTCCTAAGATGCGAGCTGCAATGTCTTCTAATTCTTTATCAGAAGGATTCAATTGACCAAATTGTGCCATCTGACCTTTAATCATGTCCATAGCATAAGACTTTAATTCTTCAAACTGAACTTGTAGCTTGTGCTCTGTGATTAATTTACCTTCAATAAGTTGGTAGCGCATGCTTTTTTCAGATTTCTCATATTCTTCTTTAGCTTGCTCTTCAGTCATTTCCTCTTCACCTGCAGTTTGCATCCATTTTTGTAAGAAGGCTTTTGGTAAATCAAATTTGGTGTTTTCAACTAGGTTTTCAGTAACGTCGTTTAATAACTTTTGGTCTCCTTGCTGAGAAAATTGCTTTTCTGAATCTTCCTTGATTTTATCTTTCAATTCTGTTACAGAGGTTACAATCCCTTTTCCAAATAACTTATCAAATAAGTCTTGATCTAAATCGGCTAATTCACGTTCGTTAATTTCAGTGATTGTAAAATTCACTTCAATATCTAAACCATGAGCATCATCATGAGATACTTTTAAAAACGTCATTAAATCATGATCGTCGCTAAATAAACCTTTAGTTTTTAAAGTAATTACATCACCAACTTTAGCTCCGATAAATTTCTTAGGATTTGTTTTTCCTTTTAATTTATCTAAAGTAATCATTGTTGTATTGTCGATTTCTTTTTCCTCGTTAACAAAAGTTCCTGTAATTTCAGAGGCTTCTGTTACTTCGGTTTGAGAAACAATTTTACCGTATTGTTTTTGGATGTGCTCAATCTGATCGTTGATCATTTTGTCATCAGCCACAATATTATAATGAGTGATTGCTTTTTTGCTTTTTAAATTTACATCGAATTCTGGTGCTAAACCTAATTCAAACTCAAAGGTAAAGGCTTCAGCATCCCAATCTAAATTGTCTTGTGCTTTTGGTAATGGGTTACCTAAAACGTCTAATTTTTCTTCAACCAAATACTTACCAAGAGCGTCTTGTAGTAATTTGTTTACTTCATCTACCAATACGGCCTTACCATATTGCTTCTTCACCATGCCCATTGGAACATGGCCTTTTCTAAAACCAGGAATATTAGCAGATTTACGATAATCTACTAAGATTTTCTCTACTTTATCGCTATAATCTTCTTTAGCGATATCCACTTTTACAACTGCATTTAATGCATCGATGTTTTCTCTTGTAATGTTCATTTTTATTGAAACTAAAATTGGGCTGCAAAAATACAATATTTTTTGCAACCCAACAACAGTTTTAAAGGTTTGACTTTAAGCTACTTTTTATCGTCTTTTAAGAACGATTGTAATAAGGATTGTAAAATAGATAAAAGAACACTAAAAAGTAAGGCTGTCCAGAAACTACTAACCGCAAAACCATCAATTAATTTATCGGCCAATACTATGATTAAGGCATTGATGACTAAAAGGAAAAGACCTAATGTGAGAATAGTTGCTGGTAAGGTTAATATCACCAATATTGGTTTTACTAATAGATTAAGTACAGACAGTACAATGGCAACTATAAGCGCGCCAACATAACCATCTACAGTGACTCCATTGAGAATATTTGCCAAAACAAAAACGGCTAAGGCATTGAGTAAAAGTCTAATTAATAAATTCATAGTTCTAGTATTTAATTAAGAATAACTAAGATACAAAATTCATTACAGCCTTATAAAATTCTTTTGGGTTTTCGGCATGTAACCAATGTCCAGAATTTGAAATGGTTATGATTTTGGAGTTTGGGAAATGACGATGAATAATACTTTCATCCGTTTCTCCTATATATTCTGAACGGTCTCCACGTAAAAACAAAGTGTCCTTATTAAATGTTGCATGAATTGGAAGTGCTTCTCCAACTTCGGAAACATTGTTTTTTAATGCTTCTAAATTTATGCGCAATCCAAGTTGCCCTTTCTCTACCCAATATAAGTTTTTGAGTAAAAACATACGTGTTCCAGTGTCGTGTACATAATGACTTAATGCGTCATCTGCTTCACCACGCGTTTTTATTTTAGAAAAATCTAAACTATTTAGTCCTTCTAAAATAGCATCATGATGTACAGGGTAGTAGCGCGGTGAGATATCAGCTACAATGAGTTTACGTACCAATTCAGGGTATTTTGAAGCAAAAAGCATGGCGGTTTTTCCTCCCATGGAATGCCCTAGTAAAACAATGTCTTTTAAATTGTAATTGTCACAATAGACCTTTAAATCCTCGGCCAATAATTCGTAATCAAAATCATCAGAATGAAAACTACGACCATGATTACGTTGATCTACAAGATGGACTTCGAAGTTTGCTTCTGAGAAATGTTTAGCGAGTGTCTTCCAGTTGTCTCCCATTCCTAAAAATCCATGAAGAATAATAAACGGTTTTCCTTCTCCTATTATATTAGAGTGTAATATCATGTTGTATTTTGCTTTACGATGTTTTGAGATTAATTATTTTAACTTATCGAGATACATCCCAATAACGTTCTCAACCCCCATATATAAACTTTCGGCAATCAGGGCGTGTCCTATAGATACTTCTAACAAGCCTGTAATATTTTCTTTGAAAAACGCAATATTGTCTAAAGATAAATCGTGACCTGCATTAATCCCAAGTTGTAGTGTATTAGCAAGTCCTGCACATTCCATATAAGGTTCTATAGCGTCTCTATTTCCTAAATTGTATTGGTGCGCAAATGTTTCTGTGTATAATTCTATGCGGTCTGTTCCTGTTACTTTAGCACCTTCAATTTGATGTAAATTTGGATCTACAAATATGGATGTTCTAATGCCGTTAGATTTAAACTCTTTAATGATTTCCGTTAAAAAGTCCTTATGCTTAAGGGTGTCCCAACCAGCATTAGAGGTAATTGCATCAATAGCGTCGGGTACCAAAGTAACTTGAGTTGGTTTAATTTTTAAAACCATATCGACAAACTTAGGAATAGGATTTCCTTCAATATTATATTCGGTGTAAACTTCTGATTTCAGGTCGTAGGCATCTTGATAACGAATGTGTCTTTCATCTGGTCGAGGATGGATAGTTATACCTTCAGCCCCAAAACGTTGAGCGTCTTTTGCAAACTGTACAACATTTGGAGTATCTCCGCCGCGACTATTTCTTAAGGTTGCAATTTTGTTTATATTAACACTTAACTTTGTCATTTTAATAGATTTTGAATCGCAAAAATACAAAGTAGGAGACGCATTTTATGGTTATTTTTGATTAATTTGCAACATATTTAATACTGTTAAATGGAGCTTCAAGATTATATAATAAATGATATAAAACCACTAAGTGTAGCTGATAAAGTAGGTGATTTGAAATTACTCTTTAATCAGTTAACGTATTCACACATTCCTATTGAAAAAGAGGGTGTTTATATGGGGTGTATTTCTGAAACGGATGCGCATTGTTTTGATGGAGCTAAAACCATTAGTGATTGTAACTATGCTATTGAAGGATTTTATGTGCGAGCGACAACTATATGGTTGGATGTTTTGGAGGCGTTTGCTCAAAACGATTCTAATATAATGCCAGTTTTAGACCAAAACAACAAATATCTTGGATATTACGAATTAAATGATATTATCCATTTATTTAACGAAACGCCGTTTTTTTCAGAGCCAGGTGGTATTTTAATTGTTGAAAAAGGAATTAATGACTACTCGTTTAGTGAAATCAGTCAAATTGTAGAATCAAATGATTTGAAATTGTTAGGAGCGTTTGTTTCTAAAATGGAAGGTGATTTGGTGAGGATTACGATAAAAATAAGCAATACGAGTCTTAACGAAGTTATTCAATCGTTTAGGCGCTATAGTTATAATATTATTTCGGGTCATGAGGATGACTCTTATATCGAAACATTAAAGGAGCGTTCGAAATACCTCGATAAATATTTAAACATGTAATGTTGAAACGAGCATGTTCAAAATTTCATCGCTTAAACAAGTTTTTAATAGCGAACAGCATGTGGCCATTGAAACTAATTAAGGAAAACACATGAAAGTAGCAATTTACGGTCAGAATTATATAAAAAAGGACAGTCAAAAAGCAGTTGAAAAACTGTTAGATGTATTATTAAAAAAACAGGCACAAGTTTTTATTGAAAGCGAATTTTTAGATGCTCAAAATGTAGATGTAAAGCAGAATGCTGACATTAAAACGTTTACGGCTTTAGATACAAGTTTTGATTTGTTAATTAGTGTCGGTGGAGATGGTACTATTTTAAGGGCTATTACCTATGTTGGAGATTTAGGGATACCAGTTGTTGGTATTAATACAGGGCGTTTAGGTTTCTTAGCAACCATACAGATTGATGATATTCATACTGCATTAACAGAAATATTTAATGGAGATTATAAAATTTCTGAGCGTTCATTATTAAGTGTTTCAACAAATCCTAAGCATCAAGATATAGTAAATACACATTTTGCACTTAATGAAATCGCTATAAGTAGAAAAAATACCACCTCTATGATTACCATTGAAACCCATCTAAATGATGAGTTTTTAACATCGTATTGGGCAGATGGCCTTATTTTATCAACGCCAACAGGGTCAACCGGATATTCTTTAAGTTGTGGTGGACCTGTTATTGCGCCAGATGCTAAGAATTTTGCATTGACTCCAATAGCGCCACATAATTTAAGTGCACGTCCTCTGATTCTTCCAGATAGTACAACGGTCACACTTAGAGTTAACGGTAGAGAAGATCAATTTTTGATGTCTTTAGATTCTAGAATTGTAACACTTTCTAATACCACTACAGTAACGGTTAAAAAAGCAAACTTTGTAATAAAAATGGTAGAATTATTAGATGAAACGTTTTTGGCGACGCTTCGAAAAAAATTACTTTGGGGAGAAGATCGTCGTAACTAAAGTGAGATGATACAATAATTGCTTTCAAATTCTGTTTATCTGTAAGACTATTTGTGTCAAATTATTGCGCACAAAACAGAATTGTTATATTTGCAAACTTTGAAAACTTTATGAGGTATTTTTTTCTAATTTTAATATGCACTTTTATCACCAAAAACGTTGAGGCACAAATTTATGAGGTTGGCGTAGTTGTGGGTGGAAGTAATTTTATTGGAGATGTTGGTGCTACGGATTACATTTCTCCAAATGAACTCGCATTAGGTGTTATAGCAAAATGGAACAGAAGTCCACGTCATTCTTATAGAGCGTCAGTTATTTTCTCTGATTTAAAAGGAGTCGATCGTGAATCTGATGACCCACGACGTAAAGAGCGTGATTATAAATTTAATACTAGTATTGTTGAGATTTCATTAGGTATGGAATTTACTTTTTTGGATTTTGATCTACACACGCTTGGTCCTAAAGGTACTCCTTATTTGTATTCTGGACTTACGCTTACAAATCACGATAATTATTATTTTGCAACTAATGGCGAGTATACATCAGAAAACACGTCTAGTTGGGCTGTAGGTATTCCAATGGTATTAGGCTATAAAACAAAAATATCAAATCAGTTTATTTTAGCTGCAGAAATTGGAGCACGTTATACGTTTTCGGATGAATTGGATGGCAGCGTGCCAGATTCTGAAAGTAGAGAACAATTTGAGTTTGGAAATACGAATAACACAGATTGGTATATGTTTACAGGAATTACATTAACTTACACCTTTGGTAGAAGACCTTGCTATTGCAAATATTAAATGAGTTTAAAAGAACAAATAAATAAAGCCAAACTGCCCGAACATCTAGCTATTATTATGGATGGTAATGGTCGTTGGGCAAAACAACAAGGTTTATTGCGTGTTGTTGGTCATGAGAATGGAACAAAATCGGTTAGACAAACCGTTGAAGCTTGTGCAGAATTAGGGATCAAAAACTTAACGCTTTATGCCTTTTCTACTGAAAATTGGAATAGACCTAAATTAGAGGTGCAAACTTTAATGAAACTTTTGGTGAAGTCTTTAAAGAAAGAAATGAAAACATTTCAAGACAATAATATTAGGTTATGTGCAATCGGAAATCTTAAGGATCTGCCTAAAAAAGCGTATCAAGAATTATTAGGTGTAATTGAAAAAACTAAAAATAATACAAATATGACATTGACCTTGGCGCTTAGCTATGGTTCTCGTGAAGAAATTGTTAATGTTATTAAAGAATTGTCAGTTAAAGTTAAAAATAATATAATTTCTGCGGAAAGTATTGACGAATCAATTATTAATAAGCATCTTTACACGCAAAATTTACCAGACGTTGACCTTCTTATTCGCACAAGTGGTGAGCAACGTATCAGTAATTTTTTACTATGGCAAATTGCCTACGCAGAACTATATTTTACAGATGTTTTATGGCCAGATTTTACGAAAGAAAATCTATATGAGGCACTCATAAACTATCAAAACAGAGAACGAAGATTTGGAAAAACAAGCGAACAACTTACCTAATACAGCAACATTGAAGTCATATATTAAGATTTTTTGTATGGCATTTCTCTTTACAATGTCATTTAATGCTTATGCTCAAGTAGAGAGCGGAGAAACCTATTTGATAAAGGAAATTAAGGTTACCGGAAACACTAATTTTAGTCCACAAACTATTATTGCCTATTCTAAACTTAGAAAGGATGAAGAAATTCAGGTTGGTGGTGAAAAAATAGCCAATGCGGTTAAAACATTATGGAAATCTAATTTGTTTAGTAGTATTGATATTTATGTGACAAACATAGATGGTAATACTGCAGACTTAGAGATTAATCTTAGTGATTTACCCGAACTTAAAGACCTTACAATAGAAGGAGTAAAGAAAGGTAAAAAAGACGAGATTGTTGAAGAAAACAAATTAAAACCGGGTCAGAAAGTAACTGAAAACCTTATTGCAACAACGAGAAATTACTTAACTAACAAGTACAGAAAGAAAGGATTCTTAAATACAAATGTAAGAATTAGTACCTCTGAAGTTATTGATTCAGTAGAGAAAGAACGTGTTGATATGCATATCGCTATCGATAAAGGTCAGAAGGTTAAAATCAAGACGATAAACTTTGAAGGCAACGAAAAAATTGCTGATAAAAAGCTTCGTAAAGCAATGAAAAGTACCAAGCAAAAGAACTTTATTAGAATCCTAAAACGTTCTAAATATATTGAAGACGATTTTAGAACTGATTTAGTTAGTGTTGTTGATTACTATAAAGAAAATGGGTATCGTGATGCAAGAATAATATCAGATTCTATTACGTATTTAGACGATAAGACCATAAACTTAAATATAAAAGTTGAAGAAGGAGAGAAATACACCTTTGGTAAAATTTCTTTTGTGGGTAACACCATCTATTCAGATCAACAATTATCGAATCTTCTTGGTCTAAAAGAAGGGGATACTTATAATGGAGTAGAATTAAGAGAGCGCATTGCGGATGATACAAATCCAGACGCTAATGATATTACGAATGCCTACCAAAACTTTGGTTATATGTTCTCTACAATCAATCCTGTAGAAGTTAGTGCCGAAGGTAATGTTATTGATATGGAAATCCGTATCTCGGAAGGAAAGCCTGCTTACTTTAATAATGTCACAGTGGTTGGTAATGATGTTACTAATGATCATGTTATATATAGAGAGCTTAGAACGCGTCCGGGTGAACTATACAGAAAGGCGGATATTATTAGAACCATAAGAGAGCTTGGACAATTAGGGTATTTTGATGCACAACAAATTGTTCCAGATATTAAAAACCCCAATCCTGTTGATGGAACTTTAGATGTAGAATATTCTTTAGTAGAGCAAGGTTCTAGCCAAATTCAACTGCAAGGTGGTTATGGTGGAGGAGGTTTTATTGGTACTTTAGGGTTATCCTTTAATAACTTTTCTATAAAAGATATTTTTAAGAAGGATGCCTATAAACCAGTCCCTAGAGGTGATGGTCAAAGTTTAGCGTTGAGACTTCAGGCAAGTCAATATTTTCAAACGTATAGTTTTTCATTTAGTGAGCCTTGGCTTGGTGGTAAAAAACCATTTCAATTGTCGTCTTCACTTTCATATTCAAGACAATTTTTATACGACTCGTCAACAGGGAGTCCTGATAAAGATAAAAGTTTTAATATTACAGGTTTAACCTTTGGTGTGTCTACTAGATTGGCAGAGCCAGATGATTATTTCTTATTATCACAAGCGATAAGTTATCAGCATTATGATCTTCAAAATTATAGTACAGGGTTGTTTACCTTCGGTGATGGTACTTCTAATAACTTATCTTACACAATAGGTTTAAGTAGAAGTGACCTTTATACAGATCCCATTTTCCCAACAGGAGGATCTAGTTTCTCTGTTTCGGCGAAATTTTCATTCCCTTATTCATTGGTAAATGGAGTGGATTATGGAGCTTTAAAAGACGATAGAGAGGATCAAAGTACAACGATTAGTAATTACCTATCTAATCCTAGTCCGAGCCTACAGGAAACTGCAGCTTATAATGATGCGCAATCAAGAATTGCAGAAATTGATCAGGAACGGTTTAAATGGTTAGAATTTTATAAAATTAAATTCAAAGCAGATTGGTACCAATCATTGACTAAAAAATTGGTTCTACGTCCTAGTATGGAATTTGGTTTTCTTGGAGCGTATAACAATGATCGTGGTGTGATTCCTTTTGAGCGTTTCTTCGTAGGTGGTGATGGTCTTGCTAATTACTCTTTAGATGGAAGAGAGGTTGTTCAATTACGAGGCTATCCTAATCAATCCTTATCGTCTGAAGATGGAGGTTCCATTTATAGTAAATTCTCTTTAGAACTACGTTATCCTATTACTTTAGGAGCGCAAGCTAAAATATATGCACTTTCATTTTTAGAGGCAGGTACATCTGTAAATGACTTTAAGGATTACGATCCATTCAAGTTAAAAAGATCGGCTGGATTTGGACTAAGAATTTTTATGCCAGCCTTTGGTTTACTTGGTATAGATTTTGGTCATGCGTTTGATAATTTACCTGACGGATCATCACCTAAGAAATGGGAGACACACTTCATAATTGGTCAACAATTTTAAGTTTGGCACGATATTTTCTAATAGCTTAATAAGGATTTCATCATATTGTTAAAATTTTTAAGAATATATTTCGTTAAATTTGAAGATTAGTAACACTAAAATGATAACACATTGAGTTTTACATTTAAAATGTCTCAAAACTAAAAACATAAACGATGAAATTTAAAGTTCTTTTTTTAATAACAATAATTGGTCTTTTAAGCTTTAGTGCACAAGCACAACGTGGCGTAAGAATTGGTTATATTGATACCGAGTACATTCTACAAAATGTCCCAGAGTATCAAGAAGCTTCATCACAGTTAGATAAAAAGGTACAACAGTGGAAGACTGAAATTGAAACGAAACTAAATGCCATCGCACAAAAAAAGAAAGAGCTCGATAATGAAAGCGTTCTTTTAACGAAGGAATTATATGATGAACGTTTTGAGGATATCACTTTTGAAGAAGCTGAGGTTTTAGATTATCAGCAAAAGCGTTTTGGACCTGAAGGCGATTTAATGATTCAAAAACGTCAGTTAATTGAACCTATACAAGATCAGATTTTCGCAGCGGTACAAGAAATAGCTGAAACCAAAAGTTACGATTTTGTTTTTGATAAATCTGCAGACGTTGTGATGTTATATTCAGCAGAACGTTACGATATGAGTGAACAGGTTTTGAGAACAATTACAAGAACCTCTAAACGCTCACAAGCTAAAAGTAAAAAAGAACGAAAAGAATTAGAAGACGAAGCTGTTGTACCTGTTGTAGATTCTGGTAAAGATGCGCGTCAGAAGGCATTAGAAGAACGTAAAGCGAGTCGTGAAAAAGAGTTAGCCGCTAAACGTGCAGAACGTGAAAAGGCAGCTGAAGATAGACGATTAGCACAACAAGCATTACGAGATGCTAAGAAAAAAGAAGCTGAAGATCGTCGTCAAAAAGTAGATGATGAAAAAAATAAAAGATCTGAATCTACGGAAGAAGCGAAAACTGTTGTAAAAGACAGTGTAACAAAAGCAGCACCGGTAGTTAAAACAGATAGTACTAAGGCGCAAAACACAGTACAAAAAGATAGTATAAATTCTAAGCCAGCTTTAACAGCAGCAGAAATCGCAGCAGCTGAACGTGCTCAAAAATTGAAAGACAGAGAGGCCCGTCAAAAAGAGCTGGAGGCAAGAAAACAAAAAATAATAGAACAACGTAAGAAAGCACGTGAAGAGCGTGAAAGACAAGTTAGGAAGAATGATTCTTTAGCGAAAGCAAAGAAAAACAATGACAACAATTAATAATTTATAACACGTAATACACTTAAAAACAAATGAAACATTTTAAAACTTTATTATTTGCAGCAGTACTTTTTATCGGAGCTACAAGTTTTACATCTGCCCAAAGCAAGATTGCTCATATTAATAAGCAAGAATTAATTAAAGCGATGCCAGCTTACACTCAAGCTCAAAGTGAGATTGAGAAAATAAGTAAAACTTATGAAGCTACAATTCAAACCTCTATAAAGGAATTAGACGTTAAACTTAAGCAGTATAATGCTGAAGCTGAAACACAGTCTGAACAAACCAATATGGACCGTATGAAAGAAGTTGAAGGTATTAAACAAAGTTTAGCTGAGTACCAACAACAAGCTCAAAAAGATTTACAAGAAAAAGAATTTAACCTTTTAAAGCCTATTGTTGAAAAAGCTGATAATGCAATTAAAGCAGTGGCTAAAGCTCAAGGATTTCAGTATGTTGTTGATTCAGCAATGCTAATTGTAGCAGATGGAAAAGACCTTATGGCTGATGTTAAGAAGGAATTGGGAATGTAAGCCTAATTAAAAATAATTATTTAGAAAGTCGCTTATTGTTAAGCGACTTTTTATTTTTGTACTAATGCGAAATCAACCTATAGGCATATTTGATTCTGGTATTGGAGGTACGTCTATCTTCAAGGAAATTCATGCGCTTTTACCAAACGAAAACTGTATCTATTTAGCAGATAGCAAAAATGCACCTTATGGTAATCGGTCTGAAAAAGAAATTGTTGAACTCAGTATTAAGAATACTGAATTTCTAATTGATAAAGGCTGTAAAATCATTGTTGTAGCTTGTAATACAGCAACGACAAATGCTATAGAATACTTAAGAGCAAATTACGACATTCCATTTATTGGGATTGAACCGGCATTAAAGCCTGCTGCTTTAAATACCGTAACTAAAGCTATCGGTATTTTGGCTACGAAAGGAACCTTAAGTAGTCAACTGTTTCATAAAGCGACGGATTTGTATTCTAAGGATATCAAAATTGTAGAGCAAGTAGGAGAGGGGATTGTTCCATTAATTGAAAGTGGACAATTAGAGTCTAAAGAAATGCAGACATATTTAAAAACGTATTTAAAGCCTATGCTAAAGCAGAATATTGATTTCTTAGTTCTAGGTTGCACGCATTATCCATACCTCATTCCTATGCTTACTAAAATGCTTCCAGACCATGTTAGAATTATTGATTCCGGAAGAGCTGTTGCAAAACAGACCCAATTGGTGTTATCGGAGCTTAGTTTAATAAATGATTCAATAGATAAGCCAAGGATTCAATTATTTTCTAATGGGGACATTGGGGTTTTAAATTCAATTTTAGATGGTAATTTTGATGTGTCGTATTTAGACTTCTAGTAAGGTTTTGTTTAGGAGACCTACTAATGCATTATATAAAATGCGAAAAGTTTAAGTGTTGACTTTCTGCTGACTTATAAATTTCAACGCGTATTTAAGCATCCTAAACTATAATACTACACACATGAAATTACTCTTTATCTATAACGCAAATTCAGGAAAATTAAACGCTTTGTTTGAAGCCGGACACAAATTAATAAGTCCATCCACTTATAAGTGCTCGCTCTGTGCATTAACACATAATGTCTTTACCGAAAATAGCATTTGGAAGACTTTTAGGACGCAAAGTAATATTGCTATGGAATTTTACCACAAGGATGAATTTGAAACTAAATTCCCTAATGTAAATATGATTTATCCAACCATTTTAAAGTTAGAAGATCACCAACTGTCAACAGTTCTCAGTTCAGAAGTTTTAAAAGAACTTCCTACTATTGAGGCGTTAATTGAACGATTAAAGCTTCAACTTTAATATTGTAACCGAGTAAGTTAATTAGTCCTTATACCAACTAGAATACTCTACATAGTTGTTTGCAATCCTATCTATTTCACCAGAGATTAATTCTTGGCTAATATCCTTAACTTTTTTGGCTGGTACACCGGCATAAATACTTCCAGATTCTACAATTGTATTTTTAGTAACTACAGCTCCAGCGGCAATGATGCTATTACTTTCTATAATACAATCGTCCATAATAATACTTCCCATACCAATAAGGACATTGTCTTTTATAGTACAACCATGAACAAGAGCATTGTGTCCAATAGAGACATTATTGCCAATTGTTGTAGGTGATTTTAGATAGGTAGCGTGGATTACAGCTCCATCTTGAATATTGACCTTATTTCCCATTTTTATATAATGTACATCGCCTCTAATTACAGCATTAAACCACACGCTGCATTGTTTTCCTATAGTGACATCTCCTACGATAGTTGCATTTTCTGCGACATAGCAGTCTTCTGGTATTTGAGGCTGTTTTCCTCTAACGGCTTTAATTATGGGCATAAATTATAGTTTTAAAAGTCTTTAACTGTTTTGAGTCTTAAAGATAAAACGAAAATTCAAAGTAATATGAAAATATGGTATAAAAAAGAGCAGCACAAGTGCTACTCTTTAAGTAATTCTGTTATATAAATATACGTCTATATATCTTCAGCGTCTCTTAAACCTTGAATGTATTCAGCTTTCTGAATTTCTCTTCGTCTCTTAACAGAAGGTTTTGCAAAATAACGCTTCTCTCTCAAGTTTTGCATAATCTGCACATTTCGGTGCTTACGCTTGTAACGTTTAAGTGCACGTTCTATATTCTCTCCTTCTTTGATTTCGATTTTAATCATTATATCGATATATTTTTGTTAACTAATTCTTGCAAATGGTCGGCAAATATATGCTAACTATTTGAAAATAAAAAATTAATTGAAAGTTTTAGAAATTTATTTTTAACCTAGGTATGTTTTTAAGATTTTACTCTTACTTGCATGCCTTAATCTTCTGATACCTTTCTCTCTAATTTGTCTTACACGCTCACGCGTTAAATCGTAAATACTACCAATTTCTTCAAGCGTCATTGGTGGTTGATCACCAATACCAAAGTTTAAACGAATCACATCACTTTCTTTTTGTGTAAGCGTTTCTAGTGCACGTTCAACTTCTGTATTTAATGACTCTTTCATTAATGCTTTGTCAGGTCTTGGTGATTCACCAGAACTTACAACATCATATAAACTAAAAGTCTCTCCGTCTTTTAATGGAGCATCCATTGAGAGATGACGACCAGAGTTTTTCATAGATTGTTTTACTTCACGAACACTAATATCCAATTCGCGAGCGATCTCATCTGCATTTGGTGGTCTTTGATTAATTTGCTCTAAATGAGAAAATGCTTTATTAATTTTATTAATTGTACCAATTTTATTTAATGGAAGTCTAACAATACGCGATTGTTCAGCTAAAGCTTGTAAAATCGCTTGCCTAATCCACCATACAGCATAGGAAATAAATTTAAAACCTCTAGTCTCATCAAAACGTTTTGCAGCTTTTACTAAACCGGCATTACCTTCATTAATTAAATCTGGTAATTTTAATCCTTGGTTTTGGTATTGCTTTGCTACCGAAACAACAAACCTAAGGTTGGCCGTTGTTAGTTTATCTAACGCAGCCTGATCACCTTTTCGAATTAGCTGTGCTAACTCCACTTCTTCATCTGCAGTAATCAACGGAATTTTGCTTATATCCTGTAAATATTTATCTAACGATTTATCTTCTCTGTTAGTAACCTGCTTGGTGATTTTTAATTGCCTCATGTATCCTTTTGAAATTTAGTGAACCTTCAATGTAATCTAAATATTAAGAAAAGCAAATAAAACCGTAATTATTAACATAAATTGGGAAAAAAGGATTAATATATCGGTTGAAGTGTTAGTTTTTAGTGGAATCGTTCTCCTTTTTACTCTCCGTTGTTTTCTTTCCACCCAATAGATCACCTAAGATATTGCCAACACCTTCTTTTACTTTGTCTTCAGTCGTTGATTTAGTGCTGTTCTCTTTCGTAGCAGTAGAATCGGTCTTTGTTGCATTGGAGTTGTTATTTAAAAGTCCACCTACTAAATCGCCGATTTTATCTTTTCCTTTTCCAATTAGTTTCTGTTTTTCAATTTCAATAAGCTGATTGGTTAAGTTGGTGACACCAGACGTTAAATCGGTTTTAACATTAGGACTGGCAAACGTACCTCCAATACTTGCAGTTACAGGAACGGTTAGTTTATTAACTTCATTATCATTAATCTTTCCTATTAAACGATTGACATCGCTGCCTAAATATTTAGCTGGTACTTGTAAAACAGCACTGTAATTCATTGTATTTGAAAAGCTATGAGAACCAGATACTACAATAGGGATGTCTTTATAATTAATAGTGAATGGTTTTACAGAAACCTGTCCGTTTTCAAAACTTAAATTCGTTTTAATGTCTTTTAAATCTAGTTTGTTAAAATCAATAAAATCTAATTTGCTATCTAAGCTTGTTAGTAAAGGACTGTTGCTTGTATCTACTTTATCTGTTAAAATTTCAGCCAAAGCATTACCAGACATTGTTGTTAAATCTGGAGAGAAGCTTTCGTCTAAAAATCCGTTGACATCAATTGTAGAGTTTAATTTTCCTTGTAATACATTGGCGATAGGAGCTAAGGCCTTTAGCATGTCTAAATCTTTAAACGATTGCGAAATATCGAAATTTTGCATCGCTAATTTCATGTCAAATGTAGGTTTAGCAGCTTTAGTAGAAACATTACCAGAAATGCCCAATTGACCATTGAAAATATCTGTGGTCATGTTTTTAAGGTTCGCATTTTGATCTTTAATTATCAGCTGTCCTTTTACATTCTTCAGGTTTAGATTGTCATAAATAACCGTTTTTGCATTGGCTGTAATGGTACAGTCTAAAAAAGCAGGGATTTTAAGCGATTCTGTTGCGGGTGTGTTTTCACTTGTTTCAGTTGAAGTTTCTGTTGTTGTCGTATCTTCAGACATAAAATCTGAAAGGGCAAACGTATTAGAATTCAAATTAAAATTACCTTCTAAGTTTTTATCGCTTAACATAAAACCTAGTAAATTACTAATGGTTCCTGTAGCCGTGAAATCACTTTTGCCTGTTTGGGCATCAAAACTATTTAAACTTACTATTCCTGGTTTGAAGCTTAGGTCTGCTTTGTTGATTTGAATAGGATTTAAAATGTCATCAGAAGAAAATACAAAATTAGACAAAGACACGCTTCCAACATTTTTAATACGTTGGTAGGCGTTGGTTTCAATAGCATCCATATCAAAAGTAGTGCTAACGTTTGCTTTTAAAATCCCACTCAGCTCATTTTCTAATTCAATAGGATAAGCCTTAGTGATGTTGGCTAAATTTAAAACACCATCTAATTTAGCCGCAACTAACATATTTTTAGTGAGGTTTTTAATAGAAGCTTCAGATTTAAAAATATCTTCATCAATTTGAAAATTCAGTTTGTTAATGTTAACAAACGTATCGTCTACATTACCGGTTGTGTTTTTTATAGAAGCGTCAATTGCAATATTTCTAACACTTTTTGGAAGATCTGGAAATTTGAATGAGGCATTACTAGAATTTAGATTGATATCTAACGTCGGAATTGTTTCTTCTGAAACCAATCCTTTTATAATACCATTAACCGTAAAGTTACCAGTGGTGCTTACATTTTCAATATCCTTAGCGTAAGCCTTTGGGATAATCGCTAAAAAGTCTTTGAAGGATGCTTCAGGGTTTTTAAACGTAATGTCAATTTGTTGTCCGGCTTCAACTAACTGTACAAAACCATCAAATTCTAAGGGTAAAGCATTGATGTAGGCTTTGTTTTCTTTGAAGGTATATTTTTGTTGGTCTAAATCCAGGTCTATAAGCGCGTCTAATTTAATGCTGTTGTTACTTAAGTATGCTGTGCTATCCATAGCAAAGGTAACATGAGCTTCCGTGTTAGTGTCTAATTCCGACTTGCCACCAGAGAAAATCCCTTTTCCTTTATGATTAATTTCAGTGAGGTAAAATTTCATATTAGATGTGTCATCAATATAAGTGAAGGCACTATTGTTAAGTTCGTAGTTGTCAATATCAAAACTAAAACCACTTGAGGTTTCTGTTTCTTCAGGTGCAGATGCCGTTTCGCTTTCTTTTACAATATCATAATTTACAGCACCTGTTTTGTTGGTTTTTATAACCAAAAGGAGTTCGTTTGCTATTATTTCATTGACCTCCAGAGGTTCTTCTGTTCCTTTAAATAATTGAGTAATTCCCATTTCAAAGGATAATGATTTTGCCGTGGCTAAAGTTTCGCCTTTAAATGGTGCGCGATTAAGAATTTTTAAGTTCTTGACACTTACTTCGGCTTTAGGGAAACTACTAATAAGACTTAAGCTGATATCATCAAAAGTAAGATCAGCATCTAAATTATTGTCTGCGTAATTCTGAACAATAGCATCGATTTTAGATTCTAAAACAAAAGGTATTGCAATAAGAATCGCAATAAAAAGTAGTAAAATGATTCCGACAATTTTGAGGACTTTCTTCATAATTAGTATTTGTGGGGTTTAAAATAGCTTCTTTATTATATACGCAAAATTCCGCATAAAAGTTGCTAATGTCAGTAAGTTTAAGAAGATTTTAATGTTTTGTTTAACCGTTATAATAAATTTATTTCCTCATTTACGTTTAGCTTAAATCGCTTTCTAAATAAATAGACACCAAAGTATAAAAATGGGGTGTCTAAAATAGCCACTAAAACTTTAAATAGAAAGCCACTAATGAGCAGGCCTTTAAAATTAGCCCAATCGATAATTCCGAAAGAACAAAGCAAAAATACAATGGTAAATGTATCTATGAATTGAGAAAACCAGGTTGAGAAATTATTCCGGAGCCAAAGGTGTTTACCTTTAGTGATGCGTTTCCAAAAATGATAAATTTGAATGTCAACAAACTGCGCGAATAAATATGTAAGCATACTTGCAAAAACGGCAAGCGATGTGTTTCCGAATACTTTATTGAACATGGAATCATTAACATGAGACCAAGACGTTGCAGGAACATTTGAAGCTACGGAAATAATTAAAAGCGAAAATAATGAGGCGAAAATACCAATAACGACTATATCATTGGCGCGTTTTTTACCATAAATTTCACTGATTAAGTCCGTAATGAGAAACGTAATGGGATAGGGTAAAATACCAACTGAAATCTCAAATAAGTTGAATCCGAAAATTTCAATATCGATAGGATACCAATAAAAAAATTTCTGAAAAATTAAATTTGAAACAACAAGAGACGTTATAAAGAGTCCACCAAGTAAGAGATAAATGCGTTGTGCTAAAAGCTTGTCTTTTAATGACATTGAAAATGGTTGATAAATAGTTTCCGTAAAGGTAAAGTTATAAAATTTGTTTTAGTTATTTTGTTGCTTCGATGAAACCAAATAGAATAGCTTACATAGCATTAGGAAGTAATAAAGGTAACAAATTGCAGTATTTGCAATCTGCAGTTAACCTTGTGTTTGAAAGGGTTGGAGCTGTGAAAAAGATTTCTAAGGTCTATAGAACACCAGCGTTTGGCTTTGAAGGAGATGATTTTTATAATGCATGCATTAGTGTTGAAACTGAGTTTAAACCTAAAAAAGTACTAAAAGAACTACAGACTATTGAATTAGAACTTGGTCGAAAACCGAAATCAACTCAAGCTTATGAGTCGCGTGTAATCGATTTGGATATTTTGTTCTTTGAAGATGATATCCTAGATGAAAAAACATTAGTCATTCCGCATCCTCAAATTCATAAACGCAAGTTTGTTTTACAGCCTCTTGTTGATATTGCAAAAGACTTTGAGCATCCTGTTTTTGATAAGCCAATAGAGGTTTTGTTAAAAGAATGTGTGGACGAATCTGAAATAGAACCGATTAATATTTGGTTAAATAACCCGAGAAAATCTTACACGTTTAATAATTATAATTACATTGCTATAGAAGGTAATATTGGTGCTGGAAAAACAAGTTTGGCTAATAAGATTTCTAGTGATTTTAATGCCAAATTGATATTAGAACGTTTTGCAGATAATCCGTTTTTACCTAAGTTTTATAAGGAACCAGAACGTTATGCCTTTACTTTAGAGATGTCCTTTTTGGCCGATCGTTATCAGCAAATTAGTGACGATTTATCGCAATTAGATTTATTTAAAGATTTTATGGTTAGTGATTATGATGTAAATAAGTCGCTTATTTTCTCTAAAGTCACCTTGCCGGAAGATGAATTCCGTTTGTACCGTAAATTGTTTTATCAAGTTTATAAGGATATTGCAAAGCCAGATTTGTACGTTTACTTATATCAAAATACCGAACGTTTACAGGCTAATATTAAAAAACGAGGTCGTAATTACGAAAAAGATATTAAAGACGATTATCTAGAAAAAATCAATTCTGGGTATCTTGAGTTTTTAAAAAGTCAACCAGATATGAATGTGAAAATTATTGATGTTTCAGATAAGGATTTTGTTAAGCATCGTGCGGATTATTTGTGGCTGTTGGGAGAGATTAATGAGTCTTCAGTAAGCAGTAAGCAGTAGGCCGTTGGTTATGTTGTTCTTAGTTTTGTTTGGTGTGGAACTTCTTATAGTCTATAAAGCGTAGTCTTAATTATACCTTTATTGTTATCTAAAGTAATTTGTGAAAGCTTTTGTGCTTCAACAATTTTTAAATTAAAAGGAGCTTCCAGTAGATTAACACCACTATTTTTTTTAATCCTGATACCTTGTCCTGAAATAATATCTATGTTAGGTGTAAAATTTCCAACGGGTAAGTGTTCTGTCAGAATCAGATATTTATAATGTGAGAGTTTTTTAATGATTTTTTGAATTTCAGTATTAGATAAGTGTTGTAGCACCTGTCTTAAAATAACACAGTCGGCTTTTGGTAATTCATCTTCAACAATATTAAGGCAATGAAATTCTAAATTTTCGGCTTTAAATAGGGTTTTGTTTCTTTCAATTAAATTTTCAACGATATCAATTCCAATATACCTTTTAGTGTAATTGATGAGTTGCTTTCCAATATTAAAATCACCACAACCTAAATCGCAAACAGTAAGAGAATTATTATGCGATTTTAAAAACGTAGAAACACGATGAAGGTAAGGTTCAACAATTTTAATGTTATGCGAACCGTCACCTGAGTAAAAATCAAAGTCTTTTCCACCCCAAAGATGCATATCATACACTTGTTGCATCGCATCTTTTGTGGGCCAAGGTGTTTTTGGTTTCAATTATTACAGCGCTTTTAATTTACTGAACACATCCCAAATTACAACACCACAACTCACCGAAATATTTAAGGAGTGCTTGGTGCCATATTGCGGAATTTCAATCACCAGATCACTAGCGTTAACTACGTTTTGGTCAACACCTTTCACTTCATTACCAAATACAAAGGCGTATTTTTCATTAGGTTGAGGTTTAAAATCATTGAGCATCGTTGCGTTTTTGGCTTGTTCAATAGAACAGATGTTTATAGTTTCTGCTTTTAATTTTTCAATAACATCTATAGTGTGTTCTGCATATACCCAATCTACGGTTTCAGTACTTCCTAAAGCAGTTTTTCTAATGTCGTTATGCGGAGGCTGCGCGGTGATGCCACAGAGATAAATCTTTTCTATTAAAAAAGCATCGCTTGTTCTAAATACCGAACCGATATTGTTTAGACTTCTAATATTATCTAAAATAATAATGATAGGGGTTTTTTTAGCGTTTTTAAATTCTGAAATGTCTAGTCGGTCTAATTCTTCGTTTTTTAGTTTTCGCATTTTTGTTGTTTAAGAGACCTGTCTGGTTTTTAATACCTAACAAGTTTGAAATGTAATTATTAACACCTGTAAATAACTTCTACTTTTTGAGCTTCAATAAACCTCAAAATATAAGTAATTTAGCAAACTTGTAATTCTGAACATACTCAGTACAAAAATAGAACTTAATACCATATTCCCATTGGCAAAATCCGCAAAAAAAGTAACACCGTTAATGAAGCAGTATAATGCCATCAAGGTTAAATATCCTGATGCATTGTTATTATTCCGAGTTGGTGATTTTTACGAAACCTTTGGTAGCGATGCTGTAAAGGCGTCTAAAATTTTAGATATCATTTTAACAAAGCGTGGTGCAGGTAGCGAAAGTGAAACAGAATTAGCAGGTTTTCCACATCATTCTTTAAATACGTATTTGCCAAAATTAGTAAAGGCAGGAGAGCGTGTAGCCATTTGTGATCAATTAGAAATCCAAAACAAACTAAGACCATTGTAAAACGTGGAGTTACAGAATTAGTAACACCAGGTGTGGCTTTTAATGATGATATTCTACATTCAAAATCTAATAACTTTTTAGCAGCAGTATATTTTGAGAAGGAGCGGATCGGAATTGCATTTTTAGATATTTCGACAGGTGAGTTTTTAACCTCTCA
Source organism: Winogradskyella sp. PC D3.3 (assembly GCF_054366245.1). Lineage (NCBI taxonomy): Bacteria > Pseudomonadati > Bacteroidota > Flavobacteriia > Flavobacteriales > Flavobacteriaceae > Winogradskyella > Winogradskyella sp. PC D3.3. Next base: position 194,010 of record NZ_CM135962.1, on the reverse strand, counting down.
AGGTAATGCAGAATACATTGATAAGCTACTTCAGAATTTTAACCCAAGTGAAGTTCTAATTTCTAAAAAAAGCAGAAAAGTATTTTTAGAAACCTTCGGAAATGATTTTCATACTTTTTATTTGGAAGATTGGGTGTTTCAAGCCGATTATGCCAATGAAACATTAACCAAACACTTTAATACGAAGACCCTAAAAGGGTTTGGAATTGAAGATTTGTATGAAGGGATTATCGCTTCAGGAGTTGTACTTCATTATTTAAGTGAAACACGTCATAATAAGTTAGAGCATATTGCTACGATTTCTAGAATTGCAACGGATGATTATGTCTGGATGGATAAGTTTACCATTCGAAATTTAGAGTTGTATAATTCCACAAATGTTAATGCAGTAACATTGATTAATGTCATTGATAAGACCATTTCACCAATGGGAGGACGTATGCTAAAACGTTGGTTGGCATTGCCTTTAAAACATGCTGAAAAAATAAAGCAACGCCATGAAGTGGTAAAGTATTTGTTGGAGAGTGAATCGGTTTTATTAAAGATTCAAGGGCAGATAAAACAAATTGGAGATATTGAACGCCTTATTTCAAAAATAGCAACGACTAAGGTGAGTCCGCGGGAAGTGATTCAGCTAAAAAATTCTTTAGATGCTATTGTGCCTATTAAATCGGTTGCTGAAACTTGTGAGAACGAAGCTTTAAAGGTATTAGGAGATAATTTACATCGCTGCGATTTACTGCGTGAAAAAATAAAGGAAACCTTAAATGAGGAAGCGCCAGTTAATATTTTAAAAGGGCATACAATAGCTCAAGGCTTTTCAGAAGAGTTAGATGAACTCAGAGGTTTATCGCAATCTGGAAAAACGTATTTAGATAATATGCTGAAACGCGAAAGTGAGCGTACTGGCATTACGTCTTTAAAAATAGCTTCAAACAATGTTTTTGGCTATTATATAGAAGTTAGAAATGCACATAAAGATAAAGTTCCAGAAGAATGGATTCGTAAGCAAACCTTAGTGAATGCTGAACGTTACATTACAGAAGAGCTTAAAGAATACGAGGCAAAGATTTTAGGTGCAGAAGAACGTATTTTGGCTATTGAACAACAATTATTCGCCGATTTGGTAACGTGGATGCATCAATTTATTATTTCGGTGCAGCAAAATGCGCAACTTATTGGACAGTTAGATTGTTTATCTGGTTTTGCAAGCTTAGCTAAGTCTAATAAATATGTGTACCCACAAATTGATGACAGCTATGATTTAGATATCAAAGACGGTCGTCACCCTGTAATTGAGAAACAATTACCCATAGGAGAGCCTTATATTGCTAATGATGTGTTTTTAGATAGAGAAGCACAGCAGATCATTATGATTACAGGGCCTAATATGTCGGGTAAGTCGGCTATTTTAAGACAAACAGCTTTAATTGTGTTATTGGCACAAATTGGAAGTTTTGTGCCGGCAGGAAAAGCTAGAATTGGTTTGGTAGATAAGATTTTTACGCGCGTAGGAGCTAGTGATAATATTTCAATGGGAGAATCTACCTTTATGGTAGAAATGAATGAAACGGCTTCTATTCTTAATAATATTTCAGACCGAAGTTTAGTATTGTTAGATGAAATAGGAAGAGGAACGAGTACGTATGATGGGATTTCTATCGCTTGGGCCATTAGTGAATATTTACACGAGCATCCTTCTAAGCCAAAAACGCTTTTTGCGACACATTACCACGAGTTAAATGAAATGACCGAAACGTTTGGTCGTATCAAAAATTTTAATGTCGCTGTAAAAGAATTAAAGGATAATGTGCTTTTTGTTAGAAAACTAGTAGAAGGAGGAAGCGAGCATAGTTTTGGAATACATGTGGCAAAAATGGCAGGAATGCCTCAGCAAGTTATAAGACGCGCAAACAAAATTTTGTCTAAATTAGAGCGGTCACATTCTAGTGAAGAGCTAACAGATAAGGTGAAAAGTTTAAAAGACGATTTGCAATTGAGTTTCTTTAATTTAGATGACCCATTATTGATAGAAATTAAAGATGAAATATTACATACTGATATTGATACGCTTACGCCAGTTGAAGCCTTGATGAAACTCAATGAAATTAAGCGAATGTTGGTCAAGAAAAAGCAAGCTTAAAATTTTTTTAATTTATTTTTAAAAAATGCTTTGGATTTAAAATTTAAATTTTAAATTTGCATCCGCTTTCAGAGCGAAAACGTTCATTAAAAATTGCGAAAGTAGCTCAGGGGTAGAGCATCACCTTGCCAAGGTGGAGGTCGTGGGTTCAAATCCCATCTTTCGCTCTGAATATAAAAATATACCAATTTGATTACAGTTGTGATCAAGATGCTGAAGTGGTGGAATTGGTAGACACGTTGGACTTAAAATCCAATGTCCATTAGGACGTACGGGTTCAAGTCCCGTCTTCAGTACTGTAGAAATCCGTAACATACTTGTTAGTCAAGTGTTTACGGATTTTTTGTTTTTAAAAATGTATGATTATTGTATGGTAGAGGTCGTTTATAATTTATAATAAGTATTTTTATTTATTAGAATTATTCTTAATTACAGCTTAAATCTGTTTATTTTGTAAGCATCTTAAAACACACTTTACCAATATATGTCAGAAGAACAAAAAAAACTACTCGAAAAACAATTATGGGCTATTGCCAACCTATTACGTGGCAAAATGGATGCAGACGATTACAGAAACTACATCTTAGGCTTTATTTTCTTTAAATACCTTTCAGAAAAGTTACACTTATACGCTAATAAAATATTAGCACCAGATGGTTTAACTTATGAGCAGTTAGATGAAAATTCAGATAACGGTAAAATATATGTTGAAGCAGTTAAAAAAGCCTGCGTAAAAGAATTAGGCTACTTTTTAAAACCAAGTGAATTATTTACTTCTATTGCTCAAAAAGGGAATAACCTTTCAGAAATAGTAACCAATGATAATGACGAAGCAAAGCAATTCTTTATCATTGAAGATTTAGAACGTATTCTTACCAATATAGAGCAAAGTACAATGGGTACAGAATCCGAAGATGATTTTGTAAAGCTATTTGAAGATTTAGATTTAACGTCTGGTAAATTAGGAAGAACTGTAAAAGCACAAAACGAAACCATAGCAAAAATCATAATACATTTAGATGAAATAGATTTCCGATTAGAGGATAATGACAGCGATTTATTAGGGGATGCTTACGAGTTTCTAATCGGGCAGTTTGCAGCAAGTGCAGGAAAAAAAGCAGGCGAATTCTATACGCCTCAAGAAGTATCTACCATATTAGCAAAAATAGTAACTACTCGTAAAAAACGTTTAAAATCAGTATATGATCCAACGTGTGGAAGTGGTTCACTTTTATTACGTGTGGCAAAAGAAGTTGATGATGTAGGTATGTTTTACGGTCAAGAATTAAACCGTACAACTTACAACTTAGCACGTATGAATATGATACTACACGATGTAAATTATCGTGAGTTCGATATCAAACAAGAAGATACCTTAGAAGAACCACAACATTTAGATATTAGAGCAGAGGCCATCGTAGCAAACCCACCATTTTCTGCAAAGTGGTCTGCAAAAGGCATATTTAGTACAGATGATAGATTTAGCCAATACGGTAAATTAGCACCCAAAACAAAAGCCGATTTTGCATTTGTACAACACATGATTCATCATTTAGATGAAAACGGTATCATGGCAACCGTTTTACCTCACGGTGTATTATTTAGAGGGAGTTCAGAAGCGCATATTAGACGTTATTTAATAGAAGATAGAAACTATATAGATGCTGTAATTGGCTTACCTGCAAACATCTTTTTTGGTACAGGGATTCCAACCTGTATTTTAGTAATAAAAAAATGTAGAGAAGTAAACGAAGATGTATTATTTATTGATGCTTCCAATCATTTTGAAAAACAAGGAAAAGACAATAAGCTACTACCAGAGCATATCAATCAAATTGTAGATACTTATACTAATAGAACGGTAACAGATAAATATAGTCACAGAGCAACTTTACAAGAAATTGCAGATAACGACTATAACCTAAACATACCACGTTATGTAGATACGTTTGAAGAAGAAGAACCTATTAACATTAATGCAGTTGCAGAAGAAATACAAGCCTTAGATATTGAAATAGCTGAAACAGATAAACGTATTGCTTCATATTGCAAGGAGTTAAATATTAAAACACCTTTTTAATGATGGAAAAACGATTGACACCACAATTAAGGTTTCCAAATTATAATGATGATTGGGATAAAGTTATTTTAGAAAATATCACTACTAAAATTAGTGATGGTATTCATTCTACACCAAAATATGATTTAAATGGCAATTATTATTTTGTGAATGGTAATAATCTAGTTGATGGTGCAATTAGTATAAATGAAAATACAAAAAAAGTTTCGTTAGAAGAATTTAAAAAACATAAACGACCATTAAATAAAAACTCAATTTTACTGTCCATTAATGGTACAATTGGTAATCTTGCGTTATATAATAATGAAAATATTGTATTGGGTAAAAGTGCTTGTTATATTAATCTTCAAAAAGAGATACCTATAAATTTCTATTATTACATTCTTCAAACACCAAGGATTAAGAAATATTTTCTTTCAGAATTAACAGGTAGTACTATAATGAATTTATCATTAAGAACTATAAAAGCAACAAAGTTGATAATTCCATCCTTTCCAGAACAACAAAAAATAGCTTCATTTCTTACAGATGTAGATGATAAAATAACCAAACTCACCCAAAAGAAAACCCTTTTAGAGCAATACAAAAAAGGCATAATGCAAAAAATCTTTAATCAAGAATTAAGATTTAAAGATGATAATGGTAATGAGTTTCCTGAATGGGAAGAGAAAAAGTTGGGTGATTTAGGTAATACTTTAAACGGTTTAACAGGTAAAACCAAAGAAAACTTTGGCAGCGGTAAACCATATATTCAATACAAGCAAATTTTTGATAGCTCTAAAATAAATATTGATAATTGTGGATTAGTTGATATAACAATTACAGATAAACAAACCAAAGTTCAATATGGTGATATTTTTTTTACAACTTCTTCTGAAACCCCAAAAGAGATTGGTACAGCATCAGTATTATTAGATGAAGTTGAAGAAATGTATCTTAATAGTTTTTGTTTTGGTTTTAGAGTAAAACAATCATTATTATATCCATCATTTAGTCAGTTTCTATTCCGAAGTAGCGATTTTAGAAAAAAAATGATTCCTTTAGCTCAAGGTAGTACAAGGTATAATATTTCTAAATCTGCATTTGTAAAACTTAAAGTTAGTTTGCCAAATATTGAAGAACAAACCAAAATAGCTAATTTCCTATCTGATATTGATTTAAAATTAGAAGCCTTAAACACCAAAATAGAAAATAGTAAAAGCTTTAAAAAAGGGTTATTACAACAAATGTTTGTTTAAAAAGACAATAAAGTATGAATAAAACTTATAATATATATTGTGATGAAAGTACTCATATAGAAAACGATGGTCAGCCTTATATGTTGCTCTCTTATATAAGTACGCCTTACCATTTATTAAAAATGCATAACAAAAATATCCGTGAAATGAAAATGGAGCATTTTTACAGAGGTGAAATGAAATGGAGTAAAATATCTAAATCACAATATCCATTTTATAATCAAGTTATTGATTATTTTTTTAGTAATGAATCTTTAAGTTTTAGAACAATAATCATTGATAAATCTCAATTAGACCACGCAGCTTTTAATCAAAATCACGATACATTCTATGATAAAATGTACTATCAGCTATTAAATAAAAAAATACATCCTGATGCTACTTATAATATTTTTTTAGACATCAAAGACACGTATTCTTATATCAAAGCACGTAATTTAAAAAAATATTTAGAAAGAGATTATTTAAACATTAGAAACCTACAAATTATTCGTTCTCACGAAAGTGAATTATTACAATTGACAGATGTGATAATGGGGGCTATTAATTATAAATTACGAGGGTTAAATAAAGTAACAGCAAAAAACAATATAGTTGATAAAATAGAGAAAATGTGTGGTAAGCCTTTAACTGAAAAAACAAGTGTTACTGAGAAAAAGTTTAACCGATTCTTTATTGATTTAAAAAATGGCAATTAACTATATAAAAAAATATAAATCATTTTTAGAAATAAACCATTTTAACGAATGGGAAAGGAAGCAATCTTTAAAAACTATATTTGATAGAGATATAGCAGATAATGTAAGTTTTAAGTTTCAAAATAAAATAATTAGACCTTTAAAAAAAGAAGATGTTTATGATGTTGAATCCTTATTCAAACATCTAACATATCGTACTGAGTTTGTAAAAGAAAAGAAAAAGGTAAAACTAAAGCCTAGAGATATTTTTGATTTTGAAAGATCAAAAAGATTACACTGGATTTTAACACATATTGATGAAAAAGTTAAGGATGATGTAAGAATATTTAGTAGTGTTGTTAGAGTAAATGGTAAGGATACTATACGTACATTTATTCATAACATTAGTGAGGATTATATTGTCATTTTAGAACCTCAAAGAAGTGGTTTAGACTATTATTTAATAACAGCTTACTATTTAGAAAAAAAATATAAGGGTCCTGAATCTATAAAAAAAATATATGACAGGCGATTAGATGAAGTCTATTAAACCGCAAAATCCGGTACACATCGGGGCGTATCGGATTTCGTAATTCAATCCTCGCTAATATGGTAGGATGAACAGTGCAAATATATAAAATAGTTTATTATTAACAGGTTTTATTAACATTTTATTGTTAATTACTCTTGGATATATTAAAAATTAATCAATTGACAACACAACCAGAACAAGTATTAGAAAATAATTTAATAAGCCAATTAATAGCATTAGGCCATAAATCTGTTGTTATAAAAACGGAAGAAGATTTATTAAGCAATCTAAAATCACAATTAGAGAAGCATAATAAAATGACCTTTACTACGTCCGAGTTTGAGCGTATATTAATACACCTTTCTAAAGGTAATATTTTCGATAAAGCTAAAACTTTAAGAGATAAATATGTATTACATAAAGATAACGGTGAGAAAGCCTATTTAGAGTTCATTAATCAAGACTTCTGGTGTCAAAATCAATTTCAAGTAACTAATCAAATTACAATTAATGGTAAAAGAGAAAATCGTTACGATGTAACTATTCTTATTAATGGTCTGCCATTAGTACAAATAGAATTAAAACGTAGAGGGATTGAACTTAAAGAAGCATTTAATCAAATACAACGCTATCAAAAAGAATCTTTTGCATCTAACAATGCATTATTTAATTATGTACAATTATTTGTAATTAGTAATGGTGTAGATACCAAATACTATGCTAATAGTCAAAAGCAAAGTTTCAAGTTTACATCTTTTTGGAGTGATGAAAAGAATAAGAAAATCACACAATTAGATAAGTTTACAAGTATCTTTTTAGAGCCTTGTCATATTGCTAAAATGATTACAAAGTATACTGTTTTACACGAAAGTGATAAAAAGCTAATGATACTTAGACCTTATCAGTATTATGCAGTAGAATCAATTATAGATAGAGTTAAAAATTCTGATAAAAACGGTTATATATGGCATACTACAGGTTCAGGTAAAACGCTAACCTCATTTAAGGCAAGTCAGATATTAACAAACAATCCTAAAATTAAAAAAGTGGTTTTTGTTGTAGACAGACAAGATTTAGACGACCAAACTGTTAGAGAATTTCAAGCATTCGACAAAGAGAGTATTGATGGTACTGATAATACTAAAATGCTTATCAATCAATTTTTAGATAATAATAGACCTTTATTAGTTACAACAATTCAAAAACTAAATAGCGCTATTTCAAAAGCAAAGTTTAGAAAACAGATTGAAGCTTTAAAAGATGAAAAAGTAGTTTTTATATTCGATGAATGTCATCGTTCTCAATTTGGTGATACACACAAACGTATTGTAAACTTCTTTACTAATCACCAATTATTTGGTTTTACAGGAACACCAATATTTGTAAAAAATGCCATTAGTAAAAAAAGTATCAAACAAACAACTGCAAACCTATTTCACGAGTGTTTACATCAATACGTAATTACAGATGCTATTAGAGATGAAAATGTATTAAAATTCTCAATAGAGTATTACAATGTTTTTAAATCTAAAGAAGGTGTCGATGATACTAAGGTAGAAGATATAAACAAGCAAGAAGTCTATGAAAGTGATGATTATTTAAATACGATTACAAATTACATAATAGCAAATCACAATCGTAAAACACACCACAGAACATTTACAGCAATGTTTTGTGTAAGTAGTGTAGATATTCTAATCAAATATTACGAGTTATTAAAGGCTAAAAAAGAAGCAGGCGAACACCGTTTAAATATTGCAACTATCTTTTCTTATAACGTAAATGAACCAGATAAGGATGCAAACGGTCAAATAGAAGAAGAAGATGTAAATGATGATGCACCTGTAAATAAACACACAAGAGATAAGTTAGATGAATTTATAGCAGATTACAATAAACAGTTTAGTACTAAACAATCAGCTAAAGATGGTAATGCATTTCTAAACTATAAAAAAGACATTTCTAAACGTGTTAAGAACAAGCAGATTGACATATTATTAGTCGTTAATATGTTTCTTACAGGTTTTGATAGTAAGGCTTTAAACACGTTATATGTAGATAAAAACTTAAACTATCACGGATTAATACAGGCATACTCTCGTACTAATAGAATCTTAAACGAAAAGAAATCACAAGGGAATATTTTAGCATTCCGTAATCTAAAACAAAACACCGACGATGCTATCGCTTTGTTTTCTGATAAAAATGCTCAAGAAACTATAATTATAGCACCATACAACGAGCAAATAACGAAATTTAATGAAGCTTATAAAGTATTAATGGCTATTGCGCCAACTGTAGATAGTGTAAACGATTTAGTTACTGAAGAAGATGAATTAGAATTTGCTAAAGCATTCAGAGAAATAATGCGATTAAAAAATATATTATCATCATTTGTAGAATTTTCATTTGATGATACGTATATGAAAGACCAAGAGTTTGCAGATTACACAAGTAAATATTTAGACCTTTACGATAAGATAAAAACAAATAACCAAAAGGAAACAGTATCTATCTTAGATGAAATTGATTTTGAATTAGAATTAATACATCGTGATGAAATTAATGTAGCCTACATAATGAAGCTATTAACACAATTAAAAGATGCAAAACCAAAAGACCAAGCAAAACAGAAAAAACAAATTATAGATTTAATAGCTGGAGAATCTGAATTAAGAAGTAAACGAGTTTTAATAGAAAAGTTTATTCAAAATAATCTTCCTAAAATAAACGATAGTGAAGCTATTGAAGATGAATTTAAAACCTATTGGCAAGAAGAAACTAAAAAAGCTTTACAAGATTTAAGTACAGCAGAAGCATTAAAACAAGATAAAGTAGAAGACATCATAAACGATTTTCTTTTCACAGGAAGAATGGCAACAGAAGATGAAGTAATAGAAGCATTAGAAAAACAACCAAGTGTCTTACAAAGAGAATCAATAAGCACCAGAATCACAGAAAAAATAAAAGACTTCGTAAAAACTTTTATTAATGGGGTTGATAATTAGAATTTTTTAAGAAAAAAGTATTTGAATGATAGGTTATATTGTAGTTGGTAGTATTGCTTTAACAGCTATTTCTGTTTCAGCTTATACAAATGCTAAAAAGAAAAAAAAACTTGAAGAGGAAGCAAGTCTACGCAGAGCAGAGTATTTACTAAAATGCGAAAAACTTAAAAAAAGCCTTCAAAAACAATTAACCGAAATCAAGCAATTCAATATTGATTTTGATAAATTCCGTAATAAAAGAAAGTACTTATCTAATTATGATTTGTTTAACTTTAAATCTAATTATACAGCTTTATTTAATAAACTAAAGATTACTGATTATAAGGACTTACCAGACTTTCAGGAAGAAATAACACTTATTGATACGTTTATTTCTGAATACTCAAATTTTGAGGATTTAATTAAGGTTAGAAACAACATCTTTGTTTCCAATGAACTTGAAAAGGTTGATGAATTATTAAGTGATGTTGAAGGTAAATCTTTAGACGAGCAACAACGAAATGCAGTAGTTGTAAATGAAGATAATAATTTAATAATTGCAGGTGCAGGTTCTGGTAAAACACTAACAATAGCTGGTAAAGTTCAATATTTAACTAAAAGGTTAAAAGTCAATCCTAAAGAAATATTACTTATTTCTTTTACTCGTAAATCTGCTGATGAAATGGCAGAAAGAATCCAAAAGAAAATGGATATTTCGCTACCTGTAAAAACATTTCACAAATTAGGATTAGATATTATTGCAGAATCTACGAATGAGAAACCATCTATTTTTGGTTTATCTCAAAAAGAAATTTTACAACTACTTTCTTCCTTTATTTCCGATGCTAAATCTAATGATACTTATTTCAATAACCTTATAGACTTTTTAGCATATTACCTAAAACCATATAAAGACATTCACGATTTTAAATCTGATGCAGAACATCAAAACTATCTAAAAGAGCAAAAACTTGAAGGGTATAAAATTGTAAAGAGAAAAACTAAAGATGGTGTAGATATAAAGTATCGAGAAAGATTTAAAAGTCAAGAAGAAGTACTGATTGCAAATTTTTTATTTAGAAACAATATTGAATACAAATACGAAGAAAGTTACCAATACAAAACAGCAAGTAAAAAGTTCGGACAATATAAACCTGATTTCTATTTACCTGATTACAATATATATATAGAACATTTTGGTATTGATGAAAATAATAATGTTCCATCTTGGTTTAAGGGAAAAGAAGGTATATCTGCTAAACAAGTTTATAATGATGGTATTGCTTGGAAAAGAAATGAACATCAATATAATGGTACTACACTTGTTGAAACGTATTCTTGGGAACAGAAAAAAGGAATTTTATTATCTAATCTACAGGATAAGTTAGAGGATGAAGGTGTAGAATTTAACCCAATGTCAGATGATGAACTTTGGGATTACATACAAGAAAATACACCTGAAGATATAGATAAGTTTACACAGTTACTGAACACCTTTTTAGTATTGTTTAAATCTAATAATGAATCTATTAGTAATCTTATATTTAGAGCTAAACAGGAGGATAACCAGAGGGCAACGTTATTTTTAAACTTATTTGAACCTATTTTAAAGAATTATAAAAACTATTTAAAAGAACATAATGAAATTGATTTTAGTGATATGATTAATATGGCTACAACTCTAATTTCAAATAATCAATTTTCATCCCCTTTCAAATACATTATCATTGATGAATTTCAAGATATATCGCAATCAAGATACCAATTAATTAAAGCATTATTAGACCAAAAACCTGATACTAAATTGTTTTGTGTTGGTGATGATTGGCAATCTATTTATCGTTTTTCTGGTAGTGATATAGGCGTCTTTACAGGCTTTTCAGAATATTTTGAAACCTCTACTATTTCAGGATTTAAAAGAAAAACAAACAAGTCTTATATAGAACATACATATAGGTTTGATAATAAACTTATTGACCTTTCAAGTAACTTTATATTAAAAAACCCAAATCAAATTGAAAAATCCTTAAAAAGTAATAAGCAATCAAAATTAAATCCATTAACAATTCACAAATATAATGATGCAGAAAGAAATGGTAATGAGGCACATAAAGTGTTAAATAAAGCTCTTGATGTAATTAATGAGAAGGAAAAAGATAATAAAGTTTCAATATTACTTTTAGGGCGTTATGATTTTGAAAAACTTATTATAAATGATTCTCAACATATCTCAAAACAATACAATAAGCTAAACAATAATTACGACTACATATTTAAAAACAATCACAATCTTAAAATAAACTTTCTTACAGTACATACATCAAAAGGTTTAGAAGCAGATTATATTATTATCCTAAATGGAAATTCAGGAACTTATGGCTTCCCTTCTGAAATATCTGATGATCCTTTGTTAAACTTCTTATTATCGAAAGCAGACCAATTTCCAAATGGAGAAGAAAGACGTTTGTTTTATGTCGCAATGACAAGAGCAAAAAAACACGTTCATATTTTATCAAGTTATGAATATCCTTCAAAATTTGTTACAGAAATTGAGGCAAATGAACCTATAACATCTTTAAAATGTGCTTGGTGTGATAATGGTAAATTAATTGAAAGAAAAGGTCCTTACGGGTATTTTTATGCCTGTAATAATTCTCATTATTGTAATTATACTAAAAAAATTGAAGCTGAAGATTTAACAACAGTTGCTGACGAATTATCAAATAAAAAAGATTATGAAAATGCCATTAAATACTATTTAAAGTCATTAGAAATTCAAAGTGACAATGCTAAAGTCCAATACAATTTAGCAAGAGCATATCAACAAAATGAACAATTTAAAGAAGCAAAAGAACATTTTTCAAATTCGATAAGTTTAGATAATACAAATGCTATTGCTTTTTTTGGGCAAGCTTTAGTATTTCTAAAGCTAAATGAATTTGATGAAGCAATTGATTCTTGGAATTATTATAATCAGCAGAAGCCAAATCAAAAATATATAAATTATTTTCTGTCTGTTGCTTATTTCAAAAAGAAAAAAATAGGGTTGTCATTTGAATATATTAATAAAGAATTAGAAGTAAGTCCAGATAATGAAATAGCAATTACTTTTAAAAATAAACTAATAAATTACACAACTAAAGAGTTAAAAAAATCTGAAAGAAAAATAAATTCAACAAAAATTAGCATAATTAAAGAGTATATTAATATTGCTATTAGTTCAAATTTAGATATTAAGTTCTCTTATCATAAATCAATTCAATTTGATGGTGGTGTTCAGAGTTTAAGAACAATAAAACCATCAGAGTTTAAAACAGTTGGTAATTCATTATGTGTTGTTGGTTATTGCTATATGAGGGAAGAAGATAGGACATTCAATATCGAAAGAATGTCTAAATTAGTTTTAAACCCTAGTAAAATAGAATATTGGTCAGATAACTAAAAATTCCCCACAACCCAAAACCCAGTTTTTTACGAAAAAGTAAAAACCCTCTGTCTTTTGTGTTGTTCCGCGCGCCACCACATTGTTGGTTTTATGTCATAATAGTTGTAGCCAACGCTATAATGGCACATTGCTTGTTTTATTTAAAATAGTTATTTTATTAAATAAGTACCCTGAAAAACAAAGAGCCATTGCTAACTCCAGAACCAATATTCCGCTACCAAACTAACTCAAAGCTGTATTACATAATGCTTGCTTAGTTATAAGGTAAAAACCTTTCAAGGGAACGCTTAGTCTAAGTTTTTGTGTTTTCTTCTTTATATGTGTTATTATGTAAAATATTTACTTATCCTTCACTTGGCCTCAATTACACTAAAGTAAATTATATTAATACTCATGTTAAAACAATCATTAATAATTCTTTTTATACTTTATCGTGCTAATGTGTTTAGCCAAGATAAGCATTGCTCAAGTTAAAAGCAACAGTCAATTTGTTTAGAAGTAAATGATGCTATAGTGTCTATTTCTTTTAATGCAATCAATTTTAATAATAATTGGGTAGGGTTTGAATTTAACAATACAATCGAATCTTATGCTGCATTATATAATTATTCGATTAAAGTATTCGCAGTAAAGCCCAAAGATGGTTTTATGTTACAGTTTGCAAATCATAATATTTTAATCCTTTATTCTAATAATAAAATATCTTATTTGCTTTATCAAAATAATGATATAGATAACTATTATATTTCTCCTTCAATGTCCAAAAATCAAATCAATAACTTATTTATAATTAAGAATAACATTGTACAGATTTAATGATCTTTCTAAAGACGAATAATAACTTTCTTATAGCAAGAAGGCATTTATTTGGGGACTGTTATAAATATCAGCAATTAAGAATTAAAGTTTTCAAATAAGCTATTTAAAAATAGAATATCAATATAAGCATGTGTGCTGTAATATTCCTGATTATTTTTATGACAAGGCTAATAGGCTTGAAAAAAACAATACAATACTCTTAATTTTTCATGTATTATATGTTTCCGCTTCGTCTAAACACGTCCTCTAAATCGCAATTATACCAATTACTATCTTTAAGCTCTTTATCCGTTTTTCCAGATGTTAAGTCCCAAAGTTTAGCATCGATACCTAGAGTTTTAAATTTAAGAACTTTTTCAGCCATTATTTTAACTGCTTTCTCGCTCATATCTGGAATAAGAATAACTTTTCTTTTAGCTAATACTTGCATTTTGTCGATTGTGAGTGCTGTAATTCCGCCATAGGCCAGCCAAACATATTCAGTCAAATGCATTGCGCATACAATAGCTGTTTTTTCACTCTCAACAAGCATAACGGCTTTGTCTTTATTTTCAGCTATATCTAATAGATGTTCTCCAAATAAGCAGCTATAATAACCGTTTTGGTTTTTATAAGGAACTTTAAAGTATTTTGTTCTTTTGCCATTTGGCTTGTAATATGATACTTTCGCTTTTTGGGCTTTTGTGTCACGATTAATATTCCAGAAAACAGTACCTAAATCTTTTGTTGTGCCTATGTAATACATTTTTTTTACCAAATCAGTTTTTGCATTACCATACTTATTGCGTAAATATTTTAATAGATTATTCTCTGCAATGTTCTCATAACACAGAATAACTTTCTTAAAATCAATATATTTAATGTCCGTTTTGATTTTGTATGACAATGTATTACACGACTTGTAATGTTTGTCATACGTTTGTAATACATTGTTGTCATACAATTGTGTGACGGATGGTTCCATTTTTTTAGTAATATCATTCCAGATAAATTCATTTCCAAAATTGTCTTTATACCGTGTAGATGGAAGTGTTGCTTTGCCGCATGAATGACAATACCCATAAATAGGGGGTAGTTGTTTGTAGTTCACAAATTTCCCATCATTATTGTTGCTTTGGCAACATGGAGTGATAATATTTCTATACCGTTTTGTGTCAAATGATAGGTTTAATTCAATTTTTTGTAACATTTTGGATTTTTTTTAAAACAACTGGCAACTTGCAACTTTTTAAATAATCATCATATATGTTTGATGGTTATGGTTTTATGATGCTGTAAACTATTGTTGTGAGTTGCCAGTTGTCGATTAGACTTTATTCCACTTTTTAGAAATAGTACCTTTATGAAGTCCCGTTACTTCAATTACTGCCTTTTGTGAAGAGTTATTTCTTTTAGCAACTTTTATAATATCCTCTGCTGTTGGTTCTTTTGTTTCTGAATTGATATTATCATCTAAAACAATTCTAAAATTCATTAGATAAAACTCATTTAAAGAAATGGCTAATTCCATATTTTCTAGCGTTAAAGGTTGTCTAAATTCAGATTTATGGGAGTGAAACATCATAAATACATTTATACATAACTTATGTATGGATATTTGCATTTTTGAGATGTACTCTTTTATAATTGGTTTAGCCTTAGATTGCCTATCTATAAGGTCTTGTGTGTATTGGAAAAGTCGTTCATGAGCTTTGTCCGTCATCCTTATCTCAAATTGTTTTATTTCTTCGTAGTCTTGTTCAGATTGAAATTTATAATCTAACATGTTTTTAATGGACTTTTTGTAGTTTTCCATGATTTTCACATCTGCATTACCTTTATGTAGTTTTGGATTGTTCGTTAGTTTAGGAGTAAATAACTGTCTATCTATAAAACCGCTTTCTAAATTTCCATTAGCAATAAGTTTAGGGATAAATTGATGTTGCAAGCCACCTAAAAGGGTTGGGCACGACTCATTTATTCTAAAACTCTCTGAAGTCTTTCTGGCTATGTCAATATATCCATTGGTGTAGCCTTCTAATAAAAAATTCCTCCAGGCTATACCATCTCTACTATTTGGATTTCCCATTTTTTCAACTAATGCAAATATTTCATCAATCAAAATGCCAACAGAGTTGGGGTTATCTGAGTGGATTTTGTGTGCAGCTTCTATTGTTGCATTTTGTACTAATACTTGTTTTCGTTTTGGAGTATCTTCTTCTGAACTTGTATTACTTACATCTATTAAATGATTATTATAAAATTTGTCATCTATGAGTTTTATTGGTTTAGTGGCTATTTTCATAGCTTCTGTCTTGGCGTCACCACGACTACCTATTATGGTGAAATATAGGTTAGCATAATTTCTGTAGCCTAATGCTTGTAAATAAAATGTAAGTCCTACGGAAGTGCTCACTGTAAACAAGATTGAGCATAGCATATATTCCTTTGGAACGCGTTTATATAGAAAAGTACTTTCAATAAGATCGCTATATTCATTAGGAAGCTTATTGATTATACTAGATAATAGATCTCGAGATTTTTCTAAATTAGATTTAGTTAAATTTTGTAACTCGGCACTGATTATTTCATGATTTAAATATTCCATAACTATTTAATGAATAAATCTTGCGCTCCAAATTTTGTGTATCTTATGTTGTACATGAAATCTGCTAGGAGTGAATAGTTAAAAGAAGTTTCATGATTCTCTGTGGGAAACAGGAATACTTCTGGATAATCCTTGAAGCCTTTCAGTTTGTCTTCGATTTCAACTTTTATCTTGTTAAATTCACTTAATATTTTAATGTCGAATCTAGGGTGAGTCTTCATTTCTTCGATAAGTGATAGGTGTTGCTTGTAAAAATAATCCATTTCAGATATTATCGGATTATTCTTTTTTTCATAGATCCAAAATATAAATTCTGTAAATGCTAATGACTGTATGAGTTGGTCATTGTTAAGGTTAGTTTTTGTAGATTCATTAACTGGCGTATTGTTGTAATATTCGTTTAATGCTTCTCTACCTAAATTGGATAGTGAAATGCCTTTTGTGTTGGAAAGTATTTCCAAATCAGCTTTAAAATCTGATGATATTCGTATGTTTATGAATTCATTTTTCATGGTATTATATTTAAATTGAGTGTATTAAGTAATTAGGCATATCTAAAAAATAGATGATGCATACTGACTTAATTTGATATTTAAGAGTGTTTATAAGGAGTGAAAGAGTTAGTATCTTCTATTCAAATCAAGGGGGTGAAGCACATTGTCTTGGTGTTGAATAGAATATCTAATATTTAACTCTTTTTTTTATATTACTGTGGGTAGGTTAGCTTTTTAAGGGGGTTAAAGCTTTAAGTAATTCCTCTTTTTTATAATACCTTCTGTTGGCAATACCATGAGATAGTAATTTTCCTTTTTTTGTCCAACTCCATAATGTTGAGGAATTTATTTTCAGAAGCTCACAGGCTTCTTCTCGTGTCAATAATTCATCAACCGATTTTTTTAACGAAAGTTCATTAATTAATTGTTCGATTTGGTCTTTGATATTCTCAGATAGCATAGTTGAGAATTGTTCAGGTGAAATTTCCTGAATGATAAATTTTTCTTTCATTTTGGCGTAGTTTGTTTATTAATATTGGCCAAAATTCGGAAGTGAAGTGTGTTAATTATAGCGCGATTATGCGCTATTTATAACACATAAATAGCGTAATATAATTTTGGTGATTTTAAACACCTGGTAGTTAGACTCTTTTTAGAATTATGTCTTTCAATTTATGTGCATTGACGTTTTGCACTCTTCATAAAAGGGAGTTCTTTTATTGGATCCTGATTGCCTACTATCAATTCTATCAATCAATATATCTATAGATGCCAAGTAGTCAATGAAATAAACTCCTGAGCTATTAATTAAAGCGTCATTCTTCATTGCGTAATAGATAAAGCTATAATTTGCATTACTGTACATTTTTTCATCTTTGTATCTGTCATGAAGCTTTAAGAACAACTTTCTTGCATAGTCATTTGCAAAAGGATTTAATTTCGGATGCCTATAGGTGGGATTTTCAAATTTGTCAGTAGTGTCAGGAGCCGTTAATGAAGCGAAATTTAAGTCCCAAGTGTTTAAATTTGCTTTTTCGTATTTTAATTTATCAATTATTGGTTCAAACTCATCTTCCTTTAATCCTGATTCATTCCATGGGCTGTAGTGCGAGTATTTTGCATAAAAAACATCTTCATATAAATTAGTGTCAATTGAATATTTGTTTAAATCTTCATGAAAAAAAGTTATTGTTTCTATAATTTCGTCAAGTTTTAATCTAATCTCCTCGGTTGTAAAACACTCAGTAGTTTCCTTGTATTTAATCTTGTAATATTCTGGGAATATATCGAAATCACTTACGGAAACAATCCAAAAATCTAAATATTTATCTATAAGAAATGATAGTTCCTCAGGACTCTCATTCATCTCATCACTACGCTTATGCTTAGGTAGTTTTTGCTTGGTGAAGTTGACTAGTTCTTTGTCGTAAATGTATATTAATGAATTGCATAGTTTAATTATTTGAAGCAAATGCTTATTGTTTTTTATATCTGTTTCAATTAATGAGCTTCTTAGTTTATGACAGTTTAAGAATTCATTTATTAGATCGTCATGTTCTAGAATTTCATAATTAGCTGTGTGTTGATTAAAGTGTCTATCTATTAAGAAGCAACTTTTTAAAAATTCTAGTTGCATTTGTAATTTATTAATGTATTCGTACATGTTAAAAATAATTTGTTAATTCCATTGCCATATCTTTATTACTCTTTCCTATGTATTGTAAAAACATAGCTTCAGAGCTGTGTCCTGTTGCATATATTAAAAGTGAAGTAGGTATTGTTCCGTAGAAATTCGTTGCGAAACTACGCCTTCCAATATGTGATGATACTAATTCATGTTTTTTGTAATTATCAAATACTTTTCGATATATTTTACTTCCTTCTTTAGTTTCTTTCTTAACACTGCTATAGACTGATTCATTGATTTTTGCTAACTCACAGACATCTTTAATATACTTATTGTACTTCTGATCTGAGATTGGCCGTGGAAAGTTACCTTCTCGATTTTCGAGTATTTTCAAAATCTTTTGATGCAACGGAACGGTCATGATTTTATTTGTCTTCTTCTGGGTGAACTCAATTAAATGTTTCCCTTTTTCCACCCTGATCATTTTTTTATTAAAATTCATAAAGTCAGAAATTCGTTGTCCTATATAACAACTTATAATTAACCAGTCTCTAGCATTAGCTAAGCTTTCCGTTAATTTATCATCATCAATATTCTCAATTCTTTCTAATTCATCAAATGATAAATAAATATTTGAAACTTTTTTGAACCTAGGTTTAATAGCGTCAAGTTGGTGGCTTACTTTGAAACCATTGATTTTTGCATGATTACACACTGTTTTTATTGTTCTAAGTGCTTTCGCAATAGTGTTATGAGCATAGTTCTCATTATTACAGTATGCTTCAAAGCTCGTCTTAAAGTTTAAGTCAACATCTTCAATTTTTATTTTGGTATTAATGCTGTTCTGATAACGTATGACTAAGTTTCTGACCACATCATATTTTTTTATGCTACTTAATGTAATGTCATTCTTTTTTTGTTCTGTATATGTGTTAAAATACGAGGACAGGGAGTTGTCTTTTGATGTTTCATTTATTTCAGCCTTATAGTAGTTGTCTATTTGAAGTTTTAGCCATTCTTTATTAACAGCATCAACATGAGTGTTATTAAAAGATTTTAATATATGTTGTTCAATTTCGTGTAGAGCATTTCTAACCTTGTTTTGTTCTTGTTGAGTTTTAGCATCCCTTGTTCTGGTTAAAAAGTGCTTTTTATTCCAATAAGATTTCGTGACCACATATTTTATTTTTCCTCCAATGATATAATCTTTATTCTTTGCTCTGTATAGCAGTCGAATGTTTAAGGGAGCACTTTCTTTCTTGGATCGATATAAAAAATTGACTGTAGCCATATTTATGTTTTTGCTTATTTAATAAGTTGTACGGTAAATGTACGGTAGAATACAAATTAATGCAAATTATTACAATCTAAAACAAACTTAATCTTATTGGTTAAGCCTTTGTGGCTGTTGGTTTTGTGGTGTGTCTTGTTGGTTTTAAGGAGTCTAGGAAACTAAGCTTTTTGTTCAATTGTACTCCCGTCTTCAGTACTGTTGAAAAGCCGAAACGAAAGTTTCGGCTTTTTTTGTTTTAAACTCTTTAATAAAAGGGATTGTTGGGGTTTGTCTAAATATATTTATGACGCCTTTGATAAATGCTATTCTTGTCTTTATTTCTAATGTCTTGGTTACAAATAATGGGTCTAATTTCTTAGAAGTATATAATATTTTATTTAAAAAAAAGCGATACAACAGCTATTCTTAGAGCGATACCACTCCCTTTTAATCCTGGTGTTTTCGGGTATTCGAACCTTAACATTGTGTTATAGATGTGATCAAGGAAAAGATATTTTATTAAATTTTCTGCAGGTCTTGGTGGTTATGCAAAGATGGGTGTTTTTATTGATTTTGGTTCTGTAATTACAGCAGTTGGAACTTATGTAATAGATGATATTGCTCGAGCATCTCATATATTTATCCATTCTGAATTTACTTTACCTGTAGATTTTAGAGCGGGTTATAACTATGCTTTTCTTACTACAGCTGCTCGTGTAGAAGTTACATTGTAATAACTTGATGATAAATTTGGTATTGTTGTTTACTTATGGAGGTAATCTCCTTTTGCTGAATTCCTTATGATTAGTCTTGGAAATATATGGTTTCAGCAATGATAGATGATTTAATTATTGATGAAGATGTGACTTACGCATGTTAATTTGCATACGCAGGCAGGCAATGGGAAACTAAATATTTTGCTGACCAAGTTGGTGATGATTGTGTCTTAAGAACAAATGATTTTAAAGCAACGGCTGTTAAGATGTTTCCTAACCCAAAGAGAAATAACTGGAATGTTGAAAGTAATACAACAATAAATTCTATTACTGTATATGATATTTTAGGTAAGCAAGTGCGTGTTTTAAAACCAAATGCAACTGATGCTGTAATTGATTCGTCAACATTAAAATCTGGTGTTTATTTTGCAAGAGTTGAAGGTGTGAAGGGTTCAAAAAGTGTGAAGCTTATAAAAGAATGAGATTAATAGCAATAAATCAATCTTAGTTAAAAGCGTGTTTATATCTTATAAACATGCTTTTTCTTTAAATTAACGTTAGGATACTTGGTTTATAAACGATAATTTTTGTCTACATTAAAGTAGATTAAAAAGAACAATTAACTTTGCTGTGAATGATTATCCAAGTTCTTATAAGATAAATTACCTAAATGTCATAGAATAATGACGAGTTTGAGGACTATATTGGGACGGCTACAGTATTGGTTGAATCAGATACAGTCATTGCATAGTGGCTTAATCTCGAGAATGGATGGATTGATTGATAATTTCATTTTAATAACTATAAAGTGAGTCGGTTTTATTCGATAATGGATTGGCATTGTCAATTAAAGGGAAGAAGGAAGAGGTGTGATATCATTTAGTACTATACTTCTGTATTGATAGAAATTTTAATCAAAATATGGATCTAGGCATCAAAATAAAATAAATATTAAAGGCGATAAACAATTTATTTGTTAGACATAAAATAGTAAAATCATGACAACATTAAAGGAATTAGCAAAGCTATTGAATCTTTCAATTTCAACAGTATCCAAAGCTTTAAACGATAGCCACGAAATTAGTGATAACACTAAAAAACGTGTTAATGAATTGGCAGATAAATTAAACTATAAGCCTAACAGAATAGCACAACAATTAAAAACAAATAAAACTAAAATTATTGGTGTTATTCTTCCAACGGTAACGAATCCGTTTTTTGCTGAAGTCTTACACGGTATTGAAAAAACAGCCACTAATAATGATTACGATATTATTGTTTGTTTGTCTAATGAAACCTTGCATAAAGAAAAACGAAGCTTAGATTTATTAGCTAATGGAAGTGTTGATGGGTTTATTATAGCTGTCGCAAGAGAGAGTCAAGTAAAGGAGCAAACGGATCATATAAAATCTGCAATAAAAAGTAAGCTTCCTGTTTTAATGTTTGATAGGGTGGTTGATGATATTGAATGTAATAAAGTGATTGTAGATGATTTTCAATCGGTATATGAAGCTGCGGAGCATTTAATAATAAAGGAACAGCGTAAGAATATTCTTTTAGTCAGTAATATTGAGGAGCTTAGTGTTGGTCAACTTAGAATAAGTGGATATACAAAGGCTTTAGAGGATCATAATCTAAAAACTAATATTTTAAAATTAGATAATGCCTTAGATAGTGATGTTGAAAAGCTAATATATAACTATTTAAAAGCTAATAAATCCATAGACGCTATTCTATCTATAGATCACCTTACAGGAATTGTGGCCATTAATATGGCTAAAAAATTAGGAAAAGATATTCCTAAAGATTTATCTGTAGTTGGTTTTGGTTACGAGCATACCCAATTATTATCAAGTCCAAAAATCTCAATCATTCATCAAAAAGCTCATAAAATTGGTGAGATATCTACAAAACTATTAATTGATAATATTAAAGATGATTCTTTAAAATTACAAACGATAATTGTTCCTAGTGAATTAAAATTAAGTGAATCCTCTCAAACAGAATTTTAAAAATAAGACATAAAAAAAAGCTTGATAAAAATCAAGCTCTTTTTATTTTAGGAAAGTTTGGTATTACATACCTTTAACTTTGTCAGCTGCTTTATTAACAGCATCGCTACCAGTTTTTTTCGCTGAATCTACGGCGTCATTACCAGCTTTTTTTGCTCCTTCAATCGCATTATTAGCGGCATCTTTTGCATCATTAGCCATGTTTTCTGCACCTTCTTTAGCGTTATCTAAAGCATCACCAGTAGCTTCTTTAGCATCATCAATACTGTCTTCTACAGCATCGCCTGCATCTTCTAAAGCATCACCTGCATCTTCAATAGTCTCGTCTATGGCGTTACCAGCATCTTCTAAAGCATCTCCTGTTTTGTCTGCAGCGTTTTCTACAGCGTCTTCAGCCTTTTCAGCAGTTTCTCTACATGATGTAAATGATAATCCTAATACAGCAACAAGTGCTAAACTTAATACAACTTTTTTCATTTTAATAGTTTTAGTGTTAATTTATGTTAATATACGAAAATAATGATTTCAATCAATTATTAACATTTATTGTTAAATTATTCGTCGTATATCATGGTTATATACGTATGTAGCGATAGGTTTGGACGTTAGCAAATTGATTTTTGTTGGTTTTCTAAGATTATTAATGATTATATTGAAGTTATTTTACCAAGATTAACTTTAATATCAAATTCAAATGATAATCGAAACCCCTAATTATAAAAAGATAGTTTTAATGGCTTCTATTTGTTTTTCACTTGTAAGCTTTTCACAAAATAATAATAAGGAGCGAAAAATTATAAAAGCAGTTGATAAGCATTCGGAAAATGCCATTGCCTTGATTAAAAAATCAGTCAACATTAATAGTGGTACTATGAACTTTGAAGGAGTAAAAGAGGTCGGCCGTTTGTTTCAAGCCGAGCTCGATAAATTAGGGTTTAAAACCGAATTGACTAATGGTGATGCTTATGGTAGAGCAGGACATTTAATTGCCACAAGGAAAGGAAAAAAAGGTCCAAAATTTTTAATGATAGGTCATTTAGATACCGTTTTTGAATTAGATAGTCCTTTTCAAGACTACACCATGCTTAACGATTCTATCATGAAAGGACCAGGCGTTGCCGACATGAAAGGTGGTGACGTTATCATCATTTTAGCCATGCAAGCTTTACACGACGCTGGACTTTTAGATGATATGTCTATAGAAATTGTAATGACAGGCGACGAAGAAAAGAGTGGTGCCCCTTTAGAATCGTCTAAAAAAGCTTTAATTGATGCCGCAAAACGCGCAGATATTGCTTTAGGTTTTGAAAATGGGGATAACAATCCTAAAACAGTAGTGGTTTCAAGAAGAGGATCTACGGATTGGGAACTTAAAGTTACTGGGAACCCTGCGCATTCGTCTCAAATTTTTACTAAAAATATTGGTGTAGGCGCTATATATGAAACCTCTCGAATTTTAAATGAATTCTACGTACAGCTCGCTAAAGAAAAAGATTTAACCTTTAATCCTGGCTTTATAATAGGCGGAACTTCTGTAAGTCAAAACGAAGAAAGAACAGGTGGGCATGCTCTAGGGAAAGCCAATGTGGTAGCTCAAGAAACCATTGTTCGTGGAGATTTAAGAGCTGTATCTCTAGATCAGTTAGTGCAAGCTAAAGCCACAATGCAAAATATAGTTTCTGAAAATTATCCAAAAACAAAAGCTGAACTTAAGTTTTCGTCTGGAGGATATCCACCATTAACGTTAACGGAAGGAAACACGAAATTATTAGGATATTACAATACTGTTAGTAAAGATTTAGGTTTTGGTCCCGTAACAGCAGTAAATCCGAGAAATGCAGGAGCTGCAGATATTTCATTTACTTCAGAATATGTAAATATGGCTATAGATGGTATAGGGCTTACTGGTGGGGGCGACGATCATACAATCAATGAAACCGGAAATTTAAATACAGTTGCAACCCAAGCTAAAATTACTGCAGTTTTAATGTATCGATTAGTGCATTCTAAACTATAAAAGCAAGACGGATTTTAGATTAATGATCTAAATAATCCATAATTTGAAGAACAGCTCCTGTGTTAGATGTAATAAAGGATTTAGTGATATGTCCTTGGGTTGTCCGTAAAACATCATCTTTAATCAAGGCATGTAATGTAGAGTTGAAACCATTGGAACTAGCTATACTTGTTACACCTCCCAAGTCAATTAATGCTTTAGCTTCAGGAAACTTGTCGTAGTTCTTTCCAATAAGAATTGGAATGCCAAAAACCGCAGGTTCTAATATATTGTGCAAACCTGTTGTTCCAGCTCCGCCACCAACATAAGCCATATCGGCATAGCTATAAGCTTTGCTTAAATACCCAATGGTGTCTAAAATAAAGACGTCGTAATCGGCTAAATTTTCATTCTCAGTTAATTCTGAATAACAAATGGTTTTTACGTTTAATTGGGATTTTAATGAAGCTACATAACTCGATTTTATATTATGTGGAGCAATTACAAACTTTACATCTGCATTAGGATTAGAATTTATGAAATTCATATATAATTTATCATCATCTGGCCAAGAACTTCCAAAAACCATACATAATTTGTCGTTTTTAAATTCTTCAATAAAAGAAACTGTATTGTCAACTTTTAATTGATTTGAAACCCGATCAAATCGTGTGTCGCCAGAAACAGAAACAGCATTGTAACCAATACGATGAAGTAATGTTTTAGAGTTTTCGTCTTGTGTAAAAATATGATTGAACGCAAACAGTGCAGACTTTGTATAACTGCCATACCATTTAAAAAAGGCTTGATCTTTTCTAAAGACAGCAGAAATTAAAATCGCTTTTAGGCCGCGTTTTTTAATTTCATGTAAAAAATTAGGCCAGATTTCATATTTTACAAATAGCGTGTAATCAGGATTTACCAAATCTAAAAAACGTTTGGCATTTGCTTTAGTGTCAAGCGGAAGATAAACTACAACATCGGCGATTTTTGCGTTTTTTCTAACGTTATAACCAGAAGGCGAAAAGAATGACAACACCACTTTGTAGTTAGGATGTTTCGCTTTTAAAGCTTCAAAGACAGGTAAACCTTGTTCGTATTCGCCAAGTGAAGCGCAATGAAACCAAAAGGTTTTGTCTTGTGGTGTAATCGCATTTTCAAGTGTTGAAAAGGTCTTTTTTCTGCCCATAACACCTTGTTTCAATTTAGAATTGAATAAGGCTGCAATTTTAACAACAAAACTTGCTAAGTAGATTCCTATAGAATAGAGTCCTTTCAAAAATAAAGATTTGTGCTAAAATACATTACTTTCAATTAATTGCATTGCCATAGCGCTTACAATTTTGTATTTTCGCTTAGAGCAATTTGCTTTTTTATTTACACATTTAATCGTAGTTTTTAGAATGAGAAAAATACAAATGGTTGACCTTCAGAGTCAATATGCCAAAATTAAAGATATAGTAGATCCATCGATTCAAGAGGTTATGGACAGTGCCGCTTTTATTAATGGACCAAAAGTGCATGAGTTTCAAAAAAATCTAGAAGATTATTTAGGAGTTAAGCATGTTATTCCATGTGCAAACGGAACAGATGCCTTACAAATAGCCATGATGGGTTTAGGATTACAACCGGGAGATGAAGTTATTACTGCAGATTTTACATTTGCTGCTACTGTTGAGGTTATTGCTTTATTGCAATTAACTCCAGTTTTAGTAGATGTCGATCCTATTACATTTAACATTGATTTAGAGGCCATTAAAAAAGCCATTACACCAAAAACAAAAGCGATTGTACCTGTTCATTTATTTGGTTTACCTGCCGATATGGATGCTATAATGGATATAGCTAAAGCCCATAACTTATATGTTATAGAAGATAACGCTCAGGGAATTGGGGCTAATTATACACATCGCGATGGGTCAAAAACCAAAACAGGTGCTATAGGACATGCTGCTTCAACGTCGTTTTTTCCTTCTAAAAATTTAGGATGTTATGGAGATGGTGGTGCCATTTTTACAAATGATGATGATTTGGCTCATAAAATTAGAGGTATTGTAAATCATGGGATGTACGAACGTTATCATCATGATGTTGTAGGGGTAAATTCACGTTTAGATTCTATTCAAGCCGCTGTTTTAGATGCTAAATTACCACATTTAGATACTTATAATGCTGCTAGACGAAATACAGCAAGAAAATATAATGAAGCCTTTAAGAATCATCCTAATATTGTAACACCAATAGGTTTAGAAAATGATGATACTAGTAGTGACCATGTGTTTCATCAATATACACTTAATTTAAAAGGAGTGGATAGAGATGCCCTTGTAGCACACTTACAATCAAAAAATATTCCATGTGGAGTGTATTATCCAATTCCGTTGCACAGACAAAAAGCGTATATGGATGAGCGTTATAACGAATCAGATTTTCCAGTTACCAATGCCTTAATCCAATCTGTGATTTCACTGCCAATGCATACAGAACTCGATGATGAACAAATTGAATTTATCACGAGTACAGTTTTAAATTTTATACAGACAAATAAATAATATGAAGATTCTAGTAACAGGAGGTTTAGGTTTTATTGGGTCGCATACCGTTGTTGAATTACAAAACGAAGGCTACGACGTTGTAATTATAGATAATTTATCTAATTCTTCAATCGAAGTTTTAGATGGTATCACTGCTATTACGAATAAAAAGCCACATTTTGAAAAATTAGATTTAAGAGTAAAACAAGACGTACAAGACTTTTTTAAACGTCATAATGATGTTGTTGGAGTCATTCACTTTGCCGCAAGTAAAGCGGTTGGAGAAAGTGTCGCTGAACCTTTAATGTATTATGAAAATAATATTACAACTTTGGTTTATATGCTTCAGGAATTAAGTGGTTTAAATACTAAAAATTTCATTTTCAGTTCATCATGTACGGTTTATGGTCAAGCAGATGAATTGCCAATTACAGAGAATGCACCAATAAAACCTGCGGAGTCTCCTTATGGAAATACAAAGCAGATTGGTGAAGAAATTATAAGAGACGTCTGTAAAGTAAATGGAGATGTTAATGCTATTGCTTTACGTTATTTTAACCCTATAGGAGCACATCCTTCAACAGAAATAGGAGAATTACCCATTGGAGTGCCACAAAATCTAGTGCCTTTTATTACGCAAACAGGAATTGGTATACGAGAACAATTATCTGTTTTTGGGGGCGATTACCCAACGTCAGATGGTACTTGTGTTAGAGATTATATTCACGTGGTAGATTTAGCAAAAGCACATGTACTGGCGTTACAGCGCTTATTGAATCATAAAAACGATTCTAATTTTGAGTTTTTTAACTTAGGAACAGGAAAAGGAAGTACAGTTTTAGAGGCTGTTCAGTCTTTTGAGCGCGTTTCTGGGAAATCTTTAAATTATAAAATTGTAGATCGACGCGAAGGAGATGTCATTTCGGCTTATGCTGAAACGTCCAAAGCCAATAAGGTTTTAGGTTGGAAAACCGAATTGACCTTAGACGACGCCATGGATTCTGCTTGGAAATGGGAACAAAAAATAAGAACTAAATAATTATGAAAACTTTACTTGGGATTTTAGTATTGCTCTGTACAGTAACACTTACGGCACAGAACACGTATTTACACTGTGGAAAATTGATAGATACAAAATCAGGTAAAGTACATAAGAAGAAAACTATTGTTGTTTCTGGCGATAAAATAATTTCGGTTGAAAATGGCTATATAAATCCAACAAGTGCAGAAGATATCACAGTAGATTTAAAGTCTAAAACGGTCATGCCAGGCTTAATAGATATGCATGTTCATATTGAAGGCGAAACGAGTCCAAAAGCTTATCTTAATAAATATACCTTGAATGATGCAGATGTAGCTTTTAATTCTACAAATTATGCGAAAGTCACCTTAATGAGTGGTTTTACAACGGTTAGAGACTTAGGAGGTTCTGGAGTAAATATAGCATTAAGAAATGCTATAAACGCAGGGAAAGTTGTTGGTCCAAGAATTTTTACGGCAGGTAAATCATTAGCAACGACAGGTGGTCATGCCGACCCAACAAACGGATCTAGTAAAAATCTTATGGGTGATCCTGGTCCAAAGGAAGGTGTGGTTAATGGTGTCGAGGATGCGAAGAAAGCAGTAAGACAACGGTATAAAAACGGAGCAGACTTAATTAAAATAACAGCAACAGGCGGTGTTTTAAGTAGGGCTAAAAGTGGACAAAATCCACAATTTACTGTCGAAGAAATAAAAGCTATTTGTGAAACAGCCAAAGATTATGGCTTTCATGTAGCGGCACATGCACATGGAGATGAAGGGATGCAACGTGCCATTTTAGGTGGAGTAAAAACGATTGAGCATGGTACTTTAATGAGTGATGAAACTATGGAGCTTATGAAGAAGCACGATGTTTATTTAGTGCCAACCATTACAGCAGGTAAGTTTGTGTCTGATAAAGCAAAGATTTCGGGGTATTATCCTGAAATTATTGTTCCTAAAGCTTTAAATATTGGACCAAAAATTCAAGATATGTTTGGTAGAGCTTATAAATCAGGTGTGGGAATTGCTTTTGGAACTGACGCTGCTGTATTTTATCATGGTGATAATGCTAAAGAGTTTGGATATATGGTTGAAGCAGGAATGCCTGCAATTGAAGCTCTTCAAAGTGCAACAGTTACCAATGCTATGTTGTTACAAATGGAAGATAAAATTGGACAAATTAAACCTAATTATTTAGCAGATATTATTGCTGTAAATGACGATCCAACAATTACAATTTCTACTATGGAAAACGTTACGTTTGTAATGAAAAACGGCATTATTTACAAAAAATAGCCATTTTAAGCGAAATTTTGATTATTGAATGTGTAATCCTTAGGCTACAATGATGTGAATATGTTAACTGTTGTAGTGTCTGATTTTCAATATGATAATATCAAAAGGGATTACCCCGGTTTTAACATCGATTCCTTGGAGTTGGTCTTCAATCTTCGTTGCTTTGCAGTGAATGATAATTGAACAACATGAAATTGATTAGTATTAAAAGAGAGACCAAAACCGAAGGTCGCTTCACAAAAAAAATGGGTGTATTACAGACTAATGTCACTTACATCAAAAAGCAATTTTTAAGTATACCTTACAAAACACTTCACAAATATCGTGAAACCTATTATGGTGAAATTAAAGATTGCGAAGATTGTAAACTAGCGCATTAAGCAATCTTTTCTTTTTTCTTACTGTTAAAAACACCACTGAATAGTAACATTACCATTCCTATGGTAACAGACATATCTGCAACATTAAAGATTCCTGTTTTAAAAACACCGCCTAAATCAATAAAGAAAAAGTCCGTGACTTCACCGAAAACAATGCGGTCAAAGACATTGGCTATACCTCCTCCTGCAATACAGCAAAAGGCAATAAGGCTTAATCTGTCTAATTCTTTAGTTTTTAAAATATAATATATCACATAAGCTAAAACAAGGGTTGGTAAAACTAACAAGAAGATTAACCTAAGCGTAGGATTCATATCACTTCCCATACCTAAAAAAGCTCCTTTATTTTCTACCCAAATGAGTTGAAAATAATCTTGTATAACATTGATTTGGCCTTTAGCTCCTTTAATCATTGTTGTTCTAACAATTACTTTAGAAATTTGATCAATGGCAATATTAAAAGCTATGAGTAATATAATAAATAGTGATCTGTTCAAAGTAATTGGGTTTAGGAGTTAGTTTCAAAAGTAGCTGAAGCCGTTTCTGCTTCTCTATGTATTTTCTTTACTAAGCCTTGTAATACTTTTCCAGGACCAACCTCTGTAAAATGTGATGCACCATCAGCAACCATTTGCTGTACCGATTGTGTCCAACGAACAGGAGCTGTTAATTGTGAAATTAAATTGGATTTAATCTCATTTTCATCTGTTATAGCAGACGCTGTTACGTTTTGATATATTGGGCAATTAGGTTTACTAAATGTTGTATTCTCTATGGCAGCAGCTAACTCTTCGCGAGCAGGTTCCATTAATGGTGAGTGAAATGCTCCGCCAACAGGTAATACTAAAGCACGTCTTGCTCCGGCTTCTTTTAGCGCTTCACAAGCTTTATTGATGGCTTCAACTTCTCCAGAAATCACCAATTGTCCTGGGCAATTATAATTTGCGGGAACAACAACTCCGTCTATAGTTTTACAGATATCTTCAACAACGGTATCTTCTAAACCTAAAACAGCAGCCATTGTACTTGGTTGCAATTCACAGGCTTTTTGCATGGCTTGGGCACGTTGAGAAACTAATTTAAGTCCGTCTTCAAATGTTAAGGCTCCAGCAGCAACCAACGCAGAGAATTCTCCAAGAGAATGTCCTGCAACCATATCTGGTTTAAAGCTATCTCCGAGTGTTTTTGCTAAAATTACAGAATGTAAAAAGATAGCAGGTTGGGTTACTTTAGTTTCCATTAAATCTTCCTTAGAACCTTCAAACATAATGTCTGTAATATGAAAGCCTAAAATGTCATTGGCTTTTTCAAATAACTCTTGTGCTAAAGGTGAATTTTCATAAAGGTCTAATCCCATTCCTGAGAATTGTGCACCTTGACCTGGAAATATATATGCGTTCATTTGTATTTCAATTTAAGACGCGAAAATAGTAATAATTTATTAAAGAGACCTTTGTATGGTATGTATTCCCTTCTTTGGTTTTCTTTTTTTATGTTAAGAATTTAGAACCGTTTTGTTCCATAAAAAAAGGATGCTTTTCAAAAGCATCCTTTTAAGCTGACTTCTTATTCCCTACAACAAGAAGTGCTCTTTTTTTATTCCCTTATGTCTGTCAAGGTTGTTTCCTTATTGAATACCTGTTATTCGATTTTTAGGGTTTAATTTTTTTTGGAAATTAGATCTACAACTTTATCAATTCATCAGTGTTAGTTGAGGCCTAATAGTATTAAGCTTTGTGCTATGACAAGTGCTACTGCAAATAGTATTAATACAAAAACCAATAATGATTTTTTTTTCATGAATAAGTAGGTAGAGCGTTCTAAACAAAATTAGAGCAATAATGGAAATGGTGAAAAAAAATGTCGTGAAGTGACGGGTTTTGTACGTGGAAAGTTAAGATGACACTTTCCTAAGGTCTACTTTATTTTAGAATAACGTTGAATTGAATTTATCTATAAGAATGTATTTACAAAAAAGAACTGTAGGCTTTCTTAAAAGCTTCTTTATAGGTGTTCGATATTGGGATTTCTTGATTGTTGATATAAATAATTGATCCTTTTACACTATCGATATTATCTACTTTAACTGCATAAGATCGATGTACACGATTCATTCCTTTAAGCTTATTTTCTTGAATAAAATGATCTATAGTATCTCTCTTTAAGTATTTTTTAGCTTTCGTATGGATTTCGATATATTTATCTGCAGACATTACAAAAAGTAATTCATCAGTTTTTACTTTATGTATTTTATGACCTATTTTAATGTTAAAGTAACTATTAGTTTTACGATGTCTGTTGAGTACAATATTTAAAGTAGAAAAGATCGTCGCTTCATTAAATGGTTTTAATAAGTAACCGTCTGGCGTTAGTTTTGAAGCCTCATTAACGGTTGATTCATCAGCAAAAGAGGTTAAGAATATAAAAGGAATATTTAAATTTTCTCTGATGTATTTTGCGATTTCAAACCCTTGATTTTTGCCATGCATATTGATATCTAATATAGCAATGTCGGGCGGATTTGTCTTTAAAGCCTGTAGCGCACTTTCAGCATTGAACGCTATTTCTGTAACCTGATAACCCAAATCTTCTAAAATGCTATTGAGTTGTTCTGAGATGAATACATCATCGTCAGCAATTAGGACTTTTAATTTTATTTTATCGAGCATTGAATGTAATGGTTATAGCAAATCCTTTGGAGGTATTAATTTGGGTTTTGCCAAGTAGTTGTCTTGTTGAAAGTGAATAGATGAGCTTCATACCAAAAGATTTGGAAGTTGTAATATCAAAGTTTTCAGGTAAGCCTTTACCGTTATCTGAGTAGCTAAACTGAATGTTGTTTTCGGTTTTTATGATACTGATGTCTATGTTTCTAATTGTTGTTTTATTCCAAGCATGTTTTACACTATTTGTAATTAATTCATGTAAAATAAAGCCTAA
Organism: Winogradskyella sp. PC D3.3; assembly: GCF_054366245.1. Classification (NCBI taxonomy): domain Bacteria; kingdom Pseudomonadati; phylum Bacteroidota; class Flavobacteriia; order Flavobacteriales; family Flavobacteriaceae; genus Winogradskyella; species Winogradskyella sp. PC D3.3. Next base: position 161,211 of record NZ_CM135962.1, on the reverse strand, counting down.
GGCTTGTGCTTGTTCTACATGCAACCATAATTCTTTACCGTGTACCGTAAAACTGTCTTCTGATGATTTAATAGGTTTTAATAGAAGGTCTACAATATCATTAAAATATTCTAAAATATCAATTTGTTGATAGTTCCCTTTTTGATACATTTTTTGATGTACCAATTGCATGGCATCTATTCTTTTTTTGCTGTCGATTAAAGCGTCTTTGGTAATTTGATTTTCTGTATTCTTTGATTTTAAATATAGCAGGGAGGAAACCACTTGCATGTTGTTTTTTACACGATGGTGTACTTCTTTTAGCAGGATTTCTTTATCGCTTAAAGCCGCGTTAATGAGTTTGTTTTTTTTTGAGAGCACTATTGCTATTTTCTTGTTTTGAAAATAATAATAAGTAACACATAACACAATTAAAATAAGAGTCATAATACTTGAAATAGCAATGTAGTTTCTTAGTTTGTTGCGTTCTTCTTTCTTATTATGCTCGTATTGCAGCAGTTTAATTTCGTTTGCTTTATTAATACTATCCGTAAACGATTTTTGTTTGTAAACATCTTGCATTTCTATACGGATAATATCTTTTATCCCATCATCATCTCTTATTTGATTACTATAAGTGTTAAATTCCTTATGGTATTTAATAGCGTTTAATAAATCTCCACCTTCTTCGTAGGCCATGGCTAAACCTTTGCTAGCCGATTTTAATGTGTTTATTTGGTTTGTGGTTTTAGCAATGTCATAGGCTTTTTTATAATAGGTGTTGCGTTTTCTTTTTTGATTTAATTCAGAATATATGTTAGCGGCAATAATATAAGCCCTATCTAAGTTGTCTTTGATTTTTAAATTTTCAAATTGATTGATCGCAAGGGTGATATTTTTTAAGGCTTCATTTGTATTATTTTGCAATAGATTAGCGTTCGCTAAGTTGGCTCTAACTTTGGCTTCTAGTACATAGGCTTTTCTAGTTATAGCAATATGTAAGGCTTCGTTGTAATAGTCTAAGGCTTGGTTTAGGTGGTTTAGCTCTAAGTTGAGTTTACCTAATTTATTTAAAGCATTAATTAATCTATTATTGTTATTAAGACGTTTAGCATATGCTAATGCTTTAGTATAATTTTTTTCAGCCGTTTCGTACTCTTTAATGGTAATGTTTATATCTCCTAGGTTTTCGTAAATCGATGATTTAAATCCTACAAAATTATGTGATTCGCAAAAATTTAAAGCATTCACAAAAGTTTCTATACTCAATTTGTATTGGCCTTGAGATTCATATATTTCACCAATATTAATTTTAGCCTTCGCATATTCTACATTAAAATTGTAGTGGTTTGCGTATTCTAAACTTTTTAAATGATACTCTAATGCGAGTGTTGAGTTTCCTAAGTTATTATTTAGGTTTCCTAAGTCACCATAAATTTGAGCGATACCCCTATGATTATTATTTTGAATAGCGATGACTAAACCTTCGTGTAAGGTCGTAGCAGCTTTATTAAATTGGCCTAACATTATTTGTGAATGTCCTAAGAAATGATAAGCCTGAATCATTGAATTATAATCGGTACTGGTTTTAGCTAATGCTAAATACTCTGAACTATTTTTAAGCCCTTGATTAAAATCTAAATAAATGGTTTTCCAACAACAATACTTATAAGACTGTAATCTTATAAGTATTGGTTTTTTATCATCAACAGCAATCTGGTATGTTGAGTCTATAGCATGTTGTTTCTTTTCGCTAACCTGACCTATACCGTTGGTTGTAAAAAATAATGCTATTAAAAAATAGGCAAATTTCATTTGTTGTGACTGATTTGCGCTAAAGCGCTTTCTAAATTAATTAAAACTGAGCAGTAGCTGCTTCAGCACAACGCTCACCATCCATAGCTGCAGAAATTATACCGCCGGCATAACCACCACCTTCTCCACATGGGAATAAATTAGTGATTTCAGGATGTTCTAAAGTTTCAGTTCTTGGAATATTTACAGGAGAAGAGGTACGTGATTCTACACCAATAATATTAGCTTCTTCGGTATAATAGCCTTTCATTTTTTCACCAAAAGCTTTAAAGCCTTTGCGTAAACATCCCCAATTATTTTGGGTAATAAAGAATGCAATGGTGCCGATTTTAAACCAGGCTGATAAGAGGTTTCATTTAAACTTGAAGATAATTTGCCTTCTACAAAATCCGTCAATCTTTGAGCAGGAGCAGATTGCCGTCTTCCTCCAGCCGTGAAAGCTAAACGTTCTAAATCTTTTTGATATTCGAGTGCTTTTAAAGCTCCAAAATGTTCGTATTTGTAAAGATCTTTATCAGCATTAATTTCTGTGACAATACCTGAATTGGCAAACTTATTATTTCGTTTGGAAGGTGACATCCCGTTAACAACCACTTCACCATTGGCTGTGGCTGCAGGAACTATAAATCCACCAGGACACATACAAAATGAATACACGCCTCTGTCATTCACTTGTTGTACCAAACTGTATGAAGCTGCCGGAAGTAACTCGTCGCGTTGCTCACCTTTACAATGGTACTGAATACCATCAATGATGTCTTGCGGATGCTCTACACGCACTCCCATGGCAAATGATTTGGCTTCTAACTTTATCTTCTTATTATTTAACAAATAGAAAATATCTCTTGCAGAATGACCCGTCGCTAGAATGACTTTTTCAACATCAAGTTCATTGTCATTGTTAAGCTGAATAGTCACAATTTTATTGTTCTTAATCGTGAAATCAGTCACACGCGTTTCAAAATGCACTTCACCACCAAACTTGATGATATTCTCTCTTATATTTTGAACCACTTTTGGTAGTTTATTGGTTCCGATATGTGGATGGGCATCCACTAAAATTTGATCTGTTGCTCCGTGATACACTAGGTTTTCAAAGATTCTTCTAACATCTCCACGTTTTAAACTTCTGGTGTATAATTTACCGTCAGAATACGTACCAGCACCACCTTCACCAAAACAGTAATTAGAATCTTCGTTTACAAAATGATCTTGGTTAATGGCTTTTAAATCACGTCGACGATCTTGTACATTTTTACCGCGTTCTAAAACAATAGGCTTAAATCCCAACTCTATACAGCGTAATGCGGCATACATGCCTGCTGGTCCAAAACCTATAATATGAATAGGCTTTGCATTAGAGACATCTTTATAATCAAAATGATAATCTGAAGTTTCAGGTACAGGTTCATTAATGTAAACTTCAACTTTATAGTTGAACATGATAGTTCGCTTACGTGCATCAATCGATTTTCTAAGAATTTTAATTCCTGAGATTTCGGAAGGTTTCATTCCCAAATCATAGGCCGCTTTATTAAGCAAACCATCGGCTTGTCTTTCTTGCTGTAAATTAATGCGTAGTTGTAAGGCTTTTATCATGTTGCAAAATTAAAGAAAAGAAATGTTATCAAAATTTTTAAATAGCACTAAGTTGTAATGTTTGGGTTTCAATATAAACATAAAAAAACCACGCTAAGGAACGTGGTTTTATTTTTATCTCAAATATAGTAGTGTACTAAGGTTTTGTTTTAGGTTGATCTCTGTTTATTTCGGTGATATCAATTTCTGTTGCTTCTACTCCTAGTAAATGTTTACTAAAGTGATCGGCACGTAACCAAAAAGAATACTCAGTCATATTACCAAAACTATGACGTTGACCTGGCATAAGCATAAAATCGAAACGTTTGTTAGCTTTTATTAACGCGTTAGCCATTCTAATGGTACCTCCAGGATGGACATTATTATCAACATCACCAGTAATCAACATTAAGTGTCCTTTTAGATTTTTAGCTAAAGACTGGTTAGTGTCAATGAGGTATTTGTATTTCACATTACCATCATCATCCATTTCTTCTTGTACACCATGATGTGTTTCACTCCACCAACTATTATAAATGTTATTGTCGTGGTTTCCGGCAGAAGAGACTGCTGCTTTAAAGAAATCTGGATACACTAAAATGGCTGCGGTAGACATAAAACCACCACCTGAATGACCGTAAATTCCAACTTTATTAATATCAATAAAATTATGTTTGTCGGCTAATTGTTCGGCGACGTGTCTCTTATCAGCCAAACCATAATCTCTAAGGTTTCCATAGCCGTAGTTGTGGTACCATTTAGAACGGTCTGGGTGTCCACCACGATTTCCCGTAGTGACTACAATAAATCCGACTTGTGCCATACGATCTAAGCGATCCATACGTACAGAAAATGATTTATTTACAGCTTCGGTTTGTGGTCCAGGATATACATATTCTAGTAGTGGGTATTTTTTAGTCTCGTCAAAATCGAAAGGCTTGTACATTACTCCATAAATATCTGTAATACCATCGTCTGCCTTCATTTTAAAAGGTTCTGGGAATTGATAGCCAGTTGCCATTAATTGTGATAGATCGGCTTCTTCTAAACTCATAATAAGTTTTCCGGAATTGGATCTTAATTCTGATTTAGGAACCGTATTCACTCTAGAATAATTATTCACAAAATAAGCGTTAGAGTCTGCCATGCTCGTACTCGTATTATAATCACCAGGATTTAAGGCTTGCAGTCCAGAGCCATTTAAATTAATTTTATAAAGGTGTTCATAATACGGATCTTGGTCTTTTGGAATACCATGCGCTGTAAAATAAAGTGTTCTACTTTTTTCATCAACCCCAATAGCGCGTTCTACATGATAAGAGCCTGAGGTCACTTCGTTTTTTAAGTGTCCTTCAGTATCATACAGATAATAGTGTGCCCAACCCGAACGTTCTGCCCAATGTAGCATTTCAGTTTCATTATTTAGTAATACTAACGGACGTGACTCTATATAGGTGTTGAAGCGTTCCTCTATTAAAACTTTTGTTTCTCCGGTATTAATATCAGCCACACAGATATCTAGTTTTTTACGATCTCTACTAATTGTGCTATAATAGATTTTACCTTTTTTAGATAAAAGTAATGAAGGTGAAAAATCATCATCGTAACTCGATTTTAATCTTGGCGCACGATATACTTGAATACTTTGTTGTTTAACAGTATCTAATTGGACTTTAATATTACTTTTTGAAGGTATATCGAAGATATGGAGTTCTGTTTTATAATACTCATCTTCACCAGGCATGTGGTATTTGTAGGTTTCTAAAGTAGGGCGTTTGCTTGAGGTTGTATTAATAACCCATAAATCTTTAATATGTCTTGAGTCTGTTCTTTGGAATACAAACTTTTTAGAGTCGTGAGACCAAATACCACGAACATATTTACGTTTGTCTTTATTCTTTAATTTGGTTTCATTGTTTTCACCACGACTACTTCCTCCAAAGTCATAATGTTCTTCTCCATCAGTGGTCCATTGGTTCTCAACTATTGTAGAATCTTTCTCGTTTTTAACTGCTTTGAGGAAATTTTCCTTATCCATCCAATACAAATTGTAATGTTTAGAAAATAAGACTACAGAACTGTCTGGTGCAATGTTTGCCCATTTTTTCCAATCTTCTTTTTTCTTCTTTTTATTATCTAAGAGGGTTAAGCCATTGCCTCCAAGTCGGTATTCAAAATGGTATACTTTGTTGACTTTTTTAGGCTTTTTAGCTTTGCCTTTTTTCTTTGTTTTGGTAGTATCGGTGTCTATGTTGTCTTCAATATCATTATCGTCATCTTTTACTTCGTCTACTTTTTCAGTAGATGTCACATAGAAACGTATTGCGGTTTCATTTTTTACAAACTCAAAATTGAATTTTGGTAAATGCTTAGCATCGTATGGGTCTTTTGTAATTTCAGTGAGCCATTTTGCCATCTTTTCATTGTCGAAAAGTTCTTTTTTACTGCGTTTGTCGGCATCTACAATATAGTATTTAGAGCCTTCAGTTGTTTTGTATTGGTACCAAAACCGATTTCCGTTTTTTAACCAATGTGGATTTACAGACGTTGAATGTACCAGTTTTGCTAAATTTGTTGGAGAAAATTTAGCAGCTGCTCTATAGTTTGGTGTGGGTGTTAGGTTTTCTTTTTCGGTGTTCTGTGCGGTTATTAAGCTACAAGATAGGCTTAATAGGAGTAGGAGTATTAATTTTTGCATGCGTTGTGGATGGATTTAAGTTGCGTTAGTGTCTTGAATGACTAAAATACTAGGAATATTATAAAATTGATGAATATTTAACATTAGCCTAACGAATTAATTGTGCTATTGCTTTTGTTGTGAAGTGATTTTAGTATCTTGAAAAATATAAAAAGTTAAGATAATTGAGTTGGTTTAAAAAAGATCCTTTACAGATTATTACGTTTCAGAGTTATGGGACAGATTCTAATTTTTATGCTAGAGGTAGAGCTTTAGAAGATGAATCAATTGATTTAGAAGATCAGCATATTTGGCACCTTATTGTAAATACATGGAAACGTTTTGAAACTGACGAAATAAAGCATGTTGGTTTAGATGTTAAATTGCCAAACAATACAATTCTAAAAGTTACGACCGACGAGAATGGTTATTTTATTGCTGAAGAATCTATAGAAAACTTAAGCGATCTAGCGAATGAAGAAGGTTGGTTGCCTTTTGAATTATCCTATAATGACGTCAATCTTAAACGTACCATACAGAATAAAAATAGATTTCCCGGCGAACTCTTGATTCCTTCTAATAAAGCAGAATTTTGTGTGGCAAGTGATATAGATGATACCATATTGCACACTGGAGTGGTTTCTATTTTAAAGTGGAAAGTAATTTATAATTCCATTTTTAAGCATGCAAAACATAGAATTCCTTTAGAAGGTTCTGCAGAGTTTTATCATAAATTACATCGTGGAGCTTCTGGTAATAATGCCAATCCTATTTTTTATGTGAGTCATAGTCCTTGGAACTTATACCGTTATTTAGAACTTTTTTTAAGACAAAATAATTTTCCTAAAGGGCCAATTTTATTGCGAAGCCTCAGTAATTTACTTCGGAAAAAACCACAAGATGAAAAGCCTCAAAAGCAAAAGGAAATTACCAATCTCTTAAAAACATATCCGCATTTACCTTTTATCTTAATAGGAGATAGTGGAGAGCATGATCCAGATATTTATATCGAGATTGCTGAAGAGTTTCCAAATCGAATTTTAGCAATTTACTTACGTAGTGTAAAGCATAAGAAGAAAATGTTGCGTGTAAAAAGTATTGTAGATGGTTATAAAACCACACCAATGCTATTAGTGGAAAATAGCCAACAAGCCATTGAACATGCTAGGAAAAGCGGGTTTATTGCTTAAGACTATGCTTTCTTCGTTTGTTGTTATACAGCTGTATTGCCCATTTTTAATAAAGGCAAGGCAGAACAACGTTGCATCAAATGCGCTGTTTTATAACAGTGTTAATCTGAAAACGAATTATTTAAGAGGCAAACCTGCGTATTATAGGATGAATAAAATCACTTAAAATAAGCCATTAATCTCAGCATCAATTCTATTAATAATATCACCTAAATCTTCAGGATTAGCCACGAAATCGAGATTGTCGACATCAATAATCAATAAATTACCTTTATCGTATTTCGAAATCCAAGCTTCGTAACGTTCATTTAATCGACTTAAATAATCTATACTAATTGTGTTTTCGTAGTCACGACCACGTTTATGAATCTGGTTTACTAAATTAGGAATAGAACTGCGTAGGTAAATTAATAAATCTGGTCCTTTTACAAACGATTCCATTAATTCAAATAGCGAGGAGTAATTCTCAAAATCACGATTGGTCATTAAACCCATAGCGTGCAAGTTAGGAGCAAAAATATGTGCATCCTCATAAATGGTTCTATCTTGAATAATGTCTTTTCCACTATCGTGAATTTGGTTGACTTGGCGAAATCTGCTGTTTAAGAAATAGACTTGTAAATTGAAACTCCAACGTTCCATCTGATTGTAAAAATCATCTAAATATGGATTGTCAACCACGTCTTCTAATTGTGCTTCCCACTTAAAGTGTTTAGCTAGTAATTTTGTGAGCGTTGTTTTTCCAGCTCCTATATTTCCTGCAACAGCAACATGCATAATCTATTCTATTTTTAATTGGTAAAGGCGTAGTAAAATATCGTCGTAAATATACATTGTTTCATTGGTTACCAAAAACTGTTTTATTAACAAATTGGGATGCTTGATCGGCCGAATCACAGATTCATTTTTTTCTAAAATAAAAAGCTTTTCATTCTTCTTTAATAATAAATGTGCTTTGCTGAATGCCAAACTATCAAAACCTGTGTTTTTGATTTTTTGAATGAGACTACCAAAATAATTATAGACATAAAGAAAATTTTCGGTAAGTAAGTAACAGTAGTTATAGTCACTTTTTAGGTCTAAGGCATTAGATTGAATTGGGACCGTTTTGAGTTTAATTTTATTAGTTTTATAATCGTACAATTCTAAATACTGATAATCTTGATTGAATAACCATAGCGAATTATCAAAACCTGAAGATACAAATGATACATTTTTGTAGGGCTGAATAGTGTTGAAGTCTATTTTTGAAATTTCAGCTAAACGGTTATCTAAAATGATAACGGTATTGAAGTCTTTATAAAATAAGTTGATTTTTAAAGGGTTAAAGGTATTTGCGGTGGTGATGTTACCAAGTTGAAAATTGGCATATGTTATAATGGTATCTTGCGTTTTCTTTTGAAACGAATTGTTTTCAGTTGTATAATAAAGAGTGCCGAAATTGTCAACGCCATAAATTGCTTTAGCCTTAATTTTAGTAGAGTCTATTAATGTTGCTGTGATTTGTTTCTGTGTTTTCTCTTGTGAAAAACAGAGCAGGTTGAAGAAGACGAACAAATAAACTAACTTTTGCATTGGTTGTGGCGTATAGAATTGAAAAGTACAAAAATTGATCCAGTTTTATTGACTAGAGGTATTAGGTTTTTAAAATATGAGGTATTTAAATTTATGCAAATCAGACTAATGTGCTTTTAAAATTTTATTCCGTCAGTTTGTACCCAAACCCACGCACATTAATAATTTGAATACGTTCATCTCTTTTAAGTTTTTTGCGAAGCTTTGTAATAAATACGTCCATGCTTCTCGCTGAGAAAAAATCGTCTGTGCCCCAAAGTTTATTGAGTATTACTGAACGTTCTAAAACTTGATTTTTGTTTTTTATAAGATGAAAGAGTAAATGTGCTTCTCTGTGTGTAAGTTGAATAAAATCATCATCCTTAAACTTTAGGTGTTGCTTAGGAAAATCGAAAGTGTAATCACCAATTGTGATAGCTTCAGAAGTTTTTTGAGTCTTTGCCCGATCGACTAGATTATGAACTCTAACAATCAACTCTTCTATACTAAATGGTTTTTTGAGATAATCATTTCCTCCAATTGAAAAACCTTCAACGACATCTGCGGTTTGCGACTTTGCCGTTAAGAATATGATAGGTATGGTTTGGTCAATTGCTCTAATTTCTTTCGCTAAGGTAAAACCATCTTTTTGGGCATCATCACATCTAAAACTAAAATTTCAGGGGCTTCAGAGTTGTATTTGTCAAATGCTTTGTCTCCGTTTTCGCAGAGAATAACTTCAAAATCTCGTGTTTCAAGACTTTCTTTGATAATTTGTCCTAAAGCGGCTTCATCTTCAGCCAATAAGAGTTTAGTTTTATTAGGCATTTGGAAGTGTGATTTTAAAGGTTGTTGAATTTTTATTTAGTTCTAAGCTGATTGAGCCATTATGCTTTTCAATAATGGTTTTGGTGTAGTATAAGCCAATGCCAAAACCTTTTACATCGTGAGTATTCCCTTTTGGGACACGATAAAATTTATCGAAAATTTGAGTTTTATTTTCTTGGGTTAGACTACTGCCGTTATCTGAAATTAAAATTTCAAAATTAGTTTTCGTTGTTTTCAATTCAATTGAAATAAGCTCACCTCCATACTTTACGGCATTATCTAAAATGTTGTTTAGGGCATTTTCAATATGAAAGATATCAGCATTAATGATTAAGCTTTCAAGTTGAAAATTAGTTTTAAATATCTTATCCGAAAATTGAATTTTATACTTATTAACCAAAGCATCAAGTAAACTAGTGATATCGAAATTTTCTTTATTCAATTCTAAATTACTACTATCTAAAGTGGCAGTTTCTAATAGTTTTTCAACCATAATGGTCAACTTACCTAATTGCTCAGAAGACATATTGAGGTATTTTTTAGTTTTGGCTTTATCGTCAATAGCATTAAAGTTGCTAATACTTTCTAGTGCCGCGCTAATGGTGGCAATTGGTGTTTTAAACTCGTGCGTAATATTACTGATAAGGTCATTTTTAACTTCGGCGAGTTGCTTTTGATGTTTTATGATTTTTAATAGATAGAATAGACAACTTATTACGGCTAAAACTAAGAGCGTTGAAATTAAGATGCCACCGATCATACGATATAAAATAGCTTTTGTTGTATTGGTAAATAGAATGGTTAAAAAAGTACCTTTTGGAAGGAATCTAGATTTTGTATCCGTTTGAAGATAATCATCAGACATATGATTAGGGTCCAATTCTGGTAAGGATCCGTTTACCCTAAAAAAATCAACGTCGCGTTCGATGTCTTTATAATCTAAATAAAAATCGACATTAATGCTTTTGCGTTCTAATTCTTTTGCTATTAATTTTTCAACAGCCTTAACATCGAGTGTGTCATTTTTTATCGAAATCATCACTTTAGAGGTGAGAAATTCGGCATTTTTTAAATTGACATCTTTATTGTTATTTTTTAGACTATCTATTTTTAATTTAAATTCCTCTGTTGATAAGGGTTTGTGTTTTTTATTATGAGCCTCTGACATTGAATCTGCCTTAAGCCCTCTAAAGATAGTTATGCCTTCAATAGTATTTGTATCTAAAGCATCAAGATTTGTAAACTCTTTTTTAGATTCATCAATGGTTTTTAAAATTTTTTCGAGTTCTCCATCGTCTTCAAAAGCATTTTTTTGTTGGTCGCCTTCAAGAATAAAACCAAAAGTGGTACGCTCTGCTAAAGCGGTATAATAATCATCAACTGCTTTATCTAAGCTAATTTGCACGTCGTTTATAAGCTGTTGTTTATTGGTTTGGTAGTTTTTATAATTCCAATAGACCTGTATGCCAATGGTAGCCATAATTACGGCAATGATGGTATATAAAATCAGTCGATATCTTTTATCATTCATATGTCAAATGTATAAAGTTATTGCTTAGATTGAGTGATCGGTTAACACACGTTAACACTAGTTAACCTAAAAGATCAATTGGTGTTGAGACCTTTGTAAGGTATTAATTATAAAACCATAAAAAATGAAATTAAAGATTCGCGACTGTTATAGTCTAAAAAAAGTGCTTACTTGTTTAGTGTTATTAGTTTCTGTTGTTGGATTTAGTCAATCTAAAGTTGAAGAAAAATCAGTAAAAATTGATGCGTTTAGTATTGAGGTTAGCGTTGATTCTCTTGAAGCCTTAGAGTCTACTTTTAAAGCGGAAGATTTAGATGAGTTATTAGAAATGATGGATAACAATGAAGCGTTGAGTTTAACCTTAAACTGTAGCTTTTCAGAGGCTAAGGATAATTTAGAAGGAAACATGACTTATACTGTTACAGGAAGGGCAAATGAAAAAACGAAATTTCTAAAGAATATTGAAAAAATGAAAGCTACAGCATCGAAATTTTATAATTTAAAAAACAGAAACTAATGACAACAATTACTAGAATTCTAATTTTGATATTAATGGGGATCGTTTCATCTGTTAGTGCACAAGATTTTCAAGGCATTGCGACTTACAAAACCCATCGTGATTTTGATATTAAGATGGATAGTACTAAAATGAATGATGCTAGGCAGAAGCAAATGATGGACATGATGAAAAAGCAGTTTCAGAAAACATATATTTTGACTTTCGATAAATCGTCATCTTTATATAAACAAGAGTCAGAATTAGATAAGCCACAAGTTGGTGGAGGTTTTCAAATGTCTTTTGGCAATAGTGGGTCAGATGTGTTTTATAAAAATATAAAAGAACATATTTATGTAGATCACAAGGAAACAATGGGAAAAAAATTCCTTATTAAAGATACGATCTCTCCCATAGAATGGAAACTAGAATCCGAGACAAAACATATTGGAGAATACATGTGTTTTAAAGCAACTTATACCAAGGAGGTGCCTAAAAACAATTTTAGCTTTAATAGCAATTCAAATATAGATGATGAGAATGAAGAGGAAGAGGAGCCAGAAATGATAGAGCGTACTATTACGGCTTGGTACACACCACAAATCCCAGTGAGTAATGGACCAGCAAAATATCAAGGACTTCCTGGTTTAATTTTAGAAATTCATGATGGGAAGCTAACCGTAATCTGTAGTAAAATTGTCATCAACCCAGAAGACAAAAGTGAGATTGAAGCACCTACGAAAGGAAAAGAAGTGAGCCAGAAAGAGTATGACGATATTATGGATAAGAAAACCAAAGAAATGATGGAGCGCTATGCGCCAAGCAGAGGGTCTAAAGACGGTGCCATTCATATCTCTATTGGTGGTTAAATCTCTTAACACAAGTTTAACAAACCTAGACTTAACTTTTCTTCATTTGTGGAGTCTTATGGGAGTAAGATTAACTTAATTCATGATTGAATTTAACTAGAATGCTAAAAATGAAGAAACTATCACTAAAAATTACATTACTATTAACTGTGTTTTTTGCCAGTTCTAATTTGTTCGCTCAAGATTTTCAAGGAAAAGCCTATTACATGTCTAAAACCACTATGGATTTAGATCAATTTGGTGGTCAAGACATGAGTCCAGAGCAAAAAAAGCAAATTATGGAACGTATGAAAAGCTTCTTAGAGAAGGAATATACGTTAACGTTTTCTAAATCAGAGTCTATTTATAAAGAAGAAGAAAAGTTAGCAGCACCTGGTAGTGGTGGTCGTAGAGGTTTTGGAGGTGGTTTAGCTGGTGGTCCAAAATATAAAAATGTTCAAACAAAGGAGTTGATTCAAGATCAAGAGTTTTTTGGAAAGCAATTTTTAGTTAAAGATGAATTAAAGGATTTAGAATGGAAAATGGGTACGGAAACTAAGTTAATTGGTCAATATACCTGTTTCAAAGCTACAGCAACGATTGTGCCTAGTGGAGTTGACTTTAGCAGTTTTAGAGGCCCAAGGGGTAGAGATCAAAAAAATGAAGGGGAAAAGGGTAAAGATTCTACCAACTCAAATGAGCCTAAGGCACCAAAAACAATAGAGGTTGTGGCGTGGTACACACCGCAAATTCCTGTTAACCAAGGACCAGATGATTATTGGGGCTTACCAGGATTAATATTAGAAGTTAATGCAGATCGTACCACCATACTTTGTACTAAAATTGTATTAAATCCTAAAGAGAAAGAAACCATTGATAAGCCTAAAAAAGGAGAAGTGGTAACACAAGCTGAGTATACTGAAATCACCACGAAAAAGATGGAAGAGATGCGTGAAATGTATGGTGGGCGTAATGGCCGAGGTGGCGGACGCGGTAGAAACTAAAAAAATATATCAACTTAACTCTGTTGGGACACAGAGTCTAAACCACGCTCTCAATTACCAACCAAAGAAATTATTTATATGAAAAATATTTTAGTACTGCTATTTACTTTAGTAGTCATGAGTTCTTTTGCTCAAATTAAAATGACAGGCGTTGTAAAGGATAGTATTGGATCTCCTTTAGAATTGGCCAATATTATTGCCATCAATAAAGAATCTAATACATTAGAATCTTATGCCATCACGGATGCTAGTGGAAAATATGTGATTTCATTAGGCAAAAATGGAACTTATAGTATTCAAGTTAGTTATATCGGTTTAAAATCAGTTGATGAAACTGTGGCGACTAAAGAAGTTGATATTACAAAAGACTTTCAGATGCTTTCTGATAACATGCTTGATGCCGTTGAATTGACTTATGATATGCCTGTAACCATTAAAGGAGATACTTTAATTTATAATGCAGATTCCTTTAAAAGTGGAACTGAACGAAAGCTAGAAGATGTCTTAAAAAAATTACCAGGTGTAGAAATTACAGCAGAAGGAAAGATTGAAGTAGAAGGTAAGGAGGTGACGAAGCTTATGGTCAATGGTAAAGATTTCTTTGATGGAGATTCAAAATTGGCAACTCAAAATATTCCTTCAAATGCTGTGGATAAGATTCAGGTGTTACGTAATTATGCTGAGGTAGGCCAATTAAGTGGTGTTCAAAATAATCAAGATAACGTTGCTATTAATATTAAATTAAAAGAAGGCAAGGAGAACTTCTGGTTTGGAGATGTAACAGCAGGTGGAGGCGTGGCTCCATCACCAAATGATGAGTTGTATTTGGTACAACCCAAGCTATTTTATTACAGTCCTAAATATAGTATTAATGTCATCGGAGACATTAATAATATTGGTGAAGTTGCTTTAACAAGTCGTGATATTAGAAATTTCGGTGGAGGTTTTAGAAGCCCGAGTTCTAGCAGTGGAACAAGTCTTAATCTTGGAGATAATGGGTTAAGTGGTTTAACAAATGTTGGAGATTCTCAAAATATAGAGTCTAAATTAGCAGCCGTAAATTTTAGTTATTCTCCTAACGAAGCTTTAGATCTTAGTGGGTTTTTAATCTATAATGCAAATCGTTTAAATACAAGAGAAGAAAGTTATGTGCGTTATACAAATCCAGAATTAGGAATTCCGAATGAAGAAACGATACAAACTGGTAAAGAGGCTACTAATCAAGGTTTGGTGAAATTGAGTGCTGCTTATAAACCAAATGCTAGCAATCAATTAAACTATGATGTTTTAGGACGTATTTCTGATGATTCTGAAACGCAAAATGAATTTTCTGATGTAGTAGGAAATACAACACAGTTAGATGAAGCAAAACCATTTAGTATTAATCAAAACATTAATTACTACTACACACTCAACGAGAACAATATTTTTGCTTTTGAAGCGCAGCATTTGTTAAAAGACGAAGATCCATTTTATAATGTAATTGGTTTAAAGGAAGAAGGTGCTTTTGAAAGTACAGCAAACAGTTTAGGATTAAATACAGGTCAGGCTAATTATGATCTTAACCAAGAACGTCGTATTAAGTCTAATCAGCTAGATGCTAAATTAGACTACTACAATATTTTAAATTCAAAAAGTAATATCAACTTTACTTTAGGTACTATTTTAAGTACTCAAAAATTCAACTCTAATATTTTTCAATTTTTAGATGATGGTTCTTTTTATGACCCTATTGCTAGCTTAACAGATACAGATGGTGATGTATTGCTAAATGAAAATGATACAGAATATAACTTTAGTGATATTTACCTTGGATTTCATTACCGATTAAAAACAGGAATATTCACTATTACGCCAGGATTCTCGGTACACGCTTACGGAAATAAAAACATACAATTCGGTGAAACTTATGAAGATAATTTTGTGAGATTATTACCGGATTTTGAAACACAAATTCAATTTAAAAAGAGTGAAAGCTTAACGTTTAGCTATAAAATGCAAACGTCGTTTACAGATGTTACAAGTTTAGCAGAAGGTTTAGTTTTAAATAATTATAATAGTATTCAATATGGTGAGCCAAATTTACAGAATGCATTATCACACAACTTAAACCTGCGTTACTTTAGCTTTAACTTATTTAATTATACCAATATTTTTGCGTTTCTTAATTATAATAAGAATATCGACCAGGTGAGGTCTATCACTAATTTCGATAATGTGATTAGAACCAATACCTTTTTTAATTCAAATTTTGCTGATGAAAGTGTGACGGCTAGTGGTCGTATACAGCGTACTTACGGTAAATTAAGAGCGAGTATGCGTGTAGGTCTTAATTACAGTAAGAGTAATCAATTTGTCGAAGATGTTAGATCTGTTAATGAAACGTTTTCTCAGTCCTATACGCCAGAATTAAGTACTAACTTTAGAGAGGCACCAAATTTTACTTTGAAATACAGTTATAGCATTTCAGATACCAATCAAGGAGATGATAATGACACGCAATTTATTACCAATGCTCCTTCAGTAGAATTTGATGCATACATTTGGAAGTCATTAACATTTAGAACAGACTATTCGTACACAAGTCAAAGTAGTAATGTTAGTGATACACAATCGTATCAAACATGGAATGGAAGTTTATCGTACAGAAAGGATGAGGATGCTAAATGGGAATATCAATTAAAAGCAACCAACTTATTGAATATCGATTCTGAAGTTAGTAATGGATCTAGTAATATTTCGGTTTATAATTCAGAGACGTTTATTCTGCCAAGATTTATAACGTTTAGGTTGACTTATACGCTTTAAGAAGCTATAATAAAATTTAAAAGCCTCACATTCAATATTAAGAATGTGAGGCTTTTTTTTGTTGCTTTAATATCCTAATTATCTCTCAAAACATGTACAACACCATTAATAGTATGTGGATTTCCATTAAAATCTTCAAAAGCACCAGTGAAATTAATATCGATATACTCACCAATAGCTCCGAATGACGTTAAGTTGTAACTTATATTGTTATTGGTGTCAGACATGTCAATACATTCTTGAATATTAAAACCTGTATCGTCAGGATCGTTCCAATTGTAAGCGTCATAATTACCTTCATAATTAGAATCATCTAATACTCCTATTAAATAAAAACAAGTATAGTTTCCATTATCTCCTCCGCTACCACTTATGGTTATCCTTGGTCCATTTACAGCATCTGAAACCTCGGCAAAGTTTGATGCTATATTATCAAGTATAAAAACAGTGTCATCATCATCTATGGTATATTGAATAAATTCGGAAACAGCATTACAAGCACTGATGGTTCCAATGTTTGTTAATGGAGTGGTAAACGTGTAACTAATGCTATCTGTGGTTTGAAGATTTACATAATCACTCGCTTTTATCTTAAAGGTATTATCGTCACTGCAACGCAGAAGATTAATTTCAAACATACCATTATTAACGACATCTGTAAATGTTTGGCTACCATATTTTAATTGTACATAACCATCGGTTATGGCATTACCATCACAAGTGTTGAAGTTTCCTGTTACAGTTTCTGCTATAATATCTGGATTGTCTGGGACAATTACTGTAATATTAGAGTCTGATGTAAAAGGGCCAATCATTTCTGTGTGTAGGGCTTCATTTCCACAATAATCATAACTATAAACAGCTAACTCTAAGGTTTCTCCACTTGGTACAAAGCCACAGACTTGTCCGATATCATTTATGTAGCCACTGCGTGGACCAAATGTAGTACTTGTTAGTGTTATATAGAGGTTATTTAGTGCATTGTTATCATTATCTGTAGCTGTAACACAAAGTGTAATCGCCTCAGCAGGGATATCACAATTCCAAAATGAAAAATGTGCTACTTTACCTACATACATATTACCTTGTAAACTGGCTTGTCCTTCTTCAATCCAATAGCCTTTAGTTTCATCAAAATACCAAAGAGGAATCGTAGAGGGAGCAATAGACATTAAACTCGGGTCGACGTACATTTTAATTTCGGAAGTTGAACCTTCAGCTAAGTTAAGTTCTTCTCCTGAGCTTCCGCGTAATTCTACAGCCAACATGCCAAGGGTTTGTAACATACGTTCAGCTCCATCAGAGTTTTGAGCATATAACATGCCTGGGCGTTGTAAAGCCATATCCTCCTCAGTAGGATCTAAATGATGAACAATCACATTGACAATGCCCGAATATTCGGAACCATCTGCTTTAATAAAGTTTCCATCAAAACTTACAGAACTTCCGTTTTCAAGTGATACTGTTCCTTCAGAACCACTGTTTACAGTACCTGTAATATTGGCGTCAAGTAACATAATAGTTACTTTATTAGTGCCATTAGTGGGTACTACATTTCTAGAGCCATGAATATAGCCTGCTTTTGAAGCTTTAATGTATGCAAAGCGTTGGTTTACTGTAGCGTTTTTGATCATAAAAACACCATTGCTATCGGTTAATGCGGTGTCATCGCCAATTGAAATAAAAACCCCTTCGATAGGGTTTTTATTTTTATCGATTACTGTTCCAAGAAAATCTCTAGAAATTTCATTTCCAAAATAGGAAGAAAACTCATCTGGGATGATTTCTTGATGTTCACCTCCAGATGTGTTGCCATCATCTTTTAGGCAAGATGTGAATGTCAATATTGAAAATAGAATTAGAACACTAAATCTGGGGAATTTACTAATACGTTTCATGTTGAATTGATTTTGATTGTTGTTTAACTTCTCACTTATAAAACAATTCAATGGATTAAATTCCTACTTTTTTCAATTTCACAAAACGAAAAACCCTCAACATTATTAAAAATGTTGAGGGTTTTTAAATAAGTGTATTTCTAAGATTTAACTTTTAGAAATATCTACTTTTTCAATAACTTTTATAACGTCACCAGCTTCGTTTGTAAGCGATGCTTCAAAAGCATTTAATTCTTTTTCAACTTCGACCTGTGTGCCTTTGAAAATAATTACTTCAGATGTTTCCTTTCCATCTTTTATGTTCAAATAATTAACAGTGGCTTTTGCTAAATCTTGAGAATCAACAGTCATTTCGATAGAAACGTCTGTGTCATTATTTGCTAAACCAGTTTTATCAGTATGACCACCTAAAATTGGTGCAATCACTAAGCCAATTAAACAGGTTAACTTAATTAAGATGTTCATTGAAGGTCCAGACGTATCTTTAAAAGGATCACCAACCGTATCACCAGTTACTGCAGCTTTATGCGCTTCAGAACCTTTAAAGGTCATTTCTCCGTTAATCTCTACACCAGCTTCAAAAGATTTCTTAGCATTATCCCAAGCTCCACCAGCATTGTTTTGGAAGATCGCCCAAAGCACACCAGACACGGTAACACCAGCCATATAACCACCTAACATTTCAGCGATAGCTAAAGGATCCATTCCAAAAATCATAGGAACAAAAGCAATGACTAATGGGAAACCAATAGTTAATAAACCTGGTAACATCATTTCTTTTAAAGATGCTTCTGTAGAAATCGCCACGCACTTATCGTATTCTGGTTGTCCTGTGCCTTCCATAATCCCAGGAATCTCTCTAAACTGACGACGTACTTCCTCTACCATTTCCATAGCGGCTTTACCAACAGCATTCATTGCTAATGCAGAAAATACAACGGGCACCATTCCACCAACAAATAGCATCGCTAATACTGGTGCTTTAAAGATGTTAATGCCGTCAATACCTGTAAACGTAACGTAAGCAGCAAATAACGCTAGTGATGTTAGTGCTGCAGAAGCAATAGCAAAACCTTTTCCTGTTGCAGCTGTTGTATTACCCACTGAATCTAATATGTCTGTACGTTCTCTAACGATAGGTTCTTGTTCACTCATTTCAGCAATACCACCTGCATTATCAGATATTGGTCCAAAAGCATCAATTGCTAATTGCATAGCTGTAGTAGCCATCATTGCAGAAGCTGCTAAAGCAACTCCATAGAATCCTGCAAATGCATAAGAGGCCCAAATAGCTCCAGCAAATAATAATACAGAAGGGAACGTCGAAATCATACCTGTTGCTAAACCTGCAATAATGTTGGTACCTGCTCCTGTGCTAGACTGTTGTACAATATTTAAAATTGGTTTTTTACCTAATCCTGTATAGTATTCAGTTACAGAAGAAATTACAGCACCTACGACTAAACCAACTAAGGTAGCGTAGAACACACGCATTGAAGAAATCTCTTGTAAGCCTTCTCCGAAGAAATTCATTTGCATCGTTTCTGGTAACATCCAAGTAACTAGTCCAAAACATGCTGCAGCAACTAATATAATAGACGTCCAGTTACCAATATTTAAAGCTCCCATAACCTGAGCTTCTTTAGCATCGTTACTCTTAATTTTTACCAGCATAGTTCCTATTATAGAAATAATGATACCTACACCAGCAATTGCCATTGGTAAAAGGATTGGGCCAATACCACCAAAAGCATCAGAAATAGCGCCTCCCATATCTTTAATGACATAGTTACCTAAAACCATTGCGGCTAATACTGTTGCAACATAAGATCCAAATAAATCGGCTCCCATACCAGCAACATCTCCTACATTATCACCAACATTATCTGCAATAGTTGCAGGATTACGAGGGTCATCTTCAGGGATGCCAGCTTCAACTTTACCAACTAAATCAGCACCAACATCGGCAGCTTTGGTGTAGATTCCACCACCAACTCTTGCAAATAAAGCAATTGATTCAGCACCAAGAGAAAAACCAGCTAAGGTTTCTAAAACGATGGTCATATCCATAGTATTCGTCCAAACTCCATCCATAAAGACATGGAAAAATACGATGAAGAATACGGTTAAACCTAATACAGCTAAACCAGCAACTCCAAGACCCATTACTGTTCCACCACCAAAAGAGATTTTAAGAGCATTTGGCAAACTAGTTTTAGCCGCTTGTGTTGTTCTTACATTAGTTTTTGTTGCGATTTTCATTCCGATGTTTCCAGCGAAAGCAGAAAATACAGCTCCAAATATAAAGGCTATAACGATGAGCCAGTGTGTTGTTGGTACTATAAAAGAAACAACGGCAAGAAGTATACTTACAATTACAACAAAAATAGCTAGTAATTTATATTCAGCATTTAAAAATGCTAATGCTCCTTCGTAGATGTGATCTGAAATTTCTTTCATCTTACCATCTCCAGCGTCTTGTTTCATAACCCAAGATTGCTTTATAAGCATGTAAATTAATCCTAAAACGGCCAAAGCTATTGGCGTATAAATCATCATTGATTCCATATTATAATATTTAATTTGATTAGTTTTTAGCTGGGCAAAAGTAGTAAAATGAATCATATTTTTACGAAAAAAGCAATATCATTTAATTGATATTGCTTTTTTAATAGTTTTTAAGTAAAAAACTTTGGATTCCTAAATAAGAATGTTAAATCGTGAAAGTGCGTTTCTTTTTGTGTTCGCTTTCATCATAACGTTGTACACACTCGTGGTAGATTTTTATAGCTTCCGCAGCATCACCCCATCCTCCTGTATCAACTTTTTTCTTTTCTAAATCTTTGTAAACTTTAAAGAAATGTTCAATTTCTTTTAGTCTGTGTGGATTTAAATCATTGATATCTTTATTGTTACTCCAAATTGGATCTGAAACTGGTACACAAATAATTTTCTCATCTGGCCCTTTTTCATCCGTCATATGGAAAACACCAATTGGTCTTACTTCCATTACGACCATTGGATATGTAGGTTGATGTCCTAAAACTAAAACATCTAAAGGATCACTATCTAAAGCTAAAGTTTCTGGAATGAAGCCATAATCACCTGGATACATCATAGATGAAAAAAGCATGCGGTCAAACCTTATCTTGTGTAATGTGAAATCGTATTCATATTTATTACGACTTCCTTTAGGTATTTCAATTAATACATCGAAAGTTAATTCTTCTGATTCTGACATGTTTTAAATTGTATTTGGGAGTTCTATTTTTCTTAGAACCGTTATTATATTCTCTGTTACATATTTAAGCATAGCAAAGATAATATATTGTGCGAGTTAAGCAATTAATTATGTTTGACTTTAAGTATATAGTGGCCTACTGATTTTTTAGAATGAATCTAGAGTTTATTCTATTGATTTTATTTTAGAATAATGACGAATAAATTGAGTACGTTAAATGGAGTGATACTTCTAAACGTATATACTACGATCTGATATTTTGTGAAGGGAATAGCTTTAATAAACTAAAGAGGACTTTCCTTCGTCAAATTGTTTCACTAATTTCGTTTCATCTGTAATGTGCAATAGAATTACACGACATTTAAAATAGTCATTCAAGTATGGATTCAAACTTAATCAAAGTCATAAATAAACATAAACAAATTATTAAGGTTTCAATGACTTTAAAGGAAGAATCGCAACGTTTCACAAAATTGCTATTTAAGGCGTTTTATGACGGTGATACCGATGCAGAAGACGCTTTACAGAAACTTGAAGTGTTATTTGTATCGATACGTAATATGGCTTGTCCGCAGATTAAAAATATGCCTTGCAAACGTTGGGATGATTTTAAAGCTAATATTCCAGATTTATACGCTAGTTTAAAAAAAGATGCTGAAGCCATTTATAACAATGATCCAGCAGCGCAATCCATAGAAGAAATATATTTAGCCTATCCAGGCTTTTTTGCTATTTCTATTTATAGGATGGCAAGAGTTTTTTATCAATTAAATTTACCACTTATACCAAGATTAATGACCGAGTATGCTCATCGTATTACAGGTATCGATATACATCCTGGTGCTACAATTGGTGCGTCATTTTTTATAGATCATGGTACAGGTGTGGTAATTGGGGAAACGACAGAGATACATCATAATGTTAAGATATATCAAGGAGTCACCTTAGGGGCATTAACCGTAAAGAAACAACATCAAAATACAAAACGCCATCCTAAAATTGAGCAACATGTCACCATTTATGCTAATGCGACAATTTTAGGTGGTGATACTATTATTGGGAAAAATAGTGTGATTGGAGGTAATACATGGTTAACGGAGTCTGTTCCAGAAAATTCTATTGTAACGCACAATCATCAAGTTGAAATTTTTTCGAAAATTAAAAAATAAAATGAACAAGACCTTAATAAATCAAATTGGAAATACACCTATTGTGAAATCTATAGCATTGAATACAAACCCTAAGGTAAGTTTGTATTTTAAGCTTGAAGGCAATAATCCAGGTGGTAGTGTCAAAGATAGAGCTGCTTATAATATGATTAAAAGCGCTCTCGATTCGAAAATAATTGATCAATCATCTAAATTAATTGAGGCAACAAGCGGTAACACAGGGATTGCCTTAGCAATGATTGCAAGTGTATATAAGTTGAATATAGAGCTTGTAATGCCTGATACAGCGACCAAAGAGCGTGTGCAAACGATGCGCGCCTATGGTGCAACAGTTACTTTACATCCTGATGGTATAGAAGGTGCTAGAGATTATGCTATTAACAAGGTTGAAAATGAAGGTTATTTTTCATTTAACCAATTTGCTAATGATGATAATTGGAAAGCCCATTATAAAACCACAGGTCCTGAAATTTGGAGAGATACCGAAGGCACTATTACGCATTTCGTCTCTTCAATGGGAACTACAGGAACTATAATGGGAACCTCTACCTTTTTGAAAGAACAAAATGCTGAGGTGAAAATTGTAGGTGTACAACCAACGGATGGTTCTAAAATCCCTGGGATTAGAAAATGGCCAAAAGCATATTTACCTAAAATATTTGATGCTTCTAAAGTCGATCAAACAATTGAAGTTAGTAAAGATGAAGCCATAGCAATGACACGACGATTAGCGAAAGAAGAAGGTATACTTGCAGGAATGAGTAGTGGGGGAGCGACAGCTGCAGCTTTAAAATTAACAAAAGAATTAGAAAGCGGAGTTGTGGTTTGTATTATTTGCGACCGAGGAGATCGTTATTTATCCTCTGATTTATTTGAGTAAAATTTTAATTACATTTTCTAAAAAAAAAGGATTTACAAAACGTAAATCCTTTTTTTTTAGAAATAAAACCCAAAACTACCTGTAATACCAAAAGGTCTAGCATTGGGTTGGTCTAAGTAATTACCTCTAAAGTTGAAATCGAGACGTAATACTTTAAAAATATTGGCCACACCAACACTGTATTCGTAATACATGCGTGTGTCTGGAGCATCTAATAAGAATTCAGCAGGGTTTATGCCAGTGTTACTTAGGGCTCTGTTTTCATCAGATAATTCCCCCCAAACACCTCTTAAGCCCAAAATAGCTCTAAGGTTGTACTTTTTTAAGAACGGAATACGAGAAAAAATACGACCATTAAAATTGTGCTCTAAATGTACTGAGCTATAAGTGTCAGTTACAAATTCGTAATAATCTAATTGTGTAAACGTGTTATAAATTGAGAAATAGGATTGGTTACCAGGAACAACACTCAACAATCCTAAAGGGACTTCTCCAAATGTTTTACCTAATTCTACAGAAGTAACTAACCTTCCGAAACCGCCAACTTGCCATGGTTGGATATATGAAAACTGAACTTTGGTATAGTCAAAATCACTATCAAACCAATTGCGATCTCCACGGCTTACTTGTGCGAAAAGGCTAGCGAAATTATCATTTTTATTTTTACGTTCTACTCCAAAACCTGTCATTTGACGTTTTGGGAAATAGCCTAAAGATAGCCGCGATTCAAATTGTTTAATTTCAGATGAAACACCAGATAATGATTCTGGATCAACATAATCTAAACTAAATGTTGGTGATGCTGAACTTATGGTACGGAAACTGCCATCTACACGTATTTCAAAATTACGAGCAGGCTCAATAGAGGCACCAAAATTGGTTAGATTAATATTTGAAAGCTTATCATTTGTACCTGTACCAATTACGGCTGAAGAAGCTAAACTACGGCCTAATACATCCGAAGAACTTGTTAAACTCGCTCCAATTTGTTCTACATCACGTCTGTTTCCACCAAAAATGGTAAATCGACTGCGTTTGTCTAATAACCACTTTCCCGATATGCCATATTTGAATTTGTCGTCCTTAAAACCGTAAGCTAAAAAACCTTCAATACGCCATAAATCGTTAGGGCCAAAGTAGGTTCGTCCTCCTGTTCTTAATCTAACACCTTCAACTTCGTTATAACCAAAAGTTGAAAAAATTGGACCATAATCTAAATTCACACTTGGGAATTCAATATAGCCCGAGGCCAGTATGCTTCCTAAGTTATATAATCGCTTAAATTTCTTAACCGTTTTAAGTGTATCTAACATTTTGTACACTCCTTTTTCGTCTTTACTTAAGTCTTCGAGTCTATTGGTTTGCCAGAAGTCATCCGCTCTGTTATATACGTCTTCATTATAGTTATAAACTACCTTGTCATAAAACTTAGGGTCTTTCGGCTGGTTGAATTTGTAATTGTCATAGATGGTTGTTCGTTTTCCATATACACCTCGAGACATTTCTTTTTTATTCATGGCGAAGTCCGAAAGGAAATAGTCGCGTTTAATAAGAAAGACAGAATCATTTAATACTTCAAACTCTTGTTCAATATAGATTTCTTTCACCCAATTGATATTGGCACTTTTAGACGCTTGAAGGTTAATTTCTTTTATCGCAAAGGTTGAATCATTCACCCAAAAATCACCTTTAAAGGTTAATTCGTTTTTTCGTCTTGGGTAATAAATAATATTATAGCACCATTTGTTATCTATAAAAGCACTATCGGATAATACGTAATTGTAGGTTTGAACTCCAGTTCTACTTAGTGGGCTAACAAAGCTTTTATCGAAGAATTTTAAATAATTGTCATAGACGTTATACTCAGAGTAGAGGTCGTCTATAAAATCGATAATGACTTGGTTATTACTAAAGCCTGAGTTTTTATTCCCCTTTAATTCTTCATGATTTTTCTTAAGAATATTATCTCCTGATATTTTCTTTACAGATTCGTTTAAGAAAATAGGTAAATAAGTTTTTCCTGTAACTTTTGAAGTATCTACCTCATTAAAAACAAACTCCATACCTTTAAAGAGTTTACTTTTTACTAAAGCACTATCAATAGTATTTAGATCAAATTCTACTTTTTCGTATTGGTCGTATTCGTATTGTTTAAATTGATTTAAACCATTTTGACGTTTGCGTTCCCAGATTTTTTTAAGAATTCTAATCGCGGGGTTTTCTGAGGCTTTTTTAGATTGTTTACCAGTGACAATAAGGACTTCATCTAAAGAAGAGGCTTCCTCTTTAAGGATGAATTTTAAGTCGTAGTTAACGCGTTTGGTTAAGGGAATCTCTAGGATTTCAAAACCGATAAAAGAAACAATTAAGTTATCCCAATTGTTATCGGATTCTAAGTAGAACTTACCGTCTTCATTAGTAATTGTGCCTTCTGTAGAGCCTTTAAATAATACATTAGCAAAAGGAACAGGGACATTGTTTTCATCAAAAACATGTCCACTAACTTTGGTCTGAGCCAAAGCAGAAAAAAAGCCGAGTGCAAGAAATGGGATAAGTAGTTTTAGTTTCATATTAAAAAAAATAAACTTCATCAATAACCGTGCTAAACATAAGTTAGAGGGTTACAAATGAAGTTTATTAAACGCAAATATTTGCAATTTATTTATATAGTACTTTTTTTACTGCTTTAACAACATCATTACTGTTTGGTAACCATTCTGCTAATAATACAGGGGAATATGGAGCAGGTGTATCTGCTGTATTTATTTTAATGATTGGTGCATCTAAATAATCAAACGCTTCAGATTGCACTAAATATGTAATTTCGGTAGCAACATTTCCAAAAGGCCAGGCTTCTTCTAATACTACAAGGCGATTGGTTTTCTTAACAGATTTTAAAATAGCGTCTCTATCCATTGGACGAACAGTTCTTAAATCTATAATTTCACAAGAAATACCTTCTTTTTCTAATTCGTCTGCAGCTTTATAAGCTTCTTTTATGATTTTACCAAAAGATACAATAGTAACATCTGTTCCTTCACGTTTCACATCTGCAACACCAATAGGTATTACGTATTCTCCTTCTGGCACTTCGCCTTTATCGCCGTACATTTGCTCACTTTCCATAAAAATTACCGGATCGTCATCTCTAATGGCAGCTTTTAATAAACCTTTAGCGTCATATGGGTTTGAAGGAACAATAACTTTTAATCCTGGAGTATTGGCAAACCAACTCTCAAAAGCCTGAGAGTGTGTTGCTGCTAATTGGCCAGCAGATGCTGTTGGTCCTCTAAATACTATAGGGCATTTAAATTGTCCACCTGACATTTGTCTGATTTTGGCGGCATTATTTATAATTTGATCAATTCCAACCAATGAGAAGTTAAA
Source organism: Winogradskyella sp. PC D3.3 (assembly GCF_054366245.1). Classification (NCBI taxonomy): domain Bacteria; kingdom Pseudomonadati; phylum Bacteroidota; class Flavobacteriia; order Flavobacteriales; family Flavobacteriaceae; genus Winogradskyella; species Winogradskyella sp. PC D3.3. Next base: position 134,328 of record NZ_CM135962.1, on the reverse strand, counting down.
CGTCATGTATTCTACGATAGGACGATTTCCGGTCATTGTAGAGCCAATGGCTATACCAGCAAAACCAAGTTCTGCAATCGGTGTATCTATGACACGTTTTGCGCCAAATTCGTCTAACATACCTTTAGATGCTTTATACGCACCATTGTATTCTGCTACTTCTTCACCCATAAGATAAACGCTTTCATCTCTGCGCATTTCTTCACTCATGGCTTCACATATAGCTTCTCTAAATTGAATTGTCTTCATTGCATTGTTTTTAGTCGAAGAGCAAAAATAATAATTCTAGACTATATAATGCCATTAAATTTAATGTGAAAGTATAAAAAAAATAGTAGTGGATTGTTTTTTCGAATTTAAATGATTTTTTAATGAGGAGTTTAAATTATATAATTATTAAATTGTAATAGAATGAGCAAAAAATCTTTAAATTTTTAAAAAATTGATAGTTTAATCTAAAAATATTGAATTTTTGAAAAAACATACTATGCATGCATAGTAAAATTCAAATTATTATTTTTATCTTCGTACTCAAGAAAAAAGACGTTTAAATAAATCATTTTTATATGAAAATATTAGTATGTATTAGTCATGTACCTGATACAACATCAAAGATTAATTTTACAGATGGTGATACAAAGTTTGATACCAATGGTGTTCAATATGTTATCAATCCTAATGACGAATTTGGTTTAACACGGGCCATGTGGTTTAAAGAAAAACAAGGAGCAAGTGTCGATGTTGTTAATGTTGGTGGCCCAGAAACGGAACCCACGTTAAGAAAAGCATTAGCAATAGGTGCCGATGCTGCAATTAGAGTAAATACACCGGCAACAGATGGTTATGCTGTGGCAAAACAACTGGCTAAAGTTGTTACTGATGGTGCTTACGATTTGGTAATTGCAGGAAGAGAATCTATAGATTATAATGGAGCAATGGTTCCTGGGATGTTGGCAGGTATCACTGGTGCTAACTTTGTATCCAACTGTATTAGTTTAGAAGTTGATGGGACTAGTGTTAAAGCTGTTAGAGAAATCGATGGAGGTAAGGAAACAGTTAGTACAGCTTTACCTCTAGTTATTGGAGGGCAAAAAGGATTGGTAGAAGAAAGTGATCTTCGTATTCCTAATATGAGAGGTATAATGATGGCACGTAAGAAGCCTTTAACGGTTGTAGAGCCAATAGAAGCTAATGCTGAAACTAAAGCTATAAGTTTTGAAAAACCAGAACCTAAAGGAGCTGTAAAATTAGTTGATGCTGATAATTTAGACGAATTAGTAAACTTACTTCATAACGAAGCTAAAGTAATTTAGTGAAGCTAAATTATTCCGAACGATTACACTCAGCGCAGTTGAAGTGTTGTTTCGGAATCTCATGATGTTAAAGGAAATAGTAATAAGTTCCTGAATCAAGTTCAGGATAAATTTTATAAATAAAATTTTATGTCAATTCTAGTATATACAGAATCCGAAAACGGAAAGTTTAAAAAAGCGGCTTTGGAAGTCGTGTCTTATGCTAAGGCTGTTGCAGACCAAATGGGAACTTCAGTAACTGCAGTGGCTGTTAACGCAGATAACGCAGAAACGTTGGGCAATTATGGGGCTTCTAAAGTTCTTTTAGTAAAAGATGAATCCTTAAATTCATTTAATGCTAAAACATATGCAGCCGTTATAGAAGGTGCTGCAAAAAACGAAGGAGCAAAAGTGGTCGTAGTTAGTGCCAGTGCAAACAGTAAATATTTAGCACCATTACTTGCTGTAGGTTTAGAAGCTGGTTATGTTTCTAATGTTGTAGCAGTACCATCTAGTGTCTCTCCATTTACAGTAAAACATTCAGCGTTTACAAATAAAGCATTTGCAAATACTGAGATAACTACAGATGTGAAAATTGTTGGTTTATCTAATAATTCATTTGGTTTAGTTGAGACGGAAGGTAGTGCTACTGTAGAAGATTTTTCACCATCAATTCCAGAATCAGGTGTTAAAGTTGAGTCTGTAGATAAAGCTACTGATAAAGTAAGTATTGCTGATGCCGAAATTGTAGTTTCAGGAGGTAGAGGATTAAAAGGTCCTGAAAATTGGGGTATGGTTGAAGAACTAGCAGAAGTGTTAGGTGCTGCAACAGCATGTTCTAAGCCTGTATCAGATTTAGGTTGGAGACCACATAGCGAGCACGTTGGCCAAACAGGAAAACCTGTAGCATCTAACTTATATATTGCTATTGGTATTTCTGGAGCTATTCAGCATTTAGCAGGTATTAACTCTTCAAAAGTAAAAGTGGTAATTAATACCGACCCTGAGGCACCTTTCTTTAAGGCTGCAGATTACGGAGTTGTAGGTGATGCATTTGAAGTGGTACCAAAATTAATTGAAAAATTAAAAGCTTTTAAAGCTGCAAACGCATAATTTTATTATCTTGTAATATTCAATGCCAATTCATAAAAATACGATGCGGTATTAATAAGGACTGTTTAAATTTAGATTCCGTTTATTTACTTGAGTTTTATCGAAAGTATAAAGGAAATTAACCAAATCTGCACAATGCAGTTGGTAAAGTCCAAATTTAAACAGTTCTTTGTGTTTTATAAATTATGAGTTTAGTTCGTTTAAATATCAAAGGCATCTCTTACAGTCAAACCCAGAATGGTGCTTACGCTTTAATACTTAATGAAGTCGATGGTGATCGGAAGTTACCAATAGTTATTGGTGCTTTTGAAGCGCAATCTATTGCCATTGCTTTAGAAAAAGAAATTAGACCTCCGCGTCCGCTTACACATGATTTATTTAAAAACTTTGCCGACCGATTTGATATTGTTGTTAAGCAAGTCATTATTCATAAGTTGGTTGATGGTGTGTTTTATTCAAGTTTAATTTGCGAACGCGATAAAATTGAAGAAATCATAGATGCCAGAACGAGCGATGCAATTGCGTTGGCTCTACGTTTTCAGGCACCAATTTTTACTTACAAAAATATTTTAGATAAAGCAGGAATCTATCTTAAAGTCAATCCTAAAAAGGAAGACGATGAAGAGCAAGATAGTATTCTTGTTGATGACCTTATTGTTGAAGAAATTGAATCTGCATCTGCAGAACAAGAAGGTTATAAAAATAAATCTCTCGAAGAACTTAATAATCTCTTAGAACAGGCGGTTAATAATGAAGATTATGAAATGGCTGCCAAAATAAGAGACGAAATTTCTAAACGCTAACTAACACTTATTACATATGAATCAGTTTTTCAAGGCTTTTCTGGCTATTTTCTTAGGGCTTTCGTCAATAACAGCACAAGAACTTGAAAACACATGGGAGTCTACAGACTCAGAAAGTATGTATACGACTTTGGAGTTTAACAATGGAGAATTCAATTTTTCTTCTAATACTGTTGATGACTTACAAGGGGATTATATGTACCAAAATAGCTTGCTGGTATTGTATAAAAACGATTCGTTAAATACTATTGAAAGGTATAAAATCAGTGAACTTACAGATTCTACTTTAGTCTTTTCAGGAAAAGAGATGCAGTTTAATTTTGTGTCTACTAAAGAAAAAGAAGTAGAGGCTATTGTAACACCTAGTGTAATTACAAACAACATTATACCAAACCAAGGGTTTTCTTTTAACAGTTTGTGGAGAGGAATTCTAGGGATGGTAACTCTGATTTTTATTGCGTTTTTATTTAGTAGTAATCGCAGAGCTATCAATTGGAAAACAGTAGGTATTGGATTATTATTTCAATTAATTATAGCTATTGGTGTTTTAAAAATAGATTTTGTAAAAACGGCTTTTGAATTTATAGGACAAGGGTTTATTGCTATCCTAGGATTTACGCAAGCAGGTAGTGAATTTCTATTTGGAGGGATGTTAGACATTAATTCCTTCGGTTTTATTTTTGCTTTTCAAGTTTTACCAACCATTATATTCTTCTCAGCGTTAACATCGGTATTGTTCTATTTAGGATTGATTCAGAAAGTTGTAAAAGGGATGGGATGGTTGTTATCTAAAGTTTTAGGGATTTCTGGCCCAGAAAGCTTAAGTGTTGCAGGTAATATTTTTTTAGGTCAGACCGAAGCGCCATTACTTATTAAGGCGTATTTAGAGAAAATGAATAAGTCTGAAATTCTCCTCGTTATGATTGGTGGAATGGCAACGGTAGCAGGTGCTGTATTAGCGGCTTACATTGGCTTTTTAGGCGGTGAAGATGAAGCTTTACAATTGTTTTATGCCAAGCATTTATTAGCTGCGTCGGTTATGGCTGCACCAGGAGCTATTGTGATTTCAAAAATATTATTTCCTCAAACGGAAGAGGTGAATACAGATGTTGCTGTCTCTCAAGAAAAAATTGGTTCTAATATTTTAGAAGCTATTGCCAACGGAACAACAGAAGGACTAAGATTAGCGGTTAATGTAGGAGCCATGCTATTAGTGTTCGTTGCCTTTATTGCTATGATAAATGGAATTCTTGGTGGTATTGCCGGTTTTGATGGATTAACAGTTGAATTCTTAAATATAGATTGGCATTTTACATCTTTAAATGAAATTATAGAAGCTAATACTCCATATAAAAGTTTATCCTTAGAATTTCTTTTGGGTTACTTATTTGCACCGTTAATGTGGTTAATTGGTGTAGCATCTGAAGATATGGCACTTATGGGACAATTGCTCGGCATTAAGTTAGCAGCAAGTGAGTTTATAGGTTATATTCAATTGGCTGATTTGAAAAATGCTGCAAATGCAACACACCTCACTTATGAGAAGTCTATTATTATGGCTACTTATATGCTTTGTGGGTTTGCAAATTTCGCTTCTATAGGTATTCAAATTGGAGGCATAGGGTCTTTAGCACCTGGACAACGTACACAATTGTCTAAATTTGGAATGAAAGCTTTAATAGGAGGAACGATTGCTTCTTTAATATCTGCAACGATTGCAGGTATGATTATTGGATAGACTAACTAAAAAAAAATAGGAGATTATAAAATACTTAAAGCATCAGATATTAAATTTGATGCTTTTTCTTTATTTTCGCTATAAGTGATGCTGAGTTTTTTTTCGGTGTTTCTTCCCAGAATATTTCAAGTTTAATTTAAAGAGATTCCCACTTGCGTGGGAAATATTATGAAACAATACCACGACTTAGTAAAGCACGTTTTAGCAGAAGGTAATGATAAAGGAGACCGTACCGGTACTGGAACAACAAGTGTTTTTGGTTACCAAATGCGCTTTGATTTAAGCGAAGGTTTTCCAATGGTTACAACCAAAAAACTACATTTAAAATCTATTATATACGAATTACTTTGGTTCTTAAAAGGGGATACTAATATTAAATATCTCACCGATAATGGAGTGAGAATTTGGAATGAATGGGCTGATGAACATGGGGATTTAGGACCTGTTTATGGCCATCAATGGAGAAATTGGGCAAGTGAAGAAATAGACCAAATTAAAGAGGTTATAACAACTTTAAAAAATAATCCCAACAGTAGAAGAATGTTGGTTTCAGCTTGGAACCCTTCAGTTTTACCAGATACGTCTAAATCCTTTTCAGAGAATGTGGCTAATGGTAAGGCAGCTTTACCACCATGTCATGCCTTTTTTCAGTTTTATGTAGCAGATGGGAAATTGTCTTGTCAGCTTTACCAACGTAGTGCAGATATCTTTTTGGGTGTGCCTTTCAATATTGGATCTTACGCTTTGTTTACAATGATGATGGCTCAGGTTTGTGGCTATGAAGCAGGAGATTTTATTCACACGTTTGGTGATGCACATATTTACAATAACCATAAGGAACAGCTAGAATTACAATTGTCTAGAGATATTAGACCATTGCCTAAAATGATTTTAAACCCTGAAATTAAAGATATTTTCGACTTTAAATTTGAAGATTTTACATTGGTCGATTACAATCCGCATCCACACATTAAAGGTAAAGTTGCCGTTTAAATTTTTATCTATGAAATTATTTGTATTTGTTATGACCTTTATTTGTGGCTTATTTTTAAGTGCGCAAGAAGGAGAGAATAGTACCTATCCAGTTTTTAGAGGTTGTAATCAAGAATTAAGTTTTGAAGAGACTAAGAAATGTACTTCAGATAAAATTATAGATTATATTAAAGTGAGTTTTAACTATGAATTGGCAGATAAAGTCTTTCCAACAGATCTAACCACAAAATTCTATGTAGAATTCACCATTAATGAAAAAGGTAAAACAAAAGATATTAATGTAAAAGCACATCATAAAGCTATTGCTGTAGATGTGATTCAGTTGATAAAGCGTATGCCAAAATTTAAGGCACCAGGGACCATTGATGGGAAACCTATAGATACACGCTTTAATGCGCTAATGACCGTTCGGTTATTAGGATAAATGAAAAGCATCTCTAACTTAATCGAGACGTATTTTTATGTTTTTTATAGAAAAGTCCTATAGATTGATTACACAGTTTTTGTCGCCAGCAAATTCGTTATAAGCGTATCCATCAGCTTGCTCATCGTTAATGTATGATTTACCATCAACTAAGTATCTAAATTCATAAGAATTGTCACGTGCTAAATCAACTGTACCCTTAAAGGTTCCGTTTTTTAGTTTCTTTAATTCAGTAGCGTTTTTAGTATTCCACGCGTTAAAACTACCAACGACAGCCACGCTTTGAGCATCTTCTGCAGGAACAGAAAATGTTACTTTACAAACGGGCTTACTTTTTAAATACTGTTTTTTAATTGCCATAATCGTATAAAATATAATTTATTTATAGATACAAAAGTATAAAAGAAAACCCCAAATAATATCTATTAAATGTCTAAAAACTAAATAATTATCGATTTCGTATTATCCTATTTGCTTTTTGTTTAAGAATGTAATTTTTGCACATTTATATTATTGGATTAATAAATTAAATGTTATTGCTTGGTCTCTGATAATCAACGATATCGTTTTCGGGAGTTTAGAGGTATGAAACTCCTTAAATCTTTATTTCAATTTAGTAAAAAACAAGTATCTTTAACTTATTAAATTACGATTATGTTTGGTAAGAAAAAACAAGTTTCAGCTATAGATAAAGATCAATTAGAATTGATAGAAAATGCACAAAAACGTATCAAGCAAAAGAAGCGATTATATGTTCATTTTGTTATCTTTTTAATTGGTGCAGTCTTTTTAATTTTGGCAAATACAGTTTTAGGAATTGGTAAGAATTTTAAAATAGCTGGTGTTGATTGGTTTGTGTATGCTATAATTGTATGGTTCTTTTTATTTATTTACCATTTTGTCAGCGTTTTTATTACTCATAAGTTTATGGGTAAGGATTGGGAAAAACAACAACTTGAAAAGTTAGTTAATTTGCAACAAACTCGTATTGATAAACTCAAGCAGAATTTTATTAAAGAAGAAACTAAAATAGCACAAACACAAGCCTATACGAAAGCTAAAGAAAGTTCTGAAATTTTGAAAAAAAAAAGACATCTGAATTAACCATAATTGTTGCTGAAGGTGAGGATAATGCTATTGGTAAGGATAATGACTTAATTTGGCATTTAAGTGATGACCTAAAACATTTTAAAGCGCTTACTAACGGACATCATATTATTATGGGTAGAAAAACATTTGAGAGTTTTCCTAAACCACTTCCTAATAGAACACACATTGTTATAACTAGACAAGAAGATTATAAAGCTCCACTTGGAGTTATTGTTGTTAATTCTTTAGAAGATGCTTTAGATGCCGCGAGAAAAGACAAGCAGCCTTTTATTATTGGTGGTGGTGAAATCTATAGACAAGCCATGCCTTTAGTTGATAAACTTGAAATTACACGGGTCCATGCTACATTTGAAAATGCAGATACCTTCTTTCCTCAAATTGATGAAACAAAATGGCAAGAAGTGAGTCGGACAAAACATGAAGCTGATGAAAAGCATGCGTATGCATTTTCGTTTATAACCTATGTGAGAATGAGATAGCAAGGGCTATATAGAAAGCCTTTAGTTGTTTTTTTTAAATCTAATTAAAAAGAAAAGCCCCTGACTTAAAACTAAGTTAGGGGCTTTTTTATAAATTAAGGTTAAAATCCGTTTTGTTCAGTTTAGATATTAAATGCTGCTTTAACTTGGTCAACATAGTCTAGTTTCTCCCATGTAAATAACTCTACATCTAAAGAAATTGGTGCTCCATTAGGCTGTTCAAAGGTTTTGTTTACAACTTCATGTTGTCTTCCCATATGGCCATAAGCAGCTGTTTCACTATACATTGGTTGACGCAGTTTTAATCGTTCTTCAATAGCCGCTGGTCGCATATCAAAAAGTTGTTCAACTTGTTTCGCAATTTCTCCGTCTGTTAAATTAAAAGGACAAGTTCCGTAAGTATCAATAAAAATACCCATTGGTTTTGCAACTCCAATAGCATAAGATACTTGTACTAATATTTGGTCGCATAAACCTGCAGCCACTAAATTTTTAGCAATATGTCTTGTGGCATAAGCAGCACTGCGGTCCACTTTACTTGGATCTTTCCCCGAAAAAGCACCACCACCATGTGCTCCTTTTCCTCCGTAAGTATCTACAATAATTTTACGACCTGTTAAGCCAGTATCACCATGAGGACCACCAATTACAAACTTACCTGTTGGATTAATGTGATATTTAATATCATCATTAAATAACAATTGAATATGCTCAGGTAATTTAGCAATAACTCTAGGCATTAAAATGTCAACGATATCCTTTCTAATTTTAGCCAACATTTTTTCTTCAGCATCAAAATCATCATGCTGTGTAGACACAACTATGGCTTCAATACGTTGTGGTGTATTATCATCACTATATTCTATTGTTACCTGACTTTTAGAATCGGGTCTTAAATAAGTAATGTCTTTATTCTCGCGACGCAATTCGGCTAGTTCCTTTAATATTCTGTGTGATAAATCTAAAGCCAAAGGCATATAGTTATCCGTTTCGTTGGTCGCATAACCAAACATCATACCTTGGTCACCCGCTCCTTGTTCTTCTTTTGTAGCTCTGTCTACTCCTCGGTTAATATCATCAGACTGTTCGTGTATTGCAGAGAAAACTCCACAAGAATTACCGTCAAACATATAAGCACTTTTTGTGTAGCCTATTTTGTTAATGGTATCTCTTGCAATTTTTTGCACATCGAGATAAGTGTTTGATTTTACTTCGCCAGCAAGTACAACTTGTCCTGTAGTGACTAAGGTTTCGCAAGCGACTTTAGATTCTGGGTCAAAAGCTAAAAAATTATCGATTAGTGCATCACTAATTTGATCTGCTACTTTGTCTGGGTGGCCTTCAGAAACACTCTCTGAAGTAAATAAATATGGCATAATTCCTATGTTTAGGTTATTTACGGAAAAACATGAGATTACAAGGTCGCTAGAGAAGTACAAAACTTACTGCTTTAGCATTTTTTTTATTCTGAATTGAATTTCTTTCAGAATAAGAGGTTGCAATCAGACAAATTTTTCCTCTTAAAATTTATGCTACAAAAGTATATAAATTATATGGAATGCAATTTTAATTTACTTTTTTTATGACTTTATTTGGTTTTTGAAATTTTTAGAAATACTATTTAATCTTCAAGATATATAAAAAAGTACTAGATTTACATTATGCTTTCAAAGAAAACAAAATACGGAATAAAAGCCTTGGTTCATTTGGCACGTCAAAAAGATCGACTTCCTGTGCAGATTTCTGCAATTTCAAAAGCTGAAAATATTTCTCAAAAATTCTTAGAAAGTATACTGTTAACGTTAAGAAAAAATGGAATGTTAGGCTCTAAGAAGGGAAAAGGTGGAGGGTATTATTTATTAAAAGACCCAAAAGAAATTCCGATGACAACAGTGATGAGATTGTTAGAAGGCCCTATTGCTATGGTGCCATGCGTGAGCTTGAATTTTTACGAAAAGTGTGAGGATTGTTTGGATGAAGAAGCCTGTGCAGTCAATAAATTAATGTTGAAAGTCCGAGATAATACACTACAAATATTCCGTAATACCACTTTAGCTGATTTGTCCAATTAGCAGATTCCCATTTTTTTACCCTTATTTTTTTTAAATAATTAGGTGCTTAATTAGAATTAATTTATATGTTTGCATTACCCTAGTAAATCCATAGGGTATAAGGATTACTAAATTAATAGCATATTATGGAAAGTGTAATACAGACAAATGTAAGTCTAAAAAAAGAAGAAAACGTTTCTTCTGCACCTCAAGAGAATATTAAAAGAAGTATCGTAAAAACGATAAGTTGGAGAGTTGTAGGAACATTGGCTACAGTTACGATTTCTTACCTTATTACAGGAACTTTAGCATTGGCATTTTCAATTGGAGGTATAGAATTAGTTTCTAAAATGATACTTTATTTCTTTCATGAACGGGCTTGGACTAATATAAAATGGGGGAAATGATAGATATTAATATAGACGTTTGGAACAAGAAATTAAGAGATAAATCTCCAGTTGAAATTGCTGAATGGGCTTTGACGTTGTCGGACAATAAAATTGTAACGACTAGCTTTGGAGTGTATTCTTCCGTTTTATTGAGCACAATGGCTAAACTAGATAAAGACATCAGAGTGGTTTGGTGCGATACATTATATAATCAACCAACTACTTACGCACATGCTGCTCATTTGATAAAAAAATACAATTTGAATATTCTCAAATATCAAAGTTTATATACCAAAGAAGAAATTGATTCTACCATAGGGTTACCAAGTTTAGAAGATGATAATCATGCGATTTTTTCAGAAGCCGTAAAGTTAGAACCTTTTAGGCGTGCATTAAAAGAACAAAACCCAGATGTTTGGTTTACAAATATTAGAATACGACAAACTGAATATAGAGATAAGAAAGACATTTTAAGTTATAGTAAAGATGGGATTCTTAAAGTGAGTCCATTTTATTATTGGAGTGATGCTGATTTAGATCAGTATATAGAAGATAATAAATTACTAAAAAACAGTTATTACTTCGATCCAATAAAAGCACTTCTCAATAGGGAATGTGGAATACATTTTCAATAATTGAGAGCAGATGCAAAGTTTTAGAACAGAGTTAGAGAATCCGGTAGTACAAAAGGATATCATAGAATTAGCTAAGAAAATTGAGCTTTTTCAAAATGGAAAAGTTGATGAAGAAAAATTTAGAAGTCTTCGTTTAGCTAGAGGTATTTATGGGCAGCGTCAAGAAGGGGTGCAAATGATTAGAATCAAATTGCCTTACGGTAAGGTCTTGAGTCATCAATTGCGTCGAATTTCTGAAGTGTCTGACAAATATTCAAGGCGTCGATTGCATATTACCACACGTCAAGATATTCAAATTCATTATGTGGATCTTAACCGCACTCCAGAACTTTGGGCAGAATTAGAACGTGATAATGTAACGATAAGAGAAGCCTGTGGTAATACGGTGAGAAATGTTACAGCTAGTGAAACAGCAGGCATTGATATCAATGAACCTTTTGATGTTTCGCCTTATGCTGATGCTTTATTTAAATTCTTTTTAAGAAACCCAATTTGTCAAGAAATGGGACGAAAGTTTAAAGTGTCATTTTCAGCTTCAGATGAAGATACCGGATTATCCTATATGCACGATTTAGGGTTTATAGCTAAAATTGAAAACGGAGTTAAAGGCTTTAAAGTGATGTTAGGTGGTGGACTAGGGTCCCAACCGAGACATGCAGATTTATTTTATGAGTTTTTGCCATCAGATAAAATCATTCCTCTAATGGAAGGTGTTATAAGAGTGTTTGATCGATATGGTGAACGAAAAAGTAGAGCTAAAGCCCGAATGAAATTTTTGCTAAAAGATATAGGTGTAGAGGCTTTTAAAACACTAGTTGAAGATGAACAAACAGCTATTGCATTCAAATCAATACCTATTGACGAATCTAATTATAAGGCTTCAAAACCTGTTGCAGTGATTACACCAAACGTTACTATTCACGATATGAAAGCTTATAATTTGTGGAAATCGACTAACATTATTCCTCAAAAACAAAAGGGATATGTGGCCATCGGAATAAAAGTACTTTTAGGTGACTTTTATACAGATAAAGCGAGATTGTTAGCAGATTTGGTAGAACAATATGCTGCTGGTGAAATAAGATTGAGCTTACGTCAAAATATATTAATTCCTTTTGTAAAAGAAGAGGCAGTTCCTTTTTTCTATACCGAATTAAAAAAACTAAATTTTGTAGAAGCTGGTTATAATAAGGCTGTAGATATTACCGCTTGTCCTGGTACAGATACGTGTAATTTAGGGATTTCGAGCAGTACAGGTATTGCTGAAGAGTTAGAACGCATCATTAAAACGGAGTATCCTAAGTATTTAAGAAATAATGATTTAGTTATTAAAATTAGCGGTTGTATGAATGCTTGTGGACAGCATAATATGGCAAACATTGGTTTTCAAGGCATGTCAATTAGAACTAAAGATAAACGCGTAGCTCCTGCATTACAAGTGCTTTTAGGTGGTGGAAATTTAGGAAACGGGAATGCTTATTTTGCAGATAAAGTGGTGAAAGTGCCGAGCAGAAGAGGCCCTGAAGCATTACGAAGAATCTTAAACGATTTTGAAGCAAATGCCAACGGAAAATTGTTTGTCGATTATTATAAAGAAAAAGGGGAAAAATACTTTTATCAGTTACTAACAGACTTATCAGATATTGACAACCTTACTCAAGATGATTTTATTGATTGGGGGACTGAAGAACAATATGTAAAAGCAATTGGTATTGGAGAATGTGCCGGTGTGGTTATCGATTTAATTGCCACACTGTTCTTAGAAAGTGATGAGAAAATTGAAGAAGCTAAAGACGCTTTTAATAATAAAGTGTATTCAAGTGCTATTTACGAAGCTTATCGTTCAATGGTAAATTCGGCAAAAGCTATTTTACTTTCAGAAAATATCAGTACCAATACACAGGCTGGTATTATAAAACAATTTGAAGAATTTTTTGTAGAAACCCAACGTATAGAATTAGGAACTTCATTTTCAGATCTTATTTATCAAATAAAAGTATTTCCTCCAACGGAAGACTTTGCCACGAATTATATAAACGCAGCAGAACAATTTTTAAAACACGTTAGGGCTTTTAGAGAAAAACAAGTTGTTGCATAAAACTTAAATGATGACACCAAGATTAACCGTAGTAGGCGCAGGACCGGGAGATATAGATTTAATTACTCTAAAAGGAATTAAAGCTATAAAATCAGCAAATGTCATTTTATATGATGCATTAGTAAATGTAGACTTGTTAGTGTATGCCTCTCCAAAAGCAGAATTGGTTTTTGTTGGCAAACGCAAAGGCTATTATGCGTATCAACAAAGTCAAATTAATGAATTAATTGTAGAACGCGCCTTACGATATGGACATGTGGTGCGTTTAAAAGGTGGTGACCCCTTTATTTTTGGTCGTGGAGCTGAAGAGTTAGAATACGCTAAAGATTATGCTATTGAAGTTGCTGTTGTGCCAGGTATTTCGTCGTCTTCAGCTGTTCCAGCTTATCAAGGTATTCCATTAACCAAACGACATGCTTCTGAAAGTTTTTGGGTCATCACCGGAACCACCAAATCACATCAAATTTCTAGTGATATAGCACTGGCAGCAAAGTCTACGGGAACAGTGGTTATTTTAATGGGGATGAGTAAACTTTCGGAAATCACTCGGATTTTCATTAAAGAAGGTAAGTCGGAAACGGCTATTGCTGTCATTCAAAATGGAACCCGAATAAATGAAACCGTGGGCATTGGTACAATAGCAACAATTGAAGCAATTGTAGAAGAAAAACAATTGTCTAATCCGGCTGTCATTATTATAGGAGAGGTTGTTAACCAACGTGTGGACCTTTCTGATATTTATGTTGAAGCTGATTTAGCAAAACGCCAAAAACAAATTGCGTAGTATGGAGCGGAATAATTTATATCCCGTCTTTCTAAAAGCGAAACAGCTCAAAGTTTTAATTATTGGTGGAGGTTACGTGGCAGAAGAGAAGTTAAGGTTTTTATTAAAGTCTAGTCCAGATGCTAATGTTACAATGGTATCTCCTATGTATAGAGAAGGTACGATTACTGTGGCTAATACAGGGAAGGTCAATCGAATTACAGACCATTACAATCCATCGTATTTAAAAGGGCATCAAATTATAATTGCTACTGCAGATGTTCCAGGGGTCAATGTAAAGGTATATAAGGATTGCCGAGCACAAGATAAACTGGTCAATGTTGCAGATAACCCACCGTATTGCGATTTTTATATGGGCGGAATAGTTACTAAAGGTAATGTAAAGGTCGCGATTTCTACAAATGGAAAATCACCCACAACAGCAAAACGCTTACGTCAATTTTTTGAAGATGTGATTCCAGATAATATTGATGATTTAGTGCAAAACCTCAATATATACCGAAAAACAATAAAAGGCGATTTTGAGCAGAAAGTCGAAAAGTTAAATGAATTCACTAAGGGGTTAGTCGAAAAAATATAGATTATGATTCAAACAGATATATTAATTATTGGAGCAGGACCAACAGGTTTATTCACCGTTTTTGAAGCCGGATTGCTAAAATTAAAGTGCCATTTAATTGATGCTTTACCGCAACCTGGTGGTCAGTGTTCCGAATTATATCCCAAAAAACCAATTTATGATATTCCGGGTTTTCCAGAAATATTAGCAGGTGATTTAACCTCTAATTTATTAGAGCAAGGAAAACAGTTTCAGCCAGGTTTTACGTTAGGTGAACGCGCCGAAACCATCGAAAAATTAGAAGACGAAAGTTTTATCGTAACTACAAATAAAGGCACACAACATCAGGCTCCGATCATTGCTATTGCTGGTGGATTGGGGAGTTTTGAACCAAGAAAGCCGCCATTAGAAAATATGGATAAGTATGAAGATCATGGTTTAGCTTACTTTATAAAAGATCCAGAAGTCTATCGTGATAAAAAAGTAGTAATAGCTGGAGGAGGAGATTCTGCTTTAGATTGGAGTATTTTCCTCGCTGATGTGGCTTCAGAAGTGACATTAGTCCATAGACGAAATGAATTTAGAGGTGCTTTAGATTCTGTAGAACGTGTTCAGGAATTAAAGTTGATTGATAAAATAAAGACTATCACACCAGCAGAAATTACAGCTTTGCATGGGGAGCATAAAATTGAAGGGGTTTCGGTATCTAAGAATGGTAAAACTAAAGTATTAGAAGCAGATGCTTTTATTCCGCTTTTTGGATTATCGCCAAAACTTGGGCCTATTGGAGAATGGGGACTTGAGATAGAAAAAAATGCAATTAAAGTTAATACGGTAGACTATCAAACTAATATTCCTGGGATTTATGCCATTGGAGATGTTAATACGTATGAAGGAAAATTGAAATTGATTCTTTGTGGTTTTCACGAAGCAACTTTAATGTGTCAATCGGCTTACAAACGACTAAACCCAGATAAGAAGTTTGTCTTAAAATACACAACGGTAAGTGGTATCAATGGCTTTGATGGCACAAGAAAAGAATCACCAAAAGCTGTGGTAAAAACCATTTTGTAAACATAAGAAGTGATTAAGTTACTAAAGTAGGTGTTTCAATAGTTTCAAAACGCTGTTAGAAATTCAATGTTAATTACATAACCATTTCTTAGATTTTAATTAACAAAAGAATCGTGTTTAAGTTAGATATTTGCATTGTATTATTAAGCCCTTAATCATGAAATTAATAAATAAATATAAATCCGATTTTAGATTTGCTGTACAGCTTTTAGTCTTAACAGCTATCGCATTTTTAGCAGCTTTTTTTGTATAACAAACTTGTACAAGACTTAAGCTTCTAATTGTAATTATTGACTACTTTTGCACCTCAATAATTGCGAATGCGAAATCTAATAAGTACAATTTTAATAGTAGTATCTGTAGGACTCTATGCACAGGAAAAAGGGAGCCGTACATATTTTGATCTCAATTATTTTGGTGGAAATATAGCACTCCATAATAACAGTATTCTTCACTTAATAAAGGGGCATCCCGAAGGGGTTTTATTCAGTTGGAATAAAAGAACGTTTGGAAATGAAGCTTGGGAGCATCGTTTTAATTATCCAGATTATGGAGCGTCTTTAATTTTTCAAGATCTAAAGAATGAAAAATTGGGGAATAATATTGGACTTTACGCACACTATAATTTTTATTTTTTTAAACGCAACGTCATGTTGCGTATTGGTCAAGGATTAGCTTATACCAGTAACCCATATGATAAGATTGAAAATCCGAAAAATGTGGCTTTTGGATCAGATATTTTGAGTTCTACCTATGTCATGATTAATTACAAAAAAGACCGCCTTTTTAATCGTTTAGGGATTCAAACAGGTTTGTCGTTAATACATTATTCTAATGCGAATGTAAAAGCCCCTAATACAAGTGTAAATACCATAGCTTTTAATTTGGGAGTGACGTATCAGTTAGATGAAGAAGACCCAGAATTTGTTGAAACTGTTGACGAGGAAAAATTT
Organism: Winogradskyella sp. PC D3.3; assembly: GCF_054366245.1. Lineage (NCBI taxonomy): Bacteria > Pseudomonadati > Bacteroidota > Flavobacteriia > Flavobacteriales > Flavobacteriaceae > Winogradskyella > Winogradskyella sp. PC D3.3. The sequence goes on along the minus strand of NZ_CM135962.1, from coordinate 117,833 downwards.
ACTGAAAAGCTAAGATATAACTTTGCATTGAGATCTGGAATTAACGAAAGTGACGTTATCGGTAGTGGGCAATTTCCATTTTATGTTTTGTCAGCTTATGCAGATAAACGCTTAAGTCATGTTAGTGCCATTCAGTTTGGTGCTGATGTGTTTTTTTCCAACTTTTTAAAGGAATTAATTTACTATCAATCGGTGTCATTTCCTGAAGAAGATGTGAGTGGAGATGAGGATTACAAACGTGTCGGACTTTTTGCTGGTCATGAGTTGTTTATTAATCGTATGTCTGTTGAAACACAATTAGGGTATTATGTTTATTATCCGTTTGATTTTGAGGGTAGAATGTATTTAAGAATTGGTTTAAAACGGTATTTTGGAGATCATTTTTTTGGTGCTATAACCTTAAAATCACATGGAGCAAAGGCGGAGGCGGTAGAATTCGGGATAGGAGTAAGGTTGTAATTCTTATAAAAGTAGAAAATTAGATTACAACAGCGTAATTCAATAATAAAACATGAAACAAATACATTTATACATACCACTATTTTTTTTGATTTTTGCTTGTAATAGTGAAGATGCTAATGACTGTTTTCAAACTTCAGGACGTATCATTCAGCAAGAAGTTTCTGTGTCAAGTTTTGAACGCATTCTTGTTCATAGAGATATTAAATTGGTTATTAAGGAAGCACCAAATTATAAGGTTACCATAGAAACAGGTGAAAATCTAATTAACGATGTTACAGTAGAAGTTGTTGGAAACAGGTTGGTCTTAACAGATAATAATACTTGTAATTATGTGAGAGATTATGGAATTACAAAAATATATGTTGAAACACCAAGCCTTAATGAAATTAGATCGTCCACACAGTATGAGGTGTCTTCTGATGGTGTTTTAAATTATGAAGCGTTAACCTTAATTTCAGAAGACTACAATCAAGAGAATCAATTTACCATAGGTGATTTTAGACTCAGTATCAATTCCGAAAATCTGAATATTGAGGCTAATAACTTATCATTCTACTATATAAATGGAGTTGTTGAGAATTTATATGTTGGCTTTTATTCAGGTTCAGGTCGTTTTGAAGGCGAAAGTTTATTGGCTCAGAACGTTAATGTTTATCATCGAGGTAGTAACGATATGATTGTAAATCCGCAACAAAGCCTAACCGGAAGCCTTAAAGGTACAGGAGATTTAATTTCTGTAAATGAGCCACCAACTGTAGATGTTGAACGCATCTACACGGGGCAGTTATTGTTTCAATAAAGATTAAAAAATTGCTGTAAAATACAATTTTATATAATTTCAGCGATTAAACTATTTAGTGAGTTCTTGAAACAAACTCTCTAAACTGGCATTCTTCTGATTCAGTTGTAGAATCTTTAGTTCATTATCATGTGCAAAATCAAATACATGTGAGCGCATATCTTCTTTGGTAGAAAACGTAATTTCATAAACAAAGCCATATGTGTTTTTTACAGATTCTACTTTTGGTAGTCTTAAAAGAAAGGCATCTTCCACTCTAAAATCAAATTCAACAATCACAATTTGTTCTTGGCCATCGCGTAAATCTTTCAAGTATTTATCGGCAACAACTTCACCTTTATTAATGATGATGACACGGTCGCACATCGCTTCTACTTCCTGCATAATATGTGTAGATAGAAACACTGTTTTTTCTTTGCCAATGCTTTTGATGAGATTTCTTATATCAACTAATTGGTTAGGGTCTAAGCCTGTTGTAGGTTCATCTAATATTAACACATCAGGATTGTGTAACAAAGCATTTGCTAGACCAACACGCTGTCTGTAACCCTTAGAAAGTTGATTGATTTTTTTATGAGCTTCTGGTTGTAATCCCGTTAATTCAATGACATCGTCAATACGCGATTTCGGTGTACCATAAACATTAGCATTAAAATTTAAATATTCTTTTACGTATAAATCGGTGTAAAGAGGATTGTGTTCGGGTAAATAACCAACACTATTTTGAACACTTTTCTTTTCTGAAGTGATATCAAAACCATTGACGGTAGCGGAGCCTTCAGAAGCTTCTATATAAGTGGTTAAAATTTTCATCATAGTCGATTTTCCGGCACCATTTGGGCCCAAAAAACCAACAATTTCGGCATCATTGACTTTAAAAGAAACATTGTTAAGTGCTTTTTGTTCTTTATAAAGTTTCGTAATATTTTTTACTTCAATAGACATACAGATAGTAATTTATTCAAAAATAGGTAATTCCGAATATTGTATTGCAATTATTGTTAATTCTTTAAAATTATGCAATTATCTGGAAAAAACTAATTCAACAATTTTGATTTGACAAAATAATAATTACATTAGCCCTATAATTAAAGATTTCCACTGATGTGGAAAATGAATATGAACATATCTAGAGCATATTATAACTGGTTTTATTTCTTTTTTAGCTAAAGGAACGAGACTGAGTATGTTTTATTTAAAAATATAGTTTTAAAAGTCTCGATTTAATCGAGACTTTTTTTGTTTAAGATATTTTGAAGTTAAAAGTACCTGAAGGGTTTTCAGGACATAAAATAATAAAAGTAAATTTTGAAAAAACCAATAGCCATACAGGGAATAAAGGGGTCATTCCATCACGAAGTTGTACAGCATTATTTTAATAATGAATCTGATGTGGTTGAATGTATGACTTTTGATAGCTTAATTGATACATTGCTAGAGAAGCAAACGGACGAAATAGTTATGGCTTTAGAAAATTCTATAGCAGGTTCAATTATACCCAATTATGCATTAATAGATAATCATCAGTTAAGTATTGTTGGTGAATGTTATTTAGATATTCAGCATCATTTAATGGCTTTAGAGCATCAAGTTATTGAAGATATTCTAGAGGTACATTCACATCCTATGGCGTTGTTACAATGTAAAGTGTTTTTTAAAGATTACCCACATATCAAATTGGTAGAAGCTAAAGATACAGCAGATGTGGCGAAGCAAATTTCTGAACAACATATAAAAGGAATAGCAGCCATAGCGAGTAAAAATGCCGCGCGACTATACAATCTTAATATTTTGGCAGAAAGTATTCAGACGATTCAACATAATGAGACCCGTTTTGTGATTGTAAAACGCGAAAATAACCAAGCAGAAAAAGAGCAGATTAATAAGGCCTCTTTAAAATTTGAATTAGACCATAAGCGTGGCAGTTTAGCAGCCTTATTAAATGTGTTGAGTGATTGTAAACTTAACTTAACCAAAATTCAATCGTTACCAAAAATAGATACACCTTGGAAATATGCTTTTTTTGTAGATGTAACATTTGAAGATTATAAAAATTATGATAAAGCCAAGTCTATTATAAGTTTAATGGCTGAGAATTTTAAAGTATTAGGAGAATATAAAAATGCAAGACCATGATAGAAGTTGCAAAACGTTTACAAAATGTTGAAGAATACTACTTTTCTAAGAAGTTGAGAGAAGTGGCACTTTTAAAATCACAAGGAAAACCAATTATTAATTTAGGTATTGGTAGTCCAGATTTAGAGCCACCATTTAAAGCTTCAATGTTGCTTCAAGATAGTTTAATCGATGAAAAAGCACATCAATATCAAAGTTATCAAGGATTACCAGAACTAAGAGAAGGGATTTCAAAATTTTATAAAACGCATTATCAGGTAAACTTAAGTTCGCAAACGGAAGTATTACCCTTAATGGGAAGCAAGGAAGGGATAATGCATATTTCGATGGCGTTTTTAAATAAAGGTGATAAAGTGCTTATCCCAAATCCAGGGTATCCAACATATGCTTCTGTAACGAAACTGTTAGAAGCAAAACCTGTGTTTTATGATTTAAAAGAAAACAATAATTGGGAGCCAGATTTTGCAGCCTTAGAGCGTTTAGATTTAAAACGTGTAAAAATTATGTGGATTAACTATCCCCATATGCCAACAGGTGCAAATGCCACTAATAAGTTTTATGATAAGGTAATTGAATTTGGGAAACGACACGATATATTAATCGTAAATGACAATCCTTATAGTTTTATTCTCAACGATAAACCAATTAGTATTTTACGTTATAAGAATGCAAAAGATGTGTGTTTAGAGTTGAACTCTTTAAGTAAAACATTTAATATGGCAGGCTGGCGTGTTGGGATGTTGGTTGGTAACTACGATTTTGTAAGTGCTGTATTACGTGTTAAAAGTAATATGGATTCTGGTATGTTTTACGGCATACAAAAAGGAGCTATTGAGGCTTTAAAATGTTCAGAAATGTGGTTTAAGAGTTTAAATAGTGTATATCAAAACCGAAGAGAATTAGTATGGAAACTAGCAGACGGACTCAATTGTACTTATGATACGCATGCTTCAGGTATGTTTGTTTGGGGAAAATTACCACCACATGTGAAATCTGAAGAATTTACAGATATGGTATTAAAGGAGTATTCTATATTTATTACTCCAGGTACTGTTTTTGGCAGCAATGGAGAAGGGTATGTGCGGTTTTCGTTATGTGCTTCTGAAGAAATTATTGAAGAAGCAATTGCGAGAGTGTGACAATATTTAGTTGCGTAATGCAATGATTATTAAAAAACAAAAAAAGTAAAGTGAATAATATTTTTATCATAGGAACAGGGTTAATAGGAGGAAGTTTTGCTTTAGATATAAAAGCCTTGCATCCAAATTGTAAGGTTTTTGGAATTGATACCACTGAGGCACATCTAGATGAAGCTTTGCAATTAGGAGTGATTGATGCAAAAGCAAATTATGAAGATTTAAATATTGCAGATGTAGTTATTATAGCCATTCCTGTAGATGCAACATTAAAAGTTTTACCTACAGTTTTAGATTATATTTCGGACGATGCTATTGTCTTTGATGCAGGATCTACGAAAGAGGATATTTGTAATGTTGTAAAAGAGCATCCTAAACGTAGAAATTATTTAGCGGTGCATCCAATTGCAGGTACAGAACATTCGGGTCCAAAAGCGGCAATTCATAATTTGTATAAGAACAAGACTAATATTATTTGTGAAGTAGAGGAAACAGCCTTTAAGCTTCAAGAAAAAGCATTGAAGTTATTTTCAGATTTAGGGATGCGAATTCGTTATATGAATCCCAAAGCACACGATAAGCATATTGCTTATGTATCGCATTTATCACATATCAGTGCGTTTATGCTAGGGAAAACAGTGATTGATAAAGAAAGAAATGAACGCGATATCTTTGATATGGCAGGAAGTGGATTTGCTAGCACAGTGCGTTTAGCGAAAAGTTCACCAGCGATGTGGACACCAATTTTTCAACAGAATAGCACCAATGTCATTGAATCATTGGATGAGTATATATTGAATTTACAACACTTCAAAAAATTAATGGAAGAAGGAGATTTTGAAGCGGTTTATAACGAAATGGAAAAAACAAATTATATAAAAGACATATTAAACGGAATACAATAGTAATTAAGATTAAAAAAGCAAAAATGGAAAACAAGAAAGAAATGAGAACCTGGTTAGATGATATGAATCTAGATCATCCATTAGTAATTGCAGGTCCTTGCAGTGCGGAAACTGAAGAGCAAGTATTAAGAATAGCACACGAGCTAAAAGATACTGATGTTAATTACTATAGAGCAGGTATTTGGAAACCCAGAACACGTCCCGGAAATTTTGAAGGTGTCGGAGCTTTAGGTTTAAAATGGTTGCAAAAAGTTAAGGAAGAAACAGGAATGAAAACCTGTACAGAAGTTGCAAATGCAGCGCATGTAAAATTAGCTTTAGAGTATGATGTCGATTTATTATGGATTGGAGCACGTTCTACAGTGAGTCCATTTATTATGCAAGAAATTGCTGATGCATTAGAAGGCACTGATAAAATTGTATTGGTTAAAAATCCAGTAAATCCAGATTTATCGTTATGGTTAGGTGGTATTGAACGCTTATATTCTGCAGGAATTAAAAATTTAGGTGCTATACACAGAGGTTTTTCTACGTATGAAAAGTCTAAATATAGAAATATACCAGAATGGCAATTGGCAATTGAATTTCAAAATAGATTTCCAGATTTGCCTTTAATTAATGATCCTTCGCATATTACAGGAAATAGAGATATGATTTTAGAGGTCTCTCAAACGGCTTTAGACCTTAATTTCGACGGCTTAATGATAGAAACACATTTTGACCCAGATAATGCATGGAGTGATGCTGCACAACAAGTTACACCAAGTAGTTTAGTGCAAATTATGGATGATTTAAGAATAAGAAAAGAATCAGATCCTGAAGCAGAGTATAATAAAGAGCTTAATAATTTAAGGGCTCAGATAGACGTTGTCGATAATCAAATCATTGATTTATTAGGTAAACGTATGAAGGTGGCTGATGGTATTGGAACACTTAAAAAACAAAAGAACGTGGCCGTGTTACAAAATAAACGTTGGAATGAAATTTTAGGTAAAATGGTATTAGAAGGTGATGAAAGAGGACTAAGTGAAGAGTTTATTTTACGCATGTTTAAGGCGATTCATCAAGAATCTATTAATCATCAAGAAAAAATAGTTAATAGTTAAGTCTAAGTAGTATTAGAAATATTAGAAATAAAAAAGGTTCGCAATTTGCGAGCCTTTTTTTTGTGCTATTGATAAATCTCTAGTGTTTTGGTTAATAATTTCAATTAATAAAGTATTTGGGAATAAAAACACCTATAATTGTCAACTTAACACTAAATCTACTAGGATGTTTAAAAATTACCTAACGCTTACCATTACCTTGTTGTTTACCATTTTCGCATTTTCTCAAATTCAAGTTGGAGATTTTACGTTTACCCATGGAACCGAAATAGAAGATAATTCTCAAAAAATAGTTAGAATAGCAGGAGAGGTTGATGGCAAAGTTTTTGCCCTCGCCAACAAAAAGAAAAAATACTTTATTAAAGTATTCAAGTCGACAGATATGTCACTTATTTCTACAAATGAAATCGACCTTTCTGATTTTAAAGACCGATCTATAGATTTTGAAGAAATAGCCATCATTGGCACTAAAATTTATGTTTTTGGAAGTGTTTATGCTAAAAAAGATAAAACGGCACATTTGTTTGGTGTTGAAGTATTGTCTACAGGAAAGCTTTCTACAGATTTTGTAAAAATATTTTCAACTCAAGTTACGAAGAAAAGAGAACAAGGGGCGTTTTATTTCAAGGATTCTCCTACTAAAGATCGTTTTTTAATTATGCATGCAGCACTTTTTGATAAAGAAGAGGTGATTCAGTATGAAATTAAATTACTAGATGAGAATTTAGATACAGCAATGTCTCATATAGAAAAAGTGCCTTTTGAAGATAGAAAAGATCTTGAGTTTACGATATCAGATTATGATGTAAGTGTAAATGATGATGTGTTTTTGGTTATTAATGAAAGTTTTAGAGACCGAAAAACAAAAACAAATAATGAGAAATTTCAGGTGCATGCGTTTAAAAGTGCTAAAGGTTATGCTAAAGAAGTTATCGATATAAAGTTTACCGATAAAGAAATTATTAATTGTGAAATGTTAGCTAATAAAGAGGGTAAGCTTCATTTGGTTGGTTTTTATTCGAGCGTAAGAAAGAATGGTAAGGCAAATAAGGAGTTAAAAGGAATTTATGCCGCATCTATAATAGTGGAGACTAATGAAATTGAACGTCTTAATTTTAATGAGTTTGATTATGAGACTAAAGTTAAATTAATTGGAGAACGTCGTGCTAAGAAAGGAAAAGATGTAAAACCATTATACGTAACCCATAGCTTAATTGAGAAAAATGATGGAGGTTTAATACTGCTGTCAGAGTATCAATTGGTAATCCAAGGACAATCTTCAGGAATTGGTCCTTTAGCATTTACACCAATTACGTTTGTAAACAATGAAATTATTGTAACCTCATTAAATCCAGATGGTACAGTAGCATGGTCTAATGTTATTCCTAAAAAACAAAAAGCAAGTTACACAACATTGTCTTTAGGTATATTTGGCTTTTCAAATCAAGGAAATTTTTCTGTTAGCGCAGGCATTATGATTCCATTAACGGTTATGGGGAAAGGGCCAGAATATTTAAGTGCAATGCCTATTTATCATAATAATAAATTAACGGTTATTTTTAATGACAATACTAAAAATTATGGGGTAACAGATATCGAAGACATTAAATGGTTAGGGAATTATAATAAGGCTGTACCTGCTGCTATGACGTTTAATGATGACGGTAGCTTTACGCGATTAGATCAAGAAAATATTGAAAAATATCAATTGGTCTTACGTCCAAGAGTGTTTTTTAGAACGTCGCCTTCTGAGTATATTATTTACTCTTCGAGAAAATCAAAGGATAAATTAGGTAGAATGACCATCAATTAAGAGCACCTATAAGTAACTTAATAAAAAAAGGCGGTCTATTAGATGGCCTTTTTTTGTTCCATTAAACAATAATGACCATCTTTGTAGTAATGACAGGAACAGTATATAAATCTACAGGTAGCTGGTACACAGTTAAAACGCTGAACGGTAAATTCTATGAATGCAGAATTAAAGGCCGTTTTAGACTGGATGGTATAAAAAGCACCAACCCAATTGCTGTTGGCGATAAAGTGGAGTTTGAATTGGAAACAAAAAACAATACCGAAACTGGTGTAATTCACAGAATTGTAGAACGTAAAAACTACATCGTTCGTAAGTCGGTAAATCTTTCTAAGCAAACACATATCATTGCTTCAAATATTGATCAGGTGTTTTTGTTAGTAACCATCGATAACCCACCAACGTTTACCACGTTTATAGACCGATTCTTAGTCACAGCAGAAGCCTATTCTATTAAAACGGTTTTACTGTTTAATAAGGTCGATACTTATAGCGAAGAGACCTTATTAGAGGTGAAATACCTTGCCAGTATATATAGAGCTATTGGTTATGAGTGTATAGGGATTTCTGCAACAACAGGAAAAAATATAGATAAAGTAAAAACCCTTATGAAAGGCAAAGTAAGTATGTTTGCTGGTCATTCAGGAGTAGGTAAATCAACTTTAGTTAATGCTATTGAGCCATCTTTAGATCTAAAAACCAAAGCTATTTCTTCTCAGCATAGCCAAGGACAGCATACCACAACATTTGCAGAAATGTTCGACCTCAGTTTTGATGCGGTTATTATTGATACACCAGGAATTAAAGGCTTTGGTGTTGTTGATATGGAAAAGGAAGAAGTTGGTGATTATTTTCCTGAGTTTTTTGCACTAAAGCAAAATTGTAAGTTTAATAATTGTATCCATTTAAACGAACCAAAATGTGCGGTTAAAGAGGCTTTAGAAGCAAACGAAATCTCCTATTCTAGATATAAAAGTTATGTTCAAATTTTAGAAGGAGAAGATGAGCATTACAGATCAGATAATTGGGACGATGCTCAGTAGTCAGTAGAAATTAATCGTTGAAGTAAATCATCAATTAATGAAAATAGTAATTCAGAGAACCTTAGAAGCATCAGTAGTAATACATAATGAAAAAGTAGCTTCCATACAAAAAGGCCTTCTCATTCTTTTAGGTATTGAAAACGACGATACTCAAGACGATATCAATTGGCTTTGTAATAAGGTAGCTAATCTTCGCATTTTTCCCGATGAGGATGATGTAATGAATCTATCTTTAAAAGATGCTCAAGGCGATGTGATTTTGGTAAGTCAATTCACACTGCACGCCAGTACAAAAAAAGGAAATCGTCCAAGTTACATCAAAGCAGCAAAACCAGATGTTGCTATTCCATTGTATGAGAAATTTATTAAAACACTTCAAACTACATTAGGAAAATCCATACAAACTGGAGAGTTTGGTGCTGACATGAAAGTCCATTTGGTTAACGATGGTCCAGTCACTATCATTATCGATTCAAAAAACAAAGCGTAATATCTAAGTGCAAATTATAGCGCATATAATTCTAAATGTTTTATTTGTAATTCCTGCTAGTAGCAATGGCCTAATACGATTTAAAAGGCATCAGTATTTAATTATAAATCGAAATTCAATAATTAAATTTTGAAACAAATAGGCTGCCATTAAATAATTTAGAAACGTAAGAGATTTATATTGGAAATAGTTTGGCAATTTATTATTCCTTCATATATTGTAAAACTTAACCCGAATAAAACTATCTAATGCTCAGGTCAATACCCAGAAAGATTAGCCTTATTTCTTACTTATTTTTTGTTTCTATTTTTAGCTTTTCTCAGTCTCAAGACAACTATGTAGCACTGCTTGCTCCGCAAGAATTAATGACAAAAGTTAATGCTGTCGTCAGGTATGATAATCAAAAAGTAGAAATTAATGCTATTGATGATATGGTGGTACATACAAAGCGTATTGTTACCATTTACAACAAGTATGGTGATAAGCACGCTAACTTATTAGAGTTCTATAGTGAAAATTCTAGTATTAAAACAATAGAAGCTAAGATTTACGACAGTTTTGGAAAAGAAATTAAGAAGATAAGAAAGAATGATTTTACGGATAATAGTGCAGTAAGCGGTGGCACATTATACTCTGATAGTCGTATTAAATATTACGATTACACACCCATAAGTTATCCTTATACGATTGAATTTCTATCTGAAGTTAGACATAATACAACAGCCTTTATGCCACAGTGGAGGCCTGTTAATGGCTATTTTTTAGCCATTCAGCACGCTGAATATAAGATTGAAAATAATTCAGGAATCCCTCTAAAAATAAAAAAAGAAAATTTTGAAGCGAATAATGTCATTGAAGTTTCAGAACACCATTTTAAAATTGAGAATTTACCTGGTGTTAATTACGAATCGTATAGCCCATCTCTCGTCACATTTACTCCTAATGTAAAACCAGCATTGACCAAATTTAATATGAATGGTGTGGAAGGTGTAAATACCAATTGGCAAGATTTTGGAAAATGGGTTTATAAAGAACTGTTAACCGGTACAGATATATTGCCGCAATCTGCGATAGACGATGTAAAAGCATTGACCCATGGTGTAGATGATAAAATTGAACGTGCTAAATTGGTTTATAAATATATGCAAGATAAAACACGCTATATCAGTGTACAGATTGGTATAGGTGGATGGAAACCTATGATGGCAGATGATGTTAATAAACTGGGTTATGGAGATTGTAAAGGATTAACGAACTATACAAAAGCACTGTTAGAAGCTGTAGATGTACCTGCGTATTATACCTTGGTTTATGGCGGAAGAAACTTATTGGATATTGATAGCGAATTTTCATCAGCTCAGGGTAATCATGCCATTTTGTGTGTGCCTAATAATGGTGATAATATTTTTTTAGAATGTACCAGTCAAACAAATCCTTTTGGATTTTCTGCGGGATTTACAGATGATAGAGATGTGCTACTTGTAAAGCCAGAAGGTGGTGAAATTGTACGTACTAAAATCTATGATGCAGATGATAGCGTGCAGAAAACTAAGGCTTCAGTTGTAATGGACGCATCAGGTGGATTTACTGCAGATGTAACTATTAAAACAACAGGATATCAGTATAGCCTTCATGAAGGTATTGAAAATGAAACAGAACGCGATCAGCATATTCATTACAAAGACTATTGGGATAATATTAATAATATTTCTATTGAAAATATAAGTATTGAAAATGATAAAGAGAATATTGTACTTACGGAAAACATTAAATTGTTAGCCGCAAATTATGCTTCAAAGAGTGGTGATAGATTTATTTTTCAACCCAATATGTTTAATACCGTTACAACAATTCCTTCAAGATATATTGATAGAAAATTAGAATTTAAAATAGACCGTTCGTTTAAAGATACAGATGAGTATATTATTCAATTACCTGAAGGTTTAAACGTCGAGGCTATGACGGATTCTAAAGAAATAAAAACCAAATTCGGTACGTATAGTTTTAATATAAAAACCTTAGACGGCAATAAATTAAAATATACACGAACTTATATTTTACTAAAAGGAAATTACCCAAAAGAAGATTATAAAGCATTTAGAAATTTTAGAAAGCAAATTGTAAAATACGATAAAAGTAAAATCGTTTTAATTAAAGCTTAATAATTATCAATTAAAATCAACTGTAACAATTAAATTAAGAATGAAACATCTATTATTTACCTTAACATTAGTCTTAAGTTTTAATTTTTTAAGTGCTCAGGATTATGATTTTGGAAAAATTTCAAATGCCGAATTAGAAGAAAAATATCATCCAAAAGATTCTGCATCGTCTGCAGCCATTTTGTATCGAAATGAAGATATTAGTTTCTATTTTTCGTCAAATGAAGGATTTATACAACAACGTGAAGTCCATGAGCGTATAAAAATATACAACAAGGATGGATTTGAATGGGCGACTAAAAAAATCTATTTATATCAAGGTACAGGACAAAGAGAGACGTTAAGTGGCTTAAAAGGATTCTCTTATAACATGGTCGATGGTAAAATTGAAAAAGATAAATTAAAAAGTGATGGTAAATTTGAGGAAGATTATAGTGAGTTTACAAAAATTAGTTCTTTTACCTTGCCAAATGTAAAAGAAGGTACTGTAATTGAATATAAATACAAGGTCACATCTCCTAGAATTAGTATAGATGATATTATTTTTCAATTCAGCATTCCTGTCAATAAATTGGATATTCGTATTGCAACACCTGAGTATTATGTGTATAAAAAGCAGCTTAATTTTCGAGCAAAATTTAGACCTAAAATAAATGAAACTTTTAAAAATACAAGTACGCCATTTGATTATAAAATCAATATTCTTAATATTAATGAAGAGCATGTTCCTGCCATAAAATCTGAGGCGTTTGCTGGTAGTATTAACAATTACAGAAGTAAAATGGCAATGGAGTTGACCGCGACTTTAAATAATATGAAAATTCTTAATAAGACATATTCAATGACTTGGGAAGATGTTTCAAAAACCATTTATGATAGTGATGATTTTGGAGGGCAATTGGTAAGGTTTAATATTTATAAAAATGATCTAGAAGCGGCATTGGTTGGTATTGATGACGATTTTGAAAAAGCAAAGACAGTAGAGCGATTAGTAAAATCTAAAGTAAAGTGGAATGGTCGATATGGAAAGTATGCTCAAAAAGGAATAAGATCAGCCTATAAAGATGGAGAAGGTAATGTTGCCGATATTAACCTAATGATGGTTTCAATGTTGCGTTCTCAAGGTGTAAACGCAAATCCGGTATTGGTAAGTACAAGAAATAATGGTATTCCACTCTTTCCAACAAGAGAAGGGTTTAATTATGTGATTTGTAGTGTTCAGAAGGGAGAAGAGTATCTGTTAATAGATGCTACAGAAGAATACAGTACTAATAACATATTGCCTCAGCGTGTATTAAACTGGCAAGGTCGATTGGTTGAAGAGAATAAAGCATCACGATGGATTTCTGTTCAACCTAACAAAAAGTCTTTAGAGTCTTCAATGCTCAATGTAACTATTAATGAGGATTTCTCAGTGTCTGGAAAAGTAGCCCAACATCTTACAGATTATATGGCTTATTTCCATAGAAATAGATATGCCGTATTAACGGAAGAAGATCATATTATATCTTTAGAAAAAGATAAAGGAGATATCGAAATTAGCGAGCTAATTGTTGAAAACAATAAAGATATAACGCAACCAATTAAAATCACTTACCAATATGAATTATCTGATGGTATTGATGAAGTTGGTGATAAACTCTATTTTTCTCCACTGTTATTTTTAGCAACAAAAGAAAATCCATTTAAATTAGAAGAACGCGAGTATCCAATTGATTTTATTATTCCATATACCGACAAAAATATGGTTAATATTATGCTACCAGAAGGCTATGATGTAGAGTCATTACCAAAGTCGGAAGTGTTTGATTTTAAAAATGCTAACGTCACATTTTCTTACCTTGTGCAGCAAAATGGAAAATATCTACAATTAAAAACGCAATTCGATATTGTTAATCCGTTAATTTTGCCAGCAGATTACAAGGAGTTTAAAGCCTTTTATAGTAAAATTGTAGAAAAACAAGCAGAACAAATTGTACTAACTAAAGTTTAAATATGAATATTAAAAATGCACAAAAAGAAGTAGACGATTGGATTAATGAACACGGTGTACGTTATTTTAATGAACTTACAAACATGGCGCAGTTAACTGAAGAGGTTGGTGAAGTTGCACGTATAATTGCAAGACGTTATGGGGAACAAAGTGAAAAAGAAAGTGATAAGGATAAGGATTTAGGCGAAGAGCTCTCCGATGTTGTCTTTGTCGTATTATGCTTAGCAAATCAAACAGGTATAGATTTACAAGCTGCTTTTGATAAGAAAATGGATAAAAAAACAAAACGAGATCATAACAGGCATCACAATAATGATAAATTAAAGTAGTTTTGTTATTCATTTTTATTTAAAGCTTTTTTATGGACATTAGTATCCAAAAATCAAAACTACATAATCATCAGAAGATTCAAATTACAGGATCTAAGAGTGAATCTAATCGCTTGTTATTACTTCAGGCCTTGTATCCTCAGATGAGTATCAATAATGTGTCTAATTCTGATGATTCAGTACTTATGAGAAAAGCATTGATTTCAGAAGCAGAACTCATAGATATTCATCATGCTGGTACAGCCATGCGATTTTTAACGGCTTATTTTTCAATTCAGAAGGATAGAGAAACAATTATCACGGGATCACCGCGTATGAAAGAACGACCTATTAAAATATTGGTCGATGCTTTAACGGCATTGGGTGCAGATATTTCTTATTTGGAAAATGAAGGTTTTCCACCGCTAAAAATAATAGGTAAAGAACTTACAAAACATAAAGTTACGTTGGCCGCTAATGTGAGCAGTCAGTATATTTCGGCGTTATTGCTAATCGCATCAAAATTAGAAAACGGTTTAGAATTAACATTAGAAGGGAAAATAACATCTGTGCCATATATTAATATGACCTTGAGTCTGCTAAATAGTATAGGTATAGAAACTAGTTTTGTAGAAAATATCATTTCAGTAAAACCTAATACTACTGATTTAAAACCTCAAACACTAACGGTTGAATCTGATTGGTCTTCAGCTTCCTATTTTTATAGTCTAATAGCTTTAAGTGATGTTGATACAGAAATTACGATTGCAGCATATAAAAATCAGAGTTTACAAGGAGATTCTGTATTAGCGGATATTTATGAGAAATTTGGAGTCACGACGACGTTTTTAGACGAATCAATTATACTTCGAAAAGTGTCAAATATAGACCTTAATTCTAAAATTGAATTAGATTTAAAAAACGCACCAGATATTGCACAAACCATAGCTGTAACAGCGTTTGGTTTAGGCTTAGAATGTTATATGATAGGTTTACATACGCTTAAAATAAAAGAAACAGATCGCTTAGTGGCACTTAAAACGGAACTTGAAAAGTTAGGTGCGCACGTTATTATTACGGATCTGTCTTTACACTTAAAACCGTCAGAAAAAAGCAATAGTCATATTGCAATAGCAACCTATAATGATCATAGAATGGCAATGGCTTTTGCTCCATTGGGTTTAAAAGTGCCAATTGTAATTGAAAACGCTGATGTTGTGAGTAAATCGTATCCTCAATTTTGGAAAGATTTTAAAGCGATTGGCTTCAATTTAAAATAAACCCTTATTTACTTGACAAGGCCTATGTTGAGATTGTATCTTTGCAATTCGAAAAAAATATAATATACATGAAATTATCACATTTCCATTTTGACCTTCCAGACGAATTATTAGCTGAGCATCCTGCAGAACACAGAGATGAATCAAGACTAATGGTGCTTAATAGAGCGGAACAAACTATTGAACACAAACAATTCAAAGATCTTATCGATTATTTTGATGAAGGTGATGTGATGATTATGAACGATACCAAAGTGTTTCCTGCACGTTTATTTGGTAATAAAGAAAAAACCGGAGCACGTATTGAAGTGTTTTTACTACGTGAGTTAAATCAAGATCAACGTCTTTGGGATGTATTAGTAGATCCTGCTCGTAAAATAAGAATTGGTAATAAATTATATTTTGGTGACGATGAGACTTTAGTTGCTGAAGTTATAGACAACACTACGTCTAGAGGTAGAACGTTACGTTTCCTTTATGATGGATCTTACACGGACTTTAGAACAAAATTGACGCAACTCGGTGAAACACCATTACCAAAATATATCAATAGAGAGGTAGAGCCAGAAGATGAAGAGCGTTACCAAACAATTTATGCAAAAAATGAAGGAGCTGTTGCCGCACCAACGGCAGGGTTGCATTTTTCTAAGCACTTATTGAAACGTTTAGAAATCAAAGGAGTTAAAACAGCAGAAGTTACTTTACATGTTGGTTTAGGTACATTTAACCCAGTTGAGGTTGAAGATTTATCTAAGCATAAAATGGATAGTGAAGAAATTATAATTAAACAAAGTGCCGCAGATATTGTTAATGAAGGTATCGAAAAGAAAAAACGTATTTGTGCTGTGGGTACAACGTCGATGCGTACAATTGAAAGTTCGGTGTCATCTAATGGTCGATTGAATGAATTTCAAGGGTGGACGAATAAATTCATATTCCCACCTTACGATTTTAGTATTGCTAATTGTATGATTACTAATTTCCATACACCAAAATCGACGTTGCTAATGATGACATCAGCATTTGCTGGTCATGATTTTATGAAGAAAGCATACGAAGAAGCCGTAAAAGAGAAGTATAGATTTTACTCTTATGGAGATGCTATGTTAATCATCTAAGCACAACAATCATAAAATATTAAAAAAAGTCTCTTTATTGAGGCTTTTTTATTTTAAGAGAAAACCAAATTCATTTAAGTACTTTTGCATACAATGGAAGTAAAAAAGAAAGATATAAGAGCGTTAACTAAAGATCAATTGAGAGATTTCTTTGTGAAGCAAGGAGATAAAGCTTTTAGAGGTAATCAGGTGTACGAATGGTTATGGCAAAAGTCGGCCTATAGTTTTGAAGATATGACTAACGTATCTTTAGAAACACGGCAAATGCTAGAAGATAACTTTGTGATTAATCATATTAAAGTCGATCAGATGCAACGTAGCTCTGATGGTACGATTAAGAACGCTGTACGGCTTCACGATGATTTAATTGTAGAATCAGTACTTATACCAACAGCAACCAGAACAACAGCCTGTGTGTCGTCTCAGGTCGGTTGTAGCTTGGATTGTAGGTTTTGTGCAACGTCGCGTTTAAAACGTATGCGAAATCTTAATCCAGATGAAATATACGATCAAGTAGTTGCTATCGATAATGAAAGCAGATTATACCACAACAGACCATTGAGTAATATCGTTTTTATGGGAATGGGAGAACCTTTAATGAACTATAATAACGTTCTTAAAGCAATCGATAAAATTACGTCACCTGAAGGTTTAGGCATGTCTCCAAAACGAATTGTGGTATCAACCTCTGGAGTGCCAAAAATGATTAAGAAGATGGCAGACGATAATGTGAAATTTAAGTTAGCGGTGTCTTTACATTCTGCAATAGATGAGATTCGTACATCTATTATGCCTTTTAATGCTACATTTCCGCTTAACGACTTAAGAGAAGCCCTACAATATTGGTACGCGGCGACGAGTAATAGAATTACTTACGAATATGTAGTTTGGGACGGTATTAATGATAAGCGTAAAGATGCTGAAGCCTTAGTTGAGTTTTGCAAATTCGCACCAAGTAAAGTTAATCTTATAGAATACAATCCAATTGATGATGGCGAATTTCAACAAGCTAGTTCAAAAGCTATAGATATGTATGTTGGTGTTCTTGAGGCTAATAACATCACTGTAACGGTAAGACGCAGTAGAGGAAAGGATATAGACGCGGCATGCGGACAGTTGGCAAATAAAAGTTAAAGTTGTAGTATTTTTTTTGCGCACTAGTTTTTTATTTTACCTTTCGTTTTAATTAAGAAAAAAACATATACATTATGAAAACAAAATTACTTTTTAGTTTATTATTTGCATTTAGCTTAACAGCTTTTTCACAGACATTACAGTCTGAAGACTTTAATGGTTTAACCCTAGGTAACATTAGTGAAGACCTTACTGGTGCGACTGCTGGTCAAGGTGGATTTTACGTTTTTGGAACTAATGGTGCTGACCCAACAACAACAACAAATTCTGCTAGTTCTAATTTTCAAGTTATAGCGTCAGGATACAATGGTTCTCAAGGAGCTCAGATTGTAAGTCCTAATGGTGACGCAGGTGTGCGTTATTTATTCAAGCCGGTTGCTACAGAATGGAGCGGACGAACATTAGGTAATAATATCGCCGAGCTAGAATTTATGTTTTATACGGGTAGTTCTTCAAGTGCTGCACCATTTAGAGCTGTAATTGCTGGTACAAATGCTGGTGCAGCTGCTAGTGCTGTAGCGATACAGTTTGATCCTGCTACTATGGAGCTTTCAGGATTGGCAACTTTAGCAGTTGGCGGCGTGCCAGACCTTTATGGTTTTTCATTAGGCGCTGATGATAGCGATCTGATATTACCAGCTAATACATGGTTATCAGTGGGATGTTCTTACAACACACTTACGGGTGAAATAAGATGGAAAACGAGCTTTAATGATACTAATGCTTTTTTTAATAATGCAGCTAATGTTCTACCTGGTATGACAATAGATGAAGTTGATTTTCTTAGCTTTGGTACAACAGGAAACACTATTGCAGCAAATTATACAATAGATGATTATAAATTTAAAGCTTCAGCTACAGATCAGTTGTTAGGTTTAAATGATGTTGTTGCGTTAGAACTTGCTAGTGTATCGCTTTTTCCTAATCCAGCAAAAGGATCAATTACTTTAGCGTCTGATATCTCAATTAAAAGTGTTGAAGTTTTTAATAACTTGGGTCAAGTAGTGTTACAAAAAAACTCTGATTTTAGCAATACAAATACATTTGATATTTCTAATCTAACTTCAGGAGTTTATATTATGACTATTAACTCAACTGATGGTGCTTCTCAAACTAAGAGGTTTATAAAAGAATAATAATTTTATTATTTTTTATTAATAGTATAACAGAGGGCTTAAAAAATTAAGCCCTCTGTTTTTTTTTAAGAATGTCTAAATTGTATTTTACGGCGACAGTCGTTGTGTAACAAGGCATAAAAAAAAGCGGCAATTGCCGCTTTTTTAATTTATATAATAGAGATTAGTTCTTAACGAATTTGATCGTTTTAAAATGATCATTAATAGTTACTTTAGTTAAATAAACACCATCTGTTAAAGACGAAACATTAATAGCTTCAGGTGTGTTAGGACAATAATCTAGAAATAACAGGTTCGCCTAGTAGGGAGTAGATTTTAATATTAGTCATAGCCATATTAGAGGATTCTAAGTTTATAACTTTGAAATATGGTGCTGATGATAATTACAAAAAGTGAAAATCTATTTAAAATTTAACTTTTTGTCTGTTGGGATTAAGCAGTCTTGAAAGAATTCTAAGGTACGCTTTGCTTTGTGTAGTAACTTAGATATGAAGTTAATTATTCTATTTCAATATTTAATTTTGATAAGTCTTGATTTTCAAATGCAGGATAATTTTTTGCATATCTATAAGATTTGAAAACATCATTAACTTCTAAGGGGATGTCATATTGCCAAACAATGGTTTTGTTTATATCAATTTCAATGATCCGACCTTCGGTACCTCTTGTAATTAGTGTATTATAATTACTTAGTCTTTGTGCTCCAGAAACTCGAGGTGCGTAGATTGCGGTACTTTGATAAGACCATGAGTAATCTAATGGTAAGTTATTAGAATTTGGTAACAAATTGTATGATCCATCAGTATTTTGAGGTATTAGTATCTCAACAACGCTAGACATGTTAGACGAAATATTGTTATTAAATATTAAAAAATTACCGCCATTAGTTGGTGTTGTGTTGTTCATATATCTTACATCGTGTTGGCCAAATAATTTTTGATCTTCGATAGTGCCGCTTTTATATGCTAAAGGGTTCCCCCATCTGTATAGTAAACGTCCGCCTTTATTATAGTTACCACCTGTTGTAGAAGCTGCTTCTGTACTAGTGGTAGAATGGTCAATAATCATTAATTCATTAAATTTTCTACTACTGACGACTATTTGATCTAATTCTTCGATATAGAAAATAGAGTTGAAGTGACTTAGGTTACTGTAGCCATTTGTAAAATTAATATCTATAAGATCTGGGTGTTCAGAAATATTTCCATAATTAAGTTTTGTGCTATCGTAATCTTGAATGAGATGATTCCAAATACTCCATTCCCAAATAATCTCGGCATTATTAGATCCTATAGGTTTAACCTCTATAATACGCTCAGCTAATACCGAGTCATCTAACAATAAATTAGGATTACGACCATTATTTATAGAAGTAGATGCGTTTTTTTTATCCCAAACTGTAGCTAGAATATGTCCATTAGGTAATACACTTAAATCGTGATGAAGTATATAATTCTCAGTAGAATATTGCCAGTCCCATATAATATTACCCTCAAAATCAAACATTTCTATTCCACCTGTTTTTCCACCGACAAGAAAATTTGGGTTGTCTGTTTTATAGGATCTAATTAATGTACCATCTTCATTTAAATAGACAGATAGGGGAAGATTATTTGAGGTCCATTTTTTTACAACATATCCTTCCATGTCTATTAAGTATGTGCTTTTTGAAGTAACAGGTGCTATTAATGTGTAGCCATCAAGAAATCTTTCTTGATTGTAAATTGTAATGTTATCATTGAGTTCTGGTAATGTTTCAATTTCATCTACGTCAGATTTGCATTGAAGAAATAGAAGAGAGGATATCAAAAAAAGTAAGATATTTTTTTTCATTAGTGAAGCTTAACGGTTATTAGGAGTAAAATAAAACCACGAAAATATTTATAATTGTAAATATTCTCGTGGTTCTTAAAGATTAAAATATAAGCGCTTTATTAGCTTTTAATTATTTTAAGAGTTTTAGAGCTATTGTTTGTATTTACTTTAACCAAATAAACACCATTCGAATAATTAGAAAAATCAATAGATTCGTTAGTATTTGAAAGTTTCAAATCTAAAACTTGCTGTCCTGTAATGTTAAATAATTGAACACTTTCAAATGAAGAATTAACCGATGTTAAATTTAAACGATCATTAGTAGAATTATAAGTGTAGCTAAAAGTGTTTAATTCTTCATCATCAATACTTAATACTGTTTCAGCGTTTACTTCAACATTATCAATTTCCATTGTGAACTCATCAGATACTCCAAAGTGTCTAAAAGCAATGTATACTTCTGTTTCTCCTGCAAAAGAAGAGATGTCTAGAGTTCGGTCTGTTAATTCGTTAACTCCGTCTAAGGTCGGTTCGTTAAATAATGTGGCAGAAGCCATAAATTCAGTAATTGTGTTTCCTGTAGACACATACACCGTGTAGTTTTCTGCGTCATAGTCAGCGTCACTAGCTTTAACTTGCCAGTTGAATGCAATTGTACCAGAAGCAGAGGTTAAGTCTATAGCTGGTGTTATAATCCAATTATCAGGATTAATTGCACCTGGACCTCCTAATCCACCTATGTATGATGCTGACCTTAATTGAGGTGTGCCTACAGGAAGATCGTTTAAGTCTACAATTTGAACAACATCCCAATTATACCCGTCACCATCGGCATCAATTAAAGTCCAATCTGAGATGTCAAGATCGTTAAAGTCATCTGACCAAACAATGTTTTGTGAGAAAGTGTTAAAGCTTAAGCCTAAAGCTAATGCGAATAATGTAATTTTTTTCATGTGTTTTAATGTTTTAGTTAATAGTGATACTAAATTACAGTTTTTTTTGACTAATAAAAGTTAAAATCCTATAATTCCTATTATTAGGAATAAATACTAATAGAATTTGTAATTTCGCATTATTTTAAACTAAAAATGAAGATAACCGAACAAATAAAATTACCTATTGCCTACGAGATGGATCTTTTTGAACAAAAGTTTCAACTCTCTATGGCTAGTAAGGTGGCGCTTCTCAACAGGATTACGCATTATATTGTTAACCGAAAAGGAAAGCAAATGCGACCAATGTTTGTGTTTCTAGTCGCAAAAATGATGAATAATGGTGAGGTAAGTGAACGCACCTATAGAGGGGCTTCGGTTATTGAACTTATTCATACGGCAACATTGGTTCACGACGATGTGGTGGACGATAGTAACCGAAGACGTGGTTTCTTTTCTATTAACGCACTCTGGAAAAATAAAATAGCCGTTCTTATTGGTGATTTTTTACTATCCAAAGGGTTATTACTTTCTATAGATAATAATGATTTCGATTTACTAAAAATTATCTCTGTCGCTGTTCGTGAAATGAGCGAAGGAGAATTACTTCAAATTGAAAAAGCCAGACAACTCGATATTACTGAAGACATATATTACGAAATCATCAGGCAGAAAACAGCCACTCTAATTGCGGCTTGTTGTAGTTTGGGGGCTGCTTCTGTAAAACCAAATTCGCCAGAAGTAGAATCGATGCGAAAGTTTGGTGAATTAATTGGTATGGCATTTCAGATTAAAGATGATTTGTTTGACTACGGAAAAGAGGCTATAGGCAAACCAACAGGTATCGATATTAAAGAGCAAAAAATGACGTTACCTCTTATTTACGTCCTTAATAATTGTTCTAAAAAAGAGAAGTCGTGGTTAATTAATTCGGTTAAAAATCATAATAAAGATAAGAAACGAGTCAACGAGGTTATTGCTTTTGTAAAAGCTAATGGAGGTTTGGATTATGCAGTAGCTAAAATGAAAGCGTTTCAAGAAGAGGCCTTAACGATATTAGCAAATTACGCAGAGTCACCATATAGAGCTTCTCTAAAGCTAATGGTCGATTATGTAATTGATCGTAAGAAATAAGGTTTTATTATATCTAAGTAATTAAACAATCTATATGTTATAATTCGCGCTATGAACTAGTGCTTTTTTATAAAGCGAACGCTATGAGTGTCAATTCTGTTTATCTTCTGTTTGGGGTACTGGTATCCTTAGTACTCACTTATTTTTTTGTAAAAAGATTAGGTAAAAGTGGCTGTATGACTTTTGGTTATATAGGTTTAGTTATACTTTCTGTTAATAGTTTGGCTATCGGTTCATTATTCTTTATGTATAGTGCTGGTTCTGATGTGTACGCCGTGCTAACGTCGGGTGAAAATTATACATCAACAGTCGTTAGCTTTACGTCCGAAGTACATCACGATTCAGATGATGGTAGCTCGTATATGATGTACACTCCAACAGTAAGATTTGTGACGCATGATAATGAGTTGATTCAGCGAGAATTAGATTTTTCTGCGTCAGAGATGCAAATTGGAGATGTTTATAGGGTTAATTATGATAAAGCATCAGATAAGGTTATTACACTTGGTTTTAATCTCGTAATTAAATTTATAGGTGCATTTATCTTCTGTATTATGTTTTCATTTCTATGTGTAGGTATTGTTATGTATGCTTTTAATTTTGATATGACAGGTTATAAAGATACAATTGCCAAGGTTGGACTTTACTTTTTTATTCCATTTCTTATGATTGGTTTTAATGTACTACTGATCTATGGAATATTCTTTGGTAACACAGTACCTTCCTGGGTAACCCTTTTACTAGTCTTCTTTTCAGTGATGCTTGGGCTTGGAACTTTAGGGTATTTTAAAATGATGTTTTCAAATGAGGAGCCCAAAATGAAAACAATAGTTTCTACTAAATGGCATAGTGATTGGAAAACTAAAAAATAAATTAGATTAATTTATTGGTATTTAGTTGATTGTTAGGTTTTTAGAAATTAATGTAATTATTTTTTATTAACTAGGCAACCCTTGGCTACAATATTGCGTCTTTATAAATAGAAAGGCATCTGAACGTATTCAGAATTTAAACCCAACCATGAAAGTTATACAACTTCATAAAAACGAAACAAAACTCATAGAGCGTGCAGCGAACAAAAATCGTGAAGCACAGCATATAATGTACGAGTTGCATGCTCCAAAAATGTTGAGTGTTTGCAGATACTATATTAAGGATGTGCACCAAGCTGAAGAGGTAATGTTGAATGGTTTTTTTAAAGTGTTTAAATATTTGAAGACCTATAAACATGAAGGCAGCTTTGAAGGTTGGATAAGACGAATTATGGTAAGAGAATCCATATCCTATTTAAGGAAAAAAAAGAAAATTGAATTCGCTGTTGAAGATGATTTTTTAGATCAAGGTTCATCAAACAACATTAATACAAATATTGAAGTTGCAGAAATACAACAACTTATAGATGGTTTGCCAGAAGGTTACCGAATGGTCTTTGTAATGTATGCGATAGAAGGGTATAAACACAATGAAATTGGCGAATTATTAAAAATTTCTGAAGGGACTTCTAAATCGCAATTATTTAAAGCACGACAGATGCTTCAGAAAAAATTAAAAGAATTAAATAACAACAGTTATGGCACCAATTAAGTTTGAGGAAAATATAAAAGATAAGCTCGAGAAACGAACCTTATCTCCATCATCAGAAGCTTGGTCAAAACTATCCGAACGACTAGAGGCTGATGAAAAAAAATCTAAAGCACCAATTTTTTGGTGGTTAAGTATTGCTGCAGGCTTATTAATTATGGTTGCGATATCAGTACAGTTTTTTAATTCGAATGAATCGGAAAACGTGAGACCTCAAATTGTTGAAGAAGAGTCTGTTGATAACCAATTGAATAATGAAATGCTTAAATCAAGTCCTAAAGCATCTATTGAAATTGCAAATGAAGACAATAGCGTAGAACGGAGTGAATCTAAAAAAGCAGAGTTACCTATTAATAAGACTTCTAAAATTATAGACTATAAAACCGTTGTATCTAAAAAGTCTGAACCCAAAACACAATTAGCAGATCAAACTAATTCCACCGATGAAGGGGGGCGTGTAAATCAGGATAGATCGCTTAATAATGAAGCTCAGGACCTGTTAGAAGAAGCTAAGTTGAAACTAGCTGTCTCCGATGCCATAGCAAGTTTAAAGACTGAAGAAGTCGCAGTTACGGATCAAGAAATTGATTCTTTATTGAAAGTGGTAAGCAAAGAATTATTTAAAGAAACCTTACGTAGCGAAACTACCAAAACAGTAGATGCCAACGCTTTACTAATGAGTGTAGAAGACGAAATGGGGCAATCGTTTAGAAGTAGAGTGTTTGAGGCTTTAAAAGAGAGTTATGAAACCGTAAAAACGGCAGTTGCAGATCGAAATAATTAAATCAAGAATTAAATTAATTGGGTTACTAGCGTGGCCGAAGTAAACATCAATAATCATTAAATCAAAAAACGAACAATTATGAACACAATTACAAGATTAGTAGTCAGCTTAGTAATCGCACTAATATTTACAACACTACAAGGACAAGAGGTTAAGATTGACAGCACGCAAACATCAACAAATCAATTAAAAATTAACGCACTGAATGAGCTCAAAACAAATATTGAGAATGAGGAACGTGAATTTTTAAAGGCTGAAATAGCAGTGATTAACCGTCGTTTAGATGAAGGTGATATCACAGCAGCAGAAGCTGAAAAATTGAAAAAAGAGGCTGCGAAAAATAGAGCTTTAAATATCGAAAACCGTTTAGCGATTATAGATAATAAAATTGCGTTGCTCGAACGAAATGAAGATAACTATAATGTTGAAGATGGGGAAGGAGATGGATTAGTCCTTAGAATTGGTGGAAGTGAAGAAGAGAAAGAAAGCTTTATTTATTTTGGTGAGAAATCAAATGATAAGCCTAGAAAATACGATAGACGTACAACAACTAATGTGGTGTTTGCTTTAGGTTTTAATAATGCTTTAATTGAAGGTCAGAGTCTAGATGATTCACCGTATAAAATAGGGCGTTCAGATTTCTTTGAATTAGGTTATGCCTGGAAAACAAGAATTTTTGAGAATACTAATTTCTGGAGGTTAAAGTATGGGTTTTCATTTCAGTGGAATAAATTTGAGATGAAAGACAACAATTATTTAGTGAATACGGATGGTGAGATTGCACTTCAAGAATTTCCTCTAGATTTAACTAAAGCTAAGTTTAGAACTACAAACTTAGTATTCCCTGTGCATATAGAATTTGGACCATCTAAAAAGATTGAAAAAAAGGATTACTTTAGATATTCTACTTATAAAAAATTAAAAGTAGGTTTAGGTGGTTACGCCGGACTTAATATTGGCAATATGCAAAAATTAAGATACAAAGAAGATGGGAATAAAGTAAAAAATAAACAACGTGATGGTTTTGAAGTAAGCGAATTTGTTTATGGTTTAAGTGGTTATGTGGCTTTGGGAGATATCGCATTATATGTAAAGTACGACCTGAATCCAATATTTAAAAACCAAGCTATAGATCAAAATAATATTTCAGTAGGATTGCGTTTTGATATGGATTAAGTCATCAATCAATCAATCAATCAATCAATCAATCAATCAATCAATTTTTGAGTGTTAGAAAGGTCTTAGTCTAGTTTAGGTTAAGGCCTTTTATTTGAGGGCTATGTGCTACTATTTTTAGTTCAATAGTTGAAAGTGTTATGACGAGGTGAAAAAGGAGATAAAATAGAGTAGAGGCTGTAACACTATATACATGGTCATCGTTAAAGAATGAAAAAAGTTTAATTCAATGATAAATTTTTAATACCCTTGGTTTATATTAAATTTGCAAATGGGTTATTCTTAAATCGACAAGAAGCCTCAATATGCTGTAAATTTTAATAAAATGTTTTTCTGTCTGTACAGGAATACTCTGAAGTATGATATCACAAAATTCCATAGCAAAAGTTTTTGAAACCGCTCGTGTAGAAGAGGTTATTGGAGATTTTGTCCAACTTAAAAAATCAGGAACGAATTTTAAAGGTTTAAGTCCGTTTAGTGAGGAACGTTCTCCAAGTTTTGTAGTATCTCCAGTAAAGCAAATTTGGAAAGATTTCTCGAGTGGTAAAGGTGGTAATGCGGTTACCTTTTTAATGGAGCATGAGCATTTTACTTATCCTGAGGCTATAAAATATTTAGCTAAAAAATATAATATTGAAATAGAAGAAACGGAACGCACTGACGAAGAAAAAGCGCAAGCCGATACGAGAGAAAGTTTGTATTTGGTGAGTGAGTATGCAAGTAGTTATTTTCAGAATGTATTGCATAAAACCAATCAAGGTAAAGCAATTGGTTTAAGCTATTTTAAAGAGCGTGGATTTACGGAAGAAACAATTAAGAAATTTGACCTAGGTTATTCATTAGACGAGTGGCAAGCCTTTACAGATGATGCCTTGGGTAAAGGGTATCAACTTAAATTTTTAGAACAAACAGGTTTAACAATCGTAAAAGGCGAGAAACGTTTCGATCGCTTTAAAGGTAGGGTCATGTTTCCTATTCAGAGTATGAGTGGGCGCGTTCTTGGGTTTGGTGGACGTATTTTAACTAATGATAAAAAAGCAGCTAAATATTTAAACTCACCAGAAAGCGAAATCTATCATAAAAGTAAGATTTTATACGGGTTGTATCATGCTAAACAAAGTATAGCGAAGGAGGATAATTGTTATTTGGTAGAAGGTTATACTGATGTTATTCAATTTCATCAAACAGGTATTACTAATGTGGTGTCTTCTTCAGGGACGGCTTTGTCTCCAGATCAAATTCGCTTAATAAACCGTTTAACAAATAATATTACGGTACTTTTTGATGGTGATGCAGCAGGGGTTAGAGCTTCTATCCGTGGTATTGATTTAATATTAGAGCAAGGAGTTAACGTAAAAGTATGTACGTTCCCAGATGGTGAAGATCCGGATAGTTTTTCTAAATCAAATACATTAGAAGAGCTGACGGAGTATCTTAAGAATAACGCTAAAGATTTTATTCAATTTAAAGCGTCGCTCTTAGTAAAAGAAGCTAATAATGATCCTATTAAGAAAGCAGAAACGATTCGCGATATTGTAAATAGTATTGCTAAGATTCCAGATCAAATAAAACGCGAAATCTATATTCAGGAATGTGCGCGAATTATGGATATTAGTGAGAATGTACTGTTTAGTACTTTGGCGCAAATCAATAATAAAGAAGCTAAGGATAATAGTAAATCAAAACCGTCCTTTTATCCTGAACAACCACCATTTGAAGTTGTAAGGAATGAACCTGAAAATAAAGCAAAAGTTGATGTTCAATACGAATTAGAAAAGAAAATTATTGAAATATTGATGCTTTATGGTGATAGAACCGAACAATTTGAAGATTTAATTCTACAAGAAGATGAACGTTCAGGTGAGTTAGTGCTGGAGCCAACAAAACACGAAGCACGGGTATTCGAAAAAATTTATTTAGATCTTCAAGAGGATGAAATGCAGTTCTCTAATCCACAGTTTAAAGTGCTGTATTATTCCATAATCGATAAATTGAACCAGGAAGAAGGGTTTTCTACCAAAAATTTTATCAACCAATTAGATCAAGAGTCAGCAAGCTTAGTAACGAGTATTTTAATGGAAGATGAACGTTATAGTCTTCACGATTGGGAGCGGAATTTAATTATACCTAAAGAAAAGAAAGATTCGGTTTCACAATTGGTGAGTCAAACCATCTTAAGTTTGCGTTGTCATTTAATTGACCAAAAAGTTGCCGAATATAAAAATGACACCTTAAAGGAAGATGTTGATATACGTGCAGTAATGGAGGATGTAAAAGACTACGTTGGTCTTAAGATGTTGTTGTCTCGTAAACTAGGTAAGGTTCTTGGTTGATTGCATATTGAATTAAGTTAAATTGTGGTGCTTGGCTTGGTGAATTAAATCTACAATATTTGTAACATTTAATTTCTTAAACAATCGGGCCTTATATGTACTGACTGTTTTTTCGTTTATATCTAATTCTTGCGCTATCTCTTTGTTTTTACGACCAATAGAAAGTAGTTTTAAAACTTCAACTTCTCTAGTGGATAGTTTTTTAAACATACGACTTCTACTTTTTCGTGTATCTTCATAACGAAAATGTTTGTCCATTTTTTCGCTTAATGATATATCGCCAGCACTAATTTTTCGCACAGCGGCTTCTATTTCATCGACACTAGCTTCTTTGTTTAAATAACCAGAGGCGCCTGCTTTAATTGTGCTTATGGCGTAAATTTCTTCAGGTTGATGGCTAAACATTAAGACTTGGACTGATTTATTCTCTTTTTTAATGGCTCGCAGTGCAGTGATTCCGTTAAGTTCTGGTAAATCGATTTCAGATATAATAACGTCAACTTTATTACGTCTTACAAATTCAAATATCTCAATTCCACTTCCCAAACTACCGATGACTTTAAAATCTGCTTTACTGTTTAAGAATAGTTCTAATCCTTTTCTTACGATAGGATGACTATCTACAATCAGAATATGTATCATGATATTTGTATTTTTGGCTTTGGTTAATACTTATTATTAGGGTAATACTTATTAATAAAATGGTGTGGTCAAAAAAAAATGGGGAGATTTGTTATGTAAAAGTAATTAAAAATTAAATAAATTAGCAGTTTTTGTTAGTAAAACGCAATAATTATTTTAAATTATTGGGAATTTCGCAAACAGGTATCGGGTTCATTTTGTGTTTGTTTGAGGAGTTGTAACGGAGGTAGATTTCAATTACTTCGCGTTCTCTTCCTTCAAAATCAGCTACGGTTTTTCCGTTTTTAGTAACTTTCATAGCCCATTCTAACTCAGGGTAAGAAGCGCCAATCTGATCTTCATCACTGCGAGCGTCTCCAAATAAACCATCACTTGGCGCGGCATTAATAATTGATTCTGGGACGTTTAAATAATTACCAATGTTGTAAACCTCCGACTTCATTAAATCAGCAATAGGACTTAAATCGACTCCTCCGTCGCCATATTTGGTGTAAAAACCGACTCCGAAATCTTCAACCTTATTTCCTGTGCCTGCGACTAAGAGGCCTAAAAGGCCTGCGTGATAGTATAAGGTGGTCATACGTAAACGTGCTCTGGTATTTGCTAAAGCCATATCTACAGTGGCTTGATCTCCGTCTAGGCTTACTTCTGTTTTAAATTCTTCAAATACAGGAGTTAGATCAACAACGGTATCTTTTACATTGGGAAATTCGCGTTTTAAAAAGGAAATATGCTCTCGTGCTCTTGTAACATGACTAGGAGCTTGATGAATTGGCATTTCTATACACAAAACATCTAAACCTGTTTTTGCGCAAAGCGTAGAGGTTACAGCAGAATCAATTCCACCCGAAATGCCGATAACAAAACCGTTAACGTTTGCTTTTTTAGCATAGTCGTTTAGCCATTTTACAATATGATTTATTACTTTTTCGGTTTGCATAATTTTTAATTTTTAAAACAAAGAAGTGTACCTTTGTACAACAAAAATAACGCAATCGAGTTAGGATTAAAAATGTTTTATCAAATGCAGATCAGAATTTACTTTATTTTGTTACTAGGATTTATGATGTTTTCTTGTGAAGAGGAATCTAAAGTTGAACAAGAAATTGCTAAAATTGATGTTGATTTTACGGTAGAACGCTTTGATAGAGCCTTTTCTGAAGCAATACCTAGCGATTTGCCAAAGTTAAAAACGGTCTATCCATTTTTGTTTTCTAAACATACCCCAGATTCTATTTGGGTTAATAGAATGAATGATACTTTACAGCATGAGATTTCGCAAGAAGTTAATAAGGTTTTTGGAGATTTTAAAGATGTAAAAGAAGAGATGGTTGCGATGTTTCAGCATCTTAAGTATTACGATAAAGTATTTGCGTTACCAAGAGTAATAACTTTAACCAATGATGTTCAGTATAGAGATAGGGTTATTGTTACAGATACTATTGCATTAATAGCGCTAGATAATTATTTGGGTGAAACACATCGGTTTTACGTCGATGGTAACATTCCTATGTATTTAGCTAAGAACTTTACAAAAAGTCAAATTGTAGTGGATTTAGCTAATGGTTATGCAAAGAAATATGCCTTTCAATCTAAAAGAAAAGCATTTTTAGAAGAGATGATTTATTTCGGAAAATTGCTTTATTTTAAAGATGTGATAATTCCATTTAAAACAGATGCGGAAAAAATGGGCTATTCGGATCTACAACTACAATGGGCGGAAGCTAATGAAAGTCAAATCTGGAGTTATTTTATTGAAAAGGAATTGTTGTACAGTACGGATCCTAAATTGCCAAACCGTTTTATTGCAGATGCTCCATTTTCTAAGTTTTATTTAGAACTTGATAATGAGTCGCCAGGACGATTAGGTCAATATATTGGCTGGCAAATTGTAAAGGCATACGCAGAGCGTACAGATGCGGATGTAATGGCTATTATGCAAACGGAACCTGAAGAGATATTTAGAAAATCAAATTTTAAACCCAAAAAGTAATGTCTAAAGTTATAAAATCGAAAATAGTATTAAACGTTGAACTCGATGAAAATAGAGTGCCAGAAAAATTAAATTGGTCGGCTCAAGATGGTGGAGTGGATAACGAAGAAGCTAAGGCGATTATGCTATCTGTTTGGGATAGTAATGCCCAAGAAACCTTGAAAATAGATTTATGGACTAAAGATATGCCTGTAGATGAAATGAAACTCTTCTTTCATCAAACTTTGGTAACAATGAGTGACTCATTTTTAAGAGCAACACAAGATGAAAAAATGACGGCAACAATGAAAGATTTTTGCGATTATTTTGCTGAAAAACTAGAGTTGAAAAAATAAGATACTTTACGGTTTTTTTGATTTGTTATCTATCTGGTAATAAGGTTTTGGGTTAAAACTATCTGATGCAACATTCATATAGTTGTGTCCGTTTTTTCTCTTGTGTCTTACAAAATTAGTGGGATTATAAATTTGCCAAACTGTAAGTTGATTGAATCGACCGGTCTTTGTTTTTAAGTCAATCTCGATTTTTTGTATCATGCGGTCAACGGTTTTTTGATCTGCCATTTTTAGAATTTTTTCAGAACCTGAGCCATTATTTGTTTGGTAAAGTACCCAATACTTTGCATTTGCATTTGTGGAAACCGATAGGTTCTTCTTTGATTCACTTTGTATTTTAGGATTGATATCTTCATTTAAGGATGAAGGATGTGCAAAAACTGTTGGTGTTTCCTTTTTTCCTGGTAATCTCAAATTGGTTTGGCCACTATCATTTTCAGATCCAAAAGGTGTGGTTTGTGGCAAATTTACTGACTTGTATGGTTTTTGATGTGCAACTAATTTAGGTTCGGCTTTTTTTGTTTCTAGGTTAGTGATGATTGGTTTTGACTCTTTTAGATCATAAGTTTCGTTCCTCAGTAAGGTAATAATGATAAGCTTATCTTTAAGGACGACTTCAATAGCATAGCGTCCTACGGGAATATCCGCAATTGAAATTTTGGCTTCAGAATCTTTTACTTTTATGATACGTTCAAAATCATCATTGAAAACCATGATTTCGTATATGGTACGTTCTGCTGTAAAGAGGATGCTGTCTTCCGTTTTGTTAAGACGGTGTTGGAGCTCTTTTGCTCTATTGTTGACGTTTTGAAGTAATACTGATTTTTGGCCATAAACTAATGATGACAAAAATAACAATACAATAAAGTATAACTGTCTCATAATAAAGTAGGTTTTTTTTGTTTTGGGAAACAATTTTAACACAAAGCAAATTAATTAGATTGCCTTAATGTTACTCACAAAGTTATAGGCTTTAAAGTCTATGACATTAAAATTTAGATGCGTGGTGGCTTTCTTTAGTTGATGTGTTGTGTTAGTCGGTAAAACACTTAAATCATCCTATGAAGTGTTGTCTGTTTTTGTTGTAATCCATTAAAATACAACGACTAAAATAGTATAAATGCTGTATTAATTACTAGTGGTTTAACTGAAAATAACTCTATAAACTTTGAAGACTACTTGTCGTTGAATAATATGGATTGGGATTAAATGAATCGGTTTGTGATGAGTAAATAAAATCAGGATTTGAAACTTGATTCTCCATAAATGATTCCTTGTTGTAAACTTCCCATATTGTTAATTTATTAAACTTCCCAGGGTTGCTATTAATTTCAAGTTGATGTCTGCGAATCATTTTTTCAGCTGATTTTTGGTCTACTAATCGCATTGTTTTGCTTGAGCCACTTTCATTATTAATCTGCGTTTCTGTCCAAAAATAGTTTTGATTTTTGTTGTGATGACTTTTTGTTTTTCCTCCAGTTAAAATAAATTCTATACTTTTATTTGGGGAACTCTTAATCACCTTTAGTTCTTCATCTAGCATCATGCCTTTGCCTTCTATTATAGACTCTTTGTTGTGATACAGGTTTGTGCTAGAAATGTCATTAATGGTGTTTTGTATGACTAATTCTAAAACAATAATTTTTTGATCGAGTTTGGTTTCTATATTAAAATTACCTTTAGGAATATCTTTTAAGGAAATTTGAATATTATGAGCATCGACTATAATTATTTGTTCAAAATCTTCATTGAAAATTTCGACTTTTTTAATTTTAGATTCACATTCTAATAGTAAACTATCTTTTGTGACGTTTAAATGGTGTTTTAGCTCTTTCGCATTTGGGTTTGTGTTTTGAAATAAAATGACGTTTTGGCTAAAACTAATAGAGGTTGAAAGTAGGACTAGAAATGTACTTATGTTTTTAATCATAATAATCATTTTTTTTAGGTTAGAGGACTTACAAATAATCTGTGTTTTAAAGGTTAATATTTGCTTATTTAGGGCTAAGTTAAAGCCTAGAGCTGTATTTTACATTTATATAAGACGTTTTGCTGTTTTTATAGATAACAGACTGTCAATTACGATATAAGGTAAAAAAACGCAACTGAATTGCATGCTGGTTTTAAGCTAGTTTATGTTTGAATTTTACTAAATTTGCCTATGCGAAAAATTTTATTTGGTGTTGTTATAACATTAATTGTTCTATTGACCTTTAAGTATTGTGAAGACAAGAAAGAAGATAAAATGGCTATTAAAGCGCATAGTGCTTTAATTCAAGAACAGATTAAAAATGTGGGGAAATTAGTCGTTACGGAAGGCCATTTTTCAGAAGTCTTTAGTTATGAGAATTCTAAAGCTGTTTTTGGAGATTTAATGTCTGCAGAAAAGAAAGCATTAGTTGTGGTTAATGCCGATGTTACTGTGGCTTACGATTTAAGTAAGATCGAATATAAGATTGATGAAGTTGCCAAGACACTCCGAATCATTAGTATTCCGAAGGAAGAAATTAAAATAAATCCTGATTTCGAATATTATGATGTACAAGCCGAATTCCTAAATCCATTTGAAGCCAAAGATTATAATACCATTAAAAATACAGTTAAAGAATCACTAATGAAAAAAATCGAAGCGTCCGATTTAAAATCTAATGCTCAAAACAGGTTAATAAGTGAACTTTCTAAATTTTTTATTCTTACTAATTCTTTAGGGTGGACACTTCAGTATAATGATAATCCTGTTGATGATTTTAATCAATTACAGGATTTGAAAGGGGTTTTAGAATAGATTTATCCCAACTTACGTTGTAAACTCCCTATACCTCCGCCATTAATAGCATCAATACCTTTAGATTTTAAGAGGCTCGCGGCGCTACCAGAACGCATGCCGCTAGCACAATAGGCAATCACAGGTTTATTTAACTTTTTAACTTCATTAAGTCTATTACCCAATTCCTGTACAGGAATATGAATAGCATTCTTAATATGGCCGCCTTGGTATTCACTAAGTGTTCGCACATCTAAAATAACTGCGCCTTTTTCAATATAGTCTGCAACGTTATTCGTCGATTTTCCAAACAAAGTATTTAATAATCCCATAATTTTAATTTTGAGCAAAATTCTAAATAATCCTAAGAACATTGCGTAACCAAAGTTACATTATAATTATTAATACATTAAAATCTTCTTATTTTAGTACTTTGCATACACATGAGACAAGAAACGCGTCAACAAGAAATTTTAAGAGTTGCAGCCAAACTTTTTAAAGAAAAAGGCTATAGTGCTGTCACTATGCGAGATTTAGCCAAAGCCATTGGTATAAAAGCAGCAAGCCTGTATAATCATATAAATTCTAAACAAGACATCCTAAATAAAATTATAATTTCATTAGCTGAAGAATTTACAGAAGGGATGACATCCATTCAATCTTCTGATGCTAGTTGTATTGAAAAACTCAAAAAAATTATAGAGCTACATGTGCGTATTTCTAGCCAAAATATTTACGGTATGGCATCGCTTAATAACGATTGGATGCACTTAGAAGACAAACTTAATTATTACCAAAAATTAAGAATTGATTACGAAAATGATTTTAGGGCAATTCTCAAAGAAGGAATAGCATCTGGCGAAATCGTAGACACCAAACCAGACGTAATGATGTTTTCTATTTTAACAACCTTACGCTCCCTCTATATCTGGATACCTAAAAAAGAAGACATTAACCCTGAAGAATTATCTCATACCCTAAATCAAATACTGATAAAAGGCATTAACAAATAGTTTAGAATATATTTTATAACTTTGCTGAACAAACTAACAAGTGTTAGTTAAATGTTTAAGAAAAACATATGGCAGATTTTCACATCTTAAAAGTTGCAGACATTTATAAGGAGACAGAAGACACTTCTGTAATTACTTTTGAAGTACCCTCAGAATTAAAAAAAGAGTTTCAATTTAGGCAAGGTCAGCATTTAACCTTAAAAGCAGACATTAACGGAGAAGACGTACGTCGTTCCTATTCGCTTTGTTCAAGTCCATTAGATGGTCAATGGAAAGTCGCTGTAAAGTTAATTCCTGGCGGAAAATTTTCAACTTACATAAATGAGGAATTAAAGGCGGGAGATCAATTAGAAGTCATGGCGCCAAGTGGAACCTTTGGTGTCAATGTCAATGTCAATGCAAATAAACCTAAAAATTATCTCTTTTTTGCTGCAGGAAGTGGTATCACTCCTGTGCTTTCTATGATAAAAACGCATTTAGCAGCAGAGCCTAATGCAACATGTAAGTTATTTTACGTCAATAAAACCGCAAAATCCATTATCTTTAAAGAAGAACTAGAACAGCTCAGAAATAAATACTTTGGACGGTTCGAAATCTATTACTTCTTAACCAAAGAACGAAGAGATATCGAGCTATTTAATGGAAGATTCGATGACGAAAAGATGCGAATTTTAACGCAAACGTTTATCGATATTCCAGATACTAGCGAAGTCTTTTTGTGTGGTCCAGAAAAAATGGTAAATTATGTTAGTACATACCTCATTAATGCCGGATTACCAAAAGAACTCGTGCATTTTGAATTGTTTGTCACCGGACTTTCAGATGAAGATATAAAACGAGCTGAACGCTTAGCGCAACAAAATGTTGAAGGAATAGAGGTCACTATTGTTGATGGAGGAAAAGAATTTGCTTTCACCATGACCAAAGAATATGATAATATTTTAGACGCAGCCTTAGGTGCAGGAGCCGATTTGCCTTTCGCATGTAAAGGCGGTGTTTGCAGTACATGCAAATGTAAAGTGGTTGAAGGGGCTGTGGAAATGAAAATCAATTACGCTCTAGACGAAAAAGAAGTCTCTCAAAATTTGGTATTAAGCTGTCAAGCCGTGCCAACATCTGAGAAAGTAGTGGTCGACTTTGATGTGTAAAATTCCTGCGAAGACAGGAATCTCATAAAGCAAATTCCTTAACGCACCAACAGCAAAAAGCCAACGGCCACAGCTAATAAAAAATAAAGTTCAACGAGCTAAAGGCCAAAAGCCAATAGCTAATAGCTATAAAGATGAGTGAAGAACAAATAAAAAATCTAGAAAAGCAGTTCGAAGAACGTATCGCAAGAGACGAGAAAATCGAACCTAAAGATTGGATGCCTGAAAAATATCGCAAGACGCATATAAGACAAATGTCGCAACATGCACATTCCGAAATTATAGGGATGCTTCCCGAAGGTAATTGGATTACAAGAGCGCCTTCGTTAAGACGAAAAGTAGCTTTATTAGCTAAAGTTCAAGATGAAGCAGGTCATGGTTTATACCTCTACTCTGCTTGTGAAACCTTAGGAGTTTCTCGCGATGAGTTATATGAGCAATTGCATTCCGGAAAAGCAAAATATTCGTCCATATTCAATTACCCAACCATTACTTGGGCAGATATGGGAGCCATTGGTTGGTTGGTAGATGGTGCAGCCATTATTAATCAAGTACCACTTTGTAATACCTCATACGGTCCTTACGCACGTGCTATGATTCGTGTGTGTAAAGAAGAAAGTTTTCATCAGCGACAAGGTTTCGAGATTATGATGAAACTAGCAAATGGAACACCAGAGCAAAAAGATATGGCACAAGACGCTTTAAACCGTTGGTGGTGGCCAAGCTTAATGATGTTAGGTCCAACAGATGCGGAATCTATTCACACCGAGCAATCCATGAAATGGAAATTAAAACGAAAATCTAATGACGATTTACGTCAGCAATTTATAGATCAAACCGTTCCTCAAGCAGAATTAATTGGACTGACCATTCCAGATCCCGATTTAAAATGGAACGAGGAACGCCAAAGCTATGATTTCGGAGAGATTAATTGGGATGAATTTTGGCAAGTCGTCAAAGGTCATGGCCCAATGAATAAAGAACGCATGAAAGCTAGAGTGAACGCATGGGAAGAAGGAGAATGGGTTCGTGATGCCGCAATGGCTTACGCTGAAAAGAAACAAGCAAGAAAACAAAAACAAGCAATTTAATTAACCTCGGTGCTCATACGAGTATTGTCCCCTTGAGGGGACTTTAGGGGTGTTTTTAATAGATAAATTCAATTTCATAATGAGTAAAAACTGGCCACTTTGGGAAATCTTCGTTAGAAGTAAAAATGGATTAGAGCATCGTCATTTCGGAAGCCTTCATGCTGCAGATGCAGAAATGGCTTTAGAAAATGCAAGAGATGTCTACACTAGACGAAACGAAGGTGTAAGCATTTGGGTTGTAGAATCTAAAAATATCACAGCATCAAATCCAGAACACAATGGTGAAATGTTTGAGCCT
Organism: Winogradskyella sp. PC D3.3; assembly: GCF_054366245.1. Taxonomy (NCBI): domain Bacteria; kingdom Pseudomonadati; phylum Bacteroidota; class Flavobacteriia; order Flavobacteriales; family Flavobacteriaceae; genus Winogradskyella; species Winogradskyella sp. PC D3.3. The sequence goes on along the minus strand of NZ_CM135962.1, from coordinate 79,773 downwards.
GCTCAAGACAAGGTGTATCGTCATCCAACATTTTACGATTTGCCAGATGAGGTGAAACATATGTAATTAGAGCTGTGCTCTAATTACAATTCCCACGAAAGTGGGAAACTAAAAAACGTTTAATTAATAGATACCCACTTTCGTGGGCACTGAAGATGAAAAACGAAAACTTATACAACTACATACTTGGCATAGCAGACAACAGCCTAATCCTCGGTCAAAGACTAGGAGAATTAACAGGTCATGGTCCAAGCCTAGAAACAGATATCGCCTGTACTAATATCTCGTTAGACTTATTTGGTCAAGTGCGAAGCTATTTTCAATATGCAGCAAAAATAGCAGGTGACGACAGAACAGAAGATGATATTGCTATGCTTCGAAAAGAGCGCGATTATAAAAATGTACTATTGGTAGAACAACCAAACACCAACTTTGCCTACACTATGGCGCGTCAGTTTTTATTTGATGTTTACCACTTAGCTTTTCTTAGCGAATTACAAAAAAGTACCGATTTAACATTGTCTGCAATTGCTAATAAATGTATTAAAGAAGTCAGTTATCACGAACGTTTTTCTTCAGATTGGATAAAGCGTTTAGGTGACGGCACAGAAGAAAGCAAAGTAAAAATGCAAGAAGCTATTGATGGTTTATGGACGTACACTGATGAATTATTTCATCAAACAGAAGCCGATAAAGCTATGGTTGCAGAAGGAATCGGTGTGGATGTTACGAAACTAAAAGACGCTTATTATGCTAGAGTGAATGAAATTTTAGAAGAAGCAACGCTTGAAACACCAGAATCAAAATGGTTCCAAAAAGGTGGAAAAGAAGGTATTCATACAGAACATATGGGCTATTTATTAGCAGAGCTTCAGTATATGCAACGCGCCTACCCTAATATGGAATGGTAACAAATTAATTCCTGAGAAGGCAGATAAACCTTTAGGTTTAGCGAAGCTAATCTCATAAATTAATACAAAATGTCACTTCGAGTGATTCCGATTTTTCATTAGAATCGTATCGAGAAGAAATAAAACAAGATTCCCGTTTTCACGGGAAATGAATATGACAACAACAGAACAAAATATAGACGAAATCTTAATTCCAATTCTGGAAAAAGTTTCCGATCCCGAGATCCCCGTATTATCCATCATGGATATGGGTGTGGTACGTTCTGCGGTTATAAAAAATAATATCGTTAATGTTAAAATCACACCAACCTACAGTGGTTGCCCAGCAATGGACGTGATTGGTGATGATATAAAATTAGCATTAAAAATCGCAGGATACGAGTCTAAAATAGAATTGATTTTACATCCTGCATGGACAACCGATTGGATTACACCAAGAGGAAGAAAAGCATTAGAAGATTACGGAATTGCAGCACCTTTAAACGCAGAGGCGGATAAAGATGTATTGCTTAATGGAAAGCGAATCGTAAAATGTACTAATTGTGGTTCAACAAACACAAGATTAGTGAGTCAGTTTGGTTCCACAGCTTGTAAGGCGCAATTTCAGTGTGACGATTGCCAAGAGCCTTTTGATTATTTCAAATGTTTAAAGTAAGAAACAGACCTGTCAGGTTTTAAAAACCTGACAGGTCTAAAAAAATAAAACATGAGCAAAAGCATACAACTTAAAGTTGAAAACAAAGTAGCGTACATCACGTTCAATAGACCAGAAGTATTTAATAGTTTCAATCGTGAAATGGCATTTAGTTTACAAGAAACTTTGGATGCTTGCGAAGCAAATAAAGATGTTAGAGCTATTGTCTTAACCGGAAACGGGAAAGCATTTTGTGCTGGTCAAGATTTAAAAGAAGTTACGATCCTGATTTAAATCCGGGATTCAAAAAAATACTAGAAGAACATTATAACCCAATCATCACCAGAATACGTTCCATTAAAAAACCAATTATTGGTGCAATTAACGGAGTGGCTGCTGGTGCTGGTGCAAATATCGCTTTGGCTTGCGATATAGTAGTTGCTCACGAAAAAGTAAGTTTTATTCAAGCCTTTAGTTTAATAGGTTTAGTGCCAGATAGTGCTGGTACGTTCTTTTTACCAAGATTAATAGGCTTTCAAAAAGCATTAGCATTGGCTATGCTAGGAGACAAAATTGGAGCTGAAGAAGCGGAAAAAATGGGCATGATTTACAAATGTGTCCCAACGGAAGAATTTGATGAAACCATTAGTAAACTAGCTTTGAAACTCGCAAACATGCCAACCAAAGCATTGGGTATGATTAAAGAATTGTTCAATACATCTATGACTAACGATTTAGAATCGCAATTAGCTTTAGAATCTAAATTACAAATAGAAGCCGCACAAAGTGACGATTATAAAGAAGGTGTTGCTGCGTTTATAGAAAAACGTCAACCAAACTTTAAAGGGAACTAGATTAACGTCAGTTCGAGTGAAATTGCTTTTTGCAATTTTGTATCGAGAACAAATATGAATAAACAAACCCTCATACAGACCCACAACCGAATAAAACCCTTTATTCACAATACACCTGTGTTAACCTCACAATTGTTAAATGAAAAAGCAGGTTGTAATTTGTTTTTTAAGTGTGAGAATTTCCAGAAAATGGGAGCCTTTAAAATGCGAGGTGCTGCAAATGCCATTTTATCACTTTCAGAAGAAGAAAGACAACGAGGCGTAGTGACACATTCGTCTGGTAATTTTGCGCAAGCGGTGTCATTGGCAGCACAGAAATTAGGTGTTAAAGCTTATATTGTAATGCCAGAAAATGCACCTCAAGTTAAAAAAGATGGCGTTAAAACATATGAAGGAGAAATCATAGAATGCGAATCAACACCACAAGCAAGAGAAGCAACAGCTAATAAAATTAAAGAAGAAAAAGGAGCATCATTTTTACACCCATCAAATCAAGATGAGGTGATTTATGGTAATAGTACAGCAACAATTGAATTATTAGAAGAGCAACCAGATTTAGATATTATCCTAGCACCTGTTGGTGGAGGAGGTCTCATTGCAGGAACTGCTTTGGCAGTACATTATTTCTCAGAAAAATGTAAAGTAATTGGTGCAGAGCCTAAAGCTGTAGATGACGCATATCGATCATTAATTTCGGGTAAAATAGAAACGAATACTACGTTTGCAACTATTGCAGATGGACTTAGAACAAATTTAGGTGATCGTAATTTTCCAATTATTCAAAAGCATGTAGAGAAAATAATTTGTGTAGAGGAGGAGGAAATTATCCATGCTATGCAATTGATTTGGGAACGCATGAAGATCATTGTAGAACCATCAAGTGCAGTAGCTTTGGCAGCTGTATTAAAAAATAAAGAAGAATTTGCATCCAAAAACATCGGAATTATTATTTCTGGTGGTAATGTAGATGTGAAAAATCTGCCATTTTAATTCGTCTGAGTAGTGTCCCCTTGAGGGGACTTTAGGTGTGTTTTAAAATGAAATAAGAACAAAGTTTAATTAATAAGATACCTGCTTTCGCAGGCATTAATATGAAAATAGGAATTATAGGTTCAGGAACCATGGGAAGCGGCATCGCACAAGTTGCTGCAACTTCGGGGTGTCAAGTAAAATTATACGATACAAATCAAGTGGCTTTAGATAAAGCAAAAGCTTCACTAGAAAAAATATTGAATCGCTTAATTGAAAAAGGAAGAATTGATACGTCTGAAAAAGATAGAATTCAGTCAAACATCGCTTACGTCAATAACCTAAAAGATTTAGCCGACTCAAACCTGACTATTGAAGCTATTATTGAAAACCTAGACGTCAAGAAAAAAGTGTTTTCAGAATTAGAAAGCTATGTGGCTGAGGATTGTATTATTGCATCAAACACATCAAGTTTATCTATAGCATCAATCGCTGCATCGCTGAATAAACCAGAACGTTGTGTAGGGATTCACTTTTTTAATCCAGCACCTTTAATGAAGTTGGTTGAGGTTATTCCAGCAATTCAAACTTCAACTGAAGTTCTTGAAAAAGCCATACAAACCATTAAAGATTGGAAGAAAGTAGTCGCAGTTGCCAAAGACACACCAGGATTTATAGTAAACAGAGTGGCAAGACCATTTTATGGTGAAGCATTACGTATTTATGAAGAAGGATTAGCAGACTTTGCGACTATAGATCATAGTTTAAAGTCTTTAGGTGATTTCAGAATGGGACCATTCGAATTGATGGATTTCATAGGAAACGATGTAAACTATACCGTAACCGAAACCGTTTTTACAGCATTCTATTTTGACCCAAGATATAAGCCTTCATTAACCCAAAAACGCTTTGCAGAAGCAGGGTATTTAGGACGTAAATCAGGAAAAGGTTATTATGATTACGATCAAAATGGAAAAATAATTAACACTAATCACACTAATTCAAGAACTTTTGAAACCTATGAAGAGGAAATGGGGCTTAAAAATCAAATTTTCGATCGTGTATTAGTCATGCTCATCAACGAAGCAGCAGATGCCTTATTTTTAAACATTGCATCCGCTGAGGATATCGATAATGCCATGACCAAAGGGGTTAATTATCCAAAAGGATTACTGGCTTGGGCAGATGAAAAAGGAATAGATTGGTGTGTCAGTAAAATGGATGAATTGTATAACGAATATCACGAAGATAGATACCGTTGTAGTCCATTATTGCGTAAAATGAATAGAGAAAACCAAACCTTTTTTTAATAGATGAGGTATTAGTTAAACAGGGATTAGGTATTAGTATGAAAAGTGATTATCATTTTAAATTTGAAGATTTATTAGTGTATCAAAAGGCTATGGACTTTGGAGAAGTGGTTGATCACCAAGTTAAGTCCTTTCCTAGTCACGAATTATATGCTTTGTCATCGCAATTCAGAAGAGCTGCTGATTCTATTGCCTTAAATCTTGCTGAAGGTTGTCCAGGATCTGATGCGCAATTTGTAAAGCACATTAATCATGCAATTCATAGTGCTAATGAATGTGTAAGTTGTAGCACAAAAGCTAATAGGAGAAAGTATATTAACTTTGAAGCGAATGAAAATAACCGAAAATTAATTTCCAAATTAACATAAATGATGTCCTCATTAAGGAAGAAAATTTTAGAACGAAAAACTAATCCCTAATACCAAAAATCTAATGCCTTTAATCGGTGATAAAATTCCACACAAAATGCTTTCCCAAGACGCTTACAGCACCTGGCTAGGCATAGAAATTCTAGAATGTGAAATCGGACGCTGTAAAGTCGGAATGACCATTAGAAAGGAAATGCTAAACAGCATGAATAAAGCTCATGGTGGTATCAGTTATTCATTAGCAGATACCGCTTTCGGTTTTGCTGCCAACACCCATGGAAAATATGCAGTCTCTATCGAAACAAGCATTAACCATATTGAAGCTTTAAACGAAGGAGATTATATTACAGCAGAATCGGTAATAGAATCTGTAAAAAATAGATTAGGCTTTAATATTATTGAAGTCAAACGCGGTGAGGAATTAGTCGCGCTTTTTAAAGGTGTGGTTTATCGTACACAAAAAGATTGGAAAGAATAGAAAGAAAGTATAAAACCGAAAAATGTAAAATTTTAAATTTAAAAGTTGAGCACTGTCTTCCTTTTACATTTATCATTTAAAATTTAAAATAAATGAGTGATTCAAAATATGATTTACAGATAAGATTAGTCAAATTTTCGGCTTTAATTATAAGTAGTATTAAATCACTAAATAAAGAATTTGCATCAGAACATTTGACAAAACAATTAATTCGTTCAACCACTTCTGCTGCATTAAATTACGGAGAAGCACAAAGTGCTGAATCTAAAAGAGATTTTATTCATAAAATGAAAATTTGTTTAAAAGAACTTAGAGAATCTCAGGTTAATATTGAAATACTTATAGAAGCAAATCTAATTAATGATAAAGAAGAATTTAAAAAAGTATTAAAGGAGAATTCTGAATTAGTAGCAATATTTACATCTAGTATAAAAACAACACAAAAGAAAATGTAAAACAGAAAAATGTAAAATTATAAATTTGAAAGTTGAGCACTGTGTTCCTTTTGCATTTTACATTTATCATTTAAAATTTTTAATTTGAAAGAAGCATATATAATAGACGGCATTAGAACACCAATAGGAAACTACAAAGGCACATTATCCGCTGTTCGTACAGACGATTTAGGCGCTTTAGTAATTAAAGAAATAGTAAAACGTAATCCAAGCATCCCAAAAGAAGCGTATGACGATGTGATTATGGGCTGCGCTAACCAAGCAGGTGAAGACAATCGTAATGTTGCGAGAATGTCATCACTATTAGCCGGATTGCCATTTACAGTACCAGGAGAAACCGTAAACCGTTTATGCAGTTCTGGATTATCAGCAATCATTCACGCCAATCGTGCTATAAAAGCAGGAGATGGCGATGTGTTTATTTCTGGTGGAGTCGAGAACATGACACGCGGACCATACGTCATGGCAAAACCATCTACGGCTTTTGGAGGCGATTCAAAACTATACGATTCTACTTTCGGATGGCGTTTTATCAATCCGAAAATGCAACAAATGTATGGCACAGACGGCATGGGAAATACAGCCGAAAATCTTGTTGAGAAATATAATATTTCAAGAGAAGACCAAGATAAGTTTGCACTTTGGAGCCAGCAGAAAGCAACCAAAGCACAAGAAAACGGTCGACTAGCAAAAGAAATTGTAACCGTTGAAATTCCACAGCGCAAAAAAGATCCCATCCTTTTTTCTAAAGACGAATTTGTAAAACCAACAACTTCTTTAGAGGTATTAGGAAAACTAAGACCAGCCTTTAAAAAAGATGGAGGAAGCGTAACTGCTGGAAACTCTTCCGGTTTAAACGATGGCGCAGCAGCAACCATTATCGCGTCAGCAAAAGCTGTGCAACAATACAATCTCAAACCTTTAGCACGAATCGTAAGTTCTGCTGTGGTTGGTGTCGAGCCAAGAATCATGGGAATTGGCCCTGTTACAGCTTCAAACAAAGCGCTAGAAAAAGCAGGATTAACCATGGAAGATATGAATATTATCGAGCTTAACGAAGCGTTCGCTGCGCAAGCATTAGCATGCACTAGAGCTTGGGGATTAGCAGACAATGATCCGCGATTAAATCCAAATGGTGGTGCTATCGCTATTGGTCACCCCTTAGGAGTAACAGGTGCAAGAGTGGCGTATTCTGCCGCTTTGGAGTTGCAGGAGCAAAACAAACGTTATGCCTTAATCACTATGTGTATTGGAGTTGGGCAAGGTTATGCAGCGATTATTGAGAATGTGAATTTGTAACATCATTTGGGCGTTACCACAAGGGTCGCGCTTTCCGCTATATCTTTTTTGCTTTTAATGGCAAAAAAGGATGCCGCTGCAATCGCTAACGCGTGCGCAGTTAATTGAATAAAAATAACGTCACTTCGAGAGATTTGAGAAGAATAAACAAATCGTATCGAAAAGACATAAATTAGATTTCCGTTTTTAAGGAAATGATAAATAAACGTATCGATGAAAAAAATACAAAATTACGTCACAGGACAATGGCTCGAAGGTAAAGGTGAAGGAGTTCCAATGTTCGACGCCATTACAGGAGAAGTTGTCGCGCTTTCAGATACCGAAGGCTTAGATTTTGCCGAAATTCTTCAATACGGAAGAACTAAAGGTGGTGAGAAACTTCGTAAAATGACCTTTCAAGAGCGAGGTAATATGCTTAAAAGTTTAGCGCTTTATCTTGTTAAAAAGAAAGCGGCATTCTACGACTTAAGTTATCGTACAGGTGCAACTAAAGTAGATAGTTGGATTGATATTGAAGGTGGATTCGGGAATTTGTTTGCTAACGCGTCTCTAAGAAAATTATTCCCAAATCAGCCCTATCATGTAGAAGGAGATCCTGTAGATTTATCAAAAGGTGGACGCTTTATGGCACATCATATTATGGTGCCAAAACGCGGTGTGGCGATTCATATCAATGCCTTTAACTTTCCTGTTTGGGGCATGTTAGAAAAATGTGCTGTCAATTGGATGGCTGGAGTGCCTGCTGTGGTTAAACCAGCAACAAACACTTCATTTTTAACAGAAGCAGTTGTACGAGAAATTATCGCTTCAGGTATTTTACCAGAAGGCGCTTTACAACTGATTACAGGTTCAGCAAGAACGATTTTAGACACTGTTGAGTCTCAAGATGTTGTAACCTTTACAGGGTCTGCTACGACAGGAAGACTTTTAAAATCTCATAAACGTATCATTGATGAAGCAGTGCCTTTTACTATGGAAGCCGATTCATTAAATGCATCAATATTAGGTGAAGATGCTGTCCCTGGAACACCAGAGTTCGATTTGTTCATAAAGGAAGTTCGTAATGAAATGACGGTTAAATGTGGACAAAAATGTACTGCAATCCGTAGAATTATTGTACCTCAAAATCTTATAGATGATGTACAGGCTGCTCTAGGAAAAGCCCTGGATAAAATTACCATTGGAGATCCACGACTTAAAGAAGTGCGTATGGGAGCCTTGGTAAGTAAAGATCAAGTTACCGAAGTTAGAGAACGTGTACAAGAATTAGCAAAAACAGCTCGTATTGTTTATGGAGATTTAGATAAAATTAAAACTATTGGTGCTGATGCTAAAAAAGGTGCGTTTTTAGCGCCAATATTGCTTCGCGAGGATCAACCATTTAGCAACTTAGCCGTTCACGAAACAGAAGCATTTGGTCCTGTAAGTACCATAATGCCTTATAAGAATTTAGACGAAGCTATTACTTTAGCGCAGATGGGTAAAGGATCTTTAGTGTCTTCTATTGCAACTTATGACGATAAAATTGCCAAAGAGTATGTGGTTAATGCAGCAAGTCATCATGGTCGAATTTTAGTGGTTAATCGCGATATGGCTAAAGAAAGTACAGGTCATGGTTCTCCATTACCATATTTGGTACATGGTGGTCCTGGACGAGCTGGAGGTGGAGAAGAAATGGGAGGCATGCGTGGTATTAAGCATTATTTACAACGTACTGCCATCCAAGGGTCACCAACAACGTTGACGGAAATCACTGGTATTTATCAGCAAAATGCAAACTATAAGGAAGCAGAGCAGCATCCATTTAAATACCATTGGGAAGACATCCAACCAGGTATGTCTATGAAAACCCACAACCGTACTTTCACCGATACAGACATCATTAACTTTTCAAATCTTACTTGGGATCACTTCTATGCACATACAGACATCACCTCATTAGATGGCAGTATTTTCGAGAAGAGAACTGCGCATGGGTATTTTATTATTTCAGCAGCAGCAGGATTGTTTGTATACCCAAATAAAGGACCAGTGTCTGCCAATTACGGATTAGAAGAATGCAGATTCCTTCGCCCATTATATCACAACGATACCATTTACGTGCGCTTAACCTGTAAGCAAAAAGTAGATCGCGATGTGGCTTCAGCAGAACACCCAAGTGGTATTGTAAAATGGTATGCCGAAATTTTTGATGCAAACAACGATGAGAAAGTAGCATTCGCGACAGTCTTAACCATGGTGCAAAAAAAGCAAGAGGTTTTTGTTGAAATGACTGAGGACAAAATTGAAGAATGTTTGTCTAAACTAACAGCTGATGCAAAACCAAAATGGGGCATTATGACGCCGCAACACATGGTTGAACATTTAGAATACACCTATAAAATTGCTTCCGGAGAGATTCAAGATTTTGAAATTGCAACACCTGAAAAGATTTTAGATAAAGTGCATAATAGTTTATGGAATTATGATAAGTTTTCTAAGAACTCTCAATTTCCACAATTAGAAAAAGATACTTTAGAACCTCTAAAACATCCGGATTTAGCAACAGCAATAGAAAAGTTTAAAGCGCAGCGTGAAAAGTATTTAGAGTTTTTTAAAGAAAACCCAGATGCTAAATTAAAGAATTTGGTGTTTGGAGAATTGAATAAATACGAATCGTATTTATTAGAACGAAAACACCTGAATCATCACTTTGAGCAATTCAACCTTTTATAGAAGGCTGAATTGTTCAAAGTTCCCACGAAAGTGGGAATCTTATAAAAGAAGTTCAAAATATGAAGCATTACGTCTACATAATTACAAATAAAAAAGATGGTGTTTTGTATATTGGTGAAACCAAAAGATTAAAGAAAAGAATATATCAGCATAAGAATAAAGTGCATCCAACAACATTTTCGGCCAGATATAATTTAGGTACGCTTGTTTATTTTAAAGAATATAATACTGAAGCAGAAGCTAAATTAAGAGAAAAGCAAATGAAGAAATGGAATAGAGCTTGGAAAATTGAATTAATAGAGCAGTTCAATCCGGACTGGAAGGATTTATATGAAATAATATAAGTTTAATTCTTAAACTGAGTTTCCTATGATTAGAGTATCAATAAAGAAAAGTATAACATTTTAAAGATTGCCGCTTTCGCGGAAAGTAAACATGAACACACCATACGTAAAACTAGACATAAAAAACGAAGTAGGATACATCGAGTTTTTCCATCCTGCACACAACTCGCTACCAGGAGATGTATTAGCAAAACTAGCGCAAACCATTACTGACGCTGGAACTAACGACGCTATTAAAGTGGTCGTTCTTAAAAGTGGAGGAGACAGAACCTTTTGCGCAGGAGCTAGCTTCGAAGAACTAATAAACATCAACGATGCCGCAACAGGGAAAGTATTCTTTTCTGGATTTGCCAATGTGATTAATGCGATGCGTAAATGTCCAAAATTTATTATTGGTCGCATTCAAGGAAAAACTGTTGGAGGCGGCGTTGGTTTGGCAGCTGCAACAGATTATTGTATGGCGTCCAAATTTGCAGCCATCAAGTTAAGCGAATTAAATATTGGTATTGGACCCTTTGTGGTCGGACCAGCTATAGAACGTAAAATGGGATTAAGCGCTATGTCGCAAATCGCTATAGACGCCAACACATTTTATCCTGCAGAATGGGCAAAACAAAAAGGCTTATTCACCCAAGTGTATGAAAGCACAGAAGCTTTAGACGAAGCCGTAAAAGCAACAGCAGAGCACTTGTGTACGTATAACACAGAAGCTATGCTAGAAATGAAAAAGGTCTTCTGGCAAGGTACTGATGATTGGGATGCTTTATTAGCTGAGCGCGCTGCAACTAGTGGACGATTAGTGTTGAGTGATTTTACAAAAGAGAAATTGAAAGGGTTTAAATAGAAACCGCAAAATGTAAAACTGAAAAATTTTAAATTATAAAGGAGCTTACTTTGATATTTATTATTTATCGGTTTTAAATTTTACATTTAATATGATTTATAAATTTAAAGATTATACTCCAGTCGTTCACGAATCCAGTTTCGTGCATCCCTTAGCGGCAGTAACAGGAAACGTCATTATTGGCAAAAACTGCTACATAGGTCCAGGAGCTGCTATTCGTGGAGATTGGGGACAAATTATTTTAGAAGATGGTGTAAACGTACAAGAAAACTGCACGGTTCACATGTTTCCAGGAAAATCAATTACCTTAAAAGAAAGTGCACATGTTGGTCATGGTGCTATTATTCACGGTGCGAATTTGGGTAGAAATTGCTTAATAGGAATGAACACCGTAATTATGGACGATGCCGAAATAGGCGACGAATCCATAGTAGGTGCCATGGCATTTGTAAAAGCCGAAACCAAAATTCCAAAGCGAAGTTTAGTCGTTGGTAATCCTGCAAAAGTCATCAAACACGTCAGTGATGAGATGATCGCTTGGAAAACAAAAGGCACGCAATTGTATCAGCAATTACCTGCAGATTGCCACGAGAGTTTAAAAGCCGTTGAGCCATTACGAGAAGTGCCTGAGAATATGAAAATGCAAGAGGATAGTTATAAAACACTTCGAGAAACATTCAAAAAGTAAACTGATGTCACTTCGAGTGATTCCGATTTTTTATAGGAATTGTATTGAGAAGCTCTATCAGGTTTTCAAAACCTTACAGGCCTACAACACCCGACTCAAATCAATCTCATTCGTTTCTTTACTTGTCGATAGCGCAATCAAACTTTGTACATTTCCTAGATAAGGAAGGAGCGTTAATTTTGAAATGATAAAGGTTTCATAAGCTTCAATATCTTCAACGACGAGTTTCAATAAATAATCAAAATTCCCGCTGACCCTGTGGCATTCTACAACTTCCGGGAAGTTATTAATTTCCTTTACAAACTTTTCCAAATAACTACGAGTGTGACCTTGCAAGGTAATACCTATAAAAACGGTCAGCTTTAAGCCAATTTTCTTATTGTTTAAAACAGCCACATATTTTTCAATATAGCCTTCCTTTTCCAATTTTTTAATACGTTCAAATATAGGTGAAGTGCTCATACCGAGTTCTTCAGCAATACTCTTAGTCGTCCGATTGCTATTCTTTTGAAGTATAGTGAGTAGTTGTGTGTCTATGTTATCGAGTGTATGTGGCATGAGAAAATTAGTTGTTTTAAAGCGGTAAATTTAACGATTAAAAGATAAATCATCTACAGTATTATTTAAATAAAGAATAATATCCTTTTTAATAGTAAATTAAAAGATTTTAACAATTGTATAATTCGATATATATTATCTTTAATTCTTATAATCCTAAACTATATTAGCTTGATGACTTTTGAATTAAAGATGCCCAAAATGGGTGAAAGTATTACTGAAGGAACTATCATCAATTGGTTAATAGCTGAAGGCGATGCATTTGAAGAAGGAGATATTATTCTTGAAGTCGCCACAGATAAAGTAGATAACGAAGTACCTGCACCAGCATCTGGAACATTAGTAAAAACCATGTTTCAAGCTAAAGATGTGGTTCCTGTAGGAGAAGTTCTAGCGATTTTAGACCTTTCAGAAGACGTAAAGAAATCCAAAACACTAAATGAATCTAAAGCTGTCCCTTCGAGCGCAGTCGAGAACAAGGCTAAGACTAAAAGACCAAAGCCAGTTCAGCAGCCTACCAATTCGAATTCAACTTCATTTTCGGTAAATAATACTAACACTTTCTTTTCGCCATTAATTATAAACATAGCCAAAGAACATCATATTAGCTTTGAAGAATTAGCACGAATACCTGCAACAGGAAATGAAGGCAGATTACGCAAAAGTGACGTCTTTCAGTATATAGAAGACGGACGACCTTATAAATTTGCGCAAGCTGTAACGCAAGATCCAACGGCTTACAGAATTCCACAATTGAATTTCGATAAAGGCAAAGGAAAAGTCATCGAAATGGACAGAATGCGCCAAATGATTGCAGATCACATGGTGTACTCAAAACATACATCGCCTCATGTTACTGCTTATGTAGAAGCAGATATGACGAACATGGTAAACTGGAGAAACGCTAACAAAGTAGCCTTTCAAAAAAAGCATGGAGAGCGTTTAACATTCACACCATTATTTGTTGAAGCCGTAGCTAAAGCCGTTAAAGATTTTCCGAATATTAATGCTTCTGTCGATGGTAATAACATCATTGTAAAAGAAGATATTAATATTGGTATGGCAACCGCATTACCAAGTGGAAACTTAATCGTTCCTGTAGTAAAAAATGCAGATACTAAAAATTTAAAAGAGATTGCTAGTAACGTAAATGAACTCGCCAATAAAGCTAGAGAAAACAAGCTAGCAGGAGACGATATAAAAGGCAGCACTTTCACTATTTCTAATGTAGGAACCTTTGGAAGCGTTATGGGAACACCAATTATCAATCAACCCGAAGTTGCCATTTTAGCATTGGGAATCATTAAGAAAAGACCAGAAGTCATCACCACTGAAAAAGGAGATGAAATCGCTATTCGTAGCATGATGTATTTATCATTATCATTCGACCACAGAGTCGTAGATGGTTTTTTAGGCGGAAGCTTTGTGCGACGCGTAGCCGATTATTTTGAACAATTTGATAGTAATAGAGAAATATAAATTCAGAATTGTCCCCTTGAGGGGACTTTAGGGGTGTTTTAAACACTCTAAAAAAACATACATATATGAAACCTAACATTTCAATCACTAAAGTAGAAACATCAAAAGTTGATGCCTTAGACTTCAACAATATTCCATTAGGCACCACATTCACCGATCACATGTTTATTTGCGACTACGAAAACGGAGAATGGGTTAATCCAAGAATTGAACCATTAGGATTAATTCCTACACATCCAGCTGCAATGGCTTTACATTACGGTCAAGCTATTTTTGAAGGGATGAAAGCCTATAAAGACACCGAAGGTGCACCAATGTTGTTTCGACCAGAAGAAAATGCCAAGCGTTTAAACAAAAGTGCAGACCGAATGGGAATGCCTCATATTCCTGAAGATTTATTTGTAGAAGGACTTAAAGAATTAGTCGGTTTAGAGCACAATTGGATTCCGCCAACCGATGGAAGCGCACTTTATTTAAGACCATTCATGTATGCCGACGAGCCTTTTATTGGTATGCGTGCAGCAACCCATTATAAGTTTATAATTATGGCATCACCAGCGGGTCCATTTTTTAGTAAACGCATCAAATTATGGGCAGAAAAGCAATTCATTAGAGCAGCACAAGGTGGAACCGGTGAAGCTAAAGCCGCTGGAAATTATGCAGCAGCCATTCGTCCAACAGAATTAGCAAAAGCTAAAGGTTACGATCAAGTGTTGTGGTTAGATGCCGCTGAGCATAACTACATTCAAGAAGTGGGCACCATGAATATTTTCTTCAAAATCAATGGAGAATTTATCACGCCAGAGCTCGACGGTTCTGTGTTGCATGGCATCACAAGAGCTAGCGTTATAGAGATGTTACGTGCTATGAATTTCACGGTAACAGAACGAAAAATTACTATCGATGAAATTAAAGCTGCATCAGAAAACGGGACTTTAGAAGAAGCTTTCGGAACAGGAACAGCGGTTGGTATAGCCTACATTCAAGAGATTGGATTAGAAGGAGAGACGATTCATGTTTCTGATGAAAGTCCGGTTGGATTAGAAGTTAATGATACCTTGAATGCTATTAAAACAGGCAAGCTAGACGACCAATTTAATTGGATGACTAAAGTAGAAAAAGAATTAGCTTAGAGTAATTTGGGCGTTACCACAAGGGTCGGGCTTTCACTACTCGCTCTTTTTGCAAAACGCAAAAAGGAGCTCAAACAGGTCGTTCAATCCCTAACGCGTGAACAATGTCACTTCGAGTGATTCCGATTTTTTATCGGAATTGTATCGAGAAGTCATCAAAAGTTCTCGACACAAAATTGCAAGAAAAGCAATTTCACTCGAACTGACAAAGAGTTTGTCATTCCTGCGAAAGTAGGAATCTACGGAATAGGAAAAATGTTTAATTAATGAGATTCCCATTTTCATGGGAAATGAATATGAAAAAAGAAACACTAAAAAAAGGATTTTCAAAACTCTGTACAGCAAAAGCTATGGCAGAATTATACGAAGCTAATTTTAAACAAGTTTCAAAATACGTACATGCAACATCTCGTGGACACGAAGCCATTCAGATTGCTTTAGGACTTCAATTATTACCACAAGATTATGCCTTTCCATATTACAGAGACGATGCTATGTTATTATCTTTTGGTTTAGAGCCTTACGATTTAATGTTGCAATTGTTAGCTAAAAAAGACGATCCATTTTCTGGAGGAAGAACCTACTATTCGCATCCAAGTTTAAAGGACGACGATAAGCCAAAAATTCCACACCAATCCTCTGCAACGGGAATGCAAACCATTCCAGCAACAGGAGTTGCTATGGGAATGCAGTACAAAGAATTACAAGGTTTAGACGATAAAACACTTAAAGATTTACCATTCGTGGTATGTTCTTTAGGTGACGCCTCTGTAACCGAAGGTGAAATAGCAGAAGCGTTCCAAATGGCAGCATTAAAGCAAATGCCAATTTTGTATTTAGTACAAGATAACGGTTGGGATATTAGTGCCAATGCAGCAGAAACAAGAGCGCAAAATGCTTTCGAATACGCACAAGGATTTAAAGGTTTAGACGCTATCTCAATAGATGGCGCTAACTTTACAGAAAGTTATGAAGCCTTAGAAAAAGTCATAGAAACGATTCGTGCCGAACGTAGACCGTTTTTAGTGCACGCCAAAGTACCATTATTAAATCACCATACGTCTGGTGTAAGAATGGAATGGTATCGCGATGATTTAGAAGAAGCACGTTCTCGTGATCCTTATCCGGTTATTAAACAACAATTACTAGATGCAGGATTTTCAGAACAAGACGTTTTAGACATTGAAAATTCCGCGAAAGCGAAAGTGCAGTCCGATTTTGAAAGAGCGTTATCGGCTGAAGACCCAAAACCGGAAGATTTATTTACCAACGATTTTGTACCCACACCAATTACCGAGGAAAAAGGAACACGTTCACCAGAAGGTGCTGAGAAAGTCGTGATGGTAGATTGTGCTTTATTCGCAGTAGAAGAACTGATGAAAAAGCACAAAGAGTGTTTGCTTTATGGACAAGATGTTGGTGGACGACTTGGTGGTGTTTTTAGAGAAGCAGCAACATTAGCGCAAAAATTTGGAGACGATCGTGTGTTTAATACCCCAATTCAAGAAGCCTTTATTGTTGGTTCAACCGTTGGTATGAGTGCTGTTGGATTAAAACCCATTGTTGAAGTGCAGTTTGCCGATTATATTTGGCCTGGCTTAAATCAGTTGTTTACAGAAGTGAGTAGAAGTTGCTATTTATCTAATGGTAAATGGCCAGTGAGCATGATTCTTAGAGTGCCAATAGGTGCTTATGGAAGTGGAGGCCCTTACCATTCATCTTCAGTAGAAAGTGTAATTACAAATATTAGAGGTGTTAAAATAGCGTACCCTAGTAATGGAGCCGATTTAAAAGGGTTGATGAAAGCGGCGTATTACGATCCTAATCCAGTTGTAATTTTAGAACACAAAGGTTTATATTGGTCTAAAGTGCCAGGAACGCAAGGTGCAACATCAGTTGAACCAAGCGAAGATTATGTATTGCCTTTTGGTAAAGCATGGGTGTTACAAGAAATTTGGAAGCAAGACAATGTAGAGACTTTAACCATAGTAACTTATGGAATGGGAGTGCATTGGGCAATGAATGCTTCTGAAGCATTAGGCATGCAAGATCAGATAGAAGTGATTGATTTACGTACGTTGTTTCCTTTAGACGAAGACACGATCATGACATCGGTTAAGAAAACAGGAAAGTGTTTGGTTGTCACAGAAGAGCCTTCCAATAATAGTTTTGCAAGAGCCTTATCTGGAAAAATTCAAGAGGAATGCTTCAAATATTTAGACGCACCAGTGATGACTATTGGTAGTGAAAATATGCCTGCAATTCCTTTGAATTCAACTTTAGAGCAAACTATGATTCCTTCAACTGAAAAAGTGAAAGCTAAGATAGAAACGATCCTAAAATACTAAATACCTATTATTGAATAATTAACTTTTTAGCTCGTTTCGTATTAGTCTCTGATTCTATTAATTCAATAATATACATACCAGCAGATAAATCTGCGATGTCAATAAATTGATTAGTTTGAGCACTATTTAAAGCGTTAAAAAGGATTATTCTTCCATTAACATCGTATAGCTTAAAATTTGTTTGGTTTTGTAATTGACCAATCACTTCAATAGTTTTGTTAGTATTATTGGCATAAACTATTAATTTTTCTAAAGGTTGCTCTGCAACATTAAGTTGGTTAGATTCTAGTCTTAAATAAAAACGACCTGTACCAGAAATTTGCTCTGATGGATTAATTGTATATTCTGAATTATTAAGTAAAGTTATTTCGTTGGTTAGGGTGTCTTCTAAATACACACTAACTGTACCTGAAAGAGTTGATTCTAAAATATTAAACGTTAAAGATTCATTTGCATTTGCATGAAGACCCAATGGAATGACCAAATCAGATAAATCATTTGAATGAAAAGTTTGTAAAGCAATTGGCCTACCAATATTATCTTGTAATAGATTAGAATATAAAGAAAAATTAGGAGGTGTTTCGCCCCAAATCTCAGCATCATATCCTGGATCTAAATCTCGACTAGCATTATCATTAAAATAAAAATCGGTATGAAACTCCTTATCTAATGAGTTAATTTTTAATTTCAAATAGGTTAGTAGATTTGCATTTCGTCCCAAAATAAAATCATCATCAGCACCAACCCTTCTCATACTTGGTGTAAAAGTTATATCTCCTGAGGCATCCGCTTTAACAAAAAAGCCTTGTCCTGGCGCAATGATGGTGTTAGAAGTCGTTGTGGCTAAATTTAAGATAGTCCAACCATCTGATGCAGCTCCATCATATCCATAAATACCAATGGCACTTTCGTTAATTAAACCAGAGTTTGTGATATTATTTAAAAAATCTTGAGCATTTAGATAACTAGGATATGGATTACCTATAAGATTCCAATCGTTAGCTCCGCCTGACACAATAGAAGCATTAATAGAACTTGTTTCTGCATTCCCTATAAATGTAAAATCAGACCCATCGCTTGATCCTGATACGTAACCATTTCCTGCGGATAAAACATTACTATCTACATCTGGTGAATAGTAGACGTAATTTCCAGCTGTTGGATTAAAAATTCCAAACAAGAAGGCAGGATTACCATTAATAGTTCCGGAAGGTAAATTTGAATTTTCAGCTCTAAAATCCCCGAAAGTTTGTCCAGTTACAGGTGCACTTATTAAATCATTCTTTGAAGTTGATGAATTTGCCGCGGCTGCATTGTTTACATGACGATTGTAAGACACACTTCCTGTACTTACACCTTCTACAATTAAGCTAGCATATTTAGTAGATATGGATTCGAGTGAAACATTACCATTATTCACTAAATTACCATTTACGGTTATACTTCCGCCTTCTTTAATTATTATAGATCCATTAATTGAGACGTTAAGATCGTTAACTACGATATTTTCATCTTCATTTATAATATATGTTCCTTTACCTACATACACATCTACAGTGCCTGTTGTTAAAGAAGGAACATTGTTATCTTTCCATGAATCACTGCAATAAAGATAAGCTCCGGCCGGAAGACTAGAAATACAATCAGCATTTGGAATGTCCTTACCTAAAACCTTATTAAATAATATGCTATGACCTGAGTCGTTTAAATGAGCTCCATCTCCATAATCTAAATTACTTAAAATTGTGCCATCAGTATCTGCAACATCTGTCCAAAAGTCAATTGAATAAGTTCCATAAGTGGAAATTATACCATCTCTGACATCAATTTGATCTTGTGTCTGCGTAGGAGAGGCAAAATATCGTGGTTGGGTTGTCGTAATCCAAATAGGAACGGCGTTAATAAGGGCTTCATTATATATGGTAGCAAAATTACTTAATTGATCTGCAACTGGATATCCGTTAGCGGTATCATTTGAAGGTAAATTTACAATAATACCAATTGGATGGTTTGAAATAGCCTTTGTGATATTTCGTTCAGTGTCTATAGTTACTCCTATTTCACTAGGAATTGAAGTACCTGTTGGCAGCAAATGGTACGTTGTGTATCCTCCTTTACCATAGTTAATTACATTTATTCTAGTATTTTTTTGAAAAAGTGCTTTGGCATATAAGTCTACCCAAGCAAATTCGGGAGAAGACGCTCCTATACCCTCAGCTGTAGAAGATCCTATAACAACAATATTGCAACTTGTATTATCGCTAGAAATCTCAAAAACACTATCACTTGTGTCACTAATTAAATCTGATGTTGCTCTCACTAAGCAATTTTGTGAGGGGGTGTTTGGTATGGTCCAACTATAACTGTTTGTTGTATAAGGTACAGTTGCAATTGCACTCCATGACGCTCCATTATCAATAGAATATTCTAAATCGATATCTGAACTGAGACCTGTAGAATCCCACATTATTTCAGGTGTTTTTCCTACTTGCCAAAATTCATCTCCATTTGGGCTATTTAATGTTAATGACGGTTGTGGTGTATAATCTAAAACCATGGCACCTAAATAGAAAAAACCATAGATATTAGTATTGTTAGGACCTGGGGATACTGTTACTTTTAATGTACCATCTGCCTTAGGACTTATGCTCGTTGAGACTGTATTATTTTGGTTGTTAGCAATATCTAGGAACACTGTTTCTGTTGTTAAACCCTCAATTACGTATTGAGTTTCCTTGTTGTCTGTAACAGTGTAATCTAATCGCGATGCGTAAACAGTGATGTTAAACACATCATTTGGATTTAGATCGCTAAACTCTATAGCTCCAGTTGGTTCTGTTTTCGCTATAAATTCAGATGTATTTCCAAAAAAGCTATCGGCTGTAGCTGTATTTGGCAATCCTAAACTTGCACCAGGTGCTGAGGTTCCATCTTCATTAAAATAATTAAAACTGTCTGTAACAGCAACATCTATTGTTGTTGTAGTTCCTCCTTTATTTATTAGATTATTTATGTTTCCTGTAATATAAGGATCCGTTAAATTATTCCATGGAGTGCTACTTTGATTAGCACTAGATCCAAAATCTATAAGTATAGCATTATCAGAATATACAGGTGCATCAACACTATATTCAAGTTCAATAGCTCCTAGATAGATAAAGCCAGAACCATTATCGTTATTCGGTCCTGTTGAAACATTTATGATAATTGTGCCATTAGCTTTAGGATAGAAAGAAGCTGTAGCAACGTTACTTGTATTTTGAGAAGCATCTAAATTAATGGTTTGTGTAGATTGCGCTTCAATTGTATAAGCCGTTTCTCTATTATCAGACACTCCTGTGCGCGATGCAAATACTGAAATAGTATATTGTTTACCTACAATTAGATTATTAAAAGTTAAAGAACCACCATCGGAAGACGTCCCATAAAAACTATCTCTTGTTGCAGATCCTATAAAATTTAAACTAGAATTCGGAGATGTAGTTCCGGTTTCGTTGATCCCTGGAAAAGCATCAACAATTGAAAAACCAATCCCGGTTTCGACTGTATTAGAATTTATCAGATTGCTTATGGATCCAGAAGTTGGATCGGTTACATTATTCCAAGGAGAAGCACTTTCGTTTGCGCCAAGACTCCCAAAATCAATATAAATAGTTTCGGTTTGAGCAGAAATAGAATGTACTGAGTAGCAAAAAAGTAAAAATACAAGGATTTTAACTTTTATAGGGAAGGTTGTTTTCATAATTATAAGTAGGGTTTAAATAAGAAAACTAGATTTTTGGGTTCTAATTTTGGTTAAAAGTACTGTTTATTTTTCTAATTAAACTTGTTTGTTTGTCTTAATTGTCTTATTATGAAAAGTATAGCGTAGTCTTTAATAGGTGGAGTATACTATTAATAGCCTTAATTTTATTTTAGAAAAATGCTCTCGTTTTAAAATTTGTTGACTAAAATCTAGAATTGCTTAAAGTACTTAGGCTTTGCATTAATATATTACTTTGTAGTAATTATATGAAAGCAAGGACTTCAGTATTTAAACTAAAAAAAACGATCTATAAAGATTGTAAACTATCTTCTTATCTAGTCGCTTCAACTCAACTAGAAATATGTATATAATGCATTTGAATATATATAAGGATTTGATGAGTTGGAAGCCATTTCGAAAGAAGGAGCCAACTTAATGTAGAGTTATGAAACTGTGAAGTCATAAAAACTATTTATGAAGAACGACGACCGAAATTAATTCATGCCAAGGTGCCTTTGTTAAATCATCATACATCTGGAAAAATTCAAGAAGAATGCTTTAAATATTTAGATATGCCAGCAATTCCTTTAAATTCCACTTTAGAACAAACCATGATTCCTTCAATAGAAAAAGTGAAAGCTAAAATAGAAAAGTTGCTAAACTATTTTTTTAGAAATAGATTTCAGTTAAAATAGGTTTCTAAAAAAAAAAGGATTCAAAAAATAAATTGAAAAGCATTCTAAAGTCATAAATAATCTTCTATATTTGAAGTGTAAACTTTAGGAGTAGCTATTAAATTAGTTTGAGAAACATCCTTAGAACCTGATTTGGTTAATA
Organism: Winogradskyella sp. PC D3.3; assembly: GCF_054366245.1. Taxonomy (NCBI): domain Bacteria; kingdom Pseudomonadati; phylum Bacteroidota; class Flavobacteriia; order Flavobacteriales; family Flavobacteriaceae; genus Winogradskyella; species Winogradskyella sp. PC D3.3. The sequence goes on along the minus strand of NZ_CM135962.1, from coordinate 57,804 downwards.
CCAACGTAGGAAAAAGTTATGTTCGATAAGACATCGAAATACTACCATTTTGGTTTACAGTAATATTTTATAAATATGATTGCTATAAAAGTAAACCAAGAAGTCCACCACATTTTAGAAAACGTCACCTTACAATCCTTTGTTGAAAATTTAAAAATTCAAACAAACGGAATTGCTATTGCTATAAATAATACTGTAGTAAAAAAAACAGATTGGTCTTCAAGATTACTTCAAAATAACGATGATATTTTAATTATAAAATCTACTCAAGGAGGATGATTTTTATCTTAAAAAGAAACCACTTATCAAATGAAGAACAAAGACACTGCACCAAAACAAAACGGTATTACAAGACAGCCGTTTCCGAATTCTAAGAAAATCTATGTCAGCGGAAAAATTTATCCGCAAATTAAAGTTGCCATGCGCGAGATTACTTTAAGTGATACGGTAGACGCCATGACCAAAAAGAAAACACCCAATGAGCCGGTTACAGTTTATGATACTTCCGGACCTTACACCGATCCGAACAAAAACATAGATGTACACAGTGGAATAGAACGAATCCGTGAGCCTTGGATTAAAGAGCGTGGTGATGTAGAGGAGTTAGAATCGTTTTCTTCAGAGTATTGTAATGACCGTTTAAGCGATGCAAGCTTAGATCATATGCGTTTTAAGCTTCTAAAAAAGCCATTACGCGCTAAAAAAGGCAAAAACGTAACTCAATTACACTACGCAAAACAAGGCATTATTACTCCAGAAATGGAATACATCGCTATTCGCGAAAACCAACGAATAGACGAAATGACCGAGATTAGAAAGCAACATAAAGGTGAACATTTTGGGGCGTCTATTCCAGATAAAATTACACCAGAATTTGTAAGGGAAGAAGTGGCAAGAGGTCGTGCTGTAATTCCATCAAATATAAATCACCCAGAAGCAGAGCCTATGATTTTAGGTCGAAACTTCTTAGTGAAAATAAATGCAAATATTGGCAATTCTGCCGTTACCTCTTCCATAGAAGAAGAAGTAGAAAAAGCAGTGTGGGCTTGCCGTTGGGGAGCCGATAATATTATGGATTTATCAACTGGCGAAAACATTCATGAAACACGTGAGTGGATTATTCGTAACTCTCCAGTCCCAGTGGGTACCGTACCTATTTACCAAGCATTAGAAAAAGTCAATGGTGTTGCTGAAGATTTAACTTGGGAAATTTTCCGCGATACATTAATTGAGCAAGCCGAACAAGGGGTTGATTATTTTACTATTCACGCAGGGGTTTTATTGCGTTACGTGCCAATGACGGCCAATCGTGTTACTGGTATTGTGTCTCGTGGTGGCTCTATTATGGCGAAATGGTGTTTAGCACATCATAAAGAAAGTTTTTTATACACGCATTTTGAGGATATTTGCGAAATCTTAAAATCTTACGATGTTGCTTTTTCTCTAGGAGATGGCTTACGTCCAGGTTCTGTTGCCGATGCTAACGACGAAGCGCAATTTGCAGAGTTAGAAACTTTAGGAGAGCTTACGCAAATTGCACGCAAACACGAAGTACAGTGTTTTATAGAAGGACCAGGACACGTGCCAATGCACATGATTAAAGAAAATATGGAGAAGCAAATAGAAGTTTGTGATGAAGCTCCCTTTTACACTTTAGGTCCTTTGACTACAGATATTGCACCAGGTTACGATCATATTACGTCTGGTATTGGAGCTGCAATGATAGGTTGGTACGGTTGTGCTATGTTGTGCTACGTAACGCCAAAAGAGCACTTAGGTTTACCCAATAAAGAAGATGTACGCGTTGGTGTGGTGACGTATAAATTGGCTGCGCATGCTGCCGATTTAGCAAAAGGCCATCCAGGTTCTCAACACAGAGACAATGCGTTGAGTATGGCGCGTTTTGAATTCCGTTGGGAAGATCAGTTTAATTTAGGATTAGATCCAGAGCGTGCTCGCGAATATCATGATGAAACTTTGCCTGCTGCAGGTGCTAAAATCGCTCATTTTTGTTCTATGTGTGGACCAAAATTCTGCTCCATGAAAATTTCTCAAGAGGTACGCGATTTTGCTGCAGTTAACGATATCGTAGATAACGAGGTTATTGCAAAAGGAATGGAAGAGAAATCTAAAGAGTTTAAAGAAAAAGGATCCGAAGTTTATCTATAAAATGATTAGGAAGTTCCCACGCTTTGAAAAAAAAGCGTGGTCGGGCTTTCCGTCATATCTTTTGCTGGTTCTCGATACAAATTTATTCAGTTGTACTGCATAAATTTACTCGAACTGACGGCAAAAGGATGCCACTGCAATTGTATAACACTCATGAATTCCTATTTAACTTTAAATATTAAATATTAAAAACACTATGATAGTTCTTATCGCGCCAGAAAACGATATTCCAAACGAAATAGAAATACTAAACCAATTATTTCAAGAAGGTTTATTGGTGTATCATTTGAGAAAACCAAAGAAAAACTACGATGAACACGTTGCGTATTTAAACAAAATTGATAAAGAATATCACAATAGAATTGTAGTGCATTATTTCCATGAGTTGATCAACGATTTCAATTTAAAAGGCATTCATTTTCAAGAGCAAAAAAGGATTGACCATATAGATAATCCTGGTCAATATTTTAAAAATCTAAATATGTTTGGTAAAACAATAAGTTCTTCATTTCATGAACCAGAAGTCTTAAAAGCGTGTTATTTTGAGTTCGACTATCATTTATTAAGTCCTGTTTTTTCTTCAATATCTAAAAAAGGTTACAAAGGAAAAGGTTTTGATGTTAACCATATAGATAAAACAATCATTGGTATGGGTGGTATTACCGAAGAAACGATAGAAGAAACCATAAAATTGGGGTTTAAAGGAATTGGTGTTTTAGGTGGTGTTTGGAATACAGAAAATCCTGTAGAGAGCTTTAAAAGTATAAAACGTTCTTATCAAGCTTTTACAACAAAATAATAATATCCGATTGTCAGTTCGAGCGCAGGCGAGAACTAAATAAATTAAAAATTTGAATCAAAAAAACTACATATTAACAATAGCGGGTTTAGACCCATCGAGTGGCGCCGGAATTACGTCAGATATTAAAACCTTTGAAGCGCATGGTTTGTACGGTTTATCCGTGTGTACGGCAGTTACCGTTCAAAACGATATAGATTTTGAAGATTGTATTTGGATAGAAAAAGAAACCATTTTAAATCAGATTGACCTTTTGTTTCAACGGTTTTCCATTACTGCAGTCAAAATAGGAATCATCCAGTCTTGGGACGTTTTATTAAACGTTATTCAAACATTAAAAAAGCTAAATCCAACTATAAAAATAGTATTAGACCCTATTTTAAAAGCAAGTGCAGGTTTTAGTTTTCATAACAAACAAGATTTAAAAGTTTTAGAAGAAGTCTTGAGAAGTTGCGATTTTATTACACCAAATTATGAAGAGATTGAAGCCTTGTTCCCTGAGAAATCTATAGAAGACACTATCGATTTTATATCAGAAAGAACAAATATCTACTTAAAAGGAGGTCATAGAACAGATAAAAAAGGATGGGATGAAGTGTACTACAGTAAAATAGTAAAACTAAATATTCCGCCAATTGCAGAAGTTGTTTTTAAAAAGCATGGAAGCGGTTGTGTTTTATCGTCAGCATTGGCTTCTAATTTAGAAAAAGGAATGAACATAGAAGATGCTTGTAAAAATGTAAAATGGTATACCGAACAGTTTTTAAATTCAAACAACACCTTGCTAGGAACACATAAATATACAGAAAATGCTAAGTAAACTACATTATATCTCTCAAGGTAAAATACCAGAAGACCATATAGAAAACATACAAAAAGCATGTGAAAACGGAGTAGAATTAGTACAGCTGCGTTTAAAAGAAATACCACTAGATATCATTTTAGAAACGGCTAAAAAAGCTAGAAAAATCACCACTCAATTTAAAGTAAAGCTAATAATAAATGATCATTATAAAATAGCTAAAGCCGTAAAAGCAGACGGTGTTCATTTAGGAAAAACAGACGCATGTCCATTAATAGCTAGAGCCTATTTGGGAAAACAATTTCTAATTGGTGGCACTGCCAACACTTTAGAGGATTGCAAAGTTCTCATAGAAAAGGAAGTGGATTATATTGGTTTAGGACCTTTTCAGTTTACAGAAACTAAAAAGAATTTAAGTCCAGTTTTAGGGGTTGAAGGTTATAAGCAAATAATAGATAAATTAGAAAAAGACATGCCTATAATTGCTATTGGTGGTATTGGTATGGGAGATGTTACGTCAATAATGAAAACAGGTGTTTACGGAATAGCCGTTTCGGGAACAATAACTAAAGAGTTTACAAGTATTTCTAAGTTTCGTAAACTCTTAAATACATCAGAAATAAAAGCCTAAGTATTCTTAATCTAATAGAGATTCAAAAAGATAAAAAACATGACTAATATATTAAAAATAGCAGATAAAGAATTTACCTCTAGATTATTCACAGGAACAGGAAAATTTAGCGCTTCAGAAGTGATGAAAGAAGCTTTGTTAGCTTCAGAAAGCGAACTCATAACGGTTGCTTTAAAAAGAGTAGATGTTCAAAATAATGAAGATGATATTTTAAGGCATTTAAAACAGGCTCATATTAATTTATTGCCAAACACATCGGGTGTTAGAACCGCAAAAGAAGCTGTTTTTGCAGCAGAATTATCAAGAGAGGCTTTAGGGACAAATTGGGTTAAATTGGAAATTCATCCAGATCCTAGGTATTTATTACCAGATCCTATAGAAACTTTAAAAGCTGCAGAAGCATTAGTGAAATTAGGATTTGTAGTGATGCCTTATATTCATGCAGATCCGGTATTGTGTAAACGATTAGAAGATGTAGGAGTGCAATGTGTTATGCCATTAGGCGCACCTATAGGAAGTAACAAAGGATTAAAAACGCAAGATTTTTTAGACATTATTATCGAGCAATCCAATGTGCCTGTAATTGTAGACGCAGGTATTGGAGCACCATCGCATGCGGCTTATGCCATGGAATTAGGTGCAGATGCTGTCTTAGTAAATACGGCAATTGCAGTGTCTAAAAATCCGGTAGCTATGGCAAAAGCATTTAAATTGGCGGTTGAAGCCGGTAGAATGGCATTTGAAGCCAAACTAGCACCTATTAAAAATAAAGCTGAGGCTAGTAGTCCGTTAACGAGTTTTTTAAACTAAAGTATGGCAAAGTTTATAGCACTTTTCGACACTTATAATTGGGACAATACATTAGAAAGTATCTTCAATAAAACTACAGTTGAGGTAGAAAATGCCTTAGCAAAAGAAAAACTCGATTTAGAAGATTTTAAAGCCTTAATTTCTCCTGCTGCAAAACCATTTTTAGAACAAATGGCTCAGAAAAGCAGTATGTTGACTAAAAAACGCTTTGGTAATACCATACAAATGTATGCGCCAATGTACTTAAGTAATGAGTGTCAGAATATCTGCACGTATTGCGGATTTAGTATGACAAATAAAATACCAAGACGCACATTAACCGATGTTGAGATTTTAAAAGAAGTGGCTTTTTTAAAAGCAAAAGGATATGACCATATCTTACTAGTGACAGGTGAAGCCAATAAAACCGTGGGAGTAAATTATATTAAAAACGCGATTAAAATAATACGTTCTCAATTTTCGAATATTACTATCGAAGTACAGCCTCTAGATCAAGAGGAATATGAGTTGTTAATTGAAAACGGATTGTACGCTGTATTGGTATATCAAGAAACCTATCATAGAGAAGCGTATAAGAAACACCATCCAAAAGGAAAAAAATCTAATTTTAATTACCGTTTAGATACACCAGACCGGTTAGGGAAAGCAGGTATTCATAAAATTGGATTAGGTGCTTTGTTTGGTTTAGAAGATTGGCGTGCCGATAGTTTTTTTACAGCCTTACATTTAAAATATTTACAGAAAACGTATTGGAAAACAAAGTACTCTATTTCATTTCCAAGATTAAGACCGCATTCTGGAGGTTTGGAACCAAAAGTAGAAATGACCGATAGTGATTTAGTGCAGTTAATTTGTGCGTTTCGTTTGTTAGATGAGGATATCGAATTGTCTATGTCTACAAGAGAAAACGAAATATTTAGAAATAATATTGTTAACCTAGGTGCAACTTCTATTAGTGCAGAATCAAAAACAAATCCAGGAGGTTATACCGTAGAACCACAATCGTTAGAGCAGTTTGAAATTTCCGATGAAAGAAGTACAGAAGAAATCGTAAAGATGTTAAAAGGGCAAGGCTTAGAAGTGGTTTGGAAAGATTGGGAACATTTTGAAGCTATAGAAAAGTAATGAGCTTTATCATAGAAGAAAGAAAACAATACAGTCGTCATCTTATTTTAGATAAAATAGGTGAAGCTGGACAATTAAAATTGAAGCAAGCGAAGGTTTTAGTCATTGGTGCTGGTGGTTTAGGTTGTCCTGTTCTGCAATATTTAACAGCGGCAGGTGTTGGAACTATTGGTATAATAGATTATGATGTAGTTGATCAAAGTAATTTGCAGCGTCAAATTTTATATACTATTGATGATATTGGTTTGTCTAAAGCCGAAACTGCTGCTAAGCGATTATCTCAATTAAATCCGTTTGTTCTTTTTAATACTTACAACGAAAAACTAACACGAGAAAATGCTATTGCATTATTTTCTAATTATGATATTATAATAGACGGAAGTGATAATTTTTCAACGCGATATTTAACAAATGATGCCGCAGTAATAACTAACAAACCTCTAGTTTATGGCGCTATTTTTAAATTTGAGGGTCAAGTTAGTGTCTTTAATTATTTAGGAAGTGGAACTTATAGATGTTTATATCCAGCACCTCCCAAACCTGAAGCGTCTCCCAATTGTTCAGAAATTGGAGTATTAGGGGTTTTACCTGGAATCATTGGGAGTTTACAGGCAAATGAAGCGATTAAAATTATTTGTGGTATTGGAGAAGTATTAGTCAATAAGCTGTTATTATTTGATGCTTTAAGTCTGAATCAACAAATTCTGAGTTTTGAAAAAGATGAAGCTTCAAAAATTATCGCTTTAGAAAAAGATTACAATGTTTTCTGTGGAATTGTTTTAACTAAAGAAATCACATTAGATGAATTAAATAAAGATAAAGCGAATTATAATTTATTAGATGTTAGGGAATTGTCTGAAAGAGAAGTGTATCATATAGGAGGGCAACACATTCCGTTAGGACAGTTGTCAAAACGATTTAAAGAAATAGATATTACGTTGCCTGTTGTGGTATATTGTAAATCGGGTAAAAGAAGCAGTGCAGCTGTGTCTTACTTAAAAACACAACTAGATAAAGCTGTTTTTTATAGCCTAAAGGAAGGATTGTCTTAGTTTATTTTTTATTATGAAATAAGCTCATGTATGTTGTGTTATGCTTTTATAAAAAGAGGTAATTAATAAACATAAAAAAGCCTATCCAAAGGATAGGCTTTTTTCTTAAAAAGATTGTAAGATATATAATTATATAACTTTTACATTAACTGCGTTTAATCCCTTTTTTCCTTCTGCTAAATCGAACTCTACATTGTCTCCTTCTCTAATCTCATCGACTAAACCAGAAATGTGTACAAAATGCTCTTTGTTGTTTCCTTCTTCTGTTATGAATCCAAAACCTTTAGAGTCATTAAAAAATTTTACTGTACCAGTACTCATATTATAATATATTAAATTAAGGTGCAAAGATAGTTTAATTAGTTGATATTCAACTAATTTAATCACATTTTTTTTAAAATAATATGATAACACCTTAAGCCTTAGCTTGTAGGGGCTGTAAATATTGCAATTTAGATGTTGTATTCAGAGAGGGGTTTTGTGAATTTTTCCGGATTTGCCGCTAAATGATAACGAGGGTCGTCAATAGCTTCAACGATAACATCTTTAAATTTAGGACTGGCTTTGTATAGTAAAATTTTACAATCTTCACTTAAGTGCTTTAGTTTTATGGTTTTGCCTTCGGCTTGATATTTTTCGACAATACTAAAAATAGCTTCAATAGCCGAGTGATCTGAAATACGAGCTTCAATAAAATCTATTTCTACATTGTTAGGATCATTTTTAATATCGAATTTCTCATTAAAAGCGGTTATGCTTCCAAAGAATAGTGGTCCCAAATTTCATATGTTTTTGTGCCATCGGCTTGAATACGCTTACGTGCTCTAATTTTCTTAGCATTTTCCCAAGCAAACGATAATGCTGAAATAATTACACCGACAAAGACTGCAATGGCTAAATCGAAAATCACTGTTACAACAGAAACGATAACGAGTACCACGGCATCTGACATTGGTATCTTTTTCATGATTCGGAAACTGGACCAAGCAAAGGTTTCAATAACCATCATAAACATAACGCCGACTAACGCTGCAATTGGCACTTGCTCAATATATTTATCAGCAAATAAGATAAAGGTAAGCAGGGTGATTGCCATCATAACACCAGATAAACGACCTCTACCACCTGCGTTAATATTAATTACGGTTTGCCCAATCATTCCACAACCTCCAGTACCACCAAAGATTCCGCTTAGCATATTTCCAGAGCCTTGCGCAATACATTCTCTGTTTCCATCACCTCTAGAATCTGTTAATTCATCGACAAGGTTCATGGTCATTAATGTTTCTATCAAACCTACTGATGCCGCTAAAAAGGCGTAAGGAGCAATGAATTTTAGAGTATCTAAATTAAATGGTAAATGACTCCAAAGTTCTGCAAGGTTAAGTTTACTAGAAAGTTCATCAAAGCCATTTAATCCAGCTCCTCCACCATCTCTAATGAAATCTCCTACGTTTATGGATTCGAGACCCCCAAAAATAGAAATCAAAGTTACTATTAAAATTGCGGTCAATGCAGCAGGTAATTTTTTAGTTAATTTAGGTAATCCCCAAATAATGAGCATAGTTAATAAAACTAATCCAATCATGATATAGAGTTTTTTACCTTCCATTGTTGATTTAGCAACACCCTTATCTTTTACAGAGTAAAACCCATTGTCTTGAAGGTTGAAAACCACTTTTTTAGTATTCGCATCAAAAACTTGGTTGTTTGACAGAATAAAAACTTTTTCACCTGTATTGATGTTAATTACAGATTCTCCTTGAATTGAAAAAAGTTTAGTATCAGAAATTAAATCTCTTACGGTATTGTCACTATCATTAACATTATAAACGCGTTCTTTAGATGCGGTGTTGCGCATATTTTGTCCGAAAACATCTTTGTTATTTTCTTTAAACATGCCCAATTGTGCCATAAAAATGACGATGGCTAAACCGTTTACAAAGCCCATCATTACGGGGTGAGGAATCAAACGTACAAATTTACCAAGCTTTAATACGCCTGCTAAGATTTGAATAATACCCATTAAAACAACGGCAGCTAACAAATAGAAATAGCCCATGTTTTCTACAGGTGTATCAAATAAAAGCCCTTTAGCATGGCCTTCTTGAATCATATGAACAAAAATAACAGCAACAGCTCCTGCAGCTCCAGAGATTAAACCTGGTCTTCCGCCAAAAAGTGCAGAGATGATTCCAATTATAAAGGCACCAAAAAGGGCTACAATAGGACTAATTTGAGCGACAAAAGCAAAGGCAACGACCTCGGGAATCATTGCTAATGATACAGTGATACCTGCAAGAATATCATTCTTAGGGTTTTGTGTGAAATTTTTAATGGTTTTTTGACCGAACATAATAGTTTTTATTATTAAAAGGCGGCAAAGGTAGACTTTTTGAATTTAATCTAAAAAAAGCCTCAGTTTCTGAAACAAAAAAAGCATTGGTGTGTACCAATGCTTTTTTTAGAAATTATGCAATTTGTTATTTTTCTTCTGGAGGAAACTGCATTAACATTTGTGCTACAAATTCTTTGATACGTTCTTCTTTCTTGTCTATATTTCTAGTTTCAAGATTTCCGGTACCAGAACCTTGCCATATTAATTCTTTCTTATTGGCATCAATAAGGTCTATGAACAATACCCCTTCTGTGGTTGTCGATACTTGATTGTTGTTCCATCCAGATCTCCAACCCCAACCACCGTAACCTCCCCAGCCCCAGGCGCCATAGCCCCAAGCATTGTTGTAGACATCTACACGTTGGTTAGATTTGGTAAAAATACTAACAAGCATATCTGGATTTTCAGATTTGGTATAGCCTTTAGCCATTAACTCGGCTTCAATCGCTCTTAAAATTCGGCGTTTATCAATATCATTGATTTCTGCTTTGTCGATACCTGGCTTGAAAAAGGCAAATGTTTTGTAATTGTTAAAATTAGCTTCTCTGTCGTAATCAGCAGCTACTTTAACTGAGCTACACGATGCTAAAATTAAAAGCAAAAGAAATACGGGAGTAAATTTGAGTAATTTTTTCATAATACTTTGGTTTAAATTAAACATTATTTAATAAGGTGTCATCAACGAAATTTGGCAAAGTTACTTTTAAGTTAGGTTCGACTTCCATAGCGCGTTTTATTGCAAAAATAGCTCCTTCATTTCGCGCCCAACTTCGTCTTGAGATACCATTATTAACGTCCCAAAATAGCATTTGTTTTAATCGTTTTGACGCTTCCTTACTACCATCAAGAACCATACCAAATCCGCCATTTATGACTTCACCCCAACCAACGCCTCCTCCATTATGGATGCTTACCCAAGTAGCACCTCTAAAGCTATCTCCAATAACATTTTGAATAGCCATATCTGCAGTGTAGCGCGAGCCATCGTAAATGTTGCTGGTTTCTCGATAAGGTGAATCTGTTCCAGAAACGTCATGATGGTCTCGGCCAAGAACGACGGTTCCAATTTCACCTTTGCTTATGGCGTGGTTAAACGCTTCAGCAATTTTCATTCTTCCTTCGGCATCGGCATATAAAATTCGGGCTTGAGAGCCTACAACAAGATTGTTTTCTTGTGCACCTTTTATCCATTGAATATTATCAGCCATTTGTTGTTGAATCTCTTGAGGCGAATTCTTTTTAATGTCTTCTAAAACGTTACAAGCTATGAGGTCTGTTTTTTCTAAATCTTCAGGTTTTCCAGAAGCGCAAACCCAACGGAATGGACCAAAACCATAATCGAAACACATTGGTCCCATAATGTCTTGAACATAACTTGGGTATCTAAAATCAATACCATTTTCGGCCATTATATCGGCTCCAGCACGAGAGGCTTCTAATAAAAAGGCATTTCCATAATCAAAGAAATAGGTGCCTTTAGCGGTATGCTTATTAATGGCATCAGCATGACGGCGTAAGGTGTCTTGAACTTTTTCTTTAAATAATTCTGGTTGGTTCGCCATCATTTCGTTAGCGTCTTCAAAAGACATATCTACAGGGTAATAGCCACCAGCCCAAGGATTGTGAAGTGAGGTTTGATCACTTCCTAAATCAACATGAATATTAGCTTTATCAAATTTTTCCCACACATCAACAATGTTACCGAGATAAGCGATTGAAATGGTTTCTTTTTCGACTTTAGCTTTATTTACACGATTAACCAGTTGGTCTAAGTCGGTGATTTTTTCATCAATCCACCCCTGATCTAACCTTACTTGGGTGATTTTAGGGTTTACTTCAGCGCATACTGTAATACAGCCAGCAATATTTCCTGCTTTCGGTTGCGCACCAGACATGCCTCCTAATCCAGATGTGACAAATAAACTACCCTTAGGTTCTTTTTTTATTTTTCTAAAACCGTTAAGTACTGTAATCGTTGTACCATGTACGATACCTTGTGGTCCAATATACATATAGCTTCCAGCTGTCATTTGTCCATATTGGGTAACACCTAAAGCATTAAATTTCTCCCAATCATCAGGTTTAGAGTAATTCGGAATCATCATGCCGTTAGTCACCACAACCCTTGGAGCTTCTTTGTGCGATGGAAATAATCCCATGGGATGTCCAGAATACATTACTAAGGTTTGCTCGTCGTTCATTTCTGCTAAATACTTCATGGTTAGGCGGTATTGTGCCCAATTTGAAAACACGGCTCCATTACCACCGTAGGTAATTAATTCGTGTGGGTGTTGTGCTACAGCATAATCCAAATTATTCTGAATCATTAACATAATTGCTGCAGCCTGAGTTGATTTTGCCGGATATTCAGAAATTGGTCTAGCATACATTTTATAATCTGGTCTTAAACGATACATATAGATTCTACCATAGGTGTCTAATTCGTTTTTAAACTCGGGTAATAAGGTTTTATGATCCTTTTTATCAAAATAACGTAAAGCATTTTTAAGTGCTAGTTTCTTTTCTTCTGCAGAAAGAATCGCTTTACGTTTAGGAGCGTGATTTATAGAGGCATCATAGGGTTTTGGTTCTGGTAATATATTTGGAATGCCTTCTAATATGTGATCTTTAAAAGATAATGTTGTACTCTGCATTAGTTTTTTTTTAAGGTGTTTTTATTGAATCCATAAGGGCAATGTCTACAGCCACTTTCACAACAATAGCCACGTTTTAAATGGTATTGCTCTGTAAAACAACGGTAACCTTCTGGTGTGAGATAGTAGTCTCCGTCTTCAATGGGAACATATTTTTTCATAGGTAAACAAAGATAATGTAATTTGGATTGATTTTTGAAACGATTAAAGTATGATATTGATTTCAAAATATATTGTTCCTAATGGTTATGTAGGACTAACCGTATTTCCCTTTGTGTTTTTTAAAACAAAAGATTTAAAGACAAATGCGATACTTGTTAATCATGAAAGAATTCACTTAAGACAGCAATTAGAATTACTCATTATTCCCTTTTTTATCCTTTACGGGCTTGAGTTTTTAATACGATTAATACAATACAGAACTTGGAATATAGCTTATAGAAATATTTCTTTTGAACGTGAAGCTTATGCTAAAGAAGGAGAATTTAATTATTTAAAATTAAGGCCTTTCTTTAATGCTTTCAAATTTATTAGAAAATAATTTGTGCTGTTTTCTGCCCAGCATCCATTAACTTTGTGAGTATAAAAAAAAGAATTTGTTTAATACATATACGCACAATCAGGAGCTATTGATTCCTCATACGACGATTAACATTACAATTAAGCGTGAGGATTTAATACACCCTTTTATTTCGGGTAATAAATATCGAAAATTAAAATTTAATATAAAGGAAGTTCAAAAGCTAAAATCAAATGCCTTATTAACTTTTGGTGGTGCGTTTTCTAACCATATCGCTGCGGTAGCTTATGCCGGAAAAGAGTACGGCATTCCTACGATAGGGGTTATACGAGGTGAAGAGTTACGCTTAAAGAGCGTTTTAAATCCGACGTTGCAATTTGCTAAGTCTTGTGGCATGGTGTTTAAATTTGTCTCAAGAGCGGATTATAAGCAGAAAACAACTGCTGTTTTTTTAGATCAATTAAGAACTGAATTTGGGGATGTTTATGTGTTGCCCGAAGGAGGTACAAATGATTTAGCTATAAAGGGATGTGAAGAAATTTTAGAGGGAGACGATTTTAATTTTGATTATATCTGTTGTGCCGTGGGTACAGGCGGGACTATTTCAGGATTAATTAACACGTCTAAAAAGCATCAGAAAATATTAGGTTTTCCGGCTTTAAAAGGTGATTTTTTACAAGAAGATATTCGTAAATTTGCAAATCAAGAAAATTGGAAATTAGTAACCGATTATCATTTTGGTGGTTATGGTAAAATAAAGCCCGAATTGATTACGTTTATTAATACGTTTAAGCGTCAATTCAATATTCCTTTAGACCCTATTTATACAGGTAAAATGCTATTTGGAATATTTGATTTAATGGCACTTGGATATTTTTCAACAGATTCTAAAATACTCGTCATTCATACGGGAGGTTTGCAAGGTATTGCAGGTGTAAATGATATGTTGAAGCGTAAAAATCGCCCTTTAATTGAAATATAAAACATGAAATTCAGATATTTAATCTTATTGGTTGCTGTATTAGCAATGAGTTGTGGTCCTAAAAAAGGCATTGTAACAAAAAAGAAACGCAGCAGTACTCAAAAGACAGTCGTTGTTAAAGCTGAGAAAGAAGTGGTTAAAACAGAGGAGCCTAAAGCACCAATTGTAAAAGAGAATGATACCCGAAGTTCTGTAGAGATTTATATCGATTTATATGCAAATATTGCAAAGTCTAAAATGCGCACTCATAAAATTCCTGCAAGTATTACCTTGGCGCAAGGTATATTAGAATCGGGTTCTGGTAGTGGACGGTTAGCTGTAAAAGCAAATAATCACTTTGGGATTAAGTGTCATGGATGGAAAGGAGATAAAATATATCATGACGATGACCGTTCGCAAGAATGCTTTAGAAAGTATGACAAAGCAGAAATGTCTTATGAGGATCATTCCAAATTTTTAACAGGGCGTAAACGTTATGCGAGTTTATTTGATTTAAAACCGGATGATTATAAGGGTTGGGCTAGAGGTTTGAGAGCGGCAGGGTATGCTACAGATCGTAAATATCCGCAAAAACTGATTAGTTTAATTGAGCGCTATGAGCTGTTTAAATACGATGATGATGTTTTAGACTCTTCGTCTAAGACGACTACAAGACGTTCTACAACGATCATAGAAGGGGTGAAGAAGGATAGGCCTAAAAAGCACATTGTAGCTAAAGGCGATACTTTGTATTCGCTTTCAAGACTATACAAAACAACTGTAGCAGCAATTAAAGCGCACAACAGTTTAAAATCGAATGACCTAACTATTGGTCAACAACTTATTATTCCTAATTAATTTATGTTATATCAAAGAAGTAGTGCTTTATTTAAGGAAGCACAAAAAGTTATTCCTGGAGGAGTTAATTCACCTGTAAGAGCATTTAATGCGGTAGGAGGAACTCCAATTTTTGCAAAATCAGCAAAAGGGGCTTATGTATATGATGAAGATGGTAACCGTTTTATAGATTATATTAATTCTTGGGGTCCAATGTTGCTTGGACATGCATTTCCGCCTGTGGTTGATGCTGTAATTGAAAAGGCCAAACAAGGGACATCGTTTGGAATGCCAACAGCTGTTGAAACTGAGATTGCAGAATTAGCAGTCTCTATGGTGCCAAATATTGACAAAATCCGTTTTGTTAATTCTGGTACGGAAGCTTGTATGAGTGCTATTAGGTTAGCCCGAGGTTTTACAAAAAAAGATAAGATTATAAAATTTGCAGGTTGTTATCATGGCCACAGTGATTCTTTTTTAATTGCAGCAGGCAGTGGTGCTGTAACATTTGGTACTCCAAATAGTCCAGGTGTAACCGAAGGAACAGCAAAAGATACTTTATTGGCAACATATAATGATCTTGAAAATGTAAAAGCGTTAGTTGAAGTTAATAAAGGAACTATTGCAGCAATTATTATTGAGCCTGTAGCTGGTAATATGGGGTGTATTCCTCCTGTTGATGGATTTTTAGAAGGTTTAAGAGGTATTTGTGATGCTAATGATATCTTATTGATATTTGATGAGGTGATGACCGGTTTTAGATTAGCAAAAGGCGGCGTACAGGAGCTAAAAAATATTAATGCCGATATTGTTTGTTTTGGTAAAGTTGTCGGTGGTGGATTGCCAGTTGGTGCCTTTGCAGCGAGAGATGAGATTATGGATTATCTTGCTCCTATTGGACCAGTGTATCAAGCAGGGACCTTAAGTGGAAACCCTTTAGCTATGGCTGCTGGATTAGCAATGCTTAAAACCATTCAGGCAGATAAAGGTTTGATGAATAGGTTAAATGAGAAAACTAAGTATCTTCATAATGGTATTACAGATGCGCTTAATAAAAACAAGGTAGTACATACAATCAATAGAATAGGTTCTATGATTTCTGTTCATTTTTCAGAAGCTCCTGTTCTCAATTTTGATTCCGCTGCTAAAGGGAATAATGAAACCTTTAAAAAATTCTTTCATGGTATGCTTAGTAAGGGGATTTATATTGCACCTAGTGCTTTTGAAACTTGGTTTATAACAGACGCATTAACTTATCAAGATTTAAACGAAACAATTGCAGCAGTAGAAGAAATTGCAAAAGATTTGTAAATAAAAAAGTCTCGCTATCTGCGAGACTTTTTTTATATTAAGTTGTCTTAGCTTTTTGGAAAACGCAAATAGCGCTCAAATTGTGCTTTAGTTAAAATAGCTTTCATTCTATTTTCCAATTTTGCATTTATCTCTTTTAACTTTTTAGAAGATCCTTCTTCTTCAGTTAAATGTTGTAATTCAATTAGGTATGTATCGTAAGTGTGTTCTCTTACGGCATCATAAACTGTTTCTGATAAGTGTTTTTCATAGCCAACAAATTTTATAAGGCTTTCAGTTTTCTTAGCAGCTTTAGCATTTACTATGGCATTTATCTCTTTTTCTGATCCAAATTTACTGTCTTGTGCAACAGCAGTTTGAGTTCCTAGAACTAGCGCAAATACAAATAAGCAAAGTGTAATTATTTTTTTCATTATGGATTAATAATTTAAAATTGGACACTAAAATAACAATTTTATTCAATAAAAAGAAAAAGTATCGCCTAAGCGATACTTTTATTTTGGATACTATGTTTTACTTATTACTTTTTGTCATCGTATTTGTTACGTCTTTTATTCCTCTCACCTCGCTTTTTGTCTTTTCTAGGTTTCATTTGCTCAAACTTGGCATATTGTTCTTTATTTAAGATGGTTTTCATTTCGCGCTTAATTTCAATCTGTTGATCTAATCTTGCGTTTTGCATCTTCAAGAATTCTTCTTTAGAAGGTTTTTCTCTTTTCTCTCCTTTTGAAGCTTTATGTTTTTGTCTCAGCGTTTCATTGGCTTTTGCTTCCTTTAAAAAGATGGCGTGTACTTTCTTTTGTTGCGCATCGGTTAAGTCTAATTTTAAAGTGAGTTTTTTCGATTTTAGATCAGCAATATCGTTAGGTGTCATATCCTTTCTTAATTCTGATCTGTCTTTTCGATGTGAAGTCTGGTCTTTTTCCTGTGCCATTCCATTTAAAGTAAATAGAGCAAGGGCAACTACTAATAATTTTTTCATGTCTGTTATTTTTTGTGTTATACTTGTTTTGACTGAGTGTATTGAATAGGGTTTAACAACGACCTATCTTTTAACACGTTTTTTAACATTTGTTACATTTCTAATAGTCTAAGTGTTGTGCTGTATAGGTTTTTGTTTTCAAGCTTACTCTTTAGCCATGCATAGAAGCTTAATATGAATATATCTTCTTTGTTTGCAGTGGTCCATTTAAAGGAAACTTCCACTTTTTTTTTGAATTCAGGCGTATCTATACTTTCAGGTTTTGTATAATAGTGTTCCGCAAATTTTATAAAAGTTAGAATTCGGGATTGTTCAATTTGGTTTAAGTAGCTACTGTAACGTCTTCTAAAACTTTTTAATCGTGAATAAAACAAATTGTCATCTTGTAATTCAATATGTAATAAAAGTTCTGCAACATTCTTTTTAATCACCCAATCGATGCCTACTTTTTCCATATACCATTGGTCTGTATGATAGAATTTTGCTGAAATTGATTTTGCTTTTAAAAAGTCTTGTTTCTGAAAGTAAAACATAAAACAGGATAGGTTTAAGTCTAATAAAGCCTCTATGTCTTCATGTTTTTTGTACATCATACGTTCTGCGAGAACAATGGCGTTGTCTTGGTTATTGCTGTAGTTGAGGTTTAGCGCTTTAAGTAATGTGTTTTTTAGGATAAATGTTTTGTAGTACATGCGTTTTTTTAATTGCATGAGTTGTTCCATTTCATTGATATAGCGTAGTGATGTTTCAAATTTTTTGTTTCTAAAAAGCGTGTTAGAAATGATATATACAATTTGAATTTGATAGTAGAGTTGTTTGTCTGTTTCTTTCTTTTGTTTTAGGATTTCATAACTTTTCATTACAAAACTTTCAATTTTAAAATAAGTAGTTGTTACCAATGCCGAAATATTGGCGATTGCTAAAATTTGATATAAGGATTTAAATGAAAGGGATGTACTGAGTTCTATGTTGTGGGCTCTTAGAAGCTTTTCCAGTTCCAATTCAAAATCAATAACTCTTCCTTTATAACTGACGTCATTTAAGATAGTTTTCAATTTTACATATACGATGTTTAACTGATCTTCTAAGTGATGTTTTTGCTGATTTTCTTTCTGCTTAATAATTAATTCGTCTAAGTCTATTTTAGGATAATTGGAAGCGTATTGAATTTTAGTGTGATAAATTTCGTTGAGTATAGGGTATAATAAATGCTCATCGGCTAAGCGTTCTGCTTTGTCAAGGATTTTATAAGCAATACTATAGTTGTTTTGAAGTAAAAATGTACGTGAGGCTAAAATGTATTTAATAACCTGCATATCTATAGAGTTTTCATCTTCTAGATTTTTGTTGGCTGTAAAGTCAATTAAAGATTGAAATAATCGTTTTCTTAAGGCATGATATGCATTACAGTGTTCTACATTATACAATTGTTTGCATATTGATTTAGAAGTGTTGTTAGAACTTGCAAGTAGCTTAAATAGTTGTATGTTTTTGGTGTCTTTTCGTTTGTTTTTTTGTTGAAGGTAGTTCAAGAATTTTTGATGATCTTCTCTGGTTAGTGTGTCTATTATGGACTTAATTCCTATCATTTAAGCGTCAGTATCTTTTATTATATAGCATTAAATATAGGGTTATTTTTATTTAAATAGTAAATTATATCGTCAGTTTGTTTAAAATTATGACTTTCTAAAGTTGGTCTTTTATTTGAGATTTGCGCTATAATCATTAAAACAAAATAGTATGAATTATCAAACAACAGTGTCGTTAAAAGACGAACAGAACGTAAAAACAAAAAAGAAATTAGACAAGGTGTATAACCATAAGCCAACACCTGCTTTTATAGGGGCTTCTTGGACAGCTTTACTTATAGGTATGGTTGCTTATTGTATTGGGTTATGGAATGCCAATATGGAGCTCAATGAAAAAGGCTATTATTTCACTATTCTATTATTTGGATTGTTTTCAGTTATCTCAGTACAAAAAGCTGTTAGAGATAAACTCGAAAATATTCAAGTTACTGAAATGTATTATGGTATAAGTTGGTTTACGTCAATAGCAGCCATTGTTTTACTAACTGTCGGATTGTGGAATGCAGATTTAGAGCTAAGTGAAAAAGGGTTTTATGCAATGTCATTTATTTTAAGTTTGTTTTCTGCAATTGCCGTACAAAAGAACACAAGAGATGTGGCATATATTAATAGTGAATTAGAAATAAAAGAAGACGACGATTAGTTTTGATGATTGGTTAGTGAGTACCCCAAAGCCTTACAGTTTTATTTGATCTGTGAGGCTTTATTAGATATTAATATACTTATATTTAAAGTGATCTCAATAGTTATGAGGCGACCGAATTTCTATTCTAGTTGTTTGCTATTTATGTATAGGCTTGGTACTATTATGTGTTTTAAATGAATGCCTGCTTTTTAAACTTAAAAAATAAATTAACGTTATTTAAGAAGTTTAAGCCTAAAATTTAGGACTTACAGATCGCAATTATAAATATCCACCATGGCTAAAGAAAAACTAAAACGAAGGCTTAAAAAGGCTGTAATGATACTTTTAAGCATATACATTATGATAGGATCTGCACTTTATTTTTTTCAGGAGAAGTTATTGTTTTTGCCAAGTCGTTTAGAGCAAAATTATCAATATCAGTTCAATTACAATTTTGAAGAACTATTCTTTAAACCAGACGAAACTACAACGATAAATGCATTGCATTTTAAAGTTGATAAGCCCAAAGGAGTTATTCTTTATTTTCATGGTAATGCAGGTGATTTAAGCCGTTGGGGGACGATTGCTGAATACTTTGTAGCTCAGCAATACAATGTACTTATTATGGATTATAGAACCTACGGAAAAAGTATTGGAAAATTAAGTGAGGACGCACTTTATCGTGATGCTCAATATTGTTACGATTATCTATTGAATGACTATTCAGAAAATGAAATTACATTATACGGAAGATCATTGGGCACGGGAATTGCGTCTTATATTGCATCAAAAAATAACCCCAAACAACTCGTTTTAGAAACCCCATATTTTAGTATTTTAGACGTAGCAAAAGATCGGTTTCCTTGGCTTCCAGTAAAACAAATCTTGAAATATCAGTTTCCAACTTATCAATTTTTAATTCAAACAAGATGTCCAATTACAATTGTACATGGTACAGATGATGATGTCGTTCCATATGCTTCAGCAGAAAAGTTGCTTAAATTAGATATAGACCATTTGAGTTTTATTACAGTGGAAGGTGCTAGACATAATAATTTGATTGAGTTTGAAGCTTATCATACGACAATTAAAGAATTGTTGTAATAAAAAAAGGCTTCAAGATTTCTTGAAGCCTTTTTTAAACTGTTGTTGAATTTAAATTACTTAGGATCTAAAATAAGATTAATACGTTCAATAGCATCTGCAATATGAATTCTACTCATAGCATCTGCACCTCGTGCTGATTGCAATTGACTACGCAATGTTTTTAACTCTGCTCTTACAACCGCTCTGATATCAGATTGGCTAGTGTTAACAGGTGTTACTTTAACATAAGAACTAGAACGTCTTCCTGCGGTTTGATTTTTGGCAGTCATTAAATATTCTAATCTATCAATATGTGCACGCTGTAAATTACGTCTGTACGTGTCAATTTTCTTTCCAGTACGTAATTCACTCCATACCCCTTTACGTAAATCACTCATCATATCTGGTAATGCATAAGCATTACTATCGTATGTGTTAGCTTCAATAAGACGTTGCATTTTACCTAAACTCATAATGTTATTAAGCGTTCTAGATTGCATTGCTCTTACACGTTCAACAGAACCTGTGAATTCAATACGATCAAAAATGTTTTTGTCAATTAACCATTCTGGAGTTTCAAATAAATTCTCTTGAATAAAAGCCATGGCTTTTTTCTGATGATCTTTAGGCACAGCTGTATAAACAGGACCCTCTTGGTCTGCAGCTTTGTAATGTTCGTAAACACCACCAATGTTGTTGGAAACATGTCCCATATAACGGTTAAACTGAGAAACGACATGACCGTACATTTCTTCTAAATCGTCATAATCTTCACCAGCTTCTGTAGTCCACTCAATTAAGTTAGGTACAATACGTTTTAAGTTTTTAATTCCATATGCACTTGCTAACATAGCATCGTCACCTAAATCTTCGGTTTGGGAACTTGGGTCAACCACGTCACCAGCTTGTTGGTGTCCAAAGCGGTACATTGGGTCACCAGCATGTTTCATAATCCACGCATTAAGAATAGGCTTTTCTTCTTCAGCAGTTTTATCTAAAATAGGTCTGTACCCCCAAGAAATGGCATATTTATCATATGTCCCAATCTCTGGCATTAAAGCGACTCCTTCATCACCTGGTTGCGCAATATAGTTAAAACGAGCATAATCCATAATAGACGGTGCAGTTCCAAATTTTTTAGTAAATGCGGCATCACGTAATTTCTCTACAGGATAGGCAGCACTAGAGCCCATATTGTGCGGAAGTCCTAATGTATGACCAACCTCGTGAGAAGATACAAAACGTATTAAACGTCCCATAACTTCATCTTTAAATTGTGGACTTTGGGCTTCTGGATTAATTGCAGCAGTTTGTACAAAGAACCAACCACGTAATAACGACATTACGTTATGATACCAATTGATATCACTCTCTAAAATCTCACCAGTTCTTGGGTCACTTACATGAGGTCCATTAGCATTAGGGATTGGAGATGCTAAATAACGTACAACCGAATAGCGCACGTCTTCTGGGCTCCATTCTGGGTTTTCTTCTGCTGTTGGAGCATCTTTTGCAATAATTGCATCTTTAAAACCTGCTGCTTCAAAAGCGACTTGCCAATCTTCAATACCTTGTTTGATATATTTTCTCCATTTTACAGGAGTTGCTCTGTCAATATAATAAACAATTTGTTTCTTTGGGACTACAAGTTCCCCGCGTTTAAACTTTTCAATGTCTTCATCTTTAACTTCCAATCTCCAACGATCTAAAAACTCTAAAGACTTACTTTTTTGATCTTCTAAACCATAATCGGTTTGGCTACTTGTAAACCAACCAACACGCTGATCAAAATAACGACGCTTCATTGGAACGTCTGGTAACAAGATCATAGAGTTGCTCATTTCAACAGAAATACTTCCCGTGCTTGAATTTGAAGGAGGATTTCCAGCAGTATATGTTTTTACGTGACGAGATTCAATATTTCTTGGGTAACTTTTTACCGATTCAATAAATGACTTATCACTTTCAATTCTCGAAATTTTATAAGCTGTTCTTCTACGTTGTGGAATACCTAAAGGTTTTACATCTTTCTCAAACAAAGGAGTTGCATCGATTACTGTACTTGTTGAATCTTTACTAAACGCTGCAATAGGGAATGTGAACAAAACAGGTTCGAAATTAGAGTTTACAACAGCTTCATTTACAGGAAGTGAGTCTGAAGCAACAACATTATAAGATACAACACGAAGTACAACTTTCTTGTCTCTTTTTCCCAACGTAATACTTGTTCGTTCATCTTTCCACCACCAAAACCAAGTCCTGATGCTGTTTTAGCAATACGCGTAACCATAAGCATTTCTCTATCAAAAAGAGAATCTGGTATTTCGTAAAAGAATTTATCATCTACAGTATGAACTGTAAATAAACCTTTATCACTTTTTGCATCTTTGGTGATAACTTTGTTATAAGGTTTGGGATCATTTTTTCCAGGCTTCTTAGCTGAAGATTTAGCCATTGCAGTGGCATCTTTACCCGATTTTCCTGCCTTTTTTGCTGTAGAACAAGAAAATGCTAGAAATGCTGAAACTACAATGAGTAGCTTGAGAGATACGTTTTTCAAAATAGTTGGTTTTTTAAATTTTGTTGAAAATACGTATTCTATTAAGACTTTGTTAATTATGAAATCGTTTTTAGTATTTTTTTAACGTGGTTATTCTAGGGTTTCTAAATAGGATTGAATTAATTCTACCGCTTCGGTATGCATCATGGAAGTTCCTATATATGGCATGCTTAAGCCGTCGAGATAAAAGGAAATTCTGTAGTCAATACTAAAACTTTGTTCTACAATTTGACTGTCCTCTAATGGAGTTTCAAAAGCGAGATTTAATGTAGATTGATCTTCACAATGACCTCCAGGAATATGGCAATGTGCACAGTTAATGTCCATGTAAGCTCGTGCTCTATCTTCTAGTCGTTCATCTAGATCTTCCCAATTTGGTAGACGTCTAACAGAGGCACTATTTGTTATACCTGTTAATTGAGAATTAGCGATAAATTGTTCTAATTGATTAACACCGTTAATTTCAAAATTCATAGATCTTAGTTTTGGACCTATAGGCATAATGTTATCGTTATTTGCATGGCAAGTAAAACAGTCTGTGTTGGAAGGGATTTTATAGGTTGTGGTATTGCTTACTCCATCAGCATCAATCCATGTTATTGGTAAGGTGCTTCCTGCGGAATCTAAAACAGCATCGGTTTGAGCTTCGTTCCATTTGTAATCCCCAGTTTCCCAATGACCATTAATTTTGATTAGAATACGCGTTTCAACAATGGTTCTTCCTAGAGATAGATCACGTTCATCATGGTTGTAATAAAATGTTTTTGCAATTACAGTATGATCTGGAAAAATCGGTAAGCCATCTCCATCATATGCCATACTTGTACCTTCAGGTAGTGCAATTATACGTTGTTTGTGAGCGTAATCTGAAAATAGCGGTGTGCTTAGGTTGTATTCAAAGCCTTTCGTTGTAATAGTCAATTCATTTAAATTACCTGAAAATAAGTTCAGTTCAGAAAGGTTGGGTTTAAATTCAGGAACAACATTAGGAACTAAAGTCGTAATGCTATATACATCAGTAAACAAGCTTGTGTTATTGGTGTTGCAAAGTGTTTGTATGTAAATGTCGTAAGTTGTATTTGCTTGTAATCCGGTAAGGTTAACCGTTGTATCGGCTACAGAAATACGTGTACCACTTCCTAAAGTAAATCCTGAAACACCATATTCTACAGTATAAGATGCCGAAGTATTTGCTGTTTCCCAAAGGATTGCAGCCGAATCATCAGTTATTGAGTTTGTAGATATGTTCGTTACGGTATCACAAACAGGTGTTATAGTATCATCGGTATTACAAGAACATAAAATGCTTACGAATAGGATTAACAAATAGGGTTTTTTTAACATTTGCGTGTTTTTGTGATTTATAGTCAGTTGCTAATGTAATAAATTATGTTTTAACAAAAACATAAACTGATAGTTAGCTTATTTATGAAGTATTGCAACCCGTAATTATGGTTTCAAAAATTTAAAACGCTCTGTTTTGTTTTGTGTATTTTTAATATTTAAAATATAACTTCCAGAAGGTAACTCATCTATTTCAATACTGTTGGAATTATCTAAACGATGGGAAGTAATTTGTCTTCCTGACATATCATAAATAGTATATGAAGTGTTTACAAGAGGAGCAGTTAAAATCAGTTGTAATTTGTGGTTAGATACATCTGTTATCAGTTTAGTGTTTTGAGTATTAAAATTATCAACAGCTAAGGCTTGTCTTCCATAGGTTAAATTTGCACCTCGACCATTATCTAATATTAAAATAGCGTCTGAACCACTTCCAATGATTTCATAAAAATAAATATTTTCATCAAGTGCTTCGAAGAAATGTTTATAGCTCTGTTCAAAATAAGATTCATCAGAAATGCCACAATCTATAAGTGTCCAACCTGTATATCTTATTATAATAGTGTTTGATTGAATTGGATTATCGTAATGCCCCATAAAACCATTGCAAGTAGAGCTGCCATAGAGACTACTTTGACCATTAATAATTTCGTTTGAAAATATTATACTTAAACCTGGGTCAAAAGTATTTTCTAATAAAATATCATAATCCCAAATAGAATGGATAAACCATTCACCACTTAAAACGTTTGTAGATGCATCTTCACGACCTAAGTTAATGACGTCTCCTTGGCTATTGGTAAAACTTAAATTGTGTAAATCATTAGTAAATGAATAGGTTAGATTTCCAGGTGCTTGTAAAATTGAAAAGTATAAATTCTCAAAATCAGTTTCCTCAGTTGTAGCACATGTATTGTCTGTAGTTTCAAAATAAGGAATAAGACTTATAGCATTATTTTGTTCGTTCTCAAAGTAAGAGGTAAAAGAGTTACATATGCCATTGGCGTATATATAACGTCCCCAATATTGGTCTAGAGGCGCACTGCTAAATGAAGTTTGAAATTCAATATTTGGAGGTGTTGTAACCGTTGAAGGTAAATTTATGATGGTTCCATTTGATTCAAGAGAAATTACATTCCAATTACCTATGAAGTTCTGTGAATTTATGACTATTGTAAAACATAAAAATAAGATCAAGGTTGCGTAGCTTTGTCTCATAAAATGAGCGTTTTATAAAGGTTGTAATTATTAGTAATGCTCTAATATATAGTTTTTAAACTAAAAAAAAGGAACTACCTCTCAGTAATTCCTCTTTTATAAATGTATGTTAGAGGCTTTTAAACCAGTTCTACAAATAAGCCATCATCAGTTTTCTCAACCTTTGTTAAGCCGTGTTTGCTTAAGCCTTTGATTCCTTTATCCCAACCTTTATTACTTAATCCAGATTTTGATTTTAGGACTGTTAAATCCATGCGTTTTTCAGATTTTAAAACTTCTAAAATTGCTTTTTCATTATCACTTAAATCTACTTTTTTCTTTTCTGGACGCATCTGAGGGAAGAATAAAACTTCTTGAATACTTTGATTGTTGGTTAAGAACATGATTAAACGATCCATCCCAATTCCCATACCTGATGTTGGAGGCATTCCGTATTCTAAAGCACGTAAAAAATCGTAATCTATAAATTCGGTAGCTTCATCATCTCCTTTTTGTGCCAATTTTAATTGGTGCTCAAAACGTTCGCGTTGGTCTATTGGGTCATTAAGCTCAGAATAAGCGTTAGCGACTTCTTTACCACAAACCATTAACTCAAAACGTTCAGTTAATTCTGGGTTTTCTCTGTGTTCTTTACAGAGTGGGCTCATTTCTTTTGGATAGTCCGTTATGAATGTTGGTTGAATATAATTGCCTTCACATTTTTCGCCAAAAATTTCATCAATCAGCTTGCCTTTACCCATGGTTTCATCAACTTCAATATGCATAGCTTTTGCGGCCGCTCTTATGTCATCTTCAGATTTGTTGTAAATATCAAAACCTGTAAATTCTAAAATAGAATCGCGCATCGTAATACGCTTATAAGGTGCTTTAAAATTGATTTTATGCTCACCAAAAGTGGCTTCAGATGTTCCATTTACAGCAATAGCACAATGCTCTAATAGTTGCTCACAGAAATCCATCATCCAGTTGTAGTCTTTGTATGATACATAGATTTCCATAGCTGTAAACTCTGGATTATGCGTTCTGTCCATACCTTCATTTCTGAAGTTTTTAGAAAACTCATAAACTCCATCAAAACCTCCAACGATTAAACGTTTTAGATATAATTCGTTAGCAATTCTCATATATAATGGAATGTCTAAACTATTGTGATGTGTAATAAACGGACGCGCCGCAGCACCACCAGGAATAGGTTGTAAAACCGGTGTTTCTACTTCAAAATAACCAGCATCATTAAAAAACTGACGCATCGCATTAAACAATTTAGTACGCTTAATAAACACTTCTTTAACGTGCGGATTTACGGCTAAATCAGCATAACGTTGTCTATAACGTTGCTCAGGATCTGTAAACGCATCATACGTTTTTCCATCTTTTTGTTTTGGTATTGGTAACGGTTTTAATGCTTTACTTAGTAATTTGAAATCCTTTACCATAACGGTTTTTTCACCAACTTGCGTTGTGAAAAGTGTACCTTCAATACCAACAAAATCTCCTAAGTCTAATAATTTTTTAAAGACATCATTGTATAGCGATTTGTCCTCGCCTTCGCATATTTCGTCTCTGTTAAAATATACTTGAATACGACCTTCGCTATCTTGCAATTGTGCAAAAGAAGCCTTTCCTTGAATGTTAATTGCCATTAGACGACCTGCGATTATCACCTGTTTACCGTCTTCAAAATCAGATTTTATCTGTTTGGAAGTATGATTAACCGGAAATAAATCCGCTGGATAAGGGTTGATCCCTAAAGCTCTAAGCTTTTCTAACTTTTGGCGTCTTACCAATTCTTGTTCTGAAAGTTGCATTCTTATTAATTTTTATAAACTTACCAAGTGTTGGTAAGTGGCTGCAAAATTACACTTTTTACAAAAATTAACGAGTACCTTTTTAGTTAGATTTAATAACCTTTAAATTTTCTTTGAGATCTTTATTGTTGGGAAACAATTTTACAGCATTATCAAGTATTGTTATCGCTTCAGATTTTTTATCAGAAACCCCTAGAGTATTAGCTAAACTCATATAAGTTCTTGGCTCGTTTGGAAATAACTTTGTATTTAGAGTAAAAACTTCAATAGCTTCATCTTTTCGGTCTGTTCTGTATAATATTGATCCATACGTATTAAGCTCATACATACTTGATACTTTATCTTTATGAGTTTTTAGTAATTTTTCACCTTTCTTTTTTAAGCCTTTGACGCCTTTTTTCTTTAGAATATTATCAATTGCAGTAACAATTTGATATTTGGATTTGTAATTGTTTACCGTGATGATATTCTGAATATCGTCTTCTAAAGTTGTAATGGGATGTTCAACTATTCGATTAATTTCTTTTCCGTTTTTGTTGAAAATAATGGTAGGTACACGATGGATATTTAAACCAGCTTCTTCGTGTTGTGGACTTTGTTTATACATATTAGGTTCTCTACTTACAGCAATAACGGTAAGTTGATCCATAGGAAAATTACAAGCTTCTAAAACTTTATATAATTTGGGAACTTCTTGTTTACTATCTCCACACCAAGTGCCCATAAAAAGGGTGATATCATAATTTTTTAATTCAGAAGAAATAGAAGAAGTTTTGGAGGTGTTAACTTCATATTCGGCATAATTTTTAGAAAACCAAGAGCTGTAATTTTTACCTTCTAAACCAGTTTTGTCAATTTTTCCAAGTAAATAAGGGGTTTTTCCGTCCTTTATTATTTCTTGATTGCGTTGTTGTGCATTGCTGTGAAATACGGTTACTAATGTGATTATGATGGTTAAAATGGTCGTTTTCATTTTTGATAATTTTATGATTGATACTGTTTGTCTTCTTGAGCTCAGTTAAAAGGTGTTGTATGAAATAGCTATTGGCCAAGCTCAATTAGACAGATGAGATATTTAATATTATTTAGAGGCCACTATATTTCCTTTGATTTTTAAGATTTTGTTGCCGCCTTCTGCATTAGAAATAACAGTAACCGTTTTTGTAAAAGCCCCTAATCTTTTGGTGTCGTACTTAATTTCTAGTTCACCTTGATCGCCTGGTTGTATAGGTGCTTTTGAATAATTTGGCACTGTACAGCCACAGCTTGTTTTAACTTTTGTGATAAGCAAAGGAGCATCTCCAGTATTGGTAAATGTGAAAATCCGCTTACCTTCTGCATTTTGAGTTATGGTTCCGTAGTTAATAACTTCAGTTTTAAATTTTAAAATAGCAACTTTTACATCGTATTTGTCAAATTCGGTTGGTGCAGCGTTAAAAAAACTTAGTGCAAAAATTAAAAGAATGCTAATGTTTAATGTTTGTTTCATAATAAATATTTTAAATGATTAATATGAAAACAAACATCTCATATAAAGATGTGAAATTTAAAAAAAGAAGGTTGGAAATTGGTACTAGTACCTAGGTTGAATTTTTTAACTATTTGGTAAATAGAGACTTTGCGTCGTTTCTAGATTGCACGTTTAACTTTTTGTAAATGTTATTAGTATGCGTTTTTACCGTGCTTACACTTAAAAAAAGTGCTTCAGCAATGTCTTTGTTGGTTTTGTCCATGAGCAAATGCTCTAAAACCACTTGTTCTTGTTTAGATAATTTAGCTTTTAAATCATCAATTTTAGATTGGTTTCGTTTCCAAAAGTGATATAATAAAAATAGATTTAGAATAATTGATAATCCTAAAAAGGAGTAGAGTATAACATTCCAATTTGATGCTGTTTCTCCATTTGATGCAGCTAACATATAACGATCAGCTTCTAATTCATTAGTATACTGTTTGGTGTATGGTGCATTAGGATAAGTAGTTTCTAATCGTGCTTTTAAATTGTCGTAATATTGGTTTTGTTTCAGGTCTTCAACATAATAGCTATGCAAATCACTACTTCGGTCCGATAAATACGTATAAATATAAAGTTCTGCTAAAGGCTCATCTAAAGCTTCACCAAAGTATTGAAGGGTTTTAAACCACTTTTTATTATTCAGTTTACGGTTCGCTTCACTTCTAAATTCTCCATAGGCAAAACGCATGTCGTTTTTTAGAGAGTCTATTTTTACAAATGCATTTGCTTTAGGATTGTTAGATTCTACTCTGCAAAATACTTGATTTCCAAATGAAAAAGGCAGTTTTAATGTGTCTGTGTTTTTTGCGATAAATAACAGTGCTTCGCTATCGCTACAATGCCCATTAAAGTGATTAACACCTTGTTGAATATCGGAGCATTTATCTACGTGAATACGATAAATACGATTTTCAGTATCTAGCATATTGCCTTTAAACTCAAAAAAGCCTGAGGAATCAGCAGTGGTTTTAGCGATAATTTGTTCAGAATACACACCAGACATTTTTCGGTAATCTTCAACAATAGAAAGGTATACTGCTCTATCCCATTCTTCAGGATTTGTATAGCCCGAAAATGAATATTGCGCTTTACAAATAGAAGAGATACTTAAAAAAACGAAGAGAAGTTTTAGTCGCATAAAACGAAACTACATAATTTTATTTTGATTTCAATATCGAGAATTGATAAAAAATGTAACATTTTAAATTAAAGTACGTCTTATAATTACATCAAATCATCAAAACGAATTATGAGTATCTGGCGTGTTATCCTTTCTATTATTTGTCCACCTTTAGCTGTTTTAGATAAAGGTTGTGGTTCCATTTTAATTACCTTTCTGTTATGGCTCTGCGGTTGGGTGCCAGGCGTTATAGCAGCTTTGGTAATTTTGAACAACCCAGAGCGATAAAAGTCTTACCTTTGTGCTTTCGAAAATTAATACCAGATATATGAAAAATTTTATATTGTCATTAGTGCTAATTTGTTTTTTAACGAGTTGTAATGTCACAGAGTCAATTGTGTTTAACAAGGATATGAGTGGAGCGTATATGACGTCTTTTGATTTAACTCCTATGATGAATTATGCAAATGAAAACAGACCTGTTACTAAGGAGGGACCCAAAAAGGAAAAAATTGATACCACTATAGTTTTTAGTGAATTATTTGAACAGTATAAAGATAGTGTTGCGGCGCTATCTGAAACAGAACGTGCTAAATTAGAGCGTCTTAAAGGTATGGTGTTAAAAGTTCGTATGGATGAAGAAAACAATGTTTTTGATTTTAATATGCAAAAATCATTTAAGTCCTTTAAAGAATTAGAACATATTAATGACCAAGTTGATGACGCTATGGGATTTGCTAAAGACATTGGGAATAAAGATGCTAACGCACCTAAAGGTCAGTTAGATGAGCTTACTAAAGTAGATAAGGTAATCTATGCTTTTGATAATAACACCTTTTCACGTTTAATGCCCAATGCTGTTGCGGAGCAAGAAGCGGAAGAACTTAAAGAGGAAGTAGAAGCAGAGGAAACTAATGATTTTACTAAACAATTTGAAATGCAATTTGAAGAGATCTCTCACAATCGTATTATACTTTAGAGTATCAGTTTCCAAGAAAAGTGAAATCAGTATCTAATGAAAATGCACTGATTTCTGAAGATGGGAAAACGGTGACTTATAAAGTGTCTTGGAATACACTAAAAAAAGACGCTGCCTTAATGAATTTAGACGTGATTTTAGAAGATTAAGCTGTGAATAAAACAATACAACTTCAGGATTTAGGGGTAAAAGATTTTAAAGCTACTTGGGATTACCAAGAAGAGTTATTTAAAGCTATTTTAGATACTAAGGTGAAAAATAGAAGGGAAGATGCAGGTTTAGAAACCGATAACCACTTTCTTTTTGTAGAGCATCCTCATGTTTATACATTGGGTAAGAGTGGTGATCTGTCTAATTTGTTGCTTTCAGAAGCGCAATTAGCCGAAAAAGGAGCAACATTTTACAAAATTAATAGAGGTGGAGATATTACTTATCATGGTCCTGGACAAATAGTAGGTTACCCTATTTTAGATTTGGATAATTTCTTTACCGATATCCATAAATACTTGCGCTTTTTAGAAGAAGTCATTATTCTTACGTTAGCTGAATACGGTCTAAAAACCGAGCGTAGTCCTGGTGAAACAGGGGTGTGGTTAGCTGTTGGAACGCCATTTGCTCGAAAAATTTGTGCCATGGGAGTGAGAGCAAGTCGCTGGGTGACTATGCACGGATTTGCCTTAAATGTGAACGCCGATTTAGGGTATTTTGATCATATTATTCCATGTGGAATTAAAGGTAAGGCTGTAACAACATTGAACAATGAATTGGGTGTCGATAGCGTTGATGTAAATGAAGTTAAAGAGAAGCTTTTAAAGCATTTTAGTACGCTTTTTGAAGCGCGTTTTGTTTAACTTAATCGTATGTCGTCTGACTTTAATAATTCAAATTAAGACTCGTCGTTAAAAAACACCTTGTAATAATGCATTTTTTTATCCTCATCGTAGCCGCGTTCTAAATATTCTGCTGAGGCATCAGGTGCATCAACATCAAGTTTGATTTGGATGTTAGTATCGAGTTTAATTTCAGTTTTAATCTTTTGTTTCTGCTTTTTTAAGGCCACTTCAGAAACATCAAATTGATTTCTAATGAGCACTTTGTTGTCAGATTCATATGTTTTCTTGTAGTCTTCAAACAATTGAATTTTATCTTCTTCGTCAAAAACTTCTTCTTTAAACGTATCAATATTTACAATTTCATTTTCTTTAAAAAAGTCAACCGTTTTAGCTAAAAAATTACTTTGTTCTTGACCTCCAAAATTGGGTTGTAAAACCTCCTTTGAGAACTCTCTACACAACTCAATACAGTTTTTTGTGTGTTGGTTGCTATCGTCTGGGTATTTAATGTTTAGGAAGCTTTTTATCCAGTATTGTGTGTCATACGTGTTGTTGTCTACACTAAGTACGATTTTACCTTCCATATCAGACGTATTTAAGATTAAACAACCTTTGTCTACCTTCTTGGCTTGAATCCCTTTTTGTACTAGAATATCGTAGTTATTGTCTTCTAAATAGGTTTGAAAAAACTCAGTTTTATTTTCAATTTTAAAAATTCCAATAGCATCTGTAAAATAGTCTTCATATTGAATATTTTCAAAATGACAAATTAACACATCTCCAGTTTTAATTTGAGCTGAATTACTTTGTTCAAATAAATGGGTGACAATATGTTTAGAGAGGTCTACAAAATCAGCGTCTTCTTTAAATAGTTGATCGCTATAAGTGTTGATTTCATTAAGGGCAACATCACTATGGTGGTGAAAACGGTAGCTTTCTGCAACACTAACAAATGGTTTTAAAAGATAGGGTAGCATTAAATGATAAGTTGCTTCGTCAAAATCTACAATGGCATCTGAAAAGGCATTTTTTGTGCCATTAAATTTGTTACCTACTTTGTGAATTATACAGCTTTTTATGGATGCTTTTTGTCTTTTTATCATGTTGAAATTTGTCGTCTAAATATTTATTATATAATACTACAAAACACTGGCCTTAACGAAGTCAAAACAGCGTTTAATTAGTATTGATTTTAATGTAGTTTGTAAACCACTATTGTTTTATCGTCGCTTTGTGTAATAAGTTCTAGGTCGTTATCATTATCTAGTTTTTCTAAGGTGGCGCTGGCCGTACCAAACACAGGGAAATTGGGAATTGATTTAGCTTGACTATCAAATAGATATACTTTTTTAGATTGTAAATCTGTTGTTGTTACGTAAATCTTGTCGTTTAGATAGAAAATTTTAGGATCGGTATATTCACCATAATCCAAATCAATAGTTCTAGACTTAATAATTAATCTGTTTTCTCGCAAGGATACTAATGTTTTACTTGTTGTTTCTATTTTGTGCTTATCTGTTAAATTAAGGTTTTTTGTACTTAGGTTGCCTTTGGTGTCTATTTGGATAAGTTGTCCTAGTGTGTTCGTTGTTGTGAATTTATTTTGGTACAAATAGATGTCATTACCTGAAAAACGAATCTTATCTTTTACGTTAATCCTAACATGGCCTTGTCGGTTTAAAATTTTAAGATGTTCGCCGGCTCCAAATACAATATAATCTTTTGATCCTATTCTAAAATGTTTGGGCTGTGTTACAATGTTAGAACCGTTGTTTTTATAATTAAAACCGCCTACTGGTTGGCCTTTAGTATTATACATCAGTAAATTTTTTCCTTGGGTAACGAGTAAGCGATAATCTTTTCGTTTATCGTAATCAAATACCGATAGAGGTTGTGTAATAGCGTCCTTAAATTTTAATGGGAAAGGGGAAACATCATTGCCATTTCTATCTAAAACGTATAATCTGTTAGGTGTTGTAAACGCTAATTGTAGCCTACCGTTTTTGTACATATCAATTTGCTGAACTTTACCTAGGATTTTACCTTGTAATTGTTTTTTCCATAAGATGTTACCTGAGTTAGATACTAAGTAAAGTACGTTGTTTACGTCTTGTACTATAATTTCGTTTGATTTTGAAACATGGTTTTTAACTGTTTGTGGAGCAATTAATATGGTTGACTCTAATGGTGTTGTAAATGCTTCAGAGACAGAGTTTGAGGCCGGTCTTTTTTTGAATTTTTGAATGACTCCGTTGATATGAGTAAAATTAGCTTCCTGTATATATTGAACAGCGTTGGCATTGTACCCTGTCATCTTTTTACCTAAAATATTGGATAATGCCTTTGAATTCTTAAATATAAACAATGATGATTCATCACTTAAATCATCACTAATACTTTTAAATGCATCAGAATTAGCTAAAGTGTTATTGTTTAGCGCGTCTGTTAATATTGATTTTAAAGTTTCAGTAGAATTAGAAAACACTATAAAATTTTCAAAAACCGAAAAATACTTGGCATTTTCAAAACTAATAAAGGGTATTAAGGTAGATTTAAAAAAATCGGGGTGTGCGAACTCATAGATTTCAATATCTCTGAAGGATTCAAACGTGGATTTATCTTCAATAGATTCTAAAATTAAGTTGGTGTCTAATGAATGGAGTACTAAAGCATTGTCAATTAACGCAATTTCAGTAGTGAAATTCAAAAAGGTTTCAGGTCTTTCTAATATGCTGTCCTTGCGGTGATTGCGGTTTCTGTTGAATATAGAAAAATCATCAAAGGCAATACTGATTAAAGAACTCGTATTGTAAGGAGCAATATTGGGGGTGTTCGTCTTTTGAGGAATGGTGTTTTTAAAGCGCTCTAAATTGTTGACCATAGAGTCTTTAGAGGTTAATATACCATTGTAATTTAAGCCTTTTTCAGAATAATTAAGATCTAGAACGGTAATGCTGGTATTTCCTGTGTTGACAACATCTGAAAATAGTAACTTGGAATAATTTGTGGCTGCTGATTTAAATAGGACAGAGGCAACTGAGGTCTCATCTGTTGTTTTAATTAATTTACTCAGTTCGGCATTGTTATTCGTGGCATTTAAAGTTTTTAAAAGTTCGAGGTTGTTTGAACCCGCAAAAGTGTTTCCGATAGCTCTGTGGTAAATGGTACTACTATCGATTTGAGTCTTTGTTATATTTGAGTCTAATAAGGTTTCTGAAGTAATATTCTTAATAGAATCAAGCCTAAATAATGTACTGTCGTTTTTCGTAAGAATCAAGTAATTAGAATCGGTAAAAGCAAGATAGACTTGTTTGGTTGTGTTGAGATGACTTAAAATAGGAGAGGCTTTTTTTAACTCCTTATTATATAGTTCAAAAAGGATAGCGTTATTTTCAACGCTTTTAATAAAATCATTAAGCTCATTTACGCGAACGATGGCAGATGTTTCTGCAGGAATAAAATTATAAGGTTGTTTTGTTTTGTTGTAGTCTTTTTGACAGGCAAATACTGAGATAAACAAAATTGATAATAAACCAAGTCGCTTCATTAAATTGAAAATTTAGTTTACAAATATAAAAGTTATATATCCAATTTGTATTGCTCTGGTAATAATCTAAAGGATTTTCTGTGATATTTAGTGATACCATATTTTTTTATAGCGGCTCTGTGTTCCTTTGTTGGGTAACCTTTATTTTGTTTCCAGTTGTACATCGGAAATTCTTCATGAATTTTTTCCATATAAGCATCTCTATACGTTTTTGCTAACACAGAAGCGGCTGCAATACTTAAAAACTTACTGTCTCCTTTTATTATGGTAGAGTGTGGGGTGTTTTTATAAGGTTTAAATCTATTACCATCTACAATAATATATTCAGGAATGGGTTCTAGGATGGCTATAGCTCCATGCATGGCGTTGATTGAAGCGTTTAGAATATTAATGGTGTCTATTTCGGTTTCATAAATATGGTGGACACCAAAAGAAATACTTTGGTCTTCAATTATAGGCTTTAGAAGTATTCTGTTTTTTTCAGAAAGTTGCTTAGAGTCATTTAATAATGGGTTTTTAAAAACGTCAGGTAAAATAACTGCAGCAGCTGTAACAGGACCAGCTAAACAACCGCGACCAGCCTCATCTGTACCACATTCTAATTTATAACTTGAAAATTTAGGTTCTAGAGCCAAAATGTTAATTTTTGAACAAAGTTAAAATTTTAACGCAACCCTTTTACACTTTTTACATCTAACTAGTGAGTTGTTGCCCAAAACAATGGTCAAAATCGGTTTTATCTATTGTTGTCATTATCGTAACGTTGTTAACATATTTTTAGCAGAAACGCTTGCTTATTTAATATTTAATTAAGATGTTTGCAACAAGACTAACTCAAATAATTGTTTTATGAAATTAAAGTTAACATGGTTATTAACGCTTTTTATGGCGTTCGTGATGCAATTTTCTTTTGCACAAGAGAAAACTGTCACAGGTACAGTTACAACATCAGATGATGGTTTGCCTCTTCCGGGAGCAACAGTAATTGTAAAAGGGACCTCTAGAGGTCAACAAACAGATTTTGATGGTAAATTTACGATCAAAGTCAATCAAGGAGATATATTAGTTGTCTCTTATGTAGGAATGAAAACTGCTGAAAGAGCAGTGGGTTCTGGAAATATTTATGACGTGGTTTTAGAACCTGATAATGTTCTAGATGAAGTAGTCGTTGTTGGGTATGGTACTGAGTCGAGAGAGAAGGTAGGTACGGCAACGTCTTATGTTAAGTCTGAGGAGATTAACAACGT
Organism: Winogradskyella sp. PC D3.3; assembly: GCF_054366245.1. NCBI lineage: Bacteria > Pseudomonadati > Bacteroidota > Flavobacteriia > Flavobacteriales > Flavobacteriaceae > Winogradskyella > Winogradskyella sp. PC D3.3. The sequence continues at coordinate 21,281 of NZ_CM135962.1, read as the reverse complement.
AGCAATTGGTAATGTTACGCAAATTTTGCAAGGTAGAGCAGCTGGTGTTAGAGTATCTAGTGGTTCAGGACAGCCTGGTGCTGATGCTAATGTAATTATTAGAGGTATTGCTTCTATAGCAGGTGCGGGTCAGCAACCTTTATATGTTATAGATGGTGCACCAGTTGATAATGCTGTGTTTTCTGCGTTAAACCCTAACGATATAGCTTCGGTAAGTGTGCTTAAAGATGCAGCTTCTCAATCTATTTATGGTTCTCGTGGTGCAGCAGGTGTTATATTAATTACAACAAAGAAAGGAACAAAAGGGAAAACGGTTGTTCAATATTCTACATCGACAGGGTTTTCTGAATCAGGGAACACAAATTTCGATATGATGAATTCAAGAGAATTACTTGAGTTTCAGAGAAGAGTTGGTCAATCACCTGGTGTTGGTTTAACAGATCAGGAAATTAGTACCTTAGCATTAGTAGATACGGATTGGTCAGATTTGTTTTTTAGAACAGGTAGAACATCTACACATGATTTTTCTATTTCTGGAGGAAATGAAAATACACAGTTTAGATCTTCTATTGGTGTTTATAATCAGGAAGGTATTGCTTTAAGTTCTGGTTTGGATAGATATTCAGGAGCTATGAACATCTCACACCAAGTATCAGATAAGTTTAGAGTAAATACTTCGTTGATTGGAAGTTTTTCTAGATCTAATTTTATAGATAGTGAAAATAGTATAACATTGCAAAACCCTTTTGCTGCGGTGTATTTAGGAGCTCCTTATGATCCGCTTTATAATGAGGATGGAAGTTTTGCTTCAGGAAGTGGTCTTGTTGGTCCTAATGCTTACGAGCATTTAGTGAATAGTCGTAATACTACTGAGCGTATTAGAGCTACTTACACGGTTTCAGGTGAGTATGATATTTTAAGTTTTTTAACGGCTAAGGCTTTTGGTTCTTTAGATTACAGAGAGTCTGTTAATACTAGTTATACTGATCCTAATACTGAATATGGAAGAACTACTTCACCTGGGAATGCAGGTAGTTATGGTTCGTCTTTTAGTAGAGGTCTTATTTTAAATGGAAGATTTTCATTAGAATTTGATAAAACATTTAATAGTGTTCATAATGTTAATTTTGAAGTGTTTTCAGAATTTTTATCTGATAGAACAGAAGCGCCATTTGGTTTTGGTTCTACGGTATATAATCTTAATGAAAATGTGCCACCAGGATTGGCCGCAGCTACTATTTCAGAAGATCTTCTTCCAGATTTGACGGGATCTAATGGAACACCTGTAAATATTCAGTCTTATTTTGCGAAAGGTAGATATACTTATGACAATAAATATACTGTGACGTTAACTGGAAGAAGAGATGAATCTTCTAAGTTTTCTAAAGCTAATAGAGTAGCTTACTTTTGGTCTGCTGATGTGTCTTGGAATATTCATAAGGAAGCGTTTATGGAAAATTTAAGCTTTGTCAATAGCTTAAAATTAAGAGCAAGTGCAGGTACCGTTGGGAATCAAGGAGCTATTGGTACATTTCAGACGAGAACTATCTTTGGGTCAGGTCAATATAATGGATCGACTACATTATTTCCATCATCTCCGGGTAATGCCGATTTAAAATGGGAAACTGTTACTTCATATAACTTAGGTTTAGATTATACTGTTTGGAATGGAAGAATTTCGGGTGCTGTTGATCTGTATCATAGTACTACTTCTGATTTATTTGTGAACCAAAATTTATCAGCAACTTCTGGTTTTGGAAGCCAAGATATTAACGCTGGTGAGATGGTAAATAAAGGTGTTGAAGCTGAGATTAGTGTGGTGGCATTACAGGATTCTGATAATGACTTCAGTTTAACACTATTTGGTAATATTGGATATAACAAGAACGAAATTACGAGCTTAGGTCAGGTTGATGAGTTTGAGCAAGGAACTTCAATATTGAGAGAAGGTTTACCTTATGGTACTCATTATATTGTAGGTTGGGCCGGAGTTAATCCTTCAAATGGTGAACCACTTTATTTAGATGCAAATGGTCAAGTAACAAACGTGTTTACTGAAGATAATAGATTAACTGATTATGGGACATATATAGCACCTTTTACCGGTGGTTTTGGTGGAGATATTAAATATAAAGGTTTTTACTTAAACACGCTATTTACTTTTGAGAAAGACTTTTCTAGATTCAACAACCAATCATTTTTCCAAGAGAATCCTAACTTTGCACAATTTAATCAGTTAAAGATAATGAATACAATGTGGGAAAATCCAGGTGATATTACGGAAATCCAAAGCTATTTATATCCTAGACAATTTTCTTCAAAAGATATAGAGGATGCATCATATTTACGTTGGAGAAAATTAGAAGTAGGTTATACATTACCTTCTAAATTTTTAGATAACACGTTTATTCAATCAGTTAAGATTTACGCACAAGGTCTTAATTTGTATACATGGACAAAATGGACAGGGTTTGATCCTGAAGATGATAACAATATTGCAGCTTATGAATATCCTACAGCTAAAACATATACTTTAGGTCTGGACTTTACGTTTTAAAAAAAATAAAAAATAAACATTATGAAAAAATATATATTAATATTATTTACTATATCCACAGTCTTTTATGGTTGTTCTGATATATTAGATACTACACCGGGAGATGCTACAACGGATGCCAACTTTCCTAATAGTGTAGATGATTTAGAGCAAATGGTGTTAGGGTCATATAATAGCTATCCAGGTAGAGCTATTATAGAGGCTTCATCTCTAATATCTGATGATGTTAGAATCGCACCTACAAATACAGGTCAGGGTGCATTTTTATACAATTGGACATACACATCTACGGAGGATGATTTTGAGGCAATTTGGGATGCCTTGTATACTTCAATTAACAGAGCAAATCAGGTAATACTAAACTTTGATAAAGTTACACCAACGACTACTGAAATTGATGATTATAACAGATTTATAGCGGAAGCTTATGGAATGAGAGCTTTTAGTCATTTTGTGTTATTGCAAAGTTTCTCAGCAGATTACAGTCCTACAAATTTAGGGGTACCTTATGTAACCTCTTTAGGGGTGCAACAACGACCTGCTCGTGATACGGCGGAAGATGTTATGGATGGTATTAAAAGTGATATAACTGAAGCATTAAATTTAATGCCATCAACTGCTAGTGATGTTTCAAGATTAACAACTAATGCTTTAAAAGCTTTAAGAGCTAAAGTAGCATTATGGGAGGGGGATTATGCAACGGTTATTTCAGAAGCTGATGACGTTTTAGCCGCTGTTCCTATTGCGTCTGCAACGGAGTTTTCTAATATATGGAATGATACTTCAAATGCTGGTGTTATTTTTGAAATTGGTAGAGATGCTACAAACGCTGGTGATGGGTTATCTGGTGATTTAGGTGGTATTTATACAAGATCATCTAATTCGGATATTTTCTTTAATCCATCTGATGAAATCAGAGGGTTATATGCTGCTGGTGATATTCGTCCTTCTGTATATTTTACGGGATCTGGTAGTACAGCGAAAATAATAAAATATGCTACTGCTGATGGTCAACCAGGACTTAATGATACTAAAGTATTTAGAGCAGAAGATATGTTGTTAATGAGAGCTGAAGCTAAAGTAAGATCGGTTCCTTCTGATTTAGTTGGCGCTGCTGCAGATGTTAGTTTATTGTTAACTAATAGAGGGTTAAGTGCTACTACGTTTGGTGCAACTCAATCTGCTTTAGATTTTATATACTCGGAAAGAAGAAGAGAACTTGCTTACGAAGGGCATAGAATTTATGATGCTAAACGTTTTGGAAAAGATATTACACGTGATGCTGTAGATTGTATTAATGTTCTTGATTGTGATTTAATTGATGAGGATAGATTTACTTACCCTATTCCTCAGTCTGAAATTTTTGCAAACCCAAGCATAGTTCAAAATCCAGGTTATAATTAATAAATTAAAAAGTAGAATATGAAAAATTATAAAAGTAAAATATTAATGACATTCGCATGTTTAGGTCTGTTTGCCTTAAATATGGCGTGTGAGGATAATGAGCCGGAAGTTTATAATGGGAATGCATTTATTTCGTTTTCGGAACAAAATAGTCCAATTAATGTAGATGAAAATGCTGGATCTAGAGAGTTCATTATTGGTATTACTGAAACTTTTGATACAGACGTAACAGTTACATTATCAGTGACAGACGATACCGCAGTTGAAAATACTGATTTTGTTTTATCTTCGAATACAGTAGTAATTCCTGCTGGGGAATTTGTAGGTAGTTTTAGTGTTCTTCCAACAGATGATGAAGAATTTAATAATACAAGATCCTTTGATATTGAGATAGTTTCAGTTTCTGATTCTCGTATTAAAATAGGTAATGCTAATGTTGATTCGTATTTTAAAACTATCAATATAGTTAACGATGATTGTCCAAGTCAGACAAGCCTTTGGTTTGGGAATCTTAGAGTTCAAGATCCAGGTTATGCTGATATTCCTGCTACTGGGTCTAGTACGGCTTCAGGTGTTTGTGATGTTTTATTAATAGATGGTGATCTATCAGGATATAATGCTTATAGTGAACCTTTTGAATTGTATTTTGAGCCGGCTAGTGAAGGTGCTACTACTGGTTCAGTTAATTTGCCACCACAAGTATATTGTTCTGCGTGTAGTGAAGGCTTTGATGCTATATTATCAGGTTCTGGTACATATAATGAAGACACACAAACAATTGTCTTATTTTGGAGTTTAGATAGATCAGATGGTGCTTCCTTTGGGTCTGGCACTCATATTATTACACCTTTGTAATATTATTTAATAGCTACGAATTATTTAAAGTCCTGTGAATTTTTCACAGGACTTTTTATTTTTAATAACTACTAGTAGTGAGCGTTTTATATAGAAGTGAAAGTCATTGTTTAGGTTATTATATGTTTAACTTTACTACTATTAATTTTAAGTCTTATGTTGGTTGTTTTGGTTAATTTTGGAAAATAAGGATTATATTTGTCACTTATGATTCCAAATTTTATTTATTAAATAACAAAAAGAATGAAAAAAAATATCCTAACTGCTTTTTTTTTAGTAGCTGTGACTTTTGGGTTTTCTCAAACTGAAGAAGAGTTTAAAATAATAAGGTCACATTATAATAGCGAACAATCTAAAGCTGTAATAAATTATCTAGGCATAGAAAACGATAAACGATTAGACCGAATTAAATTGTTTCTTGATACGTTATCTGAAGAAGAACGTAAGAAAATCGATATTGTTAAGCTTAGGGATATAACTGAAGATGGTAAACCTCTTTATTATGTTTCTAGTAATAATCCTGCAGCGATAACTATTAGAGCAGATAAGTTGTATGCTGCTGGGAACGATTCGGGAATAGATTTAAGGGGGCAAAATATGGTAGCAGGTGTTTGGGAGGCTGAAGATGGTTATCCATTACGCTCACATCTTGATTTAATGAATCGAATTACTGTTATAGATGGCGGATCTAATGTTTCTTTTCACGCTACCCACGTAACAGGAACAATTATAAGTTCAGGGAATAATTACCCATTAAATTTAGGAAGAGGTATAGCTTATGAAGCTACTGTTCTAGCAGGAAACTCAAGCAACGATAGCCAAGAAATGGCTATACAAGCGGCAAATGGCCTGTTGGTATCTAATCATTCTTATGGTTATGGTGCTGAAAATCTATCTGTTGCTACTTTTGGAGCCTATCAAACTGATGCATTTAGTGTCGATTTGATTACTTATACTAATCCGTATTATTTACCGGTAATTTCTGCGGGTAACGATAGGGATGATTTTTTCTTATATAACCCATCTAAATCTGGTTATGATCTTCTTTCTGGTCAATCAGTTGCAAAAAACTGTATTACATCTGCGGCAGTGGGACCAGTAATGAGTTATACGGGACCATCGAGTGTGGTAATGTCTTCTTTTAGTAATTGGGGACCTACAGATGATGGCCGTATTAAACCAGACATTTCTTCACAAGGTGTAAATGTGACTTCTACTAGTAATGCGTCTAACACAGCTTATGGTAATTCAAGCGGAACATCAATGTCAGCTCCAGGAATCACAGGACTGTTATTACTGCTACAGGAGCATTATAATAATGTAAATTCTCAATATATGTTAGCGGCAACTGCTAAAGGGTTATTGTTGCATACGGCTGATGAAGCTGGTCCTTCTGATGGTCCAGATTATTCTTTTGGTTGGGGTTTAGCCAATGGTAAAAAAGCTGTTGATGCTATATCTAATAATAACGTCAGTGCTTTTATAGAAGAGACGGCATTAGCTAATTCAAGTTCAAGAAGTTTTGATGTTGTGGCGGCAGGTAATGAACCTTTAATGGTGTCTATATCTTGGACAGATCCTCAAGGAGCTATTTCTAGTGGAGTTGCTAATGATCCAACACCTGTATTGGTAAATGATCTAGATCTTAAGTTAACTAAAGGGACTACCGATTATTTTCCTTGGAAATTGGATCCTGCTAACCCAAGTTTGGGAGCAACACGAAATTCTACGAACGATGTAGATAATTTTGAAAAAGTAGAGGTGGATGCTCCAAGTGTAGGTGAAACCTATACGGTAACCATTAATCACAAAAATACTTTATCTGGTGGTTTACAAAATTATAGCCTTATAATTACTGGTGGTATTCTGTCAAGCTTGGGCGTGTCAGAATCTTCTTTTGACCAACTTTCAATTTATCCTAATCCTAACAAAGGACAGTTTACAATTAGTTTTGATTCTAGCTTAAATAATAACAGCGATGTTAAGATTGATATTTACGATATTAGTGGACGATTAGTTTATAAAAATACTTTTGCTAATAATTCTGCTAGATTTAATGAAACCATAAACTTAAGTGGCGTAGCTTCTGGAGTATATGTTGCAAACATTTCTAAAGGAGGTAATGTTACATCTCAAAAAATTATTATAGAATAAACTATTTCTTAAGTACATAATTTTAAAGACCAACAAATAACACTGTTGGTCTTTTTTATGTTAAGTAAATTGTAATTTTATATTTGTAAACAATAATTTATAGTTTACTTTGTTTGAAAACTAGATAGTATTAAATGCACATCAAAAATTTATACATACTCATACTTTGTTTCTTTACATTAGGCCTTAGTTCTCAAACTAAACTTACTAAGGGGTATACTGGTGGTGGACGAGACAGTTCTGCTTCTAAAAAAATTAATGGATTTAAAGGTGTAGCTACCATAGATATGTATCTACAGTATAATAATGCTTTAGATTCTATACCAGTAGATACAACATTAACAATTAACAAGGAATATAAATTTAATTACCTTCAAAAAGATAACTTTAATTTAATGGCGTTTGCTAATATGGGGCAAACGTATAATACGCTGAGTTTTGATGCTTGGGATAATAAAACGTCTCCGTCATTTGGCGCAAGAGCACGTCATTTTAATTATTTAGAACATAGCGATATTAAGTTTTATAAAGTGCCAACACCATGGACGCGTTTAACCTACAAGACCGCGTTTGAGCAAGGACAGCTTTTAGATGCGTTCTTTACTGTAAATCTTTCTAAACAATTCAATTTTTCAATAGCATATAAGGGATTGAGATCTTTGGGAAACTATCAAAACGCATTGACTAGTTCTGGGAATTTTCGATTCACTTCAAAGTATCAATCAAAGAATGATAAATACGAAGCGAAAGGTTATGCGGTGATGCAAGATTTACTCAACCAAGAAAATGGTGGGTTAAAAACAGAAGATCTCGATAACTTTACTTCAGGAAATCAAGAGTTTTTAGACCGTTCCGTATTTGATCCTGCTTTTGAGGATGCGGAAAATATATTAGAAGGGAAACGTTTTTATATAGAACAGTCTTATAGATTACTGCATAATAAAGATTCCATAAGTAATAATAGTATCACTTTAATTAATAAAAACTCATTAGAAGATAAATACTATCAATATAAACAAACAACATCGGCTACGAGTTTCTTTGGAGAGGCTTTCGCAACGAGTATTAATGATAAAGTTAAATTAGAACACTTTAATACATCTCTAGGATTGAAGTATTCCAATAATACCATTGGAGATATTCAGTTTGGATTGAATTATACAGATATTAATTATGGTTATAATAGTATCGTTATATTTCCAAGTGGAAATATAACGAACAGAATTCAGGCGAATTACTTCGGTGTTAAAGGGCAGTATTCAAAAACGTATAAAGGTTTCAATGTTTCAGCAAAAGGTGGACTTAACCTTTCTGACATATTTGTTGGTAGTTTCTTTGATGGAATAATAAATCTGAAATTAAATGATGATATTGCCTTTTCTGGAGGGATAGCCATTAATTCTAAACTAGCAAACTATAACTATTTATTATACCAAAGTGACTATATCAATTATAACTGGGATAATTTAGATAGTTTTAAAAATGTAAATACACAGCAATTAAAATTCAATATTAAATCAGAAAAATGGTTTAATGCTTATTTCGATTTATCTAATATAGATAACTATACCTATTTCAATTTAAAGGAAGTATCTGACGGTGTAAATATAATAGAGCCAAAACAATATAATAAACCACTTCAATATTTAAGATTGAAATTGCAGAAGGAATTTAAAGTGGGGAATTTTACATTAGATAATACACTGATGTATCAAAATGTAGTAAGTGATGATGATGTTCTTAACGTACCTGCAATCATAACTCGAAATACGCTCTATTATTCCAATCAATTATTTAAAAAATCAATGACG
>NZ_CM135962.1:0-2500 GCF_054366245.1 Winogradskyella sp. PC D3.3 | reverse complement strand
TCCGGATCCGTAGCGAAAGCGAGTCTGAATAGGGCGCTTTAGTTAGTAGTGGTAGACGCGAAACCGTGTGATCTACCCATGGGCAGGGTGAAGCTGTGGTAACACACAGTGGAGGCCCGAACCGGTTGACGTTGAAAAGTCTTCGGATGACCTGTGGGTAGGGGTGAAAGGCCAATCAAACTCGGAAATAGCTCGTACTCCCCGAAATGCATTTAGGTGCAGCGTTGATTTATAGTTTTATAGAGGTAGAGCTACTGATTGGATGCGGGGGCTTCACCGCCTACCAATTCCTGACAAACTCCGAATGCTATAAAATGTTAATCAGCAGTGAGGGCATGGGTGCTAAGGTCCATGTCCGAGAGGGAAAGAACCCAGACCATCAGCTAAGGTCCCCAAATATATGTTAAGTTGAATAAACGAGGTTGAACTGCTTAGACAGCTAGGATGTTGGCTTGGAAGCAGCCATTCATTTAAAGAGTGCGTAACAGCTCACTAGTCGAGCGGTTCGGCATGGATAATAATCGGGCATAAACATATTACCGAAGCTATGGACTTGTAAAAGTGGTAGGGGAGCATTGTAGTGTCGTCGAAGGTGTGCTGTGAGGCATGCTGGAGAAGCTACAAAAGAAAATGTAGGCATAAGTAACGATAATGCGGGCGAGAAACCCGCACACCGAAAGACTAAGGTTTCCTCAGCTATGCTAATCAGCTGAGGGTTAGTCGGGACCTAACGCGAACCCGAAAGGGGTAGTGGATGGACAACAGGTTAATATTCCTGTACCTGCTCACGTTAAAAGTGACGGAGGCGAAAAGTTAGTGCGTACTGACGGAATAGTACGTTGAAGCGAGTGGTAACACCGCGATAGTACACTGAGACTACGGTCAAGGTGATAATCTAGCAAATCGACTTCCAAGAAAAGCGAGTGAAGCAGCCCGTACCCTAAACCGACACAGGTAGTTGGGATGAGAATTCTAAGGTGCTCGAGAGATTCATGGCTAAGGAACTAGGCAAAATGGACGCGTAACTTCGGGAGAAGCGTCGCCCCCCTCTGGGGGGGCCGCAGTGAAAGAGTCCAGGCGACTGTTTATCAAAAACACAGGGCTCTGCTAAATCGAAAGATGATGTATAGGGCCTGACACCTGCCCGGTGCTGGAAGGTTAAGTGGAGGGTTTAGAAGTTTACTTCGAAGATCTCAAATGAAGCCCCAGTAAACGGCGGCCGTAACTATAACGGTCCTAAGGTAGCGAAATTCCTTGTCGGGTAAGTTCCGACCTGCACGAATGGTGTAACGATCTGGACACTGTCTCAGCCATGAGCTCGGTGAAATTGTAGTATCGGTGAAGATGCCGATTACCCGCAGTGGGACGAAAAGACCCCGTGAACCTTTACTATAGCTTAGTATTGGCTTTGGATAAGTAATGTGTAGGATAGGTGGGAGACTTTGAAGTGGCGTCGCTAGGCGTTGTGGAGTCATTGTTGAAATACCACCCTTTGCTTATCTAGAGTCTAACCTCTAACCAGGGACAGTGCTTGGTGGGTAGTTTGACTGGGGTGGTCGCCTCCAAAAGAGTAACGGAGGCTTCTAAAGGTTCCCTCAGCACGCTTGGTAACCGTGCGTAGAGTGCAATGGCATAAGGGAGCTTGACTGAGAGACATACAGGTCGATCAGGTACGAAAGTAGAGCATAGTGATCCGGTGGTTCCGTATGGAAGGGCCATCGCTCAAAGGATAAAAGGTACTCCGGGGATAACAGGCTGATCTCCCCCAAGAGCTCATATCGACGGGGGGGTTTGGCACCTCGATGTCGGCTCGTCACATCCTGGGGCTGGAGAAGGTCCCAAGGGTTGGGCTGTTCGCCCATTAAAGTGGCACGCGAGCTGGGTTCAGAACGTCGTGAGACAGTTCGGTCTCTATCTACTGTGGGCGTTAGAAATTTGAGTGGATCTGACTCTAGTACGAGAGGACCGAGTTGGACGAACCTCTGGTGTACCTGTTGTTCCGCCAGGAGCATTGCAGGGTAGCTACGTTCGGAAGGGATAAGCGCTGAAAGCATATAAGCGCGAAACCCACCACAAGATGAGATTTCTTTTAAGGGTCGTGGAAGATGACCACGTTGATAGGCTATAGGTGTAAAGGCAGTAATGTCATAGCCAAGTAGTACTAATAACCCATAGGCTTATTGTCACTTCGACTTCGCTTGAAGGCCAGCAATGGTTAACGAGCGAGTCTGTTTTTTTATTAAAGTATACGTTACGATACATATCATGTGATTTTTTCAATATGTCAACAATATTAGTGTTGATTATTTATAACAACCAAAATTTAAGGTGGTTATAGCGACGGGGCTCACCTCTTACCATTCCGAACAGAGTAGTTAAGCCCGTTTGCGCCGATGGTACTGCTTTACTGTGGAAGAGTAGGTCGCCGCCTTTTTTTACCGAGATCAATCGGTATTTCTAAAACCCTTACTAGTTATCTAGTAAGGGTTTTTTGCGTTTT